>NZ_JALJEJ010000009.1:181945-196916 GCF_022953055.1 Mucilaginibacter straminoryzae | reverse complement strand
TGCTGGGCAAGCTCCAATATGCCCAGCTTGTTCTTGATGATCTTTGCTTGTGTTGTCATTATTCTAATCTCAGTTACGTTCTTTAATTAATCGTAACTGTCAGATTAAATCGTGACTATCTCAATAAATGACAAGGGCCCGCATTATTGGGTAACTTATTTTTTCTTTGATCCTTTGCTCAGCTCGCTTTCAGATTTGATCACCTTACTGCCCTTGCTGGTTTTTATTTCATAAGCCGGTTCTTCTTTACTGGCTTTACGCTTTACATCGGCACCTTTGATCTTTTTCTCCACCGTCTTCTCTGTTTTCTTTTCGATAGTGCCTTCGCCTTCGCCCTTACCCCAGTTCCATGTTACTTTATCTCCCTTTTTCATCGTCTTCAAATTTATTATATCAATTACAGCTGAAATTGGCGGGTAGTTTTGTTGGTTGTAAAGAAAAGTTTGTTTCGGCTAATAAATTGGATGTGTCATCTCGATCCGCCAGTTGGCGGAGAGAGAGCTTCTTCGACTTACTGTTCAAATCAAGAAGATTTCTCCTCGTGCCTCGTCGAAATGACAGAAAGCCGTAGTAGCTCCTCTCCAAAGGAAAGGGAATAAAAAGTCCTCCCTTTTGGGGAGGATTAGGAGGGGTTTATTGCGGTGAGTATTTAATTCTACTATTTTAGGGGTATTTGATATGCCCCGCAAAAAAAAAGCCGGGTCCATCAGGGCCCGGCTGCGTTTCAGAGTGATTGATTTATATATTATATGATAGAGGTTGGGAAATGCTTTAGCGCTTAAAGCAGCTCCCTGAACACGTGCAACATGATTTCAACCTTTTCTATGTAGAAGATAATGAAGGTGATAAGTAGCGTTGTCATGATAATCTTGTTGTTGATTTACAATTCAAAGATGGGGCAAAAACGCCTGCAGGGGTTAGTGCTTTTAGGTGAACGGCGGATTTTTTTCGGTGAAAAGTTGAAGCAATGGGGGTGAATAGGGCAGTTGGAAAGGGAAGCCGGAAGTAAGGAGCGGGGAGCGCAGCATTAACTGGGTGAGGATTTAAGCAAATGCCACAGCAAATTTAGCTCGAAGCGTACAATAGGAATTAACCGAACTAATCGAACGCTTTGTTGTTAGGCTTCTGGAAACAGCACCAACAGGAATGACAACAGCAAAAATCATCAGGCACCGCCATAAATACCACCATTATTTGAATGACGATCTGAAATCGGTGAAAGAGGAAACGCACTTTAAAATCGTATTCTCAGAACCAAAAGAATTGGATCTGTTTAAAGAATGGATTCAGCAGCACGGTGGGGAATACAACTATAACAAAGAGGAAAGCAGGCAGGAGGGCAAGTTTCCGAAGGTTCCGCAGTTTCATGACGAGATCTGCTGGTGCGACATCATGACTTATTACCTGATGCACGTAGCCGGGTACAAATTTTATTCTACCATCCACCCTTACAAGGGCGAAGTATATCTGAAGGACTGAACGACTATAGACGAAAGATTAATGACTGCCTATATGAGACAGGTATTCTTCCTTTAATTCGGCTAAACACTTTGCGCATAAACAACCATCGTACAACTCGCTGATGTACTGCGTTTCGTTAAGTGTAAGCTGCACGGTGGTACACTGGCACTTGTTGTACGAATTCGCTTTACACTCGAATGTGGCGCCGCACCTGTCACAACCGATGATCTCGTGTTTGGTCATTGCTCAAAGTTAAAATCTTATTTGCCTTAGTATAAAAAGTCCTCACCATCCGGGGAGGATTTAGGAGGGGCCGCTCTTACTTGATAACCCCTCCCTAACCCTCCCGCTGGGAGGGAATTTAACCGCTCTACTTATGCGTCAGACTGAAACAGCTCCTTAAAACAAAAAGCCCCTCTCTTTAAAAGGAGCTTTAGAGTCCTCCCCTTTGGGGAGGATTTAGGAGGGGCCCTTCTTACTTCACCAGCGGTACAAACTTCATAGAAACAGAGTTGACGCAGTGGCGTGTATTTTTGGCGGTAAAACGTTCGCCTTCAAATACGTGTCCAAGGTGTGCACCGCAGTTAGCGCAAAGGATCTCTACCCGGCGGCCGTCGGCATCCGCTTCCCGGCGAACTGCTCCGGATATCTCATCGTCGAAACTTGGCCATCCGCAGAAAGATTCAAACTTATCTTCAGAGCGGTACAGCGGCGCATCGCAGCGTTTGCACACGTAAACGCCTTGCGCTTTATTGTTTAATAACTCGCCGGTAAAAGGCCGTTCGGTACCTTTGTAAAGAATCACGCGTTCTTCGTCGGGAGTCAGGTCGTTATATTTCTTATCCATAGTATTTGTATTATAACAAAAATACGGCTATCCGGGTGTGCCGGATGTTAACAACCGTGATGTTTACACCATGCTGACATCTTTTATAGGCGGCCTCATCCGCAAAACTGCTGTTGCTGAGCAGTGTGTATTAACTTAACGGAATTTTAACCGTATCAATTTATTTTTTTAAACTATCTTAGCACGCGAAAACGAATGTACTTTATACACTAACCATAAAAAGTTATTTTAAAATGAGTCTGATCATTGATGTTCATGCCCGCCAGATTCTGGATTCTCGCGGTAATCCAACAGTAGAAGTTGAAGTGTTAACAGAGAACGGTGCATTAGGCCGTGCTGCAGTACCATCTGGTGCTTCTACCGGTGCGCATGAGGCAGTTGAACTGCGCGACAACGATAAGTCTAAGTACATGGGCAAAGGGGTTTTAAAAGCCGTTGCTAACGTAAACGATATTATTGCTAAAGAACTTCAGGGTATTGATGTGTTTGAGCAAAACACCATTGATAAAATTATGCTGGAGCTGGATGGTACCGAAAATAAAGGTAAGCTGGGCGCTAACGCTATCTTAGGTGTTTCATTAGCTGCTGCCAAAGCTGCTGCGCAAGAAAGCCGCCAGCCTTTATACCGTTACATTGGCGGTGTAAACGCAAACACGCTTCCTATCCCGATGATGAACATCGTGAACGGCGGTTCGCACTCTGATGCGCCTATCGCTTTCCAGGAGTTCATGATCATGCCGGTTGGTGCGCCTTCATTCTCTGAAGCATTACGCTGGGGTGCCGAAGTATTCCATAACCTGAAAAAAATTCTGCACGACAGAAACTTGTCTACCGCGGTAGGCGACGAAGGTGGTTTTGCACCAACCTTTGCAGGTACTGAAGATGGTGTTGAAACCATTTTATCTGCCATTGAAAAAGCAGGTTACAAGCCTGGTGTAGATATTTGCTTAGCGTTTGACTGTGCTGCTTCTGAGTTCTATGTAGACGGTAAATACGATTACACTAAGTTCGAAGGCGATAAAGGTGCCGTACGCACCAGCGCAGAGCAGGTTGAATATTTAGCCCAACTGGCAGAGAAATATCCGATCATTTCTATCGAAGACGGTATGGCCGAAGATGATTGGGATGGCTGGAAATTATTAACAGACCGTATTGGTGATAAAGTACAGTTAGTAGGCGACGATTTATTTGTAACCAACGTTACCCGCCTGCAGCAAGGTATTGATAACGGCGTAGGTAACTCTATCCTGGTTAAAGTAAACCAGATCGGTTCTTTAACTGAAACCATCAACGCGGTATCGTTAGCACAAACTCATGCCTATACTTCGGTAATGAGCCACCGTTCTGGCGAGACTGAGGATGCAACTATTGCCGACTTAGCGGTAGCATTAAACTGCGGCCAGATCAAAACCGGTTCAGCATCACGTTCAGACAGGATCGCAAAATACAACCAGTTACTGCGTATCGAAGAAGAATTGGGCGCAAACGCTAAATTCATCGGTAAAGACTTTAAATTCTTTAAAAACCGTAACAAATAGTAATTGCGAATGGTTGGCTAAGTAATTAGTCAGCTAATTCTAAATAATACGAAACGCCCTGGCAGTATAAATGCCGGGGCGTTTTTGTTGTATGAAGAAGTCCGTTATAAAGTTTTTGCAGGGTGGCTGGCAAAAACCAGTTTGCCACGTCTGCCGCATTTACCATATCTGCCGCATTCGCCACATTTACCACATTCGCCACATTTACCAGGCGGCCATAGGTTTTCTGACTTTTAAGTCAGGATTTGGTGAATGGTTGATGAAGTGAGTAGTCAGCCAATTTGAAATATAAAGAACGCTTTGGCAATTTAGACTGCGGGGAGTATTGGGTTAATACTATTCTGATGCTGGTTGGTACTTATCTATATTAAATGGCTTAGTCTTTTTGGTAGTGTTTTTAATTTGAGCGATGGGGGCATTATAACTATTTTTAATACTAATATTTTTAATTTTTGTCTATAATCGCGAGTTACTATTAACAAAATATGGGCAAAAAACTATCCGCACTAAATGCGCTAAGTCACAAATTTCGTTTTTACTTTAGGGATTGCTAATAACGGGAGGGTTGTGTAGGTTAGGATATTGATTAAACTTTAACCAATGGACGAAGAACTTAAAATTAAGATTTTAGATAAAAGCGTTATTTACAGGGGAACTATTATTGATATAGCAATTACCTTAGAAAAAAGCATTGAAAGGAGTATAATCAGATATATAACTCCGGACTTCCCAACGCAAGTAAAAATCATTAATCAGTTATCTGATTTTTTGTCATTTGAATCGAAAAGAGCGTCTTTGAAAAGCATTTGTGACCAGCAATGCATTGAGAAAGGCATTTCAAAAACAAATACTAAGGGATACCCACATTCCAAGTTATTTAATGAAATAGCAGAATTAATGAAAGTACGTAATGTTTTTGCTCATTACCTTACTTTAACATTTGGGGAAGCGCAAGTTAGATTTCCAGAGATTGGGTTTATACATTTCAAATTTGCCACCGATGTTAAATGGTATAATGACAATTCAATTTCTGATTTAGTGAAACGCTTTAAAGATGCGATAGTAGAAATAGATGCCTTGTCTTCATTTGATGGAAAACAATAGCATCATAGACAAGTATTTCTACAGCTACTAATGTTACACCCCTTCAGAAAATTTCAAACCGAGACACTACTGCTTCTTTTCCTGACCGTTGTATTGCAAACAAAAGCGTATCTTTGCGTAAGAAATCTGGCCGTAACCATCAACTTACCTTCACAATCTGGCCGGATTTGAATTACACAACATTACATGACATTTCAGGAACTTAATTTAATAGAGCCAATTCTTCGGGCTTTAAAAACAGAAGGATATACTACACCAACACCTATTCAGGCCCAGGCTATCCCGCTGGTACTGCAACGCCGCGACCTGCTGGGCTGCGCGCAAACCGGTACCGGTAAAACTGCTGCCTTTTCTATCCCGCTGCTGCAGATCTTATCGCAGGAGCGTACCAACCATAAAGAACCTAAAGCCATCAAAGCTTTAATTCTTACCCCAACCCGCGAACTGGCTATCCAGATAGACGAAAGCCTGGCTGCTTATGGCCGCCATACCGGCCTAAAGCACATGGTAATCTTTGGCGGGGTATCGCAGAACCCGCAGACCGATGCCTTACGCAGAGGCATCGATATCCTGGTGGCGACACCGGGGCGCCTGTTAGACCTGATGAACCAGGGCTACGTGCACCTGAGCCAGCTGAAGGTGCTGATATTGGACGAAGCCGACCGTATGCTGGATATGGGCTTTGTGCACGATGTAAAACGCATCATCGCTAAAGTACCTGCCAAAAGGCAAACGCTGTTCTTCTCGGCTACCATGCCTAAAGAAATCCAGCAACTGGCAGATACCATCCTGAATAACCCTGCTAAAGTGGAAGTTACCCCTGTTTCTTCTACCGCAGATACTATTAACCAGTCGGTTTTCTTTGTAGATAAAGGCGACAAACGCGCCTTGCTGAACCACATTCTGAAAGATAAAAGTATAGAGCGCGTATTGGTGTTTACCCGTACCAAGCATGGTGCGGATAAAGTGGTGAAAGATTTAAATCGCAATGGCATCACCGCAGAAGCTATTCACGGTAATAAATCGCAGAACGCCCGCCAGCGTGCCTTAAATAACTTTAAAAGCAGCACCACCCGCGTATTGGTAGCTACTGATATCGCAGCCCGTGGTATTGACGTGGACGAACTGACCCACGTGATCCAGTATGAACTGCCCGAAGTGCCCGAAACCTATGTACACCGTATTGGCCGTACAGGCCGCGCCGGGGCAAACGGTATCGCCTTTGCCTTTTGCGACGAGGAAGAAAAAGACCTGCTGAAAGATATCCATAAGCTGATTGCTAAAACCATCCCGGTTGACGAATCGCACCCTTATCCATTAAAGCAGCTAACGCCGCAGGAGCGTATTAAGAAAGACCTGGAGAAAAGCAAGGTAAAGCAAGTGCCATCATCCAGCGAGCGTAACAAACAAAAGCGCGGAAACGGCAACCGCAGGTGGGGAAATAAAAGACCGGCAAAGGCCCAGTAAGGGTATTGCTTTAGTTAAAATTATTTCATTAAATTTATCATGAAATTTCAACCGCTTCAGATGAAACGCCTGCTGGATCTTTTGCGCAACAAATACTTCCTGGTAACCGTTGCTTTTGCCATTTGGATGATCTTCTTTGATAAGAATGATATCTACTCGCAGTACCAGTATCATCAGCAGTTAAGCAAGCTAAAGCAAGAGCGCGATTTTTATCAGAAAGAAACCGCCCAGGTTGCCAAAGACCTTGACGAGCTGACGTCTAATAAAGCAAAACTGGAGAAATTTGCCCGCGAAAAATACCTCATGAAAAAAGATAATGAGGATATTTTTGTGATCGTAAAAGAAAAGAAGGAAGATAAATAATCCGTCTTTTCTTTTATTGATAGAACGTCCACGACACCCCAAACACTAACAAGCGCGAAGGCATAGGGTAACGGTTAACGGTGTAATAACCATCGCTGAACAGCCCCTGGTTGGCATAGTTGTACTGTACCAGTATGTTGGTACGGTACAGTGCTGCTTTCAAATAAGCGGTGGCTACCGGCATCGAATTAAAAGTAACATTAGCTCCATTGTAGAACTGCCCTAAACCGGTTGCATAAGAAGGAGCAAGGTATTTAGTATTGTATCTGACGGTACTCCCGAGTGTCAGGTCGAGGATGGTAAAAAACCGGTGATTGTAGTATAAGTTGCTGTAGGTATAAACATCGGGCGTACGCAGGATGCTGGCGTTATCTGTTTTCTGGTAAACTACAAAGTTATCGAAATGCCAGTGCCCAAAGCTAAGGTTCTTTCCCGCGCTGATCTTGAATAAACTGATCGGGCTGCCTGCCTGAGCCGGATGCGCATCTATACCGCCATTTGTAGAGGTGAAATACAGGTAATCGTTCAGTAAGAAGTATTCGGCCTTCAGATCAAACTGTAATTTGTTATTAATATAGTTGAAGGATAAACTGGTAGTTTTTTGCTTGTTGAAACTATAGGTGTTGAAAATATAGTGATTTGATATCCAGTTGGTATAAGCAAATGGCGCTTTATTACTTTGCGAGTAGGCCTCAAGAACAATCCGGCCTGTTTTGGCATTACCGGCCAGGTTTAGCTTGGCATCGTACAGAAAGTCGCCGAAGTTGTAACCCTGGGCCACCTGCTGCAGGTTAGCATCTAACCCAACCCTGTCGCTGAAACGATACCCTAGCCGTGCTTTAAGTGTTATATTCTGGAAACTCGAGGCTGCTTTGTTTACGCGCTGCGTTATTTTAGATCCGAATTGTGTAGTCACCGAATCAAGCACATTCTGGCTGTAGCTGTAAAAATCGTGCACCAGGCCCAGATCGACTTTCAATTCGTTCTTAACAAAGTTTACCGATTTACCTCTCAGGTAGAAGCTATAGGTAAACTCGTTTTGCAGGTGGCGCAAAACCAGCGAATCCCGCGAACCGGTTGCACTATAGAAGTAATCCGGGAATACCTTGTAAGTATCTTTTTCGTTCTGTAAAAACTTAAACTGTTGAGTATTATAATGAAAAGTGTGCGAGATCCGATTGGTCGGTAATACTTTAGAGGTATCAGAACCCTTACGTAAGCTGTCTATTCTCCCGATGTAATAAAATTGCTTTACATACAAACCGGTAGATGACCAAATGTCTGCAGCGGTAGTTAATTTAACCGGGTAACCGTTGGCGCTCAACGGTGGGCTTTTTGTCGGGTCACGGTTATCAAAAACTTCGTCGTTTACCAGGCCGCCGTTTTGCGGCGATTTTAACGTATTAAAAATGGCGTTGGCAAGCAGGTTGTAACGTTTGTTTTTTGATTCGTACCAATTGAACAGTGCGGCATTAATGTGGCTTACCGCCTGGCGCAGGTAAATACCGTTTGACCCGATCACATTAAAATTAGCCCCGACGTTCCAGTTCGGTTTTACGTTTTGCGTATGTACCAGTTTGAAGATCTGCTCTGTTCTGCCCCCGCCGATGTAATACAGATTGGTATAAGGTACCCTTGCCCGGTAATATTGAATATCAGACGGGTTGAGCAAATACAAATCCAGCGTGTGTAAACCCAAATCAAATCCTACGCTTTTTTGTGGCTCAAACAACAGTGGGCGTTGCGGCAAGCCGGTGTTACCCAGGCTAATGCGCGGACTGCGTGGCTGGTACAGCGGATTATAATTCTCAAAGTTTACGGCGGTGGTATCTAAGGGGAAAACCTGCGTGCTATCGCTCAGCAAACGTTCGTTGGTTACCTTGATGAACTTTGAAGTAAAGATAACGGTATCGCGCTGACGCTCTTCTTTTCTGCGCAGGCTGTCTAGTAGTTCATCGTCGCTTACCTGCCGGGCGGGTTTAAGCGTGTCCCTACCAAAAGTAGACTGCTGCCCGGGATAGTTTTGTTGCCCGGGGTATGTTTGCTGGCCGGGAGGATACGTTTGCTGTACCTGTGCCATTGCGGGCGCAGCAAGGCATAGCATCAGCAAGAAAAGATAATATCGCAACTGTTTATGCATCAATACCGGCAATCAGCTCTTTAAGTATCTGTGTCATTTTAGG
The DNA here is from genome assembly GCF_022953055.1 of Mucilaginibacter straminoryzae. Taxonomy (GTDB): domain Bacteria; phylum Bacteroidota; class Bacteroidia; order Sphingobacteriales; family Sphingobacteriaceae; genus Mucilaginibacter; species Mucilaginibacter straminoryzae. Next base: position 187,953 of record NZ_JALJEJ010000009.1, on the reverse strand, counting down.
TTCCGCGCCGGATGCCACCTCCAGAATTTCTTCTAAAGATACCGGTTTCAGCGTTTCAGGGAATCCCTCGTCTGTCAGTACGGATATGGCAAATACAGGCAGGCCCATGTGGTTAGCCACAATTACTTCCGGTACGGTACTCATCCCAACGGCGTCGCCGCCAATGATCCGTAAAAAGCGATATTCTGCACGTGTTTCCAAACTTGGTCCTGTTACGGCAACATAAACGCCGCGGTGGCAGGTAATATTATTGTCAGATGCGATATTCAGCGCCTTTTCAATCAGCCTGAAATTGTAAGGTTCGCTCATGTCCGGAAAGCGCGGACCTAAGGCATCTTCGTTTACGCCTACTAAGGGATTATGGCCCTGCAGGTTGATGTGATCTTCGATGATCATCAGGTCGCCCTTTCTGAATGCCGGGTTCAGCGCGCCGCTGGCATTAGAAACAATCAGCATTTTAATGCCCAGGGTTTTCATCACCCTTACCGGGAAAGTGATCTGCTGCATGTTATAACCTTCGTAATAATGCAGTCGGCCCTGCATAGCCACTACGTTTTTACCGGCCAGCTTACCAAAGATCAGCTTACCCGAATGGAATTCTAAAGTAGAGATGGGAAAATCAGGGATGTTGGCATACATCAATTGCTTTTCAATCTCCATTTCCTTCACCAGGCCGCCAAGTCCGGTACCCAGAATGATACCGATCTCTGGTTCGAAATCGCCGATGCGGCTTTTAATATATGCTGCTGTCCGTTGAATGTTGTCTAACATAATCTGTAATTAATTGATCAAATTGCTCGCGCCCGTTCAAAAACTGCACCTCAATAGGTAATACCCATAATGGCAGGCGGGCAAGCAAGGGTTGAAATATATCGTCCTTAAGCCGTTGGGCATCTTTCTCGGTAGTAATCACTACTTTATCAGTACCTGCTTCGGCTTCAAAAGCTTCAGCAAGTTTAGCAATATTTTTTAAGCTGAACTGATGATGATCCGGATATTTATGGTGGACAATATGCGAACTGTATTTGGCCAGGTATTGTTTGATGGGTTCGGTAGTTGCGATACCGGTAAGCAGGAATATTTGCGTAGTTGAAGTGATGGTAGCTTCAACCGGCCTACCTTTCAGATCTGCAAACCTGCTGTAGCTGATGCCGGTAAAGAACAGGCTTTGGTAGGGGTAGGGCTTCAGGCGGTAATAGATTTTTTCCATTTCAGCCTTGCCTAAGGCCAAAGGACATTTACTGACCACCAGGATGTCTGCACGTAACCGGCCGCTCATGGGTTCGCGCAAATCGCCGGCCGGGAGTAAGAAGGCTGGCTCATTCAATTTTGCGTAGTCGAATAAAAGGATGCTTAAGCCTGGTTTTACCGCTCGGTGCTGATAAGCATCATCCAGGATGATCAGCTCATGGTGATCCTTCAGGCGGTTAATTCCGGCTACGCGATCTTCACAAACAGCTACCGTAAGATCTGGAAATTTCTGCTTGAATTGAGCGGGTTCGTCGCCCACCTGTGCTGCCGTGCTTGATGGTCCCGCCAGTAAAAAGCCTTTGGTTTCGCGGCCATATCCCCGGCTTAACGTAGCTATCTTTTTCTCGTTGCTTAATAACCGTACCAGGTACTCTGTCATTGGTGATTTACCTGCACCACCGACCGCCAGGTTGCCTACCGATATTACGGGGATTTCAAAGCCGGTGCTTTTAAACCAACCCGCGTCATAGCACCAGTTACGGATAGTTACAACCAATCCGTACAACCAAGAAATTGGAAGTAATAGCCAGCGCAGGTATTTCATAAACAGACAAAGATAGGAATGTGCCGGTTAAGATGGCTGGATAATTGTGCCATCCTCCTGTTCTGTGTCAGTCGGCTTTTCACGCTCTTCAAACGTAATCTGGTTATTGCACGGGTCTGTCACCGTCATGTTGATACTATCTGGCGCCCATTCGGGAACGTCCAACCCGGGACGGTTGTATTTATACTTCGCTTCTATCAATTCGCTATGCCATGCACGCAGACCTTTATAATCCGAAACGCGGACATGGGTGCCTGGTGTGCCGTCGCCATGGTGCTCGGACAGGTTCAGGATGACGCCGTTCTTAGCCAACTGCATAAAAACAGGAGCGTTATCGTGAAAACGGTGTTCCCATTCAATTTTAAATCCTAACCAGTTCACGTAAAACTCTATGGTTTTTTCGTAGCTGTAAAAACGGAGAATAGGGATAACGGTAGGCATAATATAGGATGTTGATGTGTTTAAAAATAACAAAAAAGAACTTTCGTTATACCTTATCTGTAGATTTGTATTATGGCCCATACGCATTCTCATCACGGACATGATCATCACCACGACCATGCCCCAAAACTCGACCATATTGGTAAAGCCTTTGTAATCGGTATTATTCTGAACACCGCTTTTGTAATACTCGAGGCAGCCATTGGTTTGTGGCAGGGTTCACTTTCGTTACTGACGGATGCAGGCCATAACCTAAGCGATGTGGCCAGCCTGGCGCTGGCGTTGCTGGCCTTTAAGCTAACCAAGGTGAGTTCGAACAAGCGCTATACCTATGGTTATAAACGTTCTACGATATTGGTGTCCTTACTTAATGCGGTGATCTTATTGGTGGCTATCGGGTTGATTGCCTATGAAGCCATTGTGCGTTTCAGTCATCCGCATCCCATCGAAGGCGGAACGGTGGCCTGGGTAGCGTTGGTAGGTATCGGCATTAACGGGATTACGGCCTATCTTTTTGTGAAGGATAAAGACAAGGATATCAACATTCGCGGCGCTTACCTGCACATGGCAGTAGATGCCATTGTTTCTTTGGGTGTTGTGGTATCGGGTGTAGTCATCTATTTCACTCACTGGTATGTGTTGGATAGTATCGTCAGCCTGGTTATCGTTGCGGTGATCATTGTCGGTACCTGGAGCTTGTTAACCCATAGCCTGCGGTTGGAGATGGATGGGGTGCCTGTAGCAATGGACCTGGAAAAAATTAAGCACGAGCTTTCGAAGGCAGAAGGGGTTGTCGACGTGCATCACGTGCACGTTTGGGCACTAAGTACTACTGAAAATGCGCTTACCGCACACGTAGTAGTTAATTCAGAGAGCATGCAGCGGTTTGATGAAATTAAGGAGGATTTGCGCCATCGTATGCTGCATCTGGAAATTACACATACCACTTTCGAACCCGAATTTGCGACCGAACACTGCGAGCAGCTGAAATGTAGTGTCTGATTTAGTTTTTAGGTTGGAAGGTTGTAACGTTGAAATGTTACTATAGGTCTTAAAATGAAAAAGGTTGTAACATTGATAGTTAGCTAACTTCATCAACATCACAACCTTTAAACTTTTCAACAAAGATTATTCCGCTGTTTCTTCAGTTGCTGCAGACGGAGCTTCTTCTGAAGCAGTTGCCTCGTTAAATTCCGGGCGGTCTTTCAGGATGCTATACCAGCTGATCACTTTCTTAATATCAGAGCTGTATACCTTTTCCTCGTCGTGTGTAGGGGCAATGCCTCTGAAATATTCACGCAGGGTTTTGCCATCTGCCTTAGCATCCGGCGGGGTAACTGCGCCTTTCATGGTTTCAAAAATGTCGGTCAGCTTCAGGTCGTCATCTTCGCCAAAGATGGTGATCTCGTCTAATGCTGCCAGTTTAGCGGTAGAAAGGTTAACTACCAGTTTGGTTTTTTGTGCATCAAGGCTTTCCAAAATAAAACCGGTTTTATTTTGTGCCAGGGCTTTCCATAAGCCAGGTTTGCCAGATACAGCTACTATTCCGTGTAAATTCATGTCTATGCGGTTGGTGCATAGCGCGTGGCGACGGGCGTATGTGCATCTTCAGGCACTTTCCGCTCTGCGCCTTGCGCTACGCGCAATTACTCTTCAATAACTTCTATACCTGTAATTTTATCGCCCTGACGGATCTGATCAACTACTTCAACGTTTTCAATCACTTTACCGAAGCAGGTGTGGTGACGGTCCAGGTGGGCAGTGTTATCACGGCTGTGGCAGATAAAGAATTGAGAGCTGCCGGTATCGCGGCCTGCGTGTGCCATTGATAATACGCCGCGGTCATGGTATTGGTTACCGCCGGTTAATTCACATTTAATTCGTTTGCCAGAACCACCTGCACCGGTACCGGTTGGGTCGCCGCCCTGGATAACGAAATTAGGGATAACGCGGTGGAAAGTTACGCCATCATAAAAGCCGGATTTTGCCAGTTCTAAAAAGTTGGCAACAGTATTTGGTGCATCCTGATCGTAGAACTGCACGGTCATATCACCTTTTTCGGTCTTGATTATTGCTTTGCTCATAATATTCAAAAATAGGAAGACAAAGGTAGCAATTTGAAATTGAAGGTTTGACAATTTGAAAATTAGATGGATTGTTGCTGCGGGCAATACCATTTCCGTTATTTCGTTACATTTGAATTAATTCGTTTATGCCATTTAAAAAAGATTTTCTTGTTTTTTGCCTGCTGCTTTTTGCGCTTTGCACAAGAGCGGCTTCTATCCTGATCCCGATGGATGAGACGCAGAAAGATCACCTGAAATCGTACGGCCTGGCTTACTGGACGCTAAAGAACGGACAAGAGATCGAGTGGTTGCTCAACTATCGCGGCGGCAGTTTCTTAATGAAGTACGACCAGAAGATCGAAGGCGAATGCAAGATCCGTGGCGTAAGTTATGAGGTTGTTGCCGATGCAAAGGTAAACAGCATTTTAAACGAGATTAACGATCCCTCCGCTAATATGGATGTGGTGAAGCTGGAGAAAGCGCCCAGGATGGCGGTATATTCGCCCAAAAACAAACTCCCCTGGGATGATGCCGTTACCCTGGTGTTGAAATATGCCGAGATACCGTACGATGTATTGTATGATGAAGAGGTAATTCGCGGTGACCTGCCTAAATACGATTGGCTGCACCTGCACCACGAAGATTTTACCGGGCAGTACAGCAAGTTTTACGGTACTTTCCGTTACGCTCCGTGGTATGTGGAAGACGTAAAGGTACAGGAAGCTATGGCAAAAAAACTCGGGTTTAAAAAAGTGTCGCAGATGAAGCTGGCCGTAGCCCAGCATATCCGTGATTTTTGTTCGGGTGGTGGCTTTTTATTTGCCATGTGCAGCGGTACCAATACGCTGGATATTGCCCTTGCTGCGGCAGGAACTGATATTTGTGAAACCATGTTCGACGGTGATGCAAGCGATCCAAATGCGCAGCGGAAACTGGACTATACGCAAACCTTTGCCTTCCAGAACTTCAGCATTGATATGAACCCCTATTCGCACTCGTTTGATAATATCGACGTTACCCAAACGCGGCAGGTAGAGCGTGCGAACGATTTTTTTACCCTCTTTGATTTTTCTGCCAAGTGGGATGTAGTGCCCAGCATGCTTACGCAGAACCATGATAAGGTGATCAAAGGCTTTATGGGGTTGACGACTGCTTTTAACAAGAACTTTCTGAAACCCGGCGTTACCATCATGGGCGAGATGAAAACGGCAAACGAGGCGCGCTACATCCACGGCGAGTATGGCAAGGGGCAGTGGACGTTCTACAGTGGCCACGACCCTGAAGATTACCAGCATGCCGTCGGCGACCCGCCCACCGATCTAAAGCTTCACCCCAACTCGCCCGGCTACCGCCTGATCCTGAATAACGTGCTTTTCCCTGCTGCTAAAAAGAAGAAGCAGAAAACGTAAGCCCTTTATAACCAACCATATCATTGCGAGGATCCCGATGGCTATCGGGAAACGTGGCAATCTTTTAGCTTCCGTTAACCATCCACTTGCGCGCGATGCTTACAGAATAGGTGTAATTCTCTCCGCTTTGGCGACGGTAAGGGAGGTTCTCGAAATAACCCTTCGACAAGCTCAGGGTGACAAATTATTTAAATATTATCCACCTTGTCATGCTGAGCTTGTCGAAGCATCTCATCCACTTGCGCGCGTTTGTAACGCGAGCATTAGAAGGTGGGACGATTCAATCGTCGCAAATTG
>NZ_JALJEJ010000009.1:0-181845 GCF_022953055.1 Mucilaginibacter straminoryzae | reverse complement strand
GGTGACAAATTATTTAAATATTATCCACCTTGTCATGCTGAGCTTGTCGAAGCATCTCATCCACTTGCGCGCGTTTGTAACGCGAGCATTAGAAGGTGGGACGATTCAATCGTCGCAAATTGTTACGCACGCATTATAAATGCGCACGATAGTTAGTAAGTACCTCCCTCCCCTTTGGAAGGGTAAGGGAGGTGTTCGCAAAACAACCCTTCAACAAGGGTGACATTGTTCAGACGAATTGTCGCTTTAGTTACAAGTATTTCTTACATTGCTGTTTCATCTATGTATACTATGAAACGATTATTACTTTGCCTTTTTTGTTTTGCCACCGCGTCTGCTTTCGCCCAGGCAGATAAAAAGCTTACCGCTCAGTTACAGGAAGCCGTAAACGATTTCGGCGGACAGGTGGGTATTTATGTGCAGAACTTGAAAACCGGCAAAACTGCTGCGATCAATGCGGATACGCTTTTCCCAACGGCAAGTATGATTAAAGTGAGTATCCTGGCCGGAACAATGGATAAGATCGAGAAGGGAGAACTTCAGTATAATCAGAAACTGGTATACCGGGATTCGCTGCTTTACCCCGGCGAAGATATTTTAGGTTCGTTCAAAAATGGCGATACCATACAACTGAGCAAAGTAACCATGCTGATGATCACCATGAGTGATAACACGGCCAGCCTTTGGCTACAGAAACTGGTAGGCGGGGAATATATCAATAACTGGCTCGATCAAAATGGCTTTAAAGCATTGCGTGTAAACTCCCGTACGGTTGGCAGGGAGAGTTTCAGGAAACAATTCGGTTGGGGCGTAAGTTCGCCCTACGAAATGGCCCGGCTGTTTACCATGATTCATAACGGGCAGGCGGTAAGCGAAGCTGCCAGTGAGCGGATGTACCGCACCTTAGTAAGAATTTACTGGGACAGCGGCGCGCTATCGCAAATACCACCTTATGTGCAGGCCGCCTCTAAACAAGGCTCAGTTGACGATGCCAAGTCTGAAACGGTTTTAGTTAACGCACCCCACGGCGATTATGTATTTTCTGTAATGACAAAAAATATTAAAGACCGCCGCTGGACGGAGGATAATGAAACCCATTTGCTGATCCAGAAAATATCGGCGCTGCTATGGCATTACTACGAACCAAAAAGCGCCTGGAAACCCGCGCCCGGCATAGCAAAGTATATGAAGAATGAATAGGCGATCCTGGGACCAAGTCATGCCGAACTCGTTTCGGCATCTCTTATAAATAATCACGAGAGATCCCGAATAACGCTTCGACAAGGGGGACATAGTTCAGGACGACAGTTCAATTTCGAATTTGAAACGACACATCCCTAACCCCTCTCAAGAGGGGAATTCTTAACGCTTCCCGCGCTCCGCTTACCACCAAACCAATGCCCACAAAAAATCCCGCTCTTGTCAGAACGGGATCTATATCATAACAAGAAACAAGTCTTGATTCTTGTCTCTTGGTTCTTGCTTCTAATAATTACTTGCCCAACTTGGCCATTTCTTCTGCCATAGCAGCGCCAATCTCAGCTGGTGATTGCACTACGCGGATACCACACTCTGCCATAATTTTCATTTTAGCAGCAGCAGTATCGTCAGCGCCACCTACGATTGCACCGGCGTGACCCATACGGCGTCCCGGAGGCGCAGTTTGGCCGGCAATGAAACCTACAACAGGCTTGGTGCCGTTATCTTTAATCCAGCGGGCAGCTTCCGCTTCCATGCCGCCGCCGATCTCGCCGATCATGATGATACCATGAGTTTCAGGATCGTTCATTAACAGTTCAACCGCTTCTTTGGTAGGTGTACCAATGATTGGGTCGCCACCGATACCGATAGCGGTAGTGATACCCATACCGGCTTTAACCACTTGATCAACCGCTTCGTAAGTTAAAGTACCAGATTTTGAAACCACACCGATGTTACCTTTTTTGAAGATAAAGCCAGGCATGATACCAATCTTAGCCTCATCAGCAGTAATGACACCAGGGCAGTTCGGGCCGATCAGGCGAGCGTCCTTGTCTTTCAGATATTCTTTCACCTGGATCATGTCCTTGGTCGGGATACCTTCGGTGATACAAACAATTACTTTAATACCCGCTTCCGCCGCTTCCATAATTGCATCTGCAGCGAATGCCGGAGGTACAAAGATGATAGATACATCAGCGCCGGTTTGGTCAACAGCGTCTTTAACGGTGTTAAAAACCGGTCTTTCCAGGTGCTGCTGACCGCCTTTGCCCGGCGTTACACCACCAACAACCTGGGTTCCGTACTCGATCATCTGCGAAGCATGGTAGGTGCCTTCGTTACCGGTAAAACCCTGAACTATAACTTTTGAATCTTTATTTACGAGAACACTCATGGTTTTTCATTTTTCAGAGGCAAAGCTAAAAAAAAAGAAATAAGCGCCAATATTATTTGAAGCGACTTCCGGCGGAAACCTTGCAAACGATTGCGAAGATTGAATGGAGTAGTCAATGGACTTTCAATCAACGGAACAACGACGAAAAGTCTTTTGATTGCCCCTGCCACGAGTCGCGTTTCACCTGCCAGGGAAAGTTATCAACGGTCCGGCGGTTTCCGATCTCGAAAGTGCTGCTGTTCCCCAAGGGATGTAAGCGGTAATATTCAAGCCTTTCCGTATTAGGGAAAGGTTGCTTTTCATAGGTTCTGCCGTTCGCTTCCAGTTTCTTACCGTAAAATAGCTGTTGTTTGCCGAAAATTCATGATAAGTTCAGCATGAATTGGCTATTTTTAGGCAATGGCAGCTCAACCTATTATTACAGTTAGAAACCTGGTAAAACAGTATGATGATTTTACAGCCGTTAAAGATATCAGCTTCGAGGTTTACGAAGGCGAGATATTCGGCCTTTTAGGCCCAAACGGTGCAGGTAAAACTACTACCCTCGAAATTATTGAAACCCTTCGCGATAAAACTTCCGGTGAGGTATGGGTAGATGGTTTTAGTATTGATAAGGACGCAGATGATATCAAACAACGCATCGGCGTGCAATTGCAGGCGGCCGGTTACTACCCCAACCTAAACCTGAGCGAACTGATTACCTTGTTTTCTGGCCTTTACGGTGTAAAGGTAAACGCCATGGACATGCTGGCTAAAGTCGCGCTGACGGATAAGGCCAAAGCAAAGTACAAAGACCTTTCTGGGGGGCAGAAACAACGTTTTTCTATCGCCACTACGCTGATCAACAATCCCCGCGTAATTTTCCTGGACGAACCTACTACCGGGCTCGATCCTCAGGCTCGCCGTAACCTTTGGGATCTGATCCGCGAGATCCGCAAGCAGGGCACCACCGTAGTAATTACCACCCACTACATGGACGAAGCCGAGGTGCTTTGCGACCGCGTTGCCTTCGTAGATGCCGGCCATGTGATTGGTATTGATACGCCCGATAACTTTATTGATAAGCTGGTTGCCTCGGGCTTCGAGCGTAAAAAGGAAGTAAAGCAGGCCAACCTGGAAGATGTCTTCATCAACCTGACCGGGAAGGAATGGCGGGAGGCGTAATAATTAGTCATTGGTCATTGGTCAATTGCCTTTTGCCAATAACCATTTTTAACCGAAAATCTTACCAATACTATGGGTAACAGGATAGAAGATATTGAAGTCTACAGCCTTTCTATGGAATTTGGAGATGAGGTATGGAAAATGGTGAATGACTGGGATAAATTTACCAAAGACACCCTGGGTAAACAGCTTATCAGATCAGCCGATTCCATCAGCGCAAACATTGCAGAAGGCTTTGGCAGATATCATTATAAAGACAATAAAAACTTTTGCTACTACAGCAGAGGATCAATAATAGAAACAAAAAGCTGGTTAACCAAAGCTTATAACCGGCAGTTAATTAAACAAGAGGATTTTTTAAAGAACATTAAAAAGCTGGAAACCATTTACCTGAAACTTAATACTTACATCAAATACATCGGCCCCCTAATGACTGATGACTAATGACTAACGACCAATGACTAATGAACTATTGAACCAATGAACAATAACAACCCTAATAATTATAGCAATTTCAACGCAACCATGGCGATTGCCAAGGCCAGTTTGCGCTCTATTTTACGCAGCCCGTCGGCGGTGGTATTCAGTCTTTTATTCCCGCTGATCTTTATCGTGGTATTTGCTAATATCGGCGGCGGGGGAGTGGTGGTTGATGTAGGCGTGGCAAAAGGATCGGACACGCTGAACCCGATTTATAAGGTATTAAAGCAAAGTAAGGTGATTAAGCTAATTACCAAGCAAAGTGAGGCAGATATGCTAAAGAACCTGAAAAAAGGAAGCATTGATGCGGAGATACGTATTATTAAAAATAGCTTGAATGTTAATCCTTTGGTGCCGGGAATGCCTCAACATCCCCCATTCACGGTTGATGTGAAATACAGTGCGGCATCTATGGATAAGGGGAACATCCTGAAATCAATCCTCAATAGTATTCTTTTCCAGATGAATACGGCAGGCAGTAAAATGCCGCCGCCTGTTGCCGAACTGAAACAGGAAACCATAAGCGGCCGCGAGTATAAATACATCGATTTTATCCTGCCGGGGCAGTTGGGTTTCTCGCTGCTGAGTACCGGTGTATTTGGTACTGCGTTTGTGTTCCTGAGCCTTCGCCAGACACTGGTGATCAAACGCTTCTTCGCTACTCCGGTAAAGAAATATAGTATCGTTGGCGGGGAGATGATCGCGCGGATCAGTTTTGCTTTACTTGGTGCGATATTTATCATCATGATCGGTCACTTTGTTTTCGGCTTTACGCTGATACATGGCTGGATTACGGTGCTGAACATGCTGGTGCTGGCAATTTTCGGGCTGATCGTGTTTATGGGTTTTGGCTTTACCATTTCCGGCCTGGCCAAGAACGAGAGCAGCATCCCGCCGCTGTCCAACATCATCACTCTGCCGCAATTCCTGCTTTCAGGTACTTTCTTTTCTACCAGCGCTTTCCCGAAATGGCTACAACCGATTAGCAATGTACTGCCGTTGACGCATTTGAATGATGCGATGCGTAAGGTGGCTTTTGAAGGAGCTGGTTTGAACGAGGTAACCCACCAATTACTCATCCTGGCGTTATGGGGCGTGGGTATCTACGCCGTTGCTATCAAAACGTTTAAGTGGGAGGCGTAAATGGCTTAAACTGCATTTAGGAGAGTACGAATATTAACAGATTTAAGATTATTTAAAGGGTTTTATACTTTTGCGCGAATTGTTAACAAAAATTTAACATTGCGATAATGCCTTCTATTCGTCTTCTTGTGCTGCTTCTGCTGCTGGTTCTGGTTAAAAATAGTTATGCTCAGTCTGCTAAACCCGGTACCTGGGGTATCGCGACAGTGATATTGCCGGGTAACAAAGAGCAACGTTGGGGTGGTTATGCCGAATTGCAGGGGCGTACCGATCAGACTTATTTTCGCAAGTTTTTCTATTACGAAGTAAAAGGCGGAGTAAGCTACAACTTTGACGACCGTGCTTACGTGCTGTTAGGTACCGGCCGTTACACGACTTACGACTACCGTGATTTAGGCGAAGGGCCGCAGACCACCGAGACCCGGTTTTGGGAGCAGTTTACCTCTGTACAATTTGTCGGGCGGGTGAAGTTTGAACACCGCTACAGGGTAGAACAACGCTGGCTGAACACCGGTTATCGTAACCGTTTCAGATATCGCATCAACTTCCTGGTGCCGCTGAACCATGCCGCTTTTGTTCCTAAAACGGCCTTTGTTTCAGTATTTGATGAAGTGTTTTTTACTGATAAAGCTCCCAATTTCGAACGTAATCGTATCTCTGCCGCATTAGGATACCAGTTTAACAAGTCATTGAATTTACAGGCAGGATGGATTAATCAGTTCAATAAAACCAACGTTGCTACGAATGATAAGAATAACATGCTGCTGATGCTGCAGTACGTGATCCAGCGTAAGAAAGGCAATGCTACGAATCTGCCGTCCATAAAGGATTGAAGTGGTTGCTTGCGTTGTAGAGACACGATACTTCGTTTCTCTCTTCGATAACGGTAAAGACACACCCCTAACCCCTCTGAAGAGGGGAATTCAAAGCGAAGAAGATCGCCGCATTCCGTAGGAGTTCGCAATGATAGATGGGGTTTTTGTAGAGGCACGATACTTCGTGCCTCTGTTTGATAACGGTAAAGACACACCCCTAACCCCTCTTAAGAGGGGAATTCAAAATGTAGAAGATTGACACACTCTTACTGCAGTCGCTTGCTTGTAGCGAGTGACGACTATTAATCCAATTGCAGAATAATGGTCACTCGGCGGGAGCCGAGCGACGGCTAAGCGCAGCAATTCCATAGGACGCATCCCTAACCCTCCTCAAGAGGTGAATTCAAAATCGAAACGAGCATAAAAAAAGCAGGCCGAAGCCTGCTTAAATCTTATTTCTGGCTTCTTGTCTCTATCTATACTACCAGGTTCACAATGCGGCCTTTTACCACAATCACCTTTTTAGGTGCTTTGCCATCCAGGTATTTCTGAACGTCGGCATTGGCAAGTACAAATGCCTCCACATCTTTCACTTCTAATGACAGCGGGATGCTCAAATTCATTTTGGTTTTGCCATTGATAGAGATCGGGTAAGCAAACTCGTCTTCTACCAGGTATTCCGGGTTGAATTTAGGGAAAGGTGCATAAGATAAGCTACCGTCCGGGTTACCTAATAGCGCCCAAAGTTCTTCGCAAATGTGCGGTGCATAAGGCGACAGGATGATCACCATCTCCTGCAAAATAGCACGCTTGTTGCACTTTAGATCGGTAAGTTCGTTAACGGCGATCATGAAGCTGGAAACCGAGGTATTGAACGAAAAGCGCTCGATGTCTTCTTCTACCTTGCGAATAATTTTATGCAGCGATTTCAGTTCGGCCTTGGTTGGCGCTTCGTTGCTTACTGTAAATTCCCAGGCATCGTTGTGGAACAAACGCCAGAATTTACGCAGGAATTTGAAAACCCCTTCGATACCGTTGGTATTCCATGGCTTGCTTTGCTCCAGCGGCCCCAAGAACATTTCGTACATGCGCAGCGTATCGGCACCGTAGCGTTCGATAATGTCGTCAGGGTTCACTACATTCCATTTTGACTTGGACATCTTTTCTACTTCTGAGCCGCATAAGTATTTGCCGGTATGTGATACAAAAACTGCATTTTCAAAATCTTGCCTCCACTTTCTAAATTCGTCAATATTTAAAACATCATTATTCACAATATTAACATCAACATGCATTGCACTCACCATATTTTCGGAAGATTCTGTTAGTAATATTCTTCCGTCAATTTGATCTAGTACATCTTTCAATAGTAGATGAATTCTTTCAACGGTTAAATCTCTTTCATCTCTACTGTTACCTATAATGTCTGCTATTTCTTTTGATACAAAGATTAAAGGCACTTTATCTTTATTAGCTTTTAACCACTCACCCTCTTGTTCTGCAGTTAATTTTTGTCTAGAAGTTAAATAGTAATTTAACCGATACACGAAGCTGCTTCGACCCTGAATCATCCCCTGGTTGATCAGTTTCTTAAATGGCTCTTCTTCTACCACCAGGTCTAAGTCTTTCAAAAACTTGTTCCAGAAACGGCTGTACAGTAAGTGTCCGGTAGCGTGTTCAGAACCGCCGATATACAGATCTACATCCTTCCAGTATTCGATCGCTTTTTTTGAAGCAAATTCCTGGTTGTTATGTGCATCCATATAGCGGTACCAGTACCAGCTGCTGCCTGCCCAACCCGGCATGGTGGAGAGTTCGTAAGGGAAAGCCTCACCCTGGCCCTCTCCGTGGGAGAGGGAGTTGTTAATTTCAGAAGTCCTCTCCTCTGGAGAGGATTTAGGAGAGGCCTTATAAGCCCATCCCTCAGCGCGGCCCAATGGTGGTTCACCGGTTTCAGTAGGCAGGTATTTATCAATTTCGGGAAGCAATAACGGTAAGTCGCTTTCGCTTATTAAATACGGCAGATCACCTTTGAAGTAAACCGGAACCGGTTCGCCCCAGTAACGCTGGCGACCAAAGATCGCGTCACGCATACGGAAGTTTACCCGCGCCTTGCCGGCGCCCAACTGTTCTAATTTGGCAATAACGGCAGCAGTGGCCTCTTTGTAGCCCATACCGTTAATAAAGTCGGAGTTGATGTATTTACCTTCCTTTGTCGGGTCGGCTTCTTTCTCAATGTTTTGAATATCAATGATCGGAACAATCGGCAGGTTAAAATGCTTGGCAAACAGGTAGTCGCGCTGGTCGCCCGAAGGTACCGCCATTACTGCACCTGTACCGTAGCCAGCCAGTACATAATCGGCAATCCAAACCGGTATTTTCTCGCCGTTCAGCGGGTTCAGTACATAAGCACCGGTAAAGGCGCCAGATACCGTTTTGGTATCGGCCATACGGTCCAGCTCCGATTTCTTTTTAGTTTGTGCGATATACGCCTCGACGTCAGCTTTTTGCTCTGGCGTGGTAATCTGGGCTACCAGTTCATGCTCTGGCGCGATCACCAAAAAGGTAACACCGAAAATAGTATCAACACGGGTAGTGAAAACTTCGATAGCCCCACCCAAACCCTCCCCGGCAGGGTGGGCTTTATCAGCTACCTCTCCTTCGGAGAGGGTTGGGGAGAGGCTGAACCTCACACTGGCTCCCACGCTTTTGCCGATCCAGTTGCGCTGCATTTCTTTCAGCGGCTCGGGCCAGTCGATGGTATCTAAGCCTTGCAATAAACGCTCGGCATAAGCGGTGATACGCATGCTCCACTGCATCATTTTCTTTTGCTCAACGGGGTAACCGCCGCGCTCAGAAAAGCCGTCTTTTACCTCATCGTTTGCCAATACGGTACCAAGCGCTGCGCACCAGTTTACGGTGCTTTCGCGCAGGTAAGTGAGGCGGTATTTTAACAGTTCGCGCTGCTGTTCTTCGTTGCTCAGGGCTTTCCACTCATCTGCAGTGAAGGTTAAAATATCTTCGTCGCAAACGGCATCGATGTCTTTAGAGCCATGTTTTTCAAAATGTTCTACCAGTTTCTGGATAGATTCTGCCTTATCTGCCGCTTTGTTATACCATGAGTTGAACAACTGCATAAAGATCCACTGCGTCCACTTGTAATAGTCGGGCGAGCTGGTGCGCACTTCGCGGCTCCAGTCGAAAGAGAAACCGATCTGATCCAACTGGCGGCGGTACGTGTTGATGTTTTGTTCGGTGGTTAAGGCCGGGTGTTGCCCGGTTTGGATGGCGTACTGCTCGGCAGGTAGGCCGAACGAATCGTAGCCCATAGGGTGCAGTACGTTAAAACCGCGCAGGCGTTTGTAGCGTGAAAAGATATCAGAGGCAATATAGCCCAGCGGGTGACCCACATGCAGTCCCGCCCCGGATGGGTATGGAAACATGTCGAGCACATAGTATTTGGGTTTTGCTGAGTTATTGTCGGCTTTGAAAGTCTGGTTTTCTGCCCAGAACTGCTGCCATTTTTTCTCGATATCTTTAAACTGATAATCCATAATTACGCACGCTAAAATTGCGCGAAATTACGAAAATATAGATGGATTAGGTAGATAATGAGGAGAAAAGGATGGCAACGTTTACTTATTATAGATGTAATCAAACTCGTGCGTCTGATGAACGCGATCATAATGTTTGAACGCGTCTAAATACATTTTGCCCATTTCGGGATAATTCTTCTTATAGAGATACTGGAACATAACACTATCATATTTGCGTACTCCCAGCGGTATATAATGATAAGAATAACGGACAAAGTTTATATTAAATCTACGACGGACATAATCGAAAAAGATAGAGTCATTTCTATGATCCTCGAGTTCCCCTGCCTGGATGTAGTAAATTTTATTTCTTTTTATGTCATCAATGGCATACTTCACAGCGCTATCAGCACTATTAGTAAATATAATCTGGCCGACATGCCTGTTCTCTGCAACATCGAAACGCGGGAAAAATTTAGGGTCGAAATCTTTACGAGAAGACATCATTAACCAGGATGTGAAAACACTGGCTAAGATAACTACAATGGAGAAAATAGGAGTAGCGCCAATCTTGGTTAAAGGTTGGGTTGGCCAAAACCTAAGCGATTTTTGCCATGGAGAATTATAGTTCGGCATAAAGGTACTAAGTGAAATTACGAAAAATACTTATCGTTTAAATAGTGAACGTACGGAAAGAGAAGAGATTTGTCTTTATTGGATCAGTCTCAAATATCAATCCCGATAATAATCCTATTTTTAGCATTCATGAAACGCTTATTTTCTAATCTTACGTTCCAGGTGCTGCTGGCCATTGTGCTTGGGGTAGTGGTCGGGGTTTATTTTAAATCTTTCGCCCCAACGGCACAAACTATCAGCAAGGTGTTCATCAACATGATCACGATGCTCATAGGCCCGATCATCTTCTTTACCATTGTGCTGGGCATTGCCAATATGAACGACATGAAGAAAGTTGGCCGGGTAGGCGGAAAGGCGATCCTCTACTTCGAGGTGATCACCACTTTTGCGCTGGCGATGGGCGTCATCATGTCAGAGATCCTGAAACCCGGCGAGGGTATGCAGATAGCGGCTGCGCATCATACTGCCGATGCCAAGTTGCAGGCCTACACCGAGCAGGGCGAGCATATGAAGTGGGGCGAATTCTTCGCACATATTGTCCCCGGCAACGTAGTTGATGCTTTTGCCAAAGGCGATATCCTGCAGATCTTATTCTTTGCCATTCTTTTTGGTTACGGGCTAAGTAAGATGGGCGAGACCGGGAAGTCGGTGATTACCACATTTGAAAAGCTCTCTAAAGTGTTTTTTAATATCATGGGCGTGGTGATGAAAGTGGCACCCATCGGCGCCTTCGGCGGGATGGCCTTTACCGTAGGTACGTACGGGCTGACTACCTTAATCCCCATGCTGAAACTGCTTGGCGCGGTGTACCTTACCATGTTGCTGTTCATTTTTATTGTATTGAACATCGTCTGTATGCTGGCGAAATTCAGCTTATGGAAATACCTGAAGCATATTAAGGAAGAAATACTGATCGTGCTGGGTACCTCTTCTTCCGAACCCGTGCTGCCAAGCATGATGGTGAAGATGGAGCAGTTTGGTGCTTCGCGCTCAGTGGTGGGTTTAGTGATCCCAACGGGATATTCCTTCAACCTGGATGGCACGACAATTTATCTTTCCATGTCTGTCATCTTCCTCGCGCAGGTGTTTCATATCCCGCTTTCGCTAGGGCAGGAGCTTACGATCATCGGCATCCTGATGGTGACCAGTAAGGGTGCGGCAGGGGTAACCGGAAGTGGGTTTATTGTGCTGGCATCTACGCTAACGGCCATTAAGGTAATTCCACTGGAAAGCGTAGCCATATTGTTAGGGGTGGATAGGTTTATGTCGCTGGCCAGGGCGCTAACCAACGTCATCGGTAATGGTATTGCAACTGTAGTGATTGCCGAAAGCGAGAACGAGTTCGATAAAGAGAAATATCAGCAGGCGATCAGTCAATAACCGGCTGCTTAATTTACGGGGATCAGGCCGGTCTTGATGTCTTTTACTTTTACCAGGTTCAGTACATGGGTAGAATCGCCGCTGTTAACGGTAAGTTCCATCAGTTTGCGGTCTTTGATCTTTGCGCTGAAGGGCATTGCTCCGTCCAGGTAAATTTTTCCCGCCAACTGCACTTCATTATCCAGTTGGTAGTAGGTGATCTTATAATGTGCTACCTGGTTTTTCAGGCCCTTTTGGATATTGAGTAGTCCGTTGGGGAAAAACTTCATGGTGGTAATACCAGTGTTTTTTGTTTGTGCCGCCCATTCGCCAACCAGGCCCAGCTCTTTATCAGAAACAGCTTTCAGGCTGAAACCCATTGCAACCAGGGCTATACTTACTATTGCGATCAACTTTTTCATCACTCTTTAGCCGGTATATTTAAAGTTAAAATGAATAACGGCGAAAGTCAAGGCTTTGGCATAGTGTAAATTAAGTTTTAACGCTTTTTAACAATGTTAAAAAAGCTGATCTTGCGTTTATCAGTTATATCAAACATCATCTCTGATCATCAGCAACCATCTCAAATGCGCATACCTATAGAAACAATGAAAGCAGAATTTAAGCGAATTCTGCTTAACCATTTTACCGAGGCTAAGGCCGAAGCCATAGCGACCGTCTTTACAGAAAACAGCCGTGATGGGGTGTATACCCACGGCCTTAACCGTTTCCCAACGTTTATACAAATGGTAAAACAGGGGGCTATAAAAACAGATGCCGAACCCGAATTGGTTAGTTCATTTGGTTCGATAGAGAAATGGGACGGAAACTATGGGCCGGGAGTGTTAAATGCGGGTATTGCCATGGGCAGGGCCATTGCTTTAGCAAATGAATACGGTATTGGATGTGTCGCTATCAGGAATACCAACCATTGGATGCGCGGCGGAACCTATGGCTGGCAGGCTGCCGAAGCCGGGATGATCAGTATTTGCTTTACCAATACCATCGCCAATCTGCCACCCTGGGGCGGGCTTGATCCGCGATTGGGAAACAATCCGTTGATCATTGCGGTACCCCGAAAGGATGGGCATGTGGTGTTGGATATGGCCGTTTCGCAATATTCATTCGGTAAGCTGAAGCAATATGAAAGCCAGGGAAGGGAACTGCCACTGCCAGGCGGTTATGACGAAGAAGGAAATTTATCTACGGATGCGTCTACCATCATCAAATCCGGGCGATTAATGCCCGCCGGTTTCTGGAAGGGTTCCGGGCTGTCGCTCATGCTCGATCTGCTGGCAACGGTATTAAGCGATGGCCGGTCCACGGCAGAGGTTTCTAAAGACAATGTAGAAGCAGGGCTGTCGCAGTTGTTTATTTGTATTAAACCCACAGGAGATAGCGATCAGCACGAACAATTGATTCAACAGATACTGGATTATGCAAAGTCGAGCACACCTATTGATCCTGATGACCCAATCCGCTACCCGGGCGAAGGAACCATCCTCACCCGAGAACGGAATTTAAAAGAGGGAATACCGGTTGATGAGAAAATATGGGAAAGTGTGCTAAAGATGTAGGGATCTTTATCGCTATTGAATAGAGACACGAGGTGTCGTGCCTCTACAAGGAAAACCCATTTGTCATCGCGAACTCCAAGGGAGTGTGGGATCTTTTTCGTTTAGCGTTTCCTCTTGAGAGAGGTTAGGGGTGTGTTCTAAGGGATTGCCGCGCTGCGCTCGCAATGACAAAGGAAAAGCTTAATAAATAACAAATAAGAATTGTCATCGCGAACTCCAAGGGAGTGTGGCGATCTTCTCCGTTTAGCATTTCCTCTTGAGAGGGGGTCGGGGTGTGTTCTAAGGGATTGCCGCGCTGCGCTCGCAATGACAAAGGAAAAGCTTAATAAATAACAAATAAGAATTGTCATCGCGGACTCCAAGGGAGTGTGGCAATTTTCCCCTTTTGAATTCCCGTCTCAGAGCTGTTCGGGAGAGGTCTTGTCTCTCTATCTTAATTATCACTCATTACCACATCCTCATCACTATCCTGAACCAGGTGGGCAAACTTATCCCAAAAGCCATCTTTAGGAAGGGGAGCGATAATATCAATCGGTTCTTTTTTTACCGGGTGGATGAATTGCAACCTTCGCGCATGCAGGCTGATGCTTTTGCGCAGGCTGCCGCGTGGGTAACCGTACTTGTTATCGCCAACGATGGGGCAGTTTAAGGTGGATAGCTGCACGCGAATCTGGTGCGGTCTGCCCGTAACCGGGTTAACTTGTATTAATGAGTAGCCATTTTCCTCGCCGGCTAAGCGGTAATGCAGTTCAGACCGTAAACTTCCTTTTACCTCATGGCCATGCGCTGTGGTGACGTTCTTTTTTGGATTTTTCACCAGCCAGTGGACCAGCGTGCCATACGGTGGGTTGGGACGATTGCGTGTTACTGCGTAATAGGTTTTGCGCATCTGCCGTGTTTTAAACAACTCGTTCATGCGGTCTAAAGCCTTGCTGGTTTTGGCAAACATAATCACACCGCTCACGGGGCGGTCTAACCGGTGAACAACTCCCAAAAAAGCTCCGTTTGGCTTGTTATACTTCTTGGCCAGGTATTTTTTTACCTTCTCGTCTAACGGTTCGTCGCCGGTATCGTCTACCTGCACAATGTCTCCTGCGCGTTTATTAATGGCAATCAGGTGGTTGTCTTCGTAAAGGACGTCGTTATCGGTAATTTCGGCAGGTATATCTTGAGGCATAAGTTTTGGTTTAGTCGGTTAGTCAGTAAATCAGTTAGTCCTTTTTAATAGAACAACGAAGTCCACAGGTTTTGTTTGGTTGTCACTCACAAAGTTAGCTTCCCGACTCGGCCTTATCGACTTTCAGACTCGAAAATCAATACTGCTCTTTCTCGCTTGGGAAATCGTTGCTTTTTACATCGTTCACATAGCCTTGTATGGCATCATTCATTACATCGTACAAGCTGGCATATTGGCGTAAAAAGCGCGGACGAAAGCCCTTGTTAATGCCCAGCATATCGTGGATCACCAATACCTGCCCACTGCAATGAGGCCCTGCACCAATCCCAATGGTAGGGATTTGCAAACTATCCGTCACTTCCTTGGCCAGCATGGCCGGTATCTTCTCCAGCACTACGCCGAAGCAACCCAGTTCCTGCAGTTTCAAGGCGTCTTCGCGCAGCTTTTGCGCTTCTGCTTCTTCTTTAGCGCGCACCGTATAGGTACCGAATTTGTAGATCGATTGCGGCGTTAAGCCCAGGTGCCCCATTACAGGGATACCTGCAGTAAGGATGCGGCTAACGGATTCCGCAATCTCCACGCCGCCTTCAATCTTCACCCCGTGCGCACCGGATTCTTTCATGATCCGGATAGCCGAGTTCAACGCTTCTTTCGAATTTCCCTGGTAAGAGCCGAAAGGCAGATCAACAATCACCAGCGCGCGGTTAGCTGCACGAACCACGGATGAAGCATGATAGATCATCTGGTCGAGCGTAATAGGCAAAGTTGTTTCGTGGCCTGCCATTACATTCGAGGCGGAATCGCCCACTAATATCACATCAATACCCGCGTCGTCCACAATCTTCGCCATGGAATAATCATAAGCGGTAAGCATGGCTATTTTTTCGCCCCGGTTTTTCATTTCCTGCAGGCTGTGCGTGGTAACGCGTTTGATCTCTTTATTTACAGACATGGAGTGCAATTTACAGATGCCAAACAAAGGTAGAAACTCCTTTTATAATTTATTCAAATTTTACATCGCGGAAACATTTAAATAACGTATTTTTGCGCCGTGAATTTACAGGCTTGTTTACTTCCTGATACCGGCTTAGTTCACCGTGTTGTTTTAAAGGCAAACCGCCTCATTTTTAATCATTCAACTTTTTTTGGAAATGACAAATTACACCAAGTTACCGGCTGTATTATTACTGGCTGACGGAACTGTTTTTCATGGAAAAGCTGCCGGCAAGATCGGTACCACTACCGGCGAGATCTGCTTTAATACAGGCATGACCGGTTACCAGGAGATTTTTACAGACCCTTCTTACTTCGGGCAGATCATGGTAACTACCAATGCGCACATTGGTAACTACGGTATTGCTAAAGAAGAGGTAGAGTCTGAACGCATACAGATTGCCGGCCTGGTTTGTAAAAATTATAACATCGCTTACAGCCGTAAACAGGCGGATGAATCTATCCAGGATTATTTTCAGGAGCAGAACGTGGTTTGTATCTCTGACATCGACACCCGCCAGTTGGTACGCCACATCCGCGACAAAGGCGCTATGAACGCGATCATCTCTTCAGAGATTCTGGACATCGAGGAACTAAAAGAACGTTTAGCTGCCGTGCCTTCAATGGATGGCCTGGAACTGTCTTCACAGGTATCTACCGGCGAGACTTACACTTTTGGCAATGAAGACGCACCTTACCGCGTTGCCGTGCTCGACTTAGGTGTGAAGAAGAATATCCTGCGCAACTTCTCTGATCGTGGTGTTTATGCCAAAGTTTACCCGGCAAAAACTTCTTTCGAAGAAATAGAGAAAGATTTCCAGCCGAATGGTTACTTCATCTCTAACGGCCCCGGCGATCCGGCTGCGATGCCTTACGCGGTAGAAACTGTAAAAGAGATACTGCAGGCAGATAAGCCAATGTTCGGAATTTGCCTTGGTCACCAATTGCTGGCGCTGGCAAATGATATCCCTACTAAAAAGATGTTTAACGGCCACCGCGGTTTAAACCACCCGGTAAAAAATATCATCAAGAACCATTGCGAGGTTACTTCACAAAACCATGGTTTTGGTGTAGTGCCCGAAGCGGTACGCGCGTCGGATAAGGTGGAAATTACCCACGTTAACCTGAACGACCAATCGATTGAAGGTATCCGCGTAAAAGGTAAAAAAGCGTTCTCGGTACAGTATCACCCGGAATCATCACCTGGCCCGCACGATAGCCGCTACCTGTTCGATGATTTTGTCGACATGCTGAAAAACTAAAACATAACGAAGCCTTGCGAAAGCAGGGCTTTTTTGTTGGCAGATATTTTAGTTAAATTAACCATCGTAACCAATTATCCTATGAAAACAAACTTTACACGCCGGGAATTTATCGCCGGTGCCGCCTTAGTAACGGGTGCTGCTGCTATCGGGCATACCACAGATGCTTTTGCATTAGCAGTTGATACGCCACCCACGGTAGGTGAAATAATGGATACTTTTATAGCCCAGGTGTCAAATGCGCCTTTTCCTAATACAGTTGATACCCTTAAAGCTGGTAATCGTGAGCTAAAGGTGACGGGTGTAGTTACAACCATGTTTGCCACAATAGAGGTGATCCGTAAAGCGATCGCACAGAAAGCTAACTTCATCATTGCCCATGAACCGACCTTCTATAACCATGCTGACGATACCCAATGGCTGGCGAATGACGACGTTTTTCAGTACAAGAAGAAGTTGCTGGACGATAACGGTATCGCTGTTTGGCGCAACCACGATTATATCCATTCGATCCGGCCCGATGGGGTACGTAAAGGTGTAGAGGAAGCATTAGGCTGGCAAAAATACCAGGTGGCAGATCAGTTGTTTTATCAACTGCCCGCCGAGCAATCGTTGAATACTATTATTACTCATTGCAAAAAGCAGCTGGGTATCCAAATGGTGCGTTACGTGGGCGATCTGCAGCAAAACTGCCGGAAGGTAGTGCTAATGGTAGGCGCGGCAGGCGGCCAAAGGCAAATTAGTGCAGTAGCGAAGTACAAACCAGATGTGCTGATCTGCGGCGAAATATCCGAATGGGAAACGGCAGAATACGTACGGGACGCCCGTACGAAAGGAGATCAGCTATCGCTGGTCGTACTGGGGCATATCCCAAGTGAACAACCGGGCTCTGCGTTTATGGCTGCCTGGTTAAAACAGCATTTCAGAGGCTTACCAGTAACAGAAATCAATCCGGGTAATTCGTTGTCGTTTGTGTAATTTTAAAAGACTGAAATAGTAACACTGTAAAAGATTATCTTTAGCTGAAAGATAAATCCAGGACCTCATCATGAAAAAAATCCTACTTTTTACCCTAATTTATTTATCAGGCATAGTAATAGCATCTGCCCAAACAGAAAAGGATAAAGCCCGGCAAAAGGGTGAAGAAGCGGTAAAGCTGGAGGATGAAGGGAAATTTGACCAGGCGTTAGTACTACTTGCCGAGGCCATAAAACTTGATCCCGATAATATAAGTTTTCCTTATGAAACCGCTTATTCCTACTATGCTCAAAAGCAGTACAGTAAAGCTATAGAAGTACTAAACAAGCTGAAAGATCACAAAGATTGTTTTGACAGGGTTTATCAATTATTGGGTAACGCCTATGATCTTTCGGGGCAAAACCAAATGGCTATTACCACTTATAATGATGGTTTGAAAAGGTTTCCGCAATCCGGATCCTTATACCTCGAATCCGGGAATATATACCTGGTAAAAAAGGAATATGATAAAGCACTCAATTTGTACGAGCAGGGGATTATGGCAGAACCTTCTTTTGCGTCAAATTATTATTGGGCTTCAAGAATTTATTGCGGATCTGATGAGAAATTTTGGGGAATGATTTATGGAGAGATTTTTATAAACCTGGAACGTAACTCCCAACGTACACGCGAAATCAGCAAGCTGCTTTACGAAACGTATAAAAGTCAGATTACGTTTTCAGGCAAAGATTCCGTTAAGGTTAGTTTTAGCAAAAGCAACGTAATTAATTATACCGGCAAGGGGCCGATAAAGTTTCCTTATAACGTAATATATGAGCCCACGATGGCTATGGCAGTCGCCGGTCAAAAAGAGATTAATTTGGCCTCTTTGAATACAATCAGAGCGAATTTTATCAAATTTTATTATCAAAGGGAATTTAATAAAACCTATCCAAACGCACTTTTCGAATACAACAAAAAACTGCAGGATAACGGCTTTGATGAGGCTTATAATTATTGGATATTTTCGGCTGCAGATCCGCAAGCCTTTGAAAGCTGGCGTAATTCTAATCAGGAAAAATGGCAAAAGTTTATCGCCTGGTTTGGCCCTAATCCGCTCAAATTATCGCCGGAAAACCGATTTTATAGGACGCAGTATAACTAAAAAACCGCCATTCCCCTTATTGAACGACGGTTTTATGATTTTATGCCATCTTGCGGCAGCTGCCGGATAGCGCGAAATTTATTAATCTGCTTTTTATAGATTAATATCTTACTGCTTTTTTTGAGGTAGCCAGCGGAGCCAGGATTACCAGGATTACAGCAGCAACTTCTAATACAGTTACCATACTTTTATAATTTAATTTGTTTGATGGTAGCCTCTGCACTAAAAAGATGCCATTGCCGAAAACAGATCATTATGAGCTGTTTAGCTATGCTGAACGTGAAAAATGGAATTACAATAAATCAGTAATGCCCCAGCGATTCAACCATATCTGGTTTTATTATTTTCTCTTTTTTGTAAAAAGAAGAACGGAGACGTGCTAAAAGAGGGGATATTTTAGTGTTTTTGCTAAAAAATAAACTTGTTAGTGTTGAAAAAACTGACAATTCGAGATTTAGCATCGAAAATGTTTGATTATTTACGTCTTCGTTTTAAATCACGTTATGGTAGTGGGCTTTCAACTAGCGATTATCTTTTGGAGATAACGGTTTTTCTTTAATGGAAAGGCGAGCGTTAAAATAACAGATAAAATCAATTTGCTATGTCAAATTGTCATACATGTGTTATTCTGAAGCTTTGTCAGGAATTTAGCTGGGAAAATGGGAGTAGTGCAGCGACTTATTATTTCTTCATTTCTTCCTGAACGGCACGAAGCAGTTCATTTACATGTTGCGAACCGATGATGTAGACCAGCCCGTCGCGATCGGTCAGGTGGATGGCATCATTACCGCCGGTATAAAAGCGAATGGTTCCTTTCTGGTGCAGGTTATACACCGGGTTGTTAAACAGGTACCGGCTATAGATACCTTTCTCCACTTTGGTAATGCTGTTCAGGTCAATCTTTACCAGGCGGCTGCTCCACAATCCGTCCAGCAAAAGGCTTTTATTGATTACCCGGGTGCGGAAGTGCGGCAGAAAACCGATGATGACAGAGATGATCACAATGGCAAAGCCTACTACCACCAGCAGGTCGCCGTTACGTTCGCGTTCGTCGGTAAAAAAATAAATGGCAAAACAGATCATGGCAAGCATCAGCCGGATGGTTACGGGTATCCATTCTCTTCCCAGGTATTGTTTTTCGGTATAAGCAGGTTTGTCAGCCATTCAGATCTCTGATAGTTCGAAGATAGAAAAATTTTTAGTAGCAGCGGTTATTTTGTAGCGGTCGTCCAGCCGCAGGCCCGCTATCCAGATGATCTCGCCGTTGCCATTCACCACAATAGGAATGCGGCTTTTACGGTGCAAAGGAATTTTCCGGGCGATAAAAAAATCGCTTAGTTTCTTTCTCGATTCCATGCCCAGCGGCCGGAAAGCATCGCTCAATTCCCAGCTTCTGACCGTTAAGGGGAAAATGAGCTGATCGCTGTCAATCATAGCAATAGCCGGATCGGGCGGTATCGGCACCTGGGCCGATGTATGGCTGATTTTAAATTGATAAGTTCCCCAGATGCAGGTTTCGTCATTGGCGTTGACCTGCACATTGGTTGGCAAGTAGTTGCTTTGTGGACTTAAAATCAGCTGCTCCCTGTCGAGCACCAGCAGCCAACCGTCGCCTTCAAAACGGCGGCCTGCATGCTTATCCAAAGCTTCAATAACATCACTAATGGTGGTAGGAATAAACCCATAGGGTTTCAATAACTCGTTCAGGAGCAGATGCAGCGGTTTTAATAAACGAAGCTTTGACAGCGGGAGATGTATTTCGCCTTTGGTATAGGTGAACAGGTCTTCGCGCACTTCATCCACTTTTAGCTGCAGCAACTCTTCCAGTTCGGCAAAATGCTGCAGGTGGTTTTGAAAAGTTTGTTCCAGGTTGGGGTTTAGTTCTTTCAGTTTCGGAACCACCTCATGCCTGATCTTGTTACGCGCATACTTGGTCGAGGCGTTGGAGCTATCTTCCGCGTAATCCAGGTTTTCTCTTACGATAATTTCATCCACTTCCTTACGCGTCAAAAAAAGCAGCGGGCGAACCAGGTTGCCGTTTCGTGGGCGAATACCGTGCAGACCGGCAATACCCGTACCCCGGGTAAGGTTCAACAATATTGTCTCGATGGCATCGTTCTGATGATGCGCCAATGCAATCAGGTTAAAACCGAGTCGCTGCCTTAGTTGTTCAAACCACTGATAGCGTAAGTCGCGTGCGGCCATCTGGATAGAAACACCGTGTTGTTGGGCGTATTGTTGGGTCTGGAAAGTTTGGGTATAAAATTCAACGCCAAGGTTTTGGGCCAGTAAATGGCAAAAGGCTTCGTCGCGTCGCGACTCTTCGGCACGTAATTGAAAGTTGCAATGAGCAATCACAAAATGATGGCCTGCGGCTTTTAGTAAATGTGCCATCAGCACAGAATCTTTGCCGCCGCTTACCGCAGCGATAATTTTATCGTTGGCATTAAAAAGCCTGTTTTGTTCAGCAAAGGTTTTAAAGCCGGTAACTGGCAGCATAGGTTCAAAATTATTTAATTTAATAACCGCAAGCAAAAAAGTAATTTCGCACTGTGTTAAAATATTTGTTCACTGGTTTATTGCTGTTAACAGGTTTGGCTGCATTTAGTCAGCGCCAGCCGCAAAAAAAATCGGTAGTAAACCTTATTTCTTCAGAACGCAGCCAGGGAATCAAGCGAAACGGTGTCGATGTAATTAAAGTTTACAAAGGCGTTTTCAGGCAGGATTATTCCACCCTGCGGTCGGATAGTGCGTACTTTTACCCCCAGAATAACGCTTTTGACGCCTTCGGGAATGTCAACATCAACCAGGGCGATACGCTGAATATCTATTCGGATAAGCTGAACTATAACGGGAACACCCACGTTGCCTTATTAACGGATAATGTGAAAATGGTAGACCGCGATGCTGTGCTCACCACTAATTATTTTACTTACAATACTGCAACACGTATCGGCACATACACCGGCGGGGGTAAACTGGTAAATAAAGATAATACCCTTACGAGTACTAACGGCTACTACTTTGCGTTCTCGCGTGATGCCTACTTCAGGTATGATGTGATCCTGAACACCGTAGATGCTATTATTAAAACAGATACCCTTCGTTACAACTCCGGTTCGCGTATCGCTTACTTCTATGGCCCAACGCATATCTATGGCAAGAAGAATAAAGATACCCTCTATACTGAGAACGGTACTTACAATACCATAACCGAGCAAGCCTTTTTCGGTAAGAAGAATTTGTATACCCAGAGCACCAAATCGCTAAAAGGCGACAGCCTTTTCTATGACCGGTTGAAGGGCTACGGGCGCGCAGTAAAAAATGTGGTGTTTAACGATAACGAGCAGAAGATTACACTGCACGGGCAGATAGGCACTTACTTTGAAAAAGGTGAACGCGCGGTGGTAACACGTAACCCCTGGGTGACGTTTATTACGGAAGAAAAAGATACCACTAAAACAGACAGCGTAAAGAAGAAGACGCTGCCAGTTGTTAAAGACGCCAAAGCACCACCCAATACGCAGCCTGTAAAACAGAAAGAGGTAAAGGATAGCAAGAAGGAGATTAAGCCTGCTACCGTAACATCAGTTGCCGATACCGCAAAAAGGGTAAAGCAGGATACTATTTATATGGTGGCGGACACGCTGGAAACCCGGATGATCACCTATAAAGAGTTTAAGCAGATACAGGAACAGCGCAGGTTAGCCAGTATCCGCGATACGGCGAAGATTAAAAAGGCGTTGGATGCAACGCCTAAAAGCACCTCCAAATTCCTGATTGCGATCAAGCCGCAGTTCCCCAAAGATACCAGCTACCAACACCGTAATTTTTTCGGGCCGCCGAAGGCACCAGCCAAGCCGCCATTAACGCCGGTTGCAAAAGGGGCAGGAGGGAAGAAAGCCCCGACAGATACGTTGAAGAATAAAACCCTGAAGACAGATTCTGTTAACCTGCGGCAGAAATTTGTGTTAAGTGATACTACACGGATCAGGATACTGAACGGACATTATCATGCAAAGCTGTTCAAATCAGACCTGCAGGCCAAAGCCGATTCGTTGTTCTACAGTACGAGCGATTCTACCATACGTTGTTTCGTGAAGCCGATGCTATGGTCGCAAGGTTCACAAATGTCTGGTGATACGTTGTTTCTGCAGATGAAGAACCGGAAGCTGGATAATATGGATGTGTTCCCGAATTCGTTTATCGTCAATGTAGAGGATAACGATACCACACACTTTAACCAGGTTGGCGGGAAGAAGATGAAAGGCTTTTTTGTGAATAATAAACTAAGCCGGATGTTTGTGGATGGTAATGCAGAAAGTATCTATTTCCAGCGCGAGAATGGCAAGATTACCAACATGGCGCGCTCATTGGCTGCCCGTATGCGGGTGAATTTTAAAGAGAACAAGCCGCTTAATATCATCAATATCAGCAAGCCCGAGCATCGGATCGGCCCGCCTGAGAAATTTAAAGATGATGAGAAGCTTTTAAAAGGGTTTATCTGGAAACCGCATGACCGGCCCGAATCTAAGGAGCAGATCATACCCGAACTGGATAAGTCCGGTAAGTATAAGCGCGTAACTACGCCGCCGGTCCGGCCATCAAAAACATCACCCGGAAAGCCTGCTGTTAAGGGGCAGCCTGTTGGTAAACCGGTAACGGGGTCAGCAAAGCCAGACAGTACGCTGAATAAAACAATTAAACCTGCAGCGGATAGTTTAAAGCTGAAGAGGGATACAACCAATAAAAAGGCAGCAGATAATTAGGCTTTGGCTTTTAGAAATGCCAGTAGTTTTTCCATTGCCCTTGCACGGTGGCTGATGCTATTCTTTTCCTCCATGGTCATTTCGGCAAAGGTAATCGCATAGCCTTCGGGCTGAAAGATGGGGTCGTAACCAAAGCCCCCGTTTCCCGCCCTTTCTGTGCGGATGGAGCCCTCAACTATTCCCTCAAAAAAATGTTCTTCGCCATTCCATAGTAAAGAAATTACGGTCTTGAACCTTGCGCTGCGGTTGCTTTCGTCTTGAAGTTTTGCCAGCACCTTATCCATATTGGCCTCGTGGTTGCCGTGTGTTCCGGCATAGCGTGCAGAGTAAACACCAGGTTCACCGTTAAGGGCGTCTATCTCCAGTCCGCTGTCGTCGCCAAAACAGTTCAGGTGGTAATGGTCGAAAATATAGCGGCTTTTAATGGAAGCATTCTCATGAAAGGTAAGGCCGGTTTCGGCAATGTCTTCCGTGCAGCCAATGTCCGCAAGCGTAAGCAGCTTAAAAGAACCGCCAACTTTGGCGGCCACTTCATCAACCTTATGTTTGTTATTGGTAGCGAAAACGAGTTCCTGCATCATTAAAAGTTTTTCATTTGTTCCCAGAAGGCTTTTACTTTTTCACGGTCGGCAAGCATAGCGCCAAAGTCATAGCTATGCAGTAGCTGTAAATCACCCACCGGCATAATTTTGTTAAAAGTGGTAGCAGGTAAACCGTTTGGCACGGCTTCCGAACCAAGTATCAATATTTTTTTGGGTTGGAAGAAAGTGAACAGATCTGTATGCGAGGCTTGCGGATAAGCCGCTAAATTAACAATGGCTACATCGGCCAAAGAAAGGTCTTTCCGGCCTAAAGTGCTTTCCAATGCTTTTTGGTGAGCTTCAGCCATGCCCTGCTGTCCCGGATAGCTGGTCAGGATCAGGAAGTTCTTTTTGTTATCGCCCAGGCAATTAAAGCTTAACTGGGGCGTTTCAATTACGGTTACCGGCTGAACAGGTTTTTCTACAGCAATTTCCTGTTCAAGGGGCTTTTGCGCTTGTTCTGCATACGCTTGTTTTTCTGCAGCAAGCAGGTACAGATCGTCCTGAAGAAGAAAGCGTAACGCGGCCGGATTATCGTTCAGCATTTATTTAACAAATTTTAACCAAAAATAGTGAAAGCAGGCCCGGCATTATCAGCATATTCGCAAAAAAACTGCGCTTCAGGATAATTGACATTTAAAGGACTGCAGTTCAATAAAATTTGCGAAATTTGAAGGTTGACCGGGCGCAGGCTACGGTTTGGTTTATTGTATATTAAATGAGAAAATTCGGAATAGCCCTTGCGGCATTTTTAATGCTGGTAAGTGTTTCAAAAGCACAACGCACCCTTGATAAGATAGCAGGCGTTGTCGGCAGTAGCATTATCCTGCAATCAGATATAGAACAGCAGTACGCGCAATACATTGTTCAGGGCGGTAACCCTAACCCGGCCGTTAAATGCCAGGTAATGCAAAACCTGCTTACCCAGAAGATATTGGCCCAGCAGGCCGTTATAGACTCGGTTACCGTTAAGGAAGACGAGGTGGACAATGAAATTGAACGCCGTATGCGTTCCATGATCCAACGTGCAGGCGGGCAGGAGCGGTTAGAGCAGTTCCTGGGGCGCTCTGTTATCCAGTACAAGGACGAGATCAGGAATGAGATCCGCGAGAGTATGGTGGCAGACCGTATGCGCGGCAAGATCACCGAAAAGGTAAGCGTTACCCCACTTGAAGTAAAAACCTATTTCGAGCATATCCCTAAAGACAGCATCCCTACTTTTAACAAAGAGGTAGAAGTGGGTGAAATTGTGTTTAACCCGACATTGACGAAGGACGAAAAAGCCTTCGCGCGCCAAAAGGCCGAAGACCTGTTACAGCGTATAAAAAAAGGCGAAGATTTTGGCAACCTGGCCCGTTTATACTCGCAGGACCCGCAATCTGCTATAGAAGGGGGCGATTTAGGCTTTTTTGACCGTACCACCATGGTTAAAGAATTTACCGCATGGGCGTTTAAATTAAAAGCAGGTGAAATGTCGCCTGTTTTCGAATCTGACTTCGGTTTCCACTTCTTACAGGTGATCGAGCGTCGTGGCGAACAGGTAAGGGCACGCCATATCCTGATCATCCCGCAGCTAACCCAGGCAAGTCTTGACCGTGCAAAATTACGTGCGGACAGCGTTTATAACCTGCTGACCAAGAACAAACAGGTAGACTTTTCTGCCGCTGCCGGATATTATTCTGACGATAAGGAAACCAAATACAATGGCGGTATGATGCTGAATGCAGAGAACGTGCAAAGCCGTACCACTTTTATCCCGACTGATAAGCTGGACCCTCAAGTGGCATTGGTAATTGATACCATGAAGGTAGGAGGCGTATCTGCCCCAATCTTATACACAGGGCAGGATACCAAGAAAAGCTACCGGATCTATTATTTGAAATCTGTAGTGGATGCACACAAGGCAAATCTGGCGCAGGATTTTCCGAAACTGAAAGATGCCGCTTATAGCGATAAGCTGAACCGCGTGGTAAGCCAGTGGTTTGAGAAGAAACGTAAAGAGAATTACATCAGGATTGATAATGAGTACCTGACTTGCGGCGACCTGAAGAAGTGGGTAAGCACGCCGCAGGTAGCAGCAAAATAAATACCTATGTCTACCTACCGGTCTGAAGTTGAAGCGGCTGACGCGCTAAAGAAAGCTTATGAGCAGGCGCGTGCCGAGATAGGCAAAGTAATTATCGGGCAGGACGAAGTTGTAAAGTCTGTACTGTTGGCTATTTTCAGTAACGGTCATTGTTTGCTGGTAGGTGTACCTGGGTTGGCTAAAACCTTACTGGTGCAAACTGTTGCCCGGGCGCTCGATCTTAATTTTAACCGTATACAGTTTACACCCGATCTGATGCCGTCTGATATTATCGGCTCGGAAATTTTGGGTGAAGACCGCAGTTTTAAATTCATACACGGCCCTGTTTTCTCTAACATTATCCTGGCAGACGAGATTAACCGTACGCCGCCCAAAACACAGGCCGCACTGTTAGAGGCCATGCAGGAAAAGGCAGTAACTGCTGCCGGTGTTACCTATAAATTGCCCCAGCCTTTCTTTGTGCTGGCTACACAAAACCCAATAGAGCAAGAGGGTACCTACCCTTTGCCAGAGGCGCAGTTAGACCGCTTTATGTTCAACATCGCGCTTACTTATCCCACATTTGCCGAAGAGTTACAGGTAGTGAAAAACACCACCGGTACTACTGTAGCAGAAGTACATAAGGTGCTGAATGCCGAGCAGATCATGTTCTTTCAAAAACTGGTACGCGATATACCGGTAACAGACCATGTGCTGGAGTATGCGGTAAAGCTGGTTTCTAAAACACGCCCACAAAGCGAATTTGCCACACCGCAGATAAAAAGGTTATTGACCTGGGGCGCCGGGCCAAGGGCTTCGCAATTCCTGGTATTAGGGGCTAAGTGCCATGCTGTGATCAGCGGTAAGTATTCGCCGGATATTGAAGACGTACAGGCGGTAGCCAAAGCCATTTTAAGACACCGTATTGTAAGAAGCTACCAGGCAGAAGCAGAAGGGCTTTCTGCGGATCAGATTATCGAACAGCTTTTTTAAGCTTGAATAACGGAATGAGTGAAGGATAGAATGAGAATTTTGCTGTTCAATCCTTCTATCCTTCACGCATTCAATTCTTCAATTATTCGTTCTCTATCGCTGAAAACATTTCAAGGATCACGTTCCAGCGGTGGTTAGCATCAGGTTCCCAGATGCGTACATAGTTGTAATTGCTTACGATATTTCCTTTTTGTATCCGCGCACGGCCGTAGGTATAAGCCAGGTCGCTGCTAAGCGAACGGCCTGCGTTTACGGTTTCTGCGGTAATGGAAATAGCTTCGTTCGCTAAAAACTTCATGGTTTTATCTACACCTACAATCGGCAGAAAGCCCGGGAAATAAAAACGTCCCTCCGGACTGAAAAATTCGCGGTAGCTGGCTAATGCAGATTTGCTTAGTGTATAATTAAGTGTCTTGTCGGTATTGATGATGATCTTCTTGCCCAGGAACGGATCTTTGCTTGCGGCTGAAGTTTTAGATACATCCGGGTCTTTAAAATCTATCAGTTCGTCCTGCTCCACCTCCGGGTGTTGCATGCCCATATCCAACAGCAGTTTTAACTTATTATCCGCATCGGCACGCCAGATAGAGATGTAGTGGCCGTAAACCTTGTCATCTTCGCCCTGTCCGTTATGGTAAACATACGGGCCGGCGGTAAAAGCCAGATCACCGGCAGATGATATACGGGCGTATTTTGGTGTCCAGGTAAGGGTACCAGGCTGTTTGGCTATTTTGCCATAAAACTCGGTCAGGTTTACTGCTTCAGGTTTAAATACCACTCCTTCGGGATCAGCAACGCTTAAAAAGCCCTCTTTGATACCTTTTTTCGCCACGGCCTTGTTAAAGGCATCTTCGGCAGCAACTACAGTTTGTACATCAGCTTTTTTTTGCGCTTGTGATGCAAGGGTAAAACATACGATCGGGAGGAGTACAGATAGTGTCTTGAAATTCATGCTTAGATTGAACGTAAATAAATAATAAACCTGATGGGCCGTACAATTAATTTACAATAATAGTTAATAACTCAACTTATGCAATTTTATTGTACACGGGCGATAAAGTATCGCGCTCGCAGATTCAGGGTCAGCTTTTCTTATTTTTATTGATATGATAATTTAACAGGCCACTTCTGTGGCGGGTAATGCATATACAAATCTGGCAAGGCTTTGGTTTCAAAAAAAAAGCAATATTGCCTTGAGATAATGCTGCCGTAATTCCGGGCGTCGCTGTGCTTAAATCTTGCTCCAGGTGGTGCCTTCTTTGCTATCCTTTAATTGGATACCGATATGTTGTAAGCCATCCCTGATCTTATCAGAAGTTGCATAGTCGCGGTTAGTTTTAGCTTCGCTGCGAAGGTTTACAATAAAATCCAGCACACGCGGCAAATCGTCACCAGTTGCCTGCTCATTCTTCAAACCTAAAACATCAAACACAAAGTTCTGGATCAGCGTCTTCAATTCGTCCAGGTTGGCGGCATCTATCTTCATTTTGCCATCGTGAACAGAGTTGATGATACGCGTCGCTTCAAATAATTCGGCAATCAGAACAGGGCTGTTAAAATCATCATTCAGCGCATCATAGCAACGCTGGCTTAATGGCGCTATCGTTACGTCGGTTGTTGAAGAAGCTTTCAAACCATCTAGTAATGTTATGGCATTCATCAGGCGTTTAAATCCTTTTTCTGACGCTTCCATCGCCTCATTGCTGAAATCCAGCGTGCTGCGGTAATGCGCCTGCAGCATAAAGAAGCGAACGGTCATAGGGCTGTAACCCTTGTTCAGGATCTTGTTATTGCCGCTGAAAAGCTCATGCGGCAAGAAGCTGTTGCCTAATGATTTTGACATTTTCTGCCCATTCACGGTCAGCATGTTGGTATGTACCCAGTAACGGGCCGGTACCTTGTCGCAGCAAGCAATATTTTGGGCTATTTCGTTGGTGTGATGGGTAGGCACCAGGTCTAACCCCCCGCCGTGTATATCAAACTGTTCGCCCAGGTACTTGTGGCTCATGGCAGAACACTCCAGGTGCCAGCCCGGAAAGCCCACACTCCATGGCGAAGGCCATTTCATCAAATGTTCCGGCTTAGCTTTAATCCATAAGGCAAAGTCAAGCTTACCCCGTTTCTCTTCCTGGCCGCCCAGGTTGCGTGTATTGTTCAGCAGGTCGTCCAGGTTACGGCCGTTTAACATGCCATAGTTGTGCGCCTGGTTATACTTTTCTACATCGAAATAAATCGAACCGTTCACCTCATAAGCATATCCTGCTTCAAGGATGGTTTTCACCATCTCTATCTGCTCGATGATATGGCCGGTGGCGGTAGGCTCTATACTTGGCGGCAGGGTGTTCAGAATCTGCATCACCTCATGAAAACCAACGGTGTATTTCTGCACAATCTCCATCGGCTCCAGTTGGGCCAGTTTTGCTTTTTTAGAGATTTTATCTTCTCCCTCGTCGGCATCGCTTTCCAGGTGACCGGCATCAGTAATATTACGTACGTAACGCACCTTATAACCCAGGTGGGTAAGGTAACGGAAAATCAGATCGAAAGATATATAGGTACGGCAGTTTCCCATATGCGCATCGCTGTAAACCGTTGGTCCGCAGACATACATGCCCACATGCGGTGCATTAATAGGGGTAAACTCCTCTTTTTGGTGTGTTAAAGTGTTGTAAACAAACAAACTTTGGTTCATCCGGCAAACTTACAATTTTTTTAATAAGGCGTATTTGTAAACTCCTTTACATAACGTCACATTTCGGCTTTCGTTTACTTTGTTTGGACCGCAGAAGGTTTCAGGAGCAGGTCGCTGTAGACGGGGTAATGGTCTGATAACTTTTTTTCGATCACCCTGTAGTCTGCCACGTTAAATTGCGGCGTAGCCAGAATATAATCAATCTGGTAATTTGGGAAATCGCCGTTATAGGTTCGGCCCAGACCGCTACCTTTTTCCCTGAACGCATTCTTCATTCCTTTGGCGAGGCGGTTAACCGAATAAGAAGAAGGCGTATCGTTAAAATCGCCCGCAATGACATAAGGATAGGGGCAATCCTTTACTTTCTCGCGCAGGATATCGATCTGGTCTGCACGCTTTTTAAAAGCATTCTTGAGTTTTGCAGCCATGCGACGGATAGAATGCACATCTGTCTTTCCTTTCTGCACGCTATCCAGAGATTCATAGTCTTCGGGGCCAAAACCGACTGATTGCAGGTGGATACAGTAATAACGGAAGATCTGATCCTTTCGCTTTACATCGATAAACACACACTGGTTATCAGATTTGATAGGCGTGAGTTGAATATAGCCATGATTGATGATGGGGTATTTAGAGAAGATCGCCAAACCCATGGCGTCGCGCTGGTTCTGGTACGTCATGGCATCGAAATAATAAGAAGCGTTCAGCATGTTCTTAATCGAATCCACCATGGCAAACTCGCCCTTATAACGTGTATAGAATTCCTGAATGCCTAAAATATCAGGCTGGTGCAGGTTAATAATATCCAGGATATCATGCTTGGTGTAGCTGTCGTTGTTATCGCCATACTTTTTAAAGGAATGGACATTATAAGTCATCACACGGATGGCTTCTCGCGTCTCCTTTTGGCGGTAGGTACGCGCTGCATGGAAACCAATGCTTTTATTAAGAATATCCCAGCCGGACAGGACGCAGACTAAAGAGATCAGCGCGAACCAGCTCTTTTGAAGCAACCAGACGAGCACAAATATCAAGTTGACAACCAGCAGCGGTGGATAGGCCAGACCGAAAAAAGCAACCGGCCAGATCTTTCGCGGATCGGTAACGGGCGCCAGGTAGCTGATTAAAAGTGAGAGGGCCAGCAGGCAATTGATGAATAATAAAACTTTGGTAATAAAGCTTAGCCCTTTTTTAGCTTTCATCTAGTGGTTATTGCTCGCTCTGAACAGGGTTTCTTTTTCCTGTTTGTTGAGGCTATCGTATCCTGATTGTGAAATTTTGTCTAAGATACGGTCAATTTCTTCTTGTTGCGGTGCAGAATTTGCGTTTCTGCTGTTCTTTTGGTAGCCTGCATTATGGCTCACCACTTTAATTTTTGATTTACTGCCAAACAGCTGGAAATTAGCCCCCCAGTTATTGCCGCGCTGTAACTGCTTCATATAAATGAACCCGAACACAGCGCCGCCGATATGCGCCATTTCGCCACCTGCATTTGGCCCGGCAATGCTCAGGAAATCCAACACGACGTAGAAAACAGCAATCCATTTAAGTTTCACCGGCCCCAGGAACATCAGGTAAAGCGTATAGTTAGGCAGCAGGGTAGCCGTTGCGATAACGATAGCCATCACACTGGCAGAAGCACCAACCACTACGGTTTCGTACAGGCGTTCTGAATGGGAAAAAGCGGGAATGAGGTTAAAACCTGCTATATAGAACAATGCACCTGCTATGCCGCCCATGATGTACAGGCCTACAATACGCTTGGTGCCCAGGTATTCTTCAAACAACTGGCCCATCCAGTACAGCCACAGCATATTGAATAAAATATGGAACACCCCTTCGTGCATAAACATGTAGGTAATCGGCGTCCAGAAACGGGTAGCCAGTTTAGGCAGGTAGGCGGGCATCGCCAGATATTCGTGCGACATCCCCTCGATCAGGCTCGGCCCGCTGAGGCCGGTAACAAAAAGATGTTCCAGCACGGCGGGAATATTGATCAGCAAAAATACGAGCACATTAATGCCGATAAGCAAATTAAGCTTGCTGCCCGAATGAAGGATTTTATATCTGATGTCTGTCCAGGTAGTATTCATTACGATTGTTTTCTAACGCATATACGTACTATAACTTACATTAGTTAAAAAAAATTGTTTGGTCTTTGAACATGCCAAATTTTAATTAATAAAAAGCCAAGCAAAGCGCCGCCCAAATGGGCGAAGTGCGCAACAGAATCTCCCGAGAATTGTCCTACCCCAAGCCCTAATTCTATCAACACGTATACCGGCATGATATACTTGGCTTTGATGGGGATCGGGATGAACATGATCATCAGCTCCATATTAGGGAACAACATGCCAAATGCAATGAAGATACCGAAAATAGCGCCGGAAGCACCCACCATAGGGCCAAAGTAAATAGCGTAAAGCTTTTCAAGTGCTTTAGGGTCTAAAGGTAAACCAACCATGCTCTGCATATCGCCCAAAGTAACCGGGATAGAATTTCCGTTAAGCCGCAGAAAAAAATGACCTGTCAGGGCATAAACTTCATATGCCTGCACAATCATTTGCAGGGCGATGGCGCCCAAACCGCAGATGAAGTAGAACTGCAGGAATTTTTTAGAGCCCAGCACATATTCAAGCATCATGCCCAATGAATACAACGCAAACATGTTGAAGAAAATATGCATGAAGCTGCCATGCATAAACATGTAGGTGATAGGCTGCCAGAATTTGAACAGGGGGGAGTTGAAATAGAAAACCCCGAATATTCGCGTGTACGGGTCAAGTTCGCCACCGCGGCTGAAAAGCAGTACCGGTATAAAACAGATAATGTTAATGATCAGCAGGTTTTTAGTGACCGGCGGGATATTAGAAAGAGGGTTTTGCCTGTATGCGCTCATGTATATTTATTGGCTTGGCTACGCAAGCTATTTTTCAAAACGTTCCGCTAATTCATTTAGCGTAAATGTACTGATTACCGGTTTGCCATTTAATGCCTGGTTGGGCATTTCGCAGGCAAAAAGCTGGTCTATCAGCAGGTTCATTTCTTCCAGCGATAGTTTGGTGCCTGCTTTAGTAGCCGCATTACGGGCCAGGGTACGGGCTAAAGTATCGCGTTTATCTAACTTTAAAATGGCAGTGTTGTTTTTAAAGCCTTCTAGCAGGCTTTCCAATAGAGCCTGTTCGCTGTTGGGGTTAATATCTGCCGGTATACCTTCTACAATCACCGTATTTGGGCCGAACTCGCGAATATCGAAACCAAGTGCCCGGATATCCGGCAGTAGTTCCCTTAATAGTTCAAAATCGCTGCTGTTCAAACTCACTGTTTCCGGGAACAGGCTTTGCTGGCTTAATCCCGAATGGTTTTGCAGCTGCTGTAAAAAACGCTCGTACAGTACCCGTTCGTGTGCCGCCTGCTGATTAATCAGCATAAAGCCAGATTTAATCTGCGACAGGATGTATTTGTTATGGATCTGGAATAGTTGCCGTTCGCTGGTTTTGCTCACCTGCTCTTCGTCCAGCGTTACTTTGGGTTGTTCCAGTTCTATGGAATGCTGTTGCTGTACATCGCGTTTGCTGATCTCGTACAACGTTTCCCAGTTCGAAGGAATGGCCGTACGTTCATTACGGAAGGCTGCCTGCGAGTAGTTCCGCTCCGGTTTTTTATCAGCTTCAAAGGGATTGAAATTAGGGTTGAAACTGACGGTCGGCGGGACGATCTGCTCGATCGGTTTTGGGGTGATCAGGTGCTCTATGCTGTTCTCCTGGTCAAAGTCAAGGCTTGGGGTGATATTATACCGCCCTAAAGAACGTTTTACGGCCGACCGGATAATGGCGTAGATGGCTTTTTCGTCCTGGTATTTTATTTCTGTTTTAGTGGGGTGAACGTTAATATCAATCTTAGACGGGTCGATATCAATGAACAACACATACAGCGGGAAACTGTCATCAGGCAATAACTCTTCAAATGCTGTTAATACCGCATGGTTCAGGTAATTATCCTTGATAAAGCGATTGTTGACGAAGAAAAACTGCTCGCCGCGTGTTTTCCTTGCGAATTCCGGCTTGCCGATAAAGCCGCTCAGTTTAATAATGCTGGTATCTTCTTCTACCGGTACTAACCGCTGGTTATAGTTGTTCCCCAGCAGGTGAACAATACGTTGCTTCAGCGCAGTAGCAGGTAAGTGATACACCTCCTGCCCGTCGTGGTGCAGGCTGAAGAATATTCTGGGGTGTGCCAGCGCCACACGCTGAAACTCGTCGATGATA
This sequence comes from Mucilaginibacter straminoryzae, assembly GCF_022953055.1. Lineage (GTDB taxonomy): Bacteria > Bacteroidota > Bacteroidia > Sphingobacteriales > Sphingobacteriaceae > Mucilaginibacter > Mucilaginibacter straminoryzae. The sequence goes on along the minus strand of NZ_JALJEJ010000009.1, from coordinate 147,839 downwards.
TGGCGCATTTCTACCGGGTTGCTTTTCAGGAAATTCCGGCGGGCAGGCGTATTGAAGAATAAGTTCTTAACGGAAATAGAAGTTCCGCGCGGGGCAGCGCAGGGCTGCTGGCTTAAAACTTCAGAACCTTCGATATTGATACAGGTGCCCAGCTCGTCCTCATGGCGGCGGGTTTTCATTTCCACCTGGGCAATCGCCGCGATGGATGCCATGGCCTCGCCGCGGAAACCCATGGTGCGGATGGCAAACAGGTCGTCCGCCTTGCGGATCTTTGAAGTAGCATGGCGTTCAAAACACATGCGGGCATCCGTCAGGCTCATGCCGCAACCGTTATCGATCACCTGGATGAGCGATTTACCCGCGTCTTTCAGTATCAACTGTATTTTGTCTGCACCGGCATCTATCGCATTCTCCACAAGCTCTTTCACCGCAGATGCCGGCCGCTGCACTACTTCTCCGGCTGCAATCTGGTTCGCAACGGCATCTGGTAAAAGCTGTATAATATCTAACATTAAAAAATTCCCTTCGATTTCTTTTCCGGATGCTAAATTAAAAATTTGAAGCCATAACTTTAGCTTTCGATACTTGTATATAGCTTTGTATCCAATCTGCCAACTTGAATTGCTGATGACTGATAAACTAAAAAGTACCCTTCTCTCGCTTGTTTGCGCGGCTTTTTTCGGCTGCAATAATCATAACAACGCCAATAAAGAATATAATGCCGACCTGCTGGTGAAAAATGCCACTGTTTATACGGTGGATAGTACGTTTAAAACGGCCCAGGCTTTTGTGGTGATCGGCGGGAAAATTGCTGCGGTAGGTAATGCCGATACGCTTGAAAATAAGTATACCGCTAAAGAAGTAGTTGACGCGGGTGGAAAGCCAGTTTATCCGGGCTTTATAGATGCACATACCCATTTTTATCAGTATGGCCTGGGGTTACAGGAGGTAAAGTTGGACGGTACAAAAAGCTGGGCCGAGATTGTTGACTCGGTGCAGAATTATAGCAAGCGCAATACCGAGGGCTGGATCATTGGCCGTGGGTGGGACCAGAACGATTGGACTAAAAAGCAGTTTCCGGAAAAAGCAAAGCTGGATTCGTTATTCCCCGTACGCCCGGTAATACTTGTACGTGTTGATGGGCATGCGGCAATTGCTAATCAGGCGGCTTTAAATATTGCAGGTATTAAACCCGACCAGAAAATAGAAGGCGGGCAAATAGAAACCGTGAAAGGTAAACTAACCGGTATCCTGGTGGATAATGCCGTTCGGCTGGTTCAACATAAAATACCTGAACCGACAGACCAGATTGCAGACCAGGCCTTGCTGGACGCGCAAAGCAATTGCTTTGCAGTGGGTTTGACTACTGTAGACGAATGCGGATTAAATTACCCGATGATCAACCGCCTGGCGCAACTTCAGCATAAAGGCTCGCTGAAGATGCGGATGTATGTGATGCTGTCAGACAATCCGGAGAATTTCGAATATCTGTTTAAACGTGGCGTATTTAAAACGCCAAGGCTGAATGTCCGTGCCTTTAAAGTGTATGCAGATGGCGCATTGGGCTCGCGCGGGGCTTGCTTATTACAGGACTACAGCGACCGTCCCAAATGGAAAGGCTTCTTGCTGAATACGCCGCAGCACTACCAGGAAGTGGCACAGAAACTGGCCGACAAAGGTTTCCAGATGTGTACACACTGTATCGGCGACTCCGCCAATCGTTTAATATTAAATATTTATAGCAAAGCCTTGAAAGGGAAGAATGATCGCCGCTGGCGGATAGAGCATGCGCAGATCGTTTCGCCGCAAGATATGAAGCTCTTTGCCGATTACAATATCATCCCTTCCGTTCAGCCTACGCACGCTACTTCAGATATGTATTGGGCCGGGCAGCGCTTGGGCGAAAAGCGGTTGAAAACAGCTTATGCTTACAAAGAACTATTAAAACAAAACGGATGGATACCCCTGGGTACAGATTTCCCGGTAGAAAATATCAATCCATTATATACGTTCTATGCTGCAACGGAGCGCAAGGATTTAAAAGGTTACCCTGAAGGTGGCTTCCAGAAAGAGAACGCATTAAGCAGGATGGAAGCGCTTCGCGGGATGACTATATGGGCAGCCCGGGCTAATTTTGAAGAGAAGGAGAAAGGCAGTATAGAGGTGGGTAAGTATGCTGATTTTGTTATCCTGGATCAGGATTTGATGAAAGCTAAAGGTGATGAGCTGCCAAAAGTGAAGGTGTTGAAGACGTATATTAATGGTGAAAAAGTTTATGAAAAGAAATAAGCAGCTATTTATCCTGCTGCTTTTAGGGGGACTGACAACTGTACAACAAGCATGCGCGCAACCTGCTGCAGGCTTAACCAATCAGCAGATACTGGCAGAAACAAGGGTGGCCGCGCAAACCACTGTTTTGCTGAACAATGCCCAGGACGTGATCCCGCTGGAGAACCTCGACCAGAATAAGGTTGCTGCCGTTCATTTTCAGTATAGCTTCTCCAGCGCTTTCGACAGCCTGATGAATAAGTACACCGCGGTAAAGCCGTTCGACGGAAATAATTACCGCGGTAAGATGGACCTGCTGTCGCAGGACCTGAAATTGTACAACGTAATTGTTTTCGAGCTTGCGGAAGCAGATATGGCAAACACGGCGTTAATCAATTTTATTGAGGCTACGCAAAAACTCAAGACCACCATCGTCGCGTTTTATGGTACCGGCCGAGCGTTAAGCACGTTCAATAATTTTACCGGCCCCATTATCTGGTGCGACAGGCAATCGCTGGTTACGGCAGAGTACACACCGCAGGTTTTATTTGGCGGCGTAGCTGCAACGGCTAAATTGCCTCAAAGTTTTTCTTCTAAGTATTTGGTAAGCACCGGCTTCCAAACCACTAAGGTGCGTTTACAATATACCGTTCCGGAAGATGCGGGTGTCAATTCGAACAACCTGGCTGCCATTGATAATATTGCCAATGAAGCAGTGCGCGGACATGCTGCACCGGGCTGCGTGGTATTGGTAGTGAAAGATGGTAAAGTGATTTTTAACAAAGCTTACGGGCACCATACGTACGATGCAGATGCTTTGCCCGAAAAGGTGACCGACATCTTTGATATGGCTTCGGTAACCAAGGTGTCTGCCACTACTCCCGCTGCCATGCGGTTGTATGAGCAGGGAAAGCTTAACCTGGATTCTACCATGGGGTATTACCTGCCCGCAGCTGCAAATACCAACAAGCGTACCATAAAGGTAAGGGAGTTGTTGCTGCATGAAGCAGGTTTGGTGCCATACATTCCTTTTTACGAAGCGTTGAAGCCGCAGGATCACAGCGCTGATTCGTCAGAAGCTTACCCGACCAAAGTTGCCGATGGTTACTACCTGCGTAAAAACTACTACCGCGACGTCATGCTGCCACAGATGCTGAATTCTGGTTTACGCACACGCGGTAAGTATGTGTACAGCGACCTGAGCATGTATTTCACCAAGGAAATTATCGAAACCATTACTGCAAAACCGCTGAATATTTATACGGCCGAAGAATTCTACCAGCCTTTGGGTATGCAAACCGCAGGTTTCCTGCCGCGCGACCGGTTCAGCCGTGATCAGATTATCCCTACAGAAAACGATACCTATTTCAGGCATACGCTGCTGGATGGTTATGTACATGATCAGGGTGCTGCCATGGCAGGTGGGGTATCTGGCCACGCCGGGTATTTTGCTACCGCAAATGATCAGGCTATTCTTTTCCAGATGTTACTGAACAGGGGGAGCTACGGAGGTGTGCAATACCTGAAACCAGAGACGGTTGAACTATTTACGCACCGGCAATCCAACAACAGTCGCCGCGGGTTAGGTTTTGATGGCTGGGGCCCGATTGCTGACAGCCATTATCCATCTTACAAAGCAAGCCCTGGTACCTATGGACATACCGGCTACACCGGTACCTGCGTATGGGTTGATCCGAAATACAACCTCATTTATGTCTTTCTTTCGAACCGGGTATACCCTAAAGTAACAGACAGATTGTCGCAACTGAATATCCGTCCGCGCATTATGGATGCTATTTATGATGCGATAGAAAAGGGATTGTAGATTCGCGGCAAAATTACCTCATGAACCAGTGCATGTAACCGCATTTGCTGCACACAAAGCAGGTGGCGGTTTTATCTGTCCACTCCACACTGAAGAAGGTCCGCATAGGCGAATGGAGCTGTTCATACCTGGTGTCAAAGGTGTCATTTTTGCAAAACTGGCAGAATAGCTGGGTGCCGTCTATTTCGTATCGCTTGGGTTCAGATGTAAATATGCCCATGGTTTCAGCAGGTGATAGTTTTAAGGATGTCCCAAGGTACTGGTTTTTATCAAAAACTCGCGATTGATGCGCATATAATCTTTACACGGCGCTAACACTATTTATGCTAAAATGCTGTTAAACTTGTAACGGCAAATCGGCCTGATAGTCAAAAGGCTTTGTCAATCTAAATACGATCACTCATGAAAATCGGAATAGTTTGTTACCCTACGTTTGGTGGTAGCGGTGTTGTTGCAACTGAACTGGGTAAGGCATTAGCTGACCGGGGGCACCAGGTGCACTTTGTAACCTATAACCAGCCCGCCCGTCTCGATCTTTTTTCCGAGAATTTGTTCTATCACGAAGTAGCAGTTAGTAAATATCCGCTGTTTGATTTTCCGCCGTACGAACTCGCACTTGCCAGCCGTTTGGTTGATGTGGTGCGTTTCGAAAAGCTGGATGTGCTGCACGTACATTATGCCATCCCACACGCATCGGCAGCTTACATGGCCAAACAGATCCTGGCTACTTATGGTATCTCTATCCCGGTGGTTACTACCCTGCACGGTACGGATATTACCCTGGTGGGTAACGACCGTACTTATAAACCGGTTGTTGAATTCTCCATCAATCAGAGCGATGGTGTTACTGCGGTTTCAGAACATTTAAAGCAGGATACCTATAAATTTTTTGATGTTTATAAAGACATCAGGGTGATCCAGAACTTTATCGACCTCAATCGCTTCAGCCTGAAATCGAAAGAACATTTTAAAAAGGCGATTGCACCAGAGGGGGGGAAGATACTGATACATACCTCTAACTTCAGACGGGTAAAGCGCACGCAAGACGTGATACGGATTTTCGCTAAAGTACGCGAGGTAATTCCATCTAAATTATTAATGGTTGGCGACGGGCAGGAGCGTCCTGAATGCGAGCAATTGGCGCGCGACCTGGGCGTGGCAGAAAATGTCCGTTTTTTGGGTAAACAGGAAGCTGTTGAGGAGATATTATCTGTATCTGACCTGTTCCTGATGCCTTCGCAATCCGAAAGTTTTGGTCTGGCCGCGCTGGAAGCAATGGCCTGTAAAGTACCGGTGATCAGTTCCAATGCAGGTGGTCTGCCGGAATTAAACATAGAAGGGGTGACCGGTTACCTGCGCGATGTTGGCGATGTAGACGGCATGGCAGAACGTGCCATCTATATGTTGAGCGATGAAGAAAGGCTGAACCAGTTTAAGGAAAATGCTTTGGAGCATGCCCGGAAATTTGAGCTTTCTTACATTTTGCCGCAGTACGAGCAGCTTTACCAGGAAGTGATTGCTAACGTTAAACCTGTTGCTGCCTCTTAAAGGTTGGCAAGGTTTATGTTCATAGATTTCCGACTTATATTTTTACAGCTATGAAAAGAATACTTAAGCCCATACTTTTACTATTTACTTTAGCCGTTATTATTTCTGCCTGTTCAACTACCAAAAATGCAAGTACAGGCGCTGCAAACGTTTCCCGAGGGAAATTTGTAGGAACATGGACAGTTACCAACGTTAGTTATGACGGCGTTTTGCAGAACGCAGTACAACGTGTATTGGACCAGGCCCCTCCGGCAGATTTTGTGGGAAGTACCTGGAAGTTGTATAATAGCGGCGACGGTATTTACACTTTACCGAACGGTGTTTCACAGACTATTTTCTGGTCTGTTTATAACAATGATGCTTCTGGGCAGATGTTTCAATTTAAAAAGATCTATCAGGGCGATAAAGCTAAAAACGTAACCGAAGGTTACCGGTTACTAATTGGCCAGAACGACGGTTCAAGCATGACCTTGAGAATACCTATTGCGTTAGGTTCTGGCAATGGTTACGTTACTTATACGTTTAATAAGCAGTAAGCAACATCTAAAGATAAACAGAGCTATCCCTAAAAAGGATGGCTTTTTGTGCTCCAAATCCTGTCATTTCGACGAGGTACGAGGAGAAATCTTCTTAGACAGGCTAATCGAAGAAGATCTCTCACTGCGTTCGAGATGACAACATAGAAATGCCAGCGTGTATTGCGCTGTTTGTAACGGGTACTTCATGCTTTTCAGCGATTAAAGTCACTTCAGCTTTATTCACGCGTTGAAAATGCGCGTCAGTGTGAAATTTTCGAAGCCTTTTTGTTTTGTGTTATTCCGCCGGTGCAAATTTTAAACAAACCGGGCTGCCCACATTTAAGCGGATATTAGTTGCGGTGAGTTTGCCTGTTTGCTGGTTGCGTTTGTAAACTACAATGTTATCGCTGTTCTGGTTGCCCACCAGCAGGAAGTTCCCGGTTGGGTCAATGGTGAAATTTCTCGGCCCCTGTCCAAACGTGCTGATGCGGTCGAGATACGTTAATTGTCCGGTTTCTTTATTTACAGAGAAATAAACAATCTCATTGGCCGTACCGCGGTTACTGGCATAAAGGAAGTTACCATCTGCAGAAAGGTGGATATCTGCCGCGCCTACATTTCCGTGGAAGTTTTCGGGTAGTATACTGATGGTCTGCACTTGTTTCATCTTTCCGCCCTTATACTCGTAAGCATAAATGGTACCTGCCATTTCAGTGAGCAGGTAAACAAATTTATGATCCGGCGAGAAGTCGAGATGGCGCGGACCATCACCGCCTTTAACACTCGCCCCATTTTCGGCCAATAACTTTAAGGGCTGGTCTGCCGACGAACTGTATTTCGCAATATTCAGCTTGTCGGTACCAAGGTCTGTATAGAGCAGATATTTATCATCTGGTGAAAGTACGGCCGTGTGCACATGCGGCATTTTCTGCCTCGAGGTATCCGGTCCCGAGCCGGTGTCTTGGATGTTCTGAACCACGGCTCCCAAAGAACCGTCTTTATTGATCGGGAAAACGTTTAAACTACCGCTTTTGTAATTGGCCGCAAAAACATGTTTCTGATCTTTATCCACACTTACATAGCACGGCCCTTTACCGATGGAGGACTGGCGATTGATCGGTTTAAGCAAACCGGTAGACGGCTCGAATGAAAAAGCACTGATCCCGCTGTTTGCGTCGTCTTCATTAACAGCGTAAACAAATTTATTATTGCTGCTTACACAAAGGTAAGACGGATTGTTGATCTCGGTCTGACTTAGATAGGCCATCCGGCCGGTTTCTGCATAAAAGCGATAAACCTGAATGCCGGTGCTGCCACCTGGCTTGGTATAGGTGCCAATGAGCAGGTCGTAAGTTTTAGGCAGCTTCTTCTGGGCAAAAAGCAAACTCGGCGCCGAGAGTATTACAACAAGCAGTAGTTTTTTCATGGGTTAATAATTAGATACTGCAAAGTAATAAAAGTGCGGAGAATGGCTAAATTAATTAGGGAGAAGTTTGAAAAGGTGGGATATAAATCCTTCTCAAACGGAACATTTAAAGTCCTCCCCTTTGGGAAGGATTAGGGGGGCCTACTCCGATTTTAGGCTCTTCGTCGGATTCGTAAAAGCCGCCTTGAAGGCCTGGTAGCTAATGGTCAGGAAAGCGATGAAGATGGCCGAAGCGCCGGATAGCAAAAATATCCACCAACTGATGGCAATACGGTAAGTATAGTTATCTAACCACTTGTTCATCATGATCCAGGCCACCGGAAAGGCGATGAATAGCGCAAACATCACCAGTTTAACCAGATCCTTAGAAAGCAGGGTAACTATACTGGCCGTACTGGCGCCAAGCACCCTTCTTACCCCAATTTCTTTCAGCCTTTGCTGGGTGGTAAATGTTGCCAAACCGAAAAGGCCCAGGCACGAGATGATAATAGAGATGGCCGAAAAGGCATTGAACAGTTTGCCCATGCGTTGCTCTGACAGGTAGAGGTGGTTGATATCTTCATCCACAAAACCGTAGTTGAAGGGATAATTGGGGTAAAGATCTTGAAAAGCTCCTTTGAGCTTGTTGACCATAGCAGAACTATTGTTGCCAGGTATTCTTATCACCAAGAAGCCTGCACGGTCGGTATGCCGCAGGATCAAAGGTTCAATAGCCTGCTGAACGGGTTTAAAATTAAAATTCTTCACCACGCCGATCACCATACCCGGGTGCCCGTTACTGCTGATCAGCTGACCAATTGCACGATCGGGTGTCATGCCCATCAGTTTAACGGCAGCTTCGTTAAGCAGGTAATTGCCGGCATCTGCTTTAGAATCATCATTAAACGTCCTTCCGGTTAGCAGTTGCATTTTAAACGTCTGCAGAAATTTTGCGTCAGCCCCGATATGCGGGAAAACGGTTTGCTCTTTAGGTTTCTTGCCGCTCCACATCACATTTGTCGTGCCGGTGGTTAAGTAAGTAGGTAAGTGGTCTGTAATCGTATAATCAATGCCTTGCAATTGCTGGGGCAGGGTAGCTTTCAACCGTTCATAGTTAGATTTTAAATCGCCTGCGGCTGGCACTTCTACATACATTAAATTCTCTTTGCTGTAGCCGATGTTCCTGCCTTGTATAAATTTCAATTGATAGTTTACCACCATGGTACTAATGATCAGCACTACCGAAATGGCAAATTGCAGGATCACCAGCCCGTTTCTTAAAAATGGTTTATTTGTTTTAACGGCCTTTAATCCCTTTAATACAGCTACAGGCTGATATGAAGATAGCAGGAATGCAGGATACAGTCCTGAAAGAAAAGTAATGACCAATGCCAGTAGCACTAACTCGCCGATCAGTTTTGGGGTGAACAAATTAAGGGTGATGTTCTTTGATGAAATTTCGTTGAACAAAGGCAGGCATGCCCAGGCAATTACTAAACCGACTACCAGTGATAACAGCGTCACCATGAACGATTCACTCATAAATTGGATCACCAATTGCAGTTTATTAGCGCCGATAGTTTTACGTAGCCCCACTTCTTTTGCCCGTTGGGCGGCCAAAGCGGTAGAGAGGTTCATGTAATTAAAAGCAGCGATCAGCAGGATAAATATCGCGACGATGGAGAAAATGCGCACATGCTCGCTGTTTCCCTGCCCTTCCACCTCTAATAAGAGGTTAGAATGCAGGTGAATATCCGTTAACGGTTGCAGGTTAAAAACAGATTTGGTATCGCTGTTATCCTTTTCTTTATAAATAGCATCTATCTGTTTTTCGAGCATGGCGATATTGCCTGCATTGCCTTTGAAGTTTTTATCCAGCTCAAGGTAACTGTAGGCCGAATAATTACCCCAATCTGTTGCGTTAGATTTGTTATAGAAATCAATAGGGAGCAGGATGTCAAATTTTAAATGCGAATTGGACGGAATATCCCTTAACACGCCTTTAACCACGTAGCTGTTACCATTGATGTCGTTATTTACCAAGATGGTTTTGCCGACTGCATCAGCATTGCCAAAATACTTTTTAGCTGTTGATGCGGTGATCACAACGCCGTTTGGCGCATTTAGTACATCTTCCCGGTTGCCTTCTGCAAGCGCATAATCAAACATGCGCAGGAAGTTAGAATCGGCATAGAGCACATGTCTTTCATCAAACTTCTTTGTGCCGATGGAAACCATGGTGGTGATGGGCACAACGGTAGTGGTTCTTTTTACAATGGGTAACTGCTGCCTTACCGCTTCGGGCAGCGGCGGCGGTGTAACTGCCGATTTTGACCCCGAAACGTCAGCCGTTATCCGGTAGATCTGGTTAGCCTGTTTATTGAATTTATCAAAGCTGACCTCGTCTTGAACCCAAAGCAAAATCAGGATACTGCAGGCCAGCCCTGTCGCCAGGCCAAATACATTTAAAAAGCTGAATAACCGGTATTTTTTGAAGCTCCTGATGGCGCTCAATAAATAATTCCTGAACATAGCACACAGATTAGGTTCAAGTATTCGCCAAATTAATGCCTGTAATGTAATGTTTTATTTTACAGTAGTTTAGGTAATTGATTGCGAAAAATTACCGTTCGCTTTTGATACACCGTTTGTGCGGTTTTAGTAGGATTGGCTCCCAATAAAAAAGCCCTGATGAACAGGGCTTCGTATTATTTTACCAAATGTTTCAGTTGGATGATCTCCTTGTCTTCAAGGTATCTCCAGCGTCCGCGCGGAAGGTCTTTTTTAGTCAGGTTGGCATAAACAGAACGGTCCAGTTTCACTACCTCGTAACCCAGGTGCTCAAATATACGGCGCACGATACGGTTACGCCCGCTATGGATCTGGATACCGATTTCGCGTTTGCTGCCACCGGTAACATAAGAAACCATATCGGGTTTAATAAAACCGTCTTCCAGTTCCAGGCCGAAAGCAATTTTGTTCAAATCGCCCTGGGTCAGGTTCTTGTCCAGTTCTACCTGGTATAATTTGGTGATGCTGTTTCTTGGGTGCGAAAGCTTATCTGCCAGGTCACCATCGTTGGTCATTAATAACAAACCGGTAGTATTACGGTCCAGGCGGCCAACAGGGTAAATGCGTTCTTTGGTTGCTTTATCTACCAGGTGCATTACGGTACGGCGCTCCTGCGGATCATCAGTCGTAGTGATATAATCCTTTGGTTTGTTTAGCAGCACGTAAACGTTCTTTTCGCGTTTTAAAGTTTCACCATTATAACGGATCACATCTTTAAACGGATCAACTTTATAACCCAGTTCAGAAACAACCTCTCCGTTCACGCTGATCACACCTGCTTCGATCAGTTCATCGGCCTTACGGCGTGAACAGATACCGGCATTAGAGATATAACGGTTCAAACGGATCAGGCCATCATCTTTAGGCGCTGCAGTAGATTTCTTTGCTCTTAGTGTGCGTACAGGTTTTTGTTCCTGCGCAAACTCGGGGTTAAAACGGCGTGCTGGGTTTTCAAACCTTACCGGGCGTTCAGCAGATTGTTCTCCTCTGTTTTCATATCGATCGCCGCTGCTTCTCTTTTGAAAAGGCTTGCCGCCTGAGTTTTTGTCGAAAGACTTACGTTCGCCAAATTTCTTATCACCGAACTTTTTCTCGCCGAAAGATCTGTCACCAAACTTCTTGTCGCCAAAAGATTTGCTGCCAAAGCGTTTTTCGCCCGAAGGTCGGTCGCCAAATTTCTTTTCGCCAAATGACTTGTTGCCGCGTCCTTCAGAACGTTCGCCAAAGCTTTTGCCTGAGCCGGTTTTGCGCTCGCCAAACGGCCTGTCAGATTTGCCTTCGCCGCCTTCAAAAGGCTTGCCGGTGCGCGGACTGAACTCGCCCGATTTGTTGCCTGAAAATTTTGATGAAGATGAGCCGGATCTTGAAGGATTCTTACCACGCTGTTCACCACCTCTGCTGTTCCTTCCCGATGACTTTTCAGACCTGTCATCACGGCCGTTTCCTGGTTTTCTGAATACCATACTTTTTTTGTTAACGCCTCACGGCGAGGGGTGCAAAGATACTAAAAATGTGGAGTAACGGTGATAAATTTTCAACAAAAAATCTATGCTAACATAGCAATAAAATGCTGTTTTTAAGAGTTTTCCACATTTGCTCTAACACTAAGTAGGTGATAAGTTGTTGATATTCTGATTTATGTATTACCTTTGCCGACACAACACATCTGCTATTGTTGAAATAAATGTAATTTGAATGAGTAAAAAACACTTAGTTACGTGCTCCGTAATGATTGTGTCGGTTGTAGTTTTTAAGCTTTTTGTTTTTGCTACAACTGAAAGAAGGAACCCGGTTAAACTCGCCCGAATGACGAGTTTTTTAGCCCCTCCTGCACCTCAGAAACAAGGCTATACTTTTGCCGAAGAAGCCATACCGATGGCCAATAAAAAGGTAAGCCGCAAGATCCGTATTTCTTTATGGCGCAACAGCTATCAGAAAGTAGGGTCAGCTATTCTGCATCAGAAAGCACGAAAATTGTTTCCCATCATTGAACCTATCCTGGAATTGTACGGAATCCCTGAAGATTTCAAGTATCTTCCACTGGTAGAATCTGGATTAAAAGAGGGAACGTCTCCAAAAGGGGCTGCCGGTATCTGGCAGTTTATGCCCCAAACAGCACGCGAGTATGGTTTAAAGGTAGGCAAAGGACGTGATGAGCGCCTGAATGTGCGTAAATCTACCATTGCAGCCTGCAAGTATCTGCGCGAGCTGTACACCCAATTTAACAGCTGGACCTTAGCTGCGGCCGCTTATAACGCCGGTTCGCCGCGGGTACAGCGGGCGATCAATCGCCAGAATAAAGGTAATTATTACCGGATGGCCTTAAACCGCGAAACCGGTATGTATGTGTACAAGATAATTGCCGTGAAACAGGTGATTAGTAAGCCGAAAGACTACGGCTACCAAAATGTGTATGCCTTGTATGAAAAGCCGGCCGATTTGCTGGCTGTAAATTAAAGCAAAAACAATTACGGAGCATTTGAAGGCCGTTTTGCCCAGTGGCAAAGCGGCCTTTTTTTTGTATATTTGTGCCTCTTTTTCTGAGGGTTACAGCATAGCTAAAACTATGTGGTAAACAAACAGTTACTATACTTTCGGTACGTTATACACTATGAGCGAAAATACGATTGATCTGGGCGAACAAAGCGAAGTTGAGGTTTACGGCGCCCGGGTTCATAATCTTAAAAATATAGATGTTTCTTTCCCCCGCAATAAGCTGGTTGTAGTAACCGGCTTAAGCGGCAGCGGTAAATCTTCACTGGCGTTTGATACTATCTATGCCGAGGGGCAGCGCCGCTATATGGAAACTTTTTCGGCGTACTCGCGCCAGTTTATGGGCGGTATGGAACGGCCGGATGTAGATAAAGTGTCAGGCTTAAGCCCGGTAATTGCCATTGAGCAAAAAACCACCAGCAAAAACCCGCGGTCTACGGTAGGTACTATTACAGAGATCTACGACTTTATGCGCCTGCTTTATGCCCGTGCAGGTGAGGCGTATTCCTACGTAACCGGCGAGAAGATGGAACGCATGTCTGAAGATCAGATCTTCAAAGCCATCCTAAGCCGTTTTGATGGGCAGCCGGTGAACATCCTTGCCCCCGTGGTGAAAGGCCGTAAAGGACACTACCGCGAACTGTTCGAACAGATCCGCAAGCAGGGTTATCTGAAAGTTTGGGTGGATGGCGCCATTATGGATGTGGAGCCCAAAATGCAGGTAGACCGTTACAAGATCCACGATATTGATATTGTGGTAGACCGCCTGGTGATTAGCGAAGCCGACAGCAAACGCCTTTACACTTCGCTGCAGTCTGCATTGAAAATCGCCAAAGGCATTATTCGTGTTGCCGACCGCGATAACAACGTCGCTTACTTCAGCAAGTACCTGATGGACCCGGTATCGGGCATCTCGTACGACGAACCGCAGCCGAATACCTTTTCCTTCAACTCGCCTTACGGGGCTTGCGAAAAGTGCGATGGCCTTGGTTATATCTTCGAGGTGAACGAAGCTTCGGTTATTCCAAATCCAAAACTGAGCATTATCAACGGCGGTTTAGCGCCAATAGGGGAGTACCGCGAAACCTGGATATTCCATGTATTGAAGGCCCTCGCTAAGAAATATGAGTTTTCGCTTTCGGTACCTATCGAAAAAATCCCGCGCGAGAAGCTGGAGATTATCCTGAATGGTTCGCACGAGATCATCAACGTCGCAGTTGAATACAACAAGTGGAACGTTCAGAACTACCAGGTAACCTTCGATGGTTTGATCCGCATGCTGGAAGAACAGCAGGAACGCCGCAGCGAAGATATTGATGATGATATGGAAGCCTACCGGGTGCTGAAAACCTGCCCGGTGTGTAACGGCGCGCGTTTAAAGAAAGAATCTCTACACTTCAAAGTAGACAAAAAAAATATATTCGAGTTGGCTTGCATGGATATCAATACCTTGCAAAGCTGGTTTGAAGGACTGGAAGAGCGGTTGAATGAGCGGCAGAATATCATTGCTAAAGAAATTTTGAAAGAGATCCGCGCCCGCATTGGCTTCCTGCTGGATGTTGGTTTAAGTTATTTGACGCTTGATCGCACCGCACGTACCCTTTCGGGCGGCGAGGCGCAACGGATCAGGCTGGCTACGCAAATTGGTTCGCAACTGATGAATGTAATGTACATTTTGGACGAACCGAGCATAGGTTTACACCAGCGCGATAACGATAGACTAATTAAAGCTTTAAAAAACCTGCGCGACCTGGGCAATACCGTTTTGGTGGTAGAGCACGATAAAGACATGATCCTGGAAGCGGACCATGTCATCGATATGGGCCCGGCTGCCGGTGTGCATGGCGGTACTGTTGTTGCCGCAGGTACCCCGCAGGAATTAATGGCAGCGCACACCCTTACTACTTCTTACCTAAACGGCGAGCGCGAGATTGCCATTCCTAAAAAACGCAGGGCGGGTAATGGTAAAGAGTTGGTGCTGAAAAATGCCACGGGCCATAACTTGAAGAACGTTTCTGTTAAGTTTCCTTTGGGGAAATTAATTGGGGTAACCGGGGTTTCGGGTAGCGGAAAGTCGAGCTTAATTACTGAAACGCTATACCCAATACTGAACCATCACTTCTTCCGCGCGAAAAAGCAGCCACTGGCTTACAAGAGTATAGAAGGATTGGAGCATATCGATAAGGTGATCGAGATTGATCAGACACCTATCGGTCGTACACCTCGATCAAACCCTGCTACTTATACGGGTGTGTTTTCAGATATCCGTAACCTGTTTGTACAATTGCCAGAATCAAAGATCAGGGGATACAAACCGGGTAGGTTCTCATTCAATGTTAAAGGCGGCCGTTGCGAAACCTGCCAGGGCGCGGGTATGAAGCTGATTGAGATGAATTTCCTTCCCGACGTGCATGTGCTTTGTGAAGAGTGCGGCGGAAAGCGTTACAATCGCGAGACACTAGAAGTACGTTATCGCGGAAAATCAATCAGCGATGTGTTGGATATGAGTATCGAAGAGGCGGTTCCTTTCTTTGAGCATATCCCGGCAATCTATCGTAAGGTTAAAACATTGAATGATGTTGGTTTAGGCTATATCACCCTTGGGCAGTCATCGCTAACACTCTCCGGCGGTGAAGCGCAGCGTGTTAAACTGGCAACAGAGCTTTCTAAGAAAGATACCGGCAATACGTTTTACATTCTGGACGAACCGACTACCGGTTTACATTTCGAAGATATTAACGTGCTTTTAGGGGTATTGAACCAGTTGGTTGAAAAAGGGAACACGGTATTGGTGATAGAACACAACCTGGATGTAATTAAGGTGGTAGACCATGTGATCGACCTTGGTCCCGAAGGCGGCTCTGGCGGTGGAACCATTGTGTTTACCGGTACGCCGGAAGGGTTGGCTAAATCTAAAAACAGCTTTACTGGGAAATTCCTGGCAAAGGAAATGGGTTTGTAATAGAGTCAAGAAACAAGAGCCAAGAATCAAGACGTCGTAGCGTCATTGTCGGGAGCATTTCCATTCCCCTCCCTGGAGGGGGTGTGTAAGGTAGTGCGAAGGCAGGGGTGGGTTATAACCTTCCCTAACCCTCTAAAGGTTGGCGACAAAATTCAAATCGTACTTCTTTCTTTTAAACATAAAAATGCCCCCAATAAGTGTCTAACTTTTGGGGGCATTGCTGTATAGCGCCTTTGTTGTTATTAAATACTTTGCAGCTTACTTAATCTTTAGCATCGTGGTCAAATGTTCCCAACTGATAGTTAAGCCTTTGTTATTTAATGAATAGGTTAAACTTTCAACCATTTCGTCGGTTCGCTCTGGTTTAACGGTTACCGTTAATACGTTATTGGCCTTGTCGAAGTTGGCAACGCCGCCTTCTTTAATACCAGACTGTCCTGTTTGAGAGTTGAAGATCACCGTCCATTCGCTCTCAGTAGGTGTAATGAATAAAGAATATTTACCCGCAGGCAGTTTTTTACCCTCGATGGTGATCTCCTTGTCCGTTTCAAAGGTAGTTGCTGCATTAGCACCTGCTCTCCAAGCTTTTCCGTAAGGCACCAGTTCGCCCCATATTTTGCGTCCTCTTGCCGAAGGACTGGAATAGACAATCGTAATATTGGCTTTGCCTACAGTGCCTGTAGCAGTTTTAAGCGGGCTTTTGGGTTGCGCCTGGCAATTCACAAACATCAGCATGGCGGCAAACGCCATAAACAACACTTTACTTACTTGCTTAATTTTCATAGTTATTTGGTTTCGTAATATTACCCTTTAATTATCCGGCGCTTGTTACTTAATTGCTAACATGGCAGATTGATGTTCCCAGCTAATGGTTACTCCTTTTTTGTCAACTTTGTAAGTCAGGTTTTCTACCAGGTCGCTGGTCTTTTTAACCTTAGCTTTAACTGAAATTACGTTTTTGGCTTCCTCGTAATTGGCGTTACCATCTCTTTTAATACCCCATTGGCCGGTTTGCGAGTTAAAAATTACCGTCCACTCTGTTGCAGTAGGGATAATAAAAAGGCTGTATTTACCGGCAGGAAGTTTAGCACCCTGAATGGTAATATCTTTATCTGTTTCAAAGATGGTCGCTTCGTCGGCGCCTGCTCTCCAAGCTTTGTCATAAGGGACTAATCCACCCCAGATTTCGCGGCCTTTAACTGCCGGGCTGCCGTATACAATGGTTACATTGGCACCAGCCACACTACCTGTAGCGGTTTGATGCGGACTTTTACGCTGCATTTGCGCATTGCTGGTCATAAACATTAGCATACCTGCTAATGCCAGGAAAAATACTTTGCTTAATTGTTTGATTTTCATGGCTTATAATTTGATTTTAGTGAACAGATTTACGTTTTGAAGATATGCATTTATATCGCCCCAAAAAACAATTTCCAACAACTTAACTTTAATTGCACATGCGCACGATATTAACTTCCGGCCAGATACGCCAGGCCGATGAGTATACGATAACTCACGAGCCCATTGCTTCTGTAGACCTGATGGAAAGGGCAGCCCGGGCGTTTGTTGATGAATTTGCAAAGCGGTATCCGCAAAAGAAGCTAACGATTGCCCTCTATTGCGGGACAGGGAATAATGGTGGTGACGGACTTGCCATAGCGCGATTATTGTACGAACGTGGTTATCAGGAGGTAAAAGTTACCGTTGCCCATTTTGGTAGCCGGTCTACCAACGATTTTGACGAAAATCTGCGACGGTTAAGGTCACGCCCTATTCCTTTAAAAGAAATCAGCAGTGCGGTTGAGGTGGGTACCGAAGATTCCGATATCATCATTGATGCACTTTTAGGAACTGGCTTGAATAAGCCCATTTCGGGAGATTTTGAGCTTTTGGTGAAAAAGCTGAATGATATACGTAAGCCGGTCGTTTCTGTTGACATCCCGACGGGCTTTTTTGCAGATGAGGAAATACCTGAAAATGCGGCCTGCATTAAATCAGAACTGACCATCACTTTTCAGCAGCCCAAGATCAATTTCCTACTGCCCGAATCTTTTCCGGCGGTAAAGGAATGGGTGGCAGTTGATATCGGGTTAGATCAGCAATTTATACAGCAACTGGGTTCTCCGTATCAATACATCCAGGCAGAGGATGTTAAAGCCATGCTGAAAAAGCGAGAACGGTTTAGTAATAAAGGTAGTTATGGGCATGCATTGATTGTTGCCGGCCAGCCGGAAACCATGGGGGCCGCGTTGTTATGCTCGGCCGCATGTGTACATGCAGGGGCTGGGTTAACTACGGCTTACATTCCGCAAAGCGGATTATTTGCCTTAAATAGCTATATGCCTGAAATTATGGCTATCGTGCGAGATCCGAAATCGTTTACGCAGATTAGTTGGAGTAAATTCAGTGGCTTGGCCATTGGCCCGGGCCTTGGTCAGGACGATGAGGCTTTAACACTGCTGAAGTTGGTGACCGCACATTTTCAGAAACCGATGGTGGTTGATGCTGATGCCTTAAATGTACTGGCAAAGTATAAAGAGCTTTGGCGTTTCCTACCGAAGGGAAGTATCCTGACGCCACATATGAAAGAGTTTGACCGCTTGTTCGGCGAGCATAAAAACTGGCGACAACGCGTAGAGACAGCCAGGCAATGGGCGCAAGAGCGCGAGCTATTTATTGTGTTGAAGAATACTTACACCATTATCGCTACGCCGGAAGGGAAAGTATATTTCAATTCTACTGGTAACCCCGCAATGGCTACAGGTGGTATGGGGGATGTACTGACGGGTGTAATTTCGGCCCTGCTTTCGCAGAATTACACACCTGCAGAAGCTTGTTTAGCAGGAGTTTACGTTCACGGACTGGCCGGTGACGAACTCGCCCTTCCTGATCAGCGCCATGTGGTATTGCCTCATAAAGTGGCTGAACACGTGCCTGTTGTACTGACAAAATTAATGGCATAAAAAAAGCGGCCAGAGTATCTGCAGCCGCTTTTTCTAACTAACTGACCTATAAAGAACAAAATACTTGTCTATAAGATGCACAGTTAGGGTGTTTCGTTACAGTAAAAAGAAAATATTTTTAAATTACTTAGTGTTTCCAACTACCATCATGTTATCCATGGTAGGGATTGGGCTGCCGCCGCGGGGTTCAAGTGTTACAGCAAACGCTTCCGCGCTGTCAACTGCCTTCATTTCTTTCAATGCATCAGCATTTTGCTCATTGGCTTCAAAAACGCCCAGGTCTACAGGTTTGCCGCCTACAATTGCCCAAAGCTGGTAAGAATGCGTTTCGTCTGTCAATGGCATCCGTGAACGACCCATATCAATGATCAGTTTCTTGCGGTTCGGGCTCCAGCCGATCATCAGTTCTGATTTCGGTGTCTTCGAGGTGCCGTTCAACCGGATCATCTTAAATGATGGATCGCGGAATACAGAAAGCTGCCCGTCTAACAGATTAACCGTATTGGCAAATTTTTGATTCTGCAATTGCAAGGTTACCAACTGTCCGTTGGCACTCTGATACTTGTTATAAATAGTTACCAGCGCCGCTACACTTACCACTAATAGAGCCAGGCAAGCAGCGAAGGCATATTTATAAAAGTTATTGGATTTTTGTTGTACTAACTGAACTACCTTTTCTTCGCGGGCAGAGGCTGGTTTGTCTCTAAAAATGCGGTCGTCGCCAAGGTTAGTCACCAGGCTGTTCAGTACCCGTTCACGCAGGGCTGGCGCAGGCTCTACTTCGTTAAGTTCGGCATATCGTTCCATAGAGCTTTCAATAGCATCCAGTTCGGCTTTCACCTCCGGATGTTTTGAAGCCATGGTTTCAACCTGTAACTTTTCTTCCGCGCTGATATCGCCCAGAACATAAAGTTCAAGTATCCCAGATTCAATATATGCCTTAACGTCTTCCAATTTAATTAAAACTTTTTCTTAACTGCTGTATAGCCATCCTTAGCCTTGTTTTGATCGTGCCCAGGGGAACACCCAGCTGTTCTGCTGCTTCCACATGGGTATAGCCCTTAAAGTAAACGAGGTCGAGTATAGATTTTTGTTCCGGCTTCAGCGTCTCCACCAACTCTTTAATTCCCAGCAACTCCGGCTTGTAAACCGTGTTTTCCCGCTCATCAATCAGACCTACGTTATTTTCAAGTTCCCGGTTTTTAGATTGATTTTTAAAGTCCTTCGATCTGAGTTTATCAATGGATAAATTCCGGGCAATATTAACCATCCAGGTAAATAAACGTCCTTTATCGGCGCTGTACGCAGAAAAAGAGTTCCAGATTTTTAAGAAAGTTTCCTGTAAAATATCCTCGGCAGCAATGTCGTCATTCACTATTCTTACAATCACCCCGTAAAGCGATGCCGAGTACATATCGTACAATGCCTCAGCCGCAACTTTTTCGCGCCTGCGCAATGCGTGGATAAGTTCTTCTTCTGAAAGGGATATTTTACGCTTCGGACTCAACGGGTTGAAAATAAAAAGGAATAATTACATTTCAAATAAATGTTTTTCCGCGTGGTATGAAGAGCGCACCAGCGGGCCGCTTTCTACATATCTGAATCCCATTTGTTCACCTATTTCCTTGTAACGTTCAAACTGATCAGGGTGTATCCAATCAATTACCGGGTGGTGGTTGCGCGTTGGCTGCAGGTACTGCCCAAGTGTAAGAATGTGTACACCGGCTTGTAGCAGATCGCCCATGGCTTCAACCACATCCTCTTCTGTTTCGCCAAGGCCAAGCATAATGCCCGATTTGGTACGTAAACCCGCTTCTGAAATATGACGAAGACATTCCAGGCTGCGGTCATATTTGGCTTGTATCCGTACTTCGCGGGTAAGGCGGCGTACGGTTTCGAGGTTATGCGAAACAACCTCTGGGCGAACATCCGTTACGCGCTTTAAGTTATCCCAGTTCCCTTTAAAATCGGGAAGTAAAGTTTCTAAAGTAGTTTCGGGGCTTTCGCGCCTGATGGCATTAATGGTTTCTGCCCAGATGATTGAACCACCGTCTTTCAGGTCATCACGATCTACCGAGGTGATTACGCAATGCTTCACCTGCATCAGTTTAACAGATGTGGCTACCCGGTTTGGCTCGTCCAAATCAACGGCTAAAGGCCGTCCTGTTGCTACTGCACAAAAAGAGCAGGAGCGGGTACAAATGTTACCCAGGATCATGAAGGTTGCGGTACCTGCCCCCCAACACTCGCCCATATTAGGGCAATTGCCGCTCTCGCAGATGGTATGCAACTTATGAGTATCTACCAGGCTGCGTACATGAGCATATTCTTTACCAACAGGCAGCTTTACACGCAGCCAGTCTGGCTTGCGTTGTACCTGGTTAGCCGGGATTACAGGAAGATCAATCATTATACAAAAGTAGGTAAAAAACAATTGCTGCCAATGCCTGCGCAAGCAGTAAAAGTTGTTTAAATATAAAGCGATAAATTAAGTAAAATTCTATCGTTTACAAGCAGTATTACTGTACCATGGTTAACGCTTCTTCGACAGAGATTGCGCCGTGAGATTGGTCGAGAATACATTCGCCTTCTTTGATCAGTAACATCTGCGGCGATTCGTGGTGTACCTGGAAATCTTCTGCCACCTGATTAGAAAGGGAGCGGAATTTAATGAGGTCTAAAAAATAGAGGGGAAGGTTTTCTGGAAAGTCGCCCCAGTCCATCTCAAAGCGCCGACGTGCCATCATGCTGATAGAGCATCGGGTGCTATGCTTGAAAATAATGCTATAACCAGCTTGCTGTTTAATTTCTTTAAGCTGCTCGGCAGACTCCAACGGTATCCATTTCATATCCAGTAACTATTCTGCAAAAATAATAGCTAAACTGCCACAATGGTTTGGATGAATGTTAAAATGATGGTTTAATGACGCGTTATTACCTGCGTTTGTGGTACGAGCCATAGGCAGGGCAAAGCTTATTTGAGCAAGACTCGAACAGGCATCCTAATGCGGTGGCTACTAATGCGATGTAAACAAATTTTTTCATATACTTCTGTTTTCGTGGTGCAATAAGGTTAAATTAAATTTCTGAAGCTTGCCGCCATGTCTGCCATTTTAATGGCGGTAACCGCAGCTTCGTCTCCTTTATTGCCGTGCTTACCGCCGGAGCGGTCTATAGCTTGTTGTAAATTATCTACCGTTAATACGCCAAATATTACCGGTTTGTTATGTTTAATGGAAACATTGCTTAAACCGTTGGCTACAGCATTACAAATAAAGTCAAAGTGCCTTGTTTCGCCCTGTATTACACAACCGAGACAAATTACTGCATCTAAGTTAACAATATTTCTTAATAACAGGTCTGCGCCAGAAATTAATTCATAACTGCCGGGAACAGCGTAAGGAAAAATATTATCGGCCAATGCACCATGGTTAATCAGGCTTTGATAGGCGCCTTCAAACAGTGCATTGGTAATTTGTGTATTCCATTCTGCCGTTACAATACCATAGCGGTATGGCGCAGCGGATGGAACTTCGGTATCAGAAAAATCAGACAGGTTTTTTAACTGTGTCGCCATTATATTTTTGCCTCTACACGGGCAATATATTCGTCGATATTTTGCCCTTCTGTACTTTCGCTATAATCAGTCTTGATCTTTTTATAGGCTTCCAATGCAGACTTGTTGTCTTTTTGTGCCTCGTAAACTAAACCAAGCTTTTTTAGATAAAATGGAGATAGGAATTTATTGTTTGCTTTATCTGAAGCTTTTTTGAAATAAGTAGCTGCTTTGTCGTAATCTTTCAACTCTACATAAGCATCGCCGGTGCTGCCCAGTGCTTCTGCAGCAAGCATACCATCGTCGCCACGGAAGTTAGTGAAGCTGTCGATCGCTTTGCGGTATTCGCCTTTGTTTAAGTAAGCTACACCCAGGTAGTAGTAAGCCAGGTTAGCAGCTTTGGTATTGCTATACTCGGCAACAATCTTTTCGAAACCAGGGTAACCGGCATCGCCTTTAATGGCTTTGTCCCAATCATGTTTGTTCCAGAAATCCTGGGCTACGTGCATTTGGTCGGCAGCCTTGGTTTCCCTTGGGGCCAGGTATACTTTCTGATAAACAAAGTAGATTACAATCAACGCCAAAACAGCGCCAACTATAAATAATAAGCTCTTCTGGTTCTCGCGCACAAATTTTCCGGTCTGTACAAAATCGGTCTTCTGATTATTCTCTACTTTGGTGTTAGCCTGAGTATTTGACATTTCAATTTTAAATTAGGAGTGCAAAAATACGCTTTTCAAAATTCTATACAATAGCTTTTAAGTTAAATACTTATACTTATTTTACCGCTACGGCTCGTTAAACACCACGACGATGTGCTAACTTTGAAACCCGTTATGTATCTGCAGCAGTTATCTGTTATCAATTTTAAGAATTATACCGAAGGCTCTTTCGATTTCAGCCCCGGTGTAAATGCTTTTACAGGTAATAATGGTGCAGGTAAAACCAACCTGCTGGACGCCATACATTACCTTTCGCTTTGTAAAAGTTATTTTAATGCGATAGATAGCCAGCAGATTAAACAGGGGACAGATTTTTTTATCGTCAGCGGTGCTTTTGAACGCAACGGCCAGTCGGATACGGTAGCCTGTTCGGTAAAGCGCAATCAGAAGAAGCAGTTCAAACGTAATAAAAAAGAATACCAGCGGCTGGCAGATCATATCGGACTATATCCTCTGGTGATGATCTCTCCGTATGATGTCAGTATTATTATTGAAGGCAGCGAAGAGCGGCGCAGGTTTATTGATAACGTCATCTCGCAAACGGATAACCGTTACCTGGACGAACTGATTGCTTACAATAAAGTATTACTGAACCGCAATGCCGTGCTGAAACGGATGAGCGAGAGCGGCCGTTACGATAAAAGCCTGCTGGAAATTTACGACGAGCAACTGGTAGATTATGGCAAGGGTATTTACGCCAAGCGTAAAGCGTTTATGGATACCTTTACACCGGTGTTTGATCAGCACTATGCGTACATCAGTAACGGAGCAGAGCAAGTGTCTTTAGTATATGAGTCGCAGTTGCTGGATAATGATTTTGAAAACCTGTTGCAGCAAACTGCAGATAAAGACCGCATACTGCAACGGACCACAGCAGGTATCCATCGCGACGATCTGGCTTTTGAAATTCATGGCATGCCGATGAAGAAATTCGGGTCACAAGGGCAGCAGAAGTCATTCCTGATTGCATTGAAACTGGCACAGTATTCTTTCCTTTACCAGCAGAAAGGCTTTAAACCGCTGCTGTTGCTGGATGATATTTTTGATAAATTAGATCAGTTGCGGATTACCAAGCTGATGCAGATGGTTTCGCACCAGGACTTTGGCCAGGTATTTATTACCGATACCAGTAAAGAACGGGTGGCAGCCGTTTTCAAAGAAATAAATGTGGATTTTAAACTATTTGAAGTAACAGGAGGAGAAGCACATGCGCAAGTCTAACGATAAGCTGTTAAAAGATGCCATTGCACAAATGATGCAGGTTTACAAGATCAAGCGCCGTTTTGACGAAACCAGTATTGTTTCCCTCTGGCCGGAACTGGTGGGGAAACCGGTAGCTAACCGCACAAAAGAACTTTTTATCCGCGATAGGAAACTTTTCCTTCGGATAGAATCATCTGTTATCAAAAACGAGTTAATGCTCATCAGAGGCCAGATTATCGAAAAGATAAACGAGCGGGCAGAAAGCAACCTGGTAGAAGAGCTTATTTTCCTTTAAGCAATTTAAAGTTACGCGCATAAAAGTCATCACGGATTACCGAGTAGGCAATCAGTACAATACCCGGCACCCAAAAAGCCAGCTGCACTTCGGGGTGGTTGATAAACAGCTCGAAACTTCCCAGCAGAATTACCGGGATCGTAACCACATACAGCACATATCTTAGCATGGTTTTGAGCAAACTATTGTTCATCGGAGCCTTTATTGAAGTTTATTAGACAATTATTTTTTGAGCGTAAAGATTATTGGTTTAGTGTTGTCCTATTCGTACTTGCTAAAGTATCAATAGCAACTAAGAAATCCAATCTTATAACAAAAAAAAACAGGCAGTTAACTGCCTGTAAAATCACATTTATCTTTAAGTAAAAAGTTACACTCTCTCGAAAGCAGAGAAGAAGAAGCTTCCTTCTATCGCAGCGTTTTCATCAGAGTCTGAACCATGCACAGCGTTAGCTTCGATAGATTCTGCAAACTTGTTACGAATGGTACCTTCTTCGGCTTTTTTCGGGTCTGTTGCACCGATCAGTTTTCTGAAATCTTCTACCGCATTTTCTTTTTCTAAAATAGCAGCAACGATAGGTCCGCTGGTCATGAATTTTACCAGGTCGTTAAAGAACGGGCGCTCTTTGTGGATAGCGTAGAACTGTCCGGCTTTTTCAGTGCTGAGTGAAGTTAACTTCATCGCTTTAACGCTGAAGCCAGCCTTAATGATCTGGTCTAAAATAGCACCGGTATGGCCATTGGCTACAGCATCCGGTTTTATCATTGTAAATGTTTTGTTGGTTTCCATGATGTTCAAAAAATTGCGGCAAAAGTACTGTTTTAACCTGAGAACTAAAGCCTTTACTTCAAATATTCATAGCGGCTATTTAATTTATTTAATTAGCTTTGCAATTCTGTTTTTAACTGATGTTAGATATTGCTGCGCTTTCTGAACTATTAAAGCAACCTAAAAAAATAGTCATTACCACTCATCACAAGCCCGATGGCGATGCCATTGGTTCTTCGCTGGGTTTGTACAACTGTTTAATTCAGTTAGGGCACCACGCAACCGTAATTACCCCGACAGATTATCCCGTATTTTTTGATTGGCTGCCCGGCAACGGCAGTGTAATCATCTATACAGAAAAGCCTGCAGAAAGCGACCGGCTTATTGCTGAAGCAGACCTGATCTTTTGCCTGGATTTCAACGCGCTTTCGCGCATCAATGAGGTAGGCGACAGGGTGGGCGAAAGCAAGGCATTGAAGGTAATGATCGATCATCACCTGGATCCGCAGGATTTTGATGATTTCCGTTACTGGAACATTAATGCCAGTGCCACTGCGCAGTTAGTGTATGAGTTAGTGACCAGGGAGCTTAACCTGCCCAGACTGATTAATAAAGATGTGGCAACATGTCTGTATACCGGCATCATGACCGACTCTGGTTCGTTCCGGTTCCCTACCACAACAGCTTCCGTACACCGTATCGTTGCAGACCTGATAGATGCCGGTGCGGTTAACTGGCGCATTCACGAATTGGTATACAATAGTGCAACAGAAAACCGTTTGCGTTTTCTGGGCCATTGCCTTGCAGATAAACTCGAAGTATTTGCTGAATATAACACGGCGCTGATCACTGTAACACGTGCCGAACTTGAAAAATATCATATTACCACCGGCGATACCGAGGGCATTGTAAACTATGCGCTTTCTATCACGGGTATCAGGCTGGCTGCGTTCATCGTAGAACGGCCGGATCGTGTGAAACTGTCGCTGCGCTCAACCGGCGAATTCCCGGCGAACGAGATCTGTAAGAAATATTTCCACGGCGGCGGCCACCGCAATGCAGCCGGTGGGCATTCAGATGATAGCCTTACCGAAGTTGTGGCCAAATTCAAATCTATCTTACCCGAATATAAAACACTTTTAATACAATAAAATCGAAATTAATCAGATGAAAAAACACTTCATGTTTTTAGCGGTTGCAGCGCTTGGCCTTGCCAGCTGCGGCGGCGGATTTAAGAAGGGTGATGATGGCGTACTTTATAACATCGTTACCGATAAAGGCGGCCCTGCTATCCAGGGTGGCGATTTTGTAAGCATCGACGTTGTTACCAAAACAGATGGCGATTCTGTGCTTTCAAGCAGCTACGATTCCGGACGCCCTTATAGCTTCCCGATGCCTCAGAAATTACAGTTTAAAGGCGATATTTATTCTGTACTGATGAAAATGAGCGAAGGTGATAGCGCAGTAGTAAAAATCAATGCAGATTCTTTGTTCAAAAAAGGCTTACCTAAACCTCCGGGCTTCAAAGGCAAATACTTTGTTTACGAAGTAAAGATTGACAAGGTAATTCAAAAAGGTAAGCTGAACGACCAGGTGTTTGCAGGCCGTGTGGATGCTTACTTTAAAGGCGAAGCTGAGAAACTGAAAACTGCCGAACCGGCGAAGATCAAGAAATATCTTGCCGATAATAAGATCGACGCTACTAAAACCGATTCTGGTTTATATTATAAAATTACCAAACCTGGTGTTGGCCCAACTCCTGCAAAAGGTGATACCGTAGTGATCAGCTATGTAGGTAAGTTCCTGAACGGTAAAGTATTTGATACCAATATAAAGAGCGAAGCCGAAAAGGCAGGTAAGCTTAACCCAATGAACCCTTATCAGCCTATCCGTTTGCCACTTGGCCAAAACGCGGTGATCAAAGGCTGGGAGCAAGGCTTAATGCTGTTGAATAAAGGAGCTAAAGCTACCATGGTGATCCCTTCAAGCCTGGGTTACGGGCAGCAAGGTTACCAGATCATTGGCCCTTACACACCGCTGGCGTTTGATGTAGAGGTAGTTAACATCGTTCACCCAAATCCTAACGCGCCGAAGCCACAGCAACCTGCGTTGCCACCGGCACAACCACAGGCAGAGAAAAAATAATTTGAAACGGCCGCAGTAAAAGCTACTTGCGGCCGTTATTGATTCTGATATGAAGAAATATTTAATACTTGGTTTTGTGCTGCTTGCCGCTGTATCGGTAAAAGCGCAAACCACCCTCCGTAGTCCTAAAGGCTTATCGTACGTTGTGCTTAAAGCAGGTAACGGGCAGAAATTAAAGCTGGATGATATTGTAACCCTGCAAATGGTGCAAACCACAGAAAAGGATTCTGTATTGTTCAGCACGTATAAAGTAGGTCACCCGTTGCAGATCAAGCTTGGTCCGGCGCAGAATAATCTGGATCCGATGGATGTATTCCCGCTGCTGGCCGTAAATGATAGTGTAATGATTAAAGTGCCTACTGATTCTGTTTTTAAAGGACATGAGCAGGAACGCCCGCCTTATTTACCGGTAAACAGTAACATCATTTTCCGTGTAAAAATTGAAAAGGTGCAAACGCTGGACGAGGCCATTGCCGAACGTAAAGCGGCCGTTGCTAAAATGGAGCAAAGCGAATCTGTTAACGCAGAAAAATATATTGCAGATAACAAACTAGCGTTAAAAACTACCCCTTCCGGCCTGAAGTATATGATTACTTCTGTTGCAGAAAAAGGAAGCGGTAAACGGGCGCTTGCCGGCGATACCGTTCTGGTTAACTACGTCGGCCGCACTGTTGACGGTAAGGTGTTTGATTCCAGTATCGAAGCCGTAGCCAAAGAAGCTAACCTGCAACAGCCTAATCGCGTTTATCAACCGATTAAAGTTATTCTGGGTCAGGGACAGGTGATTCCCGGTTGGGATGAAGGCTTGATGCTGGTACCAGAAGGTGCAGCAGCCAAACTGGTGATTCCTTCTAAACTGGCTTATGGTGCGCAGGGTGCAGGGCAGGATATCGCGCCTTTCAGTACGCTGGTATTCGACGTAATTATGGTGAGGATTTTCCCTGCGAAACATACACCGCCTGTCGCTTCAAAAACGCCGGTTAAGAGCACTAAAACGGCAACTAAGAAAACCACGACGACCAAAAAAGCGGTTAAAAAAAGTAATTGATTTCTAAAGTTATCAAAAAGCCTTCTGCGAAAACAGAAGGCTTTTTACTTTTGCAGCATGGTGTTAACCGATACACATACCCATTTCTATTATGAAAGGGATATGGCTAAACGAGAGGCAATGCTACAACGCTGCCTCGATAATAAAGTAAGTCGTTTATTTCTGCCGAACGTGGATGCAGAATCTGTAGAGCTGATCTGGCAACTGACAGAGGCTTATCCGCAATATTTCTTTGCCATGCTTGGCCTTCATCCCTGCGATGTTAAGCCCGGCTGGGAAGCCCAACTGGAAAAGATAAAGCAAGGCCTGCTCCCGGGAAAGAAGATATATGCAGTAGGGGAGATCGGCATAGACCTTTACTGGGATAAAACCACCTTGGCAGAACAGGTAAAGGCATTTGAACAGCAGATTGCCTGGGCGAATGAGCTTGATCTGCCGATTGTGATCCACTGCCGTAACGCTTTCGACGAGGTTTTTGAGGTACTACAACGTAACAAAACTGAAAAGCTGCGCGGGATTTTTCATTGCTTCAGTGGAACCGAAGAACAGGCGCATCAAACAATTGGTCTGGGTTTTTACCTGGGCATCGGTGGTGTGGTTACCTACAAAAACTCCGGATTAGATAAGGTGGTGGAAAATATTTCATTAGACTATATCGTTTTAGAAACCGATGCACCTTATTTAACGCCGGTTCCGTATAGAGGTAAGCCGAACGAGAGTTCTTATTTAAAATTTGTTGCAGAGAAGATAGCTGACCTGCACCATACAGATACCGAGACAGTAGCCCGTATCACCACCGAAAACTCGGTGAGGATATTTGGTGTGTGACGTAGATTATAACGAGATTTTTTTATTTTTATAGCGAAACCTGAAAATTACATGTGCCAGATACTGATCATTTATACCGGTGGCACCATCGGTATGATGAGTGATCCAAAGACAAAAGTGCTCAAGCCAATTAATTTTGAGCAGATAATGGATAATGTTCCCGAGCTTGAAAGATTGAATTGTCGTATCAAGGTACACTCTTTTGATCAGATCATCGACTCTTCGAACATGAACCCGGAGATCTGGAGTCAGCTTGCGGAATTGATCCAACGCCATTATAACGAGGTGGACGGTTTTGTGATCCTGCACGGATCTGATACCATGGCCTTCACCGCCTCTGCTTTAAGCTTTATGCTTGAAAACCTGACCAAGCCAGTTATTTTCACCGGTTCGCAGCTACCCATCAGCGCTATCCGGACAGATGCGAAGGAAAACCTGATGACGGCTATAGAAATTGCAAAGGCTAAAAAGAACGGTAAAGCGCGTGTACCCGAGGTTTGTATCTATTTTGACTACAAACTGTTCAGGGGGAACCGGTCGTTCAAATACAACTCTTCTAAGTTCGAGGCATTCCGTTCGCCAAACTATCCCATACTTGCCGAATCCGGCGTTCACTTAAGGTTCAGCATTAATGATATCCGTCACCCGGCAGATGATAATCAAGAGTTGGTGGTTCATAAAGAACTGGACAATTCTGTAGCGGTGCTGAAGCTTTATCCGGGTATTAGCCCTAAAGTGGTGGAAAGCATTGTAAATTCAGATGTGAGGGGTATCGTAATGGAAACTTTTGGCTCGGGAAATACCACTACAGACCAATGGTTTATTGATTGCCTGAAGGATGCGATCAAAAGCGGTAAGGTGATTGTGGATATCTCGCAATGTAAGGTAGGCTCCGTAGAACTTGGCCGTTACGAAACCAGCCGCGAATTAAAAGATATGGGTATTGCCAATGGTTACGACATGACCTACGAGGCGGCCATCACCAAAACCATGTACCTGTTAGGCCAGTATGAAGACCCGCAGCAGGTAAAAGCGCTTTTGGAAACCGACTTACGCGGAGAGCTTACCGTATCTTAGTTTTTTGGCTAAAACTGCGGCCCGTGAGGCCGCATAACAAGTGACGGTTAATTACCGGCTTCTGCATATTTCTTAAAGTTGTCCAGTATTGCCTGCCAGCCTAACTGCTGCATTTCTATAGGGTTGGTTTGTTCTGCTTCAAAAGACTCGCTAATTTTAACAGGGTTACTGCCGCTGAATTGAATAACAACTTTTCTGTCGTCATCCATGGTGTAGGCGATCAGTTCATGTTGTTTTACTTTGGTATAAGTGCCGGGCAAGTCAAACCCGAAGCTGCCATCTTTTGCTTCCATACGGGTCATGAACCGGCCGCCTTCACGTAAATCATTTTCTGCATATGGCGTATGCCATTCAGGGGTAGCTACACACCACTGCGTAATATGTTCAGGTTTGCTCCATAGCTCCCAAACTTTTTCGATCGGAGCGTTTACTTCGGTTTCAACGGTAATTACTTTTTTCTCTGAAGTTTCCATAGTCTGATGGTTTTATTAATAAAGGTTATTGGTTAATGATCCTCAAGCATGCGCCTTTGCAAACTTAGTTATCATTGCTAAAAAAGGTTGAGGCCAATAGCGACATGATGAAGGTCTTTTCCGACAATTAAAACGAAATCTAATCAGCTATCGCCGGAAAGCAGCGCAGCTCAATTGCTTGCTGTTTTTTCGTCAATCAGTGCAATGATGCCATCATCTTTCATTGGAAACTTCCTTGCAAACAGTTTCCCTGAAGATAGTATCCGTTCTGCATCAGCCAAGGTAAGGATCTTGGGACTGGCTTTATGCTCAGACCAATCCGTGTAGAGGAGATCATCGCTTACGATAGTAGCTTTTAGTGGTGAATTGTACAGGATGGTTTGAAAGAAGCTTTCGTCTGGTGCCCAGGAATATTTAAATAAGCGGCAAAAAGCCGGATTGTGTTTTACAAATTCTATACAATAAGCAGCCGCTTCGCGGGTGATGGCAAACCATTGCGAACCGCCTGCAATAGTTAGGTTTGAAGGAATGATTCTTTGCGGAAGCAGCCAATTTAAAATTCGCTGAAGCAGATACCTGCCCTTGAAGTTAAAATTATCCAGGTAAATGCTTTTCACCCTGATCTCGCCGTCCGGCCATTGTGGTGCAGTATTAACTGTTACGAAGTTTACCGGTTCATTATTGTCAAAAAAATGACTGATACTGCCAATCGCCATAAGAGGGTAGGTAGTTTCGCTCAACAAGACAATTCGGCCAATATCGTATTTACTGTCACAAATTTCGGTTAGTCCGTTAATGGTGGCCTGTACCATACGATAGCTTCCCCAGTTTATTCTTGCCCTTTTTTTAATAAACAGCACATTATCCGGTGCACCGGTTATAAAGGGTGCAAGGTTGGTCTTTAAGTCGACGTGTATGAAAAAGACAGACCGCGGCGATTGTAGTTTATTAATTAATCGGAACACCCCCGCAGGCGATTCGTGCGCTAAAATCAGGTAAGCAATTTTTTTGTCCGCCATAAATTTGCTAGGCAGGAAACGCCTCCGGCCACGATGAAAAATAATACAGGTTTATCTAAGAAAGTAAAAATAATAATTGATAAAGAATAGGCAATAGCTGCCGTCATTATTACCTACGAATAAATTTATAAATCGCGAATGAGGCGATTTTACGGATTGCTATCGCAGTCCACCGGAAATATAAAAGAGAAGATTGTTTAAACTTAATTGAGGCAGAACGGTATTTTTATAGTTAGAATTTCCTGATCTGTTACAATTAAAAGCCCTCGCCGATGGTCGATAATTTTCCGTTCTACCTCTGTCTTGTCGTTGCTATTTTGCTGCTGATTATGCTGGCCAATAAAATCAGGGTAGCCTATCCTGTATTGCTGGTGCTGGCTGGGTTACTTATAAGTTTGGTACCGGCTATCCCTAATCTGCACATCGAGTCTGAACTGATCTTTATTATTTTTTTGCCTCCCCTTCTCTACGATGCCGCCTGGCAAATTTCGTGGAAAGAACTATGGCATTGGCGCCGCGTAATCGGGAGTTTTGCTTTCGTCGTCGTTTTTTTGAATGCCCTGGTGGTGGCGCTGGCGGCTAATTATTTTATTCCCGGCTTTTCGCTGGCGCTGGGCTTTTTGCTCGGCGGTATCGTTTCGCCGCCGGATGCCGTAAGCGCGGGAGCGATATTAAAATTTGTTAAAGTACCGAAACGCATATCGTCCATTCTTGAAGGTGAAAGCTTATTGAATGATGCGTCTTCGCTGATTATTTTCCGTTTTGCACTGATTGCTGTAGGTACGGGCCAATTCCTCTGGCACCAGGCTGCGCTCACCTTTGTATGGATGATTCTGGGCGGTATCGGTAGTGGTTTGCTGGTAGGGTACATTATCATGAAAATGCATAAGTTTCTGCCTACCGATGCCAACATGGACATCGTACTGACACTGGTCACACCTTATGCCATGTACATCATTGGTGAAGAAATCGGTAGCTCTGGTGTATTGGCGGTAGTCGGCGGCGGCTTATTGTTATCTAATCATCGCCTTAATTTTTTGAGCAGTTCTTCCAGGTTGCGCACGGTGAACGTGTGGGAAAGTTTAAGCTTTATGCTTAACGGTTTGGTATTTATGCTCATTGGATTAGATCTGCCGCAGATTACCGCCGGCTTGGAGCGGGTAACCATGATCTCGGCAGTTGGTTATGGCTTATTGATTACCCTGGTGCTGGTAGTTACCCGGTTGATTTCGGCTTACGGCGCAGTAGTAGTTACCCTGATTGCCCGAAACTATATTACCGTGGCCGACACACGCAACCCAGGTGTAAAGGGGCCATTTGTGCTTGGATGGGCTGGCATGCGGGGCGTAGTGTCATTAGCGGCCGCTTTATCTATCCCCGCGACCCTAAAAAGTGGTGCTGAATTCCCCGAAAGGAACCTGATCCTATTTATAACGTTTGTGGTGATCCTGACCACTTTATTGGTGCAGGGGTTAACCTTGCCGGCAATTATCAGGCGTCTCAACCTGACGGACCCCGATTACGACCTACCTGAAGATGAAATGTACCGGAATCTTCGGAGGCAGTTAAACCAACTGGCATTAAAATATCTGAATGAAAATTATCAGGATAAGCTGACTGATCATCCAGTATTGCGGCAAATGGCGCAGAAATGGGAGGCGAACCAAGCTGAATCTGACGCAACTTCACTTGCTGAGGATTCGAAAACCATTTATCGCGAAATACTAAATGAGCAAAGGGCCTGGCTGGCAAAGCAAAATGACGAGCAGAATGCCATACTGGAAGAAGTGATTCGCAAACACCTGCTTTTCCTGGATCTGGAGGAAGAGAAAATGCGGTTTTTGTAATATTTAAAAGCCTGTTAAAGCCGCGCTCCTAAAGCAACCGGGAGCGCTGCGCTTATGCTAATTATCTTCAATTATTCTTCGGTGGGTTCCCAAAGTTCAATGATGTTGCCTTCGGGATCAAGTATATGGACGAATTTGCCATAATCGTATACGGCTATTTCATCAACAATGGTTACGTTATTACTTTTCAATTCTTCAACCAGGGCAGCCAGATCTTCAACACGGTAATTGATCATAAACGGCTTTTCAGAAGGGTTGAAGTATTTGGTCGTGTCAGGGAAGGTAGTCCATACGGTAGTTCCTTTTTTTGAAGGGTCATCAGCATGCAGCCATTCAAAGTTTGCGCCATAATCGCTGGTAGGTAAACCCAGATTTTGCGCATACCAGTCGTTCATACTTTTAGGGTCTTTGCATTTAAAGAAAATGCCACCAAGGCCGGTTACTTTTTTCATGATGTTTGTGTTATTGGGCTTCTGCCACCCGGTTTAGTTTTTCTTTCAAAAGTCTGTTATTTTGAGGGAATAACGCTCATACTTTAGGATGATTTTGGAAAAACTAAGCGTTTTTAAGGCAGTTTTGTTAACCTGCCAGCTTTTGAAAAGCTATTGTGAGTCGATACTAAATGTCTGTCCGTTGTTTTAGAGGTAAGATCAGGTAAAAGATAGTTCCACCGGTTTCCGGGTTTTCGAAATAGAGCTTTCCACCATGGGCTTCAACAATCTGCCTGGAGGTAAATAGTCCAATCCCGAAGGTTTCTTCACCTGCAGTGCCCGTCCGCTGCGCATTACCAGATCGGGTGAATATATGTGGTTTAAGTTCATCCGGTATCCCGATGCCTTCGTCCTGTATGGCTATTTTAACGGTATCGTTCTCGTCTTCTTCAAGCGAAACGCGTACGGTGGTTCCACGGGGACTGAACTTTATCGCATTCACCAAAAGATTGTTGATCACCCGCCAGATCTTATGCTGGTCTATCCGGATAATCAGTTTTTTTACGCGCGATTTAATAATCCGCTGTTGTTTCTCACCGGCTTTAAACTGTAGTAAGGTAACACTGTGCCGTAATAATGCAGCAATGTCTGTATTTACCAGGTGTAACGCTGTCAGATTAATGTCCTCGCCTTTTTTTAGCACGTCGTTTACAATATCGTTCAGCTTCATGATAGACTCTTTCAGCAGGCCCAGCATTTCCCGGTCTTCTTCGCTTCTGTCATCTTCAAGCATTAGGGTAGCTATGGTAGAAATGGCATGTATAGGGTTTTTCAGATCATGGGCTAATATTCCTGAAAGCCGTGCGTTCTCTTTATTACTTTCAGCCAATGCGTGGAGTGTTAGTTGTTGTTCCTGGTTACGCGCATTTGCCTCTTCGATATGCTTTTTGGCCGTTTTTGTATGTTTTATTAAAAGCCGGATAGTTAATAAACTCATTCCCACTGCGATGCTGGCCGCCCAAAGCAGGTAATTTTTCAATTCGTCACGCTTGGCGAGCGCCTCGTTCTGGTAATCTTTTTCCAGCACAGCGAACATACCACCCGAGTTTACCCCTAATAATTTACGTTTGAGGACGGTAACGGAATCCCTGATGGCCGACCGCTTTAACATATCATTCAGCGCTTCGGCGTAATGGCCGGTTGCCTTGTAATAATTTGCCCTGGTCATTAAAAAACTGATTTCACTATCGGCATCAGCCAGCACGGGCGATTGCCCAACAGAGGTAAGTACCACACCGGCTTCTTCAAACCGGCCAGTCTGCGTATATAACTTAGCTAATTTTAAGCGGGTCATCAAGGCGTCCTGCTCGTAACGGCCTTTCTTCCCGTTGATAGCAATATCAGCCAGGTATAACTCCTCTGCTTTTTTATAATTCCGTTTCAGCATCCAGGGGTCGCCCATATTTCCAAGGCAAACACCCTTCGCCATCAGGAAAAAATCTTTTTTCAACGGGTAGGCCGCCTGATGTTGATCGATAAAGTCAAGACAGCGGTTATAATAGTGCAGGGAACTGTCAGCCTTACCGGAACGCCAGTAACTGGCAGCAACGTTACTTAATGCCCCCTGGGTATCGTAAACATAAGAGTAGGTGTTCCGGTCGGTACTATCCAATGCAGCAATCATCTTGCGGTAATAACAGGCGGCAGTGTCAAATTGCTCCTGCTTGAAGCTGATCATTGCCCGACGATCGAAATAGTGGGCCAGGTAGCGATGATAGGCGTGTGTTTCAACCTGCGAAGAAGCCACAATTTTGCTTTTATAGAAATACTGAAACGCATAGCTGTATAGCCCCTGCACAAAAAGGATATCACCTTTGGTAAGGTAGGCTTCGGCATAATAGATGTTATAATTAGGGTCTTTCGCGTGTGCAGCAAGCAAATGCAAAATACTATCCGCATATAGGTTAGCCTGCTGATATTTACCCTGTTGGAGCGCCAGCTTAGCACGGAAGTCTAAATAACGGCTCTGGTCGCCGGGACCTGCGTCCTTTACAGTACGATAAGCAGAATCCAGGAACCTGATTGCCTTTTGGCTATCGCCACTGTCTTTGAGTAAGGTGGCATGTTCTAGCAGTTCGTTAAATAATTGAGCATGTTCTTTCCCGGGTTTGCAGGGCAAGCTGCATGCGGTACAATAAAGCACCAAAAGCAACAGGCACATTTTAAGGCCATCAAGCTTGTAAACAGCTTCTTTCATTGATTTCAATTAGTTAGGATCGGCTAAGACTTTATAATGATAATGAAAATAGCTGTAAACTTTTTTCTAACAACAATAAAAGTTTAGTGTTTTCGTTAAAAAGTAGTGAAAAGTTAGTATTACAACCATTTGGTGTAAGAAATGTTTTAAACTTAAAAGCTGTCAGGCTCACTAACCTAATTTTATCCAGAAAAAAAGAAGCATTTAAAATAAAAATCCCCACCGGGGGTAACCGGCAGGGATAACTTTCTCGGGATGAATCGCTGAATAACCTGAAATTGTTATTTCACATCAAACCAAAGGCGTGTTGTTAGTACATCTGGTCCCTGGCGTTTAACGGCGGTTGTGTAGTTAGCGCCGTTGAGTGATTGTTCTGTACCGGGGTAAATAAACCTTAATGGAATCTGCCCATTTAATACACCGGCTACCGCTGGTTGCAGTTGCGGATAATCCAGGCGCCTCCATTCGGCGAAAGCTTCCAGCCCTTGCCCGAATAAAGCAATCCATTTCTGCTCGCCGATTGATTTCCGGTAGTTGGCAGGGTCATATTTCACTGCTGCATTAGCTAAGTAGGTATTGATATCATTATCTGCAATGCCGTATTGTTGCAGCGATGCACGTACCGCTTGGTTATAAAGGTCGGCCGGGTTTTCGCCCGTAAGGCCTCTTGCAGCCGCCTCTGATCGGTCGAACAATACTTCTGCATAGCTGATAATTACAGCAGGGGCATGCGGCGCAGTGAAATAAGAACCGGGTTTAGAAGTTTTAGTAAAGCCAAGTGCACTGGCATCGCCAACTAAAAGTCCGTTGGGGATACCCACATAGGTTTGTGGTGTAGCATCTTTAGTTTTAGCAGCATATATAGGTAGACGAGGGTCGTTCAGTGCGAAAAGTTTATCGACGATGGTTTTGCTGATGCGGTAATCATCGCGGGTGTCAAACAAATTGCTGATAGGGTTCTGGTTTGGTGAGTCCAGATAGACCAATTGCGCAATTTCGCTGTTTGAGCTGATATAGCTGCCGCCCTCGGCCTGGATATCTGCCAATACCTGTTTGGCTTTATCCGGTTCTCGGTCGGCAATGCGTAATGCAATACGCAGGCGGAGCGAGTTGGCAAACTTCTTCCACAAGCTAATATTGTTACTATAAATTACATCACCGGCTACTGCTTTACCAGCCGGGTTAAGGTTGGCCTGCGCTGTTTTTAAGTCGTCCAGCAGGGCGAAGTAGACATCGCGTTGTGCATCATATTTAGGCGTAAGATAGGTATCGATATTTGCTGCCTGTTGGTATGGAATATCGCCATAAGCATCAGTAACTAACTGGAATACCCATGAACGCAGCACCAATGCCACTCCCTTGTAATTTGGATTAGCTTGTGCATCTGCCAGTTTAATGATTTGGTTAAGGTTGATGATACTCTTAGAATAACCTATGGTCCACAGATCCTGGAAGGCGCTGTTTGAATAGATGTACCTGTCCGGGTCGGTATACTGTATTTTAGCCCAGTGCTGAACAAACAATAATGAAGCGTCCATATTATTGCTGGTTCCCCAATAGGTATCTGCCGTGGCTTTGGTAGCAGCGGTTAGCAGGTAATCCGGCTGCGCATTCTGCGACGCGTTGGGGTTCTGATTAATATCGGTAAGGTCTTTTTTGCAGGCCGTTAATGATAGCAGTAACGTTCCGGCAATGACGATCGATCTATAGTTAAGTTTCATTTTCTTTAGAATTTAAGGTTGATGTTAAAACCAATGTTGCGAACGGTAGGCAAGGTTAAATCTTCTAGGCCCTGTCCGTTGCCGGTATTAAAGGCCACTTCCGGATCAATGTTCGGTACGTTTTTATGGATGATCCACAGGTTACGCGCTACTGCCGAAATAGTAGCGCTTTGCAACCCGATACCTTTAATCCATTTTGAAGGTAAGCTGTAGCCCAGTTTAACCTCGCGCAGTTTTACGTAAGAAGCATCGTACACAAAGGCTTCATCAACATTGGTAAAACCTTTATAGTAAGATTGGGCGGGGATCACAGTGTTGTTAGGTGTACCGTCGGCTTTTACACCTTTGAACACCATCCCATCGTGGTATACGGTTTCGCCATTCGGAGCTGCGCCGGTACTCAATTTTACTGCTGTTGTTGAGGTGTTGTTACCCGGGTAATAATAGGCTAAGCCACCATTTGCTTCGCCGCGGCCAGGCAGGGTAGAAGCTAGCACGCCCGTGTATGTACCTGTACGGTTGGTATTAGAGTAGATGGAACCGCCCACGCGCGCATCTACCAGGAAGCTGAGGTATACCCTTTTATAGGTAAAGCTGTTGTTGATACTTCCCAACCATTTTGGTGTGTATTTTCCAAGATATTGCTTGGTAGGATTAATTACCGGTGTTCCATTCGCACCAATTACGATATCACCGTTAGCGTTGCGCTGGTAAGCATTTCCATATAGGGTACCATAAGGCTGGCCAACGGCGGCCAGTACCTGCACAGTTCTGTTGGTGCCTAACACGTAGCTTTGCAGTCTGCCTTCAGCATCCAGCGAAACCACCTTGCTTTTGTTGGTAGAGAAGTTGGTGGTTACATCCCAGGTGAAATCCTTTGTCTTAAGTGGCGTTAAGCCCAACTGAATTTCTAAACCCTTATTGTTGATTTTTCCGCCGTTAATCAGCTTTTGGCTGAAGCCGGTGGTTGGGCTTACATCAACATTAAGAATCTGGTTGATACTGTTGGTGTTGTAAACGCTGACATCTAACCGAACCCTGTCCCTGAAAAAGCCGAGTTCAAAGCCTGCTTCACCAGAAGTAGTCGTCTCTGGTTTAAGGTTGGCATTCAGGTCGACACTGGCAGCGCTTTGCTGCGGGTTAGAACCGAAAGGCGCAGTAAAGTTATAGGTGTTGATCAACTGGTAAGGGGTAGTGGCTTTACCCACTTTAGACCAGCCACCCCGCAGTTTGGCGTAAGTAAGCACGTTGCTTTTGATATCCAAAGCTTCGGATAGTACCAAGCTGCCGTTCACCGACGGGTAGAAATAAGATAAGTTGGCTTCCGGCAGTGTAGACGACCAGTCGTTACGGCCGGTAACGTTTAAGAAAGCGTAATTCCTGAAACCTAATTGTGCTGAACCGAACAAACTGTAAGTTTTCAGTTTTCCATAGTAGTTAGAAGATACCAGCGGATCGCGCGAGTTGCTCAAGGTGTACAATCCGGCAACAGCCAGCTTAGGCGCAACCTGGTCGTTCTGCTCGTTTAAAATAGTACCGATGTTGCCACCGCCTAACAGATCGATCGAGAAGTCTTTGTTCAGCTTTTTGGTGTATTGTAAGCGCGCTTCGGTATTGGTTTCATTGACGGTATAGGCATCTTCTTCGTAAGAACCATACGGTGTACCATTAGTTCCGTATGCTACTTTGATCTTACGTCTGTCATTATAATAATCTGTACCGGTGCGGAAGTTGGCCGATAGGCCTTCGGCAATCTTATAATTCAGTTCGACACTTCCGATCAAACGGTTCTTATACTGGCCGACCGTATTTTCATAGGCAATAAAGTAGGGGTTAGAGTAGTAACTGTTGTTCCAGTTAAAGGTATTACCGTTGGCGTCGCGGTAGTTTTTTAAACGACTGACATCCACTTGTCTGCCGAACCAGATAAACTGCAGCATGGTACTGGTCGCGCGTTTACCATAGGCACCCGGCAGGTTATCGGCATCATCTTTAATATAATTAGCAATAGTGGTAACGGTTACCTTCGGCGACAACTTGAAACTGCTGTTCAGCATAAAGGAATTTCTACCGAGCGAGGTATTGGGAATTACGCCGGTTTGGTGCAGGTTGTTGTAGGATAAGCGGTAATCAAATTTATCGCCGCTGCCGGCTACTGCCGCCCCGTTGTTTAGCGTTACACCGGTTTTAAAATAATCGCGCACGTTATTCGGGTGCGCCACGAAGGGTACCGCCTGCCCGTTAGAAAAGAACTGAGGGATCAGCTGTCCGTTTAGCGCCGGGCCCCAGCTTTCGTCCACGCCGTCATTAATACCGCCGCCTTTGCCATCTACATAGCTAAACTTTCCGTTAGATCCCTGGCCGTACTGGTTCTGGAAATCAGGCAGGGTTTTAATAGTGGCAAAACTGGTATTTGAATTAATGTTTACACCGAGGCCGTTAACGCCTTTGCCTGTTTTTGTTTTAATAAGGATCACACCAGCAGCAGCACGATAACCGTACAACGCGGCAGCATTAGGGCCTTTCAGTACGCTGATGGATTCGATATCTTCAGGGTTAAGGTCGGAAATGGCATTCGGGAAATCTCGTGATCCAGCATTGCCCTGGAACTGCGAGTTATCTACTATTACACCATCTACTACGAACAGCGGCTGATTATTACCAGAGATAGAAGTTTCGCCACGGATGACGATGCGTGAAGAACCCATATCGCCCTGGCTATTGGTGACCTGTACGCCTGCGATCTTGCCTGACAGCGCATTTACGAAGTTGGTTTCCTTGGCTTCTGAAATGTCTTTTGATTTTAAGCCCTGCACGGCATAACCGAGCGACTTTTTATCTTTCGAGATATTCAACGCCGTTACCACTACCTCGTTCAGGGCATTTTGTGCTTCTTCGAGCACCACTTGTATGCCTGTCTGGTCGCCGGTTATGGTGATCTCTTTAGCGGCATAACCAATGTATGAAAACCGCAGGATATCATTTTTATGGGCATTAATGGTGAATTTGCCGTCTATTCCTGTTTGGGTACCTGTGGTAGTACCTTTAACCACGACGGTAACCCCGGGTAGTGGTTGCCCGTCTGATTTCCCGGTAACTGTCCCGGATATTTTAACAGCTTGTGCGTTTACTGCTTGCAAAAAGATAAAAGGCAGCAATAAGGCAACAAGCAATTTGTAATTTTTGTACATGATTGTATTCGTAAGCGTTTTAGTTTGGGTATAAGGCAAGCCATAGCAATAGCCCATGGCAGCTTCACACCTTCAGATAAATTAAATTGTCAGTAAGGAGAATTGAGTGCTTTATGCCGCAGCGGCATAAGCTTCATGAACAGAGCGGAGGGGCTAACAACAGCAGCACATACAGCATGTGCAGGCAGGGGATAGGGGTAGTATAGAGGTAACGTAGTCAGATTGAACGAATGGCGTTCGCTTTTTAAAACCGGCAGTAGTTGTTTTCATTTTTTTAGATACGTATTATAAGTGCGCCAACCCAAATGGCTGTAAGCAGCAGTTTGAGAATGGCAGATTTAAGCTATTTTTTAATTGTTTAATTGATTGCGGCAGTTTTGGTATTCACCAGTGCGTCAATCGTTTTCAGCATGTTGGCAAATTCCTGCTCGTCATACAAACGGGTGAGGTACACAATTTTGCCGGTCTGGTCGATCACCACGTTACGGGTAACCCCACTTTTCTTATCAGCAAAACGGCCGAAAATATCAGCGCCGGGATCCAGTGCCAGCGGATAGGTGATCTGCATCTCTTTCTGGAATTTATTAACCGTTGCCAGTGGCTCGTCGCGGTCTACACCGATCAGTACTACGTTTTTGTTCTGATATGTTTTCCAGAGCTCTGCTTCCAGGTGCGGCATTTCTTTGCGGCAAACTACGCACCAGCTGGCTGTAAATTGCAGCACCACCACCTTGCCACGCAATTGCTTTAAAGTAGTTTTAGTACCGTTGTTTAATACCAGTTCAAAATCGGCCGGGGCTTGCTGCCCAACGGCTACAATGTATCCTCTTGCGTCCGGAGTTTGCGCTTGGGTGTATCCAGCGGTAACGAAAAGAGATAATGCGATTAGTAAATGTTTTAATTTCATCAGTGTGCCTGTTAAAACTGCGTTGCATTACGCAATTGGTAGTTTAAAATCATCATCAAGGAGGGGTGGGAGACAACGGCACGAGCTTAAAGACATCGTCAACATTATCTTTTCTGCATTTACAGCAGACAGGATTTAGCACCTTTATAACTTGTACAGGTTGCTAAGACTTCGCAGGGCCTATCCCTCCATCTTTCTTGATAATGAAAATTCAGAACTACGGTACAAAGATATATAAAGTCTACCTATTTTGTAGTTTTTTCGGAAAAATATTTTTATCGGAGTATCAAGAGGCTCGAATATGAATAAACCGGGGGAATGGCGTATATATAATTATTCCACCAGTGATGTATGGTAGGGGTCTTCAGCCAGATTTTTTTTGTTTATCATCACGATCGGCAAGGCACCTGGCAGAAAAACAATAGAGCTGTAACCACACTTCGCTAAATAGCGTCACAGAGGGAAAACAGACAAATGTTAAAAATTCCATCGCTTACTTCAGCTTTCATCTTCTTTGCATTTATATGGGCGCCCTTTGTTCATACTGAGGCGCAATCACTCGACTCCAGATTAGACAGTGTGATCAGAACGGAATTTAATGATCCGAACGGCCCGGGTGGCGCTTTTATGGTAGCCCGCAAAGGCCAGATCATCTATTCGAAAGCATTTGGTAAGGCAAATATTGAACTCGACTCAGACATGAGGACAGACAACGTTTTTGAATTAGGTTCAATGACTAAGCAATTCACGGCAGTGGCGGTACTTATGCTTGAAGAGCAAGGAAAGTTGAACGTTATGGACCCGGTAGCTAAATACGTTCCTGATTATCCCGGAGGCAGCCATATCCTGATCCATCATTTGCTGACCCATACTTCTGGCATTAAGGATTTTACGAAAATGAGCACACTGTCTACTATTTCACAAAAGGAAATGTCGCCGAAAATGATGGTCGATTTTTTTAAGAACGAACCCGTTGATTTTGCACCTGGTGACAAGTTCGATTATAATAACTCCGGGTATGTATTGCTTGGATACCTTATCGAGCTGGTTTCCGGGCAGACTTATGAACAGTTTATTGAACAGAATATCTTTAAGAAGATAGGCATGGAGCATTCTTGCTATGCAAGTGATAGAAAAGTAATCTACAAACGAGCCTACGGTTATCACAAAAAATCAAACGGATATGTTAATAAAACACAGATCAGCTTTAGCGTACCTTTTGCGTCCGGATCGCTTATGTCTACGTTAGGGGATATGCTGAAGTGGCAGAATGCATTAGAACATCATTTACTAATTAATCCTGTCGAGACGCAAAAGGCCTTTTCAACCTACTCTTTAAACAACGGGCAAAAAATCAGCTACGGTTACGGATGGCATATTAAAGAAATAAACGGCATACCCACACGTGAGCATGGCGGAAGTATATTTGGCTTTAAATCTATGGGCGTATATATTCCGAAAGAAGAGATCTATGTTATTGGCTTAAGTAACTGCGACTGTCATTCGCCTACCCAAGTCACGAGAGTAATTGCAGAAATGATGTTGCAAACAAAGCAACATGGAGATTAAACGGAATTTGACCGGTTCAATGTGTAGTCGCTTGCTGCTTGCTTAGCTCTGTAAAAAAGGTATTTTTTGCCTCAGCAACATATTTCCGGTATCCGCTCGGATCAATGAAAACTTTCGGTCCTTCCTTTACATAGCGCTCAAGCTTTGTAAGCAGGTTAAAATACTTACCATGGGCACCTAAAAAAATATCGCATGGTAGGGCCTGTAGTTTAGCAAAGGTTTTTTCAAAATCAGCAGCAATACCAGGATAGCTTTCTTTAGAATTGGCGGTAGGGACGAAATGATACTCGGACCAGAAACTTGTGCCGCCAATGATCACAATATTTCGCCGGGTGTTCTTTGGCTCACCTGGCAGATGGTCCTGCATTGTCCACGTTGTGCATCCACGCGTGTGCCCGGCGGTCTTGTTCGCATAAAGTTTTACTCCGCCAAGGCTGATCGTGCTGCCGTCATGAAGTACACTGTCGACCTGGCAAGGCGGATAGTGTTCCAGATTAGGTGAAGGTGACAAAAAATCCTTTTCTCCTCCGGTTTTAACCACATCTACGTCGTCATCCATCACCATATTCTTAGCACCGGTTTCCCTGATCAC
The DNA here is from genome assembly GCF_022953055.1 of Mucilaginibacter straminoryzae. Classification (GTDB taxonomy): domain Bacteria; phylum Bacteroidota; class Bacteroidia; order Sphingobacteriales; family Sphingobacteriaceae; genus Mucilaginibacter; species Mucilaginibacter straminoryzae. The sequence goes on along the minus strand of NZ_JALJEJ010000009.1, from coordinate 103,636 downwards.
TTGCGCTGCACCACCCATATGGTCAAAATGCGCCTGGCTGTTAAGCAATATTTTAATATCCTTCCAACGAAATCCCAGTTGCCCTACGCTGCGCCTTATTAATGGTGGCGAGGAAGGTAAGTTAGCATTGATGAGGATATTTCCCTTGGGGGTAACAATAAGATAACTCGCCAAATCTTTGCTTCCTACATAGTACAGATGGTCCGAAATTTGAAAAGGGGCAATTGCCGTAGTCCAGTCGGGATCTGTCTGTGAAAAAGCAAGAGGCGAGGAAATGACGAAAAACAGCAGGAAAATAAAGGCAAATCGCATACGATCAAATATAGCGCATTGTTACGAGTTTGCCGAAACTCGATAGTATGTACAAGCGTGTATGGTCTGATAACAGTACTATTTAATGCTTTTAAAAAGTGCAGGTACTGCCCGGATTGATGCCTTCGCTATCTTTTGAAAGCGTCCTTTTCTTTCCATCTATGGTGACTATCCATATATCATCGTAGTTCTCGCCTTTCCATTTTAGCTTTTTGTCGGTAATACCCAATGCCGTTACAATTGCGGGGATGTTATCATGCTCCCATACTACAATAACAGTTCCGGTGCGTTTTAGCAAATTGGCAGCAAGGGCAGAGGTTTGGCCGACGGCGTATTTCGTATTAATATTCAGATTGTATTTTATTGCAAGGGGCCACAAAGTTTGCAGCATGCGCACGTTCTTGGTGGCTTTACCTGTTGAAGGCGCTGGTGCATATGCAAAATCCGGCTTGCCAAATTTTTGTGTGATGACTGCAGAAAGTTTTAATGCACGGTTCATTCCTGCGCATGAAAGGTTATCGCCGTCAACCGGTTTTTCGCCGTGCCGGATGATGATTACTTTGAGCGCACCTGATTGCGCGCAGGCAGAATGCGTGCCAGCTATTATAAACGATTGAACAGCAATGAAGAAGCCTATCAGCAAAGATTTTCCAGACATGATGAACTACGGTAAAGTAAATAATGTAAAGAAAGCTAAAGCCAACTCATATTGTTTCAGGTGCGGCGCAAAATTTTCACGGAACCCAAAGATCATACCCACATTTCCTGATCCTGGTGGTCTACCTGTAGGTAGGTAATATATTGAACAAAGCGCGGTTTTGACGATGTATTAGGGCTGCTCCCATGGGGTAATGCCTGTTGCCATATAATTAAGTCGCCCGCTTCTGCCGCTATTGGTTTACTGCCAAGTGCATGCAGGTTTTGTCGCCTTGGATTTGCGCCGGGCGGCAATGATTTTATCCAATCTTCAAGGCGGTGCTGAAAGCCGGGCACAAGTGTAAAGGCACCTTGATTAGCAGCAACATCATTAAGGTAAAGTATGCCCTGTAAATCATAAGGAACGGGCAGTTGCAGGCTGCAATCCCAATGCAGGTCTGGCCCCTGAAACTTGTAAAATTCTGTTTCAGGCGGGTTAAAACCAACACGGTCTGCAGATACCCAAATATCGGTTCGTTGCCAAAGCTGTTCAAATACTTGTCGTATTTTATCCGAATACCTGTTCTTAACAAGTATAGGGTGTTGAAAAAGCTGTACCATAATCCCCTGGCGCGAATCATTTTTAGTATACCACGTATCCGGGTCATTTTTGTCTACCCCGATGTGTTCACATATTACGTCTACAGAAATTTCGCAGTCTTCTTTTGGTATCGCATTTTTAATAATCAGGTAGCCGTTTTCGTTCCAGAAATCTATTTCAGCGGCTGAGAGTACTGATGGAATAGGGTGTGTTTCCCTGGGTTTGTTTTCCTGGAAGGTTGCGTTGAAACGGGTAACCTCGCTTTCCATGGGCATGCCGGCAGTTGTAATTATCCAGTCTTCAAACTCGTCAAACGTAAGCATGTTATTGCCCAACTGCTTGTAAGTTTGTTCGAGGCCTAACCCTAAAATATACAGGCAGATCTTGTCGAGCGTTGCTTCATTCGCGTGCTTGCTAACGTGAGCGGCTGATGCCCTGAAAGAACTCTTATACCAGAATCTTTTGAGTTGCATTATGCCAAGCTTACCCACTTCTGTAGATGCTGGCATTGTATCAGTGATGGTTGATAGGTCGGTTGTCATTGGATAAAGTTTATAATTATTAAATTTATACAGAATAATTAAAAGCGCGGTTAAATTTGATGTTTTTTATAATTTAACTATATGGTTATTCTTTATTTTTAACTTCGCTATTGTACTAATTTTTCTTAACCTTATTACATGGCCGATTTAAAATATACGCCCGTCGAAAAAATCTCTGTTCCTAAAACCGTATCCCGTATTAAGTATATTAAGGCTGCCTGCAGCGGGAAAAATGTATTGGACCTGGGTTGTTACGACGAAACTGCTTTAATAAAAAGAGATTCAACGGAGTATTTATTCGATGAGATATCATCTGTTTCAAAACTGCATATCGGTGTGGACAACTCACCATCGTTGCCAAAAGAGGGGCTGATATTAAATGAACGCGAAAAGATCTTATTCGGGGATATTTACGACCTTGAAAATCTGGGGATAGATTTTAATTCGATTGACATTATTATCGCCGGCGAACTGATTGAGCACTTGCCGGATACGCTGAAGTTTTTTTTAAGCCTTAAAAAATCTTTCGCGGGTAAACGTTTAATCTGTTCTACACCGAATACCACGTCCTTTTCAAATATATTGCTTTCCTTTTTCTCGCGCGAGTCTGCCCACCAGGATCACTTGCAGGTGTATTCTTATAAAACCCTGAATACGCTTTGCCAGCGAAGTGGTTTTGACAGCTGGCAGATTGTACCGTATCATGTCAAATTCAGCGAAATGATCATGAATTCGACTGGCGTAAAGAAAAAAATAGTTGGTGCGTGCGAAAGTATCGTCAACGGGATTGAGCGATTTTTTCCAATGACGGCGGGCGGGTACATCCTTGATATCATCCTTTAGCGGCTGTTCTTGCACCTACTTTAGTAATACTTAATATGAGCGTGTATATTTTAGGTACCGGCCTTTCGCACGATGGTTCTACTTGTATCTTAAAAGATGGTGAAGTTATCGTAGCTATTGAAAAGGAACGGCTTACCAGACTGAAACATGATGGCGGCAATGATTATCTTACTGTAAAGTATTGTCTTGATGCAGCCGGTATAGCAGTTGATGATCTTGCCCTTATTGTACAGGCCGCTAACTTTGAAATAGATATTTCTCCGGCAAAATATTCAGGCAAACGTTACTTTGATGAGGATATACAGGTGCCGGTTGTTACTATCTCTCATCATATGGCGCATGCCTGGAGCGCGGCGGCTATGTCGCCTTTTGATACCTGCAATATCATGGTTATTGACGGTGCTGGCAGCCCTTACCATCAATGTAAGGATCTTGAAGGTGCATATATACCAGGCGAAGCCTTAATAAACGGAATGTGTTGCGAAAAAGACAGTTTTTACCATTTCGATGGCCAAAAACTAATGGCCTTGCATAAGGATTTTTCTGAGATGAGGCTTTATGATAATAAGAATGCCTTAAAGCTACCCACTAACTATCATTCCATAGGTGGTTTATATAGCGCGGCAAGCAGGTACTGTTTTGGCAATATGGACGATGCAGGTAAGCTAATGGGATTGGCCCCTTATGGAAAGCAGGTATATGACAAGCCATTATTTAAGCTGGAGCAGGGAAGGGTAGAGGTGCTTTATGAAAACTTAAATGCAGTATTCACCAGCCCGGCAAAGAATTACGAAGCGTTTAAGGCGAATTTTAGCCATTACGCAGCTATTGCCCGCTGGGTACAAAAAGAAACAGAGAAAGCCATCTGTTATTTGTTTAGCGAGCGTGCGATCGAATATCCGCATCAAAACATGGCTTATGCCGGTGGCGTGGCCCTGAACGCTGTTGCTAACCGGAAGTTGTTGAACGGACCCGGCATAAAAAATTTGTATATGCAGCCTGCTTCTGGCGACAATGGGCTTGCGCTTGGGTGTGCTTATTACGGATGGTATGCCATATTGGGAAATAAGAAAGTGCCGCTTTCTGGCACTTCATTCTTTGGCAAAGCATACCCTGCTTTGCAGATAAAAGAGGCTATTGACTTTTACCAAAACCAACACGCCGTTAAGTTAAACTACAAACAAACCGGCGAGTACATTAAAGAAGCCGCAGCTTTACTGGCGAGCGGAAAGGTGATTGCATGGTTTCAGAAAGGGGCTGAGTTTGGTCCGCGAGCATTAGGCCATCGCAGCATTCTTGCAGATCCACGCTTGCCGGGCGTACAGCTGCACATTAACCAGAACATAAAATTCAGGGAAGATTTCAGGCCCTTTGCGCCCGCTGTGTTGAAGGAAGATGCGCCTGTTTATTTTGAACATGGCGATGAAAGCCCTTATATGATTCTTATTGACCATATCAAACCCCAGTGGCGGGAACAGCTAAGCGGTGTAGTGCACACTGATGGCACGTGCAGGGTACAGACGGTAACGCCAGATTGGAACCCCGAATTTTATGGCCTGCTAACAGCTTTTAAAGCATTAACAGGTATCGGCGTTTTGCTGAATACCTCTTTCAACAAAAAAGGGATGCCAATAGTTGAGACCCCTTTTGAAGCTATAAATATGTTGTTTGACGGTGCGCTGGACGCACTGATCATCGAAGACTTTATTATCAGCAAATAGCTTATTTAAAATTGTAATTAAGCGAAAAACGTAATGTGTTTGCCAAAGGGCTGTTTTGCTGGCTGGCGATCAAATAAGAAAAATCAAGGTTAAAGCCTTTTACCTTAAAGCCTGCACCAAGGGTAAGGTATTGTCTGTTCCCTTTCGACGGCGCCTCATAAAAATAACCTGTTCTTAGCGCGAAAATATGATTATACATATATTCTACACCTGGTGAAAAGGCCACTTCTTTAATTTCTTCGCTGAAACCTCCAGGTGCATCTGTAAAAGAACCGAAAATGCCCGAAACTACAGAGCGATCATCGTTTTTGCCTTTAACGATGTTGCCGTTCTGATCTCTTAAAGGAGGGGTAGGCACTAAAAGTTTATTGATATCAAATGCAAAAGTGAATTGGTTCAGGTCGTCTAATTGGATCATATCCGCAACGCCGACTTTTAAATTGGTGGGCAGGAAATAAGACGGCCCTACGTTATAATAGCTCATCTTCGTACCAATATTTGATATGTTGGTACCGAAGGAGAACGTTCCTGTTTTACCAAATTGCTCCACCGGTTTCCTGTAGTATAAAGAAACATCTGCTGCTACGGCATTACCTACTTTGCCGTTCGCGCCATCAATGCTTGCACCGCTGCGTACAATGCTTGATCTGATGTACCTCATTGCTAAACCAAGTGAAAAATTAGGCCCGAATTTGAGCGCATAAGCGGCATCTAAAGAAAGCTCGTTAGGATGGTACGAACCCAGCGCGTTTTCGTTATAATCGTAAACGTTAATCTCACCAAGATTAAAATAACGTAAAGAGAAACCAATTGCGCTGCGCAGGCCCACCTTTTGGGTGAAGTTCACATAACCAAGGTTAGCATCTGGGGTAACTTTGCGCATCCAGGGGCTGTAAGAAAGCGAGATATTTTTACCGTCTTCTAAAAAGGCAAGTGCCGAGGGGTTCCAAAAGGTTGAATAGGTAGTAGGTTCAAGCGCGACACCTGCATCACCCATACCGCTGGAGCGGGCATCTGGAGCAATGTTTAAAAATGGTACAGCTGTAAGTATAGCGTTAGTTTGGCTTCCGTTAGTATTTATACCACCGTTTAAAACCTGAGCCTTTAATGAAGTAGCAGAAAGTAGAAGTGATAAGTATAAAACGGTTCGTTTCATTTATCTCGATTTAGGTTGATTGAATGTTAATTAATTGGATTGTTATTAAGGTGACTAAAAATCATCTAAATATATTAAGTTTTTATATATCACTAAAAATAAAAATCTTTTTATTCCGTTAATGTAGGTTTTTTCAAGATCAACAATTCGCGTAAAAACGTTACTTTCGAAGTAAAGCTTGTATGCGCGGATTTCATTAAATTTTCTTTATTTTACTTGATAATTATTGATCAACCTAAATTTTAATGACAAAAAAGGTACTTATTGTTATTCCCTGCTATAACGAACAGGCTTCATTGCCAACCTTATTGCACATGTTAAACAATTCGCTTCCTGTAGAAAATTACCAGATTGATGTACTGGTTATCAATGATTGTTCAACCGATGAAACCAAACTGGTTGCTAAGAATAATAACGTAAATTTAATAGACCTTCCTGTTAACCTGGGTATAGGCGGCGCAGTGCAAAGCGGCCTTATTTATGCTCGCGACCATAAATATGACCTGGCTGTACAAATGGACGGAGATGGGCAGCATCCACCGGCAGAATTGAAAAAGTTATTAGAGTGTCACCAAAAAACTGCAGCTAATATTGTGATCGGGTCGCGGTTCATAAGCAAACAAGGCTTCCAGTCTTCGGTATTGCGGCGCATGGGTATCAGCTATTTTCATTGGCTAAACAGGGTTTTCACCGGAAAAAGCATTTACGACAGCACTTCGGGTTTCCGGCTTTTTGATGCTAACGCGCTGGCCTTGGCTTCAAAATATTACCCGGATGATTACCCTGAGCCCGAATCACTGGTTTTCTTTTCAAGGGCGGGTTTAACCATTAAAGAAACTGCGGTAAATATGGTTGAGCGGCAAGGCGGTAAATCCTCTATCCGCAGTTTTGGGCCGTTATATTATTGTATCAAGGTTACCATTGCTATGTTTTTTTCTGCTATACGTAAAATATAAGTTTATGGGGCGTATTCAAATTATAACCATTGCGGCAAGTTTTCTTTTTTTATTATATATCTCGCGCTTAATTATTAAAGGCAGGCTTAGGGAAGAATACTCTATTGTTTGGTGTATTTGCACCATTATCCTTTTGATATTTTCTTTTTGGCGAAATGGGCTTGCCGTAATGTCTGAGCTATTTGGAGTGTATGAGCCACCTAACCTGGTGTTTACGGCCAGTATTTTCGCCATACTTATTTATTTGCTGCATTTAAGCGTGGTGGCGTCAAAGCTGCATAAGCAAAACAAACAAATGGCCCAGCAGATCGCACTTTTAAAGAACGATATAGACCAAATGAAGAACGCGCAAAAAAATAATCTTTCTTAAATGAACACCAAAAGAAATATCATCATCATCGCTATAGCGGCACTGATAGTTTTACTTGTTGCTTATTCCAATCATTTCAGAAACCAGTTTCACTTTGATGATTTTCATACTATAGTTGATAATACCTACATCCGCGACCTTAAAAATATCCCGCACTATTTCACGGAATCGAAAATGTTCAGCGCCAACCCAGACCACTGGGGTATGCGCGCAATGGTTACCACCACACTTGCTATTGACTATCATCTAGGCGGCGGTTTAAACCCATTGTTTTTTCAATGGGATACCTTCTTATGGTTCGTTGGCTTATGTGTTTTACTGTACTTTACTTATAAGGCATTATTACAAAAAAGTTATGAAGCACCATGGCCGCAATACTTGGGTATCATTGCAACGGTATGGTTTGCTTTACACACGGTAAATGCTGAAACGTTGAATTATGTTATTGCCCGTTCAGATGTACTCTCTACCTTCTTTATCATTGTATCGTTCCTCATTTTTATTGTCTGGCCTCAAAAACGTAAATATTGCTATTATATCATTCCGGCATTAATCGGTGTTTTTGCAAAAGAAACGGTGCCGGTGCTGGTTATTATCCTATTCTTTTATCTGTTACTGATAGAGGCTGAGTTGTCCGTCGCTGACCTTTTTAAATTAAAGAATTTTAAGACGGTCTGGAACGCCTTTGTCAAGCTGCTCCCAATAACCATAGCTGTTGCTGTTGTTCAATTATATACCTTGTCAAAGGTGCCCTCGATACCGGGTATTACCAATCCGTTCGGTTATTATGTACTGACCCAGGCTTACGTTTGGCTGCACTATTTCATATCGTTCTTTTTACCGATGAATTTAAGTGCCGACACTGACTGGACGGTAATTAGAAACCTGTTTGACGAACGCATTATTGCTGGGCTGGCTTTTGTGGCAGCTTTGGTAATAGCGATTTTCAGGACATCAAAAAATAAGCAGACACGTGTAGTGTCCCTTGGGCTTATTTGGTTTGCTGCTTCTTTGCTGCCCACATCGCTGGCGCCATTTGCCGAAGTAACTAACGATCACCGGATGTTTTTTGCCTTTGTAGGCTTATCACTAAGCGTGGTGACTTATCTGGGATACCTTGTGAAAAAGCACCAGGCAACGTTTCTGGCAAATCCTTTATATAAAAATGGATTGATAGGGGTGATCGTACTGGTTATGTTGCTGAACGCCTACGGAGTTTATCAGCGTAACAAAGTCTGGCGCACCGAAGAGACTCTATGGTATGACGTAACTGTAAAAAGCCCGCTTAACGGGCGCGGACTGATGAACTATGCCATTACACAAATGGCAAAAGGGAACTTTACCGTTGCGAATGATTACTTAGAACGGGCAACACCGTTGATGCCCTATTATTCAACGCTGTATATTAATAAAGGAATACTGAAGGGGGCTACAGGGCAACCTGCACTTGCAGATGAAAACTTCAAAAAGGCAATTAGTTTAAACCCTAATGATTACGAAGCTTATTCATTCTACGCCGGTTATTTAAACCGTGCAGGCCGTACGCCCGAAGCCAGGCTAATGGCGGAGAAAGCTTATCAACTCAACCCGTATTATACCACGACATTGCAGACGCTGATGAGTGTTTATAATCAGCTCGGCCTTTGGGAGAATCTGCAACAAACTGCTTTAAATACACTTAAACTATTGCCAGGAAATAAAGAGGCAACGGCCTATCTGGAAGCTTCCAAAACACATAGTTATTTAGCGCAGCCGGGTGTGGCTAATACTGCAAAACGTGATTTAACGCCGCAGCAATACCTGGATCAAAGTTTAAGCTATTACAATACCGGTGATTATCAGAAATGTATCCTGGCCTGTTTTAACGCGCTGCGCCTGAAACCAGACTACGCGGCTGCCTATAATAATATTGGTGCTGCATATAATCAGCTGAAGCAGTGGGACAAGGGGGCGGCCGCATGTAAAAAGGCGCTGGCTTTAGATCCTAATAATAAACTTGCTGCAGGTAATTTGAACTGGGCATTAAGCCATATGAAAAAGTAAACCCGGAAACTTTCCAGCGGGCATGAGTAATTTATCACAATGTGTTTTGCTTATGCCCGGCCGAATATATTTTAGATAGCAGATTGCCGGCATATTTTCCCCACATCATCCTGAAGATCATTTTTTCTTCCTGCTGGCGTTTCCCCATGCTTAATTGTACAGTAGTTTCAGAACCGGCATGTATGCGGTGCCCAACCAGTTTTTTAGCGGTATAAACAAATTTGCCCTTCTTTTGAGCCAGCTGGTACCAGGCCAGCCAATCTAATGCGCAGGTAAAATCCGGCGAAAAGTTAAAATCCGGAAGCAGTTGTTTATTGATCATTACCGTTGGGCAGCAAATCGGGTCGCCGAACAGTAGTACGGATTTTTTTAAGAAACGCTTTTCTATAGCCGGTTTAATCAGAAAAGGCAAAAGCAGGGTTCGCTTTACAAAGGCATTTAAAGAATTGTTTTTGGGCGCGTTATTAACAATGTCGTAATAGTTTGAAAAGGCAATCAGCGTATGTGGGCTTTGGTCAGCTACAGCCGTTAAAAGTGTTTCCACATAATCAGGCTCATAAATATCATCCTGATGCGCTATAGTTACCCATGGCGTTGCAGCTTTAGACAAGGCGAAATTCCAGTCGGCCGCAATCCCTAACGCCCCGGTGGTATTAACAAAGTAGGGCAAATCATATTGATGTGCAATACTTTCAAGGCTGCTGCCGGGGGTAGAGGTAGTAATGATGATCTTACTTTTAACCGTCTGCGCTTTTAAACTGCTGATGCAGGTTTCCAGGTAAGGTGATTGCTGATATGCAGGTATAACAAATGTGTGTTGCTCCATCAAATGCAGATAACGGCCAGGCTTGCAAATATAAATTTTGGTTTACCTAATGTATAACAAAAAACATCACTCTCCCAGCCGAAAAAAAAAATCTAAATAAATGTTATGAAATCTAAACAGAAGCTCTAATTTAGACTAACGATCAGACCAATTGATCTGAACCTTATTTATGTCACTCGCCCGATTAAATTATACCTACACCTCCGCCTATCATGTATACCTATATCAATGAATTATTAACTGCTTCAGAGGTTGATCAGATAGCCGGGATAGTAACTAAGACTACATTCGTAAGTGGTGCTGCCACCGCTTCGGGCGCAGCCAAAAACGTAAAAAACAACGAGCAATTGCAGATGAACGATACTCAGCTGCAAAATATCAACTATATCATTCAGAACGCATTAGTAAAAAGCCCTTTATTCAGGGAAGCAACCTTTGTACGCCATATACTGCCGTTTATGGTAAGCAGGTATCTGCCCGGCATGGAATACGGCTGGCATGTAGATAGCCCGTTGATGAGCGGTGGGGGCGGTACAATACGAGCTGACCTGAGCACGACCATATTCCTGAATGACCCGGCCGAATATGAAGGCGGCGAACTTGAGATTGAAAGCGATAGCGGGCTGCAAAAGTTTAAACTACCCAAGGGCCATGCCATCGTTTATCCTACAACAAAGCTGCACCGGGTGGCGCCGGTAACACAAGGGGTAAGGCTGGTTGCCGTAAGCTGGATACAGAGTTTTGTAAAGGACACCGAAAAGCGTGATTTACTATTTCAACTTAAAGCCTTGCAGGAGGTGTTAAACCAGCAGCAGCAAGGCTCGCAGGTGCATCTGTCTTCACAGCAGCTATACAGTAATTTATTACGGATGTTCTGCGAAGCTTAAAACAATAATGAGACAAATAAATATAGGCGTTTTAATTCCCAACTCAGGTATCTTCCCGATAGGAAAATCATTTGAAAAGGGATTAAAAGCCGGATTAAAACCGCTTCACGAATCTGATATAGAAGTTGAGCTATCAACCGAGTTTTCTGGGCAAAGCGGGGTAAGGCAATTAGGTGAAATATTCGACCGTTTTTTTAATTATCATAACTCAGATATCGTCACCGGGTTTATCTCGAATAAAATGGCAGAAGATGTTGCCGTAAAATTTAGAGAAAAGCAAAGGACGCTGATTGTTAATAACGTAGGCGGGCAGATACCAGATATTACTAAGCTGAGCGAAAATGTTTTTGTGAACTCAGCCCATCTGTGGCGACATGCCTGGAGCCTCGGGCATTACGGGGTGAAGAACCTGGGTAAAAGCGGCATGTATGTTAGTTCTGTTTACGATGCCGGTTACTCTTTTTCACATATGTTTAATATGGGGATGACCGCTGCCGACCCAGCTTCGCAATGGTCATTCGCTGTAGGTAGTATGCCGCCAAACGGGAAACTTACGGATATGGAGGTGATTTTACCACATATAGATAAGCAAAAACCCGACTTTATTTTTGCAACTTTTTGCGGTACCGAAACCCCGCTGTTTTTGAATGAATTTATGAAACGGGGGCTGCATAAGGATATCAAAGTTTTGGGTTTGCCTTATCTAACCAGTCCGTTTTATGGGTTGGATCATGATCTCCATATTACTTCAACGCAGTTATATCATCAGGATGCTACCATAACTCCTGATAAGGTTTTCTACGAATTAGGGTTGCAAACCGGCGAAATGATCGCGAGCGTTGTGCCTGATGCAAAAGACAATATCGAAATTCAACAGCGGTTAGCTGAATTAAAGCAATGCTTTAATATAGATGCAGCTGGCGAACTGGCAAACCTTGGATTTGAAGAACAGGTCACCCTAACCGAAAATCATATTACTGATAACGGTAAGCAATTAAATACAACTGTCTTGTGTGAATATGAAAGCTATTCACCCACAGCAGATCAATTGCGTGATATGTTTAAAGGCCCGGTATTTAGCTGGATAAACCCTTACCTGTGCGTATGATGAGGGTCTTAGCCTTATGTAATTCAGACTGGCTGGCATTTCCTGCACTAAACCAGTTACACCAGCAAGGGTTGCTGGCCGGTGTGGTGATACCTGCCAAATCTGCCGGCGTTTTAGCGCCGTCTTTAAAGAAGATGGGTATTGCAGAAGACGCTGTTTTTGAAACCGATAAAAAGAATTTGGCGCAGGCGCTTAGCAATGCCATAAAAAGCTTAACCCCCGAAGTGGTAATGGTTTTCACTTTCCCGTGGAAGATACCGGCAACGCTTCTGAATTTACCTGCAAAGGGCTTTATTAATTTTCACTTCGGGCTTTTACCTGCGTACAAAGGTACAGACCCTGTTTTCTGGCAATTGAAAAATGGCGAAAGTAACGGGGGGATAAGTGTGCACGTGATGACGGACGAGGTTGATGAGGGGCCTTTGCTATTGGTGCAGCCGATGCCGGTTATCCCCGGAGAAACTTACGGTATACATTGCCAACGGCTGGGTATGCTAGCAGCCCAGGTATTAGAAAAGGTTTTTAACTTATTGGATAGTCCCGAGTGTAATTTCATTAATAACCAGGGTGGCGAGTTTTTAAAATCGCCCTCAATTGCAGCGCTTACCATTAACTGGCAAACACAAACTGCTGACGAAATTGAGCGGCTGGTAAACGCAGCAAATCCCAAATATGGCGGGGCAATTACCACCATCAGGCAAACGCAGGTACAGCTACTGGAGGTGGCAATGGCTGATCTTAACTCGCCGGTGCTAAACGCACCGGGCACAATCGTTTATGCCGATGCGGTATATGGGTTAATCGTCGCTTGCATTAACAACCGGCATCTGCAATTACGTATCGTTAGTTTGCCTGAAGGTTATATATCTGGTATTAAATTGTTCAATATGGGATTTAAGCCCGGTGAGGTATTTAATTGATGAGTGCAATAAAACGTTATAAAGTATTGTAAATGAACTAAATTACATATAAATTTATTATTAACCTTAAACCAAAAAAAGTATGGAAGGATACTATGGAGAAATCCGGCTGTTTGCCGGGAACTTCGCTCCCTATTCATGGGCGCTATGTGCAGGGCAAATTTTACCAGTTTCAAGCAACACGGCACTATTTGCAATTTTAGGCACCCAATACGGGGGCAATGGAGCATCAACATTTGCCCTGCCTGATTTTGCAGGAAGAGTAGCAGTATGTACAGGCCAGGGCGCCGGCCTTAGCGAGTACGTTAACGGCGAATCCGGCGGCGCGGCAACGGTAACCCTTTTGCAAAGCCAAATGGCCGCCCACAATCACCTTGTTAGTGTACAAGAGACTATTTCTGGAACTGTAAGTATCAATGCTTTATCAGCAGGAGCAGATCAGTCTGACCCTGCTGGTTGCATGATTGCGGGCGACGGTAACACATCGCTTTTTTCAAATGGTACACCAGTTGCAATGTCGCCAAAATCAATCACGTCATCCAATTTTACCGTGCCTGCACCAACAGTAACTAATATTACTAACGTAGGCGGTAGTACCCCGCATAATAACTTACAGCCCTATCTGGGGCTGAATTACATTATTTGCCTTATGGGTATTTTTCCGGCAAGAAACTAAACATTTTGATCACAATTTAAAATTTACATCATGGAAGGAACTATAGGAGAAATAAGGATTTTCGCTGCAAACTTCGCCCCAAAAACATGGGCATTTTGCCAGGGACAAACAATGCCGATAAACCAATACCAGGCATTGTTTTCCATATTAGGAACAAATTATGGCGGAAATGGTACTACCACGTTTCAGTTGCCGGATTTACGCGGCCGCGTACCTGTAGGCGTTAGTTACGGGAAGCAGGGGGTACCTAATATTACATTAGGGCTTACAGGCGGCGAAGCTAAGCATACGCTTCTTGTGACTGAAATGCCGGCTCACAACCATACTGTTGGAAGTACTACCCCACTTACCGCACCACCGCCGCCATTTGTGTTACATGCATCAAGTACGACACCTGACAGTTCAGACCCTGTGGGTAACCTTTTGGCCGATGAAAGTTCAGCCGGCTTATCAGTATATGCGAACGGAAGCAGCACTATTACACCAATGGGAGATAATACCATAACAGGTTCATTTACCACTGTTGGTAGCCCTACAGTAACATTACAATCTGCAGGAGGCAATATTGCGCATGAAAACATGCAGCCATACATCGCAATGAATTATGTTATTTGTTTACTAGGCGTATACCCGTCAAGAAATTAACCTATCACATTTTAAAGAAATAAAATCATGGAAGGAACTTTAGGAGAAATCCGGTTATTTGGTGGCGCTTTCGCGCCGAGGGGCTGGGCATTTTGCGATGGACAGTCATTATCAATAAGTGCGTATGATGCCTTATTTGCATTAATAGGGACTACCTATGGCGGAAATGGCGTATCAACGTTTAATTTACCCAATCTTCAAAGCCGGGTAGTTATCGGTGCAGGCACGGCAGCAGGCTCTAATATCCCTTATTTAGTTGGGCAAACCGGTGGCGAAGAAGAAGTATCTTTAACTATCGCAAATCTACCTTCGCACCAACATACGGCAACAGTCAGCGCCGGTGCGGGTAACATCACAGCAACATTAACGTTAAATGCAGCAGCAGGTGGCGCTGGTGGTGAATCAAGTCCTGGAAATAACCTGATCGGCAGTGATGGCTCAACATCAGTGTATTCTGCCAATACCGCAAAAGCACCAGGTTCAGCAATGTCATCTGCATCCGTAACATTTCCAAATGCTACCGTTAATGCAAATACCACCACTTCTGTTACAGGTGCAAGTATTGCGCATGAAAACAGGCAGCCATACACTGCAACAAATTATATTATTTGTATAGAGGGAATTTTTCCATCGCGCAACTAATATTTTTTGTTTTAGTTATAAAAAAGTGAGGAGGCGCTAAGCCCACGAAAGGTCGGAAGTTTATTCTTCCGACCTCCTTTGTTTTAAAGGACCTTTATGAGTAATATCAATACCTGATTTCATTTATAGGTTGTTTTTCTTGTTGGTTTTAAATGTATTAGATAGCGCAGGCCTATAAATACGGGCTATTTTAAAACTCATACCGTTTTCTTGTTGTGGTGTAAGGGGGGAATAACGGAAGGCTTAGCCAGAAAAGTATTGAAACACCTTCGATTCTGTATTCAAGGTGCTTTTTAACTTTGATGGAGAGGAAAGATACTTAGAAATTCTATCTCAGAAAGGTTATCCAAAGTCACTACAATTAATTCAGGCAGATCTGCAAATTTTTCTATAGGTAGTTTTCCGCAGCTTATACTAAAGTGAAGAAAGGAATATAACCTGATATTACCTTGATGTGTAGATGAACCGAGCCTTTTTCTTTGAAATTAAAATGGCCGGAAGAAATTCCGGCCATTCGTGGGTCTAAACCCCAATTATTTATTGATAAAATACATTTCCTATAACCTATCGTTATCTCAACATATACCATGTCGTGCTGCCATCACTAACCAGTCTGTAACCTACTGTGGTTATGGCGCCTGTAGTAGTTGTAGTATAAACGTTTCCGTTTACATAAAGGGTAGTTCCGGTTGTTGACGCTATAGTTATTTGTGGATTGGAACTCAAATTTCCGACAATAGATATTTGCAATACCGTACCTGCTGTATAACTGGCAGGAGAAGGTATCGTAACTGTAAAAGAGCTACTAGAACCTGTATTGCCATTATAATTAATTATCACATATCTCACCAATAGATCTGTAACCGTACCACTGGCTGTGCCCCCGCTGGTACCCGTAAATACCTGAAGTTTACCGGTAGAACTTCCGCCGCCGCTTGGCGTAGCCCATGTACCGTCACCACGTAAATAAGTGGTGTTATCGGCAGTACCGCTGGAAGTGCCTATTTTGCTAACGGTTACAGCACCATCAGCAATTTTTGTACTGGTAACTTTTGAGTCACCAATTGTTGTTACACCGCTTGAATTAATTGTTACATCGCCGGTTACGGTTATTGGCGCCTGAGGCGAATAAGGACTTGTGGCACCGGTAAGAATAATCTGACCGCCTGCTGTACCATTTGAAACCCCGGCACCTGCAGCTCCGGTGGCACCAGTTGCACCTGTAGCACCAGTTGCTCCGGTAGCACCTGGGGTACCTTGAGGGCCAGTAGCACCGGTGGTCCCGGTAGAACCAGCTATACCCTGAGGGCCTTGGTTACCTTGCGGACCGGCAGCGCCTTGTGGACCCGTAGCTCCTGGCGAACCTGTAGCACCGGTTACGCCCTGTATACCTTGCGGGCCCTGGTTACCCTGCGGGCCTTGTGCACCTTGCGGGCCAGTATCGCCCTGAACGCCTTGAATACCTTGTGGACCAATACTGCCCTGTGGACCCTGTGCTCCTGTTGCGCCAGTAGCCCCTGTTGCGCCTGGTGATCCTGTTGCCCCGGTAATACCTTGAATCCCCTGTGCGCCTGTAGTACCTTGCGCTCCTGTTGCGCCAGTAGCCCCGGTTGCGCCTGGTGATCCTGTTGCTCCGGTAATACCTTGAATCCCCTGTGCGCCTGTAGTACCTTGCGCTCCTGTTGCGCCAGTAGCCCCGGTTGCACCTGGTGATCCAGTTGCCCCGGTAATACCTTGAATCCCCTGTGCGCCGGTAGTACCTTGCGCTCCTGTTGCGCCAGTAGCCCCGGTTGCACCTGGTGATCCTGTTGCGCCAGTAATACCTTGAATCCCCTGTGCGCCAGTAGCTCCGGTACTACCTTGCGCTCCTGTTGCTCCAGTAGCCCCGGTTGCACCTGGTGATCCTGTTGCGCCAGTAATACCTTGAATCCCCTGTGCGCCGGTTGCTCCTGTAATACCTTGCGCACCGGTTGCGCCAGTTGCTCCGGTAACACCCTGCGCACCAGTCGCCCCTTGTGAGCCTGTTGCGCCGGTCACGCCTTGAATACCTTGCGCTCCTGTTGCGCCCGTTGCTCCTGTAGTCCCTTGAGGACCGGTTGCTCCTTGAATACCTTGTGAGCCGGTTGCCCCGGTAACACCTTGAATACCCTGCGCGCCAGTAGCACCTGTGGTACCTTGAGCGCCAGTAGCACCCTGTGCACCAGTCGCTCCGGTAGCACCCTGGATCCCTTGCGGGCCCTGTGCACCTGTAGCACCTTGCAGGCCCTGCGCACCTGTAGCTCCCTGAATGCCTTGTGGCCCGATAGCACCGGTTGCCCCTTGCACACCTGTTGCGCCAGTAGCGCCTTGTGGTCCTGTGGCGCCGGTTGGCCCGGTAGCACCAGTAGCGCCCTTAGCTGCATTTAAAGCATAAGTAGCATAAGGTACGCTAAGTAACTTCGTTGCACCTAAGTCAGTATAGCCGCCACCTAAATCAATTTCTGTTTGGATGTATTTTTGGGAAGCGCCCCAGTTTATGGCTGTAAAAGTGCCCCTGGTGGGGCTGCCATTTCCAACTTCAATTGAAAATGTACCAAACTGGTTGGTTGTGACAGAGTGAACTTCCTGATATTCAAGTGTTCCGTTATCAGAACCCGCACGGATACTTATCCGTACGTTCATTGCTGCATTGGTTAGCAAAGTCCCGTTAGAATTCCTTGCCACCGCCTGGTACTTAAAAGCCTGGCTTTGGGCATTGGCATTGTAGCAAAACGCCAATAATGCAAAGAAAATAATAAGTAAAGGTTTTCTTATCATAGACAAGGTTTAAGTTGGTGTTATAGTTTTACGAGTTTAGTCTGACCCGAATTCTTGTCGTTTTTAACGCGAAGAAAATAAGTGCCGCCTTTAAAATAAGAGATATTTAGATCAAAGTTCAGATTATTACTTTTAGTATAGACCACATTGCGCGTGTAAAGCACATGTCCAACGGCATCAATGATATCTACCAGATAAGTGCCATCCGGCAGGTCACGAAAATCCAGCTTTACCAGACCTGTAGTGGTAGGGTTGGGATATACCACCACCTGTTGCGCAAGGTTATTATTGATGTCTTTTAATGTCTGGTCGGCCTGAATAAACCCTGTGGTTAAAATTTTTGCACTCGAAGAGTTTACTAACAGATCAGCAACCGGTTCGCCGATATTATATGTAAAACTTATGTTTTGTTGAAAAACAATACCGCCTCCGCTGCTTACAACGTTACGGTCAAGTATCTGAGCATGAGTTTTAGTGAAGGCTAAAAGCCCTAACAGGACTAAAAACGTAAAGTATTTAGGTTGGGTCATGGTTCAATAAAATTATATAAAAATTCAATTTGTCAATAATTTTTTTGAAATAAATTCGTTCATCAATCTATTTGTGATAACCAGTGCTTCATTCCTGGATATGTAATATACTGATTGTCAGGTGTTTTATGGGTGGTTGCGTCATTTGTCATCCCGTAATAAGCCAATAGCGGCACTCCAAAATACCTGCCCGCGTTAAAATTTTCTAAAATATTATCGGCGGCACCCTTATATCCATCCGCGTGAAATACATGCACCGGATCTATATTCAGATACTTACATGCGGCATATGACCACGCAATTGCTGCCATTTCTTTACCACCAGAGGAGTGGTCGTTTTTGATCAGTTCCTCGTTAAGCAATGGCCTTGTATCTATACCTGTAACGGCAATGTGGCCGGCTTCATGCAAAATATCACCGGGGTAACTTAATTTATCGGTATCTATGATCAACCCGCCATCCTGAATTTTTAAGCCTGGTAAAAAAGTAGGTTCATTTAACGGGCTTAAAACAACCTTAATACCAATCTCTCCCAGAAAGTTCAGTATCGTATGAAATGTATTTTCGTCCATTAGTTGGTTTCTGAAAGCAGGCGATATTTTTCTTCTAGTTCATCTATTATACCCTGTGCTGCTGGAGACGGATTGGCTTTTAATTCTTCAATCATTCTCAAAATCATATTCGTATCGGTTGGATAGGTATAATATGATTTCTCCGCCCGTTCAAATAAATCTTTCAGCCAATCATTAACTACACAGTCTACTACTAAATGTATCCTGTCTGTATCGCCAGCATTGATGGCATTATGAGGCAGGTTGGCATTGATATACCAGCACTCGCCAGCTTGCATGGGTAATAGTTTGTCGTTTAGATAAAAGGATACTTTATCATTCGTAATAATTGGGAAATGTAAACGGGCCTCGCCATGCTCAAAACTCAGGTCAAAGTCGCGATGCTTTTTTATAACAGACCCGGCTTTTAAATTTAAGAGCCTTGCTGAAAGTAGCGGGCAATTAAATTGTTGCAGTAATTGCCTGATGGCAGGAAATGAATTTAAATATGCCGTATCCTGAAACTGGCCGTGGTTCATAGTTTCCGCATAAGAAAACGCTGTATTACCGCCCGGAGATCTTAACGGTAATACATCCCAATTACCGGTATAGTGCACTTGGTTGTAATGTGCATTCCACAAACCATTGGTATTGGCAACTTCATTAATCAGTGAAGGTACGATAACTGGTAACTTGGCTGAGGATACAACCGTAGTAGACATTGCGATAATAATAATTTAAGTTGCAATAAAAGTAGCAAATAAACTTTTAAAGATCATATTCCTTACTTAAATATTTTACCGGGGTAAATACCTATACGATTTGAGGTTTTTATAATGCATATTTCTGAAATGGGCTTTAGATCAGCGGTTATATTAAAAAATGTCTGCTTGCACCATATTAATATAATGTATACCTTGCCACTATACTTGCACGGGGTGCTGTTTACTAAAAAGTAAAGGCTGAGATGATACCCGAGAAACCTGATACGGATAATACCGGCGTAGGGATGCAAAGGCCTGATATCAACTGCTGGCAGCGTTAGCTGCTTTTCAATAGGTAAAGCCTTGTTTCTATGCCATACTAACCGGCAGCGAAGCAAGGCTTTTACATTTTATCCTGTTGAATATGGAACTAAAGCAAAATGGGAATTTTGGCCTGATGACCCAAAGCCTGAACAACTGGCAGGGCCGGAAAGAATGGTTCTTTAACCGAGAACACACCGATACTTACGAACAATGGTACGAAGGGCGTTACAAGCGTGCCGAAGTATGGCAGAAAAAGGTAATGGCCCAATTGCTCTGTAAGGATAAGCGAGTAAAGGAATTACTGGAATTTGGCTGCGGTACAACCCGCTTTACCCGTTGGTGGCATGAAATAGGTATTGATGCTACTGGGGGCGACCTTTCCCCGTTTATGCTGGGCCAGGCGGTACACTTGTTCAAGGGCGACCTGGTAAATGCCGATTCGCATTACATGCCGTTCAAGGACGGAACCTTTGATGCGGTGGCATTTATCACCACTTTCGAATATTACCGTGATCCGGTGCGGGTGATCAGGGAGGCGGCCCGTGTAGGCAGGCACGGCATCGCCTTTGGAATGATGAATAGAAATTCGCCCAAAGTATTGCGCCGACGCATACAGCAATTGTTCGGGAAGAACCCGTTCTATGTCACCGCTACCTTTTATACACCCGCCTTACTTATTGAAAAGATAGAACAAGCGCTGGAAGGGCGTAACTATAGCCTGGAGTGGACTTGCACCGGCCTGCCCGAATGGTTCCCGGTGCAGCAATGGAGCATTCCGGTAGGCGACTTTTTTGGTCTGTACGTCAAGTTCAATGATTAACAGATAGCGCGATGTCCCAATTCACCGGAAAGATAGATGGCGGTAGTTTTGACGAACTCATTCTACCGCGACTGGGTTACCACCGCCCTAACATTAAGCAAGGGCCGGCTTTTGGCGTCGATGTGTCATTGATTGATCTTGGCGGTAACCTCGGCATGGCCATGACCAGTGATCCGCTTTCGCTTATCCCGTCATTAGGCTTAGCCGAATCGGCCTGGTTATCAGTCCACCTCATGGCCAATGATATGGCAACAACCGGCTTTTCGCCAATGTACGCACAAATGGTTTTAAACCTGCCGCCGCAATTCAGCCAGGCAGATCTCACCACGTATTGGGATCATATACATCGTTACTGCAAAGACATCGGCGTAGCGATCACCGGCGGGCATACCGGTAGCATTGTGGGTCAGAACTCAACCATTGCCGGGGGCGGAACGATGCTGCTTACAGCGCCGTTAGACGAGATATTGTTAAGCAACCATGCCCGGCCAGGTGATGTGATTATCGTTACCAAGGAATGTGCCCTGTCATCCGCCGCGATCCTTGCCATGAGCTTTCCGCAAACGGTGCAGCAACGCCTGGGTAAAGAAGTTTACAGCGAAAGCTGTGCTTTATTTTACCAGACGTCGTCGCTGCCTGATGCTTTGGCAGCGACAAGTACAGGAAAGGTGACCGCTATGCACGATGTGACGGAGGGCGGCGTACTTGGCGCTGTTTACGAAATGGCCAAGGCTTCGGGAGTAGGGGCCACCATCGATAATGATCTGCTACCTGTTGGCTACCCGCAGCAACTGGTGACCCAGCTCTTCGGTATTGATGCCCGGTTCTGCATTGGCGCCGGTGCCATGGTTATTGCTGCAGAGCGTGGATCTGAGCAGCAGGTTTTAGCTGTACTCGCTGCAAAGCAGATCAAAGGCAGCGTGATCGGCGAGTTTACAGAGCGGAACGACTGCCGACTCATAACCCGGGGAAAAAGTGAACCGCTTCCTTATTTCGAGAAGGATCCTTATTGGTCTGCATTTTTCAATGCTTTAAAGAAAGGCTGGAAATGATGAAATCGAAAAAGATCGATGGCGGCGTGTACCTAGTGATCGATCCGGGTATGCAGGCCGATGAGCTGCTCTTCAAACTGGAGCAGGCGCTCAAGGCCGGGTTGGCGGCCGTTCAGATCTGGAACAATTGGGCGCTGGATACAGATAAGCTGCAACTCGTTGCCGGGGTAGGTCGCCTTTGCGAGGTCCATCGAACGCCATTAATCATTGACAATGACTGGGAGTTGATGCTTCGATGTCCAGAATTGGATGGTGTGCATTTCGATAATATCCCGCCGGACTATGCCGAGATACGAAAAAAGATTAGTAAGCCTTTCCTGGCAGGAATCACCTGTTCGGGCAATCTTGACGTAGTACAATGGGCCCACGATCAACAATTAGATTATATCTCGTTTTGCGCGATGTTTCCATCCGCCTCTGCCGGAAGTTGCACAATCGTTATGCCGGAGACGGTAACAAAGGCCCGGAAGCTCACCGGTATGCCTATTTTCGTTTCAGGGGGCATAACACCTGATAATATTTATTCGCTGCGCCAGCGCGCGCCATTTAACGGTGTAGCGGTGATCTCTGGGATCATGAGCGCTGTTGAACCGCAAACCAAAGTCAAACTCTACCAAAAAGCTTTAGATGAAACTACAAACCATTGCTAAACTCTGCTGTCCTTTCGACAAACACGACCTTAAATTAAAGATACTGGCACAAGACCTGGAAAAAAATGTACAGGAAGGGCTGCTAAGCTGCCCGAACTGTCTGCGTGTTTATCCTATTGTATACGGTGTGCCCATTATGGCGCCTGACGAGTACAGGCAGACAGCGCTGGAGCAACCGGTGATCGACCGCTGGAAACTTGAGTATGGGATAGAGCCGCTTAACTTGTTACCGGGCTGACCGATGTTATCGATGGCTTCATTGATTTGAGGCCATTATTTCATTGAGTACTTATGGAGCAACTCGATTAAGCTAGTCACAAATTAGTTTACCTCTCTAAAAACGATCGCTTTTTGCATTTTTCTATTCCAAAAAACTGCACTGATCTTATTAGAATTGCCTTCTGGCTTCAGGCCCTTAAGTAACAGCCATGATCCCTTATCATCCTTATAATGGCCGGTACCTTTTACCAGATCGAATTTAAGTTCTCCGGCTGCATTGGGCTCGTTAGCGGTTGGCGCATATATCTTGTCGCCAGACCGGGAATGAAGGGTTACTTTACTGGCGAGCAGGTATCCGTCTGCCAATTCTAATCTGGCAATGGTTCCAGAAATCATTGCTTTATAAGTAAAGACATCGTAAGCTTTCTGGGCATGGGCAGGGAATGCCAAGCACATCATAAAAAGTATTTTGAGACCGATAAGCAAGTTTCTCATCTGTTATTCTGGTTGATAAAGCGATACGTCACAAACGTTTTCCCGGCCTTGATGTTTTTTGTTATAGCACGAAAGAGTTTCCCGGGCAATACTAAAATCGATCCTTACATGAACTTAACCTTCCGATCCTTTTATTATACTTTTTTCGCACTTTGGGCGATAGTATGGGTTTTGATTGCCATTCGTGCAATCGTGATTCTTCAGGAAGTTAAACCGCTCACTATTTATGATGTCTACACGGGTTCTTCAGGGCCTTCCGGATTGATTAAAGGTTATTACATTAAAAAATATCATCACAATGGCCCCTCATTGATACGAAAGGGCTCAGATACCACACGTAACTACGCCGGATTTACCTTAGCAAGGCTTCTATATCCAACCAGTGCTATCAACAAGGTACGTACAGTCACGTTTTACGCGCGATTTGCTTCGGATCACAAAAGTATCACACCCTTTGCTGCGACAGCCGGCACCAGGCCTGCATCCGGTCTGAGGCTGGTAATTGATGTGACCGATTATCTGTTGCTGCGCTACAGTTTGTTCACTATTGCCTTTTTTATTTGTTCTGTCTTCCTGGGCGATATTTACAGACGCTTCAAAAAAAAGCAGGATGTTACTGCTGAGGTTAAAGAGGTCTGCAATCAATCTAAATTACAGCTTATCGGGATGATCGCTTTCTTTATAACGCTTTTAATCTGATATTCTGCCGGGGTTTCCAGCGCATGAGAGTTATTAAGCTTAAAAATTTTAGATGCCCATTCGATCATTTCTTCACGAGTATATTTAGAAGAAAGTCATAGAATTTCACGCAAAATTGCCATTTTATGTATTTACCAATTATTACCTAGGAATGGGTAGACAGAAATACTTCATTTAAGCGATTTCGGCAAAGTATCTAGTAAGATAGATTTGAGATAAGAGTGTTTTAAAAGTTGAGAGGCTTACGTAACAACTAGAACAGAGAACAGTCTTTAATCAAATAATAAGATATTTTATAAATGAAAATCACGTCGAGCATAGTTTGGGTATTACTAACCATTTGTCTGAGTATACCTGCAGTTGCCCAAAAAGCACCTTTATCTCCTGGTAGTCGCCTTGATAGCCTGATCAGTAAAAAAATGGAACAAAAGGGCATCGTAGGAATTGGTGCGGCCATCATTGTCAATAAAAACTTGGTTTGGAAAAAGGGGTATGGTTATGCAGACCGCGAGCTTAAAAAGCCTTTTACCACCTCGACAATCATGAACATTGCTTCGGTAAGTAAGACCATAACCGGTGCCTGCATGATGAAAGCAATCGAGCAGGGAAAGATTAACCTGGATGAAGATATTAACCACTACCTGCCTTTTAAAATTGTGAACCCGTATTTTCCTCAGGATGTAATCACATTACGACAACTTGCCACTCATACTTCCAGCCTGACAGATCGCTATCCGTTCTATACGGACAGCACCTATTTTAACGGTAAGGATTCCCCCGAGGAATTGGCAACATTTCTTAAAAACTATTTTGTCCAGGGGGGCAGGTATTATTCTAAAGAAAACTTCCTTGATCATAAGCCGGGTACCTGCCGCGACTACTCTAATATTGGGGCTGCCCTGGCTGGCTATATTGTAGAAAATAAAACCGGTGAAAAATTAAATATTTATAGCAGAAGGTACTTATTTAAGCCTTTAGGTATGCAGCACACCAGTTGGTTTCTGTCCGAGACTAACTTAGCAAACCACAGTAAGCTATACGACAAAAAGGATGGACAGGTGGTTGATATTCCGTTGTACGGATGTACTACGTATCCGGATGGCGGCTTGCGTACCACCGTTGAAGATCTTGCAAAATTCTATAACTGCCTGCTGAATGACGGAAAGCAGGGTAATAAACAAATTCTGCAAAAAAGATCGGTGCAGGAAATGCTGAGGCTCCAGTTTAGTGATAATAATAAGCCGGAGAATGTAAATCCGAAAAAATTAAACTCGGGATTGTTCTGGTCAACCAAAATGGGCGGCGAACGGATAGGGCACAATGGTTCTGACCCAGGCGTACGGACATTTATGTTATCGGATCTGAATAAAGAAGTAGCTGTAATTCTGTTCGTAAATACATCCCTGGGCGAGAAGGAAGAAGATACCTTCTTTGAGATTTATAACTTGCTTTACAAGTTTGGAAAAACTTTGAAGAATGCCCCTCGCTGAATAAAATTACAAAAGCCCGTTTCATGCGAAATACGGGCTTTCAGTTTTTTCTGGTATGAAAACCAGCGGAGAGTGGGGCAGAACATATCTTTTTATTTTATTGAAAACCCCGATTTTATTTTCTTTACCGTCAACGAAGTGATGAGCGGAAAGCTGCATAATCTGGCTATGGTGAATAAAATGAAATCACTCGAACAGTCGCATTTTGCTGATCAGCTAAAGGAATTATATGCAACTGGAAAAATTGGCTTTCACCCTGTCAATATTTTATGGAATATTACCGGAATGATCTTTTTTCCTTTTTTAACCCGTCTACGTATGCTTGATTCAGGTTACTTTAATTCAGAAGAATTTACGAATCTGATGCTGGAGAGGAAAAAGTTGATTCCTATATGGGTGAGGCAGAGCATCAGTTAAGCCCCTGAACTTATCAAAATAGCGCGATTGCTGGTAGGTACACTTCTTACTTGCCATAAGTATCGCAAAAAAACGCTCCAAAAGTTTTCATTCTACATCTGTTGCAGCTTTTTAAACATGTCTGCTATAGTTTAGGTACTGACGAATCTAAATTTGCTATTCGGATTCCCCTCTCGAGACTTATAAACCAAATAGCATTAGATAATGATAGAAGCATTCGTAAAACCGTTTCGGTTAAAGCGGCATTTCAAGCTGGCGATTGTAAAAACTGGAATTTTACTTTTTATAAGCCACTTATTACCGTTAGGCGCCCAAGCGGTAAATGGTGCTAATTATGTTTCAGAGAAATCTGTAAAAGATGCTTTCAAACTTTCGGCTAACGGTAGTTCTGCTACATTATTCGCCAACTCGGCTGATTACAAAGGCGTATTAAGAGCCTTGCTTGATCTCCAGGGCGACATCAGTAAGGTAACGGGCCATCAACCCCATATTGTTTATGATAAAACACCTTCACAAAAGGAATTGGTCATAGTGGGTACGCTCGGCAAAAGCGAGGTGATAGACCAACTGGTGAAAAGTGGCAAACTCGATGTAAGTGCAATTAAGGGTAAATGGGAACACTTTACCCTGCAGGTAGTAAACAATCCGCTACCCGGTGTTGCAAAAGCCTTCGTTATTGCCGGTAGCGACAAACGGGGCTCCATTTACGGTTTATATGATGTTTCGTCGAGTATTGGTGTATCGCCTTGGCATTACTGGGCAGATGTTCCGCCACAAAAACATAGCAGCTTATATATAAAGCCAGGTAAATATACCGAAGGGCCAAGTGTAAAGTACCGCGGTATCTTTATTAACGATGAAGCACCTGATTTAACAAGTTGGGTGAGAGATAATTTCGGCACGGTAAAACCTAGTACTAACCCACCTATAAGGGCCGGGGTTTCTAACTACGGGCATGAGTTCTACGCCCGCATATTTGAACTCTTGCTCAGAATTAAAGCTAATTACCTGTGGCCAGCGATGTGGTCAAACGCATTTAATGAAGACGATCCTGAAAACCCGCGTCTTGCCGATGAATACGGTATCGTGATAGGAACTTCGCACCAGGAACCTATGTTACGCTCGCAACAGGAGTGGGACAGAAGATACATACGCACGTTAGGTACCTGGAATTATAAAAAACATGCTGATACGCTTGCCAAATTCTGGCGTGAGGGGGTACGCAGAAATAAAGATTTTGAAAGCATTATTACCATGGGGTTACGTGGCGCTAATGATTCTGAAATGGAGGGTACGCTGCAGGATAATATCGCCATGGTGGAGGGTATTGCAAGTACACAGCAAAAGATCATCAAAGAAGAGTGTGGCGCACAGGCCGCAAATGTTCCGCAGGTTTGGTGCCTGTATAAAGAGATCATGGAATATTACAACAACGGTATGCGTGTTCCTGATAATATCACTTTACTATGGGCTGATGATAATTGGGGTAACATCCGCAGGCTTCCTGATGACAAGGAACGCTTAAGGTCTGGCGGTGCAGGTGTTTATTACCATTTTGATTACCATGGCGACCCAAGAAGCTATGAATGGATCAACACTAATCCGATCGCGAAGATCTGGGATCAGATGTCACTTGCCAAGCAATACGGTGCAGACCGCATATGGATAGTGAACGTAGGGCACTTCAAAGGCTATGAATTACCGATGCAGTATTTTATGGACCTTGCCTGGGATACAAAATATTGGACAAGTGACAAGATACATGCTTATACCAGGCAATGGGCAGCGGAGCAGTTCGGGAGCCAGTATACCGAAGAGATAGCGGATATATTGAACAAATATACCAAATACAACGGGCGCCGAAAGCCAGAGTCGTTAACGCCGACCACGTATAGCCTGGTCAATTATAACGAAGCGGAGAACGTAGTGAAGGACTATGTTCAGTTGCAAAAAAGAGCCGAGGCACTTTATGATAAGATGCCTGCAAATCTGCGAGACGCCTATTATCAGATTGTACTGTTTCCTGTTAAAGCATGCGCGCAGGTAAATGAAATGTACCTGTCGGCAGCCAAAAATGAACTATATGCCCATCAGCAACGGGCCAGTACCAATGCTATGGCCGCAAGAACGCGTTTATTCTTCCAAAAAGATTCACTGCTGATGAATGAGTACAACCATATTTATGCAGGCGGAAAATGGAACCATTTTATGGATGAAACGCACATCGGTTATACCACATGGGCGCCACCACGAAAGAACAGTCTCGACGCTATCAAACTAAAACAATTGGAAATTCCGGCATCGGCTGCAATGGGGGTAGCATTAGAGGGTAGCGAACTGAGTTGGCCCGATGAAGATACTAAACCCGTTTTACCGTCTTTTGATAACTACAGCAATTCACAGCATTATATAGAGATCTTTAATAAAGGTAAACTTCCGTTTAGCTACAAAGTAAGTACTGATGCAAGCTGGCTAACTGTAAACGGTGCAAGCGGTCAGGTAGATAGTGTTGATAAAAGTATTTGGATCAGTCTCAATAAAGCCGCACTGCCTAAAGCTAATGCCGAAGGCGTCATCACTATTGTTGGTACAGGCGATCCCGTTAAGGTGAAGGTCAAATTCTCAAAGCTGCAATTGAATGCAGCAGCACCGAAAAGCTTTGTTGAAAGCAACGGAGTGATAGCCATAGAAGCGGCTCATTTCGCTAAAAACACCGCTAAAGGTGGCCGCCAATGGAAAGAGATAGAAGATTACGGGTTAACGCTGTCTGGCATGCGCGCAACGGCTCCGGCTAATGCGGCTCCTGCTGTTCCCGGTAAAGATGCCCCTTGTATGGAATATCCGTTATACTTATCTTCAAAAGACACGGCAGAAATCACCCTGATTACCTCTCCACAACTGAATGTAATGCCGGGCAGAGCTATAAAGCTGGCGGTTTCGTTGGATGATCAGCCACCTGTTGATGTGGTGAATGTTCCGGATAAATTTAAAGTCCACTGGTCAAATCCCGCCTGGGCACAAACGGTAGTAAAGCAGGCCAGGCAATGTAAAACAACGCTAAAGATAAAGTCGCCCGGCAATCACACCTTAAAAGTGTGGATGGTAGACCCTGGCGTGGTGCTGGAGAAAATCATCGTGAATACCGGTGGGCTGAAGCCCTCTTACCTTGGTCCACCGGAAAGTGCCAGAACGTTATAAGAATCCGGGCAAATTAGTTATACTTCATAGTCAGATAAGTCCAGGGTTACACACGCTTAAGATTTACATGATTGATCCTGAGGTGGTGCTGGAACGTATTGTGGTTAACCCGAATGACAAGTATCCGAGCTATTTAGGCGCTCCTTCAATTATGCATCAATAGGGTTTGTATAGTGCTAATTTTAGAATTCGGCAAGCGGTTGTCTATGTGCCCGGTCTTTATTGTCCCACCAAAGAACAGCACTTAATCGTTATTCGAATTAGGCTCTTATGTTGGTAACCAGGTTGCATCCCGAGCCAAAAATGAAGTACGCGATAATCAATCCTCACCATTTTACCAGACCATGGAAATTCTAACGTTATCTATAGTCGTTTTTTAACCATTGCTTATCATATTCTGACCAACTACTGCAGATCATTTCTCTTATTGATATTTTAGTCCATCATAGCAGGGGGCATCAGATTTGCTGGCCTTGCGAATTTTTCAACTTTCATCGGTATGTTTAAACTAATGTCAGGGGTAAATAGCTCCCCAACCAAACTGATGAGCAATCTAATAGCGGTCAATAAACAGCAATGGAAACTGAGCAGCTATTTGCTGGTCTGTTTGCTTTATTTGGGTTCCCCTTCGTGTTTGCTTGCTCAATCTATAGCCAGACCTGCACATTGGATATCTTCTCCGGAAGAGAACGTGGACAAACCAAACAGTTGGATTGCCTTTCGCAAGGATATCATATTAAAAGCAAAGCCCGGATCCGTTACTGCTATGATTGCGGCCGATACCAAATACTGGTTATGGATCAACGGGAAGCTGGTAGTGTTTGAGGGAGGGCTAAAACGCGGACCTAATCCTCGCGATACTTATTTCGATCAGGTCGAACTAGGTCCTTATCTTAAAAATGGACGCAATCACATTTCAGTTTTGTTGTGGCATTTCGGTAAAAGCGGCTTTTCACATGTTAATAGCGGGCGTGCCGGATTGTTATTTGCAGCAAGTGGTAAAACTGTACAAATTTATAGCGATCATAGTTGGGTTTGCCGTCTTCATCCCGCTTATGGCACTGCAGACAAGCCTGATCCAAACTACCGCCTTGCTGAATCAAACATCCGTTTTGATGCACGCGACGATATACCAGGCTGGCAAACAGCTTCTTTAAACAAGCTAAGAGGATTTACGTCTGCTAAAGAAGTTGGTATTCCCGGTGACGCTCCCTGGAATCAACTGATCAGGCGCCCTATTCCTCAATGGAAAGACTTCGGTATTAAACAGGTAAGCTTTCAGCGTATAAAAGGTAAGGGCACCGACACCATTATTGCCAAGTTACCTTATAATATGCAGATGACACCTATCATTTCGGTGAATGATCCCGTAGGCGGCCGTTTAATACACATCAATACCGATCACAGCCAGGCCGGCGGAACTGACAACCTGCGCGCTGAATATATTACGAAGCAGGGCGAACAGGAATACGAATCCTACGGCTGGCTAAACGGCGAGCATATCCTGCTGACCATTCCTTCAGACATTGTGGTAAGGGCCGTTAAATACCACGAGACCGGATATGATGCAGAAGCGACGGGCAGCTTTAACTGCAGTGACGAATTCTATAACCTGTTTTGGAAGAAAGCCAGGCGTACCCTTTACCTTAATATGCGGGATAATTATTTCGACTGCCCTGACCGTGAGCGGGCGCAATGGTGGGGTGATGCAGTATTACTGATGGGTGAAAGTTTTTATACTTACTCAACCTCAACTCATGCCTTAATGCGCAAAGCGATTTCCGAACTGGTTGACTGGCAACGCCCAAGCGGTGTATTGTTTTCGCCAATCCCCGGAAACTTTAACACAGAGCTGCCTGATCAAATGCTGACCAGTATCGGTGATTACGGATTCTGGAACTATTACATGAACACCGGCGACCGACAATTAATAGCAAAGGTTTATCCATCCGTAAAAAAATATCTTGCGTTATGGAAAACTGATGAAACCGGCTTAACCGAATTGCGCAAAGGCGATTGGCTGTGGGGGGACTGGGGTGACGATAAAGATTTGCGGTTGATATTAGCCGGATGGCACTACCTGGCATTGGATGCCGCCTCAAAAATGGCAGATTTAAATGATTTCCCTGCCGAGGCAGCTGAATACCGTAAGATCATGCAACAGGTTAAAAGTGGTTTTAACCAATGCTGGAACGGGCATGCCTACCGTCATCCATCTTACAACGGTGCAACAGATGACCGTGCGCAAGCTTTAGCTGTACTTACAGGTATTGCTGATACTACTAAATACGCCGAACTGTTTAATACCTTTCAGAAAGAATTTCATGCCAGCCCTTATATGGAAAAGTATGTCATGGAAGCATTATTCGTGATGGGCAAGGGCGGCTACGCTTTAGAAAGAACCAAAAAGCGATTTGCTGAAATGGTGAACAACCCTGATTACACTACCCTGTTTGAAGGTTGGGGCATTGGAGAACACGGGTTTGGCGGCGGCACTACTAATCATGCCTGGAGTGGTGGCGTACAGATCGTCATTGCGCAAAACCTTTTTGGCATCAAACCGCTGCAGCCGGGTTATAAAACTTTCCTGATAGCACCTAACCCGGCAACATTCAAATCAGGCACCATTAGGATACCTACGATAAAAGGAATGATCGACGCTGATTTTCAAAATAATACAAATGGTTTTAAACTAAAAATAACTGTTCCGCCTGGCTCAAAAGCAGTAGTCAGATTGCCTTCAGGAGTCAGAACATTGTTGAATAATAAACCACTAAAAGAAGGCCGGGATCATCAGGCGGACTCTGAACCAAATGGCAATTATCTACAGGTGGAACTTTCACATGGTAGCTACCGTATTGAAAGGGCTTTACCCCTTTAATTTTCCTATATTACAGGGTATACAGATCGTTCGACAACGTTTAGTTTTCAAAGCGCATAAACCGGTGGATTAAAGGTTTTCCTATCCCTGTAAACAGTACGCTTACTACCCGGAGTAAGGGCGTGCGTTTGAAGAACCAGAAACTGGCGCAGTAGCCATTAAGGCTGACTAAAAAAGAGCAGCACTGGTTAGTTTATCGAAAGCCCGACAGCTACGATTAGTTCTTCATATATTTCGCTTGCTGACCCATAAATCCAACTGATACTTCATCTTTTTATTCCGTTAATACAGAGGTAACACAATCTCGTTTATTTTGCTTAAGGGTAAATTAGGAACAGGTTAAATGACGACGGCGCATTTAGAATCAGATGCTGAATTAATTGAATTGATTTCGGGCAACGATTACGCGGCATTTGAGGTTATTTATAGCAGGCATTCGGATGCGATCAGGAAAATTTTAATCAGAATCTTAAAGTCGGAACAGCTGGCAGACGACCTTTGCCAGGAAATCTTTCTGCATTTATGGAGCAGTCGCTATAATTTGGGCCATATCAAAGCAATTAAAGGCTATCTACTGACCACTGCGCGTAACCGGGCGCTTGATCATTTGAAAGCAGCTTTGCGTACAGAAAGTACAATGGCTAACATGATCCGGAACTTCAATGAACAGCGCAATACCACTGATGAGGAGTTATTGACCAAGGAATACCTGCTTTTTTTAAACCGCATCTTGTCATCATTACCCGAACGCACCCGCCAGATATTTTCATTATGCCGTGAGCAAGGTAAATCTTACGACGAGGTTGCCCAGATGCTCGATATTTCCCGGAGCGCCGTTAAAAATCACATGGTGCTCTCGATGAAGGTATTGAGCAAATCCGTTCAAAAAGAGCTTGGCATATCCCTAAGTATGCTTTTAGCTTGTATTTTCCGCCACTGAGTAAGCAAATTGTTACCCCTGTATTAACTTATTTCTTTCCACTACCCTCCATTCGCATGTTATCGTCTTAGGGTTAAAATACCACGGATGGACGAGCAGCATTACCGGCATTTAGTTAAACGATATCTGGATGGCAAGGCTACCGATGATGAATTGGAAGTCTTTATCCATTTGCTGGGGACAGGTGTGCTGGACAATTATTTTAAACAGGTGCTGGACGAAGAATCGACAGGAGCAGAAGAACCATTTGTGTTACCTGCCGCGCAAAGGAAAAAGCGTGTTTTGCCTATGTGGTTTAAATATGCTGCTGCCGTACTGCTGTTCTCCTCAATATCGGTTAAGCTTTTTCTTGATCACTTCCGCAAACCGGAAAAGGCACAAGCAACTAACACCATCAGGTTGAAGAATGATGCGCTGCCCGGCGGCAATAAAGCTATTCTGACCCTGGCTAACGGGAAAAAAATTGTATTAGGAAAATCGGCACAGGGAACTATTGCCCGGCAGGGTGCCAGCCAGGTTGAAAAGATTAAAGAAGGGCATCTGGTTTACCAGGCTTCTGACTCATTGGATCAATCGCAGGCAGAGACAATGTACAACACGGTAAGCACGCCCAAAGGAGGGCAATATGCCATCACACTTGCAGATGGCACATCAGTCTGGCTTAATTCTATGTCGTCCATTACATTCCCTACAGCTTTTAAAGGCAATGAGCGAAAGGTGATTACCCAAGGGGAAGTTTATTTTGAAGTAGCCAAAGACAAGGCGAAGCCGTTCACAGTAGAAAGCAATGGGCAAATGGTTAAAGTGCTGGGCACACACTTTAACATCAATGCCTATAACGATGAAGGCGCTATTCGCACCACGCTGTTGGAAGGAAGTATAGCCGTGACAGGCCCAAGTGGAACTAAGGTGCTGGTACCCGGACAGCAATCCGAAGTAACAGACCGCTATATCAACATCGTTTCAGGTGCTGATGTCCAGGCGGCCGTAGCCTGGAAGAACGGTAACTTCAATTTCAACAATACAGACCTGCCCACCCTTATGAGACAGCTGGCCCGCTGGTATGATATTAATATTATTTATACAGGTAAAGTCAGTGAGCACGAATTTATGGGACAGATCAAACGGAGTGTCCGCCTTTCCAGCGTGCTGAAAATCCTCCAGGCCAGCGGCGTGCGATGCAATATAGACGGTAAGAACTTATATATCAGACCTTAATTAATAAACGCTTCAAATCCTAAGAAAATGAAAGATTACTACTAAGCTCGTCAAAGCCATAAAAAAACCAGAGTGCGCTAACACCCCGGTTTTAAGTAAGGCGATCAAAAATCCTATCGACAGATTTATTAACCCCAAACAATGCAAAAGTATGCAATTCAATCCGTGCAGGAAAGTTCCTGCAAAGGAAGTCATTCCTTATTCCAAATTTTTTCTGGTTATGAAGTTAACGATCATTTTAATAACCATCGCCTGTGTTCAGGTATCCGCCAGGGCCATTGCACAGCAAATTAATATCAACGCAAAAAATACCTCATTAAGCAAGGTGCTGCAAATAATCCAGCAGCAAAGCGGGCAAAGTATATTTTTTGATAACAGGCAGGTGCAGAAAGCCCAGGTTTCAAATGTAAGCATAAGCAATGCATCATTGCAGGATGCGTTGGCTATTGTTTTAAAAGATCAGCCATTTGCTTATACCATCATTGATAATACGGTAGTGATCACCTCAAAAGTAAACGCTGTTCAATCAGCCGCCCCTATCAGGATAAGCGGTACAGTTACGGATGAAAGAGGCATATTGTTACCCGGTGTCTCCGTAATGATCAAGGGCACTACCAACGGTACCGTAACCGATCATAAAGGCAGTTACAGTATTAGTGTACAAAGTGGCCAAACATTGGTGTTTTCTTTTTTGGGCTATAAGAAAACCGAAATTATAGCGGATGGCAAACGGACTATCAATGTAAGTTTAACGCCCGACGCTGCTCAACTTAACGATGTGGTGGTTACTGCGCTCGGTATCAAGCGCGAGGAAAAATCTTTAGGCTTTGCCGCACAAACGCTTAAAGATAAAGCGGTTGAAGATGCAAAAACCAATAACTGGGTAAACTCGTTAACCGGTAAAGTTGCCGGTTTAAATATCCAGGGAACAGGTTCCGGACCGATCAGTTCGTCGCGTATCACGCTTCGTGGCGAAAATTCACTTAACCTGGATAACAACCAGGCACTCATCGTGCTTGATGGTGTACCGGTAAACAGCAAGATCACCGGTACAGGCTTTAAGGCTCACCTCGCAACCGATAGCCCCATCGACTTTGGTTCCGATGTATCAGATATCAATCCGGACGATATAGAAAGCATCACGGTATTAAAAGGTCCTGGCGCAACCGCACTTTATGGCAGCAGAGCTGCAGGCGGCGCGTTGATTATTACCACAAAAAGCGGTGCACGGAAAGACGCCGGGCTTGGCATCACCTATAACCTCAACATGAGTATTGACCAGGTTAACCGCTGGCCGGATTATCAGTATGAATATGGCGAGGGCCGTACAACCGCCTATTACTCTTACGGCGATAGTGCCGATGGTATTAACACCAGTACCAACGCCGCCGCAGGCCGTGCTTGGGGACCGAAGTTCAATGGTCAGTCTTATTTTCAATATGACCCGAATACCCCAAATAACAAGGCAACGGAGCGTACGCCATGGAAGGCTTATCCGGACTACATTAAGGGCTTTTTCCAAACCGGTTCTACCGTAACCAACAACCTTTCTATCGAGGGCGGTAATGACAAGAGCTCGGCCCGTTTATCTCTATCTCACCTGGGCAATAAATGGATCATCCCGAATACCGGCTTTTCGCGTACATCTGTAGCGCTTTCCGTCAATCATAAAATTAACGACAAATTAAGGATCAGCGGTAAAGCTAACTATACCAACAAGGAGAGTGATAATTTGCCGTCTGCCGGTTATAATAATCAAACGCTGATGTATTTCCTGGCCATTGGCACTGCCCCGAACATTGATCACAATTGGTTTAAGCCTTACTGGCAGCCGGGTCTTGTTGGTGTACAGCAAAAAAATCCGTTTAATCCAGGGCCTGATAATCCATATATCGACTTGTACGAAGACTTGAACAAGCTGTCTAAAAACGGTTTCATTGGTACTGCCTCTGCGTTTTATCAGTTCAGCAATAAACTGGAACTGATGCTGCGCACCAGCTTGGACATGTCAAGCGAATTTCGTTCGCAACAGCGGCCTTACAGTATTACCAAATACCCGAAGGGCAGCTATAGAGAAGAAAACGTTTATAGTTTCGAATCTAACAATGATCTCCTGTTGACCTATAAGGATAAAGTTAACCAGGATATCAAATTCTCCTTAAACGCAGGCGCAAACGCACTGGTACAGAATTATAACTTCGCCGGCATCTATGCAGACCAATTAGCACAGCCTGGCGTGTACCAGCTTTCAAACAGCCTTGATCCGGCCGTTGCTGATCCTCAGCGAACTAAAAAAGCAGTCAATAGTATTTATGCTGCTACACAATGGTCATACAAAGACGCGATCTTCCTTGACCTGACCGGCCGTAACGACTGGAGCAGTACGTTACCTTACAAGCATAACTCGTTTTTCTATCCATCTGTTAGTACCAGCTTTTCGCTGGGCGATATGTTTACCCTGCCTCACCAGATCTCTTTTGCTAAGCTAAGACTTTCTTACGCGCAGGTAGGTAATGATACCCGCCCTTATCAAACGTCTAAATATTACGACAAAATCTACAGTAACAGTTTTACCACAGCCACTACGCTTTACAACCCGACCTTAAAGCCAGAGATCACTTCCAGCTACGAGGCGGGGTTAGATCTAAGGCTATTCAATAGCAGACTTTCAACAGACATCGCTGTTTACCGTAACAATAGCCGCAACCAGATCCTGGCTATCCCGCTCGACCCTACCTCTGGCAATGCCAGCGCCCTGGTTAACGCTGGTTTGATAGAAAGCAATGGCGTTGAAGTACAGTTGAGAGGTACGCCTATCCTGAAAAATAATTTCAGATGGAACACCACCCTGAACTGGAGCCGCAACCGTAGCTACGTAAGAGAACTTACCAACGGACTTACCAGCCAGGTAATTTACAGCCATGATGGAAACGTGACCATCGAAGCAAGAGTGGGCGGCCGTATGGGCGACCTGTATGGGCTGGGCTACCAGCGCTCGCCCGAAGGCAAAATAATTTATAACTCTACGGGCTTGCCTG
This sequence comes from Mucilaginibacter straminoryzae, assembly GCF_022953055.1. Taxonomy (GTDB): domain Bacteria; phylum Bacteroidota; class Bacteroidia; order Sphingobacteriales; family Sphingobacteriaceae; genus Mucilaginibacter; species Mucilaginibacter straminoryzae. The sequence continues at coordinate 66,730 of NZ_JALJEJ010000009.1, read as the reverse complement.
CACCACTTGATCCTGTTGCCAAAAAACTGGGTAACGCATTCGCCGATTGGAAATCCGGGCTGATCAATGAGTTTCTGATCAAAAAGGTGCGCTTCAGCTTTCAGCTCGATTATCAGCACGGCGGTAAAATGTTTTCGCAAACCAACCATAAGAACAATACGCTTGGTAAAACCAAAGTCACCCTTCCGGGGCGCGATGGCGGAATTGTTGGGGATGGTGTAGTACGTGGTGCTGACGGTGTTTACCGGCAGAATACTGTAAGCGTATCGGCGAGTTCTTATTATGAAAATTACTACGCCATTAACAATGCCGAGAATAACATTTTCGACACCAGTTTCTTAAAGCTGCGCGAAGCACGGGTAGAATTTAACCTGACACTGCCATTTTTAACCAAGGCTGGCTTTAAACAAACCAGCGTAGCGGTTTATGGCCGTGACTTGTTCGACATTACGAAATTTCCGGGCTTTGATCCCGAGGGGGGAAACCTGAATAGCGGAACCCTAACACCCGGTGTTGAATTGATGCAATTCCCTTCACCCCGCACCATTGGGCTCAATTTAACTTTCAAACTTTAATCATTGATCAGCATCATGAAAAAGATATATAGTTTAATTTTTATGGTAAGCTGCCTGCTGGCATCATGTACCAAGAATTTCGAAGAAATCAACACGGATCCCAACCGGCCGAAAGAAGTAAACCCAGGCGTAGTGCTCGGGCAAATGCAATATCGCATAGTAAGCAGCAGTATCAGTGCAGCACGAGGCTTTACACACGAATTGATGCAAGTGGACGCCCCACGAAGCAGCGCCGGCGGTGGCGGCGTACACCGTTATGTAATTACCCCTGGTACGGGTGTTTGGAGCAGCTTTTATACGTATCTGGCAGATATTGATGTTGTGATCAGCAGTGCGGAGCGATTGAAGGAAAACAACTATAAGGCAATTGGTTTGGTGTACAAATGCTGGGCTTATTCTATACTAACAGATGTTTACGGCGATGTGCCTTATTCACAGGCGATGCAGGCCGCCAATGGTAACTTTCAGCCAAAGTTTGACGCGCAAAAAGACATATATACGCAGATCCTGAAAGACCTGGTTGCCGCAAATGATCTGTTCGATGATACCAAAGCGCTCACTTACGGCGGCGATGGCGTATACAACTCGAACGTTTTAACCGGAGGCAAAAATGTAGGTATCCAGAACTGGAAAAAGTTTTGTAACACGTTGCGTCTTCGCTTACTGCTGAGGTTGCTTAAACGTGACGGCGAACTGAACATCAGCGATCAGATCAAAGCAATATTGGCAGACCCGGTGAAGTATCCCGTGTTCACCTCCAATACAGAAGAAGGTATTTACAAATTCCCGAATGTAAATCCTTACTTCAACCCTTACTACACAGCCCGGCAGCTCGACTGGAGAGACGGTACATACTATACCAAATTTTTCATTGATAACCTCAACGCCTGGAATGACCCACGTCGCGCCGTGTGGGCGCTTACCGTATCCGTGAACGGCCAGAACGTTTATCAGGGTATTGAAAGCGGTTATCCAACTACCACAGAGTATGTAGTCGGCAAAAACTCCAGCTATACCGATGCCCTTAAAACGTCAGCGATCACCGGTGTAATGATCACTTATGCCGAAGAAGAGTTCATTAAGGCAGAACTTGCGCTCAGAGGTTTTAATACCGGCAATACCGCCAAAAACCACTACGAAAAAGGTATTACTGCTTCCATGACCCAATGGGGCGTGGCTTTGCCCGCCGGATACCTGCAACAAACAGGTGTAAAATACAACGAAGGCAGTAGTGTGGATACGCAATTACAGCAGATCATGCTGCAAAAATATTATGCTTATTTCTTCAATGATTACCAGGCCTGGCTGGAAAAACGTCGTACCGGATATCCGGTATTACCCAGAGGTTCAGGTATACCTGCTGAAAACCAGTTCCCAAGCCGTATACCTTATCCAACTTACCTGCAATCTTTAAATGCTAACAATCTCGCCGCTGCTGTTGCCGCCATGGGAGGAGATAAAAGCACTATTAAAGTATGGTGGGAGAAATAATCGAAGTTCATTAAGTATAAAAAAAGAAAAAAGACTTAGTCATGTTCAAATCAAGAATACTATTTGCCGGTTTCCTAACCCTTATGTTGGGAACAAATAGTTATGCCCAATCAGGAAATAAAGAAACAAGAACGCTCATTGTGTTCTTCGACGGGCTTCGCCCGGATTATATTACCCCCGAAGCCATGCCAAATTTATATACCTTTAGGGAGCATGGAGCATATGGCAAACAACACCATAGCGTATATCCGACAGTTACCCGTGTTAACTCTTCTGCTTATTCAACCGGCAGTTATCCGGCTAAAACAGGTCTGATGGGTAATACCGTTTACTTTCCTGAAGTAGATTCGTTAAAAGGTCTTAATACCGGGGAGGTGGAAGACCTAAGACGGATTAACCAGGCGACTAATGGCAAACTGCTAACTACGGTATCTCTTGGAGAACTTTTACAGGCCGGAGGTAAACGAATGATGGTTTTCAGCTCCGGATCTACCGGTCAGGCATTTCTGCAAAATCATACGGTAAGCGGCGGGGGAATTATCAATCCGTCCATGATCCTGCCAGAGTCGATGAAAGATGAAGTAATTAAAGCCGTAGGGCCTATCTCGCCGCATGCTAAGCCAAATGCAGCCCAGCATAAATGGGTAGCCGATGCGCTGATCAAATTAGGCCTTGCCCCGGGCGGCCCTGCCGTAAGCGCGATCTGGTTTTCGGATCCGGACGGCACCGCTCATGCCGATGGTATCGGCGCCGAAAGTTCCATGGCTTCTATCAAAGCTGTAGATGAACAGTTTGGACGTATCATTCAATACCTGAAAGATAGCCACCAGGAAGGGATATACAATATCCTGGTTTCAACCGATCATGGTTTTGTGACCCACGCCGGGAAACAAAACCTGATGTCACTGATGATTGGAAAAGGACTTAAAAAGAGCACAAACTCTGACGATGTGATCATTGCTGAAGGGGCTATTTATGTAAAAGATCATGATAAGACGGTAATTGAAAAGATTGTAAAAACACTGCAAGCGCAGCAATTGATCGGTCCGGTATTTACAAAGGGTGGTAAGCCAGGTGATCTTAAGGGGTGGGTGCCCGGAACCTTATCTTTCGAGGCTATCCACTGGAACCATCCGACCCGTTCTGCCGACATCCTGGTGGATGAAGACTGGAACGATGATAAAAACGAGAAAGGTTATGCCGGTACCAGTTTTTCAGGTGGCGTGGCGGGGCATGGTGGTTTTAGCCCGTACGAAGTACATATTGCCTTAATGGCGGCAGGCCCTGCATTCAAAAAAGGTTATGCCAGCGAGCTGCCCACCTCTAATGTGGATATTGCACCTACAGTTTTGCATTTGCAGGGACTAGCGGTTCCTCAGCAGATGGATGGCCGGGTAGTATACGAGTTGATGAATGAAAAAACGAAGTTACCAGCTACAAGTAAAGTAAAAACAGATACCGTAGAAGCTACCACCGCTACATCCTCGGGTACTTATACTGTAATGATACACCGTACTTTTTTAGGGCGTTATATCTATATTGATTACGCTAAAGCAAAGCGTACAGAGAAATAGGGAAGGACACTTAAGAGACAGGCTTTTATGTTTAAAACCAACCAGGGCGGTCTATTTGTGGACCGCCCTGGTAATAAATTTCGAAGAAAAAGGTATTTTACATAAAGTAATTGATGTCAACGGCACTGCAAATTATGCGATGCGCAGCGAAGATTGCAGTGAGGGGCATCATCATGATGAACATCTGCATTTCAACTGCACCAACTGCCAGGAAGGTATTGCCTAAGGGATTTTCAGCTGCCGCCACTGAAATTACCGCCCGGGTACATAGCCGAAAATTAATATGCTGATCTCCGGCGTCTGTGAGCATTATAAAGAATCTTTTTAAGTATAAAAAAGTAACATTGTTGCTTTTTTATTAGGTTGATTATCTTTGAGAAAAGTTAATCAATGAATAATAATCCGGTTCCTTCTAATGTTCCCCACTACACCATTTATCAGGAGCATTGCGCGGTGTATGACCGTCTGCGTACCTGTATGGATCATGAAGGTAATTTACTCCGACAATTCTTAACTATTCAAGATCCTTCAGATCAAATAGTCGTGGAGTTTGCGGCCGGTACAGGCCGTCTTACAGGTCTGATCGCACCGTTGGCCAAAGCAGTTCACGCATTTGATCTGGCCCCGGATATGGTTAATTATGCCAGGGAAAAATTCAGCGCTTATCCAAACGTCACTTTTAATGTAGCAGGAAATGACAGTATTCCGCTGCCAGGAGGCTCCGCAGATATCGTTGTCGAAGGATGGAGCCTGGGTTACATCGCCTTTGCAGGAGGTGCAGCCTGGAAATCGGACATTGATCACGTACTTTCGGAGATGGAAAGGCTGTTAAGACCGGGGGGATCAATTTTATTGTTTGGGACGCTGGGCACCGGCACACATCGTCCTGCTGCACCTAACAAGGTTTTAGCGCAGTTGTATGAGTACCTCACAACCGAAAAAGGTTTTACACAAAGCGAATGGTTCCCGACGGACTACCGTTTTACTGACCTTGAAGAGGCTGTCGAATTAACTTCGTTTTTTTGGAACGATAAATTCGGCAACTATGTTCGCGAGCATCAATTGGTTATTGTGCCTGAATGTACCGCCATCTGGCATAAAACTTTGCCGTTATCATGACCGTTCCTTCATTCCGAAACCATCATGCCGCAGTATCCGGTAAAGTACTGCCTCCCTCACAAACACTGCTGGAGGGTTTGAAACATTTCACAGCACCTGCCGCTGCGGTTGACCTGGGCTGTGGCGCGGGCACAGACGCACTGCATTTGGCATCGCAAGGATGGAAAGTACTGGCGATAGACGCTGACCAAAATGTGCTTGAATCGATAGAGGCCGATGCCGTGATTACTCAATGCCAGCGTTTCGAATCATTGGTACTTCCGCCGGTGCAACTGGTGAATGCAAGCTTCGCCCTTCCTTTTTGTAACCCCGCGCATTTCAGTTCCTGCTGGTTGACGATATGCGAAGCATTAACCCCGAACGGTCTGTTCTGCGGTCATTTCTTAGGCATCAGGGATAGCTGGGCTACCCGCGCAGATATGACGATCCATACTGTAGAACAATTGAAAGACTTGTTTGCGGGCTTCGAGCTGCTCTGGCAATCAGAAACAGAAAAAGACGGGAGAACGCTGGGTGGTGCGGCAAAGCACTGGCATGTCTATCATATCGTTGCGCGGAAGTGCTAACCGGCCATCGCTTGCATGCGGTTGCGTGTACACCAGTAAACGATATTGATATAGATGATGTTTTCGGCCAGCAAGGCAATGTAGATTCCTTGATAATGCCAAAGGTATACCGATAATAAAACCACCGGCAGAAAGATCAGCAATTCCCGCCGCAGGGTGAATTTGGAAGCCAGGGCTGATTGCCCGGTAGATTGCAGAAAAACGATACTTCCCGATGCGAAAGGCATGAGCAATAATACCAGGATCACCACCTGGAAGTAACCCGATCCGGCGTAAGCCAGTGCAGGGTTGGCTAACAAGAAAGACAGGACGGTTTGTGGAAAAATAAAACAAGTTAGTGCGATTGGAAATAGCAGGATGATGGTGCAGCTGCGAAAAATAGCTACGGCACGCTGGCTCCGTTCAAGTTTCCCGGCACCGTAGTTAATCCCCACTACCGGGCCTAAGGCTTGTAACATACCAAACATGGGTATGGCTGTGAAGGAGAATAAGCGGTAAATGCCTGAAAATATTGCCACATCACTGGGCGACCGTGCGCTATAAGCCGCAAGCTTAAATAAGATCAACTGGCGGAAGAAGCCGTTGGCCTGCATATAAAAAGTCGGTAGTCCGGTTCGAAACAACGTATGCAGAAATTGCGGCTCGATCTTTCCCCATTTTAATTGTAAGGGACTGTTTTTTCCTGACAAATGAACCAGGGTTAGCACGCTATAAAAGATCATCGCCAGTATACTGGCCAAAGCCGAACCTTTCACACCCAGCCCTAAATAACGGATCAGCAAAGGGTTGATCAGCGCGTTAAGCAGCATGGCCAGTGCGGTAATCCGCATGGCCTTACCGGTATGCCCTTCAGACCGGATGAGCGCCGAAGTACACAGGCCTAAAACCGGGAAGCAGGCGCCAGCCAGCGTGACATGGTAGAAATCCTGCGCGAAAGGCAATTGACGTGCGGGAATATCCAGCCAGGCTAATAACCATGGGGAAGCGGCAAAGCCAAAGATCATCAACAAAACAGTGACAACCAGAATAGCGACCAGCAGATGCCGGAATAACATCGCTAACAGGGATTGGTCATTGCTGCCGATCGCCCGGCTGTAAACCGATCCGGCACCGGCTGATAACAGCGCTATAACTGCCGCATTGATGGTGAGCAGGGGCATAGCATAGGATACACCTGCAAAAGCATCTGTCCCGACTAAATGAGACACAAAAAATGCGTCAACCAAACCATTGACCGAGATCACCAGCATACCCAAGATCCCAGGCAAGGATAGCCTGATCATTAATTTCCATAAGTTACCCTGCAATATTTCTTCGCGTTTATTCATCATGGAATTATAAAAACGATCTGTTTATCAGTTTGATCCATCCTGCCAACCCAAAAACCACTACACCAATGGTTAGCGCCAGCAGGTCAACAAACCAATTTTTTAAATTAAAGGCTGCTGACGGCGGTTGGAATTTCGGTTGCGCCAGATAGTCCAGCGGCTTCATTAACTTGCCTTCAAAAAGCGGCCGGTTAGCAAACCAGAACACCTGCCGGTGAAAAGACCGTGCAGCGGATTTAAATGCCCATTCGTCTGCAAGGGTGGTACCTGCAAGCATACTTAACATTTCTGAAGTATTATACGCCGGATTGACCGCGTTAAATCGTGCCAGTTGTTGCTGATGTTGTGCTAACAGCTCATATCTTGCATCCACCAGGCTGTCCGCAGCGCGGTCGCCGTTGAATAAAAAAGCTGAATAGCCCTGGAAGTAATAAAAGCGGCCAGGTATCGTGTCTTTAGGGCGATAACGGGGATTAACCAGGTAGAATTTTTGAAGGGCGGCATTCATGGCACTATCCGTTTCCGGCATATTACGGCTGCGCATCAGTGTCGCTAATTTGACTTCCCCGGTACGGGGAACCTGTCCCAGTGCCAGATCGGCTGCCGACGGAATAATGATCATGATACTTACCCAGGCGGTCAAAACCGCAATCGCATTAAAGGTCCCGTCTTTTTTAAAACTGTTGACCCAAAAATTGATCCCCGACCACACCAGCGCGTAGACCAGTGTGACCACGATCCAGCCCAACCCACACCAAAAATTCATCTGGCCCGCAATAAAAAAACCGGCCAGGCATAATAACAAGGTAGCCGCCATGACCAGGCCCGAGCGGAACAGCAAACGGTACAACAGCAGTAATCGCAGGTTACCCGAAGCAATGGCGAGCAAACGGTCTGTACCGGAACGCAGCTCGGCTGACAATACATCAAAACAGCATGCGCAGAGGAGCAAAGGCATCAGGTAAACGATCACAAAAGCCAGGTCAAAATTGCCCGCTTTTAGTTTAAACGGATTATAGATATCGCCTTTGAGTGTTTGCACATAAAAGCTTTGAGCGGTTAATGGGTAATACAGCGGGAAAAGATCGCGCTGCCCGATACACAGGGGAGCAAGTGCGCCCGGCCGGTTCATGGCCAGGAAAGGATAATTAAACCTGACCAGTGAAGGAACGGATGCCTTTTCATAGTTGTACCGGCCCGACGAAGTGGTGGTATCAGCCATGAAATTTTTGATATACGCTATTTGAGCCCGGCTGATCGAATCGGCGGCTTCCGCAATTTTTGTCTGCTGGACAACGATCACCTGCCGCCCATAATAAATGCTGTACAGGCCCAGGAACAGGTAACAAAGAAGTCCTGTCCATACTGCCGGGCTTCTTCTGAATTGCAAATATTCTGAATGGAAAATGGTTCTGATCATTTTTAAGATTGATTTAAATAAGCCGGATAACGCTGAACCAACCACACGATCAGGATCAGCCAGATCATTAAGGAGATCATTCCGGGTAACTGATAGCTAATGGAGGCCATTAAGCCCTGTGGATGGTAACGAAAAGGCGGCACAGCGGCGAAAACCCGCCGGTCTGACCGGTAATCCCAATCCCCCATTTTGGAATGCACTTCCATCTCGTGGTTCATCTGCTGAACAAAGCGACGGCGATACTGCTCAGCCTGGCGCTGAAAAGCTAAATGACTGTAATAATCCGTACCTGCCAGGGCCATGGATAAGCCGTTCACGGCGATAAAAGGATCGATCAGGCCGCACCATTGCGTAAGCTGGTTTTGGCGGATGAGCGTTTGCTGAAGCTGCGCAAAGTGACGGTCATACACCCGGCTACTGTATTCTTCCCCGGCTTCCATGATATAGCCATCAAAATTGAAAGGCAGTTTAGCTATCGTATCTACTTTATACTTTCGCAGCAATTCGCTTTTGAGCTTTTGTGCGCGCGCACCGGAAGGATCATGCCCGTTGATCCCATTGAGCAGGTCATGATGGATGGCTGCATCGAATGTGTTTTTAGTAGGCAAGCGGAAAAAACCGTCACCTGTGCTTGCCGCCCATTTGGGCAGCACGATGGTGATCATTACCCAAAGGGCGGTCAGCAATAATAAGCTGAACCGGCTGTTGCGTAAATAAGCCGAACAAAGCAGGCTAAGCGCCAGTATAACAATAAAGTACAGGCCGTATAACCCGCCCAGCAGTATCATCAGTAACCATTGTTCACCATCGGTACCCGCTAGCGCCGCTAACGTGATCATTACGGGCGCGAGTAATACCGCTAACAGCAGGCTGAACCCAACTAATTTACCCAGGTATAACTGCCGGAACGAAAGGCCCTGACTGTACAGCAACTGAATGGTTTGCTGTTCAAACTCGCGGCTGAAAGCGTCAAAACTTATAAAAATGATGATGAGCGGAAAGATCACCTGCAGGATCATAGATGCGGTCAGCACGCCAAAGCGGCTTACTGCACCGGCGGATTCGGCAGGCTTAAAAGCGAATTCGTTTTGCCGGTGAGGTTCCAGGTAAGCCACAGTGCCCGTGAAATCATCCAGCCCGTGATCAAAAAAGCTTAACGGTGTCTGCGGCATAAAGGCAAAGTTTCCAAAATGGGCAGCGATATGCGGGTGCTTCGGATCCTGGTGCAGCCAGCGGCTGCGTTGTTCGCTGACAGCCGCCGCTCTTTCCTGGCTGCGCTGCCGGTAATTACGATAACCGCTGATCAGTACCAGCAGCGTCAGCAATAGGAAAAGGCCACCAGCCAGGTACCAGGCGGGTGAGCGTAAACCGCTGCGGAATTCTTTACCTGCAATGATTTTGATTTTCTTCATCTTATAATCGATCCTGTTCTTCGGTTCGGTGTGTTTTTCCGGGTGTCAGTTTACCACCCAAATGATAGACCAGACTAAAACTCAGCCTGCGGCTATCCGGGGTATTTTTATAACTGTAGGGTAAGGTGTCGCTCAAAGAATATCCCCAGTACCAGCCGGTATGGAACAGGTCGGCAAAGGCCAAACGGGCATCCAGTTTTTTGTTCAGGAAGCTCTTTTTGAACCCGCCATCCATGGTAAAATAATAACGGGACATATAGGTGCCGTTCAGATCCGGTGAAGAATAACGGGTCTGCAATTCAAAGGTAACTTTAGCGGGCAGGCGGAAAGTTTGGTTGACAAACAGATCCACCGCGTCTTTGGTTACGGTCAATGGTCCGGCCAGTTGCGCTACAGGATATGCCGTATGGCTAAAGGTGGTGGTGGTTTGCACTTCCCAAAAAGCAGCCAGCGTGACAGGAATAATGATTTGCAGCTCTAGGCGGTCTCGGTGCGGAAAATTGCCGGTGCTTAAAGTAAGGAGCTGACTTACGGGGTCAACGGTGGCTGTGCGCCCGATGAAGTGGTCGGAACGGTTATAGCTCAGGCTGGCGATATACCGGTCTTTCAAAGTATAGGAAAGCAGGGAGAGCCAGGAGGTTTCGGCGACCAATTGTGGATTGCCCTGGTAGAGCGCATATTTATCAATGTAGTAACGAACCGGGTTCAGATCCGTGTAGTTGGGTCGGTTAATGCGGCGGCTGACCGACAGATCCAATTGCTGTTCTTTGCCTAAACTCTGCGTGATACCCAGTGAGGGAAACCAGCTCAGATAGTTCGCCGTGTTGCGCTGTCCGGCAGCAATGGCGTTAGCATCCAGGCTGGTATGTTCGGCCCGCAGGCCAGCCTCTAAATCAGTTCCTGCCCATTTGCGGGAAACTGAACCGTAGGCGGCCGCTATGCGTTCGTGGTATTGAAAATGATCGCTGAGCGATGGCGCATAGGTACTGACCCCGTTTGCCAGCGAGTCATACCGAAATTTATTATCCGTTTCTACCGCCGCATATTTCAGTCCGGCTTTGTATTTCCAGGTTTTGAACGGCAAGGTCAGATCGGCTTTAAAGGAGCGGATATGGATGATGCTGGGCTGGTGAAAATTCAATTGCTGAAAGCCACCGATCAGGTTGCCCTGCGGATCGTAACTGTTACTATTCAGGTAACCGTCCGAAAAATTCCGGTAGCCAATATAATCTGCATCCGCGCTGAGCACTTTTCCTGATGTATCAAGCTTAAGCAGGTAGTTAAGGTTAAAAATATTGTTGTAAAAGGGTTCCTTCGCGTAATCATGGCTCAGTACCCTGGATGTGACCTGGTTTGCGTTATTTAATATCGTTAATGTACCCGCGGCATCTTTACTCCAGTCGTCAGTAGTACCGGTATAGCTGAACCCCAGTTGCTGCCGGGATGATAAGTTGATATCAAAGCCCCCTTTATAGCTGTAAAAACGGCTTTGGTTGGGGTTGATTCCATCCCTTAACAGCGTAGAACCACCGGATAACTGGGTACTGGTTTCTTGCATAAAGCGCCGCCTGTAGTTATAGCCTAGGCTGCCGAAGAAGTTGACCTTGCCGGTACGAATGTTCCCGTTCAAGCTTTCAGCATGCAGCAGATACCGGCTAACCGTCACTCCACTGCTGACATTAAGGGCATAACCTGCTTTATTGGTGCGGCGGCTAAGAATATTGATGATCCCTGCATTACCGGCTGCATCAAACTGGGCAGATGGTGTGGTCATCACTTCGATCTTGCTGACCGTACCGGCATTCATCCCTTCCAGTAAGCGGCTCAATTGCTGGCCGGAAAGATAGGTCATTCGCCCATCCAGCATCACGTTCACGGCGGGCGACCCTTTTAGGTTGATATTACCATCCTGATCCACGTTAACCCCCGGTGTGCGTCGCAGGAGTTCGAGTACATTGCTACCTGCGGCCGTAGCGCTTTGCTCTACATTATAGGTTAATTTACCTTGTTGCACACTGATTGTGCTGGGTGGTGAACTGACAACAACTTCGGTGAGTTTAGTCACCGAGGGTTTGAGCACGACTCTTAAAGTAAATGACCGTGCGTCTGCCTCGCGTACATCAGGCTGATAACCAACGGCAGTAAATCTGATCTGGTAATGAAATGGTTCTTCAAGATTAAAACCAAACGCACCTTGCGGGTCACTGGTGACTTGTTGCACCAAAACGGTGTCCGGTAACCGGTAAAGCCTGATCGTGACACCCGGTAGTGGCACACCCTGACCGCTAACCAGCCCTTTTAATGGCCGGGGCTGCCCGTTGACCTGCAAGGCAAGTAATAAAAACAGGACTACCGTTAAGCCGACCGCCATTGCGAATTTGTGCTGATCTCTTTTGCAGTCAATGGCGGCAACGGCAGTATTTGGGAAGGAGGCCATTAAAATAGCGGCGTTCAGTTTCATATCGTTTCCAGGTAAAGTTTCTGTAGATCTGCAGCAGATATGCCCCTTGTATCCAGCGTATGTACAAGTTCACCCCGGCGCATGATGCCCAACCGGGAGCCGATGGCTACGGCGTTAAAAAGATCGTGCGTAGCCATCAATACAGCGCCCCCCTGATCAGCGAAAGCCCTGACCTGGGCACTAAAGTCTTCGACGGCGCGGGGATCAAGCCCGCTGGTCGGTTCATCCATCACCAAGAGCCGGGCATTCTTGGCCAACGCGATCGCGATGCCCACTTTCTGGCGCATCCCCTTGGAATACGAGCCGATCCGCTGGGTATGTGCTTCTTCCTGCAGCCCGCAACTGCTCAATAAATCCCGATACTTAGATTTACTGTAATCAAAGCCCGCTAACTCACTAAAAAAAGCCAGGTTTTCCAGTCCGGTCAGCAGCGGGTAGAGTTGGACCACTTCCGGCAGATAGGCAACCAGGGTTGACGCTTTGCGCGGATCTCCTAAAAGATCAATGCCATCCAGGGTCGCCCGCCCGCCATCGGGACGGGTAAAGCCCAGTAGGATGTTGATCGTCGTTGATTTCCCGGCACCGTTGGCGCCTAACAGCCCATAGATCTCCCCGGGGGCAATATCCAGATCAATACCCTTTAAGGCCTGGTGGCTGCCGTATGACTTCCGTAGTTGTTGAACAGTCAGCATCTTAATTTAATTTATCCAAACCGGTGCATGTACCGCTGGTCAGACTCGTTTTTTTGGCGATCGCGCCGGAGGCTACATTGTAGGTATAAATGGAGTTTTCTGATTTTCCGGACACAATAAATGTGATGCTCTGGTTGTCAAAAGCACGCATGATCGAGGTGCTGGAACCGAAGATGTTCGGCAGACTGCCGCCCAGGTCACCCAATGACTTTTGATTAGCCAGATCAATTTTATAGAACCTGAAATTAGGCCCGTTGAACTCATAAGGATCTGTTGGGTCCTGGATCTGGGTGGTAAAAGCCAACCCATTCAGAATATACAGTCCCGAGCAATCTTTGCCTGTGGCCGCTTTCAGGTTGAGGAAATAAGAAGAATCAAAGTCTGTGCTGCCTTTTTTGATCCGCAGGATACCGCTTGGAGCATTGCCGGAACCCTGGCCCTCAATGTAAAGATCTCCCGCAGCATCGATGGCGAAGCCGCTTACCGATGAACCGGCCAGGAAGATATTGCTGGTACGGCTATCATTGATCAGCTTATCTACTTTAGCGGTCGCCAGGTCGATCACGATCACGTGTGCGATGTCATCCAAGGGATTGAAATTCTTATCAAAGTATTGCACGCCTAAGAATAATTTGCCGTCACGCGCTTTCATCCCCAGGTAATAAGTGGATGCTGCTGCCGATTTAAGAATCCCGGAAAGATTGATCTCCCCAGTTGTTTGTAATGTGGAGGGATCAAATTTGACAACCCGGGCCAGTCCTCCGCCTACAGAGGCGTAAGCTTCGGTACTGCTGACAAATTCTACCGAAGAAAAGGTATTGGCACCCGGTACGATAAGTTTGCCGGCAACCACGGCTTTACCTGTGGCATCGAAAGTGTACTTGGTCAGGGTGGCCGGCGCACCAAATGCGCTGAGATATACCGCGCCGCCGTAAGCCCACTGCGATGCAAAACTGCTCAATTCGGTAGCTTTACTGTTATCAAGCGTAGCCACATTAAGGTCTGCCAAGCCTTGCACATAGGTAGTTTGGCTGGGGTAAGCGCCGCCCACATTGGAGATGGCGTATTTAACGGTAACACTTGCGGCCGGGGGCGGATTATCCTTGTGAGAAGAACAGGCCGTTATAAATAAGGCGGAAAAGTACGCAAGTCCGCGCACTGTTTTTTTCAGAGAGAGATAGTTAAATAGTTTCATCGTGTTTAAATTTATTTGAGTAAAAAATGGAGCTTTAAGTGAAATGATCGTCCGGGTAACTGGACGCTGTAATTATCGTATACCTTACGGTCGGTTAAGTTTTGTACCTCCATACTTAAAGCATAGCGGTCGTGCGTAAAGGCATAGCTGATACCGGCAGTTGCTGTAAACTGCGTTGGAATAATCGCTTTTGTGGAGGCGTCGCCATCATTAGCCCAGTAGAGGTAATACCAGTGTACATAACTACCCTGTAGCCATGCGGAAAGACGGTCGGCTGGCTGAAATGCATGCTCATGGTTCCATAGGAGCTGCCCGTTGGCAAACAGAAAGGGAATATTAGGTAAGCGCAGCCCATCATGGCGGTTATCGGCATCGCCCGAATTTCCTGCCGGTGATCTGTTGATGATATTCTGGTAGGTAGCGTTAAAATCCAGTCGCCATCCCGGTAATGGCTTCAGCCAATATTCTGCTTCAGCCCCGGTAAATTGCGCCTTTAAAAGGTTCTGATATAACAAAAAGAAAGTAGAAGGCGGTGCATAGATCAGGTGATCAGCCAGCCGGTAAAATCCGTTTAAGCTGAACCCGGTGAGCTTAAAAGCAGCGGTGATCCCTGTATTGACATTGTGACTGGTCTCCGGTACCAGGGAGGGGTTTGGGCGGGTGCGTTGGATGTAGGTGCCGAATAGTTCTGTCTGATCCGGTAGCCGTGCAGCATACTCGTACGAAGCCTTGGCCGACCACACTCGCGTAAGTACATAACGCAATGCCTCGTTCCATCCCCATTGCTGTTTAGCCGCGGAGGCCCCGCTGATATCTCCGCCCGAACTGAACTGATAGCCCCGGCTGCCGAAATCAAAATACTTTACCGAGGTAATCGTACTTAAGCGCTGATCCAGAAAGCTACGGTTGAATGCGAACCCGAAGATCTTTTGATCGAGGTTCACCGGAAAAGCGGCGGTTGCGGGATTATTTTCTGTTTGCCGGAAATGCAGCAACTGGCCGGAGAACTCGAAGCCGGTCTGCTGGTTTAAAATGTAGGTTGCATTTCCGCGCAGCAGATCGCTGATCTGCCGGTTGTGCAGATCGGTGAGCGGGCCAAAACTTTCCCCACCGCTGCTGCGCCTTGCTACGACCCTGCCGTACCAGTCATAGGTATTGAGTGAGGTATCCACATAATGGCCGTTTACAGTAGTGCGCCCGCCCGCTAAGTTAACCGACCATTTATCCCAGCGCTTGCGGTAATTCAGCAAATAGCTTTGTGCGTTGTTGGAATAGGTAACCTGCCCGTAGGGCTGGGTCATTACCGGGTTATTCTGCACTTGCTGGGATATGCCTGACCAGGAAGTATTTAAACTTAACTCATCGGCCCAGCTTAAATCTTTTATACCCGCTTTGGCTGATGCGAACAGGTTATGAAATCCATCATGGAAACGATTAACGGTAACGGGTACCGGGTTTCCCGTGCTGTTGATGACATTCACATCCACCGGATAATTGTTGCGCGTTGTATTATAAAACGCAGTAACATCGGTAAATAAATGCGCGTTGATGTTCCGGTGCAGGCTTAACGTAGCCCGGTGGGTATTAAAAGAACTCAGCGCATAAGAGGCATCCAGGTAATTACCGGTGTTGTGCCTCGTGATCACATCAATGGCACCACCTAAAGCATCAGCCCCCAAACGCACCGGTACAACGCCTTTGTATACATCGATGCGGTCAATCACATTAGCAGGCAGCAGGTTGATGTTCAGGCCCGGACCCAGAAAATCCAGCGGCAGGTCATCGATAAAAAAGCGCACCTGTTTACCAGAAAGACCGTTCAGGTAATAATTTGCCTCGCTGCCTAACCCGCCCTGCTGGCGTACTTTAACGCCTACCGCCTGGTTGAGGAGCGCCAAAGCGCCTTCCGGCCGGTCATAATAGGGTTTCAGATCGATCACAGTCAGGTGCTGTGGCTGTTCACGCGCTTCGGACGCAGCCGTCTTGCCTTTGATTGTTACTTCTGAAAGGGCAACCTCTTGCGGGATCAGCCGGAGATCCCAGTAATTGTTCTTTTGATGGAGATCAACGAGTAGCACCAACGCATGATAACCGGTCAATGAGGCCTGCAGCGTTGCCTGTCCGTCTTGCAAGCCATTTAGGCGGTAATTACCTGCGCTATCCGCAACAGCACTAACAGCACCAACGCGAATAATGGTACCAGGAAGGCCTTCACCATGCGGTCCGGTGGCACGGCCGTACAGGGAGACCTGGGCGAATAAGAAATTGGTCCAGATCAGGCTTGCCAGTAACAAACCCGACCTGGTTAAGAAACCAGTCAAAGCAATGAAGTTAAAATGAATAGATATCAGGCAGCAGTGCTGCTTTAAACAATGCAGGAAATAGCAAAAACGTTACGCGCTGGCGGCCCTTTATTGGGGAGAATAGCATGAAGGCCTGAAATAATCGGAAATACCCCGTTGGTCAATTCAAGCAGCGGAACGGGTATATTGATGAAAGCATAGCAGAAGGACTCGGCCTGAACAGATGCGTAGTGGTGTGCAAAGTAATGGCAGATCGCACAATCTGTACGCAGCTGAAATTGGGCTTTCTCCAAAGTTTGCCGGTGCCGGGTGTCTGCTCCAGGATGTTGATGGTGGTGAAATGCTTCAGTAAACTGCACCAGTAAAATCATCATCGCCAATAAGACGGCAATGCCCTTTAAGGCCGGATGATTTTTATACAAGTGCTTCATTAAATGCAATAATGTTGCAATATAACTAATTTAGCTGTTCGCCGATAATATTTTTAGCCAATAATTCATAGTAGGCATCCGGGTCTAAGGCTGATAATTCCCCGGCAAGGCGCACCCCGTCAGCCGCCAGCCAGATACGTTGCTGCGCAGGTGTCAACTCGTAGGCTAATTCATCCGAACGATGAAATAAATAAATTTTGCCAGGCTTATCCAAGCGCAGCCATGTAGTGTTTTTAAACGTCCGGGAATGCTTGCCTTGTCGTAACGGAAGCATTTCCCGCTCTTCATTGTACATCATATAGCTGTATGGGCTATTAAAATCTAATCGCCGCTTTTCTCCGGCAGCCAATTCAAATGCCTGAATATTATCCGGACGAAGTCTCGCTCCGGGCACGTAGTTAATCACCTTTACAGGTAGGGGTTCCGGCGAAGGGTTATAGGCCATGGGGACACCGTCTTCCTCAAACAGTTCTAATTCTTCTACAAAGAAGTGATCATCGGCAGCCGTTTTTGACAAGCGGATTTGTCCTTCGCTGATCACCTCTGAAAGCAAGGTGTATTTGCCTAAAGGCGCATCCGTGGGAACCTGGTAATGCCAATAGTAATGTCTGCCCGATTGAATATTTTGTAAGATATCGACCAGGCGTTCCTTCGATTGTTTGCCACTCAGATAATCCGCCGTGACCATTAAAGGCAGGTTTTTATTTAAATGCAACGGTTGACCGGGATCCCTGTTCTCTTCATCGCAGACGGATGGTAAAGCCAGCACATAATCTTCCATCAATATGGTGGTATGCCCAAGCGGATCAATCACGCCTATACGTACCAGCGGATAAACGGGATGATCAAAGAGATGAGCGGTATTGAAGTTCCAATGGATCGTAACAGTTTGACCCCGGCGTGTACGTTTAGGAAAAATGCTCATAGGCTATCTGCGGAGTTCGTTTATTTTTGTTTTACTATAGGTAATTGGGTATTCTCTGAACCACCGGTGCGTTACTTCAGCCCCGAGGTGATCGTAGGCGCAACTCACCACATAGCTTAATTTTTTTGAGAACTCCAGCCTCGCTGCTTCAGGATCAGCCTCATTGGCTAAGCGTTGTTTTTCTTTTTCAGCTTTAGATGCCGGTAAATGGTGAAAATAGCGTCCGAAATGCGCCTGGCAATACTGCTGATATTCTTTTGTGAACAAAATGAAGTTATGCCACATCTCGTCAATGATCAGCAGATGATCGGGAATGAAGATGCCCGGTAATTGACAGAGATACATAAAGCGCAGCGTGTCGGCAAAGATGAGGTCAGCACTCGTTTCATCAATATTAAACTGGTCGGTGAACCGGGAGATGATATCCTCATTCCGGTAATCCAGCATATTTTGTAATTGGTTTGGTTCCATAAGTAATAAGGCAAAGAGCGGGAAAAGCCATTAGCAGCTTTCCCGCCGGGATTTTCTTACAGCGAGCTGGTACAGTGGCCGCAGTTGCTGCAATGAGAAGAAGAAACCAGGCTTTCAGCCACGATCTGAGCGATCAACGCTTCTTTCGATACTTGTGTCATTGTTTTAAAATTAAATTGTTTTCGCCTACTCTGAACGAGGTTTTCGGCATACCCTCAACTTTGCAATGTTGTTGCAATATAAACAAGGGATTTTAAAAAAGCAACAAAGTTGCTTTTTTTTATTTAGTTCCGAGTCGTCTGAATAAAAGTCAAGCGATGAATAAATTGGCCGGGATATGGACAAGGGAAAGTTAATGAGGAATTAGAAGCTTGTCTGATTAACGAATCAGAAGTAGCTGAACACCTGAATGGAAAGAAATTTGAAGACCCGTTCTGTATTTTGCGATAGGGACTAATTGCACCCATTGTCACGTCGCATTACCGCCCGGTGCTCAACTTGGCATGCTTGCCATCGACCGTAATATGCATGTAAACAGGCTTGGTACCTGATACATAGTTTCTTGGACTTTTCAAGGAGAAAAGTACACTGGAAATTGTCTTCATAATGACTCACTAAATGGTTAAACAAATTTAGATCTACGGCCACCTTTAGGCAAGATGTTCATTTTTTGAACCGGATTAAAGTCAGGTAATTAGCCCCTTTTGGGTGAGTCAAGCCAAAATCGAAATGACTCACCGAATTACCCACCAGAAACATACGAATTGGCGTATAAAACAGCTCAATGAAAAATAGAAAAGCCCGTTTCCATGCGAAATACGGGCTTTCAGTTTGTTTGAAAATCAGCGGAGAGGGAGGGATTCGAACCCTCGATACGCTTTTGACGTATACACACTTTCCAGGCGTGCTCTTTCGACCACTCAGACACCTCTCCTTAAAAATGCGACTGCAAAAGTATAAAAAAAGGCGAAGTTTTATGCTTCGCCTTTCATTTCAGCTATTAATCTATTTAGTATCTGTCGCGGTAATTATGTTTTTTATCGTAAATGGCGCGGCTCAACTGGTTTTCTTTATGGTTTAGATAGCGGCGTTCGCCCGGGGTGATACGGCCATCGGCCATGGCCATGCGGCGATCACGGTCCAGTTGGCGTTTACGCATCTCCAGGTTACGCGCTTCGCGGCGTGTTAACTCTCCGCTGCGTACACCCTGATGAATGCGGGCCTGATCGTAACGGTCGCGGGTTATATAAGATGGTTTAC
The DNA here is from genome assembly GCF_022953055.1 of Mucilaginibacter straminoryzae. Taxonomy (GTDB): domain Bacteria; phylum Bacteroidota; class Bacteroidia; order Sphingobacteriales; family Sphingobacteriaceae; genus Mucilaginibacter; species Mucilaginibacter straminoryzae. Next base: position 47,507 of record NZ_JALJEJ010000009.1, on the reverse strand, counting down.
GGTATTGTGCGTTAGCTACTGAGGTTACGGCTAATATCATCACCATTATTCCTCCAAATATTTTACTTTTCATAACTTCCTGTTTTTATAATGATAGATGGGGAATGTCACCGGAGGTTTAATCGCATGCCTCAATAATTGCAGGTGTCACAAAACATTTACAACACTAACCTGTACGATATTTTTATCTTATACCACTTCATGACGGAAAATAGAGAGTTTGTAATACAAAAAGTGCAGCCCGCGCTGCTGGGGTTAATGGACGGGTCTGTTTCTACCCTTGCGCCCATTTTTGCTACCGCCGGATTAACACACACTCCCATCAAGGCATTCTACGTAGGCTTAGCCGCATCTTTAGGTGCAGGCATCAGCATGGGGCTGGCAGAGGCCCTTTCTGATGATGGCAGCGTAACCGGGAGAGGAAGCCCAGTAGTTCGGGGAGGGATCACCGCGTTTAGTACTGCCCTGGGTGGAATGTTGCATACCCTGCCATTTTTGGTAAGCAATATTCAGCATGCTCTGCACCTGGCTTATATTGTAGTGGTGCTGGAACTATTGGGTATTGCTTTTATCCGTTACAAATTCATGAAAACACCGCTGTTTTCTACTATCATTCAAGTGATCATTGGCGGCGGAATTGTGTTTGCGTTGGGGGTATTTTTAGGTGACGTTACCTGAGTATGAATTCCTTTAAGCAGCTACTGCTGTTGTTGTTGCTGCTGCTGCTGTTGGATCATTTCCAGGTAACGCTGGTAGCTGTTCTTTGCAGGCTCAGATGTAGTTACGGGTGATGTGCTCGGTTTAACTACTTTGTCTACAAATAAATTTACCTCTGGTTCCGGCTCGTCATCCTTATAACCTACAGAAACAGAAACATTCAAATGATGGCCATAGGGGCCTTTATAAACTCCTTTTACCGGTGAGCAGTCAGAAAAATTTCGCCCTACCGCTAAGCGGACGTGGGTTTCATTAGCGATGCAATTATTGGTAGGGTCGAGGCCCAGCCAACCGAAATTTGGGATAAAAGCTTCGGCCCAGGCATGGGTTGCACCTTCGCCGCGCATGCCGTTGCGGTTAGGGCAGATATAGCCGCTGACGTACCTGGCTGGAATGCCAACCATTCGCAGCATTTCTGTCAGCATATGGGCAAAGTCCTGGCAAACGCCGGCTTTTAGTTTCCAGATCTCATCAATTCGTGTTTCTACCGTAGTTACGCCTTTAATGTACTCGAAGTTCCTGTAAACGTATTCGCAAAACCTTAACGCTACCTGGTAGGGTGTTTCGTGGTTAATCTTCTCGGCTTCAACAATTCCCTGTAGATCGTCCTGTCCTTCGAAATAGTCAAGGCGAAGGAAATCGATGTACGGAACGGTGTATTTCAAATCTTTCAAAGCATCCCACTGGTGTTCAGGGAAAATATCATCCACCGGAAGCGGTCGATGGTGGGTGTTTACAATCACATTCGAGCTGATCACCAGCTGATCATGCGGTTCGCTCAGGGTAAAGCTGCCTACTTCATTACCGTAATAGTCAATATGGGTATCTACCAACGGATTACCGGTAATGCTCAGATCGTGCTTAAGCACTTCCTGGTAAATATCAACAATTGGGAAAAGGATGATCTGGTTGGCACTGTCGCGAACAGGGCCATCATAGGTGTATCTGGTGATATGCTGAATTTTAAATTCGGGCATGGGGTTTAATCAATCTTAAGAGTTTGCAAAATACCGTTCGTTCAGCAAATTACCAATCTGGTAAAGCTCATCTTTAATGCCGGTTAAAAATTCGTGCAGGGCAGCGCCTTGCAGGGTTTTCAAAGGGGTATATTTTATACGGCTTTGCAGTTTGCCAATATAGAAAGATACTTCCTGGTAGGCGCTAAGGCTGCTATCATTTTGCAGGCGGTTAAAGTAACGCTGAATATGATCTACTGAGTAAATAACCGAACGGGGGAAATCGTTGTTCAGGATCACCTGCTCCAGTACGTTCTGCGCTTCCAGGCCGTCGCGGTAGGTTTTCAGGTAAATTTCGTAACCACCTAAAGATAATAGCAGGTGTTTCCAGTAAGTGGTGTCGGTGATCAGGTCCGGATTGTCGCTGATGGAATTAAACTTGATCATGAGTACATCGATAGACTGTATGGCCCGCTCGAGGTATTTTCCGATATTCATGAAACTGCGTCCCGGTCCACGTTCCATGGTTACCTCGGCGGTACCATAATACAGCATAACCTGTTTGATCAGCACGTCGAGTACACTGATGGGGTCTTCTTTTTTAAAGCGTACCCCCAGGTTGATATCTTTTACCGTGTGGTAATACTCATTGAGGCATTGCCACAAGTCTGTAGAAATATGCTCCTGCACACTGCGGGCGTTTTCCCTGGCCATGGTAACAATACTGATGATGGAGTTCTGGTTCTCTTTGTCAGACACCATGTATTTAATTACCGCGCGGCTATCGTTCTGTAACTTACCCGCCAGTTCATAATCACCCCCGGCAAAAATGCCGATCACCGGATCCCATGTAAAACCATGAATGGCATCCTGCGACGAGGCGTAATTAATCTTGAGCATCCTTAAAATACCGTCGCTACGCTCTACGTAACGACTTAACCAATAAAAACTTGCTGCAACTCTGCTTAACATTTATATACCCCAACCCCTAAGGGGGCTTTTACTTATTCAATACCTTATTTAATTTCCAAAATCATATTTTCGTTACTTCCCCTTTAGGGGATGGAGGGGTTAGCACCCACGTATCCTTACTACCGCCGCCCTGCGAACTGTTTACCACCAGCGATCCTTCTTTTAGGGCAACGCGCGTCAATCCGCCTGGTACTATTTCAATTCCAGAAGGGCCGCAAAGTGCGTACGGCCGTAAATCAATCCGCCGGGGCTGCAGTTTACCTTGTATATAGCATGGCGCGGTGGACAGCGCAATAGTGGGCTGCGCGATAAAGTTTCGCGGCGCTTTTAGTATCTCCTGTTTGTAACGTTCAATTTCCTGCTCGCTGGCCGCGTGCCCCATCAGCATACCATAACCACCGCTTTCGTTAGTTTTCTTCACCACCATTTTATTGATGTTGGCGAAGACGAATTCCCGTGCGTCAGGGTTGCTTAACCTATAGGTTGGTACGTTCTTCAGAATCGGTTCCTCGTTCAGGTAGTACCTGATCATGTCTGGTACATAACTGTAAATTGCCTTGTCATCGGCTACGCCATTACCAATGGCATTTACAATAGCAACGTTTCCTTTGCGGTAGGCACCCATGATGCCAGCCACACCTAATATACTTTCGGGCTTAAATACCAGCGGATCCAGAAACTCGTCGTCTACACGACGGTAGATCACATCCACCTGCTGCAGGCCGATGGTGGTTTTCATGTATACCTTTTGGTTGTTCACCACCAGGTCGCGCCCCTCAACCAGTTCTACACCCATTAAGCGGGCGAGTGTGGTATGTTCGAAATAGGCTGAATTATAGATACCCGGACTCAATAAGACCACTGTCGGGTTACTGATCTGCCGCGGCGAAAGCGACTGCAGGTTTTTATACAGTAGGGTTGGGTATTCGTTTACCCCACGCACGCCGCAGCTGGGTAGCAAATCGGGAAAAAGACGTTTGGTGATCTCGCGGTTCTCCAGCATATAGCTCACGCCGGACGGTGTGCGCAAATTATCTTCCAGTACCAGGAAGTCGCCATTCTCATCACGGATCAGGTCGATGCCGGCAATGTGTACGTAAATATCATAAGGCACACCTACCTGGTACATCTCGCGCAAAAAGTGGGGGCACGAGTAGATCACGTCTATCGGGACGATGTTATCCTTAACAATAAATTGGTTGTGGTAGATGTCTTTCAAGAAAAGGTTCAGCGCGGTAAGGCGTTGTTTGATGCCTTTTTCTACAAAGTCCCATTCGGCAGAGGTGATGATGCGCGGAATAATATCAAAAGGAAAAATCTTCTCGATACCTTCACCGCTATTATAAACCGTAAAGGTAATTCCCTGCTTCATGAACAGGCGTTGGGCCAGTTCTTCCTTTTTATTCAGATCTTCAACAGATTCTAAGGCTAAATAATCAATTACGCGCTCGTAGGGTGAGCGAACGGCAAGATTAGACGCATACATTTCGTCCCAAACATTTGAAATAGCTTTGTATCCGTTAAAAAAATCGCTTTCCTGCATTAAAATATTTAATATTTTTTGTTAAAATATTAAATCATATCCAAAAAATGATACAAAAATTAAAAATTGACTGTAATAGGTGGTTTTTATAAAAAATAGGAGATGTTAAATCCGTTTTTTGCCTATTTTGATTTTTTTTTGGGAAAATTTCGATGATAAAAGGTTGATGTTTAAAAAAGTCATTGACTTTTTCGTTTTCTTTTAGTAGTTGGCTTCGCTTCTTCAATAGAATACATTGCAACCTCAATCCAGAAGTTTAAATCCTCGTCTGTCCGGATCAATTCGCTATCAACAATTAGCCAGCCCTGTACTGCTTTACCTTTCATTGCTAAAGGTTTTACGCCCGAGAGTTTCAGCAGTTCATCCGTTCGTTCTTTTTTACAACGCTGCATGATATTGCCGTCGTGGTGAGCGCGGATAAAAACCGTATCATTTATACTGAACGATGGTCCGCCGAACTTAAAGTTTTCCTTCACTCCGTAGATAGTTTTCAGCGCCTGGCGCAGGCGTTCGGCAAGAAGTGGGTCGTAAGGCATGGGGTTTTTTCTAAAGATAGCAAATGCACAGTAGTATAAAATAAGAAACCCCTCATTCGAGGGGCTCTTGCGCTTAAAATTTATAAGCTATCGTAGTAAAGAATTGTCGGGGGGCAATGGGCGTAATACTGTAGTTATCATGGATCAGGTAACTCAGCGTATTGCCTACGTTTGTAACGCTTGCCAGTATAGAGAACCGGGTGTAGGTGTAACCTGCGCTCAGGTCTACCGTGGTGAACCCCTTAAGCGGCACCTGCCTGTTGTAAGTTTGAGTTTGGCCAACGGTGTTGTTGTAACCGCCATACCGTGCGCCGGTATAGAATGCCGAAGCGCCAACTTTTACACCTTTAAGAAAGGCTTTATGGAAAGTATAGAAAGCGCTGCCGTTAGCCGTATGGCGAGGGTTGTTCACCAGGCGTTCGCCTTCATTCGGCGAGCCTTTTAAACCCGTGGTTTTGGTGTAGCGGGCATAGTTATAACCATAACCGGCAATAAAATAGAAGTACTTAGACAAGTTTCCGTTCAAATCAAGCTCAAAGCCATCGCTGGTGGTTTGTCCGTTTAGCTGTTTAAAGGTAGTATTAGAATTGGGTTTACCGTCAGCACCAAAAGGTGCAGCTACAGCGAGGTTGCTATTACGGATGCGGTAAACGCTCAGGTTGGCAGATAGCTTGCCATTGAAGAATTCGTTTTTGATACCTGCTTCGTACTGGTCGACAGTAGAAGGGTCTAAAGCGCGGCCGGAAATATCCGTACCGGTATTTACAATAAAGTTATTGCTGTAGCTCGCATAGATAGAAGTGGTGCTAATCGGCTGGTAGATTAACGCCGCTTTTGGTGAGAATGCGCTGTAGGTATTAGCAAAAGTGTTCTGCGATTTCCTGCCGGTAATCAGGAAAGTGGTATCCACTAATTGGGTGCGTTGTAAAGAGTAGCGCACACCTGCCAGCACCTTCACTTTTGGTACAATGGTAACCAGGTCTTGCACGTAGGCGCCCCAACGATTAGCGGGTGAACGGGTGGTGGTAATAGCCACTGCGTCGGGTATATCTGTACGCGCAGTGTACTTTAAAGGGTCAATAACATTTATTTGGTCATAGGTATAGCTTCCCGACTTGCCATTTATTGTATAACCATTATTAAAGTTAATCACTCGTGCCGCATCTGTACCTACCAGCAACTGATGGCCCAGAAAACCCGTGCTAAATCGGCCGGTCAAGTTTAATTGGCCGGTATAGTTATTCTCTTTGGTATTGGTACGTTGTAAACCTCGCGACCAATCGCCATTTGCCAGGATATTATTTGGCAAGCCAGAACCATATGCATTGATGGCAGTAGATTGTACAGATGCAATGGCGTTCAGGCGCCAGTTATCGCTGAAATTGTGGTTCACATTTACATCGCCGGTGTATTGGTTCATGTGGTTAAAGGCCCAGTTGGTATTGATAAAACGCGAGCGCGGAACGTTAGGAATGGTTTGTCCGCCGATGGTACCTAAACCCCAATCTGGTGTCAGGTTTGATTTCAGGAAATCGCCTTCTACTAAAATGGTGGTGCTTTTACCTGCATTATACAATAAAGAAGGATTCACATAAAAACGGTCGCCCTTCACCTGGTCGCGGTAGCTGCCCTCGTGCGAATAGGTAGTCACCAAACGGTAAGCCAGGTCTTTAGAAACAGGGCCATAAACATCTACAACCGGTTTGTACGCATTATTGCTGCCCGTGCGGAAAGAAACCTCGCCGCCCTGCTCAAACTTTGGCTTTTTGGTAACCATATTAATGATCAGTCCGCCCGACGTATTGCCATATAAAAGGGCAGAGCTTCCTTTTAACACTTCAACAGATTCTAACCCGGCAGTTTCGGGGAAGTTAGATGTATTAGATAACACGCCGTTCTTGAATATACTTCCGGAGCCGCCGCCGATACCAATGCTGTAACCGCGGGCGCTAAAAGTTTCAGACGTGCCGCCGCGGCTTTGGGTTAATGTTACGCCGCTAACATTGCGCACGGCGTCGGCGAGGCGGTTCACCTGCTGGTCACGCATTACCTGGCTGCTCACATATCCCGTACTTTGTGGCAGATCAAGCGGACTGATGCCGGCTTTATCCAGCGTAGGGCGTTTGCTGTTTAGCGTTTTGCCAGAGCTAACCACCACTTCCTGTATCTGTTTAGAAGTTTCAGATAAAGTGAAGTTGGCAGTGGTGGTTTTTCCCAATGCTACTTCAATGGTTTTTTGCTGGGTTTCCGCCCCGATGAAGGTAACTGCCAGGGTATAAGAACCCGGTTTTACCTGCTGTAATAAATAGGTGCCGTTTGCTTGTGTAGAAACAGAACGCTTTAGTTCTATCAGGGTAACGGTGGCGTCCGGTACGGGTTTACCATCGGTGCTGGTAATAGTGCCGGCTACTTTGCCGGTAGCTACCTCGTTTTCCGTTGCAAAAAGCGCAAAGGGTAGCAGTAACAATAAACTGAAAAGAAGTTTTGTGAAAGTATTAGTATATTTCATTCTTATTTAGACTAATTCTAAGCGCAAAGATAAGAACAAGTCATTGCTTTGCAATATTTATTTAGAATTAGTTTAAATAATGTAATTATTCTACGCCGTGTACTTTCATAGGTAGCACATAAACGGCTGTTGAAGCGGTAATAAAAAGTTGGTCTTTATGCTTTCCGGCGAAGCATAGATTCGCGGTCCACGGCTCCGGAATATCAATATGCGCTATTTGTTTTCCTTCGGGCGAGTAAACGGTAACACCTTTGCCGGTAAGGTAAATATTACCGAGTTCATCGATGGTCATGCCGTCAGAGCCTTGCGATGCAAAAAGTGTTTTGTTAGAGAGTGTTCCGTCTGCATTACGGGTAAAACGGTAAGTTTTATTAGCACCAATATCTGCCACATATAAATATTTACCGTCGGGTGTACCGGTAATACCATTCGGTTGTTTAAAATCGCCGCCAATAATTATAGGTTCTGAAGCGCCCTTAGGTAGATAATAAACATTTTGTTTGTCAAGATCTGGCTTGGTGCGTGTCCAGTATTCGCGTTGATAATAGGGGTCTGTAAAATACATGCCGCCGGTTTTACGGTCTATCCAAACGTCATTCGGGCCGTTCATTAGCTTACCCTGATATTCCTTCAAAAGAATCTTGATCTTTTTATCAGGACTGATCGAGATCAGCTCATCCTGCTCATCCGCGCAAGAGATCAGGTTGCCTTTCGCATCGAAATACATCCCGTTAGATCGTTTGGCATTATCCATAAACAAACTTAGCTGGCCTTCCGCGCTGTATTCCCAGATCTGGTTATTTGGTTGGTCGGTAAAAAACACATTTCCTTTTTTATCCGTCGCAGGGCCCTCGGTAAATTTAAACTGTTTTGAAATCAGCTGCGGTTTGGTATCAGCAGCAAAAAGTACAGCTGATGTCTGCGCGTTTACACTTGCCGTAAAGGAAGTTAAGAGCAGTAGGAGGGCGGTTTTTAAGTTCATGAGTACAGGTGTAAGATCAACACGAAGTTAATAAAACTTGTTAGTTGGCTTTGGTTTTAGCAACAGTATTTCATTGGCCGATAAACGTCTTTTTTCATTTTATTGAAACCATACCGGCTTTAGAAAGTTGTAATTATAATCAATGGTTAAATTTTTTAAACCAAAAATCAAGTAAAGCTATGAAAAAGACGAGTTTAATGATGGCCGCTATTGCAGCCTGTGCATTTGAATATGCCATAGCCCAAACACCGAACGCAAAAGTATCTGCCGATAAAGTAGTTTCAGTACAAACCATGCAGCAGGACACTACGCCGCGCAAGCGTTCACGTAAGTCGCCAACAACCACGCCGACTACCACACCGACATCGCCGACGAATCCGAATAACCCGACAACGCCGCCAACAACAACGCCAACCAGTCCGGCTAATCCAACTAACCCGATGCCGACTACGCCAACAACCACGCCGACCACACCAACACCAACAACGCCGCCGACCAATACACCGCCGGCTAACCCGACACCTACACCTACCAGCCCAACCAGTCCTACACACCCAACAACGCCTCCCAGAGGTTAATTAAGTTGTTTCAGTAATATGTAAAAAGGAGCGAAAAACGCTCCTTTTTTTATGAATAGTGGCGCATTAAGCTATTGTTTGCGGGTATTTAAACGCCTCTGCTAAATAATTTTACTATGTTTGCTACCGGTAATTAAGGCAAAACAAAAATGCTGTCGCCTGTTTAATTTTAAATGCTGAGCATCAACGAAATTAAGAAACCTATCGCTGCGGAAATAGATGTCTTCGAAGACAAGTTCCGCGCATCTATGCAAAGCTCAGTTCCGCTGCTCGATCGTATTACCCATTACATAGTAAAAAGAAAAGGCAAGCAGATCAGGCCCATGTTCGTGTTTTTTACCGCCAGTCTTTGTGGTGGTATTACTGAGGCTACGCACCGTGGTGCGGCGCTGGTAGAACTGGTGCATACTGCTTCGCTGGTGCATGATGATGTAGTGGATAACTCCTACCAGCGTCGCGGCTTCTTTTCTATCAACGCGCTTTGGAAAAATAAGATTGCCGTATTGGTGGGCGACTTCCTGCTGACCAAGGGTATGCTGCTTTCTCTAGAGAACGATGATTTCGAGTTGCTGAAGATTCTTTCTAATGCGGTAAAACAAATGAGCGAGGGCGAACTGTTACAGTTTGAAAAGGCCAGGCACATGAATTTTGACGAAGGCGTTTATTACGAAGTGATACGGCAAAAAACAGCCTCGCTGATTGCATCATGCTGCGCATGCGGCGCTTCATCAGCCGGTGCAGATAAAGAGACTGTAGAGAAGATGCGCTTGTTCGGCGAAAAGGTGGGTATTGCTTTCCAGATCAAAGACGATATGTTCGACTTTGGAACGGACGACGTGGGCAAACCCCTGGGCATTGATATCAAAGAAAAGAAAATGACCCTGCCGCTGATCTATTCCCTCAATAACGCTTCATCCGGCGATAAAAAAAGAATTATCGGCCTGGTAAAGAACCATAATAATGATCCAAAGAAGATCTCGCAGATCATCGACTTTGTAAAAACCACTGGTGGGTTGCAGTATGCCGAAAGCCAGATGAAGCAGTACCAGGAAGATGCCTTTGCGATATTAAATACCATGCCGGAAGGGGAGGCCCGTACGGGGCTGGAGCAATTGGTGCGTTACACTACCGAAAGAAAGAAATAAATGTCGAGCGAAATACTTTTTATAGCCGGTTTCCTGGTTTTTATTGCCCTGATGCTGGCGGTTGACCTGGGACTGTTCAATAAAAAGGAAAAGGAGATCAGCCTGAAGGAAGCCGGGATTATGAGCGCCGTTTGGGTGTTGCTTGCGCTTGGCTTTTACGCGCTGATTTATTTCTTCGGCGACAGGCTTCATCATATCGACGATTTTGCTACCCTACAGCGAATTAATGAACAGCACCTTCACCGGTTAAAACTTAACGCCAATGATTTTGCAGGCAGCTTAAAGCTTTACCGTAAAAACCTGGCGCTGGAATTTATCACCGGCTATATTGTAGAATATGCACTTTCTGTAGATAACATCTTTGTGATGATCCTCATCTTCACTGCTTTTGCGGTAGATAAACGCCACTATCATAAGGTGCTCATCTGGGGTATTATTGGTGCGGTAATTATGCGGTTCCTCTTCATCTTCATCGGCGCAACGCTGATTAGCCGCTTCGAATGGATCCTGTACATCTTCGGTGTGTTCTTGATGTATACCGGGGTGATGATGTTTATCAACAGGAACAAAGAGGATGAGATCGACCCGCAAAATCACCCTGTAGTACGTTTTGCGTCAAAATACTTTGCCGTTCATCCGCAGTTTGAGGGGAATAAGTTTTTTGTCCGGTACAATAAAAAACGATTGATCACGCCACTGTTCCTGGTACTGCTGATTATAGAAGTTACGGACCTGGTATTCGCAGTTGATTCTATCCCGGCGATATTTTCGGTGACCAAAGATCCCTATATCGTTTTCTTCTCTAATATTTTTGCCATTCTGGGCTTGCGTTCCATGTTCTTTTTACTGGTGAACATCATTGATAAGTTCCATTATCTGAAGGTTGGTTTAGCGGTGCTGTTAGCCTTTATTGGCGCCAAAATGCTGGCCGGAGAACATGCAGAGCAAGTAGGTATTACAACCAGTACTTCCCTGCTGATCATCCTGGGTATTCTGGCGGTCAGTGTGGTCGCCTCGCTGATTTTTCCCAAAACGGAAGCGCACTAAACACTGTTCGCTCTTAAGTATTGAATTGGTGCGGCTAAAAGGGTAAATGTTCGTAAATTGCGTACAATGCAAGGTTTAAATATTAGCTCTTTCAAGTTCGATTTCTTCTCGGTATTGGATATCGTGATCGTTGCGCTGATCATGTACCAGCTCTACAACCTCATCAGGGGTACTATAGCTGCCAATATATTCATTGGTATGGCCATCGTTTGCGTGCTGTATTTTATTGTCCCTTCCAATAAAATGCACCTGTTAAGCGCCATCCTCAGCAACCTGATGAACGTAGGTATCATCGCCGTAATCGTGGTCTTTCAGCAAGAAATCAGGCGGTTCCTGTTATTGGTGGGCAAAAACGCATCGCTGCAACGTAACCGGGCCTGGTGGCAGTATTTTTTTGGTAAAACCGAAACAGAAAAGAATAACTACGCACGTATAAAGCCAATTATTGATGCCTGCAAAAGTTTAAAGCAAACCCGTACGGGCGCACTTATCGTATTCGCAAAGTACTACGACGAGCAGTTTTACCAGAATAGTTGCGAGGTGATAGACGGTAAAATATCTAAACGTTTGCTGGAAAGTATCTTTCAGAAAACCAGTCCGCTCCACGATGGAGCGGTAGTTATTGCAGGAAATAAAATAAAATCGGCCAGCTGCATTTTACCGCTGACGGATAATACTGATCTGCCGCCTCAGTTTGGTTTACGTCACCGGGCAGGTATAGGCGTAACCGAGAATAATGAAGCTACAGCGATCATCGTGTCTGAAGAAACCGGTGAAATTTCATACGCCCGCCATGGCAGGGTAAAAATGAATATCAGTTTCGCCGAGCTGGAAAAATTACTGAACAAGGATTTTTAGAAATAAAAAACAGGCTATCCCTTTTCGAAATAGCCTGTCCCTTTCAATTATTTTCTTTACTGGTTAAGCGTCAAATATTGTGACGGATTAACGGGTTTGCCGTTGCGGCGTACTTCATAATGAAGGTGCGGCCCCGTAGATCTGCCGGTTGAGCCAACCTTGCCGATCACTTGCCCTACCGTTACCTGTTGGCCAACCCGCACATTAATTTTAGAAAGGTGCCCGTACCAGGTTTGGATGTTATCCATATGCTGAATGCGGATACAGTTGCCATAACCGCCCGCACGGCCTGTAAAAATAACCCTGCCGCTTGCGGTACATTTTACCGGATCTCCTGTTTTACCGCGGAAGTCCAGACCAGGATGAAACTCATTTCGTCCAAAATCAAAAGGGTTTCCCCGGTGCCCGAAAAACGAGGTAAAACTGCTTAACCGCGGGTATCCCATCGGCACCATGGCTACGTTGGTAACCAGTTGCTCCAGGTAGCGGTTATATTTAGCATAAAGACTTAAGCTGCTATTCTTTTTACTGTTATTGGCTGCGAGATTCGCAGTTCTGAAAGAAACGCCCTTTAATCCGCGCTTGCTCAGATAATCGTTAATCTTTTTCAGCTTGGCTTGGATGCCTTCGATGTAGCTTAGTGCTTTGACGTTGCTACTGTCAGAAGAAGCGGTGATGGCCTCGAGTTTGTAATTACTCTCGTCAACTTTACTTTTAAGGTTGTTTAACTGCATTTGCAGGCGTGCATTCTCCTGTGCCCGCCATTCGGTCTCCTGCTTTAGTTTTTTAACCGTGAAAACCATGGCAACCGCAAAACATACAACAATGGCAATGGTTAGTTTAAGCCCGTTAAAATGGGTTGCTTTAACTTGTAATACTTTTGGTCTAAGCTCGTCGTTCTCTACTACATCGCTCACACCAAAATCTGCTCTGTCAAAATTCATACAATAGTTTAAATACTTAATAGGGGGTTAACAGCCAAATGGCTGAGTTTTAACGTCAACAAAATGTTAATATTTTGCCGGATAAGCAAATTTAAACGCAGATACTTTATTTTTGTTACTCAATTTTTTGTCTATTATGATGTATCCAGAATATTTGGTAGCTCCGATGCGGGCTGAATTAACAACCTCGGGTTTCGAAGAGCTGAAAGATGCTGAAGCCGTAACCCAGGCTATTGAAAGCGAAGGGACTGTTTTTGTAATGGTTAACTCGGTATGCGGTTGCGCGGCAGCTAACGCCCGCCCTGCTGCCCGTATGGCTGTACAACATGGCAAGCACCCCGATAAACTGGTAACCGTGTTTGCCGGTATGGAAAAAGAAGCTGTTGATAAAGCGCGTGCTTATATGCTGCCTTATCCGCCGTCTTCACCGGCAATGGCTTTGTTTAAAGATGGTAAATTGGTTCACATTATCGAACGCCATCAGATAGAAGGCCGACCGGCGCAAATGATTGCAGACAACCTGATCGATGCTTTCGACCAGTATTGCTAATCATTCGCTTTTACTAAGATTCAAGGCCGCTTTTGAAAAAAGGCGGCTTTTCTTTTTTAATATTTTTTAAGCTTGAAAATAGCAAGGAAAATAATAGTACCTAAGCTGAGCGCGGCGGCGCTGAACAGCAACACATTATTAAGGAAAAATGTCCAGCCGAAGGGGCTTCTCAGAAACAATACCACGATAAATACGTAACCTGCTGCAAGTATAGCCTTTAGTGAATTCATGATGATAATATTTAGAATGAAGAATTTGAAACTTATCTCTGAATGCCGGGCACTCTAGTTCATCAAAAACTAAAAATTAACCTTTAGAAAAGTCGAACCAGCCGAGCTTTTTAATTTTAAGAACAAGTATTACATACACCACAAATAATCCCAAACCGATTAAAAGCACAGTTGCTGTATTTCTTAAATAAAGAAAATAACCATAAGGGCTGGTTAGGAAAAGAATGGCAATAAAAAGAAAACCAGCAATTAAAACAGTCTTCAGCGTATTCATAATAACAGCATTATTCGGGGTTAGAACAGTTTAGTTAGTTTTCAAAAATGAAGGGGCAATCTTTACTTTTGATATCATACCTGTTGCAAAAGCCATTCCTTACAATGGCTTATTAACCAATAATTACTTTATTAAGTAATATAAAAGCGGTAAAACGGCGTATTATTAGCGAAAATGCTATCTTACAGCATCAAAAGCTTTTATTTACCCCATTACAAATTCCACGGTATGAGAAAAATATTACCCATTTTATTCGTTTTGTTTACGCATTTCGCATCAGCACAGAAGATCTATATCCAATGCGGAAAGTTAATAGACGGCACAGCCAATGCGCCGATACCCGAAATGACCATCGTGGTAGACGGTAATAAAATTGAGTCGATAGAGAAAGGCTATGTTTCTGGCAGTGCAGGGGATAAGGTCATAGACCTGAAAACCAAAACAGTAATGCCCGGATTGATTGACTGCCACGTTCATTTGGAAAGCCAATCCAGTAAGACGGGTTTCCAGGAGAGCTTTACTTTCACCGATGCAGATATTGCCTACCGTGCGGCTGTTTATGCGAAGACCACACTGATGGCAGGTTTCACCACCGTGCGCGATTGCGGCGGCAGTGGCGTGAATATCAGCCTTCGTAAGGCAATCGCCCAGGGCCTTATTGATGGCCCGCGTATCTATACTGCAGGCCGGGCCATTTCTGCCAGCGGCGGCCACATGGATGATACCCATGGTATCCGTGAAGATAAACTGAACCACTTGCCCGGCCCCGAAGACGGCATTGCGGATGGCCGCGACGAATTGATCAAAGCAGTTCGCCTGCAATTTAAGAGGGGATCTAACCTGATCAAAATCGCATCTACAGGCGGCGTGCTCGATTTGAGCGAGGATGGTTCCGGCGCGCAATTCAGCATAGATGAAATCAAAGCCGTGGTAGAAACCGCTAAAGATTACGGCATGCGCGTTGCCTGCCATGCACATGGTGCCGAAGGTATCCGCCGGGCTATCCTGGGTGGGGTGACATCCATCGAACATGGTACTTTTATGAATGATGAAGATATGCAGCTGGCCAAGAAATATGGTACGTACCTGGTGCCTACTATCATTGCCGGTAAATCTGTTGCAGATACAGCCGCCAAAAATAAAAACTACTTCCCGCCGGTAATTGCGCGCAAAGCGTTAGAAGTAGGGCCGCAAATCCAAAATACTTTTGCAAAGGCATATAAGTCGGGTGTTAAAATTGCGTTTGGTACAGATGCGGGTGTTTATCCGCATGGCAAAAACTGGATGGAGTTTGGTTATATGGTGGAAGCGGGTATGCCTGCAATGGAGGCCATCAAGGCGGCCACTACCAGCGCTGCCGATCTGTTAGGCATCAGCAATCAGACGGGCAGTATCAGTAAAGGTAAATTTGCCGATATTGTCGCCGTTGACGGCGACCCCTTACAGGATATTAAAGTAATGGGCAAGGTGAGTTTTGTAATGAAAGAAGGAAAAATCTATAAAAACTAATGTTTAAATTTATTAAAGTGCCTGCGCTGATCGGCGTGGGCTTATTTATTTTAAATGCCGGGGCCTTTGCACAGCTACCCGGCTATCAAAATACCCCCGAAAAAATCAACGACCTGGTGCATACCAAACTGGATGTCAGGTTCGATTACAAAAAACGTTACCTGTACGGCAAAGAATGGGTAACTATTAAACCGCACTTTTACCCGACTGATTCGCTCCGGCTGGATGCAAAGGGGATGGATATCCATGCACTAGCGGTAGTAAAAAATGGTAAAAATATCCCGTTGAAGTATGTAAACGACAAGCAAACCCTTGCTATTAAACTGGACAAAACATACGCTTCGACAGAGAACTATACCATCTACATTGACTATACCTCAAAGCCGGACGAACTTACTGCACACGGCAGTGCGGCTATTAACGATGCCAAAGGTTTGTACTTTATCAACCCGGATAGCACCGTAAAAGGTAAGCCTGTGCAGATCTGGACGCAGGGTGAAACGGAAAGCAATTCGGCATGGTTTCCCACGATAGATAAACCCAACCAGAAAACTACGGAGGAACTGACCATGACCGTTCCTGCCAAATATGTTACCTTGAGTAATGGTAAACTGGTTTCGCAAAAGAGAAATACGGACGGTACCCGCACCGATACCTGGAAAATGGATAAGCCGCATTCGCCTTATCTCTTTATGATGGCCGTCGGCGATTTCAGGATCTATCATGATAAATGGCGCGATAAAGAAGTAAACTATTACCTGGAGCCTAAGTATGCCCCTTATGCAAAAGATATTTTCGGTTTTACGCCAGAGGTGATGGACTTTTATTCTAAAATATTGGGTGTTGATTATCCATGGAACAAGTATTCGCAGATTGTGGTGCGCGATTATGTGAGCGGCGCCATGGAGAATACAACGGCCACCTTACATGGCGAGCAGGTGCAATTAACTAAGCGCGAACTGATAGACGGTGGCGCTGAAAGTACCATTGATATTGTTCATGAACTGTTCCACCAGTGGTTTGGTGATTATGTGACTGCCGAGAGCTGGAGCAACTTAACGGTTAATGAATCTTTTGCTGATCTGAGCGAGACACTATGGATGGAACATAAGTATGGAATGGATGCCGGTAACGAATACAATTACCATGCAATGGAGACCTATTTATCCTCGCTTAATAATTACAGCAAACCATTAGTGCGCTTTAATTATGAAGATAAGGAAGAAGTGTTCGACGCAGTTACCTACCAAAAAGGCGGCCGTATCTTAAATATGCTTCGCCATTATTTGGGCAATGATGCTTTTTACAAAGGCCTGAACATTTACCTTAAAACCAATGCTTATAAAAACGCCGAAGCCCAGCAATTGCGCCTGGCTTTAGAGGAGGCAAGTGGCAAAGATTTAAACTGGTTCTTTAACCAATGGTATTACCGCGCGGGGCATCCCATTCTGACGATTAACTACCAGTGGGATGATGCCGCCAAAACACAAAAGGTATTTTTACAGCAAACCCAGGAAGGCGACGCGTTTGTTTTGCCTTTGAAAGTAGACATCTACACCAAAGCTGGCAAGCAGCGTAAAACTATCTGGATGAACAGCAAAAGCGATACATTAAGCTTTGCATTAACAGCGAAACCGCAATTCGTGAATGTAGATGCCGACAAAGTATTGCTATGTACCAAGATTGACAACAAGACCGACGAAGAATACGCCTATCAATATTTAAACGGGCCGCTTTACCTCGATCGTCACGAAGCGCTCGAAGCATTAGCTCCACACCAGGAGAAGAAAGAAGCGCAGATGGTTGTTACCAGTGCCTTAAACGATAAGTATGACCCGCTAAAAATAGAGGCAATAAAACTGCTGAACTTGAATAACGACAACGTAAGGAATGTGGCTGTACCCATATTGACCAAGCTGGCGCAGGAAACTAAAAGTGCGTTGGTGCAGGCGGCTGCATTAAATAAGCTTGCAGCACTGAAGGCAGCAGGAAATTTAAATCTGTTTAAAAATGCGGTCAGCAGCCAGTCATACGCAGTGGAGGCAGCGGCACTGAGCGGTATATACCAGATAGATCAGAAACAAGGCATCACGTATGCTAAGCAATTGGCACCGCAGGCGGAAGGCCCTTTAACCATACGCATAGCTACCATATATGCAGAAACCGGGCAGAATAGCGAGTGGCCCTTTGTGTACAATCACTATGTGAACGGCGGTCGCGAAGCAAGGTTCGAGCTTTTTAAAAGCCTAACCCAGATGACCGCTGCAACAACCAACCCGGCAGATGCCCAGAACGGCATCCGGGAAATGATTGCAATGGGTAACCGTTACCGGGTTTACGGTTATAACAAAGCGGTAGCAAGTGAACTTGGCAAAGTAAAAGAAGCGCGGTTGAAACTGAATGATACAGATTCTGCACGAATGGCGGAAGAAGGCATCAAAGAAATGCAATAAGGAAGATGAGGCTGTTTCGTAAGAAATGGCCTCTTTTGTTTGGGGTGAATCTGTTTCTATAGCATATATCGACTCGCCTAATTGTAAATTATCAGCGTAGTGTTAATTTCTGTTGGGTAGATGGTTGAAAATAGCCCCTTTTTCATTTTCAGGGAGTTATTACCTACCTTTGCCTTTACGAATAGAAAAAGCATAGTATGTCATCAGTAGAAACCACATATGTGAAAAGCAAAGTGAAAGATCCTTCACTTGCAGCATGGGGAAGAAAAGAAATTGAATTAGCCGAAGCAGAAATGCCGGGATTAATGGCGCTTCGCGCGGAATATGGCCCTTCGAAACCATTAAAAGGCGCACGGATTGCAGGCTGTCTGCACATGACCATCCAAACTGCGGTTTTAATTGAAACCTTAGTTGAGCTTGGTGCAGAAGTTACCTGGTCTTCTTGTAATATCTTTTCTACTCAAGACCATGCCGCTGCTGCTATTGCTGCTGCAGGTATCTCTGTATATGCCTGGAAGGGGATGAACGCAGAAGAGTTTGACTGGTGTATAGAACAAACCCTTTTCTTTGGTGAAGAGCGCCAGCCGCTGAATATGATCCTGGATGACGGTGGTGATTTAACCAATATGGTTTTCGATAAATACCCTGAACTGATCAGCGGTATAAAAGGCTTGTCTGAAGAAACCACTACCGGTGTTCACCGTTTGTATGAGCGCATGAAGAACGGCACCTTGCCAATTCCTGCCATCAATATTAACGACTCTGTAACCAAATCTAAATTCGATAACAAATACGGTTGCCGCGAATCTTTAGTTGACGCGATCCGTCGTGCGACTGACGTAATGATGGCTGGTAAAGTAGCCGTAGTTTGCGGTTATGGAGACGTAGGTAAAGGTTCTGCAGATTCTTTGCGTAATGCAGGTGTGCGTGTAATTGTTACCGAAATTGATCCGATCTGCGCATTACAAGCTGCCATGGAAGGTTTTGAAGTGAAGAAACTTTCTACCGCTATCCCTGAAGCTGACATTGTAGTAACTGCTACCGGTAACTGCGATATCGTACGTGAACAACATTTCCGCGCGTTAAAGGATAAAGCGATTGTTTGTAACATCGGCCACTTTGATAACGAGATTGATATGGCCTGGTTGAACAACAACTACGGTAACACTAAAATTGAAATTAAACCACAGGTAGATAAATACACCATCGACGGTAAAGACGTGATTGTATTGGCAGAAGGCCGTTTGGTTAACCTGGGTTGTGCTACCGGTCACCCAAGCTTCGTTATGTCTAACTCGTTCACCAACCAAACTTTAGCGCAACTAGAACTTTGGACTAACGGCGGTCAGTACGAAAATAAGGTGTACACCTTGCCCAAACACCTGGACGAAAAGGTTGCACGTTTGCACCTGGCTAAGATTGGTGTGGAACTGGAAGAATTAGACCAACACCAGGCAGATTACATCGGTGTAACGGTACAAGGTCCGTTTAAACCGGAGTATTACAGATATTAATCTCATTTTATTCTGAATGAGTTTGAAAGGAGCATCACTGGTGCTCCTTTTCTTTTTTAAGCAGGTGGTAATTATTTTCTGAAAGCACTGTAACAAAACATTTAGACATTTGTCTAAATATCAAAATGAATACTTTATTTAAAGCATTGAACGACCCTACCAGGAGGGAAATTCTGGAGTTTTTGAAGGAGAAGGACCTAACGGCCGGTGAAATTGCCGATCGTTTCCAGATTTCGAAACCCAGTATATCACATCACCTGGATTTACTGAAGCAGGCCGGACTGGTATCGGCAGTTAAAGAAGGGCAGTTTATCTGCTATTCGCTTAATACTACTGTATTGGACGAGTTACTGAAATGGCTGATGAATTTTAAAAACGAAAAATAATTATAAGCTCATGAAAAAGTTTACAATCATCGATCTGGCCGCCCTGTTGATATGGGCCGCGCCGGTTATTTACCTCCTGGTAATTTATTCTTCCCTGCCCGCAACCATTGCCATACATTTTGGCGTAGATGGTAAGCCCAATGGTTATAGCGAAAGAACTACCATTTTTGTGATACAGGGATTATTAAGCGGGGTTGCTGCATTTTTGTTCCTGTTAATGCGTTACCTGCCCGCACTGGATCCGAAGTACAAAGCAAAATATGGCGAGCAAACTTATCAGAAACTTGCTTTCGGACTTTTGTTATTTATTTCCGTGGTGTCGTTTTTGATTATAGACAGCGCAGCAGTTGGGAAAATGAGATCTGACAATTTTGTCTTTGTATTGGTCAGCTTACTATTTGTGTTCCTGGGTAACCTGATGTATAACGTAAAGCCTAATTATTTTGTGGGAATCCGCACACCTTGGACGCTGGAAAACGAAGACACCTGGAAAGCCACTCACCGGTTGGCGGCAAAGCTTTGGGTGATAGGTGGGTTGATACTCACCGGTGCGATGCTCTTAATGCATGGCGCTACAGCATTTACCGTGTTCATGACTTTTATACTCACTTTAGCCTTCATCCCCATGATATACTCTTATACCTATTATAGGAAACACGTCAGCCATAATTGACCAGATATAAAAATCACCGGTAAAGGCCTTTAATTCTTTTACCGGTGAATTCTTTTTTATACTTTCTCTACCACTACAGCGGTACCATAGGCCAGTACTTCGGTAATGCCCTGCATAATCTCGTTTGCGTCATACCGCATGTTAATGATTGCATTGGCGCCGATAGCCTGCGCATGCTGAATAAGTAACTGGTAAGCTTCTTCTCGGGTTTTTTCGCATAGTTCTACATAAATGGAAAGCTTGCCGCCAAACAGCGATTGAAAGCCGCCAGCCATGTTCCCCAGTACGCTGCGGCTTCGCACGGTGATTCCTCTGACAACGCCGAGGTGTTTAACAATTTTGTAGCCCTCAAGCGTAGTGCTTGTGGTGATGAGTGATTGATCCATTGTTTCTATTTTTTAGGTTAAGATAATACTATTTTTCAGCATCGAACTCCTCGTCAACGCTTTCGCGCAGATCGTATAGCAGCCATTGTTTTTTGGTGATTGCTGAAGTTTTTGACTTCAGCAGATTGATGAAATCTTTAACGCCTACAGGTTCATTACCGTTACCGTGTATCAGCACAATGCTGCCCGAGTGTGGCTGTTGCCCTTTTGCCAGCCAGGCGTCTGTGCCAATCGGTATCAGCCCGAATTTGGTAATGGTGAACACCAGTTGCTGATCTGAAACCAGCCCCGGGAAACGGAAAAATACAGAAGGGATAAGTCCGTTCTTCAGCATCAGTTTCTCGGTTTCCAATACCTCGTAATTAATATCTGTACCTGGTTCTAAAAGGAAATTTTCTTTTAAGGGTTTGGTTAAACTAACGCGGTGGTTAAAAGAATGGTTGATCCAAGTGATGTTGATCTGGTGCTGCTGTTCCAACGATTTCAGCCAGTTAAGGTCTTGTTCGTGGCGAAGCATCCACAAACCCGATACCGACAGCCCGATAGGCACCGGCTTTTCTACTTTAGAAAATTCATTCGTCAGATCCGTAAAAATAACCCGGTCTAATGGGCGGTGCGAGGGGCAAAGGTCTGCCGTTAGCGTGACACCTGTTTCTTCGGGCAGGCCGTGTTCAATGCCCGCATCCTGGATCACCCGCGATGTGTTTTCTGCCTGCCTTAACGCTTTTTCGTAAGGGGTGCGTTTAAATTGTGCACGTACTTCATCCAGCGATAGGGGTTTCACCTGATAGAAATTCGTTTCGTCAATTTTGGTTTCGAGGGTTTGTGGGTTAACCAGCAGGGCGTAATGCTTACCCAGGTTATCGAACTGGCGCAGCATGATCCAGTCTTGCGGGAAATGCCTCGCCCAGCCGTAAAAAGTGCGGTAGTTCTGTATGTGTTGATATTTGTATTGGCCAAAAGCGGCAGAGGATAGTAAGAGTAATAAAATGAAGGTAAATTTCAGTTTCATAAAATACGTAGCGGCAAAATTAAAATAACACAAAAAAGTTTGTGTTGTTGAAGCGTTGTAAGATATTTACCATTGTTAATAAACTCAACTAATGACACGTCTATCTGTAAATATTAATAAAATAGCTACTTTACGTAATTCACGCGGGGGTAATAATCCGGATCTGATCCAGGTGGCTAAGGATTGCGATCGTTTTGGCGCGCAAGGAATCACCGTGCATCCAAGGCCTGATGAGCGCCATATCCGTTATGACGATGTTTACGAACTTAAAAAGATCGTTACTACGGAATTTAACATCGAAGGGAATTGCCAGGAGCAGAAATTTGTCGACCTGGTATTGGCCGTTAAGCCCGAGCAGGTAACCCTGGTGCCGGATGCCGAGGGGCAGTTAACCTCTAATCATGGTTGGGATACCATCAGGTACGAGCAATACTTGACGGATATCGTGGCTACGTTTAAAAATGCAGGTATCCGCGTTTCTCTTTTTGTGGATCCGGTTACTGCAATGGTAGAAGGTGCTGCAAAAACAGGTACCGACAGAGTAGAACTTTATACCGAAGCCTACGCCAGTCATTATAACCAGGGAAAAGAATCCGCGCTAGCACCATATTTAAAGGCGGCGGAAGTTGCAAGCGAAGTCGGTTTAGGCTTAAACGCCGGGCACGACCTTGATCTGCACAATTTGGCATATTTTGCACAGCAAATTCCATGGCTGGAAGAGGTAAGCATAGGCCATGCGCTAATTTCAGATGCTTTGTATTATGGGCTGGAAAATACCATCCAGCTGTATTTGCAAAGGCTGAAAGTGCAATAACATTGCCGATCTGATTTTCCTCCGGTAAACACGCTGTCAGGTTTGCGTAAGGGGTTGGCTATCCGGGATGAAAAGTGTAAATTTGCGGCACTAAAATCTCGGTAGCTTTCCATGAGCATCAACATTAATTACCAGGAGGAATTTTCGTCCCGTCACATTGCTCCTAACGCGGCAGACACCGCCAAAATGCTTAAAACCATAGGTGTCGATTCCATTGATCAGTTAATAGACCAAACAGTCCCGGCGCAGATCAGACTGAAGAAGCCTTTAAATCTTCCCACGCCAAAAAGCGAGTCTGACTATCTGAACACGTTAAAGCAAACGGCGTCTAAGAACAGAGTATTTAAGTCTTTCATCGGTCAGGGTTATTATGATGTCCTTGTTCCCGGTGTAATTCAGCGGAATATCCTCGAAAACCCGGGATGGTACACGCAGTATACCCCGTACCAGGCAGAAATTGCTCAGGGCCGTTTACAGGCACTGCTGAACTTCCAGACCATGGTGATAGACCTTACCGGGATGGAAATTGCCAATGCTTCTTTGCTTGACGAAGGTACCGCTGCGGCCGAAGCCATGTTTATGCAATATTCGCTTCGCAAAAATCAGCAGGCGAACGTATTCTTCGTTTCTGAAGAGCTGTTCCCGCAAACGATAGATATCCTTAAAACCCGTTCAGAACCTTTTGGTATTGAATTGCAGATCGGCGATCACCGTACGGCAGAACTGACCGACAATATGTTTGGTGCAATTGTTCAATACCCTGCCGGTGACGGAACGGTTTATAACTATAAAGATTTTGCAGCAAAGGCGCACGAGAAGAATATTAAGCTTACTGTTGTTGCCGATATCATGAGCCTGCTGCTGCTGACTCCTCCGGGAGAATGGGGCGCAGATATTGTGGTGGGTACTACACAGCGTTTCGGCGTACCAATGGGTTTTGGCGGCCCGCATGCGGCATACTTTGCTACTAAAGAAGAATACAAACGTTCTATGCCGGGCCGTATCATCGGTGTAACCATTGATAGCGCAGGCGATTATGCCTTACGCATGGCCCTGCAAACCCGCGAGCAGCACATCCGTCGCGATAAGGCTACTTCTAATATCTGTACAGCGCAAGCATTACTGGCTATTATGGCAGGTATGTACGCGGTATATCATGGTCCGGAAGGGTTGAAACTGATTGCCGAACGTATCCACGGCCTGGCAATCCTGTTAGCTAAATCGTTGGAAAAATTAGGGTACAAGCAATTAAACGAAGCCTATTTTGATACCGTTAAGTTTGATGTAGGTAACCTGGCAGGCCCGATCCATGGCGAGGCGCTGAACAACGAGATGAACTTGCATTATAACGGTTCGGTGATCAGCATTGCGTTGGACGAAACCACCCGCGTTCAGGATATCGAAACCATCGTTCGCTTCTTTGCAAAGGTAAAAGGTAAAACCATTAATGACGTTGATTTTGAAGGGTTGAAATCTGGTATTGAAACTGTTATCCCTCAGGATCTGCAACGTACCAGTGCTTATCTTACCCATGCGATATTTAACTCGCACCACTCAGAGCATGAGATGCTGCGCTATATTAAAGCGTTAGAGGCGAAAGACCTTTCGCTGACGCACTCCATGATTCCGCTTGGTTCTTGTACCATGAAGCTGAATGCCACTACCGAAATGATCCCGGTTACCTGGGCAGAGTTTGGTAAGCTGCATCCGTTTGCACCAACCGACCAGGTAGGTGGTTACATGCAGGTGTTTAACGAATTGAATGCCTGGTTAAGCGAGATTACCGGTTTTGCAGCCATGAGCTTACAGCCTAATGCAGGTGCGCAGGGCGAATATGCAGGTCTAATGGTGATCCGCGCTTATCATCAGGATAGGGGCGACAGTCACCGTAATATCGCGCTGATCCCGTCTTCTGCACACGGTACCAACCCTGCTTCTGCAGCAATGGCCGGTATGAAGATTGTAGTGGTGAAGTGTGATGAGAACGGCAACATTGACGTAGCCGACCTGAAAGCGCGTGCCGAGCAGTACAAAAATGAATTATCCTGCTTAATGGTTACTTATCCTTCTACCCACGGGGTATTCGAGGAATCAATCATTGAGATTTGTGAGATCATCCACCAAAATGGCGGACAGGTGTATATGGACGGCGCCAACATGAACGCGCAGGTTGGTTTAACCAGCCCTGCAACTATCGGTGCAGACGTTTGCCACCTGAATTTGCATAAAACATTCTGTATCCCTCACGGTGGCGGTGGCCCCGGCATGGGTCCGATCGGTGTAGCTGCACATTTAGTGCCTTACCTGCCAGGCCATGCGGTAGTAGATATCGATCAGGGTAAATCTATTCACGCGGTTTCTGCTGCGCCATGGGGTTCGGCTTCAATCCTGCTGATCTCTCACGCTTACATCGCAATGATGGGTGGTGAGGGCTTAACCAATGCCACTAAATATGCGATCCTGAATGCCAACTATATCAAGTCAAGGTTAGAAAACCATTATCCTGTACTGTATACCGGTTCTCAGGGCCGTTGTGCACACGAGATGATCCTCGACTGCCGCGCATTCAAGAATTTTGGTATCGAGGTGGTAGATATTGCCAAACGTTTAATGGATTACGGTTTCCACGCACCTACGGTTTCTTTCCCTGTTGCAGGTACCGTTATGGTGGAACCGACAGAATCTGAACCAAAGCACGAACTTGACCGTTTCTGCGACGCGATGATCGCCATCCGTAAAGAAATCGAAGATGTGGAGAATGGTAAATCAGACAAAACAGATAACCCGTTAAAGAATGCGCCGCATACTTCTGCTGTGGTTACCGGCAACGAATGGGAACATCCGTACACCCGCCAGAAAGCAGCGTTCCCGCTTCCTTATGTGGCAGCGCATAAGTTCTGGCCTTCTGTTGGCCGGGTGAATGATACGTACGGCGACCGTACGCTGATCTGCTCTTGCCCTCCGTTAAGCGAGTATGAGTTTGAAGAAGCAGAGGTAACTACGCCTGAGTACGGTACCTGATTTTGAATTAGAAAACAGATAATACGAGAAAGCCGGAGCGTTTAGTTCCGGCTTTCGTTTTTGTGCTTTTATATTTTTCTTACATGTTATGCAGAACAGGTTCGGCATCCCTCCTGATCGATGTTAAACAAATATATAGAACCAGCTAAGTAGAGACGACATACTTGGCGTCTCAGTAAGGAGGCACAAGGTGGTGTGTCTCTACAAATATGCTGTCATTCTGAACGCAGTGAAGAATCTGTACATGTACTTTGAGAACTTACCATTCTTCGTTAAAAATGACAACAAGCAATACTGCATCTAATATTTTTGTCATCCTCGAACGCAGTGAGAGATCTTCTTCTGTTAAAGGCATTTGGAAGAAGATCCGATCCGTCAGCCAACGGATCGGAATGACAGTTCTAATATTGACAGATAAGATTGCCGCGCTGCTGTGCAGCTCGCAATGACGACTGATAGTGTTACTTCACCCCATATAGGTTTATTAGTTTCAGCAAAACGCCATTGGTCCAGCCGAAGCCATCCTGAGTAGGGTATTCGCCGCCGCCGGCGCGGGCATTCAGGTTCTCGATGTCATACTTCTCGGCCAGTTTACCGTTCTTCTTGAAATTTTCGATATTGATTTTCATCCACCGCATGGCAATATCTTTTGCAAGCTCATTTTGCTGATAGTTTCTCAAGCCGCCAATGGTTAGCCATTCTAAAGGCGCCCATCCGTTCGGACGGTCCCACTGCTCGCCGGTATCATACATCGTACAGGCAACGCCCCCCGGCCTTAACAGCTTCGTTTTAATGGTAGTCGCAATTTTAGGCGCTTGGGTATCTGTCGCTACAAAGAAATATAAAGGTGACGCAGTTGCGATAGTCAGTTGGTTTGAGAGTTTGTTCGTCTCCCAGTTGTAATCTGCGAAAGCACTAAGTGAAGCGTTCCATAAGTATTTCTGTATGGCATCTTTCCTCTTTTTAGCTTTTGCCTCAAAGGTTTGTGCCGACCTACCATCGCCGCTGATCTGGTAAGATTTGGCGATCACCCGTTCCAGGTTGTAAAGCAGCGAATTCAGGTCGGGAGGTACCAGGCTGGTTGTTTGCAGGGTAGTTAGGCGTTTGTTATCTGCAAACCAGCGGCTACTAAAGTCCCATCCGGATTCTGCTGTTGAACGCAGGTTCTGGTAGAAGTGTGCTTTGGTTTGCTTGCTTTGCTGCGCACTCAGCACATCTTCGCGGTAAGATTCTTCTCGGGGATTGGTACCTGCATCGCAGTAACGGTTTAATAGGCTGCCGTCTGGCATGATTACCACATGCTCTGCCGGTTTCCCTGGTTTAGCTGCTGCCGTCCCTTTCATCCAAAAAGCATATTCTTTCAGTAATTGAGGACGGAAACGTACATAGGTTTGATCGCCTTTGTGTTTCGCTAGTAATTGTACCATCGCCGCAAAGAAAGGCGGCTGCGAGCGGCTCAGGTAATAACTGCGGTTACCGTTCGGAATGTGGCCATAGGTATCAATCAGGTAAGCAAAGTTACGGATCATGTTCTCCATTATGTCAAACCGTTTGCTTTCTTCCAAGCCCAGCATGGTGAAGTAGGAATCCCAGTAATAGATCTCGCGGAAGCGCCCGCCTGGAACAATGTAGGGGTAAGGTAGCGGTAAGAGTGACGTTCCCCGGACAGTATCGGCCTTATGTTGCAATACCGTCCAAAGCGTATCGATGTGTTTGCGTATTCCCGAACTGATATTGCTTTTATAATGGATACCGCTCGGCGCAGGAATAATGAAGTTTTTCTCTGCAAAAGCTTTAAGGTTAAAACCTGGTTTTGATTTTTGCTGATTATAATCCTTCATAATCAGTTCCGGGCTTCTTCGAGGTGTGGCATCTGCAAAAGTTTTACCGTCTGCATAAATTTTGCCCATTTGCACGGCTTCAAAAAGGCCTGGATAAAGCTGCGGAGGGGTTTTTACCTGCGCAAATACTGTTGTTCCTTCCAGAAGCAACAGCGCAAAAAATGTATATCTTCTCATAATCGGTTATATCAAATATAAATCAAATTGTCAGTGGAAAGCAAAGAATTATATATATATGTTTAAACATGTATTATTTGTATTATCTTTGATTCAACAAAATTCAAAGAACAAAAATGAAAGCACTTAAATCACTTCTTGCATTAACTTTAGTAGCAGGCTTATTTGCCTTTACTACAGCAAAAAAAGAAACCTATAAAGTAAATTCTGCTAAAAGCAACATTGACTGGTCAGGTAAAAAAGTATTAGGTTCGCACAATGGCAGCATTAAAATTGCTTCTGGTGCAGTAGTAACAAATGGTAATGTACCTGTAAGCGGTAACTTCGTAATTGATATGCGCAGCATGTCTAACAAAGACCTGGATGCAGAAAACGGCGGTAAATTATTAGGTCACTTAAAATCTGATGATTTCTTCGGTGTAGAAAAATATCCAACTGCTCAGTTTGTAGCCACACAAATTACCCCTGCTGGTAACGGGGTAGTAAACGTAACCGGTAATTTAACCATTAAAGGCATTACCAACCAGGTGAGCTTCCCTGCAAACTACACTATCAGCGGCAATACGCTTACTGCAACTGCTAAAGAAGTAAAAGTAGACCGTACAAAATATAACATCAAATACGGTTCAAAAAGCTTTTTCGAGAGCATTGGTGATAAAGCGATCAACGACGAATTTTTGCTTGACATCACTTTAGTAGCAGAAAAATAAGTCATTTAAGTATTATTTATACAAAAAACCCGGTTCATCTATTTGTTCCGGGTTTTTTATTTATCACTTTTGAGCGTAAAACTTTTTTGAACACTCTACCGTATAAATTGGTATATGACGAATAATTCCCGTTCCGTTAGTATTTTGCTTGTAGATGATGACGAAATCAACAACTTCATCTCTATTAAATTAATTAAGAAAGCTTTGGTGAGCAGTGAGATAAAAGCATGCTTGAATGGGAAATTTGCGATTGATGAGTTGAAAAAACTTAAAGAAGCTCCTTCTCCCGGTCTGCCAGATTACATTCTGCTGGATATCAACATGCCTTTAATGAACGGTTGGGAGTTTTTAGATGAATATAAGAGACTCGATATTGACCCTGAAGGCAAGTCTAAGATCTATATTATCTCTTCTTCCGTGTTCAGTAATGATATCAACCGTGCTAAATCTTACCGGCCTTTAGTTAAAGATTTTATTTCCAAACCTTTAAATATTGAAAAGATAAGAGAGCTGTTCGAGGCTGAAAAGCTGGCTTAAACCGGCAGGATGCTAAAAGCATCGTTTTCAAACTTTACATTTCCGATTGGGTTACGTTTGGCGTGATAGAATAAGCAGGTCCAACCTTCTTCAGCAGCCTTACGCCCGTATATTTCGCGTAGTTCCATTGCTTTGCGCCCATCGTAATCGTATTTAGCAATGAAGCGGCGTAGTAACTGTTCGGGCTCGGGTAACTCATCGCCGCCGTAGAAAGCTTTTTTTCCTTCAGCTTCAAGCCAGAACACCTGGTGATGGGGGCAATGCCCGCCGGAATGTTCATAGCGTATGCCGGGTTTATATTCGCCGTTACCTTCGGTAAAGAATACATCGGCAGAGCGTTGCAGTACTTCAAATATTTCTTTGTGATAGGAAGAAGATTTGCCCGAAAAAGCAAATTCCCATTCGTTCCGCTCTATCACGTGTTGCGCCTGTGGAAAGCTGGGCTCTAAGCGGCCGTTGCGTTCAGCTACGAGGCCCGCGGAATGGTCGAAATGCAGGTGCGACATCAGCACTACACTCACATCATCCGGTTCGAAACCGTGGTTGCGAATGTTTTTGTGCAACCATAATTCATCGTCATTGTCCTTAAAACCCAAACCGGCGTCTAATAAAATCAGGTCGTTTTGAGTTTTGATCAGAAATGGGTTAACATGGATAAACAGCGACCCGGGGCGCGTTTTTGCATCATCTTTGGCAGGGTCGAAAGGGATAAATTTTTTGGTGGAATCAACCGAGTAAGAACCTTCGTTTAATGCAAAAATCTCCATAGTGCTGTATATATTCTTTTTACCGCTTACCTTTGTTTGTTAAATTACGCCGATAATTATATTTACGGTTAAAGAACAAAGATATGCAAAAACGGTGGGCGATAAGGGAAATGCCGGATAATGAGGATGTAAAAAAACTTGCTGCCGAGCTGAACATCGACCCTGTTTTAGCTGCTTTATTAATTCAGCGTGGTATCTACAATTTTGAGGAAGCCCGCTTTTTTTTCCGTCCGGATATCCGCCACCTGCACGATCCTTTCCTGATGCTGGGAATGGAAAAAGCAATTAATCGTATCGAACGCGCCATACTGAACGATGAGCGCATATTGGTGTTTGGCGATTATGACGTGGACGGTACAACTGCCATCGCAGTTGTTTACAGCTTTTTCAGGCGCATTACCCGCAACATTGCTTACTACACGCCCAACCGGTATACAGAGGGTTATGGTATTTCTACTAAGGGTATTGACTATGCTGCGGAGAATGGGTTCTCGCTCATTATTGCGCTGGATTGTGGCATCAAATCAGTAGATAAGGTTGAGTATGCGAACAGCCTTCGTGTCGATTTTATTATTTGCGATCACCACCTTCCCGGCGAGGTATTGCCGGATGCGGTAGCTATTCTTGACCCTAAGCAGCCGTTGTGCCAATATCCTTATAAGGAATTATCTGGTTGTGGTATTGGCTTTAAGCTGATACAGGCTTATGCCGAAAAGAATAACATGCCTTTTGAAAAGGTAAGCCGTTACCTTGATCTGGTAGCTATTAGTATCGCGTGTGATATTGTGCATGTTACCGGCGAAAACAGAACGCTTGCGCATTTCGGACTGCAGCAAATAAATACTTCTCCTTCAATCGGGGTAAAAGCACTGCTGGATATCGCGGGCAAAAAAGAGCGGATTTCTATTTCAGACATTGTGTTTTTTGTTGGCCCCCGCATTAATGCAGCGGGTAGGATGGACGATGCACGCCTCGCTGTAGAATTGCTGATTTGCGAAAATGAAGATGATGCACGCGATAAAAGTTTCCTCATCAATACCCAAAACCTGGAACGAAAAGGGCATGATCTTTCTATCACAGACGAAGCCTTAAGCTTGATAGCCGGGGATGAAATCCTGATCAACCGCAAGTCGACTGTGGTATTTAACGAGAAATGGCACAAAGGTGTGATCGGTATCGTGGCTTCACGGCTGACTGAAAAATATTACCGCCCTACCGTCGTTCTTACCCGTAGCAACGGACATGTGGCAGGCTCGGCAAGGTCAGTATTAGGGTTTGATTTGTATGAAGCCCTTAGCGGATGCAGTGATTTGCTGATCCAGTATGGCGGGCATAAGTATGCCGCTGGCCTTACCATGAAGCCTGAAATGGTTAATGATTTCATCGACCGGTTTGAAGAAGTGGTGAGCATGAATATAACGGACGATCAGTTGATCCAGGAGATAAAAATTGATGCGGAGATTGAACTAAGCCAAATCGATAGTAAATTCTTCAGGATACTGAGTCAGTACGGTCCGTTCGGCCCGGAGAATATGACGCCTGTTTTCCTGTCACGGAATCTGATGGTACAGGGGCAGCCTTCGTTGGTGGGAACAGATCACTTGAAATTATGTGTATCTCAAAACGGGTCGCCGACTTTTGAATGCATTGCCTTTAGCCAGGGCAGCTGGATCAACCAGTTAAAGAGCGGTGTTCCGTTCGATATCTGTTATACCATTGAAGAGCATGTATGGCGCGAAAAACGTTCTATACAACTGAATGTTAAAGGTATCAGAACAAATAAGCAGAATTGACAGAAACGCGTAGTAATTGCAGCGGTTTAAATAGATAAAATGAATTTACGTGCAGAGCACCTGGTAAAAAAGTATAAGCAACGGACGGTTGTAAATGATGTATCCTTCAACGTTTCTCAAGGTGAAATTGTGGGGTTGCTGGGGCCTAACGGGGCAGGTAAAACAACCTCGTTTTACATGATAGTTGGTTTGATCAAGCCGAACGAAGGGCGTATCCTACTGGATGAGCAGGACATTACCGGCGACCCGATGTATCGCCGTGCGCAGAAAGGTATCGGTTACCTGGCGCAGGAGGCTTCTGTATTCCGGAAGCTTTCTGTAGAGGACAATATCAAAGCGGTGCTGGAGATGGGCAAGCTAAGCAAAGAACGCCAGCGCGATAAGCTGGAAGAGTTGATAGACGAGTTCAGTTTGCATAAAGTGCGTAAAAACCGCGGCGACCTTCTTTCTGGTGGCGAACGCCGCCGTACAGAAATTGCCCGTGCGCTTGCTGCCGAGCCGAATTTCATTTTACTGGATGAGCCTTTTGCCGGTGTAGACCCTATCGCGGTAGAGGAGATCCAATCGATGGTGGCTAAACTGCGCCACCGGAATATTGGTATACTGATCACCGACCACAACGTGCAGGAAACGCTTTCTATAACAGATCGCGCGTACCTGCTTTTCGAAGGTAAAATACTGGAATCGGGCGTGCCGGAAGTACTGGCAGCGAATGAAATGGTGCGAAAAGTTTACCTGGGATCTAATTTTGTGCTGAAGCGGAAAACTTTTGCTTAATTTGGGGTTACCGGTTATATGACTTTTATCAACTCCGTTTTTACCTGGTTCATGAAAAAGCGCATCCACCAGATCGAGCTTTTCATGAAGTATCCTAATGAAGTGCAGGAGGAGTGGTTTGAACAACTGCTTACTGCTGCAGAGAATACCGAGTGGGGTAAGAAATACCATTATAAAAGCATTGCTACGCTTCAGCAATACAAAGAACGGGTTCCTATACAAACTTACGATACGTTAAAGCCTTATATAGAAAGGATGCTGGCAGGCGAACAGAACGTGCTTTGGCCGTCTGAGATCCGCTGGTTTGCCAAATCGTCCGGTACGACGAACGACCGTAGCAAGTTTATCCCCGTAAGTGAAGAAGCGCTGGAAGAGTGCCATTTCAAAGGCGGTAAAGACATGCTGACGCTTTATTGCAATAATCGTCCGGATGCCCGCTTATTTACAGGTAAGAGTTTGACGCTGGGTGGAAGCCACCAGGTAAGCCAGCTGAATACCGATACTTTCTTCGGTGATCTTTCTGCCGTGATTATGAAAAACCTGCCTTTATGGGCGGAGTTTTACCGTACCCCCCACCTGGACATTGCCTTGCTCGAAAACTTTGAAGAGAAAATAGAGAAGATGGCCCATGCCACTAAGGATGTGAACGTAACAGGCATCAGCGGGGTACCCACCTGGAACATCCTGCTGTTTAAACGTATCCTGGAAATTACCGGCAAAAGTAACCTGCTGGAAGTTTGGCCTAACCTGGAATTGTATTTCCACGGTGCGGTGAACTTTACACCATACCGTGAACAGTTTAAAAAGTTGATACCTAACGATGATATGTATTACCTGGAAACCTACAATGCTACTGAAGGTTTCTTTGGTATACAGGATCTGGAGCAGCCGGGCGAAATGCTGCTGATGCTGGATTACGGTATTTTCTATGAATTTTTGCCATTAGAGCACCTCGGCGAAGAACACCCAAAAACCTTAACACTCGACGAGGTTGAGCTGAACAAAAACTATGCATTAATCATCACCACCAACGCCGGGCTGTGGCGTTATTTGATCGGTGATACCGTTCGTTTTACTTCACTTTCCCCGTTCAGGATACAAATCACCGGCCGCACCAAGCATTTTATTAATGCCTTTGGCGAGGAAGTGATTGTAGATAACGCCGACCGTGCGCTTGAAGAAGCTTGCCGCCAAACGGGAGCGGTGATCAGGGAGTATACGGCAGGTCCGGTTTATTTTGAGGATAACAAAGCTGGGGGGCACGAATGGATCATCGAGTTTGAAAAGCGGCCTGCCGAATTTGAACGTTTTGTTGACCTGCTGGATGAAACACTGCGAAAAATCAACTCTGATTATGACGCGAAGCGATTTAAGGACATGGCGCTAAGCCGGCCTGTTGTCCACATTGCCCCAAGCGGTACCTTTTTTAACTGGATGAAACAGAAGGGGAAACTGGGCGGACAGCACAAAGTGCCTCGATTAGCTAATAATCGTGAATATGTGGAGAGCCTGCTTAGTCAATTAGAGCTAACCTACAAGTAATTGATTTTCTGTTGATTGTTGTTTATATTTAGGACGTGCTAAAACACTTCCTTTCTCTACTGATCACAATTACCTCGTTTGCTGCGTTTTCGCAAACCACCGTTCCTGAGTTTAAAAGTAACTTCAGGTATATTAACGGTATCGATACCATTTTGAAGCAGGGGGTGAAGGAATATGAGTTGATCATCGCCTTTCGCTCATTTACAGTTAATCCGCTGGGCACAGACTACCGGCTGTTGATTTTAAATAAAGGATCGTGGCAGCGGAAGCTCTTCCATGATAAGCGCGGTTACTCCATGCAGATCAAAGATGAGTCTTTTGAAACCTTGCCGACTATTAATGCTACTTGCCAGGCGCTGTTCACCAGGCTGGTCGCCGGTGGATTGTTCAGCATTGAAGATGATCGGGTTTATCCACCCTGCGCCGAAAGAGATACCGTGATAAAAGGCGTTAAACGAACGTATTCTTTTGGCGTACAAAACGGCAGGCAGGTACAGATTTGGCTTATCACTCCCAAAAAATCCCGACGGCTTTATTATTACGCCCCGGATTTTTACGTTAACTATTGCCCGCCTTACGAAGACCGCCGGGCACTGCTGAAACTGATGGATCTGCTGAACCAGGGCTGGTAGTTGATTTGTCTTTTTTAATAACCGTCACTTCGCCGTTAGTTTCCATATAGATCTGGTCTATTTCGCTCAGGTTATTGGTTCCTGCTTTAGCCCTTACGTCCGCCATCAGGTCTTTCTCACTTAACAGACTGCGGTTCAAGTTGTGCTTATTGATCAGACCATCCTCAAACAACGTAATCTGAGTACCCTTTAATAATTTGCTTATCGTATTGTTGTTGATACTAATGAGGCCCAATCCGCGGTGGATCACCACCAGCAGCGACGATGCTACTATGGTAGGTACAAATGGTGATGCCCCAACTATAGCGCGGCTAAGCACCGCACCGAGGATAATAGCCAGGGTATTGTCAAACGCAGTACGCTTACCAAACGTGCGCCTGCCTGATATGCGTACCAATAGCAACGCAATAAAGAAAACAACGAAAGCCCGGCTGCACATTTGCAGTACGTTCAAGTCTTTCCCCTCGCCGAAAAGTTGATGCAATGAAATGTAGTCCATGTTGATTAATTGTTATCCTAATGTATTCACAATATTAACAACCTCTATCGCTTCTTTTACATCATGTACTCTTAAAATGTTTGCGCCTTTCATTAAAGCAATGGTATTTACTACGGTAGTACCGTTTAGGGCTTCGTTTGCCGTAGTGCAGGTCAACCCGTAGATCATCCGCTTGCGCGACATCCCGGCCAGCACCGGCAGGCCAAGTCGGCTAAATTCCTCTAACCTGTTCAGCAGGGTGTAGCTATGCTCCTGTTTTTTGGCAAAGCCAAACCCCGGGTCGATGATTACATCATGTACCCTCAACTGCATTAGCCGGGAATATTGCTCTTCCAGAAAATTAAAAACCTCCTGGAAAACATCATCATACTGGGCAAGCGAGGTCATGGTTTTAGGCGTACCCCGTGTATGCATCAGCACGTAAGGGACTTGCAAGCGGGCTACGGTGTCAAACATGTGGTCGTCCAGTTGGCCACCTGAAATATCATTAATGATGTGCGCACCTGCGTTGATCGCAGTTTCGGCTACTTCGGCACGAAAGGTATCTATGGATAGTATCGCTTCCGGAAAGGCTTCGGCAATCGCTTCTACGGCCGGTAAAAGCCGGTCTGTTTCTTCCTGGATGCTGATGTCTTCTGCGCCGGGGCGGGTAGAATAAGCGCCCAGATCCAAAAATGCGGCGCCTTCCTGCAGCATTTGACCTGCCTGGACTAATACTTCGTCGACGGACTGTTTCCTGCTCGCGCTGAAAAAAGAATCAGGTGTGGTGTTAATAATGCCCATCACCTTTGGCGTGCTCAAATCAATCAGCTTTCCGCCGGCATTCAGCGTTGTCTTTTTTTTAAAATACGTATCTTTATGCACTGTATCTTCTGTTGAATGTTAGCAGGTTTGAAGGTTGTAAAGTTAACTTATCCGCTTTATTTTAGATAAGTTTAATGCAGCTTGTTCACCCCCGTAACGTTCAGCTTTACCATACCAAACGATAACCATTTTGAATAATACATCGGTAGAATACGACGCGGTCATCCATATATGCAGATCGCTTTTTATCAATAAAACCCGCGACTATGGTACCGCCTGGCGCATTCTTCGCCCGGAATCTATCACTGATCAGATCTTCATTAAAGCGCAGCGCATCCGTACGCTGGAAGAAAAGAAGGTATCTAAGGTAGGTGAGGACATCACTGGCGAATATATCGGGATTGTTAACTATTGCGTGATCGGCATGTTGCAGCTCGAATGCGGGAACAGCACCCCTATGGAACTTTCTGCAGAAGAAGTAGCAGCCTTGTATGACGAAAAAGTTAAGGAAACCAAAGACCTGATGTTTGCCAAGAACCATGATTATGGTGAGGCCTGGCGGGATATGCGTATCAGTTCGTTAACAGACCTGATCCTGATGAAACTATTGCGGGTAAAGCAGATAGAAGATAATAAAGGCGAAACGCTGGTATCTGAAGGGGTAAAAGCCAATTACCAGGATATGCTGAACTATTCTGTATTTGCACTAATAAAACTGGGGGTGAAATGAAAAACGGATTGATTTGGTTTTGCCGTATTGCGGTAGGGTTGTTATTTATCTTTTCGGGACTGATTAAAGCGAATGATCCGCTGGGCTTTTCTTATAAACTGCAGGAGTATTTCGAAGTATTCCACATGACTTTCTTTAATGGCCTGGCCTTAAGCCTGGCTATTACCCTTTGCGCGTTGGAAATGTTGCTTGGTTTTGCCTTGTTGATTGGTACGCGTATCAATACCGTAGCGTGGGGACTGTTATTGCTGATCGTCTTCTTTGCCTTCCTGACGTTTTATTCGGCGTTTTTTAAAGTGGTGCAAACTTGTGGCTGCTTTGGCGATGCCATCCCGCTTACACCATGGCAATCGTTCACCAAAGATCTGGTATTGCTTGTTTTAGTGCTGGTTTTATTCCTGAATAGAAAGGAACTGAAACCGCTGTTTAAAGAAACCACCGGCAACCAATTACTAATCGCTGCTACCATACTTTCTTTCGGTGTAGGCATCTACACTTATAACTTTTTACCGGTAATAGATTTCCTGCCCTACAAGGTTGGAGCCAACCTTCCCGATGAAATGAAAATTCCAGCAGGGGCACAACCAGACGAATACGAGCTGACTTACCATTTAAAGAATAAAGCCAATCAGCAGACTAAAGATCTTACAGATAAAGAATATGTCAAGACGGGGATATGGAAAGATTCCAACTGGGAGATTATTGGTAACCCGGAATCTAAACTGGTAAAGCGTGGCTTCACCCCAAAGATCCGTGACCTGTCTATTCAGGACATACAGGGCAATAACTATACGCAAGAGTTACTGGCAAACCCTTTCTACAATCTATTTATCGTCGCCTATGATTTAAAGCATACGGATGTAGACGCTGTTAACCGCATTAATGCGCTGGCAGCTAACCTTGCCGATAATTATAATATCCGCACAGTTTTGCTGACCTCTAATAATGCTACCGAAGCCGCTGCTTTTGCTAAAGCGCACCACCTGGTGGCAGAGGTTTTCCAGGCAGATGAAGTTCCGTTGAAAACTATGGTAAGGGCAAACCCGGGCGTAATGCTGATGAAAGGCGGAACTGTAATGGCCAAGTGGCATTACCATAGCCTGCCAAAGTATGATGACATTGTTAAAAAATATCTTCGCGCGCAGTAAATGATTATTTTTTTAGTTGGCTTTATGGGCAGCGGCAAAACCACTATCGGCCGCAAACTGGCTTCGAAACTAAACTTCAGGTTCATAGATCTGGATGAACAGTTTGAATGGGAAGAAGCTACCTCCATCGCTAAATATTTTCAACAACATGGTGAAGAGAAGTTTCGTAAGCGCGAATCAGAAGTATTAAAGACCACCAATTACCCGGATAACTGCATTGTATCTACTGGTGGCGGCTTACCGTGCTTTTTTGATAATATGGAGTGGATGAAAGCACACGGGAAAGTGGTTTATATTCAGCATAACCCAAAAACACTGGCCCAGCGTTTAGAGCATGGTAAAGAAGAACGTCCGTTGCTGCATGGGAAAACCATGGACGAACTGGTGGAGTTTATAACAGAAAAACTAGCTGAACGCGAGAAGTATTATATACAGGCTACCATTGTGGCTGATGGATTGAGCCTTACGACCGATTACCTGAAAGATATTGTTCTTGGCTGCTGATTAACCCAGCCAAACCGCGTCTTCTTCTGCATTTTCAGACAACTGCACATTCACGTGCTCATTCAATAGGGTTGACAGCGCAATACCGGCATAGTCTGTAGTAACCGGGAAACTTTTGTGGTTA
Organism: Mucilaginibacter straminoryzae; assembly: GCF_022953055.1. GTDB lineage: Bacteria > Bacteroidota > Bacteroidia > Sphingobacteriales > Sphingobacteriaceae > Mucilaginibacter > Mucilaginibacter straminoryzae. The sequence continues at coordinate 9,313 of NZ_JALJEJ010000009.1, read as the reverse complement.
CGATCTACCAGTACCACGGTACGCAGCTTCTTCAGCGGAACATCCAGAAATACGCCAAAGCCATAGGCTAACGTTTTCCCGCTGTTCAGAACGTCGTCAACCAGAATTACTACTTTATTTGAACAGATCTCAATCGGGGTATCCGATTCAAAATGTAACTGGCTGCTTTGCTTATCCAGTTTAATATTGATCAGCGTGATTTTAAACGGTGCAATCTTATCCAGGATGTTTTTTAGACGAACAGCGATGTTGCTGCCCTGCGGCAAAATACCGGCAATGATAATTTCAGATTCGTCAAAATTATCTTCGAGGATCTGGTAAGCAATACGGTCTACCTTTTGTCTAACCTGGTCTGAATTTAAGATAAGCAGCTTTTTGTCTGGCATTGCGGCTGGTATGTAATTTCGTAGCTAAACTACTATTATTCTTTATTATAAGGAAAAAATACAAAGTTTGCACCCTCTGGTACAATGGCGAATACGCACATATAATCGTGCGGGTTTTTATAATTGTCTACAAAGCGCTGTTTTAATTCTTTCTTGATCACGCCGCGCTCTACAAACTCTTCCAGTGTAGAAGCATGGATGCTCCAGTCTGTATTCAGCTCACTTTTATCCAGGATAGGTTCGCCAAGGGCAACCTCATGCTGGTGCGCGATAAAAATAGGATAGGAGGACAGTCCTTCTACCATAATCTCTACTGCCACTTCGCGGATGGACTCGCTGAACAACTTCAGATCAGTCTCCAGACTTTTCAGTGGGCTTTCTTTAGGTTTGTTGTTGTTATCGTTTAAAAGTTCTTCAGGGTTCATAACTATATAGCTGATACGTCATTGCGAGGAGGAGCGAGCGCCGACGAAGCAATCTCCTCGACCTCTCCCCAGCCCTCTCCAAAGGAGAGGGAGATTACTTTCGCAATGAACGATGTTTTCTTACTTTCTCAACTGCAACAGCATCACGTTCTCTACATGCTGCGTATGCGGAAACATATCAACAGGCTGGATTTTTACACTGTCATACTTTTCCTTTAATACCAGCATATCGCGTGCCTGCGTAGCCGGGTTGCAACTTACATATACAATCTTTTCTGCTTCTATTTCCATTAAACGTGCCACTACGTCCGGGTGCATGCCTGCCCGTGGCGGGTCGGTGATGATCACGTCCGGCTTGCCGTGTTCTGCTACAAATTCTGCATTCAAAACATCCTTCATATCACCGGCATAAAATTTTGTATTGGTGATTTGATTAATAGCAGAATTGATCTTAGCGTCTTCGATAGCAGAAGGTACATATTCTACACCAACCACCTCTTTTACATGCCCGGCAATAAAGTTGGCAATAGTACCGGCGCCGGTATAAAGGTCGTACACCAGTTCATCGCCTTTAAAACCTGCAAACTCACGGGCTATCTCGTATAAACGTTGTGCCTGGATGGCGTTGGTTTGGTAGAAAGATTTTGGCCCGATACGGAACCTGATGCTGTTCATTTCCTCGTGGATATATTCCGGACCTTTCCACGCGATTACCTCCTGGTCAAAAATGGTATCGTTCTTTTTCTGGTTTACAATGTACAGCAGCGAAGTAATTTCAGGGAACGTCGCATCTACAAAACTCATTACCTGGTTAATTTGTTCCTGCTCCACATAGGCAAAAACCACAATCACCATCAGTTCGCCTGTTACTGCCGTACGGATGATCAGGTTACGAAGGGCGCCTTCGTGGTGCTTTAAATTGTAAAAGCTGATGCCTTGCTGTTTACAGAAATCGCGCAGCTTGTTACGCAGATCATTAGATGGGTCCTGTTGTAAGTAGCAGTGCTGAATATCCAGGATCTTATCAAACCGGCCGGGAATGTGGAAGCCCAGTGCATCCATATTTACCGGCTCGTCGCTGCGGTTCTCACCATCGTTCAGCCAGCGTTTGTTTGAAAAGGTAAATTCCAGTTTGTTGCGATAGTAGCGGTCGGCGGGCGAGGCTACAATAGGCAGCATGTTGGCCACATCTATCTTTGCCAGGCGACCCAGCGCATCGGCTACTGTTTTTTGCTTAAACTGCAACTGTGCGGCGTAAGTCATGTGTTGCCATTTACACCCGCCGCAGGTGCCAAAATGTTCGCAAAACGGTTGGGTGCGGTATTCGGAAGCGTGTATAAGATTAATGATCTTTGCCTCGCCGAAATTCTTTTTCTTACGGTATACTTCCACATCGGCAACATCACCGGGAACGGCTTTTTCAATAAAAAGCACCAGTTCGTCTGCCTTGCCAACGCCTTTGCCTTCTTCGGCAATATCTATTACAGAAATGTTTTCAAACAGCCTGTTGTTTGCAGCTTTATTCATCAGGCTGCAAAGTTACCCAATTATCTGTTAATGGCTAAACTAAAACCCCATCAGATGAACAGGGCCAGCAGAAATAGCCAGATACTGTTTGGTTTAACGTCACCCATATCGAAATCCTGGTCGATCCGGGTAGAAAAGTCTTGTAATTCGCGGTTCATAGGTGTAAGAATTTATTATGCTAACATAGTAAATTTGAACCAAAAACCAAAATGGTATAGTGAAATTTAAATGAAAAAATTATTAAGAATTAGTTGAGGAAAGTTTCAAACAAAACCTAAACTGCTATAGCAGCCTTAACAAGGTAGGGGAGAATTTCTTTCTGGAAAGAAACAAAGTTCTTGCGAACGTCCGCATCGCTTACAGAAGTAAAGGCGAAGCTGAATACGATGCTTTTGCTGCACTTGATCAGGAAACGCAGGCGTTGGTGATAGCCTTCTAATTTGCGTACACCATTAAGTTTGGTGAACGAGCTTAGCAGCATTTCTTCCAGTTCGTTAGAGAGGTTCTTTAGGAACTCTTGCGAGTTGGTGGATTCGCGGATGAAATCCCACCCGATGAATTCATTACAGACGGTATACGAAAGGCGGCTGGTTTTCAGGATCAGGTTGGCCAGGTGAGCTTCCTCATCCAGCTGGTGGCTGTCGCTATGTATCAGTTCATCCACGCTCACCCGGATGTAATCCATCAGCAGGGCATGCAGGATATCCTCTTTGCTTTCGAAGTATTTATAGATGGTTGCCTTTGCTATCTTGGCTCTTTTGGCAATTTCATTCACACTTGTTTTGTGATACCCGAATTTGCGGAAAAGCTCTTGCGCGGCCCTTTTTATGCTTTCTTTTATTTTGTCGGCTTCCATCAATTACTCACAAATATCACAAAATTACTCACATTTACCGAATAGGCCTTTAAAGAACGCGATGCAGGGGCTTTTACCGGCGAACCGTCGCTTAGCGAAAACTTGGAACCGCTACAGGGGTCTGTCACGGTAAAACCAGTATCATCAATGTTAACTGCACATTTTTTTTCAGGTTCGTAGCTGCTGCAACGGTCGTACGCGGCAAAACTGCCATCGGGTTCGCGGTACAATACCAGTCCGGCAACGCCGTAGCCGTTAACAATCACTGCGCCACCTGGGCTGTTCAGTTTACTCAGGCGCGGATCTGAAAGTGGCGCCTGAAAATTAACCGCCACATAAGGAATATAGGATACATCGCTCTTACCACAAGAGACGAGGCTAAATAAGCTAAGTAATCCTATAATCGCTTTTTTCATATCATTTCGGTTTTAAACTGCTTCAGGAAACGGACATCGTTCTCTGAGAACAAACGCAGATCCCGGATCACATATTTTAAGTTGGCAATACGTTCAACCCCCATACCAAAGGCAAAGCCAGTGTATTTTTTCGAATCGATGCCACAATTTTCCAATACGTTCGGGTCAACCATACCACAGCCCAGAATTTCTACCCAGCCAGAATACTTACACATGTTACAGCCTGCGCCTTTGCAAATGGTACAAGAGATATCCATTTCTGCAGAAGGCTCGGTGAACGGGAAGTACGACGGGCGGAAACGTACTTTGGTACCTTCTCCATATAATTCCTGGACAAAGTGATAGAGCGTTTGTTTCAGATCAGCAAAGGAAACGTTCTCATCCACATATAAACCTTCTATTTGGTGGAAGAAGCAATGCGCCCGCGCAGAGATAGCCTCGTTACGGTATACACGGCCTGGCATAATCGCGCGGAAAGGTGGCTTGCCGTTCTCCATCATGCGTACCTGTACAGATGAGGTATGTGTACGTAATGCAATATCATCCTTGCCGTTATTCTTCTTGATGAAGAAGGTATCCTGCATATCGCGTGCCGGATGTTCATCCGGGAAGTTAAGGGCAGAGAAGTTATGCCAGTCGTCCTCAATTTCCGGTCCTTCTGCTACCACGAAACCCAAACGTTTAAAAATATCTACGATCTCACTTTGAACTAAAGACAACGGATGGCGCGAGCCTACTTCCAGGCCGGTACCCGGCAAGGTAAGATCAATATCGGCAGTTGACTGCTGCGCTCCTGATTCAAACTGTTCTTTCAGCTCCTGGTATTTAGCTTCGGCAGACTGTTTAAACTGGTTCAGTACCTTACCTAACACACGTTTTTCTTCTGCGCTTACAGATTTAAACTGCTCGAAAAGGTCTTTGATAATCCCTTTTGTACCTAAATATTTAATCCTGAAAGCTTCCAGTTCGTCTGCATTTGCAGGATTGAACGCTTCGATCTCGGCGGTATATTGATTGATCTGATCTTGCATTATATTATTTCTCTTAAAAGTTGTTCGGCTGTTAAAACTGGTATAGCCGAATGCTTGTAATCTTTTATATTTCGGGTGATGATCGCATCGCAATCATTCTTTAATGCTATAAAGTGTTGTATTCCATCCTCTACGTCACTAAACTGACTGCTTAGGGCCAATTTGAAAGTGTCAGGTTCAAATGGTAATACATCTAAGATTTCAAATAAATTAACCAAACCTTTTTTAGCTTGGCTTTTTCCAATCTGTCCGGTTAAAATATAATTTATATTGGCCATAACCAGTGTAGACGTAGTAAGGGCTATATCATATTTATTTGCCTCTGATAACAGATATCGTGTGAAGTAAGAATGTGGCTCTCTTTGCAACAGCATATCCAAAAGAATATCACTGTCGACAAATAATTTCTTATAAGCCATACTTTTCTTTCAGATATTGATACTTAGCTTCTTTTACATCAAAATTATCAGGCATCTTTATAATCCCTGTAAGTGCTCTAACCACCTCTGATGGCTCAGTTTCTTTAATTTTTTTCAACAGCGGATCATCTTCATTTTTACTTTCTCCTGCAACTTCATTTACAAAATTTGTAAAAAGCTTTGAAAGGCTGGTGTGCTGCTTTTTTGCATACTTTTTAGCCTTTTCAATTGTATCAGCTTCAATACTTAATGTAAGTTTAGTAGTTGCCATAGCCTGATGATTATACGTGCAAATATAATTAATTATACGTATTATTTAATCACACCCAATTCCTTGCCAACTTTGGTAAAGGCGGCAATTGCTTTGTCGAGATGTTCGGTATCATGGGCTGCTGAGATCTGCACACGGATGCGCGCTTTACCCTGCGGTACTACGGGGTAGTAAAAACCGATTACATAAATGCCTTCTTCCAGCATTTTGGCGGCGAACTCTTGTGCAAGTTTGGCATCGTACAACATTACCGGTACAATTGGGTGAACACCTGGCTTAATATCAAAACCGGCTGCGGTCATCTTTTCGCGGAAGTATTGGGTGTTACGTTCCAGTTTATCGCGCAAATCTGTCGTTTCGTTCAACATATCCAGTACCTTGATAGATGCACCTGCAATAGAAGGTGCAAGGGTATTAGAGAACAGGTAAGGGCGCGAGCGCTGGCGAAGCATATCAATAATCTCTTTACGGCCAGATGTGAAACCACCTGACGCGCCGCCCAATGCCTTACCTAACGTGCCGGTGATAATATCAATACGGCCCATCACGTTGTGATGCTCGTGAGTTCCGCGGCCGGTTTTACCCATAAAGCCAGAGCAATGGCTTTCGTCAATCATTACCAAGGCGTTATACTTATCGGCCAGATCACAGATCTTATCCAACTGGGCGATGGTGCCGTCCATTGAGAATGCACCATCTGTAACGATGATCCGGTGACGAAGCTCTTGTGTCGCTTTCAGTTTTTCTTCCAGATCGGCCATGTCATCGTGCTTGTAGCGATGGCGTTGTGCTTTGCACAAGCGTACACCGTCGATGATAGAAGCATGGTTCAGCTCGTCAGAAATAATGGCGTCCTGTTCGTTAAACAAAGGTTCAAAAACACCGCCATTGGCGTCGAATGCTGCCGCGTACAAAATGGTGTCTTCAGTGCCTAAAAACTCCGCTAATTTTTTCTCCAGTTCTTTATGGATATCCTGGGTACCGCAAATAAAACGTACGGATGATAAACCGTAACCGTGTGTATCAATCGCTTCTTTAGCGGCTTCTATTACTTTCGGGTGAGAAGATAAGCCCAGGTAATTGTTAGCGCAGAAATTAATCACTTCCTGGCCGCCTTGAACTTCTATGTCTGCTCCTTGTGGGGAGATAATTACTCTTTCTTTTTTGTATAGGCCGGCTTCTTTTATCTGGGCTAATTCCTGCTCCAATACCGGTTGTAGGGTTTTGTACATGGTAGTAATTTTAGGATGCAAACTTAACTATAAAGTATTGCTTGCGGAATGCTAAGCTGTTATAAACGTACTTTTTAGCGCGCATATAAAACATTTTACCCCATCACAAGTGTTATGTAGTATTAATATGAGGAAAACGTTACTTTCTGCGCTTTTTTTGCTGATCACACATTTTGTATTCGCGCAAACTTATTTGCTGTCGGGCAGAATAACCGATAATAGCGGTAAGCCGATAGGCTTTACCTCCGTGTATATTCGTAACAGCACATACGGTACAACGGCTAACGAAGACGGTTTTTACCAGTTTAAACTTTCGCCGGGAACTTATAGCGTAGTATATCGTTTTGTAGGCTATGTCGAAAAAACGGTTAAGATCACCATTGGTAACCAGGATAGCCGTAACGATATTCAGTTGGATCAGGAAATATTTAAGCCCCGCCAGATTGAGCGGGTGATTCGCCGCAATGGTCCTGCCGATAGTATCATGAAGCAGGTGATCGCAAAGAGGCATTTTTATAAATACCAGGTCGACCAGTATTCTTGTGCTGTCTATGTAAAAGGTGTGCAACGTTTATTGAAATCACCTAAAAGTTTAATGAGCGGACCGGTTGCGCAAGCATTAGAACTGGATTCGACCGGGAAGGGTATTCTTTACCAATCGGAGTCGCTTTCTAAATATGATTTCCAACAGCCCAATAAAGTAAAAGAGGAGATGATTGCCTCTAAAATTGCCGGGCAGAATACGGCCTTTAGCTACAACAAGGCCTCTGATCTTCAGGTGAATTTTTATAATAACCTGTTTGAGATAGAAGGGCTAAGCAGCAGGGCATTTATCTCACCTTTAGCGGATAATGCGATGTCTTATTATAACTACCGCCTTTCAGGGGTATCTGTAGAGAATGGGCGGGTGATTGATAAGATTGACGTAACACCTAAGAGGGAACATAGCCCTTGTTACCGCGGGTATATCTACATTATTGAAGGCGACTGGCGATTATACAGCGTAGATTTGTTATTGACTGATGATGCCCGTTTAAATCTTGTAGATCAAATGCGCATCAGCCAGCAGTATATCCCTATAACGGATAGTGTTTGGATGCCGGTTTCGGTGCAGTATACGTTCAGCGGTAAAGTATTAGGGTTTGTGTTCGAAGGCTATTATGTAGGCGTTTACAATAATTATAACCTTAACCCTGGATTTAAACCCGGTCATTTCAATGGCGAGATTATGCACATTGATACGGCTGCAAATACCAAATCTTTCGACTATTGGGCTGATACCCGGCCGGTACCGCTGACAAGGCTAGAGGTGAGAGACTATGTTCGTAAGGATAGTCTCTTCACTATTAAGCATACTCCGCAATACCAGGATTCTGTAGAGCGCGCTAAAAATCAGTTTGCCCCGCTGGGATACTTCCTTTTCGGCTACAGCCATACCAACAGGTATAAAGGGCAAAGCTGGTACCTGTATCCGTTCTACCAAACCTTGTTTTATAATACGGTTGAGGGTTGGGGCGTAAACCTGAAAGCGGCGTGGACGCAATTCTATGCCAGCAGGCAGTCGTTTACGATTTCCCCGGCATTGCGTTACAGCTTTACCAACAACAAGCTGAACGGCAATGTGCACTTTACCTATAATTACGATCCGGACAGGCAGGGATATTTCTATGCTACAGCCGGAACGGACATCTTAGACCTGAGTAATGCCGGTACCCGGTCGCTTTCTTTTAATACGCTAAGTACTTTGCTGAGCGAGAATAACTACGTTAAATATTACCGTTCGCAGTTTGCTTTACTGGGCTATCAGCGCGAGCTATCTAACGGTATTTTGGGTTACTTGCAATTGTCTTATGCCGATCGCGAGCAATTGTATAATACTTCTTTCAATCATATTTTTGACACGAAAAACAAAAGCTATACTTCTAATGATCCTTTGCGACCATTAGGTCCGGAGATACCTAATTCGTTGTTCCCAAAGAACCAGGCATTAACATTACGGGCATCTGTAACGTTTACTTTCGACCAGCGGTATACCACCCGGCCGGACGGTCGCTATTACGAACAGTCTGCTTATCCTAAAATCAAAGTAAATTACCGTAAGGGTATCCATGGTTTAGGATCAGACGTTGATTATGATTTCGCTTCTGTTGATATTTACGACGATCACTTGTCAACGGGTCTGGTAGGTTATTCTGCCTTTAAAATTACGGGCGGCAGCTTCCTGAACAGGAACACCATCTACTTTATGGATTATAACCATTTTTTGGGTAACCAGGGTCGGGTATTCGATCCAACCATCGGTGGTTTTCACTTTTTACCGTTCTATCAGTTTAGTACAGACCGCAATTTCCTTGAAGCACACTTTGAGCACAACTTTTCGGGTTGGCTAACTAACCGTGTTCCGCTAATTAACTCCTTGAAACTGGAAGAACTGATCGGGGTGAACTATTTAACCCAACAGGGCGGTAAACAAAATTACTCGGAGTTTTATGTGGGTATCAAACGCTTCTTTCTACGCCTGGATTACGGTATAGCGTATAACGGCAGTAAGAAAATGACGCAAGGTATCCGCTTCTTCTACGGGTTAAGATAAACCAAGCATGATAAAGAAAAGAAGCCGTCTCATGAGTCAATTATGAGGCGGTTTTTTTATTTAAAGAGATTTTGACGGGTTTATTAGGAAAGCTGTATGGTGTCAGCTTACTTTAAGTTTTTTTGTTGGTTTGGGTGTTTTTGCAGAAAGAGGAAAG
>NZ_JALJEJ010000008.1 GCF_022953055.1 Mucilaginibacter straminoryzae | reverse complement strand
AAAGATTATCTAAAGGAATACGCTCTGACAATTGAAAGTTGGTAAACAGTTTCTCCTGATAATGTTTCTTCCCTTGCATGCTTTAAGATACTAATTGTACCTTAGTTGTGCAACAGCCACTTGTAGCTCGTGCCCCCCGCGCCGTTAAAGACTAAACCTTATCGTCCCGATAGAAAGCCAACTGTTTTAGGTTCTTTAATTTCTACAGCGAAGCCTTCTAAAAAAAGCTGGTCGTCTATGTATTTTACCCGCAGGGTGGTTTCGTCTACTTTAAAGTTCTGCGCTTTTAGCTGCTCGTTAATCCGGTCGGTTATGGCGCGTGTTTCAAAGCTTTTGGTTATGCGCAGGTTGTCGTCTATTGATGCAAGGGTAATGCCTTCTACTTTGTATGAAAATCCCAGTATGTTTTTCTCTGCCATGTTGTTTAAGTAAATGTTGGCGGTAAGGTAAATATTATTCCGCCACTTCGGTAGCCGGAAATAGCAAAACGCAGGGAAATCGCTTTTAAAAATAACAAAGGAGTCGTGCTGAACTTGTTTCAGCATTCCACTTATGATGTGATCTTCATATCGGCCTTAACAATGCGTTTACCTGTCATAAGAGATACCGAAACAAGTTCGGCACGACTTTAGGATTGCGTAAAAAAGTTAAAAGCAATTTAACTTGTAATAAACGACGATATTCAAATTTTCAATCAACAGATCTATTTTCAATAAACAGTCGCTCATTGTAAAGGTAGGGCTCATGATATGGTGACACCATACCGGCAGCAATCCTGACTTAAAAGTTATAAAACCTATGGCAGGCCGGTAAATGTGGCGAATGTGGCAGCTCTGGCGAATACGGCAGACGTGGCAGCCCTGGCGAACTGGTTTTTACCAGCCAGCCGGCCGGAGAGATTAAAGCAAAAAAAAAGAGGCTGTCGCCTCTTTCCTTGTTTATATAATTTGAATGGGGTCAAACGCTTTCCTTTTGCAGTAACGCAGGGATGGTTTTAAAGATCAGTCGCAGGTCGTTTCTTAAACTGTGATTTTTGGCGTACATGTTATCCAGCATCAGGCGTTCTTCTTCGCTCATTTCGCCTTTACCGCGTTTTTCTACCTGCCATAGGCCGGTAATACCCGCAGGGGCATGGAAGCGCAGGGCATACTTATCTGTCGTTAATTTTTCGGCTTCGTATAAAGGCAACGGGCGGTTGCCTACCAGGCTCATGTCGCCAATGAAAACGTTCCAGAGCTGCGGTAGTTCATCCAAACTGGTGTTACGGATAAAGTTACCCACCTTGGTGATCCGGGGGTCGTTCTTGATTTTGAAGAAAGCCGAACCTTTTGCAAATTTCTTATTGCTGGAGTAATCTTTTTCGCACCAGCTGTTTTTGTCGGCATAGATCGGGAACTGGCACTTGCCGGATTTTAAACAATCGTTACAAAGGGTTGGTGTCGCAGGGTCTGCAGACACATCAGCCGTTCCTGCATCAATGTTGTATTGGTTCAGGTGGCTAAGGTCTTTCAAACGCTTATCGGCATTTACGTACATCGAGCGGAACTTGTAAAACTTAAACACCCGGTAACCGGTACCCACGCGCAGCGAATAATAGAAAGCCGGCCCCTTAGATTCCAGCCTGACTAATAAATAGATCAGCAGGAAAACAGGGGAGAGGAAAAGCAATGCCATGCCCGAAAACACGATATCGAATATGCGTTTGCCTATCGGCACGGTATAAGTATCGGTAACCTTCTCGTGTACCTTACTCTTAATTTCAGACCAATGCCTGATGATGAAGTTAACACGCGTAGCAACGTTATGATATTTAACCGGCACCTTAAAGGTATCAACCACACCGGCACTTAAAGCCAGTTTGCGCAGGTTGCTGTTCAATTGATTCGAGATCAGGAAGAAAGGTACTTTAGGCAGGCCTTTATTCTTTAGCCCTTCTAACAAACTAATGCCTGAGGGGCCCAGTATCTCGCTTTGGGAAATAATACAGGCGATAGCCAGCTTTTTGTTTTCCCATTCGGCGGCAAGTTCAACGCCGTTATTGAAAAAAAGCAGTTTTTTCCCTTCGAAGTCGCAAAGCTCCAGTTTTTGCGCTGTATCTTCCGCCGCGTGAATTACGGCAATGTACTCAACACCTTTATCCGCAGTAATAAAATCGCTCATAAAAAATCAATACACAAATCTACCAACGCGTCTTAAAATGGCACGTACACGTGCTTCGAGTTCAGCGGGGTTAAACGGTTTTACAATAAAGTCATCCGCGCCGCTGTCCAGGCATTTGATACGGGTGTCAGAACTATCCTCGCCCGAAAGAATAATGATGGGTATAGATTTAAAGAAATCGCTGGCATTCAATTGCGCCACCAGTTCCAAGCCGCTTAAGTTAGGTGTATTCAGGTCAGAAATGATCAGGTCCGGAATATTTCCGTTTTGAATGTAAGAAAGTGCGTCCATTGCGGTCGGGCAAATTTCTACATCGTAAGACTTGCTCAGAAATTTTTTGATAATCAACTGCATGTAAGCGTCGTCCTCTACAGCGAGTATCTTGGTGCGTTCGGTATCAGTTATACCCATTAGAAAGTAGTTTGTAAATCAGTAGCTAATATACCTAAAGTTAATTTTTTTATTACCTGCTTACGTAATAAAATATTGTAAAGTTTCGTTACGGGGCAAATAAACAGGTCTTACTTACCAAATACGCGTTTAAAGCGCTTGGCAGTGGCTTTCCAAAGGCCGCCATCTATCTGGATGCGTCTGTCCGTAGTCCACACAATTGCTTTGGGGCTGGTTACCCGGTACAATTTGCCAAAACCTTTGTCGCGTAGTTTTAACGCCAGATAGCCATCTTCATTAGTGCCGGGCGGGTGATTGAAGCTATCCACTTGCAGGCCTTGTTCGCGCCTGAAGCCAGAGTTGAACCCGTAAACGTTCACTGCTTCGTTCTTAAAATACTTGTTGTAAAGCCGGGTAAAATCGGCAAAGTACTCGTAAAAAAAGTAAGTAAAACGGCCTGTGCTGCCTACCGGGATGAACGAGAAACGGCCATAAGTAATAGCAACCGTATCTGAGTTTGCCAGCGGCTTCACCATTTCTTCTATCCAGTCTTTCGGGTAGATGGTATCAGCGTCGGCATTCAGGATGTATTTCCCCGTGGCGTTCGCCAAACCTGTATTGCGCGAAACGGTGATGCCCTGTGTGGTTTCCCTAACGCAATTTACGCCGCATGCCAGCACCAGTTCTTCGGTTTTATCCTTCGAATTGTTATTCACCACCAGAATTTCTACGGCGCGCGATGTCTCATTATTGCAGAGCGAGGCCAGTGTCTGGACGATGGTTGTTTCTTCGTTATATGCCGGGATGGATACGGTTACCTCGGCCGGGCCGGATTTCCTGAGCTTTTGGTAGGCCTGCTTAACTTCTTCAGGGCTAATGGCATCATTAATATAATGGCTGATGTGTGCAGGTATCCGGAGCGGCCTCATTTCTATCAAGGGGAATTATGTGCAAAATAATACCTTTTACTATAAAATATATATTAATGTTGCAATAATTATTCACCCGAATACTTTTAGCATCATGAATGCAGAGCAACAGCGACTTTTAAAGCCTGATTGGAAAAAATGGGGGCCGTACGTAAGCGACCGGCAATGGGGTACCGTACGGGAAGACTATAGCGCCAACGGCGATGCCTGGAATTATATTACGCATGATATGGCTCGCAGCAAGGCCTACCGTTGGGGCGAAGACGGTATTGCGGGTATCAGCGATGATCAGCAATATTTGTGTTTTGCTGTTGCCTTTTGGAACCAGAAAGACCCGATCATAAAAGAGCGGTATTTCGGTCTGAGCAATCCGGAAGGTAACCACGGCGAAGATGTGAAAGAACTGTATTACTACCTGGATAGCGCGCCTACCCACTCTTACATGAAAATGCTGTACAAATATCCACAGCAGGCTTTTCCGTACGAGCAATTGGTAGAAGTTAACCGGAGCCGCGGGCGTAACCAACCGGAATTTGAATTAATTGATACCGGTATTTTCGACAGCAACGAATACTTTGATGTGTTTGTAGAATACGCCAAAGACAGCGAAGAGGATATCTTGGTGAAGATAACCGTATTTAACCGTGCCGATAATGAAAGCAGCCTGAACGTGTTACCCACGGTATGGTTCAGGAATAGCTGGAGCTGGGGCAGGCACCAGTCCGTGCCAACCATTACCGGTGGTTCGCACGGTACCATTGAGCTTTATCACAAGCAACTGGGGCACTATTGGTTAACTGCTAATGGGCAGCCCGAATGGCTTTTCTGCGATAACCATACCAATACCCAAAGGTTATATAACCAGCCAAACAGTAACAGCTACTTTAAAGACGGCATTAATAATTACGTGACCAGGGGCGAAGCGACGGTTAACCCGGAAAAAAAAGGAACCAAAGCTGCCGCGAATTACCTGCTTACCATCGCTGGTGGTAAAAGTGCAACTATTAAGCTGCGGCTTAGTAAAGATGGCCCCAAGAGTTTTGATGATTTCGACGCTGTTTTTGCTTCGCGCATCGCCGAGGCCGATGAATTTTATAGTGGCATCATTACTAAAGATGCAAGTGCGGATTCTGCACTGATACAACGCCAGGCTTTTGCCGGAATGCTCTGGAGCAAGCAGTTCTATAACTATAACTTATACCAATGGTTTACCGGCGATCCGGCTCAGCCCACGCCTTCGCCGCAACGTTTAAAAGCGCGGAACAAGGATTGGAAACACCTGGCTGCAAGGGAAATTATTTCTATGCCGGATAAGTGGGAGTATCCATGGTTTGCTGCCTGGGATCTGGCGTTTCACTGCCTTCCGCTTGCTGTTGTAGACCCGAAGTTTGCCAAGCAGCAATTGCTGCTGCTTACCCGCGAATGGTACATGCACCCTAACGGGTTGCTGCCCGCTTATGAATGGGAATTTAATGATACCAATCCACCCGTACACGCCATGGCCGTATGGAAGGTTTACAAGATTGATAAAGCAGCTAATGACGGAAACGGCGACCTGTTTTTTCTCGAGTCTGCCTTTCATAAGCTGATGCTGAATTTCACCTGGTGGGTTAACCGAAAGGACTCGGCCGGTAATAATATTTTTGAAGGCGGCTTCCTGGGGCTTGATAATATCGGCGTTTTTGACCGCAGTGCGCCGCTGCCGACAGGTGGTTATATAGAACAGGCCGACGGCACTTCGTGGATGGCCATGTATGCGCTTAACCTGATGCGTATTGCCATAGAGCTTTCTAAAACCAATAAAACTTACCTGAACATCGCCGGTAAATACTTTGACCACTTTATGTATATCGCCGGGGCGATGGCGAACATTGGCGATGAAAATATTAACCTTTGGGACCAGGAGGATGGCTTTTTTTACGATCAGCTGCAGTTACCAGATGGTAGCAGCAAAAGGCTGAAGGTACGCAGTATCGTTGGCTTAATACCTTTGTTTGCCGTGGAAGTGTTAAGTGAAGAAGATATCATGACCATGCCGGCCTTTAGCGACCGTATGAAGTGGTTTTACGAGAATCGCCCTGACCTTGCCGACCTGGTATCGCGATGGTATGAGACCAATAGCACCGGCTTGCGGTTGGTAAGCCTGTTGAGAGGATACCGCTTAAAAATGCTGCTGAAACGTATGCTGGACGAAAGCGAATTTCTGAGTGATTACGGCGTTCGGTCTGTTTCCAGGTATCACCTGGATCACCCCTATACCATCGAAGCCGCCGGGCAGCAATTCAGTGTAAAGTACTTACCTGCCGAAAGTGATAGCGGGCTTTTTGGAGGGAACAGCAATTGGCGCGGGCCGATATGGTTACCCATTAACTACCTGTTGATTGAAAGTATGGAGCGCTTTTATGCTTTCCTTGGCGACGATTTTAAAGTGGAATGCCCGACAGGATCCGGTGTGTTTTTGAACCTGAAAGAGGTTGCACACGAGCTAAGCCGGCGCCTGACAAATATTTTCCTTAAAAACGAAAGCGGTAAAAGAGCGGTATTCGGGAATGATCTGCGGTTACAAGACAATCCCGAGTTTAAAGATTATATCTTATTTCACGAATACTTTGATGGCGACACCGGCAGGGGCTTGGGCGCTTCGCACCAAACCGGCTGGACCGGCTTAATTGTTAACGGTTTGGGGGTTAACCTGCACCAGAATTAAAGCTAACCTAACGGTATTTAAAGAACAAAAGCTACCAATTTAACGGTAGCTTTTTCAGTTTTTTTTATTTGGATTTATTGGCCGACACCATGCCGTCGAATGTGATCGGTGATCGGTTAGTAATAATCATGCTCAAATTTGCGTATGCCGCTGCGGAAATGTAAAAGGTAAGTGTCTGCATGTATTTTACATCATGAGGGTGGATGGTTACAGTCCAGCCGTTTTTTTTACGGTCGGTCACCTCGTAACTAAAATTCGTCGAGGTAAATTTCAACCCGCCGTCGCTGGGGTTATAGGGCACGTCAAAATAGGCCCGGCCAAAATAGGGCAGAAAAGCAATCAGCGAGTCTTTGGTCACCTTTACATCATAAGTACTGGTAAGGTAGCGCTGGCCGCCGCCCTGCGGGTTGGCATATTGGGCATCAAACTTAAAGTTATGATCGTCTATCATTTGCTTTACCTCTGCGCGTTTCGCTGCATCTTTCTCTTTTTTACTTTGTGCAAATAGTAGGCTACCGCTCATCATTATGCTGAAAAGCAGTGAGATATATTTGATTCTTCTCATTTGTCCGGAGTTTCAATTATAACGTTTTGCAGTGGCTTATGTTGCGGTTCAGTTTCAGTTATTAAGACTGTTAGAAGCAACAAAGCCACCCCGAGGTGGCTCTGTTTAAAAATATTGAATAGCTGATCGTTAGATCAGGTTAACGCTGCGGTTCACAAACTCGGTAAGGTCTGCACCTGTCAGTAAACCTTGTGAAAGCAGGGCCAGGTCGAAGGCTTGTTTAGCCAATTGTGCCTGCGCATCGGCGTTCTCTTCGTTCAAAATGCGGTTGATTAATTTGTGATTGCCATTTACAACAACTTTGTAGTTATCCGGCATCTGTCCGTAGAAGCTCATGCCGCCACCCATCGCCGCCATATCTTTCATACGGCGCATAAACTCATCGCGGGTAACAGTTACCGGTAATTCATCAGGGCTTAGGCTTTCCAGCTCTACTTTAAACGCAGGCTTGTTAATCGCCTGATCAAAGATGGTTTTTACTTTGGTGGTCTGTTCTTCTGTTAGTACAGATTCCGGCGCTTCATCTTTTTTAATCAGTTTGTCAGCAACATCGGCATCAACACGTTTTAACGAAGTTTTTTCTAACTTTTGCTCTAACTGGCTTACAAAGTGGTTGTCGATCGGGGTATCTAATACCAATACATCATAACCCTTTTTGTTGGCAGACTGAATGAACGCGTGCTGCTGGTCTGCATTGTTGGTGTACAGGTAAACCAGCTGGCCGTCCTTATCGGTTTGCAGGGCAGAAACCTTTTCCTTGTATTCGTTCAGCGTGAAGTTTTGTTTCTCTGTATTGGTTAACAACACAAAGTCTTTTGCTTTCTCGTAAAACTTCTCATCGCTGATAAAGCCGTATTTTACGAAAAGACCAATATCGCTCCATTTTTCTTCATAGCCTTTGCGGTCGTTTTTAAACAACTCTGCAAGTTTGTCGGCCACCTTTTTGGTAATGTAAGTATTGATCTTTTTAACGTTGCCGTCGGCCTGCAGGAAGCTGCGTGATACGTTCAGCGGAATATCCGGCGAATCGATCACACCATGCAACAGCATCAAAAATTCTGGCACAATATCTTTTACCTCATCGGTGATGAATACCTGGCGCGAAAATAATTTGATTTTGTTGCGCTGAAATTCATAATCGTTCTTCAGCTTAGGGAAGTACAGAACACCGGTAAGGTTGAACGGATAATCTACATTCAGGTGAATCCAGAATAAAGGATCTTCTGAAAAAGGATACAGCTCTTTATAGAAATTCAGGTAATCTTCGTCTTTTAATTCAGAAGGCGCTTTTGTCCAGATCGGGTTGGTGTCGTTAATGATATTATCAACCTCGACAGATTTGTATTTGGTTTTGCCTTCCTCATCCTGGCCATCTTCTTCAGATTCAGTTTTGGTTCCAAATTTAATCGGCACCGGTAAAAACTTGGCGTATTTATCCAATATCTGCTGAAGTTTGTATTGATCCAAAAACTCTTCGTTTTCGGCATTTACATGTAAGATAATATCTGTACCACGGGTAGTGCGGGTGCCTTCGGTAATTTCAAATTCTGTACTGCCATCGCAAATCCAGCGTGCAGATTCGGCACCGTCCTGGTAAGAGAGGGTGTTGATCTCTACTTTATCTGCCACCATGAAGGCAGAATAGAAACCTAAACCAAAGCGACCGATGATTTCATTGGCATCTTTAGCTTCCTTAAATTTCTCCATAAACTCGGTAGCGCCAGAGAAAGCAATCTGGTTGATATACTTCTTGATCTCTTCGGCAGTCATACCGATACCCGCGTCTGAAATGGTGATTGTTTTTTTATCAGTATCGAAAGCAACTTCTACCTGCAGGTTTCCCAGTTCGCCGCTATACTGACCTAATGACGCGAGACGTTTGATTTTTTGCGTAGCATCTACCGCATTTGACACTAATTCGCGTAAGAATATCTCGTGGTCAGAGTATAAGAACTTTTTAATTATCGGGAAAATGTTCTCGGTGTGGATGGAAATTGTTCCTTTTTCTTGCATAACAGTAAAATGTAATGGTGATTTGATTGTAGGTTATCAATCCGCATTCCAAACGTCAGTGGGTTGACAATTTGTCAGCGTAATGTTATTGTAGGTTGGTATTGATTAATGATTGCAGTGCTTTTTGCGCGTCG
The DNA here is from genome assembly GCF_022953055.1 of Mucilaginibacter straminoryzae. Taxonomy (GTDB): domain Bacteria; phylum Bacteroidota; class Bacteroidia; order Sphingobacteriales; family Sphingobacteriaceae; genus Mucilaginibacter; species Mucilaginibacter straminoryzae. The sequence continues at coordinate 214,816 of NZ_JALJEJ010000008.1, read as the reverse complement.
GCTAAAGTAGCCGGATCACTTATCTGGTTCTGTTCATTCAGCTTTCCTTTTATCCACGAGATTAACAGCGTAGTATCTTCTGTAATTTTTGCGTTCATTGCCGTTAATACCAGTTGAATAGACTGATGCGCGTGTTCGCCCAATCCCGAAGCGGTAATTACCGCTACAGGTTTATTTACCAGTTCGCCGGATGATACCACCCAATCCATGGCATTTTTTAATGCACCCGGTATCCCGTAAGCGTACTCCGGGGTACAGATCAATAAGGCATCGGCAGATTTTAGCTGATCGCGAAAATGGGCCACAGAAGCAGGGGCCGGGTCGATATCTTTTTCAGGATTAAACGCCGGTATTTCTTCCAATCCTTCACATAGCAACAGTTTAAATGGCTCTTCAAGCAGTGCTGATAGCTGTTCTAAAATGGCGGTGTGCGCAGCGCCTTGCCTAAGACTGCCCGAAATGCCGAGAATAGTATACCTTTCCATCGGGTGTAAAGCTATACTTTAAAACGTAAGGATAAAAGCAGAGCCCTTGCCTTCCACAGATTGTACCTGGATATTGCCTTTATGCAATAGCATGATCTGTTTACAAAGGCTTAAGCCGATACCGCTTCCGGTTTTGCGTGTGCTAAAGAAAGGAATGAAAATCTTGTCCAGCAATTCTGGTGGCATACCTACGCCATTGTCTGTTATTTTAATAATGGTTTTATTGTTGGCTCCCACTTCTGCAGAAAGGGTGATCTGCGGTTCTTCACGTTCTTTCACCGCCTCGATGGCATTGATCAGGATGTTGATCAGCACCTGTTCAATCAGGTTAAGGTCTACTTCGATAGCCAGTGACAAATCCCTGATGATGATATCCAGCTCGATGTATTTCTTCTCGAGCGTGGGTTGCATCAGGGTATTCAGGTTCTCGAACAAGTCGCACACCAGCACGCGTTGCAGATCCAATTTGGTGATCTTATTCAGGTTACGGTAACTCTCGGTAAATTTCAACAAACCCTCGCTGCGGCGTTTAATGGTATCTACACCAAGTTCGATATCTTCCAAATCATCCGGAGCGATGGCCTGTTCCTTATCCAGGGATTGAAGCCTGTTTTTTAGCGTATCGGCGAGGGACGAGATTGGCGCCACCGAGTTCATGATCTCGTGCGTCAATACGTTTAACAATTTGGACCACGCCTTTGATTCGTTTTCGTCAAGCGCTTCGCTTACGTTCTGGAAAGCTAACAGCCGGTAAACTACGTTCTCGCTACGGATTACGCTGGATGTGATCAGCATTTTATAAATCTGCCGTTCACGGGTAAATGAAATTACCTTGCTTTCGCCGGTTTTTAAACTTACCACTTCTTCGTAAAGCTTTTCGTCGCGTTTTTCAAGCGATTGAAAAGTTTTCAGATAGGGGATACCTAATAGTTTTTTGAATGATTCGTTGATCCAGGCTACATCGCCGGTTTCGATCTCGTAAGAAAGGATACCGGTATCTACCAGCTCCAGAATCTTCTGAAGATAATGATACTGGGTTTCGCGTTCGCGGCTGATTAGCTTAAACGCAGAATAAATTTCGTTAAACCCCTTTCTAAGTGGCTTTAACTCGTCCGGGGCTTTGTGTTCATCAAAATGCCTCGAAAAATCGCGGTATTGTATAGAACGCACAAATTGCTCTACCTCTTCCTGTTGCTTTTTCTGAAAGCGGATCAGCTCTATTACCTCGTAAATGATTATGGGCGATAAGGCCACCGCATAAATGTAATTATGCTGAACGATGAAAAAAGAAGACAAGCCAAGGCTGACAAACAGGATAGCTACCCGCAGGATGAGCCGCCACTCGTACCGGTTAAATATCATATTTATTTAATCTACGATAAAGCGCAGTGCGCGTTAAGCCCAGTTCTTTTGCGGCACGGGTGATGTTGCCGTTATGTTTTTCAATTACCTTCAAGATGGCGTTTTTCTCCAGCGCGCTTAGTTGCAGGTTGTCATTTTCGTCCTCTGCGCTGCTGATATTGTTCTCCAAAGCAGAAAAAAGCAGGTCATCTGCTTTTAAAACAGCATCGTCGGCCATAATAACGGCACGTTCAATGGTGTATTGTAACTCGCGTACGTTGCCGGGGTAGTGATAACTTTTTAATTTTTGAACAGCGCTATTGTCAAAATCTATCGCTGGTTTTAAATACTTGTTAGCGTACAAAGCAGCAAAATGCCGGGCTAATAGAATAATATCGTTGCTTCTGCGGCGCAATGCGGGCATGGTTATTTCGACCGTGTTGATGCGGTAGATCAAATCCTTACGAAAGCGGTTTTCGTTAGCCAGTTCCTGCAGTGGCACGTTTGTAGCGCAGATTAACCGGATATCTATATCTACAGGTTTGTTGGTGCCCAACCGGGTAACCTGTCGGTTTTGCAAAACGGTTAATAATTTGGCCTGTTGCTGTAGGCTGATGTTTCCAATCTCATCGAGGAATAGGGTGCCACCCTGTGCTTCTTCAAAGCGTCCGGCGCGGTCTTCCCGGGCATCTGTGAAAGCTCCTTTCTTGTGGCCGAATAGTTCGCTTTCGAACAGGGAATCTGTAAGCGCGCCGACATCTACTTTAACAAAAGGTTTACCGGCACGTAAAGAACGTTCATGTATGGCTTTGGCCATCAAATCTTTACCGGTGCCGTTTTCACCCAGGATAAGGATGTTGGCATCGGTAGGCGCAATCTTGTTCACTTTGTGAAAAATGTCGCTCATGGCTTCAGACTCACCGAGGATAAGGGTAGAGGTACCCTTGTTTTTAGAAAGTTTGGCAGATTTATCTCCTTCTTTTTTATCCAGCAGATCGCCAATGGTTTCCAGTAGTTTTTCGTTATGCCATGGCTTTACCACAAAATCATTAGCGCCTTCTTTCAACGAGCGGACTGCCAGATCGATATCGCCATAGGCCGTGATCATGATCACGCATAGGTTCGGCTTCCATTCTTTCACTTTGCGCAGCCAGTAAATTCCCTCGTTGCCGGTATTAATGGCACTGTTGAAATTCATGTCCAGCAGCAGCAGATCTACTTCGTTTTTCTGCAGCAGCCAATTTAAATTTTCGGGGTTTTTATCTGTTATAACCTCTTTGGCTTCGGTTTTCAGCAATAGTTTTACGGCGGTTAGTACATCCGGATCATCATCTACTACCAGAACTGTTGCTTTTTTTAATATCATTTAGCTTAATATTTAGGTTTAAGAGCTTAAAGTTAACAAAAAAGATTTCACAGTTAACAAGACGCGCCGAAAGCAAAAACGTTGCAAAAAAAAACTGCCGGCTCGCCCGGCAGTTTTTTACTTAACTATTAACTGAAATTACAATCAGTTCGGATTTTTGGTTGGCGCACTGCCCGACGCCGGTGGGTTATAAGCTAACTCGTTATCTGGAACATCCCAGTAATCCAAGAAGTTATAATTGATGGTAGCTTTTGTGTTTAATGTCGCACTGTTATCTATCACAACTGCATTAGTGCGTCCGCCTCCGGCGCTTACATCATTGATTACGCCCCATCTGCGAGCGTCGTAGAATGATAAGCCACGGAAGGCCAGTCCGATACGGCGCTCTCTCCTTAATTCTTCTTTCGCTACCGTTATATCGTTTGTTGTGCCTGAAACGTGTGCCAGTCCTGAACCTTCATAGTCACGAACGTTGTCAATGCTGGTTAAAGCGCCAGGTATATCGCCCAGATACAATTTCGCTTCTGCTTTCATTAATTCATTCTCTTCGTAACTGCCGGCTAAGAATAATTCGTACCCGCCAACGTTACGGTTAGAAAATTGAATAACACCGCTTGGGAAATTGGCAGCCGTACCTGCGTCAACCAGGGTATAACGGGTATTGAAAATATTGCCGCGGTCTGAGTTGCCTATCCAGGTTTTGGTAAGTGCAACGTTTGCTAGCCTTTTATCACCCGCTTTAAAGTCCTGCACCCAGCGTTCGCTTAACTTATAGGTGTTTGCTCCTGCGCTTGGCGCTGTAGTTTTTGCAGAAACGGTACCACTTGTAGGATCCAGGAAATCACTTGTTGCGTTAGAACGCCCGGTAAATACCAGGTCGCTCTGGCCAATACCCGCGTTTGTCAACGAAAGTATAGAGGTCCATTGAGCGGTGGTCATTTTAGCTACCGGCGTATTAACCAGGATGTTTCTTGCTTTCAGGGTGTTGATGTTTTTTACCCACTGGCTGGTACTTAATACGCCACCGTGCCCAACCTGGCAAAAGTCAGGAATTAATTTACCTAAAACAGCGCTGTAGGTTGCTGCATCTGTAATACCAGACAGGGTTGTTGCTGCTTTGTCAAGGTTGGCGTTAGATTCCGTGATTATTGCCTCTTTGGTAACGTAATTACCATTAGTTGCACCAGGTGTATTAACAATCAGGCCGGCATAATAAATTGACCCGATATGGGCGTAAGCAAAACCTTTCCACCAGTAAGCCCAAGCTTGTAAAGTAGCTTTTTTTGCGCCCGCATTACCTGTAAACGTAGTTTTGTTGGCAATGTCCAGAATGTTATTACATGCATTGATTAAATTATACATGTAAGCCCATTCGTAATAGGTTGGGTTTTGCCCCTGGTTCCCGTTTAGATTGACAGCCCTTAAAAAATCGTGCTGTTTGGCCGGCGCATTTGGGTTTACTACTTTGTTTCCGTTATCAAGGATTACATAGTCTGGACAGCCAATCTGGTTAATATAAGCATTAGCCGCTTCTGCACCAACCTCGTCACCCATCATTGAATGAAAGCCCATTGCACCTGACCAAAACAAGCCGAAAACACCGTCACCATATTTCAGTTCTCTGAAGCCGTCCTGATAAACACCGCCTTGTGCAAGGGAGATTACGCCAGATTCAGTACTGGCGCTCTGAACGGTGGGACTATTCGGGTTTTCTACATTGAGTTCTTTCTTGCAGGAAGTTACAACCGCCGCAAGAATTAATATCGTTAATATCGTCTTTTTCATGTTCATCATTTTTTTCGTATTACAAACCCACATTTAAGCCTAATTGATAAGTTTTAAGGTTTGGTATGGTGTTGTGATCTACGCCGCGGTCGAAGGTAGAGTTGCTCGAACCGGAACTAACTTCGGGATCATAGCCAGAGTATTTGGATATGGTAACCAGGTTACGGCCGGTAAATACCAGTTGTAGTTTCTTGACAGATGGCCTGTTAAGTAGTTTGTTAAGATTAACGGCAAATGAAAGGTTGCGCAAACGTGCAAATGAAGCATCTTCATAGAAGTAGTTTTTTGTACCGTTGCGTGATACCTGCGCATAAACACCTCTGTAGAAAGCAGTCCATGCACCTGTTTGCCCATCAATGGTAATTGGTTTATCATAGTCACCGCTGATACCATCACGATACATCCATTCTTTAGTTTGGTTGTAAATGTGGCTTCCGTAAACCCAATCCACCTGGAAAGAAACGTTGATCAGGTTATTAAATCCAAAATTGTTGATGAAGGACATGTTGAATTTCGGATTAGGATCGCCGAATGCGTATTGGGTCGGTGTTACATAAGGCTGCTTAGTAGTTTTGCTCACTACCCAGCCATTGCTTGCCACGGTGTAGTTTGCCTGTTGTGCCTGAGGAATATAATAACTACCATTTGGCGCTTTTTCATCTACAGCATGCAGCATTAAATAACCGTAAAGCTGCCCGATTTTGTCACCGGCCTGTAATACGTAATTTGTACTTCCGGCGTTAGAGGTAACTACTACCGGTGCGCCTATGATTTTAGAGATGATGGAGTTGCTTCTGCCGAAGTTAGCCGTAAAATCCCATGTGAATTTTTTGCTTTTGTAGCCAGAGAAATTCAAAGATGCCTGAACACCATTAGATTTTAGTCCGAATGCGTTTTGTTTCGTAGAACCTAAACCTGTAGAAGGAGCCAGGTCGACGTTATAAATTGTATTGTCGGTCTGTCTTTTCCAGTAAGTAAATGATACCTGGAAGTTGTTAAACCAGTTCGTGTTCTTTAAACCGGCAATAGCGATATCGGTACCAAACTCTGTTTCTTTAGAAACTTCTACGTTAAGTAGTGGATTTCCGGGATTGTTAGGGAAATAAAACGCACTTGTACTGCCTATGTTTTTGGTTCCAAGCACAACGTAACGGTCATAAGCAAATGGCTGTATACCTGCTTCACCGTATGCACCTCTTAATTTCACTTCTGGGAAAATTTTACCCAAGCCGCCGTCTTTCCAGAATTCAAAAGATGATGGTCTTAGATAGGCGTTCAATCTTGGGAAGCGGAAAGGTTTCGAACCTTGTCCGAAGGCAGAAGAATAGTCGCTTCTGAAACCGCCTTCCACACCACCGTATTCACCGTATTCGATCTTTTGGTTTAACAGGTAACCAAAGGTGATGAATTTAGTAGTGTAGTCGTTAATTGTCTTGAATACAAGGTAGTTAGTGAAGTTGAACGGTGTGTAAGAGGGAGCATCAGCACCATAGGTGTAAAAATCGTGCTGATAATCGTTACGATAATCATACGAAAATTGCGTGGTAGTACGTATTGGGATTTTTAAATGGAAATCATTTTGAAAATCTGTACGTAATGTTGCAGTAGCAATAAAGTTTTGAAAGAGGTGAGTAAATTCGTCGTGATCGTTCTCACCTGTTTGATCAATCTGCGCTGCTCCGTATTGGTTAGTAGCCCAGGTTTGCCAGTAATCAGAGTTAGCATTATCATCCTGCGGATTGATAACATAATTATTATTCTCTCTCCGATAGTTTATGCCATACTTAGCATCAAGTTCCAAAAATTTCGGGAATGTATAATTCAATTGGAAGTTTTGGATGATGTCCGTCTTATAATTTTTCTGATGCTCGTATTGGAACTGATAGTTAGGATTGTAACCGTTAACGCCGGTTGCATCGCCGAAGTAAGAACCGTAATTACCTAACGCATCGCGGTAACCATAGTTAGCAAAAGGCCTGGTATTGTTCAAAGAATATAAAATGCCGCGGCCGGTTTGATCTAACAGGAAATTACGTGTATATACTAATTGTGTGTTGGTTCTGAATTTTAAACCTTTAAAAAGGTTAAAAGTAATATTTGAAGAAACGTTTGATCTGTTAAAATCACCGTTGTTCTTAAATACTGTATTAGAATAGTTGTTAGCGGCTGAAAAATTGTATTCAACCTTTTCAGAACCACCATAGATACTCAAAGCCGAGTTATTGGTGTGCGATTTACCAAAAAATTGCTTGTAATGATCCTGGTAGGGCAATAAACTGTTATATGGTTTATTGTTTTGGTTAGTTGGGTCTAAACTGTTCCAGGTTACGTTATCGAGGAATGACCCGGTGGTAGGGTCGAAGGTGAGCGGTTTGCCGGTAGAAGCACTTAAAATATTACCGCTTGCATCTGTAACCAAGCTATGATATTGCGCTTTATGGACATCGCCGTGATTGATCAGTTCGTTAACCGATTGCGAAGTAGAAAGATCTATGCGTGTTTCGCCCACTTTACCTTTCTTTGTAAACAACTGGATAACACCGTTTGCACCCTGCGCACCGTAAATAGTTGCAGACGCCGCACCTTGAACTACTTCGACGCGTTCAATGTTGTTCAGGTCGATAGAGTTTAGGTCCGTCGCGGCTAGTTGCACGCCGTCTATCAAGATCATAGGCGAAGTACCACCCTGGATGGTATTAATACCTCTTAATACGATGTTTACAGGCTGGCCAGGGTTACCGTTTACGCTGGAAATCTGCGCTCCGGGGATTTTACCTACTAATGCCTGGTCGATAGAAGCTGTTGGCGCTGCAGGCAGGTCCTTCGCAGAAACAGATTCTACCGAGATACCCAATCTTGCTTTACTGGTGGCCACACCAGCACCAGTTACCACCACCTCGTTCAGTTGTTTGTTGTTGGTTACCAGTTTTGCGTTAACAATGCTGCCATTGATGGGTACTTCAACGGTAGTGTAACCAATAAAGCTGAAGACAAGGCTGTTGACCCCCGAGGGGACTTTAAGAGAGAAGCGGCCATCACCTCCGGTCTGGGTACCTACCCTGGTGCCTTTGGCGCTTACTGAAACTCCGGGAATTGGTAGCCCGTCATCTTGTGCTGTTACAGTACCGGTCACGGTACGGGTTTGTGAATAGGCGAGTTGGCCTACCAGTAACATCAAAACCCATAGCAAATGCTTGCGTAAGTGTTTTTTCATACGTTAATAAGTCAGTTAGTTATTACCCCAATATATGATGTAACAAGTAAATTACAATGAGATGGTGGATTTTTAAGAAAGTGTTAAGAAAAGAATGATTTTATGTTATAAAATTTTAATATTTATTAAAAAATAGTATTAAAAATATAATATTATTAATAAATATCAATAAATATAAGTTTTTCTAACCTGAGTATATTTATAATTACTTTAATAAAATGTTGGTATATCGTCCCAAAAGTCAATAAAAGCGTTAATTTTTTGATTTTTTTAAATTAATACGCATACCTATAAGGCATAAAAACAAATATGTTAATATTTAGACGTATCTAGTTCTCCCGTCACTTTCCCTGTTTCAAACAGATTGTATCAATTCCGAACAGTCCGTGTAACATAAGCGTACGGAACAATTAGTATTAATTGATAAAATGTATTGATAATCAGTGTTTTAACCTATGGCACATGTTTTTGCTATAGATTGTAAAATATTGTTACTACAGTGGACAGAAAAATTGAAAAAAAGAAATGGAATACTAAGCGTATCATGATGATCGCCGGTATAAGCGCTGTGGTGCTTCTGGTAGGCGGAAGCATACTGTTTACATCGGGTAAAAGCAAATTGAACGTTGATACCGAACGTATTACCATCAGTGAAATAAAGAAAGGCTCTTTCCAGGAGTTTATACCTGTAAACGGCATTGTAATGCCTATTACTACCATTTACCTTGATGCCAGTGAAGGCGGTAGGGTAGAGCAAAAGTTTGTGGAGGACGGCACGCAGATGAAAAAGGGGCAGCCCATTCTGAAGCTCTCTAATACAGACCTGGAGCTGAATCTGGCCAACCAGGAAACACAAGTATTTAATGTGTTAACCCAAATGCAGATATCCAGGGATAATGCGCGTCAGAACACGATCGGCAAGCTGAACCAGATGGCCGATGTAGATAATGCCCTGAAAGAAGCTGAGCGTATTTATAAGTTAGACAAACACCTGTACGAGGAAAAAGCCATCGGTTTACAGGAATATCAAAAAGCGCAGAACGATTACCAATACCAGGTGCATCGGAAGAAATTAACAACCCAAATCTTATCACAAGATACAACCTCTACCCAGCAGCAAGCCTCTCAGATGAAAGAATCTTACGATCATATGAAGGCTACCTTAGAACTCATGCGTAAAAAAGTGGGCGACCTGATCGTCCGCGCACCGATAGACGGGCAGCTTACTTCTATGGATGCAGAAATTGGTCAGAACAAAAATAAGGGCGAACGTTTAGGGCAGATCGACGTCTTGTCTGGCTACAAAGTGCGTGTAGATATCGACGAACATTACATTACCCGCATTTTTAACGGCCTGATGGGGGATTTCATTTTGGGCGATAAAACCTATAAATTAAAGATTACCAAAATATTCACCCAGGTAAGTAATGGCCGTTTTCAGGTGGATATGCAGTTTGTAGGCACGGTGCCCAATACCATACGTCGCGGGCAGACATTGCAGATCAGACTGGCACTAAGTGATGAAACGCAGGCGTTGCTGATCCCTAAAGGCGGATTTTATCAGCAAACCGGTGGTAACTGGATATTTAAGCTAAGTGATGACGGCAAAACGGCCTTCCGTGCAGACATACAGCTCGGTCGTCAGAATCCGGATTATTACGAAGTGTTACAAGGCCTGAAGCCGGGCGATAAAGTAGTAACATCCAGCTACGATAATTATGGCGATATGCAGGAACTGGTGCTTAAAAAGTAACAGGTAGCAGTACAAGGTAATAAACAGATATTAATAGAAACACTCACCATTAACAAGATAAGCCCGCAGGGCAAGGAGGCACAATGATAAAGATCACCGATATGGAAAAATACTACCGCACTGAAGAGGTAGAAACAATTGCACTGAATAAATTAAGCATGGAAGTAAAAGAAGGGGAATTTGTAGCCATTATGGGCCCTTCTGGTTGCGGTAAATCTACCTTGCTGAACATACTCGGTATGCTTGACGACCCTGACGCCGGTAGTTATCTGTTCAATGGAACAGAAGTAGCCAACGTTGGCGAACGTAAACGGGCCGATCTGCGGAAGCATAATATCGGTTTTGTGTTCCAGAGCTTCAACCTGATTGACGAACTAACCGTTTATGAAAACGTTGAACTTCCATTAATATATACAGGTGTAGCTTCTTCAGATCGAGTGAAACGTGTAGAAGAGGTATTGGAGAAGATGCAGATAATGCACCGCCGCAACCATTACCCGCAGCAGTTATCGGGCGGTCAGCAGCAACGCGTTGCCATTGCACGCGCGGTGGTGAATAAACCCAAATTGATCCTTGCGGATGAGCCTACCGGTAACCTGGACAGCAGCAACGGTAACGAAGTAATGGAACTGCTTACTGATCTGAACGAGCAAGGCACAACAATCATTATGGTTACCCACTCGGAGCATGATGCCCGTTACAGTCACCGGATCATCCGCCTGCTGGACGGGCAAACCGTGATGGAAAACATCATGATATAGTTAACAGATAGTCGCCAACTTAAATACAGCCTTTGCCATGTTCAAAAACTACCTTAAAATAGCCTGGAGAAACCTTGTGAAAAATAAGGCATTCTCATTTATCAACATTGCCGGTTTGGCAATCGGTATGGCCAGTGCGGCGCTCATCCTTTTATGGGTGCAGAATGAGGTAAGCTACGATCAGTTTCACTCAAAGAAAGACCGTTTATATAAGGTATACAACAGATCGGTTTTTGATGGTAAATTACATTGCTGGGCCAGCACCCCGAAACCATTGGCCAGCACCATGCGTACCGAATATCCGCAAGTGGAAGATGCTGTATTCATCAGTGATAATAACTTTCTTTTTACCGCTGGCGATAACAAACTAAAGGCAGACGGTTATTTTACCGATTCGCAGTTTTTAACCATGTTCGATTTTCCTTTAGCAGAAGGAAACGCCAAACAGGCATTAAGCGGCATATACAATATCGTGCTGACCCAAAAGATGGCTAAACGGCTTTTTGGCAATGCAGATGCGATGGGTAAAACGGTACGGGTAGACAGTACTGCTAATTTTACGGTTACCGGCGTTTTAAAAGATCTGCCTAACAATACAGCGTTTAAGTTTGACTACCTGGTACCCAGAGCTTATATGCACAAACTGGGCTGGGAAGATCCATATTGGGGAGATAACTCTGTTACGTCGTTTGTGCTGTTAAAACCTGGCGTATCACTCGCTTCTATGAACGCACAGTTAAAGAACTTCACCAGGAAGCATTCAAACGGCCACGAAGATGTTGATGTTTTTCTTTATCCTTTAGATAAATGGCGCTTGTACAACAAGTTTGAAAACGGTAAACCCGTAGGCGGCATGATCACCTACGTGCGTATGTTCAGTATTATCGCGGCATTTATCTTACTTATCGCGTGTATTAATTTCATGAACCTCAGCACTGCCCGCAGCGAAAAGCGCGCGAAAGAAGTCGGCATCCGCAAGGTGGCCGGTGCAGGTAAACAATTGTTGGTTGGCCAGTTTTTAGGCGAATCTGTCCTGATTGCATTGATCGCCGGTGTGTTTGCTTTTATTTTAGTGCTACTTAGCCTGCCTGCCTTCAATCAGTTAACCAGCAAGGAATTGGCTATTCCTTATGCCAGTGGAGGCTTCTGGTTAATAACTATGTTTTTCATTGTGCTTACCGGAGTTATTGCAGGCAGCTACCCGGCTTTTTATTTATCGTCATTTAAGCCAATCAAAGTTTTAAAGGGGACGTTCAAGGCATCTAATGCCCTGGTTACGCCACGCAAAGTGTTGGTAGTAACGCAATTTACCTTTGCTATTGTGCTAATCATCTGCACTATTGTAGTAAAGCACCAGATCAATTATGCACAAAACCGTGATATCGGTTATAAGCGCGATAACCTGGTTTTCACCCTGATGGAAGGTGAGGTGCAGAAGCATGCAGATGCCATAAAAAATGAGTTGCTCAGTAGCGGTGCGGCAATATCGGTTACTAAAACCAGTTCGCCGATAACACAGAGCTGGAGCGATAGCTGGGGTTATAGCTGGAAGGGTAAAGACCCTGACAAAAAGCTGGATTTTAACAGTTTTACGGTAGACGATGGCTTTACCCGAACCTTGGGTTTAAAAATGGTAGAAGGGCGGGATATAGATGTAAAAACCTACCCGACTGATTCGCTTGCATTGATTGTTAACCAGTCTGCTGCGAAGGTATTAGGCTTTAAAGACCCTATTGGCCAAACGGTCAAGTATAATAACATGAACTGGCATATTGTAGGGGTTGTAAATGATTTTATCATGGAGTCGCCTTATCAGTCCGTTGCTCCGATGATGGTACATGGACCTAAAGGATGGTTTAACTTCATTCACTTCAAATTGAATCCTGCTAATTCTACAGCAGAAAACCTTAAAAAAGCAGAAGAAATTTTCAAAAAATACAATCCGGATTATCCTGTAGATATCAAATTTGCAGATGAGGATTACGGCAAAAAGTTCAAGTCGGAACAATTGATCGGTAAATTGGCCTCGCTGTTCGCCGGCCTTACCATCTTTATATCCTGCCTCGGTTTGTTTGGCCTGGCTACTTATATGGCGCAGAACCGTATCAAAGAGATTGGTATACGTAAAGTGCTTGGCGCCTCGGTAACCAGTATCGCCACGCTTTTATCAACAGATTTCCTGAAACTGGTTATCGTTTCATTTCTGATTGCGACACCTATTGCGTGGTATAGTATGTCTGAATGGCTGGAGGGCTATCAATACCGTGTACACCTGCAGATTTGGGTGTTTTTACTGGCAGCGGTTTTTACATCGGTGATTGCACTCTTAACCATCAGCTTCCAGGCCATAAAAGCGGCTGTATCAAATCCGGTTAAAAGCCTGCGCAGCGAATAATGCGATATATCAGTTCATTATTTAATTAAACATCTAAGGTTATGTTTAGAAACTACATTAAAACAGCTTTCAGGAGCCTGAAGAAGAATAAAGGCTTTACCTTCATAAATGTGTTCGGGTTGGCGCTGGGGCTGGCTGTTTGTTTGCTTATCGTATTTTACGTAGTAGACGAACTGGGTTACGATCGGTACAACACCAAAGCAGACCGGATCTATCGTCTGAACAATGATATTAAGTTTGGCGGTCACGAAGACTCCTATGCTGTAATACCGGCGCCTACTGCCGCTGCGTTGGTAAGCGAATTTCCGGAAGTGGAAAATGCGGCCCGTTTTCGGCAAACTGGAAGTTTCCGGGTAAAAAAAGGCAGCCAGAATATACAGGAAGACAAAGTTACTTTTGCCGACCCGGCCATCTTTAACATCTTCACCCTGCCTTTTGTCGATGGTTCTGCCACTGATGCACTGAAGGCGCCACATACCGCGGTAATTAATGAAACGCTGGCCAAAAAGTATTTCGGCCGTACTGATGTGGTAGGCAAAACGCTGGTGCTTAACGATACAGAGAATTATAAAATTACCGGGGTAATCAAAGATATTCCAAGGCAGTCGCACTTTAGGTTTGATCTGTTCCTTTCGATGGAAACCCTGGCCGAAAGTAAACAAACTACCTGGTTAAGCAACAACTTTCAAACCTACATGCTGCTGAAGCCGGGTGCAAATATCAAAACGGTTGAGAGTAAGTTCTCCGATCTGATTAACAGACATTCGAGTGCGGAGTTACAGCAGTTTCTGCATATGAGTATGAGCGACCTGGAAAAGCAGGGGAACTATTTTCGTTTCAGCGTGACGCCGTTAACAGATATCCACCTTAAATCTAACCGTGTGGCAGAGATGGGCGAGAACGGCAACATCCAATATGTATACATCTTTTCTGCAATAGCCATATTCATCCTGTTTATTGCTTGTGTTAATTTTATGAACCTGTCTACTGCCCGCTCGGCAAACCGTGCGCGTGAAGTAGGGGTACGCAAAGTGTTGGGCTCGGCAAGAAAAGACCTTGTATTTCAGTTCCTGACAGAGTCTATACTCATCACCCTGGTAGCGACTTTGATTGCTGCCGTAGCTGCATGGCTATCCCTGCCCTTGTTTAATCAAATGGCTGGCAAGGAAATGAGCATCACGCTGAAAGCCTTAACCTGGTTATTACCTACACTTATTTTTATTGTTGTTTTTGTGGGATGCCTGGCGGGTTCGTACCCGGCTTTTTTCCTTTCCGGTTTTCAACCGATAGCGGTATTAAAGGGTAAACTTTCCGGTGGATTTAAGAACGGGAATTTGAGAAGCGCTTTGGTGATCTTCCAGTTCTTCATCTCCATTTTCCTGATTATCGGTACCCTTGCCATTTACAACCAGCTGAAATATATCCAGAACAAAGATTTAGGCTTTAACCGCGAACAGGTTTTAGTGATCAAGCATGCATGGATTCTCGGTAATCAGACAGAAACATTTAAGCAGGAAATAAAGCAACTTCCGGGAGTTACCAATGCTTCCTTAACAGGTTATACGCCTACTGGGGGAAACAGAAACAGCAGTACTATTTATACCTCGCCTGTTTTTGATTTGAAAAATGCTTTAAACGGTCAGGTTTGGACTGTTGATGCGGACTACCTGCCTACAATGGGGATGCACCTTGCGGCCGGTCGGAACTTTTCTAAAGAGATGGCGACAGATTCCACATCGCTTATTTTAAATGAGTCGGCCATTAAATTACTGAACGGAAAAAGTAACCTGAACCAATTTCTTTACAAGCCGCTCGATGACCAAATGAAAAAGATTGGAAAGTATAAGATCATCGGTATTGTTAAAGATTTCAATTTCAACAGTCTTAGGGAGAACGTAACGCCGCTCATTCTTACCTATGGTAAAGACCAGGGTGCGCTTAACGTGCGGGTAAGTACCAAAGATGTAAAAGGAGTATTAGCCCAGATAGAGCGTAAATGGAAAGAGCTTTCGCCCAACCAGTCTTTCTCTTTCTCTTTTATGGATCAGGATTTTGATGCGATTTATCGTAGCGAGCAGCGTGTAGGCAGTATCTGCGTAGCGTTCACCACTTTCGCAATCATTATTGCCTGCTTGGGTTTGTTTGGCCTGGCTGCCTATGCGGCAGAACAACGTAACAAGGAAATCGGTATCCGCAAGGTGTTGGGTGCAGGCGTAACTTCTATTGTTACCATGCTTTCCAAAGATTTCATCAAGTTGGTATTCATTGCCATTTTACTGGCTGCCCCGCTGGCCTGGTGGTTTATGCAGCGGTTCTTCCTGGAGAGTTATGCTTACCGACAAAACATCCAGTGGTGGGTAGTAGTGGTGGCCGCCTCGGGTGCGGTGCTTATTGCCTTTGTTACCATTAGTTTTCAATCTATTAAGGCGGCGCTGATCAACCCGGTGAAGAGTTTACGCAGCGAGTAAAGGCGAACTTAAAAACGTAAGCGATGTTCAGAAATTATCTCAAGACGGCTATCAGGAGCCTGGCAAAAAATAAAAGCTTTACGCTCATTAATGTGCTTGGCCTGGCCCTTGGCCTTACGGCTTGCTTGCTTATTGTTTTATATGTGATAGACGAATTAAGCTACGATCGGTATAATGATAAAGCGAGTCGTATCTATCGGGTAAACGAAGACCTAAAGTTAGGGGGTAACCGCATGCAGTATGCGGTTTGCATGCCGCCGTTGGCGAAAGCACTTACAACGGATTTTCCAGAAGTTGAAGACGCGGTACGTATAAAAAATGCCGGGAGCATGCACGTGAAGAAGGGCACCGAAAACATTATGGAAAAGAGCGTGGCGTTTGCAGATCCTTCTTTGTTTAATGTTTTTACACTGCCAATGATTAATGGTAATGCCTCGAATGCGCTTGCAGAACCTAATAGCATCGTCATGACGGAATCTGCCGCTATAAAATACTTTAACAGCACTAATGTAGTAGGGAAACCGATCATTATAGATGATAAAGGCGGATACAAAGTCACCGGTGTAATAAAAGATATCCCGCAGACATCACACTTTAATTTCGACTTCTTTATCTCCATGTCTTCTTTTCCCGATAGCCGGTCAGACAGGTGGTTGCGCAGCGATTATAACACGTATGTATTGTTAAAGCCAGGCGCCGATCCGAAACGTTTCGAGGCAAAATTTCCGGGCTTATTAAGAAAGTATTCTTCGTCGCAGATGCAAAACGAATTGCATATCAGTTTAGATCAGTTTGAAAAGGGTGGAAGTTTTTTCAAGCTTAACCTGATCCCTTTGACTGATATCCATCTTAAATCAAGCATGATCGGCGAGTTAGGGGCGAATTCTACAACAGAGTATATTTATATCTTTTCTGCTATCGGGCTGTTCATACTTATCATCGCTTGTGTCAATTTCATGAACCTGTCAACTGCCAGGTCTGCCAACCGCGCTAAAGAAGTTGGCGTTCGTAAGGTGTTAGGCTCGTCACGCGGACGCCTGATCCTGCAATTCCTTTCAGAATCAATATTAATCACCTTTGCAGCCGTTGTAATCGCTTTAACAGCCGCCTTATTTCTTTTGCCGCAGTTTAACCAGCTTTCGGGCAAGCAGATAGGGTTCAACAGTCACACGCTAATTTGGCTTGCCCCGGTATCCTTATTTATTATTGCTGTTGTTGGGTTGCTTGCAGGTACCTATCCGGCATTTTTCCTGTCTGCGTTTGAACCCGTGCATGTACTTAAAGGAAAGCTTAGAACCGGACTAAAAGGCGGAGGTCTGCGCAGTTTCTTAGTGGTGTTACAGTTTTGTATATCCGTTTTTTTAATAATCGGTACGCTCGTGGTGTATAATCAGCTACGTTATATTCAAAACAGGGATTTGGGGTACGACAGGAATCAGGTTTTGGTGATTAAGAACACTTATGAGTTGAATAAACAGGCAGCAACGTTTAAACAGCAAATTAAACAGCTGCCGGGAGTAATAGATGCTACCTTGTCTGGCTTTACACCAACATCCAGCGGCAGGCGCACTTCCATCTTCAATAAAGAAGCCTCCCTGACAGACCAAAGCAAATCTATCTTTCCACAGAGCTGGTATGTAGATGAGGATTATATCCCTACAATGGGAATGAAATTGAAGGCCGGCAGAAACTTTAGCCTGCAAATGGGTACTGATTCTACAGGCTTGATTATCAACGAAACCGCCGCCAAATTTTTAGGATTTAAAGATCCGATAGGAAAAAACCTTTACCAGTTTGACGACCCGAAGTTTAAAAAGGTAGTTACTTATCAAATCGTTGGTGTTATTAAAGACTTCAACTTCAGTTCCCTCCGCCAGAATATCAGCCCTGTTATTTTCCAGTTAAGGCAAGATGCGGGTCTTTTAAGTGTACGTGTTAAAACCAAAGATATCCCTGCCCTGATCAGTCAGATCAAGACGATGTGGCACTCGCTTACGCCTGCCGATTTTGATTATACGTTTATGGATGAAGAGTTTGCCGCAAGCTATCATAAAGAGCAACAGACCGGCACCATCTTCCTGATCTTTACTTCCCTGGCAATAATTATTGCATGCCTTGGCTTGTTCGGGCTGGCAGCTTATGCTGCAGAGCAACGCACCAAAGAGATAGGTATACGCAAGGTATTAGGCGCGGATGTATCAACCATTGTGGCCATGTTGTCTAAGGATTTTATTAAACTGGTGTTTATAGCCATTGTTATTGCAGGCCCGCTCGCGTGGTTTGCGATGCAAAAATGGTTACAGGGATTTGCCTATCGACAGGCGATACCTTGGTGGGTAGTAGCAGTTGCCGGTGGTGGCGCTTTGGTGATCGCCTTCATGACCATCAGTTTTCAATCGGTAAAAGCGGCTCTAACTAATCCCGTGGAAAGTTTAAAAAGCGAATAAATCAACTGTCTTTATGCTGATTAATTATCTTAAAATAGCCATTAGAAGTTTCAGGAGAAATTTAGTTGTTTCTGTAATTAACGTAACCGGGCTGGCCATTGGCATTAGCGCAGCGCTGGTAATTTACCTGATCGTGCATCACGATTTTAGCTACGAAAATTTCAGGAAGGATAAGGACCGCATTTACCGGATCGTATCGATAATGCATTTCCCTAACCAGGATTTTAAAAACTCTGGCGTGCCATTTCCTTTACAAAAAGCAGCGCGGACAGAGCTTTCCGGAGCAGAACAGGTGGCACCTGTCACAGTGATGTATCCAATGAAGGTGAGCATCCCGCTGGCGGGAAATAATTTTAAGAAATTCAAAAAGCAGCCCGATGTAGTTTACACAGATGATAGCTTTTTTCGGTTATTTGAAACAAAATGGCTCGCCGGTTCCCTTTCCTCATTAACCCAGCCTTTTAATGTTGTACTAACAGAAAGCCGGGCTAAGGCTTATTTTGATATCAAAGCCCCGCAGGAAGCGATAGGCCGGGTAGTGGTTTATAACGATTCGATCAAAACTACGGTTTCGGGCATTGTTGCAGACCCGCCGGTTAATACCGATTTTAATTTTAAAGATTTTATTTCCTTATCCACTGGGGATAACGCAGATACGCAGTTCAAGAACTGGAATGTATGGAATAACATCGATTCCCAAAATCAATTATTTTTTAAAGCAAGCCCCGCCACTACAACGGCTTCACTGGAAAAACAGCTGAAGGAATTGCACGATAAGAATCTGAAAAACGATTTTTTAAAATCGCAATATCTCCTTCAACCTTTGTCTGATATACACTTTAACGCAGATTATCAGGTATTCGATCATCGTATTGCAAACAAGAGGACACTTTACGGCCTGCTGGTAGTGGCCGGGATATTGCTTTTACTTGCCTGCATTAATTTTGTTAACCTTACCACCGCGCATGCGGTTAACCGTGCGCGTGAAATTGGTATACGTAAAACATTAGGCAGCTCTTACCGTCAACTGATTGTGCAATTTTTAAGCGAAACCTTGGTGATTACTGCCACAGCGGCTTTGCTATCGTATCTGTTTGTGCCAATTCTCTTAAAGATCTTTGCAGATTTTATACCTCCGGATGTACATTTTAGTCCGCTGCAGCAACCGAACCTCATTGCGTTTACCATCATACTGATAGTGGTGGTAGGTCTGTTTGCCGGGCTTTACCCTGCGTTTGTGCTAGCGCGTTTCAATGCAGTTACGTCATTAAAAAAGCAGGTTTCAACCAATGGTAAAGGCAACGGCAAATCTGCACTGCGGCAAACGCTCACTATTTTTCAATTTACGGTAGCGCAGGTATTTATCGTTGCTACGCTGATTGTAAGCAAACAGATCCATTTTGTGCTGAATAAAGACCTCGGCTTCAAAAAAGACGGTATTGTAGCTATTGATCTGCCAGGCGACCAGCCCGTAGAAAAGCAACAGGTTTTGCTGCAGGCAGTAAAAAGTTTACCGCAGGTAGAACAGGCCGTGTTAGGTGGGCAGCCTCCGGCGCGCAACGGGTTCGCTACAACGGTTATCCAATACCGCTCGGGTAAAAAACTAGTAAATAATTCAACGGAAATTAAATATGCTGATGAGAATTATTTCAAAATGTATGGGCTGAAATTGGTAGCCGGAAAATACCTGTCGCCAAGCGATAGCATCCGGGGAATTATGATCAACGAAAGCTATTTACATTTATTAGGGTTCAAACAGCCCGATGAAGCTTTGGGGGCCAGGTTGAAAATACAAAACCGGACGGTACCGGTGGTAGGTGTACTGCGCGACTTTTATTTTTCGTCTCTGCACAATGCGATTAAACCTTTAGCTTACAGCGCTTCCACAAAAGGTGAATATTTTACGCTACATGTGAAGTTAAAACCCAATTCTGGGGATAGTTGGCATACTGCGTTAAGTAGTATTGAAAGTAGATGGCACAATATCTATGGCGACAAGGACTTTGATTACCAGTTTGTGGATGAAAGCATTGCCGGTTTTTATAAAGCGGAGCAAAATATATCACAGTTGTTAAATTGGGCTACAGGCTTATCTATATTTATTAGTTGCATGGGCTTGCTGGGGCTGGTTATGCATTCAACTTTACAGCGGACAAAAGAGATTGGTATCCGCAAGGTTTTAGGTGCTTCTGTTGCTGGCATTGTCGCGTTACTATCTGTAGATTTTCTTAAACTGATACTAATTGCTATTGTACTGGCTTCGCCTTTGGCCTGGCTTGCTACATCGCAGTGGCTACAGGGTTTTGCGTACAGGGCAACCGTGCCCTGGTGGCTTTTTGTGCTGTCGGGTGTGTTAGCTATTGGTGTGGCCTTTGTAACTATTTCATTTAACGCGGTTAAGGCTGCTTTAACTAATCCGGTAAAAAGTTTACGCAGTGAATAGTACTAAGTATTTTTAGGATATATTTTTAAAATAGAGCTGAAGCATCAAGAAAAAAATGTGTATTTTGGTATATCAACCATTATTACATGAAAAGCTGCTTCGGCTTTCTTTTTTTTCTGCTATTCCCGCTATTTGTGCTCGCCCAGGTAAACTGGGCCAATGAGCCCGTTATACTCAAAGAAATTAAGGGTGAAGCTATCAAAAGTGTGTCGGTTAAAACGCTTTATGGCAATATCACCGTTATTGGCACATCTGCACGGCCAAGCATAGAGGTGTATGTAGACGCGATTAATGAATCTACTGCTTCAAAAGAAGAGTTAAAGCAACTGGTTAAGCAGGATTATACGATTGATATGGTGGTTAAGAACCATCAGCTGATGGTGACGGCAAGTTGTAAACTGGGCGAAGCCAACTGGAAAAAAGCTTTAAGTATTTCGTTTAAAATATTTGTCCCTAAAAGTGTTACCTGCGATCTGAAGTCGAAAATCGGGATGATCACCCTGGTTAAGCTTGATGGTAACCAAACTTTTGCTACCAACGGCGCCATTAAGCTTGATGCTGTAAACGGGAATGTCAAGGGTCAAAGCGAGGGCGGCACGGTTAATATCGCTAATTCGGGTTCGGATATAGACATTAATACCAAGGCTGGTGATATTATTGCCGTGGACTGTAAAGGCAAGTTAAACATCCGTACAGGAGGTGGCGACATTAACCTGAGCCGGTTAAAGGGGACTATCGAAGCGAGTACTGCCGCCGGTCGCATCGAAGGGGATGAAGTGGACGGTGATTTGAAAATTCAGACAAATTCTGGCAACGTCACCTTAAAACGAATGTCGGGCCACTTGGTTGCAACAGTAGGCGGAGGTAATGTGAACGCCGAACTCGACAAGGCCTGTAAATCAGTAAAAATTAATATCAACGCCGGCGATGCCAATATTTCTCTGGCATCTAAACAGGGTTTTAACCTAAACCTCGAGGGGAAGAGTGTAACCGCCAGCGACATGCCTTCAAAAAAGTTTAACGGTAATAATGATAGCCAGCGTATCAATGGCGCCATTTATGGTGGCGGCATACCTGTTGACGTGCATACTGCTACGGGTAAGGTTAATCTTAAATTCATTTAAGCGTTCCTCTACTTACCTTTTGTTGCCTTGTTTTTTGTATCGAAACCGAACGGTTTTTGTTATGTTAACGAACAGTGGAAAATCTTTCACTTTGTTTAAGTTATTGTATTACAGTGCTTTGTGTATTTGGTATGGAAATGAATTAGTAAGGGTACAACACTGTCCGGTAATTCAGCACCGGAAGCTAAGCTTTAACTACTATGTTTAAAAATTACATTAAGACCGCGTGGCGTAACTTACTAAAGGGCAAGGTATTCAACGGGTTGAATATCCTGGGCCTGGCCGTGGCTATTGCAAGTTCTGCATTGCTGCTGTTAACCGTCCACTTCCAGTTCTCCTACGATAAGTTTCATAAAAACATAGATAATATTTACCAGCTTTATTTTAGTACCAACAGGGAAGGCGTAGTAGAAAAAACAGGTTCTATGCCCGTGCCTGTTACACCGGCAATTAAAGCCGAATACCCCGAGATAAAAAACATCAGCAGGCTGGAAGGTGGAGTTACAACGGTAGCTTATGGTGATAAGGAACTGGAAGAAAGCATCAACTTCGTCGATCAGGATTTCTTTAAGATATTCACTATCCCGGTAGCAGCAGGAAGCAAGACACCTTTAGTTTCACAGAACGAATTGGTGATTACCAAATACGTGGCAAAAGCGCTTTTTAATAACGCCGATCCGGTTGGTAAAATGGTTAGAATGAAGTTTGGCGAAGGTTATAAAAGCTTTATCGTCAGCTCTGTAATTGAAGACTTTCCCGAAAATTCGAGTATTAATGCCGATGGCTTTATCCGCTTCGAAAATACCCCCGGCTATCAGCAAAATCTAAAAGTTTGGGATAACCGTAATCATTCCGTATTTCTTTCACTTACCGATAACGCCGATCCGGCTGTTTTTGAATCTAAACTCGGCAAATTTGTAAAAGCGCATTTCAAAGAAGATCTAAATAACCTGAAACGCGATGGTGCGAAGCCGGTTGCAAACGGCGACTTAATGTCGTTGAATTTAGCTTCGTTTAAGGATAACCATTTCAATACAGAAGTGGGTGGAGTAGAAGGTTACGCCGTCAACAAAACTTCGATCATCGGCTTATTGGTAATCGCGATATTTATCCTGATCATCGCCTGTATCAACTTCATTAACCTGGCGGTTGCGCGTTCCTTCACCCGGGCACGCGAAGTAGGCGTGCGTAAAACTTTAGGCGCCGGTAAGTGGGATCTGCTCAGCCAGTTCTGGACAGAAACCATTATGGTATGCCTGATTGCATTAGCTATTGGTATTGCGCTGGCCTCTGTTATTCTGCCTTATTTCAACGCTAATTTTAAAAGCACGATTAAATTAGGCATGCTGTTTCATCCGGCGCAACTGCTTACCCTGATCGGGCTATTTTTACTGATCACCGTGATCGCAGGTTTTTACCCGGCCTTGTTAATGATGCGGTACAAAACTGTCCAGGTGTTAAAGGGTTCTGTAAGCACGGCCAAACCGGGTAAAGTTCGTAATATCCTATTGGTTGTTCAGTTTTCCATCGCTACGCTGCTAACTATCTGCACGTTGATCACCAGACAGCAGATTAACTATGTACGTAATAAACCGCTTGGCTTTAACAAAAGCGAAGTACTGAGCATACCGATAGACCATGGCCTGAACGGGGCCCAGGCGCTGCAACTTTTCCGCAACCAGGTGGCCGGCGAAAAACAAATTGTAGGAGTTACCGGTGCCTACCGCAATTTAGGTTTAGGCAACGATGGATCTACGTTTACCTCCATCACCGGGTTCAATTATAAAGGTCACGAGATTAGGTCGCATATCTACAGCGTTAGCTATGATTACCTGAAGACACTGGATATTAAGCTGCTGGACGGCCGCGAGTTTTCAAAGGATTTTGCTTCAGATTCAAATGCGGTACTGGTAAACCAAAAAATGGCATCGCTGCTGCAGGTAAATAAGCCAGTCGGCACAATGGTTCCCTACGATGATAAACATCCAAAGAAAGTAATCGGGGTATTTGCAGATTATAACTTCCGCTCCCTTCACGATAAGATAGAACCGCTTACGCTGGTGATGGACAAAGAATTCCCGATCAACTATGTTTTTGTTCGCGTTCGTCCAAACAGCTTATCTGCCTCTTATGATTTTATCAAGGAGAAATGGCATCAAACTTTCCCTAATGCGGATTTCAATGCTTCCTGGTTAGAACAAAACACCGAAAAGCAATATCGTAACGAGCAACGGCTGGCCAATATCTTTAACAGCGCATCTATAATTGCCATCTTTATTTCCTGTATTGGCTTACTGGCCATGTCTGTCATGGTAATTCTACAACGGACCAAAGAAATAGGTATCCGCAAAGTTTTGGGGGCAAGTGTTTCACGCATTGTTTTGCTGGTGTCATCAGAGTTTATTACCCTGGTTATTGTTGCTGCTATAATTGCAATGCCAATAGCCTGGTGGCTGATGGACCAGTGGTTGCAAAACTTTGCCTACCGTGTTTCCATTCAATGGTGGGTGTTTGCACTGGCAACATTGCTGGCAGTAATTATTGCGGCTTTAACCATTAGTGTGCAAGCCATCCGCGCTGCTATTGCCAACCCGGTTAAAAGCATTAAAAGCGAATAATTTTTAAAAAGGCGATGGCATTTGTACTAATGCATAGCTACATCATCAGTAAAAAATAGATCTATGCTAAGTACTCATCTCAAAATAGCCACGCGCAACCTGCGCCGTAATTTTACATTCAGTGTGATTAATATTGCCGGTCTTGCGCTGGGTATCGGTATCTTTTTATTAATAGCCGAATACGTTTCTTTTGAATGGGGCTTCAACCGGTTCGCTTCCAATTATAAGAACATTTACCGGGCCTCTTTCTTTAACGGGAAAGAAGAAAAAGGTGATTATTATCTGCCGCCCGGCTATGCGGCAGCATTAAAAGAAAAACTGCCTGCAATTGAAGCTTATACCCGTATCGGCGAAAATCTTGGTGGCGGCGTAGCAGTTGTGCATCAGCAAAAAGCAGACGCAGGGCAAGCCTACCGCGAGGGTAATGTCTCTTTTGTGGATGGTAACTTCCTGCAGTTTTTTGGATGGAAATTAAAGGAAGGCAACGGTGTTTTAAATGCTGCGCAAACTGCGGCCATCTCTGCATCAACCGCAAAAAAATACTTTGGATTGAACCCAGCCGTTGGAAAGATCATTGAAATCAAGAACCAGTTTGGAAGTACGCTTTATACTATAACCGGTGTTTACGAGGATGTTCCGGCACAGTCTGATATTAAAGCCGACGTGCTGCTATCGTTCAAGACATTAGAGAACCCTGCTTTTAGAAATGGTAATGACTGGGCAGATCCGGTTAAACTCGAATCTGGTTATACTTATAATTTCTTTCAAATCAGACCCGGTACAGATCAAGCCGCTTTTGCAAAACTTGCGACACAAGTTACCAGACAGATTTTACCGGATGCAAAGGGCTTGAAGGTAGAATTACAGCCCTTGAAAGATATACACCTGGCGCCTTCTTTTAACTATCATTTTCAAACCTACGGCAGCCTTATTTATGTAGTTTCTTTTCTGGCAATTGCCATATTGATTACTGTAATTGCTTGGCTTAATTACATTAACCTGTCTACAGTACAGGCTTTAAGCAGGGCGAAAGAATCTGGCGTAAGGAAAGTGCTGGGCGCAACCCGTAGTCAGATCATCATACAGTTCCTTACAGAAACTGTTGTCCTCACGGTGATTAGCCTGCTGATCTCGGTGGCTTTTGTTACGCTTGTTCAGCCGTACTTTAATACTTTTCTTGAAAAGCCGCTATCCTTAAAATTATTGTTCGATAACTGGATCTGCGCCGGTGTTTGTTTAGTAGTTATCGCCGGTTGTTTGTTTTCAGGAATTTATGTAGCCACGATTCTGAGCGCTTTTTCGCCGTTAAAAACTATCCGCGGTGTAGCAAACCTTAAGCTTGGTGGTGTTTCCATACGTAAAGTGCTGGTGGTGTTTCAGTTTACAGCTTCTGTTATACTAATCATTACCACCATAACCCTGTACCGCCAGTTAAGATATATGCAAACGCAGGACTTAGGTCTTAGCCTGAAGCAGAAGGTGGTGATCACCGGTCCGTCTGTAATTAACAGTTCTGGTATCGACCAATCCGTTGCATTTGAAAACAGGGTAAAACAGCTGCCTTTTGTAGGAAAAATTGCGGCATCCAATAACGTACCCGGTCAGGGTTATAATTTTAGTGCGCAGGGTATTACCAAACTTGCACCGGCAGCAGGAGACGAAAAGAAATCATACTCGATGCTGATAGTAGATAACCAGTACTTTGATACCTATGATATTAAATTTAAGGAAGGGCGGGCCTTTACACCCGCCATGCTGATACACGGATGGCCCAAAACGCGTAAGGTGATTTTGAACGAAAGCGCGGCTAAGCAGTTGGGCTTTGCCAACGCGGAACAAGCTTTAGGGCAGAAGATCAATTGGGGGAAAGAGTTTGAGGTAGTGGGCGTTATTAAGGATTACCACCATTTATCGCTGCACCAGTTTATCCAGCCCATGATTTTCTTACCTGCTGTTGCAGATGGCTACTTCACCATAAAAATGAGCGCCGCGGATATGCAACAGCACATCAATCAGATCAAGAAGATCTATGAAGAGCTTTTCCCGGGCGAGCCATTTACGTTTTCATTTTTAGACGAGGTTTTTGATAAGCAGTACCGCACAGAGCAAAAAATGGGCTCGATATTTATGTCTGCTGCAGGCATAGCGGTATTTATTGCCGCAATGGGTTTATTTGGCTTGGCAGCGTTTACAGCTAAACAAAAAGTAAAGGAAATAGGGATACGGAAGGTACTTGGCGCTAACGTGCTTCATATTGTTCAGCTGATCTCGGCAGATTTTATTAAGCTGGTTCTGGTGTCAATAGTTATAGCGTCGCCAATCGCCTGGTTTGCCATGAATAAGTGGCTTCAGCAGTTTGCCTACAGAACCGGTATGTCCTGGTGGATATTCGTTGCAGGAGGCTCTCTGGCTGTGACTATAGCAACACTTACGGTTATGGTACAATCTTTAAGGGCAGCAAGCGCTAACCCGGTTAAAAGTTTAAGGAACGAATAACACGCTATAAACCTGTGTCATGATTAAAAACTATTTAAAAATAGCCTGGCGGACGTTATTAAGGCATAAGCTTTTTTCGTTCATCAACATCTTTGGCCTGGCTACAGGCATGGCTGTTTGTATATTAGCTTTAATTGATATAAAAACCGGCTATGAGTATGATAAGTTTCATAAGCATACAGAACGTACGTACCGGGTTATCACCGAACTTACAGGTCGTAATGGTGCAAAGGATTACTTCGCGAGTACTTCGTATCCCGTCGCGACGGATATTTTAAATAAATACCCTTTTATTGAAAACAGTGTGCGCGTGATACTCCGCCGCACTTCATTTGTGAAGTCTGGGGATGATTTACCGGTTACATTGAATTTTACAGAACCTTCATTTTTTAAAACATTCGGATTCAAAATATTAAGAGGAACCTATTCCAACCAGCCCCACGCCATCCTGATCACGCAAAAAACTGCGGAGAGATTTTTTGGTAAGGATGACGTTATCGGGATGATCATGCACCATAAAACCTACGGCGATCTTATTGTCACCGGTATTTTGCAGGATGTGAAGGAAAAGTCGCACTTGCAGTTTGATGGTATCGCTGCGATGGAAACGTTAACAACAAAATCGACAGCCAACAGCCCGTCTTTCGACACAGCAGACTGGACCAATCCCGGAAGTTGTTATACTTATATCACACTTAAATCAGGTGCATCAGTACAACAACTTAACAGGGTATTACAAAGTAATTCTGTAATTGCAACCCGGATGATCCCTGCTAATTCGGGTTTGAAAAGCATTGCGTTTTTAGCACAACCTTTTGCATCAATTACTCCTGCGCGCCATGATTATTATAATTCTGCTTATGGCCCTACCATGGCCCAGTTGGCTGCAGAGGGAAGCGTTGGCCTGGTAACTTTATTTCTTGCGGTATTCAATTACGTTAACTTAACATTGGCACGCGCCATCACGCGTTCCCGCGAAGTGGGTATCCGTAAGGTTATTGGAGCCAGGCGCTGGCAGTTAATATTGCAGTTTGTATCAGAGTCGGTGTTGTTATCCTTCTGTGCATTGGTTTTTTCGGCGGTGTTTATTCGCTCTATCTCAAATTTTAACTGGATTCCTAAAATACTCGAAGGCGCCCACTGGGATGGTACCATGTTTCTGTTGATCGCTCTGCTTGCATTATTTACGGGTATTGTAGCCGG
The DNA here is from genome assembly GCF_022953055.1 of Mucilaginibacter straminoryzae. GTDB lineage: Bacteria > Bacteroidota > Bacteroidia > Sphingobacteriales > Sphingobacteriaceae > Mucilaginibacter > Mucilaginibacter straminoryzae. Next base: position 186,917 of record NZ_JALJEJ010000008.1, on the reverse strand, counting down.
ATATTTGCCTGCACGGATTCTTTCTTCATTTAGCCCCGCGTTGGTGCTTAAAAGTCATACCGGCCAGCCGGTTGTGCAGCGGCTTACCATGCGTAAAATATTAATGGTGTTGCAATTCGTAGTTTCTATTGTTGGCGTGGTATTCATTATTGTCATGTACAGGCAGTCTGCCTATATGGCAAGGGCAGATTATGGGTTCAATCGTAAAAATATACTGAATGTTGAATTGCAGGGTGCTGACTATCGCCTGGCAGTTAGCGAATTATCCAAGCAACCAGGGGTTGAAGAAATTTCGGGAACTTCAACTGTATTAGGATTTAACGGGGGCGATATAAGCAGGGGGTATAGAACAGAAAAAGCGACCTCATTTCCAACAGAAGTTATTGCCGCCGATCAACATTTTATTACCACGATGGGCTTACATTTGACAGCTGGTAAAAACTTACTTGCAACGGATAGGGAAGTGCTGATCAATGAAACAGCGTCAAAATCATTCCATTTTAAAAATCCCGTGGAAGCAATAAACGAACTGGTGTGGATAAATGATAGTACGCAGGTACGTATTGCCGGTGTACTTAAAGATTTTCATTTTATGAGCATGCATTTTGAAATGATGCCACTGGTGATAAGAAACAGTCCGTCGCAATTCACTACACTTCAATTAAAAATAAATGAAGGCACAGATGCGGCGAAGCTGATAGAACAACTGTCCCAACGTTGGCGAAAAGTAAACTCAAAGGCCGCGCTATCTGCGGAGTGGTTTGACAAAATTTTGTACGAACATCACTTGCATGCAGAGGATCAGTTATTCCTTGCTATGTTTATTGGCCTGGCGCTTTCTATTGCCTGCCTCGGCCTGTTGGGTATGGTGACATATACGGCAGAAGTCAGGATCAAAGAAATAGGCATTAGAAAGGTAATGGGGGCAGGCGTGGGGCAAATTGTTTACCTGTTATCTTCTGATTTCGCCAAGCTGCTAATTATAGCTTCGGTAATTGCGGTACCCATCGGGATGGTTGCGGGTAATATTTTCTTAAGAAACTACGCTTACCACGTTAATATCGGGCCCTGGACGGTACTCATCACGTTGTTATTTCTGCTTTTGGCAGGCGGTCTTACTATTGGCTTAAAAGCTTTCAGGGCGGCAAGCGCTAACCCGGTTAAAAGTTTAAGGAACGAATAAATAAACCGATGGATGCAACTTATTGGATAAAAGTTGCGTCTGATGTGATAACACTTTAAAATACACAACCATGAAATTAAACCTTATTGTTGCGGCGTTGATCGGGCAGAGCTGCCTGGTTTCTGCACAATCATTAAAACAAGAACCCTTTTTAACTAAAACGTTAAGCGGTTTAGGCATCCGCGAAGTATTTGTAAATACATCCGGCGGAAGCATTACCGTAAGCGGTGGAACAGACGGACAAGCCAGGGTAGAAGTGTATGTAAACGGAAATAACGGCCAGCCGTTAAGCAAAGAAGAGGTGAAGAAGCGCCTGGAAGAAAGTTATTTCCTTGAAGTAGAAGCACATGATGGTGAACTGCACGCAACCGCTAAAAATAAGCGTATGATCAACTGGGGAAATAACGGTTTAAGTATATCTTTTAAAGTTTATGTTCCCGAAAAAGTAGCCACCAACCTAAACACCAGCGGCGGCAGTATTCACCTGGACCACCTAACCGGTACTGAGCGCTTTACTACCAGTGGCGGCAGCTTACATGCAGACCACCTGACCGGAGATATCAAAGGCCGTACTTCTGGCGGCAGCATCCAGATCGCGGACTCACGAAATAATATTGATATGGAAACCAGCGGTGGCAGCGTAACCGCCGAGAATTGCTCAGGTACCATCAGGCTGGAGACTTCCGGAGGTTCGCTTACCATGAATAACCTCAAGGGGGCCGTTAGCGCGCATACCAGTGGCGGTAGTGTGCATGGGGATAATATTGCCGGTGAGCTGATTACCGGTACCAGTGGCGGCAGCATCAATCTTTCTAACCTGTCATGCGCACTCGATGCGTCTACAAGCGCAGGCAGCCTGCACGCAGCATTTAAAGAGGTAGGTAAGTATGTAAAGCTGGATGTAAGTGCCGGGCATATCGATTTATCCCTGCCTGCAAAGCAAGGGCTTGACCTTGACCTGCGCGGTAACCGGATGTCTGATTTAACATTGAACAACTTTAGCGGCGAGCACAGCCGCGATGCCGTGCGTGGCAAAGTTAATGGCGGTGGTCCGCTGGTTAGGGCTGACGCCGGTAGTGGGCGCGTAAGCTTATCCTTCAATTAAGAGCAAAATACCATATTCTTTCAGGGCAGTAACGGGTTTCCGTACTGCCCTTTTTTATTATCCGGTTACTGGCATCGGCGGTGTATCATTAGCGAACGGTTTTGTTGCACAAGCGAACAGTTAAGTTTTGCTAATTTTATATAACTAATTGATTATAAGTATTTTATTTATTTGGTATGTTATTGATACTTTAGTGGCAGGTTCATAGCCGAAACAAAATCATAATTCATAAAAAGCATATGTTAACGCTAAAAAATATTTCTAAATACTACCAGGTTGGCGGCAGTAAGAATTTTGTACTGAATAATATCGATCTTGATGTAGAAGAGGGCGAGTTCGTTTCTATCATGGGGCCGTCCGGCTCCGGCAAATCAACTTTACTGAATATCATTGGTATGCTTGATCAGCCGTCAGAAGGTTACCATTACTTTATGGGCGAAGGTGTACACTTGTTGAAAGAGAAGCAACGCACCGCGCTGTATAAACAATATATCGGCTTTGTATTTCAGGCATACCACCTGATAGACGAGCTTACGGTTTATGAGAACATCGAAACTCCTTTGATTTACCAGAATATTAAGGGAGGGGAACGTAAAGCGTTGGTAGCCGATATCCTGGACCGTTTTAATATTGTCGGGAAGAAAGATCTGTTCCCATCTCAATTGTCAGGCGGTCAGCAGCAATTGGTGGGTATTGCCCGTGCGTTGATCAGCAAGCCACGCCTGATCCTTGCAGACGAACCCACTGGTAACCTGAATTCTAAGCAGGGCGAGGAAATTATGGAGCTTTTCCGCAAACTGAACCAGGAGGATAACGTCACCATCATTCAGGTAACACACAATGAAAAGAATGCCGAATATGGGTCGCGTATCATCAACCTGTTAGACGGCAAAATAGAGTCTATCAAAAATATCTGATCGCAGAGATGAACTACTTAAAATATATCTTCGTTCTATTTTTAGCTATCACAACGCTGCCTGCCTTTAGCCAGACAGATACGGTTTACACCTTGCAGCAATGTATTGATATCGCGATAAAAAACAATCTGGACGTTCGTAAAAGCGAGCTTGACATGGAGCGCGATCGCGTTTACTGGAACCAGGCTCGCGAAAATCTGCTGCCTACGGTAAACGGTAACGTGCAGCATACCATTAGTAACGGCCGCAGCCAGGACCCTACCACTTATAACTATGTAAACCAGCAGATCAAATTCGCTCAGTATAACCTGAATAGTAATTTAATTTTATTCAACGGGATGAATCTGATGAATACCATTAAGCAGTATTCATTATCCTATCAGGCCGGAAAGCTTTCCTACCAACAAGCGAAGGACGATATCACACTGAACGTGATTTCTACCTATTTACAGGTATTGGATAACCAGGAATTGTTAAACCAAACCGCTACCCAGGTAGAGGTTTCGAAACAACAAGTAGACAGATTGAAGATTCTGGATAAGAGCGGGAATATTTCTCCTTCCCAGCTTTCTGATCTTCGCGGGCAACTGGCAAGCGATCAGCTGAATTTGATAGATGCCCGCAATGCCATGTATGCAGCTAAATTAAACCTGATGCAGTTGATGAACGTGCCGTTTAACCGGGAAGCAAAAATTCAACCGATACCGGCTGACCAATTGCCCGGGCAGTATACGCAGAATGCAGACCAAGTTTATCAGACGGCATTAAACGGATTGCCATTAGTGAAAGCCGCAGAATTACGCTATCGTAGCAGCGCCAAAGCGGTATCCGCTGCCCGCGGCGCGCTATATCCAACACTCGCATTAGGTGGCGGATGGGGTACCAACTATTCCAGCACGGGCAACACCAACTATGGTTCGCAATTGCGTAATAACTACAATACGAATTTTACGCTCGGCCTAAGTATCCCAATTTTAAACTATTGGAGAAACCGAAACAACGTTTCGCTGGCAAAGATCAATATGCTGGAAGCGCAGGCGACCAACGAGAATACGAAGGTACTGCTGAGAAAGAACGTAGAGCAAGCTTACGTGAACATGACCAGCGCCTATGAGCGTTACCAGACTTTAACAGAGCAGGTAGATGCCTTCAGCGAATCTTTCCGTGTAGCCGAGGTGAAATTTAATTCGGGCGTTTTGAATTCTGTAGAATTTATTGTGATAAAGGGTAACATGGACCGTGCGAAATTAAATCTCATCAGTGCGCGCTACGATTATTTTATTCGTGCTAAGATCCTGGATTATTACCAGGGGAAATTGACGTTATAACTAGCCCTAAGTTGTAATATTGTAAAACCAGAAAGCTCTTTTTTAGGGTTTTCTGGTTTAAAAACTTATCGTATTTTAAAACGTTAAGTTTTAAGATTGAAACCTATGAGAAAAATCTATCTTTTCGCAACAATATTGCTGACTATCATCTGTGGACAGGTTAATGCCCAGCTATTACCAACTTTTCAGTTTGGTGTAAAAGGCGGGGTTAATTTAACCAGCATCAACACCAGTTCAACTTTTGGAAATTTAAGCGGCGATAACCGCGCCGGTTTTATAGGCGGTTTGTGGGCAAGGGTAGGTGGCGCAGGTCTGCATTTTCAGCCCGAATTATACTATACCACCAAGAACGTTACGGTACGTGCCGATAATACCAGTGCCGAAAATAAAGCGAGTTTCAGCAGTCTGGATCTCCCGTTGCTTATAGGTACCCGTGTTGGCGCATTAGGGGTTGGTGCCAGGTTTAATACCGGCCCCTTGGTTTCCTTTGCTATTAATAAAGATCAGAACTATTCTTCTGCCTTTGGCAATGCCGTTAATCTTCGGTATAAAGATCAAAATTACGCCTGGCAGTTTGGCGCAGGCCTGGATATCAAACAAATTTCGTTCGATTTGAGGTATGAACTCGGCCTAAACAAAATCCCTACCGGTGATGGCGATGCCAAAACCAAGATCAACCTTTTCAATTTCACGGTAGCTTACCGTTTGTTCGGCTTATAGCTTGAAGCTATAATGTGATCAACGCATTGAAACTATCTATTATAAATACTGTTTCTTATAAGTTAAATTTTTAAACTTAAATTATGAAAGCAGCAGTATTTCACAAACCCGGCGATATCAGTGTCGATACCGTCGATGATCCGCGGATAGAGGAAGCGGGCGACGTGATTTTAAAAGTAACTTCTACCGCGATATGCGGATCCGATTTACATATTCTTGACGGGGGCATTCCGCAGGCTAAAGACTTGATCATGGGCCACGAGTTTATGGGGATTGTTGAAGAGGTTGGTCCTTCCGTTAAACGTCTGAAACGCGGCGACAGGGTAGTGGTGCCTTTTCCTATCTCTTGTGGCCATTGCTTTTTCTGTACGCATGGCGCTTCGCCGCATTGCGAAAATTCTAATCATGAACATTACGGCCCTAATGGCGATTTGTTAGACCAAAAGGGTGGCGCATTATACGGATACACAGATCTGTATGGCGGTTATAGCGGCGGCCAGGCAGAGTATGTCCGTGTACCTTATGCGGATATCAGTCCGCGTATTGTACCCGATAACATGACTGACGAGCAGGTGCTGTTCCTTACGGATATTTTTCCTACTGGGTGGTCTGCCATCGACTGGGCGCAGCTTAAAGGCGGTGAAGTGGTAGCTATTTTTGGTTCGGGGCCGGTAGGGTTAATGGCGCAAAAAGCTGCCTGGATAAATGGTGCAAGCCGTGTAATTGCGATAGATCCGCTCAACTACCGATTAAATAAGGCACGCGAGGCAAATAAAGTGGAAACATTGAACCCGCACGATGTGGATGTAGTGGAAGCCATACGGTCCATGACGGGCGGCCGCGGCGCAGATGTCTGCGTAGATGCAGTAGGGTTCGAAGCCGAGCGTAATATCCTGGATAAGGTTAAGGCTACCCTTAATTTCGAAAAGGGCAGTATAAAAGTAATGGAAATGTGCTTTAAGGCCGTTCGCAGGGGTGGAACAGTGAGTGTGGTTGGAGTTTATGGCACACCTTATGATAACTTCCCGGTACACCGGATGTTTGATAAAGGCATTACCATTAAGCAGGGGCAGGCACCGGTATTAAATTACATAGACCACCTGATAGACCTGGTTAAACAGGAGAAGGTGGTGCTGAATGATATTATATCACATTCGCTGCCGTTAAGCGAAGCAGCCCATGCTTATAATATTTTCAAGAATAAAGAAGACGATTGCGTGAAGGTGGTACTGAAACCTTAATTTTTATAGCAGGCTGGGCATCGAAAATTAGTCAATGCCCCGCCTTCTTTTCTTATGCTGCAGTAAGCGCAGAAATAAAATAGACAAAGCTGTAGCAAATACCAAAAACCATCAGGTACATAAATGACATACCGAACATTTTGCTGATCGTTCTTCCGCGTCCGCGATGGTATACCGCCCTTAGCGCTTTATAAACATAGATTACCAGGCAGATCATCACCGCCAGATCTAACAGGTCATGGAAAGCTTTGCCTGGAATTATCCATTGTAGCAACATAGATACCGATAGGAACAAAAACACGAAGCAATGCAGATGGAAGGAAAAGATCAGGTGCTCTACATAATACTTCCGGTTCTTTCTAAAAGCGATACTTAAAATCAGTGCGAAAATAGGCAGCAAAAGAAACATCATTTTGGGCACATTGTGCTTTACCTCTTCCTCGATAGCCTCTTTCGGGTCGCCTCCCTTTTTCTTGTAATCAAATTTCTTCCTAACTATCAGGTTCTTAATAAAACCGTCCTGCTTGTTTTCCGGCAGTTTCTTTTGGGCAGCAAGGTAGGCTTCATAGTTCGGATACTTATCTGTTTCGACGACGTCTGAAAAATCTGCTTTTACAAACCCATCGTCAACGTCTTCATCTTCTATGTTGTTTTTATGTTTCGCTTTTTTTATACTATCCCGGCGTTCACCTTCATCAAGCCTTTTGGTAATAATTTCCTTGGTGGCGCTGCCTAATATGGGGGCGTTCTCAATTACACGTTTCGCACTATCAATCTGTTCTTTGGTTACTTTTTTGTGTTTCACCTCTGTTTTTTCGCCCTCATGAGCGTTCTTTTTGAAAAACAAGACAAAGAACACCAGGCTGATGAAGATGTACATCTTGATAGGATGCAGATATTGTACCCGCCTGCCGGCCATATACTCGTTGGTAAGCTTGCCAGGTTTAAATAAAAGCGGTTTTAGTGTGTGGAAAAACTGGTGGTCGAAATGGAAATAATCGCTGATGGCGTGGTTCATCAGGTGACCAAAGTTTTCTTTAATCTGCAGGTTTTCCTGCCCGCAGTGGTGGCAAAACTTGCCTTCGAGTATCGTACCGCAATTCAAACAGTCATTTTCGTGGCGGTAGTGCTTTTTCATCAGATGGTAAAGGTGCTGTTAGTGATTATATAAACAGTAGTAAGGGCAGCCAAAGCTGCCCTTAAAAATAACAAAACTGCGCGATTTTGCTTCAATAATTATATATGTTCAATAGCGTGTTTTAAGGCTGCGTTGTGCTTGTACCTGAATACAAACGGGAAGATCACGGCAATCACCAAAGCATAAGCAGCAAAGGTAAGCCAGATGCCGTGCCAGTCTTTTGCCTGGTTGGTATTCGTGAAAAACTTATCAATGATCAGTCCGCTTACGGTACTGCCGAACAAAGCGCCAAAGCCGTTTACCATCATCATGAACAAACCCTGCGCGCTGGCCCTGATCTCTGGCGTAGCCTGAGTTTCCACGAATAACGATCCGGAAATGTTGAAGAAGTCGAAAGCCATGCCGTACACAATGCAGGAAAGCACAATCATCCATAAACCATCTGCCGGGTTACCAAAAGCAAATAAACCGAAACGCAACACCCAGGCCAGCATGCTGAAAAGCATTACATATTTGATACCAAATTTGCGCAGGAAGAACGGAATGGCCAGGATGAACAAGGTTTCAGATATCTGCGAAATGGACATGATGATAGCCGGGTATTTTACCGCGATGGTATTTTGGTAAGCCGGTATCTTGTCAAAATCATGGATGAAAGTATCGCCGTAAGCATTTGTAAGCTGTAAGGCTGCACCGAGCAGCATAGAAAAGATAAAAAATATAGCGAAGCGCTGTGATTTAAACAGACGGAAGGCATTCAACCCCAACAGGTCAACAAAAGATTTACCCTCGCGAACGTGCAGCATCGGCGGACATTTAGGTAAAGTAAATGCGTAAAGACCAAGCGCCAGCGCAACAGCAGAGGCGATATAGAACTGGTTTGAAGAAGTTTCGTTATGCGTAAGGCTGACGGTCCACAGGGCGACTATAAAACCAACTGTGCCCCAAGTACGGATAGGCGGATAAGCTTTTACGACATCAATGCCTTGTCCCTTAAGTGCCGAATAGGCAACAGTGATAGAAAGGGAAAGCGTCGGCATGTAGAAAAACATGTTAATCAGAATTACCCAAAAGAAGGTAACCGGGTTATTTACCATTGGTAGCGTAAACAATGCGATAGCATTCAGGATATGCATCACGCCATACAGTTTTTCTGCATTAACAAAGCGGTCTGCAATTATACCAGTTAAAGCGGGCATAAAAATCGCAGAAATGCCCATGGTAGAAAATATCGCCCCGAACTGCGCACCAGACCAATGTTTGTTCTGGAACCAGTACGCACCGATGGTTAGCAGCCACGACCCCCAAATAAAAAACTGCATAAAGTTCATCAGTATTAAGCGAAACTTAATATTCATATGTACAGGTTTTATCTTATTATAGTTATTAGTTAATTAAGGATGAAAAGTAGCCAAATATTATGAAATGGTAAAGAGGCTGTTCAGGAAAAACGTGATATTGTAGAGACGCAACACTTTGCGTCTCCGAAAAAATCGCAGTATGATATTAAATGCCGGAGATAACAGATTAAAAAAGGAGAATAAAATGAGACGCAAAATATTGCGCCTCTGCAAATCCAAGCTATGATGCTTTTCTTTTATTCAGTTCGTCACGGATCTTTGCTGCCTTTTCGTAAGCTTCTTCATTAAGGGCTTCCTGCAATTTGGTCTTAAGTTCATCGTCACTTAAAGCAGTATAGCCAGCCGCTGTGGATGTCGGCGTAGCTTTTTCTTCGGCAGGTTCGTTCAGGTTTTCCAGGTATACAAAATCATTGCCCTCTATTACAATACCCGCTGTAGAAAGGATGAATTCATAAGTAAAAATCGGACAATCAAAACGTACAGCCATTGCAATTGCGTCTGAAGTACGGGCATCTATTTCTAATGTCTTTTTACCATCTGAGCAGATCAGCTTAGAATAGAAAATGCCATCAACCAAGTTATAAATGATAATCTCCTGTATGCCGATATTGAATGCCTGGGCAAAGCTTTTAAAAAGATCGTGTGTAAGCGGGCGGCTCGGTGTCATCTTTTCAATTTCTATGGCTATGGCCTGTGCCTCAAAGCTACCGATGATGATCGGCAATCTTCTGCGTCCGCTTACTTCGCCCAAAACAAGGGCATATGCGCCAGACTGTGTTTGGCTGTAAGAAAGGCCAACTATGTCCAGCTTTATTTTTTTCATATTATTCCCCATCACAAAGAATATCCATTTTCCTTTTTATACCGATGCCTTAAAGGCTTTCACAGCTTCAATCAATTTTGGTACCACATCAAACGCATCGCCTACAATTCCGTAGTCTGCTACCTTAAAAAACGGCGCTTCTGCATCTTTGTTGATCACAACAATAACTTTTGAAGAACTGATACCTGCCAGGTGCTGTATTGCCCCTGAAATTCCAATCGCAATATACAAATTTGGACTGACAGCGATGCCGGTTTGTCCAACGTGCTCTTCATGAGGGCGCCACCCCGCATCTGATACCGGCTTTGAACAGGCTGTAGCTGCGCCTAATTCTGTAGCAAGGTCTTCTACCAGATGCCAGTTTTCAGGCCCCTTTAAACCGCGTCCGCCCGATACAACGATCTCTGCATCCGGTAGTGAGATTTTTCCTGCTGCTTTTGCAATTTCCTTTAAAACTGCTCTGAAATCAGATTCTTTTGGTTCAACAGAAAAATCTTGTGCAGTTGCACCGGTAGGCTTTTCTGTAACCTGATACGAGTTAGGCGTAAGGGTGATTATTTTATTAGCCGAAGTTAGTTCGATCGTGGCAAACGCTTTACCTGAGAAGGCAGTCTTTTTAACGGTAAATTTTCCGTTGTTCTGCTCCGGCAAAGCAACAGTGCCATCTGCCAGTCCGGCTTCCAGCTTTACTGCAACGCGAGGAGCAAGGCCCCGCCCCGAAAACGAGTTGGAAATAACGACTACGTCCGAGCCTTCGCTTTTTGCAGCAGATGCAATAACAGATGCATAAGCCTGGTTAACGAAATTCTTCAATTGGTCGTTAGCAACGTTCAGTATCTTGTCAGCGCCGTATTTGGCCAGTTCATTTAAAATACCGGCATCTACGTTGCCGATTGATATTGCGGTAAGGGAAGTGTTATTTTGATCTGCAATGGCACGGGCATAGGAAACAGCTTCAAAAACAGACTTTTTGAATTTACCCTCCGTGTTTTCTGCATATACTAAAACAGGCATAATTGGTTCTGATAATGGTGATGAAATTAGTTAGATAACTTTTGCTTCGGTATGCAGCAGGTAGATAAGTTTTGCGGCGTCATCGGCAGCAACCATTTTAACCTGGCCGCGCGGGGCAGGCGTTTCATAGCTCAGCACTTCGCTGTTGTTTTGTACAGTTACCGGTTCTACCACTGTCAACGGTTTGGTTCTGGCAGACATAATCCCACGCATGTTGGGGATCTTTGGTTCGGCAACGCCCTCTGTGGTACCCGCTACAAAAGGAAAAGGAATGGTTAGCAGCTCTTTTCCGCCTTCTATTTCACGTTCAACGGTAGCACTATTGCCGTCAACATCCAGCTTTTTTATAATAGAAACCGAAGGTATGTCCAGCAATTCGCCTACCATAGCCGCCACTTTACTGCCGTTATAATCGATGGATTCCCGGCCGGTCAGGATCAGGTCGAACTGATTTTCGCGAGCGTATGCCGCAATTTGAACAGCAACAAAATAAGCATCATGGGCGGGTGCATTCACGCGCACAGCGTCTGTAGCGCCGATAGCTAAAGCTTTACGGATAGTAGGTTCGTTGGCGGCTTCACCAACGTGAATCACGGTCACGCTACCGTTTCCACCGTCGGTAAGTTCAATGGCGCGGGCCAGTGCAATTTCATCGTAAGGATTAATGATAAACTGCACACCTGCGGGATTAAATTGCGTGTTATTAGCGGTAAAAGTTATTTTTGTCGTGGTATCTGGTACGTTACTAATACATACTAAGATTTTCATCAGTATAATTTGGTTTTAAATGGTGATGAAGCTGTCATGAGTAATTATAATCATGACGGTTTATTCATAAATAGGTTTTAGCAAAGGTAATTAAAAAAGGAAGAGTTTAATATGCAGTCAGGCCGATTAGAGAAGCTTCTGGAGTTTATAAAGAATGAACCGAACGACGAATTTTTGCAGTACGCACTGGCTACAGAATTCCTTCGGTTGGGGGACACGGACAAGGCGCTGAGCTACTACGAGGGCCTGGTAGATAAGCATCCAAACTATGTTGGAACCTACTACCACCTGGGTAAATTATACGAGCAATTAGGCAGGCAACCTGATGCTGTTACCACTTATGAAAAAGGAATGCAGGTTGCACGTACTGCAAGGGATAATCACGCGTTTAACGAATTACAGGGCGCATACCGTCAGGCTACAGGCTTCGACGAGGATGACGACGACGATTATTAATTGATTTACCTTGTTCAGGAAACGACATCTTATTTTTCTTCGTGAAGCTGCGCTTTACACTTTTACAGCTTTCGGCGGTCCGCAGGCACACATTGCCGTGCTACTGCGCGAGTTTGTAGAAAAGCGCAACTACATTACCGAAAATGAGTTGTTGGAATTAAATGCACTTACCCAGGTGTTGCCGGGGCCATCCTCTACGCAGACGCTGGTAGGCGTCGCCTGGAAGGTAGGGGGCCTACCGCTTGCTATTGCAACATTCCTGATCTGGATATTGCCCTCAGCCGCGGTAATGTGCCTTGCTGGGATCTTCTTTTCATTGTTTGCAAAAGGAGCACACTTTAAAGAGGTGATACGTTTTATACAGCCTATCGCGGTAGGTATAGTGGCTTACGCTGCTTTTACATTCGCACAACGGTTCTTAAAAAGCCGCGTCAGCGTGATGCTGGCCGTTGGTTCCGTTATCGCCACGCTGATCCTGCAAACGCCTTATGCCTTCCCTTTACTGGTTTTATTGGGCGGCATTATTTCTTCTGCACTGGAAACCCAGCCGCAGGAAAATGAACTGCGGGTAAAACTTTATTCAAATGTAAACCCCAATAAGATTGCTTATTTCATTGGTATCCTGCTGATGTTTGCCGCACTGGGTGCGATCATCAACCGTACATCGCCTTTTAGTTTGCCCATTCGTATGTTCGAGAACTTTTACCGTAACGGTATCCTGATTTTCGGTGGCGGACAAGTGTTGGTTCCGCTGATGTATACAGAGTTTGTAGAACTAAAACACTATTTAACCCCAACGGAGTTTCTTACGGGTTACGCCATTCAGCAAGCGTTGCCAGGACCAACTTTTGCTTTTACTTCTTTCCTAGGCAGCATGACGTTTGCGAATAACGGTTATGGGATTGGGGGGCAGGTGTTGGGCGCGTTAGTGGCGCTTATTGGTATTAATTTGCCCGGGCTGATCCTTATTTTGTTTATTGTTCCTTTTTGGGAAGATCTGAAGAAGATCACCCGAATTAAAAATTCGCTCAGTGGAATCAACGCCGTTTCGGTTGGCTTCATGATCACTGCTTTTATCCTGCTTGTAAAGCCATTCGGCTTTAATTGGTTGTTCTATGGCATAATGCTGGCCACGTTCCTGTTATTGAAGTTCACCAAAATAAAAACACCCATTATTATCATTATCGGCGTATTGGTGGGCTGGTATTTTTAATCGAAATACCATAGTGAAGTAAACGAAAAAGGCCCATAAAGGGCCTTCAGTATAAGGGGAGAAGCAAGTTTTAGTTTCCTAACTCGCTCATGAATTTAATACGCATTAACTGAACTTCTTCGCGGGTATAATCGTCGGAGCCTAATTCTGCCATGGCGTTATCAATAGAATCTACCTCGGCAGAACGGAAGTAATCAAATACTTCTTCCTGGCGGTCTTCATCAATTACTTCGTTGATGTAGTAGTTCAGATTTAATTTTGTACCAGAGTTAACAATAGATTCTACCTCGCGAAGTATTTCCTCGTAGGTTAATCCCTTAGAGCTGGCAATATCTTCCAGATCCAGGTGACGGTCTATATTCTGAATGATATAAACCTTCAGCGCAGACTTGTTTGCCGCGCTTTTGATCACCATATCAACCGGACGGTCAATATCGTTGTCCTCTACATACTTTTTAATTAGTTCGATGAACGGTGCACCAAACTTCATGGCCTTACCAGCACCTACACCAGAGATTTGTTTCAGCTCGTCTATAGTGATAGGGTAGTGCGTACACATTTCTTCAAGCGAAGGATCCTGGAACACTACAAATGGCGGCAAACTCTTCTGCTTGGCAATCTTTTTCCGAAGATCTTTCAGCATTTGCAGCAGTTGGGTATCCAGCGCGGTTCCACCCTGTTTTGGCCCTTCATCACCATCTTCATCATCCGCTGCTTCCATCGGGCGGTTCATGATAAACCGGATACTATGCGGATTTTCCAGAAAGTCCCTGCCTTTAGCCGTCAGGTGCAGTAACCCGTAATTATCAATGTCTTTAGAAATGTAGTTATCAAGTAATGCCTGTCGCAGCAGCGATTTCCACAAGTTTTTACCCTGGGTTTTACCTGCGCCAAAGTTTTCGAGCAAGTGGTGCTCATAGTGATGCACATGCGAATCGTCTTCACCAATCAGCACATTCACAATATGGTTATCGTCGAATTTCTCGCCCAGCTGTTTAATTAAGCTTAAGGCCTGGTGCAGGTGCTCTTCGCCGTCGAACTGCTCTTTGTGCGAACTGCAATTATCGCACATGTTGTTACAGCCCGCTTCATTGAAGTTCTCGCCGAAATAATGCAGGATCTGTTTACGACGGCATACGGATGATTCGGCATAATCGATCACTTCTTTCAATATCTGCGTGCCGATTTCGCGTTCAGAAACCGGCTTATCCTTCATAAACTTCTGCAGTTTATCGATATCCTTTTCTGAGTAGAAAGCCACACAGACACCTTCGCCACCATCACGACCGGCACGGCCGGTTTCCTGGTAATAACCCTCCATGCTTTTAGGCATGTCGTGGTGAATGACGTAACGAACGTCTGGTTTATCGATACCCATACCAAAAGCGATTGTTGCTACAATCACCTCTACGTCTTCCATCAGGAACTTGTCCTGTGTATCGGCACGTACCTTTGCATCCAAACCGGCGTGGTAGGGAAGGGCTTTAACGCCGTTAAGGGTGAGGGCCTCAGCCACTTCTTCAACCTTTTTACGGCTTAAACAATATATAATTCCGGATTTACCGGGGTTTTGTTTTACAAATTTGATGATCTCTTTCAGTACGTTCCGTTTCGCACGCACCTCATAGAACAAGTTAGAACGATTAAATGATGATTTGTAAACCGTTGCATTGCTCATTTGCAGGTTCTTCTGGATATCATGCTGAACCTTTGGTGTTGCAGTAGCTGTAAGGGCGATGATCGGAATATTCTCACCGATATTACTGATCACCTGCCTGATCTTACGATACTCGGGGCGGAAATCGTGCCCCCATTCAGAGATACAGTGGGCTTCATCCACGGCTACAAAAGACACATGGTTCAAGCGCAAAAAATCTATATTTTCCTGCTTGGTTAAAGACTCGGGCGCTACATAAAGTAACTTTGTTTTACCGCTTAAAACATCCTCTTTCACCCTTCCGATTTCGGATTTGGTAAGGGATGAGTTCAGGAAGTGTGCAATGCTGTCAGACCCGCCGAAGGCTCTCAGTTGGTCTACCTGGTTTTTCATTAAGGCGATAAGAGGTGAAATCACAATGGCTGTCCCGTCACTCATCAGGGCCGGCAGTTGGTAGCACATAGATTTGCCGCCGCCTGTAGGCATAATAACAAAAGTATCATTCCCAGCCAATATGTTTGTTATAATCGCTTCCTGCTCACCCTTGAAGTTATCGAAGCCGAAAAAATTCTGCAGGTTATCAAAAAGTGATTTTTTTGTTTCAATCATTTTGGTGTTGTTCTATCAATTTCTTTCAATCGGACAAATTAACAAAAATAGCTAGCATCCCCTTTAAAATGTGCATAAATGGCAATATAATGATACTACCGCGAACAATTTGATATTTTAGAGGTTATAGTAGATGCAAAAAGTACAGTTAAGATACGTAGAATTATCTATATTTATTTTATGTGTCGAGAAATAATTTGCAATTCATAATACTATTTTATTTTTGCGCTTAGGATAAACCACTCATGAACAAAAACTATTACGCCATTATTATGGCTGGCGGTATTGGCAGCCGTTTTTGGCCGATCAGCCGAACCTCACACCCAAAACAGTTTATTGACATTTTAGGCACCGGGAAAACATTGATACAGAACACGTATGATCGTTTTTTGAAAATATGCCCGGCCGAAAATATTTTCATTGTTACCAATGAGAGCTACCTCGACCTGGTGAAGACCCAGCTACCAGGAATTGCTGACGAACAGGTTTTAACCGAACCGGTAATGCGTAACACCGCGCCTTGCGTGGCTTACGGCTGTTACAAAATAGAAAGCCTTAACCCTGATGCTATTATCGTAGTGGCGCCTTCAGACCATTTGATCCTTGATGAGAATGCTTTTGTAGAAAGCATCAACAAGTCAATGAAAACAGCTGAAGAGAATAACTGCCTGATTACCCTGGGAATTAAGCCTTCTCGCCCGGATACCGGCTATGGTTATATCCAGTATACTGATCAAAGATTAAATAACGACTTCCATAAGGTGAAAACCTTTACCGAAAAGCCTACGCTTGATATTGCTAAAACCTTTATCCAAAGTGGCGATTTCCTTTGGAATGCCGGTATTTTTGTATGGTCTGCAAAAGCTATTGTGGAATCTTTCGGTAAGCATTTGCCGGACATGCATGATATTTTTGCTGATGCCCGCACAGTGTATAATGGCGAAAATGAACGTAGTTACGTAGGTACTGCCTATCAGCGCTGCGTGAATATCTCTATCGATTACGGCATTATGGAGAAAGCAGAAAACGTATACGTGCTGCCTTCTGAATTTGGCTGGTCGGACTTGGGTACCTGGGCTTCTGTTTACCAGCTGTCTGAAAAGGATTATGTAGGCAACGCTGTTATCCCTGCAGAAAAGGTGATCATGTATGATTCATCTAACTGTATGGTAAATGTTCCGGGCGAAAAGTTAGTGGTATTACAGGGCTTACACGATTATATTGTAGTAGAATCTAACAATACTCTGCTGATCTGCCCGCGCGATCAGGAACAAAATGTAAAACAAGTAGTTGCGGACGTTAAACAGAAGTTCGGCACGAAATATATCTAAGGAGATTAGCCCCTCCCAACCCTCCCCGAAAGGGAGGGCTTTGGCCCGGGGTGCATATGAATTTTAAAAAGTCTCCCTTTCAGGAAGAGATTTAGAGCGGGCGGTTCCGCTGTCTTATCGCTTCGTAAATAATTACTGCCGAAGACACAGAAACGTTAAGGGATTCTATCTCGCCGAACATCGGGATCTTAGCCAGGTGTTCTGATACACGGATCAGTTCAGGCCTGATACCGCTTTCTTCAGACCCCATGATAATTGCCGTGGGAACGGTATAGTCCACATCGTAAATGCTGTTCTCCGTTTTCTCGGTGCAGCAGACTAATTGCAGACCAGAATCCTGTAGAAATTTTACAATCTGCACGAAGTTTTCATGTCTGCAAACCGGGATTTTATATAATGCCCCGGCAGAGGTTTTAATAGCATCCGGCGTTATCTGTGCCGAACCTTTAGCCGGGATGATAATGGCGTCTACGCCTGCACATTCAGCTGTACGTGCAATCGCACCCATATTACGTACATCGGTTACGCCATCCAACACCAGGATTAGGGGAACACGTCCTTCTTCGAAGATGATCGGGATCAGGTCGTCAATCTTTTGATAAACAATCTGAGAGATAACACCGATAACACCCTGGTGATTTTTAACCGTGATCCGGTTAAGTTTCTCAATAGGGACTTGCTGAGGGGTGATCTGTCGCTCTGCCAGCAATTTCTTTAATTCTAAATACAGCCCGCCGCCCAAACCGCGTTGCACATAAACTGCTTCTATTTCTTTACCAGAACGTATAGCTTCCATTACTGCACGGATACCAAATACCATCTGATTACTTTCGCGCCTGGGTGACTGATTGAAGGACATGCTTTTAAGAATATTAATCGGCAAAAGTAGGTATATTTATTAAAGTAGCCTTGAGATTAGCATTTGTCATGCCAGTATTTTTTCTAAAAATAAGCGAAAGTTTATGTCAGTGCGGTCAGTGGTTTACATTTCAGCCACTTATGGTGTCGACAAAAGATACTAACACAACTTGTGTATTATTGGCTAATAAATCGGCCGGGAAATATGGTTAACTTTGACACCCGGCTTGCTATTTTAGCGCTGTTAAAAGTACCCTGAGAGAGAATGATTATTGAGAACGAAAACCCATCCGGACGTTATAATACCGGCGCTGACAGACGTATCAGAGGAATAAATGTTCCCGGCAGCCCGCTTGGAAAATTGCCTCCGCAGGCACGCGACCTTGAAGAGGCTGTGCTTGGTGCACTGATGCTGGAAAAAGATGCGCTTTCTGCCGTTATCGACGTTTTGAAGCCGGAGGTGTTTTATGTAGAAGCGCACCAGCGGATATTTCAGGCTATTCGTTTATTATTTGAAAGAACGTCTCCGGTAGATATCTTGACTGTTACCGCGCAACTGCGCCAGCAGGGCGAATTGGAAATGGTGGGTGGCGCTTATTACATTACCGAGCTAACCAATCGTGTTGCCTCAGCGGCAAATATTGAATATCACTCCAGGATCATTATTCAAAAGTATATCCAGCGCGAACTGATCCGTATCTCTTCTGATATTATTAATAGTGCTTATGAGGATACAACAGACGTTCTGGATCTGTTAGACAAAGCGGAAAAGAACCTTTTTGACATCGCCCAGAATAACCTTCGTCGCGATTCGCGGAAGATGGACGATATCTTGCACGAGTCACTACGTGAGATAGAGGCGTTGAAAGATAAGAAGGACGGCTTGACTGGGGTGCCGTCTGGCTTTACCGAGCTTGACCGTATGACGTCCGGCTGGCAGAAATCAGACCTGGTGATTATCGCTGCCCGCCCTGCGATGGGTAAAACGGCCTTCGTACTAAGTTGCGCCCGTAACGCTGCTGTTGATTTTAACAAACCGGTAGTGGTGTTCTCGCTTGAGATGTCCTCTGTTCAGTTGGTAAATCGTTTGATCTCGGGCGAAACGCAGATAGAGCAGGAGAAGATCCGCAAAGGCCAGCTCGAAGAATGGGAGTGGCAGCAAATCCACTCTAAGATCGGCCGGTTAGAACAAGCCCCGCTGATTATTGACGATACGCCTTCGTTGAATATTTTTGAGTTCCGCGCCAAATGCCGTCGTTTGAAATCGCAATACGACATCCAGATGATCATCATTGACTACTTACAGTTGATGCATGGTAAAAGCGATGGTAAGGGCGGCAACCGCGAGCAGGAGATCGGTAGTATTTCCCGTGCGTTAAAAACCGTTGCTAAGGAATTAAGTGTACCGGTTATTGCGCTATCGCAGTTGAGCCGTGCGGTAGAAAATCGTCCTGGTGGATCTAAACGCCCGATGTTGTCCGACTTACGTGAATCCGGTTCAATTGAGCAGGATGCGGATATGGTATTGTTCCTATACCGTCCGGAATATTACGGACTGGAGTTCGACGAAGATAATAACCCGACTCAGGGCGTAGGTGAGGTAATTGTGGCTAAACACCGTAACGGTGAAACTGGCCGCGTGCGCTTGAAATTCGTAGGTAAATACGTGAAATTTACCGACCTTGAACAGAACATAGACGGCTTTAGCCCGATGGGTGCAGCTTCTGCCGGCCTTGCTCCATCACAAGATTTTGATAAGCCGAATAACTTTATTATCCGCCCGTCGAGAATGGATGAAATGGACGATGAGCCACCGTTCTAAATTATTATAGAAGTGAGAGACAAGAAATGAGAAACAAGACACAAGAAATTTGCAGTCTTGTTTTTTGTTTGGAACCAAATTCTTTTAAAGATAAAAATCAGAAAAGTAGCTGCTAATTCAACACTACTTCCCGATAATCTTAAACTCTGTTCTTCTGTTGCGGGCACGGTTTTCTTCGTTGCTGTTGGGAACCATCGGTAATGTTTTTCCATAACCTTTGTAAACCAGCCTGCCACCGCCAATTCCGTTAGCTGTTAAGTAACTGTAGACTGCTTTTGCCCGGTTTTCTGAAAGCGTTTGATTGATCTGGTCTTTACCAACGTCGTCCGTATGGCCCGATATTTCTACGCGGACAGTGGGATTGGCATTTAAAAACTCGATGATCTTCTGAAGCTCTGCCTTTGATTGCGGTTTCAGATCGTATTGATTGGTATCGAAGAAGATATTCTTCAGTACCACTTTTTTGCCAATTTCTATCGGCGAAAGCGCGACGTTAATCACAAAGGGTTCTTTTGGCGTATGTCCCTGTAGCGAGAAGTTATCCGAATAGAATAAGTAACCCGGTCTTGAGATATTTAAACCATAATTTTTACCGCTTGTAAGAGTCGCCAGGAAGTCGCCTTGTAGGGGAGAACTGGCATCTTTATACACGCTTTGGTTATTATCAAGATCAATGATCTCTACCAGGCTTTCGATCGGTTTTTTAGTAAGAGCATCTGTTACCGTTCCTTTTACATATGTAACCGAATGCGGCTTAATGGCAGCGGGTAATTCAAACATATAGATGTCGAAATCGCTGCGGCCGGGATTAAGGTTGTTAGAGGCAAAAAAAGCAAAGCTGCCATTTGCAGTGATCGTTAAACCATTCTCATCCCCACCGGAGTTAATCGGGTAGCCAAGGTTCTCCGGTTTAGACCAGACGCCTTTAGGGGACAACCTGCTGATAAATAAATCTTTATTGCCCATGCCCGGCCAGCCGTTTGATGCAAAATAAAGCGTGCTGTCATCGGGGTGAATGAATGGCGACTGCTCATCAAAAGCCGTATTGATATTAGGGCCAAGGTTTTGCGGCTCGCTCCAGCCCTGGGCAGAGAGGGTAGACTTCCAAATATCGTAACCGCCATAGCCACCTCTGCGGTTGCTTACAAAGTAAAGTGTTTTCCCATCTGCACTGATGGAAGGCTGGGATTCCCAGGCGGCGCTGTTTACCGGCGGACTCAGATCAAAAGGTTTCGACCAGTCTTCGCCTTTTTTCTGGCTGATGTAAATATCGCAACGACCTAAGCCATCCGGACGGTTGCAACCTGTGAAAAATAAGTATTTCCCATCCTGGGATATGGATTGTGCGCCTTCGTTATACTGCGGCGTATTGATCTGCTGGCTCAGGTATTCGGCTTTTTGCCACTTACCTGCTTTCTTTAAACTGCGATAAAAATCTTCGTTGTTATTAATCTTCCGCGTGAAGATCAGCATGCTTTCATCGGCGGTAGCAACCGGCAGGTATTCATCGTCGGTTGTATTAATTTCCGGCCCAAGTGCAACGGGTTTGAACGGCACCGGTTTTTGCATAGCTTTTAAAGAAAAATCGCAATCGGCAACCATTTTTTTTGCGTAGAAACGGTCTTTATCTTGTAGGTATGGGTAGGCCAGGTATTTTACCAGGTGCATTTGTGCATCCTTGTACCGTCCTGCACCAATCTCCATTTCGCTTAGTTTGTAATAAACAGACTGGTTATATTCAGGGTTGATGTTTATCGCTTTCAAATAGCTGTCGGCGCTTTCGCGGTACTGGTGTTTCACACGGTACAGATCGCCCAATAAAACATGGGCTTCGATAAAACGTTCCTCAGCTGCTATTGCTGTAGTTAATAGCTTAATTGCCTCATCATATTTACGGACATCTATGGCCGAGTTGGCGTAGGCGAACTGTTTTAGTGCGGCTTCGTTACGTGTAGATAGCGGCCTTTGCTGCGCAAAAATCACTAATGGAAAGGCAAGTAAGATTAAAATCAGGATTCTTCTCATCAGGAGGGAGTGTCCAAGTACCTGACTAATTTACGCCTTTTAAGGAATATTCAAATATTTATGGGTTTGTAAAGAGATCTCCCATTTGGGATTATTCATTACATAATCAATAACCAGCGGGGTAACTTCTTTAGCCTTAGACCATTCTGGTTGGAAATATAATTTACATCCCGGCGAAACCATCTCGGCATATTGTTCGCCCCAGGCAAAATCAGATTTATTGAAAACGATCACCTTTAGCTCGTGTGCAGCCTGGGCAATTACTGGTTGCGGGGCTTTGAATTTCTTCGGCGACAGGCAAATCCAGTCCCAATGTCCTGAAAGCGGGTAAGCGCCGGATGTTTCTATAAAGGTACGGATGCCCGCGTTTTGCAATTGCCCGGTCAGGTAATCTAAATTGTAAATTAGTGGCTCACCACCCGTGATAACAACTGTTTTTGCCGGGTACCGCGAAGCGTGTTCTACAATAACATCGGCAGGGGTAAGGGGATGGAGTTCGGCATCCCAGCTTTCTTTTACATCGCACCAATGGCAGCCTACATCGCAACCACCCAGCCTGATAAAATAAGCCGCTTTACCTGTATTATAACCTTCGCCCTGTATGGTATAGAACTCCTCCATTAAGGGGAGCAATGTGCCGTCTTCCGGAATTTGTACTGCCATTTTCAATCGGCAAATATACGCATAAGCAGTGTGTAGATTTAACGTTTTCTGTCTTTTAAATGTTAATATTATTGCTTATAATTACTTGAATTTCAGCTCATGAAAAAAGTTTACCTTCTGGCCTTGTTTCTCCTTGCCTTGTGCGTAAGCTCGTGCGTGGATATTGAGGAGCGGTATAGCTTTAAGGCTGATGGTTCGTGCAACGTCAGCTATAATTTTGACATGAGCCAGGCGGTAGCTGTTCTGATGAACCTGATGTCTGATTCGGTGGCTGCTACACCGCAGTTTGCCATGGCTAAAGATACTTCGCTGAATTTTTACAGTGCCTTACCGGACACCATTCAAAGTAAGCTAAGCGCCGATGAAATGAAGTTGGCGCAGAGTAGCGATTTGAACGTGAAAATGAACCTGCGGCAGAACTTGATGAAGGTAAGCATCGATCATTTGGCTACCAGCCCGGCAGACCTGGAATATTATCTACAGCATATTTCAAAAGTAGCCAATACCACATCATTGCCCACTTTGGCCAAAGGACCGAAACCTCCATTAAAAGGCTTTGATGCCTCGCAGTTGATCGCCGGGCAGGACTACTATATTTACGAAATCACGCCGCACAAATTCTACCGGATTATCGATAAAACCAAATTCAATAACTTTGTAAAGAAAACACAGTCGACGTTGGTAATGGCCAAGGCTTTGCTGATTGATATGCCCTACAAACTTGTGTTGAGTTTTGCGAAACCGGTTAAAACGCTGGATAACAAAAGAGCGATATTATCTGCCGACCGTAAAACTGTTACTTTGGTTACCAATATGGATGAGGTGATTAAAAACCCTTCGGTGATGAATTTAAAGATTGATTTTTAGTGAATGAAATGGTTTAGTGCCGGTAAAATCAATCCAGAGGCAAAGATCACGAAGGTAAAAGCAGGTAGTAAAAATATCTGCCTGGTTTATAATGACGATAAATACTATGCCCTGGCATCCAGATGCCCCCATGCAGGCGCCGACCTGAGCGGCGGTTGGTGCAAAGAAGGTAAACTGGTTTGCCCGGTTCATCGCTTTACTTATGATCTGCAAACGGGACGGGGAGGAGAAGGTCAGTTTGATTTCGTTCCCACTTACCCGGTTAAAATTAAAAATGGTGAGGTTTTTGTCGGTGTATCGTCATTCTGGGAACGTTTAAAAGCTATTTTTAAATCATGAGCCTTTTAGAAATTGATCATCTCGTAGCCGATTTTTATTCCACCATCTCTTTTAAAGCAGGCACGTTACCTGATTATGATCATTTGCTTTCGCTGTTTGATGAGCAGTCTATCCTGATCAACAATAGTTTTGGAAAACCTCTGCGATTTACGCCAACTGAATACGTCCGGGGATTGGAAGGGCAGGTAGCTGATGGAACCATGGAACAATACATGCAGCGCGAGTTATTTAAACGCACCGATTTTTTTGGAAAAGTTGCACAGCGCCTAAGCGTTTATGAATATAGTTTCAACGATGCTGTGATAAAAGGACTACCTAAAGGGATGTGCTTTTTACAATGTATACAGACAGATGGAAAATGGAAGATTGCAGCAATGATCTGGAATGATGAAAACGAGAATTACCTGCTACCTGAGGAATACTTGATTTTAGGGGAATAGGGTGAAGGTAAACAGGCAAATGATAAAAGACAAAGGAGAGATATCCTAAAATCATCGTCCTTTGTCCTTAATCGTTTACCAATAATAGTTACCTTAAGAATAAACTTCTTTATTGGCAGAGGCCAGCGTATTTTTAAGCAAGCCTACAATTGTCATTAAGCCGACACCACCCGGTACAGGGGTAATCCATGATGACTTTGGTGCTACGTTTTCAAAATCAACATCGCCATAAAGTTTATAACCGGATTTGGTTGTTGTTGAAGTTTCGCGGTTCATACCTACGTCGATCACTACTGCGCCTTCTTTCACCATATCTGCGGTGATGAAATTCTTTTTACCGATAGCGACGATCAGGATGTCTGCATCTAAGGTGAATTTCTTAATGTCCGGCGTGCGGCTGTGGCAAATGGTAACCGTGCAGTTTCCTGGTTGGGTATTGCGCGCCATCAGGATGCTCATCGGCGAACCTACGATGTTACTACGGCCTACCACTACACAATGTTTACCTGCCGTTTCAATACCATACTCTTTCAGAATCAGGGTAATGCCGTAAGGTGTTGCGGGTATAAACGAAGGTAAATTCCGCTGCATACGTCCCAGGTTGATCGGGTGAAAACCGTCAACATCTTTGCGGTGGTCTATCTTCTCGGTTACCTTCTCCGGGTCGATATGTTTAGGCAACGGCAGTTGAACGATGATGCCATCAATATCCGGATCTGCGTTTAACTCTGCCACCTTAGCCAATAATTCTTCCTCGGTTACATTATCTTCGTAACGCACCAGGCTCGACTTAAAACCAACCTTTTCGCAGTTGCGCATTTTGCTGGCTACATAAGTTTCGCTGCCGCCATCATGGCCAACCAGCACGGCTACCAGGTGTGGCTTGCGTCCTGTCTTCGCTAATATTTCTGCAGCTTGCTCTGCAATTTCAAGCTTCAGTTTTTCAGATACGTATTTTCCGTCGAGTAGTTGCATCGTGTGGAGATTTGAGAAGTTGGATATAAGACCTGAGACAGAAAATTAATCTATAATCTCAAGTCTCATATCACAAATCTAATTAGTCTAATTTTAGTACGGCCATGAAGGCAGATTGCGGTATTTCCACGTTACCTACCTGGCGCATGCGTTTCTTGCCTTTTTTCTGTTTTTCCAACAGTTTACGTTTACGCGAAATATCGCCACCATAACATTTAGCGGTAACGTCTTTACGTAAAGCGCGAACGTTTTCACGGGCGATAACTTTAGCACCAATAGATGCCTGTATGGCAATTTCAAACTGCTGACGCGGTAAAAGCTCTTTCAGTTTTTCGCAGATCTTTTTACCAAAGTCGTAAGAATTACTACGGTGGATCAGTGACGACAAGGCATCTACCGGTTCACCATTCAGTTTGATGTCCAGACGCACCAGGTCTGACTGGCGGTAACCAATCTGGTGGTAATCAAACGAAGCATAACCTTTAGAAATGGTCTTCAGTTTATCGTAAAAGTCGAATACAATCTCACCCATCGGCATTTCAAAAACCAGCTCAACCCGGTCTGAAGTAAGGTAAGACTGATTGATAATAATACCGCGCTTTTGGATACATAACGACATTACCGGCCCGACAAATTCAGACTTGGTAATGATGTTCGCCTTAATATATGGTTCCTCTACATACTCCAGCTTGCTTGGATCTGGGAGGTCAGAGGGGTTATTAACAATAATTTCGTCGCCTTTAGTAGTAAACGCAATGTAAGACACGTTGGGTACGGTAGTAATTACCGTCATGTCGAACTCACGCTCCAGACGCTCCTGGATGATCTCCATGTGCAGCATGCCCAGGAAACCACAGCGGAAACCAAAGCCTAATGCAGCAGAAGATTCCGGTTCGAAGACCAGGGAAGCATCATTCAATTGCAGCTTCGCCATAGACTCGCGCAGCTCCTCGTAATCTTCGGTATCAACAGGATATATCCCTGCAAATACCATTGGCTTTACTTCCTCAAAACCCTGGATACCTTCAGCAGCCGGACGGTCAACCACAGTGATGGTATCACCAACCTTAACTTCGCGTGCTTCTTTAATACCCGATATGATATAGCCTACGTCGCCGGTTTTGATCACGTCTTTTGGCAGCGGGTTAAGTTTTAAAGTGCCAACCTCATCGGCAAAGTATTCTTTACCGGTAGCCATAAACTTTACCTTGGTATTCTTACGGATCTCGCCGTTCACTACTTTGAAGTAAGCAATGATACCACGGAACGAGTTGAAAACCGAATCGAAGATCAAAGCCTGAAGCGGTGCATCCGGGTCGCCGACAGGAGCAGGGATACGCTCGATAATGGCACGCAGGATATCATCCACGCCCATACCTGTTTTACCGGAAGCAGCCAGGATTTCTTCGCGCTTACAACCGATCAGGTCGACGATCTGGTCTTTCACCTCTTCGGGCATAGCACCGGGAAGATCCATTTTATTCAACACCGGGATAATCTCCAGGTCGTTCTCTAAAGCCAGGTAAAGGTTAGATATGGTTTGCGCCTGTATACCCTGCGAAGCATCGACAATCAGCAGCGCGCCTTCGCAGGCCGCAATAGAGCGCGAAACTTCGTAAGAAAAATCGACGTGTCCGGGGGTGTCAATCAGGTTCAGCACATAATCCTGCCCATCCAGTTTGTAATTCATCTGGATAGCGTGGCTTTTAATAGTGATACCACGCTCGCGCTCGAGGTCCATATCGTCCAAAAGCTGGGCCTGCGCTTCGCGCTGGGTAACCGTACTGGTAAATTCAAGCAACCTATCGGCAAGAGTACTCTTACCGTGGTCTATATGTGCAATGATGCAAAAGTTACGTATGTGCTTCATTTATAAAACGCAAAAGTAGCGTTTTTAAGCGATATAATGCTATCGGTCTCAAGCGTTTTTTGCCTGTCAATGTAGATTTCTGAGCCTAAACTGATTTTATATCTAAACTTCCAGTGGTTCTGACTTTGTCCGTCGCATTGTTGAGCCAGTGTGTTCGAAATTCTCTTCAAAATCAATATCCCAATCAGACTTATCTTCAAAGCGCATTAAGTTTTTCAAGTCATGGAGTTGATCTTGAATTATTTCAACATAATCATCGCTTAATGGAACAAAAGGAAATGTTAAGTAACGGTCACCCATTTCCATTTTTTCCTTCATATGTTCATGAACAGTTTTTCGAAAATCGTTGATCAATTGAAGAACATTTGCCGCATCTTTCCTTTCATCTTCAATCCTAATATTTGCTTTGAGTCTTACAACGTACCTTAAAAAGGATCTA
Organism: Mucilaginibacter straminoryzae; assembly: GCF_022953055.1. GTDB lineage: Bacteria > Bacteroidota > Bacteroidia > Sphingobacteriales > Sphingobacteriaceae > Mucilaginibacter > Mucilaginibacter straminoryzae. The sequence goes on along the minus strand of NZ_JALJEJ010000008.1, from coordinate 159,755 downwards.
TTATCATCTGCGTATTTTGCAGAGAATTGGAGTTTGTGGATCATTAAATAGCTCTGATCTGCTCTAGTGCACCAAGTTTCGCCTGATTTTATTCGATAAAAAGGAGGGGCATTCTTAGCGGTATGATTCGTGCTTTTATTATGGTATGATATCAATTCCCCGGTTTTCGATAGTACATTCATGAATCGGAGTTCACTCTTTTTTTAAATATTTCTCTTCCATCGTAATCGTAAATCTGGTAGTTCTTATTGTGGGATCTTTTTCTTCAATAATACTATGTTCTTTAATGGTTTTAAAGTTCGTCATTGTAAGGTTTTCGATGGAAGAATCGATCTCTTTTTCTTGCTCAGTCTTTTGCTCAAACGGCTTTAATGTTGTTGCCTCTGCTATATTTTTTTCCAATCTCGCAAGTGCGTTTTCTGTGTTAATAGTCGAATAAAATTTCAACTTCGGTGCAAATTCTGGAGCATTTTCGAGGATGTAGGTTTTTACAAACTCATCAAATTCCTGTATTTGCTGCGTGACTGTTATCGCGTCAACATGAGGGGCATCGAGTTTCACAATGAGTTTTAGCCTGCTGATACATTCCATAAAAGAAATGTTATCAAGTGGGTTTGCGGCATCATACGTCAGATTATAAGTGAAAGCGTGGGTTGCATCGGGTGCTGTATTCCAATGGTAGCCAGAGGCACTAGAACAATGAATATCACTTTCAGGAAGGTCCAGGTCTTGCTGAAGCTTAAAAGATAGTATTTCTGCTTTTTTATCGATAATAATCATAGGTTCGGTTTAGTGTTTGTTCTAAAATACAAATATTTATTCTAAAAGATATCATTTGTAATATGGCGCTGACTAATTCATTAATCAAACGACTTGAAACCGACCTTATGCGTGATGTTGGTTCAACTACAACTTTGTTCAGCTATGTGCCGGTCAGTGGTGGGAGCATTAATGATGCTTATTGCCTTGAAACTAACCACGGGAAGTTCATGCTGAAAGTAAATAACGCGAAAGTTTATCCGGGTATGTTTGCCGCAGAGGCGAAGGGTTTAAAAACTATCGCTTCAACCAACACCATTGCTGTACCTACGGTGATCTTAAACGGCGAGTTTGAGGATGATAGTTACCTGATTTTAGAATGGATAGAAGCGAAGCGTGCAACACTAAAAGCTTCGGAGGCATTAGGGCGACGGTTAGCCGAAATGCATCGCAACACAGCACCGGCTTTTGGTTTAGATGAGGGTAATTATATGGGTTCGTTACCGCAATCAAACCGGAAACACGCAACGTGGAAAGCTTTTTTTGTTGAAGAAAGGTTACAGCCCATGGTTAAACTTGCAGTAGAGAAGAGATTGCTTAATCATTCTGAAATACAATTATTTGAATTATTGTATTTAAAGTTAGATGATTTGTTTTACGAAGAGCAACCAGCATTAATTCATGGCGATTTATGGGGCGGTAATTACCTGGCCCGGACCGATGATAAGCCTTACCTGATTGACCCGGCCATAAGCTATGGTAACCGTGAATTTGATATCGCCATGACCACCTTATTCGGTGGTTTTACTAACGAATTTTATAGTGCTTATGATGAAGCTTTTCCGCTGCAAAAAGGATGGGAGGAACGGCTTGATCTTTGGAACCTCTATCCGTTATTGCTACACCTGAACCTGTTCGGCAGAAGTTATTTAGGGCAGGTGCGGGCTGCTTTAAATAGCTATCTGTAAAAGGAAAAAGGGGTTATTCACCCCTTTTTAATCCGTATTTCTCGATCTTGCTATACAAGTGACTTCGTTGGATATCGATATCATCTGCAGTTTTAGACACGTTCCAATTGTTCTTTTCCAGCTTGAACTTGATATATTCGCGTTCAGCATGGTCTTTATATTCCTGGAAGTTCTTAAACTGGTCGTAATCAGTTTGCGGCGCTACTGCTGTAATGGCACCACCAGCACCAATGGTAGCGGCGGTTACCGGTGCAGACGGGTTAGCAAAAGCCTTCACATCGCTATCGGTAATGATCTTATCGCTCAGAATGATCAAACGCTCGATCATGTTGCGCAATTCACGGATATTACCGGTCCATGGCAGCGACTTCAATGCTTCCAGCGCGCCTTCAGATATTTTCTTCGGTGGCATCCCGTACTCATTGCAGATCTCTTCCAGGAAGCTCTGCGTAAGCAATGGGATATCCTCGCGGCGTTCGGCAAGTGGCGGCACGTGGATCAGGATCACACTCAGGCGATGGTACAAGTCCATCCGGAAATTGCCTAATTCAATTTCTTTCAGCAGATCTTTGTTCGTGGCCGCAACTACACGTACATCTACGTCAATTTCTTTTTCGCCACCAACGCGGGTAATCTTATTTTCCTGCAGCGCACGCAGTACTTTCGCTTGCGCAGAATGGCTCATATCGCCAATCTCATCAAGGAACAGGGTGCCGCCATGGGCAGATTCAAACTTACCGATACGTTGTTTAACCGCAGAGGTAAATGAGCCTTTCTCATGCCCGAACAATTCGCTTTCGATCAACTCGGAAGGGATAGCCGCACAATTCACCTCAATCAGCGGGGCATTAGAGCGGTTAGACTTTTCGTGCAACCAGCGTGCAACCAGCTCTTTACCGCTACCGTTTGCACCGGTAACCAGTACGCGGGCTTCAGTAGGGGCAACGCGTTCAATGGTCTCTTTGATCTTTACAATCGCCTGCGAGTTCCCTAAGATCGGCCGTACTTTTGCAACTTTACGTTTCAGAACTTTGGTTTCGGTAACCAGGGTTCCACGGTCGAGCGCGTTTCGTACGGTAATGAGCAGGCGGTTTAGATCAGGTGGTTTAGAAATAAAGTCAAACGCCCCTTTTTTACTGGCCTCAACAGCGGTTTCAACCGTGCCGTGGCCGGATATCATGATAAAAGGAAGATCGGGTTTAATGGCCAGGCCTTCGGTAAGCACCTCCATGCCGTCCATGCGGTTCATCTTGATATCACAAAGCACCAGGTCGTAATCGTTCTTCTGGATCATCTCCAGCCCGTCAATTCCGTTATCAATATCTTCTACCTGGTAATCTTCGTATTCAAGAATTTCGCGCAGCGTGTTACGAATTGCACGCTCGTCGTCAATAATTAAAATTTTAGCCATGTTTTAATGGTAAATGCAAGGGTAAATGTTTCAAGTAAGTGCTAAGATAGAAATTTGTATAGTAAAATAAACACTCAGCTATTTTGTTTTACTTTATAACAAAAAAATAACCCTTTTTATTGTAAAAGGGTTATTAACCAGCAGCATTACTATAAGCCGGGTTCTGTACTGCTTTGCAGCAGCTTCTATCATTAATCTGGGCCTTACATTGCTGTAAGGCTCTAAGCAACCTACCCATCCCGAACATGCCGTAAAGGCAAATAAGACGAGCCGCCTTAAATTCGGGACCTATTTGGTCTTTCAACTCCTGAGGTTTACCGCAATTCCGGTCGCCCGGAAAAGCCGTGAGCTCTTACCTCACGTTTTCACCCTTACCCCGATGACTCGGGGCGGTATTTTTTCTGTGGCACTTGCTGTCGCCCGCTGGTAAGGCGCCTTCCCGTTAGGAAGCAGGATGCTCTGCGTTGCCCGGACTTTCCTCCATTTGCCCGAAAGCAAACAGCGATAGAACGTTTTGCTCTGCAAAGATAGGGTTAATTTAATTGTAGCCTTTAAAAAGATGGAATACAAAACTACTTTTCAGGTCAAGTAGTTAAACCAAAGCAATTTAAACCAAAGGGCCGGATAACAAAAAAGCCCTCTTTCGAGGGCATCCGTTAGTTATTGCAGTTTATCAAGCGCCGCTTTTATTCGTTTTAAAGCTTCCGTCAGTTTTTCTTCAGAAGCTGCATATGATAGTCGCAAAGATTTCGGGTCGCCGAAAGAATCACCACCTACGGTAGCGACATGGCCTTCTTCCAGTAAGTATAGAGACAGTGCGTCGGCATCTGTAATGGTACGTCCGTTATAGCTTTTGCCAAAGAATGCAGTCACATCCGGGAAGAAGTAGAACGCCCCGTCAGGTAGGTTCACTTTAATACCGTCGATCTCTTTTAACAGGCCATAAACTAAATCGCGGCGACGTTTAAACGCATCGCGCATCTGGTGTACGCTTTCTAAGCCACCTTCGTAAGCAGCAGTTCCGGCACGCTGGGTGATGGAGCAAGTACCCGAAGTAACCTGGCCTTGCATCTTGTCGCATGCTGCGGCAATTTCAGAATTAGAAGCGGTATAACCAATCCGCCAACCGGTCATGGCATAGGCTTTAGAGAAACCGTTGATGATCACTACGCGGTCTTTGATGGCATCAAACTGTGCGATAGATTCATGACCACCGATATAGTTAATATGTTCGTAGATCTCGTCAGAAAGAATGTAGATGTTCGGATGCTTCTCGAATACCTTAGCCAAGGCGGCCAGTTCGTCTTTGGTATAAACGGCACCGGTAGGGTTGCTTGGCGAAGAGAACATGAACAGTTTACTCTTGGGCGTAATAGCAGCTTCTAATTGTTCAGCAGTAATTTTAAAGTTCTGCTCTACAGTGGTATCAATAAACACACTTTTGCCTTCAGCCAGTTTTACTACCTCAGAATAAGAAACCCAGTAAGGAGTAGGGATGATTACCTCTTCACCAGGATTCACCAAACAAAGCACTGCGTTTGCGATCGCCTGTTTAGCACCGGTAGAAACTACAATCTGTGATGGATCGTAATCAAGGTTATTTTCGTCTTTAAGCTTCTTGGCAATAGCCTTTCTTAGGTCAGGGTAACCGGCAACGGGTGTATAATAGGTAAAGTTATCGTCCATGGCCTTCTTGGCAGCATCCTTTACATACTCTGGTGTATGAAAATCCGGTTCGCCAAAACTTAAGCTAATTACGTCCACACCCTTGGCGGCTAATTCGCGGCCAAGTTTTGCCATTTTAATGGTCTGGGACTCAGAAAGGTTGTTAATCCTGTTACTTAAAGCACTCATAAGGGTAATATTACGTCGGCGGCAAATATAGAAAATTAGTTTACTGCTATTTAAAGCCTTGTGCTTAAATTTGGGCCTAATTTGTGAGTTTTGCAGGAAAAAAGGAATATTATACTCGTTGCGCTTGTATTGAGCGTAGTGCTGATGTTTGCCAAGTTCAGCGCTTATCTGATCACCTCTTCTAACTTTATCCTTACAGACGCTGCCGAAAGTATTGTAAACGTGTTGGCCAGTGCCTTTGCTTTTTATAGTATCACGCTTGCTTCCCAACCCAAAGATATCAACCACCCTTACGGCCATGGTAAAGTGGAATTCTTCTCGGTTTTTATAGAGGGGACTTTGATAACTATTGCCGGTATTGGTATTGTGTTCAAAGCGGCTTATAACCTTTTCTACCCGCACGAAGTTCAGAACCTTATTACGGGAGCCATTATCATTGGTGTTACAGGTGGTATTAACGGATTGATGGGCTACTACATGATCCGTCAGGGTAAAATACTAAAATCAATTACCATCGAAGCGGATGGCAGGCACCTGATCACGGATATGGTAACCAGCAGCGGGCTGGTGGTAGGTGTTATCTTTATTCACCTGCTCGGCTATCTCTGGCTGGACAGCGTGCTTTCTATAGGGGTTGGGCTATATATCATTTTTACAGGATATAAACTGGTACGGAAGTCTGTCGGCGGGTTAATGGACGAGGCCGATTTCAATGTTGTGCAGGATATTATTAAAGTGTTGAATGATAGCCGCAAGGAAGAGTGGATTGACATTCATAACCTGCGCGCACAAAAATATGGTCACGAACTTCATATCGATTGCCACATGACCTTACCGAATTACTTCGACTTGAACAGGGTGCATGACGAAGTAGCCCTGGTGGATAAATTGATTAATGAAGGCGCAAGCGTAAAAACCGAACTTTTTATTCATACAGACCCTTGTCTGCCGGATTGCTGCCACTATTGTAGTATGCCTAATTGCCCCATCCGTTTCGAGGCCAAAAGCAAAGACATTGAGTGGACAATGGATAACATTACCCGTAATAAAAAACATTTTGAAGATTAATGGCGCTGTTCAATGTACGCGTATACGGCTTACTGATTAACGAGTATGATGAAATCCTGATCAGCGATGAACAGGAGTACGGTTTTCGTTTTACTAAATTCCCCGGCGGCGGCTTAGAACTGGGCGAAGGTTTGATAGACGGTCTGAAGCGCGAGTTTATGGAGGAATGTAACGCTGAGATTGAAGTGCTCGACCATTTCTATACCACCGACTTTTATGTAAAATCTGCTTTTAACGATTCGCAGATTATCAGCGTATATTATTGGGTAAAAGCTTTAAGCGAACTTAACCTGAACTTTAAAACGAGACAGTTTGATTTTGATGGTGAAGGCGAGGTGTTACAGGCATTTCGGTGGTTACCGGTAGAGCAGCTATCGGTAACAGATATGACTTTCCCGATAGATCAGCACGTGGTTAAACTTTTAAAACAACAATGACATTAGCAGAAAGAGATGCAAAAGTAATATGGCATCCGTATACCCAAATGCAAACTGCCGGATTGCCGGTAGGAATTGTAAAAGGAGAGGGTGCCGTACTATTTGATGAGGACGGCAAGCAATATATAGATGCAATATCATCCTGGTGGGTGAACCTTTATGGGCATGCGCACCCGTATATCGCGCAAAAAATATCAGAGCAATTAACAAAGCTGGAACACGTTATTTTCGCCGGTTTTACCCACGAACCTGCCGTGCAATTGGCAGAGCGTTTATTACCGCTATTGCCCGATAATCAGAAAAAGGCTTTTTATTCCGACAACGGTTCTACCGCGATTGAGGTGGCGTTAAAAATGTGCCTGCAATACTGGTTGAACAAAGGGCAGAAACGCACGAAGATACTGGCATTTAATAATTCCTACCATGGCGATACTTTCGGCGCGATGGCCGTGAGTGGAAGAAGCGCGTTTACAGCGGCGTTTGACGAGCTACTGTTTGAAGTGGATTTTATTGATCTGCCTACCCGGGAAAATATCTCAGATCTCAAATCACACATCTCAAACCTCAGATCTGAGTTGGCCTGCTTCATTTTTGAACCATTGGTACAGGGGTCGGCAGGTATGTTAATGTATGAAGCCCAATACCTGGACGAGTTACTGCACCATTGCCGACAAGAGCAAGTGCTTACCATAGCAGACGAAGTATTTACAGGTTTCGGCCGCACGGGTAAACGTTTTGCTTCTGAGTACCTGACCGCTCAGCCGGATATCATGTGTTTTTCAAAAGGTTTAACCGGTGGTACCATGGCTTTGGGGCTTACCACTTGTACGCAGGCTATTTATGATGCTTTTCTAAGCCAGGATAAAATGAAGACCCTTTTTCACGGGCATTCTTTTACGGCCAATCCAATCGCCTGTACGGCTGCTTTAGCCAGTTTGGACCTTTTTGAAAGCGATGATACCCTTGCGAATATTCAACGCATTAAGCAGAGGCATTCGGTGTTTATGGAACAGGTGAAAGTCCATCCTAAAATAAGGGCTGTAAGACAAACCGGAACCATCATCGCGATGGAATGGGAGACGGGCGAGCAAACCTCGTACCTCAGCTCGCTGCGGGACAGGATTTATAATTACTTTCTCGATGCCGGGATTATCCTGCGGCCGTTAGGGAATATCATTTATATTTTACCTCCGTATTGTATTACTGACCGGCAACTGGATTATATTTACCGCAAAATTCTGGACGCTTTAAATGAGATTTGATATGAGTTTGAGTAACGTAATAACAACTATTGTTAAAGATAATGATTTACATGCACGCTGGCTGAATACGCTTTCTTTAATGGAGAATACCGGCGCACGTAAGATTTCGGCTTGTGAGGATCCTGTTACCGTTACTTACATTATTTTAAAACATGCTGCTGAAGAACATCGCCATGCGTTTTACCTGAAAAAACAGATAGAAAAGCTCCCGGATGCTGATTGCCCTACCTACGCCAGCGATTACCTGTTAGCGCCGTCGAGTAGTAAGTATTACCTTAATCAGTTAGATGTTGCAGTTTGCCGTTACCTGAAGAATACGTTAGGTCTTTCTGGCAGCGAACTTCGCTTTGCGGCTTATCTGTTGGTTACTTATGCAATTGAAGTCCGCGCAGACGAACTATACCCGGTTTACCAGGATGCCTTAACAGAATCTGGCAGCAAGGTGAATGTTAAATCGATCATCCTGGAAGAAGAAGGCCACCTGGAAGAAATGATCAACCAGTTGAAATCGTTCTCGCCGGATTGGGAAAAGCATGCAGAAAAAGCGGTGGAAATTGAAACCGGCTTATTCAACCAATGGGTAAACACATTGACCGCAGAAGTGCAGCCCTTAACGGTTAATAACTAAGATATTCCGTATAAATTTTTTGCAGGTAGGCTTGTCCTTTGCGTAAGGTCTGATCGCTTTCTTTATCGGTCAGACTTTTATTTTGCCTGTAGATAATCTTATCTCCTTCGTTATCATAAGATACCGCCTGGTGAGGTTCCATAAAACCGAAGCCATTATCCCAGTCGAAAAAGGCAAATGGCTTGCTATACGGGTTCAGCAGATCTTTAGACCATTTGAACTGCTGGTGCGGAAGGTAAAGTTGGGCCAGCAGCGTAGCGGCCAAATCCGTTTGGCTGCCCAGTTTTTCTATTCGCTTACCTCGATATTCGGACTTAATTACATCGCCGAAAAACAGCATCGGGATATGGTACTTGCGCGGATCGTATGCCTCGGAAGTATTTCTAGGCAGGCGGTGCCCGTGGTCGGCAATTAAAATGAACAGCGTATTCTTATACCAGTTAGCCTGTTTAGCTTGGGTAAAATAGGCATTCAGGCTGGAATCGGTAAAGAATGCTGTACTTCTGAACATGTTCCCCATATCTTTTCCCGGAAATTGAGGACGGCCGCGCAATTCAAAAGGTTCATGGTTGCTAAGCGTCTGCACATAGGAAAAGAAAGGCCGTTTCTGATGATCTAAAAAGCCGATGTTTTTGTTCAGCATCACATCGTCATAAGCTCCCCATTTAGAACCAATTTCACTTTTCGAAAAATTACGTTCATCTACAATGGTATCAATATGGTGGTTGGCAATGTAAGAACGGAAGTTCATATAATCGGTTTCGCCACCGTAAAAGTAGGAGGTGCTATAACCGGCAGGCTTTAACAGGTCTGCAATAGAAGGCAACTTGCGCTGCTTTCTGTCTTCGGTAATAATCGTCCGGATGGCCTGCGAAGGGAAGCCACTGAATATTGCTACCATGCCTTTGTCAGTACGGTCGCCGGTGGCATAAATATGGTCGAATAAAACTCCGTCCCTAATCAATTGCTCGAAATAAGGAGCCACACCTTTATCGCCGCCTAAAGATTCGATGATATCAGCGGTAAAACTTTCCAGCTGGATGATCACGATGTTGGGGCGGCCAGTGGTTAACAGCTTTATCGTGGTGTCCTTTGCTACTTTATAATTATCTGCGGTAAGATCTGCTGCTTTCTGGTAAGGCATAAACTCGTAGGGGTTATACGCATGGCGCATATTTTCTACTACGTTATGAATTAAGTTCCACTCTGTATTCAATACAGACATGTTAAGGATCTGTTTGTCAGAAAAATACACCTTTTGCTCGCTGATAGGCGCGCCTCTTAACCCACCACGAATAATGATAAAAGTAACCAGGCAAAGCAGTAGCGATGTTGGTATTTTAAAGAGAAGGTTGTTAGCCGGTTTTTTAAAATTAAAGTCGATGATCAGGAAAGATAGTGCAATACCCGCTGCCATTAAACCAACCCCAATGCCCAGGCTTAAGCCGATAGGAGACGACCCTGTAGAAGCCACGGCTTCTGAAGGTGCGGTAAACAAAGTGTTAAATACCCGGTAGTTTACTTTCGTTCCCCATTCCCTGAAAATGTTCAGGTCGACGATGGTCAGGAAGGAAATAATGAGCAGGCAGAACCAGGTATAGCCCTTTAACCAGGCCGAAGCTATTTTTGAACCGGGTACAAACCATGATACAATAAAAACCAGTAGTGGAATAATGCAGATATACGCCGCAGCGGAATAATCAAGCCAAAGACCGTGGATGAAGGTCATGGCGATTTCTTCAGCAGAGGCCGCTTTCAGCTTATAATTAAAGTAAAGCTCAAAGATCAGCCGCGAAAGAAAAAATATAACAAGCCAGTAAACAAAATACCGGCAAAAACTTAAAAAGCTCCTCAACATTTATTAGGTCAAAACTAATGATTTAACCGCAATGTTAAGGAGCTTTTAATGAAATGTTAATGAATAATTACGCTTATCTTCTGCCGCCGCCGCTCATTGCGCGCAGTTCAGTTAAGGTAATTTTATCAAAGCCTGCAGGGATGATGAACGTTCCGGCGGGAGCTTTAGACTCATCAATAGATTTTAAAGTATTTTCAACCGCAACACCGTTCTGGGTGATGGTGTATTGTACCGGGAAGCCGCCTGCATTCGCAAACATTTTACCGTTCATGCCTAGTGGTGCGCTGATATCGTTGGTTACCCAAACGTCAAAAGTTTTGCCGTCTTTATCTTTCGCAACCACTCTTTTGCAGTTGAAGCCGTTGATCTGTTTGGTTTCTGTAGCAGGGGTAAAGGTAAGCTGTGGCAATTGCGATTGCATTTCGTCAATCTCTGCTGGAGTACCTACACCTGCTTTTTTAATATTGGCTACAGGCACATCAACTAAAACAGCTAAATAATCTGTTTTGCTGTTGTTTAAAAAAGTAAGGTTAGCCGGACCTTGCTTAGTAGAAATAGCTGAAGAATCGCCTTTGAAATACATGGTAGCTTCGCCTGCCATTCCCATTGCCTGGGTTGCAAATACTGCTTTACCTTCTTTGTAAACTTTCTGAGCGCTGGCACTCATCGCTGTTGCTGTAAGGGCTAAACCCAGGGCAACATTAAATAATTTCACTTTCATGTGTTTTGAATAATAGTTCAATTTAGCTTTTTTCTATATCAGAAACAAATTTTCTTAATTGGTTTTCTGTTCGTAGTTCCTTAATTAGATGAGACTGTTAGCGATTTGTTACGTTTAAGCACGTAATATTTTATTTTCAGGCTTTCCGCTTCAGCAACCATGCATTCTATATTTTTTGCGCTATTGGTGGCATCTATCACCAGCATTTTGTAAGCTATCATTTGGCTGATATCACTTAATTGAAAATGCGGATTGCCGGTAACGTAAAGGTAATCGACATCTATTTTTCCGCTCCCGGGTAAATATTCCGGCCTTAACATGAAAACCCTCATCTGCTTAAACTGCAGCAGATCATTTCGCTTTTTTAGATAGTTTTTGGATAGGTCTTCATTTTGGTTGATTATCGTCAGATATGTTATCCCGAGACTATCAGCGGCAGGTTGAATGGTATATTTAAAAACAGGGTCGGCAGCAGAAAGATCGGTGATGGCGGTTCCTTGACTACCGTTCTTTAATAGCATAGCCTGGTGCTTATTGATGCTGAAAAAGGTAATGCTGTTATCGCCGGCGAGTTTAATGGCACCATAGCTATGCGACGCGGAAAAAAGAAGCAGGCAAACCAGGCTTGCCGTCAGGTAACGCACCTGCCGGTTGAAGAAAAACAAAAACAGTAGCAGCACCATTCCAGAAAGCAGTAGACAATCGGGCAGAGTATACCATAACTTGTTAACGCTCGCGTACGGTAGGTGCTCTATCCACGAGAGCGCCATCGTCATATAAGTAAGGGTCTTCTCCAATAACCAGAACCCGAGAGCGGCTACGCTTTTTAAAAATGGAACCATCGAAAGCAATAGGGCGGAAAGGCCCGAATAAAGGATAACGGCAGACGGCAGAATAATTAGCAGGTTACTGATGAGGAAGTACACCGGGAACTGATGAAAGTAATAGGCACTAAGTGGAAATGTGATCAGTTGAGCAGCAAGCGAGGCAGAAATATAATACCAGAGCGTGGCAGCGTATTTACTTTTAAAGGTGATCCAGTTATTAATCACGGGTTGAAACATCAGCAGACCGGCAACGGCCAGGTAAGAAAGCTGAAAACCGACGTCAACCAGCATTAGCGGATTGTAAAGCAGTAACAAAAAAGCAGAAAACGCCAACAGATTAGCCATGTTTACGTACTGGAAGCTGGTGTTACCAATAATTACCATACTGACCATCAATGCTGCACGGCAAACGGCAGGAGAGAAGCCGGTAAGCAAGGCGTAAGCCCAGATCAGGAGAATAGCGATAATTGCTTTTAGCCATTGCGTTTTGCGTGAATGTTTTAGCAGGCCTAACAGAAAGGCAATAAACGCATAAACAACCGCGACGTGCGCACCGGAAACAGACAGCACGTGGATAGTGCCCGTACGCGAATAGGTTTGTGTAACTTCCGGACTTAAGTCTGCCTTGTAGCCCAGTATAAGCGTACTGGCAATGGCAGCAGCAGTGGTATCTTTGATATTGGCTTTAAACAGCGAGACGAAATATTGCCGGGTTTTCAGTGCTGAATTAATGATTTGGTTAGCCGGTTGATAACCCATCACCCGATACTGACCCGGATAAAGGAAGCTTTGCGCATAAATATTCTGATGCGCCAGGTAAGCCTTATAATTAAACCCTGCAGGATTAGCAGGCGGATCAACGGCGCGGTAATTAGCCGGGATCAATAGTTCGTCGCCGTATTGTAGTTGGTGCCGTTCATCTGGCATAATGGTCAGCAGCAGCTTACCGCTGGCCTTTCTTTGGTTGTATAAGTCGCCGCATTGCAGTACATCCGCAATACACCTCACATATTTCTGCTTCACTACAGGCTCGTTGCTTACCCTGACGAGTAATAGGTCGGCGCGTTGCTTTTCAAAATAAGCTTTATCAGTCCGGTTATCGTTCAGTTCCAAAGCGGTGTAACCAATCATAAAAAGCAACAGGTGGATCAATAGCCCGCCGATCCACGAATGGTTGTAGATATTCGCTTTACCAAAAGTTAAGTTCAGCGCTAAAAAGAAGCAGAATAATACAGCAATACTAATGTAAAGGATCTCTACGGAAACAGGGAAATAGAGGCCAGCGATAATGCCCGCCAAGAACGGCATCAGGTAGATTAAAAAAGGTATTTCGCCTTTGTGCTCGGCTAACATTGCGGGTTTACGTTAGCGCTAAAATAAGATTATTAAAGCTGGTCGCGAACCTCGAGCAGGAATTTTTTCATATCCTCCATTACACCGATCATGCGTTGGGTTTCTTTCACCTGGTTAAGGTTGCCACGGATATGCTCACGTGCGCCAGGGATAGTATAACCCTTTTCGCGAATGAGGAATAGGATCACCTTCAGGTTCTCGATATCCTCGGCAGTAAAATAGCGGTTGCCCTTTTTGTTCTTTTTGGGCTGAAGAATATCAAACTCTTTTTCGTAATACCTTAACAGCGACTGATTCACGTTAAACATAGTCGAAACCTCGCCCATGGTATAGTACATCTTGTTGATCTCGCGTTCTTTGTAAGGCATGGTGCAAATATACAGTAGATGTGCGGATGTGCAAATTTATGGATGTTCGGATGTGCTAATGTGTAGAGATGTGCGGATGTACAGATTACAAATGTGATAATGTGTAGATGTGCATCTATACTTACGGACTCACGGACTCACCGACTTTCTGACTCACTGACTCACTGACTTTCTAACTCATCGACTTTCTGACTTCCAGACTTTCGGACTCACCGACTTATGTCTATCTTTGCGCTCCTATAATATTTAGTAATGACAGCTCAGGAAATACGCCAGGCATTTTTAGATTTTTTTGCTTCCAAAGGACATACCATCGTTCCTTCGGCGCCAATTGTGGTAAAGAACGACCCGACACTGATGTTCACCAACGCAGGGATGAACCAGTTTAAGGATATTTTCCTGGGTGAAGCGCCTGCCAAATTTCCGCGCGTTGCGGATACCCAGCGTTGTTTGCGGGTATCTGGAAAGCATAACGATTTGGAAGAAGTGGGTATAGATACCTATCACCACACCATGTTCGAGATGCTGGGCAACTGGAGCTTCGGCGACTATTTTAAAAAAGAAGCCATTGAATGGAGCTGGGAATTACTAACCGAAGTTTACAAATTACCAAAAGACCGGTTGTATGTCACTTACTTTCAGGGGGACGAAAAAGAAGGTCTGGAACGCGACCAGGAGGCTTATGATTTATGGAAACAGTTTGTAGCGGAAGATCATATCTTGCCCGGAAATAAGAAAGATAACTTTTGGGAAATGGGCGAAACCGGCCCATGCGGACCATGTTCTGAAATACACTTTGACGGCCGTACGGACGAAGAGCGCGTAGCAGTCTCCGGTGCGCAACTGGTAAATGCCGACGACCCGAACGTGATCGAGATCTGGAACAACGTATTCATGCAGTTCAACCGTTTAAAAGATGGTTCGCTGCAATCGCTTCCGGCAAAACACGTGGATACCGGTATGGGCTTCGAGCGGTTGGTGCGCGTACTACAAAATAAAACGTCCAACTACGATACCGATGTTTTTATGCCGCTGATAAACTTTATTGCAGGTAAAAGCGGTAAAGTATATGATAAGGAAGCCCTCCCTTCAGGGGAGGGTTTGGGAGGGGCCTCCTCTTCCGCCTGGAACGAAGCCGTAGCAATGCGTGTAATGGCCGACCATATCCGCGCCATCAGCTTTGCTATTGCAGATGGTCAGCTACCTTCTAATAATAAGGCAGGTTATGTAATCCGTCGTATCCTTCGCCGTGCGGTGCGTTACCAATATCAATATCTGGGCTTTAAAGAACCCTTCTTAAACCAGTTAGTGCCGCTACTGGCTGAGCAATTCAAAGGCGTGTTCGACGAGCTTTGGAACCAGAAAGACTTTGTGCAAAAAGTGGTACTGGAAGAGGAGGTGAGTTTCTTAAGGACTTTAGGATTAGGAATTAGAAAGATTAATGATTATATATTAGTTAAGAAAACTTTTGAAAGTTCACCAATACAAGTATTAACTGATTCTTCAACTAATATAATTTCTGGACCTCTTGCTTTTGAATTACAAGATACATACGGATTCCCGATTGATCTTACGGAGCTTATAGCTCGTGAAGCTGGTTTAAAGGTTGATATGCAAGGCTTCGAAGCTGAACTTCAAAAACAAAAAGACCGTTCGCGTGCAGCTACGGCTATTGATACCGGTGATTGGATTTTGCTGCAGGAAGAGGATAACGTAGAATTTACCGGGTATGATGAATTAGAGACGGTAGCCCACGTGGTGAAATACCGCAAGGTAAAAGCCAAGGGTAAAGAGCAGTACCAGATTGTGTTAGATAAAACGCCTTTTTATGCCGAAAGCGGTGGCCAGGTGGGCGATACAGGTGAACTGATCTTTCTTGATGGTTCTATCATAAAGGTTACGGATACTAAAAAAGAGAATGGCCTGATTGTTCATTTTGCAGACGAACTGCCTGAAAATGTCAGCGATGTATTGACCGCTTATGTAGATCCGGAGCGCCGTCAAAGTACTAATCGCAATCACTCGGCAACCCACTTATTGCATGCCGCGATGAAGCAGGTGTTGGGTTCGCATGTGAATCAGAAAGGTTCATTAGTAAACAGCGATTACCTGCGGTTCGACTTTTCACACTTCGCCAAAGTAACCGAAGAAGAAATACAGCAAATTGAACAGATTGTCAATGCAAAAATCCGCGAGAATATCTTCCTGAAAGAAGAACGGAACGTGCCTTACCAGGAAGCGCTGGCCAGCGGTGTTACCGCATTGTTCGGCGAAAAGTATGGCGACTTTGTGCGCGTTATCACATTTGATGATAATTACTCTAAAGAGCTTTGCGGTGGTACACACGTAAAAGCTACGGGGCAGATCGGTTTCTTCAAGATCACTTCAGAAAGCGCTGTTGCTGCCGGTGTCCGCCGGATCGAGGCCATTACCGGCATTATCGCAGAAAACTATATCAGCGACCAAAGCAAGCTGATTCAACAACTGAAAGAACTGCTGAAGAACCCTAAAGATGTAGCTAAAAGTGTTGAAAGCTTGCTGGAAGAGAACAATAAGCTGAAGAAGGACATTGAACGCTCTATACTGGAAAAGGCTGCCGGTTTAAAAACCGAGCTGGCTGCTAAAGCTAAAGCCGTCAACGGAATTAACTTCCTCGCAGATAAAGTAGCTTTACCAAATGCAGAAGCTGTAAAAACGTTGGCGTATCAGCTGAAAGACATCGTTCCGAACCTGTTCCTGGTATTGGCTGCTGATTTCGACGGCAAACCAAACCTGACGGTGATGATCGCCGATAACCTGGTAAAAGAAAAAGGATTAAATGCCGGTAACATCGTTCGCGAACTGGCTAAAGAGATCCAGGGTGGTGGCGGCGGTCAGCCTTTCTTCGCAACAGCAGGCGGTAAAGATATCACCGGATTGGACAAAGCTTTACAGAAGGCAGAAAGTTATATCGCTTAATTGCGAATTCAGAAATTAAGATAACAGGCCTTCGGGCCTTTTTTTATACCATCATGTTCCGCATTCAGATCGCCCCATGACGACACTTTTAGAACAACGGTTGACAGACCATCGCATTAAGCCTACGGCAATGCGGCTGCTGGTTTTAGAATATTTGTTAAGCCGCCAGTCGGCCTTAGGGCTGAGCGACATTGAAAAAGCCATGGCGCCGGCAGATCGTATTACCATTTACCGCACGCTGAAAACATTTGAGCAAAATGGCCTGGTACATTTGATAGACGATGGTACGGGTGTGCATAAATACGCGCTATGCGATAATTGCGACCCCGCCGAGCACCACGATACCCACGTGCATTTTTATTGCACGGTTTGTAAAGAAACCTATTGCCTGCCCGATACAAAAATACCTGATATTGGCTTGCCCGCGGGTTTCATTTTGTCAGAAATGAACCTGATTGTTAAGGGGCATTGTGATAAATGCCGGCTATAAAAATGCAATTGCATTGCAAATATTTTTTCTCTTACTTCGCAGCGTCAAAAAAAACAAGAAAAATGGATTCTGGTCCGAGTAGTTATCAAAATCAATTAATGGAAATTTCCTGACCGGGACCACTTCTTTTAAGCTGGCCCGGCAGGGCTAATCATGACGTATGCTTAAAAGAAGTAACCACATTGTAGGCCTAAACTACAAGGGCCTCGACTATGCAGCCGAACTTCACCTGAAAAGAATTGCTGCAGCTGAAAAAAAAGAATGTTTTACTCTGTTAGATGGTAATGAGACCGGGCTTGAAAAAGACCAGGTACGTTCACGTTTACTGATCTACGGGCTGAATGAAGTGTCCCATGAACAGGCGCCTGCCTGGTATTTACAGCTATTACAAGCCTTCCTTAATCCGTTTATAGGCGTACTGGTTGTACTGGCTGTTATTTCAATGATTACCGATGTCATTATCCAGGCACCGTCAGATAGCGATTATTCAACGGTGCTGATCATCAGTATTATGGTTATCCTTAGCGTACTGCTAAGATTTGTGCAGGAGTATCGCAGCAACAAGGCGGCAGAGAAGCTGAAATCCATGGTCAGAACCACCGCTACAGTTCTGCGGCCAGTCGGCGCAAGGGAAGAAGTAGATATCAAGCAATTGGTTCCCGGCGACATCATTCAACTGGCAGCAGGTGACATGATCCCCGCTGATGTACGCATTCTGCAATCAAAAGATCTGTTTGTAAGCCAGGCCATGCTGACAGGTGAATCTGTTCCTGTTGAAAAAATTTCCGCTGCAGTCCCTGATGCTGTTTTTTTCTCCGTATTAGAATTAAATAATACCTGCTTTATGGGCACAAACGTGGTAAGCGGAACTGCCATGGCCGTTATTGTGAACACGGGCGACAAAACCTATTTCGGGTCGCTTTCAAAGTCATTGGTTGGCAAACGCGCCGAAACAAGTTTTGATAAGGGTGTAAACAGTGTGAGCTGGCTGCTTATTCGTTTCATGCTGGTGATGGTGCCTGCAGTGATGCTGATCAACGGCTTTACGAAAGACAACTGGCTGGAAGCATTTCTGTTCGGCTTGTCTATCGCTGTAGGGCTTACCCCCGAAATGCTGCCCATGATTGTAACGGCTAACCTGGCTAAAGGAGCTGTTAATATGTCTAAACGCAAAGTAGTGGTAAAACGCCTGAATGCGATACAGAACATTGGCGCTATGGATATTCTCTGTACGGACAAGACAGGTACCCTTACCATGGATAAGATTGTGCTGGAAAGACACCTGAACGTAGCTGGTGCAGAGGATAACGAAGTAATGAAATGGGCTTATCTGAACAGTTATTACCAAACAGGTTTAAAAAATCTGCTAGACATTGCCGTTCTGGAGCATGCCGATGAGCACGCTTGCATGCAAGAAGGAGAAACCTATCATAAAATAGACGAAATACCTTTCGATTTCCAGCGCAGACGTATGTCTGTTATTCTGGAAGACGCCAGTCATCAACATCTGCTTATTTGTAAAGGTGCGGTAGAAGAAATGCTGGATTTATGCACCCATGCTTTTAATCCGGGTTCAGATCAGCAATTGCAGATCAAAACAAACGCAATTATCCCGATGGATGGAAAGATGCGTAAGACGGTACTGAATACGTCGAGGAAATTAAATGAAGAAGGTCTGCGGGTATTATTGGTTGCAGTAAAAGCCTATGATGAGCGCCCTTTAACTTATTCTGTAGAAGACGAAAGCAACATGGTTTTAACCGGTTTTATTGGTTTTCTGGATCCTGCCAAGCCTTCTGCCAAACCATCTATAGAGGCCTTGCACAAATTAGGTGTCGAAATAAAAGTGCTGACAGGCGATAATGAGATTGTTGCCAGAAAGATTTGCCAGGATGTAGGTATTCCAGTTAACCATATCCTATTGGGTAAGGAGTTGGAAAAAATGAGCGACGACGAGCTGAAAGGCAGTTTAGATACAGTAAGCATCATGGCTAAGTTAAGTCCGTTACAGAAATCGCGGGTAGTAAAAGTGTTGCAGGAGAAAGGCCACACAGTAGGTTTTATGGGCGATGGTATTAACGATGCTGCTGCATTGCGTGATGCAGATGTAGGAATTTCGGTGGATACTGCGGTAGATATCGCTAAAGAAAGTGCAGACATCATCTTGCTCGAAAAAGACCTGATGGTATTGCGCAAGGGCGTAATTTATGGCAGAAGAACTTTTGGTAACATTATCAAATACATTAAAATGACCGCCAGCAGCAACTTTGGTAATATGTTCAGTATGTTGGGCGCCAGTGCCTTACTGCCGTTCCTTCCGATGTTGCCCATACAGATACTGGTGAATAACTTATTGTATGATATATCGCAAATATCAATCCCATGGGATAGCATGGACGAAGAATACATTGTACAACCGCGCAAATGGGATGCTTCAGGCATCAGCAAGTTTATGATGTTTATCGGCCCCATCAGCTCGATATTCGATTATGCCACATTTGCGGTACTATGGTTTGTTTTTAAGGCCAATCTACCTGCGCATCAAACCCTGTTTCAGACCGGGTGGTTTGTAGAAAGCCTGTTATCCCAAACATTGATCGTGCATATGATCCGCACGCGTAAGATACCTTTCATCCAGAGTTGGGCGGCAGCACCTGTGCTGGCGCTTACTACGGCCATCATGGTTATTGGTATCAGTTTGCCGTTTACTCCGCTTGCACCAGTGTTAAAGATGCAGTGGTTACCATTCAGCTTTTTTCCATGGCTTATAGGTATCCTGTTCAGCTATTGCCTGCTTACCCAATTCGTTAAAAACTGCTTCATCAATAAATTCAATCAGTGGCTTTAACCATAGGTCGTCGGATGTTGGGGATTATCCAAAAACACTGATGCTTCAGCGGCTATCATCGATAGCTGCTGAATTCAAACAATTCTAAAAACAATCAAAAACTACAATCGTGAAAAAATATATATTTTTCATCCTGATATTCTTTTGCCTGCTCCTGAGCGAAGATATCCTAGCACAAGACAGCCTGAAACAAAAAACATTCAGTTTTCATTTTCAGCAAACGGTGATTACACAATACAAGCCGGCTATTCATGCACCTTATTCAGGCAATAATAGCCTGTCAGCAAAAGAAGAAACGCAAACCTCCATTACGTCAACCTTGTTTGGGGCTGCACATTTATGGAAAGGCGCAACGGCTGTATTTAACCCGGAATTATCCGGCGGATCCGGCTTAAGCAAAACAACGGGTATTGCAGGCTTCCCCAACGGCGAAACTTTCCGGGTTAATACGGTAGCCCCGTCTATTTATATCGCCCGGCTTTATTTAAAGCAACTTTTTCAATGGGGGAAGGATAAGGATACCGTGGCTGACGATATAAACCAACTTGCAGAAATAAGGAGTAAGCGATACTTCTCTATCACCGCAGGTAAATTTGGCATGGCCGATTTTTTTGATGGAAATAATTTCAGCCATGATCCCCGCAGCCAGTTCATGAACTGGTCATTGATGGATAACGGTGCTTGGGACTATCCAGCCAATACCCGCGGGTATGTGTTAGGTTCTGTCGCAGAACTTGGGCAACCTACCTGGACTTTGCGTTTTGCCATAACCATGAGCGTTACCCAGGCAAATTCATCTACCTGGGATGCGAAAATAGCTAAAGCCAATACGCAGACCGCAGAATTTGAAAAGCGGTATACCTTCTCCGGACAGCCTGGTACGTTTCGCATTCTCGCTTTTATGAATAATGGCAAAATGGGTAATTATCGTACAGCTATTGAACAAAATCCTGTTTCCCCGGTGGTGGATTCAACCCAACGATATGGCCGTCATAAATACGGATGGGGAATCAGCGCCGATCAATATCTTAACAATAATTTTGGCGTTTTCGCTAAAGCAAGCTGGAACGACGGACATACCGAAACCTGGTATTTTACAGAGATTGATCGTTCCGTAAGTTTCGGTGCGCTGCTCAAAGGCGCTTCATGGGGCCGCAAAGACGATGAGGTGGCCATTGCATTTGTTGGGAACGGGCTCTCCAGCGCCCATAGGGATTACCTGGCGAACGGCGGATACGGTTTCATTATCGGTGATGGTAAGCTGAATTACTCGCCAGAAATGATCGCCGAAATCTATTACAAGGTAAACGCCTATCAAAAAATGTTCTGGCTATCGCCGGATTACCAATTCATTTTGCACCCGGCATATAATGCAGATCGCGGCCCGGTAAATGTGTTTGGCATACGTGCACACGTAGCGTTTTAACGGTAATTGTAGGTAAATTCCTATCTTGTTTAAGGGTAAACCGGCACGTTTGTCCTTAAACAAGATATGTTTAGCAATTACTTCAATTAGGAATGCTTGTAGTTGCATACAGCATTATCTTTACCAAATGTTTACTTATAAGAAAATTAATAATTTTTTAAGATCGTCCTCATTTTTCTATACGATTATGATCGGGATGGACAGCCGCTACAAGTACGTTAGTCCCAGTTACGATAGTAATTTTAGCTTGGGTATGGGTACACTTACCGGGAAACTCTTTTCGGTAACGTTACACCCCGATGATATTGCCCTTTGCAGCGAAGTCGGCACGAAGTGCATTGAAACACCCGGAACATTATTCCCAGTGACTTTGAGAAAGCACGATGGCTTAGGCGGCTTCGTTACCACACAGTGGGAAATGCAATGCATCACAGACAGTAATGGTGTGCCTGATTGTGTTTATTGCATCGGTTACAATATTTCTGATTTTGTAAACACCCAGAATAAGTTAGACCACGCAGAAAACCAATTAGATGAAATCGGTTTCCTGCAATCACATGCCGTTAGAAAACCTTTAGCCAATATCATCGGAATAAGCAAGTTGTTCGAACTGGTAGATAACCCGGATGAATACCCTGCTTTAATAAAAATGCTCCATCAGAGTACGACTGAACTTGATCAGATCATTCAGGAGATCAGCAGAAGAAGTTCTTAAAAAACCAGTTATTCATATTCCAATAGCCCGAACATACGACGTGCATTTTCATAAACCGAAGGTGCATTTACGAACGCTTTAGTGTCCGAATTTGAACACCTTTGGGGCTGTCCATTAGAAGATATAGCCATTCTGCGCCGATTTGAAGGTTTTTTTCTTATGGTACTCTGATTGTGATAAAAAACAATCAGCGTAAATACATGGAACAACCGAAGCTTTATTTCATCCTTTTATGGATGATCTGTATAACCTCCCCAATCTTTGCACAAAAACATCAAAAGCTGGATAGCTTATTCAACACGCTGGATACTGCCCGTAAATTCAACGGCAATGTCCTGGTAGCAGAAAAGAATAAAGTAGTTTATAGCCGTTCCGTGGGTTTCTCACAACTGAACACCCCAAAAAGAAACACGGTTAACTCGGCCTTTCAAATTGGTTCTGTATCTAAAACATTTACGGCTACAGCCGTACTGCAACTGGTACAGCAGGGGAAGGTTCATCCGGACGATCCATTGACGAAGTACTTCCCTGACTTTCCTTATAAAAACATTACTGTACGCCACTTGCTCAGCCATACTTCGGGGTTGCCGGATAAAGAAGAACTCTTCTTTCCACTGATTGACGCCGACAGCAATTATATGGCAACAAACGATTCCATTATTCCGGCATTAAAACGGTCAGCTAAACCGTTAGCTTTTGCACCAGGCGGCCAGTGGCGCTATAATAACCTGGGCTTTGCTATTCTTGCACTGCTGGTAGAAAAAGTAAGCGGACAGTCTTTCGCAGACTATTTACATCGGCATATTTTTCTGCCTGCTGGTATGAAAAGTAGTTATCTGCTCGGAAGCAAACCCGTCGATGCGGATCAGGTGACTGGTTATATTATCCGTCATCATTATATGGACGACCTGGAACCAATTAGTTCAAGTAAAAAGGTGAGGCGTTGGAGCTATAACCTTCGCTTGCTTTATGGCCCGACCAATATTGTAAGTACTACCGGTGATCTGATGAAGTTTGCCGCTGCCCTTGATGCAAACAAATTACTTAACAGGCGCATGTTAGATACCATGTTTACTCCGTTTCGTTTTAATGACGGTTCGAAAGCCATGCCTGATGGAGAATTTGGGTCCGCATCATACGGGCTCGGATGGTTTCTGCCCGAATTGAGTAGTTTAGGTAAAATAGTGATGCATACCGGTCGCGAGCCCGGATTCTTTACTTTTTTCTGGCATGATAGCACGCATCAGCGTACCGTGATTTTGCTGGATAACGCAGAAAGCACTGGTTTCGGCCTGGCTTGCAAGGAGGTATTGAATTTAGTCTATGGACAGGAAATTTTTAAAAAAGAACCGGAGCCTAAACGATCATTGTTTAAACCATATATAAAGAAACTATTGGAAAGCGGCCCGGACGCCGCCGCAGTTTTATTCAATCGCCTGAAATCTGATACGCTGCATTACTTTATGGATGAGCGTGAGCTGAATGAACTCGGCCTTGAATTATTGGAAGATCACCACGAAGCTGCCGCACGGGAGGCCTTAAAAAATTGCACTTTGTTATATCCGCAAAGCTGGAATACTTATGATAGTTACGGTAAAGCATTACTTCAAGCGGGAAAAAAGCAGGAAGCGATGGATATGTACCGTAAGTCTGTAGAAATGTTTCCAGGTAACCTGCCGGGGAAGAAAATTCTGGAAAAGCTGATAGAGAGCCATTAAAAAGAGGCTACTAACAACGCCAATTTATTTGCGATGAGGTTTCTATCCCCCGGGGTTATCGGGGAGATAGATCCGAATAATGTTAAACATCATTGATATGCTAAATTAACATCCCTTATTGGAGATGGCATAGATTACATTGCCTGCAGCATATAAACTGAAACCTTTGTTTTCTATAGAAGAAAGTGGCAGCTTCTCCCATGTTTTACCCATATCTACTGACCGGAATATACCCGCCGAGCTACCGCACATTAAATATTTACCCACTTGTTCAATTGATGAAATATACAACGAAGGCTGTGGATCGAATAGTTGTTTGAGCAACGGACTACCCGTAGAAAATTGAAGTCCTTCTCCTGCATCGCTCCAGGTTTTGCCACTATCCTGCGAGATATATATCGTGTTAGTATGGGTAATCGTGTTATAGGCAATAGCCGCAAACCCGCCATCAATACGTTCAACAGTAACGCCGGCACCACTTTCGCCAATCACACTTGCCCAGGTTTGGCCATTATCAGTCGATCTTAAAATTCCCTGCGTGCTGGCCGCCATGAGCACCCCATTAGCCTCTGCCATTTTTAGTATCCAGCCACTTACATGCACATATTGCCAGGTTTTTCCATGGTTAGCAGATCGGTAAAGGGCGTTGTTGGAACCAATGAAAACCGTGCCCCCGGTAGTTTCAAAAACGCTGCTTACCTGTTTCTCGTTATAGTTTTTGGACATCCAATCAGCCGTTTTGTTAAGCTGTATGGCTTGCTTTTGAAAATTTGTGTACCTGGGCGACCAGTCACTCGAGCCGTTTGTTTTTTGTAAGAATTGTCCCCTGAAGTTATAGGCAAATATTCCATTATTTCCGGGGGCTATTTCCCGCTGGTTACCCGGGAATGTTTCTTTTTCCCAGAAAGTAGTGGCAGAATAGGGTTCACTATGATAAAAGCCATTACCAGCGCGTAAATAAAGCCCACGCTCATTTGCAAATACGTTATGGTTGCTAATACCTTCTTTCTGCAAGTGCTCAGGCAGTCCTTTGCTGATGTTTTGCCACGTTTGCCCGCCATCCGCAGATCTGAAAACAATGTTCAAAGGGCCTGATTTATCATCACTGGTTATTTTAGTCTCTTTTTCTTTTACCATAAAAGAATTCAGTAGGAGTAATACCAGGATGACTGCCGGAGCAAGCACAAATAACTTTTTCATTTTTGCATTTTTCATAATCTATCAGTTTGATGCAGCGAAATTACTTTGACATATTTGAGCCTGAAGAACCTGGATTGTAAATAAAAATGTAAACTTTGTAAATAAGATGTTGACAGTATGTTAGATAGCATAAATTTTCTGGACGGGAAACGCAAATACCTTTTTGTGATTTTGCCGATGCTGTTTATTGTGGCGATCTGCGTATTTGTTGGCCGGGCTAACCGCGACGATTTCGATATGAGCAGAAGGGAAATTTTGCTCCGGAGGATAGGGCATGAGTTGCTGTTACAATCGGGCGATAGTACATCGAGGGTGCTTCCCGTAGAAAAGATCACTGAAAATGTATACCAGATCAGTTTTGAGCATGCGTTTACCTTTCAAACAGATTCTCTGGTAAATACTACCCGACGTTTGCTAGCGAAAGATCCACTCGCGGGCGATTATGTGGTAAATGTGCTGAATAGGGGTAAGTCTGGCATTGCCTATGGCTTTGCGATATCTCCAAATAAAAAAGATGATATTATCGCCTGTGTCGGAAGAAGGCAACCCAAAGCGAGTTATGTGATCAATATTGAATTTAAGCCGGCAGGAATTATTACTGCAAAGAACGGCTGTCTTCTGGGTAGTTTGCCATTACTAGCCTTTCTCGGTTTTATTTTCTGGAGTCCCCGAAAGCCGCGAAAATCCTTACCTGACGATCAGAATACCGATGTGTTCACGATAGGCGAGACGCTGTTCGACCCAAAGAATCGAAAGCTTGTCATTAACGAAAAGACCATAGACCTTACCGGGACAGAAACCCGGTTACTTAGGATTTTTGCGATGGCGCCTAATGAAACCATTGAGAGAACCCGGTTGCAAAAAGAGATATGGGAAGATGAAGGCGTTATTGTAGGGCGAAGCCTGGATATGTTTATCTCAAAACTTCGAAAGAAACTGGAATGCGACCCGCTCATAAAAATTGCTGTTGTACGCGGCAAAGGGTATAAGCTTGTTATCGTAGATAGTGGACAAGTTTAAAAACTATATAGGCCCCTAACACTAAAAAGATAAGCCATTGGCCGACGGCAAGGAAGAATAAACCACTCAGTATGCCGTTGTTTTCGATATTGTTCTTTTCAAAATATATTGTGACCTCTTCCCCGACAGCTCCCCATAAGATGCTACCTGCGCTGCCCTCTAAAATTTTTCCTTTGTACCTGAATTGATAGGTAGCATGGTTATTGTATTTACCATGGTAATTTCTGAGGAGTTTGGCTTTTGTGAATTCGTAACGATCCGGACTGCTGATGTAAATATTCCATAATTTCTTACCATTGTGGATACCGAGCACTAGCGATGGGATAAGTATGATGAGTGCGAAAATGAAAAATGGACTTAACAATTGCTTTCGCTGAACGTTCATACAACACTGAACAATTACGAGTGTGCGATTGTTTAAGCCTGATCTGGATGGGCAGCCTTAGAAAAGTTGGAAGTATAAGATTTTACAAGTCTATAAAACCACCAAAAGCTGCAACTTGGCGCTTTTGGTGATCAATGTTTAGTCTGTTCTCCGGCTAGTTTTACTGCGGCAGAAAGGGCCTGGTCTGCCGGTACGACCAGGTCTGGCTGTACGCCTTTGCCTTCCCAGTTTGTTTGTGTAACCGGATTGATCGCCCGCGCATAGGGAATATTGGCGATAAAACCTTTAACTAATGGAAAAGGCTGGACAGGATGTGCACCACCTCCGGTTGCTTCTCCGATCACCATGGCCCGCTTTTGGGTTTGCAGGTCATAGGTTAATTCTTCACCCGCAGAAAAAGTGGTTTTACTGGTCAAGATGTAGATCGGTATATTTTGCAATGCGGTGAGCTCGGTATTTGGGTCGGCCCAAAAAGTTTCCAGTGAGTGGCTGCTCCGCGTGTAAAGGTCGTTCAAATGTGTGCGGCTGGGGAAAAAGAAACCGCAGACATAACTTACCATAGCCGGTTCGCCACCACGATTTTCCCGGAGGTCTAGGATCAGCGCCTTAGCATTGCTGACGAATCTGAAGGCCGCAAGTGCCATCGCTTTACCTTCCAAATCGGTCGGAAAGAAACCGCTGATCTTTAAGTAGCCGATGTTGCCGGGTAAGATTTCCGCCTTATCAAAGCCGAAATTGTGTTTTTTACGGAAATTGAGGAAACGCTGTCTTTCAGCTACGGTATCGACAGAGCCGGACTGATCGGTTAGGCCAGGCTCATAGGATATCGATAGGTGGCCGTCATGATAAACAGCTAACAGGTCGCTGGTCAGGTGTTCTGCAAAAATCCGGGGCGAAGAGATGGTATCGTACATGCCGTGATGAAACTGTTGTCGAATGAACTGGCTCATCTTTCTGGCGGTATCAAGGTTAACGTAATTAGCCTGTAGTTCCTTTACCGTTCTATTGATGATTTTCGTTTTGTCCGCTTTAGTCAACCGTAAGTTTTGCGCTGAAACGGTGGTGTAAGCGATAATAGTAATAAACGCGACGGTAATAAATTTCATGATTTTTTACAGTTATTGATGATTTGGTTAAGGCATTGATGCAAGCAGTCGAAATCTGCCTCAGGAATACCTTTTAAGGCGGTCTTGCGGTTTTGCATAGTTATAGAACGTATGTTCGCTAACTCCCGGTCTGTTTTTTCGGTAGGGGTTAGCAGGAACCTGCGCCGGTCATCAGGATGAATGGATCTGTTTAGAAAACCTTTTTTTACCAGTAATTCGATAATGCGGGTAACAGATGCGAAATCTTTAAAGGCAGCCTCGGCAACCTCTTGCTGATTACGGTTGGGATCGTCCACGATGGCCTGAAGCACCAGCCATTGGTCTATGGTTAGTTCAAATCCTGCCGACATGATGCGATGCTGCGCGAACTGCCGGTAAGTACGGATGGCCTTGTCTAACTGGTAAAATAAAATATCATCGAGCTTTTCCATAAATAATTGATACAAATATAATTGATATATCAATTATATTTGTTAGCTCATCAATACTTTTGTTGAAAGAAAGCTAAGCAGGAAGCACAGGGTTAGCAAGAAGCTATTGTGACGGTTGAAACGTGCATTAAAATTCGCAATGTGCCTAACCTAACGCGGACCGCTTTTTTACGACTAGAGTATTTAGGTTAAAGGACATAAACTAATAAAAGCCGCAGTTGCGGCGCCAAAATTTCCAATCATTTTAGCTTCTAAGGTATGAAATGGCAATTACGACTGGATTTGCGCTAATATAGCGTTATTGTTAAATATAATTTGATAACTTATATCCGAAGATTCGGTTTGTCAAAACACATCATAACTAAATTATGAATAGACTTATTGTTTGCTGCATGCTCATTGCTGGCCTTTCCGCCTGCGCATTTGCTCAGACCGCAGCGCAAGGGATCGATTTTTTTAAGGGCAGTTGGGATGAGGTGCTTGCTGAGGCGAAGGCAAAGAAGTTGCCAGTATTCGTGGATGTTTATACCGATTGGTGCGGTCCATGTAAACGCATGGAACAGGAAGTTTTTATTCAACAAGGAGTTGGGACATTCTACAATAGATATTATATATCCTATCGTCTTAACGCTGAAAAAGGAGAGGGGCCTGCGCTTGCAAAACAGTATGGCGTGAAAGCTTACCCAACCTGGCTTTTTTTAAATGCAGACGGCACAATTCGCAGCCGGAACACTGATTTTATGGAGGCTTCCCAATTCATTGAGATTGGAAAAGCCGCTTTGGAGAAAAGTGATGCGTCTGTCAAGCTCAGCGTTATGGAAACCCGCTTCCTTAAGGGCGAACGTCAAAAAGCCTTTTTAAAAGAGTATCTTGAGTTACGTACAAAATTCCAACTGGATAATGCGGACGTGCTGAAAGCCTACACAGTTTCGCTTAAAAAGAAGGATATTGATAGCGCTGAAGTCCGATTTTTACTGGATAACTCTGGCCGTACCTGGTCGGAAGCTATGCCGTTGATAGCAAACCATCTGTCCATATTTACCTCCGCAAAGCGTGACATAGCCGCCAACGAATTCTTCGACCAGCATTTGTACTTTGCTTGGGGAGATGCCGTGAAAAATGGCGACACAAAGACCGCCGTAAAAGCAATGGCTGTTGCAGAAAAGATCTACCCGCTATTGAATAAAGCGAAACAGCTAAGCTATGATCGTACTGCGCTTTATCATTGTCGCAAACTGGGGCTAAAAGATGGTTTAAAGAAAGCAGGATACAGGCTGGCTGCTACCCAGATGGTGATAGATACGAATTTCGCCCGGCAACAGGACAAGCTTATGTTCGAACAGGTGATGGAACCTTTCCTCAGTGGTAAGCAGGACAGCACCAGAATACCGGGATTCGCTGAAGAGAAAAAAATGGCGGCCAGGCAATATTCGGGAAATGCAGCCAGTATCCTTTACGAGACGGCGCTTGCTTTTGTCGATTTACTGCCGCCGAATGACCCGGCGCTGCGCGATGCCGCAAAATGGGCCTCGCGGGCGGATCAACTGGCATCAAATCAATATACCAAAAAATTACTAAGTAGGTTTAAATGACGGTTCAATCAGAAAAGTTGGGGCGCCGTCGGAAAAGTGTGCGGAGCCGGATGGCAAGGCTATAAAAACAACCGCGGAAATCGGGGTACAAAATATATAGTTTTCAGATTATTTTTCGAACATATAGCGCTTCTCGGGCATTTAAACCCATCAAATATCGCGGATGGCGGGAAGTTTATCCAAATATGTTCAATAGAAATTATAAATCCACCAAGAAAGTATAGGCGAGCAACAAATGCCCTGGCATGGTCGGTATAAACCCGGAGACGAGTTGATCACCTGGGCTACGAACAGAACATGCAGGATGAACGGTACTAGTCCAGCTTAGCGCACAAAACAATTGGCAATCAGCAAACGCAGCTAAAAAGCATAACATAGCGCCCTGCTAAAGGTACATTATAAGTTAAACTAATGTTTCCCGTTGAGCCATTTTTGGATGGTCTTGTAGGCATCTTCATTGGATGTTAATCTGACATCCGGTGCA
Source organism: Mucilaginibacter straminoryzae (assembly GCF_022953055.1). Lineage (GTDB taxonomy): Bacteria > Bacteroidota > Bacteroidia > Sphingobacteriales > Sphingobacteriaceae > Mucilaginibacter > Mucilaginibacter straminoryzae. The sequence goes on along the minus strand of NZ_JALJEJ010000008.1, from coordinate 129,868 downwards.
AAACCAACATTGTCAAGTGGTTGTTCAGGAAGTCTTGTGGACCGTTGTACCGGCACGATCAATTGAAGATCTGGAAATGCGGGTACGTCTAACCAAAGCACTTCGGTATAATCAATGGCTCCTCCTGTATTATCACCAAACACGGTTACACGTTTACTTTGCCGGGCGATAGCTACTAAATTCTCGGCCGCACTCATCGTTCCCCGATTGGTTATTATGGCCACACGCAAGGGGTAGTTAGAGTTATTCTGCGTTTTAATGGTGTCAATCCGCTTCCCTGATAGACTGACGAACTTACCCTTGTTAACTTTCATTATTTCTACTGCCCTTGCAAAATAATCCCTTGTTGCTTGATTCAGTTGAGCATTGTCCCGACTGCTTTCGTAAAGTTCAATTGCATCATCCGAAGCCAGGATTTCATAATAATGAACCAGATAGGGATTTTTATTAATATAAGGAAGTAAGTTGCTGTATGTGTAATCGTATCCACCGTCGTTGTCACGCAAATCGATTACGAGGTTCGGTATTTTTGCCAACCGGCTCTTATAGGCATTAAGAATACTATCGATTATGGGTTTTTGCTCGCTTTGAAAGGAGGGTAGACATAAGAGAAGCGTTTTTTCATCAAGCGTCAGCATAGTGGTTTTAGTGTTGACCCTCGGAGTAGAGGTGTCACTGATTTTCAACTGCCGCTTTAAAGCAAGCATACGCTCGGGGTATTTATCTCTGTATTGCCACTTATATTGTGTACGAAGATGCAAATCTTTAAAAAAGCCGGTTAATCGCTTGGTCAACAGGTAACAACTGTCAATGTTATCTGTGCGCTTTGCTTTTAGAGATACCGAATCTAATATTCTGTTATATAATGGGCGGTTTCCTGTATTTACTTTTGTAGTAAAGCCACTGTAGTCCTTCGAAATTTTGTCTGCTAAAAAGCTGATAATTTCGCTGCAATTACATTTTTCAGCTTCTTGGGCAACTACATTTAAGCTTATAACAAGCATAAATAGTAGGCAAATAACCTGTTTTATTAGTTTCATTATGATGATCGATGTGTCTGTAAGACGTGATAGCGTCACCAAACGTTGCACAAGGCTGAGAAATATATCATCTTAATAAGCTACGACAGTAAAGAAAATATCAGGAATTGAAAACGCCAGGCGTGTATTTGCCTCCAATAGTTTTATTATATGGTACCAAAAACCGTTATTGTGACGATTTAAACGTTCATCAAGATTTGCAGTATGCCCAACATAAAAGCGACTGTTTTTTTGTGATTGAAGGATGTAGGTATAAAAAGGCATAAAACAACAAAAGCCGCAATTTGCGGCTTTGTACCTGGGGCGGGAATCGAACCCGCACGATCTTTAAGGATCATCCCGATGTAAATCGGGACGTGTCTATCAGCTTCTTAATAAATATCCGACTTTTCATTGATTTGATATAAATTTCCCGCTGGTTAGCTTCTAGTTTCGTACTGTATTCTTCAGTGTAGACAATCATCCACGGGCCTTTTCCTTTTGTAGCTTTTACAAAACCGTTATTGTGACGATTTAAACGTTCATCAAGATTTGCAGTATGCCCAACATAAAAGTGACCGTTTTTTTGTGATTGAAGGATGTAGGTATAAAAAGGCATAAAACAACAAAAGCCGCAATTTGCGGCTTTGTACCTGGGGCGGGAATCGAACCCGCACGATCTTTAAGGATCACAGGATTTTAAGTCCTGCGTGTCTACCAGTTCCACCACCCAGGCAGGTGATAATTTTAAAGTGCTTTATCCCGCACTTTCTTTTAGGATCATCCCGATTTAAATCGGGACGTGTCTATTACCCCGATAATCGGGGCCGAGCAGGTGATTCAAATTACTAAACCAAATTAGTAATTTACCTTTTAAAAACAAATCCCTCTTTTTTCGAGAGGGATTCGAGAGCGAAAGACGAGATTCGAACTCGCGACCCCAACCTTGGCAAGGTTGTGCTCTACCAACTGAGCTACTTTCGCTTTTGTTTGACCCTTGCCTTAGCAGGTGTCTTCCGTTTTGGTGATGCAAATATAGGGAGAAACTGGCTTTCTGCAAGAGCTAATATTAAATTTTTTTAAACTTTTTTATAAGTCGTTGGTTTTCAAAACATCTAAAATTAAGTCCATCTCAAAACCCCGTGATAAAGCATACTGTTTAAGCTTATAATGGCGTTTAAAGGCATCTTTTTCGGTAACCAACCGTCGTTTTTTTTCTAAAATCTTCTTCAGCACTGCTAAATAATCATCAAGGTCTAGTGAAAGCAGCGCTTTTTTTATCAGCGGATCTGACACTCTTTTCAGTTTCAGGCCCTGCTTTATTTTTATTTTACCCCAGCCTTTCTGGTTTAGCTTCCCCTGTGCGTATGCTTTGGCAAAACGTTCCTCATTTAAAAAGTTAGTTGCAATTAATTGGGATATAATTTGTTCTATATCCTGGGGGTACAGCCCCCATTCATATAACTTGTCGCGCACTTCTTGTTGCGAACGTTCCTGGTAAGCGCAGTAATGTTCGGCTTTAGCGAGCCCTGTTTTCGGATCGGTAATTTTTTTTCTTGCTTTGGGTTCGTCCATCAAAACTAAAGTAAGCGTAAATTCGTCTATTTGGCATAAATATCCTCAAATTAGCAGTATGCTCAGCAGTTTGTATTCTATTAAAGAAGTACGCCAGATCATCAATGGACAAGGACCAATAGTCAGGGAAGCTACCGTAAGCGTATTGCTAACGGACAGCCGCCGGGTAATAAACCCGGCTGAAGGTTTGTTCTTTGCGTTAAGGGGAAGAAGAGACGGGCACGATTTCATCCGCGAAGCCTATAATGCCGGTGTCCGTAGTTTTGTAGTGGAGCATGAGCAGGACGACCGGCTTTCTGGTGCCAACTTTCTTAAAGTAGAAGATGCGCTGCAGGCTTTACATACGCTTGCCGCTTATCACCGTAAACGGTTTGATTTGCAGGTGATCGGTATTACCGGCAGCAACGGCAAAACCATCGTAAAAGAATGGCTTTACCAATTGCTGGCTGCAGACAAAAATATTGTGCGTAACCCCAAAAGCTACAATTCGCAGGTAGGGGTGCCGCTTTCCGTATGGCAGATCACTAAAGATAACGACCTCGGTATTTTTGAAGCCGGTATTTCTACCGTTGGTGAAATGGACGCGCTCGAGAACATGATCAAACCTTCTATAGGGATATTTACCCACCTCGGCACTGCGCATGATGAAGGTTTTGCCAATCGGCGCGAAAAGGTGCTGGAAAAGTTCAAGCTGTTTAAGCATGCGGGGCTGATGATCTATAACTATGATCAATTGCTCGATTATAAAAAAGATCTTCCCACACCTAAACAGTTTACCTGGAGCCGTAAATCACGCGAGGCTGATCTGTATGTATTCAGCGAAACGGTGATCGCCAAAAAATATTATATGCGGGCCAGGTACCAAGGGAAGGAGATAGAAGCGCTGATCCCTTTTCTGGATGAAGCTTCTGTTGAAAATGCTATTACCTGCTGGGCCACTATGTTGGTGCTTGGTTACGAAGCCGCAGAGATAGATAAACGGCTCGAGCATCTTTCAGCGGTGAGTATGCGCCTTGAGCTGAAGAACGGCATTAATGATTGTACCATCATTGATGATTCGTACAACTCTGACATCAATTCGCTGGAGATTGCGCTGAACTACCTGAACCAGCAGAAACAGCACCAAACCAAAACACTGATCCTTTCAGATATCTACCAATCCGGCTTAAAGCAGGAAGATCTGTACCGCCAGGTGGCCGATATGGTGAAGGATAAAAAGATCGACAAGTTTATTGGGGTAGGTGAAGCCATATCTAAATACCAGGACTATTTCGATATCCTGAAAAAGCATTTTTATCCCGATACCCAAACGTTATTAAAGCGTTTAAGTGATCTGGAGTTTAGCGGGGAGACGATCTTGATCAAAGGTTCGCGGAGCTTCGAATTTGAGCGCATTAGCAGGGCCTTATCGCAAAAGGCACATGGCACGCAGATGGAAGTGAACCTGAATGCCATGATCAATAACCTGAACTTTTACCGTTCAAAACTATACCCGAACGTGAAAATGATGGTTATGGTTAAGGCATCGTCTTACGGTAGCGGCACCTTCGAGATTGCTAACGTGCTGCAATATGCCAAGGTAGATTACCTGGCCGTGGCTTACATAGACGAGGGCGTTGCCCTGCGTGAAAGCGGCATTACCCTGCCAATCATGGTGCTTAACCCCGAGGCTGCTGCATTTGATAAAATGGTGGAGCATAACCTGGAGCCCGAGATCTATAGCTTTAATATGCTGGACGATTTTGTGCGCTTTGCCTATCAGCAGGATATCTCGCATTACCCGGTACACCTGAAGATTGATACCGGGATGCACCGCCTGGGTTTTGAAGACCATGAGATTGATACCTTGTGCGATTTCCTGGAAGATATTCGCTATATCCGCGTGAAGTCAGTTTTCTCGCACCTGGTAGCTTCTGATGCGCCGGAGCACGATGCATTTACGCTTAAACAAATGAAGCGTTATGAAAAGGCATATCTTAAAATAGAACAAGCATTAGGCTATAAGTTTATCCGCCACATTTGTAATACGTCGGCGATTATCCGCTGGCCCATGGCGCAGTATGATATGGTAAGGTTGGGTATCGGGCTTTACGGTGTAGACGCCGCGATGCCAAGTCATCTGAACGGGCTGCAGCAGGTGGCTACTTTAAAGACCAGTATCTCGCAGATCAAGCGTCTGCCTGCGGGGGAGACCATCGGTTACAGTCGTTTAGGCAAGCTGAATAAAGATGGTAAGATTGCCACTGTGCGCATTGGTTATGCCGACGGCTACTTACGTGCGTTTGGTAATGGGGTAGGTAAAATGCTGGTGAAGAATACATTGGTGCCTACCGTAGGCAATATCGCGATGGACATGTGCATGATCGACGTGAGCGATGTGGATGTGAAAGAAGGTGACGAAGTAATCGTCTTCAATGAAAAGCACGGGATAGATGTGTTGGCTAAACAAATTGGCACCATTCCTTACGAAATACTAACAAATATTTCGCAGCGGGTAAAAAGAGTGTACTTTTACGAGTAAATTCTTTTCCTCGTTATGAATAAATTTGCCGGTGCTATACTTCGCTATTTTGCCAAAGGGCTGTTAGTGGTGGTACCTCTTGGCGCTGCATTATTCCTGATTATCTGGGCCGTACTGAGTATTGACAAAGCCCTGAACCTGAGCGATATTTTATGGGTTAGCCCTAAAACAGGTAAGCCGGTTTACATCCCTGGAATGGGTATCCTAAGTGTATTGGTGGTAATTTTACTCGCCGGTGTGCTGGTAACTACTGTAGTGACTGACCCCATCAAAAATTGGTTTAACCGCTGGCTGAACCGGTTGCCACTGTTCAAGTTTCTGTACTCATCCATTAAAGATTTAACAGAAGCATTTGTAGGGGAAGAAAAGAAATTCAGCGAACCGGTTTTGGTAACCATTAATGAAATGGGGGTGAAACGTATCGGTTTTCTTACCCAGAAAGACCTGACCTCGCTTGGGTTAGCTGATGACGTTGCCGTTTATTTTCCCTGGTCGTATTCCTTTGCGGGTGAAGTGATGATTGTCCCTGCGGATAAAGTAAAAGTACTGGATAAGAGCGCCGCCCAAATGATGAAGTTTGTAATCTCTGGCGGTGTAAGCGGCTTGGAAGAAAAATAGGTGCGTAAGCAGACTTTGGACTTAATGACGAAAGACTATAGACAAAAGAATATCATCTAATTAGTTTGTGGTTCGGTCTTTATCTTTCAACCGTCCTTAATCCTTTATCTCATTGTCTTTAGTCTACCAAAGGTAACGCTACTTCAGCTAGCATACATCTGGCGCTGCCACCGCCGATGGTTTCTATGGTGGTCAGATCCGAATAGATTAGTCTGGCATATTTGCTCAATTTCTCGATCTGCTCTTGATGCAGCGATTCATAGGCTTGTTTAGACATCACCAAAAGTTTTTCGCCCTGTTTGTTTTCTACTTCCAGCATGTTGCCTGCAAAGCGGTTCATCTGTTCGAAGGTGATGGCAACTACTTCCTTGCCGGTTATCGCAAAAGAATTTAATAGCTCTTGTTTTTCTGTTTCGTCGGCAATGGCATCCAGGCAGATGACTACAAATTGGCTGCCCATGCACATCAAAACGTTAGTGTGATAGATGGGGGTAGCATTCTGGTCGATGGCTTTAAAGGTAATGATCCGGTAACCTTCAGATTCGGCAAAGGTGTACAGCACTTCTGCATCTGTACGCGGTGAAATACAGGCATAAGCTATTTTATTTACCCTGTCTAACACCATGCTGCCCGTGCCTTCTAAAAACTTTTGCTGTAGTTCAAACCGGCTCAGATCGATCATGTGCTTCACCCGAAACTGATCTTCCAGCTTACGGATCACATCCTCCCGTCGCTCCAGGCGGCGGTTTTCTGCCTGCATAGGGTAGAGGTAAACGTTACCACTCTCGTGAAATGAAACCCAGTTGTTGGGAAATATCGCATCAGGTTTCCTTGGTTCAGCCGTGTCATCAATTACCACAACATCAACGTTATTATTTCTGAGTACAGTGGCATAGTTGTCAAACTCTTTGAGCGCGTTTGCCTGCACATCGCTGGTTGTAGCATGGCTTTGCTGTTGAAAAGCGTTGCTTTCAGCGGTCTGTTCGTTATACCCGAAATTTGCCGGGCGGATCATTAATATGGTCATAAAATTGTTTCATTTGTCATTAGTCAATTGAACTGATTCATGCTTAATGAACCGGTGGACTAATGAACGTTAACTGATCTCTTCCCTTAAAACCGGCAGGCTCATACAATGGAAACCACCGCGGGCACGTGAAAGTTCTGATGAAGGCATTAATATGATTGTATCTGTTAAGCTTTCCACCGTCACCGTGCCACTCTCCAATTGTTGTAACAGATCTGCAACTTTAATAACGTTAAACCCACTTTGTTTAAAGGCTTCCAGGGTTTTATCGTTACGGTCATAGCCTAAAACTACACCTTCTTTTAACGCCAGCAGGTTGCAGGAATCTGTCCACTGTTCGCGGGCATCAAATGGAAACGTATTATTACCAGAATAAATAAACTTGGTCGGTTCTGTGCTGCCCAAATCGTTACGGCTGATATCGTCCAGTAATTCTTCCAGGTTTTTAAACCGGCGCGGCTGCTTCTGGTCGGCATAAAACTGAATGATCTCCGGCTGGTCTTTCAGACGGTTATCTACAAACCACGAGATTGGTTCAATTTCTTTTACCGCTGCTTTAGTAATCGCCAAAGAACCTAAAAGCACCCATACATTCCGTTTTACCTGGGTAAAGATGGTGTCGATGTGCATGTAGTCGCGCTTATGCGGAATTTTAACTACCGTTACCTTTTTCACCACCTTATTGGCAAATAACAGCTTGATTGCTTCATTAGCGCCACTGGCAGAGGTGCGTTCGCTACAGCCGATAATTACATGATCAGCACTGATCACCATAACGTCACCGCCTTCTAACGTGGTACGCTCGGTCTGGTCTTCGCCGGGCCGAAGGAAGTGCTGTTCAGTTTCCGGTAATTCGATAATATTATCCTTGTAATCTTTAAACAAAGGATGGTTAAAGAAAATATAACGCGCCAACAAGGTTTCGCGTTGACGTGCCTTTTTGGCCGGTTTATTGATCAGGATGTGTTTGTTGATGACGATGCCGATATCCCGCGAAAAGATCAGGTTGGGGATGGGGGCGAAGATCATCTTTTCGTTATCAATCGACCCGGAGATAAAGATCTTTGCCAGTTCGTGCGGGTCCATCCCCAGCAAACGCTGCTGCAAGCGATAGTCGCAGTTTTCAATCGCGCAGACTGAAGAAACCAGTTTCAGCCTAATCTCTGCATCAGCCAAAATATCGCTCAGCAGGCATTGCAGCTCCACTACTTTGTTCGAACTGTGAAAATCCGGATGATCGGGTTTATAAAATGCCCTTTGATTTTCAGGTGCATCAATTTCAGCCAAACGGCCTTTTATCTTGTCCTGGTCCAGGAAATACATCAGCAGTTTTACGTAGTAGTCATACTCACCCGCGCGCATAGTGTCCAGGTGTACAATATCCTCATACAGCCAGTCCTGCGCTTTTGAGGGTACAACTTTACCCAATCCGCTATCCGGGCTATGGATCAATAAGGCCTTTAACCGGCCAATTTCAGACGCTACGCCTATCTTAAATTCCTTGTTTTTTATCATAAATGACTTCACACAAATCTATATAGTTTTTTACTGCTTAATAATATCTTGAGGCGTATGGCTGTAATTTTATTAATTTTGACCGATGGATTTTATTATCGATGCAGCCCTAAAAGCTGTTAAAGCCTTATATGATACAGATTTGTCGTCCTCGGATATTAACCTGCAGGAGACACGAAAAGAATTTGAAGGACAGGTAACTATAGTAACCTTTCCGATCACCCGTTATTCAAAAAAGTCACCTGAGCAGACAGGAAATGATATCGGCGAGTTCTTACAGAAAGAATTACCAGAAGTAGCTGCCTTTAACGTAATTAAGGGTTTCTTGAATATTTCTCTGGCTGATAACTATTGGCTGGACAAACTGAACAACCAGATTTTAACCGCGGATTTTGGTACGGTTGCACCAAACGGTAAAAAGGTAATGGTGGAATATTCTTCGCCTAATACCAATAAACCTTTGCATTTGGGGCACGTTCGTAATAATTTGTTAGGTTATTCTGTAGCCCAAATCTTAGGCGCAGCAGGATATGAGGTGATAAAAGCTAACCTTGTGAATGACAGGGGTATACATATCTGTAAATCCATGCTGGCCTGGCAGCAATTTGGTAATGGCGAAACGCCGGAATCTTCTGGTTTGAAGGGTGACCACCTGGTAGGAAAATATTATGTTATCTTCGATAAGGAATACAAAAAACAGATAGATGAGCTAAAGGCCCAGGGCCAAACTGAAGAGGAAGCAAAGAAGAATGCACCGCTGATTAAAGAGGCGCAGGCAATGCTGCAGCAATGGGAGGCGGGCGACGAGGAAGTGATCAACCTTTGGAAGACGATGAACGGCTGGGTTTACGCCGGCTTTGAAGACACTTACACTAAACTGGGTGTCAGCTTCGATAAGTTCTATTACGAATCGAATACCTATCTGTTAGGAAAAGATATTATTGAAGACGGTTTAAGTCAGGGCGTTTTCTTCAAAAAAGAAGATGGCTCGGTATGGATCGACCTTACTGCCAACGGCCTCGACCAGAAACTGGTGCTCCGTGCTGATGGTACCTCTGTTTATATTACCCAGGATTTAGGTACTGCTGAACTGAAATATAACGACTTCCACATGGATGAATCCATCTACGTGGTGGGTAACGAGCAGGATTACCATTTTAAGGTGCTCTTCCTGATCTTGCAGAAACTCGGCAAAAGTTGGGCGAAAGGTTTGTACCATCTATCTTACGGTATGGTCGACCTGCCTTCTGGTAAAATGAAATCGCGCGAAGGTACTGTTGTCGATGCGGATGATCTGATTACAGAGATGGAGCAGACTGCCAAAGTGCAAACCGAGCAGTTAGGCAAGGTGGACGATTTTAGCGAGGAGGAAAAGCAACGGCTGTACCACATGATTGGTATGGGGGCTTTGAAGTATTTCCTGCTGAAAGTGGAACCTAAAAAGCGCTTGTTGTTCGACCCGAATGAGTCGATCGACTTCCAGGGACATACCGGTCCGTTTATTCAATACACGCATGCACGTATCCGTTCTGTATTGAACAGGGCAGGAGTTGATTTTACCGAAACTCAACCGGTAGAAGAGTTATCTGCTGTGGAGCGCGATCTGATCATTGCCTTAACACAATATCCGCAAACGGTTCAGCAAGCGGCGAAAGACTATAGCCCTGCTGTTATTGCCAACTATGTTTACGAACTGGCCAAGGCTTATAATAAGTTTTACCACGAAAAATCGATCCTGCAGGCAGAGGATGAAACCCTGAAGAAATTCCGTTTACAGCTTTCGGGCGCCGCCGCAGATGCTATCAGAAAAGGAATGATTTTATTGGGTATAGAAGTACCGGAAAGAATGTAGCAAGTTAGATTCAAGAATCAAGAGACAAGAATCAAGAAACAGAATAGGCCTTGTGTTTTGCAAGGCCTATTCTGTTATCAAAAATTAGAATATTATCTCCAGTGGCCTCTTACCCAAACGTGACCTCTTGGAACCTGGCGCCAGTAGCCCGGAACGTAAGCACGACCCGGACGGGCATGCACCCAATACCCACGAACATAAACATATCTAACACCATTCCACTGCCATTCGCCGGGTATCCAGTAGGCATCGGCGTATGGAGCGGGTGCCCTTTCATAAACAGGCTCTACCGGTCTTTCACTTACGTAGTAACTGCCAGAGCAGGAAGAGAATACGGTAACGGCTAAACTTAATCCTAAAAGGATCTTACTTAATGCTTTCATAGTTGTGTTGTTTACTACTATGACGGCAGAGCGGTTCAAAAGTTTAGTCAGGAAAATTTTGGCGCTACAACCAAATCTTTGCTACCAGCAGTATAGGTGTAGAAACCCTGCCCGCTTTTCACACCCTTGTGCCCGGCGGTAACCATGTTTACCAACAATGGGCAAGGTGCATATTTAGGGTTGCCAAAGCCTTCATGCAGCACGTTCAAGATGGCAAGGCATACGTCGAGGCCGATAAAATCTGCCAGTTGTAGCGGACCCATCGGGTGCGCCATTCCCAGTTTCATCACGGTATCAATTTCATAAACACCGGCAACGCCTTCATACAGGGTATAAATAGCCTCGTTGATCATGGGCATTAGAATCCGGTTAGCTACGAAGCCGGGGTAATCATTTACTTCTACCGGAACCTTTTCTATCTTTTCAGATAGTCTCATAATCGTGTCGGTTACGGCATCGCTGGTGGCATATCCGCGGATCACTTCCACCAGTTTCATCACCGGTACTGGGTTCATAAAATGCATACCGATCACCTGCTCCGGCCGTGTAGTTGCCGCAGCGATCCGCGTGATAGAAATAGACGAGGTATTGCTGGCCAGGATAGCTTCCGGTTTGCAAAGTTCACTCAACTGTTTAAAAAGGTTCAGTTTAATCTCGGTATTTTCCGTCGCAGCTTCAATCACCAGGTCGGCCTCTTGAACGGCTTCGGCAAGGTTGGTGGTAGTGAAGATATGATCCAGTGCTGATTTTTTCGCCGCTTCGTCTATTGTGCCTTTTTTTATCTGCCGGTCAAAGTTGCCCTCAATGGTTTTAAGCGCTTTTTGTAAAGCCTCTTCACTGATATCGGTCAGGGTGACGCGGTAGCCGTATTGTGCAAACACATGCGCAATGCCGTTACCCATGGTTCCCGAACCGATTACGGTTATTCTTTCCATAATATATAGGTTATGATTACAATTGGTCTTGCCAAAATAGGTGATTACAAGGTAATAAAAGCCCCGGCTTGTTTTATGGTTTCTTTGGTGATTTCCTGGAACTCCGGCACACGGCCCAATAGTTTTAAGCCTGTATAGTTTAGGATATAGCTTTCAGAAGATTCGTCGCTGTAGCCGTTAAAAATAATGCCTCTTACTGAAATCTGCTCGCTTTTTAACACCTTCCAACTTAACAGGGTGTGGTTAATGCTGCCCAGGTAGTTTCGCGAAACCAAGATCACTTCCGCATCTAATTTCTTAATCAGATCGATGATCAGGAACTCATCATTCAAAGGAACCATCAATCCACCGGCGCCTTCAATAATCAATGTGTTTTCCGTTTCTGGCAGGGTGAATTTATCCGGATCGATGGTGATCTCATCGATTTTTGCTGATTTATGTGGTGAATAGGGTTGTGTTAACCGGTAAGTTTCGGGGTGAAAAACAGTGCGGGAATTGCTAACCAGGCTTCGAACGGTTAACGAATCGCTTTGATCCAGGTCGCCTGACTGTACCGGTTTCCAATAATCGGCCTGTAGTTTTTCGGTGATGATGGCCGAAGTAACGGTTTTTCCAATCCCGGTTCCGATACCGGTAATAAATAATGGTTTGCTTTCAAGCATAAAAATCAATAATTGTTTTTGCTAACAGGTTGATTTCAGTTTCAGTATTATAAGTGTGCATGCAGATACGTAAACGCTCGGTACCTGCTGCCACAGTCGGGCTGAGTACCGGCCTTACGTCAATCCCGGCCTGGTTAAGTTGCAGCGCAAGTGCTTTTGCCTTTTCGTTGTTTCCGGTAATAATACAGTTCACCGCACTTTGCCCGGGGATATTGATACCTGAATGAGCAAGCAAATCTTTTAAAAGGGCGATGTTATTATGTAACAGATCAATGTCATCGTCGGCATTTTCCAGCAATTGATAAGCGCATTTAATAGCCGCCAGTTGGTGTAAAGGAGCAGCTGTAGTATAGATAAAAGAACGCGAAAAATTGACCAGGTAATTACGGAGCACTTCGCTGCCTAATACAATTGCACCGTGGCAGCCCATAGCTTTTCCAAAGGTCACCACCCGCACGAAAACTTGTTCCTGTAGTTGAAGCTGATCTACCAGTCCGGTATGGAATACGCCGATAGCATGTGCTTCATCTACAATTAAAGCCGCACCGTAACGGTCGCAAATTTCAGCAATGGGTAAAAGCAGGGCAAGGTCGCCATCCATGGAGTAAACGCTCTCAACGGCTACAAATACATTGCCTTTGGCGTTTTTTAGCTTCTCTTCCAGGCTGCTTAGATCATTGTGCTTAAAGGTATACCGGTTAGCGTTGCTCAGGCGGATACCATCTATAATAGAAGCGTGGATCAGTTCGTCGGCAATTACCGTATCGCCGCGCTGGGCAATGGACGAGAATAGCCCCAGGTTGGCATCATACCCCGAGTTATATAACAACCCGGCTTCAGCATTATGTATATTCGCTATCCCGCGTTCCAGGTCTTCCGCATAGACAGAATTACCTGTAAGTAGCCGTGAACCGGTAGAGCCTGTTTGATGATGCTGATTTTCAAGTTCGCGCGTGATCAGTTCTTGTAGCCGATGGTCTTTGGAAAAACCAAGGTAATCGTTAGAAGCAAAGTCTATCAGCGTATTTCCGGGCTTTAAACTCCGCAGGTTACCTGCTTCTTCCCGCTGAAGAAGTTTTTGCTGGAGATATGTATGTACAGGATGCAACACTAAAACTTTGCCGCTAAAATAAAACATTCGGCACTAAGCTACCTCGTTACATTAAACGAAATAGCCTAAAAAGGCTGAAAAACAGGCAAATAAATAACCAATAACAATAGCTGTCAAAGTCTTTTTATTATAAAAACAAAACATTACCTTTGTGCCACAATTAACAAAGTTTTACACGCTTTAATATTATTCAAGTAATGTATTTAAGTAAAGAAGCAAAGGCAGAGATCTTTGCAAAACACGGTGGTCAGGCCACTAACACAGGTTCGGCAGAAGGTCAGATCGCATTATTCACCACCAGAATTGCGCATTTAACCGGTCACCTTAAAAAGAACAAAAAAGATTTTTCTACCCAGTTGTCACTTCAGAAACTTGTAGGTAAACGTCGTGCATTACTGGCTTACTTATACAACAAAGATATCGAAAGATATCGTGCGATCATCAAAGCGCTTGAGCTTCGTGATATCATCAAGTAAGTTTGACTTTTTTTTCTTCAAAAGCCGTCCGCATTTTCGGATGGCTTTTTTGCATTAAAAACAACATATTTACATACACAAAAATGGTGCGTTCTAAAAGATGAAAAACGCACTGCAACAACAACAAGATGAGTTATAACGCAATTAAACAATCGTTCGATTTAGGTGACGGCCGCATCGTTGAGATCGAAACCGGTAAATTGGCCAAACAGGCAGACGGTTCTGTAGTAGTGAAAATGGGTGATACCATGTTACTGGCTACTGTCGTATCTGCACCGGAAGCAAAAGAAGGGGTAGATTTTCTGCCATTATCTGTAGACTATCAGGAAAAATACGCTTCAACAGGCCGTATCCCGGGTGGCTTCTTACGCCGCGAGGCACGCTTATCAGATTATGAGATCCTGATCTCACGTCTGGTTGACCGTGCATTACGCCCGTTATTCCCTGAAGATTATCACGCAGACACCCAGGTAATGATCTCCCTGATATCTGCTGATAAAAACATTATGCCCGATGCCTTGGCTGGTTTAGCAGCATCTGCGGCTTTAGCGGTTTCTGACATTCCTTTCAACGGGCCTATTTCAGAAGTACGCGTAGCAAAAATCGATGGTAAACTGGTAATCAATCCGTTACTGAGCGATCTGGAACGTGCCACTTTAGAATTTATCGTAGCAGGTTCTGAACACGACATCAACATGGTTGAAGGCGAGTGTAAAGAGATCCAGGAAGAAGAAATGCTGGAAGCACTGAAGTTTGCGCATGATGCGATCAAAGTTCAGGTGGCTGCACAGAAAGAGCTTGCTGCAAAAGTAGAGAAAGCAAAAACCAAACGTGTTTACAATCACGAGCATAGCAACGAAGATCTGAAACAACGCGTTTACGCAGAAACCTACGACAAAGTGTACGAGATAGCAAAATCTGCATCTGCGAAACACGATCGTTCTGCAAAATTCAAAGAAATACAGGAAGTATTAATTGCTGGTTTAGGTGAAGATGTTGATGACATCACCAAATTCCTGGCAAAGAAATATTTCCATGATGTGCAGTATGATGCTGTACGTAACCTGGTATTAGATGAAGGCAAGCGTTTAGATGGTCGTCAGACTACACAGATCCGCCCAATCTGGAGCGAGATCAGCTACCTGCCGTCTGCACACGGTTCTGCGGTATTTACCCGCGGCGAAACCCAGTCTTTAACCACCGTTACTTTAGGTGCTAAAGATGATGAGCAAATGATCGACGGTGCATTCATCAACGGCTACCAGAAATTTATCCTGCACTATAACTTCCCTGGTTTCTCAACCGGCGAGGTTCGTCCTAACCGCGGCCCTGGCCGTCGCGAAGTTGGTCACGGTAACCTGGCTATGCGTTCATTAAAGCAAGTGTTACCGGCAGAGGATGAAAATCCGTATACTATCCGTGTAGTATCAGATATCCTGGAATCAAACGGTTCTTCTTCTATGGCTACCGTTTGTGCAGGTACATTAGCGTTAATGGATGCCGGTGTTAAAATTAAAGCCCCGGTTTCTGGTATCGCAATGGGTTTAATCAGCGATGAGAAAACCGGCAAATATGCTATCCTTTCTGATATCCTTGGCGACGAAGACCATTTAGGTGATATGGACTTTAAGGTAACCGGTACCGAAAACGGTATTGTTGCTTGTCAAATGGACTTGAAGATCAATGGCTTATCATACGAGGTTTTAGCTAAAGCTTTAGATCAGGCAAAAGCTGGTCGTCTGCACATTTTGAACGAAATGAAGAAGACTATCACCGAGCCTCGTGAGGATTACAAGCCATTCGCTCCGCGTATCGTTGCGATCAAGATCGATAAAGAATACATCGGTGCGGTTATCGGTCCCGGTGGTAAAATCATCCAGGAGATGCAACGCGAAACTGGTGCTACAATCAATATCGAAGAAAAAGACAACCAAGGTATCGTTCAGATTTTTGCTGATAACAAAGCAGCTATTGATGCTGCTGTAGCGCGTATCCGTGCGATTGCCGCTAAACCAGAGATCGGTGAGATCTACGAAGGTAAAGTAAAATCAATTATGCCGTTTGGTGCATTTGTTGAAATACTTCCTGGTAAAGATGGTCTGTTACACATTTCAGAAATTGACCACCGCCGTATAGAGAAAATGGATGGCATCTTTGAAGTTGGTGAGATGGTGAAAGTAAAACTGATTGACGTGGATAAACAAGGTAAATTAAAACTGTCACGTAAAGTTTTATTACCTAAGCCGCCAAAACCTGAAGGCCAGAAACCAGCAGGCGAAGCAGCGCCAGAACAACAAGCATAAGTTTAACCAACTATAGCATGAAGGCTTCCTGAAAAGGAGGCCTTTTTTGTGCCCGGACATTTCCTTTTGTAAAAAAAGCGATGCTTTTAAACTTGGTTCGCGCAGGCTAAAAATTCTTGTTAAATTCACGGGCTAACTAAATTAAATAACTGTTTTTAATGCTCCATATTAAAACATTGTGCTACAGTGCTTTATCAGGCTTGCTGCTGCTTGTTGCTACCGCTTCTTCGAAAGCACAAACAACTGATCCATATGCAGGGATTATTCCTGCACCGGCAAAACTTACCAAAATAGCAGGTAATTTTACCTTAAGTCAGGAAACCCGGATCATTACCGATTCTGCAGATAATAAAGCTGTCGTTTTTCTTGCCAGTTATCTTAAAGATCATCGTAACTTAAATCTGGCAATTAATCGTAATCCGGGCATTACCGGGAACCAAAGCCTTTATATCCGGTATGATGCCAGTTTGCCGGCAGAAGGTTATCATTTAACTGTTACCCCTGCGCAGATCAGTATTGTGGGTAAAGGAGCAGGTTTATTTTATGGAGTTCAGACGCTCATTCAGTTATTTGATAACCAGAAGCAGGGCAGCATTAATGTTCCTTGTGTGGATATCGAAGATGCGCCCAGGTTTGGTTACAGGGGCATTCACCTGGATGTTTCCCGTCACTTTTTCTCTGTAGAAGAAGTGAAGAAGATCATCGATCTGGCAGCTCAATATAAACTCAATACCTTTCACTGGCATTTGACAGACGACCAGGGCTGGCGCATCGAGATCAAGAAATATCCCCGATTAACACAAGTAGGTAGCTTACGCGCGCAAACCGTCATCGGGAATTTTAATGATCGTACCCCATGGCAATATGATAACACGCCTCACGGTGGTTATTATACCCAAGATCAGGTGAGAGACGTGGTTAAATACGCCGCTGAAAGATACATCACCATAATTCCGGAAATAGAGATGCCAGGGCATTCATCCGCAGTACTGGCCGCTTACCCAGAGTTCGGCTGCGAGCCGGGAAAGCAATACCAGGTGGCGCAAATCTGGGGTGTTTTTAAAGACATCTTTTGCCCTACAGATAAAACCTTCGCTTTTCTTGAAGACGTGCTTACCGAAGTAATGGGCCTTTTTCCTTCCAAATACATTCATATCGGTGGTGATGAAGTACCCAAAGACGCCTGGGAGAAATCTGCTTTTTGCCAGAACCTGATCAGGAAATTGAAACTAAAGAATGAGCACGGTTTACAGAGCTATTTCATCCAGCGGATAGAGAAGTTTGTAAATTCCAAAGGACGGAACATTATTGGTTGGGACGAAATTCTGGAAGGCGGCCTTGCGCCTAACGCCACGGTAATGAGCTGGAGGGGAGAAGCCGGGGGGATCGCTGCGGCGAAACAAAACCACAACGTCATCATGACGCCAAGTTCAGGCGGATTGTATTTGGACCATGCGCAGGGTAAGTCAGACCTGGAGCCGCTGTCTATAGGTGGTTACGCACCTTTAGCTAAAACATACGCTTATAATCCAATACCGGCGGCATTAACCGAAGCACAACAGAGATATATTTTGGGGGTACAGGCAAATGTGTGGACAGAATACATCGCTACCGATGCCAAACTAGAATACCAGCTTTTGCCACGGATGCTTGCCCTTGCAGAGGTGGCCTGGTCGCCGTTAGCGAATAAAAATTTTCAGGATTTTTCAGAAGTGAGGCTGCCGCATCACCTGGCGTTGTTAGACCGCGAAGATTATAATTTCCGTGTACCCGCAGCTATCGGCGCACCGGACAGTATCATCACAGCTTCAGGTTTAAACGTAAATTTAAAGGCACCGGTAGAAGGTGCTAAGATCTATTATACCATAGATGATCTGCCGCCACGCACGGAAACTACGTTATACGAACATCCGTTTACTTTAACCGTTCCGGAAAATAACTACCGCCAGTTGCAAACTATTGTGGTAACACCTTCCGGTAAACGTAGTGTTGTTACTAAAGCAACCGTTTATAACCGCGGCCCGCTTGCGCCATCAACTTATCAGCCTACACGGGTTGGCCTGAAATACCAACTTACACCTGGCGCGTTCAACAGCACCGATCAGATCTCTGCCGGGTTAGTTACCGATACCGGAGAAGTAAAGGGCTTTTATACGAATGATTTTAAAAAGGCGAACCGTGAGCGCGGCGGATTCGGGATAATATATAATGGTTATATTCGTATAGATACAGACGGAAAATATACCTTCAGTACGCGCTCCGATAATGGTTCGGTGTTATTGATCGACGATCAGCCGGTGGTAGATAACTATGGCCGGCACAGCATGTTCGAAAAAGGCGGTGATGTACTTTTAAAACGGGGCTATCATAAATTTACGCTGAAGTACTTTGACGTGGGTGTTGGCGGGAACCTGCAGGTGTATTGGACAATGCCTGGCAAAATAAAAATGGATATAACTTCAGACTACCTGTCTAATTAAATCAATTGGTTAAATGCAAGACTTTATGAACATTAGAAGTGTATTAATACTATTGGCCGTCGCATTTTGCTTTGCTGCTTGTTCTGATGAGCCAAATAAGCAAAGCGCTGCTGCAGTGATACAAAAGCCGCTAAGAAAAACGCTGGAAGAACCGTTTAAATTTCATAAAATGGTAGAGGTTGCTCCCGGAAGATATTATGATATTTTAAGCTGGGGCAGGGGCGCTAAAGGTGGCGGCGCTTACATGATCTTAAGGTCTGATTCAGCCGAGCAACAATATAATACCGTGAACGGCGATCTGGAAGGTCCGATCCAGGATGTACTTAACGCAGATCTGGATGTGGATGGTAATCCGGAAATTATCATCCAGGCTAAAACGATAGATACCAACAGGTTTACCAATGTATTTATATACGAATACCAGGGCGACCGTGCCAACAAGCTGGAGTTTCCCCGCTTAACGGTTTCCCAGCGTAAGGGCTTCAGGGGTAATGATAAATTTTATGTAAAAAATGATACCCTGTTCAGAAGCTTCCCGGTATTTGAAGGCGAGGGCGCTGCAGCTAAACCCGGCTCTGAAACCCGGTTGATTGCCTATACGCTTCATGGCAGCAGTCTTTCTGCTAAACAGATCAGCAAGGATAAGCCTTCAGAAGATGGCGGTAAAACAAAACAAGCGGCTGTAGAAAATAAACCGAAGCAAAGCACTCCTGAAAAGAAAACGGAGGCCAAAAGTTCATCAAGAAAGTCGCACACTTCATCCAAGCGAAAAGAATCGTCAAAAACAAAGTCAAAAAAGCAAGAAAGCAGCCATAAGAAACGCAGGCACAAGGGGTAAAGTAACTTTTACCTTAGTAATTAAACAATTATAATAGTAATTAAACACACTGTTTGTTAACTGGATTAATTGTTTACATTTGGCTTGTTTTAATTCACCTCTACAACTTTCAACACTAACTACACCACCAATAACACAAGCCATGAACGCAACCGCCCGCATTGTAAAAGATAAGAAAAGCGAGATATTCGAATTATGGATGAAGAACCAGCTCAATGATGATGGGCTGCGGGAAGATCTGATGAATAACGAGGATCTTCGCATCCAATCTGAAGAATTACTTGACAGCTTAGCCATAGCGTTAAACACGACAGATATAACCGATTACGATTCGCCGGGTTTTGACACGGTGAACGAAATACTGGCCGGAATTTCCGGGTCAAGGGCCATGCATGGCTACAGTCCCCGCGAAACAGGCTTGTATGTCTTAAGCTTAAAAAGAGCGCTGTTAGATATCCTGCAAATTGAATTAGCGGGGCAAACAGATTTACTTTACCAGGAAACCTTAAAAGTGAATAACCTGGTAGACTCGTTCAGCATCACCACATTTGAAACCTTTATTAAGGGGCGCGAAGAGGTAATCCTGCGCCAGACGGATGAAATTGCCGAGATATCGACACCGGTGATCCGCGTGTGGGATGGTATTCTGGCGCTTCCGATCATCGGTACGCTGGATAGCTCACGTACGCAAGTGGTAATGGAGAACCTTTTGCAGGAAATAGTAGCCACTGGAAGCAGCATAGCTATTTTAGATATTTCTGGTGTTCCGGCTGTTGACTCTTTAGTGGCGCAACATTTAATTAAAGCTGTAAGTGCTACACGCTTAATGGGGGCAGAATGTATCATCAGCGGTATCAGGCCGGAGATCGCCCAGACGATCGTGCATTTAGGGATAGATCTTTCTAATATCGTAACCAAGGCAACCTTAGCCAGTGCTTTGAAATTTGCTTTCAACACCATGCGTTTAGAGGTAAGACGTAAAACCGTTAACGCTTAAAATCTGAAGTAATTTTATGGAGAGAATTCCCATTTTAAAGATGGGTCACTTCTTACTGGTGACCATACAAGTAGACCTGTATGATAGACTGGCTATGGATCTGGAAGCAAACCTGATCCGCGAAGTAAACAGAACAGGAGCAAAGGGCGTATTGATCGATATTTCTGCTGTCGAGATAGTAGATTCATTTATGGGGCGCATTATTGGCAATATTGCAAGTATGTCTAAACTTTTAGATGCCCAAACCGTTGTGGTTGGTATGCAACCTGCCGTAGCCATAACGTTAGTAGAACTCGGGTTAGAATTGCCCGGCGTGCATACGGCTTTAAATGTAGAGCGGGGAATGGAATTGCTTCAGGGAATGATAATATCCGATGACATTATAATTGACGACGACGATGATACTTTCCCTGAAAAAGGATTTGATAAAGATCAATAGAGAGCAGGACGTCGTGTTGCTTAGGAATAGAACGAAGGAATTTGCAGTAAAAATAAAGATGGGTTTGGTGAATCAAACCAAACTGATCACCGCCGCGAGTGAATTGGTAAGAAATATGCTTCGTTATGGAGGTGGGGGTGAAGTGTCGGTAGAGGCGGTCACAAAAGGCCGTGATAATGGTATCAGGATGATTTTTAAAGATAGTGGCCCGGGAATAGCCGACGTAAATAAAGCCATGATGGACGGTTATTCTACCGGTAAAAGCCTGGGTTTAGGTTTACCGGGTACCAAAAGATTGGTTAACGAGTTTGACCTGAAAAGCGAATTGGGTAAGGGTACTACCGTGACGATAATTAAATGGGCCAATGGTTGATGCAACGCATATCAGCTATCCGGCAAGCGACCGTAGTTATTATGCAATTCTAAAGCTTGATATCCGGCATAAGGCGCATGAAGCGGGCTTTAGTGCTCAAAAAGTAGCTGAGATAGACCTGGTGCTGGCAGAGATGACTTCTAATTTGCAGAAGCATGCTATAGGTGGGGAAATTCTTTCGGCTGTTAAACAGGATGAAGACCAGCTGTACGTAGAAATCATATGTATAGATAACGGCCCCGGTATTGCAGACGTTTCAAAAGTGCTGGTTGATGGGTTTTCGTCTACCAACACGCTTGGTAATGGCTTAGGTAGCATGAAACGCCTTGCCGATGTCTTAGAGATCTACTCGTTAAAAGGCTGGGGAACTATCATACTCGCGAGGCTTTATAAAAATACCCCAACCGTTAAAAACAGAGTTAATGGTATAAAAGCTTACCCTTTGGTAATAAGCAAGCCTGGCGAAAAAACAAGCGGAGATGGATTTTACTTTAAGCAGGATAAAAATCAGGTAGTGGTAATGCTGGCAGATGGCTTAGGGCACGGTAAAGATGCAAACAGCGCAGTCAATGCCGCTGTAGATGCGTTAAAAGATGCCACTTTTGATTCTCCGTCTGCAACCATCCGCGAATTGCATCAGGCGATACGTAAAAGCAGGGGAATGGTGGCTACACTCGCTTTTTTTGATACAGAAAGGCAACGATTTGAAATTTGCGGAGTGGGGAATATCGCGACTAAACTTTTAAGCACAACAGGCGCAGATAAAAACCACATCTCTTATAACGGTATTATCGGTCATAACATTCCGGCGACACTTAATAGCCAGAGCTATTCCTTTAATGAATATAATCAGTTAATTTTATGTTCGGACGGATTGAAATCGCGCTGGGAATTATCTAAATATGTAAATATCAGTAAGTACGATCCCATGGTTCTGGCTGCGGCGTTATATAAAGACTTTTCGCGAAGGAACGATGATGCTTCTGTTGTTATAGTTAAGCTTCGTTAAATCATGTACGAAATTGCAAAAATAAACCTCGACAATGAGTTAGACCTGCCTTTTATCCAAAAAAGGGCGGTAGCAATTGCGCGCTATCTGGGCCTGTCCGGCTCTACACAAACAACATTTGCAACAGCCGTTACCGAAGCTTGTCGCGCGGTACTGGATAAGACCTATAACAGCATACTTAGGTTTTCTATTGTTAAGGCCGAAGCCCGTTGGGTGCTTTCGGCTGAAATTGTTACGGACGCAAAGTTTACTGAAAACAGCGAAGAACTAAAATATGCGAAGAGACTGATCCCTGTGTTGGAAGTTGAGCGCCAGCAGCCGGATAATTTCTTATTGAAATTAAAACTTAGCATACCCCGTTCCATACGCGTTTCCATAGCTATTATTTCCCGGCTTGCTGAGCATATCGCGGCAATGAACACCGAGTCGCCATATGAGGAAATCAAACGGCGTAACCAGGAGCTATTCGAACTAACGGCGCATCAGGAAGAGCAGCTCCGGTTATCAATGCTGCTGAACGAGAAAAAGTCAGAGTTTCTGTCGATAGCCTCGCACGAACTGCGCTCGCCGTTGACTATTATCAAAGCTTACGCACAAATCGGCCGTACCTTTGCCGAGAAGGACCCTTACAAAATGGCGGATTACCTGGATAAAATAAATATCCAGGCCGGTAAGGTAAATACCCTCATTCAACAATTACTGGATTTCGCTAAGATTGAGAATAATAAGCTGGAATATCAATTTGAAAAGTCTGAAGTGACCGGCTTTATTGAAGAAGTGGTGGAGGCTGCCAAACTTTCGCATCCCAGCCATACCTTCACCCTGAATTTTGATAAACAGGCCGATACGCGCTTTGATAAGCTTCGGCTTGAGCAGGCGCTGACTAATCTGATCAGTAATGCGGTCAAATATTCGCCCAAAGGAACCAACGTTACCGTTTCAACATTAAACCGTAACCATGAAGCGGTTAATATTAGCGTTGCAGATCAGGGGATAGGCCTGTCAAAGGAGAACCTGACGAAGGTTTTCGACAAATTTTACCGGGTGGATGACCGAAATCAAAAAGTATCCGGCCTGGGCATGGGCCTTTATATCACTTCAAGGATTATTCAGGGTCATGGTGGCGAAATATGGGTGGATAGCATTGAAAACGAGGGTTCAACCTTCTCGTTCTCGTTACCGATGAAAGCCTGATACGCTAACCTTCAAAATAGAAAAGCCGGTAGAGGATTAAGTCTTACCGGCTTTTTTGCATTTCGTTACTGATGATTAATCAACTAATTGCAGTTTGTTCAATTCCGTTGTAATGAAGTTTATTTCATCTGAAGATAACTTCAGGTTCAGCGCTCCTGCGTTTTGTTTAGCCTGGTCTGCGTTACGTGCCCCTGCAAGCGCAATGGTAATACCAGGTTGCTCTACCGTCCAGCGTAGTACCAACTGGCCAAGTGTAGCATCCTTTTCATCAGCTATCGGTTTTATCTTCTGCAGGAACTCGTTAGTGCGGTTAATATTTTCGTCTTTGAAATATTTCAATCCCGCGCGATGGTCACCCTCGCCAAACTGCTGGCCCGGCTTCATCTTGCCTGTTAACAGACCGCGCTCCATAGGGCTATAGGCTAGTATCGCTTTATGGTGCTCAATCACATATGGCACTAGGTCTTTTTCAATATCGCGTTTCACCATACTATAAGGCACCTGGTTCGAAGCCAGGTTAATGGTTTGCGCAGCTTCTTCCATTTGCTGTACATTGTAATTGCTTACCCCAGCTTCGCGAATTTTACCCTGTTCTTTCAAGCGTAATAGCGCTTCCATCGTTTCAGCGATAGGCGTGGTCGCATCCGGCCAGTGGATCTGGTACAGGTCGATATAATCCGTACCCAATCTGCGCAGGCTGTCTTCACACTCTTTGATCACACTATCACGGCTGGCATATTTATAAATGTCGATATCCTTACCGTCGTTATCCTTACTTTTAAAAGCCAGTTGCCCTTTGATATCATCCCAGCGCATACCAAATTTGGTCAGGATTTGTACCTTATCCCGTTGGATGCCATTTATGGCCTGCCCCACCAGTTCTTCACTTTTGCCCTGACCATAGATAGGAGCGGTGTCGATAGAGGTGATACCCAGATCATAAGAAACCTTCATAGCTTCAATTGCCGCTTTATCATCATTGCCACCCCACATCCAGCCACCGGCCGCCCATGCACCAAAAGTAATTACTGATACTTCCAGATCTGTATTCCCAAGTTTTCTGTATTCCATAGATTGCTTTAATTGTATTTAAATAGCGAAATAACTACATCAACATAGATACGCCAAATTTCAGCTGAATAATTGACGATAGGCTTACAAGCTAGCCATCATCATCAATTCTTTTGCGTTATCTATCGCAGCCACATCAATGTCGTTATTAAAGTATAGCCAGGCTTCTTTTGTTTGGGGATTTTTATCGATTTCGTTTGCTATTTTCTGCAGAAAGGCTGTATCATAAGGCGAACGGTATAGCTCTGGCGCACCGTGGAAGCGGTAATAAACAACAGGCGTGTTCTGTATAACATCGTCCGGAAGTTTAGGATGGCTCATGCCGCAAAAGGTAATACCCTGTTTGGCCAAAGCATCGAAAACATCCCCGCGCCACCAGCTTTCGTCGCGGAGCTCAACCACGTTTTTGAATGAAGGATTTAAGTTATCTAACAGTCTGTCTAAGCGTTCATCACTATAAATGAATTTCGGCGGCATTTGAAATAACACCGGGCCCAGCTTTTCCTTCAAGCCATCGTTAATAACGGTATAGAAATCTGCAATTAAACCTTCTGCATTTAAAAACTGCTTGTAATGGGTAATGCCGCGAGGTGCTTTTATGGAAAACCGGAAAGTCGGCGAACAACTCTGGTACCATTTCTCCAGCGTTTTCAATTGCGGGAAATTATAGAAGGTAGCATTGATCTCGATGGTATTAAAGTGCTGCAGATAGAAAGACAACCACTTACTTTGCGGCAGGTCGGCAGGGTAGAACTTGCCCTTCCAATGCCTGTATGAAAACCCCGAGCAGCCGATGTACCAATTAGCCATATATTCATAAGCAGCAAACAGGTTAAAATGTTTACACACAGAGCACCGTAGCACATCTACAGATAAATTTTGCCGATTATATCACTAACAGGTAGTATAAGCGTTTATATTTTGCACATTTGCCATAAGTATGCTGCACTTTGCTTATCCCGCTTTTCTGTTTGGTTTGCTGGCGTTAGCTATACCGGTTATTATTCATCTTTTTCACTTCCGCCGGGTTCAGAAGGTATATTTCAGTAATGTGCAGTTTCTGAAAGAGGTGAATGAGCAGGAATCTGGCCGCCGCAATTTGAAAGAGCGCTTGATCCTGTTAGCCCGGCTGCTCGCTATTTTCTTCCTGGTACTGGCTTTCGCTCGTCCGTATTTTGCAGATCGTGGTACGCCCCAGGTCACTGGCCAAACGCAGGTAGTAAGCATCTTTTTAGATAATTCTTACTCTATGCAGGCGCTCAGCCGCGAGGGTACTTTATTGGATGAGGCTAAAACAACTGCTAAAACCATTGCGGACCGGTACGATCTGAATACCAAATTTCAGCTCCTTACCCAGGATTTTGAAGGGAAACATCAACGCTTTTTAAGCAGAAGCGAGTTTAAGGATGCCGTTGACGGTGTGAAAATTAGTGCCCAGAGTCGCGCTTTGCAAGCAATTGTTAACCGTCAGCAGAGTTTACTGCAAACACAGCCTGCTGCGGCTAAGTCTATCTACCTGATTTCTGATTTCCAAAAGAGCAACGCTGAAACACCCGTTAAAGCAGACCCCGGCATTTTTTTATCCTCTGTTAAGCTACAGGCAAATACTTTACCTAACATAGCAGTGGATAGTGTATGGCTGATAAATGCAATACACCGGCCGGGTGAACCGGAAAAATTGGTGGTACGCTTGCACAATTATGCAGGTGCTAGGGCCGTAAATGCGCCGCTTAAACTGCTGGTAAATAACACGCAAAAAGCATTGGGTAGTTACACTATAAATGCCGGTGCTGTTCAAACTGATACTTTAAGCTTTTCCGGCTTAACTGCGGGCTGGCAGCAGGCAGAGATTAATTTGCAGGATAACCCCATTACCTTCGATAACCGCTTTTATTTCAGTTTTAATGTGCAGAACCAGTTGCCTGTTTTGATGGTGACGCAATCCGCACCTGATGTTTATTTAAAAGCCGTTTTCAGCAGCGATCCGTTTTTTAAACTTACCGAAACTACCGACGGGCATGTGGATTACAATGGTTTAGGCCAGTATTCGCTGGTGGTTCTAAGCAATATCAAGTCCATATCTGCCGGGTTGTCCAAACAACTACAAGCCTACGTAGCTAAGGGTGGCTCGCTGTCGGTGTTTCCTGCTGCTGACATTGATGCAGGGAGCTATCAAAGTTTACTTTCTTCTGTTAATGCCGCCTATCCACAACAGTTGATTAAGGAAGATAGCCGTGTTGGTTCGCTAAATAACAAAGCTGCAGTCTATCGCAATACCTTCGAAAGCATGCCGCAAAACCCGGATCTGCCGGTTGTAAAAGCGTACTATCGGTTAAACGAAGCAGGCACTTCAGCTGCGGAGAAATTAATGAGTTTGAACAATGGACAAAGTTTCTGGAGCCGTTATAGCTACAAGCAAGGTAACGTTTACTTATGTTCATCGCCACTTGACGAAAGTTTCAGCAACCTTCCCCGGCATGCACTGTTTGTTACCACCATGCTGCGAATCGCTTTACTGAGCGGGCATGATCAACCCCTGTATCATCAACTCAGCACAGATCAATCCATAGAAATACCCGATTTTGAGACTGGGGCAGATGACGTGCTAATGCTGCAACAAGGAGACCTGAAGGTTGTGCCGGATGTGCGGCGACAGGAGGGGGCTTCTTATTTATTTGTTTCAGATCAACTAAACAAGCCTGGGCAATATGCTTTACAACGCGGTTCGCAATTTCTGCAATGGTTGAGTTTTAACAGCCAGAGTGGCGAGTCTGATCTGCACTATTTTACAAAAAAAGAATTGCAGCAATTGCTGCCTGGCGGGGCCAGGATAATGGGCGAAGCCGAAGCTTCTGCTAAAGTTGCTGCCAACGGTATAAATTCAGGTTCGCAAATATGGAAACTTTGCCTACTTTTAACCCTGATATTTCTGGCGGCGGAAATAGCGCTTATCAGGTTTTATAAAACCAATAAAAAAGGCACTGCCGATCAACAAACTATCATCAATACAGGTACAAATCAATATTCATGAATTTGCTCATCAAGTCTGCTACCGTTATTGACCCGAACTCACCCTTTCATCAACAGGTTACAGACATTTTAATTCAGGACGGACAGATCGTCCAAATCGGAAACAATCTTAACGCAGAAACAGAAGTAATAGAAGCCGCAGGTAAGCATTTACTACCTGGCTTTTTTGATCTGAACTGCAATATCGGCGAGCTGGGCTACGAGACCAAGGAAGACCTTGCGACAGGTACCGCTACAGCCGCTGCCGGGGGCTTTACCGGGCTGGCGGTGATGCCTAATACTTTTAGCCCGGTGCATTCCAAGGCGCAGGTAGAATACCTGGTCAATAAAGCTAAGGGCAACCTGGTAGCAATTGTTCCGCTGGGAACTATCTCTCACAAGCGCGAGGGCAAGGATCTGTCTGAAATGTATGACATGTACCTGAGTGGTGCAAGGGCATTCACAGATGGCGATCATCCGGTTCAGGACGCCGGCCTGATGGAGCGGGCATTGCTGTACGCAACCGGTTTCAACGCGCTTATTTTCTCTTACCCGGAAGACATTGCAATAGCCGGAAAAGCAAAGATAAACGAGGGTGAAGTAAGCACGCTCTTGGGCATGAAAGGTATACCTGCGCTGGCAGAGGAACTGATGATCGCGCGCGACTTGTACCTGGCCGAATACACTAATTCGCCTATCCATTTTTCAACGATATCGACCGCACGCGCCGTTGAGCTGATCCGCGAAGCACGCCGCAAAGGCTTAAAAGTAACTTGTGATGTTGCAGCACATAATCTGGTTTTAACAGATGAAGCCCTCACCGGCTTTGACAGCTTGTATAAAGTAAAACCACCCCTGCGTACGGCTAAAGATATTGATGCCTTAAAGGCAGGTTTGGCAGATGGTACTATTGATGCTATTGTTTCGCAACATACACCACAGGAAGTGGAGTACAAGAATGTGGAGTTTGAAGTTGCAGAATACGGCATGATCGGTTTGCAAACCGCATTTTCGCTTGCATTACAGGCAGGCTTATCGATCGAGCAGATCGCAGAAAAACTTTCGATCAACCCGCGGAAAATCATTGGTGCAGAAGCCGTAGCTATCGCCGAAAACAGCCCGGCTAACTTTGTATTGGTTGATACTAACAATAGCTGGACTTACACCAAAGAGAACAATTTATCAAAATCTTACAATTCGCCTTTTATCGGTCAAACGTTAACAGGTAAGGTGTTGTTAACAGTAAACAATAACCAAATTTTTAAAGCCCGAAATTATGATCGATCCTAAAGTACACGCCGCCATCAGGGCCGCTTTGAATGCTTTTAATCAATATAATCCTGTAGAAGCTACTGCTCCAGCCCGTTTTGATGACGTGCTGCTGGCGGATAAGGATTTTCTAAGCAAAGTAGATGAACTGGACGCGATATTCAATGATATGCCCCAGTTAGAGCCACTTCGCGAAGTTTTCTTCGATCTGCTGATGATTAACTTCTTCAGCGCCGACGTTAAAAAATTGGAGGAAGATTACCTTGAGACAGAAGAGTGGGAAGAAATTGAAGAACAGACATTGGACAGGGGAACAGAACTGTTGAACCTGCTGCTGTACCTGAACGAATGCCGCGACGAAGAGATAGAACCTTCGCTGGAAGACTATCTGCGCGAGTTTTTATTGGTAGACGAGGACGAGTTTCAGGATGAATACAGGATATATGAGCCTGTAATTGCCAACCAGATTGTGATTGAAAGCACCCCTTCTGAAATTGCCCGTGTTGCGATTACGTTACCTGAAGATAGCGAAATAAAGGGCCTGTTTTACCCGATGATGAATTTCTTCCAGCAGCTGGACGGTGGCGCAGACAATAAAAAAGAATTTTTAGCAAATGCTCCTGATCCTGCCTTTGATAGCGCAGTTTATGCTATCTTAGAGTCATTCAAATAACCTCATCATGAACATTTCGCTTTCTGAACTAAGAAAAAATGCCTCTATAAAAGGTGTCATCTTAGGCATTGCACTAACCGTGCTTAGTGTTTTTTCCTACTACTTCATCGTTAGCATTGCTGCTTCATTCTGGACCATCTCTTTTGGGCCGTTTTTGTTTTCTGCAGTGATTCCGATTGCTATTGCCTCTGTTTTCTGTACCGATCTCCGTAAAAAAGCCGGTGGTTTCTGGACGTTTAAACAGGCGGCTACCGGAATTTTTGTAATGTTCCTGGTGTCTTATGCTGTTAAGTTTGTTACTTATGATTTGCTATTTACAAAAGTGATAGAGCCTAACTCGGTAGAAAAAGTAAGGACAGTGATGATGGATGCTACAACCAAGATGCTTGAAAAAAGTGGCGCCGATCAGGACAAGATTGACGAGCAAATGGCAAAAATGGAAAAGGGTTTTAAAGATCAGGAAGAAAAATCGGCAGTAAGTGTAATCACCGGGATTGCCATATCATTGATCTTCATATTTGTGATTGCTTTAATATTTGCAGCAATCTTTAAAAAATATCCGCCACCGGTTCAAATCAGTGATGCTACCGTATAGAGAACTCACCGAAAAGATATTTAAAAAAAAAGCGGCACTTTCGCCGCTTTTTTATTGTCTTTATTATTTAGAAGGAGGAGGGGTACCGCCGCCATTTTGCTGCATACGCGCACGCATTTCTTCCATCATTTTCTTGTAAGCTGTTTTCTGATCATCGGTTAACAAAGCCATCAGTTTGGTATTTGTTTCCTGGTTCATAGCCTGCATAGCCGGACGCATTGACTGGAAATCGCCATTAGCAGCATTTCTTAAGCTGTCCATTTTTTTACCTTGTGCCTGATACAAGGCAAGTACTTTGGCCGACTGGTCATCGGTTAATTTCAAGGCCGTTTGCAGTTGTTTTACACGGTCTTCCGGCGACATGCGCATGCGGCCCTGAGCAAAAGTTAGAGCAGTAAATCCTAACAGGAAACAGCCCATTAAAAAGATCTTTTTCATGATTGTTATTTTAAAGGTTATGATAAAGATATGCGCTCAGGGTTTAACCTCAACCTTGTAACTTAATTGTTGCTTTGCAGCTTGGCTATAGAGCGCTGCATCTGGGCCATCATATTGGTCAGGCTTTCCATGGTTGGTTCTGGCGTAGGTTCCGGAAACTGCGTAGAGAAATAAGCCTTCGCCTTCCATATTTCCAGAATGTCTTCGGCGCCAATTTCGTAAGGCTCGTAAACCGGGTTATCTGATACTAATTTTAGCTTTTTATTATCGCGGAAACGGTTTCCGATGCGTTTATAAACAACGCCTTCTGTTTTCGAGATGATTACATAGGTTTCATTAGGCTTCACATCACCCCAGTTCTCTACATATTCGCCGATCACGATACTACCAGATTGCAGGGGTAGCATTGAATCGCCTTTTATTTCAAAGGCACGATAGGTTCCCTGTTTAAACATCGGGAGATAGAACTTTGGTAAAGTGCCCACAAATTCAGGATCGGCATAACCATTCAGGTAACCGGCGCTGGCTTTAACCGGTACCAGTTCTATATTTTCATTATCTTCTTTATCTACAGTAATACTCAGGATGCGAAGGTTAGCCGGATTGCCTTTGGGTTTCGGCGCCCATTTTTCGTCTATCGTTTCGTTAATTAAAGCATCAATACTAACATCAAAGAAAGTTGCTATTTTTTTTAGCAAATCATATTTAGGATCAGCTCTGTCTTCTTCATAAGCGCCCACCAGTGACCTTTTTATACCGATTTGATCTGCAAATTGCTGCTGAGTTAAACCTTTTTTCTTACGAAGAAATTTCAGGTTTGATGAAATTATTGACATAAAAATTTGTAAATGCTAAATTTGTTAGTATCTTTATGCTCATAAAATTAGTAATTATTTTTTTCACAGGCAAATAATTTTATCAAATGAAAAGGTTCATCTATATCATTACCGACAGAAACCGTAATAATTTGCACGTTGGTTTATCATCAGATCTGATGAAAACCATTAAATTTTATAGCGAAATGCCCACGCTGTTCTTCGATAGCGCGCAGCAATTGAGCCGTTTGGTTTACTTTGAAGAGATTACAAATGAAGAAATGGCGATGGAGCGTTTCAAATATGTGAGCACGTTTACACGCAGTCAGAAAGAAAAAATGATCAGAGCCGTAAACCCTGATTGGGTAGACCTGACCATTGGTTTAAAATACGAGCAGGGCGTAAGAGTAAGATCGCACATGCGTCCGTCCTACGCCTCAAGAGTTGCTGTTACTGCTTAATAAATTTCAGCGCGGCTGAATTCATGCAGAATCTTTTGCCGCCGCGGTCGGCAGGTCCGTCGTCAAAAACGTGCCCAAGGTGTAAGCCGGTACTTTTTTCAATTACTTCGGTTCGGTCCATACCGTAGCTGCGGTCTGTAACAAACGCTACTTTGCCCGCGCTAACAGGTTTAGTAAAACTTGGCCAGCCTGTGCCGCTGTCGAATTTGTCGTCAGAACTAAAAAGTACTTCACCGGTGGCAGCGCTAACATAAACTCCTTTCTGATGATTATTCCAGTAAGCATTTTTAAAAGGGGGCTCTGTACCTTTGTTCACCATAATCTCGTATTGATTAGGTGTTAGTTTACTTTTCCATTTTTCCTGCTGTTCTTTTGACAGTTTAGGCTGGTTATTCTGCCCGTTCATTTGCTGGCAGCTGAATATGATTACTGCGCTAAGCAGTGCAAGAATAGCTGATATCTTTTTCATACCTCAATTTACGGAAATTAAATACTGTCCGGTTGTCAAATCAATCTCATATCGCATTGTTCTTTGGCAGCAGCACTTTAGTTATCACGTGTATTAAACCGTTGCTTTGTTTAATATCCGCTGTTGTGATTTTTCCCTCATTGCCTAATTCATCTATTAACACCACATCTTCGTTATCGAGCTTGGCTGTAAGTTTTGTACCGGCCAGCGTAGTTAACTTGTAAGCACCTTTATTGGAATTTATTTTTTTGGCGAGCTGCTTGATATTAAGCGAACCCGGAACTGCATGACCTGCGAGTATACATGTCAACTCTAATTGATGCGCTTTTTTCATCAAAGTGTCTAACCTGCCGTTGGGCATAGCTTCGAAGGCCGTATTATCCGGAGCAAAAACCGTGAAAGGGCCGCGGCTTTTAAAGGTAGCAATAAGCCCCGAGGCCCTCAGCGCATCAAACAGGATAGTAAATTTCGGTGCGCGATGTACGTTTTCTACCACATCCCAACCCGTACCCATTTTTATCCCGTCTACCTCTTTCATCTCATTTTTGCTTAAGCGGCGGGCTTTAATAGAGTCTGTAACCGGGGTGGTAGGTATGGCTATCCGTTGCGCGAACATGGTATTTGCAAAAAGTAGCGTCAAAAATATGAGTAGTAACTTCTTCATCTATAGTTGTTTGCTCTGTATAAACTTTAGATAAAGTAAAGTTGTTTTAACACAAAAAGGGCCCTGCTATCGCAGAGCCCTCTGGCTGTGATTTTAAATACCGCTAAACATTTACCACCCAGGGGTAAAGCCTAAGCCAAACACCGGCTTTTTAACATCCGTACGGTTGTAGGGGATAGCTAAATAGGGTTCTAACACAAAGTATCCAAACAAGTTAACCCGTAAAGAAACACCGGCGCTCAAGGCCGGTACGCGGCTATAAACCGGCGAATATACCTGGTTGCCTTTGGTATCAAGATACGGTTGTCCATTTGCGTAGTATACTGCCCGCGTGCCCAGAATCGATGGGTTCTTTTTAAATTCGATTTTGTCGCCGCCATTCCAGGCTAAACCTGCGTCAAAAAAGAGGTTTAATTCTGTAAAGAAGAATTTCGACTTAAATTTCGACAGCTTTTCCGGACCGGTGAACGGTAACCGGATTTCGAAGTTAGCAACAGCGAAACGGTTACCTGATAATTGATCTACTGTAAAGTTGTTCGTGGCCGATTGCGAGCTGTTATAGAAACTATTATACTCGTAACCGCGGATCAGGAACGGATAACCAATGAATAGCGGATACAAAAGATTAGATGTATTTCCGAACCTGCCATAACTATACAGGCGGCCCGCAATGGTAAATGGTGCAACACGTTCGTATTTACGTAAATCTATACTTGGCGCAAAGTATTGTGCGGTACCGAAATCGTACTCCGCCTGCAAGCGATACCGGAAACCGGTAAGCGGCGATGCAATACCAAAGTAGGAGTTGTCACCTACTAAAGCAGCATTTACGTTAAATATGGTGAACGGTCTTAAGCTGGTACCATTGTTATAAGGGTCGGCTTCATAATCAGAGCGGGAGATATGGTGTTTCTCCGTGGTGATCGGAGTGAAGCTGGTCGTGTCATAATAAGTACTGTAGCGATCAACACGGTAAGAATAGTGCGCAGCACCCGCCCCAAACTCCATCCGCGTTATACGTGAAAAAGGATAAGAGGTAAAAAAAGATACCTGATCCTGGAAAATGCGGATGATATCATACCGTTCTTCGTATACCGGAATCTGCTTGCCCTGATAGCTATAGGTTGATGGCACTACATTGTAGTTGGCATATTGATAAGGAATGTGCGAAACAGCACCGCCCCAGTTCCAACGGCCTTCCTGGTTAATATAAGCGAACTGCGCACCGAAGTCATAAATCTCACCATTAACGGCTGCGCCTGCATAGATCTGGTTCCGGCCCAGAATATCACTAAAAACACCCTGGATACCACTGGCCAAGCCGGCACCATAATTGCTAACGCCTACACCTACACCACTGCTGGCAAGGTAATCTAACTTAAACTGTGGGCGGTAAGGTACATTGCGAATAGAATCGATAGAAATACGCGGGTACGCCAGATAGTTATTCAGGTTGGCATTGATCAAGTCGACTCCAACGGATTTAGGCGGCGGTAGCAGCGCTGCATCAAAATTAGTTTGTCCCAGCTCAACCACGGTCGGTTTAAACGATGACGCCTTTGCGTTATACAAGGCATATTTTTGTGCGCGATAATAGGAGTAAACAATATCGTCGTTTGCAGAAATGGAGATAGCTGGCGAAAACTCTGTGATACCGCAAATACCCGTGAACAAATCCGTCATTTGCTCAACTTTTCTTGTCGCAAGCGTATAACGGTACATATTACGGAAACCATCGCGGTTAGAGAGGAAATAGATCTGACTGCCATCTGCCGAGTAGAGCGGGTTAAGGTTATTTGCTCCGTTAAAAATGTTCAGGTCGGTTACTTTCCCTGTTGCCAAATCAAGTTCTGCCAGGTTAAAGGTGATTTCCTGGGAAGGGCTGCGATCGTAAGTGGTTCTGTCTGATGCAAAAACAATCTTTTTGCCATCACGTGAAAAACTTGGCTGATAATCGGAATATTTATCGTTTGTGAGTTGTCGCAACTGTTTGCTTTCCAAATTATACATATACAGATCGCCCTGGCCGTTGGATAAGCCCTGAAAAGCGATATCTTTCCCATTGGGCGACCAGGCAATGTTGCTGAACTGTTCTGCCGTACCCATAGAAAGCTCATTCAATACCTTTCCGCTCGGTATGCTTACAATCATCAGCCGGTTCCGGCCATTGCTGAACACACTGAAGGCAAACTTCTTTCCATCAGGCGACCATGCACCTGCTGATTCTATAAAGTTGAACTCATCGATGTGGGTGTTCGATACCTTGCTCGTGAGCTTCTTAATGACTCGACCCGTTTGCGCATCGGCGAGATACAGATCGACCGAAAAAAGATCTTTTTCTGAAAGAAAGACCAGATATTTTCCATCCGGGCTGATTGCCGGGGCGACATTCATTTCTCCCGAGTTCTTATTATCGATGATCCGTTTACCTACAGGTGTTTGCGTGGTATCTTTCAAAAAGGGTTTATAGGTAGCCTCTATCGAGTTCTTCCAAAGGTTTGAAAGCGTTTTATCGTCATAGCCAAAGGTGCGTCTGATACCATATTCTAAACCAAAGCGGGCAGTGTTTTTAAAGAAAGGAACGATAATGGTATCTCCATAGGTTGAACCCAGGAACGACCAGAATGCTTCGCCATAACGGTACGGGAAGTACTTGGTGCTTTCTGTCAGGTCGCGCACTGTAGGAATATCGTGATTCAGGTAAGCATCGCGCATCCACATAGCCGTGTAAGCGTCCTTTTTACCCAGTGATAAATACTCCGCCATACCCTCAATCATCCACAAAGGCAGATTATTGATATTGGAAAGGTTAGTAGTATCGTTACCTAATAAGGTATGGTATTGAAATGCGTGAACCAACTCGTGACCGATAACGTGTCGTGTCGTCTGGTTAGTTTCCATAATCGGCATTACCACGCGGTTCTTCAAACCTTCGGTGACACCACCCGTACCTACGCCAATTTCGCCATCAATAGCAGTGGTTTGTTGAAAATCGGGGTGGTTGGCATAAAGAATAATCGGGTTTGCCTTGCGGAACGTATCGCGGAATACCTGCTGATGAAGCGTGTACCATAGCTCGCTTTCCTGCGCAAACCGCTTCAGCAAGCTATCATTCTTCATGTAGTAATAGATCTCGAAATGGGGTGTTTTGAATACCTTGAATTTGAGGTTTTTGTACCTTACCTTATTTTGTCCAAAATATTGTGCGTTGGCTTGCTTAACTCCTGCAAATGAAAAAAGCAGGCAAAGCACTGCAATTAGCTGTTTATTTAACAAGGGGTATAGTTTTCGCATATGTTCTTGCTATCGGTAGTTAAATTTAAACAATTAGTTATAAGCATTTATCATTCGGTATAAATACCGGGAAAATCACGGGGTAGGCGGACCAGCCGGAGGCGTCTCTGGCTCAGCAGTCGGCGTAGCCGGTTCTGCCGCGGTTGAATCACTCGTATTAGATAAACTGTCGCTGGCTGACGTATCCCTCGAAATACGCGGCGAAGGGCACATGTATGTCTTGGTGATCTTCACCCAAGGCTTGGGGAAGGGCCCAGGTTTATAACCGCTCTGTGGATCGGCATATACCTTCTCCATAAAACGCCCGAAAATAGGCAGGGCGGTATGCGAACCTTCACCCGTTTCTGAAGTAGTAAAGTGTACGCTGCGATCATCAGCACCCACCCAAACGCCTGTTACCAGGTCTTTGGTGATACCCATATACCAACCGTCCACGTAATCTGAAGAGGTACCGGTTTTGCCGCCGATCTGGTTGCTGTTGCTTTTCCATAAGCCAGGATATTCCCATAAGGCTTGCGAAGTTCCGCCGGGTTCTTCCATACCACCACGGAACATGTAAAGCATCAGCCATGCGGTTTCCTCACTTAAAACTTTTTCTGTTTTCAGCGTGAATTCTTCCAGAACACTGCCGTTCTGATCAGTGATTTTTGTTACCAGCAGCGGATCTATCTTCTCGCCTTTGTTCAGGAAGGTACTGTAGGCCCTCACCATTTCATATACAGAAACATCGTTAGATCCCAGCGATACAGATGGTACGGATTTCAGCGGACTTTCTATACCGCACTTATGTGCATATTCTACCACTTTATCCCAGCCGACCTTTTCTGTCAGCTGAGCAGTGATGGAATTTACAGATTTACCCATGGCCCAGCGCAGTGACATTTCGCGGTAAGAAAAATGGAAATCCGCATTATTGGGCGACCATACCTCGGGCTTACCATTGTCAATGTAAGAGATGGAAACGGGTTTGTCTGTAAACTTATCACATGGCGTGTAACCGTTATCTAAAGCCGTCAGGTAGGCAAATGGCTTAAAGGTTGAACCAGCTTGGCGCTTAGCCTGGTTAACATGGTCGAAGTTGAAATACTTATGATTAATACCGCCAACCCAAACCTTGATCTTCCCGGTGGATGGCTCAATGGTCATCATGCCCGTATTCAGTATCTTCGCATAATACTTAATAGAATCAACAGGGGAGAAGGTGGTGTCTTTTTCGCCGTTCCAGGTGAACACCTTCATGCGTCGCGGCTTGTTAAAGTAGGCTTGTATCTGGGTAGTATCGTTGTTATATTTCTTCTCGAGCAGATCATAAATAGGTAGTTTCTGCTCAGCTTTCAGCACAAAATCTTTAATCTCATTTCCTTTAGAATCGCGCCATGGATTTTTCTTACCCCATAGGTTATAAAAGCGTTTTTGAAGCATCTTCATCTTCTCTTCAACTGCTTCTTCTGCAAATTGCTGCAGGCGTGAATCAATAGTGGTGTAGATTTTCAATCCATCGCGGTAAAGGTCGTAGTCATTGGCTTTACACCATTTTTCCAACCATTTTTCTACAGCCCGCCGAATGTAAGAATCGCCCTGGGCATCATCTTCCACATAGCTTAAATTGAGGTTTAAGGGTTGATGAATATTTTCGTCGTAAACAGCTTTAGTGATATAACCGTATTTCTGCATCTGCCCCAAAACGGTGTTCCGTCGAGCCAGCGAACGATCAGGGTATTTAATCGGGTTATAAACTGATGTACCTTTCAGCATCCCGATCAACGTGGCCGCTTCGGCAGGGGTAACCACGTCAGGGTTTTTGTTGAAGTACTTTAAGGTAGCTGTTTTAATACCAAACGAGTTGTTACCAAACGGAACGGTGTTGAAATAGAAGGTTAAAATTTGTTGCTTGCTGTATAAATGCTCTATTTTAAAAGCCGTTAGCCATTCCTTACACTTGTATACCACGGTGCGTAAAACGGGGATTTTTCTGATCACCCCCTGCGATTTGCGTTTCCGGGTCTGAAACAAGTTTTTTGCCAATTGCTGCGTAATAGTACTACCGCCACGTTTATCACCTTTTGCCGTTTGAATGATGCTGCTGAAAAAACCGTAAACATCTACACCATTATGTTTGTAAAATCTAACGTCTTCTGTTGCAACAAGGGCATTGATGAGGTTTGGCGAAATATCTTTAAATTCTACCGGCGAACGGTTTTCTTTATAGTAGCGTCCTAAAAGCTTGCCATCAGCCGAGTATACTTCTGAAGCGACTGACATGGTTGGATTTTTAATATCCTGCATATCAGGCGAGTAGCCAAACAGCCAGAGAAAGTTAAGCTCAATGGCACAAAAGAAGATAATGATAAAATATATGAGGATGAGAAAGCTTCGTAGAAAAATGTTGTGAATACTTCTGAACATTGGGTAAAGATGTAAAATAATGCCGCGAAATCATAGCGACTAACAAATATTAACAACGTAATTATAACCACGAAATTTTACTTAAAATACTTTAAATATTTCCGCAGATGAAAAATATTACCGACGAGTTTAAAGTGACCGATGGCGAGAAGTTTAACCTTGAAGACTATCATACAGATTATACGGGCAGCTATAAAAAAGAAGACGCCGAATCGCTTTTACAGAGCCTGATAAAGGAAACTGCCAAATTACAGGAAAAGCTTTATGCCTCTAACCAGCACGCTGTTCTGATCATTTTTCAGGCGATGGATGCTGCCGGGAAAGATAGTGCCATTGCACATACGATGTCTGGTTTGAACCCGCAGGCTTGCCAGGTGTATAGTTTTAAGCAACCTAGTGCAGAAGAGTATGATCACGATTTTTTATGGCGGCATTACAAGGCCTTACCGGAGCGCGGCAGGTTTGGTATTCATAACCGATCGCATTATGAAAATGTGCTGGTAACAAAGGTGCATCCCGAATATATTATGAATGAGCATCTGCCGGGAATTAACAGTCCCGATGATCTGAAACATGATTTTTGGGAGAAACGCTATAAAAGTATCCGTGATTTTGAAAGCCATTTATGCCGTACCGGAACAGTGATCATTAAATTCTTCCTTCATGTATCTAAAGAGGAACAAAAAGAACGTTTCCTGAAACGGCTGGAAGACCCGGAGAAAAACTGGAAGTTCTCTGCAAGTGATATAACCGAGCGCCAGTTGTGGCATAAATATATGCAGGCTTACCAGGATGCCATCAGGGCTACCTCTGCGCCGCATGCACCATGGTATGTTATTCCGGCTGATAAAAAGTGGTTTACCCGGATTGCTATCTCAACCATCATTCTGGAAACCCTTCAGCAACTTGATCTGAAAAGACCCGTTCTACCGGTGGAGCAAGCCGGGAAGTTCGCCGAAATTAAGCGGATGTTAGAAGAGGAGTAAGATTGACAGTAGTCATTAGCCATTGGTCATTAATTATAAACTGCAAGAAGTGATCTTGTTTTGGAAGAGATGCCGAATAACCCTTCGAAAAGCTCTGGGTGATAAATTATCAAATATAATCCGCCCTGTCATGCTTGTCGAAGCACCTCAATTAGGCAAATGTTAGAAGAAGAATAAGGTTAACACTAAGCCATTGGTCATTAATTAAACTGCAAGAAGTGATCTTGTTTTGGAGAGATGCCGAATAATCCTTCGACAAGCTCAAGGTGACAAATTATCAAATATGATCCGCCCTGTCATGCTGAGCTTGTCGAAGCATCTCAATTAAACTAATGTCAGAAGAAGAGTAAGGAGACTATTGATCAATGGCTATTAGTTCCCTTGTGTAAAGGTGCCGGTATTTACAAAGCTGGAGACATTTTCTCTAACAGCAATTGCTTTAACCGTAGTTGTTGCCGTTATGCTGATGGGTTTGCTGTAAAGCTTTGAGGCTGTTGTTGGTGCGGAGCCATCTGTCGTATAATAGATCTTTACATC
The DNA here is from genome assembly GCF_022953055.1 of Mucilaginibacter straminoryzae. Taxonomy (GTDB): domain Bacteria; phylum Bacteroidota; class Bacteroidia; order Sphingobacteriales; family Sphingobacteriaceae; genus Mucilaginibacter; species Mucilaginibacter straminoryzae. Next base: position 89,854 of record NZ_JALJEJ010000008.1, on the reverse strand, counting down.
CTTTTCGGTCGATTTGATCTCCAGGTTAAAAGGCTGTTTAAACGTTTTGGCAGAAGCGCTGAAGTAAGGGGTTACTACGATTTGGTCGTCGGTAATTTTTGACGTCGGCTTTTCCAGGTCCTGCATAAAAAGTTTGTTCTGCAGTGTTCCTGTATAAACTTCAAAATCGCCACCGTTGGCAATATCATCGTAGTTAAGGTACAGTTTATTATAGCCGTGCTTATTCAGCGTCATGCCCTGTAGATAAAAGTTATGACGGCTGATACTTGCCCCAGGATTTGAAACCGTAAATTTCTTACCGTTTTCTAAATTAATAACTGCCTTGTCAAACTGCGGAAGCCCCACCATAAACTGTTGCTGACCGGGAGCAATGTTATAAAAGCCTAAGGCGCTCATCACATACCAGGCCGACATTTGCCCGCAGTCTTCATTCCCGGCTAAACCGTCCAGTTTATTGCTGTATAGTTTGCTCATGATCTGTGCCAGGTAGGTTTCGCCTTTAGTTGGATCATCCGTAAAATTGTACAGGTAAGCGATATGATGACTTGGTTCATTACCGTGAGCATATTGGCCGATCAATCCGGCGATATCCGGCGGCGCATCACCGCTTAATTTTTCAGAGGTAGTGAACAACTCGTCCAGCTTACTTTCGAATGCCTGTTTACCACCCATTTTGTCCATCATGGTTTCCACATCCTGCGGAACCATAAAGGTATACACCCATGAATTACCTTCTGTGTAATTATCGTTTACTTCGCCGGGTTTAAGATCAGGCCGCCACCCGCCGTTGGTACGGGCATTAACAAAACCTTCGGCGGTATACATATTCTTCCAGTATTGCGAACGTTTAATGTATTGGTGGTAATCAGCGTCTTTTTTCAGCATCTTAGCCATTTGCGCTATGCACCAGTCGTCATAAGCGTACTCCATGGTTTTAGAAACAGATTCTTTTTCATCATCTGCAAGTACAGCGCCGTTCTTCCGGTACGAATCCAGCCCGAACTGGTTCCGGTTTACGGCTGCCTTCATGGCGGTAAATGCTTTTTCTGCATCAAAATCCCGTATGCCTTTTGCGTAGGCATCAACGATTACCGGGATGGAGTGATTACCGATCATGCAATAGGTTTCGTTAGAGGCTAACGGCCATATTGGCAATAAGTCCCCCTGGTCATACATGGCTAAAAAGCTTTTGATAAAATCGCTGGTGCGCTTTCTGTCAATCAATGATAATAAAGGATGTTCTGCACGATAGGTATCCCATAAAGAGAATACGGTATAGTAAGTGAAGCCATCTGCTTTATGTACCTGCTGATCAAGACCGCGATACTGCCCATCTACGTCGCTATACGTATTTGGTGCTAAAAGGCAATGATATAGTGCTGTGTAGAAAATCGTCTGCTTGATTTTAGCATAGTCGACAGGAGCGGGGCCACGCTTTTGTACGTTTCCATAAGGATAGCCATAACCATAAGGACTGTAAACCGCATTCTGATTGGCCACGGAAGGCGCGCCGCCTTCAATTTCTATTTTGGCCAGTTCATTAATCCAGGTTGTTTTAGCCGCTTTTTGAACCTTTTTAAAATCAAAGTCAGGTACCTCGGCATCCAGGTTGCTCAGGGCGCCATCGGCGCTTACGGAAGAGATCCCCACTTTAACGACTACCTCTTTAGGATTATCGAACTGTAGGTAAGCCTTCACATTTTTACCTTCGATTTTTTGTTTACCGGGCTGCAGTTTATCATCTAAAGCGATGCCATAGGTTTTAAAAGGTTTCGAGAATTTAGCGTAGAAGTAAACGTATTGGTTTTGCGCCCAGCTTTTTGATTGCCTTAAGCCACGTATTTCATGATCGTTTACAATTTCTATCCATGAATCCAGCACTTCATCGCGGTGTTTCAGATCAATGATGATATTAGCTTGTGTTGTGCCGTTGGGATATTCATACCTGTGTACACCCACCCTGGTAGTGGCAGTGAGCTCTACATCAATGTTGTATTTATCCAGATGCGTGCTGTAATATCCGGGAGACGCAACTTCGTTTTTCTTTTTAAAAGGCGAACTGTACTCGGTATTCAAAAATTTTGGATCGCCCGTAGTTGGCATAAACAACACATCGCAATAGTCCGGAATACCTGTACCACTCAGGTGAGTGTGCGAGAATCCATAAACCACACTATCAGTAGCATGATAACCAGAGCAGCCGTCCCAACCTTCCAGCCGTGTGTCCGGGCTGAGCTGTACCATACCGAAGGGAACCACCGCACCGGGATAGGTATGTCCGTGGCCGCCGGTTCCGATAAACGGGTTTACCAAAGGGGTATAATCTTTCTTCTTTTTTTGAGCCAGTACTGAAAAAGCACAACAGACAAGAAAAAGTACAGGTAGCAGTTTATAATTAAAAGTTCGGTGTAGATGCATTGGAAGTTAACTGGATATACAACTGCAAATTAACGAGTTTGGTGCGACGTGGCAATAAAAAAGCCTCGATTTAGTCGAGGCTTCTGATATAAGTTATTTTATGCGCCGAGCTTTCTCGTCAGTCTTCTCTTTTCTCTTCTATGGATCATGCGATAAACGATGGCATAGATGATTGGAAGAATCAACAAGGTTAATACGGTTGATGTAACCAAACCACCGATTACTACAATCGCTAAAGGTTTTTGCGTTTCTGAACCGATACCGGTTGATATTGCCGCAGGCATCAGACCGATAGCAGCCATCAGCGCCGTCATGATTACCGGTCGTACGCGGCTGATCACACCTTCCAGGATAGCTTCATCCAGTTGTTTACCCTCGTGCAGGTTCTTACGGAATACCGAGATCAGGATCACACCATTCTGGATACAGACACCAAACAGTGCGATGAAACCGATACCTGCCGAGATACTGAAGTTCATGCCGGTGATGTGCAGGGCTAAGATACCGCCGATCAGCGCAAACGGTACGTTCAGGATTACCAGCAACGCATCCTTTGCATTTCCGAAGGTAATGAACAGGATCAGAAAGATCACCAATAAACAGATCGGCACTACGTGGGCCAACGTGTTTGATGCACGGATCTGGTTCTCAAACTCACCGTTCCAGGTGAAGCTGTATCCCTGATCAAGTTTTACAGCGTGCCCAACTTTTTGTTGCGCTTCGGCAATGGTACTACCCAAATCGCGACCACGTACAGAGAATTTCACCGCGATATAACGCATGTTGTTATCACGGTAAATAAAGGCAGGGCCTGTAAGTGTCTTGATGGTGCTGATCTCTTTGATAGAGATCTTTGAACCGTTAAGGGTTGGCACCATCAGGTTTTCGATTTTCTCCTGCGTATCGCGGAAATCTTTCTGGTAACGGATCCGGATGTCGAATTTCCGTTCGCCCTCATATAATTGTGTGGCTGCCTTACCACCGATTGCCATCTCAATTACAGCATTGGCATCTGCTGTAGAGACCCCATATAGGGCCATCTTGCGCTGGTCAAGTTCTATGCGGAACTCCGGCTGACCAAGGTTACGCAGCACACCAAGGTCTTCTACACCCTGGATATTTTTCAGGATAGCCATTACCTCGTCGGCCTTTTTATCCAGCACAGAAAAATCGGGACCGAATATTTTCACTGCCATAGATGCCGGTACACCTGCTACTGCCTCCGCCACGTTATCCGAAATAGGTTGCGAGAAGTTATAGATAATACCCGGGAACTGGCTCAGCTTCTTATACATATCGGCGATCAGCTCTTCCTGGGTAATGCCCCGTTTCCATTCTTTCTTAGGGCGAAGATCTACCTGGATTTGTACGTTAAAGAAACCTTTAGGGTCGGTACCATCATTCGTACGTCCTACCTGAGAAAGGGTCTGCTTAACCTCTGGATAGGTAGACAGGATCTGCCGCATTTTATTGGTAATGTTCACCGAACTTTCCAGCGAGGTACTCATTGGTAACTGCGCGGTTACCCACAACGCACCCTCGTTTAATTGCGGCAGGAACTCGGTACCTAAGAATTTGGCCGAAACAAATGTCAACGCCATAAAGGCGACAGCCACAATCAAGCTGAGCTTTTGATTTCTGTAAGTAAAGCTGAACATGCGGCGTATGCCGTTTTCAAAGAAGATCACCACAGGGTTGTGCTTCTCCCTAACGTTTTTGTTCAGCAGTATGCTTGATAATGCCGGTACCAATGTCAGTGTAAAGATCAACGCGCCTAACAGTGCAAAGCCTAAGGTGTACGCCAATGGCGAGAACATTTTACCTTCTACTTTCTGGAACGCGAAGATGGGCACCAAACAGGTAAGGATAATTACTTTGGAGAAGAAGATGGCTTTACCCATTTCTGCACCTACGTTTTTAAATAGGCTTAGCTTGGCCAGTTTGTTGAACCGCTCCATCCCGACCTGGTGCGCCCGATGGTCCAGTGCAACGAAAATACCTTCCACCATTACTACCGCACCGTCTATAATAATACCAAAATCGACGGCACCCATAGAGAGCAGGTTAGCGCTCATGCCTTTCAATCGCAAACAGATAAAGGCAAACAACAGGGCCAGTGGAATTACCAAAGCCACGGTAAGCGTAGTCCGCCAGTCGGCCATGAACAGGAATACGATAACCGTTACCAGGATAATACCTTCGCAAAGGTTATGGATTACCGTTTCGGTACAGAACTCCATCAGCGTGGTACGGTCGTAGAAGGTGTCTATCTTAACATCTTTCGGCAGGATGTTATCGTTCAGATCCTTCACCTTGGCGCGCACACGCTCCAATACTTCGGCAGGGTTTTCGCCTTTGCGCATTACTACAATGCCTTCAATCACATCGTTCTGCTTGTCGCGGCCAACCTGGCCTAATCTTGGCAGTCCGGACTCTTTGATTTCAGCTACATCCTTCGCCAGGATAGGAACGTTATTTACGTTCTTGATGATGATGTTTGAAATCTCATCGATATTGTTGATCAGGCCGATACCACGTACCACATAAGCCTGGTCGTTCTTCTCTATTACATCGCCGCCCACGTTAATGTTACTGCGGTTAATGGCATTATAAACATCCAGCGATGTCAGATCATATTTGCGAAGCAGGGCAGGGTTAACGCTTACTTCGTAGCTTTTTTCCTCACCGCCAAAGCTGTTCACGTCGGCTACACCAGGGATAGCTTTAAATTGGCGGTCTAATACCCAATCCTGGATAGCAGTTAGCTCATGCAGTGATTTGGTACGGCTTTTTAATGTATAACGATAGATCTCGCCAGTTGGGCCGTATGGCGGTTCAACCTCTGGTTTTACACCATCTGGCAGGTCGACGTTGGATAACCGGCTTAATACCTGCTGGCGGGCAAAGGCATCGTCGACATCGTCATCAAATATGATGCGGACATAGGATAAACCGAATGATGAGGTGGTACGAAGGTTTGATTTCTTCTGTACCGAGTTGAGCACCGTTTCCATCGGGATGGTGATCATTTTCTCTACTTCCTCTGCACTGCGGCCCGGCCACTGGGCGATGATAATGATCTGCGTATTGGTCACGTCCGGGAAGGTTTCTATAGGCGTATTACTATAGCTCCAGATTCCGAGCGCTACCACCACGGCAGTCATGAAAAATATGAAGATCCGGTTCTTCAGCGAAAACTGAATGATACCTTTAATGAATTTATTCATTGCTTAAATTGCTCTTAGTAAATAATTAGGGCGGAAGAACGCGGTTACTCTGCTGTTAAGGCATCGTATAACATCAACTGGTTTTTAGAAACCACCTTATCGCCCGGTTTTAAACCCGAACCGATGTAGGTAACATTATCAACCGTTTTAATTACGCTTACTTCACGAACCTTCAAATCGCACTTACTATTATAAACTACCACGTAGTTTTTGCTACTGTCGAATACCACTGCTTTTGCCGGTACAGATACTGCCTGCTGGTTTTCGCTGTTGGTAACAGTTACCGTAGTAAACATTTCAGGTTTTAGCAGCATATCGTTATTAGGCAATACAATTTTAATCTTCATTACCTTATTGTCAGGGTCGAGGACCGCACTCACTTCATTTACCGTTCCGGTAAATACTTTACCTGGGTAAGCTATAGTGGTCACTTTTGCCTGGTAGCCTTTTTTAACTTTAGCAATATCAGACTCGAAAACATTCGCCCAGATCCATACATCTTTCATGTTAGAGATGGTGAACAAACTGCCGTTATTGTCCTGACGGATAAAGCTTCCCTGAGTGATGTTCTTTTCTACGATATAGCCTGCCTCTGGCGCTTTGACTACCAAAGTACCGCTCGCGCTGGTGTTGCCGCCGCCATTAATAGCTATTTGCTGCTGAACCTTGCGATTAGCCGCAACTGCTTTATTATAGTTTTCTTTAGCTTCTTCATAGTCGCGTTCGCTGGAAATACCGTTTTTATACAGGTATTCCGCTTGCGAAAGCTGGCGTTTAGCCACGGCTACGTCTGCACCGGTAGAAGAAAGGTCGGTATAGTTACCGGCCACATCGGCACTTCTGATCACTGCCAGGGTTTGTCCTTTAGATACCCTGTCGCCAAGTGATACTTTAACTTCTAAAACCTGGCCACTGGAAAAAGGGAATACCTTCACCACGTTATTATCGTCGAAAGAAACCTCGCCAGAAAGAGTAAGTTCGTCTTTCATGGTTGCAGTTTTGGCCGTGTCAATGGTGATAATCTTCGCCATGGAATCACTTACACATACCTGCTTGCTTTCTGTAACTTGTTCTGTTTTATGCTTGCATGCCGCCAGCAACGTTAAAGCGGCTATGCCGGTTACTAACGCTTTAGTTTTCATCATTATGAAATTTGTTTTCGAGTTCTTAATTAGGGTTTAATCACGGTAACACCAACAGCAAAATCCAGGTCAGCTATGGATTTTTGAAGGTTGTATTGCTGTTGCAGTATCTTCAGTTTGGTGTCTTTATAGCTTTCAAAGAAATCTATAAATTCAATCAGGCTGATCTGTCTTTGCTTGAAACCATTTAGCATGCCGTTGAACAGCTTATCATACTGCTGGTTAAACTGCAGTTGCTGCGTGGTAAACAGTTGCTGGTTCAGTTTATACTGGTTAACAGCTTCGGCCACATCGTTCCGTAGGCGTAATTCGCTTTCCTGCACGGTAGCCTGCTGGCTCATGACATCGTACTTAGCCGACTTGATATTACCCTGGTTACGGTTAAAAAGGGGAAGGGGAATACCGATCTGCAACCCGTAATAGTTGGGCGCATAGCTGCTGTTCTTGTCGTAAGAAACACCAAGCGTTACATCCGGTACGGCTAATGCTTTCTGGTAAGCTAAGTTATGTGTTGCCGAATTTAACTGGTATTGGTTTGAGAGATAATCCGGGCGGTTGGTCTTCGCCTGATCTATCAGATTTTGCAAATTCAGGTCTGCCGTGGTAGAAGGTTTATCCTGAACTAAAGGGAGCACAAACTTTGTTTCATCGATATGCAGCAAGGTCTTTAGCTCTGTCTGTAACTGGTTGATCTGGCGGTTATTTTCAACCATGTCATTTTGCAGACTAAACTGAAGCGCTTTCAACCGGATCAGATCCTTCATGGATGTGTTCCCGGCATCGTATGATTTCTGAATCCCGTTTACCAGGTTCTCAGCCGCGCTGATCTCTGTCTGGTAAACTTTGCCTTGTTCTACCAGCGTAGCCACCTGGCCAAAATCAAGCTGCAGGTTATAACGCAGGTTACGCATCAAATCATTAAACTCTGCTTCCTGTACCTGTGCATTGTCTTTAGCTACCTGTACCTGCTTACCGCGTTTACCTGCGGTAGCAAAAACCTGGCTAAGCTGTAAGAATACCTGCCCGTACTGGCTGTTGTGCGTAAAGAATTTTTTGCTTGATCCGTCCCAGATGTTTTGGTCTGTACTTAACTGGGGGTTATCCCATAATTTTGCCTGGCTGATTAAGGCTTGCGTAGATTGCACATTGTATTTCTGTGCAATAAGGCTGAGGTTGTTTTGCAGGAACTGCTTTTCGGCATCCTGAAAATTTAGTTTTAGTGTGTCGGTTTGTGCTTCAGCACTTACAGTAGAAAAAATAGAACAAACGAGTACACCAAAAGCTACTTGTTTAAAGTTTCGCATTATAAATTATTCCCTATTCAATGTTACAAATTTTATGATCGGATATGAATTTTTGATGAAGGAGTAGTCGGGATTATGGATAAAGGATTGATAGACAAAAAAACTTATCAGATAATGGAGTTTAAAACAATAAAGCGGTTAACAAAAGATGGATAAATAGGTAAAACCTCCTTCTTATATCATTCACCTTTGTTCTTCAGTCCCTCGTTGCTTATCTTTTACCTTTCGTCTACCAGTCCTTCGTCTTTTTTTATAAAATCTCGAACCTGTCGGCGTCTTTCAGAAAGGGGAAGTAGCGCCGCGCTTTGTGAACTTCTTCCGGATAAATGGTAAAGGTGTATACGTCTTCCTCGTCGCGTTTATAGTAAACTACGTTACCCGAAGGGTCTATACAAGTAGAATCGCCGGAATGATAAACTTCGTTTCCATCGTGCCCTACACGGTTTACACCAATTACGTAAGAAAGGTTTTCAATGGCGCGGGCAGGTATTAATGTACGCCAGTGTAATGATCGTTTTTCGGGCCAGTTGGCTACCACGATCAGCAAGTCATACGCTTCAGGCGCATTTCGCAGCCATACGGGGAAGCGCAGATCATAACATATTGCAGGCCGTACGCGCCAGCCTTTCAGGTCCACAATCAGTTTGTCTTCACCGGCGGTGTAGGTATCTTGTTCCTTTGCAAGGGTAAATAAATGTCGTTTGTCATAATGTTCAAACGTCCCGTCGGGCCGCATCCAAATCAGGCGGTTAAAATAGTTGCCATCTTCTTTGATAATGAGGCTACCGGTAACTACGGCCTGGAACTTCTCTGCCGTTTGCGCCATCCATTGCATCGTCTTGCCGTTCATCGGCTCGGCCAGGTCAGGCGCATTCATGGTAAAGCCAGAATTAAACATTTCCGGCAATATTATCAGGTCTGTCTTTTCACGGATGTTGGAAAGTTTCAGGTTTAAGTTTTGAAGATTTTTGTCGACGTTTTCCCAAAATAAGTATCCTTGAAAAGTAGTGATCTTTAAATTATCCATTCTTAATCGGTTAAGGCCCTAAAGCCGTTAAACGTAATCGTGTTAATTAATTCCGCTGCTTCATTTATCCAATCTTCATCAATCTTTCAACGGCTTTATCGAGTGTTTCTTGCTTTTTTGCGAAACAAAAGCGAAGAATATGATGGTCAGTTCCTTTATTATAGAAGGCAGAAACCGGTATTGATGCCACCCCAAATTCCTTCGCGATCCTGACAGCCAGTTCGTTATCTTTTTCGTCAGAAAAGTTGCTGTAGCTTACCGATTGAAAGTACGAACCGTGGCAAGGTAACAGTTCAAATCGGGTTTGGCTTAAACCTTCCCGAAAATTATCTCGTTTTCGCTGAAAAAAATCCGCCAAACCCAGATATACGCTCTCATCCTTCAGATATTCAGCCGCAGCTACCTGCATGGGGGTATTTACACTGAATACATTAAACTGGTGGATCTTCCTGAACTCCTGCATCAGGTAAGCAGGGGCGAGGCAGTAGCCAATTTTCCAGCCGGTGGTATGAAATAGTTTCCCGAAAGAAGCGGCGATAAAGCTGCGCTCGCGAAGTTCTGGGTAGAGCGCCATACTTAAATGTTGCTTACCGTCGAACACCAGGTGCTCATAAACTTCATCACTAAGGATAATGATATCCCGGTTCTTCACAATTGTGATCAACTCCTTAATGTCATTTTCATCCAGGATGGTTCCGGTAGGGTTATGCGGCGAGTTGAGGATGATCATGCGTGTTTTAACGCTGACCAGCTTTTTGACCATATCCCAGGGAATGCGATAATCCGGAGGGGTTAACTCCATCGCCCTTACTACACCGCCCATTAGCTTTACCGTAGGCGCATAAGCATCATAAGCGGGTTCGAAGATAATGACCTCGTCGTTCGGCTGGATAACCGCGCTGATTGCTGTAAACAAAGCCTGCGTTCCGCCAGCAGTTACGGTAACGTCTGTGTTTTGATCATAGTCGGCCCCATATAATGTATTAGCCTTAGCAGCGATAGCTTCACGCAGCGCAGGAAGACCCGTCATCTGTGCGTATTGGTTATGGCCTTCTTTCATGGCCTTATAAACCAATTCCGTTAATTCAGGTGCGCAATCATAATCGGGGAAACCCTGCGAAAGATTAATGGCGCCTACCTCTGCAGCCAGTGCAGACATTACAGTAAATATAGTAGTAGGCGTTTTAGGAAGTTTAGAAACAACAGGTATCATGCAATTGCAAAATTACGATAAAACTGGTAGACCATGCTTTTATTAGTAATCCTTTTGTAGGCCGAATTGTTTAATTTAGTCGCCATGAACAAACTAATTCAACGTGCGGCGGTTGTAATCGCCTTGTTTTTAGTCTCTTGTCAATCAAATAAAAAAGATGCTCCGGTTGTGGGTTTTGTGGATGCTTTTGAAGATGCGACCATTGCCCAGGCACGGACAGGTTTTACCGATGCCTTAAAGAAAAGTGGTTACAGTGAAGATAAACACACGGTAGTGATTAAATACCGCAATGCACAAGGAAGTATTCCGACATTAACACAGATCGTCAGCCAGTTTATTGCCGAAAAGGTTGATCTTTTAGCCACCTGTACCACCGTTTCAACTGTAGCGGCTGCTCAAAAGACAAAGACCATCCCCATCTGTATGATGGTTTCGCCGACACCAGAACGTGCGCAGCTAACAGATGTTAACGGTAAAGCACCGGCTAATCTGTTCGGGACAATGGAAGACCTTGCTTACATCGATACTTCATTCGCCATCATTCCAAAAATTCTGAAACCGCACGGAAGCAAACTAATTGTGGGGATGATCTATAACCAGTCAGAACCACAATCTGTAGATGCCATGAAACGGATCCAGTCGCTGGCGCAGAAATCCAACATAGAACTGGTTGCCCTACCTGTGGATTTTTCTTCAGAAGCGCAATTGGTCACTAAAACCCTGTTAGGTAAAAATATCGATGCCTTTTTTGCTAATCCGGACAATACCGTTTTTGCGGCATTCGAAACCATTTTGAAAAGCTGTAATGAAAAGAATGTTCCGGTATTTACCAGCGAGGCTGGTTTGGTTCAGCGGGGGGCCGTTGCGGCTTTCGGCGCGGATATGTACCAGTGGGGGTATCAGTCTGGCTTACAGGCGGCGGCATATTTAAAAAATAAATCTATGAAGGGCCTGAAGCCCGAGATGGTGAAAGTGCGCAAGCGGGTTTATAATCCTGAAGTAGCTAAACGCTACCACCTGACCATCCCTTCAGATTTTCAACCGGTAAAATAATGGAGGTTTACTTAAGCGCCGTATTACAGGGGTTGTGCCTGGTGGCTATCGCGTTGGGGGTTTATCTTTCCATGAAGATATTTAACATTCCGGATATTACTACCGACGGCAGTTATACTTTAGGTGGTGCGGTAACAGCGGTATTACTCACGCATCACCAATCTTTATTGGTGACGGTTCCGGCGGTAATGCTGGCTGGTGCCATTGCCGGTGCTTTTACCGGGTTGATCCACACCAAGCTAAAGATAAATGCCCTCTTGGCCGGTATCCTGGTCATGACGGCGCTTTATTCGGTAAATCTTACCATCATGGGGCGGTCGAACATTCCTTTACTGAACATGTCCTCAATTTTTAACGTGGTCAATTTATCATCTAACCCTGATTACAATACTTTATTCATTGTGCTGATTATTGTGGCTGTACTGATCCTAGCCTTGGGGTTCCTGCTAAAAACAGACTTCGGTATTGCTATGCGTGCCACCGGCGACAGCGAACAAATGGTAAGGGCGATGGGCGTAAACACGGACCGGATGAAGATTATTGGTTTGGCGCTGGCCAATGCGCTGACCGCGTTAAGCGGATTCCTGATGACGCAGTTTCAAGGGTATGCGGATATCAATATGGGTATCGGTATCGTGATCACCGGTTTAGGTTCTGTAATCATTGCAGAGACCATCATTAACTGGCGAAGAATTACCAGTATCCAGGTAAGCTTGATACTGGTGGTCTGCGGTGCAGTGGTCTTTCAACTGGTACTGGCGTTTGCCTTGGTGATAGGCGTAGACGCCAACTTGCTGAAGCTGGTTACTGCGCTGTTTGTATTATTGATTGTGAGTTTGCCGCGTTTATCCTTCAGAAAACAGTATGATTGAGCTACAACACGTTTCAAAAACTTTTAACAAAGGCCGGGCTACTGAGGTTAACGCCCTGAATGATATCAATCTGCTGGTTAAAAAGGGCGAATACCTGGTAATTGTTGGCGCTAACGGTTCAGGTAAAAGTACACTGCTGAATATTATTGCAGGCAATATTAAAGTAAGCGCTGGCGAGATTAAAATAGAAGGGGAGGACGTTCACAACTATGCCGATTATCAGCGTAGCAAATGGATTGCACGCGTGTTTCAAAACCCATTAAGTGGTACGGCTTCGGGGTTAAGTATTATCGACAATTTCAGGCTGTCCGCTATTCGTACCCAAGGTAAAAATTTAACGATCGGTGTGAATGCCTCATTTACAAAGCAGGTTAAAGAAAAGATAGCCACTTTAGAAATGGGGTTGGAAGATAAGCTGAACCAGCAAATGGGAACCTTGTCCGGCGGTCAGCGGCAGGCATTAACCTTATTAATGAGCGTCATGGATGATTGCCGAATTCTGCTGCTTGACGAACCTACCGCAGCGCTCGACCCGCGTTCTGCAAACATTGTGATGCAAACGGCGGATAAGCTGGTTAAAGACTTTGGCCTAACGGCGGTATTGATCACGCATAACTTAAAAGACGCCTATACCTATGGGAACCGGGTGATCCAAATGGCAGATGGAAAGATCATCAGAGATGTAGCGGGTGAAAATAAATTAACCCTAAGTCAAGCTGAATTATTTGAATGGTTTTCCTGAAACCCTAAATTATGGCAAAGTAATTGTATTAGTGCAGTTACTATGAAAAATATTAACTTTAAAGAAATAAAAGACGCTTATCAACTGGTTGAAGGCGCTAAGATAAAAGGTAGAAAGTATGACGAAGTTTTTGAACTTGGTTCATACGATCCGATAAAAAGAGGATACACGTTATATCCGTTCGAAGACGGTGTGCGTTTTGAAGATTTCTGCGTGATTGTTTCGGAGCGAGAATTAAAGAATAACTACCTCATAGAAGGGGTAAATGTAAACAACCCGATCATAGAACAACAGCAGGTGAAACTTTCTGCTTAGGCTGATTTTTTTAACTAAAAAGTGATATATATGCCTGCGTTTTTGCTGGAGTGTATATCACTTTTGCATGTCTCCATTTGGTAGTTCCATCTTTTTTGCTTACATTAGTATTGCTTTAAACAAATACTGATGTTTTTAAAACTTCATTATCATAAATAGGTTGCGTTTTACATCAATGTAAATGGTTCTGCTAATACCCATAAAATCAGGGTGGCAGCGCTTCCTTCAACTACTTATTTCACACTTAAGTTTTAAACAGCTTTAAGAGCTGGATTTTTTATTAATGGATACATATTACACTTTAGAAGAAAAATATCTTTTAGCGGTGGATGAACTTAAATACGGCGACACGCCTAAAAGTTTACAACTGCTAACCGAGATTGTAAATAACGAGCCTATGCATGCAAGGGCACATTTTCAGTTAGGCAGAATTTATTATTACGACCTGAACGATTACAATACGGCAGGCTTTCATTTTAAGACCTGTAACGAACTGGAGCCGAACTTTCCGGATGTTTATGTTCATTACCTGAACCTGCTGAACTTCCTGCATATGGATAAGCAGTTCGAAACTGTTAAAACCAAAGCAATGGCTGTTCCTGGTGTTGATCTTGCTGCAGTTTATGCATTAGCTGGTTTAGCCGCAGAACGTCAGAAACAGTGGACGAAGGCTACAGATAATTACCGCAAGGCTTTTTTAGAGGTGACGAATAAGTCGCAGAAAGAAGAGATCGAAGAGCACCTGATCCGTGTTACAGAGAAGGTAAATATGTCTAAAGGGTTCAGTTATACCATAGCTGAGTGATAGCTAAGATTTAAATAACAAAGGGCTGAATTTTCAGCCCTTTGTTATTTATACTATTTTTTTCCTCGCAAAGCTTTTACTTCTGATGCGGTAACCGCGGTAGCTTTATTACCGAAATTGTTACGTACATAAGTAAGTACGTCGGCAATATCCTGGTCTTTCAGGTAATCCTGTGAAGGCATATTGTTAGAGTACGTTTGCCCGTTTACCTCCACATCTTCACTCAAACCGTTCAGCACAATCTTAATCAGCTTGGTTTTGTCGCCTGTAACAAACGGCGATCCGGCTAAAGGCGGGTTCATATTCGGCACACCCAGGCCGGTAACCATATGGCAGGTAATACAACTTTGGCCGTATACCTTTTGCCCATTTGCCAACGTAGCTGCCGAAATAAGGGCCGAAGATTTAGCAGCTTTGCTGCCGCTTTTCGTTTTTGATTTATGCTGTGCAGCGGCTGTAAGCGTAGTGCTTACGGCTGCCGCAATTATTGCTGTTTTAAAAATCGCACGCATTATTTTTTATAAGAGATCTTAAATACTGTTCCTTTACTATCATCGGTTACGTAAATAGAGCCATCCGGGCCTTGTGCTAAACCACATGGGCGATGAGTAGCAGCACCGGAAGCGGTATTGGCTTGGCTGCCTGAGAAGTTATCAGCAAATACTTCCCACTCGCCGGATGGTTTACCATTTTTAAAAGGTTGGAAAACCACGAAATATCCCGCTTGCGGCTCCGGCGCCCGGTTCCATGAACCGTGGAAAGCAATGAACGCACCATTTTTATATTTTTCTGGAAATTGGTTGCCGGTATAAAATAAAAGTCCATTAGGCGCCATGTGGCCAGGGTAAGCAGCAGCAGGATCGATGAAATTACCTTCGGCTTCTTTCTTGCCATCGCCGCCATATTCGGGTGCCATTATTTTCTTGTGCTGGATCTGATCATAATACATATAAGGCCAGCCGGCATTGTCACCCTTTTTTAAAGCGTACATACATTCTGCAGGTAGTTCAGCCGATTGCTTAACGGTATACAAATCGGGAAAAATATCATGAAGCTGATCGCGGCCGTGTTGCATTACAAAAAGTTGATTTAGCTGTTGGTTCCAGTCTAACCCAACCACATTGCGCAAACCGGTAGCATAGCGTACGCCATCGCCGTAATGTTGCTTTTGCTTATCGGCCTTAAATTGCCAGATACCACCGGCCGAATCCAGGATTGGGCAGCCCTTGCGGCCCAGTGACCCGCGCTGACGGTCTTTCTCCTGGCAGGAGTTAGAATAAGCGCCCACGTTTACGTAAAGGTTTCCATCATTATCGAGTACAATAGACTTTGATTCGTGCTGACGGCGATTGATCAGGCCTTCAACAATCAATTCGGGTTGATCGGGATTGATCACCTCATTTTTGTCGTTCAGTTTATAACGGTAAACGTTTTCGTCAGACGAAGCATACAGGTAACCATTTTTGATGTAAATGCCGGTTCCACCGAAGTTGCCGAAGCCGCTTTTAACGGTGGCTTTACCATCGGCGCCCTCATGCAGCACCACTATGCCTTTGCCGTCTTTCGCACGGCCAAGCTTTACGTAGATATCACCTTGAGGGGTTACGGCAATGTGCCTTGCCCGGCCGATATTATCAGCAATAATAGTTGCCTGGAAACCTGCCGGTAGTTTCAGACCCGCACTTTCAACCGTCGCTTCGGTTTTCTGCGCAGTTTGACCATTTTCTTCGGCCGGACCATTTTTATGATCTATACATTTAAAAGAAAGCAGCCCGGCTACTACAGCAGCAGATAGCATGGCGGTTATCGCACTTTTTTTCATTGCGGTATTTGTGTGTTCGTTAAGTTAATTATGTTCGGAGTTACGGTTTAAACAATCGAAAGTAGCTTTTTGTGAGGTAAAGGCATAACGGTCAGGCAAAAATTCTGTTACATGTCTGCTTTTTAAATATATTCAAAATTATATTCCAAAAATAAATAATTAATAAAAATAATATTCTTTTAATTTAAATCATTGTGGTATTTACTAATGGTGTATTAAACCTTCCGCTTCTTTTTGAAGTCATAATACCAAACAAAAAGATACAATCCGGGAGCCGCAGCTGAACTAACATCACTCACGAAAAGTATCCGCTAAAAAGAAGATCATTATGAAAAAGTTAACAACAATATTGGCAGTCGCAGCAGGCAGTTTACTTTTTAACCGTGCTGACGCACAACTTAGGGTTCACGTCAATTTCAATTTTGGCGATCCAACCCCCGTGGTAGCACAACAATATCCGGCTTATGATGATAGCGATGACTATTATTATCTGCCAGACGTAGAAGCCTACTACAGCATTCCGCAAAATTGCTACTACTATATGGACGGTGGCCGTTGGATTTCTGCAAGGTATTTACCAGGGGCTTACCGCAACTATGATTGGCGCGCATTCCGTCACTTCGAAATTCGTGAACGCCGCCCATACATGCACCATGATAACTACCGTGAACGCTGGGGGGGCGGCAGGCCAGACTGGAACTATGCCGACCGTGGCAGGATGAACCCCGGATGGGGTGGCGACAGAAATGACGACCGCAGGGGCTGGGGTCACCGTGACGACCGTGGCTGGAACAATAGAGATGACCGCGGAGGTTGGGGTAACCGTGATAACAACCGTTGGGACAACAACCGTGGAAACGACAACAACTGGAACAACCAAAACCGCGGTGGCTGGGATAACAACCGCGACAACGTAAACAATCGTTGGGGAGGCCAGCAAGGTGGCAACCGGGGGCCGTTCCCTAATGGAAATGATAACAGGCCACAGGGAGGTTTTGGTCAGCAAAACCCGGGCGGGCAGCCAAACCGTGGCGGCGATAACAACGGCGGTTGGCAACGTGGCGGTCAAAACCAAGGAGGTCAGCAAGGCGGTAACCAAAACTGGGGACACGACATTCGCAACAACAATGCAGACCAACGCTTTACCGAGAACAACCGCATGAATCAAATGCGCCCATCAAGGTTCTAAAACGCCATAATTACCCTACATATATAACCGAAAAGGCTGCCTTTGTTTATCATGGCAGCCTTTCATTTTTAGTAGTTGCTGGAAGTTGTTAACAGATCAATGGCTTCGCTGCTTAATTTTAACTCAATTGCTTTTGTAATTTCCTGCAGTTGAGCTACACTGGTTGCACTGGCGATAGGCGCTGTAATTCCCGGCCGAGCCATAACCCAAGCCAGGGCTACCGCCGCAGGACTAGCGTGATATTCCTTAGCCACCTTGTCAAGCGCTTTTAAAATACCGAATCCGCGTTCGTTCATGTATTTTTTAATACCACCACCGCGTTTACTTTTATTCAGATCATCTTCTGAACGATATTTCCCGGTAAGGAATCCGCTCGCAAGCGAGAAATACGTGATCACACCCAAATTATTTTCGCGACATACAGGTTCAAGATCTTTTTCATAACCTTCGCGATCATACAAATTATACTCTGGCTGCAAAGTTTCGTACCGTGGGAGACCGTAATTTGTACTTGTCTTTAAAGCTTCTTGTAGCCTGGAAGCAGTATAATTGGAGGCGCCAATTGCCCTTACCTTGCCATCGTTGATCAGCCTGGCATAAGCCTCTAAAGTTTCTTCGAACGGCGTTTGTTGGTCGTCATCATGCGATTGGTACAGATCGATATAATCTGTTTGCAAGCGCTTCAGCGAGTCTTCGACAGCTTGCATGATGTACTGTTTAGAAAGGCCTTTTTTGTCTTCGCCCATAGGTTTACCAACCTTAGTTGCGATAATTACCTGGTCGCGCTTCCCGCTTTTCTCTAACCAGTTTCCGATGATGGTTTCAGATTGCCCGCCCGTACCCTGGTGTGCCCAGGCAGAATATACATCGGCGGTATCGATAAAGTCTAACCCCTGATCGGTAAAGGCATCAAGAATTTGGAAGGATGTTTGTTCATCAATCGTCCATCCGAATACATTTCCGCCGAAGCAGAACGGTACAACCGCAATGCCGGATTGTCCTAATTCGCGTTTTTGTATCATTAAAGTAAATTTTGTTGGCTTACTTTTTCCACCAGTTCGTCCGCCCAGCCTATCAAATATGGGTCTGTTCCGCCAACGCGTATCCACTCGCCATCGTGCTTTGCCACTACTAAATGTACCGTTTCATCTATCGATTCGAAATTGTAAGCAGGGGTTCCATCTGATAAGGTTACTTTACGGGCAATGCCCTCAATTGGTCCGTCGGTTCCGGTTAGTATTACATCAAATTCTTGTTCCATAGTTCTTCAATTATTAAAAATGTAACAGGTATTGAAATGTTGTGTTTGCTTTTAAACCAAACCAAGCTTATTAACTTTTGTTGAAAATGGCATAAACCAATTATAATGATCAGCAGAGATAGTGTAAAGTATTTCCAGGTTGCGCAAGGTGTCTGGGGGATGAAATTAGTATTCGTAAATATTTATATGGTAGCCAACCGAAAGGGTTTTCCTAAACGTTGGGTGCTGATAGATGCAGGCCCTAAAGGTTGTGCAGATAAAATTATTGCCATGGCGGAGTCCATCTTTGGTAAAGGTGCTCATCCTTCGGCTATTGTGCTAACACACGGCCATTCAGATCATACCGGTTCCTTGCCAGAACTGTTAAAGCATTGGAACGTACCGGTTTATGCCCACCCGCTTGAAATCCCTTTTCTTACAGGCCGTTCTGCATACCCGCCGGCTGATCCCGCTGTAGGGGGAGGACTGATGACCCTTCTTTCTCCGTTATTCAGAAGAGAGCCCTTAAATTTAGGCAGACGGATAAAGGCAATAGATGTAGACCGCGGTATACCGGAACTGCCCGAATGGAAGGTGATCCATACTCCAGGGCATTCGCCGGGCCATGTATCGCTTTTTCTGCCATTTAATACCACACTGATTGCGGGAGATGCCTTTTTAACTACCAAACCCGAGTCGGCCATTTATGCTTTGAAAAACATTAAAAAATTATCAGGGCCGCCAAAATACATGACCATCGACTGGACGGACGCTAAGAAATCGGTGAAAAAGTTAGCCGCCCTTCAGCCGCGGATCGCGGCAACAGGGCATGGTCCTGTAATGCGCGGGCGTGAGTTGCAGACGGCTCTGACAAAGCTGGCGGAAAACTTTGAACGCCAGGCGGTACCATCAGAAGGGAGATACGTGCGCAGACCGGCGCTTGCTACACAAAATGGTATTGTTTACGTACCGCCGTTTAAAGCATCAAAGAAAATGATACTGGCAAGTGTGCTTATCGGGACAGCGGCAGGACTATTAGTCGCCCGGCAAATTCAAAAAGCTGTATCCTGATGTTATCTTTACCGCATGGAAACGGTTAAGCCCGATTATAATGTTTTGATTGATGTGGTGCAAACCCGCATGCCTTTTGGGAAATACAAAGGGACATTTGTAGCAGACTTGCCCATCCACTACCTGGAGTGGCTTTACCGCAAGGGAATGCCCCCGGGTAAACTGGGCATGCTGTTAAACACGGCTTACGAGATAAAACTGAACGGGATGAGCGCATTATTATTCGAGTTGAAAAAAGTGCTTGCGGCGAAAAATCAATAACAACCGCAAATTACATTGGCCTTACAAAACCAGCCAACCGCGGCGTGCCGCTTTTCGTAACTTAGTTATAATCAAATCAACAAATGAAAAAACTAATCGGATATGTGGCTGTACTGCTGTTGCTATGCGGGTGCGCCAATGCACAAGAGTCTGCCAAGGATTTAGAGTTTGCGCCAGTACCTAAACCCAAGGCGGGAGAGCAGGTGGCCGATTTTGGCGGCGGTTGTTTCTGGGCCATGTATGAAGCCATGTCTGAATTGAAGGGCGTGAACAGGGTAGTGGCAGGTTATGCAGGCGGTAACGTAAAGAACCCGACTTACGAAGATGTGTGTACACGTACAACCGGTCATGCAGAAGTGGTACAGGTTTACTATGACCCTAAAGTGATCAGTTACGCTACGCTGGCTGAAGCTTTCTTTTATGCGCATGATCCTACTACGTTGAACCGCCAGGGGCCTGATGAAGGAACCGACTACCGTTCCATCGCTTTTTACCGCACACCAGAAGAGAAGAATACTTTAGCGCAGGTGATTGCTAAAGTAAATGCGTCAAAGCATTACAGCGGGAAGATTGTGACAGAAGTTACGCCGTTTAAAGTTTTCTACCCGGCAGAGAATTACCACCAGAACTATTACCGTTTACATCCGGACAGGGGATATATTCAATCTGTATCAGTACCCAAGGTAATGAAGATGCGTAAGGCAATGGGGGCTTACCTAAAGCCGGAATTTCAAAAATAATTCAATGAAAGGAAGGTTCAACCTATAGCCTGTTGAACCATCCTTTTCGCCAGAAGATGATCACCTGGATAATGCCAATCAGTAGCATGATGCCAATGGTGTAAACATAACCATGATGGGCGTAAAGCTCGGGCATGTTATCTGGTATTGGCCGTCCTTTTTCATCCTGTCGCGAGAAATTCATACCATATACACCTGCAATAAAGGTAAGAGGTATGAAGATAACGGAGATAATGGTTAGTACCTTCATAATCTCGTTCATGCGGTTGCTCACCATCGATAAGTACAGGTCCATCACGTTACCGGTGATCTCTTTATAACTGTCGGTCATATCCATAATCTGGATACAATGGTCATAAGCATCACGCAGGAATGTCTTTACCTCCGGCGTAACAAGAGGGCTGTCCGAACGGATCATGTCATTGATCTTATCCCGCTCAGGCCAGCTCACGCGTCGCATCATAATCAACTCGCGTTTTATATGTTGCGTCTCGTACATAATCCTTTTGTCCGGGCTCTCATACACGCGGTCTTCAATAGTGTCAAGTGTTTCGCCAATGTCTGCCAGAACCACGAAGTATTCATCGATGATGGTGTCCATCAGCGCGTAGCACATATACCCCGAACCACCGGTTCTGATAGAACCCTTTCCGGATTTCAACCGTTCTATTACCGGTTCAAAACAGGTGGAGTAATCTTCCTCGAAAGAGATCAACAGGTTATCTTTAACAATGGCAGAAAATTGTTGATTGGTTAGTTCGTGCTCCTCGTTAAACTTAATAACACGGCTGGTGGCAAACACATAACCATCGTACTCATCAAATTTCGGCCGCTGACGGGTATTCGTGATGTCTTCGAGTACCAATGGGTTAATTTTTAGAATATCTGCTATTTGCTGAAATAGTTCTGCATCGCCAAGGCCATTTACCTTAATCCAGTGCGTATGTTCTGTACAGGTTTCCAGGTGTTTCATAATCACCGAAAACGCCTCGCCTTTAGAAGCTACTACCTCTTTGGTATTATAGGAGAAAACCTGGATATGCGGTTTATGAGCATCCTCGGGTATCCGCACCATGCCGGGGCTGTCGCCTACCAGCCCGATGGCTTTCGGCTTAAAACGATAACGCTTTCTGGACATTCTTCAATTATAAATAATTAACGGCATGGGGGCCCTGGTTAAACAAAAGATCTACAATGCTTAAGTTTCTGATAAAACCCTTGCGCTCTTCAAAAACCTGAAAGTATTTCTTTTGTTCAAATAAAGAATCCTTTTTTGGATGGATGCTCTGCCTGAAGTCTGCTATCGTTTCGGGGTATTTTGCTTCGAAATCTTCCGCCAAATTAAATTTGGTTTTAATCTTTAACTTATTAGTTATCAGATCCAAAAGTTGATTGTTATAATCAAAAAGATAAGGTTCTTTTTTCTCATAGAACGGCGCAAAGTCAGCCTCGTAATATTCAAAATAAGCAGAGCGGCGGTAGCAAGCTTGCAGGCTCATCCAGTGTAAACGCTGCCAGTTAAAGTCGTAACTGATCTTCACATCCTTCACAGGTGTATGCACTTTAGAACCCTTCACCACCGGTACTACTAAAGCCAGCACACCATCCGGCGAATAAACATTGGCCCGGTTGCGGTAGGTTTGCTTTGGGAAATGCTCGCATTGTTCAATCCACAGATCGGGCTTGTAACGGTTCACCTGGACAAAATACTCTACCGGGGGCAGATAAAACATGGGCAACAACGCACCTTTCTCGATCATATCCTTTATGTTTGTAGCTTTAAAAATTTTTCGAAATTAATGATAAAAAAAGGGCTTTCAAGTTTAGGTATCTTCTTTTTGTACCTGCTCTCGTTGTTACCCTTTTGGCTGCTTTACCTCATTGCAGACTTTATCTATTTGGTTTTATATTACCTGATCGGCTACCGCAGGAAGGTGGTGCAGGAGAACCTCGCAAACTCATTTCCTGATAAATCTGCTGCCGAAAGGAGCAGGATTGAAAAAGAATATTACCATTACCTGAGCGAACTGATTGTTGAAACCGTTAAATTATTTACCATCAGCGCCAGGGAAATAGAGCGCCGGATGGAAATTAAAAATCCGGAGTTGCTGAAGGATTACTTCAAACAGGGACGGAGCATTATTGGCGCGGTTGGGCATTACGGTAACTGGGAACTCGGCGCGTTAAGCCTGGGGTTGGTTACCGATAAAAGACGGATCATCATCTACAAGCCCCTGCACGACGACGTTTCCGAACGTTTATTTCTAAAAATGCGGAGCCGTTTCGGTGCTACTTTGGTGGCCATGCGACATACCCTGCGTAAAATGACGGAGTTTCGGCGGGAATTATCATTCAGTGTATTTGTTTCTGACCAGACACCTGTACGGCACGAGGCGCATTACTTCACCCCATTTCTCAATCAGCCGACGGCTGTTTTTCTGGGGATTGAAAAAATTGCGAAGCTTTTTGACTCGGTTGTTATTTTTTGTGATATCCGCCGTGTAAAAAGAGGGAAATATCAATGTACCTTTGTGCCCCTGGTAGAAAAACCAAAAGAGACAGCTGAATACGAAATAACAGAATTACATGTAAAATACCTTGAAAATGTGATCAGGCAGGAGCCAGCCTATTGGCTATGGTCGCACAAGAGGTGGAAATTTAAGCCGGAGTAACCTAAACAAATGAATCAGCCCCGCGTAGCCGTAGTGATACTGAACTGGAACAACCTGAACTATCTGAAACAGTTCTTACCGGGTGTGCTACAGTCCGACTATAGTAACTTCGAAGTTATTGTTGGGGATAATGCGTCAACAGATTCCTCGGTTGAATTTTTAAAAACAGAATATCCTGCTGTTAAAGTCATCATCAATGATAAGAATTACGGCTTTACAGGCGGCTACAACCGGGTACTGGAGCAGGTTGATGCCGATTACTTTGTGCTGCTGAATTCGGACATCGAGGTAAAGCCAAACTGGATCAGCCCGGTGATCGAAATGATGGAGGCTGACCAAACCATTGCCGCTGCTGCTCCAAAGATCAAATCCTACGCAGAGAAAAATTGCTTTGAGCATGCCGGTGCTGCGGGTGGCTTCATTGATAAGTTTGGGTATCCGTTTTGCAGGGGGCGCATCTTTTACGAAGTAGAGGAAGACCACGGACAGTATAACGAACCTGGGGAAATCTTCTGGGCGTCCGGTGCTGCGCTGTTCATCAGGAAAAATTGCTGGGTTGAAGCTGGCGGTTTCGACGAGCAATTCTTTGCGCACATGGAAGAGATTGATCTTTGCTGGCGTTTAAAAAACATGGGTTATAAAGTGATGTACTGCCCGCAATCAGAAGTATACCACGTTGGTGGTGGCAGCCTGAATAAGGAAAACCCGTTTAAGACCTATCTAAATTTCCGTAATAATTTGTTGCTGCTGAAGAAGAACATGCCTGCCGGCAGGGCTGCTGTGGTTATCACCTTGAGATTCTGGATGGACCTGTTAGCATTACTACGCTTCTTGGGCGAAGGCAAACGTAAAGATGCCTGGGCAGTCAGCCGGGCACACCAGGCATTTATCGCCAGTTTGTTCAGGGCTGATAAATTCAAAACGGCAAAACGCACAAAAGCCGCTAATTTAAAAGGAATGTACAAAGGCAGTTTGGTAGCCGACTTCTTCATTCACAAGAAAACCCGCTTTACTGATCTTGATCCTGATCTGTTTTTTTAAGGGTAATTGTAGCGTCCTTATCCAGCGTTAAATGAATGTCCCGTTGCGGGAACGGTATTTCGATACCTTCCTTTGCAAAAAGCTGATAGATTTCGGCAAGTACCTGGCTTTTAAGGCTTAACCACATACTGATATCCGCAGCCCAGAAGAATAGCCGGAAGTCTACACCGTCTGCGCTGAAATTGTGTACAAATACCGAAGGGCTTGGCGTAGTCATAATATCCTCCCGACTAGCCAATAGATTGGTCAGTAATTGCTTCACTTTTTCCAAATCGCTGCCGTAATTTACCTGGATAATTAATTCAACCCGACGATTGTTATTGCTTAGTGTCCAGTTTATTACGTGTTGTGAGATCAAGTCGCCATTTGGAACAATTACCTCCGCGCCTTCGCCGGTCGCAATCTTACTGGAGCGGATTCCGATTTCGGTGATTGTACCCGAACGCCCGGATACTTCTACAATATCGCCGATCTGCACGGGTTTCTCGAAAGCAAGGATAAGCCCTGAAACCAGGTTGTTTACAATGTTCTGTAAACCAAAACCAATACCCACACCAAAGGCGCTGATGATGATGGTAATCTTATCCAGCGGCACGCCGGATGCTGCCACGGCAATCAGGAAGCCGATGGCATAAACCGTAAGTTTTACAATCAGCACAGAGGTACGGCTTTTCTTTTTACCAGCGTACGCTGCCTGTTGGCCGGCATAGTCGTAAAAATAACTGATGATTTTTGAGGCGATGGTAGAAAGCCAGATAACGGCGACGAAAATCAACAGGCTGGTGAAGGTGAACGATGTGCCGCCAACTTTACGTGACGTGTTAAGAAATTCGCCCATGGTATCAAAAGCCCAGTCTTCTACACTTAAATTCTGCGCCAAAGTGATAAACCATAATATAAGGGCGATGATATTTAGCAGGCTCCGGAACTTGTTTTGCAGTAGCTTAAAATCAAGGTAAGAGCTGATGATACTTTCACCCTTATTGGCTTCCAGTTGCAGGAAAAGGCTTTGCATCAATATCTGCACAAACAAGTACAGGCTGATTGCCTGCCAAAGGTTAAAGGTTGCCGTAACCGCGATAATCTTCGACAGCGTAAAATACCCTAAAACATTGCATAGGAAAGCAAGAGCTTGCAGTATGGCGTAAAATTTAATAATGGTAATACTGTAGGGTAAGCGCGTATCGTCGGCTCTTAGTATGTTCAAAAATTTGAAGCTGATAAAGGCAGCCGCACCGGACATCAGCAAGGTAACGTATCGATCCGTGTCTGACACCTCTACAAACAGGTTACTGGCCGCAGCAATGAGCGTCAGCAATAGCAAAGAAGCCAGATAATTAAAATAAGCCCTGGTACAGGTTTTGTAGACCAGGTGCAGTACGGCGATGATATTTACCAGGAAAATACACTCTAAGAATACCGCAGGTGGATGGTCATAGAAGTATGGTTGCAATACCGTAGCCATTACAATGGCTGAACAAACCGGGAAAGCAGCCACGTAATTGGCCTGGCGTAGTATCTCGCGCGGATCTTTTTTGGTCTTAAATATTTTCAGGCGGTTGCTTAAGATCCAGATCAAAAAAAGCGATAGGATGCCGAAACCGATGATGTGGATAAGCGTGTCGCGAACAATCAGGAAACGCAGTAATTTGCTGTTCATATTGATCGTGCTGCTTAGCGCTTCTCTAAAGTTCGAGCTGTTGCTGCTATGGATGTCCCAGATAAAATCATACTCGCCATCCAGTGCGCGGTGGCTAAAATTTCTGATCTTTGCGTTAATCTGGTCTTTTTCGTCTAAAACATTCAGATAAACGTCTGCCAGGCGGTTCTGCAGTAAACCAATCTTCAATAAGCCTATCTTGTTCAGCGAATCCAGCTTCTGGTGCTTATTTAATACGGCTTTAATGGGAAGTATAGCCGTTTTTTGAAGAGAGCTATCTGAAGGTAAGGTACGGAAAGATGTATCTTTCTGTATCTCGTTCAGATCGTTACGCATCTGTACCAGGTTGTTGTTTATTTTAGCCAGATCGTCCTGCCATTCATCTAGTTGATCTTCTGTATGCGTTAAAAAATCACGGATGGCGTAAAGGTAGCGTAGTGTGTTTGATTTGTCGTTCTCTATCAGACGCTTGATAGTACCCACTCTTTTTTGGTAAATGGGCAACTGGCTGCTGATGTCGACAGTATCAAAACCACGGGTAAGCCCAACGCTGATCTGGTTAAAAGAGTTGCTATAATACTCTACCTTCTTAAGCAGGTTGTTAAGCGAGGTATCTGATTTCTGCAGGCTACGGATTAAAGAATCGCGGCGAAGGATGCTTTGCCGTAAAGAATCGCTTCTTGTTTTGTGATGTTTCTGCGCTAAAGAAGATGCTACTGTAACGGTAAGCAGTAACAGGGTAAACAATAAGCGATTTCGAAATATTTGTAGCATCAGCAATAACAAATGGCATTTATAAATGCAAAATTACGCTAGAGCTTATCTGTCAGAAAATGCTCTAACGCCAACCGGTAAGAATTCATGCCGAAGCCGGCAATTACACCCACACAATTTGCAGCTAACATAGAATGATGGCGAAATGTTTCGCGTTTATGAACGTTAGAAATATGCACTTCTATAACCCGCGTATTAATTCCGGCAATGGCATCGGCAATAGCAATAGAGGTATGGGTATAAGCGCCCGCGTTAATGATAATACCATCGGCAGAAAAACCCACTTTATGAAGTTTATCAATCAGTTCACCTTCTTTGTTACTTTGAAAGTAAGCGATGGTTGCTTGCGGATAAGCGGCACGCAGCTTTTCAAGGTAAGATTCAAAGCTTTGATCGCCGTAAATAGTTTTTTCCCTAACTCCAAGCAGGTTTAAATTCGGTCCGTTTATAATTTGTATCTTCATCAGCTCAAACTTAAAAATAAAATCGGGATAAAAATAAGTGGAGTGGCAGCAGGCAATTAAAGGATTTAAAAGCTATCTGAAGCTGGAAAAATCGCTTTCAAAAAATTCTATAGAAGCTTATAGCAGAGATATAGATAAGCTGAAGCAATTTGCTATGCAACAGATGCTTGACCCGGAGAAAATCACGCTTCAGCAATTGCGACAGTTTTTAACTTGGGTTGCCGAATTAGGCATGATTCCCAGTTCGCAGGCAAGGATACTTTCCGGCATAAAGGCCTTCTATAAATATCTGCTGGCAGAGGATGAGATCAAGGCAGACCCTTCGGAGTTATTGGAATCACCTAAGATCAGGCGTAAACTGCCGGATACGTTAAGCAAAGAAGAAATTGATAAACTGATTGCCGCTATCGACTTGTCCCGCCCCGATGGACAGCGTAACAAGGCTATGCTCGAGGTGCTGTATAGTTGCGGCCTGCGTGTTTCTGAACTCACTGAATTGAAGATATCTAACCTTTACCTGGAGATAGATTTCATTAAAGTATTAGGGAAAGGCAGTAAAGAACGTTTGGTACCCATCGGAAGCCACGCCATCAAAGCCTTGCAGATCTGGTTAAACGAGGTAAGGGTTCACATCCCGATCAAAAAAGGTGAAGAGGATTACGTGTTTCTGAACCGTCGCGGAGCGCATCTGAGCCGCATCTTTGTTTTTATGGTCATCAAGCAACTGGCAGAACAGATCGGTTTGAAGAAGAAGATCAGTCCGCATACCTTCCGGCATTCCTTTGCAACTCATTTAATTGAAGGTGGGGCAGACCTGCGTGCCGTGCAGGAAATGCTGGGTCACGAGAGCATCACCACAACTGAAATTTATACTCATCTGGACAGGAATTACCTGAAAAGCACTATTATTCAATTTCACCCTAGGAGCTAGCTTTGGGTTGTTAAGTTAAAAATTATTCAGTTAATAGAAGTAAGTCGAATCAGACGTGCAATAACTTAATAACCGGTAACTCAATCACCTTTGATCGCTTTCATCATCCTGTCTTTTCCCCGAATGTCCTTCCTTAACTCAATGTTTTTAAATTCTTTATCACTCAATATCTCAGCTGTTTGTTCACCATAGCTTTCATTAATTTCAAAGAATAGTAGACCGCCTGTTTTCAGCGCTGTTAAAGCATAATCTGCTATTGCCTTGTAGAAAATTAACGGATCATTTTCAGGGACGAATAACGCCAGATGCGGCTCAAAGTCGGTCACGTTCTGGTGCATCTGCGCTTTATCTGTAACCGTTACATAAGGCGGGTTGCTGACAATCACATCCAGGTTAGTGGGAAGGGCGCTTAAATCAGCAGCCAGAATATCCTGTTGAATGAAGTTTACAGCTACTTGATTGGCCGCCGCATTTCTCTGAGCCGTTTGAAGTGCTTCTGGTGAAACATCTATGGAAGACACACTTGCGGCAGACAGCAGGTGTTTCAAGGTTACAGGGATGCAACCGCTTCCGGTGCCAATGTCAAGAATAGCAGGTGACGGGATACTGTTTACGCTTTCTAATATCCAGCTCACCAGTTCTTCGGTTTCAGGCCGGGGGATCAGCACTGATGGATTTACCTCAAAGCGTAACCCGTAAAACTCTTCGTAGCCCAGGATGTACTGCAAAGGCTTGCCGGTTTTAAGCTGCTGTAACACCTCATTAAGCTTTTGCTGTGCAGTCGTGTTGATTTCTATTTCAGGGAATGCTTTTATTTTCGCCCGGCTTAAACCGGTTATCTCGCTCACTGCCAGCATTTGTAAAGCTTCGGTCTCAAAAGCATCATATAGCGGTGTTAGTTCTTGTTTAAATACTTCTGCGGCTTCCTTTACAGTTTTCATGCAACAAATTAACATAAAAGCTAATTTTGTTGCGATGCACAATCACGAAAAATATATGCAGCGGTGCCTGGAGCTGGCAGCGCTTGGGATAGGACATGTTAGCCCCAATCCAATGGTGGGGGCAGTAATTGTGTATCAGGGTAAGATCATCGGCGAAGGCTATCACCAGAAATACGGCGGCCCGCATGCCGAGGTAAATGCCGTTAACCAGGTTTTGGAGAGCTATACTGATGCAGCAGCGTTGCTCAAACAATCTACCATCTACGTATCACTGGAGCCTTGCGCACATTATGGCAAAACGCCGCCTTGTGCCGATCTGATCATCAAACACCAAATTCCTGAAGTAGTAGTCGGGTGCCGCGACCCATTCGACCAGGTGGACGGTAAGGGGATAGAAAAACTGCAAGCGGCGGGCGTAAACGTTGTACAGGGTGTATGGGAGCAAGAGTGCCGGATGCTTAATCGCCGCTTTTTCACCCGCGTTAAGCAACATCGCCCTTATGTTATTCTTAAATGGGCGCAAACTTCAAACGGTTTGTTTGCTCCTGAAAATGGCGTGCAGTTTTGGATTACCGGCGAACAGTCTAAACAACTGGTACACAAATGGCGGACTGAAGAAGATGCGTTATTGGTGGGCAAAAATACGGCAGCCATAGATAATCCGCAGTTGAACGCAAGGCTATGGCATGGCAAATCACCTAAAAGGGTAGTGATCGATAGAAACCTCGAACTCGAATCATCGTTGCATTTGTTCGATCAATCCGTAGAGACCTTTGTCTTTAGCGAAATAAAAACAGATGTTGACGGGAATATTAAGTACATTGCCCTTGAAGATTTTGGCCGGTACGTTCCGCATTATATTCTTTACCAATTATACCTGCAGGATATACAATCAATAATAATTGAAGGCGGGGCTGCAACGCTTAACAGTTTTATCGAGGCGGGTCTTTGGGATGAAGCCAGGGTATTTACCGGTAAGGCTTTTTTGCCCGGAGGAATTAAAGCCCCGGTATTAAATCAACAGGTTAGTACGGTTGACGAAGTGGGCGAAGACCAACTGGCGATATTTTACAATCAAACGTTATCACTTCTATGATATATATTTTACTCAGCATTTGTTGCAGCGTTATTGTTTCAGTGATGCTGAAGCTGGCCAAACGCTACAGTATAGATATTTTTCAGGCCATCACCTGGAATTATTCTGTCGCGATCATCCTGACAGCCATATTCCTTAAACCACAGCTGTCAAACCTGACAGATGCACCTGTATATACTTACTCGCTCCTGGGCGTATTGTTACCAGCATTATTTGTAATCATCGGTGCTTCGGTAAGGTTTATGGGTATTGTACGTACAGATACGGCGCAACGCATTTCGCTGGTTATTCCGCTTATTGCTGCTTTCCTTTTCTTTGGAGAAGCTTTTACTCCGGTTAAATTCGCAGGGATAGCAGTCGGCTTCGTTGCCATGGGGCTTTTGTTATTCCGTTCGCATGCCCCCGTAGCAGAAACCAAAGTTACCTTTCCCTGGCTATACCCTTTACTGGTGTTTGCCGGTTTTGGTGTCATCGATATCCTTTTCAAAAAGCTCTCGCAAACCACTTCCATTACGTTTGGCACATCGCTTTTCCTGGTGTACGTACTTGCGTTTGTGTTATCATTGGCGGTATTGATTTACCTGGTTCTGATCAAAAAAGCCAAATTTTTGTGGATGCATATTTTATTCGGCTGGATGCTCGGTGTAGCCAACTTTGGTAATATTTTATTTTACCTGCTGGCCCACCGTGCATTGGCGCATAACCCTTCGTTGGTGTTCACCACCATGAATATTGGCGTGATCACGCTCGGTACGTTGGTCGGAACAATTGTTTTCAAAGAAAAAACAACCTGGCTTAACCGTATTGGTATCATACTGGCCATCATAGCCGTTATTATTATTACTTACGCGTAACCAGTTTATGCTTTTTGACGATACCTACCGAACCATCAAGGATGCTTCCGAGGGCGATTTCAGAGACAGGGGGAGCCGCTTCCTGGCCTTCGCGTATGCGGTTACGCAAGAGGCCCAAATAAAAGATCATGTGGCTAAACTAAGAGCGGTGCATCCCTCTGCAAGGCATTACTGCTGGGCAGCCCGCTTTACGACAGACCAGGGCGCGCACCGTTTTAATGATGATGGCGAACCAGCGGGTACCGCCGGGCGGCCGATCTTAAACACCATCCTTTCTAAAAATCTGAATAACGTGCTGGTGGTAGTGGTCAGGTATTTTGGAGGAACATTGTTAGGTGTACCAGGATTGATTAACGCCTACAAGAGCGCTGCAGAAGATGCATTGAGCAGGGCAGAGGTAGTTGAAAAGACGATGGATGATGTTTATGAGGTGAAATTTGAGTACCTGCAGATGAACAACGTTATGAAAATTGTAAAAGATTACAATTTTCTGGTTCTGGAGCAAAACTTTGATCTCACTTGTGTGTTAAAGATAGGCATCAGGAAGATGCAGGTTGACCGTGCAGTGCAAGATCTTACCAGAATAAGCAATGTTGTATTAACTTATTTGTATAGCTTATAAAATAAAAAATTATTATTTTTTGCTATAGGAAATAGTAAAGCAATATTGTAACTTAGAGTTGAAAAACATCATAACCTCTGAAATCATATGAATACTTTACCTATCGGAATCTATCTCGAGAACGAGAAGAGATTCGAGTTTGATTTTGTGAGACATCTGTTAAAGATCTCCTTTCTCAAAGAATCACGTATTGCCGGTACTATTGTCTCGCCTTTCCGCATGGTAAAAAACGATGACAGCCTTTATTTGCTGATCCACAATTTTGACCGCCTTGGCGAACGTAAGATTATGATCGAGTCTATGGACCAGAACGAACTGGTGATCAGCCATGATAATATGTCTTACAAGCTGCAGAAAGTGGCGTAAATTATACCAGGATATCTACAGTATTGCCGGGCGATTTATCGCCCTTTTTTATTGAATTTACCCCCGTTTATGCGTATTTTGCGCGCAGATGCAATCTTTTGAAATAAATAAATCGGACCTGTTGAAACTCAGGGCGGCGTTGGAAGGAAACGACGCTGATTTACAGGAGTTTCTGCAGGAGTACCATGCTTCTGAGATTGCTATTCTTTTCGAAAAACTTACTCCGGAAGAGCGTAAGCAGATCATCAATATTTTACCGACAGATATTGCCTCGGAGGTATTGTCGGAAATGGACGAGGAACATCACCCCGAACAGATCCTGATAGACCTGCATCCCGAAAAGCGTTCGGAGATCATCGAAGAGCTTGACTATGATGACGCGACGGATATTATTTCTCAGTTGGACGAAGACGATCAGCAGGAAGTATTAGGCGACATCGATCAGGAAGACGCCTCTAACATCAGGGCGCTGATGACCTACGAAGAGGATACCGCCGGTGGTTTGATGAATACCGACGTGATCAAACTCAACATCGGGCTTTACAAAAATGAGGCTTTGAGCGAGGTGATCCGCCAGTCTGAAGAGAAGGAGGAGTTTTACACCATTTACGCCGTTAACGACAACGATATACTTCAGGGGATTGTTTCGCTGAAAGATATCATTAAGTCGCGCGCCAATGTTTCTGTAAGCGCCCTGCTGAAAACAGATTATGTGTTCGTGAAGGCGGATATGGACCAGGAAGAGGTAGCCAAGCTGATCTCGCAATACAACCTCACCAGTATTCCGGTTGTGGATGACCAGATGCGGTTGTTGGGTCGTATTACCGTTGACGACATTATCGACGTATTAGAAGAGGAGAATACCGAGGACATTCTGAAAATTTCAGGTGTATCCGAAGACGAGGAACTAAGCGGTAACTGGCAGGATGCTGTTAAAAGCCGTTTACCCTGGCTGATTATCAACCTTGCTACCGCTTTCCTGGCAGCTTCAGTGATCAGGCATTTTGATCCTACTTTACAAAAACTTACGGTGATGTCTGCTTACATGACGATCATCGCCGGTATGGGTGGCAACGCAGCTACACAGGCATTAGCCGTAACCGTTCGCCGGATTTCGTTAAGCGACCTGACCGATCAGCAAGCTTTCCGTACGGTATTGAAAGAGTTTTCGGTTGGTTTGATTAACGGTGCCTGTAATGGCTTGATTGTTTTCCTGGTGGCTTTATGGTACGATGCTAACCCGATGCTGGGCGTGGTTCTGTTCCTGGCCATGACAGGTAACCTGATTGTAGCCGGTCTGACAGGTGCATCCATACCCTTGCTGTTAAAACGATTGGGAATAGATCCAGCCGTGGCATCATCTATCATTATTACCACTTTTACAGATTGCATAGGTTTTCTGTTGCCGCTCTACCTGGCAACAAAACTTTTATTATAAATTTGGCCCATTGACTATTTAACTCATGACTGAAATCAGACATAACTGGACGAAGGAAGAAATTTCTGAGATATACCACACCCCACTGCTGGATTTGATTTATCGCGCGGCAACCGTTCATCGCGAAAATAAAGATTACGCAGAGGTGCAGATCAGCTCGTTAATCTCGGTAAAAACCGGCGGCTGCCCCGAAGATTGTGCATATTGCCCGCAAGCCGCGCGTTACCAAACCGGTGTAAACGTGCATGCTATTTTACCTAAAGAAGAAGTGATTGCCGCGGCCGAAAAAGCTAAAGCTGGTGGTGCATCCCGCCTTTGTATGGGTGCTGCCTGGCGTGAAGTTCGCGACAACCGCGACTTTGACAAGGTACTGGAAATGGTTACCGCTGTTAACGAAATGGGTATGGAAGTGTGCTGTACTTTGGGTATGTTAACAGAACAGCAAGCGCAGAAACTGGCCGATGCCGGTTTATATGCTTATAACCACAACCTGGATACTTCTGAAGATGATTACAAACGGATCATTACTACCCGTACTTATGATGATCGCCTGAAAACGCTTGAACATGTGCGTAAAGCAAAAATCAGCGTATGCAGCGGCGGTATCATCGGCCTTGGCGAAACCGTGGAAGACCGTATCTCGATGCTG
This sequence comes from Mucilaginibacter straminoryzae, assembly GCF_022953055.1. Classification (GTDB taxonomy): domain Bacteria; phylum Bacteroidota; class Bacteroidia; order Sphingobacteriales; family Sphingobacteriaceae; genus Mucilaginibacter; species Mucilaginibacter straminoryzae. The sequence continues at coordinate 55,905 of NZ_JALJEJ010000008.1, read as the reverse complement.
AAGACGCTGTCAACCCTGCCGCAACACCCCGAATCTGTTCCGGTAAATGCGTTGGTCCCTGTACAAGGTACGCCCTTGGCAGACCAGCCGCGTGTTTCTGTTTGGGATATGATACGCATGATAGCCACTGCACGGATCATTATGCCTAAAACTGTTGTGCGCCTTTCTGCAGGCCGTACGGAAATGAGCACGGTAGAACAGGCGCTTTGCTTTATGGCAGGTGCTAATTCAATATTTGCAGGCGAGAAATTGCTTACTACGCCAAATCCTTCTTTTGATACGGATATGGCCATGTTCGAGCTGTTGGGTTTAACCCCGCGCAAAGCGTTTAAAAATGGTCGCCCAAATAAAGCAAAAGCGGTTGCTGAAGCCGAAGCCTAAAATATTTTACCGGCAGGATGAAAACTCTTGCCGGTATTTTTAGTTTACCTTCTTACAATATGAAAGTTTCTTTTGAAATAAAATCGCCGTTCTGGCAAATGGAAACCGAGTGGGATTATCCTGTACTTCCACGCGCGGGTGAGTATATCGACCTTGCTTTTATCGTTCCTGAAGACATGGCAAAAAAACCTGATTTCTACAGTGCAAAGGTTTCCCGCGTAGACTGGATGAAGATCAATGATATTTATCCGGTTATTGTACTTGAAAAAATTTAGCGTTGGCTATTTCTAAATCTTACCCTCGTTAATTGATAAAGGGTTGATGATGGTTGGATGTTCCTCGGGAAGGATATCTTCGGTATTACTGATGATGGATTTTACAATATCATCCAGTTCCTTTACCGACGTATCGAGGTAATTAATCAATTCCGGATCCCGGCTTTCGTGCCCTGGCTCGTCTTTGATTAGTTGGGTGAGACCAAGTATCCGTGCTAGTGGAGCTCTTACTACGTGCGATTGAATGTATGCAATGTTTTGTAGTTTGTTATTCTGCCTTTGTATAGCACGGGTATATTCTATCTGTGCATGTATATTCCTGGTGATCACCAGCCGCGCGTGTTTTCCTTTAAATTTAATCGGATTACAAATTACTTCTACATAAAATTGCTTACCGTCTTTGGTGCGGTGCTGCGTAATGTTTTGCGAAGAAGTGTTAGTTCGTAAAGACAATTGCAGTATTTTTTGCAATTCCTCTATCTTTTCATTGCTTCTGATATCCTTGATAGACATACTCAGAAACTCCTCTTCTGTATAGCCATAACGTAAAGTAGCCGCTTCGTTAACCTGTAGAAACTGTAGCGTATCAACATTGTAGATCCACATTGGAGAGGGGTTTAACAGGAAAAGGCTTTTGTAATGCGTTTCAGATTCTTTTAGTTGTTCGTTCCGCTTTACTTTATCTTCAATTTCAGTTTGGAGATCGACTAACAGTTGCTGCTCGTGCATTAGCGTGTTTTCCAAACCGCCGATCACATTTCTTATTTGTACGATGATGATCGTGTTCAGAAATAAAAAATTGCTCGTGTAAACAATCCACATCGCCGGGTCGTAGCGGTTAACCGCCCAGGAAAACCACCCGAATTTTATTTCAGCAGCTAAAAAGCCGTAAATAACAAAGTTGAGTAATACAGAGCCGTATACCACTTCGCTGCGGAATAATAGGGCGATAAAAACAGAAACTGCGAGAATAAAGATTGTACCGATGCCGAAATCGCCAAAGTAGATGGTTAGAAAAATGCCAAGAGCATACAACAAGGTCACTACAAAAGCTTTCCTGAATAACAACGAAAAGCGACGGTTGAGGCAGATGAAAATAACAGAAAATAGTGTAAGAAAGGATACCACAGGTATGGCGGATAACCCCCGTTCATAAGTGATAATAACGGACGGCACAAAAGCAATCAGGCTGAACGGGAGCGAATAAAGGATGCAGTTGGTGAAAAAAATCTCGCGCCAGTAACTAATATCTTTTACGCCCTCTTCCGAATCTGGTTGGTGTATGGCGCTGTGGACAAACGTTTTGTACGCCTGCCAGATAAATTTTCCCTTTCGTGTTATTCTGTTTATCAATTTACTTTTAAGCAAGCGATATTACAACTCTTAGCTATAAACCTAAGCGCAAGTTTAGTAATAAAACGCTTGTATTTGCGTTTCTTAAAAGTACTTTTATTTAATCTTTTAGCAAAAAAGAAAATTTAATTTTTAAAAAGTTTCTTGTTGGTTCACTAAGCCTACTTTAATTGCCTGTGCTTTAAATAATTGATAATTACAAAAATACGGGTTTTCCTATTTTCATAGCGATACTGTAAGCAGCGTTCATTAGACCCACATGGCTGTACGCCTGCGGAAAATTACCCCATTGGCTTCCGTCTTCTTCGTCCACATCCTCGCTGAATAACTTCAAGTGGTTACTGTATTGCAGCAGATTTTCAAATTCGCGTATAGCATCATCTAACCTACCGACGCAGGCAAGGGCTTCTACATACCAGAAAGCGCATACCAGAAATGTAGTTTTGGGCTTACCGAAATCGTCTGCATGCAGGTAACGGTAGAACAAGCCGTTAGGCGTTTTTAATTCGCGTTCCAAAGCTGCGAGGTGATCTCGTGCACGCTCTGAAGCTGGATCCAGGTAATTCATCATGATTAACTGTAGCGTGCTTGCATCTAAATAGCTGCTGCCAGCTGCATTTGTGTAAACCTTCCGTTTCGGGTCGTAACAACTTTCGATATGTTCTGCGGCCCGTTCCTTCATCGCTACCGCACGGTTGATTAGGTCCTGGTTTTCAATCGTCCTGGCCATCTTTTCTGCTGCACACGCCCCGGCCCACTGGAACAGGTTGCTGTAGCAATGGATATTGGCCATATTCCGGAACTCCCAGATACCTGCATCTTTTTCGTCGATGGTGCGCTCAATTTTGCTCAGCAGGAAATCGAGCCATTTTGCGGAATCTTTTCGTTCCCCCACAATAAAGCGATGGTCAGTATATAATGGCAGCACAGAGATCAGCACCTGCCCGTAAATATCATTCTGGATATGCTCATAAGCCTGGTTGCCTATCCTTACCGGCTGATTGTTTTCGTAGCCTGAAAGGTGATCAAGTATCTTTTCAGTTAGTTCTTTTCTGCCAGTGATACCATACAATGGCTGATAACGAAAATCTTCCCCGAAAGAAATATCGGTGACGTAGGAGAAGTATTTCTCCATTTCTTCAAAGTGCCCGATATGGTTCAAAGCCGTGATCACGTAATACGTATCGCGCAACCAGCAATAGCGGTAGTCCCAGTTACGGGTACTTTGCGGAAATTCGGGTAAACTGGTTGTACTTGCCGCGATGATGGCACCGGTATCTTCATACTGGTGTATTTTTAAAGCCAGCGCCGAGCGGATCACATAAGGCTGATAAAACCCTGCTATTGATGAGTGCTTTATCCACACGTGCCAGTACTGAATGGTTTCGCGCAGAAAATGTTCGGCTGTGCTGTTTAAGGGGGCCTCTAATGGCTCGCCATAAGTCATCACCAGGTATTTTACCTCGTTCAAAACAAAAGGCTGCTCATCAAACACGTAACTTACGGGTATATTGGTCGTCAGCCGGATATTTTCTTCACCGCCTAAGTATTGGATATGATTGCTGCCGCGATTTACGCTTAATTTAGTTTCACCGTAATCAGAAACCGGTGCACACTTTACTACTACGCGGGGCGAGCCTTCCAAAGCCTCAACCTTTCTGATCAGCATCAGCGGCTTATAATAACGCTGGTATTGATAGAACCTTGGTGCAAAGTCTGTTACGCGGTATTTAGCCCCGGTTTGGCAGGTGACGTCAGTCACCAGTACATTGGTGTTTTCCAGGTAATACTGGTCTGAAGTAAAGTCGCCTTCGGGCTTTATAGAAAACTCGCCGCCTTTTTCCTTATCCAGTAAACCGCCAAATATGAACGTGCTGTCGAAACGTGGCCAGCATAGCCAATCTATATTGGTATTTTTATTAATATGAGCTAAAAAACCACAGTTCCCAATAATACCGGTCTCGTAAGTGTGTCGTGCCATCGGTTAAAAATTTAGTTATTGTACAGCTTTCGCACAATAATGTTTTAACATCTACTGAAGTACTAATACATGGTGTCAAACAAGAAATAGGATAATGTATGTGCAACAGGCTAAAAATCAGCCGTTAAAATTTCTTTGTTTAATTTAAATAATTATATTTGATGTGTAGGGTTAAGCCTAAAACCTCGCTGATAAATAAACCTGACGTTACTTACCAGTCCTGGCGTAGACATTAAGACTACATATTATCTAATACGTATATTTCTTTTATTATGAAAACTGGAAAAGTAAAGTGGTTTAACACCCAGAAAGGTTATGGATTTATCATTACCGATGATGGTAAAGATCTGTTCGTACATTTTAAAGATGTGCAAGGTGGCGTAAACGCCATTAAAGACAATGACCAGGTTGAGTATGATGTGGAAGAAGGCAGAAAAGGATTACAAGCGGTTAACGTGAAAAAGATATAATCTTATTGTTTCTGATCTACAAAACCTCTGCTAAGCAGGGGTTTTTTTATGCTGTTGAGTGTAGATAAGGTGATAAACAGCATCAATTGTCGGCTTGTTACCACCACTTTAAAATTAGCGACAGAAATTATACTTTAGGCTTCCCAAACAGATAAACTTAACTAAATGACCGATCATTCCGCCAAAAGCAACCGTAACGTAGTGTTGCTTGTACTTGTAGCAGCGTTAGGCTACTTCGTAGATATTTATGACTTGCTGGTATTTTCTATTGTGCGAAAGGCCAGTTTGCTGGATATCGGTGTGAAGCCGACCGATGTATTGCCGCAAGGGGTGTTTATCATAAACCTCCAAATGTTCGGGTTGTTACTCGGCGGGATCATCTGGGGTATTATTGGCGATAAGCTGGGTCGTATTAAAGTACTGTTTGGCTCGATACTCTTATACTCTATCGCCAACTTTGCTAACGGCTTCGCACATGATGTAGATACCTACGCTTGGATTCGTTTTGTAGCGGGTATCGGCCTCGCTGGAGAGTTAGGGGCAGGTATTACCCTGGTTACCGAAACCATGAGCAAAGAAAAGCGTGGTTACGGTACCATGATCGTTTCCGTTATTGGGTTGTTCGGCGCCGCTCTGGCGGTTGTGGTTGCGAAATATGGCTGGCGGAACGCCTACTTTGTTGGCGGTGGTTTAGGGGTGCTGTTGCTGCTACTCCGTTTAGGAACTTTTGAGTCAGGAATGTTTAAAAATGTCGAGCAGGCAAACGTTTCGCGTGGCGACTTTTTTATGTTATTCAGTAATGGTAAACGCTTCTTAAAATATTTATACTGCATCCTCATTGGTTCTCCGCTCTGGTATGTAGTGGGCGTGCTGGTTACCTTATCGCCAGAATTTGGCGGACCGAAGGCGTTGGCCGCTAAAGAACCATTAAATGCGGGCGAGGGAATTTTGTATACCTATATCGGTATTGCCGTTGGCGGACTGATAGCCGGACTGTTATCCCAGGCCACAAAATCGCGCAAACTGACCATGCTGATCTTCCTGTTGCTATCAGCCGGTACCGTAGTGATTTATTTAAATTCTTTCGGCCTCACCAATGCTAAGTTTGTTTGGATTTGCTTCCTGATGGGATGCGCGGTAGGTTATTGGCCTATCTTTGTTACCATTGCAGCGGAGCAGTTCGGCACCAACATACGTTCTACTGTGGCTACCACGGTGCCTAATTTTGTACGCGGCTCTTTAATTCCTATCAACTGGGGTTTTACCGCCTTAGCCGGTAAGTTCGGGATGATCAATAGCGGTTACATCATGATGGCCTTGCTAACCGTCATCGCTATTTTTTCTTTAACCCGGCTACGCGAAACCTTTGGCAAAGATTTAAATTATGTAGAAGACGCTGCAACAGCGGCGTAGCATCTTCATAAAGTTTTGCCACGGTAAAGGTATTTCTGCATTTTTGCGGCATGATCAGTAAGGAACAGATAGCCGAAGACTATAAGGTAATCCAGGACGAGATTTGTGCCGGATTAGAAGCGCTGGACGGTGTGGCTAAATTCGAAGAAGAATTGTGGGAACGCGAAGGTGGGGGCGGTGGCCGTACGCGTGTTCTCCAGAATGGCAATGTCCTCGAAAAAGGCGGTGTTAACTTTTCGGCTGTTCATGGCGAATTACCTGAAGCAGTAAAAAAAGCTTTCAAAGCTGATCAGGATGATTTCTTTGCGACCGGCGTTTCTATCGTGATGCACCCCAACCATCCGATGGTACCGATCATCCACATGAATATCCGCTACTTTGAAATGCCCGCAGCAGAAGGAGTGGAGCCTGTGCGTTGGTTCGGCGGTGGGATAGATGTAACGCCGCATTATGTTTTCGAAGATGATGCACGGTTCTTTCATAATCACCTGAAAAGCGTTTGTGATCAGTTCAACCCCGAATTTTATCCAAAATTCAAGACTTGGGCCGACGATTACTTTTTCATCAAGCACCGCGACGAAACCCGTGGCATCGGCGGGATTTTCTACGACCGTTTGAAGGCTGAAGATAGTATTAGCTGGGAACAGATCTTTGAATTTTCTAAAGCTGTTGGCCGTTCTTTTCTGCCGATATATACCGAATTGGTTAATCGTAACCGCCATAAATCATTTACCGAAGCAGAGCAGCAGTGGCAATATCTGCGCCGGAGCCGTTATGCGGAATTTAACCTGGTATACGACGCTGGTACAAAATTCGGATTGGAAACAAATGGCCGCATAGAATCGATATTAATGAGCCTGCCGCCAACTGCCAAATGGTTGTACGATTACAAACCAGAGCCGGGCAGCGCAGAAGAGCATACCCTTTCTTTATTGAAAAAAGGTGTGGATTGGGTTTAAAAGCCTTTAACCTCTTCGCTTAACTACCATCGTTTACCTTAAATACTACCATTACCTATGAAAAAACTGCTTTTTGTTATTCCGTTATTGTTCTTATTTACCTCGTTCGTAAAGCTGCATACGCTTAAGGGAACATGGAAGTATGCCGGCGGATATTATAATGGACATAAAGAGAGCGCACCGAAGGGTTACCAACTACAACGTAAATACACGGATACCTCTTTTACTGCCTACATTATTGAGAAAGACACATTACCTGAAAAGTATCAGGCGGGGCGATATAAACTAAAAGCTGATTCGTGTATGGAGACCGAAACCTTCAACGCACAGTCTGCCAAACTTACCGGCATTACGCTGCATTACCACTACGTTTTTCATCACGATACCTTGTATTTGAAAGGCCGTTTGCCCAGCGGAATGTATGTTTTGGAGTATTGGAAAAAGGTACGTTAAAATCGGGTAGTTTTCCACCGTAATATGCCCTAAAATGGCCGATGTTAGTAACTTGATGCGGTAGTTTTGCAGATTTTCGTATCTTCGCAGGTCGCTTAAATTACATTGTAAAACCTATTTTTAGCGCTACAATTTTCTACAGTACAATTTAAAAATGGCAGAAGATACAGAGAACGAAAACTCCCACAAAGAAGACCGTATTATTCCTATAAATATTGATGAAGAGATGCGATCAGCATACATCGATTATTCGATGTCTGTAATCGTATCCAGAGCACTTCCGGATGTGCGCGACGGGTTAAAACCTGTTCACCGCCGGGTACTTTATGGTATGCTCGACCTTGGTCTGAACAATAACAAGCCACATAAAAAATCAGCACGTATCGTTGGTGAGGTGTTGGGTAAGTATCACCCTCACGGCGACTCTTCTGTTTATGATACCATGGTGCGTATGGCGCAAGACTGGAGCCTTCGCTACCCGTTTGTAGACGGGCAGGGGAACTACGGTTCGCTTGATGGTGACAGCCCTGCGGCAATGCGTTATACCGAGGCAAGGCTGCAAAAGATTGCCGAGGAAATGCTGGCCGATATCAACAAGGATACGATTGACTATCAGTTGAACTTTGACGATTCGCTGGAAGAACCAACCGTACTGCCCGCTAAAATACCGAACCTGTTAGTTAACGGTGCGTCTGGTATCGCCGTAGGTATGGCTACTAATATGGCGCCGCATAACTTAACAGAAGTTATTAATGCTACGGTAGCGTATATTGATAACCGCGAGATAGAGATCAGCGAGTTGATGAAATACATCAAAGGTCCTGATTTTCCAACAGGTGGTATCATATATGGTGTTGAAGGCGCCCGTGAAGCATTCGAAACCGGCCGCGGAAGGGTAGTGCTGCGCGCACGTGCAGAGATTGAGACTTTCAACGGCGACCGCGAACGCATCGTGGTAACTGAAATTCCTTACCAGGTGAACAAGGCCAACATGGTTGAACGTACAGCCGAGTTGATCAATGAAAAGAAAATAGAAGGTATTTCAACAATCCGCGACGAATCTAACCGTGAAGGTATCCGGATCGTTTATGAAATTAAACGCGAGGCAAACGCCAACATCGTTTTAAATAACCTTTATAAATATACTTCGCTACAAACTTCATTCAGCGTAAACAACATTGCCTTGGTTAAAGGCCGACCGATGTTGTTGAACCTGAAAGACATGATCCAGTATTTTGTGGAGCACCGTCACGAGGTAATTGTACGCCGTACAAAGTATGAACTGGCCGAAGCGCAGAAACGTGCCCATATCCTGGAAGGTTTACTTATCGCTCTTGACCACCTGGATGAAGTGATCCAGTTGATCAGAAGCTCAAATACGCCGGAAGAAGCCCGTGATGGTTTGATGAGCCGTTTCGGATTAAGCGAAGTTCAGGCCCGTGCTATCCTTGATATGACCCTCCGCCGTTTAACCGGACTGGAGCGTGATAAGATCAAGGAAGAATACGCCGAGTTGATGAAGCAGATCGAATACCTGCAATCAATCCTGGCCGACGAAGGTTTGCGGATGCAGATCATTAAAGATGAGCTTGCAGAAATATTGGAAAAATATGGCGATGAGCGCCGTACCGAGATTGTTCACTCTGCAGCAGAAATGCAAACAGAAGACTTTATCGAGGACGAAGCCGTTGTAATTACCATCTCGCACGAAGGTTATATCAAGCGTACGCCGTTGACAGAATATCGTCGCCAGGCCAGAGGTGGTAAAGGAGCGTTAGGTAGCAACAGCCGCGATGAAGACTTTATCGAGCACCTGTTAGTGGCTTCGAACCATAATTACATGTTGTTCTTTACAGAAGCCGGTCGTTGTTTCTGGCTGCGTGTGTTTGAGATACCTGAAGGTTCGCGTACTTCTAAAGGGCGTGCTATCCAGAACATCATCAATATTCCGAAAGAGGAGAAGATCAAAGCTTACATCAAGCTGATTTCCCTGAAAGATCAGGAATACCTGGAGAATAACTTCATCATGATGTGTACTGCTAAAGGTACCATCAAGAAAACTTCGCTCGAGGCTTATTCACGTCCGCGGTCAAACGGTATCAATGCAATTAACATCAATGATGGCGATACTTTGTTAGAAGCGACATTAACTACCGGCAACAGCGAAATTGTGATGGCGCTGAAATCTGGCCGTGCGATCCGCTTTAACGAATCTACAGTAAGACCGATGGGCCGTACCGCTACAGGCGTAAGAGGGATTACCTTAGATGGTCCGGATGATGAGGTAGTCGGCATGATTGCCATTAACAGCCCGGAGACTACAGTACTGGTAGTTTCAGAAAAAGGTTATGGTAAACGTACCGATATCGAAGATTATCGCGTTACTAATCGTGGTGGCAAGGGTGTTAAAACCATCAGCGTAACTGAAAAAACCGGCAAACTTGTTGCCATAAAAGATGTTACAGATCAGGACGATCTGATGATCATTAACAGATCTGGTATTATTATACGTATCGCAGTAAGTGAATTGCGTGTAATGGGCCGGGCAACACAAGGGGTAAGGCTGATCTCGCTGAAAGACAATGATGAAATTGCTTCTGTCGCAAAGATAGAGCATAGCGAGGAGGATGAGATCGAAGAAAACCTAGAGACTATCGAGGCGGCTGAAGGTATTGAACCACCAGCTGATAAGGAAAATACAGGCGAAGCCGGAGATACCGGGATTGAGCCAGCTGAGGACGAAAACGAATAAATAAATGTCAGTGCGAAAATTACTTTTATCGCTGATTGTTGTACTACTAACTGCTCCTTTAGCCTTCTGCCAAACAGAAGCGCTAAAGGGAGTGGTTAATAGCCTGGCTTATTACAGGCAGCAGAAAGATCTGAAATACCTGGGCAATGCAAAACGACAGGTAGACAGCTTGATCCGTACCAAAAAGGATTCTAACAATCTGGATAAGAGTATTTTCAGGGCAGTTGTTTATAGTAGTATTTTATATACAGATTCCTTAAACAAACTTGGTTTGCCAGATAACACATTGCAAACAACTTCGCAATTACTGGACCGCATTGCAGAGCGGCAACAGATTTACAGGTACCAGGTAGAGCTTGGTTTTTCGCAGCGATGCCTGGCCAATGTGTATATCAGAAAAGGGTCTGCAGCATTAAAAGCGGGGAAATATGAAGATGCTTTGAATGCATTTCAGCAGGCAGAACATTTTGCCCCACGATACCGGCGTATTAACTCCTACATCGCATTCACCAACAACAAGTTGGGCAGGTACCAGGATGCAGCAAAGTATTATAATACATTACTGACTACAGATACACTTTATTCTGAAGATGTGCTTGCTGCCGCAAACGCTTATAAAAATCTGAGGGATACGGCTAAAGCGCTACAGGTAATTCAAAAGGGCCGGAAGCTATTACCCGGCGATAAAGCGTTGCTTTTTGAAGAAGCGAACATCTACAATAATAAGCACGACTATAAATCGCTGGAGCCTTTGTTGGATCAGCTTTTGGATAAGACTACCACAGATGCCTCCCTGATATTTATGGCGGCTAACTGCTACGACCATCTGAATAAAGATGATCATGCCGAATCGCTATACCTTCAGGCGATAGAACTAAATGGTAACTATTACGATGCTATTTTTAATTTAGCGCTGCTATATTTTAAGCGTTACACCAAGAAAAACGACGATCAGCAAAAGAATATCGACCGGGCTATACAATGGTTTGAGAGGGCAAAATCAATTAAACCTAATGATCCGGACTGTTTGCAGATGTTACAATGGGCTTATTTAAAGACCCGTAATGAAGATCAATTGAACAGAATTAACGAAAAACTAAAACAAATAAACAATTAATATTTATAAGCATATGAAAATCAAAGTTTTGATGACAGGCTTACTGGCATTTGCAGCGACTGCCGCTTTTGCGCAAAAAAGCGAGTTGAACAATGCACAGGCAGAGTATGATAAATACGAAACTTCGAGAGGGCAGAAGTTAACCGCTGCTTTGGCCGCTACCAGCATTAACAATGCAAAAACTTCTATCGATAAAGCATCAGCTAACGAGAAAACTGCTAATCTGCCACAAACTTACGCGTTAAAAGGAGCAATTTATTCTTCATTAGCCGTTCAGGATTCTGTACCTGCAACTTCAACTCCTTTATACAGCACTGCTGCAGAAGCATTAAAGAAAGCTGCTGAACTGGATACAAAAGGGGAGTACAAGGCCCTTATTTCACATGCCAATACCAACCTGGCACAATGGAATTTAACAAAAGGGGTAAAGGAATACCAAAATAAGAATTACCAGGAAGCTTATAAGGCATTTGATTCTTACCGTACTATTCTTCCAAACGATACCAACGCAATTTATTATACAGCGCTAGCTGCTGCTAATTACAATAACTATCCGGCGGCTATCAGCAACTATAGTAAGCTGTTAACTACAGATTATAAAGGAAAAGAGCGCGTTTATCAGGATCTGTCTACCATTTATTTGATGAGTAAAGACACCGCAAATGCGCTTAAAGTAACAACAGAAGCTGTTGCAAAATATCCTAACAATACCGATTTACGTCGTCGCGAGATCGAGATCAGCATTCAAAGCGGAAAGCTGAATGAGGTAACCGAGAAAATCAATTCTGCAATTGCAGCAGATCCGAAAAACAAATCGTTGTACTATTATGGCGGTCTGGTGTACTCACAAGCAGCTGACAACGCAATTAAATCATTAAAAACTGCTAAAGATGCTGCTGCTAAAGCCACGCTGACCAAAACCCGTGATGAGAGCATGGCAAAGGCCACTGAGATGTATAAAAAAGCTTTAGAAATTGATCCGGATTATTTCGAAGCAAATTTGAACTTGGGTTATTTATTGCTTAATCCAGCTATTGATTCATTTAACGCTGCTAACAAATTACCGGCATCTAAACAAAAGGAATACGACGCGATGATGGCAAAAGCAAACACGCAATTTGAAGCTGCCCGTCCTTATCTGGAAAAGGCAGTTGCATTGAATCCAAAATCAGCTGAAGCATTGGGAAATCTTAAAACCTATTATTTAGGAAAGAAAAACAATGCAAAAGCAACAGAGATCCAAAAACAAATTGATGCGTTAAAATAATAATTTAAAGGCTTCCTGTGATAGGAGGCCTTTATTTTTGAAACTTTTACTTAACATAATATTAATTATATGAATTTTAAATAGAATTACTATAGTTAAAGTTAGGGGCTTTTAATCATAAATGCGGTGACACTGTTTTGCCAGTTTTCATCGTTGTAAACGTGCGCGTTATCAACTTTAATAAATCACAATCAATTCTTTTTACTAAATTTGTTAGCATGAAACGTTCGGGTTCTGCTGATTTACCGTTGCATTATGGGCATGTACCGCAATGGCTGGCCGTAAGGATGGCAAGCTTAGGCTTAGAAGTTACGGAAACGATTGTAATGGACTACGGCGCTGAAGAATTTCTTAAACGATTGAGCGATCCGTTTTGGTTTCAAAGTTTAGGCGCGGTAATGGGCATGGATTGGCATTCGTCCGGAATTACAACCTCAGTGATGGGTGCGTTAAAACGCGCGATAAATCCGCAGGCAAAAGAACTCGGAATTTATATTACAGGCGGCCGGGGCAAACATTCGCGGGAAACGCCAAATGAATTAATGCGTTTAGGTGATCAGTTAGGATTAAATAGCCGGGAACTGGTTCGTACCAGTAAGTTAACGGCCAAGGTAGATAACACGGCCATTCAGGATGGCTATCAGCTATACCTGCATAACTTTGTACTGACCGCTTCCGGTAAATGGACGGTGATACAACAAGGTATGAATGCCACTAATAAAACCGCACGGCGTTATCACTGGCATTCGGAAAACCTATCTTCATTCGTAAATGAACCGCATACTTCAGTCTTCGGAAAGAACATCGGAACCATTTTAAACCTGACGGCTTCAGCAGCGCTTCCTGCGCGTGATTCGATCATGTCCATCGCCGGTGAAAATCCCGAAAAAATGCTTGCAGAGGCAACAAAACTGGTAATGCCGCGGCACCACGATGTTCAGGAAAAAGATGTCGATTTAAAACGTTTGGGTGCTGTACTTTGGCTGGCGCGTGAAAAGCAGCCCAAAGATTTTGAAGATTTATTATTGCTGGAAGGTTTAGGTCCTCGTACTTTACAATCACTGGCTTTGGTGAGCGAAGTAATCCACGGAACGTCAGCTCGCTTTAAAGATCCCGCAAGGTTTTCATTCGCTCATGGCGGTAAAGACGGTCACCCCTTCCCTGTCCCGGTTAAAACTTACGACGAAACCTTAAAGGTGCTGCACAATGCTGTTGCCAAAGCTAAAATCGGATTATCTGATAAAAAAGAGGCTATTAAAAAGCTCTCTGAGATAGCGCAAAATGCGGAAAAGGATTTTACCCCAAACGCTAATTTTAACGAAGTGATTGAAGAAGAGCGCAATAATTCCTGGCGTTATGGTGGCCGAACCGTGATGGGTAAGGCACAGCCACCAATAGCTTATCAGTTGAAATTATTTTAAAGAAGCAACAATTGCTTTTGCAGAATCTAAATGCGCTTGCAGCTTTGGTAAGCTTTTATCAGCAAAATTAACCAATGTTTTAAGCGTGTTTTGCCTTTGGGCTTTATACAACTCAATAGCCTGTTGATGGTCTTTCACCATCATGTTCATATAACTTTTATCAAAGGCTAGTCCCGTTAATTTAGAAATGCTGTCCGCCATCATTTTATGTTCTACAGAAACGGTGTCTCCAACGGTCACGTACTTATCCAGCATAATCTTCTTCATCTCGTTGCGATTATCCGTATGGTCTTTGATCAGCATCTTGGCATAATTAACCACGCGAGGATTTTTAGAGTTATTTTCTGCGATGGTTGCAGTTTTTATTTCAGCAATATTCGCTTCATTAGCGATGGTGAAAAACTGCAAGGCGTCATCGTCAACTTTTGTTTGCTGATTGAAGTTCTTGGCTCTTTTATTATCGCCGCATGAAGCCCCTGCGATCAATAAAACCACAGCAGGCAACCAAATGAATTTTCTCATCCTTAATATTTATAATTGGTTGTTATAAGCATAACACGATGCTAAAAGGATAGTTTAAAATTACTAAATAAACTTTACCCCAGGTAGCCACTTTCCCTGATGATGTTTATACGCTCATCTACGGTTGTATCACCCCTGATTTCAATTAGCGCGCAGGTAACTTGCTTTAGCCAATGCTCATGAACTGCCAGGCTGCGTCTGGGATTATCCGGCTTATCATAAGCGGAGGCCCAGTCCACAAACTCCTGATATTGGCGCTTTCTTTCAGCATCTGTAAAGATGGCTTCGCCGTAACGCTCCAGTTCCCGGTTATGCAGCCGTTGCATACGAATTTCCGGCGGTACATAAAGGAAAACAACCAGGTCAAAAGCAGACTGCCAACCTTCGCCCCAGCTTACCAAAGACCCACCGACGATAAAATCATTCAGACCCGTAATATCTTTTTTCAGCAGTTCATTTCTAAGTTCGACGGATCGTTTAACCGTATACGGCTGATCTGTTCGTTCCCAGAAGTAATTATCAGAATCAAAATAAGGGTAACCCAATTCAACAGAAAGGCGCATCCCCAGGGTTGTTGAACCTGCACAGGATGCGCCTACAATATGTATCTTCATTTGATTTAAGCCAGGTTTCGGCCTGCGTTTACAATGCCATATACGGTACGAACAACCAGCTTATTGTAAACCTTAATCAGTTCTTCGTCAATGGTATTGTTCAGGCAATCTAAAGCATAATGCTGAATCATTACCAGCGGAAGCACGATGCGTTCGCGAACAGCAATAGATTTCTTTTCTATCGGATAGGCCTGCATCAGCGTATCGGTATTAGTTAATTCCAGCAGCAATGACTTGGTGAGTTCAAACTCGTTATACAGCATCTGCCAGAACTCGCCAAACTTAGGATGATTTTTCAGGTGAGCGGTAACGCGGAAATCAGATTTCGACATAGACATCATGCAGTTATCGATCATCGTTTTAAAGAAGCCCGATTTCTGGTACAACTCCACTACTTCTGCCCAGCACCCCTCTCCTTTCATTTTATTCAAAGCGGTACCCACGCCAAAGAAGCCCGGGATATTTTGCTTCAGCTGGCTCCAGGAAGTAACAAAGCTGATCGCACGCAAATCTTCTAACTTCAACGGCGCATCACTGTTGCGTTTGGTTGGCCGGCTGCTGATATTTACCGCAGAAAGTAGTTTTAACGGACTTAGTTTTTCCAGGTATTCTGTAAACAGTGGATGCTGGCGCAAGTCCATAAATAAGCGGTAGCTTTCATCTGCCATTTTACCGATC
This sequence comes from Mucilaginibacter straminoryzae, assembly GCF_022953055.1. GTDB lineage: Bacteria > Bacteroidota > Bacteroidia > Sphingobacteriales > Sphingobacteriaceae > Mucilaginibacter > Mucilaginibacter straminoryzae. The sequence goes on along the minus strand of NZ_JALJEJ010000008.1, from coordinate 40,249 downwards.
AGCTCTTTATGACGGCTATCCAAAAGATCCTGATGGTTCGGATGAAGCGCGGAAGCTAAGCCTGCATTAAACAACTGTTCGATATTAAAGCGGGCCGTTTCAACAGAGCCATATTGCGAACTGATGGTTTGCCCTTGTATGGTCAATTGAATGTGGTTATTGGCAATCTCTTTACCCATAGCCGCATAGAAGCGGTGCGTTTTACCACCCCCACGTGCCGGTGGTCCCCCTCTCCCGTCGAAAAATGCCAGGTTTACACCATACTTTTGAGCCATTGCGGTAAGCTCCACTTTGGCTTTATAGATAGACCAGTTTGCCATCAGGTAACCGCCATCCTTTGTACTGTCAGAGAAACCAAGCATAATGGTTTGTTTGTTACCACGGCTGGCTAAGTGTTTTTGGTAATAAGGGTGCGTATACAGGCGTTCCATCACCTCGGCTGCCACCTTTAAATCGCCGACGGTTTCAAACAGCGGCATGAAATCTATGGTTAACTCGTCTTTTTTCCAGCCGCTCAGCAGAAACAGGTTCATTAACTGAAGAATATCAGATGCTTCCTGGCAGTTGCTGATGATAAAGCGTTCGCTGGCTTTTTCGCCGTTTTGCTGTTGAATATCCTTTACCAGCCTGATGGTGTTTAACGTATCCTGAATCAGCGGATCGACGTCATCCGGGCAAACGAAATCAGCTTCTACGAAAGGAATCGATTTAATCTTTTCCGTTTCTTCCAGTTCCGCATAGTTCTCTGGTAGTACAACGCCAGTCTGCTCGGTGATATAGCTATACACTTTTCGCAGTACCCGGCTGTCCTGCCTGATGTCGAGCGTGGCGAAATAACAGCCAAACAGCCTGATCTTTAAAGCCAGATCGTCTACAATTTCTACAAAAAGGCTGTAATGTTCTGATACCAGCGTGTCTTTGATATCTTGCAGCAATTGCAGCATTCTTCCCTGCAGATCCTGGGCATCTTCTTTTGGATTGAACGCATTTTCATACAAAACGCTTTCCAATTCTTTCATGGAGTCTTCAACACCACGGAAAGTGATCCGGCGTTTCAGTACCCTAAAATCGCGGTAATAACAGCGGAAGATGATCTGACGAAGTAACGCAGCTACTGTTTTGGTTGAATCTGTCTTTACGTTCGGGTTACCATCACGGTCGCCGCCTGGCCAAAAGCCCATCTCCAGCAGTTGATGCGTAATTTCGCTCGCGTCAAAAGCATCGTTCAGTTTTTCCTGAATACCGGCTAAGGCATGATAAAATATATTCTCCAGGAACCAGATCAAACTTACTGCCTCATCAACCGGTGTTGGCGATGTTTTGTTAAAGAACGGCGTTTTACCAAGCTGTTGTAGCAGTACATCCACCGAATTTATATCGTTCGTTTTTAAAGAATCGATCAGATCCGTCATGATCCCCAATACTCGGCTTGGATAAAATTGGGTAGGGTGAGCGGTTAAAACCAGCCGCAGCGAAAAGTTCTTTAGCTTTTCTTTAATTACATTCCGCATCTGCTCGTCGCCGCCAATTTGTTGCAGCAGGTTTTGCAGGGTTGCGCTATCTTCAAAACGGGTAGTTTTACTAAAGGATGAATCTTCGATAGCATCAAATAAAACTACCTGGCGTTCTATGTATTGTAAGAACCTGAACAAGCGGTTTAACTGCTCCGGATGGTCAATATCAGGAACGTACTTTTTAAAGAAAGAACTGATAATCTCTGAAGGCGAATCCTGGTTTGCGGCACCCTTTTCACAATGGGCGCTGAAAAAAGGCAGCAAATTTCCGGTGTCTTTAACCTGGTAAAAAGGAAGCGTTAAGAACAAACTGTTGTAAAGCTCGAAACGGGTAATCACCTCTTGGTTGAAAACCGACTCCCGCTGGCTTAATTGGCTTGCAGATGACATAGATGAATGAAGCAACTTTATGAAAAACAACAGGTACTTATGGCCTGTTTTAAATGTTTGGTAAATATAATATCTACTTATGGTATAGACAATGATTTTATAGATAAATAATGCCGTTTTAAGCCGATAAAAGTTATTATTGTACCGATTGCCGGGATACAAAACCGGTTATTATCATATGGACGTACACTCCCGCGAGATAAAAAGTTTACTATTCAGTCATTACTTTTCTGATGGCCTGCGTATTACGCTTGGAGTAATGTTACCCTCGCTGATATTCGCGCAGTTTGGGATGCTGGATGCAGGCCTTACGCTGTCGCTCGGCGCTGTTTGCGTTTGCGGTGTGGACACTCCTGCCCCCACCCATTATCGCAGAAATGCGCTTGCTATAGGTAATTTGCTGGTATTTTTAGTGGCCATTATTACGGGCTTTGCGCGTTTGAACGTTTATACGCTTGGTGCAGAAGTAGTAGCGTTCTCGTTCCTGTTCTCTATGTTCATTGTTTATGGCAACCGGGCTACGAGTGTTGGCACCGCTGCTTTAATGGTAATGATTTTTATGATGGCCCGCGAAATGGAGCCCCGGGAAGTGCTTTCCTATAGCCTCACGATAACCGCAGGTGGGGTATGGTATATGGCGTTTAGCCTTGTTTTCTTCAGTATCAGGCCCTACCGTGCGGCACAACAGGCCGTAGCCGAAAATATCACGGACGTAGTGAAGTTCCTGCGCATCAAAGCTGATTTTTATTTACCCGAAACGGATATCGACGATAACTACCGAAAGCTGGTTTCGCAACAGGTAACGGTAAGCCAGCACCAGGACCAGGTACGCGAACTGTTGTTCAAAAGCAGGCAGGTGGTAAAGGAATCTACAAGGGCGAGCCGTATCCTGGTACTTACGTTTACCGACCTGGTGGATCTTTATGAACACATTATGGCCACCCATTACGATTACAGGGAAATAAGGGAACGTTTTGGGCAAACCAGTGTATTGCGAAACATTGCATTGACGCTGCAAAGTATGGCGAATGAATTGGATAATATCGCTTACGCGATTCTGTCAAACACACGTTACCGCCATTTAAAAAGTTTCTATCCCGAACTGGAAGCGTTGAAGAAAGAGATAGATGCGCTACCCCAAAATGCTGCTGGCGGCAGTAATATCGTGCTGAAAAAGATATTGATCAACCTGCGCGATGTTCACCAAAAAATAGCAGACATTCATAAATATTATAATTCCCGTTCTTCAGAGGGACTGATCGCAAAAACCGAAGGCGTTGAATTTACCAAATTTGTTACCCATCAGGATTACGCGCCTCATATTTTCATCGATAACCTTACCCTTACATCTGCAGCCTTTAAGCATTCATTACGGGTTTCATTGGTTTGCCTGGTTGGTTTTGTTATTACAAAGAGTCAGGGCCTGCTGGAAGTAATTAACCATGTTACCGGTAAAAAAATCGTTTTCGGTCATCATAGTTATTGGGTGCTGTTAACCATTATCGTTATCCTTAAACCGGGTTTCAGCTTATCTAAACAAAGGAATATCGAGCGCGTGGTAGGTACCATCGTAGGGGGCATCATCGGTGTGCTGGTACTTACCTTTGTCCATAACAAAACGGCAGAAGTTGTCTTGCTTACGCTGTTTATGATGGGGACATACACCTTCCTGCGTATCAATTATATCATTGCAGTTATCCTGATGACGCCTTACGTGCTGATCCTTTTCCGGGTGCTGGGGCTTGGGCATTTAAATGTTGCTGAAGAGCGCATTATCGACACCATTATCGGCGCTGTTATTTCTTTTGCTGCCAGTTACCTCATCTTCCCAGCGTGGGAATCTGAACAATTGCGCCAGAGCCTTCATGAGGTGGTAGATGCAAACATTAATTACCTGATCACCATAGCCCAGAACCTGACCGGGAAACAGGTAAATGTGACGGAATATAAGCTGGCCCGTAAAGATGTATTCGTAAAGTCGGCCAACTTGTCTGCTGCCTTTGAGCGCATGATATCCGAGCCTAAAAGCAAGCAAAAGCAAGCCAAAAGCGTTCACCGGTTTGTGGTGCTGAACCATATTTTATCTTCTTACCTGGCAACCATTGCCGCTAACTTAACTGGAAAGAACGCCGGGTTTATCCGTGCTGACAATCTGAAGATGCTGAAAAAGGACATAGCAGTATTGAACGAATGCAGCAAAAAGCTCGGCGGCAAAAGCATGGATTTTAATGATAAAGGCGTAGAATGCCTTGATCCGAGTGTGAACTCAGCCGATCAGGATCTTTTAAGGGAGCAGCTTGGTTTCGTTAATAAAATTGCCAATGACATTAATAAAGTGGCCGACAGCCTGGTATCATAATAGTTCGGTCGCCAGGTTAGCCAGTTCACTCCGTTCGCCCTTCTGAAGTGAGATGTGCGCATAAAGCGGATGGTCTTTAGCCTTGTCGATCAAATAAGATAAACCGTTACTTTCTGCATCCAGGTAAGGGGTATCTATCTGGTAAATATCACCCGTAAAAACCACCTTGCTATTTTCACCGGCACGAGAGATAATTGTTTTTACCTCGTGAGGTGTCAAATTCTGCGCTTCGTCTACAATAAAGAATATTTTGGTTAGCGTACGCCCGCGGATAAAGGCCAGCGGCGCTATGGATATTTTATCATTGGTCACCAGTTCATCAATCTTTGCCTGCATTTTCGGATCATCTGCAAACTGCTCTTTAATGAATTTGAGGTTATCCCAAATAGGCGCCATGTAAGGGTCTACCTTGCTTTTTACATCGCCGGGCAAAAAACCAATATCCTTATTACTTAGCGGTACTATAGGCCGCGTTACATAGATCTGCCGGTAATCTTTTCGCTGTTCTAACGCGCTGGCCAGTGCTATCAGCGTTTTACCGGTCCCCGCGTTGCCTTGAATGGTCACCAGTTTAATTTGCGGGTCAAGCAGGGCGTGGATCGCAAAAGCCTGTTCTGGGTTGCGGGGCGAGATATGGAAAACAGGTTGATCTGATACATAGTGGACGGCCGCTGTCTGGCGGTTATAAAAAGCAGATGCACTTTTGGTTTTGCTCTTCAACGTATAAAAGCAATTGCGTGCAGGCGAAGTTATACCCAAACTTTCTGCCGAAGAAATGCCCTGTTTAATAAATTGATTAATCGTCCTTTCAGGCAGTTTGTCTACCGTGTTTTTGCCCGTATAAAGTTCAGATATATTTTTAACCTTGCCTGTTTCGTAATCTTCTGCATGCAGGTTAAGCGCCTTGGCTTTCAGACGCAGACAAATATCTTTAGATACCAGGATCACCTTTTTATCGGGGTGTTCCTCCTGCAAACCCAACGCGGCATTTAATATGCGGTGGTCAATCTTATCTTTACCGAAGATCAACTCAGCATTAAGCTTTGAAGAGGCTTTATCCATTACCACCTTGAACTGTCCCTTGCCGTTGCCGTTGAGCGGAACCCAATCGTTCAAAGTACGGTTGGATGCAAATTCGTCCATCAGCCTGATGAAACTTCTGGCTTCGAAATTTCGCGTATCGTTGCCGCTTTTCATATTGTCCAGTTCTTCCAGTACTTGCACCGGCACGGCTACATCATGTTCCTGGAAGTTTTGAAAAGCGTTGTGATCATATAGTATCACGGAAGTATCCAAAACGAATATTTTCTTGCTGTTGCCTGCGCGACTCCTGCCTTCTTTAGCCATGTTACTAAAATAGGATTTTACTGAGGCGAAAAAAAAGAATTACCCGATAATTCAAATTTTAAATTGAGTAAAATGTTCTTTTTAGTCAATCGTCTCTATAGTTAAATCACTTTAAAACGAATTACGATATGACTACGATATACGAAAAGATAATAGCTATAGTTGGTGGCGGTCCGGGTGGTCTTACGCTTGCACGTTTGTTGCAATTGCGGGGCATTCATGTAAAAGTATATGAACGGGATATTAACCGCAATGTTCGCGTTCAAGGAGCTACACTGGATCTGCACCAGGAATCCGGGTTGAAGGCTTTAAAGGCAGCCGGACTTATCGATGCGTTTAAAGCCAGCTATCGCCCCGGTGCAGATAAATTCACATTAATAGACCAATATGGAACGATCAGATTTGAAGATGGGGAAAATGAAAATAGTTTTAGCGACAACGAACATTTCCGGCCGGAAATAGACCGTGGGCCATTGCGCGATCTGCTGCTGGATTCCCTTCATCCGGATACTGTTGTCTGGGATAGCCAGTTTGTAAGCTTAGAAAAGAAGAACAGCGGGATGCTGCTTCATTTTGCTGATGGCAGATCTGCTTATGCTGATATCGTCATCGCGGCAGATGGTGCAAATTCCAGGATTCGCCGGTACCTGACCGATGCTGAGCCATTTTATACAGGTATTATGATTGTGAAAGGCGCGATAGATGATGCCATTAACAGAGTTCCTCAAATTACACGCCTGTTAGAAGGCGGAAAAATATTTGCGACCTGCGGTACAAAAACACTGGTAATCAGTGCCAAAGGCGATGGTAGTTTACAGTTTTACGCAGGTTTCAGGGCCGAAGAAAATTGGGCTAAAAGTAGCGGTATTAATTTTACAGACAATGCATCGGTGCTTAAATGGTTTAATTACGAGTTTGATGACTGCTGCGAACTTTGGAGCAATTTATTCAAACATGCTACGCTTCCATTTATACCCCGCCCGCAATATTGCATGCCGGTAGAACACGCATGGGAAGCACAAGCTAACTTGACCATGCTGGGCGATGCCGCGCATGTAATGCCGCCTTATGCAGGTGAAGGAGTAAACATGGCTATGCTGGATGCTTTGGAATTATCCGAATGCTTGTTAAATAAAGAATTTGACAGCATGAAGCAGGCTATCGCGGCCTATGAAGATAAAATGTGTCGGCGAATATCAGCAGTCGCAAAAGAAACGATGGAGCAAACGGCAATCCTGCACTCACCGGAAGGTTTGGCGCACCTGACAGAAATATTCGCCGGGCAGCATTAAAACACTTTAAAGGCAAAACGGAGACACATTCTTGTTCAGAAATGGTCTCCGTTTCTAACTTCAGATGTAGCCATAGCTATCATGAAGCATCAATAACGACTTGTTGTATTTAACCGATCTGCTTTCGTGCGCCGCTCTCGCGTTACATATCCTGCTAACAATCATTGCGTGCTTGTTCACTGTTCTCCGTAAAGTACGGTGTCTTCTGCTGCAATACCCCTTTTAAATCCACCCTGGTCATTTGCAACGTTTGCATGGTTGCCGCTCGCGCGTCTGTTATGCTCGATATACCGCATCTGCCTGCAAACTCATTTTCGAACTCGCTTTCGCTCGTGTCGCTTCTGAGGAACGCTCTTTTGATTGTTCATACACCTAACTCGTCTGCTTTCGCAAACCCGTGTTGTGCTTTGTTCGGCTTCCGCTGCATCCTTTAGCGTGCAGTGATGTTTCCCTGGTAACTTAGAGAACTTCCCTTGATCTTTAGCTCCTCCGAAGATTCGCCCGATTCAATTTCCGTATTCTCAAGGCTGTCAAAGTATGTCGTTGTTGATATAACTAAGGTAGGTAACATTTGTTTTCGTGTCAATAGCAAATGTTTCTTTTTTGTTAACAAGTTCTTCACCGCACATAAGGGGTTATCAACAGAAAATCAGTTACTTATTCACAAAAAAAGGTGCTTTTTAAGGCTTTCAAAAAAATTAAATTTTTTCTGTCAGATGTTTCCAGTAGCGTTTCGGCACGTGGCGTAAATGAAGCTTGCTGTTTTTTCTTGCCGGGATATTCACGCTGTTGAAATAATTCTTCCATAAGGTCTGGTATAATCCCTCCTGCTCGTCATAGGCAGAAATTACATTACCGGGGTTAACGGTTGCAAAATCAAGCGAGATAAACTGGGTATCATGCAGGTCATAATAAATACCGTAATTGCGGCGGATGTCAAATATGATCCACTTTTGGTCTGCATACCGGTTCTTGAAATGCCTGATTAGCATCGGCAACACATTAAAGTCAGGTTCTATGGCAGCATAAAATGTTTTATCCTTTAATTCCTGAAAGCGGATAAAGGCTTCCATCCGGTGCTTTTCTCGGCGCATCATGCGGACAAGTTCGGAGACCCGCATTACATACCGGTTGCCGTAATCTTCTTCCACGTTATACGCACTATCAAAAACATAGCGAATGAACCCCAATAAATTATCGTCCTCCCCTTCTATTTCTCCCATATGGGCGGCATACAAACGCTGCAAACCAATCGGCGAAAGTTTTTGCTGCAAACCTTTAAGTACCCGTGCAGCCCGCTGCGTATCAGTAAGCACCTTTATCACATTCTCAAACAAAGCCGTATGATGGTACTCCCCTTTCTGTAGTTTCACGTGTTGAAGCTTGTGCTCATATACTTCAAATACGGCTGTCAATAAACCTTCAAAAGAACCATCATAGATCAGCGTTGTCATAAGCTAAAACAGGTTGAGTTGTATGGATGAATTTTTAAGGTATTTGCTTTGCGATTCCGCCAAAATGTATTGCTTAATCGCAGTTCCGGTCAGGTCGCGGCTTTCAAAAGAGGGGCTATTACAGGTAATAAAATAACGCGCTCGATTTAACGCCACTCCCATTTTTTTCAATTGTTCCCAATTGAGTTTACCAAACTGTCTGGCGCTTACGATCCGGTTTGCAGACTGCAGTCCGATCCCCGGCACCCGCAGGATTAACTGCAGATCTGCTTTATTCACATCGACAGGGAAAACATGAAGGTTACGCAACGCCCAGCTTAACTTTGGGTCGATGTCCAGATCTAACAAAGGATGTGAGGGATTGACAATTTCGTCTACCTTAAAGTGGTAAAAACGCATCAGCCAGTCGGCCTGGTAAAGCCGGTTCTCTCTTACCATCGGAACAGCGGTATTCAAAGCAGGTAGCCGGTTATCGCTCAAAACAGGTACATAGCCGGAATAGTAGACCCTTTTTAAGTTGAATTTTTTATAGAACTGGTCGGAATTGTGCAGTACCTCCTGGTCCGTTTCCTTAGTCGCGCCGATGATTACCTGCGTGCTTTGACCTGCCGGGGCAAACATTGGCGCTTTTTTTAACGCCTTCTTTTCTTCTGCATACTGCACAATTTCGTTCTTCAGAAACCCCATCGGCTTAATCATATCGGCCCGGTTTTTATCCGGCGCCAATAATTTCAGCCCTTGCTCGGTAGGCATCTCCAGGTTGACAGACAGCCTGTCTGCGTACAAACCTGCTTCGTGCATCAGCTCGTCACTGGCACCGGGAATAGTCTTTAAATGAATGTAACCATTGAAGTTGTGTTCGGTACGCAATTTTTTGGCAACAAGTACCAGCCGTTCCATGGTATAATCGGCATCTTTAAAAATGCCGGAGCTGAGAAAAAGGCCTTCAATGTAATTGCGCCGGTAAAAATTGATGGTCAGGTCTACCACTTCCTGAACGGTAAAAGCGGCGCGTTGGATGTCGTTGCTCTTACGCGACACACAGTAAGCACAATCGTAAATGCAAAAGTTAGTCAGCAGGATTTTTAGTAATGATACACACCTGCCGTCTTCTGTATAGGTATGGCAGATGCCATTACTCGCATTCCCCAGCCCTTTATTTTTGTTCTGCCGCTTGCTTCCGCTCGACGCACATGAAACATCATACTTGGCGGCATCTGCTAAAATATTTAACTTCTCCGTAATCCTGTCCGCGTTCATTAAATCAAAAATACTAATATTTTTAGTATTTCGTCAAGTCTATTCTACTTAAATCGTAGTCTGAAAAGTTGTTGACCAAAATCAAAAACTTATCTTAGCTTTTATATATCTATTAAATTATGACTATCGACATTTACCAGGCTGATGCCTTTACCAATAAGCTTTTCGGCGGCAACCCTGCCGCTGTATGCCCTTTGAATGAATGGTTGCCCGACGAGACCATGCAAAAGATTGCTGCGGAGAATAACCTTGCCGAAACTGCATTTTTTGTTCCTACTTCTGAAGGTTATCACCTGCGCTGGTTTACGCCAGAACTGGAGATCGATCTGTGCGGCCACGCCACTTTGGCTACGGCGCATATCATTTTTACGCAACTGGGCTACGCAGAAAACGAGATCTTGTTCAGTACGCAAAATGCGGGTGTATTAAAGGTGTCTAATCAAGGCGATAAGTATACGCTTGATTTTCCTTCCCGCCCGCCCTATCCTGCTGAATTACCGGCTGCCTTGATCGAAGCGTTGGGAGGTAAAGCGCCACAACACATTTTGCGTTCGCGCGATTTCTTCCTGGTGTATGAAGATGAACAGGATATCCTGGATATTCAACCAGACTTTGCCGCCTTGGCTAAAGTAGATGCGATCGGCATAATTGTTACCGCTCCGGGAAATACGGTTGATTTTGTTTCGCGCTTTTTTGCCCCTGCCGCAGGCGTCGCGGAAGATCCGGTTACCGGCTCGGCACATTGTAATCTTATCCCTTACTGGGCAGAAAAATTAGGGAAGAATCAATTGCACGCCTACCAACTCTCTGCCCGTAAAGGCGAGTTATGGTGTGAGCTAAAAGGCGACCGAGTATTGATGAGTGGCGAGGCGGTGACTTATCTTAAAGGCGAGATTTATATTTAATAGCGGTTTGTTAATCGTAGATTGACGTATTTAAAAGCGCTTCAAACCAATAAAATATCCTTTTAAAATTCATTTTTTTATAATTACTTTGAACCCTCATTATTGATTGAACTTACCGGATTAGATGCAGCTTACGCGTTTAGAGATTAAAGGATTTAAAAGCTTCGGGGATAAGATTACCATTAACTTTAACGAGGGCGTTACAGCTATCGTTGGTCCCAACGGCTGCGGAAAATCTAACGTGGTAGATTCTATCCGGTGGGTATTGGGTGAGCAAAGTACGCGGATGCTCCGTTCTGAAAAGATGGAGAACGTGATCTTTAACGGAACCAAAAGCCGTAAGCCTGCCAACCTTGCAGAGGTTTCCCTTACTTTCGATAACACCAAAAACGTACTGCCTACCGAGTTTTCGCAGGTAACCCTTACGCGCAAGTTATATCGCACCGGCGAAAGCGAATACCGGCTGAACGATGTGCAGTGCCGTTTAAAGGACATTACCGACCTGTTCCTGGATACGGGCATCGGGGCGGATTCTTACTCGATCATCGAATTAAAAATGATCGACGAGATTATTACCAACAAAGAAGGATCGCGCCGGAACTTGTTTGAAGAAGCTTCAGGTATTTCTAAATATAAGCTTCGTAAAAAACAAACTTTCAATAAATTAAAAGATACAGAGGCTGATCTTTCTCGTGTAGAAGACCTGTTGTTCGAGATAGAGAAAAACCTGAAGACGCTCGAAAACCAGGCAAAAAAAGCTGAACGTTATTACCGGCTAAAGGATCAGTACAAGTCGCTCAGTATTATGCTGGCTTCGTTCCGCATTATATCTTTCAGCGAATCTCTTTCCAAAATTGAAGAGCAGGAACAGCAGCAACGGGTGGAGAAATCGGGCGTGGTTACGCAAATTGATACCCTTGAGGCAGACGTACAGAAACAAAAGCTGGAAAGCCTGACGCTGGAGAAAAACCTATCGGTTCAACAGAAAGCCACCAACGAGTTCATTGCCAAGATCCGTGCTTACGAAAGCGAGAAACGTGTTAAGAACGAGCAGCTAAAATACCAGAAGGACAAGGAAGCTACCTTGACTGCCGAGCTGGAACGCGACCGCAATCAGCTAAACCACGTACTCTACAATATTAAACGCCTGAACGAAGAGAAAGCCCAGGAAGAAGAAAACCTGGAAAACATTCGCGAACGGGTGGCCGATCTGAAACAGGCTGTTGATGAGTTGCGTGTTGAACAAACGTCTGCACGGGAAGAACTGAACGAGCTGACCAGTATCAACAATCGCCTGCAAAACCAGATCTACAGTACCGAGAAAGAGATTGATATTATGCGGATCCAGCAGCAGGCGCTGGAGCAGGAAAGCCAGCGTAATATCGATGATGCCGCCAGTAAAGAGGTCGAGCTTTCGCATTTCAACCAGTTGGTGGCCGAATTGGAATATCGTAGCGAAACGCTGCAAAAAGAACACGATCTGGCTATTGCGCATGAGACGCAATTGCAGCAGCAGATCAAGGATACTGATGCCGAGATCAATAGCGCTAAAGACCATATCCGCCAGGAAAGCCGAAAGCTTGATGCCAAGCAGAATGAATATACGCTTACGAAAAGTATGGTGGATAACCTGGAAGGTTTCCCGGAGTCCATCAGGTTTTTGAAAAAGAATGCGGGTTGGGCTAAAAATGCACCTCTTTTCAGCGACGTTCTTTTTTGTAAAGAAGATTACCGGGTAGCTATAGAAAACTACCTTGAGCCTTTGATGAACTACTATGTTGTCGAAACGTACGACGAAGCAATCAATGCCATTAACTTGCTTAGTAATTCATCTAAAGGTAGAGCTCAGTTCTTTATATTAAATAATTATCAGGAAGTTAAGAACGAAGCGCTTCCAGCCAATAGCTCATTTGTGCCTGCTTTGAGCGTAGTAGAAATTGATGCAAAATATAGGGCCTTATGCAGTAACTTGCTAAAGAACGTTTACCTGATTGATGACGCTGCTGAAAACGATCTGAACAATACCGAGTTACCGGACGGACTGGTGCTGTTGGGTAAGAGTGGTAAATTCAACAAGAGTAAATACACGCTGGCCGGTGGTTCTGTCGGGTTATTCGAGGGTAAACGGATCGGGCGCGCCAAAAATCTCGAAAACCTGGCGAAAGAGATCCGGATGATTGAAAGCGATGTTGCCAGGGCCAACCAGAAAGTAGAGCAACTACAGAGTAAATTAGCCGCGCTGAGGGATTCAACCAAGGCGGAAGAGATCCGGCAGAAGCAGCAGGACTTAAACCGGCTGAACACTGAACTGATTACGGTGAAGACCCGCCAGGAGCAATACCAGTCTTTTATTGAAAACAGCCGCAACCGCAAAGAAGATATCGCCAATAAGATTGCAAACATCCAGCAAGAGATGCAAACGCTGCAACCTAAGCTGGAAGAGCTGAAGACGCAGAAGCAAATCCAGGGCGAATTATTGCAGGACAAGCAAATTGCATTTACCGAGCTGAATGAGTATGTATCGGTTCAATCGAATGCTTATAACCAGGAGAACATTCGTTTTCATCAGCAGCAAAATAAAGTGTCAGGGCTGTTAAAAGACCTTGAATATCGCGGAACCCAGCATGATAGCCTGGAAAGCCGGATCAATATCAATTCGGCCGAGATGGAGAAACTAAAGGTAGCCATCCAGGAAACGATGCTGCAAACAGACCACTCGGACGAAGATCTTTTGCAGATGTACGTGCAGCGTGAGGAAATGGAAAAGGCCACCCAGCAGGCCGAGCAGGTTTACTACGGTTCACGCGGGAAGATCACAGAAATGGAGAATGAAATCTCTGCGCTTCGCCGCAAAAAAGAACAGGCCGAATTTGTAGAGAACGAACTGAAAGACAAGCGCAATAACCTGAAACTGGATCTGAACGCGCTGAAAGAGCGATTATCAGTAGAGTTTAGCATTGATATTGAAGACCTGCTGGATACCCCGCCCCCTGCCGAAGAAACGGAAGAGGAATTACGGGAGAAGACCGAGAAACTAAAAAAACAGCTGGACGATTTTGGTGCGATCAATCCAATGGCGATTGAAGCATACCGTGAGATGGACGAACGTTACCAATTTATCAACACGCAAAAGAAGGACCTTTTAGAGGCAAAAGCGTCGTTGCTGCAAACCATACAAGAGATTGACGATACGGCGAAAGAGAAATTTATGTCGGCTTTTATTATGGTACGCGAAAACTTTATTAAAGTATTCCGCTCGCTGTTTAATGAAGAAGATTCGTGCGACCTGATCCTGACCGACCCACAAAATCCGCTTGAATCGGATATTGATATTATTGCTAAGCCAAAAGGAAAGCGCCCACTGTCTATCAATCAATTATCCGGAGGCGAAAAAACGCTTACAGCAACTGCAATCCTTTTCTCGCTTTACCTATTGAAGCCTGCTCCTTTCTGTATTTTTGATGAGGTGGACGCCCCGCTGGATGATACCAATATTGATAAGTTCAATAACATCATTCGTAAATTCTCTTCAGATTCTCAATTTATCATCGTATCGCATAATAAGCGTACCATCGCCAGTACAGATGTGATCTATGGCGTTACTATGGTTGAGCAGGGCATTTCGCGCGTGGTACCTGTAGACTTGCGCCAATTGGCCGATTAAAAGCGGATAAACAACAAAGGCCTGCCAAAAAGCAAGCCCTCATCATTCAGAAATCAAATCTCTTATTTCACCTTCTGATAGATCAACCCCTTGAAACGGTCTGATTTACTTTCCAGGCTTACAGACATGGCGCTTTGTTGTTCAACCGACATGCTTGTTGTGCCGCCAAGGCTTTGCACACTGGTGGTAGCCGTTTTGTAGACCCCGTTTTCAAGGAAGTATTTTACGTTTGCCAACAGGTTTTCAGAGGTGTCACCAAACTCATGTACCGCATCATCACCGGCATCTTTACCTGGGTAATCTGTTGTGCCTGGCGCCATGCCGCTATAATACCCGCCCTGGGCATTTGCGTTTTTGGTTTCAAATTCCGGAATGTACATTTCGTACTTGTCTATCTTGATGTCAAAGAAACCAACCGGTTTTCCGTAGGTGGTACGGCCGACCAACTGTACATTCAGGTATGGCCTCAAGCTGTTAATAGTCAGCTCGCTTGCAGAAGCGGTAGAGCCCGTAACGATAAAGAATACCCGGCTTAAGTTTAGGCCATGAGCCGTGCCAAAGGTTGTTGTATTTGCATTAAGCGAATAATCTATGTTATCGTACAGATTATAAGTTTGCCCACTGCTGCTTTTACGCACCTGGTTACGCAGTAATACTGCTTTTTTAGAAGTTAAAATATCATTATAATAAGCCTTGTACATCACTTTTCCGGATGTTGATGCAGGCGCTATCAGGTTGCAAAGGTACTCGGCGGTTTCTACATAACCACCACCGTTGTACCGTAAGTCAACGGCCAGTTCATCTATACCATTGCTTTGAAAATTGGCAAAGGCGGCATCAAGCGGAGCTTTCGCCTTATCTAAGGTAATGAAGCTGTTAAATACGATATAACCTAACTTTTTGCCATTGCTTAAGGTGATGATCTTAGAAGTAATTACCGGGTTAATGGTATAAGTAGCCGTTGTCAGATTTACATTGGCGGTTGTGCCGTCCAAATGTTGTATCGTCATACTAATGGTGCTGCTATTAGTATATGCATCTATAATAAATTTGGAATTTGGGCCGCCATTGTCATAAGGGAAACTTGTTCTTCCATTGATAACGGTAATACGGTCGCCTCTTTTCAGGCCAGCAAGTCCCGCAGGCGAGCCTGCGTATACGTACTTCACCCTTAGATCATTAGTTCCAGCGTAGATCGGCGCAAAGCCAAAATCCCCGGTTACGGCATTTAATCTTTGCGAAGCTGCGCCATCATCTATAAATGAATATTTTGCCTGGGTACCGTCGTAGTATTCATAGGCCTTACCGGTGGAAGGATTGATTGCGTATTGTGAAAGCTTATTTACTTCGTTTTGCAAAGCTTCCAGGTCTGTACTTCCGGTAAAGCTATGAGGGTTAAAGGTGTTATAGTCTGGCAGTGAACTATACCAGTAGTAATCTTCTTTTGCGTAGTAGAAAACAGAATCCTTTAATTTATCAACGCCGGAAGCTGTTGTTGCAGGCGTTGTCGCTTTATCTTTTTTGCAAGCTTGAAACGTGGAAGCAAAGCCGATCAGCAATAGGGGTAAAAAATACTTCTTCATAAATGCTATTTGTACTGATACGTTTAAAGCCCGGAAATAGTTTAAACAGAGAAAAATTTTCCCGTAACGGAACGTTTCAGACAGCTGGTTTAATCAATTAAAGTTCAGAAAATTATCAACACTAATATAATCAATTCCGGCAGCTTCAGCGGTAGCTTCATCTATATTTCCGTTTCCGATCATCAGCAGTTCTCGCCGCTCCAGTTGATGTTCTTTAATTAAGGTATGAATAGCATCAGGCTCTGGCTTGGGCGCATACTCGTTGGCAAAATAACATGTCAGGTATTTTTCAAGCCCGTTCCAATCTGTTTGCCTGATCTTATTTAGTTGCAATGGAGGGTGCCCATTGGTGACAATGAATATTTTCTTGCGGTCTACCACAATATCCTGAAGTAATTGCAGCATTTTTTGGTACAGTAATAGTTTAAGTGGCAGTTTGGCATTTACCATTAAGTGCGCAAAGTTCTGGCGGTATTTTTCATCCAGCTTAAATTCTACCTGTACAGCATCTAACACCGCGTCTGCTCCTTTCTCTTCAAAAACCTTTGTCATCAGCCCGAGCATTTCTTTAGCCGGAGTCATTTCTGTGTATTCCAAGAAATTAGAAAACAGGTAGTAAACCTGCAGCAGGTAGTCCTTTTCCGGATAGAGCACGTTGTCCAGCTCAAAAATAAAGGCTGTTTTACGGTAATCCAGATCGCTATAAACCATCGTATCCCCTTTCTATTTGTATGCCGTATTCATCAAAAAGCTGTACAGCTTCGCTTAACAGCTGAAACTCCTGAACATTTAGCGCTAATACGCGGGTTACCCCGTTATCTAAGCAAATGGCCAGCATTTCATGAAGATAAGCGGCGCTTTTGGGGGCAGGTAGTTTTAACATCTTACCGCTTTGTACCATGAATATCGGCAGTTCTTCAAAATCTCCTAACAGCACTTCGCTATCAGTAAACTGTTGCTTCAACTGATGTGCTTTGGCTGATAATGCTCCGGTTATTAAAATGCTCACGTTAAATAGTAGTTTGTACAATCATGCCATCCTTCATGGTCACCTTGCGGTCTGAAAGGTCGGCCAGGTCTTCGTTGTGGGTAACAATTACAAAAGTTTGCCCCAGATCATTCCGCAATTGCAGAAAGAGTTCATGCAGCTCGCGTGCATTGGCAGAATCCAGGTTGCCGGATGGCTCGTCTGCAAAAATCAACGCCGGGTCGTTTACTAAGGCACGTGCAACGGCTACCCGTTGTTGCTCACCGCCAGATAGCTGCGCCGGTTTGTGATCAATGCGCTGGGCCAGACCAAGCTTGCTCAATAGCTCCTTCGCTTTTTTCTCTGCTGCCTGCTTGCCCACCCCCGCAATAAAAGCAGGTATGCACACATTTTCAAGAGCGGTAAACTCTGTCAACAGGTGGTGGAACTGAAAAATAAATCCGATTTTCTGATTGCGGAAATTGCTGAGCTGGTTGTTGCTCAGGCTGCTTACTTCGGTGCCTGCAATAAAAACTTTACCTTCATCCGGCTTATCCAACGTACCCAGGATATTAAGCAGTGTACTCTTACCTGCACCTGAGGCGCCGACGATGGTAATGATCTCGCCTTTGCTTACTTCAAGGTCTACACCTTTAAGAATATGCAGATCGCCGAATTTCTTTTTTATGTTCTGAGCCTTTAGCATCTGGGCAAAAATAGGATAAACCGTTTTAAGTTGAATTGTATTGATAAATAACCGCAGAAAATAAATTAAGATTTTTTAAGTAGGGATGAAATTGTAGATTAGCGGCAAATTCTAACAGTAGACATGAACATTCACGAATATCAGGGCAAAGCTATTTTAAAGAGCTTTGGTGTCAGGGTTCAGGAAGGCATCCTTGCCGAGACCGTTGACCAGGCTGTTGAAGCGGCTAAAAAAATGAAAGAAGACTTTGGTTCAGACTGGGTTGTGGTTAAAGCACAAATCCATGCTGGCGGTCGCGGTAAAGGCGGTGGTGTGAAGCTGGCAAAAAACCTGGACGAAGTTAAAGAAAGAGCCAATGCTATTTTAGGCATGCAGCTGGTTACTCCGCAAACCGGACCTGAAGGTAAAAAAGTTCATAAGGTTTTAATTGCCCAGGATGTTTACTATCCAGGCGAAAGCGAAACCAAAGAATTTTACATGAGCGTTTTGCTTGACCGTGCTAAAGGACGCAACATTATCATGTATTCTACCGAAGGTGGTATGGATATCGAAGAAGTTGCACACAGCACCCCTCACCTGATCCATAAAGAAGAAATTGACCCTAAAGTTGGTCTGCAAGCTTTCCAAGCGCGTAAAATTGCCTTCAACCTGGGCGTTTCTGGCGATGCTTTTAAAGATATGGTGAAATTTATCACTGCGCTTTACAAAGCTTACGATGCAACCGATTCTTCTCAGTTTGAAATTAACCCTGTTCTGAAAACTTCAGACAATAAAATTTTAGCTGTTGACGCAAAGGTAAACCTGGATGACAACGCCTTGTACCGTCACCCGGATTATGCCGCATTACGCGATACCAACGAAGAAGACCCAATGGAGGTTGAGGCAAGCAAATCTAACCTGAACTATGTAAAGCTTGACGGTAACGTAGGCTGTATGGTAAATGGTGCCGGTTTAGCGATGGCTACTATGGATATTATTAAAATTGCCGGTGGCGAGCCTGCTAACTTCCTTGACGTGGGCGGTACTGCAAACGCACAAACTGTTAAGGCTGCTTTCAATATCATTTTGAAAGATCCTAACGTAAAAGCTATCCTGATCAACATCTTTGGCGGTATTGTACGTTGCGACCGTGTTGCACAAGGTGTAATTGATGCTTACCAGGAAATTGGTAACATCCCTGTTCCGATCATCGTTCGTTTGCAAGGTACCAATGCAGAAGAAGCAAAACAGCTGATCGATAACTCAGGACTGAAAGTTTACTCGGCTATACTGCTGAAAGAAGCAGCTGAGCGTGTTAAAGAAGTTTTAGCGTAAGCTTTAAAGACTAAAATATCAAAGAGGGAGCCGCAAAGCTCCCTTTTTTATTTTACATCATTTCGTCCCGAAACCAGGCGATAAAAAGTGACTGGCTGGCGAAAACCAGTTCGCCACGTCTGCCGCATTTGCCGGATTTGCCACGACTGCCATATTCGCCACATTTGCCAACCCGCCAGCGGTTTTCTAACTTTTAAGTTAGTTTTACTGCCATTGGGTTGTCAGCAAATCAGCCGACAAATGCACTCGGGCCAGCGGTTTCGATACTGCTGACCCGGCTAAAATCGGGCACAAAGGTATTTTCACTACTGATGGTCATGTCAAATTCAAACTGCCGTGGGTACGGTGTGTTCAGCAGGCTGCCTTTAGGGATGTAAGGAAACAGCTCTGCGTAAGTTTGGATCTGGTTGGGGCTCACCCTGCGGTAAATGTAAGAGCGGTTAAGATCGCAGGGATGGTGCAACCCTCCTGCCCCGATCATTTGCATCGCGCTGCCCACCGTTTCTTTCTGAAAGTTGGCTACCCTTACTTTTTTATCTTCCACCACCAGCCCTTTCATTAAAGATTTATCTTGTGTAGCTACTCCTGTCGGGCAGGTGTTTTTATTGCACTCCAATGCTTGTATACAACCGAGTGCGAACATCATACCGCGGGCGCTATTACACATATCGGCCCCCAGGGCAAAATTCTTCACCAGGTCGAACCCGGTGGCAACCTTTCCTGAGGCAATAATCCGGATGTGTTTTTTAAGATCGAAACCAACCAGTGCATCATACACAAAAGCAAGTGCTTCGCGCAGCGGCATCCCTACCGAGTTGGAAAACTCTAATGGCGCTGCACCGGTACCGCCCTCGCCCCCGTCAACCGTAATAAAGTCCGGGTAAATGCCGGTTTTGACCATCGCCTTACATATCGCCAAAAACTCGCTTTTATGTCCTACGCAAAGCTTAAAGCCGACAGGTTTACCTTCAGACAGGTCGCGTAGTTTTTGAATAAAATACACCATTTCTACCGGGGTTCTGAATGCAGTATGATACGGCGGCGATAATACATCCTTACCCATTTCTACTAACCGTATCCGTGCAATCTCTGGCGTTACTTTCGCTGCCGGTAATATGCCCCCATGGCCTGGTTTAGCACCCTGCGAGAGTTTAATTTCTATCATTTTCACCTGCGGCAGTACCGCGCGTTCTGCAAAAGCCTGGTAATTGAAAGTGCCGTCGGTATTTCTGCAGCTAAAATAACCGGTGCCGATTTGCCAGATCACATCGCCTACCGGCTGTAAGTGATAATCACTTAAACCACCCTCGCCGGTGTTATGGGCAAAATTACCAATACGCGCACCGCCGTTGAGTGCGAGCACGGCATTCTCGCTCAACGAACCAAAGCTCATGGCCGAGATATTAAATACACTGGCAGAATAGGGCTGCCTGCATTGCGGGCCGCCAACTTTTACACGTGGGGCCATATCCAGTTCATGATGGTCTACCGCCGCAATACTGTGGTTCAGCCATTCGTAACCGATCTGGTAAACATCCAGCTCTGTACCGAACGGACTGGTATCGTCAACCTTTTTCGCCCGCTGATAGATCACACTGCGGCTTTGACGGTTAAAAGGTGTACCGTCGGTATCGCTTTCTACAAAATATTGGTAGATTTTAGGACGAAGTTCTTCTGCCAGAAAACGTAAATGCCCGAACACCGGAAAATTGCGTACGATGCTATGCTTTTGCTGAAACAGGTCATACACCCCTATCAACAGTATAGGCCCCAAAATAACGAAAGACCATAAGGCTGGTGGCCAAATGATGCTCCAGGCGGTTATTAACGCAACAATGATCAGTGCAGAGGCAATAAAAAGTTTTCTCATAGAAAAAGTGTGATGTGCAAATCTAACCGAACAATTATCAGAATCAATAGTTAAATTTAGGCCATTGTCTTCTTATTGTAAATAAGTATGGCAAAATTAGATGTTTAAACATATATATTTACCTTTGTTAAAGAAATCAAACAATCATCATTACCATGGCAACAACAAAATGGGTTATGGACCCAATGCACTCAGAGGTTCAGTTTAAAGTAAAACACCTTGTAATCTCTACCGTAACAGGTACATTCAAAACATTTCAGGGCGAAGTAATTACAGAAAGTGAAGATTTTCAGGATTCTGAGATCGACTTTTCTATAGATGTAAAAAGCATTGACACCAACCAGGAACAACGCGACCAGCACCTGATCGGCGCCGACTTTTTCGATGCAGACCAATATCCGCAAATCACTTTCAAATCAACTTCACTTAAGAAAGTAGACGATTCTGATTATAAATTAACCGGCGACCTTACTGTTAAAGGTGTAACCAAACCCGTAACACTTGACGTTGAGTTTGGTGGTACCGCCGCCGATTTTTATGGTAACACTAAAGCAGGTTTCGAAATCACCGGTAAAATCAACCGTAAAGAATTCGGTTTAACCTGGGAAGGTATTACCGAAGCTGGCTCTATCGTGGTTGGCGAAGAAGTAAAACTGATCATCAACGCGCAGTTTGCAAAACAAGCTTAACCGGCTGACGAGTTATAGATGAAAGGCTGCCTTTTTTACGGGCAGCCTTTTTTTATGCAGAAAGCTTTTGTTGAACAGGGTAAAGTTCTTTATCTACCTTTTCAGTAATGGTATGCACAATGGTATCCAGATCCTGCGCACACTCATCAATCATGGCAACCAGGTGCTCTTTTTCGTGTTGATCCGTCGTGTCTTTATACAGATAAGTGAGGCCCAGTAATGAAGCGACCGGGCGTCTGATCTCGTGCGAGCTAAGCCACGAAATTTCCTGCAACACCTGGTTCTGAAGTTGTATCTGCTGTTCTTTCAGCTTTCTAACCGTGATATCCTGGTGTACGGAAATGTAGCCTATCCTCTTACCCTTATCATCGTAAAGCGGTTTAAATTCGGCATGCAGCCAGGGGCTGTTTCCATTTTTAAGATGATGCTGCAATTCTAAAGAGAACACCTCGCCTTTATCTTTTTTTGCAAGTACCTCGCTTAATGTTTTTGTACACATACGCAGACCGCCGAGCACTTCGCTCGGTACCCTTCCTATTAATTCTGACAGCGAGTAACCGCAATGGTCTTCAAATGCCTTGTTAACCCAGGTAATCCGGTGATTAAGATCTGTTACCAATACCATGTTATTAATGGTGGTGATAATGTCTGCCAGGCGTTTGTTTTCTTCGCTTACACGTTTCAGTGCATCGATATCTTTTATCGCCCCGATCAGTCTCTCTGCTTTTCCCTCCTGATCGTAAATAATATAACTCTGATCGTACACATGCTTAAATTTCCCGTTACCGATGTGCAGGCGGTATTCGCAGCTCACGTTGGCTTTTTGGTTGGCAAATGCTTCCAGTCTGCGGTTTTTAACTGATAGCCGATCTTCCGGGTGAACCATATCAGCCCAATAAATTTCCTTATCGCCTTCAGCCTGGTCGTTCCCTTCAAACAAATTTCTAACGTTATTGATCAGTTCTATCTTTTTAGTCGAAAGGTTAAAATCATAGATCACATCCTGAGTTGCCTTGGCAACCATGTTGTAACGATGCAAGGCCTCTTTCAGTGCTTCGTCTTTTTGCTTTACTTCTGTAATGTCGTTAAAGTTGACAGCTACCCCATCTTTTGTGGGATAAACAGCTACGAAGAGCCACTTGTTAAAATAAGTGGAATAGATCTCGAATTTCCTGATATCCTTGGTGTCCAATACCTCGAGGATCATCTGGTAGGTCAGCTTCTCTTCTATACCTGGGAAAACCGTTTCCATGTGTTTGCCGATCATGTCTTTGGCTTCCATCCCACTTTCCATCTCAAACTTTTTATTTACCCGGGTGAAGCGCAATTCCCGGTCGAGCGTATAGAAACCCTCGGTGATGTTATTGATGGTATTCTGAAGGTCGAACTGGTATTGGTTCCGTTCAAGTTCCAGCTCTTTGATCTCCGTTACGTCCTGGCCAGACCCTATTACTTTGGCGGGGCTTGTCGAATGGTCTATCCTGGCCATCTGCCGGATGTAACGTACGCTTCCATCTAACCCGCGTATGCGATGCGTAACGTCGAATGCTTGCCCTTCAGTAAGCAACAATTGCATGGCTTCCGTCATGGCAGGCCTGTCTTCTGCAAAGATGCGATCTACATAGATCTGGAATAAATCTTCCGGGTGCGACGGATCGAGGCCAGTCATCAGGTACATTTCTTCAGAAAATACCAGCTTCTGTTGTACAGGGTAGTATTCCCAACCACCTAACTTGGCAATTTGCTGCGTTTCGCTTAATTTCTTTTTCTCCGATTCCAGCTTTTGATTTAAATCTGCCAACTGGTTTTGAAATAATACTTTGTCGGTTACATCATGGGCAGTAACCATCACATGCGGCTTACCATTAAAAATGATCTGCTGCGAACTTACTTTGGCAAATATTTGCTCGCCATCGGCCTTTAAATGGCGCCAGTTGCCAGAGGACCTTACTTTTACGGTAACATCCTTAATGGATTTAATCACCTTTACCCAGTCTTCCTCTGGCCGGATATCCAATATGGTTTTATTTAGAAAGTCTTTCCGGCTGAAGCCATAATGTGTTACCGCGGTATTGTTCACGGAAACGAACTTCAGCGTATCGAGGCTGTATATCCACATGGGCAATGGATTATCCTCGTAAATAGAACGGTATTGTTTCTCACTATCGATCAGCCGCTGATCATCATGTTTAATTAGCTTATATAACAACCATCCGGTGATTAATACAAAGAAGAAGCCTTTGAAACTGCTGATAAATTCAACGCTTTCGGCCTTGAGTTCTCTGGTAAATAAGTACAATACCTTGTCGCTGAGAACGATCCAGAGCAGACTGACTAGAATATATATCGCACTAATTCTGCGTGCACCTACCTTCATTTTAAATAACGGGGTTAAAATGTAATTACTGTAGGTAGTGCTTTGGTAACAAAAATACTACAAATTATTCGTATAAAAATGATAAATATCATTTTATTTCTTCAAAAGAATTATTTTTTATTAAAAGTATATCCACTGTAATAGAAACTATTATTTGGTATGTTTGCTTTACTATTATGCTCATTAAGATATATCCTGAAAATCCTAACCCCCGTGCGGTAGAACAAGTGGCAGAAGTATTGCGTAAGGGAGGTATTATTATTTATCCAACAGATACGGTTTATGGTCTGGGGTGCGATATCACCAACCAAAAAGCAATAGAGAAGATCTGCCGGATACGGAATATTAAGCCAGAGAAGTCTAATTTTTCTTTTATATGTTATGATTTAAGCCATATCTCGGATTACATCAAACCGATAGATAACGCTACCTTCCGGGTGTTAAAGAAAGCACTGCCCGGGCCGTTCACGTTTATCTTTAATGCCAGCAATAATGTTCCAAAGTTGTTGAGCAGCAATAAAAAAACGGTGGGTATACGTGTGCCTGATAATACGATAGCACGTGAGATTGTGCGTGTATTAGGTAACCCGATTGTTTCCAGCTCTATACACGATGAGGACGATATCATCGAATACTCTACAGACCCCGAACTGATCCATGAGAAATACCAAGACCTGGTGGATCTGGTAATCGACGGCGGGTACGGTGGTAACGTTGCCTCTACCGTCGTGGACTGCACTACCGGCGAGTTTGATATCGTCCGGGAAGGTAAAGGCGATCTGGAGCAATACTTGTAATTATTGGTAGCGAGTATCGAGTATCAAGGCAAAACCAACTTACGGTATGTCGTGGCTCCGCTCGCTTAGATATCCTGCTACTCCCCTTTTATTGACTTTACAAATTCCGGGATGCGTTCTATATAGTTTTCTCCGGCCAGTAGTTTTACAAAGGCGCTGCCTACAATGGCCCCGTTGTTATATTCGCAGGCTTTGGCGAAAGCGCTATGATCGGCGATACCGAAACCTACTATCGTAGGGTTTTTCAACTGCATGTCTTGAATGCGTTTGAAGTAATGATCTACCTGGTCTGATACCTGTAGCGCGTTGCCCGTAATAGATGAGGACGATAGCAGGTAAATAAAGCTATTGGTGAGCTCATCTATCTTTCGGATACGATCTGCCGAGGTTTGCGGCGACACCAGGAAAATATTGCTTAGTCCGTATTTTGCAAAGGTATCTTTATAGAGCGTTTCATATTCGTAAACAGGCAGGTCCGGTACAATTACGCCGTCTACCCCTACCTCTGCCGCCTTTTTACAAAAGCGTTCCACACCGTACTGAACTACCGGATTTGCGTAACCCATTAAAATAACGGGTATGCTCACCTTGCTTCTTAACTCCTCTAACTGGCTGAACAACAGGTTAAGGTTCATGCCGTTTTCGAGCGCCTGTTGCGAGCTGTGCTGGATGGTAGGTCCGTCTGCAACGGGATCTGAATAAGGAAAACCGATCTCTAAAAAGTCGGCGCCCGCTTGTTCAAGGGCTTCTGCAATGGTAACAGTATTATTTAGTTCGGGATAGCCTGCTGTGAAGTATACAGAAAGCAGGTTGTTATGTTTAGCGGCAAAAAGTTGGTTTAACCTGTTCATTTGTGTGGTTAATAGACCATGGTCCATGGACAATAGCTTTTCTTTTAATTGATAATAAATATTTCCATGGACTATCGGCCATGGGCTAAGGACTACTCCTTAGAATCCAAAATGTTTAATATAAGTTTCGAGGTCTTTGTCTCCCCTGCCGGATAGACAGATCACCACGGTATCATCTGCTTTGAACTGCATTTTCTCCAGGTAGGCAAAAGCATGTGCCGATTCTATCGCGGGAATAATACCTTCCAGTTGTGATAACAGCAAACCGGCATTCAGAGCTTCATCATCGGTAATACTTACGTAATGCGCCCGTTTTACTTTATGCAAATGCGCGTGCTGCGGGCCGATGCCCGGATAATCCAAACCGGCAGAGATAGAATAAGGTTCCACCACCTGGCCGTCATCTGTCTGCATCAGGATGGTACGGCTACCATGTAAAATACCTTCTTTACCCAGTACAGAGGTTGCTGCAGAATGCCCGCTGTCTACCCCTTTTCCAGCTGCTTCCACGGCGATTAGTTTAACAGATTCGTCATCAAGGAAACTGTAGAACATCCCCATGGCATTACTGCCGCCGCCTACGCATGCAATGGCATAGTCTGGTAATTCAGTACCGGTATGTTCTGCTAACTGCTTTTTGGTTTCGATGGAGATGATTGACTGAAAACGGGCTACCATCTCGGGGTAAGGATACGGCCCAACTACCGAACCGATGATATAATGTGTATCTACCGGGTTGTTAATCCAATCGCGCATGGCTTCGTTGGTAGCATCTTTCAACGTTTTGCTGCCAGAAGTAGCCGGAACTACTTTCGCACCCAGCATTTTCATCCGGGCGACGTTAGGTGCTTGGCGGGCCATGTCAATCTCGCCCATGTACACCACGCATTCTATCCCTTTTAAGGCACATACGGTAGCGGTGGCTACGCCGTGCTGCCCTGCGCCTGTTTCGGCGATAATACGTTTCTTGCCCAAACGCTCGGCTAAAAGTATCTGGCCGATGGCGTTATTGATCTTATGCGAACCGGTATGGTTCAGGTCCTCACGCTTCAGGTAAATATTTGCGCCATATTTTTCAGACAGCCTTTTGGCCAGATATAATGGGGAAGGCCGGCCAACATAATCTTTCAGTAATGATTCAAATTCGGCCCTGAATGAGGGTTCGGTGATAATCTGGTTATACTGTTGCCTCAATTCCTCTATATTCGGGTACAACATTTCCGGGATGTAAGCCCCACCGAAATCGCCATAATATCCCTGTTCGTTAACGCTATATTTCATGTTCAGCAGTTTGTTTAAGTATAGCAAATGCTTGTTTTAATTGCTCTGTATTTTTAATTCCGGGTTCGGTTTCAAACCGGCTGTTCAGGTCTACGCCAAAGAACTGCGGATGTTTCAGCTCTTTAACGTTTTTGATATTCTCCGGGCTTAATCCGCCGCTCAGAAAAAACGGCACATCAAGCCGATAGTTTTCCAGAATGTTCCAGTCGAAGATCCGGCCCGAGCCTCCGTGTTCTTTGGTTTTGGTGTCGAACAAAAAATAGTCGACAGCACCTTTATAGGCTTCGAGATTGGCGAAATCAAAATTTTCATCCACCCCGAAAGCTTTCCAAACTTCCGCTTCGCTTTTTAGCACAGCACATTCTTCCGGGCTTTCACTGCCATGCAGTTGCACTACATCAAGGCCATATTGTGCTATCTTTTCCTTCACATCCTCCGTGCCCGCATTCACAAAAACACCAACCTTCTTAATATTTAATGGAAGTGATTTTAAAGCTTCCGCAGAAAGTTCCGGGTTATAGCGCGGCGATCTGGGGTAGAAAATAAAGCCGATATAGTCTGGCTGCAAAGCAGCCACAGCTTTGATATTTTCTGTTTCCTTTAAGCCGCAAACTTTAATCTTCATTAGTTGGCGTTTATCAGATTTTTAAAACCAATCAGGGCACTTTTGCTGATTAAAGATTCCTCTGCCTCGTAGTAACAATCGGCAAAACTTTTTTCGGGATTGATCGTCCGGATCGCAAGGGCCGCATTACATAGTACTACGTTTTGTTGTGCCGCTGTGCCTTCGCCTGCTAATACTGCGGTAAATATCTTCGCAGAATCTGCAACTGTATGACCGCCCGTGATTTCGTCAGCCGCGATCTTTTCAAAACCCAAACCTTCAATTTCGTTGATCTGTTCCCCTACGGCGGAAAAAGTTTTAAAGTCGCCCGTCAGTGATACTTCATCATAGCCATCTAAAGCATTGATGATGGTATATTTCGTGTCAGACTTTTGATATAGGTAGGCATATAATCTTGCCAGTTCAAGGTTATAAACCCCCACCAGTTGGTTTTTCGGTTTCGCCGGGTTTACCAGCGGCCCCAACATATTAAAGAAGGTTTTTACCCCTAACTCGCGGCGAATAGGTGCTACGGTTTTCATGGCCGGGTGAAACAACGGTGCATGTAAAAAGCAGATGTTAGACCGTTCTATGCTCCTTTGCAGCTCGCCTGCGTCATTGGTGAAGGTATACCCCAGGTATTCCATCACGTTTGATGATCCGCAGCCCGATGAAACCCCATAGTTGCCATGTTTAGCAACCGGGTAACCTGCGCCTGCAACTACAAAAGAGGCAAGGGTAGATATGTTAAAGGTGTCTTTACCATCACCTCCGGTTCCGCAAAGATCGATCAGATCGTCAGATTCGATACTTACCGGCAGGCAAAGATCCAGCATAGCATCACGGAAACCTTCCAACTCATCCACTGTAATGCTCCGCATGCAGTAGGCCGTCATGAAGGCCGCCATCTGCGAGTTGTTGTATTTACCCTGGGCAATATTCGTCAGGATCTCTTTAGACTGCCCTCGACTAAAAGTTTTATGTTCAAAAAGGTGATTTAATATCGCTTTCATGCACCCGTTTATATTTTACGTTAGTTATGGTTTAGAAGGGCTATCTCCTCCCTCCGGATTTCAAAAGCCGATTAATAAAAAAGGGCTGCCATATGGCAACCCTTTTCAAATATCTGATGAATAACAATAGGATTGCCTTACGATCTCTCGTTAAGCCACCACCAGTTGTTATTTAATACTTTGCTCATTCCGGTGACAAATATGTAGATTGTTTTTTTAAAAACAAACAGAATAATATTTTTACGGAAGTCAATATTTTCTTCTTTTCAGATACATGGCCATTAAAAAACACGCTGTTAATCCCGAGGATGATCTCGGCTTTGGTACTCAGGCAATCAGTCAGCGTGTGATCAACCGCGACGGCAGCATTAATGTGAAACGTATAGGCATGCCGCTGCTGAGTACTACCAATGCTTATAACCGCCTGATCACTATGAAGTGGCCGAAGTTCTGGTTCATTGTTTTAGGGGGCTATTCGCTTGCCAATCTGTTTTTTGCCTCTGTTTATTATGCCATCGGTGTTGAACATCTTAATGGCACGGAAGGAAAAGATAGCTTTCACCGTTTTTTAGATGCGCTGTTCTTTTCGGCACAAACCCTTTCTACAGTTGGCTACGGGCATATCAGTCCCTCTGGTATCCCAACAAATTCCGTCGCTGCCTTAGAATCCATGACGGGGCTGATATCCTTCGCTGTAGCAACAGGTTTATTGTACGGGCGGTTTTCCCGGCCTTCGGCACGTATTGCCTATAGCAGTAATATCCTGGTAGCGCCTTACCAGCTTAATAACGGTCGCGGGTTAATGTTCCGGATGGCAAACGAACGCCGGAATACGCTGGTAGATGTAAAAGTAGAATTGATATTTTCTTACAATGAACAAACTCCTGATGGCAAACCTGCCCGGCGGTTTTATTCGCTCCCGCTGGAACGCAGTAATGTGAGCATATTGACCCTAAGCTGGACCGTGGTACACCCTCTGGATGAAAAAAGCCCGTTGTTTAATGCTACGCTTGAAGACTTAAAAAATAGCCGGGCCAATTTTTCTGTACTGGTGCAGGCATTTGATGATACCTTTTCACAAACCGTCCATTCCCGTACTTCGTACGATTTTGACCAGGTGGTTTGGGGCGCACGCTTTACTCCCGCCTTTTTCCCTGATGAAACCGGCCGCGTAAATCTTCATTTAGGAAAAATAAGCGATCATACCCCGGTGGAACTCTCCGCAAACGCTTAAATAAAATTTATTAAAACCACTTCCTGTTGTATTCCTTAATTCTATGAGGAAAGATCAGGAGGAACAATGGAACAGAAACCAACATCATTCGCGGGAAGCGAAAAGCAGGACTATCAACCGGGGGAAGAGCAAAGCATGCAGGTCCGCCCCGAATACATCAATCCAAGTTATAAAGCGGCAGGCAAACTGCAAGGCAAAGTAGCGCTGATCACCGGCGGCGATAGTGGTATTGGCAGGGCGGTAAGCGTACACTATGCGGCAGAAGGCGCTGACGTAGCAATTGTTTATCTGGACGAGGATAAAGATGCCAATGAGACTAAACAATTGGTTGAAGGATACGGCCATAAGTGTTTGTTAATTAAAGGTGATGTGCAAGACAGCAATTTCTGTAAGGATGCTGTTGAACAAACCGTAAACGAATTAGGCAAGCTGAATATATTGGTGAACAATGCTGCTGTACAGTATCCGCAGAAGGAAGTGTCTGATATTAGCGATGAACAATTAGACCGTACTTTCCGCACCAATATTTTTGCACACTTTCATTTCGCGGCAGCTGCTATAAAACATTTGAACGAAGGCGATAGCATCATCAATACCACCTCGGTTACGGCCTACCGTTCCTCGCCCGAATTGTTGGATTATTCGGCAACTAAAGGAGCGATCACGACATTTACGCGTTCCTTGGGTAAAAATTTGGCGGAGAAAAAAATCAGGGTAAACGGTGTGGCACCGGGCCCGGTTTGGACGCCTTTGATCGTATCTACGTTTGACGAGGAAAAAATTGAAAAATTCGGTCAGGATGTACCCCTCGGGCGTGCAGGTCAACCGTCTGAATTAGGCCCGGCTTATGTGTTCCTTGCTTCGCAGGACGCCTCCTACATTACCGGGCAGATCATTCATGTGAACGGTGGCGAGGTGGTGAATGCGTAATAGAACCCCTCTAAATCTCCCCCAAGGGGAGACTTAAACTTCTTAAGCCCTCCCTATCGGGGAGGGTTTGGGAGGAGCTTTCACTTCAATAGTGGGTCCTTCTCTTTAGTAAATACGTTATAAACCAGTTTATCCAGCCATCCCGGTAAGAATTTACTTAACGTAACGGTAAGTTTTCCCTGGCCGGTCATAATTAACGTACGTGCACGGTTTTCTACACCGTCTGCGATTACCTTTGCCACCTCTTCGGCGGTCATCATTTTCTCTTCGTTCAGGCTGCTTTCCCCCTGCTGTTTTGCTTCTTTATTCAAAGCTGTATTCCGGATGTTAGATGCCGTGAATCCTGGGCAGGCAGTTAGTACGTGAACGCCAGTCTTTAAGTTTTCTACGCGCAAAGCATCCAGGAAACCGTTCATCGCAAATTTCGAAGCCGAATAACCTGTACGGCCTGGTAAGCCTTTATATCCTGCTATAGATGATACACCCACCACCGTGCCCTTACTTTCCAGTAAAGCTGGCATGGCATATTTGGTACAGTAAACTGTCCCCCAGAAATTTACATCCATCAGGGTTTTCAGCACCTGAAGGTCCAGGTCTTTAAATAAGGCCCGCATAGATATACCTGCGTTGTTAACCAACACATCTATACGATTAAAGGTCATCAGGGCTTGTTTTATCAGCAGTTTGCAGTCTTCTTCCTTGCTTACATCACATTGCACGGCTACCGCTTTTACCTGATAGCGTGTTTCGATATGCTGGGAAATTTCGCATAGGGTGACAAACTGCCGGGCAGCTAACACCAGGTTTGCACCACGTTTTGCAAATTCGTAAGCCAATGCTTTACCAATGCCCGAAGAGGCGCCGGTAATCACTACAATTTTATCCTTTAAGTTCATAAGCCGGGTACAGTTTCTGCACCGGTTTTACATGAAGGGCAGGCAAACTGAATAAATATTTCGCAGCGAATATAAACATCGCCAGATAAAAATTTTTCAGATGTTGCCAGTTAAACCGCGATACCCGTTTATCGGCCATTTGTATCAGGTAAGTTTTTGGAAAGTAATAGTTTTTGAAGCCGACCAGCCGCATGCGGTAAGAAAAGTCTATCGTTGCACCGTAATCAGAAAAGCGTTCGTCAAACAAACCTATCTGCTGAAGAACGGCGTACCTGGTCAGCATAAAGCAATTGTTCAGCACATCGGTCTCAGCGATATCAAACTCGTCTTTATAACTGGCTGATAAATAATCGGTAAAGCGCGACTTCTGGAACTGACGGAACAAGCCTGTCAGCTTTAAAAATGCCACCCACGTGCGGGGCAACACTTTCTTTGATTCCTGCAGGTAATTGCCAGCTTCATCCACCATGCGGATATTTAAACCACCGGCAGATTGACGGTCAGTCATAAACGCTAATGCTTGTTCTATAGATTTTGGTTTAACAACCACATCGGGGTTCAGCAGCAGTACAAACTCGCCTTTTACCATGCTCAACCCTTGGTTTCCGGCCTGGGTATAACGTCTAAAGGGGGATAGCGTCATCAGCCTTACTTCCGGAAATTCTTTCAGCGCCATCGCAGAAGTATTATCTTCTGAAGAATTATCGATGAGTATGATTTCCGCATCCAGATTTTTTACAGCACGCGTTAACGCACTCAGTGATTTTCTCAACTGGCCGCACTGGTTATGGCTAACAATAACTACAGATAATTTCATTTACTACCGCGAGAGTGAATTTTCGTACGGCACCCTGGTAGCAATAGACCGCCCCAGTGTAATTTCGTCAACGTACTCTAATTCACCACCAAAGGCTATGCCACGGGCAATGGTAGAAATGCTTATGTTGAAATCTTTTAAGCGCTTGTTAAGGTAGAAAATAGTAGTATCGCCCTCCATCGTTGCGCTTAAAGCAAAAATAACCTCTTTAGTGCCTCCGGAAGCTACTCTGGCTACCAGAGAATCAATATCCAGGTCAGCCGGACCAACGCCATCCATCGGTGAAATTAATCCGCCTAAAACGTGATAAACACCAGTGAACTGATTAGTGTTCTCAATAGCCATCACATCACGTGTATCTTCTACTATACAGATTGTAGCCTGATCGCGTTTGTTAGATGAGCAGATCTCGCAAACCACATGGTCTGAGATGTTATTACAGACAGAACAATACAGAATTTCGTTACGCAGTTTGGTAACGGCCGATCCGAAACGCTCCACTTCCTCCTTGTCCTGATTCAGCAGATGCAGCACGAGCCGTAACGCGGTCTTCTGCCCCACACCCGGTAGTTTTGCAAACTCTGCTACAGCATTTTCAAGCAACTTAGAGGAAAAATTCATTCTTCAAATTTAAAAAAAAAGCGTCTGATTTCTTGTCAGGATAAGGTCAACAGCCTATCTTTCGCCCTTTACATTTTTCCGACACTAACCAATAAGCGTATGTCACCCGGAGTATTGCTACTATTTATTATCGGTTACTTTTTTGTGCTGGTGCTGATTGCCTTTTTAACTACGCAAAAAACATCAGACAATGATACCTTTTTTGTGGCCAACCGCAATTCTAAATGGTATCTCGTCGCTTTCGGTATGATCGGGACGGCGCTGAGCGGCGTTACCTTTATTTCCGTTCCGGGAAAAGTTGGCGCACCCACCGGCGACCAGTTTTCGTACTTTCAATTTGTTCTGGGTAATGCGGCCGGTTTCGTGGTGATCTGCCTGGTGTTGCTGCCGCTTTATTACCGTTTGAAACTAACTTCTATCTACAGTTATATAGAAGGCGCTTTAGGTAAGCGTAGTTATAAAACGGCTGCTGGCATCTTCCTCATCAGCCGTACCATTGGTTCAGCGTTCAGGCTTTACCTGGTGGTGATTATCCTGCAAAAATTTATATTCGATAGTTACCATATTCCCTTTGCGGTCACCGTCTTAATCTGCCTGCTGCTGATCTGGAGCTACACATTCAAAGGAGGCTTGAAAACCATTATCATTACCGATAGCTTGCAGACGCTCTTCCTGGTAACTTCTGTTTTTTTATCGATCTATTTCATTTGCCGAAGCCTGGATCTAAGCGCTTTACAGGCATTTGAAACCGTTAAAAACAGTAATTATTCAAAGATATTTTTCTGGCACGATCTGCTCGGCAGCAAGTTCCATTTCCTGAAGCAGTTTTTAGGCGGCATGTTTATTACCATCGCCATGGTTGGCCTGGATCAGGACCTGATGCAAAAGAACCTGAGCTTAAAAAATATCCGCGAAGCGCAAAAGAACATGTTCAGCTTTACCGGGGTATTTGTAGTGATCAACCTGTTCTTTTTAAGCGTTGGCGCACTGCTATATATCTATGCGGCCAATAAAGGTGTAACAGTAGCTAAGACAGACTACCTCTATCCCACCCTGGCACTCAATTATCTTGGGTTGGTACCGGCTATTGTGTTTATGCTGGGGTTAACTGCAGCCACGTTTGCAACAACAGATTCTGCCCTGACCGCCCTGACCACTTCTTTCTGCGTTGATTTTCTGAATTTCAATAAAAAAGCAGATACCAACTCCAAACAAATGGTAGCTACCCGGCATTATGTGCATATCGGATTTTCGGGTTTGATGTTCTTGACTATTATCCTGTTTAATGCCATTAACAATGATGCAGTTGTAAGCGCGATATTTAAAATTGCCTCCTACACGTATGGCCCGCTATTAGGTCTTTACGGTTTCGGCTTGCTAATGACTACACGACAGGTAAATGATAAACTGGTGCCTTTTATCTGTTTGATTTCTCCGGCGATCTGTTATTTCTTAAGCAGCGAGTCAAAAAAATGGTTAGGAGGCTATGTTTTTGATAATGAACTGATCATTGTAAACGGATTAATTACTTTTGCAGGTTTGCTGCTCACCTCTGCCCCAAAGCAAAAGGTTGCAGCACTTTAATTTTATACCTATTCAATTTTTGTAATGTATGACAAGTGACGAAAAAATAAGACAGGCTTTTACCAATAAAGACTGGCAGGAGATTAAGGTAACCGACTCCTGGCAGATATTCAAGATCATGGCCGAGTTTGTAGACGGCTTTGAGAAACTTGCCAAGATCGGCCCGTGTGTGTCTATCTTTGGTTCTGCACGGACCAAGAACGAAAATAAGTTTTATCAGCTTGCAGAAGATACTGCCCGCCTGCTTACCGAGCATGGTTATGGGGTAATTTCCGGCGGTGGCCCGGGTATTATGGAAGCTGCTAACAAGGGCGCTTACGAAGCCGGTGGTAAATCGGTAGGTTTAAATATCGAACTGCCTTTCGAACAGTTTCACAACAAGTATATCGACAGGGATAAACTGCTGGAGTTCGATTACTTTTTTATCCGGAAGGTAATGTTCATGAAGTATTCCCAGGGCTTTATCATCTTGCCCGGTGGCTTCGGCACGATGGACGAATCTTTCGAGGCGATCACGCTGATCCAGACCGGTAAGATTGCCCGTTTCCCGATCGTGTTCGTCGGCAGGGAATACTGGAAAGGGTTGTTCGACTGGGTGGAAGAAAAAATGCTGAACGAAGAGCATAACATCAGCCCGGACGATCTAAACCTTTACCGTGTGGTAGACACGGCAGAAGAAGCGGTTGAGCATATCTTCCGTTTCTATCAGAAATACGTATTGAAACCGAACTTTTAATAGTGGTTTAATCGAATACAGAAGAGCGGCTTACACCGCTCTTTTTTGTTAAAGGGCAATTAATGAAACTGTTAGTAAATTAAAACCAGCCATTTCAAACATACTTTCTATCTTTAGCGTCCTTTGCGCAAACAAAGTACCAATCACCTAAAACTATTATATCATGGCAGAGACGGAAAAACCTAAACGCGAACCCGCCCTTGGCTTTATCTTCGTTACTCTTTTAATAGATATTACAGGCTTCGGTATCGTGATACCCGTATTTCCAAAGCTGATCGCACACCTTACCCACGGCACTATAGAAAGCGCCGCGAGTTGGGGCGGCTGGCTTACGTTTGCTTACTCTGTGATGCAATTTCTGTTTGCCCCCGTATTGGGTAATTTAAGTGATAAATATGGCAGACGACCTGTCTTGTTAGGTTCACTGATAGGGTTCGCTATAGATTATACCTTTTTGGCGTTTGCCCCTACCGTTTGGTGGCTGTTTTTAGGGCGCATGATTGCCGGGATAACAGGCGCGAGTTTTACTACCGCATCCGCCTATATTGCTGATGTAAGTACCCCTGAGAAAAGAGCGCAAAACTTTGGTATCATCGGTGCGGCCTTTGGTATTGGCTTTATTGTGGGGCCGGTTTTAGGTGGTATATTGGGCCAGTACGGTACAAAAATACCTTTCCTGGCCGCCGCCGGAATGGCTTTACTGAATGCCTTGTACGGTTTCTTTATCCTGCCCGAATCGCTTTCGCAGGAAAACCGCAGGCCTTTTGAATTACGCCGGGCTAACCCGGTTGGCTCGCTGATGCAGTTAAAACGCTACCCGGCTATCAGCGGATTGATCGCCTCCTTGATCCTGATCTACATCGCAGCCCATGCCGTGCAAAGCACCTGGTCGTACTTCACCATGTCTTATTTTAAATGGAATGAAGCGACGGTGGGCTACTCATTGGGTGTTGTCGGGCTGTTATCCGGTTTGGTGCAAGGTCTGTTGATTAGGGTAACGATACCTAAGTTGGGGCAGAAAAAGAGCATCGTATTAGGCTTGCTTTTATACAGTACCGGACTGTTTCTTTTTGCATTCGCTAATCAAAGCTGGATGATGTTCGCCTTCCTGGTGCCTTACTGTTTAGGCGGTATTGCGGGGCCGGCGTTACAGGGACTGATCAGTACACAAATTCCACCCAATGAGCAGGGCGAACTGCAGGGCGGCTTAACCAGTCTGATCAGTGTGACTTCTATTGTCGGTCCGCCATTGATGACCGGGCTTTTTAGCCTATTTACCGGGAAGAAGGCTCCATTTGTATTTCATGGTGCGCCATTCTTTCTTGGTGGTGTACTGATGCTGTTAAGTACCCTGTTAGCCATCAGAAGTTTTAAGAAAGCCAGGCAGGCGGCCGTTTAGTAAAAACTTTCACCGCTAATTTTGTTATACTTCGCAGTATGAAGCAAACCACTGGCAAAAGGCCCGCGGCGTTAGGTTTTATTTTCGTCACTATTTTTATAGATGTCCTTGGTTTGGGCATCATCATTCCTATCCTGCCCAAATTACTGCAACAAATAGCGCACACCGACCTGAGCACGGCTACACAATATAGTGGCTACCTCACTTTTACTTATGCTTCCATGCAGTTTGTGTTTTCGCCGGTGTTGGGCAACCTGAGCGACCGTTACGGCCGGAGGCCAATCTTATTAGGTTCGTTATTCGGCTTTGGGATAGATTACCTGTTCATGGCTTTTGCGCCTACCCTGGCGTGGCTGTTCGTCGGGCGGACAATTGCCGGTATTGCAGGTGCGAGCACTACAACAGCGACAGCCTATATTGCCGATATCAGTCATGGTGATAGCCGCTCTGCTAATTTTGGTTTGGTTGGGGCAGCATCAGGCCTTGGTTTTATTTTAGGAATAGGTTTAGGCGGTTACCTTGGTGCCATAGGTATAAAAATTCCTTTTATCACGGCATCGGCCCTGGCGCTTATCAACGCCTTGTACGGTTTTTTTGTGCTTCCGGAATCTTTGGTTAAAGAGAACCGCAGGGCTTTCAACTGGAAACGGGCCAACCCCATTGGCGCTTTAGTTCGCCTGCATCATTACCCCGTACTTACCGGTTTGATCAGTGCATTTGCTTTGGTTTACATCGCCCAAAAAGCAGTGGAAAGCGTGTTGGCTTTTTTCCTGATTGAAAAGTTTAACTGGACACTGCCAAGTATCAGCAGCTTAGGTATTTTTATAGGCGTTTTGTTGGTAGGTATTCAGGGTGGGTTGATTCGTATTATTATTCCAAAGTTCGGGCAGCAAAAGAGCATCATCGCAGGCTTGCTGTTCTATGCCATCGGGCTGATTTTAATTGCCTTCGCCGGGTACGGCTGGATGATGTACCTGTTTATGATCCCTTACTGCTTGGGCGGTATTTCCGGGCCAGCGCTGCAGGGATTGATCACTGAAAAGGTTGCGGCTAACGAGCAAGGCGAACTGCAAGGCGCACTCAACAGCCTGGTGAGTATCACCACCGTAATCGGCCCGCTGCTGATGACCTCGCTATTTCACCACTTCACCAAACAGAACGCCCCGGTTTATTTCCCCGGCGCGCCTTATCTATTGGGTGCCATACTGATGCTCATCAGTACTTTTATTGCTATCAGAAGTTTCAGGAAAACGCAGCCGCGGGTTAACAGCTTTAAGTCCTGAGATTACATTTTCAACAAAAGGATTTTTTATATTAGATCAATTGATCTGTATGTGATGACCGTTGCCGAAATTATGACTATCCTGGAGTCGCATGCCGACGAAGGGATCAAAAAGATCTTATTGAAACATGGTGTCAAAGAACCTTTCTTTGGTGTGAAGATTGAGCATCTGAAGCCCATTCAAAAACAAATTAGAAAGGATTATCAATTAGCAAAAGACCTTTATGCCACCGGTAACTCGGATGCCATGTACCTGGCTGGTTTAATTGCAGACGATGAACGGATGACGCCGGACGATTTGCAGTTATGGGCAGAGCAAGCTTTATCTCAAAATATTTGTGAGTACACCGTACCATGGGTAGCGGCCGGAAGCAAACATGGTTTTGATATGGCCCGTAAATGGATTGAAGATCCTCGCCCTCACGTTGCGGCGGCAGGTTGGGGAACCTGGTCCTGCCTTTTTGCGCTAAAACCAGACGACGAAATAGATTTTGATGAAGTGCGGACACTGTTGAAACGGATAGCGCAGACGATCAGCCAATCGCCCACCCGCGTTGTTTCCCGAATGAATAATTTTATTATTAGTGCCGGCACTTATCTTACCCCGCTCACCGAGGACGCTATTGCTACCGCTACCAGTATCGGTAAGGTGATTACAGATATGCATGGAACATCTTGTAAAGTGCCTTATGCACCAGACTATATAAATAAGGTAAAAGACCGCGGAAACCTGGGCAAAAAGAAGAAAACGGTAAAGTGCTGAAATTGGCTGGTTATCAATCGTTTATTTTGCGTTAAAAATCATCCTGGCTCGCAAAAAAATAAATTACAATTCCACTATAATTTCTTCCTGAAAAACAGGTTATAATCCCATTAATTTTATACATTTTTGCCAAAATTTTTAGAGGATAAATAGAGAATGCAAAGCTACCAGGAATTTCTTGACCTGAGCGTGGGGTTCCCCCAGGAGGGTTTCGAGATCATCGATGATGAATTATATTTTCACGATCTGAACCTGATGGAGATGATTGAAACGTACGGTACCCCCCTGCGTTTTACCTACCTCCCCATGATTTCTAAAAAAATACAGCAGGCCAAGTTGTTGTTCCAGCAAGCAATTGTAAAGAATAACTATCGCGGCGGCTATAAATATTGTTACTGCACCAAAAGTTCGCACTTTAAACATATTGTTGAAGAAGCTTTAAAGAACGATATCCACCTGGAAACATCATCTGCATTTGACATGCCCATGATTGATACACTGGAGAAAAAAGGTGTAGTAAGCAAAGAAATCACGGTGATCTGTAACGGCTTTAAAACCTTCCAATATAAACAGTATATCATTGATATGCTGCACGATGGTTTCAGCAACATTATCCCGGTGTTGGATAACAAAGAAGAGTTTAACATCTATGATGATGAAGTAGAACTGGATACACCTTGTAACCTGGGTATCCGTATCGCTTCGGAAGAACAACCTGATTCGCAGTTCTATACCTCGCGTTTGGGTATCCGTTCTGAAGATGTGATCGACTTCTACCAAAGCAAAATCCAGAAGAACCCGTATTTCAAGGTGAAGTTGTTGCACTTCTTTATCAACTCTGGCATCTCTGATACGCCATACTACTGGAACGAGTTGGAGAAATACGTAACGCTGTATTGCAAGTTCAAGAAGATCAACCCGGACCTGGATACGTTGGATATTGGCGGCGGTATGCCGTTCAAAGATTCACTAGTGTTTGATTTCGATTACGAATATATGGTGAACGAGATCGTTAGCCGTATTAAAGAAATCTGCGCAGAGAATGATACTGTAGAACCGGATATTATTACCGAATTTGGAAAGTACACCGTAGCCGAAGCCTCTGGTATTTTATACAAAGTACTGGGGCGTAAACAACAGAACGACCGTGAAAAATGGTTAATGCTGGACGGATCATTCATCACCAACCTGCCGGATGTTTGGGCCTTGAACCAGAAATATGTGCTGTTGCCGATCAATAACTGGGATGCCGAATACGAGCGTGTGAACTTAGGCGGTATTACCTGCGACGGGCAGGATTATTACAACCAGGAAGCGCACATGAACAGCGTGTACATGCCAAAGACCCGTAAGGTGCAATACCTGGGCTTCTTTAACACCGGCGCGTATCAGGAAGTATTAAGTGGTTACGGTGGTATACACCACTGCCTGCTGCCATCACCGAAACATGTGATCATTCGCCGCAATCGCGATGAAACGTTCAACTTTGAAGTGTTTGGCGAAGAGCAGAACAGTAAACAGGTATTGAAGATATTAGGTTACACTACCTGAGAATAGAATTAAAAAATTCATTATAAGCAAAAAGCGCTCTGAAAAGAAGCGCTTTTGTTTTTTGGTCTTGCTTAGCTGTAATAGCCACAACTTGATCTGACAGTTGGTAGGTTTTAAAAGTTGTCAGATGGGTTCTGTGAATATAGCTTATTTTGTGCAAACCCGGCTGACGCAGCTTTTATCTCATCACTTTGTGGGG
>NZ_JALJEJ010000007.1 GCF_022953055.1 Mucilaginibacter straminoryzae | reverse complement strand
CCGCCTTTATACTTCCGGTTGATCGGCTTGACATCCACTTCATCAACCACCTGCTTCACGATACGTACCGGGTGACCTTCCGGTACCAACTCCTCCAGTTTATAAGGTAAAAACGTTAACTGGCCAGGGTCATATTCCTTAAAGACTACTTTGCCTCCCATGTCTTTAAGTTACTAAAAATATATCCCTTAAACAACAAGAGACTGCCCTTTTGAGACAGCCTCTTCTTATCTATATCAATTCCGGAAAGATTAACTATTCACCTTGTCTGATTCGTTCAGGAAGACAAACTGGTTATCAAACATATCCAGCCTGATCTTGCTGTCCTTATCCACTTTTCCTGCGAGTATCTGTTTAGATAACTCGTTCAGGATCTTTTTCTGAATCACACGTTTTAGCGGACGCGCACCATATTGTGGATCGTAACCCAACTGTGCCAGCCAATCCAGCGCCTCTGACGAAGCTTCTAACTGAACGCCCATTTCTTCGAGCGTAGCCTGCAATTGCTTAAACTGCAGTTTAACAATCTCATTGATCTCCGCCCGGCCCAGCGGTGTGAACATAATGATCTCATCGATACGGTTCAGGAACTCCGGACGGATCGTTTTCTTCAACAATTCAAACAACTGGTTCTTAGTTTTAGCGATCACCTCGTCCTTTTCAAACTCGTTGTAGTTCTCGAAGTTCTCCTGGATGATATTCGAACCAATGTTTGAGGTCATGATCACGATGGTGTTCTTGAAATTCACCACACGGCCTTTGTTATCAGTCAGACGGCCATCATCCAACACCTGCAACAGGATATTAAATACATCCGGGTGCGCTTTCTCGATCTCGTCTAACAAGATCACGCTGTAAGGTTTGCGGCGAACAGCTTCAGTTAACTGACCACCTTCATCATAACCCACATATCCCGGAGGCGCACCAATCAAACGGCTTACCGCATGGCGTTCCTGGTACTCGGACATATCAATACGCACCATAGAGCTTTCGTCATTGAACAGGAACTCGGCCAATGCCTTCGCCAACTCGGTTTTACCAACACCGGTAGTCCCAAGGAAGATAAATGAACCGATCGGCCTGCGTTTATCCTGCAAACCTGCACGGCTGCGGCGAATGGCATCACTAATCGCCTCAATCGCTTCTTCCTGCCCAGCTACACGCTTATGCAGTTCCTCTTCCAGGTGAAGCAACTTTTCGCGTTCGCTTTGGACCATTTTAGAAACCGGGATACCTGTCCAGCGCGATACCACACCGGCAATATCATCGGCAGTAACTTCTTCTTTCAGCATCCGGCTTTCAGCCTGATTTTCCATCAGGGCAGCTTTCAGTTTATCTACTTCTTCCTGTGCTTCGCGGATACGGCCGTAACGGATCTCGGCAACCTTACCGTAATCTCCCGCACGTTCTGCCTGCTCTGCCTCCAGCTTATAGTTTTCTATCTGCTCTATCTTCAGATTGATACCATCTACCAGGTCTTTTTCACTTTGCCATTTCGCCCGAAGTGCATCACGGTCGGCAGAAAGGTTCGCAATTTCTTCGCTTAATTCAGCAACCTTGCGGTCATCGCTTTCCCGTTTAATGGCCTCACGCTCAATTTCCAGTTGCATGATGCGACGTTCCAACTCATCCACTGCTTCCGGAACGGAGTCCATCTCCAGGCGAAGTTTAGACGCCGCCTCGTCCATCAGGTCGATCGCTTTATCCGGCAGGAAACGGTCTGCGATGTAGCGCTGTGACATTTCTACGGCGGCGATAATCGCTTCGTCTTTAATGTGCACCTTGTGGTGGGTCTCGTAACGCTCCTTCAGTCCGCGAAGAATAGATATCGCGTCTGCTGCATCTGGCTCATCAACCATTACGCGTTGGAAACGGCGTTCAAGGGCTTTGTCTTTTTCAATATATTTCTGGTACTCGTTCAGCGTGGTTGCACCAATAGCGCGCAATTCGCCACGGGCAAGGGCCGGTTTCAGGATGTTTGCTGCATCCATGGCACCTTCGCCTCCACCGGCTCCAACAAGGGTGTGAATCTCGTCGATGAAAAGGATAATCTCGCCATCGCTTTTGGTTACTTCGTTCACAACAGCTTTCAGGCGTTCTTCAAACTCCCCCTTATATTTTGCACCGGCAACCAACGCACCCATATCCAGCGAGAATACAATCTTGGTTTTCAGGTTCTCGGGCACGTCGCCTTTGATGATCCGGAAGGCAATACCCTCGGCAATGGCTGTTTTACCAACGCCTGGCTCGCCCACCAACACGGGGTTATTTTTAGTACGGCGCGAAAGGATCTGGATTACGCGACGGATCTCTTCGTCACGGCCGATTACAGGATCCAACTTGCCCGATTCGGCATAATCATTCAGGTTACGGGCATATTTATTTAATGCGTTAAACGTAGCCTCGGCATTCTGGTCGGTCACCCGGCTATCTCCCCTGAATTCAACAATCGCCTTTTTTAGGTCTTTTTCGGTAACGCCTGCATCTTTTAAAACACTGCTGGCCGGGTCGCTGATGGCAAGTATACCCAATAGCATGTGTTCTACGGATACAAACTCGTCTTTAAATTCTTTCAGATAACTCTGCGCCTTTTGTAAAGCGGCATTTGCGTTAGAAGAAAGATACATATTGCTTCCGCTTACTTTGGGGTAAGAGGCAATCTGCTGATCTAAAACGGTATTGATACGGGTTATATTTACGTTAAGCTTTTTAAGCAAATAGGTAACAACGTTTTCATCAGCCAATAACAAGCCCTTTAACAGGTGCGTGTTTTCAATCGCCTGCTGCTGGTTAGCGGCTGCAATTTCAGAAGCCTTTTGCACGGCTTCCTGTGCTTTGATGGTGAAGTTATTAAAGTTCATGTGTCCTTTAGTTCAATTTACCTGCCATTGGCTCAAAAGTGAAATAATGTCATCATAATTTCATCCTGAAACGACATTTTGGCTTGACTGAACAACACTTAAGCCTAAGCAGCTAAATGTAATATTTTCAACACAAAACATAGCATTTATTTGATTACCAATACGTTAAATATAATGCTTCATTAAAAAAATTGGCTTGACTTACAAATTTTGATATTTTTGAATATCACAAGCTGGGACATTGGAAACGTATTTTTTAAGAAGCATACCGGTTAAATACCGTACAGGCTACCGGAAGTATTACATGCTTCAGAACCTAAAGGCAGTACAAATTGCTGCGGTAATTTTCTTCACGCTTAACATCGTGTTGCGCGTGTTCTACTTCCTGCTATCAGAGGGTGTAACGCATGCACAAAACTTCCCTGAATTTAACGTTACCAACTGGGCTTACCTTGCGCTAACACCTGTTTTTATTATTGCTGCAAACATACAGTTGGCTTCTTTTAAAAAGAACAAAAAGGTATCGGGGGGAATGTCTGCGCTGGTAAATCTGTTCGCTATTTATATCATCGCTTGTGGTTTAGCTTCTGCCATTATTTCTACCCACGATCCGCGCAATAGCCTGATCCTTTACCTGATTGCCCTGATCTTCACCGGCACTGTATTTCTGTTTGAATGGGAAGATACCATTATGCTGACGGTTGTTACAGAAATCATCTTCACCGGGGTGCTCTTCTACTGCAACCTTGACGCTACCGAAATGATCTATAACCAGGTAATGTCTGTTTTTTTGCTTGCAGGTTTCTTTTTCATTTCGCGCTATGTGTATTCGTTCCGGGCTGCCTTTTATCTTCAGCTGGTAGATATCGAAACCAAAAACGCGGAAATTGAAAAAGCCAGCGCCTTTAAAAATGATGTACTGGGCATGGTAGCACATGACTTAAGAAACCCCATCGGCGCCATTGAGTCTATCGCTTTGATTATGGAGTTGGATAACCTGGATGAAGACATGGAGGACAACGTAAACATGATCAAGTCGTCCTGTTTAAAGGCGCGTTCTATTATTAACGACCTGCTGGAGG
Source organism: Mucilaginibacter straminoryzae (assembly GCF_022953055.1). Classification (GTDB taxonomy): domain Bacteria; phylum Bacteroidota; class Bacteroidia; order Sphingobacteriales; family Sphingobacteriaceae; genus Mucilaginibacter; species Mucilaginibacter straminoryzae. The sequence continues at coordinate 238,316 of NZ_JALJEJ010000007.1, read as the reverse complement.
TAGCACGGAATGAAGGTAATGCCGAATTACAGACACAAAAAGTGGAGCTGAATGAACTGCTCTCTGTTATTATTAATGAATGGAATTTCCGCGACGAGATAAAGAACCACATTGTACTGGAGAGCACGCGCGACGAAATTTATGCAGACATTAACGTTGAAAAATTTCAACGGGTAATTGACAACCTGATCAGCAATGCGCTTAAATTCTCTAAAGACGCAGATAAGGTGGAAGTATTTCTGAAACAGCTGTCCGATGGTGTGCAGATAGAGATAAAAGATTACGGACTGGGAATACCCGAGAAGATGCTGCCTCATATTTTTGAGCGCTTTTCAAAAGCCGGGCGCAAAGGCCTACGCGGTGAACTTTCCACAGGACTGGGCCTGAGCATTGTACGCCAGATTGTAGAGAAGCATCACGGCAAAATAGAAGTGGAAAGCCAGGAGAACAAAGGCTCTACCTTCAGGATTAATTTACCGCAGGCGGTATGATGGATTTGAGGCCCCTCCCAACCCTCCCCGATAGGGAGGGCTTCCGTGATATTAATACTGCTATTTTCAGATTTTCAAATCAGCACATCTTCACATTATCGAATCAACAATCTTCAAATCGGCTGCTCTTCGTAAAATTTCTCGCTGAAATTCACCAGGAAGAGTTCTTTTCTGGCTCGGGTACAAGCGGTATACATCCAGCGCAGGAAGTCGGTATTGATCATTTCGTCTGTTAAATATCCCTGGTCTACGAAAACGGCATCCCACTGGCCACCCTGAGCTTTATGGCAGGTAACGGCGTAGGCAAATTTTATTTGAAGTGCGTTGTAATAAGGGTTCAGCTTCATCTCGTTCAGCTTTGCCTTACGGCTGGCCAGGTGGTCATAATCTTTCATCACCTCATCAAAAAACACACGCTGGTTTTCGCCAGATAAAGCAGGTGTTTCGGCATCCAAGGTATCCAGCATCACCTTACACTCTAGTACTTTTTCCTCTGTATAATCCAAAAATTGCAGCTGCACATCTGCAAAGCGGTGCCCATACATCTCTTCGCTGCGGCGCACCCTTTTAATCACGGCCATATCGCCATTGGCAATAAATCCGGTGCTATCATCCTCCTGGTCCTGCAGCCAGAAATAGTTGTTCCGCACTACCATTATCTGGTCGCCACCGGTGATTTCCTCTTCCCGGTACAATATCCGCCCCCTAATCTGCCGGTTATACATATTGGCATTCTTATTAGAACGGCAAACTACCAGGGTGTTCTCATAACCGTACTTGCGGTAGGCATACTCCAACCCTTCCTGCAAACGTTCGCCCGTCATGCGGTAAACGTCTTTGTAACCTTTAGTGATAATGGTTGGCGCGTAAGCATCGCCTTTACGGATGATATCACGGATAGAGCTAGCGTTGTAAAGTATGCCCGATTCTTTCTGCTGGCGCAGTACGTCCGTCAATTCGTAACTTGAAGCATCCAGATCAAAATTGCTCCGGATGAATTTTGCATCCAATGCCGGGCTGTATTCTGCCCCTACCGGCGGCAACTGGGCCGTATCGCCCACCAGTAGCAGACGGCAGTTCTTGTCGTTATATACATATTCGATCAGGTCATATAGTAACGTATTCCGGCTGAAACCGCCCCCTTCGTCACTGATCATGGAGGCCTCATCCACAATAAACAACGTATCTTCGGCCATATTGGTAGAGGGCATAAATCCAGCATCTACGCCCATGGCAGATTTTTTCCGGTAGATCCGTTTATGAATGGTGAATGCCTTACGGTCAGAATAGCTGGTGATCACTTTAGCCGCCCTGCCCGTTGGTGCCAGCAACACAGATTTTAACCCGTAATGCTTTAAAGCCCGCACCAATGCGCTGATGATGGTTGTTTTACCCGTTCCGGCGTATCCTTTTAAAATAAATGATGAGTAAGTATTGTGCTGCCGCAGAAAATGATCGAGCTTTTCAAACAGATCTGCCTGCTGGGCTGTAGGCTGATGCGGAAAAGCTTTGTAGATATAGTCTATAGCGGGCATTATTGCAAAGGTAGGCAATCATAGTTGATTAGTCATTGGTCATTAAATCATTCTGACTATGGTCTATGATCTATTAACTATTAGCTACCTATCCAACTATCAGCTAAATATTTTAAATTTGCGGGAATAAGCATGGCTAATCCTTCTAAACTTTACTTCAGCGATCACTTCAGCATAGAGAATGCAAAATATTCTACTTTGCTGCTTCAGGTTCGTAAGGATGATTTTTCGTTTGCGATAATTTTCCAGAATAAGCTAAACGTCTACGGAAGGTATTACCCGCTGCAGGAGTTAGCCGATCCAAAAGATCTGGGTGAATTCTTACTGCAACAATACCAACAGGTAATTATCGGCTTAACGCCCGATGTATTTACCATTGTACCTTCTGAACTATACAAGGAAGACCTGATTGCAAATTATGCGCGATTTTTGGATGTGTCGCCCCACGAGAAAGTCTACAAAGAACAACTGGATAACGAGAACCTGATCTTCTATAAAGATGCAGACCAGTTAACCCCCGTTCTTACACAACGCCATAAATATTACAAGATTATTTCTTACCACAAGGGCTGGATCAACGCGATTGCGGCCAATGAACAAAACTGGCAGAACCTTTTCCTGGATATCCAGCACAATCGCGTCAGCTTAGTATATTTTAAAAATAACAAGCTGCGGTTCTTAAATGGCTTTGATTTTAACAGCCGAGAAGAACTGGTATACTTTACTGCCTTAGTGGCGAATGAGCTTCATTTAAGTCAGAACAATCTTAAGCTTATCCTTAGCGGCGATGTTACCCAGGGCGACGAGTTTCACCTTGGTTTGAACGAATTTTTCCAAAGGGTAGAGATCAGTCAGACTGCGCTTCCGGTCGAACTTTCAGTCGAAGCACTCCCGCAGCAGGTTTTGGCGCTAACATCATTGCTCAAATGCGTATAATAGGCGGCCGCCTGAAAGGGCTTCGTTTAAATCCCCCGGCTAATCTACCCGTCAGGCCTACTACAGACATGGCAAAAGAAGCCTTGTTTAACATTCTGCAAAACCAAATAGAGCTGGAAGGCATCAAAGTACTCGACTTATTTACCGGTACCGGCAATATCAGTTTTGAATTTGCTTCGCGCGATGCCGCGTCTGTAACTTCGGTAGACCGTGGTTTTAAAGGATTAAAATATATCGACGATACTGCCCGGCAACACGGCCTTACCCAGATCAAAGCATACAAAGCCGATGTTTTTAAATACCTGGAACAAGAAACGGAAAAATACGATCTGATCTTTGCTGACCCGCCTTATGATCTGGACCGGATACCGGAAATCGCAACCCTTGTTTTTGACAGAGACTTACTGGAGCAAGATGGGCTGCTGATTATTGAGCACCAATCGATGCAGAACCTAAGCAACCATCCAAATTTTATAGAGCAAAGAAGATATGGGCATTCTTCGTTTTCTTTTTTCAGAAAAGACTAACTTTACCCATCAATTTACGCTATGAAAGTTGCCCTTTTCCCCGGTTCGTTCGATCCAGTAACCAAAGCCCACGTAGATATTGTTGAACGCTCGCTGCCCTTATTCGATAAGGTTTATATCGGTATTGGTGTTAACAGCTCTAAGCCAGGTTTCCTGAATGTTGCCAAACGTGAAGAATTATTAAGGGCCATATTCGATACAGAACCAAAAATTCATATCGTCGCTTACGAGGGTTTAACGATTGAATTTTGCCGGAGCATTAATGCCGCTTATATGATCAGGGGTATCCGTACCGTTTCTGATTTTGAATACGAAAAAGCCATTGCGCAGATGAACCACGCACTGGCGCCCGAAATTGAAAGCATCTTTATTGTGAGCAAGCCCGGTTACTCGTCTATCAGCTCGACCATCGTCCGCGAGATTATGAAGTACAACGGCGACGTCAGCAAGTTTATACCGAAGGCTGCGCTTGACTGCCTTTAATTAAACCCGTTTTCTCCATCACTTCTTCAATCAGCGGGAAAGTATTGGCCAAAATCTCCTGCATGTTGCCTTTTTCAAAAAAGCGCACCTCAGTTATCCCTTCTTCCAGTTGTGGTTTCAGTTTGCCGCCACCTTTATAAGTCATTTTATACCAGTGTGTTTTTTTAAGAACCACCTGTCCTTTCATAGTATAGGCGTGATACGTTTTACATATCTTTTTACCAGACTTATAAATCTCTATCCCGCATTCTTCTTCCACTTCGCGAACGGCACCTGCACGCGGACGTTCCAGTTTTTCTAATTTACCTTTAGGAAGGTCCCACCTGTCGTTCCGGTAGATAAAAAGACATTCCTTCTTTTTATTTTTAACCAAACCACCGGCAGCGGTAATCAGCGTAGCGGTTTTCTGCATTTTTTTGATAAATGCTTTAGGCTCTGATGTTACCACATTAAACGTTACTTCAGCAGCCTGAAGTATCTCAAAATAAGCCTTTGTGAAATTAAACTGCTGTTCGCTTAATAGCCTTACACCTGCTTCCTGAATTGCAGATTGAGAAATAATTAATACCTTTTCGTTAATATAAATTCTGTAGTTTTGAGCCATGTTTAATAAAACTGAGATTGAACAGCAGGTCGCCGAATTTCTGCTGCAAATTAAAGCAATAAAACTACAACCTGCTAATCCTTTTACATGGGCTTCGGGGTGGAAATCACCGATTTATTGCGACAACCGCATTACGCTTTCGCACCCAAGCATCCGCACGTACATCCGTCAAAAGCTAAGCGAGCTGATCCAGGAAGAATTTGGCTCTGTTGATTGTATTGCCGGCGTTGCTACGGCAGGCATCCCGCAAGGCGTTTTGGTGGCGCAGGAACTGGGGTTGCCATTTATCTACGTACGTTCTAAACCGAAAGAACACGGAACCGGTAAAATGATCGAGGGAGAAATATTACCCGGCCAGCGTGTAGTTGTTGTAGAAGACCTGGTATCTACCGGTAAAAGCAGCTTGCAGGCGGTGGAATCGCTTCGCGAAGCAGGCTATCATGTAGCCGGCCTGGTTGCCATATTTACCTATGGGTTCGACGTAGCTGCCGAGAACTTCAAAGAAGCCAAATGCCGATTTGCCACATTATCTAATTACAACGCGCTGCTTACCGTGGCAGAAAGAAATGGCAATATCTCATCGTCTGATATCGACGTACTGAAAAAATGGCGTGAAGAGCCTTATAACTGGAAATAACTAATTTAAAAATCATTACATAAAAAAAGTCCGCTACTGTAAAAAGTGCGGACTTTGCTATTTTAAGGCTGTATAAGTTTAACAGTACTTACCAGGCATTTCTTTTGTCTACGTTTCTGAGAGCCACAATTACGTTTGCAACTACCAGGGCTAAAATAAGTGCAATCATGTTATTATTTGTTTTGGATACAGTACTACTTGCAAATGCTGTTCCACGGTTTATAAAGGAAAATTTATTATTAAAATAACGATTGTAAAGTAAGGATTGTTGTGCAGAATTAACCGTAAATTTCATTTTTATTAACCTTTAAATAAAATTTAAAAGTTATTAAATCCTCTTTATCCAGACACTTTTTTCATTAATAAAAAGCTATTATTCGAGCCTTTAGCCTTAAATAATGTTAATTAGCTTACCTTTGCAAAAATTAATTTTTGAAGTAAAAAGATGATTACGGTATCCAATTTATCCCTTCGCTATGGCAAGAGGACGTTGTTTGAAGAAGTAAACCTAAAGTTTACCCAGGGGAATTGCTATGGAATAATTGGGGCAAACGGGGCAGGAAAATCCACATTTCTCAAAATACTTTCCGGCGAGATCGATCCTTCTACCGGTTCTGTTAGCTTCACTCCCGGCGAACGCATGGCGGTACTGAAACAGAACCACTATGAGTTTGACGAATTCCCGGTGATTGAAACCGTGCTGATGGGCCATAAGGAGCTGTACAGCATTATGAAGGAAAAGGACGCTATCTACCTGAAAGAAGATTTCAGCGATGCTGACGGCGAACGCGCCGGTGAGCTGGAAAACCTTTTTGCAGAGATGGACGGATGGAACGCAGAAAGCAACGCTGCTACCCTGTTAAGCAACCTGGGTATTACCGAAGATCTGCATTATAAATTACTGAAAGAACTTGACGGTAACCAGAAAGTACGTGTGTTATTAGCCCAGGCATTATTCGGCAGCCCGGATATTCTGCTGTTGGATGAGCCTACCAACGACCTGGATATTAACACCATTGCCTGGCTGGAAGATTTCCTTGCCGGCTACGAAGCTATTGTACTGGTGGTATCGCACGACAGGCACTTCCTGGATACGGTTTGTACCCACGTGGTGGATATCGACTTTGGTAAGATGACCATCTACACCGGTAACTACTCGTTCTGGTACCAATCTAGCCAGTTGGCTTTGAAACAACGTGCTGAACAGAACAAGAAGCTAGAAGACAAGGTGAAGGAATTACAGGAATTCATCAGCCGTTTTAGTGCGAACGCTTCCAAATCCAAGCAGGCAACCAGCCGTAAGAAAGCGCTGGATAAGATCAACCTGGACGAGATCAAGCCTTCGAACCGTAAGTACCCGGCCATTATGTTCAACCAGCAGACACGTGAAGCCGGCGACCAGATTCTGCAGATTGAAAACCTGGGTAAAACTGTTGGCGGCGAAGTATTCTTCAACAACATTAACCTGATGGTAAATAAAGGCGATAAAATTGCCGTGCTTTCTCAGAACAGCCTGGCAACTACCGCTTTTTATGAAATATTAATGGGCCGCGATACCGAATTTAAAGGCAGCTTTAAATGGGGCGTTACTATTAACCCGGCAGATATTCCGATCGACAACGCCGAATATTTTAAAGGAAAAGACCTCAACCTGATTGACTGGCTGCGCGAGTATTCACCAGGCGAAAAAGACGATCAGTTTATCCGCGGTTTCCTGGGCCGGATGTTGTTCTCGGGCGAAGAGGTATTGAAGAAGGCCAGCGTACTATCCGGTGGTGAAAAAATGCGTTGTATGTTCAGCCGTATGATGCTGCAGCAACCGAACGTGTTGGTGTTTGACGAACCGACCAACCACTTAGACCTGGAATCTATCACTGCCCTGAACAACGGCATGAGAGATTTTAAAGGTACCATCCTGTTCACCTCGCGAGATCATGAGCTGACGCAAACCGTTGCCACACGCGTAATAGAGATTACGCCTGGCGGTTTGATCGACAAACTGATGAGTTACGATGAATACATCAACAGTGAAGCTGTACAAAAGCAACGCGAAGAAATGTATGCAATAGCTTAAGACTTATGCTTAAACCCGGCCTTATCCTTTTTATTGCTTTATCAACTTGCAAATTAGCAACTGCGCAGGTATTTGAAGGAACCGTTAAAGACCAAAAGACGGGTGAGCCGCTAGGCTACGTTAACGTGGGTATTATTGGTAAAAGCCTCGGGACGGTTACGGATGAAACCGGTAGATACAAGCTGAACCTGACTAATCACGCTACTGATAGCCTGAAGTTCTCGATGATCGGTTACCAACCGAAAGCATTTGCGGTAAAAGACTTTGTTAGCTCTACAGCGCAGAACAAAGTGGTATTGTTAGAACCTGCCATCTTCCAGCTTAAAGAAGTAAAGGTTAAAGATCATAAATGGAAGGAAAAAGTATTGGGTAACACCACCCAATCTCAGTCGGTTTCCTCAGGTTTTCCAAGCAGTCAACTCGGTAACGAAATCGGTATCATTATCCGGATAAAAGCTGCGCCGACCTATCTGAAGCGTTTCAATGCATCGCTATCATCGCCTAGTACAGATACTGTAAAGCTGCGCTTGAACTTCTATTCTGTAAAAAACGGCTTACCGGATAAATTACTGCCAGAGCAGAATATTTTCGTTGTAGTGGCAAAAGGCCAGGATAAAATATCCGTTGATCTTGATCCCTATAATATTGTGGTTAACGACGATTTTTTTGTCAGCCTTGAAAACGTCAAACGCAGCAATACAAATCTGAAGTTTTCTGCCAGCTTTTTCAGCAGTGCGCTCATCGCCCGCGAGGCCAGCCAAAGCGCATGGGAGAAAATTGGCGTAGGGGGTGTGGGTTTTAACGTGTTGGTGACTTATTAAGTCACTCGTATAAAATAATTAGCGGCTGCTTCATTTTGAGGCAGCTTTTTTGTTTTATAGCAGACTCATTTAACAATATGCCTTGATTAAGTTTGTTACATATAGAAACATTTCCCGTAAAATTCCGTAACTATGTGATAGGGAAAACTTTATAAGCACACCGCGCTTAACCTAAATACTTATGAAAACTTCTCAGCAAAAAAATGACGCTCATTCTGGAGATAGCCTGACAAACAAGACTGATTTTAGTAAAAAGGGAAGTGTTGCAGGAGTGCAGGCGACCCAATTACAACGATTAGCAGACGATAGTGCAATTGTACAGAAAGCGAAAGTACTTCAAGCAATGGCTGACGCACGATACCGAAAATTGAGTTTTGATAAAAGCGTTCTGCCTCCTTCGGGTACTGGCATCATTCAGGGCAAAGTTATCCAGCTACGCCCGGGTTGGATAAATCCGGCTTCAAGAATGATTGAACGGACCAAAGAGTTATTCCCTAACGAAGGTTTTGATCTGGCCCATCGTTTGTCTTATGAAAATATCGAGTATCTATACGGGCAGGACAAAAATTGGGTATTAAAAAACGTAACGATCCCGCAAAGACAGTTTGGAGCAATTGCACAAGGCGACAAACGCTATTACAACTGGGTAAAACAAAGCAGTGATGATAAGGAAGCTTTGCAAAGATTAAATAGTAGCCCCTATAATTTAAGACCCGGCAATGCTTCAACTAATCGTAGTTTAGGTAAAAAATTCGACCCGAATGCACAAGATGACGGCACATTAACACCGCAAAGTGAAGAACTAATAGCAGGTGCAAAAGACAAAGAACATAATCTTAGATCATCCACTTTTTACGGCGACGGTGATTTTAACATTTGGGAGAAATATGTTTACACCAGCGATTTACCTGATGATCACTCTTGATGATTTAAATCCTTCACCACAATTCCCCGTTAATATCCACAATTCAAATCCTTACACGGTAACTTCTGCCAGAAAAGTCACCTCCATCTACTGTGCAATCTGCAAAAAGTCTGGACAAGTGAGCTTCGTCACTTCCGGCTGAAATCATGGCCGTTCCAAGGCTTTTTATTATAAAATAATTTATCTTGCCCGCGAAAACGATTTATTAAAATGGTTTATTAATACCATTCTAATGCCCTGTAATAAACAAATACTCCAAAATATTGTATAACTTAGATTGTTTTATTAAATGTAGATACCATGAAAATTAAAGCAACCATTCCAGCCCTTCTCATAATTGCGGCTTTAACAAGTTGTGTGAGCCAGAAAAAGTATACGCAACTGCAAAGCGATTATAATCGGCTGGACAGTAACACACGCAACCTTAATTTAAAATTCCTGACGAGCGAACGTAACGTAGCCGTTTTGAGCAACCAGGTGAAGAATTTACAAGATCAACTGGCCAGCGAACAAGCGAACAACCGCGGTTTGAAAGACGCGTTAGACAAATGTTTAAACTCGAGCAACCAGGGTAACGTAAATATCTCTAAACTGGTAGACGAGATCAACCGTTCTAACAAATACATCCAGCAGTTGATCGCTGCCAAGAACAAGAGCGACTCGTTAAATATGGTACTGACCAACAACCTGACCCGCTCTTTAAGCCAGGCAGAATCTAAAGATGTAGACGTACAAGTGTTAAAAGGTGTAGTTTACATATCATTGGCTGATAACATGCTGTACAAATCCGGCAGCTATGAAATCTCTGACAAAGCAGGTGAAACTTTAGGTAAAATTGCCAAGATCATTAAAGACTACAAAGATTATGATGTGCTGATTGAAGGTAATACCGATAACTTGCCTATTTCGCAAAAGAACATCCGCAACAACTGGGACTTAAGCGCCCTGCGCGCATCTTCTGTAGTTCAATCGTTGCAAAACAATTATGCGGTTGATCCTAAGCGTTTAACAGCAGGTGGTCGCGGCGAATTTAACCCGATTGCAGACAACAGTACCGAAGCCGGCCGTGCGCGCAACCGTCGTACGCAGATTATCATCACTCCTAAACTGGATCAGTTTATGGACCTGATTGGTAAAGCACCAGAGAAACAACAATAATAAACTAATAAACAGTCATAATTAAACAACAATGCCACCTCAGAAGGGTGGCATTGTTGTTTATAACGTTTATGTTAGCGCCAGCCCCCGCCCAGCGAGCGGTACAAGTTGACAGAATTGATAAAAATATTTCGCCGGGTATTTGCCAGCTCCAGTTCGGCATCCAGCACGTTGCGTTGTGCGGTGATCACCTCAAGATAGTTAGCACGGCCAACCAGGTATAAATCATTCGCCACGCTCACTGCGTTGTTCAAAGCATCAACTTCCTGGCGTTTCTGGTCATAGTACTTCTGGAAATTCTCTACCCCCTTCAACGTATTCATTACCTCCATGTAGCCGTTCAGGATATTCTTCTGATAGGTATACAGTGCTTGCTGCCCTTCGGCAAGAGTACGCTGGTAATCTGCCTTTAGCTGCCCACGATTAAATATTGGCGCGGTTAAACCACCGATAATACCGTAAGCGAAAGAACCCGGGTTAAACAGCAATGCGGATGCGAAAGCGTTATAACCCGTATAAGCTGTCAGGTTTACCGTAGGCAAAAAGGCTTTACGGGCAGCAGAAATATCCGCATTATATGCTTTTAATTGCAGTTCCGACTCCCGTATATCCGGGCGGTTAAGCAATAGCTGGCTGGGTACGCCCGTCCTGACGATTCCGGGTAATTTCAAAATATTAATAGACGTATCACGGTCTACCTTTCCGTTAAACCTGCCACGCAGAAAATTGATCATGTTCTCCGTCTCGGTGATCTGTTGCAGGGTTTGGTATTCCAGGCTTTGGGTGCGCTTTAACTGGGCTAGAAATTGCTGAACAGCAAGCTCTGTCGCTCGCCCGCCCAGTTTCTGTATCCGAACTATTTCCAGCGCGTGGTTCTGAAGTGTGATGTTCTTGCGGATCACCTTCAATTCATAATCCAATGCCAGCAACTGATAATAGGATGTTGCCAGTTGTGCCACCAATGATGTCACAACCATGCGATACCCGCTCTGACTGGCCAGCACACGCGTAAAAGCAGCTTTCTTGCGCTCGCGAAGCTTACCCCAGATATCCAGCTCCCAGGTGCTGCGAAAACCTAAAAAGTAGTCGGGCGTAGGGTTCGGTATTTTCTGATCACTGTTGATGTTATTAGAAAAGTTGGTATCATAGTTACCCACACCGTTCATGGTGTAGTCACCGTACTTTTCTAACCCGGCATTGGCGTTCAGGTTTACAGAAGGCAACAGGTAAGCGCCTTGCGAACGTAGGTTAGCGCTTGCTACCTCTACCCTTTGCAGCGCCGAAAGCACATCCGGGTTGGCCTTAATCGCCGTATCTAACAATTGTTGCAGATAAGTATCGGTAAAAAACTGGCGGGCACTTGTAGCGGTATTACCGGTATCTTTTACATGCGTAAAGGTATCGGGAATGACCAGTTTAGACTCGAGCGTAACGGCTTTATAGCCGCTACATGCTGGCAGTAGCGCTACTGCTACCAGTACAAAAAATATATAAAAGGAAAATCGCTTATAACTATCCATATCTATTCGGTAATGATCAACAATTCCTGCTCCTGCTCTTTTTCAACAGGCGGATTGTTTTTCTTTTTAGAAAGTGATGAGAAAATAACATACAGCCCGGGGATAAGTACCAGGCCAAAGATGGTACCCAAAAGCATCCCGCCTGCGGCAGCCGTACCAATGGAACGGTTACCCATAGCACCTGCACCGCTGGCAATACAAAGCGGAATCAAACCGGCTATGAAGGCGAAGGACGTCATCAGGATTGGCCTCAAGCGCGATACCGCACCTTCAATAGCAGCTTTCAACACCGTTGCTCCTTCCCTTTCCCGCTGCACGGCAAACTCTACAATCAGGATGGCGTTTTTACCCAGCAAACCAATCAGCATCACCAGCGCAACCTGCGCATAGATATTATTTTCCAGTCCGGCTATCTTTAAAAGGAAGAATGCACCAAAGATACCCGTAGGCAGCGAAAGAATAACTGCAAATGGCAGCAGTAAGCTCTCGTACTGCGCAGCCAGCAGCAGGTAAACAAACACCAGACAGATGATGAAAATGAAGATTGCCTGGTTGCCTGAAAGCACTTGCTCGCGTGTCATACCCGACCATTCAAAGGCATAACCTTTCGGTAATTTCTCTCCGATACGTTTAATGGCATTGATGGCATCACCGCTACTATGACCAGGCGCCGCATCACCGTTGATCATGGCTGAGGTATACATGTTATAACGGGTCAGCTGTTCCGGTCCAAGCACTTTCTCCATTTTAATGAATGTCGAAAACGGTACCATCTCTCCTTTCTCATTCTTTGCATAAAGGTTCAGCACATCTTCAGGCCGTGAACGGAATTCGGGCGAAGCCTGCACCATTACTTTGTACATCTGCCCGAAGCGGATAAAGTTAGAGGCATAGTAGCTACCCATTAAGGTTTGCAGGGTAGACATCGCAGCGTCCACCGTTATGCCTTTCTTGGCAGCCATCGCATAATCCACGGTGATCAGGTATTGCGGAAAGCTGGCATCGAAACTGGAAAAGGCATTTTCGATTTCGGGTGACTGGTTAAGTTCTTCAATGAACTTTTTGGATACTTCTGCCGTCTGAATAAAATTACCGCTACCTGTTTTATCGATCAACCGGATCTCGAAACCGCTGGAGTTACCAAAACCGGGTACCGTTGGCGGCGGGAAAAACTGAATGGATGCATCGCTCAGGTGTTTGGTTTTCTCCTGAAGTTCAGCAATCACATCATCTACTGACTGCTTTCTGTCATCCCAGCCCTTCAGGTTCACCATGGCCATACCGTAAGAAGCGCCCGCCACTTCGTTCACCAGGCTGTAGCCCGAAAGCGTTGAAACAGATTCTATTGATTCAATGCTTTTGGCTTGCTTTTGTATTTCTGCCAGTACCGCTTCGGTACGTTCTACGGTAGCACCTGCGGGCGTGGTTACGTTTACGTAGATCATCCCCTGGTCTTCTGTCGGGATGAACCCTCCGGGAAGAATGGCACTTAATCCCCACGTAGCCGCAAAGAAAACTAAGAGCAATGCAATAGTAACTACCCTACGACCGGCTATGCGACCAATCAGAATCGAATATTTATTGCTTACCTTATCATACTGCTTATTAAAGCCCCCGAAGAACCTTTGCATCAGCGTTTGTTTGCCGTGATGATGTTCTGCATGGCTATGCTTCAGCATGATGGCACAAAGTGCAGGTGTAAGCGTTACGGCATTGATACCCGATATGACAATGGCGATAGCCATCGTCAGCGAGAACTGCCTGTAGAACACCCCCACCGGACCGGACATAAACGCTACCGGCACAAACACCGCAGACATTACCAGCGTAATGGCCACGATAGCTCCGCTGATTTCACTCATGGCTTTCAAGGTAGCATCCATCGGGCTAAGGCCCTCGCCCATTTTTACGTGTACGGCTTCCACCACTACAATCGCATTATCTACCACAATACCTATAGAGAGTACCAGCGCGAACAATGTGAGCAGGTTGATGGAGAACCCGAGCATCTGCATGAAAAAGAGTGTGCCCACCAGCGCGACGGGTACTGCAAGCGCAGGAATAAGCGTGGAGCGGAAATCTTGCAGGAAGATAAACACCACAATAAACACCAGGATAAAGGCTTCACAAAGCGTGCGCAATACTTCGTGGATGGAAGCATCCAGGAAGCGGGACACGTCGTAATTGACGTTATAGGTCATGCCGGAAGGGAAGCTTTCTTCCTTCAGTTCGGCCATACGCGTCTTGATGTTATTAATAACATCACGCGCATTTGAACCCGGGCGCTGCTTAATCATGATTGAAGCCGACGGCTTACCATCTGTATTCGAAACCATGCTATACGTAAGCGAACCGAATTCGATATCGGCTACTTCTTTCAGCTTCAGCACTGTACCGCTTTCATCCGCACGGATCACAATATTTTCGTATTGCTTTGGTTCGAAAAACTTACCTGTATAGCGCAACACGTATTGCAGCATCTGCGGCGACTTATCCGAGCTTTGCCCTGTTTTACCCGGTGCTGCCTCCACGTTCTGGTCGCGGATGGCCTTGATGACATCATCTGACGAAACATTGTAGGCCATCATACGGTCGGGTTTCAGCCATACACGCATGGCGTATTCTTTAGCACCCATAATTTCGGCACGGCCCACACCATCAATACGTTTCAGCTCCTGCAGTACATTAATATCGGTGAAGTTATAGATGAACTTTTCGTCCATATTCTTGTCCTGACTCATGATGTTCAGGTACATCAGCATACTGTTCACCTCTTTTTCGGTCGAAACACCGGCTTTAATCACCTCTTCGGGTAATTCGTCTATAACCGTAGCTACGCGGTTCTGCACGTTAACGGCAGCCTGGTCAGGGTCCACACCTACACGGAAGTAAATAGAAATTACGGTGATCCCATCGTTACTACAAACGGTAGACATATAAGTCATGCCGGGAACACCGTTAATCGCACGTTCCAGCGGCGTAGCTACTGCTTTGGCACATACTTCGGCATTAGCGCCGGTATAGTTGGCCGTTACCGTTACCGAGGGCGGTACAATATCCGGGAACTGGGTTACCGGCAGGTTGAACAGGGCCAGTACACCAAGCAGGGTAATAATTAAAGATATAACGAGCGACAATATCGGTCGCTTGATAAACAAATTGAACATGTTTTACAAGGGTTGAAGGATTCAACAATAGCGTGCGAAACGCACGGATCACTTACACTGCTTATCTTACAGCAACTGCGTCGGATTTGGCTTTTACAAATGGCTTGATCACCATTCCATCCCGAACGTTTTGTGTTCCCTCGTATAAAATACGGTCCCCGGCCTTCAACCCAGAACGTACAATGTAATAATGCGACACCCTGGTAAGCGGTTCAAAACTTTGCATATGCAGCTTATTGCCAGGGCCGACTATGTAGACAAAGCTTTTATCCTGCACATCGAAAACCGACTTTTGGGGTACCATCACGGCATCATCCACTTCAGACGAGATGTAGATCTTTCCACTGGCGCCGTGGCGTAATAATTTGTTAGGATTAGGGAATTTAGCACGAAGATCAATCGACCCGGTATTTTGTTCAATTTCGCCCTCAATGGTTTCAATATTACCACTATAGGCATAGCTACTACCATCGGCCAGTACCAGCTTAACCGGGCTATCATTGCTTTCCTGTTTCAACTTGTTCTTTGTGCGCTGGTATTGCAGGTATTCATTCTCGGGGAAACTGAAGTAAGCATAAACCGAACTAATGTCGGAAATGCTGGTCAGCAGGGTACCCTCATCTATCAGGCTACCTGCTTTGAGCGGGATACGGTCTATAATGCCATCGAACGGTGCGCGGATGGTGGTATAAGCGATGTGGTTTTCTGCCGATTGCACATTCGCTCTTTCTTCCTGTATCCGGGCCTGGTCTGCTGCCAGTTTAGATTTAGCGACATCCAACTCAGAGGCAGAGATCACTTTTTTATCTACCAGCATCTTCACGCGGTCTACCTCTAAGCGTGTAGCAACAGCATCTGCCATGGCATTGCTTAATGCGGCTTTTGCTTTGGCTAATGCCACGCGGTACTCCTGGTCGTTCACCTTAAACAGCACCTGCCCTTTTCTAACCGGCTTACCTTCGTCAACAAATATATTTTCGAGGAAGCCTTTTAACCGTGAACGTACTTCTACATTACGCATGGCCTGTATATCAGCCACATACGCTTTTTGCAGAACGGTATCTTTATGTGTTAATACATATACGGGCATACGCGCCGTATCTTTTTTCTCTTTATCTTTTTGATTTGCAGAACAGCTTGCCAGCAATACAGGTAATACCAGCGCAAGCAAGTATCTACTATGATTTTTCATACAGTAATGATTATTCTAAATTTTTAGCCAAAAAACTTTACGGCATTTGCCATAAATAGTGATGAGGAAAAAATCAGAATATCAGAACGGGCTGAGCCTGAACAGGAAATTATAATAAGTTGGAAGCTTGGCTACACCGATAGAATAGTTTCCTACAGTTTTTAGAAGCGCCAGCTTTGGAGACTTGAAACTTAACGAAGATGGTAAATACGGTAAGAAATTACCGAACAGGTTAGCCCGGCTGTTGACATACCTTTTCTGACTATCAATCCGATGTTCGTGAAAAGGGGTATCCTCGTCGTGTTCTTCTGCAGAGATGTGCTTAACCACATCCAGCCAGGTGTTGATCTTAATGCAGGCATGCAAACCGCAGCCGCTTTCACCGTTAGCTTCAAATGGATTATGCGGATGGAAGTAAGTGACTGAATTGATCAGCCAGATACATAAAAAAATATTTAACCATCTTTTTACCATCATTTGCAAAATTAACAATTTATACTGTTTCGGTTAACAGCAATGGTAACAATCTTACTTCGTAAAGTGATTTATAACAAAAAACGCCCCGATGCAGAGGCGTTCTTAATACAATATAGCGTTGCAAATGTTTGATCTGCGCAGAATGCTAATCCACCAGCTCGAACTTGTCTTTCAACAAGATGTGATCTGACGAATTACCGATCATCAGCCTGAACTCGCCCGGTTCGGCGGTCCAGTTCATTTGCTGATCATAGAACGACAGCTTTTCTTTATCGATGGTAAAGGTGATTGTTTTGCTTTCACCGGGTTTCAGATATACCTTTTGAAAATCTTTCAGTTCCTTAATCGGCCGCGTAACCGAAGCTACCGGATCTTGCAGGTACAGTTGCACTACCTCTTCCCCGGCGTAATTACCGGTATTCTTCAAAGTAAACGTTACCGTAAGGTTTTCATTAGCAGTGATCGAAGCTTTACTCAGCTTCAAATCGGAAAAATCAAAGTTTGTATAGCTTAAACCGTAGCCAAAGGCATAACGCGGGTTATTACTTACATCCAGGTAT
The DNA here is from genome assembly GCF_022953055.1 of Mucilaginibacter straminoryzae. Lineage (GTDB taxonomy): Bacteria > Bacteroidota > Bacteroidia > Sphingobacteriales > Sphingobacteriaceae > Mucilaginibacter > Mucilaginibacter straminoryzae. The sequence goes on along the minus strand of NZ_JALJEJ010000007.1, from coordinate 221,209 downwards.
GACGAACGATAAGGCGTGCTTTTACCGTCCGGCGCGGGTCTGCCTGTGCTTTTCTCGTTATAGAATAACGGGATCTGCCCTTCTTCTCTCGGGAAAGTCATTGGCAGGTGACCTGCAGGGTTATAATCGCCATACAACACATCAGCCATGGCATTGCCTGCTTCGCTGCCCAACCACCAGGTAAATAGGATTGCATTGGCGTGTTCTGCCGTCCAGTTAAAGATGAGCGGCCGACCTCCCATTACCAATACTACTACCGGTTTACCTGTTGTCTGTACCGCTTTTATTAACTCTTCCTGCACACCGGGAATATGAATATTCGCGCGACTTTTGGCTTCGCCGCTCATGTCTAAGGTTTCCCCTACTGCCATGATCACCACATCAGCCTGTTGCGCTGTTTTAACTGCTTCGGCAAATCCTGCACGCGAAGTATCGTTGATATTACAGCCTTTGCTATAAAGCAACTCGGTTTGTTTACCTGAGCGGTTTTGCAGTCCCTCATATAAAGACACCAGGCGATCATTATCCCACTTTACAGACCAGAAACCCTGCATATCTGCATTTGATTTACCCAGCGGACCGATAACCGCTATTTTGCGGTACTTATCAGATAAGGGCAGCAACTGGTTATCATTCTTTAGCAATACGATACTTTTACGGGCAACTTCGCGCGATGCTTTACGATTGGCTTCTGAATTTATCTCTTTCACTTCGCGCTTTTCGTCACTGAAACGGTAAGGATCGTCAAATAAACCCATTTCAAATTTCTTACGAAGAATCCTTCGAACGGCGTCATCGATCAGGGCCACATCCACTTTTTTCTCCTGCACCAACTGGATCAGGTTAGGCAGGTAAGAATGACCTTCCATATCCATATCAGAGCCTGCGGTTACCGCTAAACGGGCAGCATCTTTTCTGTCTTTAGCAAAGCCGTGCGCTACCATCTCGCTTACAGAGCCCCAATCGCTCACAACAAATCCCTGATAGTTCCACTTGCCTTTTAATATATCGCGCTGCAGGTGTTTATTACCTGTAGCCGGGATACCGTCCAGTTCGTTAAACGAGTTCATAAAGGTAGCAGCACCTTCATCCAAAGCAGCTTTAAATGGCGGCAGGTAAACCTCCCATAGCTGGCGTTCGCTCATATCTACGGTGTTATAATCACGACCGGCCAGTGCAGCGCCGTAAGCTGCAAAGTGTTTAACACAAGCCATCACAGCATCCAGGTTACCTAAGCCCTTACCCTGAAAGCCTCTTACACGTGCATGTGCAATCTGCGAACCCAGGTAAGTATCTTCACCGGCGCCTTCCATTACGCGTCCCCAGCGTGGGTCGCGGGCGATATCCACCATCGGCGCAAACGTCCAGTGAATGCCAGAAGCTGCGGCCTCGCGGCCTGCAACCCTTGCAGAAAGCTCTATAGCTTTCAGGTCCCAACTGGCTGCCTCTCCCAACGGAATAGGAAACGTAACCCGGTAACCGTGGATCACATCCAGGCCAAAAAGCAGCGGAATTTTCAAACGCGACTGCAATGCCAGGGCCTGCACCTCGCGGGTTTCTTTTGCACCGCGTACGTTAAGCAGAGAACCAACTTTACCGTCTTTAATCTCCTGCCATTTCGAACTGTTGGGCGTTAGCGGCCCCGTTGCCAGCCGGTCGCTGGTGTATTGGTTCATCTGCCCTACTTTTTCTTCGAGCGTCATCTTTGCCAAAAGCGCCTCGACTTTCTGGTCAATCGCATCTGGTTTTGATGATTTTTGTTGCGCATGAAGCGAAGTACCTCCGCAAAGCAATAACAAAATGATTAGGTTTCTGGTTGACATATCCTGATAACTTGGTATAGCAAGCGGGGGAATTAGCCCGCTTTGTTTATTTTAATTGTTTTCAAATCGAAGCCGCCTTCATCGGCATAGATCTGGATCTTGTTGATTCCTTTTTTTAGCTTGATGCCTTTAATATTCAGTATCGACCAGTCTTTTCCCGGTTGGATAACTGATACCGTTTCGCCCTGTTTCACACCATCTGCCAGCAATGAAATTTTCCCTTTGCCCGCTTCAGAAGCTACCTGTAGTTCAACATTAAACTTACCGGCTGCCCTGGAACGGACGGTATATTGCAGCCATTCGCCATCTTCTATACTGAACACTTGGTAACCCGTAGCGTCCGCCTGTATATCCACCCCATCATTTCGGTAAGCTCTGCCTTTATTACCTGTAGTATTTACCCCCGGCGTGTAATGGTAGCTTGCGGTGTCTTTATCCATATAAGCATATCGCTGTCGGCCCATATCATAGTCAACGGCGTTGATATTAAGGCTTTCAGTTAGGTAGTGATCTTTAAAAGGTTTCGTTTCGGTAGTACGCACTTCACGAAACATTGCGTCAATCACATCTTTGTGATACACTTCCTGCTCCAGCTTAATTTTTGCCAACAAGTCATCAAGCGTTGCTATAGCTTCTTCACGGGAAGGTTTTTCGCCTTTACCGGCCCAATAGTTTAGCAACTGCTGATATCCGGGTGTAACCTTGATCTCCAACGGGTTGTTAATGTCCATCTTTTTCTCTTGCCACCACGACCAGCCGATGTTATGGCTTTCTACCAGTTGAATGGCTTCTGTATACCAGGTATTGAAGTTCTCGCCAGATTCGCCCATCCATAAAGGCACGTTATTCTTTTCACTAATGTCGAGGAACTTTTGGATATCCCCTACGTTATTGAAATTACCGTATTTATGAAAACTGACTACCGTGTTATTATCCCAAAGCGGGAAGATGCCGCGATAGTTATTACCGAATCCGTTTCCCTCGATAATAATGATATGCTTGTTGTCCACCTCGCGGATAGCCTTAGTAACATCAACCATTAACTGCCTCAACGGCGCGTTCTTGGTCTCTTCTGTACCGCGTTTGTCTTCCGCTTTTTCGAAGCCCCAGTTTGGTTCGTTGATGATATCATACCCACCGACATAAGGTTCGTTAGCATAGCGCTGCGCCAGCTTTTTCCAAAGAGCGATCATCTTATCCTGGTTGGCCTTGCTTTCCCATAGCGAAGGTTTCGCTGGATCACGGTCTGAAATAGGCAGATCATTACCCTGACCACCGGGTGCGGCGTGCAGATCCAGGATCAGGTACATATGATTTGCTTTACACCATTTTAACAAATTATCTGTCAGTTCGAAGCCCTTTTCCAACCAGGTATTTTGCCCCGCTACGGGTTCTTTATCTACAGGTAAGGTGTACAGCGCATAATGCATGGGTAGCCTGATGGAATTAAAACCCCAGGAAGCCATAGAATCTATATCAATTTTACGCGTATGATTCTTTAACCAGGTGTCATAAAACCTTGCCGCATAATCCTCTCCAGCTACCTCGGCAATTTTCTCCCTGATCTTGTACTGCTGCCCCAAATTGCTCACCCTGAACATATAGCCTTCCTGCAGCATCCAACCACCTAAGCCCATTCCGCGAAGGATCACTTTATTGCCCTTCTCATCCGTAATGATCCGGCCGCTGGCTTTTAAAAAGCCCTGGGCACGGCAAATATTTGCAGCGAGCAGGAAGATGGCGGCTATACCGGCCCGACCTGCTGATTTAAAGAAGCGGTTTCTTAATTTCATATAAAGATTATTCAACCAGTAAGGTTTCGATAGAATGCGGCAAGCTGGTTACGGCTGTCCCTTTGTTGGCAAATACCAGGTTATATTTAATCTCGCTATCTGTGGGGTTCATCACAATCACGGCAATTTTACCGTCTGGATTCAAATAAGCGGTAGTCAACAACCTGTCGCGGCTGGCAGAGCTGATGATCCGTTTTGCCCCCGGTTTGATATATTTAGAGAAGTGCCCAATGTAGTAATACTCGTTGGTGTAAATTAAACTACCGTTACGGGTATCTGCATGGATGGGCGCGAAACAGAAATTACCTACGTGATTTGGTCCGCCCTGCTCATCCAATAAAACGTTCCAGTCTGTCCAGGCTACTGTACCGGCATTAAAATCGTTGATCATAGAGGTGCCATAACGTTCGCCTAAAGACCAATCGTTTACACGGTCAAAACTGAATTTCTCTACACATCCTTCCGTAAAGACCAGATTTTTATTGGGGAAAGCTTCGTGCAGGCGGCGTTCACTTTCAAACTGCTGCCCGGCGCCTGTCCAGGTTTCATACCAGTGGTAACCTGCTCCCCATACATATTTGGAAGCCTCCGGATCGTTAAAAATAGTGCTGGCATAATGGTACAGCATGTCGCGGTTATGATCAAACACGATCAGTTTTTTGCTGCCCAAACCTGCCTTTTGCAAAGCCGGACCAAGGTAACCCTTCACAAAATCGCGCTCTTCCTCGGCGGTAAACAGGCACGATTCCCACTTCTGCGTTGCCAATGGTTCATTCTGCGGCGTTAAACCCCAGATGGGCATTCCCTCCTTCTCGTAAGTTTTAATAAACTTCACCATGAAGTCTGCCCAGTTCTGGCGATATTCTGGCTTTAACTTACCACCGTGCGACATATCACTGTTGGTCTTCATAAAAGCAGGTGGGCTCCATGGACTTACGAACAAATCTACCTTTCCACCGGCCGCTTTTTGCACGGCTTTAATGAACGGAATGCGGTATTTCTGGTCGTGAGAAATATCGAAAGTTTTCAGCGAAGCGTCATTGTCTTTAATGTAGCTGTAGCTATCACTCGAAAAGTCGCAACTTTGGATATGTGTACGGGCAAAGGTATAGCCGATGCCGTTTTCCTTATCATAGTAGGCCGTCAGGAATTCCTTTTGTTTGTCGGCAGGTAATTTATAGAATGTTTCAGCAGAAGCGTCAGTAAGCGCACCACCGATACCGATCATGGTTTGAAAGGTTTTTGTCGGGTCTACAAATACAGAAACTTCGGTCTCTACAGGCGGTTTAATGGCTGCCAGTTTCAGTTCTTCTGTTTTAGACAACTTAAGGTCTGTATTTTTTGCGGTGACGTATACCGTAACTTTACTGCGTGCGGGTGCTACCGGTACTGTTTTTTTAGATTGTGCGGATGCACTGTAAACAGCACCTATCATTAATGGGATGATGAATCTCTTTTTCATTACAGATGAATTTTTAATTTCTAATTAAATTCCGGCGAAATTAACATTTACTGCCGCAATAAAGCTTCCAGATAGTAATAATCTGCATAGCTGATCGGCACATCAATTTCACTGTTGGCTGGTTTGTGACCAGTACTATGCAACAGGATAAAACCTTTGCTACCACCCGGTTCTGCCTGATAGTGCTTGCTTAAACTATTCATGATCTGATCTGCACTTTTTTTGTAAGATTTTCCATTCTCACTGTACTTAGCCAGTTCATACAACGCGGAAGCAGTAATAGCTGCAGCAGAAGCATCGCGCGGGGCGTTAGGGATGTCCGGTGCGTTATAGTCCCAGTAAGGCACCTTATCAGTAGGCGTTGTAGGATTGTTCAGGATGAAGGCCGCGATCTTTTCTGCCTGCTGCAAATAAACCGGATTTCTTGTTTCGCGGTAGCACATGGTGTAGCCATACAGTCCCCAGGCTTGCCCCCTGGCCCAAGCAGATTCATCTGCATAACCCTGGTGGGTTTGCTTATGCAGTACCTTACCCGTTTCGGGATCATAATCTATCACGTGATAAGAACTATTATTAGCCCTGAAATGGTTCTTTAAAGTGGTATTGGCATGGGTAACAGCGATCTTATAAAAAGAGGAATCGCCGGATAAACGGGTGGCAGCAAACAACAGCTCCAGGTTCATCATGTTATCTATAATTACCGGGAACTTCCATTCTTTACGGTTATCCCACGATTTGATGCAACCTACCGTAGGATTAAAGCGTGTACTTAAAGACTTAGCCGCATTGATGATCACTTGCTTATAACTGGGGTCGTTGGTTAGCTTATAACCATTTCCTACACTGCAATAGATCTCGAAGCCCAGATCGTGCGTGGTGGTGGTAAATTGCTCTGGTTCGATAAAAGCGGTGTATTTCCGGGCTTCGTCCATCCATTTTTTATCTTTGGTATACTGGTACAAAAACCATAGTTCACCCGGGAAGAAACCACTGCACCAATCGCGCGAGGGCACCAGTACCAGATTACCGTTTTTATCCAGCGTGCGTGGTGTTACGGCATTAGGCCTGCTGGTGGCTTTGGCCTCGCTGATGGATTTTAGCATCAGTTCTGTTTGTTCTTCTGCGAAGTGAAAGCCCTTGCTTTTATTCTTTTGGGCGAACACCACCTGAGTAACCAGACTTAATGCTAATGTTACTTTTACAAAATTTCGCATGTTATCCTATTTATTAGTTTAGTTATAAGTTTAAAAAGGCGCTTTCAATACCGGTGGACTGAACCCCGATTACCGATTTCCCATTATTCGTATCAACGCTGATGATCGCCCTGCCATTGTACACCTGTAACTTTCTGGAACCGCGAGAAGTACCCAGGTTATCCAATAGTTTACCATCACCAGCAAGCGAAAAAGCCACCACGTTAACCGCATCCAGGCAGAGCCTGTTATCAGCATCCAGCAACATTGCTTGTACCGTCACTTTGCCCTCTTTCCCAGCTATTTTTTTCAGCACCAGCTTTACAGGTTTACCCCATTTTTCCGTCTGGTATTGCTGATAAATGGTATCGGTAAGTATTAATTTGTCCTTCCGTGCTTTTACTATCAGCAGGTTATCCCCTTGCTGATAGTCTATCATCCAGTGTAGTCCTGCTGCCGGAAAGTTCTGGCTGTTACGCTGCTTTTTGCCGTAGCTTTTTCGATTGACAAAAAGTTCGGCCTCGTCGCAATTAGAATAAACTTTAACCAGCTTTTGCTCCCCCGCTTTTCCCCATCTTACCGGCCAGTTGTGTCCAAAGAGATGTACCATTGGTTTTGCCGACCAGTAGGACTGAAAAACGTAGTAAGATTCTTTTTTTGTCAGGTCGCGCTCTACCACACCTTTTTGATTCACGTTCGGCACCGGGTTTTCCGGCCTTACCGGGGTTGCAAAATCTTTGAATACCCAAAATGCAGATCCCGTTAACCAGGGCATTTTTTCCTGTTCTTTCAAGTGCCAGTCGAACAGGTTGGTAATGTAGTTTTCGCTCCAATCGTTTTCTTTAGCGATATGCACGTTACTATCGGGAAGATTAACCACAGCTTTATCCGCATTTTCAGAGAACCTTCCGGCATGACTATCCCCGCCCCATTCGGCATGGAAAAAGTGTTTTACTTTTTTAGATTCCTCCTCCGCTATTTTACGGTAGTCGGTGTATTGGCCGCGATACCAGCCTGCCCATATGGATGGCGAATAAACATCAGGAATGTCTTTACAGAAATCGCAGCGACGGATCGTCGTCTTACGCGAAGGGTCAAGCTGGTGAGCCAAATTGTTCTGGCTACTCATGTAATCGCGGATCTTCTGCTGATCAAACTCCTGGAAATCGCCCTCCCAATCGTTTTCGTTCCCCAGTCCCCATAAAATAATAGAAGGATGGTTATAATGCTGTTCGATCATGTTGGTCAGCATTCGCCTGCCCTGTTCCTGGTAAACCGGACCGCCTAATCCACCCCGGCACCAAGGTTCTTCTTCCCAAACCAGTATGCCCAAGCTATCGCACAAGTTTAGAATAGTGCGCGACTGCTGGTAGTGCCCTAACCGGATGAAATTCGCGCCCATATCCTTTATCATCTGCATTTCCAGCCGCATAATGCTGTCCGTCTCGGCGGCAGCTAAACCTGCATGGTCTTCGTGTCGATGCGTTCCGCGAAGCAGTAACCGTTTACCGTTTAAATAGAACGGACCGTTATCTGCAAAAAGGAAATCGCGAAAGCCTACTTTCTCGGTCTGTTTAACTACCCCCTCACTTGTTTGCAGGGTTACTTCAACCGCATATAAATAAGGATCGTTAAGTGACCATAAATTTGGCTTTTTGATATTTACCTGCCCTAAAGAGAACTTGACTTCGCTTTGAATGGCTTTCAGATTAAACTTCTGATCTGCGATTATCTTTCCTTTGGCATCCGTGATTTTGAAGTTACCGCTCGCACTGCTCACCTTATCCGGATTATAGAACGTAGCCTTAATATCCAGTTTCCCGCCTTGAAGATGATCGCTTAAACTGCTTGAAGCAAAAACTTTATCAATGCTCAGTGCTGGGGTATAAACTAAATTCACATAACGATAAAGGCCGCCATAAACCATAAAGTCAGACAATCGCGAAGGCATGCTTTCCAAATCACGCGAGTTATCGCAGCGGATAGAAATCGGCACTTGCCCTTTAAACTGCTTTTGAAAAACTGCCGTTTTTTTAAATGCATCTACCGCATCGGTAATGTCTACAGTCCATTCGTCGTATCCCCCAACGTGGCTCCCCACCAGGGTGGTATAAACATACACCTGAGTCTTTTGCCCGGCACCTTCAAAATGCAATAAGGTTCGCCCATTGTTATGGGGATTACTGATACTCAATCTGGTGCGGTACCAACCCGGCCCCTGGTAATAGTTATGATCGGGATCGACAGCATCTTCTGCATTAAAGCAATGCGGCAGTGTTACTTTTTGCCAGAGCGGAACATTCTCGGGATTGTTGGAATTAGTCGGCCTTACCGCTTCCCAAATACCGCCCAAATCTTCGCGCAGGAATTGCCAACCCTGATTCAAGCGTATAGACTGCTGCGCCTGCGATAGATTGCCGGTCAGCAGCAGGCCCGTAATCAGAAAGATTTTGATCAGATTCCGCATCGTTTTTTAATAAATACGCTTTAACTGAATGGCATTTAAAACTGCTTCGCCCTTCAGTGCTTTAAAATTAATTTGAATGCCTTGTGCACGGGTAACCGTCACCGGGATCTTCTTGCTCATGGCCCAGGCAAAACCAACCTCACGGGCAATATTTAGCTCTTTCAACACGCATTGATTGTTGATGAATACATCAAAAATGCGTTCCTGGTAACCAGGAACGGTCACTTCAGAAGTGCCTAGGTTGTAAGGAAGTGGGTCGCTTACTTTTCCGCCGGAGAGCTCCGCGAAATTGAGCGTCAGCTCGTACTGCCCATCGGGCACGTCGAAGCGATAGCCTTCTATCCCCACCTGTTGCGTTTGAAAGACCGGGTCGTTATCCGTCCCGGCAATCGCTTTATCAGAACCGTAACTTTGCCTGCCGTTTACCATTTTAAAAGCATGACCGCCCATGCTTCCCCAACTGCCTTTTCTGTAAGGCTGATCGGGTTGCCAGGTCTGCTTATTTAACATGTCGTAGTAATACCGCTTAGCCCCTAACAATATACTTAAAGGTTGTGCATCAGCCTTAAAAGCCTTCAGCTCATTCGGCTGAATGAACACTTCAACCGTTTCAAAATCTTTCACCGTTTGGTTATCGGCCGTGGCTTCCAGATAGTTCATTCCGGGACGGAACGGAACCGTAAACGTATAACTGAAGTCTTCAGCCTTCCCGCCGGCAAGGTCCTGGCCATTCAGGCTCAGCTTAACGCCTTTTAGGTTGGTATAAACACGCACCTGCCTGGTGCAGGTAGTGCCTGTCGAGTCTTCAACGCCAACAATGTTGCTTTCTGATGCTATCTTTATAAAAGCCTCCTTTTTTAAAGCCGCCTGGTAAAGGTAGTACGTCGCCTTCGGCTGGCGATCATCAGTCATCAATCCCTTATTGTTGATATGAGGCATGGTTTCCTCCCGACTTTCTGAATTAAAGTCTACCAGGTTCCATGCGGCTGCACCGGCAACAAAGGGCCGTTCTAAAATAGCCTTCAGATATACGTCATGGTAATGCTCTGCATATTCAATGCTTTTATCAAACCTCACCGGGTTCAGCGCATGGATACGGGGATCTGCATCTGCGCCGTACTCGGTTACAATTACTGGCTTTGCCGGTTGCCCGTGATGCTCATCCAAAAATTTACCAAACCCACTGACATCACCGCTATACCAGCCCTGGTAAAGGTTCCACCCGATGATCTGCGGCACGGCGGTAAGGCCGGTGCGGGTGTATAAATTATAATCGCCGTGATTGGCAATCATGGTATATCGGGCAGGATCTTGCGCACGGCAAATGCTGTCGAGATGTTTGGCCAGCTTCACGATATTTTCAAAATATTGCTGCTGCCGGGGCTTGTCTTTGGCGAACTTAGGCCGTAGCATGATCTCGTTCATGTAAGCCCAGATCACCAAACTCGGGTGGTTAAAATTCTGCGCGATCATCTCGCGGAGCATATTGCTGCAATTGTCCGTAAACCCGGCGGTTTCCGTAATGGCATTTACGACGGGGATTTCCACTGAAGCGATGATGCCCAGTTTATCGCACATCTGTAGCACAACCGGATCTTGCGGGTAGTGCGATACCCGGAGGAAATTGCCGCCCATGGCCTTTAGCAGTTCAATATCATGCGACTGCAATTCCTGTCGCACGGCATTTCCCAGATCTTTATAATCCTGGTGACGACTGGCACCGATGAGTTTAAGCGGTTTACCATTCAGGAAGAAGCCTTTATCAGCATCAAAACTGTACCACCTGAAACCAAGCGGTGTGCTTAGCTCATCTATAATTTCGCCGTTCTTGTTATCGATTATTTGTGTTACTACGTTGTACAGATAAGGATGATCGGGCGACCATAGCTTCGGATTATTTACCACAATACCCGACTGGCTCACCGTATCTGCTTTACCTTTTGCTGTTTTTTGATTCTTTGACAGCGTTGCGATTATCTTTCCATCGCTGTCAAAAATTGTACTGACGAGCTTAATTGTCCTGGCCGCGCCTTCGTTATAAACCTGGGCTTTGATAACCACACTCGCCCGGGCAGTAGTCACCGAAGGCGTTGTGATACGGATACTGCTGCCACCAAAATCATTGGTATTGAAGTGAACGGAATTAGTAGTTACCAGATATAGATTTCGATAGATCCCTCCAAAAAAGGTAAAATCGGCAGTCAGCGGCGGAATATCTTCATTAAAACGGTTATTTACCTTAACCGCAATCTCGTTTACAGCGTTGGTTCCGGTCTTGATAAAGGAGCTTACGGGGATACAAAATCGCGTGTAACCTCCCTTATGTTCTCCGGCCTTTTTGCCGTTGATATAGATCTCTGCTTCCTGGTTAACGCCGTCAAAATAAAGAAATACCTGCTTTTGGCTGTCATTACTGATCACCAGGTTCCGTTTATACCAGGCCGCTCCCCTGTAGTAAGGATGCTCATCGCTCATTACATCCGTCGCATTCCAGGTATGCGGAATAGTTACGTTCTGCCAATGGGTTAAGGTATTAATGGCGTTGTAGGGATGATCGGCTGAATCTTTTGCAAACTGCCATTTATCGTTAAGACTGTAAACTGTACGTCCGCTTTCTGCACGGGGCTTTGATACCTGCGATAAGACATCTCCCGGCCAGGCAAAAAAGAACAACACAAGAAATAATATTTTAAACCGGTTAGTACAACACATAAGGCAGTTGCAGATTGATTTTTAAGCAGAGGTAGATTTCAAAAAAAGTGTATACGGCCCTTGCGGCCGTATACACGCCAATTAACACACCATATAATAACAGTGATAAGGTTTAGTAAGTATCTTACTGTATTTTATCCAATGGTGGAATATTTGATTCAGAACCGGTGTAACCCTTGTTCTGGTTGATATGCCCGGTAATGTTCAGGTCTATCTCGCGCTGCGGGATCGGCCATAACACGTGGTAAGGCGATATCGTATAGTGGTTACCAGAGTTGGTTACAACGTTCGGATTCTTATAGAAATCGTTCTTCTCCATTATACGGTCATAGAAGAAGTTGCTTTGCGAAAAGCTGGTTAAGCTATACGTTTTACCGTTATAAGCGGGCTGACCTGTTTGTGCGAAAATGTAAGCTATACGGGTTAACTCTGTCTTACGAGGCTCTTCCCAGTACAACTCGCGCTGACGCTCGTCCAGAATGGTACCAATGTTCACTTTGCCGGCATCTGTAAGCAGCTGTGCCTGCGCGCGCGCTCTTACTACGTTAATATCTGCCATGGCTTGTGCAGTCTGCCCTTTCCAAACGTAGGCTTCTGCACGCAGTAAATAGGTTTCAGCCAAACGGAACACATACCAATCCGTATTGGTGCCACGTGGCGGGCTCCACCATTTATCAACCGCAGTTGGGCCAGAACCAATGAATACTTTATAATGCGGCCAGCCAAACCATGCACGGATGGTATCACGGGCACCGTTCAGGAACATCTGGTTAACGTTGGCATCTGTATACTGTACCAATTTTTTACCGTACCAGGCAGGGTCGCCGCTGCTGGCATTTTTTAATGACGGGTTGTTGTATACCAGGTCTGTCATGTTCATCCAGTTGCCCGGCGCATGTCTTAAGTCGGTATTATCCGTCCAGATGTATTTGGTTGCATATGGAGTACCGCGCAGACGGCCGATACCACGACCGTACCATAAAGTAAGCGGAAACTCTTCGGTAACTTTATCAGATATACCAGGTTTGCGAGCACCCGGTGTTAAAATAGTACCGTTGTGCCACATCGGTACGCAGTTACGCATCACCTGCGAACCGTTAGGTGTAGCACCGTCAAGCGTTTCGCGGTCGAGTACTACATAAAGTGCCTCCGTGTTGCTACCCAAAGCCTTGTTTTCCGGGCGGTGTAAATCCCAGATCACGTTTTTGCTGGCGTCGCTTGCTACCACGCCAAAACGGCCGGTCATTAATTTATACGGACCATTGATGGCTACGTTACAAGCAGTAATAGCATCATCAAACAAACCAAGTGCAAGGTCTACCTTTGCCAGTAAGTGAGCTGCTGCGCCCTTAGACGGGTCGCCTTTCATATTACCGTCTGTCAGATTAGCTACAGCAAACTCCAGGTCAGTCTTCATTTTCTGAAGAATTACGGTACGCTGTGTGCTGAAGTAACCGGTATTAACCCCTGTTTCTTCTTTTAAAATCAATGGCACGTCACCAAACTCGTGCACTAAACGGTAGTAGCGGTAAGCCCGGTGAAAATACGCGGTAGCCAATACTAAATTGCGATCTGCTGGGTTGCTCCATTTGGCATTATCTATACGCGAAATGATCACGTTTGCATCGTGGATACCCGAATACCATGCATACCAGTAGCGCGCGATTTTATTATAATCATCGCTATCCAGGTTAGCAGTCGGCGTGATACGGGCGTTCAGATCCTGTGCCGGGGTTGTTTTATCAGTGGTTCCTTCAACCGCAGCATCTGTAAAGATAGATTCGGTTAACAATGGGGCCGAATCACCAAAGAACTCGAAACGAACGCTTGGGTTAAGCGCTTCCAGCGCATTTTTAAATGCAGCCGGGGTTGTTAAAGTTACGTCTGGTGTAAATTTGGAAGGCGCTTCCGGAGAAAGCTCACTACGTTTGGTACATCCGCTGGCCGCAAAAATTGCCGCTACCGATACCCATGTAATTATATTTTTATTTGTCTTTTTCATGTTGAATAATCTCCTTTTCTCTAAATCCGGTTAAAATGTTGCACTGAAACCTGCCTGCCAGAATCTTGGTGTCGGGCCGTTATTCTGCGGATCCCAGTAATTCCAGCCCGTAAACACATAAGGGTTAGTGGCATTCACATAAATTTTAGCGTTTGACATACCGAAATGCTTCACAATATCTTTAGGGATATTATACCCAAGCGATACGGTTTGCAGGCGAACAAAGGAAGATTTACGCCACACGTTGATAGTGGTACCAGACTGGCCTGATACCAAACGGGCGTAATCATTGATGGGGTTATCCGGTGTCCAGTAAGGCTGCACGTAAGAGTTCATCCGCAGATAACCTACGCTGCCAGGATTGTTCAACGCCTGGTTGTACTGACGTAACTGACCAATGCTGGATACCAAAAGGAAGCTGGCATTGAAGTTTCTCAGGAAGTTAAAATCGTTGCGTAAGGACCAGTTGAATTTCGGACTTTCAGAACCCAGGAATTGCTTATCGGCGTTATCCCAACGGTCATCGCCATTCACATCCTGCAATTTGAAATCGCCCGGACGGATGCCTACGTTCGTTTTAGCGTTGATACGTGCAATTTCTGCCGCATCGCTTTGTTGCCAAACACCTAGGATCTTGTAATCCCAAACGGCGTTTACGTCGTGCCCAATGAACCAACCGTTACCGATATCGTCATTCTCGCGGGTTACCATATTGCCGTTGGCATCTTTAACCTGGTACTCGCCGTACAAGTGAACAATTTTGTTGCGGTTTAAAGAAAATGTTCCGGCAGCGCTCCAGTTGAAGTTTTTGCTTTGAATGATCTTTCCGTCTAAAGCCACCTCGAAACCTTTGTTGGTCACCTCGCCGATGTTACTGTACAAGTTTGAGTTGTTAGAGCTGCCACCGATCTGAATGTTGTTACCAGTGTTTAGGCCCTGTACCCAAAGTAATGCGCGTCTAACAATCAGGTTGGTAGTTTTACGGGTTGGGTACACATCTACCGAACCGTTTAAACGGTTGTTAAACATGGTGAAATCCAAACCGAAGTTGGTACCTGTAGTTTTCTCCCAGGTAAGGTTAGGGTTCTGTAAAGAAGTGGCATAGATGCCTGTGTTATTAGTAACTACACCTGCAGCGGTTGCTGTTGGGTAACGGGAAAGATTCAGCAATGCGAGTGCCAAGCTTGGGTCTGCTGTACCGGTAGACAGGCGGTTACCATTAGAACCGTAGCTGACACGTAATTTACCATAGTTCAACCATTTAAATCCGTCACCTTTCATGAACTTTTCATCTGTAAATACCCACGCTAATGCACCTGATGTATAGGTTTGACGCGGCTGGGTAAGACCGAATGGAGAGAAACCGTCGCGGCGGATAGTTCCGGTTAAGATATAACGGCCCAAAAGGTTATAATTTAAACGCGCCATTAACGCATCTGCATTGTACACGCGGTCATCGCTGCTTTCAACAGGTAAGGTACCTGCACCAATGTTATGGTAGCCTAAGATATCGCTCGGGCTGAACTGGCTGTTATCTGTCCGGGTGTACCAGCTATGATACTGCTCTTTGTTTAAAAGGAAAGTTGCATCGAAGTTGTGGATGCCGAAGGTTTTATTCCAGTTGATCACGTTATCCAGGTTAAACCGGTAACGGTTTTCCATGGTACGGATGCCTGTACCACCGGCCAACTCATTAGGGTTTGCTACCGGGCGGAAGAAGAAGTTGCGATAAGCTTCGATTTGCGGAGAGTAGTTTAAACTATATTTAAATCCAAAGGGCAGTTCGACACGTGCAAACATGTTAGCAAACAGCACATTTTGAACCGCAACGTTGCTGTTGTAAGCATTACCCAGGAACGGGTTACGGAAGTTCAAACCGCTATCGTCTGTATCGATACGGCGAATAGTACCATCGGCATTGTAAAAATCACCGTAAGGAGAGCCTGCTACAACCTGTGTCCAATCTGCTTCTGTACGATCTATACCCTGCCCGCTTAATGCATCACTTGCAGCACCTTCGTCGCGGCTGGCGAACTGAGAGTTGATACCAATGGTTAAAAACTTGGTAGCTTTCCCTTCCAGGTTAACACGTACACGGCCATCTGTATAGTGTCCGCCTTTGATCAGGTTCTGGTTATTGGTGTAGTTACCAGACATGTAGTAGCTTACCGCATCGCTCCTGCCCTGCAGGCTGGCGGTGTAATCCTGGCGGATACCGTTTCTGAAAACTTCTTTACCCCAGTCAATAGTTTTACCATTCTGATAGTTTGAAATTTCATTAGCAAACAGGCCCAAACGTTGTAACCATACCGTAGTAGGATCGCCAGTGGCGCCATTCATGAATTGGGTTAAAGTGACACCTGAAGGCAGATTATTGGGGTTGCTGTAATAGTAATACGGGTTGTTGGTATTGGTACTTCTGGCCACGTCTGCGCGCCAGTTTAAGAAGTCTTCACCCTGATATACTTTCTGATTTTTGGCCAATTGAGCAATACCACCATTGGCAGTGATGCTGATTGTTGGTTTACCTGCACGGCCTTTTTTTGTAGTGATTGCAACAACACCGCCCGCTGCCTGCGCACCGTAGACCGCTAAAGCACTTGGATCCTTTAACACGTCTACACGCTCGATATCATCAGGATTAATGTCGGCTAACTGACCGAAATAAATCACCCCGTCTAACACAATCAGTGGGTTACTGTTGCCAGAAAGCGAAGCTTTACCACGGATCTGAAGATCGCCTGCACCGCCACCTTTAGCAGATGTATTCATAGCGACAGAAATACCAGGTACGTTACCACGGATAATGTCCGTTACACTTGTAGGGTTTTCGTTTTCCAGCTTTTCTGCTTTAACACTTGCAATAGCGCCGGTTACATCTTTAACAGCACGGGTACCGTAACCGATTACCACTACTTCGCTCAGTGTTTTCTGATCGCTTGCCAGTGTAATATTAATGGTGGTACGACCATTGATTGGCTGCTCTTGCGTTACATAGCTGATGCTCGAAAAAACCAGCGTACCGTTTGAAGGCGCACTGATGGTAAACTGTCCGTTAATGTTTGTGGCAACAGCAGTAGATGTTCCCTTCACCTTAACCGTGGCGCCGGGCAGTGTTAAACCCTTATCATCTTTCACGGTTCCTTTAACGGTAATATTCTGCGCAAAGGCTACCGAAAAAAAAGCAATGAAAAGGGTAATAAGAAGCGTAATTCTTTTTTTCATAAATCATAATTGGTTTAAAATTTCTATTAGTTTTTAAAACTCCTGCCAATCGCTTACCCTACTGGAAGCTCATTTTAACCGAAGTTTTGGGGCGACGCATCAGAAGTGCAAACGCCTTTTTAGGTCGGTGCGGAAAGCACCCTTGAAGATCATTTAAGTAACATTTCTCCCATGCGGTCTACGTTTATTAGTTTAAGAATATTGGTTTGATTGATTGATTAGCTTTTAAGTATTACAGGCCATTCAGCTTTCACCGGCATGTCTTCCATCTCATTTAATTGGCTTTAGTTTATAATCGGTTCTGATCTAATTGGTGGTGTAAAGTTATGTTAGAATATACCGGATAAACAATAGCCAAAAACACATAAAACACTGATAATTAATTAATTAAAAACTTTTTAATACGCTTAATGCGCAAGAAAAGCAAAATGAAAAACCGTAATTATCAGAGGTAAAATAACAAATGAGGGGGAGCGGAAAACGGCAGGCAATACGCTTGATGAGCAATGAAAAAAAGTGAAAAAAAATTAAAATAATTTTCAACAAGCTATCATTTTATGGCAGTAAAGGACATTTATGGCTATTTTTTAACATTTAATAGTGTACAGTTCACACCATTTTTAGAAGACCGGAATGAAAAATCGGTAGAAACAGAAGGCTGAGGCGTTCTAAGCGCTTAGAATACAATAGTGGATTACCAGTTTCTGCGCGAGCTGAGAAACTCGGTACGCCTCTAGTTGAAGAATATATGATCAGGCTTGTAAGGCTTTCAAGACAAGGCTGCTCCAACCTGCCTTTTTATTTTTACGAAGTGCGTTTTTACGTTCATCCATCACCGCTTTAACACGGATAGCGTAAGCCCAGCAGGTACTTTGCCTGATGTCTAATTTCTCGGCAAGCTGGTAAGATGAAATGTTCCCTTTGGTGGTATACATCAGGTATACAATATAGAAGGCCTTATTGATAGGGATACGGTTGTTTTCAAAAATCGTGTTGTGCATTACAGACTCTTCATAAGCACATTTAGAGCAGCGCCTGCTAAAAGGCGCACGCCCCGGGCCGTAATTACCATTACCACATTTAATACATTGATAACCGGCCGCCCATTTTAAGTCAGCAAGGAATTTGTTGCAGTGTTCTCGATCGGGGTATTTCTGGCTGAATTCTTCAAAGGTTAACTCGGTAGATTCAATGCGCGCATCGGTAACCCTCTCTATATTGGTCTTTAATTCAACGTTGTCTTTTTCAAGCAGTACATTCATCCGCGAAATCTCTTCGGCCTGTAGTTCCAGCTGTTTATTGATCTCCATCAAGTCGCGGTTCTGGCTTTCGATGATCTCTGCCTGCTGCCTGATCTCTTCAGACTTTTGCACCACCTCGCTTGTCCGTTGCCTTACCTGTATCTCCAGCTCGCGGTTGATGGAATCTTTCAGGTCGGCGTTAATTTTCATCTGCCTAATGGTTTCCTCCTGCGCCAGGTCTTTCTCTTTCCTGAACACCCTTACCTGGTCGCCAATGGAAAAAGATAACAGCACCATTTCGCATACAAAACCAATTGTCATACTGTAATGGCCGATTACGCCGGGTATATACCGTGCTAAGCCCAACACATAAACCCCTTTGATTACGAAGCTTACAAATAAAAACGAGTAGGCCAACACAAAGAAGCGAGCAGGTTTAAAGCCCTGCTTCCAGATCACAATCCCTGTTGCAAAAGCTACTGCAAGCGGCAATATTTCTATAAAGCGATAAGCGAAGAAGCTTTTCTGAATAAAGAGGCAGAAAAGGAAATAAGCTGTTCTGACCATCAACGTGATGTTTATCAGCCGGTACAAGCTCCGGTTACGTTGCTTCACCTGTAACAATGCCTTTGTAAAAGCTAAAGCGAAAATACTGACGCTATATAGTGCGATGCCGTAAGCATACTCGTTCCACAGAGGTGAGTGCGGCCATAAAAACTGAAATGCAATACCGTCGGTGCTCATTTCATAAATCCCGACGCTTAAAATATAGAGCACGTAGTAAAGATACTGCCGCGACCTGACTGCCATGAACATCAGCAGATTATGGAAGCAAAAGATCAGGATCATGCCATAGAACAACCCATAAGTAAGATATTCTACCAAGGCATAATGAACGAAATACGTCACCGTACGATAGACGATAATTACGTTCACCAACTCTTTAGACCTCACTCTGAAATAATAAACATGTTCGCCTTTACCACGCTGATCAATTAAAAACTCGAAGTTTTTATGCTGAAACAGGCGGCCGGTGAAGCTACGCGCTGCCCCGGACGAAGAAGAAGTGTAGCCTCCTTTAGCATCAGGCAGGTATGCCGTGATCTCATCTGTTGTTTGATCAAAAAATTCGATAACTGCATGCTTATCCGGAAGGCTATCCGGGTATTTCACCTTCACCCGGTACCAGTAAACAGACGCATGGTTGAAATTTTTAGGGAAGTAGCCCTTATTTGTCTGAAATAAGCGTTCCCCGGTTTTTGAAGTGACATCGTTAAAAGACAGCTTCCCAGCCTTATCTTCAAGGCACGAGATTTCGGTGCGTTTAAAAATATGTTCTGCGGTACTGCTGTCAAGCAACACCGTTTGCTGGGCAATAACATTGTTTGCCAGGCAAAGCAGCGCAAGTAAAAACAGCCAGGTATGCTTTTTCAAGTAAAGAAGTATCAATAAAAAAGGGTTTATTTAATGGTGAATGGCTTTCAACAACGCCTGCCGCCGCTAGTCCATTACAAATATAAAAAATATGCCCTCGTGAAGAATCATTAGTGCCAGAAACTTACAGATTAAAGATAATCTTGCCCATATTTGCACGAAATGGAAAAGCAAACAACCCACGATAATTTGACAGGATCTTTAGACGAAAAATATCAAAAGCTTACCCTGCTTACGCAAGGCGATTTCGACGCTTTTTTATACGATTGCGATGGCACCCTGGCTGATACCATGCCCAGCCATACCGAATCATACATCCGTGTAGCTGCTAAAGGTGGTTTATTATTAAGCGGTGAGATCATTAATGAACTTGCCGGTCTGCCGGTTATCAATGTGATAGAAGAGATCAACAAGCGGTACAATACCACTTTTGACCCTGTAACTTTTGCCGATGAAAAGGAAGAAGTTTTTTACCAAGAATTTATAGAACATATTGCGCCAATTGATTACGTGGTTAATCACCTGAAAGCGCATGCAGGCAAAATAAAAATTGCAGTCGTATCCGGTGGGGTGCGCAAATCAGTACAAAAAACATTAGAAGTTTTAGGCATTGCCGATATTCCCGAAACACTGGTATGTGCAGGTGAAACACCACGCGGAAAACCCTTCCCCGACCCTTTTCTGGCAGCGGCAGAAAAATTAGGTGTAGACCCAAAACGCTGCCTGGTATTTGAAGACGGCAACCCCGGCGTACAGGCGGCCGAAGCAGCAGGCATGCAATGGGTGCGCATAGACCAGATTTAAAAGGTGATTATAAACTGATGAAACGGGGCTGCATAGTGGTAATGTAGCTGCAGGCCGTAATTATTGCAGATATTTCTGGCGATAGTAAGCCCCAGCCCTGTACCTTCAGATGCCTTGCCCTTTTGAAAACGTTCGAAAACCTTCTCGCTGTCGAGCGGTTCTGGTTTGCCGGTGTTAGAAAAAACAAGGTTGGTTTCGGTAAGTAAAACCTGTATTTCGCCGCCGGGTAAGTTGTGCCTTACCGCATTGCTGAACAAATTGTCCAGTAATATTTCCAGCAGATACGGGCTGAATTTGAATTTTTTCTCCTGCAGTTCTGCATGCAGTTGAATCCCTTTTGCCTGGATAATTTCTGCGAACTGCCGGCATTTTTGCTTAATCGTTGTTTTCAGCTCAATTTCCGCAACGTCGCTGATCAGGTGATTATCGATCTTCACCAACAACAACAAAGCCTGATTAAGCTTCGTTATTTTACCGGTAGCCGTATACAGATCCTGTAATTGTTCAAACTGCGCTTCGTTTAAACTTTCGTCCTGGATCAGGTTATCCAATTTAGAGGTGATCACGGCGATAGGCGTCATCATTTCATGCGAAGCATTTTCGGTAAACATTTTCAGGCTCTGGTAATCGTCTGCGGCTTTGTTCGCCATCGTTCGTATCGCGGTTTCCAGTTCTTTAAATTCATCCGCCCTAATATTGCCTACGGTGTCTATCGTATTATTCCCGGCAACCTGGAATGCCCTTATCTGCCCCAGCAAAAGGTAAAACGGCCGCCACAACCCGGCCAGCAAAAAGCGGTTGGTGATGATTAAAGCAACAATTAATAATACCCCAAGTACAGCGGTAATAATACTGATCAGCTGTACCAGGTTTTCTGTCGTCTCTTTAGATTCTGCAATAACCACCTTATAATTAACACCACGCAGGCTAACCATATCTACCACTGCCCTGCCCGCCTCAGCCTTACTGGTGCCCGGCTCAATAAAGGGGGTATCCACAAATCTTCTTTTGATCTTCTGCTGACCGATGGAGGTAAAACTCGCCTGGTCTTCGTCAAAGTCAATAGGTTTGGGCAGCTGTTGTTTGTGATTGATGTAGGCGCTAAGCTCCTCCATTTCTTCGGTTAGGTCTTTATCTAACTGTTTATTAGAGATATAACCGATAGCAATATAATAAACAATGCCAGCAACCAGCAGAATACTGAGGGTAATAATGATACTGGCCCGGTTGTAGAGTTGCGTTAATTTCATAGTCAGGAAAATTTATACCCTATGCCATAAACAGACTTGAAGAAATCCTTTCCTGAATTGTCGGCCAGTTTCTTTCGCAGGTTTTTAATATGGGTGTATATGAAATCAAAACTATCAGCCAGGTCTATCTCATCCTTCCATAGATGTTCTGCCAATGCGTTTTTAGAGATCACTTTCCCTTTATTGGCAATGAAGTAAAGCAAAATATCGTATTCTTTTTTGGTAAGCGTCACCAAGTTACCATCTACCTTTACCTCCATTGTCGGCAGATCAATGTTAATACAGTCGTACTGCAACTGATTATTTCCGCGGAAAGACCTGCGACGGAAAAGCGCCATCACACGTGCTTTTAACTCAGCCAGGTGAAAGGGTTTCACAATATAATCGTCCGCGCCAAGGTTCAAACCCGTTATACGGTCGTCAAGTGAATTGCGCGCAGAAATAATGATCACGCCCTCTTCTTTACCGGCTGCTTTCAGCTCCTGTAACAACGTTAAACCATTGCCATCCGGCAGGCCGATATCCAAAAGGATACAATCATAATCGTACAAAGCTATTTTTTCGGTGGCAGAGGCATAATCGGCGCTTGTTTCGCATATCACACCCTCCTCCTGGAAATATCCGGCGATACTTTCCCTCAGTGCCCGCTCGTCTTCAATGATCAATAGTTTCACGCTTTTTTAGGTTAAATGTACAACATGGAAATTGAAGCAAAGCTGAAGTAGCGCTGCAACTGTTAAAAAAGGTTAAAACGCCATACAACTTCAACATTGCTTTAGAATGTTCGTCGTCATTTGTCACAACTAAGTGACGGACTATGAAATACTTCAAACCCTTGTTAGTGCTTGCCGGCTTTATGATCGTTTTATGCGTTACAGCCTGCCGACACGACCCTATTACGCCATTGAGCGATGCCCCGACCATCAGTTTTAAAAATGATGTGCAGCCGATCATGATCAGCAATTGCACGCAGTCTGGCTGCCATGGCAGCGAGGGGCACGAATTTAAACTGCTGACCTATCAGGATGTGTTAGGCCATGTTAAAGCCGGTGAGCCGCATAGCAGCAGCATCTACAGTGCAATTACGGCCAACACGCTGGGCACCATGCCACAACCACCCAACCCCAGGTTGACGGACACACAAATTAAAACCATCTATTTATGGATTCTGCAAGGCGCTAAAAATAACTGATCATGAAAAAATTACTCTTATTCTTTTTTATCGGTGCAGCGGTGCTGCTGATGGCATCGTGCTATAATGATAACCTTTCTGAAATGGTGCCTGCATCAGGTGTAAAAGGTGGTACCGGAGCCGGTACTTGCGATACCGCGGGTGTTATGAGCTATACTAACCATGTATTACCTGTACTGCAAACCAATTGCGGCATCAATAACTCTTGCCATGGCAGTAACAATAGCAGCGGGTACAACCTGTCTACTTATAGTGGTGTGCGCTCTGTAGCCCTGAGCGGAAAATTGATAAGCTCGATCACCTGGACCGGCTCCGCATCGCACATGCCGCAAAATGCCCCTAAGATGAGCGACTGTAACATTACCAAAATACAGAAGTGGGTAAACGCAGGCTCTTTAAACAATTAAACTAAACCCCGACATGAAACGATTTTATTTCCTGATAACACTATTCCTGCCTTTACTGGCAGCCGCCCAGGACGATATGGCCCTGCTGAACAAAACTGATACGGCTAAAGAATATGTAAGCGCTACTTTCAAAGGTACCCAAATCATCAATTTCCAAAGCGTGGAGATACCCGGAAAGCATGTGTTGGAATTTATGATCCAGCACCGTTTTGGCGACATTAACGGCGGCGTTAACTCTTTCTTCGGGCTTGATAATGGCGCCAGTATCCGGTTTGGCCTGGGTTATAGTATCAACGATCGACTGGAGGTTGGTATCGGCCGTACCAGCTTCGAAAAATTGGTTGATGGTTCCTTAAAATATAAATTACTACGCCAGGGCCTGCACGGCGGTATGCCGGTTAGCGTCACCCTTTTTGGGGCTGCTTATTGTACCACCCAGTCTGACCCAAATGCGGCAGCTAATGGCTACAACATGTACCATTATTTTGGCGACCGCATGGCTTATTCCTTCCAGCCTATCATTGCACGTAAGTTTTCAGATAATTTCTCGCTGCAGTTAAGCCCTACTTACATCCACTATAACCTGGTGCAAAACATTACCGATAAAAACAATGCTTTGGTAATGGGTTTTGCGGGCAGGTACAAGTTTAGCAAGCGTATGGCTGTTACTGCCGAATACGGTTTGCGGTACATGTCATACACAGCCTCTAAAGATTATCACAACAGCCTGGGGATCGGTTGGGAAATTGAGACCGGCGGGCACGTTTTTCAAATGTTCCTGACCAATTCAAACGGCATTGCAGATTCGCAATACCTTACCCATACCACCAGCACGTGGCGTAACGGCGGTATCCGTTTAGGATTTAACATTTCGAGAGCTTTTAACTTTTAACGTAATGAAGAAATTTCTTTTTATCATCACTACCCTACTGTTTGCCGCCGGGGCACACGCACAGGTTTACATGACAGCCAACGGTAAAGTGCAGTTTTTCTCTGAAACGCCGCTTGAAAATATTGTAGCTACTAATAACAACGTGTCTACGCTAATTAATACCGCAACAGATTCTATTTTGGTGCGTATGAAGAATACCGGCTTTACCTTCAAGAATGCCCTTATGCAGGAGCATTTCAACGAAAATTACATGGAAAGCAGTAAGTATCCGTACGATACGTTCCGCGGAAAGCTGAACCAAAAGATAGATTATGCTAAAGACGGCGTTTATAAAGTTTCGGCTACCGGCAAGATAACCATTCACGGTACAGAACGGAACACGACGATTAACGGAACACTGACGGTAAAGAATGAAACTATCCATCTCGATGCGGAATTTATCGCGCACACGGCAGATTTTAATATCGAAGTGCCAAAGCTGGTGTTTGAGAAAATAGCGGAAAACATCCGGGTGACAATGAATGCAGATTATAAGCCGGTAAAAAAGTAAATTAGCTTAAAATAAAAACGTTAAGCTAAAACTATGGATATCCACGCACCACACCAGGAACAGCATCTGGAAAGTTCTGACATGATCCGCGATATTGTAATCGGCATGTCTGATGGCCTGACCGTGCCCTTTGCCTTAGCTGCCGGACTAAGCGGGGCGGTAAACTCGTCTGGCATTGTGGTTACCGCTGGCATTGCCGAAATAGTGGCCGGATCCATAGCAATGGGTTTAGGCGGTTTTTTAGCAGGGCGTACTGAGGCTGACCATTACACTTCTGAACTGCGCCGTGAATATGAAGAGGTAGAACGCGTTCCTGAACGTGAGAAAGAGGAAGTAAAAGAGGTATTTGCTGAATTTGGATTATCTAAAAAATTACAGGACGAGATTGCCGAAGAACTTGCTAAAGACAAAGACAAATGGGTTGATTTTATGATGCGTTACGAACTGGGGTTGGAAAAACCGGCCGCCGGTCGCGCAACGCGAAGCGCCATCACTATCGGTATCTCGTACATCATTGGCGGTATCATCCCATTGTCCCCCTATTTCTTTGTTGCAGATTCTACCCGTGCACTCTACTACTCTTGCGTAATCACCATGATCTGCCTTTTCATATTCGGCTACTTTAAAAGCAAGGTAACCGGGCAGCCCGCTATCAGCGGCGCTTTTAAAGTTCTGGTGATTGGTGCGCTGGCCGCCGGGGCTGCATTCGCAATGGCTAAATTAATTGACGGTAAATAAAAGCGTGAGTATATTGGGGTGCATCTTATTTCCGGCTATAAGATTTTAGGTAGTGCAGGCGCGGACTAAGTTTTATCGACGGCGGCTCCTTCCAATTTCTTTTTCATGTCTGCAACAACAGCATTCAGCACTTCCGTAAATTGATTTATAAACGCCTCTATATTATTGGTGTTTATTTCGCCGCGGCCTAATTTTTCCATACTGGCAACCACTTCTTTCAAAGAATGGATTTTCAGGTTGGCAAGGCTTGGCTTCATCCTGTGCGCTATTTCACCTATCATTTTCAGGTCGCCGGTGTGGTAGGCTTTATTCAACTGTGCTAACACCGGAGGAACTTGCTCGCAGAAAATGGCGCACATCTTTTTTATAAAATCGGGATTATTCTTGCTGATCATTTCCAGTTCTGAAAGATCGTATAGTGGCTGCACCGCAGGTTCCACAATTTTAGCGGGCTGAGCTTCCTGTTTTGGGAGCCATTTATTAACAATCGTCAGGAAATCGTGCTCGCGGAAAGGCTTAGAGATATAATCATTCATACCGGCGGCGATACATTTTTCCCTTTCACCTTTCACTGCACCTGCAGTAAGGGCTATCACGGCTACATCATTCCCTTTTGAACGGATTTGTTTAGCAGCTTCCAAACCGCTGATCCCCGGCATCTGGATATCCATTAATACCACATCAAACTTTTCCTTTGCCAGTAGCTCCAGCGCCTGTTCGCCATCTGCAGCTTCTGTTATTTCTCCACCATAACTTTTGATAATGATGGATGCCACCAGGCGGTTCAGTTCATTATCATCAGTTACAAGTATCTTTTTCCCACGCAGGAAACGCTTATCTATTATCGTAGTCTGCTGTACCGGCAAATCTATTACCCGGCCTTTTTTAAGCGTAATGGTAAAAGCTATTATTGTTCCTTTTCCTTTTGCACTAACCGCGCCGATAGTTCCCCCCATCAGTTCTACCAGTTCGCGGCAAATGCTCATACCTAAACCCGTACCTCCATACTGGCGTGTAATAGATTCATTTTCCTGGCTAAACTTATCAAACAGGTGTTCGATATAGTTTTCGTCCATCCCCACCCCGGTATCTTCAACGGAAACTTTTATGGTCTGCTGCGTATCCTCATCTTTCTCTAAAAAGAATTTCAGGCTGACGGTTCCTTTTTCTGTAAACTTAATTGCATTTCCGATCAGGTTTAATAAGATCTGGTTGAGCCGGAAGGGATCACCTAATAACACCGGTGAAATCTGCTGATCAAAGAAGGTGTTAACCAGCCTCAACCCTTTCTCTTCGGCTTTGAGCGAAAGCACTTGGACCGCCCTGTCCGCTACCTTTTGGAGTTCGAAACCAATAGTTTCCAGGCTTAGCTTCCCGGCATCAATCTTAGAAAGGTCGAGTATATCATTGATAATTACCAGCAGGTTTTCAGAGGCAGAAATGATGGTATCCAGGTAAAACTGTTGTTTGGTATCCAGTTCTGTTTTAGCCAGTTGGTTGCTCATACCCAACACGGCGTTCATAGGCGTGCGGATCTCATGGCTCATGTTCGCTAGGAACATTTCTTTGGTACGGGCCAATTGTTCTGCCTGGATCTTTGCCTCTACCAATTCTGCTTCCTGCCGTTTTTGTTCTGTGATATCGAGGTGGATGCCTACAGACCCTACCAGTTCGCCCTTATCGTTATACCGCGGCGCACCGCTGATCAGCCACCAGCGTTCTTCTTTATTCTTATTTTTAGCCTGCACCAGGTAAGCATCTGCAATACCATGTCTTCGCTGTTCAAATTTTTTATTCAATAAGTTCACACCCTCCTGTTCCAAGAAGAGCGGCGCTGCCTCGCGACCAACCAATTCTTCGGGCGAGTAGCCACTGATAGTGCTGAAACCCTTATTGGCATAGGTGACAATACCTTTGGTATCAACCTCCAGAAGGCCCAGGTTCATATTGGCAATTATGGTACGGTATTTTTCTTCATTAGCCTTTAGCACCTCCTCAGCCATTTTGCGTTCGGTAATATCCAGGATAAACCCGGTGAACACGATACTGCCCGTTTGTGAAGTGTAGGAATAGGACGAATGAACGGCATGCCACCTTATGCCCGTACCCGGTATCACTAATCTTGATTCATCATAAAACGGTGCCAGGGTTTCGCGCGAGCGGCGATTTTTCTCAATTACCCGTTCGCGGTCGTCGGGGTGTAAAAAGCTCATATAATTCTTGAACTCTTCCGCCTTTATACCGAACATTTTTTCGATAACCGGGCTCACATATTTTAATCCGTCTGTACCATCGGCGCGAAACTCATATTCATAGATAACGCCCGGTATACTTTCAGATAACGACCTGAATTGCTTTACGCGTTGTTCCAGCTCAATTTCTGTCTGCTTGATACGGGTGATGTCTGTATGGGTACCAATACTTCTTAAAGGCGAACCGGTTTCATCCTTCTCAATCACCACGCCCCTATCCAGTATCCAACGGATGGTACCATCCTGCCTGCGGATCCGGTACTCTAAACTGTGTGTATCGATCAGGCCAGACTGATAATCTTCATAAGCAGACCTGAGTACATACAGATCTTCCTCCGATACGCTCTTCCACCAAAGCATACCTTCTTCATCCACAAGCGAACCATCGGGGTAGCCAAGGAACTCATAATAAGGCTTAGAAAAAGTGGTTTTGGCTAACTTAAAGTGATGCTCCCATACGTTATCGCCAACGCGTTCCAGCACGGTTCTGAAAAGCGCTTCTGACTGCCTGATCTTTTCAGAAGCGAGTTTCTCCTGGGTAATGTCCTGTTCTAGTGAAAAGAAACCGATAAGTTGATTCCTGTTGTTAAATACCGGCTGCCCCTGTATCCTGAACCATCTTGCTTCACCTGTTTTGGTATAACCGATTATCTCTGTCTTGAATGGTTTAGCCTCTTGTACCTGTTGTCTTAAGTATTGATCTGATTCGCCCTCGGTTGCTGGGCCGCCCATCAATTCACCCGGTCTTTTACCAATAGCCTCTTCAAGAGAGAAACCCCGGTTATCCACAAAGCTCTTATTAACCCAGGTAATCCGGCCTTCCACATCAGTTATAATAACAACTGCACTATTGTCTTCTACTATTCGCGAAAGCAACTTCAGCCGTTCTTCTTTCTCCTTTACTATAGTGATATCACGGCCATAAATATTGATGTAGTTCTGCTCTTGCAGATACTTGCAGATAAACGAAAACGTACGCTGCTCAAAAACGATTTCGAAACTCCATTTATCTACCGCCAGATCAATCTGTTTAACCAGGTATGGCCAGAACTCTTGCGGACTGTAGTGCTTTTCCTTATACTCAAAATAGGAAATTGAATCTGCAATGGGATTACTCATCAACACCTTGCCAGTAAAGTCGATGCGGAATATGGGGTCTGGATTTTGCAGCGGAAATAACGCAATGTCTTTAATCTCTTCCGCAGCATTTCGTAAGTCCTTTTTTTGCTGGTGTACGGTTCGCAGCAATTCTTTCAGATCGTCGTTTACAATCTCTTCTGCTTTTAACACATGCAGCAAGTCTATCAATGGATCGTGATGGGCAAAATCACGCAGCGTAAGATGGCTTGCTGTTACAGATTCCATATCCCTGAACCAGGGCGATCCGATAAATAAAAGCGCATCCCTATCCTCCAGGTATTCGAACTGCCCCCGCAGAAACTGATCGGGTTTATCGAGCAGTTTTATAATAGAAAGACGATCACTGAGGGAATGTATTGCATCAAAATCTATTACGTCCAGATGAGGACGATAAACCAGAAAATTGCTATTGAAACATCCATGTAGTTCTTTACCGGCTAATTTCTTCAGGCTTTGCCCATAACCGGTAACCTGCAGCTGGCGATCAATAATGAAATAAAAAGGGAAAACCCTGTTTAATTGCTCATTACTAAATGCCACGCCAACTGCTGCTTGCATCATACTACCAGTTTACTTTAAATACTTCATGATCATGGCCTGCTAATCTGCTTTCAATCAGTTCAATAGTAACCGGGCAATCGTACATTTTCCCCAGGCCAGAGATCAGCCCGCGCACAAATTCCTGCAACCCCTGTCTTTTCGAAAAATAATGCAGATGAAGGCTATTCTCCTCTATATCAGTTACTTGAAACTCGGGCGGGGTAAGCCGTGTATAGATCAGCATGATACGGTTGTGAAACTCGGGCAGGTTAATTAAAAACTCTTTCAAGTTCTGTCCGCCGGCCTGCATTAAGCCCCCGTATTTTTCTTTTCCCGTTTTTAGAACCCACCACTCGCCAAAGGCTTGCAGCACTTCTGCCTGCGGCATTTCCATTTCATCAGAAACAGCCTGCGCCAGTTTGTAAGTTACCTCGTCTGCATAGGGTTGGTTACCGATAAAGAAGTCTACTTCTACACCGCTTCGTTCTTTAACCGCTTCCCATTTTTCCCGGCCAAAATTGCTTATTACCAGGTCTTCGATTGCTTTATTCACGATTCCGTACATAATTTACTTTTACTAACAGTTAATAAAAATTGTACCTAATATGAAAAAGCTGCCCAGAGATGCAACATGGCATTTTTGGCGCAGATAATTTCCAAAATCGGGAAAAAATTTCCACAAATAAGAATCGTATTGCTTCAACATCTTTAATAGGGGATAAAAATTTCTACGAGTTTAAACCAGAGAAACGCCCTCTGCTTGTTAGCTTTAGGTTGATTGGATAATTTCTCACCTTATTCAAGCGTAAAAGAAATATTGGATTGATAATTAGCTTTATACTTATAAAAAAGGTAAGCAATAAATTCAAACACAAGATTACAGCACTAATTGAAATGGTGCTTTTCCATCCATCATCCTGCATAATATAGCTGTAAAAGGGGTTCATAATTAAACTAATAGGACGTACTTAGTGTTTACGTTCAGGTTATCCTAAAGTTACACATTAATATTTATGATAAAATATATCCTATATATAAAAATTAAGAAAAAGCGTTCAGAATGCAGTAAGACGTTTACAATATCATCTAAAAATGGGATGCCTGGCGATAAAAGCCCGATTGATTAAGCGAGCAGATATGCAGGCATCCTGTCTGAAAAAGAATGAAACAAAAAATTAATAGGTCAACGTTAAACCGCCTCCCCAGCCCATATCGCTGTCGTAATGCGATGAAAGCGAGAACGTTTTGTTAACCACATATCGTAAACCTGCAGTATATTCTTTATCGGTATTACCCATCAAGGTCATTCTTAAGCGATTGGTTAACGGGATATCTTCGCGGCCTAACTGGAACCTGAACTTACCGTTCCCATCCACCCGCAGATCTGCTACGAAAAGCATCGGCAATGTGTAGGCAAGGCCCGCCACAACCGTGTGCCTGTTATTCTTATTGCTGATCTGCCCGAACATGTTCTTTTCTACGTCGTCCGTACGCTTGTAATGATAATCGAACCCGGCGTAAGCATACAACCATTGCATACGGCCAAAGAACCTGCCGACCATTGTTTCGCTTTCAAACCCTTTAGTAGCGCTGGTGCCTAAGTGCCACATGGTTGAAAAACGCCAGCGGGTATTGGCTAAAGAAGCATTGCCGTCGCTGCCATTGCTCTCAAGGCCAACCTTCGCTGCGGCGTAAAACTTACGGTCGTCCGCGTTGATCATTTTCATGGCAGCTACAGGGTCCGGCACTTCGGGGTTAGGCGGCGAATTTTCGTAACTGAAGATGCGGCCCATACCGCTCATCATGTGATAGAGAATATGGCAATGAAAAAACCAGTCTCCGCTTTCAGATGCCCTGAACTCTATGGTATCCCGTTCCATCGGCATTATATCCAACGTATTCTTCAGTGGTGAATATTCACCCTGTCCGTTCAACACCCGAAAATAATGGCCGTGCAAATGCATGGGGTGACGCATCATGGTGTTATTATAAAGGATGATACGTACATTCTCGCCCTGTTTGATCAGGATCTTGTCCGACTCGGACACGGTTTTATTATTGATCGTCCAGACATAGCGGTTCATATTCCCGGTCAGTTCAAAGTTCAATAACTTGGTGGGCCCCGTCGGCAGTGTAGTTACATGGGTAGACTTTAGCATGTTGTAATTCAATGTCACAATATCTGTGCTGTTTCCCATGTCCATGCCGGGCATATCGTGGTGCATGCCGCCATGATCTTCTGCCATCCCTTTTGATGCCGGTTGCTTTTCCTCACCGGTAATTTCAGGATACATCACCGTGTTCATATCCATAACCTGATTCGTCATGACCATGCCGTCCATACTTTTCATGTTGCCGTGCATGTCCATCATGTCGTTCATCATCTTCATGCCTTCAAAGTACTTCAGCCTTCCCAGTTTCTTCGCCGGGTGCTTCTGCCCCGGCCCCAGCCATAAACTGGTATAACGTGTGCGGTCTTCGGGTGTTGCTAAAAATTCATAGCTGCCGTCCTTGGGTATGGTTACCACCACATCATAGGTTTCCGCTACACCGACGATCATCCTATCCACCTCAACCGGCTGTACGTCCTCGCCATCGTTAGCAACCACCTGCATTTTCCCTCCGGCCCATTTCAGCCAAAAGTAAGTGGAAGAACTGCCGTTCACTACGCGCAGCCTTACCTTTTCCCCGGCTTTAAACTGCGGCGCCTCTGCTACAGGCTTTCCATTGCTGAAAAACCGGTCGTAGTAAACATCGCTTACGTCCATGGCCGTCATGCGCTTCCATTCATTGGTCAGTTTGGTTTTAACGTGCCCGCTTTTCAACGCCTGCCAGTAATCTTGGGTGCTACCCTTACGGATGGCATACCAATCGGTGGCGTTATGCAGCCTGCGCTGCACCTGCTCAGGGTTTTCGTCCGTCCAGTCACTCAACAATAAGGTATACTCCTTCATCGGTTCCGGCTTACGTTCGTGAATAATGAACGACCCGTATAAACCACTTTGCTCCTGTGTCATGGTGTGCGAATGGTACCAGTAAGTACCGTGCTGTACCAGCGGAAACTTAAATAAGTGCGTCTGCCCACCCATGATGGGCGTGGTGGTTAAGTACGAAACACCATCATACCGGTTGGGGAGTATTAACCCATGCCAGTGGATGGAAGTTTCCATCATCATCAGGTTATGTACGTAGATCTCGGCCGTATCGCCTTCTGTAAACTGAAGCTCCGGCGCGGGTATACTGCCGTTGATGGCCATTGCCGGGCGTTGCTTACCTGTGTAATTAACCGTAGTATCTGCAATATAAATATGGTAAATATCGCGATTGCCTATTTTGGTATAAAACGGCAACCGCTTACTGCTTTCGCCCATGCCCATATGATGGTGTTGCGCAAAAGCAACCACCGCAAACAGCATCATCACGAAAGCCATTAATAATTTTCTCATCCCCTGTAGCTTACTTAATTGGCGATAGTGTTTCTGTTGTTTTACCGCAGGTAAGCATGGCGCTTCCATAGTAAGGATTTTTAACCGCCGAACTTTCGCTTAACCAGCTGGCCTTTTTCATGGGGCAGTATTGCTGATAAACAGCAACATCGTTCACCTTTAAAGCCTTGAACAGATCATACATGTTTTTTGAAAGGCTGGCGAAATGTTCGCGCTGGTGGGCGATATCTTTATTTTCTGAAATATGGCGTGCATCAAAAGAAAGCTTGTCGGCATAGGCTGTCCAGGCTTTTTGCTGATCGTCAGCCAGGGATGCGGGCTTTACTTCGCCGATAGCAGCTAATAAAGCGCCTGCTTTAGCATTAGCGTCCGTTGCGCTACCGGACACAAGGGCATTTTTTACTTCGAAATAATGGGTAAGAACCTGGTTTAATGTGGTTTTACCTTCTGACTGGGCATTTACTTTAAAGGTAGCGGCAGCGAATACAACAACCGCCAAAAGAATAACTTTTAGTGTTTTCATGATTGTAAGAAATTAAATACGTGAGATTTACCGGCAGCAAATACCGTTGTTATTTAGGCAGATTAAAACTGCACCTATTGAAAGGGAGAGAAAATCAAATACGGAATGTAGCGTTACGCTTATAAATCGGGACGGCGAGTGCCAATGGCGGCGCTTGTGCCTGCGGCACTAAATACCGGGTTAACGTTGTGACAACCGGGCTCCATACAAAAAACAGGTTAGGCGGAGTAGCCACCATTTGATCTGGCACCGCAGTAGAAACGGCAATACTCGACTTATCTGTCTTGAACTCCTGATATTTATCCTTACAGCATTTTTTTGCGGCCATTCTTTTGGCCATACCGCAACGGTAAACTTTTGCTTTTACCGGACTTAACCCAACGCCCACCAAACGCCCCATGCAATATTGAAAATGCAGCGTCGCGCCCGAGGATAACCCCAGGTAACAAACTGTAAGTATCAATACCAATATGCGCTTCATTAATACAAAAATAGTTTTTTATCAAATTAGTTCGGCATGCAGATTGTCATCTTTGACGTACAACTATTGCGTAACCTTTACCCAATCAACCAAAACTTTTGCTTTGCCTTGCTTAATCAGCTTCACGGTGGTTTCCGGCAACCCGTTATAAGGCGCTTTAACTCCGTTGATCTTTGCCGGGTAAGCACCGCCCAGTGCCAGGTTAAGGATCAAAAACTTAGGGTTATCAAAAGCCCAGGGGCCGTAATTTTCTACCATTGGCCGGGTGACGCGATAATAAAGCTGGTTATCTACCTTAAACAGCAAGGCGTTCTTTGACCACTCTACCGTATAAACATGCCACTGGGTAATATCCGTATTTTTAAAGAACAGTTTATTTACCAGCGGCGTTTCGCCGAAATAGGCAGGGCCATGCAGGGCGGCACTGATCCAATCTGGCTCACCGATATTTTCCATAATGTCGATTTCGCCGCAATCTGGCCATTTACCTTCGCCCAGCATCCAGAAAGCCGGCCATAGGCCAGTACCTGCAGGTAATTTCATTCGCGCCGAAACTGTACCATAAGTAAAGCTGACTTTCCCGCGGCTATCGATACGGCCGGATAGAAAATCAAACCGTTTATTAGACGCATTTACATATCCTTCATGATAAACAGGGTTAATCACCAAAGCGCCGTCCTTCGCCCCGGCTGCTTCAGCCCCGTGTGCGATATATAACGTAGCAGATGAATCTACATAAGCCTGCTGCTCGTTATTAACCACGCCCTTATCTGTCACAATTACGTTCCATCTTGAGCGATCCAGCTTTGAGGCGGAAAAATCTTCAAAAAATATAACGCGCGATTTTTCGACCGGCTTCTGTGCCTTCAGATTTGTAGACGACAGCATCATTAAACCTAATGCTATCCAAGATATTGCCATTGTTTGTTTCGTTCTCATGGAAGGTTTTATTGGTAACATTTGGCGGTTTTATTTTGTTAGAATGCGATAAAAGATGGGTTAGTCATATCCGGCTTATTGTAAACCAGTTCGTCTTGTAAATTCAACTGATAAATACTTCTTCCGGCGGCGTTTAAGATGGCATGAGCAGCAGCGGTGTCCCACTCCATGCATGGGCCAAACTTAGGGTAAAGATCTGCTTTATTCTCCAGCAATAACATAAA
The DNA here is from genome assembly GCF_022953055.1 of Mucilaginibacter straminoryzae. Taxonomy (GTDB): domain Bacteria; phylum Bacteroidota; class Bacteroidia; order Sphingobacteriales; family Sphingobacteriaceae; genus Mucilaginibacter; species Mucilaginibacter straminoryzae. The sequence continues at coordinate 186,479 of NZ_JALJEJ010000007.1, read as the reverse complement.
TTTGAGCGAACTACCCATTGACAATAGCTTCGGTTGATTAAACCGATTAATGAATTGCAAAGTTTCCTCAGAAAGGTGCGACCGCGATATAACGATGTTTAAACCTTCCCGCTGTAATAGCTCTTCAAAACTATGCGTTGCTGCTAAACCCGTCAGTTCAATACGCACGTCGTCCTCCTCTTTATATACACCAGTGTCCTTAGATCCCCAATACAACTGATGCAAAGCGGGCGCATAAATTACACCGGCAACAGGCGTGTGTTTATGTATCAATGCAATGTTGACGGTAAACTCGCCATTGCGCTTAATGAATTCTTTGGTGCCATCGAGCGGGTCTACCAGCCAATACCATTCGTAATTTTGCCGGGAAGAATAATTGCAAGTATCCCCCTCTTCCGAAATTACCGGTAATCCACATGGTTCCAGCAGTTCAAGGATAATATGATGCGCAGCGATGTCGGCCGCAGTAACCGGCGACAGGTCTGCCTTTAGATTAACTTCAGCCGCGCCTTGCTCGTAGATTTTCATTATTGCTGCCCCTGCTTTCAACGCTGCATTACGGGCAATAGCTAACAGGGCGGCAGTGTTCATCATGGTGGTAAATATATTATTTAAACAATAGAAATAGAGCTTTGCAAGCTTTTAGGAGATCTTCAAAACAGGTCATATTTAAATAAAAATTAAATTTATTTAGATAAAATAAGAAATAGACAGATTTAATTGTCTACCTTGCCGACTTACAAAATAACAATACAATGCAAAAAGAAGGAATCGTGAAATTTTTCAACACCACTAAAGGTTTTGGATTCATTTCACAAACCGATACAAAAACAGACGTTTTTGTACACTCAACTGGTTTGATCGACGAAATTCGTGAGAACGACAAAGTTCAATTTGAAGTAGAACAGGGCAGAAAAGGCCCTAATGCGATAAATGTTAAAGTAATCTAAAAAATCACAATCATTTTATTGTAGAGCACCCTGGCAAAACCAGGGTGCTTTTTTTTTTATATCAGTGAAGTGATATCACAGATCAAATCCCCATCGATGAGGAAGGTAACATTCACATCCCTAAAGTTAACCCACCTCACTATATCTGCAACATTTACTGCGCGCCACAAATTATAATGCTTTAGATAGTCGTAGTCGCTCCCTTTAATCATTATCACCCTCAAAATTTGGTTATTCAGTAATTCTATCTTGAGAATGCTCAGATCAGCCGTGTAGCGTTCTGCAAAAGGTTCGATTTCATAAATATTCATTATAGGCTGCTTCTCAGTTAAGAATACTTATGAGAGGTGACACAAGGTACGTATAAATACGTGCAGTATTCTTAAAAAGAATAATATAAATTTATCAGCAGCTACTGTCAGAATTCATCAGCGGTACTTCTTGCTTCTGCATACGGCGAACTATAAAAACGAATCAGCTGTTTTTCACGATCAACGTCGAATGTCCAATCTGACGTTTGGTCATGCTTATCAGTCTGTACATCTTCGCAGCCGAAAGTAAAATTGATATCCAGGATCACCCGGAAGCTCCCTTTATTTGCATCTAACTGCCCTTTATCAAATTTGATGGACGTTACCTCCGGCGAACCATTAAACCGGTATTCACGCTGCAATTCATACTTCAGCTGATCATAACTCGCTGAACCTGGCGTAAATAACAATGACAGGTAGTGATTAACGTCGTCTCCCTGTTGCGGAAACGTTTCGGTTTTTACTTCAAATGAACTCATAGTTTGAATATCACGATACTAAAAATAATTATTCTCCGATACAAAGTATTTAACAGTTAATACCATCCTTGCAAAAGATTTATTAAAAAGAAATATGCTTTATATTTAATGTTAAAAATACGTTTCATTACACGTTATTTTTTCCTTACCTTGTATATACCAATAACCTTAGATTGAAAACACAGGCAGAAAAACAGAAGTTAACCCATAACTCATCCGCGGGTAACACAACGCAACGATCAGCGGGCAGAACCGGTGCACATCTTCCTGCTGCGGGGCTTCGCACAGCTACTCCTTATCAGGCTATGGCTGATGCCAGCCCCCGGATAAAACAGCTGAAGGATTACCAAAATATGGCCGATGGTAATACCAAACAACTAAAAACCATATCGCCTGTAAATAACCTGGTTGTGCAGCGTCTACCGTCATGGGTGCCTTTCTTCGGAAAGAAAAAAGAGGAAGATCGTTATGCTCATCTAACTGATAATGGTAGGCGTGCAGCTTACTTCGGCGATGCGATACACCGGGACGAGCATGCTGGACGCAGGTTAGAAAGACGCGGGCAACGATCTGACCAACCTTACCGTGGTAACGAAAGTTTGCTGGCAGAACACGAGAATGCAGTATATGATGCAAGATCTACACCTCGGCATGAAACCGCGGTCGAAAAAACGGGGCAAATAGGTAGCGCCGGTTCATTTATAGGTAGCCAAACCACCAACTTAAGCCACTTAATCAACAATGATACCTTAGGGGCAACTGGCGAATGGACCAAGGTAGCGGGACAAGGATTGGGTGTGGTAGGCTCGCTTGCCAATGCCGGTGTGGGTATTCATGATATTATTACTTCGCAGAATCAGAAGAAAGACAAAGCAATTAAGGCTGTTGACGTGATAAGCTCGTTAAGCAGTGCTGCGCAAACCGGCGCTAACGGGCTGGGAACTTTATCGGGTGTGGTACCTACGTCCGGCGCGCTATCTGCAGCGTCAAGTATCGCCTCTAAGGTGATTGCACCTGCGGCTATTGTAAAAAGTAGTGCAGATGTGGTGACGGGTTTAGCAACCGGTGGCCTGGCGCATTACCGCAGCAATAAACTAGAGCAATTGGGAAAAGAAACAATGGACGAAAACGGTGGCATCATCAAATTTGCGCAAGATAACCAGTGGACAAAGGCAAAAGCAAACTATGCAAAAGCGGTAGGCGGCGCATTAGGTGTGGCCGGGGGTGCGCTGCTTGCAGCAAGCCTCACTAATCCTGTAGGCTGGGGTTTACTGGCCGCAGCAGGCGGCGTGGCGCTTGGCGTATCTTTGTATAAGATGTATAAAAAGCACCAGTCTGGTAAAGAGATATTGAAAGATCCCCATGCTCTTAGGTACGGTAAGATTGAGGTTCAGAAAAATGTACCACGTAAAGGTTTTGGCGACTATTTTAAAACGGAAGAGATGAGGCGGCATGAGGACGTGCGCGGGCAAATTGCTACTAAGCTTTCGAAAGACGAAGGGCGCTCTTACTACAACGATGAGCCAAATACAGCGAGTAAAATTGTGCGTAATCTGGGTGTCCGTGAAAAGCCAAAACCTGATGATAAAACAGAATTACTGAGTTACATGTGGTCTGATGATGCCGAAAAGGCGAGACAGGACCGGGCTAAAGCGATAGCAAAAGGATTAGATTTTTAAACAATGGATACGGGAAACCCGGCGCATTTCACGGCGCTTAAATTATACGCTGACGCATTGAAAGAAGAAGGTTTTGCAAGCCAATTACTAAGCGCAAATGACAGTGTGCCGTATGACACCTTATTGGTTGCGCTTCCTATGGATGGGCATCCCAGAGGGGGCTTACAAATCGAACTATCATTTTTACCAGGCATAGAAGCAGAACTTAACGGCCTATCTATAATGCAATGCTTCGTTCCTGTTGAAGAAGTGAAGACAGATGCAGCAGAACTGAAAGCAGGTATTGCGAATATCAATAAATTTTCCACGCTTGGTAGTTTCGGACTTTTGAGCAAGCCGCCTATCGTGTATTTTCGGCATACGGTAATGTTGAATATCAACACGCAACAAAATCTACAGGTAATCATACAAACTGTTTGGCTGATAAGTTATTTGCTGGAAATGTTTGGCCCGGGGCTTTCTCAACTGGCAAACGACACCATCAAGCTTGCAGAAGCGTTTCGCGGGCACCAATTTGAACAATTGATAATTGAATAGAAGAACTGTAAAAAACAAGTCCCTCCACCAATGGCGGAAGGACTTAAGTTTTCCCCCTTTTTGAGACTTAGGGCGATGCTATCCTTAATTTTTCAATGAAGCCATATCGATAACGAAACGATATTTCACATCTCCTTTAATCATGCGCTCGTAGGCTTCGTTGATATTATTAATATCAATCATCTCGATATCAGCAGTAATATTATGCTTACCACAGAAATCTAACATTTCCTGGGTTTCTGCAATACCGCCAATCATAGAACCGGCAAAGGTTTTGCGTTTTGGGATTAAGCTAAATGCAGCTACAGGCAGCGGTTGTTCCGGAGCGCCTACTAATGCTAAAGAACCATCTACCCGAAGTAAAGCCAGGTAGGCATTAATATCGTGCTCGGCGGATACGGCATCTAGTATAAAATGCAGTTTGCCCCGGTATTTAGCCATCTGCTCTGCATCTTTAGATAGCACAACCTCGTCTGCTCCCAAACGTTGTGCTTCTGCAAATTTAGATTCGGATGTGGTGAAGGCAATCACGTGTGCACCCATTGCTTTGGCAATTTTAATAGCCATGTGGCCCAAACCACCGATACCCACTACCCCAACCTTCTGACCTTCGCTAACTTTCCAGTGGTGCAACGGCGAATAGGTGGTAATACCTGCACATAATAACGGTGCGGTAGCAGCCAAATCAAGGTTTTCGGGGATGCGAAGTACGTAATTTTCATCTACTACAATACTTTCAGAATAACCGCCGAAGGTAGGGTTACCAGGCAGGTGTTTGTCTGGTGCATTGTAAGTGCCGGTCATACCGGGTTCGCAATATTGCTCTAAACCTTCTTTACAGTATTCGCATTCGCGGCAAGAGTCTACAATACAACCCACGCCTACCACATCACCTACTTTAAATTTGGTTACATGGTCACCCACGCTGATGATTTTGCCTACAATTTCGTGACCAGGCACAACAGGGTACATCGAAGGTCCCCATTCGCTACGCGCTGTATGAATATCTGAATGGCAAACCCCGCAATAGAGGATATCAATCTCTACGTCGTGCGGCGTAGGCTTTCTGCGGTTAATATCCAGTCCATTTAAGGGCACTTCGGCAGCCTCTGTACCGTATGCTTTAACTTGTTTTGTTTCCATTAATATTTGTTTTTCTTAGTAATTGGTGTGCTGAATTTAAACGCAGCAAAAGTACGGCACCGATTAGGTGCATGGTAGTATGTTTTGAAATAATAAGGTAATTTTTTGCAATAAAAATCACTAAAACAGCCCGAGAAATTTCTTTCTGCGCTTAGGCTTCCCGGTTGCAGTGGTCGCTCTTTTCCGTTCGTTTGCACGGGCGATGCTATCCTGCTTGATAGAAGCACTAATGGTTTGTTGTATGCGCCGCACCGTAGCATACCGGTAAGCCAATGCTTTAAATGCAACTGAATCTTTATGGATCTTTTTCTGAAGCTGGGCGACCGAGTCGCGCAGCAAGGCCGCCTCTTCTTTTTTCTTGCTGGCCGAACGAAGCGCTGTAATCATCGTGATCAGGAGGATTACGATCAGCGACAAACCTGTAAAAATAATCCGCCTTGATTTCTGGGCTTCTCTTTTCGCTTCAGTGAATTTCAAAGCCGGATTAGGGCTAAGCGTTTGCCCCTCTTCAAGTGTATTTACCTTTTGCTTTAGCAAGCTGTTTTCTGCCTGCAATTCTGCATTTGTCCCTCCCGAGATACTTTGCCTGCTAACGGCATCATGCAAGGCTACACCATCATGAAAGCGGTTCTCTGGTTTCTTCTCCAGGCATTTGTAAATAACCTTTAATAACCAATCCGGCACCTGCAGCTCGCGTTCTTTCTTCTCATCAGACCAATGTGCAGGCAGGTTCCTGTTGCGGATAGTCAATAAGTCTGGCACGGGTGTTTCCATGTGTTGCAGCATCACCGCATTACGCGATGTTTCTCCGCTGTCATTCAGCGGAAAAGGTACCTGACCGGCAAGCAGTTCGTACAATACCACACCAAAACTGTAAACATCTGTTTGGAACAGCATCTTGCCCTCGTTTTGCTCGGGCGCCATAAACTCTATTGCACCGGCATGCCGCAAACTGCTGCGGCGTTGCTCGTCTGACATTACTGCGAGCCCGAAATCAAGCAGGACGTAATTACCTGAACTTGTATTAAACTTAACGTTATTGCTTTTGATATCGCCGTGCCTTACCCCTACCTTATGGCAATGGCTTAACGCACACGCTAACTGGTCTGCCAGTTTCACCGCTTCTTTTATCGTAAAAACGCGCTCGTGCGGTGGTTTCAGTAGTTCTTCCAGGTCCGGCCCTTCAATGTACTCCATCTCAATAAATGGAAACGAACCGCTTTCTGTAATACCTGAACTAAGAATTTTTACCACATTAGGATTAGGCTCTTCGTTTACCTTCTTCAGCTTTTCAACCTCGTTAAGGAAGTTACGATAGTTCCTGTCCTCTTCGCTTTCGTTATAAATAGGGGTTGGTATCAGTTTCACCGCGGTAAGAATAGGCCCCATACGGCGTGCTTTGTAGACCGAACCCTGCCCACCGGTGCGTAAGGCACCTAAATTTTCTAATCCTTCTGTTATGGTAAAAACTTTCACTTATGAAACTGATGGCTTGTAACTAAATTCAATAACGGCAGATTGGCCCAAAATTACCTGGTCACCTTCCTGCAACTGGTGCCCGATATGGGTTGAGTTTAACTTGATGAGGTTCTCATCACGGGTGGTGTGGATTTTCACCTTATTGCCCGGCGGCACGCCGCCCTCATCCGCAAAGATCATGAAGCTACCGGTATCGTTGTTCCATTCGATGTGGGCATGCTGGCGACTAATGTACTTATTACTTTCATTTTCGCTATCACCCGGAAAGGCAATGTCATTCTTTCTAAAAAAGCCATCTTTAACCTGCACCTGCCGCTCGCGGCCGATGTTAACCTTATCCCCTTCTGAAGTAATTTCGTACTCATCGCGTTCAGCTTTACCGTTCAGCACACGGATAAATGCTACTGAAGACTTGCGGATGTTGTGATTAGTGGTGCGGATAAACAATGCAGCACCTAAGTTTGCCGCTTTTACCGCCTGCGTCGGTATTTCTTCTGTAAAAACGACCTCCAATGTCCAACTTTGCGGTAAAGCCAGGGCGTAATCATCGGCGATGCGCTGTACTTCATTTTTAAATTGTTCGGCATGATCAATATTCAAAGCAGCTTCATACAAATGCCTGTCTTCGGGTAAAGGATTCAAATACAACTGGAGGCCCTTAATTGCGCCGGCTTCCCCTTCCAGCTTTTGCAGCTGATCTTTTATAAATCTGAGCAAAGCATCCCGGATGGCTTTCACATCCATCGGTCGCTCGCCGGTACTGCTTTTAAATAATCCAAACATGATCTGCAATTCAATTATAATAACCCTGTTTTTACTGCTTATGTTTTTCCATTTACTGAACGGTGGTATCCGGTTCTATTGGTTCTTCTTCCGGCTTTTCAACAGCCTTCATCATTCCAACACGACTGCTTACCGAAGATGCCCCTTCTGTTATATTTTTGATATAACCCCGTTTTAACAATAACGGTACAATATCCTTCCCGGCGGCATGTACCGCGTTTGAAGACCCCCTTGTTTTTTCTACCCGTATACAGGTAACAATATTACCCTTACCGTTGGCCTTAGGTGCAAAAAATACGTACCAGCCGTCATTTATTTGTTCGCCCTTCCATATCCGTTCCGGCGTACCGGTTTTACCCGCTACGCTAATACCCAGAATCGGAACTTTAGGCGCGCTTTGTTCTATCATATAACTTCTAAGCAGTTGTGCATATTGCGGATTAGCTGCCAGATCCGAACTTTTCCGCGTTGCTGTTGTCGAATCGCTTACCTTTAACACATACCGATTTTCCATCAGCGTACCGTTGTTGGCTACACCAGAGGCCAACCTTGCTACTGCGGCCGGTGTAGCGATCAATTCACCCTGCCCCCAGGCCATACCGGAAATACCCTTAGCTCGGGTACGCCTGATGTTATTCGGATCATAACGCGGCTTGGTATTAAATTCTGTTTTTCGCCAAAGCTCGCGCCATTTCTCTTCCTGTTTTTCGTTATTGTTGCGCTTGGCGTAAAAGTAACCGCCCACTCCATGCAGGAACATCCCTGTCTTCATATAAAGCGTAGCCATATCTTCCTGCAAATGCTCTTCATTCGCCAGCTTTATAAAGTACACGTTGTTCGATTTCGCTATCGCCCGTTCCATGGTGATGGTCCCGGTTTCATCGGGCTCCAATCCTTTGGTCCGGATCCGCTCCCTTGCTTCTACTTCAAAAGTTCTGTCTTTTGCAGCTATACCCATCTTATTAAAGGCGGCCATTGCGGTAAGTACCTTGGCAGTAGAACCCGGCGGCGTGGCATAGGTAAAACCAAGGTCGGCAGTGGTCATCCAATAATTTTGTGCGTTCTGTTCAGACTGGCTCATGGTGAGTTGTTCCCAGTTTTTTACCGGCGGAAGCGGATAAACTGCAGAAGCTAACACATCGCCGGTTTCTGCTTCCATTACCACTACAGAAACGCGGTTGTTTTTGAGCGAATCGTCCGCAGCGATCATTTGCTGAATATTGGTCTGCAGTCCTGCATCGACGGTTAATTGCACGTCGCGGTTGCGCTTTTTAAATGCGTCAACTTCTTTACTGTTAATGCCCGCAAGCAGCAGCGGAGCTATAGCGCTATAATCTGTTTTGGCTACCGTCATTTCCCTTACGTTTCGCGGTAAGAAACGATCTTCCTGGAAACGGGTTGCTGTTACATTATAACTGGTAACAGGTGTTTTAAAGCCGCGTAATTCGGCCGCATGCTCATACTCGGCAAAGTAACCGTTTGTACTGCCATTGAACACACCCGTATTGGCGTCTCCTGTCCAGAAGAAAGCTTGCTCCTCGAACGGGTAATACCTATCCAAACGTTTGTGGGTAGCCGAATCGAGATTATAATCGGTAACTCCTGCACTTTCTAATTGGCGGATTTGCTTACGGATCAGTTGCGGATTACTTGTTGCCAGGATCAGGCCATTACGATCATACAAAGACCCGGCCTGAAGACGGTTCATCAAAATAGCAATGCGTGGATTGTAACTGAACATACGTGCCCCACTTCTATCTGCCACTAAGGCTGGTTGTACTACCCACTTTTTATTATTGAACAAATATCGGGATACACTGACCGTTAGCAGCAATAAGCCAACGCAGGCGGCCATTAAAGCAGGTACCAGGTTACGATCTTGTTGTTGGGTAATGTAAGCCATCTGTACGGGAGTACCTTTTACACGTGATGCTGACAACAAAAAGCCTACAGCCACCAGATTGGCAATAAGCGATGAACCGCCGTAGCTTTCAAACGGGAGTACCACACCGGAAAGCGGCAATGCGCCTGTAGAGCCCCCGGCGATGAGCAGAAATTGCACAAAGGTACATATCCCTATACCGCCGCAGAGATAAAACAAAAACGGTGTCCCCGACTGCCTGCCGATAATAATAGCCCGGTGCAAAAGGATCAAAAACAGGATGAACACGCATACAATACCCGTCCAGCCAAACTCCTCGCCTATAGAAGGCAAGATCATGTCTGTATGCGCTTCAGGAATGGTTTTAGCAAAACTTTCACCCGCACCCTGCCCTGTTATACCGCCTGATGACATGGCCCACAAACCGTTGGCTACCTGGTCGCCGCCGTAAACTTCGTTGTTCCATGGATCTTGCCATATGGCTTTGCGTTCTTTTAATCGTTGAACCGGGCCGGAGAAGTATTTATCCAAACCGGGAACCTGGTCTATGGTTAGGAATGCCGCCATGATCACCAGCGTCATGATCGCTGATTCGCTCAGCTGTTTACGCTTAAACAGCATCAGCAATGTCAATATAACGGCGGTGATTAAGGTAGAAAGCCACACGTTCTTTAGTCCCCAGATGAGCAGCACATAAAGTACCACCGAACCAGCCATGAACAGGAAATCGCCCCGCGAAAAGGAGAACAAAATGATAAAGGTGAAACACACCACCATCGCCGGACCTAAATCGCCCAGCACCAGGAACAACAACAGCGTAGTCACAATGGCCGCCAGTGCAAACCCGAAGAAGGTTAAGCGTTTTTTAAAAGTTGGATATTCGCTGATGAATCGCTCGTTTGCGGCAAGAAAACCAGCCAGGAACAGCACCGCTAAATATTTCACAAACTCGCTGGGTTGAAAGCCGAACAAATTCACCTTAACGCCGCTGCCTTCTGGCCCTGTACCAAATTTAACCAGCAACGCCAATAGCCCCATAGCGATTACAATCCACGGCCAGCCTTTAGCCGCACTATTCACATTTTTAAATACAAACAGGCGGTACAGTCCAGAGTCTGGCGTCAGGCGGCGAATGTTAAAAAACTGGAGCAATACGATGCCAAACATACCTGCCCCAAAATAGTAGAGTGTGTCCCGCGCCAGGAAGCGGTCGCGCAGGGGGTCTTGTATACTCAACAATGTCAGGAATGACAGCCCGGTAAGAATCATCAACACAGGGAGTAATATCAGGTCGGCTTCCGGGAACCGAATGCTTAGAATCACATGCACGATGAGGAAGGCGGCGAAAAATCCTGCCACGACGATCCAGTACCATCGGTTAAACTGCTGCGGGGTGCGGATAATCAGCGATTTCTCTTTCTTCAGAATGTTAAAATCGCGGGTAGAAAGCAAACGAACAGTATGCGGCGACTGGCGAAAAGCCAAAGACACATCCTCATCTAATTCCTGTACGCCTTGCGACTTCCCAAACTGCGAACCGGGTTGAAGGGGCAAAACCTGATATGCCTTACCATCTGGAAGGTTTTTAAACACCACCTCGCCGTTGCTGTTGGTGCGGGCATAAGCCGCGAAAGATTGCAAACGTTTATGCTTCGCAGAATCTAAAGCATACGTTCTTTTGATCTGGCTTGTATTTTCTGTTATGGTTTTAGGATCCTCGTCCTCATCGTCGCTCACAATACTATCTTGCGGCAGTACCATACGCAAGCGCATCAGTACCCCCGCCACCGGCGCTTTTTCGTGCGAAACCGACGCGGTTATGCTGTTATGCCCTGCCGCGGCGTCTACCATATCGGCTAACTGAGGCGGATTATTACGTTCCTCTACAAAACGAACAGAATCATCACCACTATAGCCTAAAAGCGCACGGGACGCTTCTACCCTTTTTTTAAAAGATTGCCCGCCTGTTTCCCACGCCTCATCAGCATCAATAAAAAAGCTTTTTTTGTTCAGTTCGCCAATGTTGTCAAACTGCTCGCCTGGCTTCATGCCTTTCGCTACCGCTGTTTCTATCAGGTCGATATCTTTTTTATCATCGAAGTAATAGCCCTTTTCCAATAACCGGCGAAAGCTGCCCGATGGGTCTTTGCCATTCAGGTTAACCATCGTTCCCTCGCGCAGCCGCGACCCGACATCGGTAAAATTACGTTGCTGTACGCCGAAAAGTTCATAGAACAATAACCCGAGCACAATAGCGCCCAGTAGAAGAAAAATCCGCTCTTTAATTCTTGAAGGTTTTTGGGGTAGATGTTGTTCCATTCGTATTATTTCTTCACGGCTTTTGCAGAGGTATCGGATTTTAAAACATGGTCGGGCAACCAGCCGCTTACAGCAGCATTATTCATTGTGGTAAGCGAAACCTGTACAGGCACTTCGCAATTACTGAACTTTACATTTTTCAGCACCAAGGCATTGTTATAAGTAGTAATGGCGGTTTTAAAGCCATCAAATGTAAGGTTGCTCATCACAATCAGTTTACAGTTTTTTGGCAGAATAAAAGCAGGGCCGTTAAAACCAGCCGCCGGCCCAATTACCGTTTGTCCATCGCCTTTTATAAATAGCGTATCTTTTTTTATGATGGTACTTTTAGTTAGGGTAAGCGGCGCTTTAACCTGCGGCACTTTTAGCTTCAGCGTGTCCGTTTTCAAGCTATCCAGCATTCCCTGAAGTGTTGACGCTTTAACAGTAGTATCCTGGGTAACAACCGCGGTTTGCGTAACCGGCTTTGCCGCATCAGCCGACTGTTTTTTTTGATAAGCAGTGTAAATAGTAGCTGCAATGAAAGCTGTAATCATTAATACGAGTATGACGATCACGAACTTATTGGCGCCCCTGCCGCTTTTTTTGGCAGGACGAACTGCTTCGGTCACATTACTTTCCTTTTCAACATCTGTATCACTTACTGTTGCTTCTACCGCCGGTTCATCAGCTCTCTTTTTTTGAGCTACCGGGGTGATAATTTCCTGTGTGGCCGCTCTCCTATCATTCTTTACCAGTACGGCCGTCACATTATCATGCCCGCCGTTGTGATTAGCCAGGTCGATCAGGTGTTTCGCCTTTTCTTTTAAGGAACTACCCTCGTTAAGGATGGTGATGATGTCTTGTTTAGTGACCATATCGGTCAAGCCATCGCTACAGAGCAACAACACATCACCGGGAAGGAACGGCGAATTGCCCGTTTCGATATAGTTCTGCTGACTGGCAATATTGCCTTCGAAGCCCAGGGCTTTGTTAATTTCGTTCCGTTTCGGATGATTCATTGCAGCTTCTTCGGTCAGCCTGCCCGAGTCTTCTAAAAAACCAACGAAAGAATGGTCGCTGGTTATTTTTATTAAAGAACCATCACGGAATAAGTATAGGCGCGTATCGCCAACGTGTCCATAAGTGAGCTGGTTGTTCTGCAGGTCAACAACGGCCAGGGTACATACGCAGGCCATGCTGTCGTGCTTTTTATCCAACGTGCGAGCATTAAAAATTTTGTCGTTAGCCAGCTGTAACGCAGCTACAATAGCCGATTCAACGTTATCACTAACGTTATTTAACTGTTCGATGATGGTATCGCGAGCAATCTCCGCAGCTACTTCGCCGCCGGCATATCCGCCTACCCCATCTATTACGCAAGCCAGCAAATAATTCTTATTGCCGGCAGGCTGCGCTATAAAAGTATCCTCGTTATTACTGCGCTGCTTGCCTGTATCGGTTATTCCAAAATAATTTTCAGCCATTACGTTTACCCGAGCTTTTAATGTCATTAAAATGAGTTGCCAGCAACAGCACACAAACAACCAGCAAACCCAACGATAGTATCTGCGACATATTAGTTTTTATAAATATTGATACCAACTATCCCGTTCAGGATAATGCGCGAATTATATGGTAACGGAATCAACTCCGGCGATTGTATATTACTTGCCGGAACTTCGTTCTCATTCAGCATTGTTTTCTCGCCGAATGATGCCATATATAATTTACCATCCGCGTTGTTATACCTGATCATCAGGTGCGGTGTGTTCACCCAATCAGAAGGGATCTTGAATATCTCTCCGCCTTCACGCTCTTCGTCTGCTCCCGAAACGATGATTTCCTGCTCGCGCATCAGGAACTCTACTTTTTTCCCGGCGAATTGTTTATCAGGCAATATGGTTTCCATCCGCGCGAAGGTTTTATTGCTTTCTGCCTTTACATTTTCTTTTTCTTCGAGCGAGAGTTGTTCTTCGTAAGGCAATTCATAATACCCTTCGCTGTAGTAGGTAAAGCCCTTAAGAATATCCTGGCTGATATCAAAGGTTTGCGCAATACCCGTTTGCCGCGGAATAAAAGTTACCCGAAGATTTTCTTCTTTTGGCGTATTGCTTTCTGGCAGTAACTTGCCGATAAATCCCTTATCGCCTTTGGCATAATCCGGATGTGATACCAATCTGAATACCCATTTCGAGCTGGAAGGCACAACGGTCTTGCCCTGCTCGCGGTATCCTTTCAATACCTCGTAAAACTTCTTAACGCACTCGTTAACAATCAGGCCGAATATGCCTTGTTTATTATCCATAAACTGGCGGTAATCATCGGCGCTAAGGATGATGATAAATTCATGATAGAATACAACGCGGTCTGCAAAAGACAGATCGCCGATTGATTCAGTGAATTTCTGAACAATGTATTTATAAACATCATCCGGCGTTAAGGCGTATTCTGTGTTACGCTTGCCGTTATTGGCACTGGTTAAGAACCAGTCTTGTATACCCAAACGTTCCCAAAAATTAGGTTTCGATTCCATGAAGGCAGGTTGTATTTTTAATAATAACTCATCAACAGTTTATCGCGATCAGTGTTTCAAAGACCCGGTACTACTGCTGATCGGGGTTGGAATTACTTGTATCGGTTTGCGTTGTATCCGGGATAGTTTCCGGCACCTTTGGTTTAATCTCTCTGTTTACCTGCGGCGTATCCGTTTTGGGCTGCACCGGCACCGTATTTTCAGATGAGGTGTTGTTATCCTGTTCGCCGCTGCTGGTATGTATGGTTGTATCATTCTTACCTGTTAAAGTATCCGCAAACTGGCCTGTATTCTCGGGCGTTTTGCCATTATGATAAAACAGTGTATAGTACCCCGCAATACCCATAAATCCCACAAGCAGGATCATCATCACTACAAATAGAGGTTTAGAAATCTGTACCATGTCTGACGATGGCGCTTGCTGCTCTTCCGCAGCGAAAGCCCTGCTGGCTTCTGCCTGTGCTTTGCTTTTGGCAACGGGGTCATAAAGTAGCGCTCGCAAGCGATCATTTTCTGCCTGAAGCTCTGCATTCGTGCCTCCCGAAATACTATGCTCATTAATGGCTTCGTGAAGCGCCATACCGTCGGCGTACCGTTGTTCAGGCTTTTTAGCAAGACATTTATTAATCAGGGCGATCAGCCAGTCAGGCACCTGCATCTCCATGGCCTTTTTATCTTCCGGCCAGCTTTCAGGCATGTTTTCTTTACGAAGCGCAAGCAGGTTCGGAACAGGTTGTTCTATATGCTGCAGCCTCACATTATTCCTGGCGTTTTCACCATTATCATTCAGCGGGAAAGGCACCCTTCCGGCCAGTAGCTCAAACAGGATAATGCCATAACTGTAAACATCGGTCTGGAACAGCATGCGTCCTTCGTTCTGCTCGGGCGCCATAAATTCTATCGCCCCGGCATTACGCAAACTGGTACGTCGTTGCTCGTCTGACATCACCGCCAAACCAAAATCCAGCAGCACATAGTTACCCGAATGGATATTGAACTTTACGTTATTGCTTTTAATATCGCCGTGCCTTACACCTACATTATGGCAATGGCTCAAGGCGCAGGCCAACTGGTCCGCCACCTTAATCACCTCCTTAATGGTAAAGATCTTATCGTGTGGCGGTTTAAGCAACTCTTCCAGGTCGGGCCCCTCTATATATTCCATCTCGATGTAGGGGAAAGAACCGCTTTCGGTTACGCCGGAACTGAGTATTTTAACTACGTTAGGATTAGGTTGCTGGTTTACCCGTTTTAGTTTCTCAACCTCGTTCAGGAAATTTCGATAGTTCTTATCATCCTCGTTTTCACTGTATATAGGTGTAGGTATCAGCTTAACGGCCGTTATCAGCGGGCCGATGCGCCGTGCTTTATAAACTGAACCCTGGCCACCTGTGCGCAAAGCGCCAAGGTTTTCCAGGCCTTCGGTAATGGTAAATACTTTGCTCATTTTAAAAAATAGTCAGCTCGATACTTATCAACTGATACGGTAAGATTTTGTTTAGGTAGATGAATTTTACAGCAATATAGCCAATAAAGCACATAATATTCCAAATATGTATATTTGTAGTGAGAGAATACTAATACCCTAATTGAAAACTTTGTTCACCATAAACAATCAAAGCGTATGGGAATACTATGGCAGCGTTACACGCGCCTGGTAGCCAAGCGCGTTTTACAGAATAACCAACCAGGCGATGATATAGCGGGCTGGCAAAACCAGCTTTTCTGCTATTACATTACCATTTGCGTTCCCGCCAGCTTAATAGCGCTCATCCCGGGCCTGATACTTACGGCTACTCATGGCTTTTTTAAAGTAGCGGTTGTGGATATTACCTGTTTTATTTTCAAGGTAATTCTTGCTTTCTCTTCTGCATTTACCATCAGACAGAAGAAAATAGGCTCTATAATAATCGCTTATATTCTTGCAGCAACTTTAATATTTTATCGTGGCTACCAGGGTGTGGGTGATTTCTATCTTTTTATCATCCCGATACTTGCCGCGCTGATCTTATCCAGACGATTCGCCTGGTTAGCCGTATTATCAAATTTATCGCTCATCCTGGGATTTGCTTTGCTGATTGAACGCAAGATAGTTACCCCCGCTGCCGACCACCAGTACACCGCAGGCTTATGGATTGCCCGTAATGCCAATCTGCTATTCATAGATGTGGTATTTGTCGGCCTCATCGCCTATGTTTTTCGCAGCCTGCACGAAAATGCAAGCCGGCAGTACCAACTAAGGCATTATTACTATAACCTTTTTGAAGCGAGCCCCAGCCCAATGTGGGTAGTAGACCCGGATACCGGTAACTTTTTAGACGTTAACAATTCGTCACTCGATCAGTATGGTTATGAAAGATCAGAATTTCTTAACCTCAATATATCCGCGATAAGAACAGCGGATAGTGATGAAAGTATCCAGCAAATTTTAGCAGAGATCAGGTTAACAGGCCATTTTTCCGCACCGTTGATGAAGCACCGTAAAAAAGATGGCAACGTTATCGACGTTAGGATAGATTGTAACCTGATCGACTATTATGGTAAGCCCGCGTGCCTTGTACTTGCGAGGGATATTACTGAACAACGGGCCGCAGAAAAAAGGACCAGCGAATCTGAATTTAACCTGAGGGCCATTCTTGACAGTTCCTTACAGGGCTATACTCTTCTTGACAGGCAGGGTTATATTAAGGCTTTTAACTCTAAAGTATTTGATTTCAGCATAGATCAAAACACCTT
The DNA here is from genome assembly GCF_022953055.1 of Mucilaginibacter straminoryzae. GTDB lineage: Bacteria > Bacteroidota > Bacteroidia > Sphingobacteriales > Sphingobacteriaceae > Mucilaginibacter > Mucilaginibacter straminoryzae. The sequence continues at coordinate 169,666 of NZ_JALJEJ010000007.1, read as the reverse complement.
CCGTTACCAGATCGGAAAGCACATTTTTGAATATATGGAAGCAGAGCGGCAACCGGCGTTTAAGCAAATGCTGGAAAAAGCGTATCGTGGTGAAATTGTGGAATACGACCGGGAATACCCCAGGGAGGGCATGCCTTCCTTATGGATCAATTATATGCTGACGCCGGTAATTGAGGCGGAGCAGGTAGTTGGCGCATGCCTGATCGGTCGTGACATCAGCCAGATCAAAAACCATATCCATACCATAGAAGAGCAGAATAAGCTACTGATGCAAATATCGTGGACACAATCGCACCTGGTGAGGGCACCCCTGGTACGGCTGCTGGCTCTGGCCGACTTGCTCCGATATGAGCAGGTGGAAGACGAGCAACGGAAAATGACGCGGTTTATCCATGAATCTGCCCAGGAGCTAGACCAGACCATACAGAAAATTGCTTCCATTACGGATTTAAACCGAAACGAAAGGTAAAGTGTAGCGCGCACCTATTACTTAAGGTTGCCCGTTCAACAGCACATCGCCAATGTATAATTCTTTCCTCCGGTAAGACGGTAAATTGTCTTTATGTCCTGGCGCAAGCATTTTTAATTTATCAATGAGGCTTGTATCCAACCGGATACCTACCGTATGCGGCCCGTCTTTCAACCCATCAACAAAAAAATAACTGCGGTGGTAATAAAAAGCGTATGGGTCAAACCGGTAACGCTTAACCGTGATACCGTCTATCGTGATCGATGCAATATTAGATGAGGGCCCAATAATATCTTCAAAACCAATCTCGCGGCCTTTAAATTTTAAGGTGATGCTGCTATTCGGGTCGTCCGTGTAAACAAGTCCTGGCAGATTCTTCAAGAATTGATTTAACTCGGGCATTTTTTTCCCGCTCTGCCAATTGCCGGAAAACCACTCGGGCTTTAGCTGCTGAATAGATGCATATTGTAAAGCATGGGGATACATCAGCGATGGACTGCCCATTTTTACCAACTTGACGTTCCGCAACAACTTCCACGCACTGATAATTTCAGCAGTATAAATTTTATGCCCTTCCTGGGTTGGATGTGTGCCGTCATTTGTAAACACTAATTGATTAGCTTTTGAGGAGATATTTTTATCTGCTTTAAAAACCAGGCTGCCTTGTTTTAACCTTTCGAGTACTAGCGGAGCAAGGTTGATTGAAGGCAAGTTATAGTGCGCGGCAATAGCTTCTGTATTGGTGACTGACGATGGCAGTTTACCCTGGCGGTATAAAGCAAGCATCGGCTCATAGACGGTATACAAAAGGCAAATATCCGTTTGTGGGTTAGCACGCTTAATTTGCCTGACGATCCCTTCAATGGCCTCTTTGCTTTTTTGCGCGTCTTCCTGATCATCATTTACTGCGAATTCCACAAAAACCAAATCCGGTTGATAACGAAGTACGTCCTGCTTTAACCTGAAAGCCGCCAGGTAAGAACCCGTTCCGCCGACGCCTGCATTAATGGTGGTGATTTTCGACGATGGATAGGCGGACTTGAAATAACTTTCTGTTTGAAGACGATATCCCGCCATTTCGGTAATACTTCCGCCTAAGTAAGCAATTACCAACGGGCGGTGTTGTTTCAGTTTTTCAAAAACATGCGGCAACCCACTGCGTAGCTGATAGGGTGTAATTGCCTGGGCTTTGGCAGTAGCTAAAAGCAATACCGATACAATGCCGCAGAGGATGAATCTGGAAAGTTTCGTCATAAAGATAAATTCAGCTGAAGACAATTAGCAATAGACGGCTGTTCACCTGTTCGAAGCGCCTGACCTGCCGCCGCCGGAATTTTGAATAGCGACAAAGAAACCCCTGATATTGTTTGCCATAATCCCTCCAATCCACTCTAATTATCTATGCCTTATAGAAGCCGTTTCGACCCTATCGCCATCAGTAGTCAAACTATTAAACCTTCCATTGGTTTATCAGCAGGCAATGATCTACCGAAGAATGATAACTGCTAAGAACATCCGCCGCTTTAAACAAGCGCTTCCAACATATATCTGTTCCCTCCTATTTTTCATGAGTATAGGACAAACCACGTACGCGCAGGTACCGCCCGTAACCGATTCGCTGAAAGCAGATTCTTTAGGAAAGCACGGACAAAAGGTAAAGCCACCACAACCGGATCTGCGTAAGCAATATGACTTTGGCGACCTGGTACGCGACGTATTCCATCCCGGGCGCAAGCCGGATTCGCCTCGAAAAACATCAGCTATTATTGTCGTTCCCAACGTTTCTGCCAATCCTACCATTGGCTTTCAGGGCGGGATTAAGGCCGTAGCCGGTAAAAAATTAGGTACCGACCCCAATACCTTGCTGTCCGTCGGCGCGACATCGGCATCCATCACCACCAAGGGTATTATTTATTTTTACCTTAACCATAACATTTTCACTAACGGTAACCGCTGGAATTTCCAGGGCAACCTGGTTGCTGCTAAAACCGTAACGCCCGATTTTGGCTATGGCATCGGCGAGGGAAAAGCAGAAGGCACTACGGCCGAGCAGTTATTGGCCAACCCGAATCGTAAAGGTTATGCCATCCACTCCAATTATTACAATTTCCGCGAGAAAGCCTACAAGGAGATTTCAAAAGGGCTGTTTGTTGGCGCTGGCGTTTCTTTCGAGATCCGTCGTAATATTACCGGCAGCGATACAGCCGCCCCTACCACGCCACAGGGTGTTTATAACCGTGAACATGGGTTCGGCAACCACGGCTACTCGGCCAATGGATTTTTGTTTAACTTACAATATACCTCGCGCGATAACCCGAACCGCCCTTATAAAGGCATTTACTTTGACGCAGGTATGCGGATTAATCAAAGCTGGATCGGTAGTACAAAAAACTCGATGCAAATCACGACCGATTTCAGGAAATACTTTAGCTTATCATCTGCCAGCCCTGAAACGGTGCTGGCTTTCTGGAATTGGGGATCGTACTTGGTATCGGGTGATATCCCCTATCTCGAGTTGCCAGGCACCGCCCGTGATGGTAGTTTCCGCAGCGGCAGAGGGTATACTGCACAATATTTTAAAGGCACACAATTTAACGATACCGAGGCCGAATTCAGGTTCCCCATCCTGAAAAATAAATTCCTGAGCGGCGTTGCTTTTGGCAACCTGCAAACTGCTAACGATACCCAGGGCACCAAACTCTTCGAGAAATTCCAACCCGGCTACGGTGCAGGCTTGCGGGTGTTATTCAACAAGGCCATCCGCACCAACCTTGCGCTCGACTATGCCTTCGGACGCTTTGGCAACCGGGGCTTCTTCCTGAATCTGAACGAGGCGTTTTAAACAACAAAAGCGAAACGCTATGCTTCGCTTTTGTTGTTTAACTTCACTATAATATTATGGATAGACAACCTGCGCTGGTTTCTTAACCTGCAGTTGGACAGCTGTAGTTGTTCCGTTAACATCGAGATAGTTACTGGAAACTGTGCTTGAATACTCATTATGTTTTCCATCAAAAGAATCAATGCTGACCGTCCATGTGCCGGGCGCGAAATTGAAAACTTTAGATTCACCCCAATTCAACACAACCTGATCTTCCAGCCATTCTTCAACCTGATTATCCCTTTCAATCGTGAACTCAAAATGGAAATTTACCTTACCGCTGGTCCCCCAAGGGTGATGAACAGTATTGATTCTGTAACAAACTTGTGGATTATAACTTACTAATGATCTCGACCATTGGTCGTTCTCATTTCCTTGAGACCAGGTAACAACGCAACTGGGATCTTTAATATGCCATCCGGGAAACCCGTCACTGCAATAGGTTTGGGTGATGTCATCATTTGAAGAGTGTTGGCTCCAGGTTTGGGTTGATCTTCTTTGCTCTTCATGCACCGTTCTTATAGACTTATGCTTGATTTTTATCGCGCCCGGGGAACCTGGTAGAACACCTAATAACAGGTTATAATCTGCCTCTCTTCTTCTGGTAAAAATAAAGCCGGTTTTATACGGAACAATTACTTCGGCCTTAGAATAACTAAAGGTATTATTTAACGTAGGAGCGAGATCTGTTACCGGGATTAAAAATTTAAGCGTTTGGGTAGTGTTCTGAACAGGAGTAAATACTTTATTGTTTACTTTAAGAACAGGAGTAAATCCGTTATCTCCGGCGTAAAAGAAATTACCTTTTATTTCTACCGATACCTGATAGGCTTGATTAGTTGGTGCGAAATAGCCTGGAGAAAACTGTGCTATTTGCGGTTCCCTATTTGAAAACGGAAGTGAATTAGTGATTACCTGTGCCTTAGAGACTATTTCGGAGACATCATCGACAGACTGTCTTTCTAATTGTATAGTAAGAGCTGTTAATTGGTTAATTACTCCTTGTGTCGATTGGTCAACGTGATCAAACGTTTTATCAAGGCTTTCTGCATAAGCAATTTTGGCGTTTTCCATCGATAAATAAAGTGTACTTCCACCCTGAATAATAATTCCTTTACCTGCATTTTCTGCCAGTTGGATAGCGTTTTCTACCCTGTCCATTAATTGATTCAGTAAAACACCGACTGCAATTCCTGTTTGTGCTTGTGAGGAAAAGGGGGGTGCAATAATCAATGTGATAAACACACAAATCAAAAATTTCCGTTTCATTTTTTTGTGATTTTTAGGTCCATTTTATACCACTAAATTACTGTGCTACAAGCACTTAATAAAGCGAAATGAAGGGTAAAATAACCCTTCCAAATACCTTAAAATCACCCTGAAAAGAAAGCGGAATTGAGAAAGAATAGTTAGAAAAAGTGACTGAAAACCTGGCAGCTTTTTGCCTTAAAATAAAAAAAGCGAAACTTTACGCTTCGCTTTTTCCAGTGACCCCGCTGAGGCTTCCTTCGATAAACTCAGGATAAACTTCTCGCCGGTCTTTAACACGTGACCCCGCTGAGGCTCGAACTCAGGACCCACAGATTAAGAGTCTGTTGCTCTACCAACTGAGCTACGGAGTCGCATCCCTTAAAAAAGAATGGGCTGCAAATGAACAAAAAAAATTTAAGCTGTGAAAATATATTTACCACCTAAGTCGGTCATGTTTTTATCACAAATGCCATCAGGCTACCAATTCCTGGTAAATGGAGATTAACTGCTCGGCATTTTTTTCCGGCGTATAGTTCTCTAAATATTTGCGTCGTGCGTTTTCGCCATACTGCTGGCGTTCTTCGTCGGTGAGCGATTCAAAGTAGGCGATCTTCTCCTGCAGATCTTCTGCATTGCCTGGTGCAAACTGCAAGCCATTTACCTTATCATTGATCAGCTCTTTTAACTGCCCCAATGACGAGGCAATAACTGGTGTACCTGCCGAAAATGCTTCGATGATGATCATGCCAAACGTTTCAAACCAGATGGAAGGGAAGATCAGTGAAGTGGCGCCGCTCAATAGTTCGCTCATCTGCTCGCGGTTCTGCCGACCGAGGAATTCGATATTCGGATGGTTCTTTATAAACGCCTTCACCTCTTCTTCCATCGGGCCGCCGCCTGCAATTTTCAATCGCAAACCATTTTTAGCAAAGGCTTCCAACATGGTCATGATGCCTTTTTCCTCGGTGATGCGGCCTGCATAAAAGTAGTAATGACTTTTCTCCGTAGCTACGTTTTCAACCTGGTAGCAGAAGTTGGGTTTCACCGCAATGCGGCTGGCAATTTTCCTCACCTTAGAGAAAGAAAACAAAATCCGCGAGTGATCGCCCAGTACCAGGTAGCGTTTCGGGATTTCCCATGTACCCAGCTTCTGGTGGATAAAAGTAGTGATCGCCACCCAGGCCGTTAGTAATTTAGAGTTCAAGTATACCCCTCCTAACATCGCTTTCAATGGAAGGTCTTTGCGGATGGAGTCTGTAAAGATCTCGCCTTTATGATAAAGTGTGGCGGACGGGCAAAGCAAGCGGTAGTTATGCAGCGTTACCACCGTAGGCACATTAAACTTTTTAATAGCATACAACACCGAAGGCGAGCCGCCGTAATGCAAATTATGAATGTGAACTACATCCGGCTTAAATTCGGCCAGTTTCTTAACCGTTTGCCGGTACGAAGAAAGGTTGTAAGGCATCTGCAACACTTTCAACAGCGTATGGTGGTCGTTATAGAACTGCAAAAGCTCCACCTCATGCCCGGTAGACTTCAGCAGGTCGATTTCATTAAAAACCACACTATCCTCGCCACCGAATGCTTTATATGTAGTATGTATTACCAGAATTTTCACAGCCACAGCTCAACTATTTAATTTCAGGAAGCTTTTTTTACCTGCCTTGTTGCTTTAATAAACTCATTGATCAGTTTACGTTTAACCAGCTCTGGCAAACTGAAAGGCTTTTTAATCTGCTTTTGCAACGGCTTGACGATCAGATCCGGCGGGCAAAATTTAAAGCTGCGTTGTTTACCTTCGTCGAAAGGTGTTTCCATCCAGTTAACGCCAAAGGTATTGGTAGATTCCTCGTCGAAACCGATGTTGTTCACCTTAGATAAAATTGGATAGATCACCTTCAGATGGTTTTCGGCCACATGGACCTGTAGCTGGATATCCCAGGTAGAGATGTCGCCATTGATCTGCTTTTTCAGCATCCGGCCCAGATCGTACCCTTCAGCATTTAACCGCGCTTTGAAGCCCGGGCGGGTATCCATCATTTGCTGCAGTTCCTGTTCGTCCCAAACTACATTTTTGAACCTGTCGGCCCAGCCACCCCAGCCATAAGAGCAGAAGCGTTGGTAAACAATGGAATCGTACTGATAGTTGAACGCTTCCGGAGTTACTGGATATACAAACCCGGTACAGCAAAATACAGATTGATCGTTCTTATAAAACTTCAAAGCATCCAACAGGTATTTAACATAGTTCGGCGCCACGATCAGATCGTCTTCTACCACGATAAACTGCTCATAGTTTTCGGCTAGATAGGTTAACCCCGTCCTGAAGTTTGGACCGGTGCTGAAGTTTCGGTCGCGGAAATGTTTGATCACATTCCGAAAACCTGTAATAGAGTTAATGTAGTCGCGGGTTTCTAATACCCCTGCCCTATCTTTTTCATTTTTATATCCGTCGCTAAAAAAGATAATGTCCATATCTGCACACTCCGGATTTGTTAACAGGGCATCTATACATCTCTTCAGTTTTGATGCTCTTTTATAGCAGAACACTGCTAATACGGTTGATTGATCAGCCATGATATCTTTAATTAAGCGTTACTAACTTTAAACTTGTCCCACAAAACAGGCATCAGCGTTTTTGCCCAAAGCTTTACAAAAGCCACCGGTAAATGCTTCGGAAAATGCTGTCTGATGAAGTGCAGGTATTCGTAATAGGCCAACCCCTTAGGGCTTTTCAGGTATTTGATGCGTTCGCGGAGCGGCACACGGCCAGACCGCCAGTTGTTACCATGATCGTCTACACAATAGCCGGAAACGCCCGGCACCACAATATTTTTAAAGCCTGCTTTCTTTGCGCGTAAGGTATAGTCGAAATCGGCGATGCTGTGGGTATAGTCGCCCGATAGTATGCCGATGGTTTTAACCACCTTATCGGGCACCAGCATAATGTTGGCATTTGCCATATCACACTCCATGGCTTCCGTCTTGCTAAAAACGGAATAGTATTGCACCTTATCCTGTGCGTACAAACGCTGGCCGCCGTAAGAAATCACCTCTTTATCTTTATCCATGGTACTGCCGATCACTACCGCATCGGTACCGTTGCCATAAGCTTTTACATGGTCGAGCAAACTGGCTACCGTATGCGGTAACAGGATGGTATCGTCGTTCAGCAGCAGATAGTAGTCGAAACCCTCTTTAACGGCTGCGCCCCATGAGTTACGCATACCGCCGGCCCAAAATAAAGAGCCGCTACCGTGCAATATCTCCACATCCGGGAAGGAAAGCTTTACCGCCTCCCTTGTGCCATCTGTTGAATTATCATCTGTGTGAAAAACCTTAAACGTAATATCTGAAGGCAACTGCTGATCGTACAGCGAACGCAGGCAGGATAAAGTTTTATCCTTGCGATTAAATGTTGCCAAAAGCACTGCTATTCTCATCGTTAACCTTATTTATTATTCGTAAGCCAGTTTAAATGAATTTGCCAGTTTGAATTTCTTGATGCGTTTTCTTAACGCCCTATAATAACTTAGCAAATAATACTTGATCTTTTTAGCTAGCGGTAAGTGCGGAATGCACAATTTCTCCTCTACCAGCTTTTGGTATTTATTATTGCTTAAGCCCAGACCGTAGTTTGGCGATTTCCTGATCAGCACTTGATACAGGTCCGCCAGGCCGAAGGTCTTCTCTGAAGGCAGGTGCCATAACACCAGCGCATTATCGGCGGGGTCTACATTACGATAGAAAACCGGATTGGTCCAGATGCGTTTCATCAGGTTACGTTTTGGACTGGCGATGAAACCATTTTTATAATAGATATAACTCAACGTATGCGCCTCTTCGTTAAACTTAGGCAGGCCCGCTTCGTAGCGTCTTAGTAATTCAGGCCATAGCTCCAAAAAACTGTTGAAAATGGTCTTTACATTTTTAAGGCTTGCCAGGAAGAATTCGCCCAGGTGATACCCCGGAACTTCATTGACCTCACGGCCCAACAAGTCTGCATATAATTTGCCCATATCTTTGCGACTAAGGCCGTGGATTACCAGGTCTTCTGTACAATCGTCTTCGAAAGAAAGGAAACCTTGTTTGCGTGCTTCACTGAACAGGGCTTGTGCCGGGCGGATAAAAATGCAGTCAGAATCAACGATCAGGAAGTTATCCTCATCTTCGGTATAGTTTGTCGCGATGTACTCCAGGATAGAAAACTCGTAAAACTGGTTCTGGAACATGCCGAAATATCCTTTCGGTGTTTTGTATTTAAAATCTGTAAAAATCACTTCAACACCAAGATCGTCCAGGGTGGTTTGAACGTCGCGTCCGTCTACCGTTGGCAGCGTTTTCACATTGGTAAACAGCAGGTGTTTTTCTGCTTTATTAAATCTTTTGCTGGTTGCGTAGAACAAAATAAGGCAGCGCCAGTAAATATTCTGATGCGACTGGCTGGATGATTTCTGCCCGGTCTGCGGAAAGATACTTTCCTCGCCCTTCTCATCGGCACATAACCAAGTAGCTATATAATTCATAGGTAGATATTTTGTGAGCGTTTTTATTGCAGATAGCCGTTAGGCTGTTTATTTTTTAATAGATTTAACAAATTGTCGTTACTTTCTTCGCGTTGCTCTTCATCCTCTTCTTTCCGTTTGGTAATAGCGGGGCCGGCATCTTTCTCAATATAGTACCAACCCAGGCCCATCATTCCGTAATAAATCAGCGGGAGCACATAACTAAAGGAGAATACCATTCCGGCAACACCAAAGGCCACAAGGACAACCGATTCCTGGCTAAGCCTTTTACTGAATGCCTTGACCAGCATATAAATCGCGATAGCATATTTCAGGATCAGACCAGCAATTCCTTCGTAAAAAAGCATCTCCATATACCCTTCGTGGAAGTGCTGACCGCTTTTTGCTGGCCACCAGTCTACCAAAGGGTTAGGCATCTCAAAGCCTTCAAATGTCCAGCCAAACACCGGCCGTTGAAGCACATACTGAAAATATACCAGACGCTGCTGTGCCCTGAACTCGCCAGTACCACCCTCGCGGGTGGGGTTTAAAATCTCGCTGCCCCGCTCCTCAAAAAAGTCAATCATTTTTGGCGAAGTCGAGCTGACGATAAACCACACGCCAACCAACAGGATAAGCGCGGCCATGCTGATTTTGAACAGCTTTACAAAAGAGATATAATGGTTGCGATAAGCAGCAAACAGGAACACGATCAGCGCCACCACGCTACTTGCCCATACGGAACGGTGTTGGTGGATGAGGATCACGACCACGCAGATCGCAAACGGCACCAGGCCTTTATAATCGCGGTTGATCGAGCGCATCAGGTACCACAACATAGGGATAATCATCATGAAGATGGAACGCGCATGAATAATCCGCGAGTCGCCTGAAAACGGACCGTAATCATCCATAATCACTTCATTAAGGCTAAAGGAGAAGCCTCTGCCATAGATGATCATGAACCCGATATAAAGCCATATGTAGAATTTGGCTACGAAAGGGAGAAAGTCAAGCTGATAAGTACGGCAAAGCCATTTGATGTATACCGTAAATATCACCGGGTACAGGATGGTATACATGGTAAACTCCTGCATCACGGTGCCATATTTAATGAGCGACTCGATCACCAGACGCACCAGCATTACCAATACGGCAAATATCATGATCCGCTCGCCCCGGGTAAGATCCCTGAACTTATATAATACGAAGCCGAAGATGGCGATGCTCAGCAGTTTCTCGTACATCAGTTCGACGATGGATATAGGCATTAACAGCCAATTGAAAATACCTTCCATTGCCAGAAACGTAAATACAATTACTGCGAACTCCCACACCAGAAACTCATACCGCCATAAACGAATAACTTTATTTAACATAGCTGCTTCGTAATTAACTTTTTAACTTACAGCTTGCTGCATTACTGCAGGTTTGCTTTTCCTAAATGCTTTGGTTATGGGTTTCACTAAAAGTTTCAAACCCTTTTGCGCAAACTGCTTCATTAAAAGCAGGTTCAGAATAAAATTCAGCCCGATTACTTTTAGGCTGCGGCGGTTATCTACCCAACGGATCTTTTTCTCGTTATGGATATACATGGTACGCATAGCCGGGGTATCTTCTTTAAACACGCCACGGTAGATATCTGCTTTCTTATCCACCAAAGCCTTGTTGATATAGCCCAGGTGTTTTAAACGGTAGTTGGTGTAATACTTAACACCCCCAATTCCTTTCACGTTTGGTGAATCAATCAGTTGGTCTACAAAATAGCCTGACGGTTTATCGCGCCAAAGCATACGATCATGCCCGGCAGAATAGTTTAACCAGTAAGGCGACCCTGCGAAATGCTCACGATCTATGAAATGGAAGCGTCTGAACACATAACGGTCAACTACTTTGCTGTCCATCATTCTATCAAACTCCTTGCGGTTGACGCCTGGTTCGAGAATTTCATCGGCATCCAACCACATTACCCAGTCCGCCTTGCGTTCTTTAACGGCATCGTAAACCATGTTCTTGTCACGGCCTTCGTTGTAGCCCTCTGTCTGAAGCACCTGTACAACTTTTGGATGGCTCTTCAACACATCTAAAGTGCCATCAGTTGAGCCATTATCCAGCGCGACAATTTCGTCTGCTATATCTTGATATCTTTCAAGCCATTCATTGATAAAGAAAATGCCGTCTTTAACACGCAGCATAATTACCAGTTTAGCCATTTTTTATATGTTTTTATAAGGTGTTTGTTTCAGTTACCAATTCGTATTGCGGTTGCCTATTTTTTTTTGAAAGCTTCCCCATCATACCCGAAAGCTTCTCGCCCAGATCTTTTCTAAAGCCTTTATCAGCCACCATCACCATTACCGCGTAAGTGATTGTTCCTGCCGCACCGGTAAACAATAAACGCACCAGACTTTGGTCTGCAGCGATAAAATCTGTCGCCAATAATGCGATGCCTTTATAGGCAATCAGTGTAACAGGAACTACGATGATCCAGTGTGAAAGGCTGGTTTTAATAAGGGATTGCTGCAGATAGCCAAGTTTATAAAGCCTGTAAGAGAAATAGAAAAACTCTACAATCACGTTAAAGCTCAACATTACCGTCAGGATACCGATGATACCGAAGTGGGCGCCCATCGGATAATACAACACGCCGATACCTATCCCCTTGGCAATATTTACCATACTGTTCATTTTGATATCACCCAAGGCATAGCCCATATTTTGCATGAAGTAGCCCACCAGTTGGAAGAAGAAGTTCGCCAGCATTAAGTATAGAATGGTGTCGCCTGCGTATTTATTCTTGCCAGCCCAAACGGTTAGCAGGTCTTTATAGCAAAGCGAGAAAATCAGGATCACGAACAGCGCAGCGTAAGTGTAGTATTTAAACTGAACGTTGATTAAATCCAGGATGCCCTTTTTATCTCCCCTGCCAGAAGCATGAGAAACCACCGGCATTAGTGCTACAGAATGCCTGCCAACCATAGAATTTGTTAGTTGGACCGGGCGTTTGTTGATCTCGAAAATAGTGATCATAGAAGGTGCGATAAAGCGTGCCAAGACAATGGTATCCATACTGGCAGCCAAGCCACCTATAATGCTGGACATTGACGTGAACGAAAATATTTTGATGAACCTTTTAAAGTGTTTCCCAAGGAATACAATACGCATCTGCTCTTTCTTCATTAGTAACTTCAATGCAGAGAAGTTGTAGATGTTGATAAACAACGCCCGGCACAGGTTAGCGAATGCGATAGAAATAATGCCATAACCCATGATCAGCAAGCCCACGTTTACCACTAGGAAAAGGACATTTGCTAAGATTGCGCTCACCGCTACATGCGAAGCGTTTTGCAAGCCCTGGTTGATACCAGACACCGCAAATGAAATGAGCGACATCCCGGTGGAAATTATCGTAATAAACAGCGCGATCTGCAGATTAGGATATTGGGTCACATCCTTATTAATAATAGCGCCGATCAGGAAGTAAAATACGAAACCTGCTACAACAGCAAGCGCGAGTATACCCGTAGCGGCTATTAAACCAGATCCTATCGTTTTTTCTATTTCTTTTTTATCCTGGCGGCCATAAAGCTCGCCGATCTTTTGCTGAAGCACATCGCCTACCCCTGGGTCAATCAGCGTCATCCACGCCAGGATGTTACCTGTAGCTAACCATACACCTAAGGTAGAGGCATCAATCTTATGCAGATAAAAAGGCAGCAGTATAAGGGAATTGATAATATTGGTAATTACATACCCGTATTGAAAAATAAAATTCCATCTTAATACACGCTTATTCATTGTTAAAGGGATATTTTGCTTCTTCTGTAATTTTTAAAATCGTATCAGTTCTTATGGCTGCAACGGGCCTGGGTTTTGCCCTAATTGTTGCCTTTGCAAGGGCAACAAGAGTTTTAAGCTGAAGCGATCAGATTAACGCCGACCGCTTCAGTATAGTTCTTCCTATCCGGCAGATAAGCGTTTATGATAATTACTGTCTTCGTAAACATAACCGTAACCGTAGCCATAGCCTTTACCACCAATACCGCGTTGCGATACGCCGTTAAATACAATAGCTGCGTTGGTCAATTTATTCAGGCGATTATTTTCATCTATGCGCTCAACAAAAGTTTTAGGCGTATAGTTATGGCGTACTACGTATAAGGTAGCATCACTTAACGGCGAAATGATGTAAGCATCAGATACAGGGCCTACCGGCGCAATATCGATGATGATATAGTCGAACAACTGATCCAGGTAATTCAACAACTCAGCCGCCATACCATTCAGCATTAACTCTGAAGGGCTGTCTGGCAGGGCACCACTCGAGATGAAGTACAGGTTATCGTTAATGCCGGTTTTTCTGATAATTTCATCGGCTGTTACTTCGCCGTTCAGGTACTCAGAAATACCTTTATCTTCCAGGATGTTCAGTTTCTTGCTCAGGGTTGGTTTGTTCAAGTCAAAATCAAGCAACACAACTTTTTTACCTGTAAGTGCAAGGCTGACCGCCAAATTGGTAGACACGAAGCTTTTTCCTTCGCCAGAGATTGCAGAGGTAATCAGAATACGTTTCTTCTGACCGCCTACGCCTAAATAATTCAACGTAGTACGCAGTCTTCTAAACTGTTCTGCAATTAACGTACGCTGGCGGTTACCGATAACTACCTGTTGTTTAGAACGGTCTTTGCTGATCTCGCCGATCACAGGTAACTCGGTCAGTTCTTCAATATCTTTCTGGAACATAATCTTACCGCCGAATGATTCTTTGCTGATCACTACCGACAGACCAATGATGCCCGCCAGGAATACGCAGATCAGGTAAACCACATTACGTTTAGGGCTAACTGGTTTCTCAGATGACTCAGCACGGTCTATGATCTGGCTGCCCGGATTGTTTGACACAAAAGAAAGGGCGGTCTCTTCTTTTTTCTGTAATAAGAAGGTATAGATACCGTTTTTAATGCTTTGCTCGCGGCTGATATCTACCAACGCGCGTTCTGTTTGCGGTAATGTTTTCAGTGATGACGAATAGCTGCCTGTAGTAGCAGCCAAATTACCACGACTGGCAACCAGGCTGCGTTTCTGGTTCAGGATGTTTTCAAGAATTTGTGGACGAATTTTTTCAATTTTGTCTTTATCAGCAAGTACCAGCGGGTTATTCTCTCCTGCTGTTTTCTTCAAGCTTTCCATCTCCAGTTGCAGCTCGTACAAGGTTTTAATCATCTGGGTTAAGCCCGGATCATTTACACCTACAGTAGAGGGCACCAGGCCTTTGCTCATGTCGCGCGATTTTACATAGCTTTCTATCTGGTTCAATACAGATAACTGCATGTTCATTTCGCCCACCTTCTGGTCGTTTGTGCTAACGCTTTCCAGGTATAATTTGCCTTGCGCGCTCAGGTCGATTGCGCCGCTGTTGGCCCTAAATGCTTCCTGCTTTTTCTCTACAGCCTGCAGTTCACTTTGAACAGTGCTCAGACGGTCGTTAATAAAATGGATGGTATTTGCTGCCAATTTATTGTTCTGCTCTACCAATGACAGGTTGTAAGCGTCAATCAGGTTATTCAGTATATCTTCACCCCTTTCCGGCACTTCATCGTTGATACTCAGATCAATAATTGTTGACAATTTGCTTGCTGCATCTACCTTTAATTTTGAAGCCAGGTTATCTACAACCTTTCTTTGCGGAACCAGGTAGAAATAGAATTTCTTCCCTTGGTTAGACCCGGTATAGGCCGCATAACGCGGGTTAGGGATAAATTTCAGATTACCGTAAGGCGTTTTGACCCATTGGTTAAGCGGGTAGCTTTTACCATTAAATGTAACGCCTGTGCTGGCAAAGTTTATTTTCACTTTATCAGGCGTTGGACGGAAACCCAGTGCGCTGTCTGCAACGATGCGTACCGGTGCACTTACGTAAGCCAGTTTGTCTTTAAATTTACCTTCTTCATAAATCGGCGCGAACAGATCCAGATGCGCAACCACTTTATTCATCAGTGTTTTAGACTTTAACACCTCTAACTCATTGTCTACGCTTTTCTTTGGCGAAAGCATATCAAAGGCCTCGAGGGCTTTGGCTTCTTCAACACCTTTTTTCTCATCCTTAATCAGAATCCGTGCGTGGGATTCGTACTGTGGTGTAGCCATTTGAAGGTATAACCAACCGCCCGCTATAGACAGCGCGATCAACACCAAAAACAGCGGCCAATACGGAATCAGGCTCAGCAGGAAATCATTCGAGCTGCCCGGCTCTTTTTCTCTGGAAACTTTTCTTAACAAATTCATAGGTAGATGGAAACTAATTGAAAAACTATTTAACTAAACGGTCCACAATAATGGCCCCGAAAGAAAGTGCGCTTAATATGATCGGTAAAGTTTGTGTGGTACGGCTCGAACTGGCTACTTTAGCTTTGTTAGCTTCTACGTACACAATGTCGTTTGATTTCAGGTAGTAATACTGCGAATTGAACAGTTCGTTGCTGTTCAGGTTCAATCTTTTAATGCGTTTGATACCGTTTTCTTCGCGGATCACCAATACATTGTCCTTACGGCCGTAGATGGTGATATCACCGGCCATGCCCAGGGCTTCCAGCAGCGATATCTTTTCACTCGGAACGTTTACTACGGTGGGATGGGCAACCTCGCCTAATACGCTGACGCGGAAGTTCAACTGACGAACCATCACGATCGGGTCGACCAATAGTTTCTGATCGGTCAGCATTTTGGTCAGCTGGCTTTGAATTTGGTTAGTGGTTAATCCGTTTACTTTAATGTTTCCTAACACAGGGAAAGTGATATAACCCTCTGTATTTACCAGATAACCTGGTGACTGAACCGCATTACCGTTTAAGCCAGTTGCCGCAACATAAGAGGTGTTTGGCGTATTAAAGATTAAGGTAGCCTGCGGATTGATACTGCTGATGGTAATGCTTAAGATGTCATTCGGCTGAATGGTTGTTTTAGGAACCGATGTTTTAGCCAGGATAGATGAGTCGCGCTGGTCATTAAAATAGACCGTTTTTTCTACGTTAGCGCATGAGGTTATTAAAAAAGGTATAGTGATAATTGAGGTGATTGCAATGAGTGATCTGCGAAAGTTCATATTTATTTTAAGTTAAGTTGTCTTCTTAGTTGAATTTTATTCTTCCCGTCAACCATCAACAGCACTATAAATCCTTAGTTAATTTTATGTAGTTAGTATTATTATTTACTATTAAAGATTAAAAAGTTTTATTTTGAGAATAATAACATCGCAACGCAACTTGTGTTTTTTGAGATTATAAAACTTTTCCACTTAGGTTTACAAAAATTAAACCACAGTTAACCATGAATGTATTTTTTTAAAAAAGCAGGTATAAATACTATCAAAAACGCCACGAAATGAAGCTTTTGATAAATTTTTCATTTTCTATTATTGTTCAATAAAAAAGCCGACCAGAAATTTCAGGTCGGCTTTTGATGGTAATTGTGTCTATTTTAGTGAACCTGTTATAGACACTATATATTTATTCATACTGATTTTTGATCTCGTATCCATATTCTTTCAGTAGCTTTTCCTTACGGAAATGCTCTACGTCATTAGCCATCATATCTGCTACCAGCATAGGTAGGTCGTACTTCGGTTTCCAGCCTAATTTCTCCTGCGCCTTAGTAGGGTCACCTATTAACAGGTCTACTTCTGTCGGGCGGAAGTAGTTCGGGTCTACAGCTACCACTTCTTTACCGGTTTCTAATTGATACTCGGGGTTGCTGCAACTGATCACGTAACCTTTTTCGTCTACGCCCTTGCCTACAAACTCTACATCTATGCCTAATTCGGCAAAAGCCATTTTTACAAAATCGCGAACCGGTGTGGTTATACCTGTAGCAATAACAAAGTCTTCTGGTTTATCCTGCTGAAGGATCAGGTACATCGCCTCTACATAATCCTTCGCATGCCCCCAGTCGCGTTGTGCATCCAGGTTGCCCAGGAAAATTTTATCCTGCAGACCTAAAGCAATTTTTGCTGCGGCGCGGGTAATCTTCCTTGTCACGAAGGTCTCACCGCGTAACGGGCTTTCGTGGTTGAACAGAATACCATTACAAGCATACATATCATACGCTTCGCGGTAATTAACGGTGATCCAGTATCCGTATAATTTAGCTACTGCATAAGGCGAGCGTGGATAGAAAGGCGTAGTTTCTGATTGCGGAACGGCTTGCACCAAACCATACAGTTCTGAAGTTGACGCCTGGTAGATGCGTGTCTTCTTAGTAAGTCCTAATAACCTGACCGCTTCCAGCAATCTTAAAGTGCCAATGCCGTCTGCATTAGCGGTGTATTCCGGAGTGTCAAAGCTCACCTTTACGTGGCTCATGGCACCCAGGTTATAAATTTCGTCCGGCTGAACGTCCTGCACAATCCGGATCAGGTTCGTGCTATCGGTGAGATCGCCGTAATGAAGAATAAAATCGCGATTGGGATCATGCGGATCCTGATAGAACTGATCGATACGATCGGTATTAAACAGTGAACTTCTTCTTTTAATACCATGTACTTCATAACCTTTGGCAAGTAATAATTCGGTGAGATACGCGCCGTCCTGACCCGTGACACCAGTGAGTAGAGCTTTCTTTTTCATGAGGTGAATTTTGGTATTAGAATTACTTTTTTACCAAAATGTTTTATTTATAGAGTAATTATTTTTACTTTTAAGCCGTATTTAATTACCAATAGTTAATATTATTGGCTTTAATTACGTTTTCCCGAAGCTAATTGTAGTATTTTCCGGTCAAGAGCAAACTCACACACAGGTTAATAATCGAAACAAAAACCCACTAATGATCATTAAAAAGACCAAAAGGAGTAACTACATGTTATTATTAACGTCCCTTACAGCGCTGCTTCCATTTATCAGTTCATGCCAGAAAGAAGAACTTGCACCCGAAAGCGCCGTTGCCACCATTTCTGCAAAATCTTTAGCAGTAGAGGCGAACGCAAACACTAATGCAAGCATCATGCCAGCAGGTGTGGTATGTGAAGAATGGAGTAACGTTTCAGGAAATGATGTGGCACAGGTGCCTGTTTCTAATCCGTCTGGTTCAAAAAGCAGTATCACCACCCTTGAGAAAGCTTCAAGCAGTACGCCGAATTACGGCCGCAGGTTAAGTGCTTATATTACAGCCCCCTATACAGGTAACTACACATTTGCGGTAGCTGGTGATGATGCAGTAGATCTTTATCTTTCAACAGATACGGATCCTTCAAAAAAAGTAAAAATTGCCGGTTTACTCAGCTGGACCAATTTTCGCGAGTTTACAAAATACGCCTCTCAAAAGTCTGCTCAGATAAAACTACAAGCTGGGCAGAAATACTACATTGAGGTGTTACAAAAACAGGGCGGCGGCGACGGACACGTTTCTGTACAGTGGACCATGCCCAACAACGTGACCGAAACACCAATCGCAAGTTCGCGCTTTGCTGCTTATAGTGCACCAGCCGCTGCTCCGGCATCCTCCGCTCCTACCTATACTGCTTCAGGCGTAGTTACTTTACGTAACGTACACGACATGACCATTAGCGGCAAAGCTATTGCAGGCGGAAATCAGCCCGCCATCAGCCTGATCGACTGCTATAATATCCGCATCACCAATTGTAAGTTGTACAATTCGTCAGACGTGGGTGTTTACCTGCACAACTGCCGCAATATTACGGTTGATTATAATTTCTTTACCAATGTAAGTACCGGCGTGTATGTAGACCAGGCAGTGCAGGGTGGTATAGTTGTAAATAACAATCAGTTCCTGAACATGAAAGGACCTTTCCCCCGCGGACAGTTTGTCCAATTTAATAATGTGAACGGCTCAGGAAATTCCATCAGCTATAATAAAGGCGAGAACGTTTTTGGCGCAAGTAACCCCGAAGACGGAATCAGTTTATATCAAAGTAACGGCACCCCTTCCAGCCCGATTACCGTAAACGGCAACTGGATCAGAGGCGGCGGCCCGAGCGCCAGTGGTGGCGGCATTATGTTAGGTGATTTGGGCGGATCGAATCAGGTAGCCATGAATAACATCCTGGTTAACCCGGGGCAATACGGTATGGCTATCGCCGGTGGATCTAATAACCAATTGATCAATAATGTGATATTCGGTAAACAGCAGTATTTCACCAACGTGGGGATATATGTGAACAGTATTGGCGGCCACAAGGTATCAAACAGCAAGGTAAAGGGTAATAAAGTAAAGTTCTATAATTCT
Source organism: Mucilaginibacter straminoryzae (assembly GCF_022953055.1). Lineage (GTDB taxonomy): Bacteria > Bacteroidota > Bacteroidia > Sphingobacteriales > Sphingobacteriaceae > Mucilaginibacter > Mucilaginibacter straminoryzae. The sequence continues at coordinate 150,318 of NZ_JALJEJ010000007.1, read as the reverse complement.
AACAATTACCTTAATCCGGTTTGGTTATCTAACAATGCCGACAAGCCTGACGGCTGGGATACTGATAACAAATGGGGCGACGGGGCCGATGCTTCTATTCTTCCTGCTTCGATTATTACTTATAAATAATCAAACTAACATTAATCCCAAAAAAGAAACGCCTTCACGATAATAACGGAAGGCGTTTCTTTTATATCAGTTCGTTTTTTAAAGGGACATAAAGTGATCCGCGCGCCGGTAGTCTAATTGCTGGAACCAGTAGCTGATACCAATAGCAATGGTGGCTGCACCGGTATTGCGGTACTCGCCGCGCTTCTGAACATTAAATAATCCGTAATTACCCCCACCTTCTACAAAAAGAGATGTATTGGCAACAGTATACATCAACCCAACGTTGCCTTCGATACCGCCATTTACCCGGTGGAGGTCCGGGCGGATATCCGCAGCATAGGTTTGCGATTTGTAATAATTAACACCATCGTAATTAAAATATTGGGTGGCGGTATAATACTGTCGGGCAGAAGTTAGTAGACTTACGTACGGACCAACCGAAGTGTATATTCGGTATCGCGAGCGTGGGGTTAAATTCACACCAAACTTTGCCAGTACAGGCAACATCAGATAATTAAGCTCTGCACTTTTCCTGAAGTTGTAATAATTTGAAGGATAACCGGTAGAAAACACACCGCTTTTGGTTCCCTGAGATGACAATTCCAGCATAGGCTGCAAAGAAAACATCTTGCTATACTTAAACTCTAGAAATATAGCCCCGGTTGGTCCGGTATTCAAACGGGTATCACCCGCTAAAAATTTACTAATACCTTCACCGTTGGTAAAATTGCGACTATTAACACCCCCACGCACTCCCAGGGCGACATATTGCGCCTTACAAACCGGCACAGCAAAAACAATAAGTATTGCAAACAGCAAGTAGACTTTGAGCTTCATGACAGAAAATATTTTCGTTTTTCAGTGAGTTAGATAAAAAATTAACAGAAAGGCTATAGTTTTAACCTTTTATCAATTCGTAAAACGCGTTTTTATTCTGAGGGTTTTAAAAAATATTTTCTTTTATGTAAATATATTCTACATAAAATTAACTCACTGTATTTCAAAGGCTCCCATACTGCAAGCTTTACCATCGGGACGGGGCCTGCCATCAAAATCAACACCCGGATGCAGCACCGTATTCGCTTTGTGATTAGCGGGGCTGTTTGGTTTAAGATGAAAATCTGCTTTGAGGCTATTAGCAGGCATCACAAAATCGGGATCTGTACCGGCAATGCATGTTTTGCTGGTTACATTTACAACCTCTTTACCGGGTGTGCTTAAATTAAAGTGCAGGTTATTTTCGTAGGTGAAATTGGTGTTGTAATAATTAGAGTTGATAATGTTATCACCATCAGACACCAGGATGTTACCCACAATACGGTTGTCATTCCCCAGGCCGGAAAGGATCTGGCCGGCATTCAAATGTTTATCCTGCGAGTTACAGTAAGCCGTATTGTTAATAATGTCTACATGGTCGCTTTGGAATGTGTGTATACCCGTACCGCCATTGTACCAGCAGATGTTATTTTCAATCAGGGTACGGCCGCGATAGTTGCCCAGTTTCGAACCGTTCTGCCGGCTACGGAAATCATCCACAATGATACCGTTGCCATCCATAATTTCGCAGTTTTTAAACCATGGCACCAGTGACTTATTGTTGTAACATTTGTTCGCCCTAATAATGTTGTGATAACCCTTTCCGTTATCAGAATTATAGAACTGGTAAAAAGAAATACCGCTGTTGCCAAATACAGAATACCAGCTGGTATTATAGATCAGGTTACCTTCTACCGTCACATAATCGGCATGGGAAGCACCGATCCCTCCTCCCGGACAATCATGAACAGTGTTCTGGCTGATGATGATATGATGAGACATTTTCTTACCATTACCGTCTATCACAATTCCGTTTCCGTTGTATTTCGGGTCGGGGGTACCTTTTTTATTCTGGCAACTCATCGGCTGTTTTAATGCGGCTGATAGTGTCAGTTTCTGATTCCCTCCTATTACTTCAAACCCGCTTATTTGGACAAAGCTGGCGCCGTTGGTAATAAAAAACCCGGCCCAGCCGTCGAAGCTGATCACCGGGTGGTGCCCCTGCATAGCGGTATACACAATGTATTTGTTCTTTTTTCCGCTTCGGGTAATGTTTAACACATTACAAGCCGCGCAATCATTGGTATAAACACCATCCATCACAAATACGGTGTCACCGGGTTTCGTAAGCTCTTCTGCAGCCTGGATAGTCTTTTTCGGTTTCAAATAATGAGACCCATCAAAGATATCATTACCCTTTTTTGAACTTACATATATATTCTTCGCACTAACGGACGATACGTAAAGCAGCATTACAATAATCAAGAGCGGTGTATGCAAAGTGCTGTTCATTCTGGCATACATTTTAGCCTTCAGGAGATGGGACATATGGTTAAAAAGTGTATCGTTTAATTCACACGTATTTATTACGCTTTTAATTTTCAATTCGTTAGCACGAGGCTCAATATTTAATATAGCGATTTAAATTTTCCTTTGGCACACATATTGTCTACTGCTTGAAAATATTTATAACTATAGAATTATTTATTTAATCTATTATAAATATAAGATATAGGAGATCATCTATTTTTTTCAACAGCTACAACCTATGGAAACTCGCTATTTTTACGTTTTAAGATGCGCGCTGGTACTTACCGACCTCATTCTGGTTAACTTCTGCTTTTCGTTAGGCGCGCAGATTGCCAACAAATACGGTTTTCTTGCAGAGCAAAATTATTTACGATCAAACCTGCTCATCTGTAACCTCATCTGGTTATTATGTACGGCAATTTATCGCCTGTATAGCGATGCTACCGTTCACCGGGTTGAGGCCGTTTATAAAGCCACCGCCAGAAGTTATGTATTGCATATCTTCCTTTTTCTTGCGTTTCTGTTCATGAGCAAACAGAACGAGTTTTCGCGCAATTTCCTGGTATGCTTCTATACGGTTATGGCATTAGCATTTTTGTTAAGCCGTTTCTTAGGCACTTACGTTACTACCGTCATTACCAAAAATTACGACCTGCGAAAAGCTGTTGCTGTATTAGGAAAGAACGAAGGCGGCCAGAAATTGGCTTCTTACCTGCTAAAACAAAACAGTTTAAAGTTTGTTGGCTTCCTTGATCAGGATTATCCGATTATCAATAACGACGGGCTTTTAGAAGTCTCTTCGGCACGCGAGCAACTGCGCACGGCAGCCAATTACGGTGTAGAAGAAGTGTTCGTTTCGGTAAATGCGGATAAGATGAACGATTTAAACGACTTGATTGAAGAAGGCGAAAAGAATTGTATAAGATTGAAGTTCGTTCCGGATTTCTCTGCGCTTGAACACAATTTCAAGTTTGATAAGATGGACAACTTCACGGTGTTATGCGCCAGAAAAGAGCCACTTGAAAGCATCGAAAACCGTTTTAAGAAAAGGTTGTTTGACATAGTAGTTAGCCTGGGGGTAATTGTTTTCATCTTTAGTTGGTTATATCCCCTATTGGCAATACTGATAAAACTTCAAAGCAAAGGGCCGGTGCTGTTCGCACAGCTTAGAAGCGGAAGAAACAACAAACCGTTTTGGTGCTACAAGTTCCGTAGCATGGCGGTTAACAAAGATAGCGACCGGACACAGGCGACCAAAAATGATAGCCGCGTTACCCCGATCGGAAGGATTTTAAGAAAAACAAGCTTGGATGAATTTCCGCAGTTTTTCAATGTACTGTTGGGGTATATGAGCATAGTTGGCCCGCGGCCGCACATGATTGCCCATACAGATCAATATAGTAAGATAATAGACAAATATATGGTTCGCCAGTTCCTTAAACCGGGCATTACCGGCTGGGCGCAGATCAATGGCTACAGGGGGGAAACGAGGGAGAATTGGATGATGGAAAAGCGTGTTGAACACGACATATGGTATATGGAGCATTGGTCTTTGACGCTGGATCTGAAGATCGTATTTATGACTGTTATTAATATTATAAAAGGTGAAAAAAATGCTTATTAATATATTATATCTCGTTTAACATAACACTCTACTCTCTATGAAAACAACTGCTACCGCTCTCATGAAGTATGGCAAAATACTTCTGACCCTTCTTGTATTTAGTATTGTAATTTCTGGCTGTGCGTCTTACGACAAGATCCCCTATTTTCAGGATCTGAGCCGTGCGAACATCAGCTCTGAAGACATCAACAATTTTAGTCTCCACACCATCCAGCCTTTAGACCGTGTTGCCATCAGTGTAACCAGTTTGAACCAGGATGCCGCTAACGTTTTCAACAATAACGTTCCTAATGCGGGCACTACCTCAAGCGAACCTACTTACGGTTATACTGTAGATCAGAACGGCGAAGTGATGTTGCCGCTGGTTGGTAAAATCAAAGTATCAGGCCAAACTACAGAACAATTATCGGCACAATTGACCCAGCAATTGGCTACCTATTTAAGCAAACCAAACGTTTATGTGCGTATTGTTAACTTCCGTGTAGCGGTGTTGGGTGACGTAATGCGTCCTAACGTTTATACCAGCCCGAGCGAACGCTTAACTATTACCGAAGCGTTAAGCCTTGCAGGCGACTTAAACATCACTGCAAAACGTGATGATATCATCCTGGTACGCGAAATGGACGGCAAAAGAACTTACGTTCCAATCGATCTGACTTCAAAGAAACTGTTCCAGTCGCCATACTTCTACCTGAAAAGCAACGACCTGATTTTTGTACAGCCAAGCAAGCTGAAACTACAAAATAATGATACAGGATACCAAAAAGCCGCTTTGATTATCTCGGCATTGTCTTTGGTAGCCATCACCGTATCGCTCTTTGTATATAATCACTAATCATGAACGTCCGAGATTCTAAAGGCTCGAAAACAGACAAAAATCAGTTTACAGACCTGAAGACTGTTTTAGCCAAATACATTTATCACTGGCCCCTGTTTATACTGGGGCTGGTGCTTGCTGCTGTCGGGGCGTATGCCTATATGCACATTGTTAATCCAGAGTATGAGATTAGCGCCTCCATTCTAGTGAAGGATGAGAAGAAGGCACCGGAAGACAGGTCGCCTGTGCCGGAACTGGATATGAACACTTCTCCAAAAAATGCTGAAGCGGAAATTGAAATCCTGAGATCGAAAAAACTGGTTGGCCAGGTAGTGAACGACCTGCAACTGTGGGCGACTTATACCACCAGCAACGGCCTTAAAACTGTTGACCTTTACGAAACTGCACCATTCAAATTTGTACTCCTGACTAAAAGAGGTTCTTTGAACGGGCAGTCTTTTACCGTTCACATTAAAGATAAAAACTCGTTTGAGCTGTCTACCAAAAAAGGCGGTAAAGAAACATTAGCGTTTAACCAAACGTTGCGTAATTCTTTTGGCAGCTGGATGCTGCAGCCTACTGATAATCTGCAGGATTACATCGGTTCGGAAATTAAGGTAAAAGTGGATGATCCGGAAATGGTGACCAATAACTATCTTAAAATACTGGATACCCACCTGCTGGACAAGACCGCCCCTACTATCGGTATTTTTACAGCCGACGAAGTACCTCAGCGCGGTAAAGATTTTCTGAACAGCCTGATCAAAGCTTATAACGAAGCAGCCATTGCTGAAGAGAAACGCAAGACCAAAAGCACCATTGAATTTATCGATGCGCGTTTAGCTTCTTTAAGCGGCGAACTAAGCAGTTCGGAAAAGAAAGTACAGGGTTACCGCAGCAGCCAGGGTCTGGCGGATATTAGCTCGCAAACGAAATCTTACCTGGAAAATGCACAAACTAACGATCAAAAACTGAACGATGTTAACGTACAGCTGAATATCATTGACGGTATTGAAAGGTATGTGAACTCTAATAGCGGAGAAGCTGCCCCGGCAACAATCGGCATCAATGATCCGGCGCTGACCAGCCTTGTAGAACGTTTATCTCAGCTTCAACTGAAGAAAACTGCTTTATTGGCAACTACGCCTGAAGGCAACCCGCTTTTTGATCCTCTTAACAAACAGATTGCCGTTACCAAATCTTCGTTGAAGGAAACTATTGCTGGAATCAAGTCGTCCTTGTTAAACTCGAAAAGCCAATTACAAGCATTTAACAGGAAGGTACAATCATCTATTAACGACATTCCTGTACAGGAACGCCAGTTCGGCGATATGAAAAGACAGAGCTCTATCAAAGAGAACCTGTATGTATACTTACTGCAAAAACGGGAAGAGTTAGCATTAAGCTATGCATCAACTTCTCCGGATGCACGTATTGTAGACCAGGCTTCTGTCGGCGATATTAAATGGCCGCGCATACCGGTTGTGGCTGCTGTAGCGCTGTTAATGGGATTGGGCATTCCTTTCCTGATGCTTTATTTCAGGCATACCTTTAACAATGTGATCACCAGCCGCCGCGAGATAGACGCAATGAATATCCCGGTATTGGGTGAATTATCTTACGAAGAGACCGATAAAGACACTGTTATCGCTACCAATAAAAACAATTTATTGAGCGAGCAGATCAGGGCGATCAGAACCAGCCTGAACTTCCTGCATCAGAATAAAAAGATCAACCCCAAAGTGCAATTAGACCTTGAAAAAGGTATGCTGATGGGCGAAATGGAAGATCTGCATGCGGATGCAAAAGGCCGTGTAACGTTGTTTACCTCCAGTATTTCTAAGGAAGGCAAAAGCTTCGTAAGTTCCAACATGGCGGCTTCGCTGGCCTCTTCAAACAGAAGAACCGTATTGCTGGAAATGGACCTGCGCAGGCCAAAGGTTTCTAAAATGTTCGGTCTTTCGCTGGATCATCCGGGCATCACGGATTTCCTTTCCTACAATTTACCGGTAGAAAACATCATCCAGCATAGCGAAATACCAAACCTCGATATTATTGGCTGCGGGGCCCGCGCTTCTGATCCGGCTGAATTACTGGAGAAAGACAGGCTGGTAGAACTGATCAATGAATTGCGTTACCGCTATGATGACGTGGTCATAGACAGCCCGCCATTGCACCTGGTTACAGATGCAGCCATTATCGCGCGCACTGCAGATGTATCCGTATACATTATGCGCCAGGGTTATACCGGTAAAGAAGAGCTGGAATTTGCAGGCGAAACCTACGAAAGCGATCGACTGCCGAACATGACCGTGATATTCAACGGTATCAAACGCGAGAAATTCGGTTACGGCTATAATTACGATAGCAGCTACTATGTAGCAGAATCGCGGCCGGCATTCAAAACATCATTTAAACACTTTTTTAGCAGGTTTTAATTAACCTGCTAAATTTTACTTTGTCTGTAGAGCATTTCATTCATGTCGCACGCGTTGCAAGTTATACTTCCGGGTTTAACTGTTCTGCTGTTTATTCTCCATGTTTTTTACAAGGGAAATACGGTTGAATCCTGCCTGCTTTTTATCCTGGCTATGCTGCCGTTAATGGATCTGAAGATTACAATAGAAGCTTGGGGCGGTTTCAAAACTTTCGACTTCCTTTGTTTTTATTGTCTAATTTTTCTTCTTAAAGATTTTACCACTATCAACCTAAGGGTAAACCATAACTTTTATTTGTTCCTGTTTATCTTATTGTCCATCATCATTATTCTTGGTGGACTTACTTCCGAGTTTCCGGGCCATACTTACTTAAGTTTTTTAAAAACGCTTCCCATTTTCATATTCGGTCGCTTTTTAATGACCGAGTGCGCCAAAGATCCTTCTTTTTTATACCGGGCCATCCGGGCGCTGAAAGCGGGTTATGTAGCGGCGTTGATATTCCTGGCCCTGCAGGTGGCCATGGGTTTAAGTTTCACCTTCTACCCCGGTTTAAGCCCGAATACCATCGATCCGGTGTTCCACATCGTCCGCTGGCCGGGGGTATTTTATGACTCACAAGCGCACGGGCAATTCCTGGCTATGGGTAGCTTCCTTTTCCTTTTTGTAGAAGAAGGCTCGCCAAGAAAAACTTACATCCTAAACTACCTGGCTTTTGCGCTGGCTATCGTAGGCATCAACCTCGCAGGTAGCCGGGCGGCATTTGGCGGGTTCTTAGTCGGGCTGGTGATCGTATTCCTCATGACGGCACGGCAATACCGGATATATGGCATCATCGCTGTGGTGATCGCTTACCTAGTAGTCACCTTTGTTAATTTCCACTCCGGCGTTTTCGACAGGGCAAAAAACTTTAGCCAGGACCTTTCCTTCCGCCAAAGCATCTGGAAAGAAGCTTACGATATTTCTAAAAAGCACCCTTACCTGGGCATCGGATCTGGTAATTATCAGAATTACGTGATGCGCCACTCGCAGGATCAATACCTGGAGGTGGAAGACGGGCAACTGGTGTTCTTTGACCAGCCGGAGAATGGTTACCTGAAAATCATGGTCGAGCTGGGCTTTATAGGCTTCGCCATATTCGCCTTATACATTATTGTGCCCCTTGTTAAAGGGTTTATCAATTACCTGAAGGGTAATGTAGATAACAGGGTGGCCTTCCTGATGGCATCACTCGTGAGCTGGCTGGTTGCTTTTAACACCGTTTACTCGATCTATGATTACCGGCTGCTGATTATGGTGGCCTGTATGGTTGTTTTGATTGTTACTTATCCTGCAAAGGAATATTATAGCTACCGTATTGCGCATGAGCAAGAAGTTTAAATACCTGCAATCTACTTTTATAAAGAACAGTCTATGGGGTGTGCTTTCAAACATATTCCAGATTTTGTTCGTCAGTTTGTTTTTTGCAATCCTTGCGCGCAAGTACCAACCAGATGAGTTTGCTAAGTTTTTGATCTCCAACACGGTTTATCAGATCCTGGCGGCGTTTTCGTCTATGGGTTTGGGGCAATGGTTCATTCGCGAGCACGTAAAAAATATGTATGAAGATGAACTTACTAACAAGTTCATGAAGATGCAGCTGGGACTGGGCGGGCTGTTTTATGGCGTCAATATTGTAATTGCGCTACTACTCTACCGCGATGCCCAGATCCAGATCCTCTGCGTGCTGCTGGGAACGAACATTATTTTCGATAACCTGATCAACGCTATTAAAACCTTAAACATAGCAGAGAACCGCCAGCAAAAAACAGCCACCGTATTGGCTATCGACGGTTTGTTAAAAGTGATTGTTGCCGGGATGCTGTTTATCTATCCGTTTTCTACAGCCGTGTTATCTGTATTGGTGGTTGCTGTAAGGTTAGTAACGCTGAGTCTTTTTATCCAGATGGGGTCTGCCAATACATTATCTGTAAAATCGCTTTGGAAAGCAAAGGTATCTTATGCGGATCTGAAAAACCTGGTGATCAGCAATTGGCGGTTCATTGTTATCAGCAGTATTTCCATTATTTACTGGAAACTGGGGAATGTGATCATTTCTAAATCGATGCCCTTACAGAACGTGGCAGATTATGAAATTGCGTTCCGCATATTTTCGGTGTTGCAGATCATCCCGGTGGTGGCTTCGGGTACCATCTACCCGCAGTTCATTAAATACTACAACGAACGCAATTTTAATAACCTGCGGTTTATTTATACCAATATATTTAACGTATACACCCTGTTCGCTATTATTTCTTACGCTTTTATTTACGCCTTTGCACCGATTATCATACCGCTGGTATTCGGCAACGGGTATCCGGGTGCGGTCGCTTGTCTGCAGCAAATGTTCCTGACTTTTCTGCTGATGCCTACCGTATTATTGCAGGCTAACCTGTTGGTTGCTATGCGACTGGAACGATTGGATATGCGCTTTAATATCATCAGCCTTTTAATTAATATTTGCGGTTGTGTTGCCGGGTTGTTATTTGTAAGAAAACTGGCTGTAATCAATTATGCCGTACTGGGCTCGTTCGTTGTATTCCATATCTTGCAAGATGTGGTATTGGTACGCCGTAAACTGATCACCATCGCTCATTGCCTTAGTTTTTACGGGGCGATACTTGCTGCACCGTTGATTTGCATCTATGGTAACCAGCACTTAAACCCGTATTTGTTTTTCGGATGTGCTTTAGCCGTTGTGGGATTGATTGCGCTTTATCTATTCGGCATTTTTAAAAAAAAGGCCAATCTGAACTTTCCAGACGTTCATCTTAATAAAAGCATTGCACTTTCTGAACATAACGCTGCTTAACTATGCCCAAGCTATCTGTCATAGTGCCCGTATATAACAAAGAGTGTTACATAGATGAGTGTATCAATTCCATTCTGAACCAAAGTTTTACAGATTTCGAATTGATATTAGTGAACGATGGCAGCACCGACAATAGCGGGCAAAAATGCCACGACTATGCCACAAAAGACAGCCGCGTCATCGTTATTGATCAGCAAAATGGCGGCCCGTCCGCAGCAAGAAATACCGGCATCAAAAAAGCAAGTGGTACATACATCGGTTTCATCGATAGCGATGATACCATCAGCGCAGATATGTACGAACTGCTTTACCAAAACGCTTTGAAGTTCGATGCCGATATTTCGGTGTGCCGCTTACAAACCGTCTTTCCAAATAAAGTACTTAAACCGGCAGAAAAGCACGGGGCTGTTATACTCGATCATGCGGAGGCTTTAAAGGCTTGCCTTTCCGGCGAGCTTGACCGCAGCGCGAACAATAAAATTTACAGATTTGAACTGATAAAACCTATCGGGTTTGAAGGCCATATTTACGAGGACATCCTGTTCACCGCAAAAGCATTTTTAGGTGCAAAAAGAACGGCTTTTGAAAATGTGGTTTGCTATAACTACCTGGTGAGGGATAACTCTGCAAGTATGAGTGCCTTCAACCCAAAGTACCTGGAAACGATCAGTGTCTCGGCAAAAATTGTCGGCTTGGTAAAATCGGAAGATAAAGCCGTTATTATCGAGGCGCAGAAGTTTGATATCGTCGCGAATATTTCTTTGCTAAATCTGCTGCTACTGGTAGGCACAGAAAAATACCCTGATGCTTATGAGCGGGTAATCCGGACGCTTCGAAGTTATCAAAAACAGCTGGTTGCCACTGCCTCGCTTGCAGCCAAACATAAATACGCATTAAAGCTGTTCTGGCTTTCGCCGAAACTGTACACCACGCTCATGTATTGGTATTGCCGCTTTACCAATGCAGAAGCAGTTAAACGGACACAAAATAACGTAGCCGTAGCATCATGAGTACAATTGTTACCAATCGGGCCGCTAAACAACTGGAATGGATAGACAATATCAAAATATTTGCTGTCCTGGCGGTGATTGGTATCCATGTGGCAGCATACGGGGTAGCACTTGAATTTGGCGACGGCACCCACCCTACCACAGCCTGGTGGGTATCCAACTTTTACGAATCTTTGTTCCGGAGCAGCGTGCCGCTGTTTGTAATGATTACAGGAGCTTTGGTGCTACCAAAAGAGTTGCCACTGAACATTTTTCTAAAAAAAAGATTGGGAAGAATCCTGCTCCCATTTTTATTCTGGAGCCTGATCTATCTTGTCTTCAATTATTTAATACAGGTAAGGAAGGCTGGTTTCACCACCCATCAGCTACTGGAATGGCTTAAAATAAAATTACTCCAGGGTACCGAATTCCATTTGTGGTATGTGTACATGATCATCGGTTTATACATGGTAATTCCTGTTATTCAACCATGGATCAATTCGGCTTCGAACAAAAAAACCCTATACTTTTTGGGCATCTGGATTATCGCATTAGCGCTGAAACAATTCGGCATTTCGGACCATACGGCATTAGATATCCGCTACTTCAGCGGTTACCTGGGTTACCTTGTGTTGGGTTACTACCTTGCGCACAGGGTAAATATTATTACAAAACATATCACGCCGGCCGCTTTGCTTTTACTGACTGGCTTTATCATCACCTTTCAGGGCACTTACCTTGTTTCTGCTGCTGCCCGCCGCTTTAGTGATTCGCTTTATGACTTTCTAAGTTTGAATGTACTGCTGATGGCCGTCGGTATTTTCACTATTATTAAAGGTATCTCCACAATTGGCAACAGTAAAATAATGAGTGGATTCAGAAACATCGCAGGGCGTTATGGGTTTAGTATCTACCTGAGCCACCCGCTCTTTCTGAACATCATGAATCATTTTAACCTGAATTATAAATTCATTTATCCTGCTATAGCCATACCTGCCGTAATGCTGATCTGCCTGCTTCTTAGTATTACACTGGGATGGGTTTTCAATAAAATTCCGTTTGGGAAATATGTATCAGGGTAAGCGAATGGGCTTTTTCAGGTTTATATTTCAGGACTGGCAGGCAAATAAAGGTAATGCAAAGGGCAGGATAATCCTGTTACTCTTCAGAATAGCTAATTTCTGCGCTACGCGCCGCATCTACTATTACATCGGCTTTCTATACCTGATGTTCTACCGCATTATGGTAGAGTGGTTCTTCAGCATTGAAATTCCATGGAATGTACAGATCGGCCCGAACTTCCGCCTCTACCATGGGCAGGCCCTGGTAATGACAAACCAAGTAGTTATCGGCGAGGGATGTACACTCAGGCAAAGCACCACCATCGGCAATAAACAACTTCCGGGTGGTGGCTTTACCCCTTCGCCCATCATTGGCAATTATGTGGATGTCGGCAGTAACGTGTGTATCATCGGTAATATCACCATCGGCGACCATGCCAAAATCGGCGCAGGTGCGGTGGTAGTTAAAGATGTACCCGCTTACCATACCGCCGTGGGTAACCCTGCGGTAAACCGGCTTCCCAAATCAACCATAACCAACACTTTCACTAATGAAGAAACCACGCATATTATTTAGCATGCCTACCAGGCATCACGTGGAGATTGCACTTGATGAAATGGTTGGCATGCAGGAACAAGGTTACGCCTGCGATTACTTCCATTACGCAGCTAAAGATGGCGTTACCAGCAAGACAGGCAGGGCAAGCGTATTGATACAGAACGCTTTAAAACTGGTGGTAAAGTGCTATCGTTTTAAACCGGACGTGATCTACCTGAATTCGCGCGTAGAGCGACTAGCCGGGATGCGCGACTGGCTTACCATCAGAATAGTGCGATCATTATACCCATTCAAAACACGGTTTGTAATTAAATCGCACGGCTCTGATCTGGACGTACTTCGCGACCAGACTTCGCGGTTTGGAAAGTGCATATTGCCTTACCTTAAAAGAAAGGTATCGGGCTGGTTATTTTTATCCTCAGAAGAAAAGCAGCTTGTGGTTAATGAAGGGCTGCTGCCCGCTGCTAAAGTTTTCGTGACGAAGAATATTGTCCGGCCTGAGCAGTTTGTAAAAGACGCTGATTTTAAAAAGAATAATAGCATTCCAGATGATCACCAGGTACTGCTGTTTGCCGGTAGGTTGATTGCCGAAAAGGGTGTGTTTGAAGTTGTAAATGCCTTTTCCAAAATAAAAGATTCTGTTAATGCAGTACTAATGATTGTCGGTTGGGGCCCCGAAGAAGATGCGCTGAAACAATTAGTCGCATCTGAACATTTGGAAGACCGCATAAAGTTTACCGGCTTCATCCAGGAGCAGGAAATGAATAGTTACTACGCAAACTGCGACGTACTGGTCTTCCCTACTTACTTCCCCGAAGGTTTCCCGATGGTACTGTTTAATGCCATCGCCTCAGGAATGCCCGTCATCACCACCCGTCAAAGAGCCTCGGCAGATTACCTCACCCAACCCGAAAACTGCCTTTGGGTAGAACCTAAAGACGTGGATGGTGTTAGTAAGGCGATCAGGATGCTTTTATCGTCAGAACAGTTGCAGGCCGGGATGAAAAAAAACAATCAGGAAAAAGGAAAATTATTTACAAAAAAGGAAGTTTGTGCAGAACTTGCCTTAATTTTAAGCACCATAGCGCTTTCGTAAATGTTTAATTTCAGGTTCATTAAGAAACTTAGGGACGAATTCTACCGCACTGTTGTTTTCAGGCGGTACCAGATCGGTCATGGTTTTCATATGGGTCTGCGTGTGCGCATCTGGGCGAAGAATACGGTAATCATCGGCGAAAATTTCTACATCGGCCGCGATTCTTTTATTGAATCTGATGCCATTATCGGCAATAACGTAATGTTTGGTAACCGGGTAGCCCTGGTTGGCCGTTACGATCATAATTTCCAGCAGGTAGGCGTCCCCGTCAGGCTGGCTTCACAAATACGCGACAAAGATTACGACTGGTTAGGGTTAAATACCGTAACCGTTATTGAGGACGATGTGTGGGTTGGTTATGGCTCCATCATCATGAGCGGCGTACGTATTCAACGCGGTAGCATTATCGCGGCTGGCTCAGTCGTCACTAAAGACGTCGAGCCCTATTCTATTTATGCAGGGGTTCCGGCGAAAAAAATTAAAGACCGCTTCGCTACTAAAGAAGATCTGGAAAATCATATTAAGTTATGTGGCCCTGCTTCTGAAATAACCTCCAATACTCCATTATAAGTCTTATTTAATACTATTAAGTAAGGATTTCTCCTGCGATTGCCTTCCTATTTTGCAGAAAGTCTGCAAAACTGTTCACTTTTTTAAACACCCTTAAAAATCGCTTTAGGTACGCCCTTGTATAAATTCCGGTACAAGTGTCTGTATCTGTCTACCGTTTTTACACCCATAGGTTTTATTAACGCCAACTTCTAAGCCATCAAAAAAGATTTTAAACAAATTTTAATTATTGATTAAATAATGGCATAGATGGCATAGTTACTGCTATTATAGTGATGTAAATATGGTATAACTTCAATCATTTTTACCAATAAGTTTAAAAATAATAACTAATAAATAATTTTCTATACTATATATAAAACATGAGACCGAACCAACAACCATATAGCTTTAGTGATTATCCACTGTTTACCAAAACGCTTAATGAATTGCCAGATCAGTCTAACTTGTTGGTAAACACCATCAATCAATATTCTTACTGTATGGCTAACATCGACGCCGGGTTTAAGGAATCACTCCAAAAGTCGGACGTATTACTACCGGATGGTGTAGGTGTTGTTGTAGCAGCACGCTTACTGTCTGGTAAGAAAATAAAAAAAATCGCAGGTGCTGATGTTCATGAGCATTTATTAAAAGATCTGGATAAAAAAGCCGGCAAATGTTTTTACCTGGGTGCCTCAGACGAAACCTTGAAAAAAATCACAGACAAGATATCTCAACAATATCCTAACATCAAAATAGGCAGCTATTCTCCTCCTTACAAGAAAGAATTTACTGACGAGGATAACCAAAAGATGATCGCTGCAGTTAATGAATTTCAACCTGACGTGCTTTTTGTAGGCATGACAGCCCCCAAACAAGAGAAATGGGCTTATCAACACAAAGAGCTGGTTAATGCAAAAATTATCTGCACTATCGGTGCCGTGTTCGATTTCTATGCCGGAACCGTGCAACGCCCCAGCCAGGTATGGATCAACCTGGGTTTAGAGTGGCTTGGCCGCCTGGTGAAAGAACCAAAACGCTTGTGGCGCCGTTACTTATACTATGGGCCGGTGTTCCTGAAATTAATTGCCCAGGAGAAGCTTAAACAAGCTGCTAAAGGCCATAGCGATTACGAAAAAATGCTATTGAACTAAATTAACGGCTGGCTAAAACTTGTTCTCTTTCCAAATTTTTAACAGGTTTAACGGAAGCCAAAAGCAGTACAGAAGAATAAGGTTGAATAGTTACCTTATCTGTATAAACCCGGTTATGAACATCCACATAGGGCTGCTTTAAAGATACTGTACGGGCACTGCCACTGTCGTTATATTCAAACAAGACAGCTTCGGTAGTGCTCGTTTCTTTTGAATACTGATCTTTCCCATAAGCCGTTTTCCATTTAACCAGGTTATAACGCTGGTTCACCCCTTTTCCATTCTTTACACTGGCGGTAACAATGCCAGCCTCATTTTTTCGGCAGTAGAAGTTACTATCCAGTTGTCCGAAAGAAGCAATATCGTCCTGGTGTGTTGAGAACTTCGCCGCAGATTGTACCGGATTTTTAGAATAAAAGGTATTGTTGCGAATGGTATTATTGCGAATGTAGCTGCTTGTCGCCAGGTAGTGATCCTGCTCTAACCGTAACTGTACGCCATTATTATAAACCGTATTGCTTAAAATGCTAATGTCTTTCGCGTTATGTATCTTGATACCGTTGTTAGCGCAAAGACTTACCGTGTTGTTAACAATGGTTACGCTTTCAGAATTATCATCAATGTAAATCCCTTCGGCTGCCATCAGTGATGAATTGGTACCTGCAGTATTGCCTACCCCGTTAACAATGATATTGTTGATGATCTTTTTATTAACCGTTTTAGACCAGTCGCCCACATAAATGCCACCACCGTCATCTTTAGTCAGGCAGAAATAGCTGATGACGTTATTCTTAGCTGTAGCGTGGTTGCCGCCCAGATAAATACCATTATAACCCGTGCTGTCAATACGGTTTCTTTCTATGCGGGTATTATCGCCAAAAGAAGTGATGGCTTCGTAAGTACCTGTACCGCTTTTTCCCATACCCGCCATTAACCCGGTATTCCTGATCTGGTTGTTCAGTACAACGGAATTGGCACATCCTGCATCTAAATCAATTGCACCGCTAAGGGCATGATTGATAGTGCAGTTGATTACCGTAACAAAAGGCGTATAGTTAGCAAACACAGCGTCTGCGCCTGCATAATTGATATCGCAATCGCGAAGGGTAATATTTTTGGCCTGGATGATATGAATGGCATTTTCTGCAGACCCGGTAAAAGCGATATTTTCAAAAGAGAGATAGTTAAACCGTTTGATATCCACCAGGTGATTCACACCGTCGGCCTTAACAGTAAATGAACCGGGGTTGCGGCTGCCGAAATAAACCATCATCATTTTGCGGCTGGCATCGTAATACCATTCGCCAAACTGGTCAAGGGTTCTTACATCTTTCTGGATAAAGTAGCCATAGCCGTTTGTAGGCGTAGCGTTGCTGGTACCGTCAAAGTTGATCGTGCCATTTGATTGCGAAGTAATTGTACTTCTATCGATAATCCAACGGTTTTTGCGAATTACCACTTCGGCCCCTTCCCAGTTTGTCGCATTAGTTAGCTGGTTATCTGTAATGTTGTTATTACCGTTGTGGGCTTCGTAGCTTAAATAACCTTTGTTAGGATAACGGCCCATGGCTTGTTGAACGCCGTTAATGATCAGGTTAGCAGGAGCAAAATCGCAGGGGGTTTCATAAATACCATTTTTTAACTGCTTCCAGTTGGTAAGGTTATCTAAACCCGAAACAACCGGTTTTGCGCCGCGGCCATAAGAACCAAAATAGATGGGTGCGAAAACCGACCCGGAGCGTGAAGCTAAGATCTGTCCGTTAAAGGTATCCCCGCTTTTAAAAAGAACAGAATCGCCGGGATTAAGTGATTTGAAGAAAGCGTTTACTTTATCCAGCGTTTTCCATGGCGTTGATGGATTACGCGCCTCCAAGCTATTGTAATTATCATTACCCGTTTCAGAAACATAATAGGTTGACGCACGGGCAGTGCCGACAGCTACTAAGGTAACACAAAAGTAAAGGGTGAGCTTTAATACCGTCAGCTTTTTCATGGCCTTATTGTTTTCTATTTAGTAAGCTGTAAGGCCAGATATAACAACATAATAACCGAGATATTTCCTAATACTAATCCAGATAATACCAGGGCTGGTGATTTTTTTACGGCTAACACTACTGCTTTCATCGCTATTAATTTGTTTTAGTTGTACGATAAATTTAAGCGCAATGTTTCGCAAAACAAAAATTTTTGTCCTCTATAAAAAACAAATCTGTATTTAAAATGATACAAAATCTCGAAAATGCTACAAAAAAACGTTGTTTCTGTTAAAATTTGAGGGTTATAAATTTTAAAAAAATCTTAGAACTTTTAAGAATACAAAGCAGTACTATAGTTTATTAATTACAAAAAGCACTGTTTTACAGGCATTTATTAAGAGTTTTATTATCTGGGAAGACGGTAAGATAACTATCAAGTGAAAACCAATTCAGTTAAAACTTAAATGAATAAACTTTTATCTTTAGGTTAAGTTTTTGGCACGGCCCTTTACGACAATTGCATTTTATTGCAAAAAACCTAACGATCCGCTCGGAAAATTATAACGGGAAACCACTTTAACAACCTTTCGACGATCAACACATCATAGTATTTTATATCGTCAAAATGCTTATTAAAGCAGGTTAAATATTATAAGCCCACATCCTATTTATCTACAATACAGAAGAATCGGAGTACCCTTTTGAAAGACGATGATAGGTTAAAAAATGCGGGGAACAAATCTTCATGATTTGCGCGTCAACTGATCACGCACTGCCATAAAACTGGCGGTAATCCTTACCTGTAAGTAAGAAAACCTATGGCCGGGTGGCAAATGTGGCGAATATGGCAAATCCGGTAAATGCGGCGGATGCGGCAGACGTGGCTAACTGGCTTTTACCAGCCACCGCTTTTTCTTAGTCACTCGGTCATTGGTCATTGGGTCATTGGTCATTGGGTCATTCCATCCGATACTGCACAAAAAAAGCCGGCCCAACAGACCAGCTTTTAGATTTATTACGATGTTAGGGGTTACTACCAGAAGATCGAGTATAGCGCAACCAGAATACCGCAGATCAGCAGTGAGCCCATAGCGAATGAGCGCGAGGTTTTAAACATGCTGGCATCTACTTCTAATCCGTTAGTTTTAACGCCGCGTGCATTATCAATCATGCTGATGATCCACATACCGATCACACAGATGATGAACACAAAGCCCATACGGTCAAGGAAGGGTATCTCGTACAGTTTAGTGACACCGTCTTCCTGAACCACTTGCTTCGCAAAGCCAAACGGATACAAGAATGCCAGGTTAGCAAACTTGGGTAAAAATTTAAAGAATACCGAGAACGCAAAGCCGCCGATCGTAGCGAAAAGCGCAGCGCTGGAGGTTGTTCTTTTCCAGAAGAAACCAAGGATGAACATGGCGAAGATACCCGGCGAGAAGAAACCGGTATACTCCTGGATGAAGGTGAAACCGCCTTTTTTGTCAATCCCCAGGAATGGCGAGATCACTACACCAATGATCATTGCTGCTACCACGGTAATTTTTCCAACAGTTACCAGTTTATAGTCCGGTGTCTCTGGTTTCAGTTTTTTGAAGATATCTAAAGTAAAGATGGTCGCGATACTATTCGCTTTACCGGCAAGTGAAGCTACTACCGCAGCAGTCAGCGCCGCAAAGGATAAACCTTTGAAACCGGCAGGCAATAGGTTCAATAATACCGGGTATGATTTATCTGCATTCTCATGCAGGCTGTTCATAGCCTCTGTATCAAACACCTTGTCTTTATACAATACATATGCCGCAATACCCGGCAACACCACAATCAAAGGCATCATCAGCTTTAAGAATGCTGCGAACAGGATACCCCCGCGGGCAGTTTTCAGGTTTGCCCCTAAAGCACGCTGGGTAATGTATTGGTTACAACCCCAGTAGTTCAGGTTCACGATCCACATACCGCCTAACAGTACAGAAAGTCCAGGCAGGTCGATAAAGCTTGGGTTTTCTTTCTTCAGGATCATGTGGAAGTGGTCGTTCGCTTTCGAAGCCATCAATTTAATGCCATCAAACACGCCCTTTCCACCGTTATGCTCAGCAACCAGGCTTACGGCAATATAGGTAGTCACCAAACCACCCAGGATCAGGAAGAATACCTGGATCACGTCTGTAAACCCGATTACCTTCATACCACCTAGGGTAATGATGACCGCGAAAAACGCCAATGCTACTAAACACACCGTGAAGTTGATCCCCGAAATACCGTTAACCGCTATCGCACCCAGGTACAAAATTGAAGTAAGGTTTACCACCACATAAAGCAATAGCCAGAAAACGGCCATAACCATGGCCACCGTGCTATTGTAGCGCTGGTGTAAAAACTGCGGCATGGTGAAAATCTTATTCTTCAGGTATACCGGGATAAAGAATACGGCAACGATAACAAGCGTGGCAGCAGCCATCCACTCGTAAGCAGAAACGGCAAGGCCCATGGTAAAACCGTTACCTGCCATCGCAACGAACTGTTCTGCTGAAATGTTAGATGCAATGAGCGATGCCCCGATAGCCCACCAGGTAAGCGAACCTTCTGCTAAAAAGTAATCTTTTGATGTGGCATCGGCATTTCTTTTACGGCGATATACCCAAAGGCCGTAGGCGGCAACAATAACAAAGTATACGAGGAATACAATGTAGTCACCGGTGGATAAACTTCTCATTTTGTTTTTTAATTGGCTTTATAATTTGTCTGAATGACAATTATAAATTATAAAAACCGATTAATCAAGTTTTAACCCGCTTGTTTAACACTTATTTTCAACAAAACCGCGGTGTAATTGTTAACGCGCGATTGCTTTATTGGCCGTCCCTCTATATCTTGCCAAAAAAACACCTATGCTAAAAGACATCTTTGGCTACCAGTTTAACACCCCATATCAAAAGCGGGTAGCCTACTTTTCTATGGAGTTTGCCATTGATCAATCTTTAAAGATCTACAGTGGCGGCCTGGGCTTTCTGGCAGGTTCGCACCTGCGCAGCGCCTATGAACTCAAACAAAACCTGATAGGCATTGGCCTGCTCTGGAAGTATGGATATTACGATCAGCAGCGCGACACGAACGGACAAATGCTGGCCGCCAAAGTTGAAAAACAATACAGCTTTTTGGTAGATACCGGGATTGTATTTACCGTACCGGTACACAACTACCCGGTTAATGTGAAGGCATATCTGCTGCGACCTGAAACATTTGGCACCGCCCCCCTATTCTTGCTTAGTACTGATGTAGACGACAATGATGATATGTCGCGCTCTATTACCCGGCAACTATATGCTTCTAATGAGGCGACGCGCATTGCACAAAGCATCATCCTGGGTACGGGCGGTGCTATACTGCTGGATACCCTCGGCCTGACACCGGATGTATACCACATGAATGAAGGCCATTCCGTTTCACTTAACTTTTACCTGTACGATAAATTTAAAAGCCTACCCGAAGTACAAAAACGTGTAGTATTTACTACCCATACGCCAGAGATGGCCGGTAATGAAGAACATAGCTACGTTATTTTGCAGGATATGCAGTTCTTTTACAACCTACAGGACCATGAAGTAAAGAAGCTACTAAATATGGACGGCTGGGGCTTTAACTATACCCTTGCCGCGCTAAAGTTTGCCAGGAAAGCCAACGGGGTATCAAAACTGCACGGAAAGGTTGCGCACGATATGTGGGCCGGAAACAAGGGTGTGTGCGAAATTACAGCAATTACCAATGCGCAAAACAAGCGTTATTGGAAGGACGATATTCTGGAGCAGGCGTTTGTGCAGAATGAAGATTCGGCGATTACCTCACGAAAGAAAGAACTAAAGCGCGAGCTGTTTAAAATAGTGGCCGACCAGTGCGGGAAGCTTTTCCGGCAAGATGTGCTTACCCTGGTATGGGCACGCCGCTTTGCAGGCTATAAGCGTGCCGACTTGCTGATGTACGACTGGGAAAGATTCGTCTGGCTGATTAATAATACCGAATATCCCATCCAGGTAATCTGGGCGGGTAAACCCTACCCGGAAGATTTCGGCGCGATCGGGATTTTCAATTCTATCATCACAAGGACAAAACCTTTCGCAAATTGTGCCGTGTTGACCGGGTACGAACTCGGGCTTTCTGCTACTTTAAAAAAAGGTTCTGACGTTTGGCTCAACAATCCGAAAATGTACCGGGAAGCTTCGGGCACCAGCGGCATGACGGCCGCAATGAACGGCAGTATCAATTTTTCGATTCCTGATGGCTGGATCCCGGAATTTGCGCGTAATGGTGAAAATATCTTTTTGATTGAACCTGCCGAAGTATCCCTGCCGGATGGCGATAAAGACCGGATAGAAAATCAGCATTTGATGGATGTACTGGAAAACACCATCCTGCCGATGTATTACAAAGATCAGTTCGGCTGGCTGGAAATTATGAAGACTGCGGCTAAAGAAGTGGTTCCGCAATTTGAATCTGCAAGGATGGCCGACGAGTATTATAACATCTTATACAACGCCTGAAACAAGGTCGCTATAAACACAAAAGGAACGGCTCGCCCGTTCCTTTTGTGTATTAACTAATAACTCCCTGTATGAAAAAATTCCGATGCAAAGATGCCGGGATTGTATTCAGTTAATGTAATGCCTGTATTAAATAATGGTTTTTGTTAACCTGAAATTTATACCAATTTTGATGCAAATGGTGTATGTTCGTTTAATACCCTTTCTATTACCTGTCTGGTGATATCAGGATAATCTACGGGTATAATGCTATCATTCTGAAGCCACGCGTTAATCACCTCGCTATGCTTCAGCTTTAGGCTTTTTATTACCGGAACTCCCATTGATTTTAGTGCGGCTGCATTCAGTTGCTGTTCGTACTGATTTTTCATCGGTATCACCAAAAGCTTCTTTTTCATAAAAAGCGCCTCGGCAGGTGTTTCGAACCCCGCACCGCACAATACCCCGGCAGAGGAAGCCATGCTGGCAATAAACTTTTCGTTATCTATCCGCTGAATGATGATGTTCTTATGTTTCAGCGTTTTTTTGTTGTGTTTTGAAAATACATCCCACTTTACATCCCGGTATTCTGATAAATGGCGGATCAGCCTTTCATCGTCGTAAGCCGGTAAATAAACCGTGTAATGCCCCAGGTTGGTTACTTCCTGGTTACGTACCTGTTGCCGGATAACTGGCGTATAGATTTTATCGCCGAATGATTTAAAGTGGAAGCCGTATTTGTCTGTCACCGGCGCATACTGCTTCAGCACCAGCTTACCAAAACGGTCTGTCACTTCGGGTTGGGGCACATTTTCAGATAACACAGCTGCCTGATGGCTCAACCCAATACACGGTTTGTCTTTGATATAGCATGACCATGCAGATACCGGTTCAAAATCGTTAATTACCAAATCGTAATTCTCGACCGGCAGCTCGTTCACTTCGTTAATAAACTTCCTGAACCTTGACTTGTAAAAAGTCTTCCAGATATCTACGCCGCCATTTTTACCAAACACAAAACCCATCCCATGGCATTTGTATTTCACGGGGAAAGGCAATGTCAGATCATTCTGCCCGCCGCTCACCAGCACATCTACCTCCGCCATTTCCTTTAAAATAGGAACCACATCCATAGATCGGCTTAAATGTCCGTTTCCTGTTCCCTGAATGGCATAAAGTATTTTCATCTGTCAGCTACGTTATTGATAATCAACTAAAATGGTGGATAGCTATTAACAAATTGTTAGCTGTATATTAATTGTTAACCTGAAGAACGCCCGAGTGCCTGGTAAATTTCACCAAACAACAAGCCGCTTCCGCCACCGTAGTGTTCAATAACAGGGACATGAGGTACTTGTTTTTTCAGTACCTCATTATCCTGCTCGTCCATTCCGCTACCCAACAACACGATATCAAAATGCCTTTCGGACAATAAATCTGTAGCCTGCGTCAAATCCGCCGCGCCTACAGGCTCCCACTGCTCGTTACCTGCCAACAACCTTAAAATCGTCGCCAGGATGCCTTCGTGATTACATACCGCTAAAATTGCCGTTTTCTTCATTGCATTAATTTTTAACCCAGCATCGGTACTTCCATCAACAGCACACGCGCATCTTTAGTTGCTTTTACGTCCAGGCTTTCTACATTCCAGATGCCCATTCCATCGCGCTCGCCGAGATTTTCTCCGTTAATGTTGACTTCGCCGGTAAGTACAAAAGCATAAACACCATTATTTTTATCTTTAAGCTGATAACTGGTTGAGCTACCCCCATCAAACGTTCCGATATGAAACCAGGCGTTCTGATAGATCCATACCCCCGCATCATCAGCGTTTGGCGATAAAATCTGGTGGAATTTATTACGCTCAGTTGTATTTATTTTAATTTGATCGTAACGTGGTTTTACATTCCGTTGGTTTGGATACAACCATATCTGTAAAAATTTAACCGACTCGCCCTGATTTTTATTATACTCAGAGTGGTAAATGCCTGTTCCGGCGCTCATCACCTGTATCTCGCCGGCCTTGATTACGGCTTCGTTACCCATACTGTCTTTATGCACCAGGTCGCCCTCTAAAGGAATAGAAATAATTTCCATGTTATCGTGCGGGTGATCGCCAAAACCACGGCCACCAGAAACGGTATCATCATTCAGTACGCGTAACGCGCCGAAATTCATGCGATCGGGATTATAGTAGTTGGCAAAGCTGAAGGTATGCTTACTTTTAAGCCATCCTAAATCTGCGTTGCCCCTGCTGTCAGCTCTATGTATGATCTTGTTTTCCATTGTTTTACTATTTGATAGCACAAAAGTACAGCAGGTTTTAGCGGATGCACTTGATGTAGGTCAAGAACTGACAGGCGGATGAGGAAGAGGTGCGAGACAATGATGATGTCTATATAATTGGCTTAACTTTAATTCGAATACTTAATTTGCAACTGAAAAAATCGTTCAATGCACACCCACCAGGAATTTGAACCAAACAGTGAATTTCGGGAGATCGTAAAATGCTTCTGGTACGATTACCGAACTTTTGATGAACCAGGCTCCGTTTTCGAAGTGTTGCCGGACGGTTATACCGAGATCATCTTTTATTTTGGCAAACTGCAACTACTTTCAGCCAATGGCGAATTTCAAACCCTGCCCTCTCCCTTCCTGGCTGGCCTGCTAAACGAGCCTCTTTACTTCAGGTCGGACAGTAAATTAGAAGTAATCGGTATCCGATGCTTTCCATGGGGGATATTTAACTTGCTAAACCTACCTGCTGATAAAGGCAAGCTGCACCTGTTAGAGAACTCCATCGCAGCGCTTCAACCCCAGTTAGCAGCATTACTGGCGGCAAACAAGATTTCGGAAGCAATCGCGCTATCACAGTCTTATCTATTAGCTATATTGAACGGCGCATCCGGTGACCATCGCGTCTCAAAGGCCGGAGAAGCCATCAGGGCAGCGCATGGAACATTGCCCGTAAGCGAGGTGGCCGAAGTTATTCATTCAACCGTTCGCACTTTGGAACGTAACTTTAAGCAATCGGCCGGGCGCACGGTAAAAGATGTATCGGCGCTTGTCAGATTTGAACAAGTACGAAACAGGCTCTGGGCCAACCCTGAGCTTCAGCTCGCCGGGCTGGCGCACGAGCTCGGCTACACCGATCAGGCCCATCTCAGTAAAGAATTCAAACGTTTCAGCCGGACTACACCAGCAGCTTTTGCCCGGAATGCAAAAAAACAAAAACGTGTATTCAGCGATAACTTTGTCGCGTTTATACAATCCTGAGTTATCCGTCTTGCGCAACTTTGCTGTGCATTAAAGCAAGACAATCCATGTTATTAGATAATAAAACCATAGCAGTAATCGGCGCAGGGCCGGTGGGCCTGACGATGGCCAAATTACTTCTGCAAAATGGCATAAATGTAAAAGTTTATGAGCGTGATAAAGATCCACAGGCCAGAATCTGGGGCGGAACCCTTGACCTTCATCAAGCTTCCGGTCAGCAAGCCTTAGTCAAAGCGGGCCTGTTGCAACAATACTATGATAAGGCTTTGCCAATGGGAATCGTTTTCGTTGATAAGGAGGCGAAAACTATAGCTGTAAGAGAAATGACGCCTGAAAACGAGCATGATAACCCTGAGATTAACCGCAACGACCTGCGTACTTTGTTGATCAATCATCTTGAACCCGACACCGTTATTTGGGATCATAAACTTACAGAGCTGGAGACGCAAAACGGTCAATGGCAATTATTTTTTGAAAATGGGACTATGGTGAAGGCCGACTTGGTGATTGTGGCTAATGGCGGCAGGTCTAAAATACGTAGCTATGTTACCGATACCGCAGTTGAAAACACGGGAACGATCATCATTCAGGGCGACGTTTCTGAACCCGGGAATAACTGCCCGGAATTTTTTAAGCTATGCAATGGCAAAAGGTTGATGACCGCTGACGACGGCACACTACTGGTGGCCAATCCATTTAATGGCGGCTCATTATCATACGGAGTTATATTTCAGGGCTTACCTGGATCTTTAAAGGAAACCTGCCTGGAGCTAAATGATACAGCGGCAACCAAAAAATTTCTGTTGACCAGACTGGCTACCTGGGACGGGCGGTTTGAAGAGCTGATTGCTGCCACTACCCAATTTGTAGCCTTACCCACCAGAAAGTTACCGCTTAAAGGGCCCTGGAAAAAAGACCGTCCTTTGCCAATCACTTTAATTGGAGATGCCGCACATTTGATGCCTCCTTTTGCGGGTATGGGTGTAAATACCGGGCTGGTTGATGCCTTGATTTTATCAGAAAATCTTACAGGTTATAAGTTCGAAACCATAGTAGCTGCGATTGAAGATTACGAACGGCAGATGTTTGTGTATGCTAAAGAAGCGCAGGAACAGTCAGGAAAAAACGAACTGGAGATGCGCTCACCAGATTTTTCATTCGAGAAACTATTAAGTTAGCTCTCCTAAGGTTTATCAATAATGAACAATTACAATTGACCAATTACTAACGAGTCATCCTTTCAACATCTTGTGCAGCATACGGCTTAAAAACTCCGGGGTAACGCCGATGTAGGATGCCACGTCTTTCTTCGGAACCGAATAAATAAGCGAAGGGTATCTTTTACAAAAGTTATTGTAACGTTCTTCGGCAGCGAGGCTAAGGTTGTCCATTACGCGCTGCTGGTAAGCCACCAAGGAATTTTCGGTAATGATCCTGAAGAAGCGTTCGAACTTCGGGACTTTCTGGTACAGCACTTCCTGGTTAGCTTTAGAAAGCAACCGCAAGTCGGTGTTTTCTATCGCTTCTATATCCAGCGTGCCGGGCTTCTGGCTTAGCAGGCTATACATATCAGCCATCCACCAGCCTTGCGGGGCGAAGTTCAATACCCGCTCTAAACCGCCCTCGTCTACCGTGTAGCCACGTAAGCAACCGCTCACGGTAAAGGCAGAGTATTTACAGATCTGCCCACTCTGGAGTAGAAACTCTTTCCGCTTCAACTGCCTGGTCTGCAACAGGGATACAAAGTATTGCTGTTCCTCAGCGGTAAGATGGATATGCCTGGCAATATTCTCCAGGATAAGTTCTGTTGACATAGCTTGCGCAATATACGCAAAGCTTGTCAATCAGGTTAGGCTACCAGTCTGTTCCACTCCGGGTGCCGCTGCAAATACAATTGCACAAATTTACACAACGGCACCATTTTCAAACCTCTTTCTTCTATGTAATGGAATGCTTTCAGCACAATGGCGTCGCCAACACCCCTGCCCTTTAATTCAACGGGCACTTCTGTATGTACCAGGTATATCCGGTTGTCTTTTGTGCGGTAATCTATAAAAGCCCGGTGACCATCCACCACCAATTCAAAGTTGTGGATAGCTTCATTATTAATCAAAGGTATTTCGGCGAGTTCCATTACGCTTAGTTTTTATTTTAGCAAATTAGGCATTAAGCGATGCTTTTTCAAAAACATATTGCTTTGCCAGTTTCAATTCCTGCATGGTGATGGTATGCGGGCGACCTTTATATACCTGCAGGGTAAAGTCGGCATTCAGCTTTTTAAAAATATCGGCTGTTTCTTCTACCCTTGTTACCGGCACGTGCGGGTCAGGGTCGCCTGTAGTCAGCAATACTGGTGTCTGTTTGAAATCACCTTTGTAGTTAGCCAAGTCCAGTTCTTCACCGATGACACCACCTGTAAATATGACCGCACCGCCGTACTGCTGCGCATTCCGGGCGATATATTCAGAAGTTAAACAGGCACCCTGCGAAAAGCCCAGGAAAAAGATCTTGTTGGCAGGGATACCATCCGCGATGATTTGCTTTACCAGCTTATCTATTGTTTCCAGTGCCGAGCTTAAAGCAGGCTCGTTCTGTT
The DNA here is from genome assembly GCF_022953055.1 of Mucilaginibacter straminoryzae. Lineage (GTDB taxonomy): Bacteria > Bacteroidota > Bacteroidia > Sphingobacteriales > Sphingobacteriaceae > Mucilaginibacter > Mucilaginibacter straminoryzae. The sequence goes on along the minus strand of NZ_JALJEJ010000007.1, from coordinate 122,358 downwards.
CTTCCGGGGCCATAAAGCTGTAGGGGTACCAGCTGTGGTTGGTGGCCTGCGGCGCATATAGCGCCAGCTTAGGGATGTTTAGTTCATCAGCCAGGCCGATGATATTTTGGGCAGAGCCGCCCCTGCCGTGGATCATAACCAGTGCCCCCTCAGCCTGGCTGAGGTTTGCACCGGCGGTAACTACTTGATATGAATGGGTGTACATATTAGTTAATTTTAGGTAATGTGGTTTCTAAACTTGCCCTGTATGCTTCGTATTGTGCAGGCAATTTCAGGTTAGTTCCTAATTCTTCAACGGGTTCGTCAACAGAAAAGCCCGGGTTATCAGTAGCAATTTCAAACAATACGCCCCCTGGTTCGCGGAAGTATAAAGAATAGAAATAATTACGGTCTATCTTTTCGGTAATGTTCAAACCGGCTGCTTTAATTTTATCGCGGTATTGCAGTAAAATTTCTTCGTTAGCAACGCGGAACGCGACGTGGTGAACAGAACCGCCCGCTACATGACCGGCTACCTCACCCGGAACTTCAACCAAGTCAACCAGGTTAGCATTTTCTACATTATCATTAATAAAACGGTAACGGTTTACATGTTGTTCCAATAAACGGTAACCTAACAGGTTGGTCAGCACATCAGCTGTTGGCTGCATTTTGTTGGTAGTAATGGTTACCACATGGAAGCCTTTTAAAGCGTTCTCGGCTTTGATCTCGTCTGTTTCCCAACCCTCTCGGTTATCTGCGGTTTTAGGAACAATCAGCTCCAGTTTCAGTCCGTCAGGGTCAAGGAGAGTCAGATATTGTTCACCGAATTTTTCGGCTACCTTGTTATAGATCACGTTATGTTTTTCTAAACGGTCCTGCCAGAATTCCAAGCTACCGGCAGGTACGCTGTAACCAATTTCTGTAGCCTGGCGTGCGCCCCTTCTACCTGTCATGATGTTTTCCCAAGGGAAGAAAGTAAGTATAGTACCGGGTGTACCTACTTTATCACCGTAATAGAAGTGGTAGGTTTCCGGATCGTCAAAGTTTACGGTTTTCTTTACTAAGCGAAGTCCTAAAACTTTGGTATAGAAATCATAGTTGCGTTTGGCGTTGCCTGCGATGGCAGTGATATGGTGCAAGCCTAAAATCTGATCTTTCATAGTGTTTAATTTTTAAAGTTTAAGATTAACACTACAAAGGTAAGGCCGTACCCATGGGGAAAACTTGACCTGGGTCAAGAAATGCACTTTGCATATCGCGGCATGTAAAACAAAGGCTGCCTCGGTTGGAGACAGCCTTCGAATGTCCATTAAACCACCAGTCTAGCTTGCTGTCAACGTAGAGCCGTTGATGGCCACGGTATACTTGGTTAAACTTTGCGTTGCAGGTCCAAGTAATACCGCACCCGTCTGACTGAACTGGCTGCCATGGTTCGGGCAGATAAATATACCCTGGCCATTGTTATAGTTAATAGCAGTGCCCTGGTGTGTACAGGCTACCTGGACTGCCGTAAACGCAGCCGGGGTATTGCCATCGGCGATACGTACTACAATGATGCCATTGCCCACCTTAGATTGTCCGACGCTTTTCAACTCGGTTGTTAAATCTGCGGTTAAAGCATTGTTGCCGCCACCGCCATTATTATTATTGGTCGGCGCAGGGTCGCCTGCTTTGGTGCCGTTACCACAAGAAGCGATGCTGCACCCGGCGCAAACTGCCGCTAGGCTGATCCCCAGTTTCGCTAAAAATTCTTTCCTTTCCATAATTGTATTGAGTTTAGTTTTTATTTATAGGTTCCTTTGTGCTTGCCGTTAAGATCAAATACACGGGTAATGGTAAAGCCCAGGCGATACTGCCCTTTCGTCCATGACGATTCGGTGTCGCTGATGTAGTTCATCGGCGAAATTGCCTGCGCGTTGGTGAAGTTTAAAGTGAATACGTGGCCGCCGGTCTCCATTTCAATACCTACACCTAAAGGATTATAGAACTTTGGTGAATTACTATTCCGGCGGAAGTGGGAGAATGGATGGACATAATCTACCACTACGCCCATACGCTTGGTCAGCTTTAACCGGCCCGCGGCGGTCAGGGAGAAAATATTATTGCCATTACCGACCAAAAACGGATAAGGCAGGTTATTCCGGGTGAACGAAGGTGCCACTTCAAGCGATAAGCGGGACGAAAATTTACGCGACAATATCAGTTGGGCGAAGTAGTTTAACCGGTTGGTATAATCATCAAAAACAGTGGTAGTGACATGGTATGGTTTTAACCCGGTCTGCCCGATGATGGTCATCGCAACCGGCACACTTCCGTCTGTAGTCTGCTGCAAAAAGTTATATTTTAAGCCCAGGTTAATCAGTTGCTCATACTTGCTTCTGCCAAAATCAATATCCAGGTTATCTGTAAGCCCGTACTCAAACCCGATATAGATATCAGAAGAATTATCGAGCCCCCAAAGGGTTTTGCCCCCACCCTGCGACCCTGCGATATCGCCGAAACGGTGTACCACCATAAAGTTCAGATTCTTCTTTTTAATGGTTTCGGTGGTTGGCGTCAGGATCAGCATGGTAGACTTAAATGCGGCAGTAACGGGTTCGGCCTTATCGTCGCTGCTCAGGCTTTTCATTAAAGAGTCTGTAGACGAAGAGTCTTTAGCCGTCTTTTGAGCATAGGTTTGCTGCATAGCAAGCAACAATACCGTTGCAGCCAGTAGTTTAATTTTCATGATATGGGTATTGGGATTGAATTACTTTTTGTAAGCGTTGTAATTTGCTTCTACTTTTACCTGTATACTCTCGGCAATTTTCTGAAACACCAGCTTGGGTATGTCTATGTTGTGATCTTTACACATCACTACAAATTCAGCTGTCATAGTCACGGCACCATTCTTCACCATCAGGTTACCCTTTATTGTGCGGTTTTGCTTTACACCATGTACCACTAATGTGCCTGCCACCGTTATGGGGTAAGAACCATCCTTGGTAACGTCGACATTTTCCTGCACCTTACCTTTAAAAGTGGCGTTCGGATATTTATCGCTTTCCATGTAGTTTTCGTTGAAATGCTCCTGCATCAGCGATTTCTCGAATTGAAAAGAATGGATCGGCACACTAAAAGCCAGATCCCCGGTTTGCGCATTGAAGACAGACGTACCCTTTGTCGAAGTAGCGTCGATGTCCTCTAACGGAGCCTTCGAAAAAAGGCTGATTTTGGCATTTTTAGACACAAAGGTCCCCTGTCCTGTCTGGAAGATGTGCATCCAGGCAAGTAAAATAAAAGCGATATGTTTCATAAGTTTACTTTGGTTTTGCCGAAGAAATGTTCCAGCTGAAGCCCAATGCCACCCCTGCAGATTGCAGGTCTACCTTTCCATTGCCAATACCGGTAAGCGGCAACTTATAGTAAGGTTGTACCAGCAGCCCAAGCTTTGGATTTAACTGCCGCTGATAGGTAGCGTTGAGGTTAAGAATACCTAATATATGTTTGTTTTTGTTGCTGATATCATAAGTAGCCTGATACGTTCCGTAGGAATTAGAAACCGTACCAAAATCATAATGCTCGCGCAGCATAAAGTAAGAGGAAAGCCCTGTACCCAAATTGATGGCATTTCTGCCCTTGCTAAATACCTGGTAGCTTACGTTTAACGGGATATCCAGCACTTTGCAATCCGCAGCTACCGAACTTTGTGCCCATGATGCGGGCATTAATGGCGCATTATATTTCCCCGGACCTAAGCCGTAATTTTTTACAGCATAACCCGCACCCGTGCTAAATACCCATTTATTAACCTGCATAGTTAACATTACCGACACATTTTTACCTAACTGCACATCTTTAAAAGCGCTTGCGCTATTCAGATCCGGCGAACCTGTAAAAGCCAGTGCAAAAGCAGGAACGGCACCTGAATGATCTTTCGCTACTTTACTTTTTATAATTGCTTTCGTACTGCCTTTAAGTTGAACAACCGTATCATTTATCCCTGTATTTGTTAATGCAGGCATGTTCAGGTCATCGGGTTTAATCTCTATTGAGGCTATTTCGCTCGCTTGCCTCAGCGGTGCTGTTAAGGAATCCCCCACCACTGAAGGATTAAATCCGCTTTCTTTAATTTCTTTTGCTACGGCCTGACCGCGCCGGGCAACCGACTGGTTAATTGCCGAAACAACCAGCTCGCCAGCTTTAGTCAACCCCAATTTTTTTGTACTTCCGGCATTCGCTTGTTCGGCTCTGGTTTGTTGCTGCCCGGTTTGGTCAGGAATATTTTGCGCTACAGTTGCAGGCTTTTTAACACGCCCGTTTGCTGCATAATTTTGTTGCTGTGGTTTATTCTTTTCACTAACCAAATACCAGCCAAAGGCTAAAAACAACAGTGCTGCTATCCCGCTGATCCAGCGAACCCACAAGCCGACGGGCTTTTTCTTCCCGTCTTCGTCCAGCAATTCCTCCATGGCGCTCCAATCGCTTTCCCGATAAGCGTACTTATCTTCGGCGTTGCTCAGCCCCTCGCGGAATAACTGATCTAACTTATTTTTTCCTGGTTCCTTCATCTAATAAATTCATTATGCACAAAGGTTATCCGATGTGTAATGTTGCTGATAGCTACTACTTGTATGGTTGACATTTCGCCGTAACTCCCCGGCGACTTAATCCCGTTCTCGGCAATCATCCGCCGCAATTTCTCCCTCGCTTTAAACAAGTTTGATTTCGACGTTCCTGTACTGATGTTCAGCGCCGCTGCTATTTCTTCGTGCGTATATCCTTCAATCGCATATAAGTTAAACACCGTCCGGTAAGCCTGCGGCAGCTTTTGCACCATCGCAATCAGGTCTTCATAAAGCAGCTTCTGATCGGGCAGGTTATCGTCTGATATATGTTCCGCTTTTTCCAGGTCGTCCTGGTAAGCTATTTTTAAATTACTGCGATAATAATCTACAGAAGCATTGATCATGATCCTTCCCAGCCAGGCCATAAAAGGCCGCTGCGGGTCGTATTTATGCAGGTTGGTAAACACCTTTAAAAACCCCTGGTTCATAATCTCAGCCGCCTCATACCGGTTGCCCGCATAACGGATACAGATGCTCATGGCAAAACCGTAGTATGCCTTATAGAGCATTTTCTGTTGCTTGCGGTCCTGTTTCAGGCAAGCTTCTATTACGCGCTTTAGTTCTGCCTCTCCCATACGGGTATGCGGTTAACCTTTTTGTTTATTCTATACCTATCACGAAGGATTTTAAAGAAAGGTTGCCCCATTCATAAAATTTTTTAAAAAAATTTTCAGTCGATAAAAATAGTACTTTATTGTGTTGCGGTTCCAAAAGGGGCACACGTATGGGGCACATTTAACGAAACAGATAACAAGCTGGAAATACATGACACTAAACAACCCGGTGACGATTGCCTGCTGAATAAAGCGGCAGCAGCAACTTATCAGAACGGCGGTAATGTGTATTTGCTGGATCCGGAAGAAATGCCTAAAGAAAGCATCATAGCGGCATTTTTAAGAATTTAAGTTAAGTGAGGTCTGGCCGGCGGTAAAATTATTGCCGGCCTTTTTTGTTACCATGAAGTTGGATTAAAGTCATTTTTAGTTCGCGGCTGTCGACGCGCTATTACCCATTGCCAAATGTTTTTAGCTTTGTAAGTAATAGAGACCGCGATCAGCATGTTATCAGAACCTACCTACCTCGCTGCCAGAATGGTAGCAGCAGACATAGAAGAACATTTTATTAACCATCTGGCCCTTGCAGCGGATGCAGATGTACCCCTTGCTGTCGCCCCCGAAGTACATATTATTGAATCAGTAATAGATGCCTGTTTCTGGGCCAGTTTACGACAGGAAGAAGGCCGGTGGACGCGCTTATCTATCGCCTTGTTAAAACCCGAAGAATCTAAACAACCGCTCCGTTTTAATACCCGGATAAGGCTTACACCCCATAACCTGAAGAAGCTCGCCCCTGCTGTAGAAACTCCCGGTATACACATGGGGGTTTATTACGAAGATGATGAACTGTATGTATGGGGCACTACCCACGACATTCCCGGAATATGTTTTGTAATTGAAGTAATTGAACCAGGCTTGCTGGTCATTAAACATAGCCGGATAGATGGTTTTGGTAAGTTTGTGAACGTGGCAGTTTTAAAAGGCGACCAAATCCGCTTGGTGGACGAGAACAATACTGCTATCAGCGATTGCCCTGCACTTGTTAACTCGCTGGCGCAGATGCCGAAACTGTCTTACATGCCCAATACCATTAATTTGTTGGTAGAATTAGCCGTAACCATACGTAACCACAGACGCGGTGGCCTGGTGTTGATCGTCCCGACGAATTCCCACGAATGGAAGCAATCTGTTGTACATCCGGTTAATTACCAGGTGCAACCGGCGTATATGGGTATCCACGATCTGATTGCCGAAGAATGCAGCCGGCGTAAAGATCGCGACTGGCAGGAAAACATCTTACGTGCCATAGAAATTGTAGGCGGCTTCACGGCGGTAGATGGGGCAACCATCATGACGCGGGATTATAAATTGCTGGCTTTCGGAGCGAAGGTGGCGCGCTCTGCCATCAGCGGACCAGTAGAACAATTGATTGTGACCGAACCCGTTTTAGGATCTAAGCCAAAAAGGATTCACCCTGCCCAGAACGGCGGCACACGTCATCTGGCTGCAGCACAATTCGTGCACGACCAGCATGATGCCATTGCCCTGGTTGCCTCGCAGGATGGTAATTTTACGATCTTTGCCTGGTCTGAAGAATTAAATATTGTACACGCACACCGGATAGATGTGCTGCTGATGTAATCAGCCCATCCCAACCCTTCCCTAGGGGAAGGGCTTTCACAAATTATACACCCAACGTTGCGGATATATTGTAGAGACACGACACTTCTTGTCTCAGGATCATAACATGATTAAAATTCGAGACGCAAGGTATTGCGTCTCTACAACACGGGTTAGGGAGAGGCCGCTATTCCATTGCAGGAATACCCATTTCAGCCCATTCTTCTTTAGACGGACCATATAAACCGGGAACTTTCAAGCCCAGTACACGCATAATTACGGTCATCTGGCTGCGGTGATGCGCCTCGTGAGCAATAATTACAGAAAGTACTTGTCCTTTCTTCCAGCTCTCGCCATACATGGGAACTTCATCTTCTAGCGAAGAATCTGTCCACTTGCTACGCACGGTTTGTCCTAATATGGCATTATATTGCTGATAAACCTCTATCATTTGCTGCATCGTCTCCGGAACGGCATAATGCTCCAACGCGTCTGCCTCAAATAATCCGGCTTGCGTACCCATTTCAGTAATGGTGTGGGTGATATGCCAGGCAAGCCTTTCCAATGACCGTACGTTTTCATTAATTTTCTGCGTCTTCACCTCTTCGGTAATGCCCGAAAAAATTTTAACGGTGTTCCCTGCTTCTGTTTTCCAGTCGTTTAAAAAATCCTGAATATGACGGTACATGTTTTAGTAATAATTCTATAGCAAAGGTTAAAAAAAGAACGGAGCTTACAATAGCATATTTTTAAACATTTCGTAGTTAGAAAATTTTATTCGCCGGTATTTCAAATAATAATAGCTATATTTCTTTCGTACATTTGCAGCCGTAATTGATAAAATGCTTTCGAAAAAAACCAAATACGCTATTAAAGCGCTGGTAATTTTAGGTAAAAACACAGATCAGCCCCCGATGCAGATCTCTAAAATAGCAGAGATCGAAAAAATACCAAAGAAATTTCTGGAACAGATCCTGTTAGAATTGCGCAACTCGGGGTTCCTGTACAGTAAAAAAGGCGCGGGTGGCGGTTACAGTTTAAATAAAGACCCTAAAGATATTTACCTGGTGAATATTATGCGTATAACTGATGGCCCTATCGCTATGGTTCCATGCGCCAGTTTAAATTTTTACCATAAGTGTGACGAATGCCACGATGAAAAAACCTGTGGCATCCGCGATGTGTTTATCCAGGTACGCGATGCTACGTTAAAAATCCTTTCTGAAACCAGCATTGCCGACGTAATCGCACGCGAAGGCAACCTCTCTATTTTGCTTTAACAGCATATTCTCTCACGCGCTACAAACTTTTTTCAAAAATTTCTACTATTTCTCTATACTATATATATATTTGTGATATTAAGATAATGAATAACCGAATTACTGATATGATGGCCATGATTTGTTGCTGCCTGGGTAAGCAAGGTTAAGGCTGTTATAAGGTAAGTTTAACGATACAAAACCCCTTCGGCCGCAAAGCAGAAGGGGTTTTCTTTTAAAAGAATTAATTGCGGGATGCAAAGTTTCAGAACAGAATTAGAAAACCCGGTAGTTGAGAAAGACATCATCGATCTGGAAAAAAAGATCCGTGCTTTTCGCGAGGGCAAAATACACGACGAGAAATTTCGCAGCCTGCGCCTGGCTCGCGGCATCTACGGACAGCGGCAGCCAGGTGTACAAATGGTGCGCATCAAGCTGCCATTCGGCAAAGTAACCTTCAAGCAATTGTTACGCATTGCCGACATTTCTGACGAATACGGGAGCAGCAACCTGCACCTCACTACCCGTCAGGATATCCAGATCCACTACGTAAGCCTCGACCGTACGCCGCAACTTTGGGCCGAACTGGAGCAGGATGATATCACCCTACGCGAAGCATGCGGCAATACCGTTCGTAACGTTACCGCCTCGCCTACCGCTGGTATTGATCCGCAGGAGCCATTTGATGTTTCGCCATACGCACAAGCCACGTTCGAATATTTTCTGCGCAACCCCATCTGTCAGGAAATGGGCCGTAAATTCAAGATCAGCTTTTCTTCAAGCGAAGCAGATACCGCATTCAGCTATATCCACGACCTGGGCTTTATCCCCAAATTAAAGGCAAATGGCGAACGCGGTTTCAAGGTATTATTAGGTGGCGGCCTTGGTGCACAACCCGTTTTAGCACACCTGGTAGAAGAATTTTTGCCGGAAGATGAACTGATCCCTTATATCGAAGCCGTTATCCGCGTGTTTGACCGCTACGGCGAACGCAACAACCGCAATAAAGCACGCCTGAAATTTTTAATCCAAAAGATCGGCTTAGAAGAAGTGATCCGTCTGGCTTCGGCTGAAAAAATCGCGAATAAGGTTAAAACTTATCCCATCAACCGCGAAGTGTTAGCGCAACCAGAAATTCCTGCTCTGGCACAAGACCTGTTAACGTCAGAACAGTTAAGTAACCCTTTACGCTACGAGCAATGGTTGCTGACTAACGTGTTCGAACAGAAACAAACCGGCTTTTTTGGCGTGTATATTAAAGTACCCAAAGGTGATATCCATTCTGACGAAGCCCGCGCTTTGGTTGCTGCAATTAAACCCTTTGTTGCTGACGAGATCCGGGTAACGCAAAACCAGGGCTTGCTACTAAAGTTCGTTCGCAAAGAAGCGTTGCCATCACTCTACCAGGCACTGAATGAAATAAACTTTGCTGCGCCGGGTTTTGATAGCGTAGCCGACGTGACCACCTGTCCCGGTACAGATACCTGTAACCTGGGGATTTCTAACAGCATGACTTTGGCCGTCGTGTTAGAAGATATCATCTACCGCGAATACGAAGACTTTATTTACAACCGTGATATTAAGATCAAGATCAGCGGCTGTATGAATTCATGTGGTCAACATGGCTTGGCGCACATTGGCTTCCATGGCAGTTCTTTAAAGGCAAACGGCAAGGTGTTACCATCTGTACAAGTATTACTGGGCGGCGGTACGGTTGGCGATGGTGTAGGCCGCGCATCAGATAAAGTGATTAAAGTGCCCGCGAAGCGTGCCGACCAGGTGCTACGCAAAGTGTTGGATGATTATAAAGTAAATGCCGCTGAAAATGAAGTTTTCCACCACTATTACGACCGCCAGGGTAAAGACTATTTCTACCAGTTGCTGAAGCCACTGGCCGATCTGACGAACTTACAAGACGAGGAATTTGTGGATTGGGGACATGAAGAAACCTATAAAACAGCAATCGGCGTAGGCGAGTGTGCCGGTGTAGTAATAGACCTTGTGGCTACTCTTATTTATGAAGCGGAAGAAAAACTGGAATGGGCAAACGGCGCCTTTGCTGATAGCCGCTGGGCTGATGCCATCTACCACGCTTATGCAGCTTTAGTAAGTGGTGCAAAGGCTTTACTGCTTCAGAAAAATGTAAACGCCAGCACACAAATAGGCGTAGTTAAAGAGTTCGACGCGCACTACGTTGATACAAAAGAAATTGAACTAACCACCAGTTTTAACGAACTGGTATTACAAATAAACCAGAACGAACCATCAAAAGAGTTTGCCACCAAGTATCTGGCAGAAGCAGCTTCGTTCCTGGAAACCATTAAATTAAAACGGGAGGCACTGGTATGATCGTGACCGCTAATCAGACAAAAAATACAGTTAAAGAACCACGCATAACCTTAGTTGGTGCCGGTCCCGGCGATGCAGAGCTGATCACTGTAAAGGGCATTAAAGCATTACAAACTGCTGATGTGGTTTTATACGATGCCCTGGTTAATGAAGAACTGCTGGACTTTGCTCCAGCCCATGCCACCAAAGTATATGTAGGTAAGCGTTCCGGCGATCATTCCTATTCGCAGGAAGCGGTAAACAAGCTAATGATCGATTATGCGATCAACTATGGCCATGTAGTACGCTTAAAAGGCGGGGACCCGTTTGTATTCGGACGCGGTTATGAAGAATTAGACCATGCCGCTTCTTACAGTATCCCGGCGCAGGTTATTCCTGGCATTTCCAGTTCCATTGGGGTCCCTGGGTTGCAGCAAATACCTGTTACCCACCGCGGGCTGAGCGAAAGTTTCTGGGTAGTTACCGGCACAACCGCCAGCGGAAATATTTCTCCGGATTTGTTTGAAGCCGCAAAATCAAAAGCTACCGTAGTAGTGCTGATGGGACTGCACAAACTGGCAGAAATTGCAGAAATATTTAAGCAGCAAGGTAAACATCGACTGCCGGTGGCAGTAATCCAAAGCGGTTCTACCGCGCAGGAAAAAGTAGTGATTGGTGTAGTAAATACCATTGTAGAACTTGCCGAAGAAAACAAGGTACAGTCACCGGCCATGCTGGTTTTTGGCGACGTTGTTTCGTTACATCCAAAGTTCCAACCCATCAGAGAGTTTTATGACATTGTTGCCCAGGAATAACGGATCAGGCATATTAAGCGCTGCTCAGACAGAGGGGAATCAGCTGTTTCCGGTTTTTTTAAAACTGAACCAGTTGCATACCGTGCTTATTGGTGCCGGAAACGTAGGCCTGGAAAAGTTGCAAGCGCTGTTGAATAACAGTCCGCAAGCAAAGGTGACCATTATTGCATTGGAAATTCTGCCGGAAGTGACCGCATTAACGGCAGACTATCCGCAGATAACGATTATTCAAAAAGCTTTTGAAGAGGATGATCTGAATACTGCCGACCTCGTGGTGGCGGCAACCAACAACCCGCAATTAAACGATTACATTCGCCAGTCGGCAAGGGAGCGCAAGCTACTCATCAATGTAGCAGATAAACCAGATCTTTGCGATTTTTACCTGGGTTCTATTGTAAAGAAAGGCGATTTAAAAATTGCCATCTCTACCAATGGCAAATCACCCACGGTCGCCAAACGGTTAAAAGAGGTTTTGAACGATGGCTTACCAGATGAAATCGACACCTCACTACAACAACTCAGCGATTTAAGGGCTACGCTTAAAGGCGATTTTGCCTACAAGGTAAAAGCCCTAAATGAAGCAACTGCTGTATTGGTGAAGCCTGTAGAAAAGCAAAAATCAGAATTTAAGAACACGTTCCGCTGGGTGATCTGGAGCACCATTGTAGTATCAATTGCCGTTGTGGTTACCGCACTTTGGGCACAAGATCCCGGTTTCAGAACTTACGTACAAAATGTAGACCCGCTGTTCTATTATTTCCTGGGTGCAGGGTTTGTGTTTGCAATGATAGACGGTGCTATCGGCATGTCTTACGGCGTAACCTCACAAACATTTTCGCTAACAATGGGCCTCCCCCCTGCTTCTGCAAGTATGGGCGTGCATTTGTCAGAGATCATGAGCAACGGTATTGCCGGCTGGATGCACTACCGGTTGCGTAACATCAATTGGAAACTATTTAAATTATTATTGATTCCCGGTGCAATCGGCGCTGTAACAGGCGCCTATTTGCTGTCTTCGTTAGAAGAATACAGCAAATACACCAAGCCGGTTGTATCTGTATATACGCTGATCCTGGGCATCGTTATTTTCAGGAAAGCAATTGAGAAAAAGAAGAGAAAAAAAGGCGACAAAGTAAAACGCATACAATTGCTGGGCCTTGCCGGTGGTTTTATTGATGCTGTTGGCGGCGGCGGTTGGGGTTCTATCGTACTGTCTACGTTAATTGCAGGCGGCCGCCACCCCCGTTTCTCGTTAGGCACAGTAAAATTATCACGTTTCTTTATCGCGCTGATGGGCTCGGTAACCTTCATTCTGATGATTGGCCACACCACCAAATGGCCGGCAGTGGCCGGGCTGATTTTAGGGAGCGCACTGGCCTCGCCTATTGCCGCGCGGATTTCTAACAGGATATCAACCAAAGCCATTATGGTTGCTGTAGGCTTAATTGTGATAGGCACCAGCTTAAAAAGCATCTATGGTTTTGCAGTTAAATTTTTTTAAATGAGTAAGGTAGCAGAACATATCAACCAACGCATACAAGGCCTTTCTCCGGTTGAAGCACTGGCAGAAATGGCTGCTTTGTTTCCCGGTGAGGTTATTTTTTCTACCAGTTTTGGATGGGAAGATCAGGTGATCACCCACATGATCTTTAAAAATAATCTGCCGATTAAAGTTTTTACGCTGGAAACCGGGCGTTTATTTCCGGAGACTTATTACGTATGGAACCGCACGTTGGAAATGTACGGCAAGCCGATACATGCTTATTATCCGCAGCATGAGGCTTTGCAGGCAATGGTGAATGCAAAGGGACCAAATTCGTTCTATGAATCTGTTGAAAACCGCAAAGAGTGCTGCCAGATCCGGAAGATAGAACCACTTAAAAGAGCTTTGCAAGGTAACCAGCTTTGGATAACGGGCATCCGTGCCGAGCAGTCTTTAAACCGTCAGTTTATGGATTCTGTAGAATGGGACGAGGGCAACCAGATTGTCAAGTTCCACCCTATTTATAACTGGACGCTTGACGAAGTAAAGCAATACATAGCAGATAACAATATTCCTTACAATATCCTGCACGACCGTGGTTTTCCAAGCATTGGTTGCGCCCCGTGTACCCGTGCCATACAGCCGGGCGAAGATTTCAGGGCCGGCCGCTGGTGGTGGGAAGACCAATCTAAAAAAGAGTGCGGGTTACATGTAGGACATGATAATTTAATTAAAGAATGAGTAAGTATAACCTCGATTACCTGAATGAGCTGGAAGCAGAAGCGATCTACATTTTGCGCGAAGTAGCCGGTCAATTCGAAAAGCCTGCGCTACTATTTTCGGGTGGCAAAGATTCTATCACCCTGGTACGCCTGGCAGAAAAAGCTTTTCGACCCGGGAAATTTCCGTTTCCGTTGGTACATATAGACACCGGTCACAATTTCCCGGAAACGATTGAATACCGTGATGCGATGATCAATCGTATCGGTGAGAAGCTGATCGTCGGTCATGTACAGGATGATATCGATGCCGGCAACGTGATCGAGCAAAAAGGTAAAAATGCCAGCCGTAACGCTTTACAGACGGTCACCCTGTTGAATACCATCGCCAAGCATCAGTTTGACGCCTGCATCGGCGGCGCACGCCGCGATGAAGAAAAGGCACGGGCTAAAGAACGTATTTTTTCCGTTCGCGACGAATTCGGCCAATGGGATCCCAAACGTCAACGCCCCGAACTATGGAGTATCTTCAACGGAAAAATCCATAAGGGGGAAAATGTACGCGTGTTTCCTATCAGTAACTGGACAGAACTGGACGTGTGGAATTATATCCGTCGCGAGAATATTCCTTTGCCCTCTATCTATTTCGCTCACCAGCGCGATTGCATCACCCGCAATGGTCAGCTAATGGCGGCTACCGAGTTTTTAAATATGGACGAAGAGGACGTGATCGAACGCCGCAACGTAAGGTTCCGCACCGTTGGCGATATGACCTGTACAGCCGCTATAGAATCTTACGCAACGGAGATAGATGACATTATTAATGAAATCAGCGAATCAAAGATCAGCGAGCGTGGCGCCCGCATGGACGACAAGGTTTCTGAAGCAGCCATGGAAGACCGTAAAAAAGGCGGATATTTTTAAGTTGTAGATTACACCGATTATAAAATGATTCGAAGAAATCTCTGTAATCGAAACCCAATCCTTTAATCCCCGAAAATAAATGGAGATACTAAAATTTATAACAGCAGGCAGCGTTGACGATGGTAAAAGTACCTTGATCGGCCGCCTTTTGTATGATACCGAATCTATCCTTGCCGATCAGTTAGAGGCTTTACATCGATCTAATCGCAAGAACGATGATGGCACCATCGATCTGGCTATCCTGACAGACGGGCTGAAGGCCGAACGCGAGCAGGGCATTACGATTGATGTTGCGTATAAATACTTCCAGACAGATAAGCGCAAGTTTATCATTGCTGATGCGCCGGGCCATATCCAATATACCCGCAACATGGTTACCGGTGCCTCTAATTCAGATCTGGCAATTATCCTGATTGATGCACGTAAAGGCGTGGTTGAGCAAACCGTCAGGCATTCGTTCCTGGTATCGCTATTGGAAATTCCGCAGGTAGTGGTGGCCATCAATAAGATGGACATGATGGACTACAGCGAAGATACCTTTAACAGCATTGTAAAAGACTACGAAGCGCTGGCTGCAAAAGTAACTTTAAAACAGGTGACCTATATTCCGGTAAGTGCGTTGAAGGGCGATAACATCGTTTATCCGTCCAGCAATACGCCGTGGTATAATGGCCAAAGCCTGCTCGACCATCTGGAGACCGTTCAAATTGTTGCCGATAACAGCAGTACCCATGCATACTTCCCGGTGCAATGGGTGGTTCGCCCACAGACGGACGAACTGCACGACTACCGGGGTTATGCAGGTCGGGTTTTAAGCGGTTCATTGAAGGTCAATGACCAGGTAACGGTTCTTCCGTCTGGCTTTACCTCTACCATTGAGCAGATCGATCTGTTAGAGCAGCAATATGACGAAATACAAGCAGGCAGATCTGCCACTATCTTACTGAAAGACGATATCGACATCAGTCGCGGAGATATCCTGGTCAGCAGCGCGCATCACCCGCAGGTATCGCAACTGATAGAGGCAGACCTTTGCTGGATGGATACCAAACCGCTGGACACCTCGCTTACCTACCTGATCCAGCACAACAGCAAAGTTACCCGCTGCAAAATACAAGAGGTATTGTATAAGGTGAATATCAATACGCTTGAAAAAGAATACAGCGAAGAATTTAAGCTGAACGACATTGGCCGCATTGCAGTAAAAACCGCAGAACCATTGGTATTTGATTTTTATCAGAACAATAAAGCTACAGGCGGCGCCATTATTATCGATAGCCGCACCAATGTTACGGTTGGCGCATTAATGCTGCGCGCAAACGCCGAATAATTACATTCCGCTTTCGAAATTCTTATAAAAGGAAAAAGCTCCGCATTTTGTACGGAGCTTTTGTTGTTTAAGCAGGAAGCAACCGGGATAGCCCAACCGGTTCACTTCACTGCTTAACAACATTCTACTTATTCAACAAGCCATCAAGCGTAACTGATGCATAATAAAGACCGCCGAGCGTCGGGCCGCCGGCATACTGGTAGTATCGGCGGTTAAATAGGTTCGTACCCCCTATTTTAAACGTGGCGTAGTATTGCGGAACACGCAGGGTCACCTGGGCATCGAACGTGTGTATCGCAGGCACGCGACCGGTTACCAGCGGACTCTCCCACAGGTAATTGCTCTGCCACTTGTATACCACGTTAAAACCGAAGTTTTTCACCACTTCGCGGTTTCCGAATGAGAGGTTGCCAGACCACTCAGGCGTATTAAAGCCGGTAAGAAAAATGTCGGTTGTTTTTTGCTCTTTCAATTTGTTAAAGCTTGCATTACCAGATATCGTATAGCGTTTATAGAAATTATAGGAAATACCGGCAGAAGAACCGTAGTTATCATAAATGTTCTTGGCGTTGGTATACACGCGGTAACGGCTTTGCCCCTGGCTTGCCGCATTGGTTGATGTACCTGTTGTTGGGTCGCGGTTTACGTCCAGCATGGCTAATACCGCCGCGTCGCTACCTACGGTCACACCGTTGGGTACAAATACCTGTATTTGCCCCAGGAAGCCATTGTATCGATTAGCGTAAGCGTCAACATCCAGAAAAACTTTATTATCAGCAAAAGTACCCTTATATCCTACTTCAAAAGAGGTGATCTTTTCCGGCCGCGATTCCGGCAGGTTAGCTACCTGTAATAAGTTACGGTTTGCCAGGGCCGTAGCGTCTGTACCGCTGGCGCTGCCGGGTGCTGCTTTAACAGCGGCATTAAATGCAGCTACGGAAGCCTGGGTATAGCTATTGTTCAGGTATCCTAAACCATCATTAATAAAAGGTAAGCTGCCCACACGTTTTACACGTCCGTTGTTCACGTAGGATAACGCTTCGAACAAAGAAGGGAAACGGTAACCGTTCTGGAAGGTAAACCGGAAGTTGTGGTTTTCTGTCGGCGAATAAACAGTTGCCAGCCGCGGCGTAAATTTCGGGTCGAAGTATGGGTTATAATCCCAGCGAAGCGAACCAAAAAACTTCAGTTTATTATCAAAAAAAGCTTTAGTCACCTGGCCAAAAGCGCCGTACTTTTTATATAACAC
Organism: Mucilaginibacter straminoryzae; assembly: GCF_022953055.1. Taxonomy (GTDB): domain Bacteria; phylum Bacteroidota; class Bacteroidia; order Sphingobacteriales; family Sphingobacteriaceae; genus Mucilaginibacter; species Mucilaginibacter straminoryzae. Next base: position 105,485 of record NZ_JALJEJ010000007.1, on the reverse strand, counting down.
GTTATCGCCAAAGCTGCCATCTGCCAATGGTTTGTTACGCTCGGCAATAGGCCTGCTAAAGTCGACGAAGTTATTACCATCCGGGATAATTTCATAAATCCGCACATCGCCGCCTACCAGCAGGTCGAATATTTTGATCTTGTCGCTCAGGTCATACTGTGCTTCTGCATTGTAGAAATGGCTGCGCTGCCAAAGCGCCGCGCCACCTGTAGCAGGCGCATCAGGGATCAACGAGGATTTAATATCCCAGTTATTTGTCCCGATGATGGTCTTTTTCAAAGCATCAAATTGAGCAGTGCCCGGCTCTACCCTTCCTGCATCTGCTGCAGCACGGGCTGCCTGCGTAGCCGCTGCCAGGTTACCACTGGTTAATCCACCATGGGCGGTTCCATAAGCGTTCAGGGCATTTGTAAAGCTGGTGGCCCAGGCAGAGTTGCTGGCATGGTTAAGGTCAAGATTATCGGCCAGTGGCTTTACGTTGTAAGAGTTACCGGTATTTTCTATTGATTCATAAGCCCGAACCAAAAACTCTTTCCCTTTCAACTCCACTTTATGGTTTTGCACACTGGCCCCGCGCAAAGCAATTTTATTACCGCGCTGAAAAACGCCATCTAACCTGCCATAACGGTAGGTATAAGAAAGGGTTGTGGTTGGCGATAGCTTATAGGCGAGTGTAGCATCTGCTTTAATATTCGCTACTTTGGGATCAACCAGGTCTACTTCGTTGTAACCTGTACGGGCAACAGTGAGCGACGGACGTGTGACGCCATCTACCTTAATCCCTTTTATCGTAACGGTGTTACTGCCGGCAAGCGCATCGTCACCATATTTGTTCCATCCGTCGTAAGCGGTGTTGTATTGGCCCTGCAATTCGGGGAAAGCCGGATTGGCTGTATTTAAATTCCAGGGATTCTGGTCGCGGCGCGTGTCCGACTGCCAGTCTTTGCCCTGCATGTAACTGAAGTTTACCTTGAAAGCAAACTTATTGTTAAAAGCTTTGGCGTATCTGAATGCATCTTCGGTAAGTGTACTGGCGCCAAGCGGGTCATTCCCCACATGGTTAATCCCCTGCCGGTGGTATACACTTAAACCCTGGTAATTAAACGGGTCTTTAGTAAACAGGTTAGATAAACCGTTAATTGCATTAGTGCCATACAGCGCTGCTGCAGCTCCTGGTGTGATCTCCACACTGGCGATGTCCAGTTCTGTAGGGCCAATAGCATTACCCAGTGGCACGCCCAAAGTTGCGGACTGCATATCCACACCGTCCACCAGCTGCATAAACCTGAAATTGTTCGGGCTGCTGAAACCACGTGTGTTCGGCACTTTCATGGTTAAGCTGGTTGTGGTCATCTGTACACCTTTTACGTTCTCCAGCGCATCATAAAAACCCGGCCCAGGCGATTGCTTTAACGCCGTAATGGTTAGTTTATCTATCGCTACCGGCGATTTTAACAGCTTCTCTTCCCTCCTGGAAGCGGTTACCACCACCTCGTTCGCCAGCAAAGTTTGGGTGGTCAGCTTTACGTTTAATTTATTTGCGGTTGCACTGGTGATTTCAAATTCCTGAGGCTGAAAGCCAACATAAGTAAACACCAGGGTATACGGGAACTTCGCATTGGTAGTGATACTGAAAACACCATCGGCATTGGTTGTTGTGACCATGTTGGTATTTTTAATTTTTACGGTTACGCCTGGCAATGGCTTGCCGTTATCGTCGTCAACTTTGCCGCGTAATACATAGGTGCCGTTTAATTGGGCGAAAGTTATAGCGGGCAATAAGAATAAAATCAGCGATAGTAATCTCGTTCGGGTAAAAGTTTTCATGAAATGTGATTGTTTTAGAGAAAAAGTTAAAAGAGCGTTTATTACTGCGTTTTCAAAGGAATGAGGAGCCTTAACAACAGCAACAGATGCAACATGCGTTGCAAGCAGAAATGATTGAAAGATTTGTATTATTATACATTATCTATAGAAATAGTAGACAAAAATATAATTTTTTATTCACTCGCAAATATTTTTTCAAAAAATACATTCAGAAGCCTTTTTTTATGATGCAAATGGCAATATTTGCTATCTACTACAATGGCTCAGCAATATCAACGCATCGTTATTAAGATTGGTTCAAACGTTTTAACTACCCCGAACGGCTTACCGGACCAGGAGAGAATGGGTAAACTGGTCGCACAATTATCAGCTATCCACCAATCCGGTACCGAGGTGATCCTGGTATCGTCCGGTGCGGTGGCTTCAGGCAGAAGCCTGATCAATCTTTCTGAAAAGACAGACCCTATCGCCGCCCGGCAGCTATTAGCATCCGTTGGTCAGGTAAAGCTGATTAACACCTACGCCCACTTGTTTGAAAAGCAAAATATCCTTTGCTCGCAGGTATTGGTTACACGTGAAGACTTTCGCGACCGTACGCACTACCTCAACATGAAAAACTGCCTGGAGATATTGCTGCAGCATAAAGTATTGCCGATTGTAAACGAGAACGACGTAGTTTCGGTAACCGAGCTAATGTTTACCGATAATGATGAACTGGCCGGGCTGATTGCTTCTATGCTGAACGCACAAGCGTTGATCATCCTCACTAATGTAGATGGCATTTATAATGGCGACCCTAAAAAACCTGGTTCTGCTGTAATTGAGCAGATTTCTGCCAACGGGCTTGACTTTTCCTCATTTATCAGTACCAGTAAATCGCAATTTGGCCGCGGCGGCATGATCACCAAATCTACCATGGCACAAAAAGTAGCACAGCTGGGCATTACGGTACATATCGCTAACGGCACGAAAGACGGCATTCTCACCGAGGTGCTGAACCAAAATGTAGTTCATACCCGCTTTGTGCCCAACCGGTCTGCTTCGGGCAGAAAAAAGTGGATTGCACATTCTGCCAATTACGCAATCGCAGCTATCCACATTAACGAGGGTGCTAAGCTCGCGCTGACCTCTGCCAAGGCCAGCAGCCTGTTGCCGGTGGGTGTAACCAGCATTGAAGGTGATTTTAAAAAGGGCGATATTGTTAAGCTGATAGATGAAACCGGCACAATGATAGGCCAGGGCGTTGCTGAATACGGCTCTGATAAAGCCCGCGAACGCGTAGGCAAAAAGAACGAGAAAGCCCTTGTTCATTACGACTATCTTTATTTACAATCCTGAACTGATGGATTACCAACAATATTTTGAAAATGCTTTGGCAGCCAGCCGCAAAATAAGCGGCCTCGCTCCTGCTTTGATTGATCAGATCCTGCAGGATATTGCCGATCTCGCGGTTAGTGAAACCGATTTACTTTTGGCCGAAAACAGGAAAGACCTGGACCGGATGGATCCGAACAATCCGAAATATGATCGCTTGAAACTATCCGCAGAACGAATAGCAGGAATAGCCGAGGAAATGCGACAAGTAGCCGGGCTGGAAAACCCGCTTGGTAAGGTACTTTTTGAAGACATCCGTCCGAATGGATTAAAGATTTCAAAAGTACGTGTGCCGCTAGGTGTAGTTGGCGTAATTTACGAGGCGCGCCCGAACGTGACGTTTGATGTTTTTGCGCTATGTTTTAAAACCGGCAATGTTACCATATTAAAAGGTGGCAGCGATGCCGATTATTCTAACCGTGCTATCATCAATATTATTCATCGCGTGCTGGATAAACACGGTGTAGACACCCACGCAGCCACGCTGTTGCCTGCTGATCGCGCCGCGACGGAAGCATTATTGAATTCAGTGGGTTTTGTAGATGTGTTGATTCCCCGCGGTAGTCAAAGCCTGATCAATTACGTACGGAAAGAAAGCAAAATACCCGTTATTGAAACCGGTGCGGGCATTGTCCACACTTACTTTGATGAAACCGGCGACTTGCTAAAAGGCGCTGCAATTATCCACAATGCCAAAACACGGCGTGTAAGCGTTTGTAATTCGCTGGATTGCCTGGTCATACATGCTTCAAGGTTAGCAGATCTGCCAGAGCTGGCAAAACCTTTGGCAACATCCGAAGTAGAAATATTTGCAGACGAATGCGCGTTCGAAATACTTAAAAATAATTACCCCAATACCCTGCTTCATATTGCTTTGCCGGAACATTTCGGCACCGAGTTTTTAGCCATGAAAATGGCTATAAAAACAGTGGAAAGCTTTGATGAAGCACTGGAATACATCAGTACACACAGTTCTAAACACAGCGAGGCTATAGTTTCTGATAATGAGGCACATCTCGAACGTTTTTTAAACAACGTAGATGCCGCGGCAGTTTATGCCAATGCTTCAACCGCGTTTACAGATGGCGCCCAGTTTGGATTAGGGGCTGAAATCGGCATCAGTACGCAGAAACTTCACGCGCGCGGGCCGATGGGTTTAGAAGAACTGACCAGCTATAAATGGATAATAAAGGGCGACGGGCATACCCGCCACCCTTAGTATTAGAGTGATTGCATAGGTGAGTTAGGTGCTAGAAGGCGTAAACCGCAGCCATCAGGAACTGCGCAGCTGATTGCGAAGGTTTTCCATTGCTATCCATAAACACGCTTTCTTTATTATGATCTAAGCGTATTTCTGGTATAAAGGTTAAACCGCCCGACTTAATGTTAGCTGTAAAGGTTAACCCGGTAACAGATTTACCAGGTGCAGGGCCTGCAAGCGCATAATCGCCCGCTTTGGTTTTAAAATACTCGCCGCGCAAACCCAGGGTAACTGCAGATGAAACTGCTAATTGCGGGTAAAGCGCCACGCCCGAAAAACCACCTTTAGAAGGGTCAGGAGCATCAAATGTAGCAGCGTTTAAGCCCAACTTAAATGCAGACGTAAGTTGATAGTTGGTGGTTAAGTCCAGCTCGGTACCAGAAGCCGGTCCGCTAAGTAAGTTTAAATAAGCTGTCCAGTTTTTAACAGGTACTACCATCAGCTGCGCACCAAAAGTATTAATACGTTTTGCGGCCTGGTAAACGTTCCACTTATCGTTAAACAAACCGGCCATTAAACTCACGCGGTCTGAAAAAGTGTAGGTGAATTTCACACCAGCGTTTTGGAACGGACCGTTAGTGAACAGGTAGGAAGTAGAATAATTAAAGTTTCCTGCCGGAGAAATTACTTCGTAACCTACAAAAGTTGCCATGTAACCACCGGTCACATTAAATTTATCGGTCAGATCATAAGAAACATACAGGTTTTGGATGTGAAAACTATTTGTTTTCTCGTCATAAACACCTTCTGCATTTGGAATGGATTGCGACTGGCCACGCGGACCGAATGAAACTTCGCCCACAAAGGCTGCTTTGCCTACTTTCTTTTTCAGCCCAAGGTCTACCATACCGATAGAAAACGAATTCTGTTCGTTAGCAAAACTGGTTGGAATATTGGAATGACCAGAAAAATCATATTTATAATAGGCGTCTACAGAGCCGTAAACGGTAAGCGGAGGCGCCGGGGCTACCTTAGCCGTGTCCTGGGCCTTCGCCGCAAAAAAAGAAGAGGCTAAAAATGAGATAAGTAAAAGTTGTTTTTTCATGTTTACTGTTTTGGTTGATTGAGGGTTGATTGAGTTATTTGTTAATTATTTACATCATGTTTCAGATTTTAAAGGACATAGCTATCGCAAGCAGGGCCTGTTTTAGCCTTGTCAGGTTATTTCAATAGGTAAAATTTATTTCGCCGGTATCTCTTTTAGGTTGGCAAGCTTTCTGCGCCGGCTTTTGAGAAAGGCGTAAGGCTAAAACCTTACGCCTTTTATAATTTATGCTGTTAACGAGCTCTTTACAGCGCCACCTTCCAGCAGGCTGTCAAGGTTAATTTCGTCTTCATCTTCACTGTAGGCCGGAGCACCGTGTTCAAACACATCCAGACCACCTTTACCAAGTTCGCCATGCTCTTCAACACGCAGGTTCCATGGATGAGGAAGTTTACGGATGGCCCACATCATTACAAACGATACGGCAAACGTAGCGGCCACGATGGTAAGGTTACCAATCAACTGGGTTTTCAGCAGATCGAAACCGCCGCCATAAAATAAACCGGTAAGTGGTTTAGAATCATCCGGACCGGTTGGGCCGGTTACACCATATTTGCCTGCGGCGAATAAACCTAATGACCATGTACCCCAGATACCGCACAGACCGTGTACAGGCACTGCCCCTACCGGATCATCGATACGTAAATACTCTAACAAGTACGTTCCGGCGAATACCACTAAGCCAGCGATGGCACCCAGGGCGATAGCGCCGATCGGGTCTACCCAGTAACAAGGGCAAGTAATAGCTACCAGACCACCCAATACACCGTTAACGGTAAAGCCAACATCGAATTTCTTTTTAGTCGGGCCAAACCAAAGCGCCAGGTACATGGCTGCAAAACCACCGGCGCAAGCAGCCAGGGTGGTGTTGGTTGCCACTCGACCGATACCTTGCATATCTATGGCAGAAAGGGTACTGCCCGGGTTAAAACCATACCAACCGAACCAAAGGATGAAGGCACCTACGGCAGCGATAGTAAGATTGTGCGCTGGTGGCAAACCTCCTTTTTCTTTATCGTCACGACGGAATACGCGGCCAAGACGTGGGCCTAAAACAATAGCACCTGCCAGGGAAGCTACACCACCGATAGTGTGTACCACGGTTGAACCTGCAAAATCCCAGAAACCAAGGTTGGCAAGGAAGCCACCCGGCCCCCAGGCCCAGTGACCGATGATTGGATAGATAAACCCGGTAATACCTATACTATATAATATATCGCCACGGAAACTGGTACGACCGATCATTGCACCAGATACAATGGTTGAACAGGTATCTGCAAATGCATACTGGAACAACCAGTGCGCTACGACCGGGATGCCGGTAGTTAAATAGGTAGCCGGTGCACCAGCAAGGAAGAACCAATGATAGCCGATAAAGCCATTACCCTCGCTAAACATAAAGGCATAACCTACCGCCCAGAACAAGATGCCGCACAAACAGGTATCAAATAAACATTCCATCAGAACGTTTACCGTTTCCTTTTTACGGGCAAAACCTGCTTCAAGCATCACGAACCCTGCCTGCATACCAAATACCAGGAATGCTGCCACTAAAGTCCAGATGGTGTTAGCGGTATTAATTAATGTGGTTTCATGTGCAGTGTAAGTTTCTGCAGCGTTTGCTTTGGTAGCAATCAGCCCGGTGATGGTGACCATTGCTGCAATTACAATGAAGGTACCTAAAATTTTACCGGCAAAAACAGCCGCACCAATACGCCAGTTGCTTTTCGCTCGCTGGAGCATCAAACTCCAATTTTGTTGTCTCGACAGGGGTTTCATAATTAATCTGCTTTTAGTTGTTGAATTATTAGTTGTTTAGTTAGTTGATTTTACGCTTTTTTCAATTTTAGGCTTATTTATTTAAAGCAACACACATTAATTATTGTGTTTTTTATGAAATTATGAATAAAAATTAAAAAATCAACATCAAAATATTAACAAATTTCGATTTTTATGATTTTATTAATTTAAAACACTCAAAAAATAGGATTATTGACATAATTTTAATGATATGACCACATTTAAATCATTTTATTTAATAATACATTAACAATATTTAAGAAAATTTGGATTTTTCAGACACAAAACAGTGTTATCAACACAACTTTCAACTACAAAAACGATAGATTTTACCTTATTGATGAAAATTTATTAAAAAACAACTACCAAATAGGGAGTTTTGGCCTGCAACTATATATATAAGGTATAGAGATTTAAGAAAATGATAAAATTTGGTGTAAAAAGAACACCAAGCTATATATCCCGAAACAGATTATTCTGCAGAAATTGATTAAAGGGAAAGAATAACACAGAGAAGCAGCCTTTTGCTATTTTTATCAGGAAATACCTTATTTAAATTATAAAATTTAAAAAAAATTTAGAATTTTAATATAAAGTATATAAATTCACATGATTTTATAGAAATTTATTAATCGATAACCCTTATTTTATAAATCCGCAGAAAAATGGCAGCTAAACTTGAGTACATTTGGCTAGATGGCTACAAACCAACACAAAGTTTACGTAGTAAAACAAAAATTGAGAAAGATTTCAGCGGCAAGCTGGAAGATTGTCCTCTTTGGAGCTTCGACGGTTCTTCTACCGAGCAAGCACCAGGCGGTTCTTCAGACTGTATCCTGAAACCGGTATTCATTTGCCCTGACCCTCAGCGCAAAGAAGGTTATTTAGTAATGTGCGAAGTATTAAGCTCTGATGGTACCCCACATGAGTCAAACGGCCGTGCTACCATCCAGGACGACGATAACGATTTCTGGTTTGGCTTTGAGCAGGAATATTTCCTTTGGGACCCTGAAACCAATAAACCACTTGGCTTCCCTGCTGGTGGCTATCCAGGTCCGCAAGGCCCATACTATTGTTCAGTTGGTGCTAACAATGCTTTCGGTCGCGAAATTGTTGAAGAACACCTGGACGTATGTTTAGAAGCTGGCCTTAACGTAGAAGGTATCAACGCCGAGGTTGCTGCCGGACAATGGGAATTCCAGATCTTTGCTAAAGGCGCTAAAGAGGCTGGTGACCAGATCTGGGTTGCACGTTACCTGCTGGAAAGAATTGGCGAAAGCTATGGTGTTTCAATTAACTGGCATTGCAAACCGCTGGGTACATTAGACTGGAACGGTTCTGGCATGCACGCTAACTTCTCTAACACTACCCTGCGTACCGCTGGCAGCGAAGATACTTACAAGAAAATCCTGGAAGCATTCCGCCCTGTAGTAGCAGAACACATTGCCGTTTACGGTGCTGATAACGATCAACGCTTAACCGGTAAACACGAAACTGCTTCTATCCACGATTATAGCTATGGCGTATCAGACCGCGGCGCTTCTATCCGTATCCCGCTGTACACTGTACAAAAAGGCTGGAAAGGTTACCTGGAAGACCGCCGTCCGAACTCTGCAGCAGATCCGTACAAAGTAGCTGCAGTAATTATCAAAACTGTAAAATCTGCAGGTGTTTAATACCTGATTTAACTAATTAACTAACTAACAACTCCCCCAGCCTCTGCATAACCGCAGGGGCTTTTTCTTTTGCCGTCGGGTTGGCGGTCATTGGTCATTTAGTCATTAGCATTGGTCATTGGTCATTGGTCATTAGTCATTAGTCATTGGCCAATAGCCATTGTCCTGCCCCGTGCATCCTAACTCTTGATTCTTGACTCTTGACTCCAAATCAAGCCTCTTCCTTGAAATAAACTTTATAGAAGTTCATGGCTTTACCATCGTCGAAGCCTTTTTCGATCAGGTCTTTGTTACCATGGATGTAGATATGAAAGTTTTTGTCGAGCTTTAATACGCTTTTATAAACACGAGCCTGCTTTTTAACTGCGGCGTCTGAAATTTCGAAGCTGTCAGGTATCGGCGTTTCAAACTCGTCTTCGTAACTTTTTTTATAATTCAGAAATGAGGCGATCCCCTGCTCATTACCGATCACCTCCTGGCCGAATTCATCCATATCGAAGTTATCCTTCTCTTTAAAGTACTTCATGGAGCGGTTCAGCAGATCAATCTTGTCGGCTTTGCTCATCTCGAATTCTTCGTCGAGCTTTTCGGTTACAAATTGCTTGTAGACACCTAAAACGTTAGCAGTTTGGTTATAATTATCATTGCGAACGCGGAGCTTCAGAAAGTCATCCTTCCAGTACTGAGCTTCCTGGTTGCGGTTGGTCTGGTCGATCACGGCAACCTTGTAACCTTCCTCGCTTTCGGTATTGAAGATCAGGCAGCCCTTATCCAGTTTGTTAATATTGATCGCCTCTTCTTCGTAACTCAATCCAAAGCCTTCCTTTTCCGGAAATACCTTCAGGTAGGTTTCTTTGGTCTCTGATTTAAATAATCCGATGGCGTCCATCAGCTCGCCCTCTATTTGTACATTATTGAAGTAGGCGACATATAACTCGCCCGACTTAATCTTCGGATGATTACTCACCTCGTACAATTGCTTGGCCAACTGGCGGCTATTCTCTAAGAAAGTCGACTGATCTTCAAATATTTTTTTGGCGAAGTGATACACCTCGTTCAGGTTCAGATCGTCGCTTGGGTGATAAAAGCGGTAAACCTCGTTCACTTTTTCATAGGGAGAAAGAAAATACTGCATCAGCAGTCGTGGCAGCAATTCATCTGTAAGAGCGATCGTGCTATCGCTTAGCACATAGCGCTCATCCTGCAAGGGGTTACCAATACGGTGAATAGCTAACTGATCGAGGGCGGCTTCTAAAGCAAAAATCATAGCCGCGAAGGTACTTTTTTGCTGCGAAAGCCGGAAAACTACAGGTCATATCTATTGCTTTCTCATCCATTTGCCCAGGGAATCTCCACCTCTATCGTGGTGCCTTTAGCAGGCCCGGAAAGCACCTTCACATTACCATTCAGTAGTTTAACTTTATTCCGGATAGAAGCTAACCCTATACCCGGGCGGCCTTTTTTATCTGCCTGTATCCCCTTACCGTTGTCGCTCACCCGGATATTAATCCCCTTGTTAGCAGCAGTTAATTCTGCCCTTGCTTCTGCCGCTTCCGCATGTTTCACCACGTTGATCAGCAATTCCTGCACGGTGCGGAATATCGCCAGCTCGAGGTATTTATCCAGCCGGTTATTGAAACCTTTTAACGAAAGGGAAATCTTTACTGCTTTTTGCAGTTGATCGCAAACATCCTTCAGCGCAGCTTTTAAACCAAACTCTTCTAAAATAGCGGGCATCAATTCATGCGAGATGCGCCTGGTTTCGCTAATTGCATCAGATAACAGGCTTTGCGTGTACTTTAAATCGCCTCTGAATTTTTCAGGGTCAGTTGTGGCTTCCTCTTCGGCAACATTATCCAGGCTTAGTTTGATCCCGTAAAGCAACTGCCCCAGTCCGTTGTGCAAACTTTCAGAAATACGCCCGCGCTCCTCTTCCTGCGTAGTTAACGTAGCCCTGAATATTTCCAATTGCTGTTCTGATTCCAGTTGCCTTACTTTTTCTTCGGCCAGCTTACCGGCAGAGATATCAAGGTTGGTGGCCACCACGCCATCATTCAGCTTTACAAACATGCAGGAAAACCACTTATTAAAACCTTCATACGGATAATAATACTCCGTGGATTGTGGCTCACCCGTTTCAACGGTTTTTACAATCAGGCCAAAAAGGCCAGCTTCTTTAACACCTGGATACTCGTGCAGGTACCTTTTTCCTACCAGGTCATTTCTGCCGGTTTCCTTTTCCAGTTCTTTATTAACCAGGGTGATTAAAAAATCATCTATTTCACCATCTTCATTTCTGATGGCTTGCAAGATAGACATCTGCAGCAGCGTGGTATTGAAGATCGACTGCAGTTGATCATGACTTTTCTGCAAAGCAAGTTCCACCTCTTTGCGCTCGGTGATATCTCTTGTACAGGTAGCTACGCCGTCATTTAACTTAATAACAGACTGATAAAACCAACCATTGAATTGCTCATGAACATAATGCTTTTCATACTGTAGCGAAGCACCCGTTTCCGTTACTTTAACAAAATTGTCGAAGATGCCTTGTTCAACTACGCCCGGATTATTTTGTAGCAGACTCTGCCCTATCACATCGCCATAAATCTCTTCGGCAGCCTGGTTATTCAATACCCATACAAAATCAATGATTTTTCCATCTTTATCACGAACAGCCCTAAACACCTGGATCATGTCTGATGAGCTGTTCAGCGTTACCTGTAAAAGATCTTTGTTTTCCTGTAACTCAATGGTACGCGTAGCTACCTCTTGCTCCAATTGCACATTAAAGTTCTGCAGCGCTTCCTGCACATTCCTCCGGTGTGTAATATCGGTTGATGCCCCAAGCCATTCTTTAATAGCACCATTTTTATCTAACAACGGAACGGCACGTGATTGCAACCAGCCGACGTAACCATCTGAGCGTTTAACACGATGTTCCAATTCAAACATGTGTTTGTACTTGATGGCGTTATTTATTGTATTCTTAACCACAGCTTGCTCATCCAGCGGAATGTAAACATCTATCCAGGTATTATCCGGGTGAGTAACGTCTTTTAGAAAGCCCCGACCATTTAAAAGATACATTTCCCGCCAATCTGGGCTCATACGATAAACCACATCCGTTGTAGTATCCACAAAAGACCGAAAGCGATCTTCACTTTCCAGACGAGCCTCTTCCGTACGCTTACGGTCTTCAATATCGATATTCATGCCTACCCATTTGACTACGTTGCCTTTCTCATCAAACACACGAGTTGCTCTTACATTCGTCCAACGGTAAGTTTGTGTAGCAGCATGGTACAAACTTAACTCCGCATCCAGGTCTTTACCCATTTTTAGCACCTCTTTCCATTGCTGCAAAGCCGGCGTACGCTGAGAAGGATGTATGGCGTTCACCCAACCCTCGCCCAACCATTCGCTTAATGTTTGACCCGTATAGGCACGCCAACTGGGGCTATCTTTTACTACATAGCCATCCGGGTCCGTTTCCCAGGTAGACTGCGCCAGCGTTTCAATCAATCCGCGCCACCGGGCTTCGCTTTCACGGATGCGCTCTTCCAACTCCCTTCTTTCCGTCATATCTCTTGAAATTCCAACCACCAGTTCAACTTCGCCGCTATCATTAAAAACCGGCCCCCATGAAAAATTGAAATAAGCGCTTACGCCTGTGGGACTGGTATAAAAAACCTCATCTTCTGCGGTTTCGCCTGTTATAAAAACCTGTTCAATGTAGCCATGCAATTTTTGGGCAAGCTCAACTGGATAGTCAAGATCTTCAAAGTTTTTTCCAATCAGCCGGATATTCTCGCCGAAAAGACCCTGCATCACCTGGTTGACGTACGCAAACCGGTGGTCGCGGTTAAAGGCATATACGTAATCCGGCATGGCCGCTAAAACAGCTTCGAAAAAGCGTGTTTGGGTAAGTTCCGCCGGAAAATCCGCGTTTAATTGGAATTTTTTCATCAAATAATTTTTATTAGCGGTAAAATCTAAAAAGAGTAGGTAGTGATACGAAGAATCCGCTACTTAAACACGCAAACAGATTCAAAAAAAATTTGAGAAAAACCCCAATCCCCTGTATAATATTGGTTAAAGTAAATTTAAGGCGGGCAAATGCGGCCGGGCTCTGTGATAATTAAAAGGTATGCACTTATAAAGCAAACAATAGTTTGAAATGATTGTTTGGCCTCGACTAAAAACATACTTGCTCCATTACTTTTTATTATGGCTAAAGCCCGTCGCCAAGAAATTTCTTCAAAAAGGATGGCGTTTAATTTCCAAGTACTCATGATAAGTTTAGATCCCTCACTCTCTTTTTGCTGCTGATTATTTGCTCAACCCCACTGTTAAGGGATGGCAATATACGGGTGTTTTCTAAAGCTGCTGACTTGATTTAAAAAAGTTACAAATCACATTGAACGCAGCGTTGTGCATTAGCGAAAATTCTTAAAATACGAAGGGCCATCCCTAACAGAATGGCCCTTCACTTTGTAATTAGAATTCTAATTACAAGCGTACTTCGATATTATAAGCAGTCGCCCCTTTTTTGTAGGCCACGTTGAATCCCTTATCGCTGAAACCGGCCAATTGGTAAACAGTGTCGTTATTCTCACCATCCACAAAACCGGTAACTTTCACAATACCATTATCTGCGTTTACAGATACGATGTTGAAGTTCTTGTTCAGCTCATCAATACCCAGATCACTGTCGCTGGCTCCCAGCTTATATCGATAACCAATGGGAAATTGTGTACGTGAACCTATCAGCTTTTTAAATTGCTCTAAATCAGGCAACTGGTTCGAGTAGGCTACGCCGGTAAGGTTGGTCTCAGTCGTAGAACCCGCGGTATACTCGGTTCCCCATTTATTGCCTTCGGTACGCTGGGCGGTAAGGTAAACGATATTTGCACCCAGCATTGCCGCCTGTATTTTCATTTTGCGGTAAGCACGGTCTTTAACACGCTCCTGGTTAGATAATACCGTTGTCCCTTTTGCTTTCGCTCCCACATCGCCCAATTTGTACAATCCGCGCACCTCGCCCTCTACGGCGGTGATGGTTACATTCTCAAAATCAGAAGGATTAATTACTTTTTTGTATGAAGTGGCTTCTGCAAAAGTTTGCACACGACCGCTTTTAAAAACAATTTTCTGTACGGCGTTTTTGTAAACGGAATTTACAACGTCCTCGCCGGGGTAGGTATACTTCACGGCATCCGGTGTAATCTCTTTTACTACACAAGCAATCTTTTGATTATTGCTGTAAACAGTATCTACCTGTGCAAATGCTGTTGCAGAAATTAAAATGCAGGCTATAGCAAGGCCAGCGCGGCGGTAATTAGTCAATGAAAAAGTGATGGTCATGGTTGGTAAAATTAAAGTCGTTTTATTAGGTGTAAAAATAATATTTAGGCTGAATTTTCAAAAACAGGATCACCTTCATAACCAACTATATGACTATCTGGATGGCGCTGTCATAACGTAGTTCATCTGGCTTACAGCAAACCAATACTTTAATTTAGATGTTAGGCAATAAACCAAACGGATATGAATAAATTTTTCAGAGCCTTAATCGCATTCTGGGGAGCCAGGAAATTAGGTGGCGGATGCCTTTCCACTATCGTTATCTTCATTATTATTTACACCTTGCTGGGCAAATGCAACAACAACTCGTCACGGGCAGCGGCATTCAATAACGTACCCAAAAAAGAGTTACGTGCAACCAAAAAGCAATCCGCATTATGTGTAGTTGCACCGGAAACCGCATTGCGAAAATGATATTAATCGTATTTTAGCGGGATGAGTGACCGTATACAAAAATGGAAAGTACTGGAAGAACAGGATGTATCACCAAGTAGTTGGTTCCCCATCATCCGGCACCGGGTGGAATTACCAGGCGGGCATACCGACGACTATTACTTCTCTCCGCTCGGCGATGTAGTGCAGGTGTTAGCCGTTACTCCAGAGAACCATATTGTGCTGGTAAGGCAATATAAACATGCCCTGGGAGAAATATTACTCGAACTACCCGGCGGCATGCAGCAAAAAGGTAAAACACTGCTACAGTCTGCCGTGAATGAATTAGAGGAAGAAACGGGGATCAGAGCAGAACAAGAACAGCTGATTCCGCTTGGACGAATTACCAACAACCCCACCAAGACCAGGCAGCTCACCTACGGTTATATCTTATTTAATGCTGAATTTAACGCTGTACAGCAATTAGACATTACCGAAAATATTGAGGTAATAACCATGCCGGCCGTGGAAGTTTTGGATCTGGTGAAGGATGGAAAAATATACGTGACCGACTCTGTGAACTTCATTCTGATGGCCGCTTTAAAATACCCCGAGGTATTTAAGCCATAAAATCTTATCTTCACCAAATGCTGTGGTACCGCGAAGCGCAATTAAAAGATATCCCTCAACTGATGCGGGTAAGGTTGGCTGTCAGGGAAAATACCTTGTCTGACCCCAACCTGGTTACGCCTGCCGATTGCGAAGAATATTTGACCAATCGCGGTAAAGGCTGGGTGTATATTGAAGATAGCGAGGTGGTAGGCTTCGGCATCGCAGACCTAACGGGACGTAATATCTGGGCGTTGTTTGTTCACCCGAATTTCGAAGGCCAGGGTATCGGCAAAGAACTGCATCGCCTGATGCTAAACTGGTATTTTGCACAAACTACCGAAACCATTTGGCTAAGCACTGCTTTTAATACCCGCGCAGAGCAATTTTACCGCAGACAGGGATGGGCAGATAAAGGTCCGCATAACGCAAAAGAGCTTAAATTTGAAATGAGCTTTGAAGATTGGAAACGTTTAGCTTCACACAGCTAGATTTAACCATCTCGAAGCGAGGCATAACCCTCAAAACCGTCAGGGTAAATTCCTTCCACTTAGCGTAAAACGCAAATTCATTATCGTCTCACACAGGACACCTTACAAAGAATAACACACAGTTAACGTTTACTTATTTTTATTTACAATAGCAGGTAAAATCACTTGCAAAAGCATATCGTATTTATTAAATTGCAGTTCCCTTAAACTAAATTTAAAACTATTGAGATGCTATTCAAGAGAACTATCGTATTTCTCTATCTTGCGGCAGCGGTGACCGCCATTGGGATAGAAGCTTATCGCCACAAGCCGCACGAGGCCAGGTTAGTTGCCAGGAACCTTCCGGCGAAAGCGATGACTGCTGATTTAACTAAAGACAGCAGATAAAAATTTCAGCCCGGTATATCAACTGGCATACAAATTTCCAGTTAGTATATCGGGCTTTTTCTTATTTTTGCGGCAAATGAAAAACCGCATTATCGGATATTTGCTTTTACTGGGTTTACTATGTACCCAGTTTTCGCAGTACATTACCGTTGCGGGTTTCAACTACAATCAGAAATACATTGCAGCTAAATTTTGTATCAACAAAAACAGACCCTGGCTGCATTGTAATGGCAAGTGTTACCTGATGAAAAAGCTGAAGCAGGCTGCTGAAAAAGAAAAAGCCGCTGAACGCGAAAATCTGAAGAACAATCTGCAAACACCTTATTTTGCAGCTACCGCCGAACTGACTTTTGTAGTACAGCCAACCCGCACGCTATTTGTTCCGGAAAGGCCTATTCACCTGCCGGACGCCCACCTTACCATCTTCCAGCCTCCACAGGCCTAACGTTTCCATCCTTTATTTTATTTAATCATTTGCCCTACATAGCTTATTATGCTTTGTGGCACTCATTTGCTTGTTCCTTTACGGATCAGGCCTAAACCTCTTTTATGAAACGTTTTTTATTCGCAATAATTTATCTATTAATGCCGTGCATTCTTTTTGCACAAACTGTAACCGGTATAGTTACTGATGCCTTAACCCACGAACCACTTCCCGGCGTGTCAGTCAGCACTGAAACAAGTTCACAAGGCGCCATCACAGATCAACATGGCAAATTCCATATCCAATCTGCCAAGATCCTGCATTTTTCCATGGTCGGTTATACAAGCCAGGCTATCGAGGTAAAATCCGCCACTGGCATACACGCAGCGTTGCAACCCTCTTCATTAGATCTGCAACCCGTGGTAGTGAGTGCAAGCCGTGAAAAGCAACTTCGGCACGACGCACCGGTAGCCATTACCAAGATCAGCCAAACCCAAATCCAGGACACTAAAGCAACTGCCCTTTACCAATTATTAAATAAGGTTTCAGGCGTTTACATGGTGGATCTTGGTAACGAACAACATACCATGGCTATCC
Source organism: Mucilaginibacter straminoryzae (assembly GCF_022953055.1). Classification (GTDB taxonomy): domain Bacteria; phylum Bacteroidota; class Bacteroidia; order Sphingobacteriales; family Sphingobacteriaceae; genus Mucilaginibacter; species Mucilaginibacter straminoryzae. Next base: position 88,258 of record NZ_JALJEJ010000007.1, on the reverse strand, counting down.
GGCAGCCGATCACTTATAACGCGCTTTACCTGTATATGGAAGATGGCCTTCCCATTCGACCTACCGGCATCTTTAACCATAACTCGCTCTATGAGATCAATATGAGCGGTGTAAAGGATATCGAAGTGATTAAAGGCCCGGCGTCTTCTTTGTATGGAAGTAATGCAATTGGCGGCGCAATAAATTTCATCAGCCAGGGGCCGCCCACCGGTTATGCAGGTAATTTTGCTGTCCAGGGCGATAATTACCATTATCGCCGGGTAGATGCTTCTGGCGGCTTTACCGCTGGTAAATTCGGATTTTATGCCGGGGGTTACCTTACCGACCAAAACAATGCCTGGCAGGATTATTCTAACTACAACAAGTATTCCGGCAACTTAAAATCCACTTATGATTTCACCAATAATACCAGGCTGACGGCTTCTGCAAGTTATAATTACCTGAATACCCAAACGCCCGGATCTTTAGATTATAACCACTTTATCAGCCGCAGCTATGGCAGCAACCAACGCTTTACTTATCGTAAGGTTGACGCACTTCGCAGCAGTGTGCGGTTAGATCACACCTGGAGCCAGGCCAGCAGTACTTTTATTACCGCATTTTACCGGCATAATTCCACCGCACAACTTCCCAGTTACTTCATTGCCGATGTACGTAACAGCGCTGGACAATACCTCAGTTCTAACGGACAGGTAAATGATCAACGCTTTCACAGCTTCGGTGTTCTGGCACAACATCGTACAGATTTCGACTTTCTGCATTCGAGGCTGATCGCGGGCGTTTACATCGACGACAGCCCCAGCTCTTTTTATGCGCAGGCATTAAGTATTCAAAAAGATGTGGCTAATAATTTTTATACCGGCTATAGCAACACCGGCCAGTACCTGGACGATTACCGTATAAAACTATTTAATACTGCCGCTTATACACAATACGAGATTAAGCCATGGGAACCATTACGCATTGTCGCCGGCCTGCGCTATGACCGCGTGCATTACGATTTCATTAACGGGCTCCCTCCTTCTAATACCAAATACAAACAGCAAGAGACCAATAATTTTGATGTATTAGCACCCAAAATAGGTTTTACCTACAACATCAACGCAAATACCGGCTTTTACGGCAATTACAGTGTAGGTTTTCAGCCACCTGAAACCAGCAGCCTGTACAGCTCGCGGCAACTTGCCCCGCTTAAAGAAGCTACTTTTAACAATTACGAATTGGGCGGATGGTTAACCGGCTGGCAACATAAATTTTATATGGAAGCAAGCTTGTTTGATCTGGAAGGAAAGAACGAGATTATCAGCCAATTGCTACCCGATAACACCACACAAAACCTAAACGCCGGTGCTACACGCCATTTGGGTGTAGAATACACTTTACTGCTCGCCCCGGTGCAACAGCTTAGCTTCCGCTTCAGCGGCACTAATGCGCGACATACTTATGTGGATTACAGCGAAGTACGGACCGGGAAAACAGGAAGTTACACTATTGTGTATAATGGCAACCGCATGAGCAATGCCCCTGCCTGGATCGCTAATAGCGAAATTACCTGGAAGCCTTCTTTTATACCGGGCTTTCGCATAGCACCGGAATGGCAACATATAGATAAGTATTATACAGACCCGGGCAATACTAAAACGTACAACGGTTATGATATTTTTAATCTCAGGACAGGTTACCAGTTTAAAACACTTGCGCTGAAGGGTGTATCGGTATGGTTGAACGTTTTAAACCTGACCAATAAATTGTATGCAACTACTGTTACCAGTAATCAATACGGTGACACCTACAATGCAGCCCCTCCCCGGATATATACCATCGGATTAAGTTATAATTTTTCGAAATATTAAACTATGTCGTCATCAACACCACACACCTGGCGTAAAAGGTTCTACAACCTGCACCGGTTTGCCGGCCTGCTTGCGCTGATTCCAATCATCAGCTGGACGTTAAGCGGCCTTTCGCACCCGTTTATGTCTAACTGGTTCAGGCCAAGTATTGCGAAAGAAAGCTTCAAGCCTTTAAACATGCAGCAATTGCAGCCAAAGCTCGATCTTACAACGGTACTACAAAAAAGCAAGATTGACCGGTTCATTAATTTCCGCCTGGTTAGTTTCAATAAAACCACCTGGTACCAGGTATTAATGCCAGATAGCAGCTACAGGTATCTTAATGCTGATAATGGCGCAGTTTTAAAAGACGGCGATAGGGCTTACGGGGTCTTTTTAGCAAGGTATTTCCTGCAAGACCAAACCGCGCCTGTAAAAAGAATCACCCTGCAGACGCAATTTGACAGCCAGTACCAACCTATTAATCATTTGCTACCCGTATGGCGGGTAGCTTTTGACAGAAACGACGGCATGGTGGTTTATGTAGAAACTGCGCAAAACAGGCTGGCTACCTTTAATAACAACACCCGTAAAGTGTTACTCGGTTTATTTGAAGAGTTCCACACCTGGCAATTCTTAAGAGATATAGCAGGCGAAAACTTCAGGCTAATGGTGTTACTAGTAACGGTTGTGGTGATGCTAACAGCCATGGTGACGGGATTGGTTGTTTATGGTTTCTTGTGGAAACGCTTTAAAGACATCGCACAACGACGGAGCCATTCGAACAAACCCGACAGTCGGTATTTTCAACGCATTCACCGCAAACTTGGACTGGCTATCTCATTGGTAATGTTTTGTTTCCTAATGAGTGCTGCCTTTCACATCGCAGTAAAGATGAGTGGAGGCAAACCGCAGCCAAGACCTTTTAAGCAATCCATTAATACAAATGAACTAAAGGTTTCAAACCTGCACTTACCAATTCCGGACAGCACTATTAACCGTATCGGCCTTGTTAAGCTTGATAACCAGATCTATTACCAGGTATTGGATTCGCACAAAAAAACAGCTTATATCAATGCTCAAACCGGAGAGTTGCTCGCAAACGGCGACGAGCATTTCGCAACATTCCTGACCCAGTGGTACAGCGGAACGAAGCTAAAGCCCGATTCGGTAAAATTGATTAAGAATTTTAACAACGAATATGGTTTCATCAATAAGCGCCTGCCGGTTCAACGGGTTAGCTTTGGGCGCGAGAATTGGTACATCGAGACGGCTACCGGCCAATTGAGTACCAAAGTGGGAAGCCTGGATCGGGCGGAAGGTTTATCTTTTATCTTTCTGCACAAATTCTTCGGGATGGCCTGGGCAGGTAAAGATATCCGCGACATTGTAAGCATACTATCTGCGTTGGGCATATTGGTTGTGGCCTTGTTCGGTTTCGCCGCATATATTAAAAAGTAAAAAGATGAAAAGAATAATTATTATTTGCCTGGTTATGGCGCTTTCAGCGTGTGAGAGTAAACATACCACGCAACAATCTTCTTCGCAGGATAAACATCAGCAAAAGCTATGTAAATACACCTGCACCATGCATGCGTCTGTATGCGAAGACAAACCGGGCACTTGCCCCAAATGTGGTATGGATTTAGTAGAGAAGAATTAAATATTTCTCAAAACAATATAATTGCATTCTATCAGTTATTTTTTTGATAGAATGCAATTTTAATATCACCTTTATTGCGCTTTTAATATTATTAAAAGTAAAAGACGATACATTTTTTACCTGATTTTTATAGCCGATATGACATTAGATTTTTTTGCCGAATTGCTGTTAGGTTCTTTTACTTTAATTTTTGGAATATGGCTGTTCAAATACATCCTGAAACAGTCGAGAAAATCCGGAACCAAAAACATAAAGCTTTACACCCTTTCCATTATTTTTATACTGATAGGTGTGAGCATGATCTTTGCAACGCTGATGACTTTAGACAATTAAGTAACAGCCGGGGGTGCTGTTTAAGTTAATCCCGTGATTAGCAGGCTTCCCGTATCAGCCGCATTACCGTTTCCAGATCTTCGGCGCAATTGATCACCCGCTGGTTATCAGCAGTAGCGGTATTGAAGAAGATATGCGTTTTTCCACCGTTGCCTGTTCCACCAATATTTTTTATATGGGTAACGTTGCGAAGATTAACTAATGTTGGTGCGCTAACACCGTCCTTTTGTATGTGTACTGTAATCCAACCCGTCATAAAGTATTGCATCTGCAATTTATCTTTCGGTTGCTTCGGTTTAAAAAATGCCAGTTTCGGTTATTCCGGCTCAAGGTTTGAGGCGTTTTAGCGATAATATTTGTAATAGTAAAAGAGCTGGTTCTTTGTGATAAAATTAACTAAACTAAATTTAAACAAACTGTAGTGTAGCTTAAAACCCGGATATAACCGAAACTGGCTGTAATATTCTTCTAAGCCGTAGCCGCCTTTATTATTCTATTGTTATAAAATTCTTCCTGTAAGTATTCCAATAATTCAAAGCATTTTTTTTGCGTTGAAGTATTAAATACTTAACTCAAAGTAACAGCAAAGTTTGGGGCGACAGCACCGTGAAAACACGGTATGTTCTTGGTCTTTATACCGGAATTATCAGATTTGGTTGCAGCAACTTAAAGCGAAAAGAAAAAATAAGACAATTTTAAATCAATAAGAAATAATGATTTATTCAGCACTTACTGTTTAAGTGAAAACGGGATGATTATTTTTCTGTCAGATTGCCGATCAATTGTTGTTCTGCCGGCTTAGACTGTTTTAGTAACGCAAGCGCTTCGTTAAACTTATTGCTATCTACAGGGTATCGTTTATGGCCGCAAATCCGGGCCGGATCTTTGCAATAATCCAACAGGTGTTGTTTCAGTTCGGGGGTGATGTATTTAAAATCCAGATCTTTTAATTTAAGAATCAGAGCAGCATAGGCCTGGTCCGCAAGCGGATATTCACCGGGAGAAGTTTTACGGCCGGTATCGAAATCAATATCCTTCAGTTTGAAACCCGGCTGTTCGCATTGTTGCAAATAGGTGCTATAGTTAACCAGGATAGTATCGAAGGATTTAACAAAAAGCGCTTCGCCCTTCTGCCCCGGATCTACATATTTCAACGTTTTAAGCGGGCCAACTTTCGGCAGTACATGAATTAAGAACGTAGTAACACTTGCCCAAAAACCTGGCCGTTCATGCTCCTTGCCAAACTCGCGGTGGTATTGGTGTTTATTCATTTTGTACTTGAATTTCCTGGCTGTAATGCCAGGCTGCCGCTTCATAATCGTATCCTTTTCAGATTTCCAGGTACGTTTGATCAGTGTAGGAAAAAGCTTGTTCACACCCCAGCGCATGGTAGCAACAGAGCTTTCAAAATTGCCGAACAGATCATCGATATGCTGCCCGTATGTACGAAGAAAAGCCCGCTCGAGTACTGGCTTAGATACATTAAAGCCAATAAAATCATGATAAGCATCCGGATTATAATTTCCCCGTGCTACCTGTAAAACATCAAAAGAAAACTCTACACGGCTATGGGAAACGTGGTCATCTGCATAAGTAACAAAGTTGCCGTATTTTTTTTGAAGCTTTTCGTAAATGATTGGTACGGTCAGGTTTGTGGCCCTGGAGTGGCCGTACTCATCTGCCACGTAATGAGATAAAGCGCCCAGAGCAAAAGCATACTCGTTAATGTTCTGTGCCTCCTTTAAAAGGGCAACAACAAAATCGCCGCTGCGAACGTAGTGCAGCAAATCACTAAACTCCATGCTGCCCATAGGCATATAGCCCATATCGGCCACCAGGCTACCGCCATAAGCATAAGAATGCGCCACACGTAAAGACGAATCTGGCGTATTTGGAAAACGCTTCAGCAGCATGGGCTTTAATTTAGTAGCCCAGCAGGCATCGATAATTGCTTCGTGGGCAAGTACCGCGTAGGCATTAGCTTTTTGTTGGCAGATCAGTAAAAAACAAATCAGCGGAAATAGGCGGCTCAAATACTTAAACATCTTCAAATTACCGTATTAACGGATAGATAAATGTAAAGCGTGTTCGCCTTCAAAATGTTTTCAAAAAGATAACTCTTCCTGCGTTTAAGACCTGCTTTTGTTTTGCAAGCGCAAAATCTATACGCCGCTTTTGTTCCATCGGGCCTTACGTACCAATAAGAAATAAAGCAGCAGCCCGCTTAAAATAATTCCAAACGCAATACCGATGTAAAACACGGGGCTGGTGAAAAGGATGTATAACCACACCAGAATGGCGATGATCGCAGGCACCGGGAATAACCACATTTTGTAAGGGCGTACGTCTGTAGGTTTGTTTAAATGCCACAAAATTACCCCTACCGACTGCCCTAGGAACTGAATTAAGATCCGCATGGTCACAATAGCGGTAATCACTTCTTTCATCTTAAACAATAAGCTGAACACAAAGGCAAAAGCACAAAGTATGAGCAAAGAAACGTGCGGGAATTTTTTAGTAGCGTGTACCTTACCAAAAACCGGGAAGAAGTTACCATCTATCGCCGCAGCGTAGGGCACGCGCGAATAACCAAGTGTTACCGAGAATAACGAAGACAGTGCGATGATGAGCACCAAACCCGTGGCTATTTTTGCCACGGTAGGGTTATACAAGTGCTCGAAATAAATACTTACTACAAAATCAGACCCGGCTACTTTTCGCCAGGGTAACACGCCTAAAACCATAATCTGCATCCCCAGGTACAGCACCGCTATACCTGTTATCGAAATAAAAATACTACGCGGGATATTACGTTCCGGCTGTTTAATTTCTGCACCGAGGTGGCATACATTGTAATAGCCCAGGAAAGAATAGATTGTTTTTAAAGATGCCTGCCCGAGCCCAACAAAAAACAGCGGCGTAAAGTCGAACGCATCATCGGAAAAATGAAAAACCTGCGCTGGTTTAAAATCTTTAAAACCGGATAAAATAAGCCAGATAATGGTTCCACCGGTGATAATCCAAAGCACCACCGAAATTTTGCCGACGGTACGGATGTTCCGGTAAAGCAGCATTACCAATACCAACACCAGCGCCCCGCTTACGATCTTCTGCTCCCATCCGGTCAGTTTTACCAGGTAAGTAAGATATTGGGCGAAGCCTATCGCCCCGCTGGCAATCACCAGCGGCGCCTGGATGGTGGTTTGCCAGATGAACAGGAAAGCAAACATACGCCCCCATTTACCATACAGCTTTTGTAAGAATACGTAGCTACCGCCCGCCATCGGCCACTTTGCCCCCATTTCAGACCATATAGAGCCATCCATAAAAGCAAGCAACGCACCCAGCAACCAGGCAATAATGCACTGCGGCCCCTTCATGGCGCCAACTATTAAAGACATGGTTACAAACGGGCCGATGCCCACCATATCAATCATGTTAATAGCGGTTGCCTGGGTAAGGGAAAGTCCGCGTTCTAGCTCGGTTTTTTCGGTTGAGTTATTGGCCATCTGTCAACAGCTAATTAATAAACAAATTGACAAATAACCTAATGGCAATTGTTAATGCCGGGTAACTTGTTCAGGCAGGCAAATGTTCCGAAAGTTTCTTACCCCATTTTTCCAGCGCGGCGATAATCTCATCTAACTTCATGGGTTTGCTCAGGTAATCATCCATGCCTGCATTCAGGCAGATTTCGCGGTCCTCGGCCAATGCATTAGCCGTCATGGCGATGATCACCGGTTGATCTTTCAAATTCCCGCGAATAAAACGGGTAGCTTCAAGGCCATCCATTTCCGGCATTTGCACGTCCATAAACACTAGCTGATACTTTCTATTTGCCAGTGCATTGATCACCTCATGCCCGTTGGTTACTACATCGGGATGGTAACCCATTTTGCTCAACACATGCACCGTCAGCTTTTGGTTCACTTCGTTATCTTCTGCGATCAGGATACTTAGCGGATAAGTCTCCGCCATGTTATGGTTTAGCTGTGCGGACGTGGTTCGTTGCTGCCTAATGGTGCCGCCATGATTCTTTAACAGATCTATCACCTGTTTTTCCAGCACATGGTGCTTGGTTGGCTTGGTTAATATCGCATTGAACAGTTCTGCATAGTTCTTACTTTGCTCATTACCGACTGAACTTAGCAGCATAATAGGCAACGCTGGTCGTTGCTGCCTTACTTTCCGCGCAAATTCAGCACCGTCCATTTCTGGCATACTCATATCCGTTATCAGCAGATCTATGTTGGGGAATTCATTTAACAGATGCAGCCCCTCTGCCGCAGATCCGGCCATTATCGGTATCAGCTTCCATTGCTTCAGCTGCGTTTCCAGGATATTACGGTTAGTGGCATTATCATCTACTACCAGCACGTGCTTATCGGCAATATCTGCGGTGGTTTGATATACATAGGTCAGCTGCGTGGCAACACCCGCTTTCACTTTTATGGTAAATGAAAAGGTTGCGCCGCTGCCAAATTCACTCTTAACACTAATCTCGCCGCCCATCAGCTTCACCAGTTTATCGCAAATAGCCAGACCCAAACCTGTACCGCCGTACTTCCGTGTGGTACTGGAATCAACCTGAGAAAAAGCTTTGAACAGCCTGTCCAATTTATCTGCCGGGATACCAATACCAGTATCGCGCACATCAAACTTCAGCACATGAACATCAGCTTGCTTATCAATTACTTTAACATCTACAAATACTTCACCTTTGTTTGTGAATTTCATGGCATTCCCAACCAGGTTAATCAGTATCTGCCGCAAACGGACGTTATCGCCAATAACTTGCGTAGGCACATCATAAGCGATCTGGTAAACCAGATCGAGATTGTTTTTCGCAGCCTTCTCAGCAAAAATATCCAGCACATTTTCAATACAGTCGCGAAGATCAAAATCATGAATATCCAGTTCCATCCTCCCCGACTCTATCTTGGAAAAATCCAGTATATCATTAATCACGGAAAGCAAGGCATCGCCACAACTCTTAATGGTATCTACATATTCTGCCTGTTCGCCTGTCAGCGGGGTTGATGACAGTAATGCAGCCATGCCGATCACGCCGTTCATCGGTGTGCGGATCTCATGGCTCATCGTCGCCAGGAAGGTGCTCTTTGCCTTGTTAGCTCTTTCCGCCTCTTCCCTGGCACGCTCAGCCTCTTCGCGGGATTGCCGCTCCTGTACAGACATCTGCGCCAGCCGGTCCGTCCGTTCTCTCACCTGCTTTTCTAAAAGTAATCGCTGTGCATTAATATTCTTTACCCGTTGCTTGATAATGAGGTAGATGATAATAATCAACGCTACCGCCTCCAGCAGTTCAAACCACCAGGTTAGCCACAAAGGCGGCACCACTACGATATTCAGCACCTTTTCATCCGGCGACCATGGCCCGCGGTGATAGCGGTACTTTATCCGTAGCCGGTAATTACCGTCGGGAAGGTTGGTATATGATGCCGTATGACGGGTGCCCACTTCGTTCCAGTTTTTGTCGAAGCCTTCCAGCATATAAGCGTAGCTTTTACTTTCGGGCAGCTTATAATCTAATGCAGCAAAATGGAAGGAAATAACCGACTGGTCGTAGGAAAGCTGCAGCTCTTTTAAATCATTAAGATCTGCAGTCAGCGGCGAGTCCTTTTCGCTCTGACTTCTGATACCGACACTCTTATTAAATAGCTCGAAATCTGTTAATACAAGTGGCGCAAAAGTTAGCTCTGGCGATACCTTCGAAGGATCAAATACATTAAAGCCATTAAGCCCCCCAAAATACATCTTGCCATCGGGCGCCGTATAAGCAGAGTGGGCTAAAAACTGGTATCCCTGCAAACCATCCTCGGGCGAAAAATTGGCGAATGTGCGTTTGCGTGGATCAAACCTGCTGATACCCCGGCTGGTACTGGCCCAGATAAAACCTTTTTGATCTTCCTGAACAGCATATATGGCGTCGCTTGGCAACCCATCACTCTCGGTATAAACGGCAACATGATGTGTTACGGGGTCCAATTTATTGAGACCGGAAGTAGTGGATAACCATAACATCCCCTTACTATCCTGAAGAATATCAAACACAGTGTTATCGCTAATGCTATTCTTGTTTTCGTCATGCATAAAACGGATAACGTATCCCGTATTACGGTCGATTAAGTTGATCCCCCCGTCAAGCGTCCCCAGCCAGATGCTCCCTTTATTATCTTCCAGAACTTTGTAAATGCAGGTGCTCCCAATGCTATGCGGATTGTTCGGATCGTAATAAAAGTGCCGGAATGCATGCGTTTTTTTGTCATACACATCCAGACCGCCGTCAAACGTCCCTATCCATATTTTACCATCCTTCGTTTGGTTGATACTATAGATATTATCAGAACTGATACTTTGCAGGTTTTTAGGATCATGTTTAAAATTAGTGAACCGGCCTGTCGCCGGGTTAAACATGCTAACGCCGTCTCCCCAGGTACCCATCCACATATCGCCATCGCTATCCTGCTTCAGCACAATTACATAATTACCACTGATACTATTTTTGCCGTCCTGGTGTTTGTAATGGATAAAACTATTGGTAGCGGGCTGAAATTTATTTACGCCACCGCCATCCGTTGCTACCCATATATCGCCGGCTCGATCGCCTTCTATATCCAGCACAAAATCATGAGAAAGGCTTCCTGGTGAGGAGCTATGTTTATAGTGTGTAAAAGCAAGCGCAGAACGCTTGTATAAATTTATACCGGCACCATACATGCCCAACCACATATTGCCCGTTTTATCACGCTTAACGGCATAAATGGAATTACCTAACAAACTGGTATTGTCTACATCGTCATGAATAAAAGTAGTGAACGTGCTATTAACCGGGTTATAAATGCAAAGCCCGCCATTGTCCGTGCCGATCCACAAATTCCCCTCATTATCTTCTGTAACGTAATGGAGATTATCAGACGAGATACTACCCGGCCCAGCGTGCCTGAAGCTGGTGAATTTATTAGTTGCCGGGTCGAAAAGATTTAAGCCTCCAAGCCTCGTTGAAATCCACAACCTGTGACGTCTGTCTTCGTAAATATTGGTGATATGCTCTGCCGAGATACTATTTGCACCAGAACCCGGCAAATAACGCTGAAACGTATGCGAAGATGCATTGTACCGGTTAAGACCTTTAATAGTGCCAACCCACACTTGCTCTTTACTATCGATATAGATAGCTCTTATGGTGTTACTGCTGATGCTGTTGGCGTTTTCTGATTGGGTATAATGAGTAAACTTTTGTGTGCGGGGATTATAATAATCCAGCCCCCCTTTTTCCGTTCCCAACCAGAAGTTGCCAGCCTTGTCTACCGTTAAAGCCGTAACATTATCATGTGAAAGGGAATTTTTATCAGACGGGTTATGTTTCAGTTTGGTAAACCTGCCGGTTTTTCGCATAAAAATATTTACGCCGCCGCCCTTTGTTCCAATCCAGATGTTCCCGGCTTTATCCTCGGCCATATCCTGGATACAATCATTGCTTAAACTCTTATCGTTAGATTTTTCTGTATGATAATTTAAAAAGCTATAGCCATCGTAACGGCACAAACCATCGGCCGTGCCAATCCACATAAAGCCATATTTATCCTGAAGGAAACATTGCACATTAGCCTGCGACAGGCCATTTTGTGTAGTGAGATGTTCAAAATGGATAGTGTTTGGCTGCGCCAGAGCAACAAACCGGCACAGAAAAAACAAGAACACAAAGCATAAACTGCCTTTAAAAATTGGTTTACAACTATCCATAGCTTCACATCAGGGGGTATATCAATATACCTTATACAATCAATCAGCGCTTTTTGTACGGGCTGGTTTATAATTTGTTTGGGATTGGAAATTTTTTATTGGATATAAATATATATTTAATTACAATAAAAATAAGTTTCAATACTGCTTATTTATTGCGTCGAAAAAGTTACAGTACTTCAATTGCTTATTACCTAAATTGCTTTCATTAACTAACCCACTATTATGATTAAAAGATTTACCTCTCTTTTCTTCGGTTTTCTTTTTTCCATCGGTGCTTATTCGCAAACAGTTCCTACACCAAAAGCCTTCTTCGGCTTCAACATCGGCGACGATTACCAACTGGCGAATTACACGCAAACCGAAGCTTATTTTAAAAAGTTAGCCGCCTCTGATCGCACTAAATACGTAGACATCGGCCTTACCGAAGAAGGACGGCATCAGTTTATGCTGATTGTTTCTTCGCCCGAAAACATTAAAAAACTGGACCATTACAAAACCATTGCGCGTAAATTAGCACTTGCAGACGGCCTTACCGAAGAGCAGGCTCATGCTCTGGCAGCAGAAGGTAAAGCGGTAGTATGGATAGATGGCGGTTTACATGCTACCGAAGTAGTAGGCTCGCACCAGCTAATACAATCTGCTTATGAACTGGTTTCTCGCACGGATGCAGAAACCATGAATATCCTGAATAATACGATCATCCTGTTCGTCCATGCCAACCCCGACGGTCAGGAGCTGGTGGCCAACTGGTATATGCAAGAGAAAGACCCGGCGAAACGCAATATGAGCATTCCACGGCTTTATGAGAAATATATTGGGCACGATAATAACCGCGACTTCTATATGATGAACATGAAGGAATCGCAAAACATCACCCGCCAGCAGTTTTTAGAATGGTTTCCGCAAATTGTTTACAATCACCACCAAACCGGCCCTGCTGGATCGGTTGTAGCGGGCCCACCCTACCGCGATCCCTTCAATTATGTTTATGACCCTTTACTGGTTACCAGCCTTGATGCTGTCGGCTCGGCAATGTCCAGCCGTTTGAACCAGGAAGGTAAACCCGGTTATACCGAGCGCAACGGCACTGAATTTTCTACCTGGTGGAATGGCGGTTTACGTACCACTACCTATTTCCATAATATGGTGGGTTTGCTGACGGAGATTATTGGCAACCCAACACCCGGCGAAGTACCGCTGGTACCTAACCGATTGATCCCGAACAGCAACACGCCGTTCCCGGTTACGCCGCAATCCTGGCATTTTGTGCAGTCTATCCAATACTCTGTATCATTGAACTATGCGGTTTTGAACTACGCTGCCCGCCAGCGCGATATGTTATTGTTTAACATGTACCGCATGGGTAAAAACTCGATCGACAGGGGTAGCCACGATAACTGGACCTTATCGCCGAAAATGGTAGATTCTATCAATAACGCTTATAAGGCAGACGGAACCAACACTACCGCCGGTGGAGAGTTTGGTAACGCGGCAGGTGCGGTAACTGTAGGCGGTCGTGGTGGATCTATACCCGTTAAATATTATGATAAAGTATTAAAAGACCCGAACCTGCGCGACGCACGGGGTTACATCATCCCTGCTGATCAGACAGATTTCCCGACCGCAGTTAAATTCATTAACGCGCTGGTTCGTGCCGGCATCGCTATTGACCGCGCTACTGCCGATTTTAAAGTAAATGGAAAAAGCTATCCGGCCGGTTCTTATGTGATCAAGTGCGATCAGCCCTTCCGTCCGCATATCCTGGATATGTTCGAACCGCAGGATCACCCTAACGACTTTTTGTATCCCGGAGGCCCTCCTATCCGTCCGTATGATAACGCCGGCTGGACACTGGCTTACCAAATGGGTGTGAAGTTCGACCGTGTATTAGATGGCTTCGATGGTCCTTTCAAAAAGTTACCTTTAGGCCAACTGCAAAATCCTGACGCGCAAATTCTGCCTGTTATTGCCAAGGGTGGCTACGTGATCAGTCCGGAAGTAAATAACGCTTTTATAGTTGTTAATGATCTGTTAAAGGCAGGGGCTCCTGTTTACCGCGTTCCTAAAGGCGTTAAGGGTATTGCAACCGCCGGGCCAGGTACTTTTTATATCCCATTCTCCGCTGCGGCAAAAACTACCCTTTCTATGGATGCCGGTTTTGGAGTTAAAGTGGCTACCGTAAACAAAACGCCAAAGGGAACTGTCCGCGTTACCCCTGCCCGTATTGCGCTTTGGGATACGTATGGTGGTTCTATCCCGTCAGGATGGATCCGTTGGATGATGGAGCAATACCACTACCCGTACAACGTAATTTATCCGCAGGAAATTGATAACGGCAACCTGAAAGACAAGTACGATGTGATTGTATTTGTAAACGGCGCCATCCCGGCACCATCTGCAAGCGGTCGTGGTGGTTTTGGCGGATTCAACCGTATACCGGAAAACCTTCCCGAAGAATTTAAAAAGATGACAGGCCGCATTACTGCGGAAAAATCCATACCGCAGCTTAAAGCATTTTTAGAAGCCGGCGGAAACATCGTAACCATTGGCAGTAGTGCTAACCTGGCCTATCAGTTACAACTACCCGTGCAGAATGCTTTGCTGGAAAGTAACGGCAAGCCATTCTCTGGTGATAAATTCTACATTCCGGGCAGCGTATTGCAGGTTAGCGTAGATCAAACCTCGCCAGCAACCTGGGGATTAAAACCACAAACAGATGTGTTGTTTGATAACAGCCCCGTATTTAAATTAGGTGATGATGCAGTCGGCAAAGGGGTAACTGCGCTTGCTACTTACGCATCTGATAAACCACTGCGCAGCGGATGGGCCTGGGGACAAAAATACCTGAAAAATACCGTTGCTGCCTTCCAGGCAAAAGTAGGTGCCGGTAACCTGTATGTGTTCGGGCCGGAAATTACCTTCCGTGCACAATCTCATGGTACATTCAAATTGTTATTCAACGAGCTGTATACCATGCCGAAGAAATAAGTAATACCAAGAGTTATATGCAAAGGCTGTTACATTCTGATGTAACAGCCTTTTTTGTTATTAAGATCGGTAAGCGAGCGGACTTTCAGATGTCTGCTTTTTAAAGTAGTTAGAAAAATAAGCAACATCATCAAAACCTAAAAGGTAGGCTATTTCAGAAACTGTCCAGTTGGTTTGTTTTAACAGGATCTTAGCCTCCTGTACAATCCGTTTACCAATGATATCTGTAGTTGTACTGCCGGTTACCTCTTTCAACACTTTATTTAGATGGTTAACATGAACGGCCAGCCGGTCTGCATAGTCTTTAGCTGTCCTTAGCGTTAGCCTTTGAGCTGATGAGTCTAAAGGAAACTGTCGCTCAAGCAGTTCGATAAATAACGAAGATATTCTTTGCGAAGCATTTTGCACATCACTTAATGCCGACATCGGCTGAAGTTTTTGTCCGTAATGGATCAGCTCTAACACTAGGTTACGCAATAGGTCGTACTTGTATTTGTAATCGCTATCAATTTCCTTGAGCATCTTGCGGAAAATGTATTCCACCTCTTTCACTTCCTCGGTGTTCAATTCAAATGCAGGAAATTGACTTGGTTGAAAGATGGGCAGCTCGTCTAAATTAACACCTGTTTTGCTGCTTGGTAAAAAGTCTGGAGTAAAAATGCAGAACATCCCGGTTTGGTCGGCGTCTGCGGGTAACCAATGGTACGGTATTTTGGGTGTGGCAAAGAGCAAACCGCTTCCGTTTATATCAATTACTTTATCCGCATATTCTGCCCTGCTTCTGCCCCTTAACCAGCTTATTTTGTAATAGGCCCGCCTGTTGTAAGGCATTACTCTTTCGCCCGTCTTTTTATCAAACAACTTTTCAGTGTCAAATACATTAAAGTGCCCTACCTCTTTCTCAATCCCGTCAGGTAGAGTTACACCATTTTGCTGATAGAAATCCTGGATGGTAGTGGGTGTCGCCATATTTGTAACAATCAAATTTAATAGTATCAAACAAAAAAGCAGGCCGGTAAAGCCTGCTTGTTCATTATCGTTACAATTGCATACCCCCGGAAGCCTCTATTCGTTGTCCGTTCACCCAGCGGGCATCTTCCGTACATAGAAAAGCAACCACTCCGCCTATATCTTCCGCAACACCGGGGCGCCCCAATGCTGTAACGTTGCTGACCATTTGCTGCAGTTGTTCGTTATTTCTCAGGTGGCCGCCGCCAAAATCCGTCATGATTGCGCCGGGGGCAACAATATTTGCGCGGATGCCTCTACCGCCAAGTTCTTTGGCAAGGAATTTTGTAAACGTCTCTACAGCTCCTTTCATACTTGCATAAGCAGATGAACCGGCCATGGTAACACGCGTCAAGCCGCTCGAAATGTTGACGATACCGCCGCCCTCATTAATCAAAGGGATTAATTTTTGCGTTAAAAAGTAAACACCTTTGAAATGTACATTTACCAATCCGTCGAACATTTCTTCGGTAACCTCAGCAATAGGACTATACCCGGCAATACCGGCGTTGTTAATCAGAAAATCAATTGCAGTAGTATTAAAGGTGGTATTTAAAGTCTCTTTTAACTGGGCTACGAAGGCATCAAAGCTACCAACCTGACCTGCATCAAATTGCAATGCCGCGGCTTTTCTGCCAGATTGTTCTATTTGTTTAACTACCTTCTGTGCTTCTTCTGCCTTGCAGTTGTAAGTGATCACCACATCAATGCCTTTTTCTGCAAGGCGTAAGGCCATGTCTTTACCTAAACCGCGGCTTCCGCCAGTTACCAATGCGATTTTATTCATTTGTTCCATTTTCGTTTTAATTTTTAATACAAAGATGGAGCAGAAATGATCGGCAATGTTTGAAATATTCAATCCGTTATTTGTAAAAATCAAATAATGGATACCTTAATTATTTTTCTTCAACAGCACTTTCCTAGCCAATTCGTCGGTACCGTCAATCTTATCCTCCAATTTTAGACCCAGTAACCGAACGATCATCGGGTAAATGTCTATATTTTGAAAAGCCGGGATCACCAGGTTCTTTTTAAAGTTCGGCCCCCAGGCTAAAAAGGTGGCGTGCATATCCCTTACCTTGTAAGGGTCAAAGCCATGCGCACCGGGGTCTATCTTTCGGTGATTCGTATTAAAAGTCCGCGGCCACTCGGGTATCAGAATAATATCGCCAATATGGTTATGCCAATCATCTTTTGCACCATAATGCAAATATGCCGGTACGCTATCACGCAAATAAACCTCATATCCTTTTGCTTCTGCCTTAATTTGGTCATAAGCTGGCTTTACATCGCTTTGGTCTTTTGCATATAAATGGATGAGTACGCCTTCATCTGCACGGATAAATTTGGTGGTATCGGTAGCAACAGCTGGTGTAGGTAAAGCATTCACAGTATCATCGTAACCCATCCCGTGATCTGATACCACGACGAAATTTACTTTTAAGCCTGTTTTCTCAACTGCTTTATTCAACTCATTAATGGCAGAATCTACAAAGTGGATAGCAGCAACGTTCTCTTTGCTATCCGGCCCGTGGTGGTGCCCTTCGTGATCAACTTCCGGGAAATAAAAAGTGATCAGGTGCGGGCGACGTTCAGCAGGCTGTTTCAACCAGTTCACCACCGCTCCAATCCGCTCGTGGATCGGAATCGACTCGTTATACTTGTAATAATACGTAGGATAAACCCCTTGAATCGGTGCTTCGGAGCCTACCCAATAAAAGCTGGACGAAAGCATGTGCTGTTTTTCCGCCAACACCCAAAGTGGCGTACCGCCATACCATTTACCTTCGGTGGTGGTTTTACCTTTGTAGTAGTAGCGTTCTTTAAAATTACGGTCCCAAAACTGGTTTTGTACCAGGCCATGGTGAGCCGGATACAAACCTGTAACCAGGGTATAATGATTTGGAAAAGTAAGTGAAGGAAACGAAGGGATCATTTCTGTTGCCCTTACACCGCTCTTACTCAATTGCTGCAAGTGTTCGGCATGATGCCGCTGCATATAATCATAACGGAAACCATCTATCGAAATCAGGATCACATAAGGTTTCTGCTGCTGCGCCTTTGTATTTTGGCGTTGCATGTCTACCCGTTGAACGGTATCCGGGCTTTGGGCTGAAACTGTAGAGACTGCTAAAAAGGAAAGAATAACAAACGTTAATAGCTTCATCATATGGGCTAAAGGTATTGAATAAACGCAAAAAAGCCGCTATCTACATACCCGTAGCAGCGGCTTTCATTATTTCTTAATCAAGTTTTTACAATTCCCTCACCCAGATATTGCGGAAGCTAAGTGGCTCGCTTTTATCGCCATGGGCTTGCAGTTTAATTGGCGCTGCGCCATGAACTACACTATAAGAAGGCTTGCCGATATACTGTGTAGGGCCTAAGAGCGTAGTATTGTTTTGTACCAGCACACCGTTAAAGAAAACGGTTACGCGTGCAGGTGATTTCAGGGAACCGTCCTGGTTAAATACAGGAGCAGTCCAGATCACGTCGTAAGCCTGCCATTCACCTGGCTTGCGCGCAGGGTTTGCCAGCGGGATAAACTGTTTATAAATAGAACCAGCCATACCGTTTACGTAGGTTTTGTTCTCGTATGAGTCCAATACCTGCAGTTCGTAACCGGCATCTCCCTTACCTATAGAAGCCAGGAAAATACCGCTGTTACCGCGGGCTTGCCCTGTACCGGTAATATTGGCCGGAACGCGCCATTCAATGTGCAACTGGTAATTGGTGAAAGATTGTTTGGTTTCAATATTACCCGAAGCTTTGTTCACTGTCAAGACATCGCCCTTCACAATCCAGTCTGCCGGTTTGTTACGGTCAGCAACCGTTACCCATTGGTCAAGGTTTTTACCGTCGAACAATACGATGGCATCAGAAGGTGCACTTGCAAAGTTAATTTTACCTGGGTTCACCACTTTAGGTGCGGGTTCCCAAACTTCGGTGTCTTCTGGTTTTGCGTTTTGTGCCTGCGCCATATAAAAGCCCCCGGCTAATAACGCGGTTAGTAAATATTTTGCTTTCATGATTTTCAGAAATTAAGCTAACAATTTAGTTTTAAGGTAACGCGCGCTCTGGGCAATACTTACATAAGGATCTATCTTAAAGTTCTCCTGCTCTACGATGAAATGATCCACGCCGGATTTTCTTGCCTTAGCAATGATCTTTTTATAATCGATGCTGCCGCTACCTACTTCGGTATTCAGTGTCCGATCAGCTTTATCCATATCCTTCACGTGTACCAGACGGAAACGGCCCGGATACTTCGTCATCCACTCAATCGGATCCTGTCCTGCGCGTACCACCCAGTAAAGGTCCATTTCTAATGTTACAGATGCTGCTGTGGTACCTTTAAGCAGTGCGGTGTACAACATTTTTCCACCATCTTCTTTAAATTCAAAATCGTGGTTATGGTAGCCCAGCTTTAAGCCCGCTTTCTTTACATGCTGCGCAGCAAGGTTAACCTTCTGAACAATATTATCTAAATCGCCACGGAATTTCTGATCGATGTATGGAACAACAACATAAGTTTGACCCAAAGCCTTAGCTGCTTCAATAGCGTCATCAATCTCCGACAATGAACCATTCTCGAACAGGGCGTTTACCCCATAGTGTCCGCTTGGCGAAGTAAGCCCGTGTGATTTCAACAACTTAGAAAACTCCGGTGCACTTAAACCCCAAAAGCCGTTTTCTTTACTGTAACCAAAGGTTTCTACTTCTTTGTAACCAGCAGCCGCCACTTTGGCAATTACGCCTTTTACATCTTTTGGCAGCTGTTCGCGAAGTGTGTATAACTGCAAACCTGCCACAGCTTTTCCTTTAGCGCTCAGAAACTCTGGAGCTATCAGCGCACCTGCGGTCATTAAACCCGCCTGTGCCAAGAATCCTCTTCTCGTCGTCATTTTATCCTTAGTTTTGATTTATAACTTAGTACTTTAATTGGTTTCTGTTAAACGTCGCAGATCTGCACACATCTTTTCAATGCAGCCAGTTTATCTTTCTCTGTCGGAATGAATTCCTGGGCGACAAATCCCTTAAATCCTGTTTTCAAGATCGCACGCATAATAGCCGGATAGAATAGTTCCTGGCTATCATCAATCTCATGACGGCCGGGTACACCACCGGTATGATAGTGCGCAATGTATGGGTGATAATCCTGGATATTGCGGATCACATCGCCTTCGTCTATCTGCATGTGGTAAATGTCATACAGCAGCTTAAAATTCTCTGAACCTAATTTCTTCGCCAGTTCTGCGCCCCACCAGGTGCGGTCGCACTGGTAATCTTTATGGTCTACCTTGCTGTTCAGCAATTCCATTACCAGAACAACTTTGTGTTTTTCAGCCAGCGGCGTTAATTTCTGCAGGCCTTCTACACAATTGTTCCATCCTTCCTCGTCGCTTTTGCCGCGTTTGCTGCCGCTGAAACAAATCAGATTGGTATAACCTGCTTTTGCTACCAGGGGGATCATTTCTGTATAATTCTTTATCAACTGTTCGTGGAAACGCTTATCGCCAAATCCATCTGTCAGGTTAATTTCTGCGCCGTTACACATGGTTGAATGCAAACCATGCTGCTTCAGTACAGGCCATTCTTTCGGCCCTACCAGGTCTATCCCTTTCAGGCCAATCTTTTTACCTTCAGCGCAAAGCTGCTCTAAAGGAATATCATTATAACACCAGCGGCAAGCCGAATGGTTGATATTGCCTTTAAGGGCACCTGATTGTTGCGCTTGCTGTTGCTCTGTAGTGAAAGACGAGAGCGACCCCGAGGCAGCAATAGCTGCAGTTCCGGCTACCATACTTTTTATTACGTTTCTTCTGTTTAGATGCTCTGACATTATCGTCGTTTAATTGATCTGAAAATATTTATACGTCGCAGATTTGTATTGCCTTTCTCAGCGACCCGATCTTATCGGGTTGTTTCGGCGAAAACTCCTGTGCCACATAGCCTTTAAAGCCGGTTGCCACAATAGCTTTCATAACCGCCGGATAGTACAATTCCTGCGTATCGTCTATCTCGCCCCTGCCCGGCACACCACCGGTATGATAATGGGCGATGTACTGGTGATTATCCCTGATGTTGCGAATAATATCCCCTTCGTCTATCTGCATGTGATAGATATCAAAGAGCAGTTTAAAGTTTTCTGAGGAAATCCTTTTAGCCAGCTCAGCACCCCATTCTACCCTGTCGCACATGTAATCCTTATGGTCGATCTTGCTGTTCAGCAGTTCCATCACCAGGGTTACCTTGTGTTTTTCAGCTAACGCCACTAATGATTTCAAGCCGGTTACGCAATTGTTCCAGCCTTCCTCGTTACTCATGCCGCGACGGCTCCCGCTAAAACAGATCAGGTTTTTATACCCGGCCTGAGCTACCCGCGGGATCATCTCGGTATAACTCTTTATCAGCGTCTGGTGAAAACGCTTGTCGTTAAATCCATCCATAAGGTTGATTTCCGCACCGTTACACATTGGCGAATCCAAACCGTACTGCTTTAAGATAGGCCATTGCTCAGGCCCTGCTAAATCGATACCGGTTATCCCGATTTCCTTAGCTGCTTTACACAGTTCATCTAAAGGCATCCGCCCGTACCAGCGGCTAACGGAATGTTTGATATTACCTTTTAAAGCAGCTCTTTCCGAAGCGCAAGCTTCAACAGCACCCAACACGCCTGATGCGGCAACAAGTGCCGTTCCGGTCACGATACTTTTAATAGCCGTTCTTCGGTTTTGTGACATGTTGAATCTTTATACTTCTACGCGTACGTCTGCCTGTGGTTCATCAAGGTTCAGCCCGGGCTTATCCTCTACTTTATTCTTATCGCGGAAGAACAACAGGAACATCACTAACACCGCAACCGCGATAGCTGCTGGAATTAACCAGATATGCTGCCAGTCGTGAGAAGTTGCGCTTGTTTTGTAAGAATCTACGATCGGACCAGAAATGTATGAGCCGATCAACATACCTACACCGTAAGTTGCCAGGGTGATGAAACCTTGTGCTGCACTTTTGAACTTTTCGCCGGCAAGATTATCGGTATAGATCTGGCCCGTTACGAAAAAGAAATCGTAACAGATACCGTGCATCACGATACCTAAGATCAGCATCCAATAATTGGATCCGATATTGCCGTAAGCGAAAAACACATAGCGTAAAGCCCAGGCCAGCATACCAAAGGCCAGCATCTTTTTAACACCTAACCTTACAAAGAAGAATGGCATGATTGCCATAAAGACAAGCTCTGATATTTGCCCGAAGGATTGCTTAGCTGCAGCCCCCTGCATCCCAATCTCGTTCAGAAACGGATTGGTGAAGTTATAGTAGAACGCCAACGGCACACAAATAGCGATTGAACCAAGGAAAAACACCAGGTATGAAGGATTTTTCAACATGCCGATAGAATCCAGACCCATAATTTCACGGAAACTTGTCTTCTGTCCTTTCTTAGCCGGAGGTGTATCCGGTAAAGTAAAGCTGAACAAACCTAAAATAAGGGAAGCTACCGCAGCCATTTTAAATGTCAACACCAAAGTACCCGACTTTTCCCAACCTAACCAACCGATGGTTAAACCGGCAACAATCCACCCCAAGGTACCCAACACGCGTATCGGCGGAAACTGTTTGCTCGGGTTGGTCATTTGTTTAAATGATACCGAGTTTACTAAGGCCAGGGTAGGCATGTAAACCACCATATAGATGAAGATGATGGGGTAAAAGCCGTTAAAGTTTGACAGCGTAGTAGCGTAATAAAGCGCTGCCGCACCAACCAGGTGCAAAACACCCAATATTTTTTGGGCCGAAAAAAACTTATCCGCAATTAAACCGATAATAAATGGCGCAAGTATAGCTCCGAAGGATTGCGTAGCATAGGCTTCGGCGTTCTGAAAATCTGAAGCGTTAAGTGTTTTGGTTAGGTAAGTACCCATCGTAACGAACCATGCGCCCCAGATAAAAAATTCCAGGAACATCATGACCGATAGTCTGACTGTGGTGCTAAACTTCATTATTAAAGGTTTTAATTGGTTAGTTTTATTGCTATTTAATAGAAAGAATATATTTTACCATTTCTTTCGCATCCTCCTGAGAAAGATTTGGATGCGGTGTCATGGCAATCTGGCCCCAGTTACCTGCACCACCTTTAATTACCTTGTCAGCCAGCATGTCTACATCTTTATCTGTGTATTTCTTAGCTACGTCTGCATAAGCTGGGCCAATCAGTTTATCGTGTTCTTTATGACAGGTTAAGCAGTCATTCTTGCTGATCAGTTGTGCACCTTTAGCATCAGATGCCTTTACCTCTGAAGCACCTGTTTTTTCTGCACCGTTATTAGTAGCCGTAGTTTCCTGAACGGCATCTGAATTATGTGCAACCGCAGTTTGATTAGTTGCCGCGGTAGTATCACCTTCTGAATGATTTGAACTGCCGCCGCATGAAGCAAATGCAACTGCGATAGCCGAGATAGATAGAATGATGAAAGACTTTTTCATGATGTATTATTATAGTGTGTTGTTCTGATTAATTAAATTCCTAATGCTTTTCTGTTTAATGCGTCATCAATGCCTGATGCTGCAAAATCATCAAATACACGGTCAGTTACGTGGATGATATGATCTTTAATGAATTGAGCTCCTTCACGAGCACCATCCTCCGGATGCTTTAAAGCGCACTCCCACTCCAACACGGCCCATCCAGGAAAATCGTATTGTGCTAATTTGCTAAATATGGCTTTAAAATTCACCTGGCCATCGCCCAATGAACGGAAACGACCGGCACGGTCTATCCAGTTCTGGTAACCGCCGTAAACGCCCTGTCTGCCGGTTGGATTAAATTCAGCATCTTTCACGTGCATCATTTTAATGCGTTCGTGGTAGATGTCGATATACTCCAGGTAATCCAGGCACTGTAAAATAAAGTGAGAAGGATCATACAGCAAGTTTGCGCGTTTATGATTATTTACATTATCCAGGAACATTTCGAAGGTGATGCCATCATGGATGTCCTCCCCTGCATGCGTTTCATAGCAACAGTCGATACCGCATTCTTCATAGTAATCCAGGATTGGTGTCCAGCGTTTGCCTAATTCGGTAAAGGCTGCATCTACCATACCTGCCGGGCGCTGTGGCCACGGATATACAAAAGGCCAGGCAAACGCACCGCTGAAGGTAACGCTGGCAGTAAGGCCTAAATTCTGGGAAGCTTTAGCCGCATATTTAACCTGCTGCACTGCCCATTCCTGTCTTGCTTTAGGGTTTTTCCGGACAGATTCCGGTGCAAAGCCGTCGAACAGATCGTCATAAACCGGATTAACCGCTACTAATTGCCCTTGCAAGTGTGTAGACAGCTCGGTGATCTCCAGGCCTGCTTCCTGTACAATCCCTTTAACTTCATCTGCATAAGTTTTGCTCTCGGCAGCCTTTTGCAGGTCTATAAAGCGTGGATCCAGTGTGGGTAATTGTAAACCTTTAAAACCAAGGCTTCCGGCCCACTCTGCAATTGAACGCAGATCATTAAAAGGTGCTTTATCACCAATAAATTGTGCGATGAATAAAGCGGGTCCTTTGATTGTTACCATAGTTAGATTAGATTGTAAATGGTGTCCATTTTTGGTCTGACTTACCTGATGCAATTACATTTTCGGTAAATGCCATCCCGCGTACGCCTTCCTCTACACCCGGGAAGTCGAGCCACTCCGGTTCAGGTTGCTTGCCTTCCAAACCGGCCTTAACAGTTAATGCAAAATTGCGGTAAAGGTTGGCAAATGCTTCCAGATAACCTTCGGGGTGACCGGATGGTGTGCGTGTATTATGCTGTGCGAAACTGCTGGTATAGCCACCACCTGTACGCCAGATTTCGGCCGGCTTATCGCTCCATTTCACTACCAAAGAATTAGCATCGACCTGCTGCCATTCCAGGCCGCCTTTTTCACCGTAAACGCGTACTTTAACATTATTTTCTTCGCCTGCTGCTATTTGGGTAGCCATCAGCACGCCACTGGCGCCGTTGTCAAATTTCAAGAGAACCGCGCCATCGTCGTCCAGCTTGCGGCCTTCTACTACGATGTTGATATCGGCACAAAGTTGCGTTACGCTTAAACCACTTACATATTCGGCCAGGTTAAAAGCATGGGTACCGATATCGCCCATAGCGCCTGCAATCCCGCTTTTACCCGGATCTGTGCGCCATGATGCCTGCTTATTATCCTCACCTTCAAGAAAGGTACTTAACCAGCCCTGCGGATACTCTACATAAACCTTTCGGATTTTCCCCAGCTTGCCAGACTTCACCAACTGCTTCGCCTCTTTCACCATGGGGTAGCCGGTATAGGTATGCGTTAAACAAAATTGTTTGCCACCGCTTTCCACTACTTTTTTCAGCTCTTTAGCTTCGGCGAGTGAGAAGGTCATGGGTTTATCCAACACGACGTTAAAGCCATTCTCTAAGGCTAATTTGGCCGGTTCGAAGTGAACGTGGTTAGGCGTTACAATACTGATTACCTGTACACGCTCGTCTTCGGGAAGTTGCTTTTCTTTTTCGATGAGTTCTTTATATGAACCATAAATGCGGTCTTCGTTTAGTCCTAACGCAATCCCGCTGGCTTTTGCCTTTGCAGGGTCGCTGCTGAACGCGCCGCATACTAATTCATACTGATCGTCAATACGGGCGGCAATGCGGTGTACGGCACCTATAAAAGCACCTTGTCCGCCGCCTATCATTCCAAGTCGTAGTTTCATTCAGTTAGATATAATTAAAAAGAGCCCCTCCTAAATCCTCCCCAGAAGGGAGGACTTTTTTACCCCCCCTCTCCTTTAGGAGAGGGGTTGGGGCGAGGCATTTAGGCTAAAGCAAATGCCTTATCACCTTTTTTGTACGGATAATCTCCGTCGTATTTACCCGGAACCGGTACATAGCGCAGTGCCTGCGTACAACCCGGCTCAGAGGTAAAGAAACCTAAAAGCGTTAACTCCTTTATCATGCGATAAAAGTGGTTAGGCTCATCCTCTTTCTTCTTTTTGGTATATTCCATCTGCTCTTTATCAAAAGCATCTAAAATCTGTGTGCGTTGCTTAACGTCGGCCTGCATAAATTTAACGCTGAACTTTTTGTCCGTAGCGTCATTAATTTTATTTAGACCGTCAAGGAACGTTTTCTGATCTTCCGGTGTATAGCAATCGCGAACCATTACCGCCATAAACGCACCCACTTTGGCGTCTTTTGCGCCTGGTGTTTTGGTACGCGGTAAAATAGTCTCAGCAATTTCGTCCATGTAAGCCACATGCTCCTGGTCAAAAAGATCTTCAACCTTGCTGCTGGTAGGCTTACATCCTGAAATAAAGAACTCGGTACCGATTACAGTGCCGCCGAGCAGCCAGGCTACTCTTTCTATTGCTTCTCTTCTGTTCATAGTTTTATAAATTACTATGTTTTACTGGTTATAGTTAATTGGTTTATCAGGCTTTTAATTCCCAGCCCTGGCGATATTCACGTTTTACGTATTTGTTCACATCGTCAAAGTTGGTCACCTTCATGGCATTATTGTCCCATTCGTATTTGATCCGGCCGCCTTTCAGGTCGTGCCCCCTTACCGCAAGGTTTGCCATCAATAGGGCCTCAGTTAATGGACCGGCTACTTCAAACGGCGAGCTTACTTCTTTTTTGCCGTATCCGGCTAAACAAGCTTCAACCCACTGCGCGTAGTGCCCGTTGGCACCGCCTTCTACGCGGTTCCATTTCTTAGGTGCATTTGCCTGTGCTGTTAATGATTTTGGCAATAAGGTAGCCGCATCTGAATAGGTGCTGGCATACATTTTACCTTTTGTACCGATGAACAGCGTACCGTTCCCTTCTTCGCCACCCCACATTTCGTTAGGGCCTAATTCATCCGGTCTTTCCGGTTCAATACCACCATCCATCCAGTGCATAGTAATATCGCCTTTGGTCTTCGCAGTTTTAGGGAAGGTAAGCGTTATATGGCTCGATGGCGGGCAGCTTTCAGGAAAAACGCCTTTCTTGAATTCGTCCACATAAACACTGCCGACGCTGGCTTGAACGTTTTTAACATATTGCAGACCAAGTACACGGAACGGCGCTTCTACCAGGTGACAACCCATGTCGCCTAATGCACCGGTTCCGTAATCCCACCAGCCGCGCCAGTTGAAAGGAACCAGTTTATCTACGTAATCTTTATAAGGCGCAGTACCTAACCATAGATCCCAGTTCAGTTCTTTCGGAACATCTGCTTTGGTGGTTGGCCATTGGATACCTTGTGGCCAAACGGGGCGGTTTGTCCAGCAGTAAATGGTGTGCACATCGCCAATTAAGCCAGCATCATACCATTCAGAAAGTAAACGCGTACCATCATTAGATGCACCCTGATTACCCATCTGAGTTACTACTTTGTACTTTTTGGCTGCTTCAGTAAGCATGCGCGCCTCCCAGATATCATGCGTCAGCGGTTTTTGTACGTAAACGTGTTTGCCTAACTGCATGGCGTGATAAGTAATAATCGCGTGGTTATGGTCTGGTGTTGATACCGATACCGCGTCGATATGCTTGTGTTCTTTATCGAACAGTTCGCGCCAGTCTTTATAGTATTTCGCTTTCGGGAAGCTTTTTATTGAATTAGCAGCGCGGCGGTCGTCCACATCACAAAGGTAGGCGATCTCTGCCTTACCGCTTTTGTAGAAGTTGGCAATATCGCTCTGGCCTTTACCACCTGCACCTATACCTGCGATCATTAATTTATCGCTTGGCGCTACGAAACCTTTGCCACCTAATACATAGCGAGGAACGATCATAAAACCGGCGGCAGCAAGAGCCCCGGTCTTTAAAAAATCGCGTCTGGAGGTATTAGTGTTGTTTTTTTCTTCAGATCCGTCTTTCATCGGTTATATTTTTGTAGAGTTAGATGTTCATTTTTTTCAGTTCCTGAACAGCATAGTCGGCTGCACGGGCTGTTAATGCCATATAAGTTAATGATGGGTTCTGGCATGCGGCAGAAGTCATACAGGCACCGTCGGTCACGAATACGTTCTTGGCATCCCAAACCTGGTTCCACTCGTTCAGCACCGATGTTTTCGGATCACGACCCATACGCGCAGTGCCCATTTCGTGGATACCACGACCCAGCACCGGATCTGAAGTGTAAGGTTTTACATCTTTTACACCGGCAGCTTCCAGCATTTCCTTAGCATCGTTAGCCATATCCACACGCATTTTCTTTTCGTTGTCGCGTGCTACAGCATCAACTGCCAGGATCGGAAGTCCCCACTTATCTTTTTTGCTCTTATCCAGGTATACGCGGTTATCGTGATATGGTAAAGTTTCACCAAAGCCACCAATACCCATGTGCCATGCACCTGGTTCGCCCAGTGCGTCTTTAAATTCGCCACCCAGGTTAATTTCAGGAATGTCGCGGCTCCAGCGATCGCGGCTTGCGCTGCCCTGGTAACCAAACCCGCGGATGTAATCGCGCTTCTCGCCATTGAGGTTGCGGTAACGCGGGATATAAATGCCGTTAGCACGACGGCCGTAGTAATATTTGTCTTCGTAGCCTTCTACCACCCCAGATGCACCCACACCTAAGTGGTGGTCCATTACGTTGTGGCCCAGCTCGCCGCTGCTGCTGCCCAAACCACCTTCCCAAACGTCCGTTGCAGAGTTCATCAATATCCAGGCAGAGTTTAATGCAGATGCATTTACGAATACGATTTTAGCATAGTATTCATAGGTTTTGTTGTTCTCTGCATCAAGCACCTCTACGCCTTTCGCCTTCTTGGTGTCTTTATCATAAAGCACGCGGGTAACAATGCTCCATGGGCGAAGCGTTAAGTTACCGGTCTTCATGGCGGCCGGCAACGTTGCCGATTGTGTACTGAAATAAGCACCGAACGGACAGCCTAACCAGCATTTGTTACGGTACTGGCAGTTGGTACGACCTTCATGCGGTACAGTTATATTAGCCGTACGGCCGATGATCATATGGCGTTCGCCTTTAAATTGTTGTTTAAGACGTGCAGCTACATCTTTTTCCACCACGTTCATATCCATCGGCGGCATAAAATCGCCATCAGGCAGGATAGGCACACCATCGCGGTTACCAGAGATGCCGGCAAACTTCTCTGCATAGCTATACCATGGTGCAATGTCTTTATAGCGAATAGGCCAGTCTACAGCAATACCATCTTTAAGGTTAGCCTCAAAATCGATATCATGCCAGCGGTAGGATTGTCTTCCCCACATCAACGAACGGCCACCAACGTGATAACCACGGAACCAATCGAAACGTTGAACCTCCGTATACGGGCTCTCCTTTTCGTTGGTCCAGTAATCCAGGTTGGTTTCATTGAGCGGGTAATCGCGTTTCAGTACAGGGTAATCTTTGATCATCTCCTGCGTACGTCCGCCGCGGTGCGGGAACTCCCAGGGGCCTTTATTAGCGTTCACATAATCTTTAATGTGCTCGATGTTTTTGCCCCGCTCAAGTAATAATGTTTTTAAGCCTTTTTGAGTAAGTTCTTTGGCTGCCCATCCGCCCGAGATTCCGGATCCCACAACGATGGCGTCATAAGTATTGTTAGCTGACATACTGATGCTATAATTGGTGTCCGCCTAATGTAGGAATTTTTTTATTTCGGAAACAAACGCGTAGTGTTTTTTTTACACTGTCTGTTTGGGCTAAAGGCACCAATTATTTTTACCTGATTATCAACAAGTTTAATAAGTGTCATTTTTACAATTTAACATCACTTTAACACTGCAAATAAGCATACAGACTATCAGCCGGTAAATAATTTGTCGTCCCGGGTTTTATTCCTTCATCTTTTTTTCATGATCGCCCCTCTGAATGCCAAACATTTTAGCTCTTTTTTAATTTTTGGTTATATGGATTTAAAAAATTATCCCGGCGATGCATTTCCGCTGGGTGCAACCTGGACCGGCAAAGGCGTGAACTTTGCAGTGTATGCACTAAACGCTTCTAAAGTTGAAGTCTGTTTATTTAAAACCGTTAAAGACGAGATGGAGTACGCCAAAATAACCATGCAAGAGCGTACCCACGAAATATGGCACACCTTTATTCCGGATATAGGCCCCGGCCAGTTATACGGTTTTCGCGTACATGGCGCTTATGACCCGGCAAACGGCCAGCGCTTCAACCCGAATAAATTACTGATAGACCCTTATGCAAAAGCAATTGCAGGGCCTATTGAATGGCACGATTCCTTATTTGGTTACGAGGTTGGGAGCCGCGACGAGGACCTGAGTTTCAGTGAGACCGACAGCGCGCCGTATTTACCCAAATGCGTGGTGGTTGACCCGAACTTCGACTGGGAAGGCGACACCCAATTAAAGCTGCCTTATACCGAAACCATTATTTATGAAACGCATGTGCGCGGTTTTACCATGCTTCACCCGGAAATTCCGGAGAATATCCGTGGAACATACGCTGGTATCTCGCACCCGGTTACTATACAATATTTGAAAGACCTGGGTATTACAACCATCGAACTGATGCCTGTACACCACTTTTTGGCAGACCGACATTTGAAAGAGAACGGGCTGACTAATTATTGGGGTTACAACACCATTGGTTTCTTCGCACCAGAGGTGAAATACTCTTCATCTGGCGTGTTGGGCGAACAGGTGAGCGAGTTTAAACAAATGGTGAAGGATCTGCATAAGGCGGGTATCGAGGTAATCCTCGATGTGGTCTATAACCACACTGCCGAAGGCAACCAGATGGGCCCGACTATTTCCTTTAAAGGTGTAGACAACGAAGCTTATTACCGCCTGGTTGACGACAACAAGCGTTTTTACATGGACTACACCGGCACGGGCAACACCTTAAACGCCAATCTGCCAAGCGTGCTCCGTTTAATTATGGACAGCTTACGCTACTGGATCACCGAGATGCACGTAGACGGTTTCCGTTTTGACCTTGCTGCTACCCTCGCCCGCGAACTGCATGAGGTAAACCGCCTGAGCGCCTTCTTTGATATCATCCACCAGGACCCCGTTATCTCTCAGGTTAAATTGATTGCCGAACCCTGGGACATTGGCGAAGGCGGATACCAGGTGGGCAAATTCCCTCCGGGATGGGGCGAATGGAATGGCAAATACCGCGATTGCGTGCGTGATTACTGGCGCGGGGCCGATAGTACGCTAGCCGAGTTTGCTTCGCGCTTTACGGGAAGTTCTGACCTGTACCGCGATGAACTGCGTCGACCTACGGCAAGTGTCAATTTCATTACGGCACATGATGGCTTTACCCTCAACGACCTGGTAAGCTACAACGAAAAACACAATGATGCCAACGGCGAAGGCAATAACGACGGGGAAAGCCACAACCGCTCCTGGAACTGCGGTGCCGAAGGACCGACAGATGATGACGCAATTAACGAGTTAAGAGAACGCCAGAAACGGAACTTTTTAACTACCCTGTTCCTTTCGCAGGGCGTGCCGATGCTGGTTTCAGGTGACGAGATCAGTCGTACACAACAAGGTAATAATAACGCCTATTGTCAGGACAACGAGATTTCCTGGACCAATTGGGAACAAGCTGATAAAGAACTGCTGGAGTTTACACGTAAGCTGATTGAATTCCGCCAGAAGCATCCTGCCTTCCGCAGAAGAAGATGGTTTAGAGGTACAGCGGTTAAAGAAGGCGGACTGGAAGATATTGCCTGGTTTAACACCTATGGCGCTCAAATGAGCGACGAGGACTGGAACTCGGGCTATGCAAAATCGCTGGCAGTATTTATGAATGGTAAAGCGCTGCGTTCGCGCTACCGCGATGGTGTGCCTATCATCGACGATAACTTCTACATTATCTTCAACGCGCATCACGAACCATTGGATTATACCTTGCCGCCGGATGATTACGGAAAAGACTGGCAACTGGTATTGGATACCTGCGACAACTTTATAGGCCAGGGCGATAAGTACACAGCAGGTGATACCATAAAAGTAGACGGACGCTCTGTAGTGGTACTGCATCACCCGGTTATGCACTGATAATGTGAGAAAGAATGGAAATTGAGAAACGGACGATTGGTGTTAACGTATCAAAAGGTGGTGTAAAAGCAGTGGTTTGGGCTCCGAATGCAAAAAACGTCAGTTTGCGTATCTGTAACGGCCGCATAGACCTGCCGATGGAGCAAAAAGATCTGGGTTATTGGCACCTGCAGACAGACCAGCTGAAAGACGGCGACTTATACCGTTTTGTATTGGATGGAGAGAAGTTCCTTCCTGATCCGGCTTCGCTTAGTCAGCCCGAAGATGTACACGGGCCCTCGCAGGTGGTAGATCTGAAAACATTTCAATGGACTGACGAAGGTTGGGACAATCCGGCTTTGGAAAGTTACCTGTTATATGAACTGCATGCCGGTACATTTTCGCCCGAAAGTAACTTCGCAGGGATTGAGGCAAAGCTGGACTACCTAAAAGAGTTGGGCATCAACGCCATTGAAATTATGCCGGTAGCACAATTTCCTGGCGGGCGTAACTGGGGTTATGATGGTGTGTTCCCTTATGCCGTTCAACACAGCTACGGCGGGCCCAAAGGCTTGCAACAATTGGTAAATGCCTGCCATAAGAAAAGTATCGCTGTTGTGCTGGATGTAGTTTATAACCACCTCGGCCCGGAAGGAAATTACTTCGGCGAATTCGGCCATTACTTCACCAAAAAGTATAACACCCCCTGGGGCAACGCCATCAACTTTGACGACGCCTGGTGCGATGCCGTGCGGCAATATTACATAGAAAATGCCTTAATGTGGTTCCGCGATTTCCATATTGATGCCCTGCGTATGGATGCCGTTCACGCGATTAACGATTTCAGTCCGAAACACATTCTGGCAGAGATTAAGGAACATGTGGACGCGCTGATGAAGCAAACAGGCAAAAAACACTATTTAATAGTAGAGTGCGACCTGAACGATACACGCTACATCAACGGCCTTGACAAGCAAGGCTATGGCATGGACTCGCAATGGGTCGACGAATTTCACCATGCGTTACGGGTAACTGCCGGCGGCGATCGCACCGGTTACTACGAAGATTTTAATGGTCTTAAAGACCTGGCCAAAGCCTACTGCGATGCTTACGTGTACGATGGTCAGTATTCGGCGCATCGTCATAAAAACTTTGGGGTACCGGCAAAAAATAATCCGGGTAAGCAGTTTGTGGTTTTCTCGCAAAACCACGACCAGGTGGGTAACCGTATGCTGGGCGAACGCAACAGCCAGCTCTTTAGCTTTGAAATGCAAAAGCTAATGGCAGCAGCAGTGTTAACAGCGCCTTTCCTACCCATGCTGTTTATGGGTGAAGAATGGGCGGAGCCCAACCCTTTCCTGTATTTTGTAAGCCACACCGACGCGGAATTGGCGGAAGCAGTACGTAAAGGCCGTAAGGCCGAATTCGCCGCTTTCCATGCACAAGGTGAAGCGCCAGACCCGGTTGATGAACAAACGTTCGAAGGCTCTAAACTGCAATGGGATTTACTGGATAAATACCCCCATGCGATGATGCTGGCCTATTACAAAACATTGATTAATCTGCGTAAAACCGTACCTGCATTAAAGAACTTAAACCGGCAGCACGTACAGGTGGAGGCCAATGAAGAAAACAAAACACTTGTACTGCACCGCTGGTACCAGGGAGAGCATCTGGTGGTTTTGATGAACTTTTCAGACCAGCAGCAAGTCATCGCTCTACCATCTACCGAAAAGAAATGGAACAAACTGATCGACTCTGCATCGCCAAGATGGAACGGACCTAAAGAAGCGCCGGATCATCTTCCTGGTGATTCCAAAGTTGATCTACAGCCAGAATCGGCTATCATTTACGCTATCAGCTAAACTATGTTTAATCCTGTCGCTACCTATCGTATACAATTCCACCAGCAATTTACTTTCGCTGAGTTCGAAAAAATAATCAGCTACCTGCAAAAATTGGGGGTAAGTACTATTTATGCTTCGCCGATATTTGAAGCAACACCAGGCAGTACGCACGGTTATGATGGCATTAACCCGCATCATATCAACCCCGAAATAGGCACCGAAAAACAGTTAAAAGCCATCAGCAAAAAGCTGAGCGATGCCGGTATGGGCTGGCTGCAGGACATTGTGCCCAACCACATGGGCGTGCATGAAAAGAACCCCTGGCTGATGGACCTGCTCGAGAAAGGCAAACGTTCACTATATGCAGGCTTCTTTGATACGGGTATCGCGAGCGACCTTTTTCAAAGCGAACGCCTGATGATTCCGGTCTTAGGCGGCGAACTTTCTGATGTGTTAGAAAAGCAGGAACTACAGGTAGCCTACCAGGACCGGCTACTGGTTCTAAAATACTATGATAACTTCTGGCCGTTAAACCCGCAATCCTATCAAACTATTTTAAACGCGGTTGAAATTCCTGATACATTAAAATCTACGGTTAGAGAAATAGATACGGTTTGGGCAGCTTCAGACAATAAAAAGCTTGCATTGAGATGGGCGGGTTGGTTAAGCAAGTTCAACCAGGTGGCAGAACAGCAGGACGCAAAGGATAGTATTGAAGATGCATTAAACAACATCAACAATAACCCCGAACTGCTTAAGCAAGTGATCGACAGCCAGTTTTACCGCCCATGTAACTGGCAGGAGACGGATAAGGATATCAACTTCCGCCGTTTCTTCACGGTAAACAGCCTCATCTGCTTAAACATCCAGGATCCGGAGGTATTCAGCCATTATCATAGCCTGATTAAGACTTTGGTTGACAAAGGCATTTTTCAGGGATTAAGGATAGACCATATTGACGGTTTATACGATCCCGAAAATTATTTGCATAACCTTCGAGAACTGGCTGGCGACGAAACTTATATCGTAGCCGAGAAAATTTTAGAGCGTGGCGAAAACATGCCCTCCCGCTGGGCTTTGCAGGGTAATACCGGTTACGATTTCCTGGCCCAGGTAAATAATCTGCTCACCGATGAGTCTTCGGAAAGAAAATTCACCTCGCTTTATAACCGGCTGATCGGTAAAAGCGAGCCGGTAGAGCAGCAGATCCACCAGAAAAAAACGCACATTCTGGAAACGCACATGCAGGGTGAGTTGAATAACCTCGCTTATTATTTTGTGCGGTTGAAACTGGCAGATCAGAAAGCATTAAAAACGGTCGGTCTGGAGAATATCAAAAACCTGATCGCTAAAATTTTGATTCATTGCCCCGTGTATCGGTTCTATGGCAATGCCATGCCCTTAGATGAAACAGAAACAGCGTCAGTGAGGTCTATTCTTTCAGCCGTGCTTATGGAAAGCCCCTCGCTTCAGGAGGCGGCAAATCTGTTTGATGAACGCCTGTTGCAGAAGCCGCATGAGAACAGCGCTTCTTATAACGACAGGGCTTTAAAATTTTATCAGCGGTTGATGCAGTTCAGCGGCCCGCTAATGGCTAAAGGCGTGGAAGACACACTGATGTACACCTACAACCGTTTTGTAGGTCATAATGAAGTAGGCGACGCGCCCGACGCTTTTGGGATAGACGTGAAAGAGTTTCACCGGCTGATGCGCCAGCGCCAGAAACAATGGCCGCTTTCAATCAACGGAACTTCTACCCATGATACCAAACGCGGCGAAGACGTGCGTGCACGGTTGAACGCGCTCTCTGCGATGCCGGGCGAATGGGCTGACCTGATTAAACAGTGGCAAAAGCTGGAAAGGAATTGGGACTCCCCCGTGCCCGATGTTAACGACCGTTACCTGATCTACCAGACCATTGCAGGGGCATATCCTATGCCAGGGCAGCCGGAAGATAACTTCGGCGAGCGGATCAAAGAATACCTGACCAAAGCTTTGCGCGAAGCCAAAACAAATTCGGACTGGACGGCCCCGAACGAAGAATATGAAAACGCAACCTTAGATTTTGCCACCAGCCTGCTTGATCAGCAGGGCGAATTCTGGCAATCGTTTGTTCCGTTCCACCAGCAATTAAGCGATCACGGTATTGTTAATTCATTGGCGCAGGTATTATTAAAATTCACCTGTCCCGGCGTGCCAGATGTTTACCATGGCTGCGAATTGTGGGATTTAAGCCTTGTCGATCCGGATAACCGCCGACCTGTAGACTATGATTTACGCAATCAATTACTTCATAGTAAACTAGCTGAAGACAACGCAGAGCTGCTTTCGCAATTATGGCAGGACCGTTACAACGGGCATATCAAACTATGGTTGACGCAGCAATTGTTCAAACTCCGCAGCGAAGAGCGCGAACTATTTACCAAGGGAAATTACATTCCGCTAAAAGTAAAAGGTGCCTACCAGGATAATGTCATCGCCTTTGCGCGCCGCTACCAAAAGAAATGGCTGATAGTCGCCACAGGGCTGTACACCGCTGCCATCTGTAAAGAGCAAAACAGAGATATTACTGAGATCGACTGGAAGAATACGCGGTTAATTATTCCGGAGGAAGCGCCTGAAAGCTTTAAGAACACACTGACCAGCGTGGAAGAAAAGGTAAATCCGGAAGGCGTGCTGTTAAGTCAGATTTTCGGAGCACTGCCGATGGCGATACTCGAGTTAGAATATCCGGAGAATGACCGCGGCGCAGGTATCCTGATGCATATCACCTCGCTCCCATCCAATTTTGGTATTGGCGATCTGGGTCCGGGTGCGCGTACCTTTGCAAACTTTTTAAGCAAATTCGGGCAGAAGTACTGGCAATTATTGCCGTTGAACCCCACGGAAAAAGCACAAAGCTATTCGCCATACAGTTCCATTAGCAGCATGGCCGGCAATACGCTGCTCATTAGCCCCGTGCTGTTAGCCAAGGACGGCCTGATTGGCGAAGAGGAATTAGAAAACTTCCACCTACAGCAGACCGATAGTATTGATTTTGAAAATGTAGAGGATCTAAAGCAACAGCTTTTCGATAAAGTTTATCAGAAATTTACCAGTGGCAACTTCAAGCAGTTACAGCAACGTTTCAAAGCTTTTTGTGAAAAGGAAGCTTACTGGCTTAATGATTTCGCCCTATATAGTGTAGTAAAAAATTACCACGAGGGTGATGCCTGGTACGAGTGGCCTAAAAGCTTTAAGAGCCGCAACGAAGCAACTTTAAACAGGTTTGCGGAACGAAATGCGGAAGAGATTAATAAGATCAAATGGCTCCAGTTTATTTTCTTCCGGCAGTGGCAGCAGTTAAAAGACTATTGCCGGGTGCTGAATATTCAGCTCTTTGGTGATCTTCCCTTCTACATCAGTTATGATTCTGTAGATGTTTGGGCAAACCAGCATTTATTTGCCGTGGATAAAAATGGCAAGATGACGGGTGTAGCAGGCGTACCATCTGACTATTTTAACGAAAATGGCCAGCTTTGGGGAATGCCTGTTTACAATTGGCAGGCCATGAAGCGGGAAGACTATTGTTGGTGGATCAACAGGCTGAAGAAAAATATGGAGCTGTTTGATCTGGTACGCTTAGATCACTTCCGCGCGTTTTCTGCCTATTGGGAAGTTCCGGCTGGTGAAGAAACGGCAAAAAATGGCAAGTGGGTAAAGGGGCCCGGCAGCGATTTCTTCACCAACATCAAAGAGGCTTTAGGTAATGTGCGTTTTGTTGCCGAAGATCTTGGAGATATCGATCAACCCGTGTGGGACTTGCGCGACGAATTTAACCTGCCGGGTATGAAAGTACTGCAATTTGCCTGGGGCGATACCATGGCGCAGTCCATCTATATCCCGCACAATTACGATCATAATTTCCTTGTATACACCGGCACGCATGATAATAATACTACGGTTGGCTGGTTCAACCAGGACACAGACGATTTAATTAAAGAGCAAATCGAAACCTATACAGGCATGGCGCCAAAAGCAAAAAACATTCACCGGATATTTATACGCCTTGCCTATGCCTCAACAGCTAAAGTGGCTATTGCTGCGATGCAGGATGTCTTAGGCCTGGACGAAAATTCCCGGATGAACAACCCGTCAACGACAGAAGGGAACTGGTTATGGCGTTTAATGCCTAAACTGGTTACAGATGAAGCGGCAGAAACTTTAATTAAGTGGGTGAGAATGTATAACAGGCAGTGATGTTTATTCCTTGCCCTTACTTTTACGGATCACCATCCATAAGGCCAGGACCATAAACGCCAGGATAAATACAATTGCAAATGGTAGTAACATAGCCGTAAGTTTTATTTAAAGAACATAGGGCTGCCACCATTGTTTAACTAATAAGAAATAAAAAAAGAGAGGCGGCACCTCTCTTTTTTTATTTAAACTTTAGCTTTTCTTACAACATGTTTTGTCTTTGTACCGCTGTATTTCTTTTTCTTGTGAAAGATGTTGTGTACTTTTTGCGGCAAGGTTGAAGTACGTTTGGTTTTGGTCTCGTTCTTGGTAACAACGGTTGTTTGTGCCATCACAGCAGTAGTTGTAAAGGCTGTAAGCAAGAGCAAATAAATTAACTTTTTCATAAAGGTTGTAAAATTGATTTTTACTACAACCACTAATGTCTTCAAATGGTTTTAACACCATTATTTTACTTTTCTGCCTAAACTTTAGCCGGGGTTAAAAGTTTATCTTTTACTATGGAAGACTTTGATATTGAATTATCCCTTAACCGTCAGCAGATCCCTGCGCGCGTACATACTTATGTTAACGATGATAAAACCTATTACGACGTTACCTTCGAAGACCAGACCATTACCCTTTATAAAGAAACCCTGTACACCTGGCGCGCTGAAACCAGCAACGGTTTAAGCGAGGCGGATATCCAGAGCATTGGCGAACAGTTACAGAATTATTGAGCTTTTCTTTTCGTAGCGGCAGCGTTCGCCTTTTAAGGTTTCCAGCATACGCTCGTCAACCACCGGTACCTTAATTTTTGCGCAGTTTTGCTTGTATTCTGCTTTGGCATCTTTACGACGGCGGGCTTCAATAAAACGGCGCACCTGCTCCCGCGTTTCCAGGGTAAGGCCGGGAACTTCTACCGGTTTGCCGGTTTCATCTTTTGCTACCATGGTGAAATAGCTGGTGTTGGTGTGTTTAATTTCGCGCGTTTTGATGTTTTCAGATTCCACCCGGATGCCTACCACTAAAGATGTCCGCCCAACATATACTACTGATGCCTTCAGCGAAACCATCTCGCCTACTTCTACAGGTGCCAAAAAATCCACACCATCTATAGATGCCGTTACGCAGTAGTTACCGGCATGTTTGGCAGCGCATACATAAGCAACTTTATCCATTAGTGATAACAATACACCACCGTGTATCTTTCCGCCAAAGTTGGCATAAGAAGGAATCATTAATTCGGTAAGTATTGTTTGCGAATATTTTACGGGCAGGAAATCTGGCTTGGGTTGCATATCCAAATTTAGCTATTTTCGTGTAAACTGATATATTTACTGAATGTCCCCTACCCAAACCTTTCCCTCAAAAATAACGTACTGGCTCTTTGTGCCTTTATTTGTTTGCCTTACAGCCGCTTTAGTTCAGTCCATTGTAGATGGCGCCATTGCCGGAACAATTATTTTAGGGGGCGTGTTGGGCTTGCTTTTGGCGCCGATGTTTTTTAACACGCGATATACAATTAATGGTGATGTACTGAACATCCGTTGCGGTTTAATTGTTAATAAGGATATCGACATTCATACCATCAGGAAGATCAGCAAGACAGACAGCATTATTAGCTCGCCTACCCTTTCCGTTAATGGCCGCATTGATATTGCCTATAATAAATATGATAACGTTATTATTGCGCCACAAAACCTGGAGAAATTTATCGAAGCCCTGAAAAGTGTCGAGCCGGGCATTGTTATTGAAATTTAAGATGTACAAAAAATTACTTTCAGTCATATTAATCATCCTTCCGGCATTGGTAAAAGCGCAGGAAACCGTGGTGATTAAACACCGGCTTACAGACGCCGTAAAAGAATATATCGAAGTTTTAAAAACAGATAAAAACATCAGACAGGGCGTATACAGGGCGATGTTGTCTGAAGGTCGGCCGCTAGCTATAGGTGCTTATACCAACAATGTCAAAACGGGAACCTGGACCTTTTATGACGACCAAAAGCACATGCTGCAGCGTTTTAATTACGACAGGGCCGAACTTACTTTTCAGGCGCCGGAAGATACCTCGTCATTCTGTCGTTACGTTGTAGACCGCGACATAAAACAGGGCGATACCACTACCCGGCCAATCCGCATCGGCGACCGTTACTACGGCTACATTAATTACCTGAAGCTATTTAAACTACCGCAGCAACTGGAAGGCATCAGCAACAGGGTATTTACACCGGTGATAGAATTACTGGTAAGCCCCTACGGCCGGCTAGCCGATTTTGTGGTGCATTTACAATCAAACATTTACCCTACCCAGGACGTGCACATGAACATCGATGCCCTGCCCGATGAAGATAAAATTTTTATACCGGCAAGTATCAACCGAGAGAAAGTATCGTGCCGGATATTCATCACTTGTTATCTAACAGATTCGGGCCAACTGGATGTAGAATAACGGGTAAAGAAAAAGGCCTGCAAATTAATGCTGGCCTTTTCTGTATAGTTGGTTAAACCAATACTTAGTGTGCATGATGACCATCCGGGCCATGTGCATGACCATGCGAAAGCTCTTCAGGCGTAGCCGGACGAACATTCAGGATGTTACCGGTGAAATGCAGTTCCTGGCCAGCCATTGGGTGGTTCAAGTCTACAATAATTGCATCTTCAGCTACAGATACTACCTGGCCGCGGAAACGGTTACCGTTGTTATCTTGTAATGGCAATACGTCGCCAATCTGCGGAAGATCTGTTCCGCTAAACATCTCTTTCGGCAGGTTAGCTACTGCTTCTTCATCATAAATGCCATAAGCATCTTCTGCAGTAAGTTTAAAATCAAAGTTATCCCCGGTTGAAAGGGTTGATAAGTTTTCTTCAAACTTTGGCAGCATTTGTCCTGCGCCGTATAGGAAGGTTAAAGGTTGCTCTTCTGTGGTTTTCTCTACCAGGTTCTCGGTACCGTCTTGGTCTACATATAAGTTGTAGGTTAACGATACCACGTGTTGAGGCTCAATTTTCATCAGGATTAATTTTTATGCGGCAGGTCTTAAGCCGCAGTTTATATAGGATTAAGGATTTAATTTGCGATTTGTTTTAAAGCATCGGCAACAGTATCGGCAGGTAAGCCGCAGGTTTTATCTTTACAGATAAAAATCCTGGTGGTGCTACCCACTCTATTTTGCAGTAAAGGTAAGTTTTCCTGCGTACCTCCCAATATTATTTTATTAGGCACATAGTTTTTATCAAACTCCTGCCTAACGGTTTCTGCGCGGGTTCCGGTGATGGCTACTTCATAAATTCCGAACACTTCCTCAAGCAATAAGAGCGACCAGTTTGAATAAACCGAACCGTATTTGGCCATGTAAGGCATCAGGTTGCATAACAACTGCGACGATATTTTCCCGTAGCTTTCGTCCTCAAAAAACAAGCTCAGTTTTTTGAGGTTACGCGCCATTACCGAATTTGAAGAAGGTATCACGCCGTCCATAATTTCGCACTTCCGGGCAATCAACTCTTCATTTTCTGCGGAAGTATAAAAGAACATCCCCTCTTGCTGGTCATAATAATTCACAATAGCATCATTGGTAAGTGAGCGCGCCAGGGTTAACCAATCCAGATCAAAGGTAAGTTCATATAATGTAATAAACGCGTCTATTACGTTGGCATAATCATCAAGGAAAGCAATTCTTTCGGCAGAACCATAAATGCGGTTAAGCTTTCCATCAGCACTGATCAGGTTTTCCCGAATAAATGCTGCGTTCTTTAAGGCCAGATCCTGATAATTTTCCGCAGGGAAAACTCTCGCCGCTTCGCACAAACCTTTAAGCATTAAGCCGTTCCACGAAGCAATAATCTTGTGATCCAGCCCGGGGCGTACTCTCTGGCTTCGGTATTCAAACACCAGTCTGCGCGATTCCTGTAGTTCCTCGTCAAACTCTTCAAGCGTATAACCCAGGTTATCAGCTAAAGCTTCTTTCTCCCTTGCCCTGAAAAGTACATTGGTTTGCTCCTCTTCCCAATTACCTTCGTCTGTCGCGCCGTAATAAAGCTTGAATGCAAAGGCAGCATCTTTCCCCAACACCTGCTCCAGTTCTTCACCGGTAAACGTGTAAAACTTTCCTTCTACCCCTTCGCTGTCAGCATCCAGGGCAGAATAAAAGCCAAACTCCGGCGAGGTAAGTTCCCGCTCTACAAAAGCAATCGTTTCGGCTACAATCTCTTTGTAAAGTTCGTCTGGTTGGCGGGTATAAGCTTCGGCATATAAACTCACCAGTTGGCCGTTATCATACAACATTTTTTCGAAGTGCGGCACATGCCAGCGGGCATCTACCGAGTAACGCGCAAAACCACCGCCTATATGATCGTAGATGCCGCCATAAGCCATCTTCTTCAACGTTAGTTCTACCACCTCACCGATTTGTTCGTCCTTCATCAGGTGGGCGTAACGCATCAGGAAGAGCCAATTATTAGGCATCGGGAATTTTGGCGCATGCCCGGTCCCTCCTTCTTTCATATCAAAGGTCTTTCGCCAGGTAGCAACAATTGCTTCCAGATCGTCCTTCGAATAGGTTGGCTGTTCGCTCATAAAGTTTACCGATTCATACTGACGAATGCCTTCCGTTAACCGCACGGCATACTCCTCTGCCTCCTGCGGCTTTTCACGGTAAAACTCCGACAGGTTCAGCAGCAGGCTGATCCAGTCTTGTTTGCGAAAGTAAGTTCCCCCGTAAATCGGTCGCTGGTCTGGCAGGCAGATACAGTTTAAAGGCCAGCCACCTCTCCCGGTCATCAGTTGAATGGCGCTCATATAAATCTGGTCGATATCCGGGCGTTCCTCACGGTCCACCTTAATACATATGAACAGATCGTTCATTACCTGCGCCACCTGCTCATCTTCAAAACTTTCGTGCTCCATTACATGGCACCAGTGACAGGCCGAGTAACCGATGCTGACGATAATTAGCTTATTTTCATCGCGCGCTTTTTGCAGCGCTTCTGCTCCCCAGGGGTGCCAGTCTACCGGGTTGTTGGCATGCTGAAGTAAATATGGCGAAGCCGAGTTGGCCAGTCTGTTCATAACGAATTCGGATTTTGATTTTTAATTTCGGATATACTTTAAAAGACACCCACGTGCCTGATTTGATTTTGAGATGCCGTCAAAAATCAAAATAACTTTTCAACATTACAACCTTACAACATTTAGCCCATCAACTTCCCGCCCAAAACCTTAATTTTGTCACCCTAAAAACAGAGGAGCAGATTTGGATTATTTAGAAGGGTTAAACCCACAACAGAGGGCAGCAGTTTTACAAACCAAAGGACCTGTAATGATTATTGCAGGTGCAGGATCGGGAAAAACACGGGTAATTACCTATCGGGTAGCCCACCTGATCCGCAGCGGTGTTGATGCCTTCAATATCCTGATACTTACGTTTACCAATAAAGCTGCGCGCGAAATGCGCGAGCGGATCACCAAGGTAGTAGGCGACGAAGCCAAAAACCTTTGGATGGGCACCTTCCACTCTGTTTTTGCCAAGTTGCTACGTGTTGAGGCTGATAAATTAGGCTATCCGAATAATTTTACCATTTACGATACCGACGATAGTAAAAGTGTGATCAGGGCTATTTTGAAAGAAATGAACCTTGACGACAAGCTGTACAATGCCAACTTTGTTTATAACCGCATTTCTTCCGCAAAAAATAACCTGATCTCGTGGCAGGAATACCAGCAGAATGAGCAGATCCAGGCGGATGATTTTTCTACAGGCCGGGGACAGATGGGGAAAATCTACGAAACCTACGCCCAACGCTGTTACCGCGCCGGCGCAATGGACTTTGACGATTTGTTGTTCAAAACCAATGAACTGCTGAAGAACCATGCCGAAGTACTTTATAAATACCAGAACAAGTTTAAGTACCTGATGGTGGATGAGTATCAGGATACCAACTTCTCGCAGTACCTGATTGTTAAACGCCTGGCTGCTATCAATGAGAATATCTGCGTGGTGGGGGACGATGCGCAAAGTATCTATGCGTTCCGTGGTGCTAACATCCAGAACATCCTGAACTTTGAGAAGGATTACCCGGATTTGAAGGTATTTAAGCTGGAACAGAACTACCGCTCTACACAAAATATAGTTAAGGTTGCCAACAGCATTATTGCCAACAATAAAGAGCAGTTGAAGAAAAACGTGTTCTCTGAGAACGAAACCGGCGATAAAATCAAGGTAATGCGTGCCTTCAGCGACAACGAAGAAGGTAAAATGGTGGCCGAAGGTATTTTGCAGGATCGCACTACCAAGGGCATGAAGTGGAACGACTTTGCCATTCTGTACCGTACTAATGCCCAATCGCGCTCGATGGAAGAAGCCTTACGTAAGCTAAACATCCCTTATAAAATTTACGGTGGTCTCTCCTTCTATCAGCGTAAAGAGATTAAAGATTTGATCGCTTATTTCCGCCTGACGTTTAACCCAGCGGATGAAGAAGCACTAAAACGGGTGATCAACTATCCAAAACGCGGCATTGGTGATACTACCATTGATAAGATTATTTTAAGCGCAGATCAGCATGGCGTTACCACCTGGGACGTGGTGACCAATCCGTCTAAATACCTGGATGGCCGCAGTGCAACCAGCGTAGGCACTTTCGGCACCATGATCCAAAGCTTTCAGGTAATCGCAAAAAACCTGCCTGCTTACGATGCAGCAATGCACATTGCCCAACACTCCGGTTTGTTGAAAGATCTGTACGAAGATAAATCGGTTGAGGGTTTGAACCGCTACGAAAATATCCAGGAGTTATTGAACGGTATCAAAGAATTCTCTGAGCGTGAAGATATCGAAGAAAAGGGCCTTGATGTATTTATGCAGGACGTTGCCCTGTTAACTAATGACGACAACGACAAGAACCCGAATGCGGAAACCGTTTCCCTGATGACCATCCACGCCAGCAAGGGGCTTGAATTTAAACAGGTGAATGTGGTGGGTTTGGAAGAAAACCTGTTTCCGTCTCAAATGTCATTAAATTCAAGGACAGACCTTGAAGAAGAACGCCGCCTGTTTTATGTTGCGGTCACCCGGGCAGAAAGCAAGCTTACGATCAGCTACGCTACCTCTCGCTTCAAATTTGGCACACTTATCAGCTGCGAACCAAGCCGCTTTTTAGATGAGATAGATCCGCAGTATTTAGAATTAGATTTCACGGCACGGC
Organism: Mucilaginibacter straminoryzae; assembly: GCF_022953055.1. Lineage (GTDB taxonomy): Bacteria > Bacteroidota > Bacteroidia > Sphingobacteriales > Sphingobacteriaceae > Mucilaginibacter > Mucilaginibacter straminoryzae. The sequence goes on along the minus strand of NZ_JALJEJ010000007.1, from coordinate 43,396 downwards.
CCGCTGCTTCTGCCAATCCGTTTTTCAATGACGAACGCACTGCCTGGACACGCAACACCAATAGTGGAACCAAAGGGCCGGATAGCTTTTCCAAACCCAAACCAGCCAGCCAGCCGGTAAAAACCACTTCTATTTTGGCTAAAGCGCACGTGCCATCGGCTAACTTTGCGCCTTCAGATACGTCTAAGTTGCAAACAGGCATGGAAGTTGAGCACGAGCGTTTTGGGTATGGAAAAGTAATTAACCTGGAAGGATCAGCCCCGGATATCAAAGCTACAATTTTCTTTAAGGAAATAGGTCAAAAGCAGTTATTATTGAAATTTGCAAAACTTCGTATTGTTCAATAAATCGTGGATTTTTTTCCCGATGGGATTAAATAGTTGAGGAATTTATTACTCGTTTTTTTCTTATAAATCCAAATACATGCTATTTTACGTTAATTTAACATTGGCATTTAATTTGAACAAAGAAAAATTATTCCCCTAATTAAACCCGAATGAGTAACCCGAACAAACACTCGGCAGGCAGCGCCGTAGGAAAAAACATCCGTACTTTACGTCACCGCCGTGGCTGGAGCCAGGAAGACGTGGCAAAAAAATTAAACATATCTATCCCTGCTTTTTCTAAGATAGAAACGGGCGTTACCGACGTTAATCTTTCACGTTTAGAACAAATTGCCAATATCTATGAGGTAAGCGTTGTGCAGCTGCTGGCTTTAGACGAGGCGCCTGCTGAACCGCAGCTAACAGCATTGAACAATGTACAGCAAAAATTAAACGCGCGGGAGATAGAAATTGCTACTTTACAACGCAAAGTGATTGAGCTTTACGAAGAACTGCACACCCGCGGCTCTTACGCCAGTTAACATATTTGGTCCTACTAAGCAGTGTCATTTTTTTTCGACACTGTTTAGTACACTTTTTTATCTGTTAAAACATTAAATAATTTCCATTAAAGAAATTTAAATAATCAAAAAGAAATTATTTAATCGATTTGATTGTTAACTTAACTGCCTGGTTTATTTAACAATAAAATACGGCACTTTGGCATTGTTGGATTAATAATTGTTGAACACCGTTAGTCTAACTGTGAGTAACATGTCTAACTACTTTATTTCTATTTCAGACCGCGACGGATCTCTTGAACAAGAAACGATTCACGACCCGAATACCAAATTAAAAGTAAAGGTTTTTGACCTGTTGGAATCGCCGTTTAAACCCAGCAAAAACGAAGTTCAATACTTTGTTACTGCGGGCAGCAACAAATTTGCATTTCAGACAGAGGGGTACAAGAAGCAGCGGCAGTTGCTCATTCTGCACATGATTGCGCGCTACTGTGTTTATTTAGGATTAATTGAAGCGCAAATCCACTCTACATTGCAATAATTACATACCGGTTCTTTCCGGATCATGCAGCATATCGCTCATATCCATAATTTTATTATCAATTTCCGATACGCATTTATCCATCATATTAAAACACTCTGCTTTATTAACCAAGCCTTCTTTTTCGAGGTTAATAAGCCCTTTTAACGTAGCGATAGGCCCCCTGATCTGGTGCGACAGATAGGAAGAGTATTCGGCCAACTTGCGGTTTTTTATTTGCAGATCCTTTGTGCGTTCGTCGATAATTTCTTCCAGGTGGTGGTTTACCCTGTCCAGGTTATCTTTCTGCCTGGATACTTCACCATTAAGATCGGTAAGCCGTTTGTTGGTTTCGGCCTTACGGCGAACATTACCTACCAGCAATACTATAACCACCAATAAAAGTGCAGCCACGCAAACTACCCCCCAGAAAATTACCCGCTCATTTTTTTGTTTAATCAGCGCCAATTGGGTTTCGCGGGCCTTTTCTTCCTGCTTATGTTTCACCAGCAGCAACCCTATTCTGGCCGATACGTAATTCTGAAAATCTAAGCTATCCTTTTTATAAATATCCTGAAGGTAATACAACGCCTTTTCAAAGTTCTTACGCTTAACCTCTAACTGGTACGAAGTATATTTAAAGTCGCTCAGCAAGCGTTTGCTTTTGATCATTTCGGCATACATAATACCCTCATCCAGATATTGCTCAGCCTTTTTAAAGTCGCCTTTGCCAATGTATAAAGAAGTAAGGGTAAGATCTATACTGGCAATCTGCTGGTAACGGCTTGACGCCTTGGCCTGCTGGTTACTGGCAAGCAATAATTTTTCGGCCTGATCAAAGCGCTTTAAATTAAAATAAACTACACCCAGGTTTTGCATGCAGGTTACCACGTACTCGGTATTATTTAATTTAGAGAACAGATCGTTGCTCTTGTTATAATATTTGAGGGCTTCGTAAAAATCTTTCTGCCGGTAATACACATTACCGATGTTAAGGTATAAAGAGGCGATCAGGTTTTCGTCGTTAATTTTCAGCGCAATTTTCAGGGATTTCCTGAAATATTCCAAAGACTCGCCAAAGTCGCTGTCGCGGTAAAGGTTACCAATGTTGTTGTAAACTTTAGCCTGGCCAGAGAGGTTATTATCACGCTGAAAATAGCTCAACGCATTCAGATAATTATCTATCGCTTTTTCGGGTTCGCCATGATAATCATAACCCACGCCTATTACCCGGTACGATTCGCCTATACCCTTTAAAAAGTTAAGCTGTATAGATAATTTTAAAGCTTTTGTTGCTTTCTTTATAGTTTGGTCAGCATCAGACCTGCGTAAGTTGTACCCATCACTATTTAATTTGTTTATCAATGCCGTATCTGCCAGTCTATCAGTCGATATAACATCGTCTAAAGTATTCCCGTAAACAGTTATGGAGAGGAAAATGAAAAACAAAAGGGCGCTAATTTTTTTCATTATAGCACTATTACGAATTCGTATCATGAAAGTTATAAAAATTAATTGCAAATAGAAGATATTAAATTTCGAGGGGGTTAGAAAAAAATTAAAAAAAGACTTGACTACTTAAAAAACTTCTTTAACTTTGCATTGTTAAACAATTCAAAAACAGACACTTATATATCATATAAATGAAAAAATTTTTATTTTTTATTGTTGCCTTAGCGGCGTTTGCTTTTACCTCTTGTACAAAAGATAACAGCGTTCAACCAACCACGGTTAAAGCAAAAACTTTAGCTGACGACAATGCCAAACAAGACATTGGCCAGGCTGATGGTGCGAAACAAGATATCGGACAAGCTGACGGTGGCGTTGCTGCTAACTAATAATTCTATTAACTATTCATTCATTTAAGAACCCTAACAACAAAACGAATCATGAAAAAATTAATCATAGCTGCTGCAGTAATCTTAACCGCTTCTTTCACCGCTTGTACAAAAGATAACAGTGTTCAACCAACTACAGTGAAAGCAAAAACTTTGGCTGACGACAATGCCAAACAAGACATCGGTCAGGCTGATGGCGCGAAACAAGATATCGGACAAGCTGACGGTGGCGTTGCTGCTAACTAATAATTCTATTAACTATTCATTCATTTAAGAACCCTAACAACAAAACGAATCATGAAAAAATTAATCATAGCTGCTGCAGTAATCTTAACCGCTTCTTTCACCGCTTGTACAAAAGATAACAGTGTTCAACCAACTATGGTGAAAGCAAAAACTTTAGCTGACGACAATGCCAAACAAGACATCGGTCAGGCTGATGGCGCTAAACAAGATATCGGACAAGCTGACGGTGGCGTTGCTGCTAACTAATAATTCTATTAACTATTTATTTATTAAAAGGACTTCCAACAACATACGGTCATGAAAAAATTAATCATAGCTGCTGCAGTTTTAACTGCTTCTTTAAGTGTTCAAGCTGAATCTAACGTTCAATTAACAGCAAAAATCACATCGGTAGCCACCGGCGCAAAACAGGACATCGGGCAGGCTGATGGTGCTAAACAAGATATCGGACAAGCTGACGGCGCTAAACAAGATATTGGTCAGGCTGATGGCGCGAAACAAGATATCGGTCAAGCAGACGGTGCTAAACAAGATATTGGTCAGGCGGACGGTGCTAAACAGGACATTGGTCAGGCAGATCTTGCTAAACAAGACATCGGTCAGGCAGACGGCGCCAAACAGGACATCGGTCAAGCAGACGGCGCGAAACAAGATATTGGTCAGGCGGACGGTGCTAAACAAGACATCGGTCAGGCAGATGGCGCTAAACAAGATATCGGGCAAGCTGATGGTGCTAAACAAGATATTGGTCAAGCTGATGGTGCTAAACAAGACATTGGTCAGGCTGACGACAACAGATCTGCTCGCTAATTAATCCGTTCTAATTTTCACCCTTTAAATTACCCGAAAATGAAAAAGATATTTGCTGCCGCCGCACTTGTAGTTTTAGTGTTGTTATCTATAACTGTTATCAGCAAAACAACCGCTGTTAAACCAACTCCGGCACCAAAAGCAGATAAAGCTGTTTTAACAAGCGTTAATAATAACTTTATGCCTAAAAATGATATTGGTAACGCGGACTAATAAATAAAGAATCCTTAAGTGATCATCGAGCGATCATGATCTTCCTGGTCATCCGCTGACCACCAACCTGCATGGTATATAAATATATACCCGGACTAACATCAGCCATATTAACAGTTAGTTCATGGTAACCAGAGTTTTGATATTCGTCAAGGATATTTTTAACAGAAGCACCGCTCATACTTAGCAGTGAAATCTGCACACGACCGGATTGTGAAAGACTGAACCCAAAAGTAGTATTGTCTCTAACAGGATTAGGATAATTCTGGTTAAGACCAATCACCAGGAAAGGCACCTGCTCTATCACCTGGCTAATCACATCATACCAAACGTAAGCAATCAAAGCATTACCCTTGGCGTTTGGATGAACATCGTCTTTATACAAAGAAAAATCCCTGCCCAAGGCTTTATTAATATCAGCGATATAAACTTTATACTGGCCAGCCAGCTTTTTGTATAAATTGTTGATCTGCTTGATATACAGATTGGCTATCTTATTTTCGTCAGACTTGGTATCGTTGATAAACTGAAGCGTACCTATAATAGGTATTAAATGTCTTTTCTGACACTCTTCGATATAATACCGCATGTTACGTTCAGTCTCGCTGATCTTTATTTTTTTATTAGCCAACGCCCAGGCATCATTCACACCCATAAAAATCAAAACAAAACCGGTACGGCCGGCAATTGCATCCGGGAAACGCTTTAAACCCTGTGTAGTGGTTTCGCCAGGTACGCCATTATTAGTAATATCTACTATCTTACCGGTATAGCAATGCTGAAAATCTTGCAGCAAAGGTGTTTGGAAATCGCTGCCGTACATGCCGTGTACCGTGCTGGCCCCAAAGGTTGTAATTACAATACTATCTTTACTATAGAATTTTGCTGCCGCGCTGCAACTTGGAGTAAGATTCACCGGCGATACCGATATAGCTGCCGGAGCGGCACTTACAGGTGGCGGTGGCGGCCCTTGTTGAGCTATTGACCTTAAGCTTATAAATCCCAGGAAAAAAGAAAAAAATAAAAATGCCTTGTTCGGGTTCATCTTTAAAAACGGAACTGATAATTAACCTCTGTTATCAATCATGACGCGTGTTACAAGTAATAATTACATCATGACTTTAACTTAAAGTCAATTCAAATACCACTTTGAGCAACCAGTTTAAATTAGGCTGCAATATACTACAAATAGCTGATTTAAACACTATTGGCTATGAGTTACATGGGGCATAAAAAATCTTATGACCATTTTATGTGGAATAAAAAGAATTTTCTTCCTCACATCTATATATTTGCCTCAAAACATCATAAATGGAAGAGATAAAACAATATATCGACAAGCACCGCGACCGGTTTCTGGAAGAGTTGTTCGAGTTACTGCGCTTCCCCTCTGTAAGTGCAGATCCTAAATACAAAGATTCGGTACTTAAAACCGCAGATTATGTAGCGCAAAAATTGAAAGATGCCGGTGCAGATAAGGTAGAAGTTTGCCCTACTGCAGGTTACCCGATTGTTTATGGCGAAAAAATAATTGACCCGGCTAAACCTACCGTCCTGGTTTACGGCCATTATGATGTACAACCACCAGATCCGCTTGAGCTATGGATAAGCCCTCCGTTTGAACCCACCGTTCGCGATGGTAAAATCTACGCGCGTGGCGCCTGTGATGATAAAGGACAGTTTTACATGCACGTAAAAGCCTTTGAACTGATGATGCAGACAGGTACGTTGGCATGCAACGTAAAATTCATGATCGAAGGTGAGGAAGAAGTTGGATCAAACAACCTGGGCATCTTTGTGAAAGAGAATAAGGAACGCCTGAAGGCTGATATTGTACTGATCTCTGACACCTCGATGATCAGCATGGAGAACCCTTCACTGGAAACCGGCCTGCGTGGACTTTCTTACCTCGAGGTGGAAGTTGTTGGCCCCAACCGCGATTTACACTCAGGTGTGTATGGTGGCGCGGTGGCTAATCCGGCGACTATCCTTGCTAAGTTGATTGCCTCTCTACATGACGAAAATAATCACATTACCATCCCCGGGTTTTACGATGATGTGGTAGAACTGACCGCCGAAGAGCGTAAAGCCTTAAACAGCGCACCTTACGACGAAGAGGAATACAAAAAGGACCTTGACGTGGAAGAGCTTTGGGGCGAAAAAGGTTACAGCACTTTTGAACGTACCGGCACCCGTCCTACTTTAGAGGTAAACGGCATTTGGGGTGGCTACATCGGCGAAGGCGCTAAAACTGTATTACCATCAAAGGCTAACGCAAAAATCTCGATGCGTTTGGTGCCGAACCAAACCTCTGAAAAGATTACGCAACTGTTTACCGAGCATTTTGAACGTATCGCGCCTAAATATGTAAAGGTAAAAGTAACCCCGCATCATGGCGGCGAACCTGTGGTAACGCCAACAGATAGCGTGGCCTTCCAGGCAGCTAAAAAAGCAATAACGACATCATTCGGAAAAGAGCCTATACCCACCCGCGGTGGCGGCAGTATCCCTATCGTAGCTTTGTTTGAAGCAGAATTAGGCATTAAAACCGTCCTGATGGGATTTGGATTAGACAGCGATGCGCTTCATTCACCGAACGAGAAGTACGATATCTTCAATTTCTATAAAGGAATTGAAACGCTACCGTTATTTCACAAGTACTTTGCAGAACTGAGTAAATAATTTACTTTTAGAGAAATTATTTTAAACAAAAAGGAGCAATTACTTTTTATTATAGTACATCTAAAATGAAAAGTTATGGCAACTGCAAAATCAAAAAGTGAGGCCTCAAAAGAAATGAGGGATCCTAAAGCTTCAAAACAAGAAAAAAGTGAAGCAGCTAAAGAATTAGCATCAAAATCTAAAAAGAAAAAGTAAGCATAAACTTACAACAGCAAGGCCCCTGAGTGATAAGGGGCCTTGTTGTTTATGAGATATCTAAATTTGCTTTCCTAAACCACGCGGCTTGTCCCGAATTTTTTCGAAAGGATCTGCCGATCAGTTTCTGTACAGACTCTTCACTTCGTTCCGAATGACAAAACTTTTCTCTATCGTTCCACGACTACTCTTTTTCGATATCTAATTTGTTGTCATCCTGAGTAACGCGAAGGATCTGCCGATCAGTTTCTTTACAGATTCTTCACTTCGTTCTGAATGACAAAACTTTTCTCTATCGTTCCACGACTACTCTTTTTCGATATCTAATTTGTTGTCATCCTGAGCAACGCGAAGGATCTGCCGATCAGTTTCTTTACAGATTCTTCACTTCGTTCTGAATGACAAAACTTGTTACACCCGCCAGTGCTCACAATTTTTAAGAAAATGTTCGTCGGCATCTGCGCTAATACCGGGGGCATCATCAATAGTTAAATGATAGCCTTCATATTTTACACCTCCGAGGCATGGGTCTTCTAAATGACCAAGCATACAGGTATCCATATCGTAGAATTTGATATTTGGGCTAGCATAAACCAGGTGCAACTTAGCGCTCAATGCAATACGGCTTTCCAGCATTCCACCCATCATACACGGAACGCCATGGGCCGCAGCCATGTCATGGATTTGCCGGGCTTCATGCAATCCGCCGGATTTTGACAGCTTGATATTTACGTAGTGGCATGAACCACTTTCGATCTGCCTGCGGGCATCGTGGTGGTTATATACGCTTTCGTCTGCCATGATCTTCACGGGCGAAAGCTTCATTAGCTCCGGTAGCCGATCATCGTACCAGGTCCGCATAGGTTGTTCGCAAAAAGCGATATGATAAGCGCCCATTGCCTGCAACGCGTAAACCGCATCATCAAAACTCCAACCCTGGTTAGCGTCTATCCTTATTTGCATGTCGTCGCCGACCGCCTCGCGGATCCTCCGGATACGCTCTACATCTTCCTGAGCATTCTTACCCAGTTTTACCTTCAATATCGTTGCGCCGTTTTGTTTAAATTCCACTGCGCGTTCGGCCATCTTTGCAGGCTCTGCAATACCGATGGTAATATCGGTCTCCACCGGTTTCCGCTCCCCGCCCCAGTATTGATACAACGGAAGGCCGGCATGCTTTGCAGCCAGATCATACAAGGCCATGTCGAAAGCGCTTTTAACGGTGGTGTTACGGGCCGTAAAATCGTCCAGTTGTTTTAACCTGGCGGAGATATCAAGTGCATCCTGCCCTTTCCATAATTTGGCAAACTCACGTGCCATTACCAAGCAGGTATCCTGCGTTTCGCCAACAATCATCGGGAAGGCAGAACACTCTCCCACACCGTAAATCCCAGCGTTGGTATGCACTCTGATAAACGTGTTCTGCGCATATTCCATAGTACCGGTAGCAATTGTAAACGGCTCCATCTTGATACTGAAACGGTAGATATCCACATGGGTAACAGTCAGTTCTGCTAATTTATTCGTCATAGGAAAACAATATTTTGGCTTCGCCGAAGTTCTAGTTCATGTTTCGGTAATAGCCGCTTTAAACGGTTTGAAAAATTAACACAAAAAATATATATTTGCGTTACTACAATAAAAGAATTACACTTGTCGCTGCATTGCGCATTTGCCCTAAGCATTTACAGGCGCAGCAAGTACAAAAAAGCTTTATTAATTTTACATGGCATCATTTGCAAAGCCTCAGAAAGAGTTTGATTATAACTCTACCCGCAATAAACTGATCCTGTCTGAATACGGTCGTAACGTGCAGAACATGGTTAAATATATTGTTAACCTGCCTACTAAAGAAGAACGTAACCGTTACGCGCAAGTAGTGATAGACTTGATGGGTTTCCTGAACCCTCACCTGCGTGATGTTGCCGACTTTAAACATAAACTTTGGGATCACCTCCATATCATTTCTGATTTTAAGATAGACGTAGATTCTCCATACCCGGTTCCGGAAGCCGAAGCGCTTTACGTAAAGCCTGCTCCGCTGAAATACCCTAACCAGCGTATACGCTTTAAGCATTATGGCAAAACCATTGAATACATGATGGAGAAAGCCAAAAGCATTGACGACCCGGCACGCAAACAGCATATGGTACAGGCGATTGCCAACTTCATGAAAATGGCGTACGTACAATGGAACAAAGATTCCGTAGCCGATGAAATTATCCTTTCAGACTTGAAAGAAATGTCTGGCGGTGCGCTTTCGCTGGAAGACAACGTTAACCTTAACAGGGTTGAATATCGTGCTAACCCGCAGAATAATAACCCACGTAACAATAACCAACGTAATAACAACAACCAGCGTAATAACAACAACCAGCGCAATAATAACAACCAGCGCAACAATAACAACAACAATCAGCGTAACCGCAAACAGCGCTAAACCCAGGTGTTGAAGGATTGCCTTTAGGACTTTAAGGTACTTTAATGTAACTTAGCTGCATACTTTTACAGGCTTCAAACGTTATAAACTGAGGCATAGTAAACCTATACGTAAGATACATGAAAAATGCTTTTGTAATACAGGGCGGCAAACCGCTCAAAGGTGAAATTGTTCCTCAGGGTGCAAAAAACGAAGCTTTGCAAATATTATCGGCGGTTTTATTAACAAGCGAGCCGGTAACGATCAGCAATATACCCGATATCAAAGACGTCAACAAGCTGATTGAACTGCTTGGTGATATGGGTGTGATTGTTGAACGCGTTAGCGAAGATACTTATCGCTTCCAGGCTAAAGACATCAATACCAACTTTTTCCAGTCAGAGGAATTTAAGTCTAAAGGTGGCAGCCTGCGCGGCTCGATCATGATCGTCGGTCCGTTGCTGGCACGGTTCGGTAAAGCTTCCATTCCCAAACCGGGTGGTGATAAAATCGGTCGCAGACGTCTGGATACGCACTTCCTGGGCTTTGAAAAATTAGGGGCACGTTTTAATTATAATCCAGAAGATGGTTTTTATAATGTAGACGCCAGCGATCTTCGCGGAACTTATATCCTACTAGATGAAGCTTCCGTAACCGGTACAGCCAACGTGGTAATGGCGGCTGTGCTGGCAAAAGGCACTACCACCATCTACAACGCGGCTTGCGAACCTTACCTACAGCAGCTTTGCAAAATGCTGAACCGCATGGGTGCAAAGATTAGCGGTATTGGTTCTAACCTGCTTACCATAGAAGGCGTTACCGAACTGAAGGGAACCGAACACCGCATGCTGCCGGATATGATCGAGATTGGTTCTTTCATCGGCCTTGCCGCCATGACCGGGTCAGAGATCACCATTAAAAACGTGCAGTACAAGGAACTGGGCATGATCCCGGACGTGTTCCGCCGTTTGGGTATTAAACTTGAACTTCGCGGCGATGATATTTATATCCCTGCACAAAGCCATTACGAAATAGAGACCTTCATCGACGGTTCTATCATGACCATTGCCGACGCACCATGGCCGGGCTTCACCCCCGACCTGTTGAGTATCGTGCTGGTGGTAGCTATCCAGGCCAAAGGTTCGGTATTGATTCACCAAAAGATGTTTGAGAGCCGCTTATTCTTTGTAGATAAACTACTGGATATGGGTGCGCAGATCATTCTTTGCGATCCGCACCGCGCTACCGTAATAGGACTGGACAACCAGGTAAAGCTCCGCGGTATTTCGATGACTTCGCCCGACATTCGTGCCGGCGTATCCTTACTGATCGCCGCTTTATCCGCCCAGGGACAATCTACTATTTACAACATAGAGCAAATTGAACGCGGATATCAACATATTGATAAGCGCTTAAAGGCACTTGGCGCCGATATTACCAGAATATGATGCCAGAAAAATAAAAGATTTCAATGCCCTTCTTCCGGAGGGCATTTTTTTTTGGATCGCTGGTAAAATACAACCATAAGGTTTGCGATAACAAAGTTATCACTATCTTAAACCGAATTTGTATTTTCAGCCAGTTAACCTAACGCAAGGAATGTCATACATCAACCGCAAACCAACCTACGGTAATTTTATATTAATTTTTGCGGGGCTTAAACTGCTGCTGAACATGCTTGCGCTTAACCGTTACGGCTTTCACCGCGACGAACTGCTGCACCTGGCCCTGGGCGACCACCTGGCATGGGGTTACAAAGAGGTGCCGCCATTCATCGGTTTCCTTGCCTTTATTGTTAACCATGTTTTAGTCGGTTCGCTTATTGCAACACGTATTTTCCCCGCTTTATTTGCGGCTGCCATGGTGTGGGTGGCCGGCAAACTGGTGGTTGAATTCGGCGGCAGAAGGTTTGCCATCGCTATTACCTGCCTAACTTTAATTCTATCCCCGGCATTTGTTGCCAGCGATTACCTGTTTCAGCCTGTTATTTTCGACCAGTTCTGGTGGGTATTTGCTACGCTTTTGCTGGCAAAATTCATCAATACAAAGGAGGATAAGTATTTATACTTTTTTGGGGTGGCCGTAGGGTTTGGCATACTTACAAAGTACACGATGCTGTTCTATGTAGTTGCCCTGATTATCGGTTTGCTTTGTACACGGCAACGAAAAATGCTTATCAGCAAGCCCTTTCTGATAAGCGCGGTTATCGCTATCATCATGATATTGCCCAATATCGTTTGGCAGCTAACGCACCACATACCTGCAATTTCGCACATGAACAAGCTGCAGAGCCAGCAATTACAGTATAATCACTGGCAAGATTTTGTGATTCAGCAATTCGTCTACCAAGGCATTAGCTCACTGGTATGGTTGGCAGGTTTAGGCGGCCTATTTCTCTCCTATAAACTCCGCCGTTTCATGTTCCTTGGAATAGCCTATCTGGTAGTCTTTGCATTTTTACTGAAGATGAACGGCAAAAGCTATTACCTTTTCCCGGCTTATCCGATGCTTTTTGCTGCGGGGGCGTACATGATAGAGCGGGTTTTAAAATCGTCATGGAAGCCCTTGAGAATCGCTGTATTATTGGTACTAACGCTCCCTCACCTGCTGCTATTACCCATTGCATTACCTATCATGCCGGTTGACCAGATGATAGCTTACCTGAAGAAGCTGAAACAGAACTTTCCGGTGTTAAAATTTGCTAACACCTGGGAAGATCATAAACAACATCCGCTGACGCAGGATTATGCCGACATGCACGGGTGGGTAGAAATGGTTGAAAAAAGTGCGAAGGCCTTCCACGCTTTACCAGCTGCAGAACAAAGTAAGACCATCGTTTTTAGTGATAATTATGGCGAAGCTGCTGCATTTTTCCATTACGGACCGCAATACGGACTGCCACCAAGCATCAGTTTGAACAGTAGTTTTGCACTCTGGGCTCCTGAGCATTTAGATATCGACAATATTATCTATATCAGTGATGACGATGACGTGAGCGATTTAGTACCAGTTTCTCAATCCATCGAAAAAATTGGAGAAGTTACAGATACCCTTTCACGCGAAAAAGGCACGGGTATCTTCCTGATTAAAGGGATAAAACCAGAGCTGAGAGAAATCTATAAAAAGCACCTGAAAGAAAGCCGGGAAAACTAATTGCAAAATCTACGTCAGCAAGATTTGAGATTAAGTTACGGGCAAGACAAAAGGCGTTAAGCTATTCGCTCAACACCTTTTGTCTTGATTTTTGACTCTTGTTTCTTGCTTCTAACTCATTATCCTGCCATGGCAGTGATGATATCAAATTGGGTGATGATTTCAATTTTACCATGCTCATCCTCTACCAATACCGCAATATTATCTTTATTGATCATGGATGAGATCTTATCGATCGAAGTGTTCAGATCAACGAATGGAAACGGTGCGGTGATGATGGTGCTAATCGGTTGAGATTTTAATCCGGGGTTTTCTAACAATGCGGTAAGAATATCGCTTTCTGTAACCTTACCCACTACCATGCCTTTTTGTGTAACAGGTATTTGCGAAATATTTTGCGTTTTGATGGTATTGATCGCTTCTAACACGCTTTTCTCGATATCAAGGGTGATAATTTCCGGGTTCTCTTTTTTATTCAGTATATCACGGGCTGTCAACTTATCATCGGCAAGGAAACCGCGTTCGCGCAGCCAGTCCTCGTTATACATTTTACCCAGGTAACGCGTGCCATGGTCAGGGAAGATCACTACCACCACATCGCCTTCCTTAAAGCGATCTTTCATCTGCAACAACCCAGCTAATGCCGCCCCAGAAGAGTTACCGGCAAATATTCCTTCCCGGCGTGCAATCTCGCGCGTCATCAACGCGGCATCCTTATCGGTCACCTTTTCAAAATGATCGATCAGCGTAAAATCTACGTTCTCCGGTAGGAAATCCTCGCCAATACCTTCAGTGATGTACGGATAGATCTCTTCCTTATCAAAAACGCCTGTTTCTTTATATTTTTTAAATACCGACCCGTAAGTATCGATACCCAAAACCTGGATAGCCGGATTTTTCTCCTTCAGATACTTAGCCGTACCAGAGATGGTTCCCCCAGTGCCTACGCCAACAACGATATGAGTTACCTTCCCTTCAGTCTGCTCCCAAATTTCCGGGCCAGTCTGTTCGTAGTTTGCTTTGCTGTTTGAAGGATTATCGTACTGATTAGGTTTCCAGGAATTTGGCACCTCGCGTTCTAAACGTGAAGAAACCGAATAATAAGAACGCGGATCTTCCGGGTCTACGTTAGTAGGGCAAACAATCACTTCGGCTCCAAAGGCACGCAAAGCGTCAAATTTTTCTTTTGACTGCTTATCAGTACTGGTGAAAATACACTTGTAACCTTTTATCACGGCAGCAATAGCCAGGCCCATACCAGTGTTACCAGAAGTACCTTCGATGATGGTACCCCCCGGTTTCAAACGGCCATCCTTCTCTGCATCCTCAATCATTTTCAGGGCCATACGGTCTTTTATAGAATTACCTGGGTTGGTGGTTTCTATCTTCGCCAGAACCGTTGCAGGAATATCCTTGGTAATCCTGTTCAATTTTACCATCGGCGTGTTGCCAATAGTTTCAAGTATATTGTTATGCCACATATAAACGCAAAATTGCAAATAGGCTATTAATAAGCAATAGCATATTTGCAAAAAGTATATTAAAATGATAGAGATTTAGAACCGCAGATGTTTTACGGTTAATCCATTATTGATCAGCTGTTTTAATGAATCTATCCCGACACGCAGGTGCTGCTCTACGTACTGTTCAGTTACTTTAGAGTCGCTTTCAGCAGTTTTAACACCTTCGGGAATCATCGGCTGATCTGATACCAGCAACAAAGCGCCGGTAGGGATCTTGTTGAAGAAACCCGTAGTGAATATAGTAGCGGTTTCCATATCTACCGCCATTGCACGAAGCGTTTTCAGATAACGTTTAAACTCCTTGTCGTGCTCCCAAACACGGCGGTTGGTGGTATAGCAGGTACCAGTCCAATAATCGCGGCCCATATCACGTATGGTGGTTGAGATTGCTTTTTGCAAAGCGAAAGAAGGCAACGCAGGGACTTCTGGCGGCAGGTAATCATTCGATGTACCTTCTCCCCTTATCGCCGCAATCGGCAGGATCAGGTCACCTACGGCATTTTTCTTTTTTAAACCGCCGCACTTACCCAAAAAGATTGCGGCTTTAGGATGAATTGCGGTAAGCAGATCCATCACCGTAGCAGCAACCGGGCTCCCCATACCAAAGTTGATAATGGTGATACCATTAGCCGTTACGCTTTGCATTGGTTTATCCAGACCCATTATCGGCGCATTATCATGCCACTCCGAAAATAGTTGCAGATACTTCGAAAAATTGGTCAGGATGATGTAGCTGCCAAACTGATCAAGAGGACGCCCCGTGTACCTCGGCAACCAATTGGCCACAATAGAGTCTTTGGTTTTTAAACCAGATTTTACAGGGCTTTGCACTTCTTTTACCTGTTTTGACTGTTCAACAATCTCAGGATTTTTTTTGATTTCGATTTCTTCGTTCATATTTCCTCTTTTAACATCTGCCCCTCCCCATGAGGGGACTTTTAATTGTGATAAGTCTTTGTGATTCGTTACGTTGCAAGTGTACCGACGAGATTGCTTCGTCGTCCCTCCTCGCAATGACACGACTTCTTATTATACGACAAACCCCGGCGTTTCACCAGGGTTTGCGTTTCGCTTGTGCGAATTATTTTCTTAATATTTAGCCGACGTTTACGCAACTTTCAGCTTTTTAAGATCAGATTTCTCGAACTTCTCGCGGGCGTAATCTAACGTTACTGTTAAACTTTTCACGTCTTTTTGGGACGGGAAGTCGAACATCGCATCGATCATGATCGCTTCGCAGATAGAACGAAGGCCACGTGCGCCTAACTTAAACTCCATCGCCTTATCAACAATAAAGTCAAGCACATCTTCTTCAAACTCCAGCTTTACACCTTCGTATTCAAACAGTTTTTTATACTGCTTTAATAATGAATTCTTAGGCTGTGTAAGAATATTGTGCAAGGCGCTACGGTCAAGCGGGTTCAGATAAGTTAACACCGGTAAACGGCCGATCAGCTCAGGTATTAGACCAAAAGATTTCAGGTCTTGTGGTGTAATATACTTATACAGGTTCTTAAGATCTACTTCGCTTTCGTCGCGTTTCATTTTGTAACCTACAGTTTGCGTACGCAAACGGCTTGCAATCTTCTTCTCGATACCGTCAAAAGCACCACCGCAAATAAACAGAATGTTATTAGTGTTCACGGTGATCATTTTCTGATCGGGGTGTTTACGTCCGCCTTGCGGTGGAACGTTTACCATGGTACCCTCAAGGATTTTTAACAAAGCCTGCTGTACACCTTCGCCGGACACGTCACGGGTGATGGAAGCATTATCGCTTTTGCGCGCGATCTTGTCAACCTCATCTATATAAACGATACCTTTTTCGGCAGCAGCAACGTCATAGTCAGCAGCCTGCAGTAAACGGGTAAGGATACTTTCCACGTCTTCGCCCACATAACCCGCTTCGGTAAGTACAGTTGCATCGCAGATACAAAAAGGTACGTTTAAAACTTTTGCGATCGTTTTTGCCAGCAAGGTTTTACCGGTACCGGTTTCACCTACCATGATGATGTTAGATTTTTCAATCTCCACTTCATCTTTTTCGACGCGCTGATTTAAACGTTTATAGTGATTGTAAACCGCTACAGAAAGTATCTTCTTTGCGTCGTCCTGGCCAATAACATACTGATCGAGGTGAGACTTGATCTCTGCCGGTTTTAGTATGGTAGGTGCAGACGGTGAAGCCTTTACCTTACGTACCTTCAATTCCTCGGCTAAAATCTCATTCGCCTGATTAACGCACTTATCGCAGATGTGTGCGTCAAGACCGGCAATCAGCATCAGGGAATCCTGTTTTCCGGCGCCACAAAACGAACACCTGATTTCCTTGCTGTTTTTATTCATCGGAATATGTTTTACTCAAAATTAACTATTAATCCTTAAACTCACAACCCTCAGCGACAATCCTCCCCTAAAAGGACAATAGTTAATACTGATGGCAATTAAAAATTATTTCTCGCTGTTTGAACGAAGAACCTCATCAACCATGCCAAATTCTTTGGCTTCTTCGGCAATCATCCAGTGATCGCGGTCTGAAGCTTCCCATACTTTTTCATATGGTGTTCCGCTATGTTTAGAGATAATTTCGTACAATTCTTTTTTCAGTTTCTGGATCTCACGTGCAGTGATCTCGATATCTGAAGCCTGACCTTGTGCACCACCCAATGGTTGGTGGATCATTACGCGTGAGTGTGGCAACGCAGCACGTTTACCTTCTGCACCTGCGCATAATAATACTGCCGCCATTGAAGCCGCCATACCGGTACAGATCGTAGCCACATCATTGCTCACAAATTGCATGGTATCGTAAATACCCAGACCGGCATAAACTGAACCACCTGGAGAGTTGATATAAATCTGGATGTCGCGTTTTGCATCTGCAGATTGCAGGAACAGCAACTGTGCCTGAATAATGTTGGCAATGTTCTCGTAAATGGCATCACCAAGGAAAATGATGCGGTCCATCATTAAACGCGAGAACACGTCCATCTGGGCTACATTTAACTGACGCTCTTCGATGATATAAGGCGTCATGCCAACAGGGTAAGCAATGCCGGTAGGCATCATTTTATTTTCTACGCTTGAAATAAATTTATCTACGTAGAGACCATTTATACGATGATGTTTTACTGCGTATTTTCTGAACTCGTTCTTATCAATATTGCTCATTGGAAATTTTTGTGATTAGATAATATGAAAATTAGTAAATGTTTACGCTCTAAATATAGTTTTTAAGCCGCCAGATTTTGTAATCCGACCGTTAAAAATATTCTAAAGCTTCAAGAACGTGAACTCTAAGGTAAATCCCCTAAGTAACACAACTTAAAGCACTAAGTTTTATAAAAATAAAAAGCAACTCTCTGTTAGGAGAATTGCCTTTTTGGTGAGTATTTAAAAAGAATTTGTACGCTTTACCTTAGCGCTTAAGCGGTCAGTTGCTCAAATTCTTTGTAAGTGATTTCTTTTGGGTTAAGTGTGATTACGCCCTTCAGATAATCCAGCACTTTTAACGCTTTCACTTCCTCGAAAATACGGTTTGCATTTTCTTTATTTTGCAGGAACTGAACAGTGTATTGTCCTAATTGCTCCTCTGGAAGGGGCTGCGGGCTGTACATTCTGAACTGCGCGTCTAACTGGCGTTTTGCTTGCTCGAACACATCTTTGTATTCAACTTTCAAATCCTGATTGGTCATTACTTTATTCGTAATTAGTGTCCATTTCAGGTTTTTAGCAAAATCGTCGTAACCACCGGCTAATTCTTCGTCGGTCAGTTTTTCGTTAGTTGCTTTTAACCAGCGTTTCAGGAATTCGTCAGGAAGTTCAAATTTAATCTTCTCCAGGCTGTACTCATACAGATCGTTCTGTAATTTACGGTCTGAATCCTGTTGCATCATGGTTTCTAATTCGCCGATGATGCGGGTTCTGAATTCTTCCTCGGTGGTAACACCGCTTTCTTCACCAAATATTTTATCAAAGAACGCCTGATCAAGGTCACTTTCCTCTAAACGGTTAACATTTTTAACAGTTAAGCGGAAGTTTGATTTCAGATCAGCAGCTGCATCTTCTTCAATTTTTAATAAACCGGCAACTCGTGCAGCATCGTTATTAAATGCTTTTTGAATATCAAATTCAACGGTGTCACCTTTTTTCAAACCGATCAGCGAAGCTTTGATGGCTTCATCCTGAACCTGGTCTAAACGAACAGAAGATGTTTGCTTAATTCCTTCTTCAAAAACAGAACCATCTGGTGAAAGTTGCTCTAATTCGCTATAAAGCACGTCACCATCTGCCGATACGTCAGGGTTTGTCATTTTGCCATAGCTGCGGCGCAGGTTTTTAATGCGCGAAGCTAACGTTTCGTCATCTACTTTGATTACGTACTGGTCAAGCTTATCTTCTGTAGAGAAGTTCACATCAAACTCAGGAGCCAAACCAACTTCGTAAGTAAAAGCAAATTGATCGTTAAAATCCCAGTTGTACTGCGCCTGGTCATCCATCTTTGGCAGTGGCTGACCAAGTACTTCCAGCTTTTGCTCTTCAAGATAGTTATTCAATGAGTCAGACAAGATGTTATTGATCTCGTCAACCAGGATGCTTTTACCGTACATACGTTTAATATGTGCAGGCGGCACCATACCCGGACGGAAACCTGGGATTTTTGCTTTTTTAGCTTGTTCTTTTATTGCTTTATCAACACGTGGCTGGTAATCTTCAGGATTAAGGTTAATGCTGATCAGCGCATTAAGCTTACCTGTTTTTTCCTGTGAGATGTTCATCTTTACGTTATAGGAGTTTTTAATATCAATACAACCATCCGCAGCAAATGCCAACGGATTTTAGAGGCGCAAAGATATGATTTTTTTGTTATTAGTAATTATTTACTTATAGCAGATATAAAGTAATTAACTTGATTAAGTTAATCTTACGAAAGATTTCCTACCCGGTAAACCATAGCTGGATAAATATGTTATGGTGTGTATACATGCCATTTATGAAAGCATTTAACCGGATATTGCCCTTGTTTTTACTTGCTGTTACGTTAAGTAGTTGCTTTGCTCATAAACGCCCGAGCGGCCGGTCTATCCGCGCAGCGGAAAGGGCTACACCGGTAGGAACCGGAACCGCGCCCGACACTTCTGCCCGTACACCCAATCCGCGGATAGTACCTAACCCCTCGCCTGCCCCGATACCAAATCCTAATCCCAACCCACAATCACCTAATCCACCGTTTTGATTTCGGATATCGAATTTTTGATTTCGAGTTTATTTTTGCTGCGACGCTGGTACCGCGTGCCGACGAAACAAACGCGATTTAATCGCTAAATTCACATAATCGTCACTCGCTGCAAGCGAGCGACTGCATTGAGCCAGGAGTCAAGACTGCCTTTAAAGGTTTTTTTTCATCCCGAACGCAGCGAGGGAT
Source organism: Mucilaginibacter straminoryzae (assembly GCF_022953055.1). Taxonomy (GTDB): domain Bacteria; phylum Bacteroidota; class Bacteroidia; order Sphingobacteriales; family Sphingobacteriaceae; genus Mucilaginibacter; species Mucilaginibacter straminoryzae. The sequence continues at coordinate 23,528 of NZ_JALJEJ010000007.1, read as the reverse complement.
CTTCGGCTTTGCGGAATGAAGCTAAGGGAATGTTTTATAATGAGCTTGTCATTCAGAGCGTAGCGAAGAATCTGCACGCGGATCAATCGGAGGCCATTCCATAATCTCCTTATTTAAGAAAGTCCAATTTTTATTCTCTGCTTCTATCATTGCTATTTTTTTATTTCTTGACAAACCTTTAATCTGCTTTTCTTTATCTATTGCATGTTGTACATACTGATGTCTTTCGAACCATACCAAGTAGAAACACTTATACTTGGCTGTGAAGCTGTCTTTATTGTCGGAACCGAAATAATGTTGAATTAGGCGTATTTCTAAATCTTTAGTAACGCCAGTATACAATACTGTTCGGTCATGATTGGTAAGAATATAGGTGAAGAAATTATACTGTCTCATTGTTATTCTAATTTACAGATTCTTCGCTTCGCTCTGAATGACAACCAAAGTGTTACTTCCGTATTCTTCCCGCAACGAGTTCGGGACAGGCGCTTGGCAAAGACATACTTGATGTAATGTGCTTTTGATGGGTTACAATAAAAAAGCGGCCGTAAAGCCGCTCTTGTATTTATTGCTCCGAATAAATCAGAAATCAAAATTCCGAAATCGAAATTTACTGCACATGTTCTACCTTGCTGGCACCGGCATGGTCGTTATGAATAGTGCCCGGGTTGCCTTTATATTTTACTTCAGATGCGCCGGTGCTGTTGATGCTCAGTTCATTTAACACATTCACTTCACAGTCTGTAGCACCCGATGTTTCAATCCGATACTTACCGGTAACCAGGTCAAAAGCGTGAAGCTTACCTTCGCCGCTCAAGGTTACCTTGTGTGATGACGCCTGGCCTGATAATGTCAGATCGGTAGCGCCAGATCCGTTAGTTTCTACAGTTGCAGCGTTAATATCCAGCTTAGCCTTAGTAGCACCGGCAAACGTTAGTTTCAGGTTCTGCACATTAAATTTACCATCGCCGTGCAATTCTATTCCACCAGCAGTATTCAGCTCATCAATATTTTTAAAGCCGATCACCAGTTTCAGCGGTGATTTTCCACACACGTTTTTGGTCGTCCTTATTTGCAGTGCATTGCCGTTTACTTCGCTTTTCACGTATTGTAACAGGTTATCATCGCCAGAAAGCGTTAACGACATTGAACTATCCTGCTTTAGGGTTACATCGTAACCACCTTCTATATCTATTCGACTAAAAGCACCCAACTTTCTGGATTGGCTGGTTTGATGACCAGAACCTTTTTCACAACCGATTTTACAGGATGTAACTGCTGAGGCAACAATAGCAGCGGCAAATAACAGCGCGGATAGCTTTTTCATAGTTTTTCTTTTTTAGACGACATCCCGCTTGTGCAGGTTACGTCAAAAATAAAAAAAGCCGTCAGAAACCGACGGCTTTTCAGCTATATATTGAACTTTTGGAAAAGTGATTACTCAAGACCGGCAACCATATCAACATTTCTTTTTTCCAAACCGTTGCGGTTTACAGTGCGGCTGATTTTGGTTGCAGCGAAGCTGGCACTGTTTACGGTTGCAGACTGATCATATGTTAACGCTGCTTCTGTTACTGAGCCAGACAGGTTTGCTTTTGCCTGATCGTTCACCTGGATGTTGGCAGCATAGCTGTCAAGGTTAAGGTTTGCTGAAGCGGTATTATGCAATTCTACGTCAAGGCTGATGGCAGATAGCTTGCCGAAAGAATTTACTACTGCATTATCATAAGCATCAATGCTGCGAAGGTCTTTAGCGGTAACCCAAACAACCAGTTTTTCATTTTTGTAAGATGAAATGCGCAGTACGCCTTTTTGGTTTTGCACTAAAGCGCTTTCGCTGTAGTAGCTGTTGTATACTTTAACGTTATCATCAGCACCTTCAGATACGTATAATTCTACGTTACCCCTTACTTCAATTTTGTTGATGTTTTTTACATCGCTTAATACGGTGCTGGTGCTTTTTAAGGTAGCGGCTTTAGTGGTTGTAGTAGTGGCTACGCCTAAAACTAACATTGCGGCTATGGTAAAGATTGTGGTTTTCATGATTTCTAATATTTTGTTTTTCAAACTGTTACTTATTCTTATAAATTAATTACAACAATAAGACGACGCTATTTTAAAAACGTTACAGCAGTTTTCAGACAAGTTTGTATATTAGAGGATTTAACCTGACGAATAGCCAAAATGTATCGGCCAATACCTGAAATTTATCGGCGAAAATCTTTATAAATAATAGACGCTGCCGTTGGTTTTTATCTTTCCGGCATCGAGCAGGGTGCGCAACACGTCTAACTTCTCCTTCTGGTGACCTTTTCTGAGCGATTCTATCAACTCTTCCAATGAAAGCGGCCGGACGGTAAGCAGTTCCAGCATCTCTGCGGTAATATCCGCTACAATATCTTTGTGGTGAAGCTGCCGCTTTTCTGCCAGGCAAACATCGCAAATACCGCATTTAGGCGCATTGGCTTCGTCGAAGTATCCCAGCAGCATCTGGCTGCGGCATTGCTTGTGTTCCGCATAATTAAACACCGCTTCCATTTTTGCGCGGTTCAGCTCTTTACGCTCGTTAATAAAATTAATATTGATAAGCAGATGTGAACTGGTTTGCCGCGGACGCAGATAGGTAATTTGTGGTTTATCCGTTTGTTGCAAATAGCTCAGTACGCCATAATCCTGCAGTTGGTTCAAATGTTCTATAATCATTTGTACGGGCGTGTTGGTACGGCGGGCCAAGTCAAATTCGCGGATATTCACATAGTGGTCAAACGCGCCGCCATAAGTCCGCAACAATACTTTAATAAATACATCCCAGGCGGGATTCTGTATCTGGAAGTTATAAAGCTCTTCGTTCATTACCTCGAACCTGAACCTCGACGGCAGGTAAACGCTTTCATTAACGGCCAGGTATTCGTCCTGCTCCAGGAATTTCAGCGCATTTAAGGTCTTAATCGGATCAAGGTTGAAACGCTTGCAAAAGTCGGGCAGGTCAAAATCAAAGCTGAGCCCCTCGCCTGCTCCGTAAGCCAACTGGTAGTAATTCGCCAGAAAATGATAAGCCTGTTTAATTTCTTCAAGGGAAGGATAGCTGGCTTCAAATTTCTTCTCCTGCCGGATACGGTCAACCTGGTGATACAGCAACACGGCATAAGCCCGCTGTTCGTCGCGCCCGGCGCGGCCTGCTTCCTGGTAGTAGGCTTCCAGACTTTCGGGCAGATCGCGGTGGATCACAAACCGCACATCTGGCTTATCAATCCCCATCCCGAAGGCGTTCGTGGCCACCATGATATCCGTTTGATTATTCTTCCAGGCCTCTTGTTTCAGTGAACGAATATCACCGGGTAGACCGGCATGATAATAATCTGCTTTCAAGCCATGACTATTCAGATATTTTGATAACTCGAAAGTATCCTTTCTGCTACGTACATAAATAATGCCGCTGCCTTTAGCTCCTTTAGCAATCTGCACCACCCGGCGCAGTTTGTTTTCTTCCTGCTCTACCAGGTAACTAATATTCTTCCGTTCGAAGCTTTTAACAAAAACAGCGGGGCTTTTAAGCTGAAGCTTATTGATGATATCGCCACGCACCTGTTCTGTTGCCGTCGCGGTAAGGGCGAGCACCGGAACTTTGGGCAGTAGCTTCCGTAGTTCTGCGATATGTAAGTATGGCGGTCGGAAGTCATACCCCCACTGCGAAATACAATGCGCCTCGTCTACCGCCAGCAGGTTTACCTGCATGTATTTAATGCGCTCGCGCACCAGTTCTGATTGCAAACGCTCTGGCGAGAGGTAAAGGAACTTCACATTGCCATAGATACAATCGTCAAGCGTAATGTCAATCTCGCGCTTACCCATACCCGATACAATAGCTGCGGCTTCTATCCCTTTGGTTTTCAGGTTTTCAACCTGGTCTTTCATTAGGGCAATCAGCGGCGAAATTACCAGGCAGATCCCGGGTTTAGCCATGGCAGGCACCTGGAAACAGACCGACTTACCACCACCCGTTGGCAGCAACGCAAGCGCATCATTACCGTTTAGTACAGCGGTAATAATTTCTTCCTGCAGCGGCCTGAAATATTGGTGGCCCCAGTAATTTTTTAGGATCTCTTGTATCGTCATTCAGTGGCGAAGAGGCGCAAGATAATATTTTGCTGATGATTAAAAAGATTCTGCACACCCAGCTAATTGCTATAGCTTAACACCAGTGTTTTGACTAGCTGGCTATTCAACAAAAAACCCGCCTTTAAGCGGGTCCTTCATTTATTTTATCGGCTGGCGATATCCTGGTAGTCGCGATTCTCATGACCAACATAGATCTGCCGCGGACGCCCGATTGGTTCATGGTTCTCTTTCATTTCCTTCCACTGCGCAATCCATCCTGGTAAACGGCCCAATGCAAACAGAACAGTGAACATCTCAGTCGGGAAGCCTAACGCACGGTAAATAATACCTGAATAGAAATCCACGTTCGGATAAAGTTTACGCTCTACAAAATACGGGTCTTTCAACGCGTGTTCTTCCAGCTTTTTAGCAATATCCAATACCTCGTCATTAATACCCAATTGCTCTAAGATATCATCACATGCTTTTTTGATGATCTTGGCACGTGGGTCGAAGTTTTTATAAACGCGGTGACCGAAGCCCATTAAACGGAATGGATCATTCTTGTCTTTTGCCTTAGCAATCCACTTGTCGGTATCCCCGCCATCTTCTTTAATACGCTCCAGCATTTCAATCACCGCCTGGTTAGCGCCACCATGCAGCGGGCCCCAAAGCGCAGAAATACCTGCTGAAATAGAAGCATAAAGGTTAGCATCTGACGAACCTACGATGCGTACGGTAGAGGTAGAACAATTCTGCTCGTGGTCTGCATGCAGGATCAGCAGTTTGTTCATAGCGTCTACCACAACAGGCTCCACTTTATACTCTTCTGTACGCTCACCAAAGGTCATGTACAGGAAGTTTGTAACGTAATCGTGTTTGTTTTGAGGATAAACTACCGGATGCCCTAGTGATTTCTTATAGATCCAGGAAACGATGGTGCTCATTTTAGCAATCAGCTTAATGATCTCTTCGTTCACCTCTTCGGCGGTTAAACCCTGTTTTAACGACTGCGGATTAAAAGCCGCTAATGCGCCAATTAAAGAAGACAATTGCCCCATCGGGTGCGATTTTGACGGAAAACCATCAAAAAACTTCTTCATATCCTCGTGTACCAGCGTATGGCGGCTGATCTTGTATTCAAAATCGGCAAGTTGTTGCTGGGTAGGAAGTTCGCCGTAGATAAGCAGGTATGCTACTTCAATAAAAGTAGAACGTTCGGCAAGTTGCTCGATCGGGTAGCCACGATACTTTAAGATACCTTGCTCGCCATCTAAAAATGTGATAGCGCTTTTGGTAGCCCCGGTATTTTTATAGCCGATATCAAGTGTAACGTAACCTGACTGATCTCTTAATTTTGAAATATCGATTGCTTTCTCATGTTCGGTTCCTTCTAAAGTAGGCAGTTCAAATACCTTGTCACCGATGGTTAGCTGTGCTTTATCTGACATAGAAGTTAATTGTATTCGCGACAAATGTAATTAAATAAGTGTATTGTACATCCCCGCGGCGTAGGCAGTTTGTAAAATGTTTATCAAACTAATAGATTTTCCTTTGAATTGTTTGGTTGAATGCTGAGAAAGCAGTTTTTAAATTGCCCCTCCTAATCCTCCCCAGGTGGGGAGGACTTTCTGTAACCTGCTCACTACTTAGTTAAACTTCTTCCTAATTAGAACGTATCGCTTCTACCGGATCCAGTTTAGAAGCAAAATAGGCCGGTATGATCCCCGATAGCATACCAATGGCTACGGAAATACTGATCCCCCTGATAATATTTTTCACATCCAGCACCACGGTGATATCCGCGACAGACTTCACTACAAAGGTTCCTGCATAAACCAATCCCAGGCCAATGAGCCCGCCCATCAGGCAAAGCACAACGGCTTCCACCAAAAACTGTAGCAGGATGAAATAATTCTTAGCCCCTAACGACTTTTGTATACCGATAATAGGTGTGCGTTCTTTAACAGACACAAACATGATGTTAGCGATACCAAAGCCACCTACCAGGATAGAAAACCCGCCGATGATGATACCGGCAATATTTACCACGCTAAATAACTGGTCGAGCTGGTTGGATAACACGGTTGTTTTGTTTAGCGAAAAATCGTCGTCCTGCTGCGGTTGTAAGCGGTGGATAGAACGCATCAGGCCTTTTAATTCGCTTTCAACTTCAACATCGGTCAACCCCGGCTTGCCTTTTACCACAATCTGCGGGTTATATTTTTCGTTCTGTACATCAATCAGGTTACGGGCAAAGTTCAGCGGGATCAACACCACTTTATCATCAGAAATACCCAGGATATCATCCCCCTCTTTAGCAAACACACCTACAATGGTTACAAAGCGCCCCATAATCTTGATCTGTTTACCAATGGCATTGCCGCCAGGGAACAAATTATCTGCAATATCAAACCCGATAACCGCAATAGGCGCACCGGTTTTCGATTCCATTTCTGTAAAGTAACGACCATCCTGCAGGTCGAAATTCCAGGTTTTGTCGTGATCTTTGGTAACCGCCCAGATAGAGACGCCCTCTATGGTATTACTGCCATACTTAACGGTACGGCCATCGATACTGGTTTCGTAAGACGTGGCATAAGCTGTCTGGCTGCGGCGTTGCACCTGCTCAAAATCGCGAAGTGTAGGCTGCGGTCGCTGCATATATTTCCACCAGGGAAAATCCGGCCCGCCGGTCCACGGCCATTTCTGAATATAGATACTGTTGCTGCCCAACTTATTTACACTCTGCTGCAAATTGTTTCGTAACGTATCTACTGCCGAAAAAACCGCGATAATGGTAAAGATACCAATGGTTACGCCCAATAAGGATAGCAAGGTGCGCAGCTTGTTTTGCCGCAATGCGTCAAAAGCAAACAAAAAGCTTTCTCTGAAAAGTTTTAAAAAGATCATATACCCGTGTTATGGTTTAGACTGCATGGGCTGCATTTGGTTACAGCAAAAAATAATTATTAATAAGTTAAATCTTTGTGAACCAACCGCTTCTTCTTGCGTTTAATATTACTAAATAATTCGTAACTTTGCGCGCTTAAATTAAATCTGAAAGATGAAATTATCTCAGTTCAAATTCAATCTGCCTGAATCTTTAGTTGCACATACCCCCTCTCCAAGTCGTGATGAATCGCGTTTAATGGTATTGCACCGTGATTCGGGAAAAATTGAGCATAAAATATTCAAAGACGTTCTGGATTATTTTGATAATCAGGATGTAATGATTTTGAACAACACTAAAGTTTTCCCTGCCCGTATGTACGGTAACAAAGAGAAAACAGGTGCTACCATAGAAGTATTTTTACTGCGCGAGCTGAACAAGGAACTACGTTTGTGGGATGTGTTGGTAGATCCGGCACGCAAAATCCGTGTGGGTAACAAATTATATTTTGGTGACGACGATCTGTTAGTAGCAGAAGTGGTAGACAATACTACCTCTCGCGGTCGTACCATCCGCTTCCTGTTTGACGGCACCGACGAAGAATTCCGTCGTAATATTGAAATTTTAGGCGAAACACCGCTTCCTAAATACATTAAGCGTAAAGCGACCGAAGAAGATAAAGAGCGTTACCAAACCATCTTCGCTAAAAACGAAGGTGCAGTTGCTGCACCAACTGCCGGTTTACACTTTAGCCGCGAACTGATGAAACGCCTGGAATTAAAAGGTGTGGAATTTGCCGAGGTTACCCTGCACGTAGGTTTAGGTACCTTCCGCCCTGTTGAGGTGGAAGACTTGACCAAACACAAAATGGATTCTGAGCAGTTCATTATAGAGCAAAGCCAGGCTGACATTGTAAACCGTGCTATCGAACGCAAGAAACGCGTTTGTGCCGTGGGTACTACTTCAATGCGTACTATCGAATCTGCCGTTTCGGCAAACAAAACCCTGAAAGCTGCAAACGACTGGACCAGCAAGTTCATCTTCCCTCCTTACGATTTCAGCATTGCTAACGCGATGGTAACCAACTTCCACACACCAGAATCTACTTTGTTGATGATGATCTGTGCGTTCGGCGGTTACGAAAACGTAATGAATGCTTATGAAGTGGCCGTAAAAGAGAAATACCGCTTCTACAGCTATGGCGATGCCATGCTGCTGATCTAAGTTTACACTTAAATAAGATTTTAAAGCGCCATTCATTTTAGGATGGCGCTTTTTGTTTGTCGTGATATTCTCGTTTTTTAGTGCCTATCTTTTTGATGTCATCTCGATCCGACAGTTGGCGGACAGAGATCTTCTTCGATTGACACCTTCAAGAAGATTTCTCCTCGTTCCTCGTCGAAAGGACGGTTCTAATAGCTTTTAAAACTTTTCTTAATAACTTCGTCACTTCATGACCGATTCAAATCTTCCAACATACGCCATTATCGTTGCGGGCGGTACAGGTACGCGTATGCAAAGCGCGGTGCCCAAGCAATTTTTGCTAATGAACGGCAAGCCGGTACTGATGCATACGATAGAGAACTTTTACCGCAGCAGTTACCAGCCGGAAATCATCCTGGTGCTGCACGCCGGGTTTCATGATTACTGGAAAGAACTTTGTTCGGCACATCAATTTACCGTTCCGCACCGATTAGTTGCCGGTGGTGAGACACGTTTTCATTCGGTAAAAAACGGACTGGAAATAATTGCGGAAGAAGAAGCTGTAGTAGCTGTACAAGATGCGGTACGGCCGTTAACTACCTCAAAGATCATAGACGCCGCTTACGAAGTAGCAGCCTCTAAAGGGAATGCCGTGGTGGCGGTTAAAAGCCGCGACTCTATCCGCAGGTTACAGGGCGAGGTCTCTCATCACTTGAACCGGGATGAAATTTACCTGGTGCAGACACCGCAAACATTTAGGTTATCGTTGCTGCGTAAGGCTTATGAACACCCCTTCACTAATACCTTTACAGATGACGCCAGCGTGGTGGAAAGTGCAGGAGAAACCATTAATTTGGTTGACGGTGAACATTTCAACCTAAAAATTACCTTCCCTGAAGATATTGCCATTGCCGAACTGATACAAAAAAAGCTGCCCGTTTGAGCAGCTTTCATAACCCTTATTGTTTTCAGCGGTATTTAAGCCCTTCTGATAATGCCCAATAGTAATGCAATGACAGCTATTACCAGCAGCACGTGAATTAAGCCGGTTGCCGAATAAACAAATACGCCTAATAGCCACCCGATAATCAGGATAACGGCAATGATGTAAAGTAAGCCTCTCATGGTAAGATGTTTTAGTTTGAATATTTATTTATCAAATAAACCAAAACCACACCAAAAAGTTGTCTCAAAATAAAAAACCCTGCTAATACAGGGCTTTTTAAATCGTAAAGAAATAATTATTACTTATTAGAAATTAATATTCATCTTCATTGAAGAAGAAATCGTCTTTTGTAGGGTAATCAGGCCATATTTCTTCTATATTTTCGTACGGTTCGCCGTCATCTTCCAAAGCCTGTAAATTTTCAATTACTTCTACCGGCGCGCCTGAACGGATGGCGTAATCAATCAATTCGTCTTTTGTAGCTGGCCATGGAGCGTCTTCCAGGTGTGATGCAAGTTCAAGTGTCCAATACATATTTAATATTTTAAAGGTTCTAAATTTGAGTTTCTATTTTTCCGCAAAAGTATAATAATTTCAAATTGATAATCAAATAAAATTATTCATTTTTCTTATACTCTTGGTATCCAATGATTTTCAGGGATATGATGTTCGTGTGCAATCATTCGCGCAAGGGTAAAAAGGTAGTCGCTCAGCCTGTTCAGGTACATAATTACCTTCTCGTCAACTTCGCTTTCCTCTGCCAAATGTGTTGTGATACGTTCTGCGCGGCGGCAAACGCAACGCGCCACGTGGCAATAAGACACGGCATTATTACCACCGGGCAATATAAAATGTTTTAGTTCAGGTAAACTTTCATTCATGCGGTCCATTTCCTGCTCCAGCAATTCAATATCGCTTAAATGCAAATCGGGTATCACCATTTTAGAACGTTCCGGGTCCGCCGCTAAAGATGCACCAATGGTAAACAGCCTGTCCTGAATCTCCTTCAGCAAATCCCGCTGCTGTGTGCTGATCTCCTGGTCTCGGATCAGGCCGATATACGAATTCAGCTCGTCTACCGTACCGTAGCTCTCTATGCGGATATGGTGCTTTGGCACACGCGTACCGCCAATAAGCGAGGTAAAACCTTTGTCACCCGTTTTGGTATATATCTTCATAGTGGGCGCAATTAAGTAATTTTGCAGGGGTTTTAGCACAAGTGTGAATAATTATTTAAATGTGCATATTTAAACCAAACCCGCTTTTAAACATCTTAGAACCATGATACAATACCGCTTTAAACTCAGATTCTGGCTGATCATTACCGCCCTTGTTAGTACGATTGATATCAGTTGCGGTAATGCGGGTAAAAAAGACATGAAACAGGCGCCATCAACTCCGGCAAAATCTGACATTACTACCCTGTTAAGCGAGAAACAGTTTAATGATCTGTTCCCCCAGCGGAACAAAATATACACTTATGCCGCTTTTGTGAAAGCAGCGAACGACCTGGCAAAGATCAAGGTACAGGTAACCCGCCGGGCGGTATCCGTCTACCAACTCATCCGTACAGATAAAACTACCGGCAAGGCTGTTACTGTGAGGCAGGATGAGGATTGGAACGAAGCGTGGGCAAAACAAAAGCCTGACAGTACTTACACCATAGATTATGGCAGGTTTTGTAATGAGGGCGATACCCAGACACGCAAAAGAGAACTGGCGGCGTTCTTTGCGCAGATTGCCCATGAAACCCGTTTTGGCCAGAACGGCGCTTATAACGATGGACTGATGCTAACGCACGAGAGCAATACCAATCTGGATTATTTTGGCGACAGCGACGAATACCCACCGGCCAAAGGACAGAAATACTATGGCCGCGGACCAATGCAGATCAGCTATAATGGTAACTACGGCTACGCTTCTGACTGTATCTTCGGCGACAAAAAAATATTACTGAACAATCCGTCATTGGTGGAAACAGACCCGGTTATCGCTTTTAAAACAGCCATCTATTTCTGGATGACCCCGCAGACTAAAAAACCTTCAGCCCATGATGTGATGACCGGCAAATGGCAGCCAAAGGCAGATGACGTTGCTAAAGGACGGAAGCCAGGTTTCGGCATGACGATCAACATTGTTAATGGCGAAGTGGAGTGTAACCATGGTGATAATACCAATATGCAAGACCGCATTGGCTTTTACCAGTTCTTCCTGAAGAAATTGGGCACCTCAGATCCAGACTGCGCGTGCTCTTGCGGAACCATGCAACCGTATAAATATTGACAATAAGAAGCGTGGAGGCGAGTATTGGTTGCGAGTTTTCAGTTACGCGGCGCGGGGTTCGAGGAGCGGGTGTGCGCGGTTGCGAGTAACATAGATAACTAAATTTTCACGCGGAACTCGCAACTCGTAACTGGCAACTTAATTAGCAATCGCTATCTCCTTCTGAAACAGGATGGCATAGTCATTATTAACATCGTTGTACAGTTCAAAAGTTACATCAGCCGCATCGTACTTCAGGTTAGCCGCTCCGGTTGAAAAGCCGTAAAAAGCATTGGTATTTGAAGTAGATCCTTTATAATCGCTCGTTTTTATGTTGATGTAACCATACCCCGTCTGGTACTTTATTTTATTGACGGTTCTGTACAAGTTTCGCGAGATATAAATATTTTTAAATGGCAGCGTAGCCGGCAGGCGCATTTCAAAATAAGAATCTGTTGGATAATACCCTACTGCGAACGTAATGTTATATAGCGCACTGTAAAAGTATAATGCAGAAGCCCAGGTATCGTAAGGCTTGTCAGAAGCTGCAATGATGTTGCTGTTCTTTGAGGTGCTGATGGATGTGGTATTTCGGAACATCTTGCGCGTTCCGGCGCTATCCGCCGTTGTGTAGATTTTGGTAAGCGCCGAATAGGTTCCACTTGGCAATGAGCTTAGCAAGAAACTATAAAAAGTACCTTCGCGCAACCCCTTTTTACGGATGGTATCAGTGCTGGAGGTAAACGTACAAATCACCGAATCAACACCGGTAATAGGCACTGTAGCACTCGAAAAAGCAATGATCAGTTTATTGTTGGTATCGGCTGCAGGTTCATCGTCCCCCTTGGTACAGCCGCTAAAAGCCACTGCTGCCAAAGCAATTATCCACAAAAACCTAAGACGATAAAAATCACGCATATATTAGCCCAAATACTTTGATAAACAGGCATAAAGATAAGCAATTTTATTTCAAAGGCGAGCGGGAAGCGCAGAGTGGAAAGCGAAAATCCGTGTTAAAGAAGTTAGTAAACAATATCAATGACTAATGACCAGTAGCCATTGACTAATGACCAGCGATTTATCATCCGCAACTAATGATCAATGACCACTAACGAATGCGTCCATGACTAATGACTAACGACCAAATGACCGGTGACCAATGACTGATAACGAATGCACCAATGACCAACTTCTACTCTTCTACCGCCAAACTGCGGTCTGTTTTGGAGATATTGATATTGGCGTAATCCTTTTCAATCAATCCATCGCGCATACGCACAATGCGGTGTGCGTGCAGGGCAATATCCTCTTCGTGAGTTACTAATATAATGGTATTCCCCTTTTCGTGGATGTCCTCCAGCAGGCCCATAATTTCGATGGATGTTTTGGTATCCAGGTTACCGGTAGGTTCGTCGGCCAGGATGATGGAAGGGTTATTGATCAGCGCACGGGCCACTGCCACGCGCTGCCGCTGACCGCCCGAAAGCTCATTGGGTTTGTGGTCCATACGGTGCCCAAGACCTACATTCTTCAATGCGTTACCCGCACGGTTCATCCGCTCCTCCTTACTCACACCAGAATAAACCAGCGGCAAGGCCACGTTATCCAGCGCAGTATTGCGGGGCAGCAGGTTAAAGGTTTGAAACACGAAGCCAATTTCTTTATTACGCACCTCGGCCAGTTGATTGTCCGTCATGTGGCTTACGTCTATCCCGTTCAGCACGTAGCTGCCTTTGGTAGGGGTGTCCAGGCAGCCTAAAATATTCATCAAAGTAGATTTTCCTGATCCCGAAGGGCCCATCAGCGCTACAAACTCGCCTTTATTAATCGTTAACGAGACTGATTTTAACGCATGAATTACTTCTGCGCCAATTACATACTTACGGCCAATATCGGTGATGGTAATCAGGGGCTCCATTTAGTTTTTTGAGGGTTTGACTGCCGCACGTAGCTAAATGTTACAGGCTATCTTCACTTTTTGGCTGGCTGCCCGTGCCATGCTCTTTTTTATTCAGCACTTTGGCAACCTTAAAATAGTCGGCGGTTTTAGCAGGGGCGTTCAACAGTGCCTCTTCGTGGGTGACAAGTTGTTTAACTTCATCTGCACGAAGCACGTTTACTTCACCAGTCATGTAAACCAATGGTTCAACATCGGCAGTGTCCACCTCGTTCAGCTTATCCATAAAATCCAGGATGCGCGTCATGTCTGCCTTCAACTCGTGCTTTTCTTCTGCGCTTACTTCCAACCGGGCCAGGTTAGCAATTTTATCTATGGTTTCTTCAGTAATTTTCATGTGTTTGTTCCAACTTTTGCTGCATCAGTTTAAATACACGGTCTTTCAGCAAATCTGCATCATCTAAACTCATGTCCGCCGTCTCAATAGGCTGATGAACGTAAATATGACAAACGCCGGGTTTGCTGCCTCTTTCAAGGCCGGTATCCCACAACACCTGCCAGGTATTTAACGAAGTTACAGGAATTATCGGTATTTTAAGCTCTATAGCCAGTCGAAAAGGCCCGTTTTTAAACTCGTGCAACCGGGGCGGATAATCATCCGGAATTTTCCCTTCCGGAAAAATAATTACACTCTGCCCCTTTTGCAGTCGCTCTGCTGCCGTTTTAAAAGCGCGGAAAGATGATATTTTGCTTTCGCGGTTCACCGGGATATCGATGGTTTGAAAGAATAATTTCGTCACGATATTATCCAGCAGTTCATCCTTACCAATGAAGCAATAATTGCCTTTTACCAGAATACTTGCAGAGGAAATATCCAGGTTAGAAGTATGGTTGGGGCAAATGATATAGGTACGAGTCCAGTCGATCGGTTGTTCGAATTGAAAGCGGTAAAAAATCCCGGCCATGGTAGACCCGCACCAGGCGCATAACCGTCTGAAGAAATTAAGCCGGGCATAGCGTTCAGGCTTACGCGAATGATAGTAAAGAAAGGGCCACCAAAGGAAAAAGAAAAAGGCCTGGCCATAACGGTAAAAATGTGCATGGGCCTTCTTCAATAGTAATTTCATCGCGCTCAAAAATATAAAAAATCCTTACTTTCGCCCCCTATGGAAACTGTTGTTAGCGGTATTCGTTCTACCGGGAAATTACACCTTGGAAATTATTACGGAGCTATTCAAAACTTCGTAAAAATGCAGCACGAATACAACTGTTATTTTTTTATAGCCGACCTGCACTCTCTGACCACACACCCAACGCCAGATGATCTGCACGGCAACGTAAAACATGTTTTGGTTGAATATCTGGCCGCCGGGATAGACCCCGACCGCGCCACCATCTATATACAGTCTGACGTACCGGAAATTGCAGAATTATACCTGTATCTGAATATGAACGCGTATTTGGGCGAACTGGAGCGCAGTACCTCTTTTAAGGACAAGGTACGCGCCCAGCCGGATAATGTGAATGCCGGATTATTAACGTACCCTGTACTGATGGCTGCAGATATCCTGATCCACAAAGCGACTAAAGTGCCCGTTGGCAAAGACCAGGAACAACACCTGGAAATGGCACGCACTTTTGGCAACCGCTTTAACCGGCTTTATAACCACGATTATTTCCCCGAGCCTTACGCATTCACCTTTAGCGAAAACCTGGTAAAAATTCCGGGACTTGATGGTAAAGGTAAGATGGGAAAATCTGAAGGCGAAGCCAATGCCGTATACCTTTCAGATACGCCTGAAGTGATACGTAAGAAAGTGATGAGGGCTGTTACTGATAGCGGCCCGACCACAGAAAACCAGGAAAAACCGCAGGAAATTCAGAACCTTTTCGACCTGATGAAGGTGGTTTCGACCGAAGATACTTACCAGCATTTTGACGGCCTTTACAATAATTGCCAGATCCGTTACGGCGACTTGAAAAAACAACTGGCCGAAGATATGATCATCGCTACAGCACCCATCCGGGAAAAGATTAATGATATTGCTGCCGATTCTGCCTACTTACGCCAGGTGGCGCGCCATGGCGCCATCAAAGCCCGGGAAAGTGCGCAGAAAACAATCAAGGAAATACGGGAACTGATCGGTTTCAGAAGTTTTTAAACCTCACCCAACCCTCTCCTGAAGGAGAGGGCTTTTTGGATAAATATTTTATATTAGCGAAAACTAAGAAAAAAGTCCTCTCCCCTGGAGAGGATTAGGAGAGGTCATATGCACATTGCCGTTGTTGGAAATATCGGAGCCGGAAAAACCACGTTAACAGAACTGCTGGCTAAGAATTACGGATGGGACCCGCTTTTTGAAGCGGTGGATAACAATCCCTACCTGGAAGATTTTTACGGCGACATGAAACGCTGGAGTTTCAACCTGCAGATCTACTTCCTGAATAGCCGCTTCCGCCAGATTGCTGAAATTCAAAAAGGCACCAAAGACGTTATACAGGACCGCACCATTTATGAAGACGCCTTCATTTTTGCGGAAAACCTGCACGACATGGGGTTAATGACCACCCGCGATTTCGAAAACTACAACAACATCTTCGAGAATATTACTTCGTTCATCAAACCACCTGATCTGCTCATTTATCTGAAAGCGTCTGTACCTACGCTGGTGAACAACATCCAGCGCCGCGGCCGCGAGTATGAAATCGGTATCCGGTTAGATTATCTTTCCAAACTGAACGAAAAGTACCAGAAATGGATATCCGGCTATGACTTGGGCAAACTGCTGATCATCGATATGGATAACCTGGACTTTGCCAACAAAACCGAAGACCTGGCATTTATTGTCGAGAAGATAGAACGAGAAATACACGGATTATTTTAGTTACGAGGTTCGGGTTTTAGGTTACGAGTTTTATTCTGGCCTCAGACTCACTATTCATACTCGCAACACGCAACTCAAAACTGGCTACTGAATGAACATTTTAGGCATCATCCCTACGCGCTACGCTTCCACCCGCTTCCCGGGAAAACCACTGATTATGCTGGATGGCAAAAGCATGATCCAACGCGTTTACGAGCAGGCTAAAAAGTGTACGGCAATTACAGAAGTGGTGGTTGCAACGGATGATGAGCGTATTTTTAGTCATGTGCAGGAATTTGGTGGCAAGGTGGTCATGACTGCATCTGATCACCAAAGCGGTACCGACCGCTGCGCCGAAGTAGCGGCAAGCCATCCAGAATATGATGTGGTAATTAACATCCAGGGCGATGAACCTTATATCGACCCGGAACAGCTAAGTAAAGTAGCGGCCTGTTTTACGGATGAAACTGTGCAGATTGCCACCCTGATTAAGAAGATTACCCGCGCCGAAGAGCTTTTTAACCCGAATGCCCCAAAGGTGATCATCAATAAGTTTGCAGAGGCTATCTATTTCTCCCGCTCACCTATCCCCCATGTGCGCGGCGAAGGACAGGCTGACTGGCTGTATAGCTACACCTATTTTAAGCATATCGGGGTATATGCCTACCGTTCTGATATCCTGCAGGAGATTACCAAACTACCTGTTTCCTCTTTAGAAAAAGCCGAAAGCCTGGAGCAACTGCGCTGGATAGAAAATGGCTATCGCATTAAAGTAGCGGAAACAGAACTGGAAACGGTGGCCATTGATACCCCGGACGATCTGAAGAAACTGAACCAGAAATAAGCTTTATAAGCCGGCAAAATAATCATACCCTCTTTCTGCCCAATAATCTGCTGGTCGCTCATTGCTGAAGAATATGGTGCCGATCTGCTTCAGGTTTTTTATACCATACTTAACCGGGATAATCAGCCTTAAGGGCGCACCGTGATCAGGGGTGATCGGCTGCCCGTTCATCTCATAAGCTAAAATGGTTTGCGGATGCAACATGCTGGCCGTATCAACCCCGACATAATATTTACCATCGGGTGTTTTCAAACCTACGTGTTTATTCATTAGCTCGTTTTGCAGATTGAAATGTTTAGCGAAGTCGGCGAACTTTACGCCCGCCCAGCGTTGAACTTGCTCCCATCCTTCCACGCATTTAAAATCAAATGTCAGGTCTGTTTTAGGTAAAGCTTTAATTTCAGCTATGGTAATCGCGGTAGTTGTTCCGTGGGCTTTCACCAATTGCAGCTTCCAGTCTTCAATCGCCTTTGCATCCAACCCTACGTCACCGTTCACTTTTGGCGTCTTCACAACTGCAGAAGCAGGGTACGTTTTCGCCAGATGATTACCTGGAACAGCTTTATCAAACACCTGCTCGTTTGCATTCAAAACACCACGAAGCGTTTTACGGGCACCAGCTGTAGCGCCTTCTGATTCGAGCGGCTCGTGATACAGTCGGTTCCAGCCAAAATAAGCAGCGATACCGCCCGCGCCTAACGTCAGGAAAGACAAAAACGTACGACGGTTTACCTTCTGCTTATCATAAGGCTCGCCTTCGTTAAACCGCTGTAGATCGTCTTTATTCTGTTCTTTCATGGCTTGTCAAAGTTTCGTCAGGCTTTTGCTTAAGCTCAAATCCGGTTACCATCGCCCGGAAGTTGTTCCACCCGGCTAAGATCACTTGTACAATATGTATCACAAAAAACAGGCAATAGCCAATGGTGAGCGCGAAATGGATGATCCGTGCAAAACGGTATCCGCCAAAGATCAACACCAGCCAATTAAACTGTACAGGCTTATAAATAGCCAAACCTGTAAGCAGAGAGCCCAGGCCCATCACAATCACGGCGGAATAAGCAATGCGCTGAGCGGCGTTATATTTCAATTGAGCAGGCGCAAATCTACGGATATGCAGATCATGAAGGATCACCAGCCAGGCTTCCTTCCACGAATGCCTGTCGGGTAATAAGTAGCGCCATTCGCCTGAAATGATGGTATACAGCACATACAAAAAGCCATTGATGGCAAACAGCCACATAAAGGCAAAGTGAAAAGCCATCCCTTCAGATAGCCGGTGGTTGATATTATATTTATCATAAAACCACTGTGGAAAAAACTTCACCCAGGTGGTGCCGAAGAATTTGATTTGATAAGGATCATAGGCCCAGTAAATCAAAATACCGCTCCAGACCATCACCGCCAGTAACGGAAAATTGATCCAGTGGAACCAGCGGATAGCTATGGGGTGCTTATTAATCAGTCTTTTCACTAAATAAATTTACGGTATATACGTACACTTCGTCGTAAAAAGATGAAGGGCCTTACACCAAAAGTAATATTTTTTTGATGCAAGGCCCTTATCGCCATTACTAAGCTCGGTTTAATCCTGGTCTATTTCCAGTTTGCCTTCGATAGAATCGTCTAAAGTTTTACCTAAAACGGCGCCAATGGCTTGCTTTGCAAAAGCAATGGCATTACCATGTTTGTTGTCCCAATAGTAACCTTCGGTAGGTTCTACTTTCACCACAGAAATGCGCGGATCGTCTTCACCCTCAGTAAACCAGGTCTTTAAAATCGGCTGCCATAGTTCTTTGATCTTTTCTTTATCATCGCTGATGGTTGCCAGACCGTAGATATTCAGAAAGTTTGAGTGCGCGCCGCCCTGGAACAACAGGTGCACAAACGGATCAGTGCTGATCTCTTCATTCTTATGGCTGTCTTTCGCACTCAGGAACCAGATGTTACCCTCGTCATCGATCTTCTGAATGCTCATCGGCCGAACCGAAAGTGGGATACCGGTTTTAATATTGGTAATAAAAAAGCAAGACTCTGCCCCTTCTGCCAGTTCTTTTATTTTCTCATAAGCCTCTTGCCCTTCCAGGTTCTTTACGTTTTCTTCAGGCTGATTTTGATTAATGCTATCCATAATTTTCGATTGGTAGTGTTTAAAGAAGGATAACATCCGAACGGATAGATTGTGTGCAAGCCCGAAGCAGTTTTCAGCTCATGGCTTCAATGAGTGTGACAAGGTGATTTTCCAGTTTCATTTTCCTGATCTTCTTACTCCGCTCTATGCCAATTATTTAACCCTCACCACGCTTCTCCACATTTGTTTATTTTATCCACAGGTAACGCCTGCCCCGAAAATTTTGCTACTTTTGTATCCCGTACACAAACAAATCATGACTAAATATATATTTGTTACGGGCGGCGTTACTTCGTCGTTAGGCAAGGGTATTATATCTGCCTCATTAGCCAAACTTCTTCAGGCACGCGGTTACCGCGTTACCATCCAAAAGTTCGACCCTTATATCAACGTCGATCCCGGAACATTAAATCCTTATGAGCACGGCGAGTGTTATGTAACCGAAGACGGTGCTGAAACCGATCTTGACTTAGGCCATTACGAGCGCTTTCTGAACACGCCGACATCGCAAGCCAACAACATTACTACCGGCCGTATTTACCAAAACGTGATCAACCGCGAGCGAGAGGGTGCTTTCCTGGGTAAAACAGTTCAGGTTGTTCCTCACATTACAGACGAGATCAAACGCAACTTTCGCATTTTGGGCGAAAGCGGTAACTATGACATCGTGATCACCGAAATCGGCGGTACAGTAGGTGATATCGAATCATTGCCTTTTGTAGAGGCTGTACGCCAGTTCCGCTGGGAATCCGGCATCAATGATTCACTGGTAATTCACTTAACGCTGATTCCATTCCTGGCTGCTGCGGGCGAGTTGAAAACCAAACCAACACAACACTCGGTGAAGATGTTGCTGGAATACGGTATCCAGCCGGATATTTTGGTTTGCCGTACTGAACATCATTTAACGGCAGATCTGCGCAAGAAAATTGCCCTTTTCTGTAACGTAAACGTAAATGCGGTTATCGAGTCTATCGATGCTTCTACCATTTACGATGTGCCGTTGCTGATGTTGAAAGAGCAGCTGGACCGCACCGTATTAAGCAAACTGAAGCTTTCTTCTAAAAACGAACCCGATCTGGAAAGCTGGAAAGATTTCCTTGGTCGCCTCAAAAATCCTACTGCCGAAGTACGCGTTGGCCTGGTGGGTAAATATGTGGAACTACCTGATGCTTATAAATCCATCACCGAAGCGTTTATACATGCCGGTGCCAAAAACGAATGTAAGGTACGTGTAGATTACATCCACTCGGAGCAATTAACCAAAGAAAACGCCATTGAGCGTTTAAAAGGCTTGCATGGCGTACTGGTAGCCCCTGGCTTTGGCGAACGTGGTTTCGAAGGCAAAATAGAAGCCATCCGTTATGTACGCGAGAATAACATTCCATTTTTTGGTATCTGCCTGGGTATGCAATGTGCCGTGGTAGAATTTGGCCGTAACGTATTGGGCCTCGAAAATGCCAGCAGCACTGAAATGGATGCCAATACCCCTTACCCGGTCATCAGCATGATGGAAGAGCAGAAAAACATTACTGCCAAAGGCGGCACCATGCGTTTAGGCGCACAAGCCTGCGACCTGAAAAAAGGAAGCAAGGCGGCTGCCATTTATGGCAAACAGCACATTATGGAACGCCACCGCCACCGTTACGAGTTTAATAACGAGTACCTGAAACAGTACGAAGAAGCGGGCATGATCCCATCTGGTGTTAACCCTTCTAACGGCCTGGTAGAGATTGTGGAACTGAAAAATCATCCGTTTTTTGTGGGCGGTCAATTTCACCCCGAATTAAAGTCGACAGTTGCTAATCCTCACCCACTTTTTGTTAACTTTGTCGCCGCTTCGCTGGCTTACGCCCGTAAAAGCTAATTGTACGATACATAGTAATGGATAAAAATCAATTCACAGGGTTATTCCTGATCATGCTGATCATGGTGGGCTCGTTCTTTTTGCTCAAACCATCAGCAGAAGAAGTTAAGAAAGAACAACTACGCCAACATAATGATTCGCTTCGCCGCGCAAGCATTACCCGTGCTTCAAACGCAAAACCAACTGCCAATGCCGCTGCAGCACCTACAGTAGATTCTGCTGTTTTAAAAGGTCCGTTTGGTGGCGCCATCAGCGGTACCGAGCAATTAATTACTTTAGAGAATAAAGACGTTCGTTTAAAAGTAAGCACCCACGGCGGCCGCATTTACTCTGTCGAGCTGAAGAACTATAAAACTTTTGACAAAAAGCCGTTGATTTTATTCGACGGCCCTCAGAACCACTTCGGTATTAAATTAAACGCAGGTGGCAAAAGCTTCAATACAGACGAACTTTATTTCACTCCGACTACACCGCAACCGGCTAACGGCGCATTAACCATGCGTTTAAACTACAGCCCTACCCAGTACATCGATTATGTATATAACGTAGGTGCAGAAGGCTTTAAGGTTGGTTTTGATGTGAAACCTGTAGGTATGGACGGCGTGATCAGCAGCAAAGAGCTTACCCTTAACTGGGCTTCAAGCCTGCATAAGCTGGAAAAAGACATCCATATGGAGCGCCAATATTCAACCGTTTACTATCACGATGTGGATGGTAATGTGGATTACCTGAGCGAAGGAAAAGACGACAGCAAGGCTATCGGCAGCGATGCCAAAAAACTGAACTGGGTATCGTTCAAGCAGCACTTCTTCTCAAGCGTACTGATCTCTAAGAACGGTTACAAACGCAGCAATTTAGCCGTGTCTACAGATGTAGTTTCAAGCGACATTAAGCAAATGAAGGCAGACCTGGCTATCAGTCCGGATGCTTCGGGAGCCTATCCTTTCGAGTTTTATTTCGGTCCGAACCAGTTCAGCGTGCTCAAAGCACAAGGCAACGACCTGGAAAAACAGATTAACCTGGGTTGGGGACCATTAAAATACATTAACCGTTTTGCGGTGATCCCGGTATTTAACTTCTTGCGCCAGTTTAACTGGGGTTACGGGTTGATCATCCTGGTGCTGACCATCCTGTTAAAATTGGTGCTGTTCCCGCTTACTTATAAATCATACCTGTCTATGGCAAAGATGCGCGTGCTGAAGCCGGAGATGGACGAGATTAAGGGTAAAGTAGGCGAAGACAACCCTACCCTGCTACAACAGGAATACATGAAGCTGTACCGGCAGGCAGGCGTGAACCCACTGGGCGGTTGTTTACCATTGTTGCTGCAAATGCCGATTGTGATTGCATTCTTCCGCTTCTTCCCGAGCTTATTCGAGCTACGTGGACAGAGCTTCCTTTGGATGCATGACCTTTCTACTTATGATGCATTGGTCACCTTCGCGCCACTGCCATTAGTTGGCTGGAACCACATCAGCTTAATGTGTTTGTTGATGACTATTTCAACACTGATCATCACTTACTTTAATAACCAGACTTCAGGCGCTACCGGCCAGATGAAATACATCGGTTATATTTCACCGCTTATTTTCTTTGGTGTACTGAACAGCTACCCTGCCGGTTTGAACTATTATTACTTCCTGGCCAACATGATCACCTTCCTGCAGCAAATCTTCATCCGCCAGTTGGTTGACGATAAGAAGATCCATGCGCAGATCCAGGATAATAAGAAAAAGCCTGAAGCCAAAAAGAAAAAGGGCGGCTTCAGCGCTAAACTGGAAGAAATGATGCGTCAGCAACAAGCGCAGCAATCCCAGCAACCGAAGAAGAAATAATTACTTATTGATAAATTATTGGTGAGTACTTGCTCATCACTGCATATAGAGCCACGGTTATCCGTGGCTTTTTTTGTTTTCGTAAATTGTCATTGCGAGCGCAGCGTGGCAATCTGCTCGCTATTAAAAAATAGGATGAGATCGCCACACTCCTTCAAAGTGCGAAATGACAAAAACTAACAACGACGGTTATGTTAACCAGTGTCCTTTCGACGAGGCACGAGGAGAAATCTTCTTAAGGGACAAAATGAAGAGATCCCTCTCCTTCTCCTTTTGGCAGCATGCCCCCCCCCGCCGACCCCTCTCAAGAGGGGAATTCTAAACGAAGAAGATCTCTCACTACGTTCGGGATGACAACGAAAGAGTTATCATTTACGAAAAGTGCAGTAAATAGAGTAATGCAGCCGCTCGCTTGCAGTGGCTGTTGCACAACTACGTTAATACGCGGGGGATATAAAACTTTTCGGACTTTGATTGCCATATGACTACTGTATTTGTGATGAAGCAGATAGTTTCTCTATAGCGACTTATTACTACTATTGCAAGGCTCGAAAGGTGTTTATGTTTGTGTTTGATCAACTTTTTCAGATTATATGCGATTCCGGCCAGTAACATGCATTTATTGGCAGCCTTTAAACCTTTGGTATATACCTTTCGCATGCCCAGGTATTCTGTCAGCGTACCAATAACC
>NZ_JALJEJ010000006.1 GCF_022953055.1 Mucilaginibacter straminoryzae | reverse complement strand
CTTTCCTCTTTCTGCAAAAACACCCAAACCAACAAAAAAACTTAAAGTAAGCTGACACCATACAGCTTTCCTAATAAACCCGTCAAAATCTCTTTAAATAAAAAAACCGCCTCATAATTGACTTATGAGACGGCTTCTCGCTGTTTATAATACGATGATTAGTGACGGCCATGTCCGTGGCCATTACCGTGTCCCCGGCCCGGGCCGCGATCATCATCATGTCCGTGTCCTTTGTCCCAGCCTCTGTGACGGCCATTGTCCCAGTGCTCTTTATATTTCACTTCCCGGCTGTTGCGGATAATCACCTGGTCGTGGCGGCCCCGATAGCCGGCATATCTATCTCTGTACACTGACGCCCTGTTCCATGGATTAGGTTCGTTAATTACTACTTTATAGCTATTGTACAAGTTGTAATTGCGGTAGCGTGGAGGCAAATTTGTGGTGCGAACCCAAGAGCCACCGTTGTAGTATACAAACTGGTGTGCAGGTACATAGTAGTAAGTATCAATGTCCGGCAGGTAGTAATATTCTGCATAATCGTAACCTACCGGTCCCCATTCGGGTTGGCTGCCGATGTTTACATTTACATTTAATCTTACCTGTGCATCTGATGGTTTTGCGGCTAAAAAGCTTGCAGTGATAGCGGCAATAAAAAATAATTTTTTCATAACAGTAGTTTTTCGTTACACAAGAAAACGTGCTAAATGTTTTAACCGTTTTCCCCTAATTTGTATTTATGACTACCTATACCGTAGAAAGTTTAGCAGAGGTTTTGTAGCAAAGCGGTTACGTATAGGTTTAAAAGAACTTTAGAGGGTTGGCTTTCGGCTAGCAGGGTTAATTTAAAATCAATATCTATCTTTACCTGTTATTAAAGTGATTGCACATAAGCCTTTACTTGCCTTATTAAATTTTGGTCTCACCTAAATTCTCTTTAATAGAGAGTATTGACCTTATTAAGGTCTGTTAGTGGTGGCTGTTAAGGCCCTTCTCCACTGGAGAAGGGTAGGGATGAGGCTTTTATATAGGTTAGAAGAATTCACTTTGTTATTAATAAACGCAGCTTTTTAGCTTATGAAAAAATACGGGCTGATCGGGTATCCGCTTTCGCATTCGTTTTCCAAGAAGTTTTTTACTGACAAGTTCAGGGAAGAAAATATTGAGGATACACAGTACGATCTTTATCCTTTAGAAAATATCAAAGAATTGTTGCCCTTACTGGAACGTACGCCAGACCTTTGCGGTCTTAACGTTACCATTCCGTATAAAGTAGAAGTGATGGAACTGCTGGACTGGCGCAGTACCGAGGCAAAGCAGATCGGCGCTGTTAACTGTCTGCGTATTGCTAACCAGAGCCCGGTAACCACCGTGTTTACGGGTGAAGTGGGTTTCAAGGACGATCATTTCCGTATAGAAGGTTTTAATACAGATGCTTATGGTTTCGAAGAATCGCTGAAACCGCTGCTGAAAAGCCAGCATGAACGCGCGATGATCCTCGGTGATGGCGGTGCAGCCCAGGCGGTTAAATATGTACTGCAAACGATGGGTATGCCCTACATGATCGTGGCGCGTAAGCCGGGAGAAAACCGCGTGTTATTCGACGAACTCACAGCAGAGCATGTTCAATCGCACAAGTTGATCATCAATACCACCCCTTTAGGCACCAGCCCTAATATAGACGCTTGTCCGCCGATACCCTACGAAGCCATCGGCGACGAACATTTACTGTACGACCTGGTTTATAACCCCGAAGTAACGCTATTTTTGCAAAAAGGTCAGGAGCAGGGCGCGACAATTAAAAACGGTTATGAAATGCTGGTGTTACAGGCAGAAAAATCATGGGAGATATGGAATTCAAAGGCAGTACATATTTAAGGCTGGCGGCAGTAGCTGTTGTTATGCTAATGGTTGCTGCCTGCGGCAATGACCACGATTATTCACCGAAACCCCGTGGGTTTTACCGGATCAATTTCCCAAAAAGGGCTTATCAGGAGTATGATGGCGGCTGCCCTTTTATGTTCACTTACCCAACCTACGGAAAGCTGGAGCCGGATAAAGCGCGAAACGCCCAACCTTGCTGGATGAACATGCAAATGCCCGATTTTAACGGCACCCTGCATATCAGTTATCAGCCCATATCTTCTAAAAAGATATTTAACGAACTGGTAGAAGATGCCCGTACGTTTGCTTTTAAACATACCGTTAAGGCGACTTCTATTGATGAAGGTATTATTCACTACCCCGACCGTAAAGTTTATGGTATTTACTATACCATTGATGGCAACGCTGCTTCATCTGCACAGTTTTTCCTGACAGACAGTGTGAAAAATTATGTTCGTGGCGCATTATACTTTAATTCTGAACCAAGATTAGACTCGATACAACCTGTACTGGATTTTGTGAAGAAAGATGTGGATGTGATGATCAAAAGTTTCCGGTGGAAAGGGAAGTAGGAACAAGATAGGGAATGAGGAATCGAGAGTCAGGAATCAAGAATCAGTATAAAAAAATATCGTTCAATAAACCTAAGGAATATATTGCTTTTTAAAGTCCTCCCTACTGGGGAGGATTTAGGAGGGGCGACGACATCCGAAATCAAAACATGTCTATTATAAAATCATTTACTAATAACCCTTACCAGGAGAATACCTACCTGTTGTATGACGAAACCGGCGAGTGTGTCATCATCGACCCCGGGATGTATACCGGTGCCGAGCAGAACGTCGTGGTCAACTTCATCCGGGAGAACAACCTAAAGCCTGTTAAGCTGTTGAATACGCATTGCCATATCGACCACGTCATGGGCAATAAATTTGTGTTTGAACAATACGGATTAAAACCGCAGTTCAACCAGGGCGAAATGGTAGTGCTGGAAGCGATGCCGGCTTGGGCAGAAGAATCGGGTATGCGTTATGAATTGTCGCCGCTGCCGGATGAGTTTCTTCCTGAAAGTGGTGAAATAAATTTCGGTAATACGGTGCTGTCGCTCATTTTTGCGCCGGGGCATTCGCCTGCGCACTTATGTTTTTATGACGCGCAAAGCGGTATTTTAGTGGGTGGGGATGTGCTGTTCAGGCATAGTATCGGCCGTACAGATCTGCCAGGTGGCAACCACGAGCAGTTAATTAAAAACATAGAAGAGAAATTATTTACCCTGCCGGATGAAACAGTTGTTTACCCCGGCCACGGCCCGGAGACTACTATCGGGCACGAGAAAGAATATAATCCGTTTTTTTAAAAGCGTACCGCAATTTTGAATACATCGGTCTACATAGCTAAACGTTACCTGTTGTCTACCAAGAAAATGCATGCCGTGAATATCATCTCGGGCATTTCGATGTTGGGCGTTTTTATTGGCAGTGCGGCTTTAATTATTATTCTTTCTGTTTTTAACGGCTTGGAAAAAGTTATTCTTTCTATGTACAATAACTTTACGCCCGAGCTGAAAATAGAACCGAAGTACGGCAAAGCATTTTCGCCGGATAATCCTGTTTTACAAAAGCTAAAGCAGGACAATAGGATCTTCTCCTATACCGAGGTATTACAAGAGCGTGCATTGCTGCGCTATGGCGACAGGCAGGTGATCGCTACGGTTAAGGGAGTCAGCGATGATTTTCTGAAGAATAAACAACTGGACAGTACCATTATCAATGGTTCCTTCACTATCTCTGCCGGTGGCGAAGCTACAGCAGTGGTCGGTGCCGTTTTACAGGGTAGCCTCGGCGTGAATGTACACGATCACCTCACATCTTTGCAGGTATATTCGCCCAATAAGAACTCATCGGTAAGCAGTATTAACCCCGCCGACGAGTTTACCGTACGCTACATCTATCCTGCAGGTATTTTTAGCGTACAGCAGGAGTTTGATGATTTGCTGATTGTGCCGCTTGGGTTTATGCGCGGGCTGTTAAGTGAACCGACGGACGTTTCCTCGGTTGAGCTGAACTTCAAAAAAGGGACTAACGTGCTTGCCGTTCAAAAGGATTTGGAAGATCAGCTGGATAAGCGCAAATTCACCGTTAAAAACCGTTACGAGCAAAATACGTTACTTTATAAAACACTGCACGTGGAAAAGTGGGCTGTATTTGCCATCCTCAGTTTTGTATTACTGATCGCTACTTTTAATATTATCGGCTCGCTTACCATGCTGGTGATCGATAAAAAGAAAGACATAGCTATCCTTACCAGTTTAGGTGCCGGAAAATCACTGATACAAGGCATTTTCTTTTTCGAGGGGATGCTGATATCACTTATCGGATGCGTAGGCGGGATAATAATAGGACTGATATTTTGTTTATTACAGCAGAAATATGGCTTTATTACAATGGGCGGCGATCTTACTATTGTGAACGCTTATCCGGTTGCTTTTAAAGCGAGCGACTTTATACTGGTGTTTTTAACGGTTGCGTCTATTGCCGTTGTAGCTTCCGGAATTAGTGCGCGATTAAGTGTGAAAGGATTGAGCGATTTTAAACAGGATTTATAAATTTGACCCCATGCAGTTTAAGCTGAATAAATATATCGTTGCTATTGCCTTGCTATTGTTGTTGGCTTCTTGTGTAAACAATGCCAATAAGCAGCAGGAAGGTACATTTAAAGGGCTGTACAGCTACGGCCCGGATAGCCGATCGCTAAAGGACTGCGATAACAACCGCGAATACTGGGTGAAGGATGAGTCTGGAAAACTGGAACTGGAATATTCGCAAATGAATGTAGAAAAACCGTATGTTCCGGTGTATATTGAGGTGGAAGGAACTAAAGTAAAATCTGGTAAAGATGGCCAGGGATCAGAGTTCGACAGCACCATTATTGTTAAAAAATTAATCAGGATAACCAGGGAGATTCCCCAGGATATGTGTAACTAAGGATAAAGAGTAGGTCAGACTTAAAATGTCTTTCTTCTTTGTTCCATTCATCTTTTGTCCTGAAATAACCATTTACCGCTATTAACGTTATAAAAATCATGGAATCAAAACGTCAGCAAAAATTTGCCGGAGTAATACAACAAGATCTGGCCACCATATTTCAGCGTGAGGGTATGAATTACCTGCCCAATACGCTGGTCACCATTACCAAGGTGCGCGTAACGCCCGATCTGGCTATTGCACGTGTATTCCTTAGTTTTTTTAACAATACCAATACCCAGGCCGCGCTAAGCACCATCAAGCAGCACGCTTCAGAAATACGTTACAAGCTGGGCGCCCGTATTAAAGACCAGGTGCGTATTGTGCCGCAATTGGAATTTTTTGTTGACGATACCAATGAATACGTCGAGCGTATGGATAAGATCTTCGATAAGATCAGCAAAGAGCCACGCCAGCCCGATACCGACCAGGAATAAGTGATGGACCGGCATGCGCAATTAGCGGCTTACCTAAAAAATAATCCGGATAAGGTGAATAAAGTGATAGACTTTCATCCCGGCTTAACCCGTTTTTATGCGTTTGATTTTACTTCGGCCAATACAGAACTAACACCTGCTGATGTAGCGGATACAGACAAATTCACCCACTGGGTAGAGGACAAGTTACGCGGGCACGATTGCGAATTTGGCATCGGCGGTTATATGGAGCACCGGACGCTTTATGGGCGCAGTCCGCTTTTTGATACGGATGAAGAACTTCGCAGATTGCATTTAGGAGTAGATATCTGGGGCAGCGCAGGTACCGCAGTCTATGCTCCGCTTGCCGGGCAGGTACATAGCTTCCAGGATAACCATCATTTTGGCGATTATGGGCCGACAATTATCCTGGAGCATCATTTAGACGATTTAATGCTTTACAGCCTTTACGGTCACCTGACCCGCGAAAGTCTTAATGGCCTTCATGAAGGCAAAGCGGTTGAAGCGGACGAAAAGATTGGTGCGTTTGGCGATGCTGACGAGAACGGAAGCTGGCCGCCGCATCTGCATTTTCAACTCATGTTTGATCTGCAAGGAAAACGGGGCGACTATCCCGGCGTGGGGCGTTTTTCAGAAAAAGAGTTACTAATGCACAATATCCCGGACCCGGCTGTTATTTTGCAAATACCGGATGCAACTATTGTTCGTTAATATTGTTGTTATCAAGGGAGTACGGCAATGCGTTTCAGAATATTATCGGTTTTATTTTTAGCCTTCGCCGCAAGCGGTATGGCGCAACCTTCGTTCAAAGGGGGTAGCCAGGCGCTTGATGCCTTCCTGGCTAAAAATATCATCTATCCCGAATATTCCAGCCAGAACTGTATCGCCGCCACTATCCAGGTTAGGTTCCGGGTGGACGAAAAAGGGAACGTGAGCCAGGTGGGCGTGGAAAAGGGTTTAGGGATAGACCTGGATGACGAAGCCGTAAGGGTAGTTAAATTAACTTCCGGTAAATGGACCGTTCCGCCCGGTTACAATCCGAATTATAATGTGATCCTGCCTATTCGCTTTGATCCCGACCGTACCCGTTGCCAGGGTGCTACCGATGCCTCTATGACATTGGCCATTGCCCAGTACAAAGCGCAGGAAGGTATGCAGGACGCCATTACCAATTACTACAAAAATAAATACCTGGGTAAGGCCGACCTTGCCCGCGAAGCCGAGATCATTGCGATGAAGAAGCAGTTAGGTTATGACGACCGCTTTATCCGCGATCTGTTGGACCAAGCCAGCCAGAAGTTAAAGCAAGGCGATACCGAAGGCGCTTGCCACGACTGGAATTTTATCAGAAATATCGGCAGTAATAAAGCAGATACGTTTATTAGTCAGTACTGTAAGTAAAAACTTTCGTTTAGCAAGGGTAACTTTTTTAATATAGAGTTTATACTATTATTTACTATATGTATATTAGTAGGGTAACTCAACAACTTATTACCTTATTAATGAAACGCTATTTTGCGCTGCTTTTTGCCGCTGTTATTGCGCATGCAGCCTCTGCCCAAACCCCTCCCAAGGCACCAAATCCTGTAAAAATTTTTGGAAAAGTAGACAAATCCGAGCTGGAGCTCAAGAACTGCGAGTTTGAGAAAGACGCGAACGCAATGGTTCTTTTTGAAAAAGGAGATTTATACTACGACAACAATTTTAATATTATCATGGAATATCATGAACGTATTAAAGTGTTTAATGATAATGGTAAAGATGTTGCCAACATCAAGATCAACTATTATGGGGGAAACCGCCTCGAATCTATTTCTGACATCCAGGCCCAAACGTACAACCTGAACGGTGATAAGATAGATGTGACGAAAATAGACCGTAAGCAGATCTATAACCAGACGATTGATAAGGCGAGGAACCAGTATACTTTTTCGCTGCCGAATGTAAAAGCAGGCAGTGTGATAGAATTTAAATATCGCCGTACAATTAACTCGGTTACCTATATACCGGCCTGGAATTTCCAGCAACGTATACCTGTAGCTTATAGTGAGCTGATAACTGCTATACCTGATTTTCTGGTATTCCGTGCGCCGATGCATATCACGCAACAGTTTGCGAAAAACGTTAATACCACTGAAAGCAAAAGTGTAGGATCTGGTCAGGAAGCGTTCATGTATACCGATGTAAAGGACGACCGTGCCCTGGCGAACGTCCATTCTTTGCCTGATGAACCCTACATGACGTCTGAAAGCGATAATCTGCAAAATATCCACTTTGTATTGGTTTCTTATCGCCCTGTTGGTGGTTTGCAAAAGGACTTCCAGAACAGCTGGGAAAAAATCGGTAAGCTGCTAATGGACGATGAGGATTTCGGCGGACAGCTGAAACGTAAACTAAATAACGAAGAACCCATTATTGCAAAGGCAAAAAGCTTAAAAACCAACGACGAAAAAATTGCTTACGTTTTTGGCGAGGTGAAAAATGCCATGAAGTGGGACGGCGTTGACCGTTGGTACACTAATGATGGTACAAGAGCCGCCTGGGATAAAAAATCAGGTAATTCTACCGAAATTAATCTGATCCTTTATCACCTGCTTACTGCCTCTGGCGTAAAGGCTTATCCGATGGTGGTAAGTACACGCGATAATGGAAAGGTAAATCCCGTGTATCCGTTTATTTACCAGTTCAACCGGGGGGTAGTTTACATCCCTATCGACAGCACTAACCATTACGTGTTAGATGCGGCTAATAAATACAATAATTACCGCGAAACGCCATTTTACCTGTTAAACTCCAGTGGTTTATATTTAGATAAGGAGCATGATAAGTATGAGCTGGAATTCCTGGAAACTCCATCGCCCGTACGCCGTGCCATTTTTGTAAATGCGAATATCTCTGCTGATGGCCGTATGGATGGTTCTGCCATTATCCGTAACCAAAGCTATGACCGTAACGACGTGGTTAAGGCTTATAAAACAGCCGGTGAAAAAAAATATATAGAGCAACTGAGCGACCATGATAACAACCTGAAGATTTCATCGCTTAAGATGGACGACATTGATATCGACTCGCTGCCCCTTACCCAAAACGTTCAGTTCAAATTGGATCTGACAGGGTCTGACGGGAACTACATCATGTTTAAGCCTACGATGTTTACCAGCCTTCAGAACAATCCCTTCATAAAGGAAGATCGCTTTACAGACATCGACTTCGGTTACCGGAACGCTATTTTTCTTAACGGAAATTATAAGATGCCTACGGGTTACAAGGCGGATGCGCTGCCGAAAAATATCAGTATGGTAATGCCTGACAAAAGTATTGCCTTTACCAGGATAATTGAAGAGCACGAAGGGACGATCAGTATCGCTTATCGCATCGAGTTTAAAAAGACCATCTATTTTAAGGAAGATTATCCGGAAATGCACGAATTCTACAAGAAGCTGCAGGAAATGATGAACGAACAGATTGTGCTTAAAAAATCCTGATAAATGAAACCGGTATTAAGATTTTTCAGCGCGGCAGTTTTTGCCGTGCTTATTGCTTTTGGAGGTAATTCTGCCTTTGCTGATTCGGATAAGTTACCTAAAGAGCTATACCTGGCTGCCACTATTCCAGACTCATTAAAGACGGATGCTAACGCGGTAGTACGTTACAGCTCTCACGAATACGTGGTAAAAGGACCAGGACGTGCAGTGATAAAGGTGCATAATCTCGTAACCATTCTTAATGAAAAAGGTGACGAGCATGCCGCGTTGGTTTTGTATTATCAGCGAAAGTACAACAGCGTTGGAAGTATAGAAATGAAGGTCTATAACGCAGCAGGTACCCTTTTGAAAAAATACGGCAAAAGCGACATGTATGACCGTGCTGCTATTGATGAATCTACCGCTGTTACCGATGATCGTTATTTGGCTTTGGAACATACTATTTCCGGCTACCCGGTTACTGTTGAAACCAGTTACGAACTAAGTATGGGCAGCTTTGTAGATCTGTCGAGTTGGGATATTCAACCCGAAGAAACAGCCGTTCAAACAGCCGTATGTAAGGTTTCTGCAGATCCATCTGTCGGGTTTAGGTATAAGGTTAAAAATATAGTGCTGAAGCCACAGTTGGGAGATGAAGATGGGTTGAAAACGTATCGGTTCGAGGTGAAGAACCTAAAGGCTTTTAAACCGGAAGAGGATGTGCCCGACTGGCGGGTGGAACCAAGGGTAGATTTTGCGGTTGACAAATTTGAATTTTTCGGGATGCAGGGCGAATTCAATAACTGGCAGAATTATGGCAAGCTGTTTTATAAATTGAATGCCGATGTTAATTCGCTTTCTCCCGAGCGTGAAGCAGAAATACGCGCCATGACAGCGAACCTTAAAACAGACAAGGAAAAAGCCCGCTTTTTGTACAATTACTTACAACAGAATATGCGTTATGTAAGTATCCAGTTGGGCATCGGCGGCTTTAAGCCTTTCCCCGCAACGTTTGTAGATCAAAAGAAGTACGGTGATTGTAAGGCGCTATCAAATTATATGTACGCTTTGTTGAAAGCGGTAAATATCCCGGCTAATTATGCGGTGGTTAACGCTGGTACTAACCGCGAACCGGCTGATTTTAATTTCCCTGCAGATCCGTTTAATCACGTTATACTATGCATTCCGTTTAAGAATGATACCACCTGGCTGGAGTGCACCAGCAATACGCAGCCGTTTGGTAAACTGGGTACGTTTACAGAAAACCGCCGGGCGTTGCTGATCACGGAAAACGGAGGAAAGCTGGTAAATACACCAGCAAGTACACTTGCTGATAACTGGTTTGATAGTGATGTACATTTAATGCTTAATCCGGAAGGGGGAGCGACCGCAAACGTGAAAATAAAAGGTACCGGGGAGTACCATTTTATGTACGTGGGTATGGCAAGGCAAAAGATAGACGACCAGAAAGAGTTCCTGATTAAATATCTGAACCTGAAGCAACCTTCGGTTTTTGATTTCACTGCCTCTGATGACCATAACGAGACTAAGGAACTTGATCTGAAGCTGGAGTATGATAAGTTTGTGGAAATGGCCGTGGGCAATAAGCAGTTTTACCGTCCGCGTGTATTCGACTTATGGAGGCTAACCTTACCGGCATTGGAGAAGCGTAAGTATGATTTTTACTTCGAGCATCCAATGAAGAAGACTTGTACCACCACTATAGATTTACCTCAGGGTTTCGAACCTGAAAGCGTACCGGCTAACGTAAATTTGAAATTTACTTATGGTAATTTCGAAATCACTTACCAATACATCCCGGCTAAAAACCAGGTGATTAGTAAAACGGCTTTCAATTTAACAGCCCAACAGATACCTGCGGCAAAATACAACGAAATGCAACAGTATATGGATGATATTTCCCGGGCGCTCAATAAAAAATTGGTGATCAGGCGTAAGGCTTCCTAACTTTACGCCTGATGATCTTCAGGCTGGATAAACGCTTATTATTTCCCGATCCTTCACTGGCAGAAGAGGATGGCCTGCTGGCTGTCGGTGGCGATTTGTCGGTCGAGCGTTTGCTGCTGGCTTATCAGCAAGGTATATTCCCGTGGTATGGCGAGGAGACCCCGATCTTGTGGTATTCACCGCATGAGCGGTTTGTGCTTTTTCCCGATGAACTGAAGGTGAGTAAAAGCATGCGGCAGGTACTTAATTCAGGAAAGTTCGGTGTGACAACCAATCAGTGCTTTGGCGACGTGTTAAGCACTTGTGCTGCCGTTCCGCGCGAAGGGCAGGATGGTACCTGGATAACTGAAGATATGCGGCGGGCGTATTTGAAATTGCACCAGGAAGGGTATGCGCATTCTTACGAAGTATGGCAGGATGGACAGTTAGTGGGCGGGTTGTACGGTGTAGCGGTAGGGCAGGTTTTCTGCGGCGAAAGTATGTTCAGTAAAGTAAGTAACGCTTCAAAGACAGCTTTGATAACGCTATGCCAGTCCGGGCTGTACCGGTTAATCGATTGCCAGGTGCATACGGCGCATTTAGAATCAATGGGGGCAAGGTTCATCAGTCGTGATGAATATATGGGCATCCTGAAGTCTTAAGGCCATAGCCTGTTCCTTTTGCTTAGATAGTAATGCCAAAGCAGCATGGTGGCAATCGTGCGGTAAGGTTGCCATTTGGCTGATAGTGTAATCAGAAAGTCTTTCCCGGTTGCTTTAGGCAGTTGCTTTAACTCTTTTAAAGCCTGGATAGCGGCAAGATCGCCGGCAGGGAAAATATTCGGGTAATGAACCACAAACATCAGGTAAACATCAACAGTCCAGTTGCCGATGCCTTTCAGTGCAGTAAGTTTCGTCCTTATTTCGGCTTCAGTCAAACCCGGTAGAAGATCTAAATCCAATTGGCCGCTTATTAATGCTTCAGCCAGATATTTGACGTATCCGGTTTTTTGCCTGCTGAAGTAGCATTGTTTTAGTTCTTCGTCGGTAAGCAGTAATACCCTTGACGGCGTAACCTCGCCGATGCGTTCTTTTAATTTATTCAGTGTTGCGAGGGCAGAAGCCAGTGAAACCTGTTGTTCCAGGATAATATGGACCAGCGTTTCAAACGTGTTCGGCCGCGACCAGAACGGCGGGTAGCCGTAGGTTTTGATGATGCTGCGCAGATGTTCGTCCAGCAGTGCTACGGCATCGCATAATTCGTAAAAGTTATCCCGGTTGTAGCGGTTCATGCTTTACGAAGATAACCATAACGGCAAAAAGCCGTGGTAAAACCTACAGCTTTTGTACCGGCGAAACCTGCCTTACTTATTCCTCTGAAGTGTTTTGGTTTAACCCGGTTTCTTTCCGTTCTATCAGGTAAGAGACAAATAAACCTGCGCCTCCAAAAATCGCGATCAGTGCGAAGTAAAGTGCCTCGTTGTCGTGCATATCACGGAAAGCGGTGTTGTCTAAAATATAGGCAATCAATAAACCTAAACCTGAACCGATAAGCAACAGCCCCCATTTAAGATTTTGAAAAGGCGCTGATTGTGGTTTGTACCTGCGCGGGTCCATACCTCGTTCAATCATGGCCATGCGCTCGCGTTTGTAAAGATAAATAATGCCGAATACGGTTAAGAAAAAGGCAATCGGTACTAAAATCGGGATTAATATTTGTGGACCGTCCATCGTTTTATTTTTTTAATGTTAATGAATTTTGTTTGCTACCACACCGTTAATTGGTGTATTTGTAAGCTATGACCACACTTTTTTTAAACAGGTTACACCCTGTTACAAAAAAATATTAAAAATTGTGGAAGAACTAAAAGCAAGTGCTTATTCAGCAATGATTTGATGATAAAACTCATCGGCGCGTTTGGCTACCACTTTTAAATCGTAGTGTGCTTCTGCAAGTTTGCGCGCATTCATCCCTATGTTCTTACAAAACTCCTCGTCGGTAATACAGCGTTTAATGGCCCGTAAAAATTCTTCGCGGTTATTAGCGATCAGGATATTCACGCCGTTTTCGTAGGGAATGCCCTCCGCGCCTAAAGACGTAGATATAATACACTTCTGCATGGCCATCCCTTCTACAATTTTAACACGCATACCCCCGCTGGAAAGCAGCGGGACAATCATAATAGCTTTACTGTTCACAAAATCCAGCGCATCATCTACTTCGCCCTGGATATAAATTTTACCCATCACCTCGTAATCGTCAAACTGTTCTGGGATATCGTTCCCTGCCACATAGAAGCGTACGCGCAACTCCTCGCCGGTAAGGTCGTGGTAGAAGGTGTTCAAAAACCACTGGATACCTTCGCGGTTAGGCAGCCAGCCTAACGATCCCAGGAAGAAAAGACTGGGAAATTCTGTTTTGGAGAAATCTGGTTGATAGCGGGCAATATCCAACCCGACGGGAAGTACCTCAATCGGTGCAGTAATGCCATATTGAAGCAGCGTTTCCTGGTCCTGATTGGTAAATACGGCGATGGCGTTAAAGTTATTCAATTGCCGTAATTCGTATTTTTTTATCCGGTGGGCCATCAGGTTCAGGTACCATTTTTTTACCGGATCTTGCTTTTGCGTAGCCAGGCGTTCCCAAACCTGGTGTTCAATATTATGTGGCCGGTAAATTACTTTGGCCTTGCTGTATTTTTTTACAGCAGCCAGGTATGGGGTTACATACAGGCCTTCAAACTGGATGATGTCAAACTGTTCCTGCTTTAATTCAGCGATCAGCAAACGTTCGAAACCCGTGTGGTAGAACCGTTCGGTTTGCTGCCACTCGCGATTAAATATTTTTACCGCCAGTTGAAAAGGGGACAGGCTGGTATCGATATCAAATTTCTGATAACGGATGCACGATAAAAGCCCATCCGGATCTTCAGAGATCTGGTGATTTGCCTGCTTACTGATATTTAAAGAAAATAGGGAAACCTGGTGTCCGCTGTTAATTAAACCTCTGATGGTATTACAAACCACAATAGGATAGCCGCCATTTTGTGGAAACGGTGCGCGGTGTGTAATAATAAGTACCTTCACAGGTTTAAAATATTGGTTTGTTACAAAAATATCAACCTGCTGCGGGGTATCAAAGTGTCTTTTCGAAAATACTTAGCTGCGGATTGGTTACCTGGAAAGTACGGCGATGGTAACGCGTAAAACCATTTGAAATAACAGCGTTGCGGTGTTTAATGGTAGGGTAACCCTTGTTCTTATGCCAGTCATATTCCGGGTGCTCTTCGGCTATTAGCTTCATGTAATCATCCCGATAGGTTTTTGCCAGGATAGATGCTGCTGCAATGCTGAAATAAAGCGAATCGCCTTTGATGACACACTGATGCGGAACCTGCTGATATTTATTAAAACGGTTACCGTCGATGATCAGGAATTCCGGCCGGATGTGCAGCTGGTCGATAGCACGGTGCATTGCCAGGAATGAGGCGTTAAGGATATTGATACGGTCAATCTCGTGGTTATCAACAGAAGCAACAGCATAGGCCAGTGCCCTTTCTTCAATCATGGGGCGAAGTTCATAGCGGCTGTCTTCGTCCAGCATTTTAGAATCCGTCAGCAGGTCATGATCGAAGTCTGTAGGCAAAATAACCGCCGCAGCAAACACCGGTCCTGCCAGGCACCCGCGCCCGGCTTCGTCGCAACCGGCTTCTATTAGGGTATGTTGATATCGCGCAGCTAACATTTACTAAGTGTAACGCAAATATCTGGTATAACTGTTAAAAGTTATCAGAAAATTCTCAAAGTTAGCAGGGTAATGTCATCAATAGGCTTACCGCGGATTACCAGGTTAAGGTGGTCCATCAGTAGCTGGTTAAAGCGGTCGGGGTTAAGTTCGCCGTTCCGGATCACAAAGTCTATCAAATGCTCCTCTTTCCAGGCGGCATCATTCTTCAACTCGTAATCCATCAAACCGTCAGTATAATTGATGATCAGGGTGCCGGGTTCAACATCCATTTCGCCCTGGTTAATGAATGGAAGTTCATCAAAGATCCCCAGCATGGTGGTGCCCAGTTGTAGTGGTTTTGCATTTCCGTTAGCGTACAGGATAGAGGGATTGTGCCCTGCATTAATGTAATTGAGCTTACGTGTCTGTTCGTTATACTTGGCCAGGAATAAAGTAATAAAGCGTTCGCCTTTGGTATTGCGTACCACAATCTGGTTCAGCTTTTCTATTACGGTGCTTAAATCATTTTCTACCGTGGCCCAGGCGCGCAGGCTTGCCTGGAAGTTGGCCATCAGCAATGCAGCAGAGATACCTTTGCCGGACACATCGGCAATACACCATAAAATTTCCTTCTCGTTCAGGCGGATAAAATCGAAATAATCGCCGCCGATATCCTGATGGGGCAGGTACTTAGCGCCGATCTCTACCGCAGTATCTTTATGCAGCCGGACGGGTATCAGCATGTTCTGCACCTCTACGGCCAGTTCCATCTCGCGCTGAAAACGTTCTGCCTGTAAGCGTTCGCGGAAAAGCCGCTTATTTTCCAGTGCTACAACAATTACGTTGATCAGGGTCTGAATAAAGTTCAGGTCGTTGCTGAGCATGTCACCGGTGGTGTTAAAATCGCCGATGAGTGCGTAAGCAAGGGCTTTATTTTTATGATAGAATGGGATGAAGTAGTGATAGTTAGATAAGATACGGTCCGGATGGTTGGTTAAAGCCAACGGCGCTTTTATCTTCTTTAGCTTCTGGCAGGATTTGGCAATATGGTTGGCGTTCTCAAACTCGCCCCCAAATTTTGCCACGCAAATAAAAGAACCGTTCTTTTCTACCAGGAACCTAAGCTTACCTACCTGCAGGTAATTTTTAAGGATCACCTCCAGCATTTGCAACAGTACCGGTGTGGCGGTGTTTTTATTAATGGCACGCGTAACCTCTAAAAGCGAATTCAGTTCAGACTGTCTTTTAAGCAATAGCCTGATCAGTTCGTCTTCGCCGGAGGTGGGGTCCAAGTATTCCATTAAGTTTTAGCAGCCTCCGACTAAATTAGAAAATAAATTATGGTTAACTGAACAGTTTTAATTAAAATAATAAGAATTAACGCACGGTGCGTCCCTTCCAATCGTATTTTCTGGTATTGCCAATAAAACCCACATAAACAAAATAAAGAATGTGTACCGGCGAAAGTATCGTAAGCAAGACAACGAGGCTTGGACGGCGGAAAAATAAGGTAATCGGTAGCAGGAAAATAATTTCGAAAAGGAACTTCAACAATAGTTGTATAGCGAAGACTATCCATAACGCGTGGAACCAGAAACCGGCCATCAGGTTAACCAGCAGCGATACGTTAAACAGCCAGATGCCTACGGCTAATGCCACCACTTTTTTATCCTTGTATTTGGTAGATTTGGAAGCCCAGCGCCTGCGCTGCTGCAATAATGCTTTAAGTGTCGGTTTGGCATAGGTGTATACCACGGCGCGTGCGTCTTTCAGAAAGGCGATACGGCCCGGATACACTACCGCAATCTTTTGTAGTAATAGCTCATCATCTCCGGAAGCGACATCATCTATCCCCGCAAAACCACCAACTTCAAAAAACACATCTTTACGATAGGCAAGGTTTGCGCCGTTACAGGTAGAGGCACGTCCATTACCAATGAACGAGGCGCCCAGCCCGATGAGATAGCTAAATTCCAGTGTCTGTACCCGCTCGAACAAGGACTGCTCGCGGTAATAGGTCACCGGCGAGGATACCATTACCGGGTTATAAGTTTCGAAGTAATTTGCGACTGTTGATAACCATTGCGGCCCCATGTGGCAATCGGCGTCTGTAGCCACCATAATCTCGCCGGTTGATTGTTTAATCGCCTCGGCAATGGCTTTCTTTTTATAAGAGTTAAGGGCCTGTTCTTCCTTTAGCTGTAGCAGCTTTACGCCCTGGCTGGCATAGCTGGTAATAATCTCTGCCGTGCGGTCTGTAGAGTGGTCGTCTACGATAATGATCTCTGTCAGTTCACGCGGATAATCCTGCGCCAGCAGATCATTAATCGTCGCACCGATATTATCCTCTTCGTTCCGGGCAGCTATTAATATGGTAATCCGGCTTTTAAACTCGCGCTTTGGAAGTGCAGGTCTTTTTATAGCGCCCCAGCCGCGGATCATGTAAACCAGCACGAGCAGGTACAGCCCGGTAAGTAAATAAGAAAGGTATGTAATAGTAGCGATCAAAAGAATTTCATTTTAAAAACAAACACCGAGCCCAGAATAGCGGGCAAAATTAAATTAACAAACCAGATACTGGATACCGCAGCCATAACAGCTATTTCCTGGTGGGTAACATAGGCAAAGAAAAACGTAGCGGTAACATTCCGCACGCCAACGTCAAACAGATCCAGCGAGGGGAGGATGGATTGAATGAAGAACATGATAAACACCATCATGCAGATGGTGAACAAGCCAAGGTCTGGTATCAGCAGGTGCAATACCAGGTAGTATTGAAATGTAAACACGGCGAAGCGTGCCAGGCAGAAGCCCATGATCTGGTTCAGCTCTTTCTTGCGGTAGCGGTTCATGATGCTAAAAAAGCGGTGATACTTTTTAAGGAACTTTACGCTGTTGAGTACCCCAACCAGGCTGCTAATGTTAAAGTAAAAGATCAGCAGCAGTGCAATAACAAGTATTGCAAGACTTACCGCCGCAAGGTATAACCACAATTGAACGTGCAGAAAGCGAAAAATGAACCAAAGGATAGCGATAAGACCCAGCACGTTAGTAATTACCATCTGTCCTATTGAGCCGACGGCCATAGAAAACACCCCGTGGATGCGCTTTCGCGGTGGAAGGAACATCACCCGCCCACCATATTCGCCCAAACGGTTAGGGGTAAAAACAGCCCAGGTTAACCCGCAGAAAACAGCCTCTACAGCTTTATAAATACTTATTGGCGTAAGTGTACGGGTAAGGAAACGCCATTTTAATGCCTCCAGGAACCAATTACACAACATTAGCAGGAACACGGTACCCATGATAGCAATAGCGGTACTGCTTTCGATATGGCTTAGCAGCAGCTTAAACTGCGCCAGGTTTTGGTTACTGGTAACCTTGTGGTAGATAAATACAAATGCCAGTACCAGTATGGCTGCCTTTATCGTCCATGAAAGTATTTTCTTACCGGTACCGTTCAAAAAAGTAGATTTTAAAAATGCAATGTTATGAAAAAGAGCAGGCAATTTTCTATACGATAAGACATACTATACAAAAAAGCCTAACGCTTGTTTTATACGATACGAAATTACACAGTGTGGACATCCACAGTAAAGTGATTGCGAACGATAGTTGTTCTGGATAGCTTGATTTGGATTACGAAACCCTTAGAAACAGCAAAGCCCCTGATGGGCAGGGGACTTTTACTAACCAATTATAAACCTAAATTATGAGAAGAGGCTGTTGGGGAAGGACTCGAACCTTCACAGAGTGGTTAGCCCGCATCGGGTTTCCCAGATTCTCCGCCACCGGGACAAGGAGGTGTGTCTGCCAAAAATTTCACCACCCAACAGTGTATTTATTTTTAAGAACGAGAGCTACTATTTCTCAGTTGCTTGATACAAATTTAATGCAGGTTGTGATTTCTTGCAAATATTTCAAAGAAATAATTTTATTTTTATTCAAATTTTAATTAGACTTGTGAATAAATACTTTTTTTAAAATTTATGCCCCACAAAAAAGCTCAAAATTTAGAAATTGATAATCTCGATATCCAGATTTTATCAATATTGATGAACAATGCAACCACACCGTATACGGAAATTGCAAAAGAGTTAATCGTTTCGGGCGGCACCATTCACGTACGCATGAAAAAATTGGAGGAGATGGGTGTGATAAAAGGTGCCAGTCTGGAGGTAGATCCGCAAAAGTTAGGTTTTGATATCACAGCCTTCCTTGGTATTTATCTCGAAAAAGGCTCACAATACAATGATGCTGTAAGGCAGCTGAAAGAAATTAAGGAAATTGTAGAGCTTTATTATACCACCGGAAGCTGGAGTATTTTTGCCAAAATTGTATGCCACGATACCGCTCATTTACGCGAAGTGCTGAATGAACACATCCAGAGCGTACCGGGCATACAACGAACAGAAACCTTTATCTCTTTAGAAGAAAGCATTAAAAGACAAATCAGCCTGGAATAATCCTTTACCTGAACTTGTTTTTTAACGCAGCCAGTTTAATTTGCAGATCCGTCTCGGGCTCTTGCTTATTCTTTTGATAAGAGCCCGCGTCCCTTTTCTTTTTATTTACTTCCGTTGGGGCTGCCGCTTCTTTCATAGAAAGCGAAATACGTTTGCGGTTTACATCTACCTCTGTAACCGTTACCATTACCTGCTGATGCACTTTTAATACCTCGTTCGGGTCTTTGATATACCGGTTGGTAATCTGGCTCAGGTGTACCAGACCATCCTGATGAACACCAATATCTACAAAGGCGCCAAAATTGGTAATATTGGTAACAATACCCGGCAGTTTCATACCCACTTTAAGGTCGCTTATTTCATTTACACCTTCGGTAAAACTAAAAGCCTCGAATTTTTCGCGCGGGTCTAATCCTGGCTTGGCCAGCTCGGCCATAATATCATTCAGTGTGGGCAACCCCACCGTTTCGCTGATATATTTTTTCAGCGGAATGCTGGCGCGAAGCTTACTATCGCTCATCAGGTCTTTTACAGAGCAGTTCATGTCTTTTGCCATTTGCTCTACCAAGCTGTAACGTTCGGGGTGAACGGCGCTGGCATCAAGCGGATTACCCGCATTGCGGATGCGTAAGAAACCGGCTGCCTGCTCAAAAGCCTTTTCGCCTAAGCGCGGTACTTTTTTCAATTGGTCGCGGCCTTTGAAGGCACCGTTCTGGTTACGGTACTCCACAATGTTTTGCGCCAACTGCGGACCCAAACCTGATACATATGATAAAATCTGTTTAGAAGCGGTATTCAGTTCTACACCCACCGCATTTACGGCACTGATAACGGTGTCATCCAAAGAAGTCTGTAACTTATTCTGATCAACATCGTGCTGGTATTGGCCGACACCGATTGATTTCGGGTCGATCTTTACCAGTTCTGCCAGTGGGTCCATTAATCTTCTTCCGATGGAAACTGCGCCGCGCACGGTAACATCCTGGTCTGGGAATTCTTCCCGTGCAACTTCAGATGCCGAATAAATAGACGCGCCGCTTTCGTTCACCATTACAATGGTTACCCCGCCGAGATTCAACCCGCGGACAAACTGCTCCGTTTCGCGGCCTGCGGTACCATTACCGATAGCAATGGCCTCAGTCTGGTATTTCTGCACCAGTTGTTGCAAGGTTTTTCCGGCTTCTGCCTGCCCGCCTGCTCCCGTATGCGGGAAGATAGCCGTATATTCAAGAAGTTTACCCTGCTCATTCAATGCTACCACTTTACAACCCGTCCTGAAACCAGGGTCTATCGCAATCAGGCGCTTTTGCCCAAGCGGGGCGGCCAGTAAAAGTTGCCGGGCATTTTCGGCAAATACGCGGATCGCTTCTTCGTCTGCCTTCTTTTTGGTCAGCAACCGCACTTCTGTTTCCATAGAAGGTTTTAATAAGCGTTTATAACTGTCGCCTAAAGCCAGTTTTACCTGCAAGCTATTCGGGTTATTTGCCTTCACAAAGGTCCGCTCCAGTAAATCGATCGCTTCTTCTTCAGGCGGTTGGATATCCAACCACAAGATCTCTTCTTTCTCGCCGCGGCGCATGGCCAGCACGCGGTGCGATGGCGCAGAAGCCACCGGTTCTGTCCAGTCGAAATAATCTTTATACTTAATGCCTGCTTCTTCTTTTCCCGGCACCACTTTAGATTGGAAACTGCCTTTCTGCAAGAATAATTCGCGCATTTGCGCACGTGCCTCGGCATTTTCACTGATAGTTTCGGCGATGATATCCCGGGCACCGGCTAAAGCTTCTGCTGCGTTGTTAACGCCTTTTTCTGTATCGATATATTTTTCGGCTTCCAGTTCCGGATCGCCTTTCTCCTGGGCCAGCAGCAGATCGGCAAGAGGTTGCAAGCCTTTTTCGCGTGCTACACTGGCACGTGTTTTTCTTTTCGGACGGTAAGGCAGATAAATATCTTCCAGCGTTACCATCGTCTCGGCTTCGTTCAACTGCTTTTCCAGCTCTGGCGTCAGCTTTCCTAAATCGGTGAGTGATTTAATGATCGCTTCACGGCGCTTGTCCAGCTCGCGCAATTGCTGTATCCTGTCGCGGATGGCGGCTACCTGCACCTCATCTAAACTACCGGTAAGTTCTTTGCGGTAACGGGATATAAACGGAACGGTTGCACCTTCATCCAGCAAACCTACTGTCGTATCCACCTGTTTTGAAGATACGCCTAATTCCTGCGCTATCTTAATAAAATGATCCATGCACTTAATCTTCAATTAGCTGCCGGCGATGTTTTGCACCGGCAGGTTGC
Source organism: Mucilaginibacter straminoryzae (assembly GCF_022953055.1). Classification (GTDB taxonomy): domain Bacteria; phylum Bacteroidota; class Bacteroidia; order Sphingobacteriales; family Sphingobacteriaceae; genus Mucilaginibacter; species Mucilaginibacter straminoryzae. The sequence continues at coordinate 243,256 of NZ_JALJEJ010000006.1, read as the reverse complement.
AAAGGTAGCTTTTCGGGAATATCTGGTCATAGCAAAACTTAAATTCGTGCATTGTCGGTATTTACCCAGCCGGGCGGATAAGCAGCGATATGCTGTTAAATGCGTAACTTTGAACCTGATGGACCAGTATGCAGTAAGGCACTTTGAGATGAAGCTGATGGATATTTATAACAGAACGCCATGGCTACGGTACGAAATAACACAGCAGGATTTTATCGCGCTTTTCCCGGTAGAGTTTAAAAAAGGAAAGCCGGTGCGGCCAGAGAAACCCGAAGGCTTTGACCTTGACCGCGATACATACCTCGCCGTTATGGTCGCCTTTAGACAGGCCTTCAGTTAGGGCTTTGCGAATCGTTAAACACGCCTAACAGTATACTCAATACCAGCGGAGCAATTAAGATGAGGCTTAAGCGCAGGTAGAATTTTCTGTTTTGATCGCTCAGTACCGCAATAATCATCAGCAGAATTACAAAAGGCAGGGTTAACAAAAACGCGAGCAGCAGTAGATAATTGATGCGGTCTGCATGCGCAGTGTCAAAGAAAAGATAGTCTGTAATAATGTAAAGATAAAGGGCTACCCACATTAACACATACGTGCCGAAGCAAAGCGTAGCTATACGATGTGCTTTGAATATTTCTGCGAGTTTCTCTTTTAGTAACATTACCATATCAGATATAACTTAACCACCAATCTTTTCGCTTGCTTTTAACCTGCATAAACCACCGGCAGGGCAGATACAATATTGCTATTACAGCAATCCATATCAAGTATACCACTGGTAGTGAAAATCCCCAGTGATCCGGGCTTTTATCAAAAGCACTGAGCATATCTTTTACGTTAAAACCCGCCGCAACTGCTACAATTATTTGTAAAATATGGATGAGGTAAATATGCAGCAGGTAGTAAAAGAAGGGTACTTTGCCGTAAACGGTGAAAAACCTGGATAACCTGTTGTTTGCCCCTTCCAGTAGCGCCAATACGATGATGGAGATCCCCAGCGTCATCAATAGGTAGGCTAAAGAGGGTGGGTATTTATGGACTTTAATTACTGCCAGGATATTCTTCCACCAGATGGCCTGGTGCTGCCATGGGAAAGGGTCGCCGTAAATATTAGGGATGCGTAGAATCAGAAATACCACCAGGCATGCTAACCCTATTTTAATAAACAGGGGCTTTCTCTCGGTAGCAGGAAGCGCAAATAAAGTACCGAAGGCATAGCCTACCGCCATTACGCCAATCCACGGGATGATGGGGTAGAAAAGCAGAACGCCGCGCCCTTTGCTCCAAAAGTAGATATTTGATTCGTGCAGGAACATCCAGAAAGGTTTGGCACTGCCAAATTGGGCAGACTGTATGGGGTCTAACAGGTTGTGACCAAAGATCAGGATCAGCCCTATGGTAGCAATGTAAGTATTCGGCAGGAAGACCAGTACAGAAAGGAAGATCATGCTCCAGCCGATCGCCCAGATCACCTGTGTAAAAAACAGGTGGAACCCAATATCGAACTGCCAGCCAAAACCGATGATAGTCAACTCCAGAAAGATAAGCCATAACCCTCGCTTGAACAGAAAAGCGGCGCTTTCTTTTTTAGTGCGTTTACGACCGGCCAGCCAGGCACTTGCCCCGGAAAGAAAAATAAACGTTGGTGCGCAAAAATGCGTGATCCACCGGGTAAAGAATAATAGCGGCGTAGTCTGCGACAGATCGAGCGGATCAAAACGTACGTTGGTGAAATAATCACGAACATGATCTAATGCCATAATAATCATGATTACGCCGCGTAAAATGTCAATAGAAAAAATGCGCGCTAAAGGCTGAGTTGTGTTTGATTTCATGGGTTATCACCCTGAAAATAAACACATTAAATTAGAAAGGCAAATTTTTAATTTTATTAACCAACAGTAAAATATATCCTTTACCCCGCAAATCGACGTGAAATTTCGTAGCCACGCCTGTTAATAAAATTTTTGCTTTGTTTAGTTACTTGTAAAAACAAATGCAAGTACTAAAAATGCTGCAGCGGTAACAAACTGCAGTATCAGGTAACTTAAAGGTTTGTTTTTCATTGCCGTATTGTTTAATAGATTGATAACATAAAGATACGCACAATGTTTATTTTTCATCTATTAAACTGAATATTTAATAAAAATTTAACAAAAGTGGCTTTTTGTTGATTTTGTAGTTAGTCGAGGCAGCGATGATAGCACTGTTTTTGCCGAATAGTTAAAAGTCCGGGCAAACAGTATTAAAAAACAAAGGCCCGGCGATACCGCCGGACCCTGCTATAAACAATTGTAGTAACTTAAATTATTGCACCTGGAAGGTATTGCTGAAGCTGATGCCATCAGGAGAAATACCGGTGATTTTTACCATGCCATTTTTAATGTTGGTAATTGCCTTGTCAATGTCGGCAATACTGTTGATCGGCTGGTTATTGATCGAAGTAATTACAGAACCTACCGGGGTTTCAGTTTCGTCAAAGAAACCGCCCTGGCGAACCTGGGTCACAATAACACCATGCGTAACATGGAATTTAGCTTTCTGTGCTGCGGTAAGCGGCTGGAAGCTGGCACCAAGTTTATTATAAAGCTCTTCTGCAGATTTGCTGCGTGCTGCTGTACGGTTGGTATTACCAGCATCAGATTTTAAGGTAACTGCAAAATTCTTTTCAGCACCGTCACGTACAACGGTTACATGTATTTTATCACCAGGTTGTAAACGGCCTACACGTTCCTGCAAGTCAGAAGATTCATAAATAGTGTTACCTTCTACTTTAGTAATCACGTCACCTTTGCGGATACCAGCGGCTTCTGCACCACCACCAGGTACTACGTCATTCACGTATAAACCATTGGTGTTTTTAATTCCCAGATCTTGTGCTACATCTTCGTTTAATTCGCGGAAGTTTACACCGATATAACCGCGGCGTACACTGCCGTATTTCTCAATATCGTCCAGTACCTTTTTAGCCAGGTTAATCGGAATCGCAAAGCCATAACCTTCGTATGAGCCGGTGTGTGAAGCAATGGCTGAATTGATACCGATCAGCTCGCCACGGGTGTTAACCAATGCACCACCGCTGTTACCAGGGTTAATGGCCGCGTCTGTCTGGATAAAAGACTCTATGGCTTTGTTTACACGTGGTGCCTGCTGGTTACGGGTTGGGCCAAACGGATTATAGCCCCCGTTGTCGTCATCATCGTCATTTTCAGAACCGATAATGCCAATGTTACGTCCTTTAGCGCTTACAATACCGGCAGTAACGGTTGATGTTAAGTTAAACGGGTTACCTACCGCCAGTACCCACTCGCCAACGCGTACATCGTCAGAGTTGCCTAATTTTACAATCGGCAGGTTAGTAGCGGTCACTTTAATCAAAGCCAGATCTGTATTAGGGTCGGTACCGATCACTTTAGCCTGGAAGGTGCGGTGATCATTAGTAGTCACGCTGATCTTATCTGCTTTCTCTACTACGTGGTTATTGGTTACAATGTAGCCATCGGGCGAGATGATCACACCAGAACCTGATGCCATTTGCGGGGTTGAGCGGCGTGGCGCACGCTGACCGAACATCTGGCCGAATAAATCTTCCATTTCATTTCGTCCGCCACCGGCTTGTGCGCTGTAAGTGGTACGGATATAAACTACAGCTGGTGTTACCGCTGCTGCAGCCTGTGTAAAATCAACCTCACCGGCAGATGAGGTTATTGCAGCTGATTTATTGCTAGCGAAATAAACTTTCTGGCGATCTTCAAAGCTCATGCTTGCTGCTTCTTTGTTTTCAAATACCTTGTAGGTACCAATCGCCATTGCCCCGCCTACAAAAGCTGTTAACAATGTTAAACCTATCTTTCTCATATATTCTATTTACGTTCTTTTAGCTTGTGAAAAACAATATTCAAATTTAATACCATATAGACGGTATGAACAATAATAAGTTATCTGCATTTTTGTTAAAAATTGTTAAAGTCCGGCTTATGTAAAAACAACCGCAGTTAGGCGGGGCGAAGTCGGCAAATCTTTATTCTTGTAAAAATTATACTTGGTGGAACTTCATTTTTATAAATACCAGGGCGCAGGCAACGATTTTATTTTGGTTGATAATCGCGAAAATAAGGTAGATCACCACAATCCTGCGCTAATTGCACGTATTTGCGACCGTCGCTTCGGTGTTGGCGGCGATGGGATGATGTTCCTGGAAAACGAACCGGGTTACGACTTCCGGATGGTCTATTACAACTCGGACGGGCAACCCAGCAGTATGTGTGGTAATGGTGGCCGGTGCATTGTCGCCTTCGCCAAATTTCTGGGTGTGATTAAAGATGAAACAAACTTTTTGGCAGTAGACGGCCCGCATTATGCCAAAGTTTCAGCCGAAGGCGACTGGGTAAGTCTGCAAATGATCGATCTGGAAACTATCGACCGTGATGGCGAAGCTTATGTGTTGAATACCGGTTCTCCGCATTATGTACAGCTTACTTCAGATCTTGCTTCGAAAGATGTGTATCACGAGGGGAAAGCAATTCGCAATAACGAAACCTATGGTGCAAAGGGCATCAATGTGAATTTTGTTGAACCCGAGGGCGATGGCTACTTCGTCAGAACTTTTGAACGCGGGGTAGAAGATGAAACTTTTGCCTGCGGCACCGGTGTAACAGCAGTCGCCTTGGCTATGGCAACCCGCAATGACCAGAGCGGTACCGTCAGCACGCCCATCCGCGTACTTGGCGGCAACTTGAATATCCGTTTCTCGCGCCAGGGAAACCATTTTACCAATATCTTTTTAGAAGGGCCTGCCAAGCTGGTATTTGAAGGGCAAATCTCTATATAATTCAACCTTTAAAGGTTTTTTGCGTTTATATTATTGATGTCCGATACTGATAAATACTTGCAGCTGCAAGGGGAACTGGAGTTGCTGAAGGCCGAGCATAGCGCGCTTTTGGCACGTGAGAAAGCATTGCTGCTGGAGAATGACTACCTGAAAAGCGTTGCGAAAGCAAACGCGGCAGAATTGCAGATCAGCAGGGAGCAGTTCAGGCTACTGGCGGATAATATCCCTGTAGCGGTATGGACGGCTGATTCCTCCGGGCAGGTAGATTATTTCAATCAGCGCTGGTATGATTACACTGGGCAAACACTTGAGGTCTCGCTCGGCGCAGGGTGGGAGAATGCCCTTCACCCCGATGACCTGCCAAGGGCATTGAAAACCTGGAACAATTCGCTAAAATACAGTTCGCCTTACGAAATTGAGTACCGTACCAAAAGAGGGACTGACGGTACTTACCGGTGGCACCTGGCCAAAGCGCTGCCATTAAAAAACGAGCATGGCGAGGTTATCAAATGGTTTGGTACCAACACGGATATTCACGAACAAAAAGAATCTGAAAAGAAGAAGGATGAGTTTATCAGCATTGCCAGCCATGAGCTCAAGACACCGTTAACCACCGTCAAGGCCTTTTTCCAGATCCTGAAGAAAAGTTTGCAACCAGAGGATGCCGGTTACAAATTTGTAGGCAAAGCTACCGGGCAGTTAGACCGTTTGGAGCGGCTGATCAATGACCTGCTGGATGTTTCGCGCATTAACGCCGGCAAAATGATCTACAATGCGGAAGAGTTTGACTTCAGCAGTGCCGTGAGCGATAGTGTGGAAAGTATCCAGCAAATGTTTCCGGATTATGAGATTGTTGTAGAGAGATCAGATAGGGTAACATACAAAGGTGACCGTCTGCGAATTGAGCAGGTGATCAATAACTTTCTGACTAACGCTATCAAGTATTCGCCCGATAATAAAAAGATCGTCCTTCGTTCTGAAGTGAACCAGGATAACATCATCGTATCCGTTCAGGATTTTGGCATCGGCATAGCACCCGAATACTTGCTAAACTTGTTTGAACGCTATTACCGGATCGATAACACTTCTATGCGTTTTCAGGGATTGGGCCTGGGCCTGTTTATTTCTTCAGAGATCATCAAAAGGCACAATGGCAGCTTCTGGATTGAAAGTGAACCGGGTAAGGGCTCTACTTTTTTCTTTTTGCTGCCGATCAGCGGTAAACAGGAATTGAAAGAATACGCCACCGACCACCGCACTTTCTATAAAGCAAATTACATCGAGATTCAATATAATGCTGCGCAACAACGCCTGGAAGTAGATTGGCTTGGTTATCAGAATTTCGACTCGGTAAAAAGCGGGTGCCTGGCCATGCTGGAGATACTGAAAAAGAGTGGTTGTACCAAGGTTCTGAATGATAATACACACGTGTTAGGGAACTGGTCTGAAGCGGTTGACTGGGGTGGAACGGTGTGGTTCCCTGCTATGGAGCAGGCTGGGCTTAAATATTTCGCCTGGATTTACTCGCCAAGTACATTCAGTCGCATGTCGGCAAAAAAGAGTTTGGATATCGCCATCGGCAATATAACCGCTCAATTTTTTACAGATCGCGACGAAGCTTCGCAATGGTTACAGCAAATGCCCTGATCGTTTCATGTAAACCATGCTAACTTTCTATAGAAGTGTCTTTTTAGGATCAAATTGTTTAAATAAATATCTGTTTTTTACCACTGTTGACAAATTTTAGGGCAAATCTTTTTTACTTAAAGCAAATTCTGTTTACGTTTGAATTTTTTCTTGATGTAGCTTCGATTAATTTTTTGCTTCATCTATGCTACGTGTCGACAGTTCTAAACCATGCCAGTTAATTTATGCTATTGCCAAGCATGAGTACCTGGGTTACGTGATAGAACCGCACATTGTACAGCTTAACCCCAACGGCGAGTTTTCACTTACCTACCAGCGCCTTTTTTCTAACACGGCAACAGAGTTTATCCATTGTATTGACGAAACGGATCTGAAGCTGATTAAAATACTAGAAGATATAGAGCAGGGCAACCTGATTAAGCGCTACTATAAAAAGCCGATCCGCCCGTATGAGTTCTTCAGCAAGATATTTACCGAACAAATGTTCGATATGTTCAGGCCGAAGATTGAGAAAAAGGTAGCCGAAGTGCTGAATGCGCTGAGGGAAAAGTCAATTTACCTGATGAGCAAAGAGGGCTATCCCGCCGGCAGAAAGTTGACCATTGCAGACGAACCGGCCTCTATTCTGTTCCATTTCAAACGAAACGAAACAGAGATCAGGTATTACCCTACCATCAAATACCAGGGCATGAAGATTGAATTCATGTTCCGTAATGCCGAGATCATATGTAACCACCCTGCGTGGCTTTTGCTGGACGATGTGCTGTACTATTTCGAACGTGATATAGAAGGTAAAAAATTACAGCCATTTTTAAATAAACGGTACATTGCCATCCCGCGTTCGTCAGAACAATCCTATATGGAGCGCTTTGTGGCGCCGCTGATCGAAAAGCATCACGTGCATGCAGAAGGGTTCACCATCAATACCGAAAAGTACGATGCCGTACCCGTGCTGAAACCGATTATTGTTGAGGGCGGTACCTCACAACTGCAACTGTATTTTAAATATTCGGGTTATGTTTTTCCCGCGGGAGATGGCCGGCAGGTTTCTGTCAGGATAGATCACCAGGGCGATGATTACATCTTCCACCGTATTAAACGTTCGGTAACGTGGGAGAAAGGCCGCCTACAGGTGCTGGAAAACCTTGGTCTAAAGGCAGCGTCTTCATTGTTCCAGAACCTGGAAGTGGTAACCGACAACGAAGATACAGACCATTCCTTGTCTATTCTGGATTGGCTGAACCAAAACCACGATGAATTGACCCGACAGGGCTTTGTGATTGAGCAGCCGGAAGGAAACAAGCGTTACCTGTTTGGGAGCAGCAAAATAGACTTACAGGTGAATGAGCATAACGACTGGTTCGATATTTATGCCGTAGTTTTTTTTGGCCCTTACCAGGTGCCTTTTATCGAGTTGCGGAACCACATCCTTAACAAGAAGAAGGAGTTTGTTTTGCCATCGGGAGAGATCGCTGTCATCCCCGAAAAATGGTTCTCGCAGTACAGTAACCTGCTGCACTTTACAGATGGCAGCGCAGACCTGAAACTACGGAAACATCATATCGGCATTATCAATGAGCTGGCAGAAGGTGAATTGGCCACCGTGACCATGAACCGTAAACTGCAACAGTTGATCGACTTTGATGAGCTGGAAGAAATACCAACGCCGGTTAATTTTAACGGTAGCTTACGCAGTTACCAAAAGGCCGGGTACAACTGGTTCCATTTCCTGAAGAAGTATCATTTTGGCGGCTGTTTGGCGGACGACATGGGTTTGGGTAAAACCATCCAGACGTTGGCCCTATTGCAGAAAAATAAAGAAGAGGCAGAAGCAAGGGGCAGCAAGACAACTTCGCTGCTAATCATGCCTACCTCGTTGATTTACAACTGGATCAACGAAGCCCGAAAGTTTACGCCGCAGTTGCGCATGATGGTGCATACCGGCGTAATGCGCTATAAATCGTCGGAAGTTTTTAGTAATTACGATGTGGTGGTGACCACCTATGGCATCAGCCGGATAGACATTGACCTGCTGAAAGCCTTTTTCTTTGATTATATCATCCTGGACGAAAGTCAGAATATCAAGAATCCGTCTTCCAAATCATACCAGGCAGTTAAGCAGCTGAAATCACAGTTTAAGCTGATTCTGAGCGGTACCCCTGTAGAAAATTCTGTTAATGATTTGTGGACGCAGATGTCTTTCATTAATCCGGGTTTGTTGGGTAGTCAACAATATTTCATCAATGAGTTTGTGACGCCTATCGAGAAAAAGAAAGACGAAGATAAAGCGCGTAAGCTGCAGGCCATGATCAAGCCGTTTGTGCTCCGCCGTACTAAAGAACAGGTGGCAACCGAGCTGCCGCCAAAAACAGAACACCTGTTCTACTGCCAGATGAGCGATGAGCAGGCCGAAGTGTATGAGAAGATTAAATCGGAATACCGGAACGAGCTATTGCAGGGTCTGGAGGATGGCACCTTTGCGCAAAGCCAGATCCAGATTTTACAGGGATTAACCAAGCTTAGGCAGGTTGCCAATCACCCCAGCATGATAGACGATGAGTACGAGGGTGATTCCGGTAAGTTTGAGGACGTGGTGCATACGCTCACCAACGTGCTCGACGGCGGCCATAAGGTGCTGATCTTCTCGCAATTTGTTAAACAGCTGAGTATTTACCGCGATTACCTGGAAAAATGCGATATTAAATATGCCTATCTGGATGGCTCTACGCAAAACCGCGGCGAGGTGGTAAAAAACTTCCAGGAAGACGAACAGACCCGTGTGTTCCTGATTTCGATAAAGGCCGGTGGCGTTGGTCTGAACCTAACCGAGGCCGATTATGTATTCATTCTGGATCCATGGTGGAACCCGGCTATTGAGCAGCAAGCCATTGACCGTACGCACCGCATCGGGCAGACTAAGAACATCTTCATCTATAAGTTCATCACGAAGGATACGGTTGAAGAGAAGATCCTGGCGCTTCAGCAACGTAAGTTAAGCGTCGCGCGCGCATTGATCACTACTGAAGAAAGCTTCATTAAAACCCTTACGGCAGAAGACATCCGCGAGATTTTGAAATAATATCTAACGCTTATTCTGCGGAAATATCCTTACCGTTTTTACGTACCGTGCCTGGTAGCCTTTGGTTAAAGGTGTTTCGGTAACGCCCATTGCCCTGCCGGAAGTAGAATGGATAAAAAGGGTGCTATCCTGGTTATGAAAGGTGATAATACCCATATGGCCTACGGTTTTAGATGTGCTGTCTGTTCCTGTAAAAAAGATCAGGTCGCCGGGTTTGGCTTGTTTAAGTTCAATCTCTTCAGGGACAGTCGAAAAATCTGCCGAGGTACGCGGTACTTCTATGTTAAAATGATTGAAAACATAGGTGACGAAACCGGAACAATCCAAGCCCTCTTGGGGGTTAGTGGATGCGTATTTGTAGGGTACGCCTTTTAATGTTTGAGCAAAAGTCAGTAGCTCCGCAGGTTGGATATTCCCTGTTTGCACACGTTCATAAACACCGTCGTTGTCCTTTTTCAGGGTATCAGTAGCTGCCGGATAAAAAGTTGTATTGGTTTGCTGTTTACAACAAACCAATACAACGGCTAACACTAATAAAATAAAGGATCGGCTCATTCTCAATTAATTACAGGAAACGCCGTAATAATGTTTTGAGAATGTGGTGATTATTCATCCCGGAGTAAAAGCTATGCTGTTAAAATCGCTTAAAAGTTATCGTGAATATAGGTCATCAGTTTTACAATCTCGTCTCTTACCGTGCGCGAAGGCTCTACAAAATTGTTGTTCATCAGGCTAAAGGCCAGGTGTTTACCCTTCCTGGTAATTAGGTAGCCGCTTTGGTTATAATTGTTAGAGAGGCTCCCTGTTTTGGCAAATACAAAGGGCTTACCGTTATCCGTTTGGTATACCCGCTTCAACGTTCCGGAAACACCACCGGCAGGCAATAAACTAAATAAACGCTCATCATTATTAATTTCAGCCCTGATTTTTAATAGCAACGCAATCAGGTCGCGCGGGGTAAAAAGGTTCAATCGCGATAAGCCAGAGCCATCGTGCCACTCCGGTTTGTCAGGCAGGTCATTCAGAAAATGGCTTAAGGAGTAGTTTCGTACCGAATCACTGTTGAGGTAACCAAACTTTACGGACGAGCAACTGAGCAATAACTGCTCCGCGATAAAATTATCGCTCGGCTGAAGCATATGCCGGTAGACGGTATCCGCATTCAGATCGTAAATGGTATGGGCATCTGCAGGTAAAGGCAGGTGCAGGCTACAAACGTTTAGCTTCAGGGTGTCTTGCAATAAAGCAATGGTTAGAGCTGTGCTGGTCTGAAAGGGAACGTATTGGTGATAGTTTTCTGTCGGCGATGCCGAAACAGGGTACATGAGTGTATTATCTGTAAGGTTTCTTCTGACGGTAAATGAATTTGTCCGGAGGCTGCTATCCGCCTTCAATAGGTGGGCGAAGAAATCCGGAGCAGATTGTATCAATTTGCCGTTTCCTTTCCTGATCTCTACCAGGTTACCGTAAAGCGGTAATTCGTTAATCTCTGCCTGGTAATAATCGTTATAATCGTCCCAGGCCCAACCGCTGCCCAAAATTTCATTTTGATATAAGCCATTACAGAAATAAAGCTGTTTCCCCGACTGCTGCAAAAAATGCAGAGCTTTGGTTCCCTTTAAGTCGGGGTGCAGAAAAGAGGGATCTCCCGTTCCCCAGAACAATAGCGAGTCGCCCATGAGCTGGTATTTCAGTGCGGGGATGGAATCACCTAATATTTTCAGCGAAGTATAAAACGTAAACAGTTTGGTATTGGAAGCCGGGGTGTAATATTTATCGGCGTTAATTTCAAGCAAGCTTTTGTTCTCATCCAGGTCATACAGTGCAAAGCCTGTAAAGTGGTCGTTAAAAATGGCGGAATGTTTAAACAATCTTCTGATCTTCCGCTTCCGGATGCCACCGGCTTCGGCGATATTCAGTGTAGAAACCAAGACCAGTATACAAAGTAAAATGCGGCTTATCTGCCTGTACATATCGTTATGATTGCTGCTGATGTTTATGTAATTTTAACTTCCAATTATAAGTATAAATTGTCGTTTAAGCCCATCACATATTGTTTCCGGCGTTGTATTGGTCTGCTGATACTCATGGTGATGGCATATGCGGCCAACGCGCAGTTTTTTGAATTGCCCGAAGGGAAAAAGCGTGTGGTGGTGCCTTTTAAGCTGGTTAGAAATTTGTTGATCGTTAGTGTGAGGGTAGGGGGCAGGGGGCCGTTTAATTTTATTGTAGACAGTGGTGTAGGTATCATTGTGATTACCGACCCTGCCATGGCCGATTCCGCCCGGATCAATACCAAACGCCGGATCCAGTTGTCAGGATTGGGAGAAGGTTCAGACCTGGAGGCATCCATCGCCAGCGGATTAACTTTTGATATCGATGGTGTGAGGGGTAGCAACTTATCTGCAGCCGTACTTAATAAAGATCAGTTCGGGCTATCCAACTATGCCGGGATGCCGGTTCACGGCCTTATCGGGTACGATCTGTTTAACAGCCTGGCAGTTAAGCTCAGTTTTTCAGATACCACCATCACACTTGCCAGGCCCGGCTCTATAAAAGAGTTTAAACGGGGGTACAAAATTCCGATAAAGATAGAACAGAACAAGCCTTACATAGAGGCTGGCGTCAACGTAGATGGTAAATCGCCGGATGTGGCCAGGCTGCTGATTGATTTTGGTGCGGGGCATCCGCTGATGCTTGAAAATGCACTGCATAAATTGCCGCAGGATCGCAAGTTTATACAAGGTAACCTGGGCATTGGTTTAACAGGGCCGGTTAACGGCTTGCTGAGCCGGGTAGATGAACTGGATATTGGCAAGTATAAATTTAAAGATGTGATCACCTCGCTGCCGTTTGATAATCCGCAGGTTGCTGCTAAGGACAGGGTAAACCGCGACGGTAGCATCGGGCTGGGTATCTTGAACCGTTTTGCCGTTATTATGGATTACCAGAACAACATGATGTACCTGAAGCCATCAGGTAATTATAAGAAGCCGTTCGAACACGACATGAGCGGCCTGGAATACTATGCCGATGGCAAGGATTTACATACGATTGTCATCAGCCGGGTGGAACCGGGTTCGGCAGCAGATGACATTGGTTTACGGAAAGACGATATCATTACCGCCGTCAATTTTAAGCCGGTAGCTGAAATGACCATACAGGATATCGACAACATCTTTAAGTCTTATAATGACCGTAGCCTGCTACTCGATATCTTTAGGGATAAAAAGCGACAACGCTTTATTTTAACGCTCAAAAGAAGAATATAAAACCAGAAGTACAGCGGTTATTTTAGCTGGCTGATATTTTCAAAGAAGGCAGCCTGTAGATCGAGCAATGATTTCACTTTTACCTTTTCGCCATAAGTGTCAAAACACATAAAGCGCGCTTTCTCTGGTGAATCGTCTTTAGATTTCTCAAAAAAATTGAAGGTCTCAAAAAAATAGTGCCTGGTGGTGATCCTGTTTTTCTGATCAGTATTCACCGTGTTCAGTCTAAAACCAATCGTGTCGATCCAGTTATGCACTTTGGTATGCAGATTCGCGCCTCTGATATTCATAGCTGACTATTTTTTAGTTTAAAAGGAACGAACGGTTGAAAATTATGTTTTAAGAATTTGTAATTGAATGAGTTGCGTGTTCAAGGGCTGCTGGTTTGTGTGGTAAATAACAACGATTTTAATGATACAGATGATAATTACACCATTCCTTAAGAAACAGTATTAAAAAATATTATGATATGCCTAAAAATGGCCGAAAAAGCCCTATTGTAACATTTATAATAGATATTAAGGTTCTAAATGTAACAATCCTATAGAAAACAAATAATTATACCAAACTAATTGAACCTTTGCACGATGAATGTGTCATTAGGTGACAAATTCAACAATGATATTGATCCAATAGGCAAATGAAACGTATACCCTTATTACTTGTAATTTTATTTTTTGGCTTTTCTTATGCATCTGCGCAGGTTGCGCACGAGGTTAGAGGAACTGTTATTGATTCTACAAAAGCTACCTTGCCGGGCAGTGTAGTTACCCTTGTTTCAGATAAAAAGGATAGTGTAAACGCCGCAGCAGATGTGAACGGCCGTTTTACCTTCCCTAATATAAACGGCACCAAAATCACACTGACTATCAAATCCATCGGCTACCAGACACTGATTAAGCATTACAGCATTGATGCTAACATGCGTGTGGCCGATCTGGGTAATATTCTGTTAAAAGTTGCCAACACCACCCTGAACGAGGTAAAGATTGTCGGGGTGAACGCGGTGGCGGTAAAAGAAGATACCGTTGAATATAAAGTAAGCGCTTTGAACGTAAGACCTAACGCCACCCTTGAGGATGCCTTGAAAAAGGCGCCGGGTGTGGATGTAGACCCGACATCGGGAGCGGTAACCGCGCAAGGCCAGCAGATTACCAAAGTGCGTATTAATGGTAAGGATTACATGGGCGGCGACGTTACCTCGTTGACCCGCAACATCCCGGCAGATCTTCTGGAAAGTATACAGGTGGTAGACGACTACGGCGATCAGGCTAATTTAACCGGTATTAAAACCGGGGAACCTAATAAAGTGCTGAACGTCAACATCAGGAAAGACCGCAACTACGGTTACTCGTTACAAGCAACCGGCGGCGATGGCAGCGACTTATTGCCTAAAAATACAGCGCCGGCTTCGGGAGCCGGGGCATTAACCCCGCAAAGTAATGATAACCGTTACCTGGGATCATTGAATTACTTCAGTTTTAAAGGCGACAGGCAAATTTCTGTTTTAGGAAATCTGAATAATACCAACGTAAACACCTTCTCTTTTGGCAGCCCCAGCGGTGGTTTCGGCGGTGGCGGTGCGGGCGGCAACTTCGGCGGCGGTGGTGGCGGCGGCCGCGGTAACGCTGCACGTTTCGGTGGCGGCGGTAGCTTAACCAGCAGCCAGAACGGTATTACTAATGCACATTCTATCGGAGGTAACTACCGTGATCAATGGGGTAAGCATATTGCGGCCTACGGCAGCTACAGCTTTGCAGATAACAGCACATTTACTAATAGCGTATCGCAACAGTTGAATACCGGCCAATTCCCGAGTAGCACCAACCAGACTAGTACAGAGAACGATAATAATATCAATCACCGGTTTAACTTCAACATTGAGTACCGGCCGGATACCATTAATTACTTAAAGGTAACGCCTACATTTACTTACGCAAAAACGCTTACCCTGTCTGACGATAATGTGCTGAACCAGCAAACATCGCGCACAACGGGGCAGCTGTATACCAGCACGGCATATACCTCACAAACTTATGCGAATTCATCAGCGCCGAACCTGGGTTTAAGCGCAATGTATAATCACCGCTTCAGCACCAAGGGCCGTAATTTTAACGTGTTAGTGAATTTAAGCACCGGTAGCAATGATCAGTCGCAGAACCCCATATACAATTATTCGGCGGGTACACCACTTGCTCCGCTTAACCAGCTGATTACTACTAACAGCAACAATCATGCGGTGAGCACAAGCTTGTCTTATTTAGAGCCCGTTGGTAAAGTTTCTTTTATGGAGCTGAACTACGCGTATAATAATACCTATACCTCCAGCGATAAGGAAACCGATACCTTAAATACTTTTGGTACACGTACCAATTATGCTAGGTTAAGTAACAACTTCAATTATACATTTATTACTCACCGCGCGGGTTTAAACTACCGGGTGATCGAGAAGAAATATAACTATACATTAGGTTTAGGGATACAACCGGCTATTCTTGATGGTAATTCTATCACCACCGGTGTACAAACTCACGTAACAACTGTTAACTTCTCGCCAACGGCCCGTTTTGTTTACAACTTTGCACGCAGCAACTCTTTAAGCATTAATTATAATGGTAACAACAATATGCCAAGCTTTAGCCAGTTGCAGCCTGTTACCGATTTCTCAAACGCGTTATACCCTGTACAAGGTAACCCTAACCTGAAGCCGGAATTTGCCAACAACTTTAACATCAGGTACAACAAATTCAGCTTCCAGACAGGTGATGTAATTTTTGCCAACGCTTCGTTCACGCAAACCAATGATAAGATCTCCACAAATGTGATCACGGTTCCAAGGAGCAAGGCGTTAAGCAATAATGCAGAATACCGCGATCTGCAGAATACCATCTTAACCAGGTATGTAAATACCGATGGTTATTATTCGGCTAATGGCTTCTTTACTTATGCTAAGCCATGGGCTAACCGCCGTTATACATTAATGTTCAACGGAAGCGCCACCTACTCAAATAACGTGGGTTACGTAAGCAGTGTAGACTCTGTAAACGCAGCGCTTACCAGCCAGAAGAACATTGCCAAGAATTTGATATTAACGCCGGGCATGCGTTTCCGCGTAGATCTGACGGATATTGTAGACGTGCAGTTCCTGTCCAATTACTCTATCAATAAAACAAATAACTCTGTAAAGAATAACCTGACACAGGGCGGTGCCAATGTAAGAACCTGGACACTGGGTATCAATGGTAAAAACTATTTCTGGAAAGACTGGACTTTAGGCTATGATTTCAGCCACCAAATTAACTATGGTTATACCGTTGCGGTTACGAACCCTAATATTTTAAATGCGTATGCTGAACGCCGCTTCCTGAAGAACAATGCAGCGACTATTCGTGCTTCTGTATTCGATGCCTTTAACCAGAATACAGGCTTCAGCAGTAACACTACAGCTACGTCTATTACACAAACCAATACCAACAGGCTTGGCCGTTACTTCTTGCTAACGTTCACCTTAAGGTTACAGAAATTTGCCGGAAGAGCGCCTACGCAACAGCCTGGTGAAAGAGGCTTTAGAAGAGATGGCGGTGGCTTTGGTGGCCCTGGTGGTGGTCCCGGCGGCCCTGGCCCGGGTGGTCCGTCACTTAACGAATAAAACGGAAAAACCCTGTTGCATTTGGCAACAGGGTTTTTTTATATCATTTAAATGAGATCTGTTTATTGCTTAACCAGTACGGTGTTGATGATCTGCTCCAGATCATCCAGGTCAAAAGGTTTTGCCAGATAAGTTTCTGCACCTGCGTGTTCTGCCAGTAACTGGATATCGCTATTTGCCGAAAAATAGATTACCGGGATGTTTTTCAACTCCTCATCATTCTTAAGTGTTTGGGTTGCTACAATACCGCCTGCATCAGGGATCCAATTGTCCATTAAAATCACTAACGGATTTACGCTGGATACCTTTTCAATAATATTATTGCAATCGGTATAAGTGTGTACTTCCCAGCCCTGTTCTTCAAGGATGTACGAGCAGATGGACAATATGTCCTCATCGTCATCGAAAATGATGATTCTTTTTGTTGATTCGTCCATAGATAGTTATGCAGAAAACAAATCTAATTATTAATTAAATAATTCCAATTATTATTTTTTTGTCACTGGTATAGAAAACCAGAACGTAGAGCCTTTGTTTTCTTCACTTTCAACACCAATCTCACCATGATGTCTTTTTATGATTTCTGCGGAGATATATAAGCCTAAACCTAAGCCTGAGAATTTATGTGATGATTCCTGCACACGGAAAAAACGGTCAAATACAAAGTCTTTCTTATCATGCGGGATACCGATACCAAAGTCGGTCACGGAAACCTTCAGCATCTGATCAGAAGTAATCTCTAACGTAACAATTACCTTACCCGCTTCTGGCGAATACTTTATGGCATTCGACAGGAAATTGCTGATCACCTGCTCAAGTCGCGGGCGGTCTGCATATACATCTACATCAGCCGCACCCTGGATAATGATCTTATGCGTGTTGATGTTAGCCTGCGTATCTTCTACGCATTCGGTAATTGCTCCCTGCGCGTTAAACCATGCCAGATTAAACAGCATTTTGCCGGCCTGAATACGGGTAACATCCAGCAGGTCTTCTACAAGAGCCGTTAACCTGGCCGTTTGCTTGTCTGCTTTATCTATGAAAGGATAGATATTCCTAACGTCGGAATTTTTACCGGCCATCCGCTGCATAATCTGCAATGAGCCTTTTAAGCTGGTAATCGGTGTTTTAAGCTCATGGCTGGCAATGCTCATAAACTCGTCCTTCTTCTGCATCAGTTGCTTGGTGGCCTCCTGCGCTTTAAGCAGGTCTGTTACGTCAAAGCCGAAGAATGCAATGCCATCAACTTTGCCATGCTCTGAAAATACCGGCGTGAAAATAAAATCGAACCAGCTGCCCACGTCTTCACCCGTGATTGGGTCCTTACGTTTTATTTTAAAGGCTTTACCAATGTATGTACGCTTGGTTTTCAGCACATACTGGTCTATCTCTCTCAGCTTGTTTCCGAATGTCTCTGGATTAACCTCTGCAGTGGTTTTGCCCAAATAGTCGATATGGCCAATAAATTCTTCGAAAGACTTATTCCCGAACTCATAACGCAGCTCTTTACCCCGGCGGATGGTAATTAGCGCAGGGGCATTTAAAAAGATGCTATAAAATTCGTCTTGTTGTTTTTTAATCAGCTTTTGAAGCTCTTTTCTACGGCGCTCGGTTTCCTTCTGATCGCTAATGTTGATAATATAGGCTACTGCATTCGCTTCTTCATTCTCAAGCCTGGCGGCACCCATCAAAACGCTTACCCGCTTACCATCTTTACGGATGTACTCCTTTTCGAACGGTGCACAGAAGCCTTTTTCCGAAAGTTCGTCTACAGCCCATTGTGAAATGGCCTGGTATTCCGGCGGGGTAATTTTATTCCATTTAAGCTGACCGTTTGTAAGAGATTTACGATCATACCCAATCATATTAAGAAAGGCATCGTTAGCCTCTAAAATGGTACTATCAGCGTCTGAAAATACCATGCCGACCATATTAGATTCAAATACCTTACGGAAGCGGTCTTCGCTGGTGTTCAGTTTCTTTTCGGCCTCCATCAGGCGTGTCACGTCCACTATGGAGCCCACCATGCGGTAAGGAGTATCAAACTCGTCGTGCAGGATACTGCCGCGATCTAAGATAATGGCGTAATCGCCATTGGCCTTTAAAAAGCGATACTCGGCAGACCATTGTTTTTTATTGTGGTTGATGGAGTCGTAAACGCTGCTTTCCACTCGCTTACGATCTTCCGGATGTATTTTGTTGAACCAGAACCCAATGCTTTCCGTCTCTTCATTACGGTGGTAACCAAACATAGAGGTGAAGTTATCGCTCCGCCACATGTGGTTAGTCACCAGGTTCCAGTCCCAGATGGTATCGTTGGTTGCTTTTGAAACCAGGTTGAAGCGTTCTTCACTTTCAGAAAGGCGGCGGGTACGCTCCTGCACCTTATCTTCCAGTTCGTCGTTTAGCTTCTTAAGGTTTTCACGGGCGGTGATCAGCTCGTTATAGTTCTTGCGTAGCTTTTGCTCTGCATTTTTACGGTCGGTAATATCAGTAAACGTGGTTGCCAGGCCATCCGCCATTTTTACCGCGACCACCTGGTACCATTGCTGATTGCGCGATTGGTATTCAGACTGGTATACCTGCCCGGTTTCTACCACATTTACGTAGCGTTCAAACAGTTCGTTCTCTGCTAATTGGGGCAGATCGTTATTCAGCGTCAGGTTAATCAGTTCATCCTTATCACGGTTCAGCATTTTCGCAGCAACATTGTTGGCTGCAATGCATTTAAACCCATTGATCTTACCTTCTTTATTCCTAACGGCGTTAAAGGCAATAATGGCGCTGGTGGTAGAATTAAATACACCTGATATAATGTTGTTCAGCTCTGTAATAACAGAGATATCCACAAAGCTGATCACAACACCGTCTTTCTGCTTGTCTTTACGGATGTAAGGCAGAATACGCATCAGGCAGCGGACGCCACTTTTCAATTGTACTTCTTTTTCTATCAGCCCCCCGTTATGTACCACCTGCTGCAGGTCATGTACAAAGTTCTCGGCGTAGATATTATGAGAAATATGGCTGATCGGGCGGCCAATATCCGCTTCGATCAGGTTGATCATCTTAACTGATGCCGGATTAAATTTCCGGATGACCAGGTTGTTATCCAGGAAAACCTGTCCGATGTCTGTACTTTTAAAGTAGTTGTCCAGGTCATCGTTCAGTTCTATCAGTTCTTTGATCTTTAGCTGGTGCTCGGTATTCAGCGTATGCAGTTCCTCGTTCAGCGATTGCAGCTCTTCATTGCTCGACTGCAATTCCTCATTAGCTGATAACAGTTCCTCATTGCTCGACTGGAGTTCCTCATTCGTGGTATCCATCTCTTCAACCGCCATCTGAAGGTTGTTGCGCGTCTCCGTCAGTTCCGCTTCCAGTTCAAGGATGTAGTCGTTTTGCTGAAGATTGTCAATCAGGTTATCCTGCATCAGGTCCTTATCGCCTACGGTATCCAGGCCAGATTCATGCAGCATGATCAATGTATAAGCCATAGCTGATTGCGCATCAGGTGGCTTTACATAGATATTGATCAGCTGATCTTTAGTGTCTTTTTTAATCCGGACTCGTTTAAGCGCAACTTTTTTGTTTTCTTTCCAGGATTTACGGATAGCAGTGTTCAATATGGCGGAGATCTCGCGGGGAACCATATTCAACAGGTTCAGATCCAGCTTTCTTTCAGGGAGCGAAAGGTAGCGCCTGAAATTCCCCATCGTTTCTTTGATCTCGTAATTCTTATCAATATAAATACCTACACAACCAAATTCTTCGGCCAGCAGTTCGTTAACATCATCGGCGATGGTCTTGATTGATTTCTGCGCCGGTTTCAGCAGGTTTTTTATCTTATCGGCAGTATGGTCGCTAACCGGGCTGCCCGTGGTATGGTAGGTGTTGTGTGTAGCATAGTTGATACTACCGGTTTTCTTATAAAATTTCCACTTGCCGTTCACTTCCTGCATGCCATCCTTCAATACGGCGGCGCTTTCACTGGAGCCCAGGAACAGGTAACCGCCCGGATTAAGCGAAAAATGGAACGTGGAAAGCACTTTTTGCTGCAACAGGTTGTTCATGTAAATGAGCATGTTGCGGCAGGTGATCAGATCATTCTTGATGAACGGCGGCGCTTTGGTCACATTATGCCTTGCAAAAACAATCAGCTTGCGGATAGGCGCAATTACTGAATAGTTCTTCCCTTCTTTGATGAAATATTTTTCCATCAGTACCGGGTCTATATCTTTAACCGCAGCAGGCGCATAGCAATTTTTCGAAGCAATTTCTACGCTCGAAGGATCTATATCTGTGGCAAATATTTTTACTTCTAACTGCTTTCGCTGTTTTTGCAGGTAGTCGTACACTAAAATAGCAACAGAATAAGCTTCTTCGCCCGTGCTACACGCGCATATCCAGATTTTTAACGTTTCACCATTTTCCTTGGCATCAACAATCTGCGGGATGATCTGCTGCTCGAGGCATTCAAAAGCCTGTTTATCCCTGAAGAACCGCGTAACACCGATCAGGAAATCTTTACCCAGGGCCTCAATTTCGGCCGGGTCAGATCTAAGGATGTTAACATATTCGGGCAAGTTTGATGTGCCCGTATTGGTCATGCGGCGCGCAATGCGGCGGATGATGGTAGGGGTTTTATATAAGTTGAACTCCTGGCCGCTATTCTTATAGATCAGCGCGAATATTTCGTCCAGAAGGGTATCATCGATCTTTCCTTTTGTAAGTACGTTTACCGGCTTTTGCTTGATATAGTTAAAAAGCTCTTCCTGCATTTTTGCAGGGGGCAAAATAAAATCTGCATTACCCGAGGTGATAGCGCTGTTAGGCATGCCGTCGAACTTGGCCGTGTTCGGGTCCTGAACAATCACCATACCGCCGCACTCTTTAATGGCCTCGATGCCCTTAGTACCGTCTGTACCGGTACCTGAAAGGATAATGGCAATGGCTTTTTCTTTTTTCTCCTGCGCTAAAGTCAGTAGAAAAGTATCTATGGCCGTGTTAGGGCTTTTATCATGTGTCTTATCAGCCAGTCGCAGGCGGTTGCCTTTAATGGTGATCAGCTTATTGTTGGGAATGATGTAAACGCAATCCGGCTGGATCAGCATGTCCTGCGCTGCTTCGAGCACCCGCATATGGGTATGCTTTGAAACCAGCTCTACCAGCAGGCTTTTATAGTCTGAAGAAAGGTGCTGAATAACAATAAAAGCAAAGCTCGAGTTATTCGGCATGTGGTCAAAAAACTCGTGAATAGCCTCTAACCCGCCTGCAGAGGCGCCAATAGCTACCACATACTTTTGCCCGCTAACGGTATTTGCAGTGGATGGTATTGTTTTGGCTTCGCTCATTACTTATTCTAAAAATGCCTTAGTTAATTACCAACGGTCAATCAGTTGTATAATTGCTTGGTCTGAAATTCAAATGCAAAACTGCGCAGCATCTCTGCTGCATTAATTTCGTGGCGGCTCCATGGCAGTGAAGTTTGCCGCACGGTTTGCTGCCATAGTTTAAATGAGTTTCGGGGATGATATGCTTTCCCATCCGGTTCAAAATTGATCGCCTTTTCAGGATCACCGCCCCAGCTTACCGTTTTAACAAACTCTGGTCTGAAGCAGATGATATAGTTCCCTTTATCGGCATCAACCGGGATGGCCAGTATACCGCTTGCAATATCGGCATATTCCGCAGCATCTTCGTAAATGGCTGCTAAATTGTCATTCGCATAAGTTTTAACCACATTCTTGCCTTGCAGCCATATCACCAGATTTTCCACCGAATCTTCGTTAGGCGTTTCGCCAATCCGGGTTTGCTGGTTATTGTTTACTACCACCGCACCTGTAGCATTAAACATATCTAACAGGTTTTGTTCTTTATCTTTCAGCAAGCCTGCCGCCAGGTCGCTTTCGGTATAAACTTTATCAATCAGCGAGGTGCGCTTATTTTGCAGCTCCGCTTCGCGGTCAAACTCTTCTTTACTGTAAATAGAAGATATCTTGTTAGAAACCACGCTCGAAAGTAATTCAAACACGGTGCAGATCTCGTAATTAACGTATTTAGGCGTGGTGTTATGGCAGGAAATCAGTCCCCATAATTCACCGTCTTTGATCACCCTGATAGACATAGAAGCATCAACGCCCATATTTTTCAGGTATTCCAAATGCACTGCGGCAACGCTGCGCAGGTTACAATCTGAAAGATCGATAAATGTATGGGTAATAGGGTTGATGACCGGGTATAACCTCACCGGATTATAATTCCGCGTAGGAATTAAACGGTAGGGGTTCTTCAGATACAGCTGGCGCGCCTGTTTAGGCACATCTGATGCCGGGAAGGTATAGCCCAGATATTTTTCGAGCTTTTCATCTTTCTCCTCGGCGATAACGGTTCCATTCCAGTTGCTGTCAAACCGGTACATCATGATGCCGTCAAATCCAGATAACTTTCTTAATTCACGGACGGCGGTATCGCAAACCTCCTGTACAGAGCCGGCCAGCTCGATATTGGCCATGGAATATTTGATCTCCTGAAATACCTCGGTAAAATAACGGTCGGTATTTTCTGCTACTTTTTCAAGTTCGATGATCAGGTATTGCTCTTTGATATGGATCAGTGCCAGCATACGCTGGTTGGTGGTGTTCACTTCAAAGTTGAAGCTTAGGGGTAACTTACCGGTAGCATCCGTAGCAACCTTTTGTTTCAGGGTTTCAAACTGGGCTTTGCCAAGAAAGCGTTCTATGCTTTTGTTGATGATATCCGCAGGCGGCAGGTTAAGCAGTTCTTCTGTGTTTTCACTTACCTGTACAACGGTAAAATCCTCTTTTTGCAACACCAGCAGATAGCCGTAAGGTTGAATCAGGTTGATGTTATGCAGCGGTAAACTGCCGCAAAATTCCGAATCATAGTTTTTATTAGCCATGCTGCTCTATCCAGTTGTTGAATTTTAAAAAGGTATTTTGCGCGCTGGCAATAATCGCCTGTTCTTCGGCGGGCTGCCATGCCTGGGTGTTGATGTATGTTTTAAAGCGTTCCCACATCTCCGTGGCTTTGCTGCCATAGCTGTTGAAAAAACTAAGCCCGTCCTGGAGGCCAAGCCGATCTGAAACCATTTTACTGATAATGCTTCCGCCCAGTGTTGAACCCTCTATAACGTAAAGTGCGCCAACCGCCTGTGGGATAGTCGTGATCTCTGGCAGGGCCCCGTTTACAGCTTTTGATGCGGGATTGCCGCCGAGGGCTTGAATATCATTAGAAAGGGAACTGGTTTTGCGCCGTTCTTCGTAATCGGGTAGTACCGACTGATCTATCTGATGATTGATCTGGTCTTCCAATCCGCCGAAATAAGAATAGAACAGCTGCAATAAATTAATGTAATCTTCAGCCGATGAAAGGCTTTTAAGTCGGGAGATAATTTTTTTTTCTAACCCCTGATGGTGTGCAGTGGTCTGTTCCTTAATAACGTCGGCAAGCATTAGATAATAAGCAGATGAAAATAGATAAAATACTAAGCTAAGATAAAAATTTTAATTATTGGCAATTAAATTAAGCAGATAGTAAAATTGGTACTGGCGGGATTTTACAATAACGCAAATTAACAACCATTTATTCACACCTGGAAATAATAGGCGTTTTGTATACTTGCAAGCGGCAGAATTCTATTAAATATGCGTAAAAATAAAGGCCTTCGCCTGATTCTGATACTGGCTATCATTGCGGTTAACATCGGTTGCGACCAGCTTTCAAAAAAGATCGTACGTGAAAAACTGTATCCGCAGGTGCAGCTAAGATACTGGGGCGACCATCTGATGATCACCAGGGTAGAGAATACCGGGGCTTTCCTCAGTGCGGGAGACAATATCGGCGGATATGCACGCGTGTTGTTTCTGGCAGTATTGCCCATGGCTGCGTTGATTGGCGCAATGGTACATGTGGTAAAAAATTACCGGATGGACTGGCTGCGGCTTACGGCAATTTGCTGTATCCTCGGCGGAGGATTCGGTAATATTTATGACCGTATCGCAAATGGTTCTGTAACGGATTTCCTGTATCTCGAATTCGGTATTTTTAAAACGGGGATATTCAATCTCGCCGATGTTTCCATCACCACCGGGGTGATCCTGCTACTGATTGTTTTAAACAAACCTTATTTCATGAAAAACAGCGAAAGCAATATGGAGGGTTAGTTGCTAAACCGCAATCACTTTATTCTGCAATACGCCAAATACACGGTCGTCTTTCTCATGCCGGATAGCCACCCTGCCGGTGAAACGTCCAAAGGAAGGTAAAATAGCCTGTTTTAAACCAAATGTAAAACATGGGAGCGTGACTGTTTGCCTGCCCTTACCAGATAAGCGTACACCGGGATGAATGTGACCGCAAAGTACATAACCCTCGATTGAAGGTAGTTTAGCCGCCGTTACCGGGTGGTGCAGCATCAGGAACGGGCCAAGCCGGTACGACTCCGGCGTTTGGATGTTCAGTTCGTGATAATGACTGTCCTGGATAATATCGTGGTTGCCTTTCACCAGGATGATCTTCATCTGCGGGAACTGCTGCCGCCACAATGCAAACCAATCCCAATCGGTATTCATATCACTGTGGAACAGGTCGCCCAAAAAGATCAGCTGCTGCGGATGGTATTGCGCAATCAGGTCTGACAGTACGGCCAGGTCTTCCTGCGCCACATCTTTAGGTATAGCAATACCTGCTTTTCTGAAATGGCCGGATTTTCCCAAATGCACATCTGCGGCAATCAGCGTTTGCTGCTGTTTCCAGTAAATAGCTTTTTCGGGAAGTAAAACAAGGTCTTGCCCTAGCCAGGGCAGTTCGGCGCCTTCACAGATCTTCATTAGTGCAAAGATAAAAAATGCCAATTAATTTAGCATTAGCTTTTCTTATAGCTTTACACCTCTTAGTGCTATATTTGGGCAATACCCAGCCCTGTACCATGTTACCTGACGTTTCAGAATACGCACCATTTTATGCCAACTATGTAGAAACTGCCGCTCAGCTTGGCGATATTGTTGAAACACTGAATCGCCTCGCAGAAGATACTTACCAGTTCCTGATTACTATCTCTAAAGAGAAACAAGACTATGCTTATGCGCCCGGAAAATGGACGATCAGGCAATTAGTCAGCCACCTGATAGACGCAGAGCGCGTTTTTGCCTATCGCCTGCTTTGCATTTCGCGGGGGGAGCAACAGCCGCTACCCGGTTTTGAAGAAAATAGCTATGTGGAGCATGCTGAATTGCAGGGGCGTACTTTAGAAAACATGGCTGATGAATTTAAACAACTGCGCCTGGCTAACCTTTTCCTGATCCATAGCCTTACCGCAGAGCAATTGGCCCTTTCAGGTATTGCCAGCGGAAACAGGGTGACAGTTAACGCCTTGCTATATATAATGGCGGGGCACGAGCTGCATCACCTGCGGATCATCAAAGAAAGGTATCTCTAAGCATGCCGTCTTCTTATGAAATTCTGCTCCCTGCTCTTACTTGCATTGCTATTGCTGCCGGGCTGTAAATCAGACCATGGCAAGATTTTGCTGCGGTTGAAGTACCATGACGGCGATGTGCAAAATATATCGGTAGAGGAAAAGATAGAGGGCCCAATGGTAAGCATTGTTAATAAGACCAGTACCGATCTTACGGTCGACTCCGCTTTGGACGACGGCAAAAGATATGCCTTTATTGCGCAGGTACGCCGCATCTGCTCAGATAGTAAACTGGGCGACGAGGTGCGTCATTATGATTCTGATGATATGCTGGGGGATATGGATAAAGAATCGCGCCGGTTACACGATGCCGTAAAGGACGTATTGCATAAGAATTACAGGTTTGCTTATAACGATCTCGGGGAATTAGTGGATCCCTTTAAAGAGGGGAACCAACTTGCAGAGCCGCCTATAGACCCGGGCCTGGTGCAGCTGAATTTCCCAAAGGAGCGGGTCGGGGTTGGTTACACCTGGACATCAAGAAGAAAAAATCCACTGCTGAATACCTATAATATTTTTACCTACACCATTGCCGACATCAGTGCAGAAAAAGTAGTGGTGCATGCCAAAGGAAACATCAAAGGCTTCAAATCGCTGGTGCGCGATTTTGTAGTAGAAGGCGATTATACCATCAATCGTTTTAACGGCCACTTGCTTGGTGGATACTTTGCCGGAAATGTACGCGGAAATAAAATTCTGATCTCGGTTGTGACCCACGAACAGGGTTTGTAAAATAGCGCTTTAATTGCTTGTGACGGCGATTTATAATATTTGAAACATTATTTCGTAATATTTTATTAGTAATTGAACGATGGCTTTGTAGCTATCTCTTTTTCATTACATTAGCAAAATAAATATACTAAAACCTGGATGTTTGAAACAAAAATTGAATTAGAAACCCTAAAAAGCATGTTTAAGAAATTATATATTGTACTGATACTGGGTGCCGCCCTGGCTTGTAAGGGTGCCCCTAAAACACCTCCAGGGCCGGTTACTGCAGGCGATCTGCATCCGGATGAACAGCAAAGCGTTGTGGTTAAACAGGTGGCCGATCTGATCTCTAAATATAACTACAAAAAGGTGCCGCTGAATGATTCCATTTCGCGCATTATTTATAACCGCTACCTGAAATCGCTGGACGACAACCATAACTATTTCCTTGCATCTGACATCAAAGATTTCGAGAAATATCAAGATGTGCTGGACGATGATATCAAAGAAGGCAACCTGAATAATGTGTTCTACATTTTTAATGTTTATAAAAAACGTTACAACGAACGCATCACTTATTCACTGTCGCAACTGAATAACAACTTTGATTATTCGAAAGACGAAACCTTCACTTTTGACCGTGATAGCCTGCCTTTTGTTTCTTCTGAAGCAGATATGAATAACTTGTGGGCCAAGCGCGTAAAGTATGATCTGCTGAACCTGAAACTGGCGAATGCAGATATGGCCAAGAATAAAGAAACCCTGCGTAAGCGTTACCAGAACCTGATTAGCCAGTCTAATAAATTATCTAAACAGGATGTGCTGCAGATCTTTATGGACGCGCTGACTAATGCCATTGACCCGCATACCAATTACTTTAACCCGGCAAATGCCGCTGAATTTAATATAGATATGTCGCGTTCACTGGAAGGTATCGGCGCATCGCTGCTTTCAGAGAATGATTATGTGACTATTAAAACTGTGGTACCGGGTGGCCCGGCAGATAAAAGCCGGCAGGTGAATATTGATGACCGTATTATTGGCGTTGCGCAAGGTAAAACCGGCGAGTTTGTTGACATCGTAGGCTGGCGTACAGATACCGCAATCACGTTGATCCGCGGCCCTAAGGGCACCATCGTAAGATTGAAATTATTGCCAAAAGGTAAAGCTGCTTCTGATAAGCCAAAGATTGTGGAACTGGTGCGCGATAAAATTATTCTGAAAGACCAGTCTGCCAAAAAAGAGATCCGTACCTATAACGAAAATGGTAAAACAGTTAAGATCGGAGTAATTTCTGTACCGGCGTTTTATCTTGATTTTGCCGCTTATCGCGCAGGCGATCCGAATTATAAAAGTACCACTCGCGATGTAAAATTGATCCTTGATACCCTGAAAAAAGTAGGTGTGGACGGGGTAGTGATGGACTTGCGCCAGAATGGCGGCGGCTCATTGGTAGAGGCTGTAGATCTTACCGGTCTGTTTATTAAAACAGGTCCGGTGGTACAGGTTCGCGACGCACGTAACCGGGTAGAGGTGGATAATGACGAAGATCCGGGTGTAGCCTGGAGCGGCCCGATGGCTGTTCTGGTAGACCGTTTCAGTGCTTCCGCTTCTGAGATTTTCTCTGGCGCAATACAGGATTACGGCCGCGGTATGATTATCGGCACACAAACCTATGGTAAAGGTACCGTACAAAGCGTGATCAACCTTGATCAGGTAATCAGCCCTACCATTAAGGATATGATCGCTAAGATCACTCAAAAGGGAACTAAACAGGCTCCGGGTGCGCTTTCTAAATTTGGGCAACTGAACCTGACGATGGCTAAATTTTATCGTGTAAGCGGTGGGTCTACCCAACACAAAGGGGTAACACCAGATATTACCTTCCCTGCCGTTATTCCGCTGGATAAATATGGTGAAGATACAGAACCATCTGCGCTGCCTTACGACATGATCAACCCATCAACCTATACCAAGGTGGGTGATTTTAGCGCCGTACTGCCACAATTACGCAAGCTGCACGAAGACCGTATGAATGCCAGCGCAAGCTATAAATACCTGTTAGAAGACATTGCCGACTTTAAAAAGCGCGATGCCGAAAAAAGTGTTACCCTTAATGAACAGGTATTGAAGAAAGAGCGCGACGAGGATGAGCAAAAAGCTTTCGAACGTAATAATCTGCGCCGTACCGCTTTAGGCTTAGCACCACTGAAAAAAGGTCAGACAAGGCCAAGAAATGAAGACCTGGATTTCCTGAAGATAGAAGCCGGACAGATTTTGACAGATTATATTGGCATGGGCAATAAGCTCACCAGCAATGTAAATCCGTAACAGATTGATAACCCATAAAACAGAAAAGCGCTTCATTTGAAGTGCTTTTCTGTTTTACAGCGCTTTCAATATATGATCTAGCTGCCTGATATGCCTTTGCGTGTGTACAGAAACAAAGTGTAACATTTCCAGTCGCGTAAGATAACCAACTGTCGGAAACGGGGTGCTGGTGCAAAGTTCATCAAGGTTATCATGGCTTGCTGCAAGTTGGAGGTCGTTGAACGTACTTTTTAAATTGCTGAGCAGACTGTCTTTATCCTGGGGCTGATTACCGGGTAATACTGTATCTGGTGACTTAAACTTCATTTCAAAGTTCAGAAACAAGTCGCGGATCATCTGAACATGCTGATCAGATGGACGTTCGGGAACGGTAGTTGTTCCCCTGATATTATCTAATGCTCCCTGCGCGCTCTTTAAAACATGCTTGGTCACTTGTGCGGCTGTCCAGCTGTCTTTAAAAGGAACCAGGTTAAACTCTTCCTGGTAAAATGAGGAAACCGCGGATACGAATCTGTCTGCGTTTTGCTTTAACTCTATAATCAGTTCCATAACACATTTGTCGGTTAACCAAAAATAAGCGCAAAACTACGTCATGTTGGTGTGTGAAAACGACATTCTAAAGGGGTGATCTCGACAATGAAACCAAATAGTGGCTTAAAAGGTTATTAGTTAATATGCCGAGAAAGCCACTGTTGGAATTTACTGATCGCGGGATTTATTGCCCGCAGGGCAAGTTCTATATCGATCCCTGGAAACCCGTGGACGACGCAGTGATTACTCATGCCCATTCAGACCATGCCTACTTGGGGCATAAACATTACCTGGCACACCATCTTTCACGTGAGGTTTTAAAATATCGCTTAGGGGATATTCAGTTGCAAACGATTGCCTATGGTGAAACCATTAATAAGAACGGCGTGGAGATCACCCTTTTCCCGGCAGGTCATGTAATCGGATCGGCGCAGGTAAGGGTGGTATACCAGGGGGAAGTTTGGGTAGTGTCCGGCGATTACAAAACTGAAGCAGATGGTGTTTGCGAGCCTTTTGAGCCGGTGAAATGCCATCACTTTATCTCTGAATGTACTTTCGGCATGCCCGTATATCAATGGAAACCACAGCAGCAGCTCTTTGATGAAATGAACAACTGGTGGCGGCAAAACCTCGAGAATAACCTGGCTACTGTTGTCGTCGGTTATTCTTTAGGAAAAGCGCAGCGCATCCTGCAAAACCTCGATCTGTTTAACGGGAAGGTTTACACGCACGGCGTGATCGAAAATACGAATGAAGCCTTGCGCCGCAATGGAATAGAACTGCAACCCACTACCCGCATTACACCGGACACCCCAAAAGAAGAAGTACGTAAAGGAATCATCCTGGCGCCGCCTTCCGCCGTAGGCTCTGCCTGGATGCGCAAGTTTGGGCCATACAGTTTTGGCTACTGCTCTGGCTGGATGGCGCTGCGCGGTGCTAAACGCAGGCGCGCAGCCGACCGTGGCTTTGTACTATCAGACCATGCCGACTGGAACGGGTTGATCAGTGCAATAGATGCTACCGGTTGTGAATGCGTGTACCTCACCCATGGATACACCGCCAGTTTTACCCGCTATTTAAACGAAATAGGCTTTAACGCCCGCGAAGTGCACACCCTCTATGGAACAGAAGAGGAAGAAGCTGCCTCTCCCCAGGATAGCCCCACCAACCTCCCCAAAGGGGAGGCTTCAAATGAAGGAGAAGTAAATAAAGTCCTCTCCGCTGGAGAGGATTTAGGAGAGGTCGGTATTTTGGGAGGGGCTAAGGATTTAGGAGAGGCCAAAGGGGGTGCGATATGAAAGCATTTGCCCAACTTTTCCTCTCACTCGATGAGACTAACAAAACCAATGAAAAGGTGAAGGTGCTGAAAGATTACTTCAACTGCGTACCCGACACCGATAAGATGCACATGCTAGCGCTTTTTACCGGCAGAAAGTCGAAAAGGCAGATCAATAGCACGCAGTTCAGGTTATGGGCTATCGAAGCGCTGAAAATTCCGTCGTGGCTTTTCGAAGAAAGTTACCATGTGGTAGGCGACCTGGCAGAGACCATTGCCCTGTTGTTTCCGCAAAATAATACCGGCGGCAGCAGTAAAACACTAACAGAGTGGATAGCCGAGATCAATAACCTGTCCACCTACGGCGACGAAGAAAAACGCCATTGGCTGCAGCAATCCTGGCAGCTGCTGGATACGCAGGAACGCTTTGTATTTAATAAAATACTGACGGGCTCTTTCCGGGTAGGGGTGTCGCAAAGCCTGGTGGTGAAGGCTATCGCAGATATTGCCGACCTGGATGCCGCCGTACTAACCCACCGTATTATGGGCAACTGGCGGCCGGAAGACTATACCTTCAGAGAACTTATTCAGCCGCAGCAGGAAGCCGAAGATATCTCCAGGCCGTATCCTTTCTTTTTGGCTTATCCCATACAGGAAACCTCTACCGTGCAGAAATCAGTAGAAGATCTGCAGCAAACCCTTGGTGAGGCTTCGGAATGGCAGGCAGAATGGAAATGGGACGGTATCCGTGCACAACTGATCAAGCGCGATGGGCAGTTGTTTATCTGGAGCCGCGGAGAAGACCTTTCGACTGATAGATTCCCAGAACTACATCCCTTTATGAACGAACTGCCGGACGGAACCGTACTTGATGGCGAAATTCTAAGTTTCCGCCAGGGAAAACCTTTGCCTTTTAATGTGTTACAGGCGCGCATCGGCCGGAAGAACCTGTCGAAGAAAATCCTGGAAGAAAGTCCGGTGGCTTTAATCGCATATGATTGCCTGGAATATGAGGGAAAGGATATCCGTGAGAAAACACAAACCGAGCGGCGCGAACTATTAGAGCACTTGCAGGCTAAAACCGCCTATCCGGATGTGTTCAATATCTCAACCCTAATTGATTTCGATAGTTGGGAAAGCTTAAGCAGAAAGCGGCAGCAATCGCGGGAAATGATTGCCGAGGGGATTATGCTGAAGCGAAAAAGTGCCACTTACCAGGTTGGCCGTAAGCGTGGCGACTGGTGGAAGTGGAAGATAGACCCGCTTTCGGTAGACGCAGTGATGATCTATGCGCAAAAAGGTCATGGCCGCCGGGCAGACCTGTATACCGACTACACTTTCGCTGTTTGGGACGGCGATAAGTTAGTTCCCTTTGCTAAGGCGTACTCAGGGCTGACAGATGCCGAGATCAATAAAGTGGATGCTTTTGTAAAGCGGAACACACTGGAAAAATTCGGCCCGGTACGTACAGTAAAGCCCGAATTAGTTTTTGAGATCGGTTTTGAAGGGATTAATAAGTCTACCAGGCATAAATCCGGCGTAGCCCTGCGCTTTCCGCGTATCCTGCGTTGGCGGCACGATAAACCAAAAGAAGAGGCGGACACGATAGAAACACTAAAAGCCTTTCTGGAATAAATATTTATTGTAAAACAATAAATATTGTTGCTTTTTCAATAATTTATCTTTTCATTTGCATCAAATCCTTATGCAATGAAAAAAACCTTTAACACAGATTTAATTGTGAATGCGTTAATACTATTTGCCGTGTTAGCGTATATCGTACTTGGAGTTTTGCCGTTAATATTGATAAAAAAGAGCGACCCGTTTTCAGGTTGGGCTGAATCTAACTGTTACCAAGTTAGTGGTCACAAAAATTCATATGCTGTCTCAGACACGCTCCCTTACTATCAATACAAGAAAAAGTTAGAAGAACAAAAAAATAAGCGCTACTATACCATTAATGGCATACAATCAGGTCTTTCACCGGTATCTCGCATCTCATTCTCCAAGTCACAGTATTTAGACGCGCGTAGCATGATGCAGTGGAATCATACGAAATTGGGAATTCACCGCTATTTTATAGATCTGAATGGATGGATATTAAACCGGTACATTGACGAGTACAAAACAGACAGTATTAGTTTTGAGGTAAAGAGCGGTAAACCATACCTCTACAAGCCGTTAATTTCTAAATTAAAAGATAATAGCGGCTGTCAATTACTAACCTATACAGAAGAACCCGTTAAGTATTGGCAGCTCGAACGGCATGCCGGTATTAGTATACCTGTAAGCGAATCCTTTTTTAATGTCGCCAGGTGGATCATTATGCCGGTCTCGTTTGGGTTGATTGTATACTTTCTTTACCTTATTGCCTTGTTTTTAAAGTTTATCGTCGATGTTTCCAGGGGCGCATCGTTTACAAATGTTAATTTGAGACGTTTGCTGATTATTGCCGTCAGCTTACTGGTATATCCATTTCTGCGATTTTTTACTGACGGTTTAGCCTGGATCATTTTCCATACGTATTTCAATAGTGATATCAGGATGGCCGGTTTTGATTGGGGTAACGCATCCCGTTGGGTAGGCGCAGGTTTAGTATTTTTGCTTTTATTTAAAGCCTTCAGGCAGGCAAAGAAACTTCAGGAAGAACACGATTTAACCATCTGATTATGCCCATTATAGTAAACCTTGACGTGATGATGGCTAAACGAAAAATGTCATTAACAGAGCTTAGCGAAAAAGTAGGCATTACCATGGCTAACCTTTCTATCCTGAAAACCGGTAAGGCCAAGGCGGTAAGGCTGGAAACCCTCGAAGCCATTTGCAGAATATTGAATTGCCAGCCGGGAGATATCTTAGAGTACCGGGACGAATAAATACGGATTGGAATTGTCTATCTTTACGCTATGTCTGCCATCCTGCATATTTTAAACGGCGATGCTACGGCCGCCGGTTTTAACACTTCTGGTATTGAAGGCGACGCCATTATCTGGCGCGAAGTATTTTCTGAAGGGCCGCTCAGTGCTGCCATTGATGCGGAGTTTTGGAATACCCGTGCGCAGTGGATCAGTGAAACCTTTCACACAACGCCGGATGAATACCGTGCAAATGTATTAGGCCAGTTGGAAAAGCTGGGCAATCCGTATACAGAAATAAACCTTTGGTTTGAGTTTGATCTGCATTGCCAGGTGAACCTGTTAGGTGTAATGCAATTGCTAAGCCGCCAGATAGACCTGGATGAACCGGTTATATCGCTCATCTGCCCGGATAACTATCCCGGTGTAGAAGACTTTCGCGGGATGGGGCAATTGACTGGCGACCAGCTGGAGGATTTGTATGAGAGCCGGGTGCAATTATCCGAATATGATTTTAAGCTGGCAGCTGAAGCCTGGGATGTTTATGTGAAGCAGGAAGGGCCGGCATTGCAGCAATTTATACAAAGCATAGGCTTCTGGGGGAATATGCACATGCTGAAACCGGCGCTGGAGGCGCATTTAAAACGCTTGCAAAAGAATGAGAACGGCCTTAACCACATCCAGCAAACGCTAAAGGATATTTATGATAGCGGCGTTACGGAAAGGGCAGAGATATACAAACAATTCTGGGCGAAAGAGAAGATATATGGTATGGGCGATAGCGAACTGGACGCCTACCTGCAATCCATAGGAATATAAAAAAAGCGCACTGTAAGGTGCGCTCTTGGCTTTTATGGTTGGCCACCGCCGCCTGCTGCACCGTATACCTGCCCAGTGGCATAGCTGGCATCTGATGCAGCTAATTGTACATAAATAGAGGCCAGTTCTACCGGTTGCCCGGGCCTACCCATTGGTGTTTGCCCACCAAAGTTCTTCAGTTTCTCCTGTGTCGCTCCGCCGCTTACTTGTAAAGGCGTCCAGATAGGGCCAGGGGCTACACCATTTACCCGGATACCTTTAGGGCCCAGTTGCTTCGCCAATGATTTTACATAGTTCATGGTTGCCGCTTTTGTTTGCGCGTAATCGTACAGATCTGGTGAAGGATCATAAGCCTGTTCAGAGGTGGTACCGATGATGACTGAACCCGGTTGCAAATGCGGCAAGGCGGCTTTGATAATCCAGAACGGTGCATAAATGTTGGTTTTCATGGTGGCATCGAAATCCTCGGTGGTGATATCCAGGATAGATTGCTTTGACTGCTGTCGGCCTGCATTGCTGACAATAATATCCAATCCACCCAATCCTTTTACGGCGTCTGCTACCAGTTTCTGGCAAAAAGCTTCGCTTCGAAGATCGCCGGGGATAGCTACCGCTTTGCGTCCTTCGGCTTTAATCAATTCCACGACTTCACGGGCATCCGGTTCCTCGGTTGGATAGTAGTTGATCGCTACGTCTGCCCCTTCACGTGCATAGGCAATAGCGGCCGCACGGCCCATCCCGGAGTCGCCGCCGGTGATCAGCGCTTTTCGTCCGGCTAATCGTCCTGAACCTTTATAACTGGTCTCGCCATGGTCTGGCCTTGGATTCATTTTACTGGCTAAACCCGGCCATGGCTGTAATTGCCCCTGGAATGGTGGTTTAGGATATTTAGATGTAGGGTCTGATAGTCTTTGCGGCTCGAAGGCGTTTTCCGTCGGTGCTGCATTTGCAGGGAATACCGGTGCCACCGTGGCTGCTGCCAGGCCCGCACCTAACCCGCCAATTACCTGGCGGCGGGTCAATTTATCTTTTTCATTCATGGCGATGTATAATTGTTTATTGAAGTAACCTGTTGTTGTACAATAGGTTTTTAATTAAAAAGAAAAAGTATATTCTTTAATGCTATTGAAAAGCTCCCATCCTGAGGTTCAATGGTATTTGGCAACTCTCTTAATGATTTAAAAGATTTAACCTGTGTGGATATAAAGCAAATCTATGTAACAATAAATTTAACTCTTGCGTAAAATATGACACCCTAATGATTTGAACGCATGAAGAAAAGATTGTTGCTTTTTACACTTGCGGTGCTGCTATTTGCCGCTTGTAAAAAGGATGACCTGCAGACAGCCCCCGTTGATGGCGTCACCCCAGCTACCATCGCTGTGACAGCTAATATTGCTGATACCGCAACCGTACCCTCTGGTTTACCAAAGCGATTGGGCTTCGGTACTGATGGCGACCCCGAC
This sequence comes from Mucilaginibacter straminoryzae, assembly GCF_022953055.1. Lineage (GTDB taxonomy): Bacteria > Bacteroidota > Bacteroidia > Sphingobacteriales > Sphingobacteriaceae > Mucilaginibacter > Mucilaginibacter straminoryzae. The sequence goes on along the minus strand of NZ_JALJEJ010000006.1, from coordinate 207,295 downwards.
CGCAGCAGCGAGTTTATACAGGAAGGCGATTATGAATACCAATACCTGGCTGGGGATATTTTTAGCAACGGTTGGAGAACCTGGAACTACCCCGACGGTGAATTCGGGCGTAAGATCCTAAACCAGGCCACTAAGGCCGGCAAGATCCCCGTGTTTAGCTATTATAACATCGTGCCTGCGAAAAACCGTTATGAAGACCCGGGTTTTACCAACCTGAACGATACGCAGGTGATGAACAAATATTTCGATGATTTTAAATTCCTGCTGCAATTATGCAAGGCCTACGGTAAAACGGTAATTATCCATTACGAACCAGATCTGTTCGGGTATTTCCAGATGTTTAAAAACGACCCCTCAAAAGGCACTGTTAAAGTAAGCGCAAGCAATAATGCCGAGGTGAAGGGTTTTACCAATGATGCAAAAGGACTGGCGAAAGCTATCGTAAGCTTACGTGATAAGTATGCACCAAACGTATTGCTGGCCTGGCACGCTTCGCCCTGGGCGACAGCGCACGATCTGATCCGCGATAAAATGGACCCCGAGCAAACGGCTGCCGCAACGGCCGCTTACTATAAATCTTTAGACGCAAATTTCGACCTTATCTTTTCTGAATTTTCAGACAGGGATTCCGGTTATGATCTGCTGGTGAAAGGCATCCTCAATTCAAGCTGGACCACGCAAGCTGCATCCGGTACTACCATGAGCGATTTCGACAGGTTTCATCGCTTCCTTAAAGCATTGCATTTAAGTACAGGCAAAAAAATAATGCTTTGGCAAATTCCGATGGGCAACAGCATTACCAAAACTTGTAACAACACGCTCGGTCATTACCAGGATAACCGCGCAGAATATTTTTTACAGCCGGTGTTGCAAAGCGGTAACCAGGAGAAGTTAACGCAGTATACACAGGCGGGCGTAGTAGCATTTCTTTTTGGCAAGGGTAATAATGATTGCACCAGCTTTATGGATGCCCGCCGCGACGGCGTAACAGCAGCTAACGAAACCGCTGATGACGATGGTGGCTTTCTACGTAAATCTATTAAGGCTTACTATCAGCACGGGGCGATATCCCTCAGGTAAAAGCAGCTTCCGCATGAAGTCGCTATTGTAACATTTCTGACGACACATGGCTGTCCGACTATAACTGGTTAAACCTTGTGCGATAAAAAGTATCAGATATGTGTAATTAGTTAATTAAAACAATAGGGATATGAAGAAGCTAATTTTTGTTTTCGGAATGATAGCAGTAGTAATGTTAACCAGTGTTAACGTTCATGCGCAAAATAGACCAATGAGTTCACAAGCTAAAGGCGCAATTATAGGCGGTGCCGGTGGTGCTTTGCTGGGCGCTTTAGTTGGTAAGGATGTAAAAAGTACTTTGATAGGTGCAGCAATTGGTGCCGGTGGCGGTTATATTATCGGTAACGAGCACCAAAAGAACCAGGACCGCAGGGCAGCCGCTTATCGTGCCGGGTACCGCAACGGTTATTATACCAACAACCGTCAGGAAAGCGCTTACCGTACCAGGTATTATAATACCCGCAATACACAGCACCGTTATTATGATAACCGCTATGTTAGCAATTACCGCAGAGGTTACTAAACTGTTTATTTATAAAAGGATTGATTTCTAAGTTACCGTAACAGCCCCTGGTGAAAACCAGGGGCTGTTGTGTTTTAATAATATTGCCAGTATATTCACGATTGAAACCAATTATTTCAATCCTTAATGACCGATAACCGAACACTGGCTACAAAGCCGCACTATGCCATATTGGATGGCCTTCGCGGCGTTGCCGCCTTAATGGTGGTTATTTTCCACATCTGCGAACCCCATGCACCAGACCATCTCGATCTGATCATCAACCACGGCTACCTGGCAGTCGATTTCTTTTTCCTGCTTTCGGGGTTTGTGATCGGTTATGCGTATGACGACCGCTGGACTAAGCTGACTATCGGCGGCTTTTTCAGGAGGCGTCTGGAGCGGTTGCAACCGATGGTAATTATGGGGATGATCATCGGGGCGATCTGTTTCTACTTCGGCGATTCAAAAGCGTTTCCGCTCATCCATACCATCCCGATGTGGCGCATGCTGGTGGTAATGTTGATCGGATTTACACTTATCCCGGTACCCATTTCTATGGATATCCGCGGATGGCAGGAAATGCACCCGCTGGATGGGCCCGGATGGTCGTTATTCTTTGAGTATATTGCAAATATTCTTTACGCGCTGGGGTTAAGGAAACTGCCTAAATGGGCGTTGACTTTATTAGTGGTAATCTCTGCAGGCGCGTTGGTAAATCACCTTGTATTGGGAAAATACGGCGATGTGATCGGTGGCTGGTCGTTAAATGAAGAGCAGCTTAAAATAGGTTTTACCCGCATGATGTTCCCCTTTTTTGGTGGTTTATTATTGTTCAGGGTTGCTAAACCTACGCATATCAAAAATTCATTTTTATGGTGCAGCGTGTTGCTGGTCGCAATTTTGTGTATGCCGCGTTTGGGCGGGGCAGAAAAACTCTGGCTGAACGGTTTGTATGAATCTGTTGTAATCATCGCTCTTTTTCCGCTCATCGTGTATATGGGTGCCAGTGGCACGGTAAAAACCGGGCGCGAAGCTAAGATCTGTAAATTTCTGGGCGATATTTCTTACCCCATTTACATTACACACTATGCGTTTATTTATGTCTATACAGGTTGGGTAAGCAACCATCCGGGCGTAGGCTTTACTACTGCGTTGCCCTGGGCTTTGCTGGTTTTCTTCGGTTCTATTACCGTGGCTTACGCCTGTTTAAAGCTATATGACGAGCCGGTAAGGGCCTGGCTAAAGAGAAAGGTGGCGTAACTGGCGTTAAAGGTATCAGCGGTAAAATTGGTGTTGCACTGAGTTTGAGGGATCAGTTATAGTGATCTGATGAATTTATCACTGTACGCTAACGGGCGTGCGTTCGTTCGCTTTTGATACACTTAGTTATTTCGATTTAATGTAATCGACTGTAAATCTGTTTGTTGTTGTTTTGGAACAGCCTTTTCTGTAGTTGAGGCAATTACCACAATTAACATTTGCCGTATGATACGCAACTACATCAAAATAGCTTTTCGCAACATGGCCAGGCACAAAGGTTATTTTGCCATTAATGTGTTTGGACTGGCGATAGGTTTGGCCGTATGCCTAATGATCAGCCTGTTTGTGATCGATGAATTAAGCTACGACAAGTACAACGTTAATGCTGATCGCATTTACCGTGTCAACAGCTTTATCAGGATCAACGGGAGCGGCGAAGTATCACGGGATTCCCCGGCGCCACTTGCAGGTAAATTGATGAGCGATTACCCGGATGTGGAGCAGGTTACCCGGATCACTAACGGCGGAAATATGCTGGTATTAAAAGGAAATGAAACCTTTGTAGAACCAAACGCTTTTTTCGCCGATCCGAATATTTTTAAGGTTTTCTCTTTGCACCTGATCAACGGTGATGCTAAAACTGCCTTAAACCAGCCGAATACCATGATCATATCGGCTTCAGTTGCTCAAAAATATTTCAAAAGCACCGATGTGACCGGTAAAACGTTAAAAGTTGATAACACTACTTTTTACAAGATAACAGGCGTAATTGAAGACATGCCTGCTACTTCACACGTCCACTTTAACTTTCTGAAGACGACGGTAGGCATACCTGAAAGCACTTCCGACTTTTGGCTGAATAATAACTTTGCCACTTACGTACTGCTTCGCCCCGGGGTAATCGGCGAGAAATTAAATGGTTACCTGAAAACCATGGCCCATAAGTACGCCGAACCCCAGTTGGTGAATATTGCGCATAGTTCTTTTGCAGATCTGGAAAAAAACGGTGGCGCGTTTACCTACAGTTCTATTCCTTTAACAAAAATTCACTTATATTCTAATGCTACGGACGAGGCAGAGCCCTCTGGTGATGTGCGTTATGTATATATTTTCAGCATCATAGGCATCATCATTATTGCTATTGCCTGTGTTAATTTTACCAATCTGTCTACCGCCCGTTCTTCTGGCCGTGCAAAAGAGGTTGGGGTAAGAAAAGTACTGGGTTCGGATAAGTACAGCCTGATCGCCCAGTTCCTTACCGAGTCTGTAATTACCAGCCTGATCGCTTTGGTAATTGCCGTATCCATTTCTGTTTTATGCCTGCCTTATTTGAACCAGTTAGCCGGAAAGAACATTACGATTGGCTCGTTTAATAATATCGGTCTCTTCGCGGCAGCGCTGGCAATCGCTATCATCACGGGCATATTGGCAGGCCTTTACCCTGCGTTCTTTTTGTCGGCTTTCGAGCCTATACAGGTGTTAAAAGGCAGGCTATCCGCCGGGTTTAAAGGCAGCTGGCTTCGAAACAGCCTGGTGGTATTTCAGTTCACAGCCGCAATTGTATTGATTGTTTGCACCATGGTGATCTACAACCAGCTCAACTATATCCGCAATAAAGATTTAGGTTATAACCGCGAGCAGATGGTAGTAATTAAGAATGCGTATGCGTTAGGCAGCCATGCGAAAGCATTTAAACAAGAAGTGTTACAAATACCTGGTGTGGTAGCGGGTGCGCGTTCCGGGGCCTTGCCTACTTCAAACGCAAATGACTATAATCATAATGCTTTTTCAAAAGATGCATCCATGAATGCCGCCGGGGCCATGGTATTTACAGATTGGATCATCGATTCTGATTTTATACCGGCAATGGGCATGAAAATGGCCTCCGGGCGAAACTTTTCGCGCTATATGCCCACAGATTCGAGCGGGGTATTGATTAATGAAACAGCCGCAAGCCTGTTAGGATATAAAAATCCCTTACAGCAGAAATTGTACGATTATGATAATAAAGCCGGAGCTGTTCCCCACCAGGTTATCGGTGTGGTGAAAGATTTCAACGTTGGTTCTTTAAGGGAAAAGCCAGCGCCAATGGTTATGCGTTTGGCCAATGGCGGAGACCGGTTTGTGTTTAAGATCAAGTCGGCAGATGTGCACGGAGTGATGAAGCAGATTGAAGCTACCTATCACGCAATGGATAGCAAAATGGCCGGGCAACCGTTTTTATACTCTTTCCTTGATGACGATTTTAATAAGATCTATCAATCAGACCAGCGCACCGGAAAGTTGTTCGTCATCTTTGCCTTCTTTACCATCCTGATCGCCTGCCTTGGTTTGTTCGGCCTGATTACTTACGCCGCTGAACAGCGTAACAAAGAGATCGGTATCCGTAAAGTTTTGGGTGCTACGGTGGCTAATATCACTACGCTGCTTTCAGTAGATTTCGTAAAACTGGTATTAATTTCGACTGTGATTGCCAGCCCGATAGCCTGGTTTGCCATGCACCGGTGGCTACAGGGATTTGCATACCGGGTGGACATCAGCGGGTGGACCTTTGTACTGGCTGCGCTTACCGCTTTAGTTATTGCCCTATCCACCGTAAGTTTCCAGGCAATAAAGGCGGCGTTGGTAAACCCGGTTAAAAGCTTAAGGAGCGAGTAAATGGGGCGACATTTATTAAACTTCTTTAAAGACGATTATGCCTTTTGAAAATTCAAAGGGCTTTTCGTTTTGATGATGGGTTTAAGGTGACTTGTGCTTATATTTGATTAATTTTAGTGCTTAAATCTGTCACATGTCAATTAAGCATAATCTACCCTGGACCGAATCGCCGTTTTTTGAACAAGAATTAGCTGCTTCCGGGTTAAGTGATCAAGACAAAGAATTTGTAAAAAACTTCGCTACTAATGGCTATGTGATTTTTGATCCGCAATTAGATGATGTCGTTATTGAGGGGATAAAAAATGAACTGGTAGAGGCGCATCAGAAATACGCGGAAAAGAACAAAAAGGTACATTTTTCGCCGCACCGTATACAGGATGCCTGGCAGTTTAATGAGCATGTAAAACAGGTGGCCGTCCATCAACCCATACTTGATAAGCTGGAGCTGCTCTACCGCCGCAGACCTATCCCGTTTCAAACTCTGAATTTCGATCGCGGAACGCAGCAGAAAACTCATTCTGATATGATCCACTTCAGTTCTATACCGGAACGTTTTATGTGTGGTGTATGGGTAGCGTTGGAAGACGTGACCGAAGATAACGGCCCGCTGCACTACTATCCGGGAAGCCATAAACTGCCTTTTTACGATATGGCCGACATGGGCGTAAAAGCGTCGGACAGCCTAAAGATGAAGAACGGCTATATGAATTATAACGACTATTATGAAACCTTTATAGAAGAGGTGACTAAAGGCTTGGGCCTTCAAAAAGAGAAGCTGCTGATTAAAAAAGGCCAGGCCTTGATCTGGGCAGCGAATTTGTTGCACGGCGGTGAAGTAATTAACAAAGCGGGGACGACACGCCATAGCCAGGTATCGCATTATTACTTTGAAAACTGTACCTATTATACGCCGCTGTTTACTGATATGCTGCTGAAGAAGATCTTCTTACGCGATATCGTCGACATTGCTACCGGCCAGCATGTGCCGAACAAATACCTTGGCGATGTGGTCAATACATCTAATCCGCTAAAAAGACGGTTAGCCAAAATGATGCCTGCCCGTTTGCTGCGGTTGTACAAGTCTATTAAGGGGTAAGTCGAGCGAAACCTTCCTGCTAAAAAGCAGCAGGCTGCCAGCCGTCAGCACCGCTAAGGATATTTTTTACATTGTATGCTTTGGCTTCGTCATCTGTTAACTGCCTGCTCCAGCTAACTCTTGCCGCCGCACTCGCCCCCGGCCCTTTACTGTTGTATTCGGCAAAACGTGCTGTTTTTTCATTAGCTGCATTGTGCCAATTATCCCAGCCTTCGCTTTTGATCTGTTTATCCAAAAAGCAATTGAGGTAGGTTACGGCAGCATATGGCCGCCACGGGCGGCCGAGGTAAAAGCTTTGTTCTTCAGCATTGCCGGTGATGCGGCATTTATTAAAAATGTACCCATAAGGAACGTTTTGCGGGGTAGATGCAGCGGTAACATAGCCGCTTCGGATCAGGTGGATGTTACATCTTTCGAACCAGGCAATGGCAGCACCGAAGATAAAATCGACAGTACCTTCGATGTAGCAATCTTCAAAATACTCGCGCAAGCCCGCGCCGAAGGTATACAGCGTATCCTGAAAACCCAGGAAACGGCAGTTTTTAAACCGGTTACGGTCGCCGCCCACCCATACTGCAACAGCCTGTCCGGCGGATATCCCTGCAGTGTTTTGAAAGGTGAGATTTAGCGCGGTGAAATTATTGGCGTAGATAAAAAAACTTGCCGAGCCAGACGTACCTATTGCCTTGCCGGTGCTGTCTTTACGCTCATGGTAATCATCATAAGTAAGGATGGTTCTATCGCGGTCTTCACCGATCATGGTCACTTTTATTTTCGAAGCCTGAAGTCTCAGCTTCTCTTTATAGATGCCCTTTTTAATAAAGATAGTGGTGGGTGTTGCACTGCTATCTTTTACGGCATCGAGCGCTTGCTGAACAGTTTTAAAATCACCGGTTCCGTCTGCGGCGACTATGATCTTTCTGCCCTGGCCTAAAGCAAACTGCCAGAAGAAGCAAGCCAGAATTAATAGTAAGCGTTTCATTTCATAACCGGTTTATTACGTGCAATGTGTGAATCTAAATCCGGTAAAATCTTTACCAAATCTGCCAGTACCAGTTCGGCCATCCGGCGGGCGCCCAATTCGTTAAAGTGGGTGTCATCCTGTTTACCGTCTGGATAATTTGGGTGTTCGCCGGGAGCCAGGTGGTTAAATAGCAGAACAGACTTTTCCGGTCCGAGTTCCCTAAGCAAATTCTGGCTCTGCTGATCAAGGTCTATCAATAAAACATTGTTTGCCTTGGCGACATCGCGCACGTATTGGGAATACTCCGGATGCGAAGGTTTTAGCTTTCCATCCTGGTCAAAAGTGCGGCGTGCTACCGGTGTGATCAGTACCGGGACAGCTTTTTTCTGCCTGGCGGTATTCACAAATTCAAGCAGGTATTTTTTATAGTCTTCTGGCGTAGTATAGCTTTTCTTGGTGGGAACCTCGTCATTATGGCCAAACTGGATGAGCAGGTAATCGCCTGGTTTCATGCCTTCGGCGACGGGCTTCCACAAACCCTCTTCTACAAAAGTGCGTGTGCTGCGCCCGTTCCTCGCCCGGTTATCAATCGTAATCGTCGAATCGAAGAAATTAGCGAAAGGCATTCCCCAGCCTGTTTCGGGGTAAGCCTTTTTCTCCTTGACAGACATGGTGGAATCGCCGATCATATAAATAGTTGCCTTTGAAGGGGCAAGTGTAAACGCTAATGCAAATGCAGCTGCCAGTAACAGGCAACCGGTGATCAATTTTTTGTTCATATCACATCTTTAACCAAACTGTTCAGGTAAACTTCCAGGTTGGTGTATTGCTTGTCTAAATTGTAACCTGCGGCGTCAGCACTGTTGGCCGGGTTCAGTCCGTGTTGTTTTTCCCAATCGTCTGGTATGCCGTCCTGGTCCTGATCGGCAGGGGTGGGCAGCGTTTTCAATTCCGGCCATCCGCCTACGTCTTTTTGTGAATCAATGATGCCGTCATGATCGCTGCCTTCAGTTGGTTTTCCACTCACTACATCCTTCAGAATCCGTAGATCCACCTCATCGCGATGCAGGTTAGCCCCAGCTTTTTGCAGTACAGACTGGTATGCATCAGCAGCATTTTGTGTAGCTATATTTACAACAGGCAGGGGAGCGTCAATTTTCGCGGCGGCTACTGATGCCCCTTTTTCGCCCTGCGCGCCAAGCCAGTTATCGCTTGTGATTTTTGCATTCCCTGCTAAAATATTCCCGTTGATATAATATTGGCCCAGCGGCATCCAGGGGTTAACAATACGGTTATACGTTTTAACCGTAGCGGGCCCTGCTTTGTAGTAGTTATTCACCATATTATACCTGCCGCGCTCACCGCCATAGGTACTGTTACTTCCCCAGTTGAAGATGACATTGTTAACAAAATCTACCAGTTCGTCCGGCTTGTTAGGCACGGTCTCAGAACCGCTGAAGCGTGGGTTGCGGCTGGTATGGCTGGCCAACAAATTATGATGAAATGTAGCGCCTTCGCCGCCCCAGATCCCGCCATAGCCGTGCGGACCTTTTGGGTGGAACGAATTTTCCAGGCTTTCTGCTATGATACACCATTGCATGGTAAAATTACGGTTCCAGTAAAAAGAGGCTGTTTCATCAATAGACCAGCTCATGGAACAGTGGTCGATGATGATATGATGGTGCCCTTTACCGTTAAAGGAATCATCCGGATGTTTGCGCTCATCACCCATCCGGAAACGCATAAAACGAACGATCACATTATCTGCATCTACCGTGGTGGTATAGTTTTTCAGGCAAATGCCATCGCCCGGGGCAGACTGCCCCGCGATCGTTAGGTCGCCGTTTTTGATCACCAGTGGGCTTTCCAGTGCGATAGTACCAGATAGGGCAAAAACAATCGTTCTCGGTCCCTTTTGTTTGATCCCCTCCCTGAGGCTACCCGGACCGGCATCATTCAGATTGGTAACCATATAAACTCTTCCCCCACGGCCCCCGCTGGTAAATTTTCCGAAGCCTTCTGCCCCCGGAAATGCCAGAACAGAGTCTTTGCTTAAAGCATCCGCCTGATGGTACAATAGGGCGGATAACAGCATAAAGACAAATCTTTTCATTGGTATAAAATTAGGAAAGGCTACCCGGATACAGGTAGCCTTTTGAAAGGATTAATAGTTTAATAACCAAAATTTTGAGTTAGCAACGGATTGGCATCTATTGAAGGCTGCGGTATTGGCAACACCTCGCTATGGCCTGGCTTGAAATATTGCGCCACGCTTGTAATGTAAGTGGTGGTGAGTGAACTTACCCAGTTAACCCTTGTATAACCTGTTGGTACTGTTGACGGTGATGGCGCATAAAGCGAACTGCCATAATTGATGGTCTGCTGCGCGTTCTGGTACGTCATGGTTTGCGGCAGGTTGTTATATGGTGCCTGCTTGTTAAACATGGCGGTAAGGTTGGCGCGTGTAGCGGTTAAGGTTGAGTTGAACAAGTTCCAGCGGATCAGGTCGAACTTACGGATACCTTCGCCACCAAATTCAAACAAACGTTCATTTGCAAGTGCGGTAAAAAATCCTGTCTTGTCTGTCGGGATGGTGCCGATTTTGGTTGCATCGCCGTTAAAGCCACGCAAACGAACCTCGCGCAATGCTGAGATTGCCGCAGCAGAAGGGCCGCTGTTCAGTTCGTTATCAGCTTCTGCATACATCAGCAGCACGTCTGCGAAACGAAGGATAGGCCAGTTAATGCCGAAGTATTGCGACGCAGAGTTAACCGGAATAGATGGATTGGTGATCCAGTCGCGGCGGAACTTTCCGCTAGGCAGGCCGATTAAACGCTGCAAGGTTTTCGTACCATCAAAATTGAAGAAGTAAGGGCAGATGGTCACATCGCGGCGTACATCGTTCTGGTCGAACGCATAAAAATAGGTAGGCACCGCAGTAATGCTGGAATTACCTAAGCTGGTGCTGCCGTTCACGCTGCGCGGGCCGTCATAGTAACCCAGTTTGCTGTCGGCTATGCCGGAACCACCGGCCATAGCAACTTCAAACATAATTTCACCCGTAGGGTCAAGCGTATGCGCATCCACATAGTTCTTAAATAAGTTTTGGAAGCTGCTGTTCAGGGTATGCTGGTCACGGCGCTGAAGCAGGTCGTTACATTCATCACGGGTGATCTGGTAATATTTCTGATAGTCTGAAGTGCGGTCTACCTGGCCGGTGCTGGTGTTTAGCAGGTAACCACCCCTGAATAGCGCAATACGAGCGCGTAGGCCTTTAACCGCACCTTTGGTAATCCGCTCGTCACGTACCACTTCTGTCCTCCACGGCACCAGGCTTTCTGCAGTTAATAGGTCGTTCAGGATACGGTCATAAATCACTTTTTGGTCTGTCCGGGTAATATTAAGCGTAGGCTGGTCGGCAGATGGTTCCCATTGTGCAGGTACATCTCCCCAGTTGCGCATCAGTTCAAAATAAAACTGGGCACGTAGTGTGAGCGCTTCCCCGTATAGTCTTTTCAAAGCGGCCTGGTCGCTCGCGCTGCCACTGGTATAAGCTGCCATTTGCGGGATATACTTGATACAGATATTAGCGCGCTCTATCCCGGTGTACAGGTTTTCAAACGGTGCTTCTATTTGTGCGTTTTGCGCGGTAGCCTGGTAACGTGCAATATCGCGGCGGTCGTTATCCGGCGAGGCGTTACTGGCAGGGCCTACAAAGTCGTCGGCATCCACGGTATAATACATACTAAGGCGGATACCGTAGCCAGAGTCGCCGGCTAAACGAGCGTATATGCCCAGAACAGCGCTTGTTGCGGTATTAACGTTGGAGAAGGCTGCTTCTGTAGAAAATGCAGAGACAGGCTGTTCATCCAGATACTTTTTACACGAATTTAAAAGGGTTAGCATCACAGTACACAATAACCCTAAAATGCTATATCTAAATTTTTTCATGACTTTTAATTATAAGCTAAGATTTACACCAAACAGATAGGTACGGCTGCGCGGATACGCAGAATAGTCTACGCCGGGCGTTACCGGGGTACCGCGGCGTGCGTTTACGTCCGGATCGTAACCGGTATAAGGGGTTATCAGCCCCAGGTTGTTGCCGGTAGCATAAACCCTTAGTTTGCTTACTTTAATTCTTTTCAGGAATTCGCCCCTGAACGTGTAGCCTAATGTGATGTTGTTCAACCGCAGGAATGAGGCATTTTCTACCGCAGAAGAAGTAGGGTAGAAGGCTGCACTACCCGTAACCGGTATAGAATATTTAGCGTTTGCATTTAGCGCAGCTAACTGATCCGGCGCGATACCTGTTACCACCCCATTTGTTACGCGTTGTACCAGGTTGCCACTTCCGTCGATAGTTTTCCAGCGATCAGCTACCTGGGCCAGTAAGTTGGTGTTGGTAGTGTAACCGTTGGTGAATTCAATTTTATTGGCGTTTAGTACCTGACCTTTTAACTGGAAGTTCACGAACACGCTCAGGTCGATCCCTTTGTAGGTGAACTGTTGGTTCAAACCGCCGGTGATCTTGGGGATGGTATGGCCGATCACAGTTTTATCAGCATCGGTAATTACACCATCGCCATTTACGTCTTTAAACTTCACTAAACCAGGTTGGGCAACACCAATTACTTTTGAGGGATCAACTACGCCCGGTTTTAAGGTATAGGTTTGGGTGGCGGCATTATAATTAAAGTCGTCAACTTTATAGAACCCGTCGCTTACGTAACCCCATACACTACCCACAGGCTGGCCCACTTTTACAATGAAATCTGCCGGTTGGCCGGATACACCCCAGCCAGAACCTTGTAAGTAAGAAGTTTGTCCCGGTGCCAATGCCAGTACCTTGTTCTCGTTATAAGACACGTTGAAGTTGGTTGTCCAGGTGAATGATTTTTTCTGGATAATGGTAGCATTTAACTGAACTTCGGCACCCTGATTTTGCGTTTTACCAACGTTACGTAATTGGGTGGCGTAACCAGAACTGGTCGCTACCGGTACGTTGATCAGCAGGTCATTGGTGGTGTTACGGTAAGCATCAAGAGAAACCTGTATACGGTTGTTCAGGATGCCAAAGTCTACACCGACGTTTTTAGAAACGGTAGTTTCCCATTTCAGGTTAGGGTTAGGCAGGTAATTCGGAACAAAACCTACCGCAGTAGTACTTTCATTTAAACCGTAAAAGCTATTGGCACTGAAAGCAGGGGTGAACAAGTAATCTGCGATACGGTTATTACCCGATGTACCGTAGCTTAAGCGAAGTTTTAGATCTGAAATGGCTTTCACGTTTTTCATGAAGCTTTCGTCTGAAACACGCCAGGCAAATGATCCGGAAGGGAAGTAACCCCATTGTTTACCGGGTGCAAATTTAGACGAACCGTCTGCACGCAGGGTAAAGGTAAAATAGTACTTCTTATCCAGCGTATAGTTACCACGGCCAAAGAAGGATAACAAATGGCTGGTAGCGTAGGTGTTTTGCGGGTAAGAAGGTACAATGGTACCTAAATTCAACTGGTTAAGCGCCGTAACCGGGTCTATACCGATAGGGAATAGCTTAAACTGGTTGTTTAGTGATTCGGTATGGTAGTTATAAAATTCGTTACCGATCAGTACATTGATGTCGTGGTGTTTTGACTTAGCGGCAGCATTGTTAAAAGTGATCACGTTAGACAAGTCCATCGTGTTGATACTGGTATTTAGCGTACCTGCTAAAGGCTGTCCGTTACCATTAATCCGCGCATTGGCCGTGTACACATCGTCGAAGCTGTTCTGCTTTTGATTGGTGAAATCAAACCCGAGGGTTGATTTGAAAGAGAAATATTTGTTGATGGTATAATTGATGTACCCGTTTAAGTTGGTAACAGTCTGGTAGTTTTTTCGGTACTGCGAATTGGCGTTCAAAATAGGGCTTAATACACCTAAGTTGTTACCGGCAGCGTTCGTTTCGTCCAGATAGGCCTGGTCTATCACATCATCTGCCGCACCGTTAAGGTTGAACGGACGATATTTTACGGCGTTGCGCAGGTTGTTATAGGTGGAACCGCTGGCATTTGAAGTACCTGCACCGTTTACTACCTGCGAATTATAGCGGGCGTTGAAGCCTACCTTAAATTTATCTGAAACGTTATGATCGAAACGGAAGTTGAGCAGGTTACGCACATAGTCTGAATTTAACACCGTTCCCTCGTGCTGGTCATTGGTGTAGCTAAGGTTAAATTGGGTTGTTCTGGTACCGCCGTTGATGCTGATATTATGCTGTTGCTGGAGTGCCTGGCGTCCAAGGGCTTTCTTTTGCCAGTCTACAAACGGTACGCTTTTGAACCTTGATAAAGAATCGAAGCTGCGACCGTAATTTTTAATGTACTGGGTGCTGTCTGTACTCGGGCTGAAGCGGTTACGCTCGTACTGGTAAACTACGAAATCATAAGGGTTCAACACTTTTAATTCGCGGGCAAGATTACTAACACCCACATATCCGTTGTAGTTTACGGTGGTCTTTTGTTCATGGCCGCCTTTGGTGGTAATAATTACCACGCCATTTGCACCACGTGCACCGTAGATAGAGGTGGAAGCTGCATCTTTCAACACGTCGATTGACTCAATATCCTGGGGCGAAATACTGTTCAAACCGTTTTCTACCTGCACCCCATCGATGATGTACAGCGGAGAGTTATCCTGCGTGATGGAACCGCCGCCACGTACGCGGATCTTAATGTCAGCATCTGGCGAACCTTCTGACGAGGTTACCTGCACACCTGCTAAACGCCCTTGTAAGGCCTGACCCGCAGAAGCAACCGGGATATCGCGCAGTTGCTTTGCAGTAACAGATGATACCGAACCGGTAAGGTCACGACGTTTTACGGTGGCGAAACCCACCGCCACAACTTCGTTCAATTGTTGTGCATCGCCCTGTAGCTTGATATTCACCTGCGATTGGTTACCGCTGACATTTACCTCTTTGGCTTTATAGCCCAGGTAGCGGATAACGAGTGTGGTGTTACCTTCAGGTACGCTGAGTTTAAACCGTCCGCTAATGTCGGTCTGCGTACCGCGGGTAGTGCCCTTAATCAGCACACTGGCCCCTACGATAGGGTCGTTAGTTTCCTGATCTATGATCTGGCCGGTGATTTGCCGGGTTTGCGCCCAAGCTACTTTTGAGAGCAGCATCAGGATGCAAACTTTAAGTAAAGATTTAATCATAATCTGATATATTGGTTGTTAATTGGCTAACAGCAAAAGCTTCCCGGCAGCAATGGGCAAAGCGCGGCCAGTGCAGTCAGATGTGCTTTTTAAAAAAAATTCAGTAATTGTAAAGTTTATATTGGTAATCCAGATTTTGAGCGATTAAACTGCTATTCTGATATAGTAAAGGCCAAAATCTTTTAGCAAGATTAAAGAGCTGTGTTGAATAAAAAAAGGATATGGGCAATAAAAACTATGCAATCGTTTCCGGGAACGTTTCCAAAATTGCGTGTCGGAATATGGAATGCCTTTTTGTTGTGTTTATGAAGTGATTAGCTTTATTTAATCCGGTCAATAGAGGAAATGATCGATAGCTTAGTGTATTGAGTGGTAAAGTAAAATTGAGAAAACGAGCCAGCCCCAATTCAAAAGATAGTTGGAAAAAAGCCAAGCAAGCGATTGACAAAAATCAGCTGTACTGCGGTGTAGTCTACTTTGTCTTAAACCCGGCAAAGTGGTAGACACACTCCACCTCACTTGTCTGGCTAATGTTTAATCAGAACATTTTTTGGCGATGCAATTTTCCCTGTAACTTATGTTTTAGATGATTTATAATAGGCATGTGAGCTTCCCACTGTCCAATTGGGACACGCAGATTGTTAATGTAAAACTCTGGTTCAGCATCGCCGTTGGAAACCCATTTATAAGCGTTCCGATTATCATGGTAGGTAACTGAGTTTATGGCACCGGCCTGATCAAAAATATTTTCGCTGGCAGTAAGGCTTTTACTAATTGCTTGGTTATCGCCTTGCGGAGTTTTCCAATGGGTATTTGCAAAGAAGTAAATGAGCAACAGCAGAACTGCGGCCGTGGCGCTCGCCTTAACAATAATAGCACCGTTCAATGACGAACGGCGAGGCAAGTGACGCGATACTTCTGTAATTGTTCCACTGCATAGGTAGCCCTTTTTGGGAACGGTCTGTATGATCTTTTTGTTGGTGTCCTGTAGCGCTTTTCGCAATGCAGATATAGCCTGTGTAAGTCCTTCGTCTCCACCGCCATAGTTTTGCCAAACTTTTTCAACAAGTTCTTCCCGCAAAACTGTCCGGCCTGCGTTTGCCGTTAAAATACATAGCACTTGCATTAAACGGGTTTCGAGCCGGTTATTCGTCCCTGTATGTTTATCGGTGATCAGGTTTGTAGCAGGGTCGACCAGAAAGCGTTCATTTAAGATAAAACGTTGCTCCATACCCAAATATCACAAATTCTTCAGCTTTTCTAAAGCTTTTCTATAGCTGGGTTCGATTATGTGGCTCTTAGGTTTGCACCATGAAAAAATTAGTGTTAGCCATTTTAATCGCTGCCGTTCAGCAGCATCTGTTTGCCCAGAAGTTAGCGAGCAGGATAGATAGTATGTTCGGTCAGAAAAACTACTTCAATGGTTGTATCCTGGTTGCAGATCATGGTAAGATCATCTATCACAAGGCGTTTGGATATGCAGATGTAATGGCAGGTAAATCCCTTGATACTAACGCTCAATTTCAAACCGCATCTGTTTCTAAAGTATTTACATCCGCAGCAATTCTCCAGTTAGTTGAACGCAAAAAACTGAAGCTGAATGATCCGGTAAAAAGATATCTAAATGAATTCCCTTATCCTGAAATTACGATCCGGCATTTATTAACGCATACATCGGGGTTACCGGACGTGGAGATCTATGATACCCTGCTTGGCAGTGATCAGGAAAGGATCATTAAAAATACAGACCTTATACCGGCTTTACAGCTGTCCAAAAAGCCATTACACTTTATACCCGGAACTAAGTTTGACTATTGCAATACCGGTTATCAACTGTTAGCCTTGCTGGTAGAAAAGATCAGCGGTCGAACCTTTTCTGATTACCTTCAAAGAAATATCTTCAAGCCGGCGCACATGTATCATTCCTACCTGAGAGCAGGCCTCCAGGAACTTCCGGTAAAAAATCAAACGATATGGCCAATGTATACGGTGGTTCCCCGTGATGTTGATAGTATTGCTGCTGAACGGAAACAGCCCTTTGAAAAACAACTCTATTACGATACGCACACGATGGGCGCTACTTATGGTGACCAGAACATCATTTCGACCACCGGCGACATGTTGCGCTTTGAAAAGGCGCTGATCTCAGGGAAGCTATTCAACCGCAGCCTATTGAACGAAGCCATTGCCCCATTGACATTGAACGATGGCCGGTGTTATACAGAGAATAACCAGGCTTTGGGCGGTGATGGGAGCGCTTACGGGTTTGGCTGGGAGACTCATATTGCTGGCAATGACACCATAATCGGGCATTCGGGCTATAATCGCGGCATTTATGTTCAATATTATATCGACCTGAGAAATGATCGTACCATTATACTGTTCGACAATACCGAAGGGGCGTCATTCCTTCAAAAATTTTTGAATGTGTTGTGTGTTCTAAAGGGGCAACCTGTGAAAAAGGTTGATCTCCGGTCGTCGGCAGTACGCCTGTATGGACACGATTTGCTGACCGGAAATTCTGAGATGGCGCTTATTCATTTAAACAAAATGAGGCTCGATACGGCAAATTACCGATTCACGCCGCAACAAATGAATCAACTGGGATATGATTTCATGAGGTCTGGGCTTATTGATAAAGCAATGGAAACATTCAAGATCAATCTGCTACTTTTTCCACAAGATTTTAACCGCTATGACAGTTATGGAGACGCTTTACTTGCCGCCGGTAAGAAGGCAGATGCACTTGCCATGTATCAGCAAGCGCTCTCACTCAATCCTGGTGCTATAGAAATAAGAAAAAAAATTAATAGGTTACGATGAAGCAAATAGCGGCTTTTTAGTTTAAAGATTCATTTGTATTGTAAGCAGAATCTTTTCTGCCAGCCCCAGCTTTTAAAATCTGAAGCTACGCCACCGGGAGCGAGAAACTGAATTCTGATCCATGACCAAGATCGCTTGTTACCCAGATCCTGCCGTTATGCCGTTCAACAATTTCTGCACTCAGGTAAAGGCCGATGCCAAAACCGGCAACATGCTGGTGGTTACCGGCCCGGTAGTAGCGGTCGAACAATTTTTCCTGGTCGACCTGCTTTATGCCGATCCCATGGTCTTTGATAGAAACAATCACTTCACCATCAGCGCATTTGCAAGATACTTGTATCGGGGCGTTATTTGGCGAATACTTGATAGCGTTGCCCAAAAGGTTAGATAATACCGAGCCGATTTTATCACGGTCTGCAGTGATCATCATTTCGCCGACGGAGTTGAAAGTGATTTCGTGCGACGTCATGTATGATTCTGTTTCTTCGATCATTTCACGTACCAGTTGACTCACTTCGAACGGTTCTTTGTTCAGCTGGATCTTGCCCGATTCGAGCCGCGAAACATTAAGAAAACCATTGATCATGGTGGTCATTTTTCTAAACTGGTTGGTCATTTTGTCCAGTTTATCTTTAGCAAAACTATCGCTGGTTTTGCGGGCATGCATCTGCAATAGTTGAGCGTACCCATTAAGTGAGGTAAGCGGTGTTTTAAGTTCATGACTTACCATGCCTATAAAATCGTTCTTGCGTAATTCGTCTTCTCTACGCTCTGTGATGTCCAGTATGGTGCCGATAACAAATTTTACCTCTCCGTTTTCGTCTAATTCAACCTTGCCGGTGGTATTCAGCCATTTGCGTTTTCCACCGTCAACGGGCTGCACCTGGTAGTCTTCTGAAAAGCCGCCTTTATTTTCTACAGCCTTGGCGATGGCCTGGTAAACACGTTCCCGGTGTTCTGGTATTACCACTTCAAGCGTTTCATGGAAAGATAGTTTTGTACCGAACGGGATGCCGTGGATCAGCCGGGCGCGATCAGAAACAATTAATTCATCGGTGCCCCAATCTGTTCGCCAGATACCCATACCGGCAGCATCCATCGCGAGGTTAAGGGTGTCATTCGCTTTGGCAAGAGCCGCATTGGCTTGCTCCAGTTCTTTGCTGGCCATTACAGTACCTGTAACATCTGCGGCAACGGCCATTAGTCCGGTAGCCTGGCCGTTTTCGTCTTTCAGGCATTCGATCGTCAGGTTGATATACAGCGTCTTGATCTGGTTGCCGTGGATAAAATCAACCGGGATATCCTGCGAAACAAAATGCTCGCCGGTTTGCAGTACCTTATCCATAACGTCTTTAAATCCCTGCGTTTCCAGCTCGGGGAGCGCGGTGAATAAGCTGGTGCCAATCACCTGTTCAGCTATTTTCCCCCAATAGCCCAGCATACGGTCGTTCGCCAATTCTACCACATGATCTGCACCGCGGTAAATGGCTATGGCAACTGGTGCTTCGCGCAGCACACGTCGCAATTGATATTCGGCATGCCCCCGCACTTTGATGATCTTGATCTGTGCGCGTACCTTAGTGAGCAACTCTGCCGCAGAGAAAGGTTTTACCAGGTAATCATCTGCACCGGCTTCCAGGCCATCTATACGTGCCTCTTCACCCGCACGGGCAGAAAGGAAGATAACCGGCAGGGTGCTGGTTTCCGGTTCGTTACGCAAAACGCGTAGCATCGCCTTGCCGTCCATTACCGGCATCATTACATCGCTTAGTATCAGATCTTGACGGGTAGATTTAATGATTTGCAATGCTTCTGCGCCATTTTTGGCGGTAGTGATGGTAAAGTAGGGGTCTAACAACCGCTTCAGATAAGCGCGCATATCGCCGTTATCATCTACAATCAGCACATGGGTATCTTTATCTTCAGAAATGTCCCGGTGGCCGGATACATCGCCCGTTTCGGTAATAACAGCTTGCGGAGCGATGTTTTTGCCTTCATCCTGAAGTAAGCTAAAAGCCTCCTGTATAAATGCGCCCTTCAGTGCCGAAGAGTCTGTTTCTTTAGCAGTATCCAGCACATGCTCTTGCGGCAGGTGGTGTTTGCCGACCGGAATTTGCACCGTAAAGGTACTTCCTTCGCCTTCCACACTATCAACAGTGATCTGCCCGCCGTGTAAATGCACCAGTTCATGCACCAGTGATAAACCGATACCCGTGCCTTCGTGCGTACGACCGGCAGAGTTTTCTACACGGTGGAAACGTTCGAACATGTGTGGTAGTTCTTTTTCAGGGATACCAACACCGGTATCGCTTACCTTCAATACTACCGACCGGCCTACCTGCGCAAGGCTGATGGTGATTGAACCTTCAAGGGTATATTTAAACGCGTTAGAAAGCAGATTCAATACAATTTTTTCCCACATCTGCCGGTCAACGTACACTTCATCCTTATGTGGGTGGCAGTCTACGTTCAGCTTCATGCCTGCTTTTTCGATAATGGAACGGAAACTGCTGGCCAGATCGACAGTAGATTCACAAAGGTTTACCTGCTGATAAGCAGCCTGGGCACGGCCGGCCTCTACGCGGCTATAATCTAATAAATTGTTTACCAGTTTCAGCAATCGCAGGGCGTTCCGATGCGTAGCATCTACCGACGAGCGGCTTTCCTGATCTAAATTATTTTTGCTTAACAGATCTTCCAGTGGCCCCAGCATCAGCGTAAGCGGTGTGCGGAACTCGTGACTTACGTTGCTGAAAAATGCTGTCTTTGAACGGTCAATCGCGGCGAGGGCTTCGGCTCGCTTTTGTTCCTGTTCATAGGCATAAACATTGGAGATTGCCGTATTGAAGGTATTCCCCAACAGGTTATAAAAGTTGCTGTAATCGGTATCCAGGGCACGGCAGGCGCTAACCCCGGCGATAATAAAACCGAATAATTCTTCCTGACCGCTTAACCGCAAAGGTACCAGCATGGCGGTAGAGGGGCTGATATCGTACGGCTGGCAAGTAAATTCGCCGAAACGGCTCCCCAGGTCGGTAACTTCCTGAATCATACCGTCCTGAAGCAGTGCCTGTACCGGCCAGGCGGTATCAGCCTTAATATCAATAGTATCTGGAACCATTAACGTACCGGCTTCCAAACCGGCATGATTGATCAGGTTGGCTATACCCTGCTGGTGATCAATCTCATAAAGCATCAGGAACGGGATGTCCAATACATAGTCCTGGTACTTTTCAGCCGTAACGCGGCCAATTTCCGCAAGCGATTTTACTTTGCTGATGGATTCGCCCAAGTCGCGAAGTACCTGGGTACGCCTGGCGCTCAGCATTTTTACCGTGGTTTCGGTAATGGGGTGGAAAATTCCGCCTACCCCGCCAGATTCATCACGGATCGGGGCGAAGGAAAAAGTCATCCATGATTCTTCCAGGTAACCATAACGGTCAAGGAACATGCGCTGATCGCTGATATAAGTACCTTCGCCCTGCTCGCCACGGGCAAAGGCATCGCCCACCACCGGCAATGCCGTTTCCCAGCAGATACGAAAGTTCTGGCCCATTGATTCTGGGTGTTTGGCCCCGCATATCGGCCGGTAACTATCGTTGTAGATCTGGATGGTTTCTGGCCCCCAGGCAATCAGTATTGGAAAGGTTGATGATAAACAAAGACTGACAGAGGTGCGCAAACTTTGCGGCCAATTTTCTACCGGCCCTAATGCTGTTTTCGACCAATCCATCGCACGGATCAGTTTGCCCATTTCGCCACCACCGGATAAAAATTGCTCAGTACTTTCAAGGATCATATCGGCGTAAATATACAGCTTAACATCGCAACGCTAACATTAGCACTACACGGGGGAAGAACCCTGTACACCCCTTGCCGATTAAATCCTCTGCCTGGTAAAGTACCTTCCCTGTTACAATATAAAGATTTTCGCGCCTGATGTGCTAATGGCAAGTGATTATAACGACAGATTGGCTTTCTTGTTTGCCCGGTAAATCATGTCAAATACAACGGCAGGTTGTTATTGTTTTAAATGGCCTTCAATTATTGCCTTTTATAAGTCTGCCTTTGCAATGGCGTTTCATCACCTATCCTCCTTTAGCATTACTCCAATTTTGAAATTACCTAACAGTAAATAGACATTGTTCACAAAAACTTAACATTTTAATAAAACTTTTTTTTGGGGTAAAGCGGCTGCTTTGTGCTCTTTATGTATATCATCCGAAACATTTATGAAAAAACTATTGAGTAGTATCGCGGCCTGTCTGTTTGCCGCAACCATCGTCCAGGCGCAGGAAAAGCATGTGGTGTTGATCAGTGTTGACGGTCTTCGTCCCGAGTTCTACATGGATCCCAGTTGGAATATGGTTAACTTACGCCAGGGCATGCAAAAAGGCGCGTATGCAGAAGGCGTGCGCGGCAGTTTCCCTACGGTAACTTACCCTTCGCACACCACCATCATCAGCGGCGTATTACCGGCCAAACATGGTATTTATTACAATACCCCGGTTGAACCGTTGGGTATTACCGGTAAGTGGTTCTGGTATTATAAAGATATTAAAGTACCTACCTTATGGACTGCCGCCAAAGAGGCCGGGCTAACCACCGCCGATGTAAGCTGGCCAGTAACCGTTGGTGCGCCGATTGATTATAACCTGCCCGAGTACGTGATTTTGCCGCAGGGTAAAGGCGAGAAAAAAGATGAGATTAAGGCGATGTACCAGGAATCAAACCCGAAAACGCTGTTTGAAGAAGTACAGGAAAACGCGATCGGTAAGTTTGGAGATGCTTACGGCGCAACGCTCGACCTTTATAACAGCGACCAGAACAAAGCCCGTATGGCCGCCTACCTCATCCGCAGGTATAAACCGTCTTTTATTGCGGTACACATTGCGCTTACAGACCATTTTGAACATGAAGAAGGAAGGGATGGCGACAAAGTACGGTCGGCAGTTGTTGGCGCCGACGTTGCTATAAAAACCATTATGGACGCCGTTGAAATGGCCGGGCTGCAAAAAAATACGACCTTTATTATTACCGGTGACCATGGGTTTGTAGATATCCATACCCAATTTAATCCGAATGTGATGCTGGCGAAAGCGGGGTTGTATGATAGCGAACATAAAGAAAACTGGAAGGTTTATTTCCAGGCCAGCGGCGGCTCTGCCTTTTTGCAGTTGCGCGACCCGAAGGATAAGGTCACATTAAACAGGGTGAACAAAGCGCTGGATGAGTTACCCGATGGGATAAAAAAGCTTTTCCATGTGTTGGATAAGAAACAGGTAGCTGAAGCACAAGGCGACCCTAATGCCGCCCTGGCGCTGGCCGCTTATCGTGGTGTTAGTTTTGGTGCAACTGCCAGCGGTGAACTGCTTAGCGCAGTAAAAGGCGGTACGCACGGCTATTTGCCGACTGATTTTAAAGACATCCAGACTGGCTTTGTCGCTTTTGGAAACGGTATCAGGCCCGGGGTAGTGATTCCGCTGATGGGGCAGGAAGATATTGCACCACTGATCGCCCGATTGCTTGGTCTTAAATTACAGACAGACGGTATACTATATCCCGGCATTTTAGCGGTAAAGAAATAAGCCGGTACAACGGACATTCGTCCCTGAAACGATAGACAAAGCCTCGCAGAGAAATCTGCGAGGCTTGGTGGTTTTTGAATTTTTCAATTACTCACGTACTGCCTAAAACTGTTTTCTTGGATAATGTATTGCAGTTGCATTGCGATGTTATTTTATCAACTAATTTTTAGTCAGTAGTTTGCAAAGTGAGTTGCCCGAGTTTTGTTAAAGCCCATACATCATTACCGGACAAGGTTGACAACTTTCTAACAATTCCTTGATTTTCCAAATTAATCAAAGTTGCTTCTACTATCGTAGGCTCTTGTGACAATTCCTTAGCAATACCGTTTACGCTACGGAATTTAAACTTTCCTTCAAAGCTATTAACTATCGCGCGCATTACTTCTGAGAAGTCAGAACTAGCTTTGTTGCTATGGCTTTCGTTCATGTCAAATCTATTTATAGAATTATCCGCATCAATATTTAAAAGGTCTGATTCACTTTCGATTAGTGCATCAACTTTTTCCTGATTTTCTAATACTTCTTGAGAGGTTTTTTCAAGTTTGTCATACGTAATCGCAACCTCTTCCTTAGTCTGTTGGATCTCTTTTAAAATTTTCTCCCCTATAGAACCAATAAAACGATCTGAAAAATACCCAGCTATGAAGCAAAATCCAGCAAAAACAAAGTAATTTATATTGTCAAAATCTTTATTAAATTTAATTAAACTACTTGATAAAAGATGTAAAAATAATGGAGTTAAGATAGCAGCTCCTATTCCGGAAAGAACGAAATTGAAAGGCTGTAGTTTAGGCTTGGGAAAGCTTCTAAAATAATTTAAATATCCTGCAAATCCCCCAATTGTAACCATTAGAATAACTAATATGATATTATGAGAAGTGTTGTCGTTTATGTTACAAGACATAATTAATTATCTATAAGGTCAATTATAAAACTATCGCTTTTTATTTCCTCGCTTAGGTATATTTTTAGAAGTCTTATAGCTTTAGGAAGTCTACTTTTAATATCTTTTCCGTATGTTTCATTAAGTTGTTTTATTTTTTCGACTCCACCTGGTGAAACTTTCCGATTTATTTTTCCTTTCTTTTGTGTTAAAACGATATGATCTTGAATGTATCGAACTCTATGTTGGGAATACTCTTTTAGTTTGGTTAATAAATCTGAAAGAATAAATAAATTTGAATGGGTTACAACTAGATAATATTGTAAGGACGTAAGAATACCCTCGCATTTTGAATAATTAGCAATAGATTTTAGTGTATCGTTAGTATGCTCTAGAAACGGAATGGTGAGACTTTTTATAACTCCTATTTGATCCTGTTCTACTAACAAGCTGAAAAAGTTATCTTTTGTGAACAGCTCGATTATGTCGAAGCTTTTTAATGACAGGAAAATTTTCGAATAAGCTTCGTTTTTTTGTTTATCTCCTAAAGATACAACGTATAAACTAGCAAAATATTCCTGTAATGACCTATGAGGAAAAGTATAATCAAGGCCTTCTTTTTGAAGGATACAAATGGCTACTGTAAAGTCGTCTAAAAGGTAATCATTCTCAAATGTAAGCGTCCGCTTAATTTCTTTAATTTTGTTAAAAACGTTATTTAGAAATACTTCGTCAAAAACAAAAGCTTGTTTAAAAAATGATATATAGGAAAATACTTTGAGAACATGTTCAAACTGTTCTTTACTTAATCCAGATTTTTTTTCCCTATCATATGCAAGCTTTGACATGCTATCGTGAAGTTGAAAAAGAGAATCAAATACTTGTTTATAAAACGTACTTTTTTTCGGTGGAATGTTAGAATAGGTTTGAAAAGTTAAGATAAACATCGACAGCAATAAAGGATTGCTTAGGAAGGTTTTATATGACTCATTACTGTCTTCGTTAATAGCTTCTAATATTTTCGAAGCAATTTCTAATTCGCTTACTGGTATTTGTTTTCTGACAAACTGGTCTATTTCATCGTCATTTAATTCACAAACAGAAAAGTTTGAGAAGCGGGTTAATAACTCAATGTTAGTATATGGACGGGACGTGAGTAAAAAATAGTTATTGGCAAACGTTCTAGTAAAATCGTTAATTTCTTTTGTTGCACGTTCTTTAATATTCGAACTTAATTCGTCATAACCGTCAAGAAAAAAGATAAATCCGCCCAGAGATAAAAGTTTATTTAGCTCTTTTTTATCTAAACTAAGTTGCTCGGCTTTAAAAATCTCATCCTCCAAGTAATTATAAAGGGTCCCTTCATATTTATTTAAATATCTAAGTTCAACCTTAATTGGCGTCCTGAAGTTTTCATCTACACAATTAGTATAAAGATATTTTACTATTGTGCTTTTGCCACTTCCAGCAGTGCCCAGTAACGTAATTAAGTTGTTAGCAGTAAATAGCTCTTCAGATGACCGAGTATCTATTCTAATATTTTTATGGTTATTTCCATAAGGTCTTATAAAAAGTGGTTGATAGAAATCGTTCAATTTTACAGGTTCAGTTCTGTAAATTATTGTTTTTGAGTAGTAATTTCTTTTGTACTCCTCTGCTTGATATTCGGCTAATCGCTTTAAAATTTTTTCGTCTAAAATGGTGTTAAACTGCTCCTTTAATTTTTCAAGATAGCTTTCAGCTTTGATCGATAGTTCTTGCATTACAAATCAGGTGTGTGCGAAATTGCTCATATTTGAAAAAAAAACACTTTCGCTAATTTTAAAAAGTATTGCAATCAATGAGAAGGCAGTACTATTATGATATTTCAGGTTAATTATTTGTTACGTAAATGTATGAATAGATATCTATAAATTATATAGCGTGTTATAAAAGATAGCAAATATTCAACTTAAGAAAGTTAAATCTTTAGACACGGCTTCAAGCACAAAGCCTCTAAGATTTCTCTAAGAGGCTTTTTGGTTTTCAGCTAGCGCAGACCTGGGCTAAATTCGAACCGCTTTAAGGCAGATTTACAACGTTTTTCTAACGATTATTAAGAGTTTGATCCGGCTTTGAATGCGAGGAATAATAATTAACATTCATCTTAAAGATTGACAATTACTACAGTTGAGGATGGTTGCGGGAACGCAAGGAACAATTACTCATTATTTAATCTTTTTATATTCGTAAGCGGGTCCGTCTGCGGCGGTTGTGCCAAAAAGGATGGTCTTAGGGCGTGTTTGAAAATTTTCCAGACTTGTGGGGTTGGTAAACTTTATCATTCCGAAGCGCATG
Source organism: Mucilaginibacter straminoryzae (assembly GCF_022953055.1). Classification (GTDB taxonomy): domain Bacteria; phylum Bacteroidota; class Bacteroidia; order Sphingobacteriales; family Sphingobacteriaceae; genus Mucilaginibacter; species Mucilaginibacter straminoryzae. Next base: position 180,898 of record NZ_JALJEJ010000006.1, on the reverse strand, counting down.
CTGTCTCTGGTCTCTGTTATTTTTATGCTGTAATTTCCTTGAGCTTGAATTTTGTTACCCACATATCGTACATATGTGCTGTCGCTATTCAAGATATATTTATCTCCGTTGCCTGGTGCTAAATCTCCTGACTTTCCCCAACCTGTATGTACCCGGAGCAGTTCCCAGGTTCCAAATACGTTTGTTAAAGCAGGCTTAATTTTGTTTGAGGGAGAATTATCTTCGCTTTTTTTGCAGGCTATTATAGTAACAACTAAGGCGGCAAGTAAAAATTTTCTTTTCATCGTTTAAAGGATTTTAATTGATTACGATAAAAGCAGAGGGAATGCTACAATAGCCAAGAGAAATTGCCCAATAGCGGACAACCCGTATAAAAAGAAAAGCCCCTGATTTTCATCAGAGGCTTCCTGGGTAGCGGGAGCAGGACTCGAACCTACGAAGTTATGAGCCCGACGAGCCCCTAAAAAGCCTCTTTCTTGTAACTTGTGTACCTTGTAGTATACCGGCACTCCATTAGTTAATTGTAATGCTAATTTAAGCTGCTTTAACTTGTAAAGCAATAGCTAGTGTAGGTGGACTTCTCATATTGAAAGTTGTTAGTGAAACCATAAGTTAATTATGGAGCTACACTCAGGCTAAGGGTTAACTAAGTAAAGGAGGAACGGAATAAATGGGCATAGGAGTGTAAGCATGAGGGTTTATGCCGTAGTTCCTTTAAACGTGTTAAGCCTGTCGCCTAACTTCGCTTGAAATGATTAATGTGTGTATTTAGTAAAAAATATGGCATTGTTACATTACAGTAGATATGCCACTATCTTTGGAAGATGAAATCAGTAATTTACTTAGATAATAACGCTACAACTCCTATTGATCCTAGGGTGTTGGAAGCAATGATGCCATATTTAACTAACAACTTTGCTAATGCTAACAGTACTCATCAATTTGGGGTGGAAGCTTACGAAGTTGTTAAGACTGCCAGAAAACAGGTTGCAGACTTGATTGGAGCCGAAACAAACGAAATTATATTTACAAGTGGTTCTACTGAAGCTATAAATTTAGCAATTAAAGGTGTTGCCGAAAATTATTCAGATAAAGGCAAACATATAGTTACGGTTAAAACTGAACATCATGCAGTTTTAGACACTTGTCAGTACTTAGAAACGAAAGGTTTTGAAGTAACCTACCTACCAGTAGGGACCGATGGATTAATTGATTTGCAGGCTTTAAAAACAGCGTTACGTCCAGATACGATTTTGGTATCAGTGATGTATGTAAATAACGAAACTGGTGTAATTCAACCTATAAAGCAAATAGCTCAGCTAACTCACGAGGCGGGAGCATTGTTTATGACTGATGCTACACAAGCAGTTGGTAAAATGACTGTGAATGTAAACGAAGATAATATTGACTTACTTTGTTTGAGTGGACATAAGTTTTATGCTCCAAAGGGCATAGGCGCGTTATTTGTAAGGCAAAGACGCCCTAACAGAGTTAAGCTACCTGCTTTGATACATGGGGGTGGACATGAACGTGGTTTAAGAAGCGGTACACTGAACGTACCCGGAATAATCGCGTTAGGTAAGGCTTGTGAACTTGCTGTTAAGGAAATGAAAACTAATGCTGATAGGATAAGAGAATTGAGAGACTATTTAGAAGCTGAATTACTTAAAATTCCTGGCACATCAGTAAATGGAAATACTGATTATAGACTGTATAATGTGACAAATCTTTGCTTTAAAGGCGTTGATAGTGAAGCAATGATTATGGGTTTGAGTGAAATGGAAAATGATTTACCTCTAATGGCTGTGAGTAATGGCAGCGCTTGCACGTCAACCTCTATAGAGCCAAGCCACGTTTTAACCGCGATGGGGCTTAATGAATTCTTAGCTTTTAACTGTATAAGATTTAGCCTGGGAAAGTTTAACCATAGGGAAGAGTTGGAAGTTGTAATCGCTGAAGTGTCTAAAACAACTGACAATTTACGTGCTTTAAATTTTCGCTAATCAGTTTCATCATTTAATACTTGATCTAATGCATTCACGTAGACTGGCATCATATCAATATCAACCCCAAATTTCTTTTCAATCATAATATCAATCAAAGCATTTCCATCAATTAATATTATAGGTACAGCACCCCTTTTTCTGGTAGCGTTTAATGCCTCTTTTGAAAATGTGGAAGTAGTAAAAATTATACCTTGCTCATAGTCACCTTGTATTGCACCCCTAAACTTATCAATTTCAGTACGGCTTACTGTATTATTCCTCCAGCGCTTACATTGGAAGGCGACATTTAAATGAGTTATACCCACCTTTAACTTTCCATGACCATCTAAGCCGCCGTCTTTTACATAATTAGTTACCAACATTTCTACAAATCCGTAAGCTTCAAGTAGTCGCTTAGCGAATATTTCAAAAGTTTTCGGCTCGACAGACTTGAGCTGATACAACATATTGTCCTTAAACGCTACACAATGCTTTTCGTGTATTTTTTCAAGATCATTAACAGTGGAGATCAACTGATTTTTGAACGTTTCGTCCCTTTTAAAAACCTTTGTTGGATCTATAACTTTAATCCCTGAGGAACTAGAATTGATTAGTGAATATTTACCATCTATATGGATCTGAAATACCTTGTTGGGTTTAGCCGTAGGAAAATCAACACCTGCGCAATGACGCCGAATTTCAATTCGTACTATATTTTCGGGATGTGCAGCATTAAATCTATACAGATCATGAGTAACTATAAACGTGTAAATTTCTTTTGCAGATAGTGGGATTAAATTACGATTGAGTGTTTCAATTATCGCCTCTCTAATAGTACGTCTTTTCATATCAGTCCGCTACTTCTTTGGGCATAAAAGAAGCCCCAAATATTTTGGCGCCTATTTCATTGTACAAAATATTAACGGATTTGCTCGTTAATGGAAACTTTTTGGGTTCTCCCCTATCTTCAAAATCGATAGTCGATGCCGCTTGAAGTTTGTTTTTATAGAAAGTTAAATCAAACCGCTCTTCTTCTCTACATTTTTTTAATATATCAACAAGAATAAGCATTAAAGCACGATAGCCAACCGTCGTTTGCAATATGTTTGGTGGACCATCTATAGCCCAATAGTGTAAATTTTCTCGCGATACAAAAACTTCGTTGACAGCCTTAAAAAAAGTGTTTAATATTTTAATGATTTTTGCGTCTTCGTTATTACCGTAATACTTTCTAAAAGGCAAGAAAGAGTCAAAGTGTTTATCCTTCACATAATCTCGACTTTTGTTCTTTTCAATTTCTGCTTGTTTAAGATTGGGAGTAATTAAATATAAAATAGATTTTACCATCGCCGATTGTGACAAAGCTGGAATTGTGTCTTTTTGATACTTGGCTCCTGCTAATTTCATCCTATTGAATAGGGATGATTTCTCACTAGCATTTAGAGCTAAGACTACTTCTAAAGCAGTTTTTTGCGGAGTGTCAGATTTAGATAACCCGAATAAACTGTAAACAAGATCTTCCGAAACTTTAGTTTGCGTTCTATTTATAGTTGAGAAAATCATTGCTTGATACTCAAGCGTAGGATCGATAAAAAAAGAAACAATTATTTCAAAGTCTAATAGTCTTTTTAATAAGGCATTTTCTTCTTTTAATTCAATCTCATATTTTGCCGTGTCGTCAGATGTGCGAATACTAATTTCGAGATTTTTTATTTTATCACTAACACGTTTTATTGCTTTTTCAATACCCGCAATACGATGTTGGCCATCAATAATTGTTATATAAGTATCCCCATCTGGTTTTTTATTTTCTGTTATGACAATATCTTTTAAATATAGATTCGTATGATTATAATCTATTTCTACGGTTTCTTCAATAGCTATTGACGGTAGAGATACAACGATGTTTGTTGGGAAAAAAGCATCTGTATCATAAATAAGAAAGTCAGCGATGCCATCCACCTTTGTGCCACTAATTTTCCTTTGAACATCATCGTTATATTTCGGCTTATTAGCCTCATCATAATCAATAACAATTCGGTGTGTATACCTAATGAACTCTCTCAGGAGGGACATTTTAAAGGTTCCCAATAGAAAAGCTTGATTGTTTTGCCTTACTATTCTAGTTTCAACTAACTTGCTCATTCAATTGCTCCCTTTAAGTTTTTAACATTGTCCGTTATTACTTTGTCATAGGAGTTTTCAATCATTTCTTCCTGTAAAAGGAAAAGTTTATTTGAAATATTGAGAGCTATGTATACCGCAAAAAAAGATAATGTTATTTGACTCCATCTCGTCCACGGAGTAAGAAATGGAGAGGATATATTTTGAATTGCAAATAGCGAACTCGATAGTAAATAAGACCCAAATGCATATAATATAAGTTTCAATCTAGTATTCGAGGTTTGTAGCCCATATTTTTCTTCTTTTTCTTTATTAAACTTTATTAGGAAAAAAGACGCTGCCACAATTATGTTTATCGCAATTAATGGAACAACACCATTAAATATTAAAGCATAATAATTTGCTATTGCAGAGGATTTGGATGTGTAACAAAAAAACAAAAAGGTTATAAAAACAGTGAACATTGGAAATCCAACGTTCGCAACATTCCAAATAAATAAAGTATCTGTATTACTTTCTTTAATTTTTTTAAATAATGTTTTTTCGATTTTTGTAAACATATGATAAACTAGTTTAGGCTTTAAATAATTCGCAAGTCGTATATTCTTTCAAATTTGAAATCAACTGATATTTCTTGATTTGCTCCATGCTATTTTTCAGTCTTTGTATTTCTTTATCCCCAATTCCCAAAAACTTCTGCATCAATTTAATATTGGTTTTGTCTTTGATGTCAAACAGAAAAGCTGTTTCACACATACTGCTAAAATCAAAAGAGGGTTGATTAAATTCATCTATTCCCTGTGATAGCAACATGACCGATACGCCTTTAGATCGTATTTCTCGAAGTATCTTTTCTAATAGTTCTTGAGATTTCTTTTCTTTAAATATCGTATGTGCTTCATCAATAATTAATACATACCTCATGGCTTGATAATTGCCCTCAATAGGTGCATTATCCATATTCATAAAGGTGTTGTAGATGTAATTAATAATTAGAAATACCGATGTAAAGCGAACGTTATTAGGTAAATCACCAGATAAACTTAAATAGTAGTTTCGGTTTAAAAACTCGTTTTTAAAGTCTGTAGATGTTTCAAATAAATCTAATTCCCCTAAACTTTGCAATACTTCCTTTAATGTGCTGGCTTTTTCACCCTCCATTTCAATCACGCGTTGGTAAATATTTTTGAACGAGGGATATAGACCATTTTTCATACTTCCAAAAGCATCACGTGTGGCGTCTTTTAAAGTCTGTTGCTGATTTTTACCAATCCCGCTGTAACTAGCTATAATATCAACAAACTTGTTAATACCCATTATCTTCTTTTTATCATTTACATTGTCGATAAAAGACAGTGGATTAATTGGAAACGGCTTAAAAGGCGCCTTTATCAAAGTTGTTTTAGTACCCTCGAAAAAGGCTGCGTTCTTCTTTTCATCATCCTCAGAGATGCCTTTAAAATCTAGAAATATATAATTAACAGCCCCTTTAGAACTTTCTACCACTTGCTTTATCAAATTGTTCGCAAAGAAAGTTTTACCTGTCCCTGAATTACCAGCTACAGCAACGTGAGCGTTGTTATGAATGCTTGTATCATTTAAATTAAAGTAAATAGGCTCATCATCGAAGGTTTTACCTACTAACAACTGAATTAAACCAGAAAAATAGCTTTTGCTTGCAACTCTACTAGTGCGCGTTTGCTCATCAAAAATAATTGCATCATTAGAGACATCACCTTCTTCCATCTTATCTATGCCTGCTTCAATGTACTCGAGCATAAAATCTAATCCGGTCAAATTCTTATTATCTAAAAACAGCTTGTTCATCAAAGCTAACCCATGGTCAATATGCATCTTAATATACTTGCCAATATCTTTATCAGTCTTATATAGTCCATAGTGCTGGCAAACTAAAGCCATATAGTAATGCCGGTATTTGCCAAACAAAATATCGTCTTTGTATTCTTTACCCTTACTATCTTGCAGGTCTGTTTCCAAATTGAGTTTTATTCTTTTGGATAAAGAGTAGGCAAAAGCAATGCGCGATATATAGTTCTCGGTTCCTAAATTCAGTTTTTGAGTTAATTCCCGAACAACATTTTTGTTGGTTTCCGAGGTTCTGATGTTAATCAGCATTATTATACATTGTATTGTAGGTTTGCAAAAAAGTTTCGGTATCTGTTGTTACAAATTCACTCTTATCCTCATGTATATTATTAATCAGATAAGTTTTGCTGATATTGGGTAATAGCATAGCATATTCGCGCGCCGTTAACTCTTTGTTTACTAGAGGGAATATAACAACTTGATCCGAGATGTGAGGGTAAAAATATTTTACAATATTTTCTGCATGGTGCTCATCAAATTTTTGCATTGGGGAATCAATGAATACCGGGAACTGAATGTTACTTTCTTCTACCAAACCCCTTAGCAATGCTGTAGCATACATTTGCTGTTCTCCTTTTGATAAAGACTCTTTCCTAATTTCTTCGCCTCTTGCATTCCTAAGCCTTATATCAATGTCTTCACCAATAATGTCAACATCTACATTTTGTATAAATCCTTTCTTGTGCATCAGGGTGTCTAGGCCCTTTAGAATTTGACTCTCCAAGGAATGTTTCTTTTGTGCCTTAAAATTACTTATGACACTTTTTAATTCGTTGATCAAGCGACTAGTAACGGTATACTTATCTTTATTTTTTTCTGATACAGCGAGCTTACGAGACAGCACTTCAATCTGCTTTCCTTTTTGTATCTTTTCATTCGCAAATTGACCAATTTCGCGATTCAGCGAATCAATGGTATCATCAATCCGAATAATTTCTTTATCTAAGTCTTCTTTCTGCTTTCGGAAATCAATAATAATTGCGTCTTCCTGATTTGCCTCAGCATCTCTTATCTTACGTCGGATGGCACCTAGTTGATTTCTTATCTCATTATAATCCGCATTTATTCGCTTAAATGATTCTCTAAATGACAGTTGAATGTTGCTTAAGGTTGTTTGAAGTTCATTCTTTTCTGATTCTGAAAATTCATGAATTACTTTAAAGTCTGCTGGTAAATCAAGAGTCTCGCTAACTAAATACTTTCTAATAAGTTTATCAAAAGCATCCATATAGAACCTGTCCACTTTAAAATCAATGGCTAGGTTACTCGGCTTTTCGATTTTAAGGAGTTCTGTTAAAATTTTATTTGATACTTCCTTTGCGTTGTCCTCTTTATATTGAGCCGCCTTAAATTTCGCCTCATTATTTAACTGATTGCTTAGCTCAACAAATAAGCCGCCAGCAATAGCGAAAGGAATAATTTCAAAAGATTCTTTTAATTGGTTTTGTATATCGGTTTGCTTTTGAATCAGCTCTTCTTCCTGAACACGTAATGCTTGCAGCTCTTCGACCGTTATCAAACTACCTGCCTTTATAAGCTTTTCCTGAATGTCGCGGGATTCTTTAGCCTTTTCGCTTTTCTTCTCGCGGAGCTCTAAAATTGTTGCTTCATGCTCGGCAATTTCATTTTCGCTTTTTTTAACATCAAGATACAATTGCTCTAGAAGGTTCTTTTCAGCAGCACTAGCAGAATCTTGTCTCAACTTAATCTGTAAGCTCTCGAGTTCCTTCTTTAGATCTTCGTATTTTTTTATGCCTAAAACCTCGGAGTATGCTTGGCTTAAACTCCTTCTTTGTTCAGCAGTATTAACCTCAGCAAGGCTTACTATCTTTTCAGCATCGAAAAAGAAAAACTTGGCAATTTCGATAGGCATTATAAATTCTCGTATGAAAATCTCGGGCCCCACCTCTCTCGACAACTCATTAGGACGTCCGTCAATCAAGACTTCTACATCTTCGTTGGAACTAGTTTTTAAGTTGTATGTACGTTTAACAGTAACTTCTTTGCACGGTACTTCAGGAATATTTAGATCGGTAAATGTAATAGCAACATGAAAATTGTAGTTCTCTTCTGCTTTTGCTAGTCGGTTTAAAGAGTTCACGATATACTTACTATAACCTCCTTGATCGGCAATCTCTTTTTTATACAAATCATCGACCTCCTGCATGTTTTTACCATACAGACACCAAACCATCGACATTAAAAAGGTTGTTTTACCAAACCCATTACGCCCACTGATAATAAAAATATTCTTATTGTCTTTGCGGGACAAGTCTATTACATTGGAATCTTTATAGATCCTGAAATTGTAAAGCTCAATTTCCTTAATTGTCATTTATATATTTCGCCTTTTTGCTGATTTTCTTCAACAAATAAATCAATTCTGCTTTCTATATCAGCCTGTAGACCACGTTTCTTTATCATTAAGGTTTTTGTTTTTTGTAGAGCGAGTAGGTCTTGAATTAAACTGACATCCTTAGGCTCTTCTTTACACGATGAATACAGCAGATCGGTTTCCTTTTTTGTGTTTTTGTGATGACGACTCATATTTAGGTTTCGCTTATAAACGTTATTGTAAATATCTGATACTTTAGTATGAAAAAGATTATCACGATACCAATAATATTGAATTAACACCATTTCTTGATGGGTTATCAACTCAATATTTTCAGTTGCTTGTATTTCCTTTTGTGCTTCAAGAATGCGCGCAAGTATTTCAATCCGGGTTTCATAACTATAAGGGCCCCATTTATCATCACTAATTGAACCATTCCTACGACGTTTTTCTCTGTACCGTTCTGGCTTTTCCCTGGCTTCAACTAAAAAGTTTCTAATTTCCGAAAGTGGTTCCATCCATTCTTCACCGTTCTCGATCAAGCCCTCCATGCTTTTATCTTTATTAACAACTGTGCATACCCAACAGCCGAAACGACTATTGCCGCAACTTGGAGTTGTATCATCAATCACCAAAGGACAATCGCCCGCATTCGCATTTCTATAGAGAGTTACAAGCTCTTTGTGGGTTCCGCCCCAAGGCGGAGCCACTTGGTTTAGGTATTGCCAAACCTCTTTTGTTGTTACATCTTTAATGGGTGCAAACACATACGCGTTACGAAGAAGATGTTTTCGTAACCTTTGATTCTTTACCTCATTTCTCTTTATTTGAGCAGCTCTATTAGTACTCTCGGCACTACGCGTACCTAATAGTATAATTGCTTCTCCATTTTCATCGACTTTTTCTAGAATAAATCGGGTTGTGGGATCTATTTTTAATCTATCAGTGCACCAACGATGCACTTTATTCGGTGCTGGATAGCCCAATCCTATAAGTTTAACCCAAAAGGTATCTTCCAACTTAGGTACCGTTTGTGCAACGATAAGCGGAATTTGTTGGTCATTAGCGGCCTCCTGAATTTTCTTTAGAGTTTCATTTATAAATCTAACAATTCGGGGATTTTCTACAAGTGTATCGTTGCAGACAACAAATATTTGCCTTGTTAACAGTATGGGTTCGACTTTTCTAAGGGCATTCCAAACTACTTGAAGGAGCATAGTGCTATCCTTACCGCCACTAAAACCGATAATCCAAGGCCTATTGGGGTTTTCATCATATAGATATTGGTCGATTATTTCATTTTCTAAATGCTGAATATTTAAAGACATGGAATGGTTTATGGTTATGTTTTCTAACTACAAAGTAACAAAAGCAAATGCTTCTTAAAGAAAAGATTATCAAATAGCAAATTAATAAGTTGCCGCGAGTCCGTTGCGAGTTGAGTGAGGGTCTAAGCAGGGAGAGCCGAAAGGCGGCTGCTTAGAATGCTTACAAGCAGCTGGCGCTGCTTTTGAGTGGAAGCAAGGGCGCAACGCCCTTCAAAAGCTGTGTACAGTTGAGCAGCCCGAACGATGGTAGCAGGCGAGCCAGACAGGGTGAACGCTTGGCTTTTATGGGTTAGGCAAACGCCGTAACTTATAAAAAGACAGAGAAAGTGAACGTGCTGAATGCCTTTGCTCAAATCAAAGTGCATGACGGGTTAGCTACAGCTAGTGAAGTGCAATGTGTATGAAATACTAATTGAACGTAACGGAACCCGGCATGATACTTTGCTGAGCTTAGAAATAAAGCACGCCTTTCTTCCTGGTGTTGAAATGGCCCATTCCGAAGGGAATGACCGTAAGCACAACTTGCCTTACCCCATGTAAGCAACTAAAGAAGGGGAAGGCAAGTGTAGGGCTTATGGCACCATCTAAATTATTGTCTCGCTTTTATCAAGTGGTCATATTTCATATAACCGTTGCGATCAAACAGCGATTCGATTGTATTCATTTCAATCCCGATTTCTTTTAATATTGCTGTTAGAAGCAGGATTTTTAAACGTTCCGAAGCGTAATAAAGTTCTGCGCCCTTTAATGCCCTTCTTTTTACACTATGATCGTAATGGGTATAATAATTCCTTGAATCTACTGCATTCCTAATTAGCCTAACAACGTCAGTATTATCTCCTGTCACATAGCTGAGTAAGCCTGTATTATAAAGTTTAAACAGCTCTCTTAGTCTGGCAGTTAATCCTGGTTCATAGCCGTATGACAGTTTTTCTTTCACTAACTTTTGTTGCTCCTCATTTAATAATTGAATTATCGAATTAAGTTTGATCAAATACTCGGCCTTCAGCGTTTCGGTATTTTGTAAAAAGCGTCTATGGAACACTTCCAAGGCTTGAATCACATCTAGGAAGCGATTTTCAATATATAGCAGACGTTCTGTATAACTTGAATAAATTGCATTAATGATCGGCTCCAACACATCCTTCTTTTCATACCATTGCCCTATTACAAAATCAAATTGCTCATGGATATCGTTGTAAGTGAAAAGAAAATTCATACTATGCTTATCATTTTTCTTAACATCAATATTTCTCTGATTATACAGTAACTCGACTAACTCATTTCTTACACCATCATCATCTTTCACCATATCCGATTTAAGTTGGACGTTTTTAACGAAAGTATTGCTTTCCGTAGCTAGAGTCAAAAATTTCTTGAAGTGCCATACATAAGCCAATAATTTCATAACAGGCAAGCCAGTTGAAGAAATAAACTTAACCTTTGCCTTATGAGAGCTTGTAAACTCTTCTTCCTGGTAGAATTGAGTTGAGCCATAAAATGTAAAAAGTCCTTGTACTTCCCCTAAACTAAAATGAATATCATTTGGATAATGGTAATCGAACGAAAACGAACCATCATCTTTAAGTTTTTTCTTAAAACCCCACTTATCAATCCATTTAGTAAGCAAATCAAACTCAACAATCACTTCATTGAAGTTTGTAGTTTCGATCTCATTTAGGTGTACCCCAATAAGAATTTTGCTTGGTTTATAGTTAATTGTTGAGTAGCCAGGAAAAGAAACTGCCGCACGCCCTCTTGCACAATCGATCAACGTTACCTTTTTCCCTTCGAGCGTAAAGCCATGTATTAACTTTACATAATGATAGTCATCATAAATGTCGTTATCATCATTTAGGGTTCCAAGTAATTGTAATTCTATATTACTTTGAGGTGTAAAATTCAAAACACCAGCCACATCTTGTGGTTTTCCAGGCAAACCCCAATATCCTTGGTAGGTTCTTTGATCTATCATTGTGCTAAGATTGTTATTCTAATTAAAGAAAAACAATTCACACACATTAACAACAGATTGCCTTTATCACATATGGCAATCAAAAGAGCCTGCGTAAGCAAGCTCTTGATAAAGGCAATCAGCTCTATTTACTCTTCAGTATGCTAACCTGATAACATCTGTCAGGCCCGTTTATACCAGGAGGAAATTCGGTGAGAGTAAAGGCAATATCGTTTATCGTATATGTTGTTTGTTGCCCACCATTAGCACTTCCAGCGCCAAGTTTCGTAGCTTCCATTGTTATCATCTGCTTCTTATACTGATTCCAGGTGTCAGGATCTGTAAACCCGTAAAGAATTCCCTTTGAAGCAGGAGGGCCAACATCAAGCGAAACCATCAGAATACATTCTTCTGGCTTATACCATTGACGCTGATCTTTAGTGTAACCATAAATAGCCGTAAAGCCTTTCTCGTCAATGGTAGGTCTTTCTCTTAACCTCCAATTCTTATCGACACTCATCAAGTAGTCATAGACCAACTTGTCAGCGTGAGGGTCATTCATTTGCCACGCTTTATGCAACTGTATTAAATCAGTGGGGGAAATATTCTGAGAGAATGAGATTCTGGTGGCCAGGCAGAGCAACAGTAATAATCCGTATTTGTTTAACATAACGTAGTGATAAGCGGTTAATAGCGATGTTCAATTACAATGTCTGAAGCCCTTGCGCCTCGGTCTACTTGATAGAGTTTACCATAATGGAAGTAGAAATAGTAGGGCTCATCAGTATTAGTTCTGTACACTGACCATTCCTGTGATTCCTTAATCATTCTGAATTGTCCAAGATGGTGTTTGTTCATGGCAAAGAATTCTTGTGACGTTTGTCCGATTTGATAACGAACACTAACGCAGCTTGTAAAAGCAAGCATCAGCGTTACGAGCGATAGGATAGCTAATTTTCTCATGTTGTGAGGGTTGGGTTAATATTACCGGGCAGTCCTTCACGGTATGTTGTAATGCACGAAAGCGCCTGGACTTTCGCCATATCTGAACTGGACCCCTAGGAGAGTGTGGAACAGACAGGTTAGGCCCAGACGCTTTCGCGTTGGGCGTTAACACTATCAGTCTTGTTTCCACTTTGAATTTCCTAGGTTCCAGTTACAAGTCTATAGCAAACGCTTATGTCTTATCTATATGATTGGGTAATGTACTGTCTGTGTATGTCCTCCTTGTTTTAATGTAAAGGTAGTAAGTAGTCAACAAAAGTTAAGCAACTCGTCTTAACTTTCTTCTCACTGGCCTTACCCTATATTTTATAAGCTTAAACTGGTGGTGCTTGTTACGCTGCTCTAAGTATTCATAGGCTTCACTACAGTTGTCAACTATCCAATCCGTTCTGACGGCCTCTTCGATGTTAATTGTGGTATTGCTTGCCATAGTCAGCTTATAAACCAGGCGGATAAAAGCAGCAGTGATATGATAATAAGGGCCAAAGACCGGGGAAAGTTCATAGCCATAGTGTATGCTGAATTCATCGTTCTGGTGCAATTCTAAGCGCAGGTAAATGAGTGGTGACAAAAACTCATGCAGGATGATCGCTTTCGTGTCCTTGTGTTTGTCTACTCTTGTCAGCGTGTAACGCAATCGCTCTTCCTCTAAAGTAGCGAGCAGGGCTTTAGCAGCCTTTAAAATAGCATAGTAAGCTGTAGTGATAGCTTGATTCCGTTTCGTTAGCTTTTGCGATGTTATTAGTTTTCTGTTGTTCATAATATGTAAGGATGAAAGGTTAGTAAATGAAAAAAGCCTGGTGTGAGACACCAAGCTTTTGAATGTTGTTATATAAGCTGACTAGGCCTTTAAAGAATAGATGTACTGTGAGGGCTGATACCTGAGCGTGTTATGATAGAAGGTGTTGAAATCGGGTCTAAGCTTTACTTCATTCGCTCTTTCGTTTATAGGGTAAACCTGCAACAGCTTTCTTATCTCCGCTTCTACGGGACAGTTGTTAAAAGCATAGTCGACCTTATAATCATAACAGAGTTCACACTCAAGTATGAAGTATAAGGTGCTGCTTATAAAGGCATGTAGAATGAATGCGTTATCATTGTTGTCATAACGGAAGTCCTTCTCAAACACCAGATGCTCATGTTCTTTTAGAAGTTGCTTTGCTTTAGTTAAGATGTCCCTGTAACAATAGCTTACCGACCCATTTAACGTGTTCTGATGAATGCTTTCGGCTCTTCTAAGTCCTGCAATCCATCTCTTCTTGAAGGGTTGCTTCTCAGGGTTGTTCTGATTTGTGAATGCTTGTTCTGATCTCATTTTACTTCTTGGCTTGCTAGTTCTTATTGGTTTCGCCTATAGGTGTTATATCGAGCTATGTTGCTATAGCAGCTTTAGTGCTAATTAAACTTGTAACTTATCAGCTTCGGGCATGAGTGATAGAGCTTACATAGACCTTATAAATCGAATGCTGAAAAGTTGAGTTTTGGATTTGGGAAAGACTATCGCAGCGTTTGCTTGATATATTTTCTTTAAAGTTCGAAAGGCAGGCCGGGGGTGATATCGGTACCTAGGTAAGTGCTCGGAGTTCAAATAAATTATCCTAATGTACGTTGGCCCTCGCTAAATTACTTGCGACAGATTAAATAAGGGGGGTATAAAACACCCAAATTCTCAAAAGTGTCTCACTACAGTTACTGTTTTACATTATGGTAGATTTCTAATATTCGGTAACCTTTTACCTCTTTCCCTCCATGCTTTCTGCCTAATGAAAATCGATTACTAAGCTTGCAGTACTTTTGTAAAAGATGAACATTGGGTTTCAAGTTGTACAATTTATTTTGCTTTATACCATTTGCGATCCGGCCACAAATTTGACTTGATGAAAGTTCCTCGCCAACTTTAAAGTTCTTATCAATAAAATCCACTAAACCAAACGCGGACTCAATATCCTCCTTTTGCTTTATCGCTGTCTTTACCTTTGAATAATTGAAGTTCAGCTCTTTAATCCTTTCATACCCAAGTAGTCTGTAAGCAGAGACGGCTTTCGGATATTCAGCCTCCAAAAAATCCATTTGGTTGATTCTTTTAAAGATATTATATCCTGGCTTGTTTATTTCATGTAAAATTGGAACTACAATTTCAAATACAGATTTTAAGGGAGCATGCTGACCACTTGCTTTGCGGTCTTTATCGGAGAACTTAAATTCGTCTATTCTGTCATCTATATTGAAGAACGATGTTCCTTGATAAGCTGCTTTGAGGTTTTTGCTATTATGATAAAATGCATTAGTTTGGTATTGATGAATAATGTTATCCTGCATAAAGTAATTTCTTGAACCGTCAGGATTTATATATCGTTTGTATTCAGATCTGTCAAGCATTTCTTTTAAAGCATCTATCGTTCCTTGTTTGGTTGCTGCTGTTAGATAAACGTTCAAATACTCATAGATGAGAAACCTTTCATTTACGTATTGTATAGCCTCTTTACGAGTCATCGATTGCAAAACCGGATCATAGTTAGTTATATGAACAATTTCCTTTTTCAACGTTATATTCTCATCTTTTGGACGTCGGAATCTCCCAGCTATCTGTATAGATTCAGTCAGAGGGTCAATTATAGAATGGGGCGCAAAAACCAAGTCTGTTAACATGATAATCGTCGGATTGCATTTATAGTCCTCGTATTCTATATCAACAGCAGAAAAAAATCTTCCAGTGAAGAAGTTATATTTTTTGAACGGTTCTAAGGAGGTATGAACAAAACTAAAACCGTTTGCTTTTAATTTTTGCTTACTTTCTTTGGCACAGAAAACTGCACTTTCCTGCTGAATGTCAAATGCCCTGATAAATTGACCAATGGAATCGGTAGACTTAAAAAATATAAAATACTTTTCGCGAGGATTTTTTTTCAGAAATTGTTTGAAGGAGAGAAATACGTTGTTAGTACTTACCAGTTTTAATGTTTCCTTATACTTAAAATTTGGTTCTATAAAAAGCGTCCTGAATTTCTCCTTTTTAAAACGAGGGTCACTCGGCATTATAGGAGTAGCTGAAATAAAGGCCTTATTTTTAAATTTAAAGAAATCATTTATTGGGAGAACAATATCTGCTCGGTAGCTTACATCCTGAATAGTGCGCTCACACTCGTCAAAGAGAAGGAAAAAGTCACTATAAAGATTGTAGCCATCAACACTATTAATTGCGTCTTTAACTCTGCGAAAAGATTCAGGAGTAACTATAATTTTTTTGACTTTTACTTTCGAATTTAAATAATCTAATATCTGCTCTTCTGTTTTTCCCTCATAAACGCCTAACAGTTTAATGGCTTTCCCTCCGTTATACTTCTTACATTTCCCTACGATAACAGGAACGTTAGGCTCTATAATTATACTGTTTCTAGTTTTATTCTCAATTTCTCCAGATGTAGCCCCTAAGCCAGGCAATTTTTTAAAAACAATAACATTCGAGGGAATGGATTTCACAATATCTTTCAAATACTGCTTAGCCCCTATGTATATGGTGTTATCTTTAGTTTGTTGAAACATGCCGTAATAAGAATTATTATTACCTCATTAAATATGGAGGAAGCTTTAAGCCTCCTCCGTTTAAATTATAAATTTGCAGTGTCAAACTTTGTAACCTGATTTATAGCCTCCTCAATCAACTCTTGAGCCGTGAAATCTATATCAATTTTGCAATTACAGTAATCTGATATAAATATCGAGAGCCCCGGAAAGTTAAAGTCGAGTTCGTATGAATTTTCCCGCCCGCTAGCTGAAATGAAGTGGTTTTCATCATTATCATCATAATATTTGACTACATAATCTTCCAAAAGAACATTCCGGTACATAAAGGATATTAAAGACCTAAATGCCAAAACATCGTTCCCTTCTCTTGTAGTAAAATGATCTACAAACTTTTTTGGGTTTTGGTATTTCACAAAAAATTGCTCAACCGTTATCCAAACTCGTTCATTGCGCTCTTTAAGATTACCGCTATGTAAAAATTTATAAAAGCTATCGGTTTCGTCACTCACTGCCGCTAAAAGAGCGTTATAAGGGCGGGTAAGTAATAAGTTATTATCTCCGTTATTTTTTCCCCCAATCTCTGACGGTGGGATATTAGACGCGGCTTCGCTTGTGTTTTCAATCATAACATTTTGTTTAATTAAATTTTTTAGGCAATAGCTTCCCATTAACCTGTTAGTTGTTACCTTTTTTAATAAAAGACAATTGATTATTCTTCCATAGGTTCTGCCTTTGTTTCGTCCGCCTGTTCTATAAGGGTTTCAAGAGTGAATGGAAATTTGAATTTTCCATCTGCATAGTCTTTGATGAAATCAAACATGCGGCCGTCCGCATATACGTTCAACGACTGTTTTACCCTACCGGATTTAAACGTACACCAACTAAAAGGATTACCATTTTCCTCTTCCAGCTTTGGAAAATTCGCCAAAGTTCTTCCCACACTTATGTTGTCAAAAAATTGCTTCAAATGGTTAATTTTACCTAGTCCTTTTGCTTTTAAAAGGAAATCAGCAAAGTCAGACTTTGAAAAATAGCCTTGGGTATTATCCTCAGTAAAAAAGATTTCCTGTTTCGATTCTTTAGCAGCCTCCTGGAGGTCACTAAATAGCTTTGTAAATAAATTATTTTCCATTTTTTCTTTATGGAGAGTAGGCCTACTCTGTCTTTTTACAAAGCTAATACGCCCTCAAAGCGATAGTTGAGTTAGAAAGTCCAACAATCAGAACTTATTAACTTATGCTAAAGATTTCTCTATGAGCCATTTAATCTTTTCCCAATCGTCGGAAACTTGTTCTATTCCGTTTGAAACTCTTTTTGACGGCTCGTATACGCCTAAGAATTTTACAAAATCGTAAAGAAACAGGTAAACTGCCCGATCCCCGTGAAGAATTCTTTTAAACTCTACTTTATTATTTTTCAGATAGTTGAACATCTGGTATAGCATAAGCCCCAAAGCTTTGTTTTGTTCCGGATGAGCCTTGTTAGGCTCAAAGGCAGTTTGATACAATGACTTCTTATTGCTAATCACATCGGGCGCGCCATTGGAGTTGTTGTTGAAGTATAATTTTATAGGTTCAGCCTTGTTTTTAATTTTAACTGTGATTTTTAGCTCTTCAACATTAATAATCGAACTAACTATTGCTTTGTAAGCTGTAATTAAACCATTATATGAGACAATGTCAGAACTATACGAAACCAATGACATAAACTTTTCACTGAAGTATGTAGTAAATACAAGCAGGTGGTTTAAATGAATATCAATGTTCTGCCTTAGTTTAATATGCCGAGTCAAAATATCGGAAATACCTCTAATAAAGTTTTCTGCTGCTGAAAGGTTATCAAAATAATCTTTCCTTATCGGATAGTAATTCACTAACGTCTTTCCAGACTTATTATAAGAATTTATAAAGCCAAATACATTTTCTTGCGTTTTATCGATTTCATAGGTTTTTAGCAACAGAGATGGAACGATTTCTAATTCTATATAAACTTTTTTATCCTTGTCGATTTTAGGTTTTCGCATGACATCTGAGAATTATTTAAGCGTAATCGAGTAATAATAAAAAAAAGCAGAGTGACTTCACTCTGCTCAATAAACTATTTTAGTCTCTTATTTAAGTTCCTGACATGCCTTATAACAGAGTCCTTGACCACTTTGGCGTAGTGCTGCTCAGTTGTGGTCGTTTTACTATGCCCTAGCAGAAACGATACTATCTCAACCGGTATATCATTATTAAGTAGCACGGTTGATGCAAAGGTCTTACGCGCAATATGATGTGTAAGATGTTTACCTATTCCAACTACTTCAGCCACCTCTTTAAGATAGCTGTTCATTTTCTGGTTTGAGATAACGGGCAATAGCAAACCTTCTTTGCCAGGATAGCCATATTTCTTAAGTACCTTCATTGCTTTTGGTAATACGGGTACGGATACTGGTCTTTGTGTCTTTTGTCTTATCATTTCAATCCAAAGCAATCCGTTATCGTCTAACTGCAAATGATCCGTACTAAGTTGAGAAGCTTCATTATAAGCTAGCCCCGTGTAGCAAGAAAAAATAAAGCAGTCACGAACCGCTTCTAAGCGGTCTTGTGCGAACTTATGTGTCTCAAGCTTCTTCAACTCGATGCTACTTAAGAACACTACCTCTTTAACATACTTCTTCTTTTGATAAAGCACGAACGGGTCTGATACAATCCACCCATTACCTACAGCTATCTTCATAACTTTCTTAACCCGCTCAATAACTTTATTGATCGTATTCTGGTTATGGCGTTTGGTGACTTTGAGGTAGTGGTCCAGGTCGTGCAGGAACTTTAGTTTGATTTCTGACAGGGGATAATCACTAAGCTTATATTCGCACTTAATAAACTCTTCTACGTGGTTTTGTATTACTACAAATTTGTCATAGGTCGCTTTAACGTAATCCTTCCCTACCAACTCTTTCATCTTCTCGTTGTGATATTCGAAGGCCTGCAGCAGTGTTTTGTACTCTTTGTCCTTCTCTGCAAAGCGATTATATACTTGCTCTACAGTAAAGACTGAACCTTCCTTAGCGATTGCGTTATAAGCCTTTATAAGTTGAACACGGATAGATTCAAGCCCGGAGTTAACATGTTGAGCATCGACAGAGGTGCCGCGATAACGTTGTGTTTGTCCGTTCCAGTTGGACTCTTTAAGAAAGAAGCCTGTTGAGAATTGCTTACGTTTACCATTTAATGTAAGCCTGCAGAAGATGGGCATTGTGCCTTTTTCGTTTGTCTTTGACCTGTACAGAAAGAACAGGATGTGAATGTTGTGTACCACTTGATTGTACCGATTTAAAATGAATAAATCGGATTGACGGCAATACTTACTGTAAAACAGATAGTTACAAGATTTAAGAAGTGTACCTCGGAGGTGTTTTGTGTACCTCGGGCTGTACCTCTTTCAGGGTTTGCTTTGTCTGGGTTAAACACAAAATCTGCATTTAAACCAATAAAAAAGCCCCTGATTTTCATCAGAGGCTTCCTGGGTAGCGGGAGCAGGACTCGAACCTACGACCTTCGGGTTATGAGCCCGACGAGCTACCAACTGCTCCATCCCGCACTATTTTTGTTTTGAACTTTCCGGCCATAACCTCCGGAAATCTGTTCCTCCAATACTACAAATGCAAGTTGCTTTTGTTTTTAATTGGACTGCAAAGATATAATTCGTTTCTTTGTACTCCAAATAAAAAATTAAAATATTTTCTAAATGAGTCACCGGGCCGGTTTTGTGAGTATAATTGGTAAACCCAATGCAGGGAAATCTACCTTAATGAACGCTTTGGTGGGCGAAAACATGTCTATCATTACGCCTAAAGCCCAAACTACCCGCCACCGAATTTTAGGGATCGTCAATACAGAGGATTACCAGATTGTGTTTTCAGACACGCCTGGCGTAATTAAACCAGCCTATCCGCTGCAGGAAAGCATGATGCACCAGGTAAATGGTTCCATCGTGGATGCCGACCTGATCCTGCTCATGACCGACGTGAACGAGAAGCATGATGAAAGCGACGTGATCGAAAGGTTGCAGGGATCATTAGCCCCGTTGGCCATCCTGGTGAACAAGATCGACCAAAGCAATGAGGAGACAGTGAAACAAAAGATTGCTTATTGGCAGGAAAAACTTCAGCCAAAGGCTATTTTTGCGATATCTGCTTTGCATAAGCATAATATCCAGTCGATCATGGATTTTATCGTGGATAATCTGCCGGAGCATCCGGCTTATTATGAAAAGGATTTCCTGACAGACCGTAACGATCGTTTCTTTGCTTCAGAAATGATCCGCGAGCAGGTGTTCAAGCAATACCAAAAGGAAATTCCTTACAGCACCGAGGTGATCATCACCAGCTTTAAAGAGGGGGATACCTTACATAGAATCAGCGCAGAAATCATCGTCGAGCGCGATTCGCAAAAGAACATCCTGATCGGAAAGAACGGTGAGATGCTGAAGATCGTAGGTACCTATGCACGTAAGAGTATGGAAGAATTCTTTCAGCGGAAGATCTTCCTGGAGTTGTTTGTAAAAGTGATTCCGGATTGGCGCAGTAAGAAAAATTACCTGAAACAGTTCGGGTACGAGGACTGATTTTTGGTAGCGAGTTACGAGTTTTTAAGTTTCGAGTAATTTGCTAGGCTAAAATCTGCATAGAGATTATAATAACTATAAGTTGGAGCTGTTTTTTGCATTGTGGTTTTCACACGCAACCTACAACTCGCAACTCAGAAACAAAAGCCGGTAAAAATTCTGGTTTGTAAATAATAATTAAGTAGAATCGGCAGTCGGAAAAAGATAAAGTCTTGTTTTTCCTGGCTCTTGATTCTTGATTCTATACAAGTATGAGCAATATTGTAGCGATCGTCGGCAGGCCGAATGTGGGGAAGTCGACTTTATATAACCGTTTGACGGAAACCCGTAAGGCCATTGTAGATGACATGAGCGGTGTTACCCGCGACCGTCATTACGGCTTAGCCGAGTGGACAAACCATCCTTTCACCGTGGTGGATACCGGCGGTTATGTGGCCGGAAGTGATGATGTTTTTGAAGCCGCCATCCGCGAGCAGGTAGTAATTGCTATTGAAGAAGCTACCTGTATCTTGTTTATAGTTGATGTGACTACAGGCATTACCGACCTTGACGACGAGATTGCGTCCATTCTACGCAAAAGCAAAAAACCGGTATTTGTTGTCGTGAATAAGGTGGACAACAATGCTTTATTGGCTGATTCGAGCGTTTTTTACAGCTTTGGTTTGGGCGAAATTTATACCATCTCGTCTATGACGGGTTCCGGAACTGGCGAACTGCTGGACGAAGTGGTCAAGACGTTCGAGGATGTCCCCGTTGAAGAGAATACTTTACCTAAATACGCCATTGTTGGTCGCCCTAACGTAGGTAAATCGTCATTGATCAATGCGTTGATCGGCAGGGAGCGTAACATTGTAACCCCAATTGCCGGTACCACACGCGATAGCATCCATATCCACTATAACCAGTACGGGCACGATTTTATGCTGGTAGACACCGCCGGTTTACGTAAGAAAACCAAGGTGAAAGAAAATATCGAATTTTATTCTGTGATGCGTACCATCAAAGCCCTGGAAGAAGCAGACGTAGTGATCCTGATGGTTGATGCCGTGGAGGGGCTGGAATCTCAGGATATCAATATCTTCCATCTTGCCGAGAAGAATAAGAAGGGGATTGTGATTGTGGTGAACAAGTGGGACCTGATCGAAAAGAACAGCAAAACCATTAAAGTTTTTGAAGAACAGATCCGCGAAAAGATATCGCCGTTTACCGATGTGCCCATCGTGTTCACTTCGGTTCATGAAAAGCAACGGATTATGAAGGTGATTGAAACCGCTAATCAGGTTTACACCAACCGCAGCAAGAAGGTTTCAACCAGTACCCTTAATGATGTAATGCTGCCGATTATTGAAAACTATCCGCCGCCGGCATTAAAAGGTAAGCACGTGAAGATTAAGTACGTGACGCAGATTAGCGGGGTGGCACCTATGTTTGCCTTTTTCTGTAACCTGCCGCAATATATTAAAGAACCATACCGCCGCTTTATAGAGAATAAGCTGCGCGAAAACTTTAACTTCAGCGGTGTGCCGATCCAGATTTTCTTCAGGCAAAAATAATTTTAGGATAAAAGACAATGGACGAAAGGATAA
Source organism: Mucilaginibacter straminoryzae (assembly GCF_022953055.1). Taxonomy (GTDB): domain Bacteria; phylum Bacteroidota; class Bacteroidia; order Sphingobacteriales; family Sphingobacteriaceae; genus Mucilaginibacter; species Mucilaginibacter straminoryzae. The sequence continues at coordinate 158,558 of NZ_JALJEJ010000006.1, read as the reverse complement.
ATGACAAATCGTTTTCTTTCGTCCAAACATCCTTTGTCCAATCAATTCATTTGGTACAATTGTATCCAGTTGCCGCAGTTATCATCCAGAATTGCAATGGTAACTGGTCCCATTGCGGTCGGTGCCATTTTAAAACTAACACCCTGTTGATTTAAACGCTCGTATTCTGCTTGTATATCCGAAACTGCAAAACCGGTAGCTGGTATCCCCGCTTCATAAAGTGCAGCTTGAAAAGTTTGTGCAGGTGCAAAAGCCATTGCTTCCAGTAAGAGCTCTACCTCATCGCTTTCGGGTGATACTACCGTTAACCACCGATGCTCGCCCATTGGCACGTCCTGCTTTTTAACAAAGCCTAAAACATTAGTGTAAAAGTGCGCTGCAGTTTCCTGATTCTTAACCATTACACTGCTCAGTTTTATTTGGATGCTCATTTTGCTTGTTCTGGTGTGTTTTCAACAAAATTTTTAATGGCGGTACCAACAAGGTAGGTCCATCCTGCTTCGAAGTTTGATTTTGCAAAGTCTTTCAACGGCGGGAAGGTTTCTAAACCCGTATGTGTTAGTTTTACCCGTGTCTGGTCACCCTCGGCAAATAATTCCCAGGTTACTTCAGATTCGCCATCGTAGCCCTCATATCGCCAGGTGTGGCTCAGTTTGCGGTTAGGTTCTACGGCAGTGATAACGCATTTATGCAGATAGGTACACTCTTCGGTGCCACCTTCAAATTCAAATTCAAAGCCAACTTTAGGTTCAAATTCTGCGATGTTAAAATACCATTGCTTCATTTGTTCGCGGTTTATAATGGCCTGCCATACCCGGCCCACGGGGACGTTTACAAGTCTTTCGATAACAAAGGGTACTGCTTCCATAATTATTTGTTTTCAGTTGGTTTATTGGTGTCCTGCTCAAGAAAGTTTTCTAAAGCATCTAACTTCTGTGTCCAGAAGGTTTTGAAATGAGTTGTCCACTCGTTTACTTCCTGCAATTGCTGCAAGTGAGCTTCGCAATAACGTTCGCGCCCTTGTTGTTTTATAACAATCAAGCCGCATTCGGTTAATATTTTAATATGCTTAGAAATAGCAGGCCTGCTAATATCAAAATTTTCTGCAACTGTGTTCAGATTCATGGATTGATATGCTACCATGTTTATAATGGCTCGCCTGGTTGGGTCTGCTATGGCCTGGAATACGTCTCTTCTCACTTTTATTACTTGTAATCTTCCGGTTACTAATATATGTGTAACCATTTGGTTACGCAATGGTTTTCGAATATTTTTCTGAATGAATAATCTTAACAGATTTTGAAGGGAAGCAGAATCTGTTTAATTTAAAAGCAGTTATGTTTAAGAAAGTCCCTGCCTTTATCACGGCCTGTTTATTACTTGTTTTTTACGCTTTTGCAGACGCTTCAACGCCAAAAGTTACTATTTCGGCAAAGCCACAATGGTTGCTTACCAGTAAACCTTACGATAAAAAGTTACCCGCCCGCCAGATTGACGGCGGATATTATTACCAGCTGATAGAGGAACAGTTTAACGTTGAGAAAGAGGCAGACTATAACCACAACATTCGCGAGATTGTCTCAGAAGCTGGTGTGCAGAATGCTTCGGAAATTTCTGTAGGCTTCGACCCAAGTTTCGAGAAGCTGGACTTTCACCAATTGGTGATCTGGCGCGATGGCAAACCACAGGATCGCCTGCGTGAGGCAAAGTTTAAGATAATTGCCGATGAAAAAGAGCTGTCTAAATTTATCTATCAGGGCACTTACTCTGCTTACCTGATCCTAGATGATATTCGCAAAGGCGACCGTATAGAGTATGCTTATACTATTACCGGGCGTAATCCTATTTTTAAGAATAAATTTTTCAAAGACATTTATTTCGATGGCAGCTCTGCCATTGCGCACGAATATATAACCATTCTTAGTCCGCAGTCGCGTAAGCTTAACGTCAAAGGGTTTAATAAACAGTTGCCATTAAAGCAATTTAACAACGGTCCTTTACATTACTATGAATGGGAAGGTTTCCAGGTGCAGCCGGTAATCAGTTATAACGATACACCGGGATGGTATAACCCTTACGGCCGTGTGCAAATAAGCGAGTATAACAATTGGAAAGAAGTGACTGACTGGGCACTGGGTATCAACAAGGTTCCCGAACACTTAAGTGGTGACCTGGCAGCAAAGGTAGCGCAGCTAAAAAAGCAAACCGGATACGATAAGGAGGAATATTTCCGCAAGGCAGTAATGCTGGTGCAAGACGAGGTTCGCTATATGGGCGTAGAGATGGGCCAGTATTCGCACCAAGCCAATGCGCCGGAAAAAGTTTTTAAGCAGCGTTATGGCGATTGCAAGGATAAGGCCTTATTGTTAGCCGCTATACTTCGGGCGAATGATATTGAAGCGTATATGGTATTGGTTAATTCGGATGTTCGCAAGGAGATAGACCAATATATTCCTACACCTAATGCTTTTGACCATGCCGTAGCGGTTGCCATGGTAAATGGTAAGCAGGTTTGGGTAGATGCGACTATAGCTTACCAACGTGGAACGGGTACCAATATTTATTTTCCGCATTATGGCAAAGGCCTGGTATTAAAGGCCGGTAATCAGTCGCTTACGGATTTGCCGGATCTGAAGGGTGGCACTACATCTTATGAAGAAATTTATACCGTCCCGGACGAAAAAGGTAAGGTTCAGCTGGATGTGCGTTCGGTTTATACATCCTATCATGCAGACAACATGCGCAATAAACTCGCTTCCGAAAGCCGGGATGAGACGGAAAAAAACTATCTGAAGTACTACAACAAGATTTATAAGGATATCGAAGCAAAGGACTCGCTGACGGTGATTGATAATCCCGCAGCTAATCAGTTGACAACAATAGAGCACTACGAGATCAGCAATTTCTTTACACGCGATAGTACCGAGCGTGGCAGGTACCAGGCCTCATTTTATGCTAACATGGTGGATAACCAGTTGCTTAACGTAGCAACAGATGCAAGGGCGCCAATTTCCATCAACTATCCGTACCATTTAAATTATACGATTAAAGTAGTGTTGCCGGGATGGAATATCGGCGAGAAGGAGAATAGCTTAAGCAACAAGTACTTTTCATTCAATTCTCATCAATGGGCAAAAGGTGACACCTTGTACCTGAATTATAAGTACGCCGCAAAGAAGGACTTTTTGCCGGTGGCGGATTTCGACAGTTATAAGAAAGATGTTAAACAGGTAGAGAATGACTATCTGTCTTACACCTTCAACTATACGCCCGATGTTTCTACTATTTCTTTTAAAATGAACTGGTGGATGCTGGCTTTTACTCTGCTCATTGCTGCTATAGCTGCGTTTGCAGGTTATAAAATTTATACCCGCGAAACACCTGGAATTATGTTTACCTACGGATCTAACTTTAAAATGCTGGGTGGATGGCTAATTCTGGTCACCATAGGGATGGCATTAACCGTACTGTTGGTGTTAAGCACCCTTATCACTAACGGCCCTTTCGATGTCCATACCTGGAACAGCCATTTATCGTCGGGTTTTGGCTTTCGTTTTATGATACTTTTTACCGCTTTCGGTAATACGGTAGAGCTTTGTTACGCCATTTTTTGCTTTATCCTGCTGGTTAATCGCAGGGATATTCTGCCAAAAGCGATCATTGGTTTTTACACCTATTGTGCGGTGTTTATTATAGCGAACTATACCTTATCGGCCAACTTATTAAGTAACGGGAAATTTGGAGCAGATGCAGGCGCTGCCATTATACGTTCTGTATTAACGGCAGCTATCTGGATACCCTATTTTATGCGTTCTGTACGTGTAGAAGAAACCTTTATTGTGCCTTATCCGCCTACCAATTTCAGTTATGAAACGGTTCCGGTACCAATCCAGGAAGGGAATGACGGTCAGGCAGAGAATTAAACTAATAAAAAGCACGAGCCGGTGGGCTCGTGCCTGAATTAGGTTAGAATAAACAGTTGTCTTTATTCTAAAACGTCAGCCCCATGTTAGCGAACATAAATGCCCACTTGTCGGCCTGCTGATTGATCACCTGCTGGGTGGATTGCCCTGCGCCATGGCCTGCGTTTGTTTCGATTCGAATTAACACAGGTGCCGGCCCTTGCTGCGCTTCCTGCAACCTTGCAGCAAACTTAAAGGAGTGGGCAGGCACAACCCGGTCGTCATGATCTGCCGTGGTAACCATCGTAGCAGGGTAGTTAGCCGGTTTTAGGTTGTGATACGGCGAATAGTGGTACAAGTAATTGAACATCTGCTCAGAGTCTTCTGCGGTACCGTAATCATAGGCCCATCCCGCGCCTGCCGTAAATTTGTTATATCGAAGCATATCCATTACACCTACCGCGGGGAAAGCTACTTTACACAAGTCGGGTCGTTGTGTCATAACAGCGCCAATCAGCAAACCACCGTTAGAACCACCGGAAATAGCCAGATAATCTTTAGAGGTATACTTGTTCTTGATCAGATATTCTGCTGCCGCGATAAAATCGTCGAACACGTTTTGTTTCTTCAACTTAATACCCGCGCGGTGCCAGGTTTCGCCATACTCGCCGCCACCTCGCAAGTTAGGCACGGCGTAAATGCCGCCATGTTCAAGCAGTACAATATTGCTGGTGCTAAAGGCAGGGGTAAGGTTTACACCAAAGCCGCCGTAAGCGTAAAGCATGGTTGGGTTTTTACCATTCAGCACGGTACCTTTTTTATAAGTAATGATCATCGGGATCTGGGTGCCATCCTTCGACTTGTAAAAAACCTGTTTAGATTCATACTGTGTCGGGTCGAATTGTACGGCCGGTTTCTTATAGACCTCAGATTTGCCGTTCGCAATGTTATACTTAAAAATAGTGGGTGGATAGACGTAAGAAGTGTAGGTGTAATACAGCTCTTTTTCTTCTTTCTTAGCGCCGAAGCCGCTGGCTGTACCTACGCCTGGTAGCTCGACTGCATGTTCCAGCTTGCCGTTCATGTTATACTGCTGTACCAGCGAAGTCGCATCTTTCAGGTATTCGGCAAAAAGCTTTCCGCCACCGGTGCTTACGGTCAGGGCATTTTTCGTCTGCGCGATCAGGTCTTTCCAATGCGTTACTTCAGGGCTGGCGGCATCAACAGTTACTACCCGGAAGTTTGGTGCGTAAAGGTTGGTGTAAATATACAGCTTACTGCCAATGTTATCTACCACGTTATGCTGGTTATCAAAATTACCTACAACCGTTACGATGCTGCTGTTCGGCTTGCTTAAGTCCTGGATGTATAGTTCGTTACCGGTGGTGCTGTTAGCTGCGGTAATCACCAGGAAGCGTTCGTCTTCGGTAAGGTAAGCGCCGATATAACGGCGAGGGGTTTGTTCGCCGCCGAAGATTAGTTTATCGCTGCTTTGCGGCGTGCCCAGCTTATGGTAATACAGTTTGTGGTATTGGGTCATGCCGCTTAGCTGGCTGCCTTCTTTGGGTTTATCGTAACTGCTGTAATAAAAACCATCGTTGCCATGCCAGGCAATACCGCTGAATTTTACATCGCGCAGCGTATCGCCAACTTGTTTTTTATCGGCGGTGTTTAACACAATTACTTTGCGCCAGTCGCTGCCGCCTTCAGAAATCTGAAACGCAGCCAGGCTGCCATCTTTACTGAAATCCAATCCTTGCAGCGAAGTAGTGCCGTCTTTAGAAAACGTGTTCGGGTCAAGAAATACCTCTGGTTGCTGCCCTTCTTTTTGCCGGTAAATTACGCTTTGGCTCTGCAGACCGCTGTTATGACCGTAATAGGTCCATTCACCTTCTTTATGTGGTGCGCCGAATTTCTCATAGTTCCAAAGGGTCTCTAACCGTTTGCGGATAGCCGGGCGAAACGGAATCTGGTCCAGGTAGTTAAACGTCACCTTGTTTTGCTCCTGCACCCAGGCTTTAGTTTCGGCAGAGCGGTCGTCTTCCAGCCAGCGATAAGGGTCGGCGACGGTGGTATTAAAATAAGTATCGGTAACGTCGCCCTTTTTAGTGGCGGGGTAGGGTAGTCTTTTTAAATTCATGGTTTGTGCAAAGGTAAAACCCGTTGCTATCAAAGCAGGTAACAAGCAAAATAGTTTTTTCATGAGTGCTGAATTAGGGGTCGGACAGTAAATATAACTTCCAAAATGCAGACTTGCAAGCTGTTGAGCCAGCAATACTTACCCTTCCTCGCTGACTTCAATAATTGAAAAAAAGTATGTAACTTGTAGATGTTAAAATAGTATAACAGCAAAACCTAACCATCTCAATGAAGAAAACCTTTACCAAGGCCGCCATCTACGTTTGGACGATTATCACTTTAGTAACCATTTCTCTAATTGTTTACAGCTGTAAAAAGGATAGCTTTCACCAACAGGAAACATCTATTGCGGAAACTCAAAAATCAAACAAAGATTTGATTGCAGATGCAAAGTTTGTTTTTCGATGATAAAGTAGCTAAGCAAAGTCAGAATGCTAAAAGCTCTGTAAATGTTGCAGCTAAGACCTTCAGGCAGTTACTTGAAAAGACTCCTGTATTTGATAGTGCTTACGTACAGGAGATGTTATCGAAACAGAAGTACGTTACTGTTCCCGTAGCTTATACAGGTAAAGAGTTATATCTAAAAGCAGGTCGAAGAACGCCTCGTATGGCTTATTTTACTTACCTCATTTTTTATTTAGATGAAAAGCAAGAAAAGCATGTGGAACTCGTAACAAAATTTCCGGACGAAGCGTATCTTATAGATACGTCAAAAACAAAGAAATTTAGTGGTGATATAGTTATCGAAGATTGGTATGGAAATTATACCAAGGGCTTTAAATACGTCGAGGGTATAGTAACAAAATTAATTGATGTACCAGCCCGATCAATGGGTAAAACAATTGTTAACAGCTTTAAAAAGCTAAATGAAGTTGATTGCATTAGGCAAGATTTTTACGTTCAGGTAACTGTAAATTTCAGTGAGAAACCGAAGGCGACAAATGTTGTCTATGTTTCTTATGACTACTCGGAATGGCACTGTTATTTTTCTCCTACTCCTGTGGGTGGTGGCGGAGATTTTGGAGGAGGATTTTCAGGGCTTACGGGTGCCGATTATGCGATTGTTGGCGGTGGAACGCCTAGCAATCCAAGTGGAGGACCTGGATCAGATTGTCCTCAGGATCAAAAATATAAAGGTGGAAAGGTTATTAACGGGTGTCCCTTGATAGTACAAACCATCAAATTCACGGATGCCTTTAAACAAAATGAAAAGCTTCAATGTGTATACGGGAAGTTATTAGCATTGTCCGCAGACTGGCGTCAGGACGGCTCCTCATTAGTCGCAAATTTATTCGCAACTTTCTCTCAGGATGACGATATTATATTTGACTTAGGCCATGTAGACAATGCATCTTGGGCTGGTACTACTGATGATATTACTGGTTTCTTTGGTGGACAAAAATATAGAGTGACCATTAATGTTGATAATTATGCGAATAGAACTGCGTTGCAAAACGCACAAACTATAATACATGAAGCAATGCATGCATACATCGAGCGGGCGATACACTACTCAGGCAATAGTCAAAACTTTTTCGATAAATTGAAGCAGTATAGAAATTTTGATCCCACAGATGATCCTAACCTTAATGAACATGAATACATAGCAAATTTTTATATAGATCCTTTTGCTAGAGCATTAAAATCTCTAGATGGAAATTTGCATGATTTAGATTATTATCGCTCATTGGCATGGGAAGGGCTTTTAGATACAACTCAATTCCAAGCACTGCCAGAGGATCAGAAGCAGAAAATTAAATCAGACATTTTTAATGAGGGAAGTAATGCGGACAAAAATTGCCATTAACAATTTGTTACTATTAGCTTTACTGTTACTATCTAATTGCTCTAATAAAGCTAAAAAGGACATTTTACTTATTTTTCCCAATCAAGACGAGAAGGCAATATCGTTAAGTTTTAATAAACAAGTTTATACATTCGGCACATCACCTTCAAAGATGGAGAGAGAAATGTATATTTTAACTACAGGGGGAAAAATGCGTGCCTTTAAACCCAAAATTCTAACTTTTTCAAAGTCATTGACAGAAAGTGAGTTTAACGCAAAATATCATAGTTCAGATGTTTCGTTGTTGTTTAACCGCCGAATTCTCGAAAATAAGTTGGAAGATCAATATGATATTTACGTCTGCCTTAAAGATAGTATCAATCGTACGTGGACGGTTAAACGAGTTGAAGTATATGATCGCTTAAGATTTTAGTGGTGAATACATTGGTAATTTCTATATAGATCCATTTGCAAAAGCATTACGATCATTTGATGGTAATTTACATGATTTGGACTATTACCGCTCGTTAGCGTGGGAAGGCCTATTGGATACTACCCAATTTGATTACTTACCTGAAGCTCAGAAGCAGAAAATTAAATCGGACATTTTTAATGAGAGAAGTAATGCGGACAAAAATTGCCATTAACAATTTGTTACTACTAGCTTTACTGGTACTGTCTAATTGCTCCAGTAAATCGAAAAAAGACATTCTACTTATTTTTCCCAACCAAGACGAGAAGGCAATATCCGTAAGTTTAAATAAACAAGTTTATACATTCGGCACATCACCTTCAAAGATGAAGAGAGAAATGTATATTTTAACTACAGGGGGAAAAATGCGTGCCTTTAAACCTAAAATTCTAACTCTTTCAAAATCATTGACAGAAAATGAGTTTAATGCAAAATATCGTAGTTCAGATGTTTCGTTGTTGTTTAACGACAATCTTTCTGCGGATCAGTTGCAAGATAAATACGATATATACGTCTGCCTTAAAGACAGTTCCAATCGTACGTGGAGTACAAAACATGTTGAGATAAATGACCGTATAGTATTTTAGTGGTAATGCGCTATCAATTCATACCTTATTTGAGTGAGAGGTGTTACCCTTCCTCGCTGACTTCCATAATGTTACCGGGCTGTTTAAAGTTGGTGCGAACGAAATGGCACCATTGGCAATCTGCCTTGCCACAACCGGTATTAAACTCGTGGTTCATGATCTTACGGTACGTGTTTACTATTTGATCCGTCACGTGACGGGTTTCTTCCGGCGAGATCACATATTTCTCGTGGTGATAATCGCCATCGTCTTTAGGTTCAATAAACTCAAAAACTGCGCTAACGGCCTGCCAGTCGTTCGTGCGGTCATTATCTACCAGCAGCTTATAGAATACACCCTGGCGCCAGTAGTCGCCGCCGGTATCGCCTTCAAACTCTGGCCGTCTTAATTTGTCTTTGGCATTCTTCAGCTTGCCGGTTTTGTAATCAACCACGGTTACCTGGTTGCCGTTAAATTCAATCTTATCGATGTTGCCTTTTACCGGCACGCCTTCAATTACCACATTACGGATACTGCGTTCGGTAACGGCTACTTTATTCCATGTCGGCAGGTTCCATTCGTAATACGCAGGCAGGATCAGGTCGCCATAGCTTAGCCTGCGTTTAAATTCCTCTTCGGTAAACAGATCGCGGTTGCGGTACATATACCAGCGGAACTCTTTCATGAAATCATCCAGCGGCATGAATTCATTGTTATTATCCTTCAGTTTACGGAACAAGCGGTTCAGTGCATGGTGGACAGCCGAACCAAATGCTGCTGCAGGACTTAATCCCGACGGCACGCAGATCAGGTTCTGGAAGTAGAACTTCAGCGGGCAGTCCAGGTAATTATTCAGGTGTGAAACGGACAGTGTATAGTTTTGCAGCAGGATATTGATATAGTTGTTATCCAGCAGGTCGAGCACCGGCTTATCTTCCTCGGTGAATTGCGTAGCAAAATAGTTGAGCAGCGATTCGGAGTTCACATGTGGATGCTGTACCTGCAAATTGGTTTCGGCCAGTATCTCCCCCACAAATTGCGAAGACTCCAGGTCTTTACCATTTCGGTCCTTAGCCGGGTAAGAGATATACAGATGCTGTTTAGCGCGGGTAAGTGCTACATAAAATAAACGGCGCGATTCTTCGCGTTGAGCAATGTCATCTGCCGAAGCCTGCATCAGGGTATCCGGGTAAGCATAGCTGCTGCTGCGGCCTTTGGTATCCCAAACCTTTTTGTTACAGCCGATCAGGAAAACATGCTCGAATTCCAGCCCTTTAGAACCGTGTGCGGTAAGGAAGTTGATGCCATTGGCCGCATAGATCACCTGATTCAGGTCCAGGCGGATGCCGTTGCGTTTCATCAGTTCAATGGTAGCGATTATATCGCGCAGCTTTGCGGCGGGGTTACGGTGGGCTTCATCTTTTATAAAATTGAAAAGATTAGTGAGCACCTCCATATGCCAGCCTTTGTCCGGTTGTTTCATCACGTAAGCCAGTATACCCATCTTTACGATCACCTGCTGAAACAACTGCTGCAGGTTAAGGCTAACGGCTACTTTTAGTAATGCTTCTATGTCTGTAACCAATTGCTTCATTTCGGCATTATGTACGGCATCAAAAAGGCCGGGCTGTTTCGGTAATGCCAACTCACTAATGTGCTGCCTTAACGAAGTTTTGACCGAATCGCCGTAGTTGGCTTTAGAAACGGCAATGCTGGCACGGGCAACGTCTACGGGTTTTATCTCGAAGAAATCATAGTGCATAATCTCGAACAGCAGGTTGTCGCCGCTGTAGGGCGAGTCCAGTTCGAGCGAGAGGTAACGCAGGATGTTGATGATCTTTTCACCAAAGGGCAATTCGAAGATATTGATCTTTCGTTTCGTGTTCACGGCAATCTTGCGCATATCCAGGTAGTGGATCAGCTCTTCTGCTTGGTTATGGTTGCGGTAGATCACCGCAATTTCGTTAGGTTCTACACCTTCGCGAACCAGCTGCTCAATCCGGTTACCTACGTCTACTAGTTCATGGTCGGGGTTGTCATATTCCAGGATTACTGGGTCGGCAGAAAGCTCGTTAAAACGGGGATGCGATGCCACCAGGTTTTTATCCAGGTTAAGCTGTTTCGTTAGTCGTTCGCGGTTATTATCGATCAGCGTCCGCGAAATATCAAGGATGGATTGATTTGAACGGTAGTTATTACGAAGGATCACCGTATGCAGCACGTCTGAATAATCGCCGGCAAAATCCAGGATATTCTTCATGTTCGCGCCCTGGAAACGGTAGATCGACTGGTCGTCGTCGCCCACCACAAACACGTTTGGCGATTCCCAGTAACTTAATAGGTATTTCAGCAGTTCGTTTTGGGCACCGCTGGTATCCTGAAACTCGTCTACCAGGATATACTGGTAACGTTCCTGGTAACGACGCAGAATTTCTTCATTCTCGCGAAAGGCCCGCAGTACCCACATAATCATGTCGTCATAATCATAGCGGTTGCGTTCCTTCATTTTACGTTCGAAGTTGCTGTATTCGGCCACGGCCGCCAGCAGTTTCTTCATCACCTCTTTGGCCGCGTCAATATCTTTCTGTTTCAGGTCGCCTTTTTGGATACCTTTTGATGGGATTCCTTTTTTATAAATGAACTCCTCGCGGTTGGGCAGATCGTCGATGTACTCATTCACCGCTTTTTCGATCATCGGCATATCCCAGTTCTCTTTCTTCATGGCAGAAAAAAGGCTTTTCAGGCGCGAAGCCTCGAAGTAAACATCGCCGGTAAAGCGTTTCAAGGCATGGTTGTCCGGAAACTCGTCGATCAGTTCGCGGAACAACATGGCCGATTCCAGATCGGTTAGCGGTTCCAGGTTCAGCTTACCGAAGTATTCCAGGTTCTCCTGGATTACCTCGTTACAAAAAGCATGGAAGGTATGGATATGGATGCGATAAGCGTCCGGGCCGATGAAGTCGAACAAACGTTTGCGCATGGCAACAGCGCCGGCGTCGGTATAGGTTAAGCATAAAATCTCTTCGGGGCGGGCATCGGTATCGATCAGGATTTTACCGATACGTGCGGCGAGGATCTGTGTTTTCCCGGTTCCGGGCCCGGCAACCACCATCACGGGACCGTCTATTTTGTTAACCGCGGCTAACTGTTCGGAGTTTAAGCCGCTCATAATTTCCTGAAACTTAGCCAGGTACTTTTCGGCGAGATTTTGCTTCATCAGGCAGTAAAGTTACTAAAAAAGTTAGTCTTGCCTGAATAAACCACGCGATGTGTGGGTAGATAAATATCGATAAGCTTTACTCGTCTTTTTGATTATTTCCGGCGTGATTCACTACTAAATGGATCTTTTCGTCCAGTTCGGCTACCGCTTTTTCAAGCAGACGGAAAGCTTCTATCTCGTGCAGGCCTTCGTCCATTTTTAAAATATCCATCAACCCCATTATTGATGCAACCGGCCGACGGAATTCGTGCGACTGCATAAAGGCAATTTCTTTAAGCGATTCGTTTTGTTCTGCTAACATCTGGTCTTGTTTGATCTTATTGGTAATGTCAGTCGAGTTGACGGATACACCAATGATTTCACCGTTGTTGTTAAATGCCGGTTCAAACTTAATGATGCGCCAGCCATAGCCATCGCCAATCTTCATTTCACGCTGCACAAATACCGCTGTTCCCTTTAAGGCCTTAAGATAATCCTGGAGGAAAGTTTCCGCATTCTCGGGATGGAGGAAGTTCATCATCGATTTGCCGCGTTCGATCACCACGCCGTCGGTACTTTTTACATAATTCTCCCACATCTTATTAAAGGCAAGCACTTCAAAATTTTTACCTAAAAGCAGGTGGTTATCAATAGTGCTCTCAAAAAACGAACGGAGTTCTATCTCGGCACGTTTAGCCTCGATAAACTGTTCTTTCAGAATCTGGACGCTCTGTTCAAACTCCAGCAGTTGCATGGCCTGTTTGGATAAGGCAGCGAGCATTTGTTGCTGGATATCGCTTAAATCCCTTGGCTGTTGGTCTATTACGCAAAGGCTTCCTAACCGGTGGCCGTCCTGGGTGGCTAAGGGCGAGCCTGCATAAAAACGGATATTTGGGCTGCCGGTCACCAATGGGTTGTTCACAAAACGATGATCAAGCATGGCATCAGGCACCACCATTACATCGTCCTGTTCAATTACGTGGTTGCAAAAAGCATCCTCGCGGGTGGTACGGTCATAATCAAAATAACGTTTGAACCGGATGTACTGAGTATCCTTATCTATAAAGGTAAGTAGCGCCGTGGGCGTACTGCAAATACTGGCTGCCAGGTCTACTATCTCCTGCAGTTCTTTTTCCTTACTGATCTCGAGCTTTAAAAAACGGTTGACACGTTGCAGGCGCTCCAATTCTCTCTGCGGCATAAAGTGGTACTGTTTGTCAAGGATACGTAAATGGGACAGCTTAAGGTTTCATTTTTTTTGAAATAGCGCAGTTTGTAACTGCTTTACGACGAAACTGTTGATAAATGAAATTTAATTAATCTGAGGGAAAATTAAGTAAGAAAGTAAAAATTCTGTTCAAGCCCGCGGCTCTTGCTGCTCAGATGTTAAATTGCATCAATTAAAGGAATTACATGAAGTACAGATTTCTACTCCCCCTGCTTTTTGCCCTGCCTGCCGCCGCGCAGACAACCGTAAAAACTGATACTAATATTAACCAGATGCTGAATGAAGTGTCATCGAAAAATATAGAAGCTATCGTGCGTAAGCTGGTGAGTTTTAAAACACGCCACACCCTGAGCGATACCACCAGCAAAACCGAGGGTATTGGCGCGGCCCGCAACTGGATCAAAGCAGAGATGGAGCGCTATGCCGCTGCTTCGGGCGGAAGGATGCATGTAGAATTTGATACGTTTACACAACCCGCGGGCGGGCGAATTGATAAACCTACGGTGCTGAAGAATGTGCTGGCTATTCTTAAAGGGACCGACCCGAACGATACACGCATTTATATGGTGTCCGGCCACTATGATTCGCGGGTGAATGATGTGATGGATGCAAAATCCTTCGCGCCGGGAGCTGTCGATGATGCTTCCGGAACGGCGGTGTCGATGGAGCTCGCCAGGGTAATGGCAAAAAGGCAATTTCCGTCCACCATTATTTTTATGGCCGTAGCAGGGGAGGAGCAAGGCCTGAACGGCTCTACCAATGTTGCAAAGCGCGCCAAGGCTGAGAACTGGAACATAGACGCCGTGCTGAACAATGATATCGTAGGTAATACCTTCGGTATGGAGAACGGCTTGAAAGATAATACGCACGTGCGCGTTTTTAGTGAAGGTGTGCCGTCCACCGTTGCCGGTAACGAAAAGGCGCTTTCTGCCTTAATTGGAAATGGTGGCGAAAATGACAGTCCTTCTCGCGAACTGGCCCGGTACATTAAAGAAGTGGCAGAACGTTATGTGCCGCAATTGGATGTAAAGTTGATCTATCGCCGTGATCGTTTTTTGCGTGGTGGGGATCATACACCATTCTTGCAGCAGGGATTTACAGCTGTCCGTTTTACCGAGATGAATGAAGATTTTAACCGTCAGCACCAGAACGTACGTAAAGAAAACGGCGTTGATTATGGCGACCTGCCCGAGTTTGCCGACTATGACTATATTCAGAAAGTAGCTCGTATGAATTTGTCGGTACTGGCTAACCTGGCCCTTGCACCTGCTGAACCGCAAAATGTAGGGGTAACTACCAGCGGATTAACCAACAAAACCACCTTAAAATGGGAAGTACCTAAAGCCGGAAAACAGCCTGCCGGTTACTACGTGCTGATGCGCGAAACCACCAGCGCTTTTTGGGAGAAGAAGTTTTACATAACCGGCACCGAAGCCATATTAGATTATTCTAAGGATAATTACTTTTTCGCGGTACAAGCGGTAGACGCTGAAGGGCACGAAAGCCAGATGGTATACCCGAAACCGATTAGGTAGCAGCCTCTCCCCATACCCCTCTCCGGAAAGGTTGGAGCGTTAAATTGTTGCTGGAAGGCTTTTTTAAATTAAAGTCCTCTCCTCTGGAGAGGATTAGGTGAGGCTAAAACCCAGAAAGAAAAAATCTTATCAAATTCACATTTAAATTAATGTGCTTACTTGTAAGGACAATCTACGTCGCCTAGATCTTACCTTACACTCCTTTTCTGTACGATGAAAAATCCGGCGACGAATACTACGGCAGCTACAATAAAGCTCACATAGGTTTCGCGGGTAAGCAGTACCACATTGATGTTAAAGCTGCCAAAAGAAGCCTTTGCGCGACGGATAACGTTCATGATGGCTAACATCGGGTGTGCATAGGGTACCAGGTAAATATATTTCCAGTTGGCGCCCACACCAATACCGCTGGCAATCAGTAGCAGAAAGCCAACGCCCATTGGTTTGATAAAGTCGCTCCAAAGCAGGCTGAGCAGAAATTGAATTGACAGGATACCCAGTGAATTGAAGAATAATTTAATATAAAGCCTTAGCAGGCTTTCGGATATAGAGCCCTCGTGAAATTTTAATTCGGGCTTAACCAGTTCGAGTAGATAGCCGGTAGCAATGGTCAGCGAAAAGAAAAGCGACAGGCAGATTACCAGTAGCATAAATGCATAAGCATATTTCGCGCTATAGACAGACCATTTAGGAATAGGCAGACTGAACAAGGTTTTCCAGGTCTCGGATTTATGTTCAATGTTATTTACCGAATAGCTGAGGAAGATGATATACATCGGCAGCAGCAGTACACCCATAATATTCAGGATACCGCCCGAAAGTTGCAGCCATAACAACGTGCCCGAAAGTTGCTGCATTTTTTCCGAATGTGCGTAGGTTCCCCAAAAAACGAGCATGCATATTAATAAAGGCAGCAAGATGGAGCCCCAGAAGCCTAATGTTTTTCGGCTTTTGTAGAATTCAGACCGGAATGATAACCAGAAACCCTTCATGCTTGTGCCTTTTTTGTAATGTCCAGAAAAAGTTTCTCCAGGTCTTTCTGTTGCTTACAGATGCTGTATACCTGGTAGCCGTTGCCGGTAAGCAAGCTGTTAACACGGCCCATATCCTCACGGCTGATATATGGCGCCAAAATACCTTCATCTTTAACTTCAACAGGGATGATGTTCTGTTTCATCAGAAAATTCGCTGCGGCTACGTTATCTTCCGTTTCAATATGTATCAGCGGTTTGCTCACATCCCTTAATTCGGTAATGCTTCCCTGGAACAATAACTCGCCATGGTTGATAATGCCCACATGCGTCGCCATTTTCTCTACTTCTGACAGAAGGTGGCTGGAAACGAACACTGTTTTATCATGGTTTCTCACCAGGTCAATCAGTAATTCGCGCATTTCGATAATTCCGTTAGGGTCAAGGCCGTTGGTGGGTTCATCCAGGATCAGCAGTTTAGGGTCGGCCAGTAATGCCAGGCCTATACCCAGCCTTTGCTTCATCCCTAAAGAATACTTACCTGCTTTTTTATCTGCTGCATGGTCCAGCTGAACCAGTTTCAGGATATCGTCGACCCGGTTTTTAGCTACCTGTACCAGCATGGCACGGTTCAAAAGGTTTTCTTTTCCGGTGAGGTGGCTGTAGATAGCAGGTTGTTCTATCAGCGAACCAATTTGCGAAAGTATCTGGACGCGATTTTTGTTCAGTTCCTGCTCAAAAATATAAATGCTGCCGTACTGCGTTTTAAGCAGGTTGAGCAGCATTTTTATCGTGGTAGTTTTTCCGGCGCCGTTAGGGCCTAAAAAACCATAGATGCTATTAGATGGTACGTTCAGTGAGAGCGATTTAACTACCTGCTGATTGCCGAAGTTAAATGATAGCTCCTCTGTTCTGATTACCATAATTGTTGCTGGGCGATAGCACAAACAGCTTTAACTAAACCTACGCTCTTGTAAAATAAAGAGGTGGCGTGAGGGGTGTTTGTGTTTTCAGCAATTTGTTTAGCTTGTTCTGCCTGATAACCAATACCCATAACCAGGGCAATTAATACCGGGATTAATAACAGTATAAATGGATTAAGGTGGCTTACTAACTTTTTCATTGTCTTGTGATCGATTTAACACTACAAAGGAATACAGAAAAAATTTCCTGCTAAAAAGTATTAGACCAACAGGCGCGAATTATAGATGAACAGGCTGGCGCCGGTTCGTCGTAACAAAATGCCCGTTCATCGATCAAAGCATTACTTAGATATAATTGAAATACATAACCCCGCTAATAATAGTATTTTTAAAGCAATGAAAAAAAGCTGGCAGGTCTTCTGGCATTTCCTCTTTTGGATCAGCATGATCTCGTTCTTCGTGTTTTTTGTGCACAACAACACCAAGATGAGCATGCCGCGCTTGCTGGTAATCTTTGTGCTTTACGGCATTATTAACATCGGTTTTTTCTATCTCAACCTATACGTTCTCATCCCCCGTTACCTGGATAAAAAGAGATTCAAGCTTTATGCACTGGTACTGTTAATAGCGGTGGTCATCGTGGGGATAGATAAATATGGTTTGGCGCTTTTATTTAAGCCTTACATCCTGGTGCGCGAGAAAGGGCAGGTACTCACCTTTGGGCAATACTTCGTCAGTTCCTTTTTTACCAGCCTGGTATTTATATTCTTAAGTATTGCACTAAAGTTTGCTACGGATTGGTTTAATAACGAACGTGTGCAGCGCGATTTGGAAAACCAGCGGTTAAGTGCAGAGCTTTCCTTCCTGAAGTCGCAGATCAACCCACATTTTCTGTTCAATTCGTTGAATACTATTTATTCGCTGGCTTACCAGAAATCTGAAACTACGCCGGAGGCTGTGCTAAAGCTGTCGGAAATTATGCGTTACATGCTTTATGAGTGTAATGATAACAAGGTAGACCTGGGTAAAGAGCTGCAGTATGTACAGAATTATATAGATCTGCAAAAGATCAGGTTTGGTAATAAGGCTTATGTAAATTATACCATCAATGGTGTAGTGACCAACCAGCAGATAGTGCCATTATTATTAATTGCTTTTGTGGAGAACGCCTTTAAGCATGGTTTGGCAAATGATGCCGCCAACCCAATCGATATTGTGATCGCCGTTAGCGACCATCACCTTAGTTTTTATCTACGGAATAAAAAGCATAGCCACAACCGCGATGCGGCAGGTGGTATCGGTCTAAGTAATGTTCAACGAAGGTTAGACCTATTATACCCGGGAAAGTATAAGTTGGAGATACACGACAAGCCGGAAACCTATTCTTGTGAATTATCATTAGATTTATAGCCATGATCAGATGCCTTGTAGTTGATGACGAGCCCCTGGCCCTGCATATTGTAGAAGATTATATCTCCAAGGTGCCGTTTCTGCAGTTGATTAAATCGACCACCAATCCTATTGAAGCGTTGACGACTGTTCAGGATGGCGGCATTGATCTGGTATTCTTAGATGTACAGATGCCAGAGCTTACCGGCCTGCAGTTCTTAAAAATCGCCAATGGAAAAGCAAAGGTGATACTGACGACGGCTTACCCGCAATATGCCTTGGAAGGTTACGAACTGGATGTGGTTGATTATTTGCTGAAACCTATTGCGTTCGACCGGTTTTTTAAATCGGTGCAAAAAGCCCAGGGCATGATCCGTCCGGCGGCAGCATCTATAGCTAAAGAAGAACCGCCCCCCGCGCAGTATGATGATTTCATGAGCGATTTTATTTTCGTAAAAACCGAACATAAAATTCAGAAAGTTTACCTGCACGATATTCTCTTCATCGAGGGGTTAAAGGATTATATTTCCATTTTCACCCCGGATGAACGCATCATTACGCTCCAGGGCATGAAGAAAATGGAGGACGCTTTACCCGAAAAGCACTTCGTCAGGGTGCATAAGTCATATATTGTAGCGCTAAATAAGATCGATAGTATTGAGCGTAGCCGCATCAGTATCGGCGACAAGATCATCCCGATAGGTGACACCTACCGCGACGCCTTTTTTGATAAAATAGAGGATAAGAATATTTGAAGCCTCTCCCCAGCCCTCTCCAAAAGAGAGGGTGAAAATAAAAGTCTCTCCCTATTGGGGAGAGATTTAGAGAGGGTCCAAATCTTGCCCCAAAAACTTTTTAATTTCCGCTTCGGCTTCCTTCACCACTTCGTCAGCAGGGCGTTTATTTACCTCAATTGCCGGTAGTACCGTAAATTTCAAATGCTCGAAAGTGCTCAGCGGGAAAGTTCCGTACTGCACCATCTTCCACGCATTTTCTATTGCAATGGGCACAATTAAGGCGTCCGGGCATTTTTTCAGGATGGTAGCAATACCGGCTGATTGAAAAGCGCGAACGTTACCATCTTTAGAGCGGGTGCCTTCGGGAAATATCACGGTAGACCATACGTTTTCCTTCATGCGCTGGCCCAGTTTCATCAGTTCGGTAATAGATTGCCGCGGATCTTTACGGTCGATATTCGCGCCACCGCCCACCTTCAGGTTATAAGAAATGGAAGGGATGCCTTTTGTCAGTTCAATTTTAGAGATGAATTTAGCATGCCATGGCGCCAGTTTCCAGATTAGCGGGGGGATGTCATACATGCTCTGGTGATTCGCTACAAAAATGATCGAGCGGTTGGTTGGCAGGTTTTGTTTGTTCACGAAGCTAACGCGGTTTCCTAATAAATAATAGGTAGCAGTAAGCAGCGAATTCAGAATATCAACAGAATATTTATGTGCGCGGTAACCAAAAGCACGGTAACAGATCCATTGTATAGGCTGGAAAATGCCCAACAGCAAACCGAAGGCGATATAATGTATTGGAGATAAAATATATCCGAAAACTTTTTTCATTAGCGGTCAAAGTTAGGGATTTATGCTTTTCGGCAAAAGTGCTTAGGGCAAAGTCTTTTCCAATAACATAATCTTTACGCGCAGTATCCCGGCAACAGAAAGTGAATCTGTTATTTCGTTATTCAACACCATTTGGTAGGCCTGCTCAAAGGGAACTTTCTTCACAATTAGTTCTTCGGTATCCTCTGGCTCGGCTTCATGCTGTTCTAAATCCTGCGCCAGAAAAATATGCCCGAACTCGTCATTTACAGAATTGGATAAATGGAAGTCTTGTATTTTAGTCCACTTTTTGGCTATTAGTCCGGTTTCTTCCAGCAGTTCGCGTTTGGCACCATCCAAAGGTTCTGTACCTAACGGGCCGCCACCCTCGGGTATCTCCCACGTATACTGATCGAGTACGAAACGGTACTGCCCAACTAAATAGATGTTCAATTCTTCATCGAGCGCGATAACGCCAATGGCCCTGTTTTTATAATGAATTTTACCATAGATCCCCGGGTTGCCAGATGGATTGATCACCTGGTACTCGGTTACGTTGATCCATTTGTTATCGTAGATTTCTTTTTGTCCGGTAATTTTCCAGGGGTTGTGCGTCGGGTGTTCCATGCGGGTAAAGTTAAACAGGAAACGGGATACCCGCCGGTCTTGTTTAATTAAAATCGGTAAAGCAGCGTTATAAAATAAAACAGGCGCCCCGAAAACCAGGGCGCCTGTTCGGTTATTGCAGGATCAATTACTACAAATTAAAAGCAGCTTTCACCTGATCAACATAATCCAGTTTTTCCCAGGTAAATAATTCTACTTCTTTTTCTAATTTGCTGCCATCTGGGCTAACAAAGGTTTTAGAAACGGTTGTGCTTGGTTTGCCAAAGTGGCCGTAAGCAGCAGTTTCGCTGTAGATAGGGTTGCGCAATTTAAAACGGGTTTCAATAGCATAAGGGCGCATGTCAAAAATGCTTTCTACCTTCTTTGCAATCTCGCCATCGTTGAAGTCCACTTTTGCAGTGCCATAAGTGTTTACATAGATACCCATGGGTTGGGCAACGCCTATAGCGTAAGAAACCTGCACCAATACTTCGTCGCAAATACCTGCAGCTACCAGGTTTTTAGCGATGTGGCGGGTAGCGTACGCAGCAGAGCGGTCTACTTTAGATGGGTCTTTTCCAGAGAAAGCACCACCACCGTGTGCGCCTTTACCACCGTAAGTATCTACAATAATCTTGCGTCCGGTTAAGCCGGTATCCCCATGCGGACCACCGATCACGAATT
This sequence comes from Mucilaginibacter straminoryzae, assembly GCF_022953055.1. Taxonomy (GTDB): domain Bacteria; phylum Bacteroidota; class Bacteroidia; order Sphingobacteriales; family Sphingobacteriaceae; genus Mucilaginibacter; species Mucilaginibacter straminoryzae. The sequence continues at coordinate 137,608 of NZ_JALJEJ010000006.1, read as the reverse complement.
TACCGGTCGGGTTGATGTGATATTTAATGGCTTCGTTAAAGAAGTGGGCGTATTTAGGGTAACGGGCTTTCACGCGCGGGATCAGGATGTTGATGATATCCTCACGGATTTTCGCCAGCATCGCTTCTTCGGTATCAAAATCGTCGTGCTGGGTAGAGATCACAATCGCATCTATACGTTGCGGCTGGTTGTTATCATCATACTCCAGTGTTACTTGTGATTTTGCATCCGGGCGCAGGTATTTGATTTCGCTGTTTTCACGACGGATGGCTGCCAGTTCAATTAACAACGCATGGGCAATATCCAGCGCTAACGGCATATAGTTGTCCGTTTCTTTGGTAGCGTAGCCAAACATCATCCCCTGGTCGCCGGCGCCTTGCTCTTGTTTTTCTTTACGCTCAACGCCTTGATTGATATCCGGTGACTGCTCGTGGATGGCCGAAAGCACACCGCAAGAGCTGCCATCAAACATGTATTCGCCTTTGGTGTAACCGATGCGGTTAATCACCTCGCGCGCAATTTTTTGAACATCAAGGTAGGTTTTTGATTTTACCTCGCCCGCCAGGATCACCTGCCCGGTGGTTACCAGGGTTTCGCATGCAACCTTAGATTCGGGATCGAACGCTAAAAAGTTATCGATTAACGCGTCTGATATCTGATCGGCAACTTTATCGGGATGCCCCTCTGAAACTGATTCTGAAGTGAATAAATATGGCATAATTATAAGTTAAATAAAGCGGGACGAAGTAGCCGGCACAAACAAAAAAGAAGCATGGTTTTAGCACTTTTTTATGTGGTTGCAATCCAAGCAGCGCAACAGATACGCGGCGACTAAATCAGTCCACTTTCGGGCGTCAAAATTAAAACATTTTTAATTAACGCCAAATAAGGTTTACTTTTGAAGCTTATTGTTTGGAGTTGAAAAAGAAAGCGTTATTCATTATTAATCCTATTTCGGGAGGAAAGACAAAAGATAAAGTGCCGGAACTGATTAAGCGCTTTTTAGATCCGGAAATATTTACCTATCATATCGAATTTACGCGCGCACATGGCCAGGCCCATGAATTGGCAAGCAAAGCTGTTGGAGTTTACGACCTGGTAGTTGCCGTGGGTGGTGATGGAACGGTGAATGAAATAGCTTCTGCCCTGGCCGGTACAGCAGCCGTATTTGCGATATTACCTTACGGATCCGGCAATGGCCTTTCGCGTTTTTTAAGTATACCGATGGATACGGCCGAAGCCATCCGGACGTTAAATCACTATTATGTAGAGGTGATAGATGGGGCGAGGATAAACGGGCAATGGTTTTTTAATATGGCGGGTATGGGTTTCGATGCCCACATCAGCGAAGTATTTTCGCACCAGAAAAGCCGCGGGTTTATTACTTACTTCAAATCCTCTGTTAAGGAAATAACCACCTATAAATCGCAACGTTACCAGTTAAATATTGATGGGAAGCATTACGACCGCGAAGCGTTTATGCTCAGTTTCGCTAATTCATCGCAGTTTGGTAATAATGCCCACGTAGCGCCGCATGCTTCTGTACAGGATGGCTTGCTGGATGTTTGCGTGATTAAGCCGTTCCCGCTGTACCGCTTCCCGGAAATGGGATTGCGGATGTTTAATAAAACGGCGGATAAAAGCGATTATGTGGAGATCATCAAGGGCAGGCATATTGAAGTGAAGCGCCAGCAGGCGGGACCTGTACACCTGGACGGTGAACCCCAATTATTGGGACCGGACGCCGAAATTGAAGTAGTACCGCGTATATTAAAGGTAATTGTAGGCAAGCAGTATAAAGAGAACAACAATGGCGAAAAATAAAGGCTTCCAGGGCGTAGTTTATTCTACAGACCCGGATTTTCAATATCAGCATGAGCAGGAATCTGCGCACGAAACGCTTCCGCCACAGCAGCAGAACCTGAAAATTTTTCTGGACCGGAAAGGTGGGGGTAAACTGGTGACCCGTATAAATGGGTTCGTTGGAAAGGAAGATGACCTGGAAACACTCGGAAAGCAACTAAAATCTAAATGTGGTACAGGTGGTTCCGTAAAAGACGGCGAGGTATTGATACAGGGCGATTTCAGGGATAAACTGCTGCCGGTGCTACAGACCATGGGTTATAAGGCGAAAAAGGCTGGTGGTTAAGCCCGTTTTAATTTGTTTGAATTAAATTTTATTCACAAGCAAAACATAATCGCCTGTTTATTAGTCACAATTGCCACGGCACGCGGATGCTGTTTAATCGTTAAAAGTGTTAGTAACACACTTTTTGCGTAAGGCAACTTGATATTCTTAAAAAAAATAGTTTTTATTGTAAAAAATTGTTGATAGGAATACAATTTTACAAACCTATTGTAGTTTATGAATAACTTAACAGGCTAAAGAGTTTAAACCTTAATAATTTTTTAAAATAACATTTCGGTTTTTTGTCTTGATAAAATATTAGATTTGTTATTCGCAAAAGCGCACATTAATTAACTTTATATTATAAACAAAAACTAAAACTAAATTTAAAAAAGTAATGGCAAACGCACCAAAACCAACGACACCGGTTAAAAAGGAAAGCTCAGGTTCTTCAGCGATTTTTGCTACATTGGCAATTCCTATTGCTTTCGTTGTAGCAGTTCTTATTTACATGTTTATCCTTGGCGATCCAAGCCACTTCAGAGGTGGTAATCCAGAGGGCGAACCAGCAGATTACTTCGGAACTATCCACAAAGGTGGTCCAATTGTACCTGTACTGGTAACTTACCTTTTAATGGTGTTCATCTTTGCTATCGAGCGTTTCATTGTTATCGGTAAAGCTTCTGGTACAAGCAGCGTAGATACATTTGTGAAAAAGATCCAGGCTTACCTTAACCAAGGCAGCATTGACGCTGCTGTTGCAGAATGCGACAAACAAAAAGGTTCTGTGGCTAACGTAATCAAATCAGGTCTGAAAAAATACCGTGAAATGGAAAACGAGCCAAACCTTGACGTAGATCAGAAAGTATTGGCTATCCAAAAAGATATTGAAGAAGCAACTGCATTAGAAATGCCGATGCTGGAGCAAAACTTAACCATCATCGCTACACTGGTATCTATCGGTACATTAACCGGTCTGTTAGGTACAGTACGTGGTATGATCTCGGCTTTCGCAGCGTTAGCAACTTCAGGTGCTGCCAGCTCAACTCAGCTTGCATCTGGTATCTCTGAAGCGTTGATCAACACTGCGATCGGTATCTTAACTTCATGTTTATCAATTATCTTCTATAACATCTTTACTTCGAAGATTGATAAACTGACTTACGCTATCGACGAAACCGGCTTCAGCCTTGTGCAAACTTTTGCTGCATCTCACAAACGTTAAAATATTTAGTGTATAGTTTTAGTCCTGCCCTATACAGGGCAGGATGTTTATAACGTTATCACTTTATATTTAAAAAAATACGAAAATGCCAAGAGTAAAAATTAAACGGAAAAGTACAACAACAGACATGACCGCTATGTGCGACGTGGCATTCCTGTTGCTTACCTTTTTCATATTAACAGCAAAACCCAGGCAGCAGGATCCTGTACCGGTTGATACACCGGCCTCTACAGTGACCATTAAGCAGCCTGAGAAGGATATTGCCACATTAGTGGTAGGCTCTGGTAAAGTTTTCTTTGACATTACCGGTGCTAATATCCGCATTCAAACCCTTGAGCAAATGGGACAACGCTATGGCGTTACTTTTACTCAAGAAGAGAAAAACAAGTATGCAAACCTGCAGGCAGTAGGCGTACCGATGAACCAGATGAAGCAGTTCCTGAGCATGGAACCAGAGCAGCGCGAAAAATATACGCAGCCAGGTATCCCTGCCGATACTACCAACAATAACGAGCTTTTCCACTGGATTCGTGAAGCACGTATTGCTGATAAAGTGCTGGATAATGCAGAAATGCGTATCTCTATCAAAGGAAACGCTAAAGAGGAGTATCCTACCATAAAAAAGGTGATTACTATCCTGCAGAAGCAAAAAGTTAACAAATTCAATTTAATCACTTCTTTAAGAAGTGCTAAATAACAGGCAATGGCAGAATTAGACACCTCCTCCGACTCGGGCAAAGGCGGGAAGGTAAGAAGTAAAAAGGCCTCAACCCGGGTGGATTTAACCGCCATGGTTGACCTTGCATTCTTGCTGATCACGTTCTTCATGTTAACCACGACGTTAAACAAGCCCCAAGCAATGGACCTGGCAATGCCAGATAAGGACGAAAAGCAGAAAGACAATGAGTTAGCCGTTGCTGCTTCAAGAACCATGACCATCTTACTTGGCAGTAATGACAAGGTAGAATGGTACGTGGGCGAGCCAGGCAAATCTACACCCACTGTTGAAGGTTTCGGAAAAAACCAAATCCGGAAGTCGCTACTGGATAACATCCAGAAGATTAAAGCTTCTACCGGTAAAGATATGTTCGTAATTATTAAGCCAAGCGATAAATCTATCTATAGAAACATGGTGGATATCCTGGACGAAATGCACATCACTAACGTACAGAGTTACGGTATTGTAGACATTTCGCAACCGGAAGTCGAAGAGCTTAAAAAGCAGAACATCTATTAAAAGTTATTGTTAAAAACATTAAAGTAAAAATACTCAACTCATGAGCATTTTAGGATCAAAGTTAGACATCTTAAAGCCCGAATGGCTTGATGTGGTGTTTACTGGTCGTAACAAGGCTTATGGTGCTTACGAGCTCCGCAAGGAAAACCCAAAGACCACTAATAAGTCTTTGATCATAGCCGTAGTACTGTTTGTGTTTGTTATCTCCATTCCCACCATCATCAACTGGATTGAGGGTATATTGCCGAAGGAGCGCGAGAAGGTAAAAGTTACCGAAGTAGTGCTTCAGCCGCCACCACCGGTGGATCAGACCAAAAAACCACCTCCGCCACCTCCGGAGCCACCAAAACCACGTGTGGACCAGGTACGTTTCCCACCTCCGGTGGTAAAACCTGATAACGAGGTTCGTGAGAAGGATCCTCCGACTGTGGAAGAGCTGAAAACAGCAGACCCTGGTCAGGAAACCCAAAAAGGTAACCCGAATGCGGAAATCCGTATCGATGAGCCAGTAGGTAACTCTGATACCAAACAAGTGGTAGAAGATAACAGCAACGAGATCTTTACTTCGGTAGAAAACTCTGCTGAGTTCCCTGGCGGTTTAGAGAAATTCGGTGCTTACCTTGGTAAGAATATCCGTTACCCTGCGGTTGCCCGCGAAAACAACGTTCAAGGTAAAGTAATCTTAACCTTCGTTGTGGAGAAAGACGGATCATTAACAGATATTAAGGTTCTACGCAGTTTAGGTAGCGGTTGCGACGAAGAAGCCGTACGCGTTATCAAAAACTCACCTAAATGGAAACCTGGTATCCAGAATGGTAGACCTGTAAGGCAACAGTACACCGTGCCGATCAGCTTTACCCTGCAGGATCAATAATACTTTCATGGCATATCGATATGATCGTGATAAGCAAAAATCGCTCAAAAGGCGGTTTTTGCTTATTTTAGGAGCTACTACATTTGTTTTTGTACTTGCCTTCGGTTTGATGGTGATGTTTTGGCCGCGCCTGAACCTGCCCTTTAACACCTGGCAACGTATCGCCATCGGCTTACTGATCGTAGCCTATGGTATTCTTCGGTTCACCCGTTTGTTTAGAAAAGACCCTGATGAATAGAGTAGTTAAACTTTCCGGGCTTATCATCGTCTTATTTATAGTGTTAGCTGGTTGTAACAGGAAGACAGATAAGCATGCAGGAGATGACACCGTCCATAGTGGACACGAGGTTATTGCAGTAGATGAATCCTTTAAACCTGTTATCGAGGCCGAAGCCCAGGTGTTTGAAGGGATTTTTAAAGAAGCAAAGCCAGAATTTAGATATCAATCAGAGAACGCTTTATTACGCAGTTTTTTGAATGATACAGTTAGAGTAGCAGTATTGTCGAGAATGCTCGACACCAATGAAGTAAATATTTTAAAGAGCCGTACTTTAGTTGCCGAAACTTTTCCTATCGCAGTAGATGCGATAGCGCTGATCGTTAACCAGGCATCTTCAGATACGCTGATTACCGTAAAGGATCTGAAAAATTTGTTGAACGGAAATACCAAGACAGATAAGGCACTGGTTTTTGATAATCCAAACTCGAGTTTGGTAAGATATTTGAAAGAATTCAGTGGTGGTAAGCTTCAACAGAAAAATATTTACGCATTGAAATCAAATAAAGAGGTGCTTAATTACGTTAGTACCCATACAAATGCTATAGGGATTATCGGCTTTAGCTGGTTGAACGATCCTGATCCGGATTACGCAGATGCCGTAAACAAAGTTAAGGTTGTAGGCGTTAAGGATGAGGCGAATAAAAAATTCCCGAACGAGTATTTTAAACCATCACAAACATCGCTTGCGTTAAAGCAGTATCCGTTAAGCAGGCGAATCTATCTCATCAACAGTACCGGTAAAATGGGACTTGGTCGCGGGTTTGCAGAATTTGTGACCAATGAGAGGGGGCAAAGGATTATATTAAAGTCAGGCGTATTGCCGGATTCGATCCCCCACAGAGAGATACACATTAAGGAGTAACGAACTAATAAACTATACTATAATTAAAGCCATGAAACTATTAAGTAAAGTAACATATGCAGCAGCAAGCATGGTATTTATAGGTTCATCAGCTTTTTCGCAAAGTCTTGCCGACGCCAAAAAAGCTATTGACGCCGAACAATATCAGAAAGCCAAATCAATTCTGAAGAATCTGACGACAACGCAGCCCACTAAAGATGAGAACTTCTTCTACCTGGGTTGGGTTTATACCTTACAGGAATATCCAGATTCTGCAAAGGCAGCCTTTAACAAAGGTATCGCTGCTAATGCCAAATCTGCCTTGAACTATGCAGGTTTAGGTGCCGTAGCACGCCTGGATAAAGATAATGCCGGTATCAAATCAAATTTTGACCAGGCAGCAGCGCTTGCAGGTAAAGATAGCAAACCTTATTTGTACATCGGCCGTGGTTATTTATTAACTCCGGGAACCAGCAACGTAGTTGCCCCGGCAGATGCAAATGCTGCGATTGCTGCATTACAAAAGGGTTTAAGCATTAATGCTAAAGATGCCGACATTGATATCGCGTTAGGTGATGCTTACCGTTCGCAATTAAAAAGCAACGATGCTTACAAATATTACTCAGATGCAGTAAACCTGAGCCCGAATTCAACTACCGCTAACGTAGCGATTGGTGTGCTTTGGAGATATGCGAACAACTTCGAGGATTCTGAAAAGCAATTCCAGAAAGCGCTGTCTATCGACCCTAACTTTGGTCCGGCTTACCGCGAGTGGGCTGAAACCGATCTGCGTTGGGCTTTGACAGATCCGAAAATGGCATCTGCAAAAGTTAAAGAAGCAGCGGATAATTATCGTAAATACTTAAGCCTGACAGATATGTCTACAGAGTCGCGCATGCGTTACGCCGACTTCCTGATCCAGGCTGGTGATTACAAGACACTACAACAAGAAGCAGCGGCGTTGGCAGCATCTGCTAACAGTAACCTGCGTGTTTACCGTTATTTGGCTTATTCTGCTTACGAAAACAAGGATTATCCTGCTGGTTTGACAGCGATTAACAAATGGATCAGTTCTGCAGATCCTAAGCGTATTATCCCTCGCGATTACCTTTACTTAGGTCGCTTGGAGTTAGCTTCAGGACAAGATTCATTGGGTATCCAGGCGTTGCGTAAAGCATACCAGTTAGATACCACACAAACCGAAGTATTTAACGAGATTGCAAAAAGTTATTATGCTAAAAAACGTTATAAAGACGCAGCTGAAGCATACAGCCAGTATATTTCAAAAACACCTCGTGCTAAACTGCAGGATTACCTGAACCAGGGTATCAGCTACTTTTATGCGTACGACGATAAAGATCCGAAAGCAGATACCATGCTTTTAGTTAAATCAGACTCTGCATTTGCACATATTGAACACGTGGCAACTTCACCGATTGCAGCAGTAGCTTTATATCGTGCTTACGTAAATGATACCAAGGACCGTGACCGTCAGAACATTAAAGGTCTGGCCAAGCCGTACTATGAGAAGTATATCCAGATCGTTACCACAAAAGGCGTAACCGATGCAGATAAAAAGAACCTGGCTTCTGCTTATGCATATCTGGGTACTTATTATCAGTACAAAGAAAAGGACAACGCTAAAGCCGAAGAGAATTTTACTAAGGCGCGTGAGTTAGACCCTACCAACCGACAGGCACAGGCGTTCTTCGCGAAAAAGCCGGCCGCAGGTAAAGGCAAATAGCGCAAAGTATTGCCAATCATATTTAGAAAGACCTCTGTATGCACAGAGGTCTTTTTTTATGTTGTTCCATTGCTATATTTGCAGCATGGAAGTACAAAGTTTACCGGTTAATTATCTGCCTATTATATTTCAAATGATTGTAGCTGTAGGGTTCGTGGTAACTACCATGTTCTTTACGCACAAATTAGGGCCTAAACGCAATACCAGCGATAAATTGACGCCTTTTGAATCGGGTGTAGAGGTTATTGGTAATGCGCGTACGCCGGTTTCCATCAAATACTTTCTGGTGGCTATCCTGTTCGTCCTTTTTGATGTGGAGGTAATCTTTATGTACCCATGGGCCGTTAACTTTAAAGACCTGGGTAAGGAAGGCCTGATAGAGATGTTCATCTTTATGGCTACCCTCCTCCTTGGTTTTATTTACATCATTAAGAAAGGTGCACTTGATTGGGAATAAATTAGAATTATTCTAAATTATTCACGCATATTAAGTGTATCATTTACAACGTTATTTATTTATAAATTTGTACTTGTCTCTTTAACGAGGCATGGATATCCTATTTAAGATAAATCGATGAGCGATATTAAAATAGTTGAAGCGCCAGCGGGTGTAGAAGGGTCGGGATTTTTTGCAACATCATTAGATAAAGCCGTAGGATTGGCGCGTTCATATTCTTTGTGGCCGCTGCCGTTTGCCACTTCATGCTGCGGTATCGAGTTTATGGCTACCATGGGCGCACATTACGATTTGTCGCGTTTCGGAGCAGAGCGTTTAAGCTTCTCGCCTCGCCAGGCAGACCTGCTGATGGTAATGGGTACTATCTCAAAAAAGATGGCGCCGGTGCTTCGCCAGGTTTATTTACAAATGGCTGAGCCGCGTTGGGTAATGGCGGTAGGTGCATGTGCTTCAAGCGGTGGTATTTTTGATACTTATTCTGTACTGCAGGGTATCGACGAGGTGATCCCGGTTGATGTTTACGTGCCAGGATGCCCGCCCCGCCCTGAAGCAATTATCGATGGATTTATGAACATTCAAAAGCTGGTGCAAACAGAATCGCTTCGTAGAAGAGATACTCCTGAATACCAGGCTTTATTAGCAAAATACGGAATTCAATAATGGGTAAGATAACCAACGAAGAACTGCTTCAAAAGTTAACTGCACAATTTGGTGAAAATGTTCAACAGGTGACAGAACCTTATGGGCTGCTTACTTTTCATACCACCAAACAACACATTATTGAGGTGCTGGGCTGGTTGAAAGATCATCCCGAATTACAATTTGTTTTCCTGACAGATATTACCGGTATCCATTATCCAGAGCAGGAACTGCCTTTAGGAGTGGTTTATCACCTGCATAGCTTGGTGAATAACATCAGGGTAAGGATTAAGATATTTATGTCTGCCGATGATCTCGATGTTCCTTCTGCTACTGTTCTCTGGAACGGCGCGAACTGGATGGAACGCGAGACTTACGACTTTTTCGGTTTTAACTTTGTTGGTCACCCGGACTTACGTCGTATACTGAATGTGGACGACATGACCGTGTTCCCCATGCGGAAGGAATATCCGCTGGAGGATCCGAACCGGGTGGACAAAAAGGATTACTTTTTTGGAAGATAACATATGCAAAATTTTCCTGCATTTACAGATAACGATTTACAAAGCGAGGTTTCGACCCTTAACCTGGGCCCAACCCACCCGGCAACGCACGGCGTTTTCCAAAACGTGTTGCAGATTGACGGTGAACGCATTGTAAGCGGCGTATCTACCATTGGCTATATACACCGCGCTTTCGAGAAAATCGCAGAGCACAGGCCTTTCTATCAGATCACCCCGTTGACAGACCGTTTAAACTACTGCTCGTCGCCGATCAATAACATGGGCTGGCACATGACGGTAGAGAAACTGCTGAAAATAGAGCTTCCAAAACGCGTGGATTACCTGCGTGTGATTGTGATGGAACTGGCTCGTATTGCCGACCACATCATTTGTAACTCTATCCTTGGTGTAGATACCGGTGCGCTTTCGGGCTTCGTTTACATGATGGAGTACCGCGAGGCCATCTACGAAATTTACGAAGAGGTTTGCGGCTCACGCCTGACAACCAACATCGGCCGTATCGGTGGTTTCGAACGTAACTTCAACGATATCGCTTTCGCCAAGATCCGTAAGTTTTTAAATGAGTTCCCGAAGCAGTTGAAAGAGTTTGAAACGCTTTTCAGCCGTAACCGGATCTTTATAGACCGTACCAAAGGTGTTGCAGAAGTTAGTGCCGAAAAAGCACTGGATTATAGCTGGACCGGGCCGATCCTTCGTGCTACCGGTGTCGACTATGACGTTCGGGCGATGAACCCTTACAGCTCTTACCAGGATTTTGATTTTGAAGTGCCGGTAGGTACAACAGGCGATGTTTACGACCGCTACCTGGTACGTAACGAAGAAATGTGGCAAAGCATGCGCATTATAGAACAGGCGCTGGCTAAGATTGAAAAGGAAGATCCTTCCGTGTTCCACGCTGATGTGCCAGAGTTCTATCTGCCGCCGAAAGAGGAAGTTTACAACAACATGGAGGCCTTGATCTATCACTTTAAGATTGTGATGGGTGAGATTGAAACCCCGGTTGGCGAAGTATATCACAGTGTTGAAGGCGCTAACGGCGAACTGGGCTTTTACCTGGTAAATGATGGTGGCCGTACACCTTACCGTTTGCATTTCCGCAGGCCAAGCTTCATCAATTATTCGATGTATGCCCCAATGAGCCGCGGCATGCTGCTGTCTGACGCGATTATTAACATGAGTAGTTTAAACATTATAGCCGGAGAGTTAGATGCTTAAAGTTCAGGATACAAATGTGCCGGTAGAGTTTTCAACGCAACTGCTGGCAAAGTTTGCAGATAAAGTAAGCCGTTACCCGGAAGGAAAGCAAAAATCTGCTTTGTTGCCTATACTGCATGATGTGCAGGCAGAGTTTGGCTGGTTGAGCGTTCCGGCGATGGATAAAGTAGCCGAATACCTGGGTATTGAACCTATTGAGGTTTATGAGGTAGCTACTTTTTATACCATGTATTTTTTACGCCCGCAAGGCAAGTATGTGCTGGAGGTGTGCCGTACCGGCCCTTGCTGCCTGGTTGGCGCCGAAAAGATCATGGATCATATCGAGCAGAAATTAGGCGTTAAAGAAGGGGAGGTGACGCCGGATGGTTTATTTAGCTGGAGAGGTGTAGAGTGCCTTGCTGCTTGCGGTTTCGGCCCGGTATTACAGATCGGTCCAGAATATACATTCTACGAGAACTTAACGCCGGAGTCGGTAGATCAATTGATCGGCGATTTAAAGGCGAAAGCAAATAATTAAGAAAATTTTTCTCTCCGTTATGTCATTGCTAGGAGGAACGATGAAGCAATGTCTTTGAAGAAGATTCTTCACTACGTTCAGAATGACAATGGGGGGAGATGCTTAACAGATATAAAAACAAAGCGTAACAATGGGACGCAAGCTATTATTAGAACATATTAACGTACCCGGCATCAATACTTATGATGTTTACCGCTCTAAAGGGGGTTATGCTTCGGTGGAAAAAGCCCTGAAGACATTAACGCCTGATGAAGTGGTAGAAGAGGTAAAAAAATCCGGCCTCCGTGGCCGTGGTGGTGCGGGTTTCCCAACCGGTATGAAGTGGAGCTTTCTGGCAAAGCCTGAAGGTGTTCCGCGTTACCTGGTTTGCAATGCCGACGAATCTGAACCCGGTACGTTTAAAGACCGTTACCTGATGACCTATATCCCTCACTTGTTAATTGAGGGTATGATCATTTCCAGCTTTGCTTTGGGCGCAAAAACTTCGTACATCTATGTGCGTGGTGAAATGATGCCGCAGATCCGCATTCTGGAAAAGGCCATCGCTGAAGCAAAAGCAGCAGGCTTTTTAGGTAAGAATATTTTAGGTAGCGGTTACGATCTGGAACTGTATGTGCAGCCAGGTGGTGGCGCTTACATCTGTGGGGAAGAAACTGCGCTGCTGGAATCATTGGAAGGAAAACGTGGTAACCCGCGTATTAAGCCACCATTCCCGGCTATTGCTGGTTTATATGGTTGCCCTACCGTGGTGAATAACGTAGAATCTATTGCAGCTACCGTTCCGATCATTCGTGACGGTGGTGAAGAATATGCAAAGATTGGTATTGGTAGAAGTACCGGTACTAAACTGATCTCTGCTTCCGGTAACTTGAATAAACCGGGTGTTTACGAGATTGAATTAGGTATCCCTGTTGAAGAGTTTATCTATTCAGACGAATACTGTGGCGGTATTGCCAATGGCAAACGCTTAAAAGCGGTAGTAGCTGGTGGTTCATCTGTGCCGATCCTGCCAGCTAATTTAATTTTGAAAACTGCTGCAGGCGAAGGCAGGGTGATGAGCTATGAAGGCCTTTCAGAAGGTGGTTTCGCTACCGGTACTATGATGGGCTCTGGTGGTTTTATCGCTTTCGACGAAGACCAGTGTATTGTTCGTAACACCTGGAACTTTACCCGTTTCTACCATCACGAAAGCTGCGGACAGTGTTCGCCTTGCCGCGAAGGTACCGGATGGATGGAAAAGGTGCTGCACCGTTTAGAGCACGGCCATGGCAAGATGAGTGATATGGACTTACTGGTAGATGTTTCTAAGAAGATTGAAGGAAATACCATTTGTCCGCTGGGTGATGCAGCAGCGTGGCCTGTAGCCAGTGCCATCCGTCACTTCCGTGATGAATTTGAGTGGCACGTGACTGACGCAGCTACTGCGGTAACACGCAATTACGGTTTAGCGCATTATGCTGATCCGTTAGTGGTGGCAAGCGCGTAGAGTAGGTGTCATGCTGAGGCTCTCGAAGCATGAGCGTTGGGAGAAAGAGCAAACAAGAGGTTGTCATTCTGAACGAAGTGAAGAATCTGTACAGATTCCTCGTTACGCTCGGAATGACAAATAATAAGTTATAGAATCTGAAACTAACCCTTCGACAAGCGTAGGGTGACAATGTTCAGGAAGGTTCGTAAGATAAAACGTCATTGCGAGGAGGAACGACGAAGCAATCCCCTCTAAGCAAAGGCAGTAATCAAAAGTTTGTCATTCCGATCCGTCGGCTGACGGAGAGGAATCTTCTGAATGGAGTAAATCGAAGAAGATTCTTCACTTCGTTCAGAATGACAAAAGGTTTAGAGATACTGAAACGAATTCAGGGTGACATGTTCGGGAAGGTTCGTAAGGTAAAACGTCATTGCGAGGAGGAACGACGAAGCAATCGCCTCTAAGCAAAGGCAGTAATAAAAAGTTTGTCATTCCGAGTGCAACGAGGAATCTTCTGAATGAAGTAAATCGAAGAAGATTCTTCACTTCGTTCAGAATGACAAAAAGGCCCAGAGAGATCCTGAAACGAGTTCAGGATGACAATATTAGGGATAATTCAAAAAGGTAAAGTCAGTGGGGTATTTGTTTGTTTACGGCACTTTATTGAAAGACTTTAAACATCAGGTACTTGATACCATTAAACATTGCCTTGAACTTGTTGAAGAGGTCAGTATAAAAGGAACCTTATTCGACCTGGGCAGTTACCCGGGTTTTGTGCAAGAAGGGGAGGGCGAGGTGAAAGGAGAGCTTTACCGCATCAATGACCCGCAAAAGGTTTTTGAAGTGCTGGATGAATATGAGGGGCTGAATGAGGATCAACCGGAATATGTCCGGAAAGAAATAGCGGTAACGCTGAACGATGGTTCGGAGCTGCAAAGTTGGATCTATGAGTTTCAACCGGGCGACGGACAACAATACAAGATAATTGAAAACGGCGATTACATCGCCTATATCAGAAATAAGGTTAAGAATGTCAGTTAAAGTAACGATAGACGGAATATCCATCGAAGTAGAGCCAGGAACCACTATCCTGAATGCCGCAAGGAAAATAGGTGGTGACATTGTTCCGCCGGCGATGTGCTACTACTCTAAGCTGGAAGGCAGCGGCGGTAAATGCCGTACTTGTTTAGTAAAGGTGAGCAAGGGGTCTGAAAAAGACCCGCGTCCGATGCCTAAACTGGTGGCCTCTTGCCGTACCACCGTAATGGACGGTATGGAAGTGCAGAACATTACTTCGCCAGAAGTAATTGAGGCGCGTAAAGGTGTAGTAGAGATGTTACTGATCAATCACCCGCTGGATTGCCCTATTTGCGACCAGGCAGGGGAGTGCCATTTACAGGATTTAGGTTACGAGCACGGCGCGGCTAAAACCCGTTACGAGTTTGATCGCCGTACGTTTGAACGCATCGACATTGGTGATAAGATACAGCTACACATGAACCGTTGTATCCTTTGCTACCGTTGTGTGTTTACTGCCGATCAGATAACCGAACAACGCGTTCACGGGGTACTAAACCGTGGCGACCATGCCGAGATTTCAACCTATATTCAAAAGGCGGTTGATAATGATTTCTCTGGCAACGTGATTGACGTTTGCCCGGTAGGTGCATTAACCGATAAAACTTTCCGTTTTAAAAATCGTGTTTGGTTCACTAAACCAGTTGAAGCGCACCGCGATTGCGACCACGAAAAGTGCAACGGTAAAGTAACGCTTTGGTACAAAGGTGAAGACGTGATCCGTGTTACTGCACGCAAAGATGTATATGGCGAGGTAGAAGAATTTATCTGTAACACCTGCCGTTTCGACAAAAAGAAAACCAGCGATTGGGTGATCGAAGGGCCGCGTAAAGTATCACACAAATCGGTGATCAGCGCTAACCACTATGAAACCATGAAGCCGTTGCCGGTAGTAAAGCAAAATCCTTTATTACAGGAAGCGAACAAAGAACAATTTGAAAGGGAGACAAGACTGTAATGGAATTAGCAGATATATTGATAAAATTTGGCTTAATCGTGGTGATCTTCCTGATCAGCCTGGTGGTAGCCATGTATTCCACTTATGCAGAGCGTAAAGTAGCGGCATTTTTCCAGGATCGCGTAGGCCCTAACCGTGCCGGTCCGTGGGGTATCCTGCAACCACTGGCAGACGGTGGCAAGATGTTCATGAAGGAAGAAATTATTCCTAACCGCGCAAGTGGTTTGCTATTCATCGTGGGCCCCTCACTGGCAATTATGACAGCTTGTATCGGTTCAGCGGTTATTCCGTGGGGACAACCATTGCATATCGGTTCTAAAGTTGTTGATCTGCAGGTTACCGATATCAACGTAGGTGTATTGTACATTTTCGGTGTAGTATCATTGGGTGTTTATGGTATCATGATCGGTGGCTGGGCATCCAATAACAAATACTCTTTGTTAGGAGCTATCCGTGCGGCATCACAAAATATCAGCTACGAAATTTCAATGGGTCTGGCTATCATCGCTTTATTGATGGTAAATGGTACCCTTAGCCTGAAAGAAATTGCTGAACAACAGCATGGCTGGCATTGGAACGTGATTTATCAGCCACTTGGCTTTTTAATTTTTATTGTTTGTGCATTTGCAGAAACCAACCGCAGCCCGTTCGATTTGCCGGAGTGTGAAACCGAGTTGATCGGTGGTTACCATACCGAGTATTCGTCGATGAAGCTGGGCTTTTACCTGTTCGCGGAGTATATCAATATGTTTGTGTCTTCGGCAGTAATGGCAACCCTTTACTTTGGTGGTTATAACTACCCGGGTATGGATTGGGTGACAGCGCATGTTGGCCCGGTTATTGGCCCGCTGATTGGCACTGTTGTGTTATTCGCTAAGATATTCCTGTTCATCTTCTTCTTTATGTGGGTAAGATGGACTATCCCGCGTTTCCGTTACGATCAGCTGATGAACCTTGGCTGGCGTACACTGATTCCGTTGGCAATTGCCAACATTGTGTTGACAGGAATTATTATGACTTTTTTTGGTAAATAAGTAGGAGAGATCAGATTCATGGAATCATTAAGCAATAAAAAGAAAGTACTGGAGGCCAAGCCGCTTACGCTTGCCGAAAAGGCCTATTTACCCGCCATTGTACGTGGTATGGGTATTACCTTAAAGCACTTTTTTAAGAAAGACGTGACCATCCGCTACCCGGAGCAGAAACGCGAATTCTCTGAGAACTTCCGCGGAATGCACTCACTGAAGCGTGACGAGCAAGGTCGCGAGCGTTGCACTGCCTGCGGTTTGTGTGCATTATCCTGCCCGGCAGAGGCCATCACCATGACTGCAGCCGAGCGTCAGCCTGGTGAGGAAAACCTGTACCGTGAAGAGAAATATGCAGCGGTTTACGAGATTAACATGTTGCGTTGCATCTTCTGCGGGTTATGCGAAGAAGCCTGCCCGAAAGAAGCAATCTATCTTGACGGCGATATTGTTCCTTCGGAGTTTATCCGTAAAGACTTTATCTACGGCAAGGACAAATTAGTGGAAGCGCCGCTAAATCAATAAAGAAAGTTTATACCTTTGCCCGTCCTTACAACTGGCGAAGGTATTTTGTAATATAGCATGAGTACTTTTTACGTTATCGCATTTCTATCAATCGTATTTTCGCTGCTGGTGATTTTTGCTAAAAACCCGGTACATAGCGTATTATACCTGATACTTACCTTCTTTACATTCACCATTCATTACATTTTATTGAATGCCCAGTTTTTAGCTGTGGTAAACTTTATTGTGTACATGGGGGCCATCATGGTATTGTTCCTGTTTGTAATGATGTTGCTGAACCTGAACAAGGATACCGAGCCAGGCAAGCATAACTTAGCCAAACTGGCTGGTGTAATTGCAGGTGGATGTTTACTGGTGGTTATCGCCGGATCGCTGAAGGCGCTCGGTAAATCTGAACCTGTGGTATTGCAAAATCCAGATCTGGGTTTGGTGAAAAACCTAGGTAAAGTATTGTTCGGCGAGTTTTTGCTGCCGTTTGAGGTGTCATCCGTACTGCTGTTATCTGCCATGGTGGGTGCAGTTTTATTAGCTAAAAAAGAACCAAGAACTGTTTAATGGAAAATATTACACATACTATCCAGGCTGTTCCGCTAAACCATTATATCCTGCTTAGCACCATTATTTTCGCTATTGGTGTTACCGGGGTATTGATTCGTCGTAACGCCATCGTGATCTTTATGTCGGTAGAACTGATGCTGAACGCGGTTAACCTGTTGCTTACTGCATTTTCTGCTTACAAAGGCGATGCTTCGGGTCAGGTGTTCGTGTTCTTCATTATGGCATTGGCCGCAGCTGAAGTAGCTGTTGGATTAGCGATCATCGTGATGATCTATCGTAATACGCACTCGACAGACATCAACGTGCTGAACAGGCTGAAATGGTAATTTAAGATTTCGGAATTCGAATTTTCAATTTCGGATTCTGAATAAATATAAAATATGTCATCCTGAACATTGTCACCCTGAGCTTGTCGAAGGGTTGTTTCAGGATCTTGCTTGCAAGTCTTTCTTGTAAGATGCCGAAACAGGTTCGGCATGACGTACGATAGAATAAGAATTATAAAACGTAAAACGGTCAACGTAAAACGTATCGCATAAAATGAATAATTATCTCTGGCTTATTCCCATATTACCCCTTGCGGGATTTCTGATTAACGGACTTGGCCGAAATGTTCTTCCGAAAAATTTAATAGGCACCATTGCCAGCCTGGTTATCCTGGCGGCTTTCGGTTTAAGTGTTTCTGCCTTTTTACAGGTTAAAGCACATGGCCCCATTAATGTTACCTTTTTCAACTGGATACAGGCAGGTACTTTTGTAGTTCCTTTTGGTTTCCTGGTAGATCAGTTGAGCGCTATCATGCTGCTGATCATCACCGGTATCGGTTTCCTGATCCACCTGTACTCTATCGGCTACATGCACCACGATGCCGGCTTCGGTAAGTTCTTTGCTTATCTTAATCTGTTCGTGTTCTTCATGCTGCTATTGGTATTGGGTTCAAACTACGTAGTGATGTTCATTGGATGGGAGGGCGTTGGTTTATGCTCATACCTGCTCATCGGTTTCTGGTTTACCAACGGCGCGTATGCTGATGCTGCTAAGAAGGCCTTTGTGATGAACCGTATTGGCGACTTAGGTTTCCTGATCGCTATTTTCCTGCTGGTTCGCTATTTCGGCTCGGCCAGTTTTGCTGATATTTTTCCAAAGGCATACCTGATCACCGGCCCACACGCAACTACTATTTTAACACTGATTACCATGTTGTTATTTGTGGGTGCAACCGGTAAATCGGCCCAGATCCCTTTGTTTACCTGGTTACCGGATGCGATGGCCGGCCCCACCCCGGTTTCGGCACTGATCCACGCTGCTACCATGGTTACTGCCGGTATCTACATGATTGCCCGCTCTAACGTTTTGTTCAGCATGGCGCCTATCACCATGAATGTGGTGGCCATTATCGGCTTGGCGACCGCCATTTTTGCTGCACTGATCGCACTTACACAAACAGATATTAAGAAGGTGCTGGCTTATTCAACCGTATCTCAGTTAGGCTATATGTTCCTCGGTTTAGGCGTAGGTGCCTATACCGGTGCTTTCTTCCACGTAATTACCCATGCATTCTTTAAAGCATTATTGTTTCTTGGTGCAGGTTCTGTGATCCACGCGGTAAGCGGCGAGCAGGATATGCGTAACATGGGGGGCTTAAGGGGCAAACTGCCAATAACGTTCTTTACCATGCTGATGGGCACTATCGCTATCGCTGGTATTCCGCCGTTCTCTGGTTTCTTCTCCAAAGACGAAATTCTGGCCCATGCTTACGAGCATAGTCCTGTTTTCTATGTGATCGGTGTGATCGGCGCGATGCTGACCTCATTCTACATGTTCCGTATGCTGTTCCTTACCTTCTCTGGTAAGTTCCGCGGCACGCACGAACAAGAACATCACCTGCATGAGTCGCCTGCGAATATGACCATCCCGCTGATCGTCCTGGCTATCTTATCGGTAGTTGGCGGTTTTATCGGCGTGCCCGAAGTATTAGGTGGTCATCACTTATTAGGTGAATTCCTGAAACCAGTATTTGCAGAATCGGCAAAACATGCAGAAGCAGCGACCTTGCCGCCGGCGACCGAATGGGGCTTAATGGCTATTTCGGTTGGTGCAGCAGTGCTTGCCCTGGTGATTGCTTATGTGAAGTATGTAAGCAAGAAGGAACTTCCTGTGGCGGATACAGAAGACCGTCCTGCGCTGACAGCACTGTCTTATCATAAGTTTTATATCGACGAGCTTTACGATACCATTATCCGCAAGCCGCTGGACGCCCTTTCTGTATTCTTCTATAAAGTGGTAGATAAGTTGGGTATCGATGGATTGGTAAATGGTTTAGGCAGCGGTTCGGTTGAAGCCAGCAAAGGTTTACGTTTGCTTCAGGCCGGGAATGTGGGTTTCTACCTGTTTATGATGGTTATCGGCATTATTGCCGTCTTACTCTATAGTTTAAATATTAAATTTTAGCCATAGCGTTATTGCAAATTAGAAAATGACGGTTAGTATTTTAATTTTCTTGCCCCTGATAGCAGCCCTGGCTGTAGCATTGATAAAAAATCAGGCCACCAAGCATGTCGCATTGCTTTTCGCTATTGCCGAACTGGTAGTAGCTGCGCTAATGATCACACGCTTTATACCAGACGCTTCTATGCAGTACGTAACCGATCTGCCATGGATGCCAAAAATGGGCGTGTATTTTACCGTCGGTTTGGATGGTATCAACATTATTCCTGTTTTACTGAACGTGCTGCTCATCCCGGTAATTATCCTGGCCAGCTATAACCACGATTATAAGAATGCGAACGCATTCTACGCCCTGATCTTATTTATGCAGGCCGGTATGATGACGGTGTTCACCGCTTTAGATGGCTTTTTGTTTTATGTGGGCTGGGAAGCAGCGTTAATCCCGATTTATTTTATCTGTGCATTATGGGGCGGCGAAAACCGTATCCGCATCACGATGAAGTTTTTCATCTATACGTTTGCCGGTTCTTTGTTTATGCTGCTGGCCATTATTTACCTGCACCTGCAAACGCCTAACCGCACTTACTCTATCAGTGATTTTTACGACCTGCACCTGACATTGAAACAACAGGGGCTGGTATTCTGGGCATTCTTTTTAGCCTTCGCTATTAAGATGCCAATATTCCCTTTCCATACCTGGCAGCCGGATACCTATACCGAAGCGCCTTCTGCAGGTACCATGCTACTTTCAGGTATCATGTTAAAGATGGGTGTTTATGGCGCTATTCGCTGGATGATTCCGGTAGCCCCTCAGGGCTTCGACCACTGGCAATATATCGTCATTGCGCTGGCAGTTGCGGGTATTGTTTATGCCTCTCTGATTGCCTTTAACCAGAAAGATGGTAAGCGTTTGGTTGCTTATTCATCAATAGCACACGTTGGACTGATTGGTGCGGGTGTTATCGCATGGACGGTTACCGGCGTACAAGGTGCAATGATCCAGATGCTGAATCACGGTATTAACGTAGTAGGTTTATTCTTTATCTGGGATATCATCAGCAGAAGATTAAAAACCCGCGATCTTGACGAGCTGGGAGGTATCGCTAAAGCGGCGCCGCAGTTCGCTATTGCTTTCCTGATCGTGTTATTAGGTTCGGTAGCATTACCGTTAACTAACGGTTTCATCGGCGAGTTCCTGTTATTAAAAAGTTTATACGAGTATAACATCTGGTTAAGTGCAGTTGGTGGCCTTACCATCATATTCGGTGCAGTTTATATGCTGCGGATGTACAAGAAAGTAATGCAGGGCGAAACATCTGCCATCAGCGCACTATTTACCGATTTAAATGGTAACGAGAAATTAGTGCTGGGCATTATCTGTGTGCTGATCATCGTGTTGGGTATATACCCGAATGTGGTGATGCACCTTTCTGATGCGGCTGTAAGCAAGCTTGTAAATTCTGTTAATGACAAAATCAGCCAGGTTCAGTCCGGAGTGAATATTATTGCTCCGCAGCGATAACCTGTTTAAAATATTGTAGCAACCAAAATGAATACCTTAATACTGATATCTGTTCTGCCGATTTTACTGTTGTACCTGGGTGTGTTCAAAGCAAAAAATGCTTTGCTCCCGGTTACCGTTATTGGTTTATTGGCGGCTGCAGGCTTAGCTATTGCCGGATGGAATGCTAATGCAACGCCTATCTATCATGACATGGTGTTGTTTGACAGGTTTTCTATCGCGTTTTCTGTAATTACTATCTTGTCTACGGTATTGATCCTGCTTCTTTCAAAAGACTATTTCGAAAAGATCAGCAGTCACGTAGCAGAATATTATGCCGTAATGCTGTTTTCTCTTGCGGGTATTATTTGCATGGTTTCTTATTATAACCTTACCATGTTGTTTATCGGTATAGAGATCATGTCTGTAAGCTTGTACATCCTGGCAGGTATCAAAAAGAGGGATTTCGCTTCGAATGAAGCTTCATTAAAATACTTCCTGATGGGCGCCTTTTCTACAGGCTTCCTGTTGTTTGGTATCGCGCTCATCTATGGTGCTACCGGTTCTTTCAGTATCTCGGTTATCCGCGATTGGATCCTGACCCACCCGCGTGGTATCGATCCGTTGTTCCACACCGGTGTATTACTGATCATCGTAGGGCTTTGCTTTAAACTGGGTGCTGCTCCGTTCCACTTCTGGACACCGGATGTGTACGAAGGCTCTCCATCACTGATTACAGCCTTTATGTCAACCGTGGTAAAGACAGCCGGTATTGCTGCATTCCTGCGTTTATTCCAAAGCGCATTCTCAACCATCAGCGATTTCTGGATGCCTGTATTACTGGTAATTACCGTGCTTACCTTGTTCATCGGAAACATCACCGCCTTATATCAGCAAAGCTTTAAGCGTATGCTGGCGTTCTCGAGTATTTCGCATGCCGGTTACTTGTTGTTCGCCGTGGTTGCTTTGGGTGCAGCTTCTGCTAATTCGGTATTGATCTATGCTGCTGCTTACTCAATCGCTTCTATTATTGCTTTTGGTGTGCTGATCCTGGTACAACAACAAGCGGATAGCGATCACTTCAGCAGCTTTAACGGATTGGGTAAAAGTAATCCCTTCCTGGCGTTTGTATTGACGGTAGCCATGCTGTCATTAGCGGGTATCCCGTTAACTGCCGGCTTCATCGGTAAGTTCTATATGTTTACAGGGGCGTTGTCCCGCTTACAAGTATGGTTAGTGATCATCGCGGTAGTCAATGCCATCATCAGTATCTACTATTACTTCAAGGTGATTGTGGCGATGTATTTCAGAGGCGGCGAAGAGCGTACCGTACTTGCTGTTCCGGGTTACTTTGTTTTTGTATTGGGTTTATCGGCGCTGCTGACCATCGTTTTAGGTGTTTATCCTACTTTAATAGCCGATATCAATTTCTGATAGCAAGTAAGCCTATTTGATTTAATATTTGTAGCTTTACAAATATTGTGAATGGAAAGCTTCTGGGATCACCTGCATAATATAACCGATGCTAACTCTATAATAAGTCAGGGAGGATTCTACCTGTTGCTTGTAGTTGTTTTTGCAGAAACGGGTTTGTTCTTCGGCTTTTTTCTGCCTGGCGACTATCTGCTGTTTATGGCAGGCCTTTTTTGCGCCACAGGTTCCCTTGATGTTTCTGTTTATACCCTGATCAGCTCGCTGATTATTTCCGGAATTTTAGGTAATTTTATGGGGTACTGGTTTGGTTACAGAACCGGGCCGTTACTTTTTAATAAGAACGATTCGCTGTTTTTTAAAAGACAGTATATCGTAATGGCCGAAAAGTTTTACGATAAGTACGGTGGAATGGCTTTAATATTAGGAAGGTTTTTCCCCATTATCAGAACTTTTGCGCCTATCTTTGCAGGTGTAGTTAAAGTTAAGCTGAACAAATTTACCCTTTATAATATTATAGGGAGTATAGCATGGGTTTTGACGCTGACACTGACAGGTTATTTTTTGGGAAAGAAATATCCGCAGTTAAAAGACTACTTACAATATATAGTGATAGGCCTGATATTGGTTACCAGCCTGCCGCTTGTTTTTGCCTTTTTAAGGAAAAGACTAACGAAAAACGAAACACAAACTTGATATAAAATTTTTTACGAATAATGAGTACTCAACATCCCTGGCACCAGGTATCTACAGGTGAAAACGTTCCTGAAGTTGTAAATGCAATTATAGAGATCCCTAAAGGATCAAAAGCAAAATATGAGATCGATAAAGAATCTGGTTTATTGAAACTGGACCGCGTATTGTTCTCTTCTGTAATGTACCCGGCCAACTATGGCTTTATCCCGAAGACTTACTGCGATGATAAAGACCCTTTGGATATCCTGGTCCTTTGCTCTGTAGACGTTTTCCCGATGTCTATCATCGAAGCGAAGGTAATTGGTGTAATGCACATGGTGGATAATGGTGAACAGGACGATAAGATCATCGCTGTTGCTAAGAATGACATGTCTGTTAACTATATTAACGATTTGAATGAGCTGCCCCCGCACGCGATGAAAGAAATTGTACGCTTCTTCCAGGATTATAAGAAACTAGAAGGTAAGAACGTTACAATCGAGCATTTGTTAGGACGCAGATACGCGCATAAGGTAATTCAAGAGAGTTTGGAATTATATACCCAGACTTTCCCGTCGAATCAATAATTTTTGAATGGGCCCCGATTTAGAAATACACCTTTCGTATATCATTCTTACCATACTACTGGTTGTGCTCAACGGTTTTTTCGTTGCAGCCGAATTTGCAATTGTTAGGGTAAGAGGCTCACAAATAGAAATACAAGCTAAGGCAGGTAGCCGAACCGCCAAGATTGCGCGTGGTATAATGCACAATCTTGACGGTTACCTTGCAGCAACCCAGTTGGGTATCACTATCGCTTCGCTAGGCCTCGGTTGGGCGGGCGAGTCTGTAGTGACCACCGTGATGCTCCGCCTGTTCGCCATGTTTGGGCTGGTGATCACCAATGAAGTGATCATTACCATCAGCCACGTAGTTGCCTTCCTTACCATCACCATGTTGCACATTGTGTTTGGCGAGCTTGCCCCTAAAACACTGGCAATTCAACGTACGGTTCGTACGGCGATGGCAGTATCCCTACCGTTGCGTGTCTTCTTCGTAATCTTCAGGCCGGCGATATGGGTCTTGAATACCTTTGCTAATTTTATCCTGGGGCTTTTCGGCATTAATCCTTCCCATGGCGAAGAATCGCACCATAGTTCAGAGGAATTGCAATACATTCTTGAGCAGGGTAAAGAAAGCGGCGCTATCGATAAAAATGAACATGAACTGATTAAGAACGTGTTTGATTTTAACGAGCGTGTGGTGAAGAACATTATGGTGCCGCGCACTAAGATTTCGGGGATCGAAATTGATGATACCATCGATGAGTTGATGGATACATTGATCACCGAAGGCTATTCGCGTATGCCGGTGTACGAAGAGAGTATCGACAAGATCATCGGCATTGTACATGCCAAGGATATTCTGCCCTTATTAGCGCGTAACGAAGAGATCGTGCTGAAGGACATTATCCGCAAACCTTACTTTATTCCGGAGACCAAAAAAATCAATGATCTGATGGCCGAGCTGCAGCAAAAGCGTATCCAGATCGCTATCGTGTTGGATGAGTTCGGCGGTACCGCCGGTATGGTTACCCTTGAAGATATTGTAGAAGAACTGGTAGGTGAAATACAGGACGAATACGACGAAGAAAAGCCGATTGTAGAGAAGGTGAACGACCGTGAGTTTATCATTAATGCGCTGGCTTCTATCTATGACGTAAACGAGCATTTGCCGCATGATTTACCGGAGGATGGCGACTTTGATACTGTCTCCGGATGGTTAGGCCATATCTTTGGTAAAATACCTGATGTGGGCGAGCAAAAGGAAGCTAACGGATATAACATTACCGTGCTGCGCAAATCTGATCAGAACATTGAATCCGTTAAGCTTGAGTTGTTGCTGAATGAAGAGGATGCAGTAGATTTGCATTAAGTTTGTTCTGCACGGTAGTGCCGGATTTGATCAGCGTTGATAATGACAGCTATCAAGGCGATTGAACCGGTGCACTTTTACACCATACCATTATGCACCTCTTTTACACACCTGATCTGGCTCCGGGCCAAACTGCTTACCAATTGAATGAAGAGGAGAGCAAGCACTGTATCCGTGTGCTGCGACTTTCGGTGCAGGATGAAGTGGAGCTGATAGATGGCCGTGGTGGTTGGTACCATGCCGTTATTGCCGACGCACATCCCAAACGAACTTTGTTAACCATAACATCCAGTGAGCAGGAATACCAAAAACGTAACCATCACCTGCACATTGCCCTCGCACCGACAAAGAATATCGAACGGACGGAATGGTTTCTGGAGAAAGCAACAGAGATCGGGATAGATGAAGTATCGCTTTTGCTTTGCCAACGGTCTGAACGGAAAGAGGCCAAGGTAGACCGCCTGGATAAAATAGTTACAGCTGCGGTTAAACAGTCTTTGAAAGCATATCACCCGCTTATTCATCCAACAATCACTTTTAATCAGTTTATTTCGCAGCCTTTCGAGGGGCAGAAGTTTATCGCTCATTGTGAACCAGGCGAAAAGCAAGAAATTTCAACACTTTTAGAGCCACACGGACGTTATTTGATATTGATAGGGCCCGAGGGCGACTTTAGTCCGGCGGAGATAGAAGGGGCTTTAAAAAATGGATTTAAACCCATAACTTTAGGTAGCAGCCGCCTGCGTACAGAGACCGCTGCACTAGAAGCCTGCTTCGAGGTGAACTTTTTAAACCGTTGATGAGAAAATCTGCGCTATTTTTTCTGGTATTGTCGGGATGCTTGTTGTTTAGCTTCAGCAAGCCGTCGTACAAGCTTGCCCGTTTGAAATATAACGGTGGGGGCGACTGGTATGGCGACCGTACAGCTTTAACCAACCTGGCGAAGTTTTGCAATACTAATTTAAAAACCAATTTTCAGGCAGATGAAGAAACGGTTGATGTAGGTAGCACGGAAATTTTTAACTACCCGTTTGTTTTTATGACTGGCCACGGTAATGTGATATTTACCGATCAGGAAGCGCGAAACCTGCGGAAGTATTTAATAGGTGGGGGCTTCCTACACATTTGCGATAATTACGGGCTGGATCAGTTTATCCGCCCGCAAATGAAAAAGGTATTCCCCGAGCTAGACTTTATAGAACTACCGTATAATCATCCGGTATATCATCAGAAATACGATTTTAACAACGGATTACCCAAAATTCATGAGCATAATAACAAACGTCCACAAGGTTTCGGGATCATTTATAAAGGCCGATTGGTTTGTTTTTACGATTACGAGTGCGATTTGGGTAATGGTTGGGAAGATTATGGTACCTATGCTGGTGACTCGCAACAAACACGTTTAAAGGCTTTGCAAATGGGCGCAAACCTGGTTCAATACGCATTAATACAATAGCTATGTATCAAATTACCGTTAACGAGAAATTCAAATTTACGACTGAAGGAAAAGATGGGTTAGTTGAATTGAATGATAGTATCATTCAGCCAGATATCGCATCCCTTAGCCAAACGAGGTTTCATATCATATTGGATGATAAATCTTACCAGGCAGAACTGGTGGCTTTTGATGCTACTGAGAAAAGCGCTTCGATAAAGGTAAACGGTAATGTATACGAGCTAAAGGCCAAAGACCAGTATGATGCCTTATTAGAACAATTGGGTATGAGCAGTATCACTGCGGGTGCCGTAGCTGATTTGAAAGCGCCAATGCCTGGCTTAGTACTTAAAGTATTTGTTAACGAAGGGGACACCGTGCAAAAAGGCGATAACCTGTTTGTACTTGAAGCGATGAAAATGGAGAATATTATCAAGGCCCCAGCAAGTGCTACCGTAAAGTCTGTACGGATAAAGCCTGGCGATAAAGTAGAAAAAGGAACGGTGCTAATCGGTTTTTAGTGCTTAAGTAAGGTCTGTCTGTTCTGAAAAATAAAAGAGCCTTAAGTGTTTAGCTTAAGGCTCTTTTGGTATCATTACTTCGCCAGTGATTATCTTCCCCTGGCTTTGAATGGTTTCGGTTTTTTCTGAACAAAGTGCGGGCGGCCCGAAGGGTTTATCTCTGTTGCGCCAACCATGGTCATGGCACAACGGAAACCAACTTCTGCGCTTGACTGGTCTTCGTCCATATAACGGCGTGTAGCCGGGTTAAGCCAGTAAGCACGATCATTCCATGAACCGCCTTTGTAAACCTTAGAATGGTCGTTAACCAAAGTTGTCTGTCCATACAACACGGTATTAGCACTATCGGCATAACCTCTGAAATCCGGGTTATAAGGTTTTTTGTACTGATCTCTGATGTCACCTGTAGGCGCAGCAGCAGTAGTGGTAGCAGGCGTAGCACCGGTTGTAGCAGTAGCGGGCTGTGTTTGGGCTGGGGCAGCAGTTATACCAGCGGGCAATGTTTCATTAGTTGCACCGGTTCTTGCATTAGTACCAACGGCAAGTTGTTGTTGAGCTGTCAGTTCGTCCCATTTTTGTTTACGGCCAGTTTTTGCCGGATCTTTAATCGGCCTGCCATATTTATCTTTTGCCAATAAGCCTTTAGCCGGATCTTCCAGGCGTTTGTCTTTAAACTGGTTACCGCGGAATGGGTTAAAATCATCCACGTCTTCAAATGAAGATTGGCGATACGTATCGGCGGTCCATTCGTTTACGTTACCAGCCATATTATATAAGCCAAAATCATTAGGTTGATAAGAACGAACTGGAGCGGTAATGTCTGCCTTATCATTAAGGAAGCCGCCAACACCCATGTTATCACCGTCACCACGTTTAAAGTTAGCCAGGATTAAGCCTCTGGTTCTTTTCTTTGGTGAGCGGACACCCATGCCATTCCATGGATAGATCTTACCGTCGCTGATATTTTCAAATTCGGTATTGCCAATTAAACCTAAGGCAGCGTATTCCCATTCCGCTTCAGATGGTAAACGGTAGCCTGGTTTCAGGATACCATCTTCCAGACCTGCAGGCCTTGTCGGACGGCCATTTTTGCCTTTAGCATTAGCAGCCGGTTTTGCATTAGGGTTCAGATCAGGGATCATTTTTTTACCGTCGATACCCTCGCCACGGTACTGGCCGTTCAGATAAATTTCTGTATTGAAAGGTTCTTTGCCGCCATTTGGTGCCGACGCTGTTGTTGCTCCACCTTTACCATTGCCGCCCTTACCTGCGCCTGCCGCATCTTTCCATGTCGCCAGAATGTTGGCATTACGCAGCAAGTTTTCGTTCATACGGTCTGTACGCCACACACAGTAATCTTGGGCCTGATCCCAGGTAACACCAACAACAGGATAATCCTGGTATGCCGGGTGACGGAAATAGTTGCTAACGTAAGGTTCGTTGTAAGACAAAGGGCTGCGCCAAACTAATGTATCCGGCAACGCTTCATAATAAAGTCTTTTGTCGTCCGGATAGTTAATATTTAACCAATGCAGGTACTCTAACCAGTCCACGTTGGCAACCTCGGTATCATCCATATAAAAAGATGGTACCGTTACCCTGCGGCGCATATTGTTATATTCGTAATTAACATCCTGATCGGCACTGCCGCCTAATACAAAGGTGCCGCCCTCTATAGGAACTAAGCCTGGCCCCGGAGCGGGGTGGGTTTTCTTAAATACCTGGAACCCTCCATTGTATTTATCATTGTAGTTCATCCCTGTTTTAGGGGATTGCTGGCGCTTGCTGCAGCTACTTAACACTACACCCAGGCACAACAACACCAAAGCAAACCTTGTACAATTTAAAGTCATAAATCTATAGTTGTTCACAATGTAAATATAAAAACTTTGTATGTAAATATTTAGTGATCTTTTTGTTAGATATTTAAATTTTTTTACCATTAATTGGGGTTTTTACGATAAAATCAACTAAGAGTTACAATTGTTTGAGAAATTATTTTTTATGCCTGCTGGTAACTTTTGATAAAGTGGCAGATTAACTCTAATATTGCATATAACGCTGTAACAAGTACCAATTGAGCAAGTTTTTTTTTAATAGAATCTTATGGCTTACCGGTGGGGCAGTGTGCTTATTGCCCTTATCGCTTGCAGCCCAAACCACCACACAAACCGTAAGACGCGATAATATTGCTGTACCCTCTATCAACCTTACACCAGATGCGCGTTCTGGTTCCATGGGTGAAGCAGGTGTGGCCATATCGCCGGATGTAAATGCTAATTACTGGAACCCTTCAAAGCTTGCCTTTATTGAGGATGTAAACACGGTATCGGCCTCTTATAATCCCTGGCTGCGTAAATTGGTGCCAGATGTTAGCTTATCTTATTTGAGCTATGCGCACAAGTTTGACGACAACAATGCGCTTGGGCTTTCCATGCGTTATTTCAACCTGGGTTCGGTGCAACTGACTAACGAATTTCAGCAGGATATGGGCACATACACCCCCAATGAATTCACCGCTGACGCTTCTTTTGCGCGCCGTTTTGGTAAAGAGTTTTCATTAGGTTTATCATTAAGATACATTCATTCTGGTCTTTTTAATAATTCGTTCTCTACCGGGCAGCAGATCAGTTCGGTCAATACCGTAGCTGCTGATGTATCTATGTACTATCGCAAGGCGGGAGAGCAGTTTGGCAAGACTTCTTTATTTGCCTTCGGTGCAGATATTTCCAATATAGGGCCGCGTGTAAGTTACTCCGATGGCGGCCCCAAATACTTTTTACCTACTAACCTGC
Source organism: Mucilaginibacter straminoryzae (assembly GCF_022953055.1). Lineage (GTDB taxonomy): Bacteria > Bacteroidota > Bacteroidia > Sphingobacteriales > Sphingobacteriaceae > Mucilaginibacter > Mucilaginibacter straminoryzae. The sequence continues at coordinate 107,572 of NZ_JALJEJ010000006.1, read as the reverse complement.
GGTTAGGCGCAGCAAATACGATTGACCTGGATGACCTGAACCAGTTTACCCTGGCTTTTGATCTGAATAAGTTATTGACACCTTCACCCCCAATCAGGGATGCCCAGGGTAATATTATATCCGGTAAGGATGATGATAAATCCGTCCCGGCCGGTATTTTCGGTTCGTTTTCAGATGCACCGGGTGGTTTTAAAGAAGAACTGAAGGAAATAGGCTACTCGCTTGGTATAGAGTACTGGTATAATAAGCAGTTTGCTTTACGTACCGGTTACTATTATAAAGACCCTCAAAAGGGTAGCGGTAACTATTTTACTTTAGGCGCCGGATTGAAATACAAAGCCTTTAACCTGGATTTTTCTTATGTAGCCGCCAGCCAGCAAAAAAGTCCTTTCGCGAACACCCTTCGCTTTACATTGCTGGTTAATTTTAATTCGCTGTTTGATAAAGATGAGTAAGCTAAAAGTTGGATTTGGGTTTGATGTGCACCAGATGAAAGAAGGCCATCCGTTTATTATGGGCGGCGTGCAACTGGAACATCACTCAGGTGCGTTCGGACACTCGGATGCAGACGTCATTGTACATGCCATTTGCGATGCCTTGCTCGGGGCTGCGAACATGCGCGATATCGGCTACCACTTTTCTAATAAGGACGAGCGCTGGCGGGGTATCAGCAGCCTGATCTTGCTGCAACATGTGATAGGTTTATTGAAAGAAAAGGGATGGGCGGTAGGTAATATCGATGCCATGATATGCCTGGAAGCGCCAAAAATTAATCCGCATGTACCGGCTATGAAGGCAAACATTGCCCAGGCAGCCGGGATAGACGAGGAAGACATTTCTATCAAAGCCACTACCAACGAACAAATGGGTTTCATTGGCAGGGGCGAAGGTGTTGTGGCTTATGCCGTTTGCCTGATAGAAAAAGCCTGATCGTTTTACTTTTGTTCCCCTCGCTTTAAGGTTACGTTTCCGGTGCGCTTTAGTGCTCCCCAGCCGCTTAATTCGCCTTTAACCGCTTTACGGATCGCCTTAAACAGTACGTAATACATTAATTGCCTCCAGATGAACCGTTGCGGAATAATGTAAACCAGCTTCTTATAATCTTCACGTTCCATGCGGAAGGCCACCACAGACACAATAAAGTCTACCACAATAAAGGCCAGGTAATAGCCCAGAATTTTCCACGGCTTATCGCTGAACAGACCGATGATCATCAGAAGATCGGCAAGCGGTGAAAATAACGGCAGGATGATCTGGAAGACGAGGATATTAGGCATGCCCACCATCCCGAAGAATTTAAACTTCTTGTTGAACAGCGCATCGCGGTTTTTCCAGAAACTTTGAATTACGCCAAAGCTCCACCTGAAACGCTGTTTCAGCAACGCACCGATCGTTTCCGGCGCTTCTGTGTAAGCAATGGCCTCGCCGCAGTTACGAACAATATAGCCTTGTTTAAGGATGCGCATGGTCAAGTCGCAATCCTCTGCAAGGGTATCATAGGTAAAGCCGCCCGCTTTAAAAATAGCTGCTTTGCGGAAAGCGCCTATGGCACCGGGTACCACGGTGATACTGTTAATCAGGTCGAAGGCGCGGCGGTCCATGTTCTGGGCCGTAATGTATTCAATCGATTGCCAGCGGGTAATCAGGTTATTTTCATTACCAACTTTTACCGTACCGGCTACCGCGCCTATTTCCTCATCGGTAAAGTAGGTCATCAGGTGGTAAATCGCGTCATTCTTCAACACAGTATCTGCATCAATACAAACTACATAATCATACCGGGCATGGGTAATACCAAAATTCAGTGCAGAAGCTTTGCCACCATTAGGTTTGGTTAGCACTGTTACCTTTTCATGGTTACCGTAAGCATTGTTCACCACTTCAAAAGTGCGGTCTTTAGATCCGTCATCTATGAAGATAATTTCCAGTTCCGGATATTCCAGTTGCAATAAGCTGTCGATGGTTTTAATGGCGGTAACCTCTTCATTATACGCCGGAACAATAATGCTTACCGGGTAAAGTACGGCATTTTGGTAGCGGGCATCGCGGGTTTTCTTATCCTCGAAATACTGCCTGATAGCCAGTACACCGATCATGATGATGCGGCCAATAGCCAGGAAGATAGCCGAGAAGAACAGGTACAACATGAACCAGTTGCCATAAAAGAACCCGATGATGAAGAAGTTATACAAGGGGCCGGTGATGCCGCTGTTGGCGTCGTCTTTTATCGGCGGCATCAGGTCATCCTTGGTTTTACCTAAAACGTCGGCAATGGTAGTGAACTGGTAGCCGTGTGTTTTAAAATAATGGATGATCGCAGGCAAAGCCTTAACGGTTTCCTCGCGTGTATCACCGCCGGCATCATGAAGTAAGATCATGGAGCCCTTGTCTGCCTGGCGAATGGTTCGAGCGATGATGCTATCAGCAGTTACGCCGGGCTGCCAGTCCCAAGGGTCGATAGATTCGCCGATGTTGATATAGTTTTGCTTGCGGCTTTCAGCTACCGGAATCACCTCGGCAAGCGTCTGCGGTTCAGCATCCGCATTGAAAGGCGGGCGGAACAGGATGGTACTTCTACCAGTTACCGCTTCTATTAAACGGCGGGTTGAATTCAGTTCCAGCCTTACCCTCGGAATGCTAACGGTTGAAATATCCGGGTGAAAGAAAGTATGGTTTCCGATCTCGTAACCTTCGTCATAGATGCGTCGCAGCAGCGGAATATTCTTTTCCACCATGGAACCTACCACAAAGAACGCCGCAGGTACTTTTTCTTTTTTCAGGATATCCAGAATACGCGGCGTATAATCCGGATCGGGGCCGTCATCAAAAGTAAGCACCACTTTTTTAGGCGCGTAACCGTACCGTCTGATCACGTATTTGGTCGGCAGCTTAATGTAGTTCTGGTTGGTGATTACGAAGTTCTTGGTATCCATCTGCACATCGATACTGCCGGTATCGGGCGTGGTGATCAGGTCCAATACTTCACCATCACCATCGTAATCAATCTTGTTGTTGAGGCCGACGCTGGTTAAACGTTTTACCTCGACGCCCGTTTTTCTGAGCGAGTCTATCGTTAGGTTTTTCTGGAAGAAGGTCCACAATCGTGGGTCTTCCGTGCCTAAACGCCACAAGGCTACACCACCTGTAGCCCAGTCGTCCGCCATGCGGATGATATTAAAGTTGGTAGCCGCATCGGTAAAGTAAACATCATGGCGCAAGCCGTCTTTGCCAACATAATCGTAACTGAGGTTAGCAGACTGCGGATCGTAATTGATCTTTTTATGCTGCTCCAGTGCAGTACTGATAGCATATTGGTACCCGATAGACTTGCCGGTGCTGTTTTGAGGCCAGTCGTAACCACCGCCAGCTACAGTTAAAATCACTTTTTCGCTCGGCACAATAGCGCATACGCGGTCTAAGATTTCTTCTACCCAATGCTGGTTAGAAATGTCGCCCGGATTGGTATTCTCGTTGTGCTGGTCAAAAGCCATCACAAATAGAAAGTCGTTATACTTTTGCAGCTCTTTCAGGTCGTAAGTGTCATCCTCGGCAATTACGTTCTGGGTAACCAGGTAGCCGGCAGCATGCAGGGCGGTATAAAACTCGCGCAGGAAGTTATAGTAAGCTTTGCTGTTACGGCTTGGCAGGTCATCAAACCCAAGATTGATCCCTTTAAACTTGTAAAAGTTTAGCTGTTTAATAACGCTGCTGATAAATGTTGCACGTGAAGCCTTGTTGTTAACAATGCGGATGACATCTTTACTATCGAACCCGCCATGTTGGTTATCGTAGTTGATGTAGTTGGAAAGCGATACAACTACCGGTTTATGATACTTTTTATTGAGGTTCAACAGGCCGGTATCCATTTTAGCGGTAACGGTATCTGCATTCGGCGTAATCGAAAAGCCTTCCGAAACAATCATGTCCAGCTTGCCGATGTGGTCATACAAAGAATTGTAGGCCTGCGCTTCCCATGCGCGATAAAAACCTGCGTTAATCCGGTCTTTGTTGTTGGGGTGCAAGCGCTGGTGTTCGCGGCGGGCACGGGCTAGGGCCTGTATCTCTGCCTTCTGAATGCGGAAATCTTTGTATTTTTTGGAGTGCTTAAGCTGGTCTATCTCCTCTTTGGTTAACTTTTTGGGCGCAGGGTTTAAGTTAGGCAGCGAGGGATACTGCTTTGAAGTAATGGTGATTACCGATGCTGCCACGGCGGCTGCCAGGATAACAGCAATAACACGGCTGATCCATTTAAAACGGTTCCATCTACCAGGGGTTTCGGCTTGAAAAATTTGCTTGTTCTGCGCCATTAAATAGTTTAAACTTTAAACAAAATTAAAAGTTTTGGCGTGAAGATACAGTGAATACCTTTCTAAAGCAATCAGGGTTTGATATTAGAAAAATCTACTCCGCATTTACAATTGCTGCCACAGCTTTTTTTTGCCGTGAAACTTTTGTAAACAAGCCGGCCTACATAGAACAAGGCCGCCGCGAAGAGCAATATGACGATAATGGTTTGAACCATAGCACAAAAATACAATTTATAATCTATACGCAAATCACAGGTAATTATTGTGACGTTAGGTTGATATGGGGGTTACGAGGATTGGGCCCGGCGGAGAGTGTGGCGATAGGAGCGATTTTTGGTAGCGAGTTTCGAGTATTCAGTAGCGAGTATTCAGTAGCAGAGAGCAATGGTAGCGAGTTTCCAGTGGTCAGTAGCGAGTCGGGAAAATCAAAGTTGGTAGGAAGTTAAAGTTGTGCGGGTCTTGCTTAGAACTGATAATTCTCTCGTAACTCAAAACTCGTTCCTAGAACCCTTTACCTATCGTTTAAATGCCCAGCAAATAAACTTTGGTAACACTCTAGCCCAGGTTTCGGTATTGTGCTTACCGCCAACTACTTCTACGTAAGTAATGTCTTCCGGACGGTGATAACCTTTGTTCTCCAATTCGATCATTAGGTCAACGGTATCATCAATGGAGTCAATAATGCCGTTCTGGTTACGGTCGGCCGTTTCGTCTAAAGTTCCTGTCTGGAAGAAGAATTGAAGTTCAGGCTTACCCTCGGTATTACGGATAATTTGGTGCATAACACGGTCGTTATCAGTATAACCATCAGCAAGGCCTTTGGCACGCCACCAAAGCGAGCCGGAGAATACCCCAACTTTGTCAAATATTTCCGGATGATTCCAGCTGATATCCAAAGCAGAAAGCCCGCCGAGTGAAAACCCCGCAAAGGCTACCGTATCAAATCCTTTGTACTGCAATTCATCCTTAAGAGCCGGTAACAGTTCGTCAACGATAAATCCGGTATAAGCTTTTGCTTTGCTGCCGCGCTGCAGGTAATCTACCTGGCTTGCCGTACCGTATTCCTGTATGCGCTCTTCACCTGCGTGTAAGGCCGCCACTGCAAGTTGTTTAATCTGCCCGTTACTATTAAGCCTTTCGAGCGACTGCTTCAATAACAGGTTTTCAGCATCCTGCCCATCATTTAGTAATAACAAGCTCAGAGGTTCTGCCTGGTTGATTAACTCCGGCAAAAGCAGGGTAACCGTTACGTCGCGATCGAGTTCTGTAGAAGGTATTGTTAAGGTTGTTTGTATATAGGGCATGTCAACGGCACAAGTCGGGTACATCATCAATAATAATGGGGATGCAAAAATAAGTTTATCCCGTAGCAAAGCACAACAACGGTCAGATAATTATTTACAGATCATTGACAGATCAAACAATACCTGCTAACTTACATTGTATAAAAAGTAAAGCTTTCTGTTTTGATAGAGCATTATCGGCGCTGGTATTCTCAGAATTTAAGCATGGATATGGAAATGCTGGTCTTTGGCGACCGGGGTTATCCTGTTATATTATTTCCTACTTCGCAGGGGAAGTATTATCAGAATAAAGATCACGGGTTAATTGATAGTATAAGCTGGTTTATAGATCAGGGCCTGGTTAAGATTTATTGCCCGGCAACCATAGATAATTTAACCTGGTACGATAAAAGCATCCATCCCGCCGAGCGGGCGAGAAGATATACCTGGTATGATAAAATGCTGCATGACGAACTGGTTCCCTGGGCAATGCACGAGACCGGTGTAGGTAAAGTGGCGGTAGCAGGTTGCAGTTTTGGGGGTTACCATGCGGCAAATTATGCCTTTAAACACCCGGAAAGGACAGGACATCTGTTTAGTATGGGCGGCGCATTTGATATCAAGATGTTTACCGATGGTTTCTTCAATGACGATATTTTTTACAATAACCCCGTCGACTTTTTACCGGGCAGTAATAACCCGGATCTTTGGCAGATAAACATTATTTTAGGGACATCTGAGTGGGATATTTGCCTTAATTACAACAGGCAGCTATCAGACATTTTAAACAGGAAGCACATTAATCATTGGCTGGACGTGCGGCCGCAGGCAAAACACGACTGGCCCGTTTGGAAAGAAATGTTCCCGCACTATCTATCGACCGTTAAGTAAAAGCAAACAACATAAAACATCACATTTACTATGAAAAAAATTGGAATTCTTTTCGGACAGGAAAATACCTTCCCGCAGGCATTTGTAGACCGGGTGAACCAGAAGGCCGAAAAAGACATCGTTGCAGAATTTGTACGCATTGATAAGGTGCTGCAGGGAGAACCGCTGGATTATGCGGTAATCATAGACCGTATTTCTCAGGACGTGCCTTTCTACCGTGCTGCACTGAAGAATGCCGCAATTAGCGGGACTGCCGTTATCAATAACCCTTTCTGGTGGAGTGCCGATGAGAAATTTTTTAATAATGCGCTTGCGGTAAAACTAGGCGTTCCGGTGCCGAAAACTGCGTTGCTGCCTTCTAAAGATCATCCGGATGGTACGAACGAGAACTCGTTCCGCAACCTGGCTTACCCGCTCGATTGGAATACTATTTTAGATTACGTTGGCTTCCCTGCTTATATGAAACCATTTAACGGTGGCGGTTGGCGCGACGTTTACCGTATTGAAAACAAGGAAGACCTTTGGAAAAAGATGAAGGGCACCGGGCAGTTGGTAATGCTGTTACAGGAAGAGATTGTTTTTGACGATTATTTCCGTTGCTATTGTATCGGTGGCAAGCATGTGCGCATTATGCAGTATGAACCACGTAACCCGCACCATTTGCGTTACGAGCATGGTAAGGCGCCTGCCGAAAAGAGGCTGTTGGAAACCATTAAAAATCATGTATTAACGCTGAACCAATACCTGGGGTACGATTTCAATACCGTGGAGTTCGCCGTTCGGGACGGTATCCCGTATGCGATAGATTTCTGCAACCCCGCGCCCGATGCAGATGTAAACAGCGTAGGGCAGGAGAACTTTGAATGGGTGGTGGAAACCGCAGCTGATTATGCGATAGAGAGAGCGAAAGCACAAAAGCCGGGAGCAGATAACCTTACCTGGGGTAAGTTTATTTCAGCAGCAGTAGGTAAAACGGCGTTGGTTGTGGTGCAGGGAAAGGAAACTAAAGCGGATGTAAGCATTGGCGAGATTGACCATGCCATTTCCGAAGAGCAACAGCAAAAACCTAAAGCAGCTAAGGCAAGAGCCACTAAACCAAAGGCAGCAAAAGAAGCTTCAGCAGAGGTACCTATAGCGGAGCCGGAAAAGGTTGAGCCTAAGCCAAAGTCAAAGAAATCGGCGGCGAAAGATGAAGGTAAAGCAGAGGCAAAGCCGAAAGCGAAGAAGAAATAGAAGCCTGAATATGCGATTGCAAGGCGGGGTGGCAAAGGTTGTCACCTCGGGCTTGTCGAAGGGTAATCTCGCCATATTATTAAAACAGGGGATTGCTTCTACGCTTGCAGCGTATCGCAATGATATTTTTGTTAAATTACTCTTTTTGATAGCGCAAATCAATTAACGCCTTATGAACGATTTTACCTTAGGTGTAGAAGAAGAATTTATGGTGGTTGACCCCGTAACAAGGGAACTGACCTCGCATCAGCAAAAAATTGTAGACGGTGCGCAAAAGATCCACCATGACCAGGTGAAGGCCGAAATGCACCAGGCTGTTGTAGAGGTGGGTACGCACATCTGCCGAAACACGGAAGAGGCGCGTCGCGAGGTAACCAAATTGCGGCTGACTGTAGCGCAACTTGCCGGCGATCTGGGTCTGCGAATAGGTGCATCAGGAACACACCCGTTTTCGCATTGGCAGCACCAACTGATTACGCCGCATCCGCGATATGACGAAATTGTGGACGAATTGCAGGAAGCCGCCCGTTCTAACCTCATCTTTGGTTTGCACGTACATGTAGGGATCCAGTCGCGCGAAATGGCGATCCATATTGCTAACCAGGTACGGTATTTTCTGCCGCATGTATTTGCGCTATCTACCAACTCGCCTTTTTGGGAAGGCCGGAATACGGGCTATAAATCCTTCCGGACCAAGGTGTTTGATAAGTTCCCCCGTACGGGTATTCCTGATGTTTTCAGCAGTATAGAAGAGTATGATAATTACATCAAGCTGCTGGTAAAAACCAACTGTATCGATAACGCGAAAAAGATCTGGTGGGATATCCGTGTACACCCGTTCTATGAGACCATCGAGTTCCGCATTTGTGATTGCCCAATGCTGGTAGATGAAACCATTGCCTTTACCGCATTGTTCCAGGCCCTTTGCGCCAAGTTGTACAAGCTGCGACAGCAGAATATGAAGTTTATTACCTACAGCCGTGCACTCATCAACGAGAATAAGTGGCGGGCCGCAAGGTATGGCATCGACGGTAAAATGATAGACTTTGGTAAACAGATAGAGGTGAACAGCCGTGCCCTGGTGTTAGAGTTGCTCGACTTTGTAGACGACGTAGTAGACGAACTCGGCTGCCGCGAAGATCTATCCTACATTCATCAAATACTGGAGAATGGTACCGGTGCGGACAGGCAACTGGCGGTTTATAATCAGAAAAGCAGTTTTATCGACGTGGTGGATTACATAACTTCGCAAACTTTAAAAGGAGTTGAATAGATGACCACTGATCCAAGGGAAATTAAAGTTGCCGTGCTTGACCTGTATAACGGGATTGAAAACCAGGGTATGCGCGGTTTCGACGAGATATTACGAAGATTTAAGAGCGACAAGAACCTGAACCTTACCTGGCAGGTGTTTAATGTAAGGCAAAAGAATGAATTACCCGGAATGGAGTTCGACTTGTATATTTCCAGCGGAGGGCCGGGTAATCCGCTTACAGAGGATGAGGAATGGGATAAGCGTTACATGCAGTTGATAGATGAACTGGAAGCCTGGAATAATTCTGACACTACTCCTAAAAAGCATGTGCTTTTTGTTTGCCACTCATTTCAGTTGCTTTGCCGGAAATACAAGTTGGGCGAGATATCGCTGCGCCGCTCGCCTTCTTTTGGTATCCTTCCGGTACATTTTGTAAATGGGGGCGAATCTGATCCGGCGATGGCAGGTCTTGCTGATCCTTTCTACGCAGTTGATTCGCGGAGCTGGCAGGTGGTACATCCGGATGAACAGGCATTTGAAAAAATAGGAGCGAAGCTGCTGGCCATAGAAAAAGAACGCCCTTATGTAGACCTGCCGCGGGCAATGATGGCCATTCGTTTTAATAAGTATTTCATTGGTACCCAGTTTCACCCTGAAGCCAACCCCGAAGGGATGAAGTTACATTTGCTGAATGCCGAGAAGAAACAACAGGTGATAGACGAGCACGGCGAACATAAATACAACGAGATGCTGGAACGGCTGGATCACCCGGAAATGCTGTTGCATACCCAACGTACACTGATACCAAACTTTTTGAGAGAGGCAGTTGAGGAGGTGTTGGGGAAAGAGAGCGTCATTTGTAAATCCTGAATTCTGCAATCGAGCGCGTTTGTAACGCGTTCGGGGAGTAATTGACGATTCAATCGTCTTTTGTCAAAGGGAGAAAACATGACAAATGTGTCATTAAATGAGTTAACGCAAATCCGCTTTGAAGTAGTCGCTCGCTTGAAAGTTCAGCGATTAGATAGTCGTCACTCGGCAGGAGCCGAGCGACTGCTGTTAGAGTGTGTAATTCTACACATTGTCATGCTGAGCTTGTCGAAGCATATATAAAGTATCGTTTTTGTTTGTAATGAACCATCTGCCTGTTAGGTTGATGCCCGAGTTACCCTAACGGGCAGATGCTTCCCGAAACTAGTTCGGCACAGGTCGACTACCTTAGCATGACAAAGGGGAATAAAAATAGCGAAGCTTTATGTGTACCTTGCGAGAAACGAAGCATTCTTGAAGGCGCTCAGGATAAATTAAAGTGATAGTACCCGCACTACTGTTTGGCCAAACCGAAGGGTATTTACATCTGCGTTAGTCTGCGTAAAAAGGTCTTCATCGATATCAATTACCACACCGCGTTCATTTGGCCCCTTTCCGCTAAACTCCACCTCGACGCCGTATTGCGCAAAAGCAGATTGGATAACTTCCCGTAAAGTGGTTTGATGATCAGCCCCGGCTGTAGTTACGCGATGGTCAAGGGCAGCGCTTGTAGAAATGGCGCCTTCAAGGCCCAGTACAACTTGCCTTACCTGGCTTTGTATATCAGCAGCAATCATTAGCTGTTAATCTCTGCCAGTTGTTCTTCCAGTTCCTGGTACCAGGCTGCGCCGTACTTACGGATCAAAGGTTCTTTCAGAAATTCATGAACTTTTACCTTTAGCTCATCACCAAAGCTACAGGCCGGGCTGCAGATATTCCAGCGGTCGTAATGCAATACATCAAACTCAGGGTAGGCGGTGATGCGGATGGGGTACAGATGGCAGGAAATCGGCTTTTTCCAATTCATTTCGCCTTGTTCGTAAGCCTTTTCAATCGCACATTTTGTAATACCATTTTCCCAGGTTACGTAGGCACATTCCTTATTAGTATCTACACATGGGGTAGTATAGTCGCCTTCAAAGTCGGTTACGTGCGTGCCTTGCTCTTCTACGGCTTGTATGCCTTTGGCCGTCATAAACGGCTTTACTTTAGGATAGATCTCTTCGAGGATGGCCAGTTCATCGTGGTTCAATGGCGCACCCGAATCGCCCTCGATACAACAAGCCCCTTTACAACGGTTAAGGTTGCATACAAAATTCTCCTTCACTACATCCTCATGCAGCAGCGTACTTCCTACTTCTATCATTTAATTTTTAAGCTGTCCGTTCAACGGAAATTTTAAACCGGTTGCGTTGGTAAGCTCCATTGTAAGGCTTCCTACCACCACTTCTACATGTGCTTTTACCGGTATGCGGTTATTATCATCCGTTACCCAAAGATACAATTTACTGTTTTTGCGAAAAATACGACCAGGGATAATAGAGGGATTAAATTTCAGACAGTTGAATGTACCCAAAGCGGTCTTTACTTTTTCGCGACCGGCAAAGGTAATGCTGAGCGTTTGCACGCCATCGTCTAAAAAATATTGCATGTCAAAAGTATCGCCAACCTTCAGTTTAGAAACGTCCAGGTTACGGGCAAAGTAGTATGCGGATGGAAAATCGAACACTTTTCCGCCTTTTAACGGGAAAACTCCCTGCCCGGCGGTTACCTTGTTATCCTGCCTGTCAAAGCTTACCTTGTCGGTATGGTGCCAGCTGCCTTCGTGCCTGTTTTCGGTATACAAATAGGGCAGCAGGGTGCTTTTATCAATATAACTTTCGTACCTGTTACGCACCTTGTAGAACACGTCAAACGTACCGGCGGTATTTCCGTCAGCAATGATATGATAAGCCGGTCGCCCGTCGAATTTTACATCGCTGTCTTCTATCTTTAAATGGGCCTCGGCTGCAGTAAAAATGCCGTACTTGAGGCGGTAGTTCAGCCGCTCGCCAGCTTTAAATGCCGTATCATCTATCCTGTCGGGCATGGGCAGAAATTGCCTGAAGGCAAACAGCGCTGCCGCGGTAACAATGGAGAATAGTATAATAAAGGCCCTTTTTGTCATGTTTTAATCCTTCCTTTTGTAAATAGGTACGGTAGAGCAAGGCTCGCCGAACATTAGACTCTTTACAACAGGCGAAAGTTTAGTCGTCAATGCAACATAAGCGTCAACAGGCACAGGGGTATCGCCACAACCCTTGATCACGATGCGCTGATCGCGGTACGGATCCGCGTCGAAACGCTCGATCTGCTTTTCAAACAGCTTCGCTTCTATGGTATCTGCATCGCCAAAAACAACCGCTTTAGCATAAGGCGCAAGCCGGTTAGCTAACAGCATATAAGCCCAGGCAGGCACAATAGCATCAGCCGTGCAGGTAATACCAACAATTTTATCCTGGTACTGCGCCCAGTCATGCGCCTTCACAAACTCCCGGAAGTCTTTCTCACGCAAGATCAGGCCGTGAAAAAGATTATCTTTTATATCATAAACCACGCGTTCCCCTTCCGGATAAAAATCCGCCGGGTCGATGGTTACCAGCCCGCTTTGGGCAACCTTATTCACAAAATTTTCCTGAATCTCCATAGTCTTAAAATAAAAAATCCGGAACAGTTATAACGCTGTTCCGGATGCAAAATTACGCTATTTTAAATTACATGAATTTAGCGCGGTAATCTTTTACATTCGCCTTATCTTTCAGAGCATCAAAGATCTGGTTATCGGCGCGCTGTAATAAAGCCTGTCCGATCTGCTCACGCTGACGAACTGCATTTGTAAGTGGCGCCGGGTTAACAAAACCATTAACCACAAAGGCGTAAACGCCATGTTCGCCTTCAATAGGTTTGCTTAGCTTATTCGGTTGTGAACCAAATACAGCACCAATCAGTTTATTCTCTTGTGCCACGGCAGGTAATATCGGGTTGGCAAATACCACGTTCTCAACAGGAACTACGCTGGTACCTACTTTTTGTGCAACCTGCTCAATAGAAGAAGCGCCGTTTAACGCACCTTGCAGTTTCTCGCTCAGTTGTTTCGCTTTAACAATATTACGGACAGCAGGCTCAATTTGCTTCTTAACCACCTCGAGCGGTAAAATGCCTTCCGGTTTAATTTCTACCAGTTTAGGAACCACGTATTGGTTACCCACGGTAAACGCTTTATCGGCAAGGGCACCTTTTTCTGCACCGAAGCCCCATTTAACCATGTCACGGGCATTTTCCAAGCCTGGCAGGCTAACTGCTAAACCATTTACATCATCAGCAGTTTTAACCTGTAAGCCCATCTTTTTGGCTTCGGCTTCAAAGTTATCGCTGTTAGCAGCAGACAGGAATGATTGTGCTTTGCTGAACGCAGCAGACTGGGTTTGGCTGCTGGCCGTAAGCGGACGATCAACTGTAGCTACTTTAACTACTTTAGATGAACCTTTTTGATCCTCAATCTGGATCAGGTGTACGCCAAATTGTGAAGTAACAACTACCAGGTCTCCTTTTTTACCGGTGAATGCAGCTTCCTCAAACTGAGGCACCATTGCGCCACGGCCGAAGTAGCCTAAGTCGCCGCCTTTTTCAGCAGAACCTTTATCTGTAGAGTAAGTTTTTGCCAGGTCAGCAAAAGGCTTACCACCCTGGATCAGTTTCTTTAATGAATCTGCCTGTGCTTTGGCTTTATCCAAACCACCTGTTAATTGCGGGTTGATCAGGATGTGACGTGCTTTAACCGAATCTGGACCAACGGTTACATCTACCAGTTTAGATACTTTGTAGCTACCGTCAGACAGGTATGGGCCGTATACAAAACCTTTAGATGCATTAAACATCACGGTATCCAGTTTAGGCTCTAACTGGCCTTTGCGCAGAAATGCCAGCGGCGCTTTATAAGCAGCATTAACGGCATTGATCTGAACGAAAAGGGAATCGTTAGGGGTTGTTTTAAAATCTGCAGCCAGTTTATCTGCCTGTGCTTTTATCGCAGCAGAATCTGCTTTAGAAGGCGCAGCATTAAAGCTAACATATTTGAACGTGCGCAGCTCCTGCTCATTTTTGAAAGCAGCTTTGTGCTCGTCATAATAAGCCTGGAAGTCGCCGTCGGTAAGGGTAACTTTATTATCAGGGATGGTTGAATAATCTAAAGCGACATATTTAAAGTTGGCCAGTTTGTTTTTAGCCTCGTAATCGTCTTTAGCATCTAATGAGTTTACGTATAAACCGTTTCTGATCAGAGAAAGGTATTTCTGGGTTTTTTTGGTATCAATTAAAGAGGCTACTAGTTGAGACCAGCGCTGTTTCATTTCATCAGCACCAGGTGCATTTTGCATAGCGCTTAAGAACTGGTTCAGCTGTCCGCGGTCGAACTGGCCGGTTTGAGGGTTAGAGAAGTTGCGTACGATCTCCGGATCAGGATTTGGTCCGCTGATCATGTTGCGGGTTTCGTCTTCGCCAACTACCAGCCCTAATTTATCCACTTCTTTTTTCAGGATGATCTGGCTTACGTTCTGGCTCCAGGTCATGTTTTGTACGTAGCTTACCAACTGCGGCGTAAGGTTTTGGCCGAATTGCTGCTGATACTGCTTTTCGTTAAACTCTACACGTTTGTTAAAGTCTTCGTAACTGATCTTTTCACCTGCTACCTCGCCCACTGTTGTGCGGTCACCAGAAAAAAAAGATCTGCCGTACTGCACCGCTTCACTGGCAATAAAGGCAAAAAGCGCTAAACCGATAACAACGACCAGGATTACTCCCATCCGGTTGCGCAAAAAACTCATAATACCCATATACTAACTCAAATAATAATTTTCTATTTAGTTAAAAGAGGGCGCAAGATACAATTTTTACCAAAAAATAGCATCAGAAATTTCGCGCCATTAAACAAATTTTTATGGAGCAATGTTTTGATTGACAGGAAATTTACCGGTGGTTTGTGAGATGTCCCACGGATCAAATTTCTGATTGGTCTTTAAAGAGGCGCCATTGATCACACTGCCATCGGTGGTAATGATGGTAACCGGCTTCTGCGAGGTTACTTTATTGGTAATTTCCTCCCAGATCAGTTCATCAGACATAAACTTATCGCCTTTGGCATTGGTTGCCACTACATTCTTTCGTAGCTCGATCAGGTGTTCGTTATTATAGCGGATGGCGTAGTCAGCAACTACGGAACTGCTCATCTTCAGGTTGGCATCAAAAAACACCACCTTAACGCCTTTGGGCATTTCGGTATAAGGCTTTTTCCCTTCGGTGTATTCGAGCATCAGGGGCGAAGTAAGTCTTGCCTTTACTTTTGCAGAATCGCTATAGATCACGTCAACGCCTGTTGTACGTTGTACGGGTTTTGTTTCCTGCATGGAGGCAATCTCGCGTACCTTCTTCAGGTCATTTTCTTCACAGCCAGCCAGTAACAGCGCCACAACAGCAACTGTAAAACCAAATTTTACACCGTTACAAAGGCTTCGAAGCATTATTAACCTCAATTAATCGAACCGGTATTTGCGGAACCAGATATCGTTCAGGGTGAATCCTAAATGGAAGTTAAAATAATTTTCGCGGATCAGGCCCGGAGCTAAGCTTCCGCGGCGGCCAACTTCTGCTGAGAAATTAATCTTGTAAAAGCTGGTGTTGTTACGCGGCAGCGGGAAACCCAAACCAAAGGTAATGGCCTGCGCTTTAATATCCCGGTCGTTGATGGTAATGTAAGTCTTTTCTGCTTTGAAACCCAGGCTGTAATCCATCAGCGCGAAGTAGTTATGCAGTGCGTTGTAGTTTGGTGTAATCTGGCCGCCAACGTTGAAAGACTGGCTGTTACTCAATCCCTGGTTTACGCCACCAATGGTCAGGTCAGACCATTTTCCGGTGCTGTAATCTGCACCGAACAGGTATTTATTTTCTTTATGTAATGAAAAACCAAAGTGATTGATCAGCGGTAGTTTGATCTTAGATTGGCTAGATTGCCTGTTTACCAAAGTATCTGTTGCGAGGCCCTCGTTATTTGTTGTAAAGTTCTTGCTGTACTGGCTCAGAATATATTTGCTCTGGCTGTTCAACTGGGTGCTTGCCGAACCAGAGTAACCGAAGGTAAGGTGCGTAGCTTCAGCAACATCGAATGTTACCTGCGTGCCGAAATCATAATTCAGGCCGCCTACGTTATTGCTTTGCTCCAGACGGGTATTAAAGCCGCCATAAAGGTTAGGGATCTCTGTAGAACTAAATTGCTCCAGGTTACCAAAGATGTAAGAAACATTACCACCGAAATAGAAGTGCTTACCCAGGCCAAAACCATAACCGATGAAGGCCTTAGACAAACCACCTTCGCCACTGTAAATGTAATTCACGCTGTTGGTATCTGATGGCAGGCCCGAACCCAGGTTAGATTTAGTTTGCGTATAATTATAACCCAGTTCTGAATAGGGTTTTAAGCCGAAGGCCAGCGCAGAGCGTTTGCTTACCGGAACAGCAAAAGTAATATGGCTTAACCGGAAATTGCCGTTCGTTTGTGAAGAAGCGCCCGACTGGTTAAGGGTGATGAAATTGGCAGATGCACCAACATCGATAGTAGTAAGGTTGATAAAGCCGTAAGAAGCCGGGTTGTAAGAGTTTACCAGGTTATACCCGCCGATTTTATTAATAGCAGCACCGATACCGCCCATACCCCGCTGCTGGGGCAGCAGATCCTGACTTAGCAAGCCCAACCCATATTTAGAATAAGGGGAGCTGGTAGTAGCGGTAGACTGTGCCATTACCGCACTTGCTGATAAAGCAAAAAAGAACAGGATTACAAAACGGATATATTTAATCATTATGCTGTATAACTGCGTTTAAACCCCTTAAAACGAGATAAGGGTCAATTTTAATATAGGGGGCAAAGATGCTATTTTTCAGTACAGTATCCAAAAAAATAGCGTCGCCGCCGGTTAGTATCACATTTAATTCGGGGTGCTGCTCCCGGTAACTTTCTACGAAGCCGGTCACCTCATATTTTAGTCCGTTTTGTACACCCGACTGCATCGCTGAGGGCGTATCGTCGCCCCAGGCCGTGCTTATTTTTTCCGAGTCGGTACTTACCAGCGGCAGGGCGGCCGTGAATTCGTGCATTGCCCTGAACCTCATTTGCAAGCCCGGTGAAATACTGCCACCGTTATAATTGCCCTGGTTATCTACAAAGTCGTAAGTGATGCAGGTGCCCGCATCTATTACCAAACTGGCTTGCTCCGGGTATTCGGCATAAGCGCCAACTACTGCCGCAAGCCTGTCTAAACCAAGTGTTTCCGGCGTACGGTAATGATTTTTGATATTGGCGGCCATCCGGTAGTTAAAAACCTGCACCGGCAAATAAGCAGAAAGCTGCTCGTGCCAGGTATGGTCTTTTTTTACGGTGGAGATAATTGCGCTTTCTGGTTGATAACGGCTGAGTACATCGCTTAAGACTGCCGGATCCGGCTCGGGTAGATGAGCTGTCCAAAGAATTTCGCGGTGTTGAAAAATAGCAAGCTTGGCTTGCGAATTGCCGATATCAACTACCAGATCAGGCATTCGCCAATGACAATATCGATTCGAACAACACCAATCCGTCCTGATTACCCACCAGAATGTCGGCAGCGCGTTCAGGGTGCGGCATCAATCCAAAAACGTTTCTGCCTGCATTACACACACCGGCAATGTTTTCTAATGAGCCATTCGGATTAGCATCCGCCGTTACATTACCCATCTCATCGCAATACCTGAACAGCACCTGGTCGTTATCATTTATCGCCTTCAGTGTCTCCGCATCAGCAAAGTAATTTCCCTCGCCATGAGCGATAGGGATCTTCAATGCCTCATTCAAATCTGCTTGTGAGGTCAGTAATGAATTGTTGGTTTGCGGTTTCAGGAAAATGTTGCGGCAAATAAATTTACGGTTCTCGTTATGCAGCAATGCACCGGGCAGTAAACCTGCTTCAACCAAAATCTGGAAGCCGTTACAAATACCCATTACCTTACCACCGTTGCCGGCAAACTTAATCACCTCTTGCATAATAGGTGAAAAACGGGCAATGGCGCCAGAGCGCAGGTAATCGCCAAAAGAGAAACCACCGGGCAGAATAATAAAATCAGCACCTTGTAAATCATGGTCTTTATGCCATAGGCGAACCACCTGCTGACCTAATATTTTGTCCAACACATAGATGATATCTTCATCGCAGTTGGAACCCGGGAATATAACTACGCCAAATTTCATGCTACAAAACTAATACAACCTGTTGAACCTGAACGAATGTAAAAGTTAAAAAGTGTTAAACTGGAAATAAATAATGCTGGCAACGAAGATCAGGAACAGGGTTTCATAGAACCAGCGCCGCGATGCGTACATGAAATAATAGGCAAAGAAGACGCTCGCCGGGACTGCACAAAGCAAAAAGTGGTTCAAGCGGAAATCAACTTTTACATAAAATGCCAGACCGGCAACCAGGAATAGCAGCACCAGCACCTGGTAAGATTTGCGGATGTGGACGTAACTTTTGTAGAAGGATTGCTGCAGCTTAAACAAGCATAAAATGAAGATCAGTACCACGGGTACCAGCACCAGGTAGCTATACTGGCTAAAGTGAATGCTGGACGGGAAACGGCTACCCAGGGGCGTCCAGATATCTAAAAACTTGTTGAGCTTATCGTTGAGATAGAAATAAACGGCAATGAAAAAGTAAATGGTGATATAACCAAAAATACTTGCCAGCAGGTCGCGCAGGTCGAACGGTTTAAAAATAACCAGGGCTATCCACACCACTAAAATCGTATAAATAAACGGGAGGTAGATGAGCGAACCAACCGCTACCATCATGCCCAGGTCATAGGCAATGGTTTTTGATTCTGCGCTTTTGTACAATCCGAATATTTTGTACAGCATCCAGATGATGATGAAATTACAGAATAACGGCGGGCTAAGTACCAGGAACGGCGTAAACAGGCTGGCTGCAACAATGTACATTAAGCCCGGCAGGAAGCTGGGTTTACCCAGCAGGTTGTAAAAGTTGATGATGTAGTTCACCAGCAGGGCCTGGATGAAAACCAGCAGCGCAGCGATGAAAATATTGGCGGTTGAGGAAAGTGCGTCTTCGTAATTAACGGGAATAAGCGAGCGGATGTAAGATTCTACAAAAATAAAATGCACCTGGTCTGGTGCTTTTATAATGTAACCTAAACGCATAACCAGCAATACCAGCGTAAGCCAAAAGAAATTGGTGGGCTTATATGTCCTGAAGATACTGATCATTAATTACGATGGGCAATAATACTACAAAAAGCGCTCATGCTCAAATCTCAACGGGCGTAGGTTTTTACCATTCGTTCCACAATTGCTGCAGTTTCATCCGGGAAATTTACGCTGATACGGTTTTCAGCCCCGATCCAGTCCCTTAACCTGCCTTCAAATGCCTGGTCGATGTGCTGCACAACCGGCACCCCCAACCGCGACGCCGACAATGCGTTGCACTGCTGCTCGTATTGGTTGCGCATGGGTATCATCATCACCTTCTTGCCCAGGTATAATGCTTCAGCAGGGCCTTCAAATCCGCCGCCGGTAAGCAAGCCCTCGCACCCGGCCATACTGGTATTAAAGCTATCATTATTTACCGGGAACACGCTGACGTTGCCTTCGTGATAAGGGGCTTTCTGCCGTTTAGAAAAAATCTGCCATTGCACCTCTTTTACCTTGCTTAAATACTTAATCAGTGTTTTATCATCATAAGCCGGCAGGTAAACGGTGTAATGCCCTTTGTTTACCGGCTGCAACTGCCTGATCTCGCTACGTATAACCGGGGTGTGAATAAAATCTGCATAACGTTCGAAATGGAAGCCGATATGGTAAGTAGTGGGCGAATAGTATTTGAACAGCCACTCGGCATAGTTCCACTTAGCGGGCCGCGGAGTTTGTGGTGATACAAACGAGCATTGATGGCTTAACGAAACGGAAGGTATTTTTTGCAGACGACAGGCCCAGGCGCTAACCGGTTCAAAATCGTTAACGATAAGGTTATACTGCTGCAACGGCAGCGCATGCATATCATGCCAAAGCCGCCGAAGTTTCATTATTTTAAAGGTTTTCCACTTATCTACCCCGCCCGTAGTGCCAAATACAAAACTGAAGCCGTGGTAACGGTATTTTACAGGCTGCGTTAAAGCAACTTCTGCCTCCGTACCGCTGATGAGCAAGTCTACCTCGCCATATTGCTGTAGTAAAGGGACAATTTCCCTGGCACGGCTGATATGGCCGTTACCGGTACCTTGTATACCGAAGAGTATTTTCATGCGGAAGGAAGACTGATAACGCAAATATCAGTTTTTAGGTGTACTAATGCGCCTCCTGCCTGAATCTTTCTAAAAGATTTTTTACGTCGAGCTTGTCATCCAGATTTTCGGTATCGGTTTTATCTTCGTCCTCGGGCTCATTTACAAAGTCTTTCGGTTCATATTTAAAGATGGTCCAGTTGCCGTTGTGATATTCCAGCGCGGTTAAGCTTTCTACCCAGTCGCCAGAGTTGAGGTAAAGTACTGAACCTGGGCTGTCCGTCGCCTGGATGGTGCGGATCTCGGCATGGTGGATGTGCCCGCAGATGACGTAATCGTATTGTTTATCCACAGCCAGGTCGGCGGCGGTTTGTTCAAACTGGTTGATGAATTTTACTGCTTCTTTTACGCGGCCTTTTATTTTCTGCGAAAAGCTCATTTTCTGACGGCCCATTTTGGTTAAGAACCAGTTTACAAAGCTGTTGATCAGAATCAGGCTATCGTAACCAACGGCGCCTAATTTAGCCAGCCATTTAGAATGCTGCATGGTAACGTCGAAAACGTCGCCGTGAAATATCCAGGCCTTTTTACCATCCAGGTTCAGCACCATTTTGTTGAGTAGCTGAAAAGTGCCCAGGTTAAAATCGGCAAATTTCCGCAGCATCTCGTCGTGGTTGCCGGTAAGGTAGTAAACGGGAACGCCGTCGGTCACAAATTTCAGTATCCTGCGGATCACTTTCATGTGTGCTTCGGGCCAGTAAGATTTACTGAACTGCCAGATGTCAATAATATCGCCGTTAAGAATCAGCTTACGGGGTTTAATGCTCTTGAGGTATTTGAGCAATTCTTTGGCGTGGCAACCATATGTACCCAGGTGTACGTCAGAGATCACCACAATATCTACTTCGCGTTTTGGCATCAACACATGTATTTCAGCACCGGTTGTAATTTAAACCGGCGGTCAAAGTTCTATGCGGCGGTACTGTTCAATCCTCGTCTTCTTCTTCCACCTGTAATTCATACGGGCTGAAGTAAAGAATAGCGAGCAACAGCAACAGGCCGGTAACAATCAGGTATGCGATGTTGAAACTCATAGTAACCTTATTAAGGCCAAAAGTAAGGCCGGGTGATTATTTTAATGTTAAGACGATATTAAGTATCAACATGTTACACCCTTGTTGATAAAATATAGATGTGTGGAAAAAGAAAAGGTTTAATACGGGCAGAAGAAAAATTTCGAGATGGGGTAGGCGGGTGTTGATTAAATGGAATATGATCAGCCGGCTAATGCCTTACTGATGCGGTCCAGCTGTTTAAGATGGTGTTCGGCGTGCATGCGGCAAAACTTAAACCATTGTTTACCGCTCAGCATGCCCATTATGGGGTGCTTAATGCGATAATCTTCCGGTGCTGACTGTAAGCGGGTGGCCAGTTCTTCGATACGCCGTCTTATTTTTACCAGTTTGTTACGGGCTTCTTCTTTTGTGATTTTTTTTACGCGCGCTGCCACTTCGGGCGGTGCGTTAATACGCATAAAGGAAAGTGTGCCCAGCCACATCATCAGCTTCCCTTTCCAGTTTTCTTTTACAGTAGTATGCTCAACCGTCTTCATGCAACACTGGTCTATGCCCATGAATGTGCGCAGGGTAGCATCCAGCAGGTGCGAATATACTTCAGCGGCAGACCAAACACCGGGGGCGGGGGCTTTCTCAAACTCCTCGTCCGGGATCTCGTCAAGCCGGTTCCTGTATGCTTCAAAAGCTTGTTCCAGCAGTTTTCGCTCGTGGTTAATATTCACAATGTACCTTCAATTACTGTTTGAAGATAACAGATAGAATTGAAATAAAGTTGGTTGCTTATAAAATATCGCGCAGTTGGTTCAAATGCGTTATCTGGACGGGTACGTCATCCGGCTTGGGTAAATTGTTCGGATTGAAAAATATGGCATCCATGCCAAAATTAAGCGCGCCACGGACGTCTGCCTCTAAACTGTCGCCGATCATCACGCTTTCTTCCTTAACGGCACCGGCCAATTCCAGGGCATGTTCAAAGATTGCTTTATCCGGCTTATTCACGCCTACTACTTCAGAGATGATTACATTATCAAAGTAGGCAGTCAAACCCGTATTGCTCACCTTCATGCCGGTAGCCTCTTTAAAACCGTTTGAAATAATGTGCATCGTATATTTCTGCTGAAGGTATTGCAGTGTTTCATGCGCCTCTGGGAACAGGTTCATTTTTGTAGGGCAGATGCGTACATAATCATCTTCGAAACCTGTAGGGATCAGATCCGGATGCATACCCAGGTCTAAAAAGGTTTGCTTAAACCGCATTTCGCGCAGGTAATCTTTTGTGATTTTTCCTAAATGGTATTCTGCCCACAAGCGGTGGTTGTTCTGGGTATAGTTCTCGATAAAGGCAGCAGCCGAAGGCAGGCCGAGTACATCCAGTTTGTAATGCACATAAAGCTCGTGCAGGGTTTCTTCGGCATTACGGTCAAAATCCCAGATGGTATGGTCCAGATCAAAAAACAGGTGACGATATCTCATTACAGCGCAAAAATGCAATTAAAGTGCTAATGTCGGAGTGTTGGTAAATGAATTCATCATTAATCTTACAGCCATCATTCGGAAACGACCTCTCCCCAAGCCCCTATCCGAAAGAGAGGGGCTTTAAATGTGATAAACCCCTCCCCAACCCTCCCAAGGGAGGGAGCTAAAAGTCCTCTCCCTTGGATAGGATTTAGGAGAGGTATAACTAGCGACCTCTCCCCAACCCCTCTCCGAAAGAGAGGGGCTTCACATTGCAATCGTAATAACACAAAATTCATGAAGTCCTCTCCCTTAGAGAGGATTTAGGAGAGGTGAAATGGCGACCTCTCCCCAAACCCCTATCCGAAAGAGAGGGGCTTTAAATGTGATAAACCCCTCCCCAACCCTCCCAAGGGAGGGAGCTAAAAGTCCTCTCCCTTGGATAAAATTTAGGAGAGGTAAATTACAAAGCTATTCTAAACCCACCTTACTTCCCCTTGCCCAGCCATAGTAAAGTTTCGATGATCATTTTGTCTTGGACAGGGTTGCCAAAGGTTTGCGAGAGATCTTTATTGGTATGGTGCTCGTAGTCGATATCATTGTGCCCCATGTTGAAATAAACCATCCTGTAATTTTTGTTAGTCCATACCACAGGGTAGTAGCCGCTATGCCAGATCTCGTTTGGTTTGGGCCCGGTGCCGAGCGGAAAGCTGGAAGAGTCAATTGCGCAAAGGATCTGGATATCGGGGTTCTGGCGAAGATCTTTCTCCCATCGGTACCATTCATTCGGTGAGGCTTTAAAGGTATGCGGCAGTTTTTTGGTGGTAGGGTAGTTTTTGTTTTCTACCCGGAGTATGGCAGACGTCGGCCGCCAGGTATTGCTACCATACTGGCCAGAGCCAAGGAATTCGTTATGGTACCAGTCCCAGTTTTGCGGATAAGTCGATGGCGTAAGCGCAAAGGCCGAGAAATGAAAACCCATCCAGCCACCGCCGTTTTTCATATACTGTTCAAAGGCCTGGCGTTGTGCAGGCTCTTCGGGGCGCGTGTCTAAAAAGATCACCACCTGGTATTGCTTCAAAAACTCGGGGTTCAGGTTAGTCCAGTTATTGGTGGAATCGTATCGAAAATGATATTTCTCTGCCATCTTAGGAAACCATCGGTTAGCTTCATGTACAAAGCTGATATGCGCCTGATCGTGCAGCGCCGTATAAAAAGCAATTACACTGAACCGGGGCTTTTTCTGCGCAGATGCGTTAAACATAACGGCGCTTAATAAGAGCAAGCAGAGAGCTTTGAGAAGGTGGCGATGAAGCGGTTTCATAAGTTATAATGGTAAGGCTAAAACTAAGTAAACCACCTGGATTTCTTAGTGTAAAATTTACAATATTATTATGTTAGATTACCGTTGTTTGTTAAATAAAGAATAGCCAACACTTTAAATTGCAATAAATTAACCCTACCTTTGCGCCAAAATAGAGAGGCGCATTTTTTATGCAAAATAATATCAGGAATATAGCGATCATCGCTCACGTTGACCACGGTAAAACTACGCTGGTTGATAAAATCTTACATCAAACAAGCATTTTCCGCGACAACCAGGAGACCGGTGAACTTATTCTGGACAACAATGATCTGGAACGTGAACGTGGTATCACCATCGTTTCTAAAAACGTTTCTGTACGTTACAAAGACATTAAAATCAACATTATAGATACCCCTGGTCACGCCGACTTTGGTGGCGAGGTTGAACGGGTACTGAAAATGGCTGACGGTGTATTGCTTTTGGTGGACGCATTTGAAGGCGCTATGCCTCAAACCCGTTTCGTAACCCAAAAGGCGTTATCGTTAGGTTTGAAACCAATTGTGGTAATTAACAAGGTTGATAAAGAAAACTGCCGCCCTGAAGAGGTACACGAGCAGGTTTTCGAATTGTTCTTCAACCTTGAAGCTACTGAAGAGCAGTTGGACTTCCCGGTGATCTACGGTTCTTCAAAACAAGGCTGGATGAGCACAGACTACACCAAGCCAACTGAAGATATTACCCCGTTGCTGGATGCTATTCTGCAATACATTCCTGCTGCACCGGTTAATGAAGGTACTTTGCAAATGCAGATCACTTCATTAGATTATTCTTCTTTCGTAGGTCGTATCGCTATCGGCCGTGTGGCACGTGGTACCATCAAAGAAAACCAGCCGGTATCATTAGTAAAACGTGATGGCAAGATCCAGAAATCACGCATCAAAGAATTATATACTTTCGAAGGTTTAGGTAAAATTAAAGCTACCGAAGTAAATTCTGGCGATATATGCGCGGTAGTAGGCATTGAAGGTTTTGAAATTGGCGACACCATTGCCGACTTTGAAAATCCGGAACAATTGGCGGTTATCAAAATTGATGAGCCGACCATGAACATGCTCTTCACCATCAACAACTCGCCGTTCTTTGGTAAAGAAGGTAAGTTTGTTACTTCACGCCACCTGCGCGACCGTTTATACAAGGAAATGGAAAAAAACCTGGCGCTGAAGGTGGTTGAAAGTGATTCGCCGGATTCATACCTGGTATACGGACGTGGTATCCTTCACTTATCTGTATTGATTGAGACCATGCGCCGCGAAGGTTATGAGTTACAGGTTGGCCAGCCGCAGGTAATCGTTAAAGAAATTGACGGCGTGAAATGCGAGCCGGTTGAAAGCCTGATCGTAGACGTACCTGGTGATGTTGCCGGTAAAGTAATTGAACTGGTTACGCAACGTAAAGGTGATTTATTGGTGATGGAGCCCAAAGGCGACCTGCAACATCTGGAGTTTGAAATCCCTGCACGCGGTATCATCGGTTTACGTAACAACGTATTGACAGCAACAGGTGGCGAGGCTATTATGGCACACCGTTTTAAAGCTTACGAACCTTGGAAAGGCCAGATCCCGGGCCGTTTAAATGGTGTATTGGTATCTATGGATACAGGTAAAACCACGGCATTTGCGATTGATAAATTGCAAGACCGCGGTCGTTTCTTTGTTGATCCGGGTGTTGATATTTACGAAGGTCAGGTACTTGGCGAGCATATCCGCGATAATGACCTTGTGATCAATTTAACCAAGGGCAAGCAGTTGACCAACATGCGTGCATCTGGTAGTGACACCAACGTACGTATCGCGCCAGCGATCAAATTCTCGTTAGAAGAATCTATGGAATATATCCAGGCTGATGAATACATTGAGGTTACACCGCAAAGTATTCGTATCCGCAAGATCTTCCTTAATGAGAATGAGCGTAAGATCAACGCTAAGAAGTTTGTGAATCAATAAGTATTTAGCTTTATCAGATATATCAAAGCCTTCCCTTATCCGGAAGGCTTTTTTCGTTAAAACAATAGCGATTTAATCGCTGAAACAATTCCGCACGCATTACAAATGCGCGCGATAGTAAGATTACTCTGCTTTAGCTGCTTCCGCACATTGTTGGTGTTGTCACCAACAATCAAACTAGATAGCACGCATTACAAATGCGCGCGATAGTAGAATTATTTTGCTTTAGCTACTGGCGATGCTTTCCAGTGCTGCCATCAGTTCTTCAACCTTTAGGGGTTTAGGCAAGTAACCATCCATTCCGGCTTCGAAGCAGGCCGTGCGGTCTTCTGCAAGTGCGTTTGCCGTCATGGCGATAATGCGCGGCTGCGCTATATCCATGTTGCGGATGTACCGGGTGGCTGCAATTCCGTCTAATTGCGGCATTTGAATATCCATTAAGATAAGATCTACAGGAGATCTCAATAATTGCTGAATTGCTTCTTCACCGTTTTCTGCCAGCGCAGGCTCGTAGCCCAGTTTGCGCAGAATGCGCATAATTACCAGCTGGTTCACCTTATTATCTTCGGCTACCAGTATCTTTAACGGGTTGGCCTTAGCAAAGCTTTCCTGCAAAATCGGCTTAAGGATAATTTCATCAGTCTCGCTTTTTTTACCCAGCGCCTTTGCGATTGCCTCTGCTAACTGATGTTGTTTAAGTGGCTTATTCAGCACTGCAGTAAAAATCTCGCCCTGGTTCCTGGCAAGGGGATCCCCCAGAATGCTTAGTAGAATAATCGGAAGGTCAACGGATTGCTGCCTGATGGTATGCGCCAGTTCTACACCATTGGTACCCGGCAAGCCAATGTCAATCAGGGCCAGATCAATTTTTGTCTCTTGATCCCGAATTATCTGCAAGGCCTCAGCCGCAGATGTAGCCTTTATAGGTTGCATGTGCCAGCGCTGTACCTGCTGCTGCAAAATATCCAGGTTGGTAAGGTTATCTTCAACAATCAGTACCTTTTTATCCTTGGTGTATTTATCGCTGGGTTGCGCAACCCTTTCATTGATATTGTTAGCTGCTGTACACTTGATGTTGAAAGTAAAGCAGGTGCCAACATCTGGGGTGCTGGTTACACTGATATCGCCCCCCATCAGGTTAATCAGCGTTTTGCTGATACTCAAACCCAAACCAGAGCCACCGTAGGTACGTGCGGTAGCTGCGGATGCCTGGGTAAAGGCATCAAACAGCATAGCAAGTTTGTTGGCGGCAATGCCGATACCTGTATCGCGTACCTCAAAAACCACATCTGCTATATCGTTTTCATAAGCACGTAATGAAATGCCGATGTAGATTTCGCCCTTACGGGTAAATTTAGCGGCATTACCGATCAGGTTGATGAGCACCTGCCGAAGGCGCATACTATCGCCGCTAAGCGTAACGGGCAGCTTTTCATCTATTTCGCATAGCAGCTCTACCTTCGTCTGTGCCAACCGGACCGCAAAAACGTCGAGTACATCTTCAATAGATTTTCGCAGATTAAAGGAGTGGATATCAATCTCCATCTTCCCCGATTCGATCTTGGAGAAATCCAGGATATCATTAATGACATTGATCAAAGCCTCACCGCTATGGATAATGGCTTGCATGTATTCGCGCTGCTCATTCGTTAGCTCGGTATCTCTCAACAGGGAAGCCATACCCAATACGCCGTTCATGGGTGTGCGTATCTCATGGCTCATAGTGGCCAGGAACACACTTTTGGCGCGGTTGGCTTCCCGTTGCCTTTCAGCTTCAAGCTGTTTGCGGTAAATAACAATCAGAAAACAGATAACTATGGTGAACGTGCAGATCATTGCTGCAATCACCAGTACCGCCATATTATCTCTGACTTCTTCCATGCCTGATGATTGCTATCAGAAATATCATATACATAATAAAAACAAGGGCCGCATGGATATCCCAGATCATGATCCGGATTGACCTGGGTGTAGTGTGCCTTAGCGCTTCTGTAAAAATAAACTGGAAAATGGCGCTGCAGAAATAAAGCAGAAAACCACCTGCTACGATACGGCCGGAAGACGTGACCAGTTCGCGGTTAGGAATACTGTTTTGATAGGCGAGATAAGCCGCGCTGAAAATAATGATCATTAAAGCCCCTACCGGACGTGTGTTGGTGTTAAACTCATAAATGCTTTGAAAGAACAAAGCGTTTATAATACACGCTGTAGAAAAGAAGATAATGCAAATGGTTGTCCAGCGATTTACTACCGGGCTGTCAAACGCATACCGGTAGTAAAGCAGAATAAAAACAGCCTCGAGCAAAGTATATAAATGCAGCGCCGGAAGGTTATTAATATCGTAGTGGGCCATCGTGGTGCCGATCACATTCATGATGAATGCCATCAGCAGATAGGCCAGCAATGCTTTTAAAGGCTTGTTCAGCTTATTAAAGTATATAAAGCCTGCTCCGATGGGGAGAAGCGTACTTGCCGGGACGATATAACTGGTAAAAAAGTTAAAAAAGGGGCGCATTTCTTATCTCAGGGCTTATACTATTGCTTCTCCGTACATTGCACTTTGTGTATCGCAATAATCAGGACAAGGCTTTGTAAAATCATACAGATCAGACTCTGCCGGGCCGCCGCCATATTCTTTGGCATCAGGAATATAAAGCATGTCTTTCCCTGCAGGATAACCTTCTTCAGCTGCTACGGGTACCAGTACAAACTTAATTTCATTCTTGATATCTTCAGACCAAGGATATTTAAGTGTAAAATAAGCGCGTGTTCCCACCAGGTTCTCATTATTTTGGAATTCTTTTGCAAGCGCCATAATATCGTCTCTTGATATATATACCGCTTTTGGGATTTTTGGTTGAGAAGAGGCGCTTACCTGCGGGCCGATAAAATCACGCCAGTTTTGTGCCTCCTGAATAGCTTCTTCAACCGGGATTCTTACTCTTGTTGCTTTTGTTAGGTCTTGTTTCATGGTGCTTAGATTGTGCCCTAAATTTAGGTATTACGCTATCAGAAACGAATATTACCCGATAAATAATTGCATTTTCATCGGTTGTGGCACAGGTTAGTAACCTGTTAACGTACTTTTTTTGACTTTACACAGTCATCCGTATAAAGTATATAAAGCCAGCCCCTATCTGCAAAATTGTACTTGCCGGGGCTGGTGTGAGGTAGGGTAATAAACATAAGGCTGCCGTATTATTCAGCTTCCGGCAAGTATATCGATGGTCCGAACATTTCACTTTTTGTGTCACAGTAATCAGGGCAAGGTTTAGTGAAATCGTACAGATCAGAGTCGCCATCCCCGTCACCCTTTATTGGCGAAACCGTAAGAATATCTTTACCGTGGCTATACCCTGGCACATTTTTTACGGGCACCAAAACAAATTTCAGGTGATTCTTTTGTTTTCTGGTCCAGGGGTACTTTAGTGTGAAATAAGCCCTCACGCCAACCAGGTTAGGGTCGCCTTCCATCTCTTTGTAAAGATCCTGTATATCTGTCCTGGAGATATAAACAGCTTTAGGGATTTTGGCCGATAAAGCGCTATCCACGTGTGAAAAAATAAAGTCTCGCCAGTTTTTGGCCTGCTGAATAGCTTCTTTAACAGAAATTCTTGATCTGGTAGATTTTGTAAGTTCTTGTTCCATGGTGTTTAGATTGTTTCCCTAAATTTAAGTATTACGCTATCAGAAAAGAATATTACCTGATAATTAATTGCAATTTCGCAGGTTGTACGCCAGGTTATTAACCTGCTAATACGCTTTTTTATAACTTTACACCTTCATGCGTATACCTAACATTAAAGGTTTTGACCAGCAGGCGCTCGAAAAGTAT
Source organism: Mucilaginibacter straminoryzae (assembly GCF_022953055.1). Lineage (GTDB taxonomy): Bacteria > Bacteroidota > Bacteroidia > Sphingobacteriales > Sphingobacteriaceae > Mucilaginibacter > Mucilaginibacter straminoryzae. Next base: position 77,765 of record NZ_JALJEJ010000006.1, on the reverse strand, counting down.
TTTAAAAATACCGGATGGCTCTTTTTAGGTAAGGTAGGCAGTCTGGGAATTAAAATGGTGGTTAGCATATTGGTCGCCCGCTATTTACTACCTGCAAAAAATGGTATCCTTACCGGTGGCATCAATTATATCTATTTCTTTTCAGCTATTGCCACATTGGGGCTTGATCAGTTTATTGTTAAAGAACTACACCAGTTCCCCGAGAAACGCGATACCATTTTAGGCACTTCGCTTTGGTTAAAGGTGGTAGCCGGTTTGGCCTGCCTTCCGCTCATTTACCTGGCTTATGCTATTTATCCGGCTAAAGCCACGCCGTACAGCTTTGTATTTATTTTATCCTTTACCGGGATCATACAGTCGTTTAACGTTATCGATTCCTATTTCCAGTCGCAGGTACAATCGCAATATATTATGCGGGTGCAGGTGATTGGTAACCTGATTTCAGCCGCGATTAAAGTTTCACTGATTATAATGAAGCAGCCTTTAGAGCTGTTTGTATTTGCTTACGTTATTGACATCGCCTTACTTTCTGTAGGTTATTTTATGGCCTATCAAACGCCGGACAGAAACATCCTGGACTGGAATTGGGATAACTCACTGGCTAAGAAACTCCTTAGCTATTCGTGGCCGCTGATTATCTCGGGCATTATGGTTTCTGTGTATATGCGGATAGACCAGCTGATGCTGCAGAACATGGTAGGGGTGAAAGAGGCCGGCGCTTACGCCACGGTAGCCACCTTAAGCGAAGCCTGGAATTTTATCCCTTCAGTAATTGTTTCTTCGCTGTTCCCGGCGATACTAAATGCCCGGCGCGACGATCCCGAACGCTATAAAAAACGCATCCAGAACCTGTACGACCTGATGGTTTATCTGAGCTTCCCGGCTGCATTGGTGATCACGTTTGCCGCGCCGCTGATCTATAAGCTCTATACGAAAGAGTATGCTTACGCCGCGCCGGTATTATCTGTCCATATCTGGTCTGGCGTGTTTGTGTTTCTTGGTGTAGCCAGTAGCCAGTACCTCATTACGGAGAATTATAACAAATTAACGTTCATCCGTACCGGATTTGGCGCGGTTGTAAACATTTTGCTGAATTTGATCTTAATACCCCGGATGGGTATGATGGGAGCTGCCATTGCTACGCTGATCGCTTACGCCAGCGCTACATTTTTTGTATTGGTAATTCCTAAAACCCGACAGCAGGGCTACATGATGTTAAAATCATTATTCCTAATTTCGCTTTTTAAAAAACTGATAAAACGTTGAATATCTTAACCTCACTTCTGGATCTGGCCGCAAAGCCCAAACGCCTTCGTTCGCTGCTATCTTTTAATGGTAAGGGCTACCTGAATGAAATTGGCTGGTTTAATGCTTTTGATAACCAGAAGCCGGTAGATGCCGAGGGTAATCCTATCCCTTGGGTAACTTACAGTTTTATCGATTTTATTAAAGACCGGATTGGTAAGCAGCATGCCATCTTCGAATTCGGCTCGGGCAACTCCACTTTCTTTTATGCCAAGTCTGCCGGGATTGTGGTTTCAGTTGAACATGACAAAGGCTGGTACGAAACCATATTGAACAATCGCCCCGAAAACTCCGAGATCATTTTTTGTGAGTTGCATAAGGATGGAGATTACTGCCGCATGCCGGTGAAGCTCGGTGAGCAATTCGACATCATCATTGTTGACGGCCGCGACCGTGTAAACTGCTGCAAGCAGGCCGTAGCAGCACTTTCTGAAAATGGGGTTGTAGTGCTGGACGATTCTGAGCGCGAGTTTTACCAGCCCGGTATAGATTTCCTGAAAGAGAACGGTTTCCGCGAATTACCATTCAGCGGTATTTCGCCGGGGTTATTCTACCGTAAATCAACATCTATTTTCTACAAAGACAACAACTGCCTGGGTATATAACCTGTATGCAAAACCTGGCCCCGATAGCGCTTTTTGTTTATAACCGGCCCGAACATACGCGTCGCACCTTGAGCTATCTGCAAAAAAACCTGCTGGCAGACGAGTCGCGCTTATATATTTTTTCTGATGCCGCTAAAACAGAAGCAGATGCAGCGAAGGTGGACGAGGTGAGACGGATAGCCGAACAGGTGACAGGTTTTAAGGCTGTCAGGATCATTGCCCGTGAACAGAATATGGGACTGGCTAATTCCATTATTTCCGGGGTGACGCAGTTGGTGAATGATTACGGAAAGGTCATTGTATTTGAAGATGATTTGCTTTCATCACCATACACGCTGCAATATTTTAACGAAGCCCTGCAACGCTACCAGCACCAGGAACAGGTAATGCACATTGGTGCTTACATGTACGATTTAAAAAGCCCTGAGCTGCCCGAAACTTTCTTTTATCGTGCTGCCACCAGCTGGGGCTGGGCTACCTGGGCACGCGCCTGGAAAAACTTTGAGCCGGATGTTGATGTACTGATGAAACAATTCGACCGCGAGAAGATCCGTGCTTTTTCTATTGAAGGCACCATGAACTTCTGGAAACAGATGCTACAGTTTAAGGCCGGCAAAAACAATTCATGGGCCATACGCTGGTATGCCTCCATATTTCTGAAGAACGGCTTAACGCTCAATCCTTCGCACTCACTGATCCAGAACATCGGGCATGATGGCAGCGGCGTACATTCAAACCAGGAAGAGATGTACCAGGTGCATATCTCGCGTAAGCCGGTTACCTATTTCCCCGATGATCTGAAAGAAAATACAGACGCTTACCGCGCCATCAAACATTTCCTTAAAAACCGCAAAGGTAATTTATGGCAGCGTGCGGTACGTTTTATCCGCCAGCGGGTTAAAAGTTAGCGTTTATCGTCCTCTGTCCACTTTGCCCGCAATTTGTTAATAGAATCAGTTGCAGCAATAATCTGCGGCCGGTATTTCGGTGTCTTCTCTTCAAACTCGCGATAAAGCAGCCCAAAATATTTCGCCTGTAACTTAACAATCTGTGCCCGGTAACTGGCTTCTTTACGTTCTTTCTCTGGAAGCGTGAGTTTCAGATATTGCCCTTCCAGATTTTGAAGCAGCTTGATCTGCGGTAATGTTTTGCGCTTAAAAAGCGCCAGCTTTTGGTCACGGGTTACCAAACTATCGTCATAGAATTCGGCGTACAGGTTGCGGCTGTAGTTTTCACTTTTATCCACCAGTTGCTTGTATTCCTTCAACTGGTAATCTTTTGCCGTCGCCATACCAATGACAACAAATAAAACGCTGAGAACCGCGGATACTAAACCTGCGGTGATCGTATTAACGCCTTTTCTGTTCTTCTTTAACCCAAAGTAAGCGATCCAGCCAAACACATAACCAGAGATAAGCCCGCCAAAATGAGCCGCATGATCAATCCCCTTTCCTAAGGGAAGGATATGGAACGCTACAAAAATACCGGTACTGATCAATAATGCCCTGCGGGCATTGCGTTCGTAAAAATCAGTACTTAGTAAAGCCAGCAAAATGCCAAACAGGCCAAATATGGCACCCGAAGCACCGAGTGCGTAACCATCTGTATGCCATAATACCGAAGTCATGCTGGCAACGATGCCGGTAAACAGGTACAGAAACAGGAAGTTCCATCGGCCCAGTTTCCATTCAATCAGCGAGCCGATGTAAACCAATACAATCATGTTGCCAAGCAGGTGCATAAAGCCCCCATGTAAGAAGGTACCCGTGATCAGTCGCCAAACTTCTCCATGCAAAACAGGGGTGCGTCCGTTAATGCCTACTGCCAGATAGATGTCGTCGATTGGCGAGCGGTCGTCGTAACGGATCTCTTTAGAATTTAGAAATTTAATAGTAGATACTGCGATAGCTAAAGACGAGGCGATAAAAGCCAGGATGTTCAGATAAACCAGAACAGGCGTAACTAAATACTTCTTAGTCGGCACAAACCAGTCCGGCAGGAAGCGCAGATCTTCTTTGGCGGCGAGCGGCGGATCGGCTAATTGTACAAACTGATTTTCGGGCACGCTATCCATTAGTTTTTGCACGCTTTCTTCCATTTCGGCCCTTAAAACAACTTCGCGTACGTCAATTTCGCCAAACAGCAGTTCCAGGTTCTTTTCGTTTTTACCATAGTCTGTAAACAACCCCTGGTAGCCCACGCACTCACTTTTTATCACGACCATATTACCGCGAATTCTTGCAGAGACTTCCTCTGCATAAGAAGCCCAGGAAATATTGGTGTAGGCGATAATGCCATCATGGTCGAAATAGCTGATGTGCCAACCCATGTTTTGCATTGCGTGATAAAGTAAGGTAAGGTAGTGGTCGGCGCTGTAAGCGCCTAAAGGCACCACTTCGAGTTTTCGAGGAGAAATTCCCCAGGCCATATTATTTTGTTGCTGTTAGCACAATATACGGCGAAAGCTGCTTGCTGTCAATGGGAATAATCTTGGTGAAAATTTTGCCGGTAAGCCAGATCAGTTTAAACAATGCCTTTACAGAACTAGGCTGCTGTGCCTTGTTTTCTAACCAGATGGTAAACTTGCCATAATAGCAGGAACGTACGTTTTTTAAGCCTAAAGCCTTGGCGTGGTCTGCCAGTAGTTTAGGATCCATGCAGTCTATGTTATGCTTGCTGTAATTCTCCGGGTCGAACTTGCGCTGCATCCAGCCGTTAACGCCCGTAAAGTTAGGAAGGGTGATGAGCAGGGAACCACCGGGTTTAACAAAATCAACATGGCGCGATATGATGTCGCGGGTATCTGTAAAATGCTCGATCAACCCGCAGGACAGCACTAAATCATACTGTTTCTTTGGGCTGTAGCTAAAGATATCGCCCTCGATAGCCGGGATGTCATTTTCGGAAAGCTGGTTTGCCGCAAGTACTTCATGTAGTATCTGCGGATGAATGTAATAATCGAACAGCGACGCATTCACCCCGAAGTAATTTTTAAGAAAAATAGCGTAATAGCCGGGGAAGCCACCCAGTTCAATGGCGCTTTCAATTTTGTTTTTACCGGTAATGCGGCGGATTACTTTATAAAACGTATGGTTAACCGGAACCTTAAAAGCCAGTCCCTTTTTCGATTCCCAATAGTTTGCCCAGAAGCTTTTGTCGGTAAGTTCGGTGTTCATTAGTCGCACAAATAAACAAAAAATCGGGAGCGTTTTACCGCCCCCGATCTAATTATTTCAGCTGCTTCATAATCTCTGAAACAGCGCGGTCTATCTGCGGGTCGGTATTGTTCAACCGGTCTGTAAAGGTGGTGTTTACCGTAATATCCGGTTTCACCCCTTCATGCTCAATGTCTTTGCCATCAAGGGTAAAACATCCCCAGGCGGGTATGCGGTAGCTTGATCCATCCACAAGGCCTTTCGCACTGGTAAAGATGATCCAGCGGTAGGTTTCCGTGCCGATGATCTTACCCAAGCCCAGCGCTTTGAATCCTTGTGCTGTCATCTCGCCATCGCTCAGCGTTTGCTCATTCACTAACAGTATGATCGGTTTCGCAGCCGGGGCAAAATTAGGCTGTTGCGTGCGCACGCCGCCGCGGTATTGCCATTGCAGGTAAGGTTTCTGCGACAGGAAACGTAATACGGCATCATGCACGTTACCACCGGTATTGTAGCGCAGATCAAGGATGAGGGCATCTTTACGATAGGCTTCGTCCACCATGTCTTCCAGGAAGCTTTCTAACGATGGCCCGCCCATATCTTTCATATACACATAGGCAATGCGGTCGTTACTTTTCTCTGCTACCATTTTCCGGTTGTTCTCAATCCAGTCGTCGTAAAGCTGGCCTTTCAGCTCATAACTGGCTTCCGGGTGGATCTTCACATTAACGGAAGTCCCGGCGCGATCAAAGGTGAGCTGCAACTCATCATCCAGCGAAGGTTTGGTAAAGTAGGCGTCGCGGTCCATGTTTTCATCCACCTTTACGCCATCGACCGCTACAAGTTTATCACCGGGCTGTACGTTTATTCCCTTACGGTCGGCCTTGCTGTTGTCAACAACAGCAGCTACTTTATACGGGTTGTTATTGTCGAATAAAATACCGGTCTCCATTGTGCGGTAGCGCAGGTTGGTGCGTTCCTCTGCACCAAAGGTGCTGAAGCCCATATGCGAAGAATTTAATTCGCCCAGCATGTCATTCAACATTAAACGCAGGTCTGCCCGGTTATTAATGTAAGGCAAAAATTCGGCATACTCGTCATGTATAGCCTTCCAGTTTACGCCGTGGAAATTACCGTCGTAGTAATTCTCTTCCAGTCCAGCCCATGATTCGTCAAACATCTGGCGGAACTCGCCTTCCAGGTTGCGGTTAAATTTCAGGCTCACGTCTACCCGGTCTACCTTGTTCTGGTCGAGGTTCAGTTTGTAAATGTTCCCGCCGAATAAAGCATAGTATTTATCGCCTCCCGAAATGATATCGTAGCTGAACAAGTTTTCCGCTCCGGCTACCTTTTCAGTCTTGTTGTTTTCGAAAGGTTCCAACGTGGTACGGTAAAGTGCGCGGCGTCCTTCGGCCTGGTCTGACACGAAGTATACGAATGTTTTAGTCCCTTTTTGAACAACATAAGGCGAGCTTTGCGAGCCAAAATCCGGACTGATCCTTTCCAGGCGCTTCATGATATCTTCCGTATCAATAACCAGGTCGGCTGCGGGTTTAGGTGCAGGCTGTTGCGAAACGGGTTTAGCGGCGCCGGTCTTTTTATCTTTCTGGTCTGCTGGTTTTGCCGGGTCTTCTTTTTTCTCTTCTTTAAACAGGTCGTTGAATTTATCCAGCTTGTAGTCTTCGTCGAATTTCTGTAGTGGCATGCGGTAAACATGAGCATCCTGCATACCGTACGGATAAGCAGGTTTGGTGCGCGAAGAAGCAAAGTAAATGTACCTGCCATCCGGCGACCAGAATGGATCTGCTTCCGTTACACCGCTGCTAGTAAGGTTGGTGGTTTTACCTGTATTGATGTTATACACAAAAACGTCCAGCTCGAAGTTGCGGTAAGCATTGTACACCACGTAGTCGCCATTGGGCGAGAAAAGCGGCTGAGTATTCTGGAAGCCCCAGAATTCGTCTTTCACAATAGTTTTGCTTTCCAAAGTGGCAGGGTTGAAAAGCCTTAATTCGTTACGGCCGCTCAGATAAACACCTTGCGTGCGTTTTTTATTGAAGATCAGCAGGCGGTCGCTTTGCTTGTCATTAGTTAACTGCTTTTCTTTTCCGTTTCCTGCGGCAGAGATCGTAAACAGATTTGGGTAACCGCCAACGGTACGCGCATAGATTAGGGTTTTATTATCCGGCATCCACTTCACTTCCAACACCCGCTCGCTGTTGCCGCGATCAATATGCTGAATGAACTTACCATCTGCGTCGCTGACAAATAGCTCGCCGCGCGATACATACGCCAGCTTCTTGCCATCGGGAGAAATATCCGCACCTTCGATATGGCCTGCTACATCAAACTCCTGCTCTTTTGGCAAAATATTATTGCGGTAGATGTTCAGGTTAAGTTTCTGTGTTTGTTTAGAAGCCACATCGTACACATACAACTGGTAATCGCGCTCGAAAGCCACCTTTGCCCCGTTAGCACTAACGATGGGACGTTTGATGGACGTTTTAAAATTGGTGAGTTGCGTCTTCTTTCCGTTTACGAAGGTGTACAGGTTGTATTCTTCGTTGCCTTCGTCAGAGACAAAGTAGATATCGCCTTTCTTATCCAGCGATGCCCAGAAATCTTTACCCTGCCAGGTGGTATATTGCTTGTACGCTTTGGTTTTAGGATTGTATGATTGGATATCCGGGTTGTACGCGCCTTTGTAATGTTTACGCGTAGGAAAGCGGTAACTTTCCCAGGTGTTGCTGAAAAACAGCTCGCCCGTTGTTGGGTGTTCAAAAATGCCATGGATGGTATTGAAGTAATTACCAAATACGCGGACAGGCGTTCCGCCTTCACGGCTTACTTTATAACCCGAAAATGCATTGTATCGTCCTGAAGTAAAGTAAATGGTTTTTGAATCCCAGCTCCATGAATCCACTTCGTCGCTGGCCTCGTGGTAGGTGAGCTGTTTAATTTCGCCACCGGCCAAAGGCATCACGTAGACATCGTTGTTGCCAAACTGGTTAGAAGAAAATGCCAGCCATTGGCCGTCTGGCGAAACACGCGGATTAGTTTCCTGCCCTTGCATAGCGGTAAGCCTAACAGCCGCCGGGTTGCCGATATCTGCCTTCCAGAGGTCGCCCTCGTAGCTGAAGATAACGGTTTTACCGTCGGGGGTAAGGGCAGGGTTAGAGGCAAAATAGGCCTGCGAAGCCTGCGCTTTTGCGCCCACCCCGGCAAATAATGAGAGAACAAAAAACAAGTAAGCTTTTTTCATGTAAAATAAAGGTTGTCTGTAGCGAATAAATGTATTTTTGAAGCATGCTGAAAGTAGTGCACTTAAACACTTATGATGGTAATGGTGGAGCCGGTAAAGCCTGCATCCGCCTTAACCAGGCATTGCTGAACGAAAATATCGATTCGAAAGTAATAGTGCACTATAAATTCGGTAAAAACCCGGCTATTCTTACTTTTAATGATAGCGTGGTAAAAAAAGGTTACACCGCCGCCACTATTATACTGGAACGGATACTCGCCAAGCGCTTCCTGAAACCCAATAAGCGCACCCCTTTTTCTTTTACCTGGTTTGGCCGTTCGGTGATCCACCATCCGGATGTTCAGAATGCAGACATCATTCACCTGCATTGGGTGAACCATAGTTTTTTAAACCCGGCCCACCTGGCAGAGCTGGCTAAGCTGAACAAACCTATCGTCTGGACGTTCCACGACAGTAACGCTTTTACAGGCGGTTGCCATGTGCGCTACACCTGCGACCACTACCAGCATCAATGCGGTTATTGCCCCTTGCTAAAGCACCCGGACGAGCACGACCAATCGAACAAGATCTGGCACCAGAAAAAACAGGCTTATGACGGGCTGAACTTCAGTATCATCGCGCCAAGTTCGTGGATGCTAAGCTCGGTTTTGATGAGCAGCCTGATGAAAGATAAAGCCATTAAGCAGGTTCCGAATACGCTGAATACCTCGGTATTTACCCCGCTTAAACAGGCAGAAGCGCGGGCTGCGCTAAACATTCCTGCTGATAAATTTATTTTCCTGAGCGGTTTTATGCCCTCGCGCAAAGACCTGCATAAAGGGACTGAATATCTGATGGAAAGCCTTAACATGCTGAAAGAACGCAGAGGGGTAAAAGCTGATGATATTGAACTGGTGATCTTCGGCAACCGCACCAATGACCCGCTTCCGGTTTTTCCATTTAAGACTACTTTTTTAGGTACTATTGGAAATGAGGAGAAATTAGCGCAGTGCTATGCAGCTGCGGATGCTTTTCTAATCCCATCCCTCGAAGATAATTTGCCTTACACCGTAATGGAAAGCCTGGCTTGCGGAACTCCGGTGATCGCCTTTACAACCGGTGGTATACCCGATATGGTACAGCACAAGCACAACGGTTACCTGGCTACCTACCGTTCTTCTGAAAGTTTTACAAAGGGAATGGAATGGGTGCTGGATTATTCGGACAAAGAGCAGCTAAGGCAGCAGGCCCGGCAAACCGTGATGGATAATTTTTCGGAGCAGGTGATCGCTCAAAAACATATTAAACTTTACCAGCAAGCACTAAAAACCACGGGTATTTAATGTTTCAGCCGAAGCTTAGCGTAATTACTGTTGTCTATAATAACGTTCGCGATATCGAGCGGACCGTTCAATCCGTCGTTCATCAAACTTACCGGAACATCGAATATATCGTGATCGACGGTGCTTCTTCCGACGGTACTTTAGCTATTCTTAAGCAGTACAGTAATGAAATTTCAAAGCTGATCAGCGAACCCGATAAGGGCATTTATGATGCCATGAACAAAGGCTTAGCTTTAGCTACTGGAGATTATGTGTTGTTTATGAATTCGGGCGATGAGATTTATGCACCTGATACGGTAACCAATATATTTGCCACTGCCGACGATGCAGACATTTATTACGGAGAAACCGAAATGATTAATGAGCAGGGTGAAAGCCTTGGCCAGCGCCGGCATAAAGCACCAGAACAATTTACCTGGCGCGACTTTAAGTACGGCATGAATATCAGCCACCAGGCGATCTATATCCGCCGTAGTTTGACCTCTCCGTATGATCCCGCTTATGGTTTAAGTGCCGACATCGACTGGATACTGAAAGCGGCCAGACAAGCTAAAAGCATTGTTAACGTGCATCAGTACGTGGCCAAGTACCTGGTGGGCGGTATGTCTAAGAAAAAGCACCGTCAAAGCCTGGTCGAGCGCTTTCAGATCATGCGGAAATACTACGGCCTGCTACCGACTATTGTTAATCATGGCATAATTGCTTTCAACCTCGGCTGGTACTGGTTAAAGCATCGAAGGACGAATGATTAAGGGCCTCTCCTAAATCCTCTCCAGGGGAGAGAACTTTTAGCTCCCTCCCTCGGGAGGGTTGGGGAGGGGTTTGAGTAGTTGCAAACTGAAGCAATTCTAATATCCTCTTACATCATACCTTCGAAGCCCCTCTCTTTCGGAGAGGGGTTGGGGAGAGGTAGTACCCCTTCCTCCTCCTTACCCCAGGAAGGAACCGCACGACCCTGGCTTCCCTTTATCTTCATAAAGTCACTCTTTTAGAAATGGGTTTGGGGAGAGGTCGCCTATTTCACCTCTCCTAAATCCTCTCCAGGGGAGAGGACTTCATGAATTTTTAGTTATTACAATTGTAATGCGAAGCCCCTCTCTTTCGGAGAGGGGTTAGGGGAGAGGTCGTATATTTTATCTATCCTAAGTCCTCGCCACAGGAGAGGACTTTTAGCTTTTTAAGGAGCCCCTCTCTTTCGGAGAGGGGTTTGGGGAGAGGTCGCCATTTTACCTCTCCTAAATCTCTCTTAGGAGAGGACTTTCCAACTCCCTCCCTCGGGAAGGTTGGGGAGGGTGTGAGTAGTTGCAAACTGAAGCAATTCTAATATCCTCTTACATCATACCTTCGAAGCCCCTCTCTTTCGGAGAGGGGTTTGGGGAGAGGTCGTACCCCTTCCTCCTCCTTCCCCGAGGAAGGAACCGCACAACCTGGCTTCCCTTTATTTTCATAAAGTCACTCTTTTAGAAATGGGGTTTGGGGAGAGCCGTGCTCCTTTTTAACAACAAAGTAATATTTGCTAACGTTATTAGCGTTTGGCCTTAACTTGTTGTATTTTTGAAGTAATGGAGTTTAAGTTAAATTCACACTATAAGCCTACCGGCGATCAGCCTGGCGCTATTAAGCAATTGGTTGAAGGCGTTGAGAGCGGCGAGCAGTATCAAACCCTTTTAGGGGTTACCGGTTCGGGTAAAACATTTACCGTTGCCAACGTTATTGCTGAAACGCAGCGCCCTACTTTGGTGCTTAGTCATAACAAAACTTTGGCTGCGCAGCTGTATGGCGAGTTTAAGCAGTTCTTCCCGGAGAACGCCGTGAACTACTTCGTGTCGTATTACGACTATTACCAGCCGGAAGCGTTTATCCCGACCACGAATACTTATATCGAGAAAGACCTGCAGATTAACGACGAGATTGAAAAGCTTCGTTTGCGAACTACTTCTTCGTTAATGGCTGGCAGAAGAGATGTAATTGTCGTATCATCCATATCCTGCATTTATGGTATGGGTAATCCGGAAGACTTTTCCAATTCTGTCTTCCGTTTTGCGGTGGGTACGCGTATCAGTCGCAATGCCTTTTTGCACCGCTTGGTAGAGATTTTATATTCAAGAACTACTGCCGATTTCAAACGCGGTACTTTCCGTGTAAAAGGTGATACCGTTGATATTTACCCGGCTTACCTGGACTATGCGTACCGCATTTCTTTCTATGGCGATGATATAGAAGAACTGAGCAGCTTTGATGTGAAGACAGGTAAAACCCTGGAGAAAATGGAGAACATGGTGCTGTTCCCGGCAAACTTGTATGTTGCTCCGCGAGACCGTTTTACCAAATCTATCTGGGCTATACAGGAAGAGCTGGAGATGCGTAAACAGCAGTTTTTAGATGAGAAGCGTTTCCTGGAAGCTAAACGACTGGAAGAAAGGGTGAACTACGACCTGGAGATGATCCGCGAGTTGGGCTATTGTTCGGGTATCGAGAACTACTCGCGCTTTTTTGATGGCCGTCGCCCAGGTGCGCGCCCGTTCTGTTTGCTGGACTACTTCCCCGATGATTACCTGATGGTGATTGATGAAAGCCACGTAACGGTTCCGCAGATCAGGGCTATGTATGGCGGCGACCGTTCGCGAAAAATTTCGCTGGTAGAATATGGTTTCCGTTTGCCTGCCGCATTGGATAACCGCCCGTTGAATTTCCAGGAATTTGAAGGCTTGGCGCCGCAGACTATTTATGTAAGTGCAACGCCGGGTGATTATGAACTGGAAAAATCTGGAGGTGTGGTGGTAGAGCAGGTGATCCGGCCAACCGGTTTGCTCGATCCTGAAATTGAAATCCGCCCGGTAATTAACCAGGTGGATGATCTGCTGGATGAAGTGGACAAAACCGTAAAATTGGGCGACCGCGTACTGGTAACTACACTAACCAAACGTATGTCTGAAGAGTTGGCTAAGTATATGGACCGTCTCGGCATCAAGTGCCGTTATATCCACTCCGAAGTGAAGACACTGGAACGTGTGGAGATTCTGAGAGGCTTGCGTTTAGGGGAGTTCGACGTGCTGATCGGGATCAACTTACTGCGCGAAGGTTTGGATTTGCCGGAAGTTTCGTTAGTAGCCATTCTGGATGCGGATAAAGAAGGCTTCTTACGTTCAGAACGTTCGCTGATACAAACCATTGGCCGCGCCGCACGTAACGACCGTGGCCGCGTTATTATGTATGCCGATACGATTACCGATTCTATGCAGATCACGATTGATGAAACTACCCGTCGGCGCGAAAAACAGATCGCTTATAATGAAGAACATGGTATTGTACCTAAAACGGTAGGTAAATCTAAAGAAGCCATTATAGAGCAAACATCTGTTGTAGACTTCAAGGGCGGCGTGCAGCGGGCATATGTAGAAGAAATTGATTCTGCTACCAGCATAGCAGCAGACCCGATTGTACAGTACATGACCAAAGCCGACCTGAAAAAGGCAATAGAGAACACGCGTAAAGAAATGGTGGCCGCTGCTAAGGATATGGACTTTTTGCAGGCAGCCAAGCTACGCGACGAGATGTTTGCTTTGGAAAAAATGTTAAGCGAAAAGTAAGCCATGCCAGATTATCAGCAAGTATTGAATGATATTGAAGTTCATGCTTTTGAAGGGATAAAGAGCTACTTTGAAGAAGGTGGTAACCCGAATGAAGTACATGACGGCGTACCGCTTTTCACCACTATGGTAGAAATGTACCTGCGTTCGCCCAGGTTTAAAACCTGCGTCCGTACCTTTATTAATTATGGGCTGGAGTTCGACGACGATGCATTGCTGGCTGTTTTGGCTGATGATGCCGAGAAATTGGAAAACCTGATCCAGGCAGATTCAGAAATTATTCATCGAACTTATTCGCGCTACAATAACACCTTTACGCCATTATCGGGAGCTACTTTGCTTCACTTTTGTGCAGAGTATAACCACGTAGACTGCGCGAAGGTGCTGGTAAAGCATGGCGCTAATGTGGATGTCCGCGCCGGGTATGACGAACATGGTTTCGGCGGGCAAACACCTGTTTTTCATACGGTGTGCCAACACAATCATAATTCATCCGCCATGATGAAGTTTTTGCTTACCAACGGTGCAGATCTGGAATATACTGTTAAGGGCCTGGTGTGGGGTAAGGGTTACGAGTGGGAAACCTTTATCCCAGCGGTAAACCCTATCAGTTATGCCAGCATGGGCATGTTGCCGCAGATGCACCGCAACCCTTTTACCATCGCCAACGTAATTTCAGAATTGATTAAACATGCTTACGGGATCAGTTATACACTGCCTAACATTCCAAATGCCTATCTTAAAAAGTAACGCTGCGGAAAAACTGTTTGCAATTTTGAAACTTTTGTGACACTAATCATTTGATACTTAGTTGCAAACACCGTACTTAGTGGCTGATGAAACTGTTATCGGTGATATTAATAGCATGCATGTTTTTCCTTACCGCGTTTAGCGGTTTGGAGCGGGCGGAAGCTATGCCGGTGAAAAAGCTTCATCAATGCTGTAAAAAAATGGCTGGCAAAGTGGCTTGTCATCACCAAGACAACAAAGCAGATAGTGGTTGTGATAAGCCTGCTTGCACCATGATGTTCTCTTGCAGTCTTTGCGGGTTTATCGTTACAGAACCTGTCCGGATAACTATTACTCCGGCGTATGCACTTCCGAAGCCGGTTTCTCTCTATAAAATGGGCGATCTGTCTGCTTACCATGCTTCCAACTGGAAACCGCCACGCACCTGTTAAGTAATTTTCCAGACCAACCTAAACCGTTGTACTTCTTGAAATTATTTAACATTTAAAATTTTAAAAAAATGAAAAAATTAAGTTTAAGTGTGCTGGCAATCGCTTTTGCCGCAACTTCTTTAATGGCTAATAATGTAGTAGTTGTAAAAAAAGCTAAAGCAAAACAAACCTCTTGCTGCAGCAAAGAAAACTGCACCAAAAAGGCAGATTGCCCAAAACCAACCAAGGATTGTCCTTGTAAATAATTGATATAGCTACGAGCCTCCCTGAATAAAGGAGGCTCGTTATTAATACATCAGCTAATGAACAAGTTTAAAGCCATACACATTTTCAGGATCGGCCTCGGTATCAATATGCTGATGCACGGCATCGTCCGTATACCTAACTTGCCTGCTTTTGTAGCTAAATCGGGTGCAGCTTTTGGTTCCACTATTCTGCCGCCAGCGTTGACGAACGCGTTTTTGTATGTGTTGCCTTTTTTAGAGGCGCTTACCGGGTTACTGATCTTATTAGGCGGCAGACTTAGTCGCCTTGGATATATCACCGGTGGGTTAATCATCAGTGTGTTGATTTTCGGTACAACCCTCCTGCAGGATTGGGGGCTGGCCGGGCAGCAGGTAGTTTATATCATTGCTTTCGCTTTAGCCCTGTACCTGCATGACCAGCAGGAGACATCGTCCCTATCATAAACAAACTTTTTATTCGTTATTAAACTTATATTTGTAAGCTAAAATTTTAGAAAATGATACTGATTAGGCTCCTGATCATCTCTATATGCGTGTTATACATTATTAAAAGTCTGGCCCGCATTTTTCTTCCTATGTTGTTCCAGGGTTTGGTAAACAAGGCCCAGCAACAGCAAAATCAGCAACAATACCGCGAACAGCAACGCCCTAACGGTAGTATCCGGGTAGATTATATGCCCCCGGCGCAAAAGAAATCCGTACCCGACTCTGAAGGGGAGTTCATCGACTACGAAGAGCTTAAATAACCATGCTGCCCAAGGAAGTATTTAACCGCAGGCACCATGGCACGCCGTGGATCTTCAGCCTGATTGTGGTGGATGCCATCCTGGTATGCTTCGTAGTTCCGTTTTATGCGCATTGTGCGCCGCTCAACTGGTTTTTCTGGATATTTATAGCAGGAATGGCTGCATACAATGCCTATACGATCTATTTCAACCGTGAGGATTTTGGTCGCATTAACCTCATTTCTTATCTCATCTTCATCGTTATTTTAATTGCAGGCATCCTGCTGATTTTAAACAGCGGCTGCGGTACTACCGCCTGAAAAACAAATCGTTTCTATTCTCGGTCAAATTCCTATTTTTGGAATTCAATTTTTAGAATTAAATGAACAATTGGTTAAAGCGCAATGGCATACACCTGGCCATTACCGGAATTTTTATAGTAATCTGTTTTATTTACTTCCTTCCGGCGTTTCAGGGTAAGGTGTTAAGCCAGGGCGATGTGATTCGCGCGCAGGCTACTCAAAAAGAAATTATGGACGTCAAGGCCAAAACGGGAACTGCCCCGCTTTGGACTAACAGCATGTTCGGCGGTATGCCCGCCTACCAGATCTGGACGTTCTTCCCTTCAAATGCCACTACCTGGGTAGTAAAAGTAGTAAAGGACATTTTCCCGAACCCGGTAGATACCGTGCTGATCATGCTTTTAGGCGCATATCTATTGTTCTGCGTACTGAAGCTTAACCCATGGCTTGCCGCTGCCGGCGCTATTGCGTTTACATTCTCCACCTATAATATTATCCTGCTTGATGCCGGGCATGCTAACCAGGCGTTTGCGATTGCATTTTTTGCACCGATCATTGCAGGTATCTTGCTGACGCTCCGCGGAAGGTACTGGTTGGGTGGCGCGCTTACGGCGTTCTTCCTGGCAATGGAAATCCGTGCGAACCACATCCAGATGACGTATTACCTGATGATCGCTATCCTGGTATTGGTTGGTATCGAATTGTACCACGCGATCAAAGCAAAACAAACCAAGCCCTTCTTTACGTCTATTGTTTACCTGGCTGCTGCTACGCTTTTGGCGCTTGCAGTGAATGCTTCTATGTTGTGGACCACCTATGAGTACGGCAAAGAATCAAACCGTGGTAAATCCAACCTTACCCAGCATACTTCAGAGCCATCTAATGGTTTAGACAAAGAATACGCCTACCAATGGAGCCAGGGTGTGGGTGAATGTTTCACTTTCCTGGTGCCGAATGCTTACGGCGGTGGCGCGATCACCCCGGTGCAGGAGAATTCTAAAGTGGTGCAAACCCTTACCCAAAAAGGTGCTTCGCCGGAACAGGCGCAAGGACTTGCACAGCAATTGGGTACTTATTGGGGGAATAAGCCATTTACAGAAGGTCCGTTCTATTTTGGCGCAGGAATTTGCTTCCTGTTCATTTTAGGCTTGCTGATTGTTAAGAGCAGGTTGAAATGGTGGCTGCTGGCAGTTACCGTCCTGACGATGTTCCTGTCATTCGGTAAGAACCTGCCGTTCCTGTCAGACCTGTTCTTCAACTACTTCCCGTTATACAACAAGTTCCGCGCGGTTGAATCAATTTTAGCTGTAGCCGGTTTGTGTGTGCCGATATTAGCCTTACTGGCCGTACAGGAAGTGATCGCCGGAAAAGACGAACAATACTTGTTAAAGAAATTGTACATCGCCGGTGGTATCGCCGGTGGCTTGACCCTGATCTTACTGGCAGTGCCGGAACTGTTCTTGAGCTTTAAAGGACCAGAACACCAGAACATGATCGCCCAGCTTACACAAATGCTTGGGGGCGATTCTGGTACTGCTAACAGCATTGCCAGCGCATTGATCGAAGACCGTAAGTCGTTAGAGCAGCATGATGCAATCCGCTCGCTGATCTTTATTGTGATTGCGTTTGGCCTGGTTTGGGCTTTGATTAAACATAAGCTGAATGTGGCTACTGCCTCTATTGGCTTCCTGATCCTGGCGTTGGTAGATATGTGGACGGTAGATAAACGCTTCCTTTCTGAAGACCATTTTGGCGAAAAGCAGGAACTTTCGCAACAGATCAAACCGCGCGAGGTTGATCAGTTTATTCTCCGCGATACCGATCCGGATTTCCGCGTGCTGGATTTGACAAGCGATCCGTTCACCAACGCATTTACCTCTTATTATCATAAAAGCATCGGCGGCTACCACGCTGCTAAGTTAAAACGTTACCAGGAACTGATCGATAATCAATTAACTAAATCTGTTAACCAGGATGTGCTGGATATGCTGAATACCAAGTACATCATCAATTCTGATCCAAAAAATCAGCAGGCGAGCATGCAGGTGAACCAAACCGCTTGCGGACATGCCTGGTTCGTGAAGAATGTGAAGTACGTAGATAACGCCGATCAGGAAATGCAAGCCATCAGCAGCTTCGACCCTAAGAATGAGGCGATCGTTGATAAACGTTTCCGTAAACTGATTGACGAGAAACAGAACCAGGTAGACCCAACCGCGACACTAACGTTAACCAGCTACGCACCGGATCATATGGTTTATCAGAGCGGCGCAACCGCGACAATGGTGGCTGTTTTCTCTGAAATTTATTATGACAAGGGCTGGAAAATGCTGATCGATGGTAAAGAGCAGCCTTATTTCCGCGCAGACTATATCCTGCGTGCAGCGCAAATTCCGTTGGGTAACCATAAGATTGAATTTGTATTCCACCCAACTTCTTATTATACAGGTGAAGGTATTTCCCTGGCCGGTTCAATCCTGTTGGCACTGGCATTAGGAGGCGTAGCCTTCCGCGAGTACAAAAAGAAGCCGGAACCTGCGACACCGCAGAAAAAATAAAAGATACAAATAGCACAGGCACCGCGAGGTGCCTTTTTGCTTATCAATACTTTTATAAGGTTGGCTTATTTTACCAAACCGGCGCTGCCGCCAACCCAGGTAAAATCTTTGTTGTAACGTACGCCGATCATCTTGCCACGGCTAAGCCTGGCCAGGTTAATGGCTAAGGTAGGCCGTTCATCGCCATCGGGCCAAAGGTACAACAGCCTGATCTCGGCTTTTACGCCACCCTCCGGCGATTGCACAACAGGCGCATAATTCACTTTCTGCTGCAGTATCCAGTTTTCGGGGTCTTTAAGCTGCCGGATGCTGCTTTCCGTTACATCTATCATTACACCCTGCCCCGCAAAAGAAAACAAAGGCTTCAATACAAAGCCTGCTAAATTTTCGGGTAGTTGCTTTAAGTCGTTAACAAACCGGCTCACAGGGATGTAATCGCCTTTCAGGAACGGCATGGTATACTTGCTAATGCGATAGAACCAGTTGGGGTGCGTAATCCACTCCACGTCCAAAGGCTTGCGAATGTCTACCACCTTGTCAAATATCTTTGGATCATTGTCAATTTCGTCGAAGATCAACCGGTTATATATCCGCTTGATCCGCAGCACTTCGCCTTCTTTCTCGTAAAACAATTGCCCGTTATGCTCGCGTAATTCCTCCAGGGATACAATTGGAATCCCCAGGTATTGAGAAGTAAGGTGAAAATCGACCACTGTTTTTTGCTGCCTGGCGTTCACGTCCATCAGCACTACTTCGCTTGGTAGGTATTTCCCAAGGATAGTTCTTTCCAGCAGTTTAAGGTAAGTATCCTTATCCAAGCCACTGAGGTAAGGTTGCCAGGTATCATCAATATCATAAACTTCTTTACACGTCTCCGAAAGATAAACCTGGAATCCGTACAAAGAGGGAAAGCCTTGCAGCTCGATCAGCTTAGGGGCAAGGTTGCCTGCATCGTCACGGCAAACGCCAAAGTCTAAAGCGATAAAATGCGGATGGTTATTCTCGTTCGGTATGCGCCACTTTTCCGGGATGGCGTTTTCTGTCAGCTGCTTGAAATCTGGTTGAAGGATGGTTTGAATAATCTCTTCGCCGGCAGCGATCAGTTGATCGCGAAAAGCGTCCGGGATAAACACTGGTGTTTCGGCAACACGAAAAGCAACAGGCGCTGGTAAGCCGCTATTCAGTTTGTTCAGCAGATCGCGGTATTTCGCTTCGCTGAAATTTTCGTTAAAACTTTTACGTGCTGAAGGTTCCATGGGATAGTTTGGCTGTTTCCTATGTAGTGCTTAGGGTGTTGTGTGTCGTTCTTAATTGTTTTACCCTTCGACAAGCTCAGGGTGATATCCGGAATAAGTTGTTTCGCTTTTGTCATGCTGGGCCCGTCGAAGCATTCTTCATCGTTTGCCCTTCGACAAGCTCAGGGTGACATCCGGAATAAGTCGATTCGCTTATGTCATGCTGAGCCTGTCGAAGCATTCTCAACCATTTTTGCCCTTCGATAAGGGGTGACCTCTGGAATAAGTTAATTCGCTCTTGTCATGCTGAGCCTGTCGAATCATCATCAATTATTTTTGCCCTTCGACAAATTCAGGGTGACATCCGGAATAAGTTATTCGCTTTGTCATGCTGAGCTTGTCGAAGCACCCTTATGAAAAGATTTTATCTACAACTTTGTTTTGGGCTTTCTTGACAACTCTGGCAATAACTCCCATTGTTGATCAATAAGTGCCTCTTTCTTTTTACGACTCCATCCCTTTACCTGCTTTTCGAACGCAATGGCTTGATTAATATCAATAAACCGTTCAAAAAATACAAGTTTTACAGGACGCCTGTTATAAGTATAAGCAAAGTTATTCAACCCAGTCTGATGTTCGTGTAAGCGCCTTTCCAAATCGTTTGTAATACCTGTATAATAGGAATTGTCACGACACTTGAGTATATATACAAAATATTGGTACATCTCAATACGAGTTGACTTGATAATTCTCAGGATACAATAAGAGAGCACAACTTCCCCAATAATTATCATTTATCGGGCAGGCTGCTGATACGTTGCCAGAGCGTGTGAAGTAACTTAAATGGCTATTAGAGCTATTAAAGCTAAATTAGGAAGCGATGATATGCGGGGTATGGCTTATTCCGAATGCCTTTACCTGTTGGGCAATAGCATCCGCATCATAACCACACTCGGCCCATAGCTCAGGCTGCTCACCATGTTCAATAATACGGTCTGGAATACCCAGGCGGACAACGTGTGCCTGGTAATTATGGTCGGCCATAAATTCAAGCACTGCACTACCCATACCACCTTCAAGGCAACCATCTTCAACGGTAATCACATGCTGGTATTTGCTAAACACTTCGTGCAGCAGGGCTTCGTCAAGCGGTTTAACAAAACGAAGGTCATAATGGGCAGGATAGTAGCCTTCGGCATTCAGCGAAGCGGTAGCATTTACGGCCTCGTTACCGATATGACCAATGGTGAGAATAGCTACATCAACACCGTCGCAAATTTTACGGCCTTTGCCTACAGGCAGGGCTTTAAACGGACGTTTCCAGTCTACCATGACACCATTACCACGCGGATAACGGATCACGAACGGCCCCATGTTTTCCAACTGGGCGGTATACATCAGGTTACGCAGCTCTTCCTCGTTCATCGGGGAAGAGATGATCATATTCGGGATGCAACGGAAGTAAGCAAGGTCATAAGCGCCGTGGTGGGTAGGTCCGTCGGCACCGGCGATACCGGCGCGGTCAAGGCAAAGCACCACGTTTAGTTTTTGAATAGCAACGTCATGCACTACCTGGTCATAGGCACGTTGCATAAAGCTGGAGTAAATATTACAGAAAGGCACCAAACCCTGAGTAGCTAAACCAGCGCTAAAGGTTACGGCATGCTGTTCGGCAATACCTACGTCAAACGCCCGGTTAGGCATGGCCTTCATCATCAGGTTAAGCGAACTACCGCTGGGCATAGCCGGGGTAATACCCATAATTTTCTTGTTCTGCTCGGCCAGTTCAATAATGGTATGGCCAAAAACATCCTGGTACTTAGGCGGCTGCGGCTTTTCGTGGTAAGTTTTCTTTATTTCGCCGGTAATTTTATCAAACAAACCTGGCGCATGCCACTTGGTCTGGTCTTTTTCGGCGAGCGCATAGCCTTTACCTTTTACGGTAACACAATGCAGGATTTTTGGTCCGGGGATTTCGCGTAGATCACGCAGTACCTTTACCAGGTGTTTCACGTCATGCCCGTCAGTAGGCCCAAAATATCTGAACTTCAGCGACTCGAATAAGTTGCTTTGTTTCAGTAATGTCCCTTTGATGCTTTTTTCTATTTTCTTGGCTATTTTAAAAGCATCAGGGCCAACCTGCGAAAGTTTACCCAGTACATAAGCCATATCATCGCGGAAACGGTTATATGGCTTTGAAGTAGTAATATCTGTAAGGTATTCTTTCAGCGCGCCTACATTAGGGTCTATCGACATGCAGTTATCATTCAGGATAACCAGTATGTTAGAATTCTCAATACCTGCATGGTTCAGCGCTTCAAATGCCATACCGGCCGTCATGGCGCCGTCGCCGATAACGGCAACGTGCTGGCGGTCATACTCGCCTTTGTAGTGCGATGCAACAGCCATACCCAGGGCAGCAGAAATAGAGGTAGAAGAGTGCCCCACGCCGAAGGTATCATATTCGCTTTCAGAGCGTTTTGGGAAACCGCTGATGCCGCCATAAACCCGGTTAGTATGGAAGTTATCCCGGCGGCCGGTCAGTATTTTATGTCCGTAAGCCTGGTGACCAACATCCCACACCAATTGGTCGTAGGGCGTATTTAGCACATAGTGCAAAGCAACCGTCAGTTCCACCACGCCTAAACTGGCGGCAAAATGGCCACCGTTTACCGATACCACATCAATAATATACTGACGCAGCTGCTGACAAACCTGTTCCAGTTCGTCTTCGCTAAATTGCTTTAAATCAGCGGGTGAGTTGATTTTTTTTAATAAATCTCCGGCAGGTACTTGCATTGACATCCTATACGGTATTTGAACTTACAAAGTAAGTCATTTTTGCGGTAATAGTAGTGACAAATATTTTTATGATAAGTTTTAACAGCTATCAGTTTTTAGGTTGTGAATGCTGCTCGCAAGTTGGCCTTTCGCCTGTTTTAACAATAAAATTCAGGCTTAAGTTCCTGTTACTCCTAATATTATCTATCTTTACGGCTCTTTATGCCCGAAGATCATTTCGAAATAAGATTACCTCAGTTCGAGGGACCCTTTGATCTTTTGCTTTTCTTCATAGAACGGGATGAGCTGGATATTCACGACATCCCCATTGCACGCATCACGGACGATTTTCTGAACTATATTCAACAGATGAGCAGTCTGAATATGGAGATTGCCAGCGAGTTTATCTTCGTCGCCGCGACCCTGATGCGCATCAAGGCGAAAATGCTGCTGCCCAGATATGATGCGGAAACGGGCGCAGAGATAGACCCGAAGGAAGACCTGGTGCGAAAGCTGATCGAATACAAACGATTTAAGCTGGTATGTGAAGAGTTACGCCCTATGGAAGAGGAGCGGCTGCAGCACGAGAAGCGGGGTAATATTGCCTATGACCTACAGCAGGTGGAAGAAGTGGTACAGCCTGGCGAAGAGTTAAGCAGCCTGAGCCTTTACCGCCTGATGCTCACTTATGAACGCGTAACCAAACGCTGGCTAACCCGTACCGAGCCTGTTAAGCATACCGTGGTACAGTATCCTTATACCATTGAGCAGCAAAAGCAGGCGATATCCGAGCTGCTGGCAATTAATAAACGGCTGGAGTTTGCCACTATTTCAAAAATCTCTGAAAACAAAGTTCATTTTGTGTACAATTTCTTAGCTTTATTGGAAATGTTGCAACAGCAGTTAATTAAAATTCAGATTGGTACGGGGTATAATAACTTTTGGGTTGCACCCGCAGAAACCACCTGATTTTGAAACTTATACGTTGTTAATAATTA
Organism: Mucilaginibacter straminoryzae; assembly: GCF_022953055.1. Taxonomy (GTDB): domain Bacteria; phylum Bacteroidota; class Bacteroidia; order Sphingobacteriales; family Sphingobacteriaceae; genus Mucilaginibacter; species Mucilaginibacter straminoryzae. The sequence goes on along the minus strand of NZ_JALJEJ010000006.1, from coordinate 54,501 downwards.
TATGAAAAGAGATAAATTAATTTTTAACCTGCTCGAAGAAGAGCAGGACCGCCAGGAGAAAGGCCTTGAGCTGATCGCCTCTGAAAATTTTGTGAGCAAACAGGTAATGGAAGCGGCAGGCTCTGTTGCAACCAACAAGTATGCAGAGGGTTTGCCAGGCAAGCGCTACTATGGCGGTTGCGAAATTGTTGATGAGATTGAAACGATTGCTATCGAGCGTGCAAAGCAATTGTTCAATGCAGAGTGGGTAAACGTTCAGCCGCATTCTGGTGCGCAGGCTAATGCAGCAGTAATGTTGGCGTGTTTAAATCCGGGTGATAAAATTTTAGGTTTCGACCTTTCTCATGGCGGACACCTTACACACGGTTCGCCGGTAAACTTTTCGGGTAAATTATACCAGCCGTTCTTTTACGGCGTGAACCAGGAGACCGGCCGTGTAGATTACGATCAGCTGCGCGAAACAGCTTTGCGCGAAAAACCAAAAATGATCATCTGCGGTGCATCAGCTTATTCACGTGATTGGGATTACGCCTTCATCCGCCAGGTAGCAGACGAAATTGGTGCCCTGGTATTGGCCGATATTTCTCACCCTGCGGGTTTAATTGCACGCGGTTTGCTGACAGATCCGCTTCCGCATTGCCATATCGTAACTACTACTACCCATAAAACCCTGCGCGGCCCGCGTGGCGGCATGATCATGCTGGGTAAAGATTTCGAAAATCCGTTCGGGCATAAAACCCCTAAAGGCGAGATCAGGCAGATGTCTTCATTGCTGGATATGGCTGTTTTTCCGGGTACGCAAGGTGGCCCGCTGGAGCATATCATTGCTGCTAAAGCAGTAGCGTATGGCGAGGCATTGAGCGATCCGTATATGAAATACATTATCCAGGTAAAGAAAAATGCAGCTGCAATGGCAAGCGCTTTTGTTAACCTTGGCTATAATATCGTTTCTGGCGGAACCGACAATCATTTGATCCTGATTGATCTTCGTAATAAGAACATCACCGGTAAAGCGGCAGAGAACGCATTGGTTCAGGCTGATATTACCGTGAACAAAAATATGGTGCCTTTTGACGATAAATCTCCATTCGTAACATCAGGTATCAGGGTGGGTACTGCTGCCTTGACAACCAGGGGTTTTAAAGAAAAACAAATGGAAGAGGTAGTAGGCCTGATTGATGCCGTAATTAACAATCCGGACAGCGAACATTTCCTGAAAAAAGTTCGTAAAAGCGTTCACACTCTGACAGAAAAGTTCCCTCTGTACAAGTAGTTGAAAGTGCGATGTGCGTATGTTGATTGAACGGAATCCTGTACCTGTTAACGAAAAAGAGCGCCTGGCGGCGCTGCATGCTTATGATATTCTGGACTCGCTTCCTGAAGAGCAATATGATGCGATTGTCCGCCTGGCGTCTTATATCTGCGAGGTTCCCCTCGCATTTATCAGTTTTATAGATCAGGACAGGCAGTGGTTCAAGTCAAAAGTGGGATTGGATATCGACTTTATTCCCCGTATGGATGCCTTTTGCAGGTACACCATCATGGAGGATCATTTGGTAGAAGTACCCGATGCCACCCAAAGCGAACTTTTTGCAGATAGTCCGCATGTAACAGGCGGACTAAATCTTCGTTTTTATGCCAGCGCCCCGCTGATAGATCCGGAAGGTTACCGCATCGGTTCGTTGTGCATCTTCGATATGAAGCCCCGGCACCTGAACGATCAGCAGCGTGATGCACTGAAAACCCTTGCCGCAGAAGTCATATCGCACCTGGTATTGCGCAAGCAAAAAAAAGAACTGGAAGAGAACCTGCAATGGCATAAGGAGTTTTACAACCTGTTCAACAGTTCGCCCGAGATCCATTGCATTATGGACAGTGAACTACGGATACTGATGATCAATCAGGCTGTAGTGAACGTATTGGGGTACAATGTGCAGGAAGCCGCCGGTCAGCCCATCTGGAAGTATTTTCCGGAAGATAAACGCCCCGAATTGTGGAGGCAACTGAAGAGCGACCTGTTAGGGAATAGAAAATCGTTTGAAATAGAAACACCGATCGTCACCGGAACCGGTGCGGTGAAGTGGATCAGCTGGTATGGTAAATCCGAAGGCGATAAATGGTATGCCAGCGGCCGGGATATTACCTATGCCAAAAGTATAGCAGAGGATTTAGAAATATTGTCTTCTGCCACGCGTAAATCTCCAAGCGGTATTTTGCTGCGTGATAAGGACGGCAAAATTACCTGGATGAACGAGGCCCTGGAGAAAATAACAGGCTATACCCTGGAAGAAATGAAGGGGCAATCCTTCAACAACAGGTTGTTAGGGCCTGAAACAGATCTTGAGGTCTTGAACTATGCGCTCAAAAGGGTAGAGCAAGGTTTGCCCTACGAGGTGGAATTGCAGATCTATAAAAAAGATCAATCACCGGTTTGGGTATTTTTTTCTACCAGTCCTTACCACAATGCGCAAGGCGAATTAGAGCGGCAAATCACTGTTGCTGTTGATATTACCGAACGCAAGAAAGCAGATCAGCAATTAAAGCTGCTTTCGATGGTGGCCAGCAATACGCTGAGCGGTGTGGTGATTAATGATGGCCTCGGCAAAGTTGAATGGGTAAATTCAGCCTTTGAAAAAATGACCGGCTATTGTGTAGCTGATCTTAAAGGGGAGCACCTCGGCGATATTCTAAAAGGCGAACTGACAGACGTCAGTATCATCGAAAAAGCGCGCGAGCTTTCTCGCAATAAGCAATCTTTTGAGGTAGACATGCTGGCTTACCGGAAAGATGGGCAGCCGATGTGGGTGTCTGTTATTAACTCCGTCGTGCTGGATGCCAAAGGGCAGGTAGATAAGTACATCGAATTTATCATAGACATCACGCCGAAAAAGAAAACAGAGCTGGAGTTGATCGCCGCCAAAGAGGAAGCATTGGCGCTGAGCCGGGCAAAGGATATGTTTATCTCGGTGATGAGCCACGAGATCAGGACTCCATTGAATGCCGTGATCGGCATGTCGCACCTGTTACTGGAAGATAATCCTTCAGAGTCGCAGCTGGAAAATCTGAATGTGCTGAAATTTTCAGCAGAAAACCTGTTGACGCTGATTAATGACGTGCTGGATTTTGCGAAGATTGAAACCGGTAACGTCGAGCTGGAACGGGCTAAAATAGATTTGCGCGAAATTGTAAACAGCGTTATTGCTTCTATGCAGTACAAGACCGGCCGCAAGGATATTTATCTGCGCGCCGTGATTGAGGATAGCTTTAAGGCTGCGGTATTGGGAGACCGCGTGCGGTTAACACAGATATTACTTAACCTGGTTGGCAACGCGCTGAAGTTTACAGAAAACGGCGGTGTTACGCTGGATGTGAAAGTGATCGAACAATCTGCAAAAGACATCCGGATACGGTTTGCAGTGACAGATACAGGCATCGGGATAGCTGCTGAAAAGATAAATACTATATTTGAATCGTTCAAGCAGGCAGAGTTGGATACCACCCGTAAGTATGGGGGGACAGGCCTGGGTTTAGCAATTACCAAGCGATTGGTTGAATTGCACGATTCGCGGATTAATGTAGACAGTATACCCGGTCAGGGTTCAACTTTCTGGTTTACCGTTACCTTTGCAAAAGCTGAAAACGATTATACAAATCAAAAACATCTAGTGGAAACAGGATTAAATTTAAATGCTTTAGTAGTTGACGATAACCAGATCAACAGGTTACTGATCAACAAAGTACTTAAAAAGTGGGGTGCTACCGCCGATTTTGCCGAGAACGGTCAGGAAGCAATCGAAAAGATAGAACAGAACCGCAACTATGATGTGGTGTTGATGGATATCCACATGCCGGTAATGGGTGGATTAGAAGCAGCAAAAGAGATTCGCAGCCGGGAAGATAATTACTTTAAACAACTACCCATTATTGCCCTAACAGCCTCGATGCTGAATAACCAGATGGATCAGATCGGTCAGGCCGGGATGAATGATTATGTCTTGAAGCCTTTTGAACCGAAGGCACTGTACGATAAGCTGAGTAAATTCCAGAAGCAGTAAAAAAAAGAAGCAGGGGGGTATCATTGCGACACAAGCCCCTGCTAACTATCTAATAAACGCTCCGTACTCTTATACGGAGGAAGGTTACCTAAAGGTTACACCAAAAAATAATTTTTTTAAAAAAAAAGCTGCGGCCCGCAAAATGCGATTAGTTAACGGCGTTTTAACGTTACTCTGCATAAGCAATAGTAGCAATGCTGAGCTTAACACCGGGTATCTGGAGCAGTACATTTGCGCATGATTCTAACGTGGAACCTGTTGTCATGATATCGTCTACCAGTAAGATGTGTTTACCTTCCAGTTCTTGTGGCCTCTTTACAGCAAACACAGCCTTCATATTTTCAAACCTTTCCAGTCGGGTCTTATGCGTTTGCGTTTCCGTGGCTTTAGTGCGTATCAGGTTATGCTCAACTACCCTGGCACGAATCCTTTTAGCTATGCCAAGTGCAAAATAGGTACTTTGGTTATACCCCCGTTTTTTTAACCTCTTGGGGTGAAGCGGTACCGGAATAATTACGTTTACTGTTTTAAAGCCTTCGACTTGGTTTAAGCGGCTTCCAGCCAGTCCACCGAGTACTTTACCTATTTTGGGCATGTTCTTATACTTGAGCCGGTGCATCAGGCGCTGAACTTTGCTGCCTTTATTAAAATAAAGCAGGGCATACGAGCCTTCCAGTTGAACTTTACCCCAGAACTGTTTTGCTACCGCATGATCGGCGTGTTGATGGAAATCGGTATAGGGAAGGTCATAGGTACAGTTAGTACAAATGACCTTTTCATAACGCGTCAATTTTTTTTTACAGGCCTGGCAAGTCTGCGGAAAAATCAGTCCAAAGAAATCAGAAAAATAACTCAACTTTTAGGTGTTTATCAAAGGTTTATACCCAAAGTTAGAATTTCTGTTTAAAAAGTTAAATAAATATGAATAACGGGTTAAATAATTTCAGCCTTTTGCTGGTCTTTAACGGCTAACTGCCCGCAAGCGGCATCAATGTCTTTACCGCGGCTGCGTCTTACATTGGTAATGATCCCCTGCTTGCGCAGATAAGCTGCAAAAGCCTCTATCTTGTCTTCCTCGGCATTTAAAAAATTGGCAAAGCTGATGGGGTTGTATTCAATGATGTTCACCTTGCAGGGCAGGTGTTTACAAAACCTGGCCAGCTCCATAGCATCCTGGATGTTGTCATTAAAATCATTAAAGACAATGTATTCGTAAGTTACCGGGTTTTTAGTTTTAGCGTAATAATATTTTAATGCCTCTGCCAACGCTTTTAATGAGTTTTGCTCATTGATGGGCATAATTTCGTTCCGCTTTTTGTCGTTTGCGGCATGTAAAGACAGGGCGAGGTTAAACTTAACCTGGTCGTCTCCCAGCTTTTTGATCATCTTGGCAATGCCGGCGGTAGAAACCGTGATCCGTTTGGCTGCCATATTCAGGCCGTCCGCTGCGGTAATACGTTCAATAGATTTTAAAACGTTGGCGTAATTGAGCAAAGGTTCGCCCATACCCATGTAAACAATGTTAGTAAGGGGTACCTGGTAGTTTCCTTTTGCCTGCTGATCAATCAGCACTACCTGGTCGTAAATTTCATCAGGGTTGAGGTTGCGTTTGCGCTCCATGTAACCCGTTGCGCAGAATTTACAGGTAAGGCTGCAGCCCACTTGCGAAGAAACGCAGGCCGTCATGCGGTCGTCCGCTGGAATTAAAACGCCCTCAATTAAATGATTATCATGTAATATAAAGGAATTTTTTATAGTTTTATCAGCACTGAACTGTGAGTTATTAATTTTAACAAAATTAATGGTAAAATTGTCTTCCAGTTTCTGACGAAGTTCTTTTGAAATATTGCTCATCTCCTGAAAGGAAAAGCTTGATTTTTTCCAAAGCCACTCATACACCTGCCTGGCCCGGAACGTTTTTTCGCCCATTTCTGAAAAGCGTTTTTCCAGGTCTGCTAATGTTAAACTTCGGATGTCTGTTTTGCCTTTAGTACTGTTCACGGCACAAAGGTACTGATTTTCAGATCATCATCTTTTTCGGGTAGTCCTTAAATTGTAAAAATTAAAAAAACACAACTTAGAGTTAATTGTAGTCTTCTTAATTTACACTATTGAACGCTGTTAAAAAAGGAGTGGGACGATATAGTTTTTGAAATTTAAATGAAAAGTTACAGAGCCGATTACGTTTTTATTATTAGTGCCGATCCGATAAAAAATGGTGTTGTTACAGTAGATGATTCAGGGAAAATAGTCGCCGTAAGCACCGAACCTGCCCATCCCGAAACAGCTATTGAACAGCTCAGTGGCGTGTTATGCCCTGGCTTTATCAATACCCATTGCCACCTGGAGCTTTCGCATTTAAAGAATAAGGTGCCAGAGGGTACCGGTTTAATAGATTTTATTAAGCAGGTGCAATGGCAAAGGCAGGCAGACCCGGCCGAGGTTCTGGATGCCATGCAACAAGCCGATGAAGAGATGTACAACAACGGTATTGTGGCCGTTGGGGATATTGCCAATACCGGGGCCAGCATAGCGGTCAAGACAGCAAGTAAACTTTACTACCATACCTTTATAGAGCTTTTCAGCTTTTTGCCCGAACGGGCAGAAGAGGTTTTTGAAAAGGCCGTGTCATTGAACAAGAGCTTTAAACCACTATCGAGCTCTATTTCACCACATGCACCGTACTCTGTTTCTAAAGAGCTTTTCAGGCTGATCCGTAACTATGCAGATCAGGAACCGGTAAATCTCTTAAGTATCCATAACCAGGAAACTGAAGACGAAAATAAACTCTACCGTTATAAAACAGGTTCCTTTCTGGATCTGTATGAATCTTTCGGCATGGATATCAGCTATTTTAAGCCCCAGGCGCGCAATTCGCTGCAAACCGTGCTGCCGCTGCTTTCTAACAAGCAACGGATATTAATGGTACACAATACCTTTACCAACTTAAAAGATATTTATTTCATCAAGCGGTTTGACCGTAAGATACATTGGTGTTTCTGCCCTTCTGCCAACCAATACATCGAGGGCCGTTTGCCTAAGGTAGAGCTGTTTATGGACCAGGGCCATCCCATTACACTGGGTACAGATAGCCTGGCCTCAAATAAGCAGCTTTCTATCTTGCAGGAAATGTGCCTGCTGCATCAGCATGTGCCATCTATCGGTTTAAATCGCCTGCTGGAGTGGGCTACCCTTAGTGGTGCGCGTTTCCTGGGGATAGATGACGAGAAAGGCAGTATTGAAGTTGGTAAAACACCCGGACTAAACCTGATCACCGGCCTTGACGGACTAAAGCTTACTGCGGAAAGCCGGGTGAGAAGGCTGGTGTAGTTTTCGTTCGTTTCCAATCATTAACCGTAATTTTGCCCTGCGTATGAAAAAACACATCGTAATTAACGTAGCGGGTAAAGTGCAGGGCGTATTTTACAGGGCCTCTACCAAGGCCGTGGCAGATCAGTTAGGGGTGAAGGGCATCGTCCGTAACCAGCCCGACGGTTCTGTATATATTGAAGCAGAGGCTGAACCGGGTATACTGGAAATGTTTGTGGAATGGTGCAATGAAGGGCCAGAAAAAGCCCATGTAACTGCCGTTTCTACCGCCGAAGCAGAATTAAAAAACTATCGTAATTTTGAAGTTGTTAAAAAGTAAACGTTCCCGTACGTTTATCAAAATTATCTTCGATTGTCTACAGCTAAGAAATTTGCCGGCCAAACAGCGCTTTACGGTTTAAGTACCATTGCAGGCCGTGTATTAAACTTTTTTTTAACGCCGGTTTACACCCGCGCATATCCTACCAAAGTTTACGGGATATTCGGTAACATGTACAGCTATGCTTCCATGCTGAATGCGTTGCTGGCTTTTGGTATGGAGACCACCTTTTTCAGGTACCTGAATAAACGTGCCGATCAGAAAGACGTAGTATACAATAATTGTTTCGGGGCTATTTTAGGTATTTCTTTCCTGTTCCTGCTCATCACTTTTCCCTTCAGCAAGCTTATTACTTCGTGGATCCAGATAGATCAGAACACACCTTTTAACGAATACGTTCAATACACCCGTTATTTTATCTGTATTCTGATTGTCGACGCGATATGTGTTATCCCTTTCGCCAAGATCAGGGCTGAAGGGCGACCCGGGCGTTACGGGATGGTTAAACTTTTAAACATCCTGATTTTTGTTGGCCTTAACCTGGTTTTTATTTATGTATTGCCGTATATCGTGGCACATCATTTACCCGGTGCCAATGCCATCGCTCCGTGGTTTAAACGCGGGTGGTTGGGTTATGTGTTTCTTTCTAACCTGGTGGCAAGCATTTTTACGTTGATCATGCTGCTGCCCGAGGTGTTGAAGCTTCGTCCGAAGTTCGACCGTGCTTTGTTTACCGAGATGCTCAGCTACAGTTGGCCGGTGCTGGTTGCAAACTTTTCATTCCTGATCAACGAAAACCTGGATAAAATCCTCCTCGGTAAATTACTGCCCGAAAGTCAGCGTGCCCTACAGGTAGGTATTTATGTAGCATGTGCTAAAATATCTATCTTCCTCAGCATTTTTGTAAACGCTTTCAGGCTGGGGGCAGAGCCTTTTTTCTTCAGCCATGCCAATAACAAGAATGCCAGCCAGACCTACGCCCGCATCATGAATTACTTTGTGATAGCCGTATGTGTGATCTTTGTAGGGCTGGTAGCAAACATAGATTTGTTGAAGTATTTTATTAAAGGCCGCGATGCCGCCCAAACTGCCCTGTATTGGTCGGGCTTAAGAGTGGTGCCCTTATTATTGTTTGGTTATGTTAGCCTGGGTATCTACATGAACCTGTCTGTCTGGTACAAGCTTTCAGACCAAACCAAATATGGATTATACATTTCGGGTATCGGCGCAGTGCTTACCATTATACTGAATGTGCTGTTCATCCCGTCATATGGTTATATTGCTTCAGCCTGGATCTCCCTTGCGGCTTATGCTTCAATGATGGTATTATCATACGTCTGGGGGCAAAGGAATTATCCGATCCCGTATAATCTGAAAAAGAACGTGGGATATATTTTAAGTTCTGTCATCATCGTTTACGTGTCATTTACTATTTTCCACCGCAATATCTGGGCGGGCAATGCGTTGTTTATCGGCTATGGAATAACTGCGCTGATGTTGGAAAGAAAAGAATTAGTAGCTTTATTTAAAAGAAAATGATAGTTAAGGTTATCAACAGATCAGCAAACCAGTTGCCGGCTTATGAAACGCTGCACGCTGCGGGTATGGATTTACGTGCCGATCTGGATGCGCCGGTCATCTTGCAGCCATTAGAGCGCAAGCTGATCCCCACTGGGCTTTATATTGAATTACCCGAAGGCTTTGAAGCGCAGATACGTCCGCGGAGTGGACTGGCATTTAAACACGGTATCGGCATTGTTAATTCGCCTGGCACCGTTGATGCAGATTACCGCGGCGAGATAAAAGTTTTATTAATCAATTTATCAAACGAAGCGTTTGAAATAAAAGCGGGCGACCGAATTGCACAAATGGTGGTAGCCAGGCACGAAAGGGTAGAGTGGATAGCGGCCGAAGTGCTGACCGACACTACCCGGGGCGCCGGGGGCTACGGGCACACCGGTGTAAACTAAACAATGAAGCTGAAGTTAAAATTAATCGGTTTGGCATTGTGGCCTGCATTGGCAGCGGCACAAACTTCACCCGCGGCAAAAGTGCAGCAGGGTGCGCAGCCCCGTGTCTTAACTTCAACAGACAGCCTCATGATCCGGCAGTTGTACTTCTCTGCCATCCGGGAAAAAACCATCGAAAACTTTTCGCTGGCCGGTGAAATGTTTAACCGCATTTTACAAATGGATCCGCGTAATGATGCTGCCATGTATGAGCTGGCCAACATTAAAAAACAGGGGAACGATTATGCGACCGCGCAGCAACTGCTGGAGACCGCCGTTGAACTGAAACCGGATAACGAGTGGTATTGGGTAGGCTTGGCTTCGACTTACGAGAAGACCAATAACATTCAAAAATTAGAGAACGTTTTTACCCAACTGATCCGCATCAACCCCAATAACCCCGATTATTACCTGGATAAGGCTAATGCCCTGGCCATCGCACAAAAATATGATGCAGCCTTAGCAGTATATGACGATCTGGAAAAGATAACCGGCCCAACCGACGAACTATTGTCCAAACGGCAAAGGATTTACCTCTCGCAGGGAAAAGTTGATAAAGCGACAGCTGCCCTTAAAGAAGCGATAGACAATAACCCTGGCGAGGTAAAGTATTACCTGATGTTGGGCGAAATTTATAACTCGAACGGGTTTAACAACGAGGCCATCAATGCCTTTCAGAAAGCGCTGAAGATAGATCCGCAAAACGGATATGCCCATTTAGAACTGGCGGATGTGTACCGCAATACCAAGAATTACGAAGGTAGTTTCAATGAACTGAAGCTGGCTTTTGCCATACCCGGCCTTCCGCTGGATCAGAAGGTTCGCATCCTGATGGGTTATGTACCCAAATTCCCGGATCCGAATGCCAAAGCCAGTGCGCTGGAATTAAGCCGGATATTAGTGAATACCCACCCGGATGAAGCACGTGCTTACGCCGTTTACGGCGATATGCTGTTGCAAAACCAGAAATATAAAGAAGCGAAAGAACCCTATAGGAAGTCGATCAGTCTGAATGATAAGATCTACGCTGTACATGAGCAGTTAGTAAGGATTGAACTGGGCGACAGCGATTTCAGCGGAGCGATTAAGGACGGCGAAAATGCTTTGACGCTTTTCCCCAACCAGGCCTGGATGAATTACCTGGTAGGTGTGGCCTGGGCGCAAAAGAAAAACCAGCAGAAGGCTTTAGGTTATCTTAAAAATGCAACTTCATTAGAAACTCAGGATAAGGACCTACTTTCGCAGTGCTATTCGGCTATTGGGGATTGCTATCACGAGTTGAAGAACGATCAGCAATCAGATGCAGCGTATGAAAAATCGCTGACCTATAATCCGGATAATGCCTATACGTTAAACAATTTTGCGTATTACCTGTCAGTAAGAGGTGTGCAGTTAGATAAAGCAGAGGGACTATCCAAACGCTCGAACGAGATACAGCCTTCAACCGCTTCTTTTGAAGATACATACGCCTGGATCTTATTCAAGCAAAAGAAATACAGGGAAGCCAAAGAGTGGATAGAAAAGGCGCTGGTACACGATAAAGACCATAACGCGGTACAAACCGAACATTATGGCGATATTATGTTTTACCTGGGCGATGTAGAGGCAGCGGTGCAGAACTGGAAAAAAGCCAGGTCGTACGGTGCACAATCGTCCGTTTTAGACCGTAAGATCAATGAAAAGAAATATATTGAGTAGCCTGTTGCTGGTTGCCGGTATGGTTGTTGTCAGTTGCCATGCAAAAAAGCAACTGGTAAGAACAACCGGGAAAGACAGCGCAGCTGTAGCCGAAAACAACGCGGCCAATACCAAACACAAGAAGTTAGAGGCCATTCGGGCCAGGCAGGTAAGCTTTAACACTTTTTCCGGCAAGGCAAAAACCCAGCTGGATATCAACGGCAACAGTAATGATGTTACGTTAAACATTCGTATCCAGCGTAACCAGCGCATCTGGATTTCTGTTACAGCGGTTTTAGGGGTAGAAGTGGCGCGTGCGATGATCACCCAGGACAGCATCCTGGTATTAAACCGTTTGCAAAGCCAGTATTTAAAAAAACCTTTCAGCTATGTACATAGCTATACAGGCCCGGCGGTAAATTATAAAACCATCGAATCTATCCTGGTAGGTAATGCCATCCCGGAATTATTGAATGATGATGCCCAGTTGAATGCAAGCAATAACAACACGGTACTAACCGGCCAGTTGGCGCAGATGATGTATGAGTTAACCGTAGGCCCCGATCTGAAAGTGAGTAGCACCAACCTGTCTAACCAGGCGGCGGGGCAATCGCTTATGATCAATAATTCAGATTATATTCTATCTGTTAACCGCACCATCCCTTCCCAGATCACGTTTACCTCTACTGTAAAGAATAAGAATATCAAGGCTGAGCTGCATTACACTAAAGCAGATTTTGACGAGGCTGTTGATTTTCCGTTTAGCGTGCCCAAACGGTTTACACAGGTAGATTAAAATTGTATTTTTGGTTAATGAAATTTATAAGAGCCTTAATTGTTTGTCTGTTAGTATTAATTGCTGCGCAGAGCTGGGCACAAAGCAGTGCAGAGCTTAAGCGTAAGCGCGAACAATTAAACCGCGAGCTTCAGCAATTGAACGATGAATTGCGCGAAACGCAAAAAAATAAAAAGACAACCTTAAAGGAGCTGAATAACCTTAAAGCACAGATATCGCTGCGGGAGGACAAGATCAATAACCTGAATGCAGAGATCCGCCTGTTAGGGAACCAGATCAACCAGAATACAAATACGGTTCATACCCTTCAGAGCCAGCTGGATCAGTTGAAGAAGGAGTACGCGGCCATGATCGTTTTCGCCTACCATAACCAGAGCGCGTATAACAAGCTGATGTTCATCTTTGCCTCGAAAGACTTTAACCAGGCTTATAAACGGTTAAAATACCTGCAGCAGTTTGGTAACTACCGCGAGCGGCAGGCCGCTTCTATCCAAGGTACGCAGCACGAACTCAACAATAAAATATCGGAGCTTGACCGTACCAAGAAAGAACAATATAATTTGCTGGAAGACCAGGAGAAAGAAAAGGAGACGCTCGGCAAGCAGAAGAACGATCAGTTACAGGTGATCAGCAACCTGTCTAAACAGCAGGGTGAAATTAATAAACAAATCCGCGATGGCCAGCGACAGATGGCGCAGATAGACCGGCAGATCCGGATCACCATCCGGCGCGAGATCGAAGAAGCGCGTAGGCAGGAGGAAGCGCGTCTTGCAGCGCAACGTGCGGCTGAAGCAAAAGCCGCTGCCGAACGTGCTAAGGCTGCTGGAACGGCTGCTCCGGTAGCATCGAATCGCCCGGCGCCAAAATCGACCTCCAGCAATAGCGAACTGCTGAACGCTACACCCGAAGCTGCTAAACTGTCCAATGATTTCCTGGGTAACCGGGGGCGCTTGCCGTGGCCGGTGGCCAATGGGGTAATCACGCAGGAGTTCGGGATGAACTATATCGAAGGCATTAAAACAGATAACCCGGGTATTGATATCCGTACCGGCGCAAATGCAGCGGTTCGCGCGATCTTCTCCGGCGAGGTAACTTCCATTAATAATATCAGTGGTACGTACCTGGTGGTGATCCGGCATGGCGAATATTTTACGGCCTATGCCAACCTCAAATCTGTAAGTGTTTCAAAAGGCGCCAAGGTAGATATCAAGCAAACGCTGGGCACGGTGGCTACGGATGCTGCTACCGGCGAAACCCAGGTCCACTTTGAGTTGTACAAAGGGCAAACCGCTGTAAACCCGAAGATTTGGCTTGCACCACAATAATATAAAGGACTTTTATCCGTTTTAAATTATTTATATTTGTAACTTCATTCATTAGTATGTTTCACCCGGTTCTTCTGTTTCTGAATATAGGTACACCAGAGTTGATACTCATCCTGTTTGTGGCGTTGTTGTTGTTTGGTGGCGAGAAACTCCCGCAGATGGCCAGAACGCTGGGTAAAGGTTTACGTGATTTTAAAGATGCCTCTGAAGGCGTTAAGCGCGAAATTCAGAACCAGATCAACAATTTTGAAGAAAAGAATGAAACCCCGCCACCGGTACAGCAAGAGCCAGAGGCACCATCTGTTCCGAATGCGGTACCGTTAAGCGGCGCAAATTACATGGGGATAACCGATTACAATCATCCTGAACCATCTGAAAGCCATGCAGATGTTTCGCACTTAATACCAGAGCAAACAGAAACAACGCCTGCGGCGGAAAACCATGCAGCGGCTGCTAACGTACATCAGGAAGAAGAGATCACAAAACAGGGAACCGAAACTAAGGCAGTTAAGGAGTAAAAATTTTAAACATTTAAATTAAATTATCATGGGTGGATTAGGCGCACCAGAAATCATTCTGATTATCATTGCAATCCTTTTATTATTCGGCGGAAAGAAAATTCCTGAACTAATGAGAGGCTTAGGCAAAGGCGTTAAAGAATTTAAAGATGCTCAGAACCACGAGCCATCTAATACTACCAGCACAACCAGCGAAGAAAAAAGAAACGCTTAAGCTGTTTTAAGAAATAAATTCCGGTAATCCTACCGGATTGGTAAACTTATCGGTTGAAATACCTTTTCAACTGATAAGTTTTTTTATTTTAGGCCCATGGCTAAAACGTTTACTTCTTTAAATGAGATCAGGCATGGTTTGCAGCATGACGGGCTTACCATGGAGGGTTTGGTGAAAGACTACCTTTCGCAAATTGCACTGAATTCGCATTTAAATGCCTTTGTAGAGGTTTTTGAAAAGGAAGCCGTTGAACGCGCCATTGTTATTGGCGAAAAACTGAAGAACAATACCGCCGGCCGCCTGGCCGGCATGGTAATCAGCATTAAAGATAATATCCTTTATAAAGGCCATAAAGCTTCGGCTTCATCCAAAATACTGGAGAATTACAAAGCCATTTATTCTTCAACCATTGTAGAAAGGCTGCTGGCAGAAGATGCCATCATTATCGGCCGTTGTAATTGCGACGAGTTTGCCATGGGCGCTTCTAACCAAAACTCGTACTATGGCGCAGTAAAAAACTTTGCAGATAATGCGCGTGTACCAGGTGGCTCGTCTGGTGGCTCAGCAGTAAGTGTACAGGCGGGTATGTGCCACGCCGCTATCGGGACAGATACCGGTGGCTCGGTTCGTCAGCCAGCATCTTTTTGCGGTATCATTGGTTTTAAACCCACTTATGGGCGTATTTCACGGCACGGAATTATCGCTTACGCTTCTTCTTTCGACCAGGTGGGCACCCTTACCCGGTCTGTTGAAGATGCCGTATTGCTGACGGAAGTAATGGCCGGCCCTGATCAGTACGATAGCACCCTGATTCAATCTAAAGCTGATTCATACGGTATTGAAACCGCGGGAACAGCTAAAAAGAAAATAGCCTACCTGAAAGAGGCGCTGGAACGCCCCGGCCTGGACGAAGCGGTAAAAACGGCCCTCGAAGATACCATTGCTAACCTAAAAGCGCAGGGACACACGGTAGAACCTGTTTCTTTTGAATACCTGGACTATGTAGTGCCCACGTATTATATTCTGACGATGGCTGAAGCGTCTTCAAACCTGGCGCGTTATGACGGCGTGCATTACGGCTACCGCAGCCCCAACGCTACCGACCTTACCAGCACGTATAAATTATCGCGGTCTGAAGGGTTTGGTAAGGAAGTGAAACGGCGGATTATGCTCGGCACCTTTATTCTAAGCGCGGGTTATTACGACGCGTATTATACCAAGGCGCAAAAAATGCGTCGCCTCATCAGGGATAAAACTTTCGAGATATTAAAAGAATATGACCTTATTCTTACCCCCACTGCGCCAGAGCCTGCTTTCAGGTTAGATCGTGAGGAGAAAGACCCAGTCGTATCTTATCTTTCAGATATTTTTACGGTACAGGCGTCGCTGGCAGGTTTGCCTGCGATTTCTCTGCCCGTAAAAAACAAATCTTCGAAGCTGCCGTTAGGTATGCAGCTTTCAGCCAAACCCCTTGCCGAAAGGGAATTGCTGAGTTTTTCAAAAATTTTTTTAGATTTAAGTTAAATAGTATTAATTTAGTAGCATCGCTTTTAACCTTGGCGCAGTATTTTAAAACCCCTACTAGTTAAATGTTGAGATTTTATACTGTTCTTGCTTTCGTTTTAATGTCGAAACTGCTGCTTGGCGCATCTGTTCCTGTTATCAGTACAGATTCGGCTAACGCCGCGAAACCTTCAAACGCTTTCCGCACCGATACGGCAACCACCGTAACAGGTATGCTTCCCCCGGCTGTTTCTGGCCCGGGAATGTTTTTCAAAAGCCGTTTAACTACTATTCAAAAAGATGTACAGCTTGACTATAATGAGTTTGTACAAAGCTATATCGATATTTATACCAGCCCCAACCGCCGCGACGAGATCGGCAAAATGCTCGGCCTGGCTAAATACTACTTCCCTATTTACGAAAAGGCTTTCCGAGATGCAGGGATTCCTGAAGAGATCAAATTTCTTTCTATCGTAGAATCATCGCTTAACCCAAATGCAGTTTCGCGTGTGGGCGCTGCAGGGCCTTGGCAGTTTATGGCAACCACCGGTCGTACTTACGGATTGAACATCAACAACTACGTTGATGAACGCCGTGACCCAATCCAGGCCAGCTACGCAGCAGCAGCTTACCTGCGCGATGCTTATCAGGAGTTTGGCGACTGGCTGCTGGCCATAGCGTCTTACAACTGCGGTAAAGGCAGCGTAGAGCGTGCTATCCAGAAAGCAAACGCGCTGGATTATTGGTCCATCCGCCAGTATTTACCTGCTGAAACACGTAATTATGTACCTGCGTTCATCGCAATGACCTATGTGATGAACTACTATAACCAGCACAACATCAATCCGCAGTCGTGCGCGTTACCAGAGCAGACCGATACCGTAATGGTGAACAAGTTTGTTTCGCTGAGCAATGTAGCCCGCGTAATTAACGTCGACCTGGGGCAACTGGCAGCTTTAAATCCGTGCTACCGCAAATTGGTAATCAACGGAACACCGGCTGCACCACGCCGCTTAATACTTCCGCAGATTAATAAAGAGAAATTCGGCGCTTTATACAGTGCCCTTACCGGCGATGCCTTAACCGTTCCGGCCGAACCTGTTTTTAATACAACAGAGGTTGAAGCCGGTCCTGTACAGCAATTGCCTCAGTACCATACCGTAAAGAGGGGAGAGACCCTTAGTTCTATCGCGGATAAATACGGCATGGAGCTAAGCGAACTGAAAGAGTGGAACCATACCTCTAAAGCCATCCCCGGGCAAACTTTGCGCCTCACGGCACCTGACGCTGCATCGCGCCCTGCGGGCAATGCAGTAGCGGCAAAATAGTATCCTGATCATTTCCTGTTTACCGGATGTTGCTTCATGACCAGCATTGTTGCTGCATTTTCCTTTCAATTTTGCACAAGTAATTAATTCATAATACGCTTATCATAAAAGCGGTTCAAAAAGAATTGTAATTTTGCTGCTTGAATTTGAGAAGATGAACAAAACCAATCGTAAGCTCGATGCATTGAACTACCATGCGAAAGGCCGTCCCGGCAAAATTCAGGTAGTGCCTACAAAACCAACAAATTCGCAACGCGACCTCACCATGGCCTACTCGCCCGGCGTTGCAGAGCCTTGTTTGAAGATTGCTGAAAATAAAGACGACGTTTATAAATATACCACCAAAGGTAACCTGGTAGCGGTAATCAGTAATGGTACTGCGGTATTGGGCCTGGGAAATATCGGCCCGGAAGCCAGTAAACCCGTAATGGAAGGAAAAGGGTTACTGTTTAAGATCTATGCAGATATCGATGTTTTCGACCTGGAGATTGATGCAACCAACGTTGATGAGTTTGTCAACATCGTAAAGGCGCTTGAACCTACCTTCGGCGGCATCAACCTCGAAGATATTTCTGCACCTACCTGTTTCGAGATAGAGAAAAGGCTGAAGGCCGAAATGAACATCCCGGTAATGCACGACGACCAGCACGGTACGGCCATTATTTCGGGTGCGGCTTTATCTAACGCTTGCGAAATACAAGGCAAAAAGCTGAGCGAGATTAAACTGGTGGTGAACGGTGCGGGCGCTGCGGCCATCTCTTGTTCTAAAATTTATTTGTCGCTGGGGGTGAAGAAAGAAAACCTGGTGATGTTTGATATCAACGGCGTGTTGAACAAAGAGCGTACCGACCTGGACGAGCTGCGCATGTTCTTTGCGACAGACCGTACAGATGTAAAGAATCTTTCGGATGCCATGAAAGATGCCGACGTTTTTATCGGCCTTTCGGCAGGTAACGTGGTTTCACCGGATATGCTGCGCAGCATGGCGCCTAATCCGATTGTGTTCGCTATGGCCAACCCAACACCCGAAATTGATTACGAAACCGCTGTTGAAACCCGCGACGACATTATTATGGCTACTGGTCGTTCGGATTTTCCTAACCAGGTAAA
Organism: Mucilaginibacter straminoryzae; assembly: GCF_022953055.1. Classification (GTDB taxonomy): domain Bacteria; phylum Bacteroidota; class Bacteroidia; order Sphingobacteriales; family Sphingobacteriaceae; genus Mucilaginibacter; species Mucilaginibacter straminoryzae. The sequence continues at coordinate 36,317 of NZ_JALJEJ010000006.1, read as the reverse complement.
TAACGTACTGGGTTTCCCTTACATCTTCCGCGGAGCGTTAGACGTACGCGCGACTGCCATTAACGAAGAAATGAAGCTGGCAGCCGCCAATGCCATTGCAGAACTGGCCAAAAAACCCGTTCCGGAAGCGGTTAACCTGGCGTATAACTTAAAAAATATCAAATTCGGCAGGGATTATATTATTCCTAAACCGATGGACCAGCGCCTGATCACCGAGGTATCTATGGCGGTGGCTAAAGCTGCGATAGAGTCTGGTGTGGCGCGCCGTGTAATTGAGGATTGGGATGCTTATGCCGAAGAGCTGAGAAGCCGTATCGGTAAGGATGACCGCCTGTTGCGCAACATCTCTATCAAGGCCAAGCAAAGCCCGAAACGCGTGGTATTTGCCGAAGCGGATAACTACAAGATACTGAAAGCGGCGCAGATTGTGAAAGACGAAGGTATCGCAACGCCTATTCTGTTGGGTAACATCCAGAAGATCAAAAGTATCATGGAGGAAACCGAATTGGACCTGGGCGATGTAAGCATCATCGATACCAAAGGCGACGCGCCGCATTTCGAGGAATACGCGCAATACCTGTATGAAAAAAGACAGCGCAGGGGGATTACCCTTTATGAGGCCCGTAAACTGATGACGGACCGTAACTATTACGGTGCCTGCATGGTACAGTTCGGCGAGGCAGATGCGTTGATCTCGGGCTTAACCAAAAGCTACGTAAGTACCGTAAAACCAGCGCTACAGATCATTGGTACCGAGCCGGGCACCAGCCGTGTTGCCGGTATGTATATGATGATTACCCAGAAAGGGCCTGTGTTTTTTGGCGATACAACTGTGAACGTAAACCCGACGGTAGAAGAGCTGGTGGATATTACCGTGCTGATCGAAAAATCCGTCCGTCAGTTCAATATTCAGCCACGTATAGCACATCTTTCTTACTCTAACTTTGGCTCTAACGATGGGCCGATCCCCGAGAAATCCCGCGAAGCGGTACGCATCCTGCATGAGCGCTACCCGGATATGGTGGTAGACGGTGAAATGCAGGCAAACTTTGCTATAAACAGCAATCTTTTAGCAGATAATTTTCCTTTCGCAACTATTAACGGACAGCCTGCAAATACGCTGATTTTTCCTAACTTGGAATCGGGTAATATTGCCTATAAATTATTGCAGGAATTAGGTGGGGCAGAGGCCGTAGGGCCTATTCTTCTGGGGCTGAACAAGCCGGTGCACGTGTTGCAACTGGGCAGTTCGGTAAGGGAGATTGTGAACATGATCACGATTGCGGTAATAGATGCCCAGCAAAAAGAAAGTAGTAGAAATGCTTAGCAGCAACCCTTATCATGTATGATTATATTGAAGGCCGGTTGGTTTTTAAATCGCCGGCCTACGCCGTTTTGGATGTAGGAGGTGTGGGCTACCACATTAACATTTCTGTTCATACCTATGGCAAATTAGGAGATAGCACAAAATTCAAACTTTATACCTGGCTTTACGTAAAAGAGGACGCGCACGCACTTTATGGTTTTGCTGATGAAGGCGAGCGCAGGTTGTTTCTTCATTTAATTTCGGTTTCGGGGATAGGGCCCAACACGGCCCGGATGATGTTATCATCCATTACACCCGAAGAGATACAGGAGGCCATTGTGAAAGGCCATGTACCAACCATACAACGCATTAAAGGTATAGGCCCCAAATCTGCGCAGCGGCTTATACTGGAACTGCAAGACAAATTGAAGAAAGACGGCTACGATACGCTGATAGCCGTACCGGTTAACCAAACGGTAAAAGACGAAGCACTGTCGGCGTTGGTAATGCTGGGTTTTGCCCGTAATGTGGCAGAAAAGGTTTTAGACGCAGAGATAAAAAGGCAATCAGGGAGTTTGAATGTGGAACAGCTGATTAAAGCTGCCCTTAGGAGTTTGTAGTTATTGATTAAATTTTTGCCGGACGCTTGACAAAAGTATTTACACTTAAAGTTGTCTTATGGGTACTGATTTTTGCTGCTTTTAGCGGATACAGCAATGTTTTTGCTCAGCAGACAGGCGCTCCCCGCAGAGATTCTTCAGCACAAAGGCCTATCCGTGTACCGGCAACCCGCAATGGCCGCTTACGTCAGGGCGTACTTGCTCCAGATCCGCCGAACTTGGTACGCACCATCCAGTATGATCCTGTCAGCAATCGCTATATACTTACCGAAAAGGTAGGAAACTTGAACTATCGCCCGCCGCAATACCTCACGTTCGACCAATACCTTAAAATACTGGAACGGCAGAACCAGCGCGAATACTTTAAGCAACTATCAGATAATTATAACTACCAGTCGCAGCAGCCGGGTTTTATCCCGCAGATAAAGGTCCGCAGTAAAACATTCGAGCAGGTTTTCGGCAATAATACGATCGATATCCGCCCGCAGGGTTCGGCCGAAATGATCTTTGCCGGGCAGATCAACAGCAACCAGAACCCGCTGTACAATACGCGGCAGCGCAGCGTTTTCAACTTTAACTTCGACCAAAAGATACAGATGAACGTGGTAGGGAGTATTGGTGATAAGCTAAAGATCGCTACTAATTACAATACCGATGCACAGTTTCAGTTTGATAACCAGGTAAAGCTGGATTATACCGGCCACGCAGACGAGATCATTCAAAAGATAGAAGCCGGTACGGTAAGTATGCCGCTGAACACGTCGCTGATCACCGGTAGCCAGGCGCTTTTCGGGGTGAAAACCAAGTTGAAGTTCGGTAAGCTGGATGTCACCAGTATCTTCTCGCAGCAACGGTCACAGTCCAAGACCATTACCATTACCAACGGCTCTCAGCAGGGCGAATTCCGACTGACGCCGGCAGACTACGAAGCGAATAAACACTTCTTCCTGGCGCAGTATTTCCGCAATAACTATAACAAAGCGCTGGCGAACATCCCGATCATCAGTTCGAACGTTACCATCACTAAAATAGAAGTTTGGACAACCAACCGTACGAACACGACAACGGATTCGCGCGATGTGCTGGCGTTTATTGACTTAGGTGAGAATAAGCCTTATAACAATACGCTGATCCAGGGTGGGCCGGGTTTCTCGGGCTTGCCTGCAGGTTTTACCAGCCCGAATTTCCCGCAGCAGTCTAACTCGTTATTACGTAACCTGCCCGCTGATGCCCGGCAGACCAATTCAAATGCCGTTGCTACCTATTTCCAGTCTACCGGTGCCACGGATAACTACTCCAAACTGACCTACGCACGGCGGTTGACCGATAAAGAGTTTACGCTGCATGCACAATTAGGTTATATCTCGCTGAACTATCCGCTGAATAACGACGAGGTGCTGGCTGTAGCCTATCGCTATACCTACAACGGCAAAGAATACCAGGTGGGGGAGTTTTCGACGGACGTTCCCGTCGACCCGAATAATCCCAAGGCGCTTTTTGTAAAGTTGCTGAAAAACGAGCAACTGAAAACCAATTTGCCCACCTGGGACCTGATGATGAAGAACATCTACTCAATCGGTGCTTACCAGATCAGTCCGCTTAACTTCAGGATGACCATCAGTCGCCTGGATGATAAATCGGGGATTGAGAAGCCCATTATGGACGATGGCGCGAGAACGAAAAGTAAGCTTTGGTTGCAATTGACCGGGTTAGATAACCTGAACCAGCAGAATGATAAGCAGCCCGACGGTTATTTCGATTTCCTGGAAGGCATTACAATCGATTCGCAGAACGGGCGTATTTCCTTCCCGGTGGTGGAGCCTTTCGGTTCAGACCTGGCCGCGAAGTTTGCACCCGGCGAGGACGCCATAGCGCAGCGGTATGTTTACCAACCGTTATATGATTCTACCAAAACCATTGCCCAGCAGCTTTTCCCGCAGTTGAACAGGTATGTGATCAAAGGAACCTACGCCTCACAAGGCGGGTCTGAATACCAACTGAATGCGATAAATATTCCACAGGGATCAGTTATTGTTACTGCAGGTAGCTTGAAATTGCAGGAGGGTACAGATTTTACCGTCGATTACAACAGCGGCAGGATCAGGATCATTAATCAGGCACTGCTTTCGTCCGGGCAGCCAATTACGGTACGGATTGAAAATAACGAGTTGTTCGGCATTCAGCAGCGGTCGCTCTATGGCTCGCGGTTTGATTATCATGCCAGCAAGAATTTAGGTTTAGGCGCTACCATCATGCACCTTACCGAGCAGCCGATCACCCAAAAGCAGATTGTGGGCGAGGAATCGATATCTAACACCATCTGGGGGTTCGATGCCAATTACAGTTCCAACTCTCGCATGCTGACCAGGCTGGTAGATAAGCTCCCTTTTATCAACACCAAAGCGCCTTCTACCGTTAACTTTTATGGCGAGTTTGCGCAGTTGCTTCCGGGCAATCCAAGCGCGCTAAACTTTGCCGGTTCAAAAAATGGTACTTCCTACCTGGACGATTTCGAGAACAGCCGTTCTATCATCGACCTGAAAAGCTCTATCGCGTGGCAGCTTTCCGGTACCCCGCAGCTATTCCCGGAATCGCGGCTGTTTAATGATCTTACTTACGGTTACAACCGGGCAAGGCTGGCGTTCTACAACATCGACCCAATATTTTACACTAATACCAGCACGGTGCTTACCGGCAATACCCGCGCGCAATTGTCTAATCACTACGTACGGCAGGTGTTAGAAACAGAGGTGTTCCCATACAAGCAGTCTGTAACCGGTCAGCCGTTAATCCTGCCTACGCTGGATCTGGCCTTTTACCCTAACGTGCGCGGCCCATACAACTTTACTACATCAGGCATAAACAACGATGGTACTTTACAGAACCCGCGCTCGCGCTGGGGTGGTATGTACCGCAAGATAGAAACGAACGACTTTGAGTCGCTGAATGTGGCGTATATCGAGTTCTGGGTGCTGGACCCATTCATTTATAAAACCAACGCGACGGGTGGTGACCTTTATTTTAACCTGGGCAGCATTTCTGAAGACGTGCTGAAAGACGGCCGCAAGAGTTTGGAGAACGGCCTGCCGGTAGACGGCGATTATTCTAAGGTTGACGAAACCAACTGGGGCCGTGTGCCACGCCTGCAACCTGTCGTGAACGCGTTTGACAATAACACCAGCACTCGTCAGTTGCAAGACGTTGGTTTGGACGGTTTGAGCGATGCTGACGAGCAGAAGAAATTTGCAGGCTTTGTTCAGCAGATTAAGGGGCAGTTAAACCCTGCCGCTACAGCCGCCATTACTGCTGACCCTTCTTCGGATGATTACCAGTATTACCGCGGTCCGCAACTGGATCAGGCCAATGCCGGGATCTTGCAGCGTTACAGCAAGTACAATAACACCGAAGGTAACTCTAAAACTGCCGAACAATCCAAAGCAGAACTGGGCATAGAGACATCGGCTTCGACGTCACTGCCGGATGGTGAGGATATTAATCGTGACAACACCATGAGCCAGGCCGACGAGTATTTCCAGTACCGGGTTTCTATGCGGCCGAAGGATTTGATCGTAGGGCAGAATTACATTACCGATAAAATTACGGCCAATGTGAAGCTGGCAGACGGTACAACGCAATCTGTTAACTGGTACCAGTTCAGGGTTCCGATTACGGCCTATGAGTCGAAGGTGGGCAACATCCAGGATTTTAAAGCTATCCGTTTTGTGCGGATGTTCATGACCAACTTTGCCGATACCACCGTGCTGCGTTTTGCCAGCTTACAGTTTGAGCGCGGCGATTGGCGCAGCTATAATTCGGAAAATAATGCCACCAAGGTAATTGCAGATCCGGCGATCACTAACCCGCCTTTAGATAATTCTACCCTTAACGTCAGCACGGTAAATATTGAAGAGAACGGTACGCGCTCGCCTATCCCGTATGTGGTGCCACCCGGCATTCAGCGCCAGCGCGATTATAATAACCTTCGTACGGATACCCGGCTGAACGAACAGTCGTTATCATTAAGTGTAACCAACCTGCGCGATGGTTATTCCCGTGCGGCTTTCCGTACATTCTATAACGACCTGCGTTCGTACAAAAAGATCAACATGTTTATCCATGCCGAAGGAAGCCAGCTGAAGGATAATGATGTAAGCGCGTTTATTCGTCTGGGTGTAGATTACCAGGATAACTACTACGAATACGAAATTCCGCTGAAGGTGACCTTGCCCAATACCAGCGACCCGGACGCCATATGGCCTGCAGTGAACGAACTGGACCTTTCGCTTTCTGTTCTAACCAATGCCAAACTTGCCCGAAACAATGCCAAGCTGAACGGGCTACCATGGCCAACCAACGTACCGTTTACCTTTACCGACGGACGAAATAAGGTGACCATTAAAGGTCAGCCGGATCTGAGCCGTCTGCGCAGCATTATGCTTGGGGTGCGCAACCCTTATAAAGGAAGCGTAGGCAACGCGAATGATGACGGCATGGATAAAACCGCCATCGTGTGGTTTAACGAACTGCGCCTGACGGATTTCGACCAGCGAAGCGGCTGGGCGGCTACCGGGAGGCTGAACGCAAAACTGGCAGACTTTGCCGATGTTACCGTAGCAGGTAGTAAAAGTACGGTGGGCTTTGGTGCGATAGACCAACATGTGAGCGAACGCAGCCGCAGCGACAATCAATCATATGATGTTGCCGCCAATGTAGAATTAGGCAAATTCTTCCCGGACAGGAGCGGTATTCATATCCCAATGTTTGTGAATGTATCGAACCAAACCAGCATGCCCCAGTTTGACCCGGCCATGCCCGATGTGGAACTGAAGCAAACCCTGGCAGCTGCGCCTAATCAGAAGGCCCGCGACTCCATTAAGAGCGTAAGTATAGATTATACCAACCGTAAAAGCATCAACTTTACCAATATTCATAAGGTAAAGACCAATGCGACTGCACCGTCTAAAGTCTGGGATATCGAAAATCTTAACGCTACCTATTCGTATACCGAATATCAGCACCACGATTTTACCACCCAAAGCGACCTGCAAAAGATCTACCGCGTGGCCTTAGGCTATAATTATAACAACCAGCCGAAGTATTATAGTCCGCTGCAAAGGGTAATTAAGAATAATATGCTGGCCCTGTTCCGCGATATTAATTTTAGCTTGCTGCCATCAAGGTTGAACTTTAATATCACTTTCGACAGGTTTTATTCGGAGAATACCCTCCGTAATAACGACCCGAATAACTATATCCCTATCCCAACTACCTTTAACAAGAACTTCCTGATCACCCGGGTGTACGGCATTGGCTGGAACCTGACCAAGAGCCTGCAGATGGATATCGATGCGACCAACCTGGCCGTGGTGGATGAACCCGCGGGCAGGATAAACGGGTTGAAGCGCGATACCTTATGGGAGAACCTGAAGAAGCTTGGCCGCACCACCAATTACGACCATACCATCAACTTTAACTACAATGTACCACTGAATAAGATACCCGGGTTTGATTTTGTAAACCTGGTGGCACGTTACAGTACGCATTTCAACTGGCAGTCGCAGCCGGAGTTCTCGTTGCGGAATACAGACTTTAACGTAGGTAATACCATCCAGAACTCGCGCACGATACAGCTGAATCCAACGCTGAACATGACGACCCTGTACAACAAGTTCTCGTTTTTCAGAAGTGCGCAGGGCAGCAACAATAAAGGAGGCGCGAAAGCGATTATTGCCGGTTTGTTAACCAGTATCAAAAATATCGGCGGTAACTATACCCGTACCCAGGGTACCTTCCTGCCCGGCTACCTGCCAACGACAGATTATTTTGGGCAAAGCTTTAGCTATAATGCGCCGGGGCTGGGCTTCTTATTGGGTAGCCAGGCAGATATCAGGCAAAAAGCGATCAATAACGGCTGGATTACCACCGATACCTTGCAGAACCAGCTGTATACAACTACGCTGAATGAAGACCTGCATTTGCGAAGCACACTGGAACCTTTCCGCGATCTGCGGATTGAGTTAACGGCCTTCCGCACACAGGACCGGAACTATCAGACCAACTTTAAGTACGACCCCAACACCAGGACGTTCAGCAATTTAAGCCCTTACACTTACGGTGATTACAGTATCTCGTTCCTGTCAATCGGTACGGCATTTTCAAAAGCCACCGGGAATGATAACACGTCATCAACCTTCCAGAAATTACTGGAGAACCGGAGTGTGGTATCTAAAAGGCTGGGTGCGCAAAACCCCAATTCGCAGGGGCAGGCCGGCGGCTATGCGGACGGGTATGGCGCTAACCAGCAGAACGTGCTGATATCATCATTTATTGCAGCCTATACGGGTAAAGACGCGTCGAGTGTAAGCCTGAATACTTTCCCGAAAATTCCGATACCAAACTGGCAGATTACATACAACGGTTTGAGCCGGATCCCACTGTTTAATGACCTGTTTGATTCGTTCGACCTGCGGCATGGTTACCGTTCCACTTACAGCGTAAACAGTTACAATACCCTGATGCAATACCAGGAGGCAAACGGCGCTTCTTACGCAAGGGATGTGAATAATAATTTCCTGCCGTTCTATCAGTTTACGCAGGTAACCTTGTTTGAGCAGTTTGTGCCGCTGGTGGGTATGGATATAAGATTTAAGAATGCCGTGACCACCAATTTTGAATACCGCAAAAGCCGTACACTAAGCTTGAGCTTGCTGAACAGCCAGCTGGCACAGCAGAACGAAAATATCCTGGTGTTTGGCCTTGGTTACCGTACCAACCGGTTTAAAATTCCTTTTGGCTGGTTTAATAATGCCCAGTTAAACAACGATCTGAGCTTTAAACTTGACGTTGCCCTGCGCGACAACAAAACACTGATCTACCGGGCAGATGTACAGCAGGGCGAAGTATCCTCCGGTGCGCAGAATATCACTTACCGGCCATCTATTGATTATGTGATCAATCAGCGGTTTAACCTCACAATCTTCTACGATTCTAATATCACGAAGCCCTATACTTCGCAGGCGTTCAACACCGCCTACACCAACTTCGGCATCAACCTGAAATTGCTCTTGCAATAAAAAGCCGGTTTACTGACAGGATGTTGGCGGTAATCCTGACTTGAAAGTTAGCAAACCTATGGCCGTCCCGGTAAATGTGGCGAACGTGGTAAATGCGGCGAATGCGGCAGGTGTGGCAGTCCTGGCAGACTGGTTTTTGCCAGCCACCACCGCTTTGTTGAAATAAGAACCTGGTGATAACAAAAAAAGCACCGCCTCGCGCAGTGCTTTCTGAAAACTAACTGTACATTATTAATAGTTAAGTAAAAAGCTTTTTAGTTTGCCCTGGTTACCCGTCCAGAACCTGTAGTATGGCTGTTTACCACGGCGCTGCCGGTGTAATACACACTACCCGAACCTGCAATGCGTGCTTCAATTTCTTTATCTGCTTTGATGTAGGCATTACCCGAACCGGCAATGCTTAAAGTGGCATTCTCGGCAGTAAGTTCTTTTGCCTTTAACTCGCCCGAGCCGCTGATCAGTACCTTCACATTGTCCGAGCTGCCGCTTAAGCTGATGCTGCCCGATCCGGCGATGGAAGCATTCAGTTCGTTGGCGTTTACACTTCCCTTTATCGAACCAGACCCGCTGAGTACCGCCCGGAAACTCTCTGATTTAATTTTACCGTCAACGTTAATATTGCCGGAACCTGCATTGGAGATGCCGTTTAATGCCTTTGCGGTGACGTAGATATCAACCTTGTTGTAACGGTAATTTTTCCAGCTGCCGTCTTCAGATTTTTTAAAACGGATCTTTAAGGTTTCGTCTTCTACTACGGTTTCAATTTTATCGATGATATCGTCGTCCGCGCTTATCTTCAAGCTTTCGGTGTTGCCAAGGGTAACGTGTACGTTAAATGAACCTGCCGAGGCTATTTTGCTAAAACCGGAAACTTCGCGGGTTTGTTCAGCTACTTTTTGCGCGAAGGTATTGGTATTAACTGCGATCATCAGTACCGCAGTGAATAAGGTAAGTGTAAGTCTTTTCATCTTTGGGGTTGTTTATAGAAAAGACAATGCGCTCCTGGCAAACGTTGCACCGGATCATAAAAAAAGCTGCTACTTTTTAGGTAACAGCCTGTGTGATTGTTTTAGCGCGTGATGTTCTTATTTCTTTCGCTCCACAAACTTGTGGAAGGTACTTGGTTCGCCGTCGGCTTTTTTATCCTGGTACAGCAGGTCCAGGTTGTTCTCATCAAAATTCTCGAAAAAGTCATCCCAGCTTATTTCTTCAAAGCGGTCGCTTTCACTATGTTCCGGAAAATGGATGCGTAACACGCCGTCATCTTCCTCTTTACCGGTATCTTTAATCTTCGCCGGAACCCCACCACGTTCTTCGGCCCACTGTTGTATCTTTTTGTGATCGTGGGTTGTTAGTGCTTCGCTCATATTCCTGATAGTTAAATTATTGTCAGTATATGAACAAATATTTATGACTTTTGGTTTTCGGCAGCTTTTTCCTGTTGCTTTTCCAGTTCTTTTTGCCGTTTTTTCAGTGCTCTTTTTCGCTTCCGTTCTGCACGGCGGGCTTGGCGTTTCTGCTTTTTCGACTGCTTATCCAGTTTTTTCTCTTCCTGTTCGGCAAGTTTGTTATCGGCTTGTTTCTGCGCTTTTTCGTCTACACCGGCACAGGTTTTCAGCCCGACGAACATCCCATGCCAGATGGTTTTAAAAAATGGAAAAAATGAAGGGCGTTTAAACAGAATGTTTGCTGTACGCGGTATCTGGTCGGGGCCGTCGGGATTATTATGCTTGATGATCACCGCATTGGCAAAAAGGGTAGCCAACGGACGATGTTTCATTTTGCGTTCACCGGTATCGGCCTTTAGTATCTGTATCTTCAGGTTATTATACAAAAAGGTAACGTTGCCTTTAACAAAATAGCGGTCGGCATTGAAATCGAAGTTAATCCGTTTCACCTGCCCGGCCCTGATGGCCATTGACCCAAGCGGTATTGCCGCAGGATTGGCCGCAGGCATATTAAACGGACCAAGAAAGCCATTGTAGCTGAACGCGCCGTTTTTGTCTAACAGGTTGAATTTGAAATTGACGTATAGATCGCCCTTGTCCATAAACCTTGATTTCAGCGCTGCATTACAATAACGGTTCTTCTGCAATAAGGCCGTATCATTGGTGATATTGAGGAAATGCCCGCGAACATGTACAAAATCCACATGGCCGGCCCGCATGGTACTACGGTTGAATTCTTCGTAGCGAACGGCCACATTGCGTATTTCAAGGGTATCTAAACGGAACTTCAAGCGGATACTATGGATGGCCTTGTTAGGAAACGTCGGAAAGCGGTCGTCTTTCATCTCCGAAGGATTTAGCCGCGGGTTACCATATACATTTAGTCCGCCGTTTTTCAATAGCAGGTTCGAAGCCTTCACATATTGCGTCAGGTTGTAGGTTTCGAAGTCGAAGTTGGTAAGCTGAAGGGTGTCCAGGTGAGCAGTAAAGCGGTCTTTGAAGGTTTTTGAAAAGAAGGCAAATGGCGGTTTGGCTGCCCTGAACACGCAGTTGAACGCTTCCAGCTTCCGCGTCCGGGTAGAAAACTTTACCAGTTTTGCCTGGTAGCTATAAAGTTTATTGGCAGAGTGCCCGGTATAATTATTCAGGTCGAAAGTGACTTCGCGGCAGTATAAAAAGCGGCTTCGGTCAAACTGCGTTGCCGAATCGATCAGCAGGTTAAAAGCAGCTAGGTCCAGCTCCTTGAATTCGGAAACGGCAGGCTTTGCGGTTTTATGGTTAATGTATTTTAAGCTCACCCCGCTGAAGTTGATCTGATCGACGCTCAGCTCTTTTAAAGATTTAGAGATCTGCTGGTAAATGGTTTTCTTCTCTTTGGGCTTTTTATCTTTCTGATTTTGCGGATACGCATCGATAATTACTTCCGGGCTGCGAACAACAATCTGCCCGATATCCAGCTTATGGCTGAAATACAGGCGGAAAGGATGGATGTGTTTAAGGATCAATTTTTTTACCCGAAGGGTGTATAGGCCCTTTGGGGCATCGCCGCTTTTAACCTTTGCTTTAAAAACAGCAGTATCCGGCGTTAGGGTAATGTTATACAACACTATCTTACCCTGCAGCACGTGCAGTTGCGCATCGTCAAACTTTACGTTATATAAACTATCCGTGCTTTTCAGAACGGTGCTGCGCAGCTTATCGGCCAGGATAGGCGACCAATACCTGTTCACGAAAATGGCGCCTATCAGAATAAGAACCGTCAATACAATGACAATGCAGAAAACTATTTTTTGCCAGGTATGCTTTAAAAAGTTAAATGCCATTCATTAATTAAGGGTTGTTATTTTGCTGCTCTTGCTGTTTTTTAGCTTCCTCTTGTTTCTTTGCTTCTTTCGCTTTCCGGCGCTCTTCGCGGCGTTGTTTCCGGGCCTCTTTAAATTTATGAAATTTATCTAACAGGTTATTCACCCCTTCTACCGCATTGGTTACTTTGGTGACCACTTTGTTTACCTTTTGTTCGGTTTTCGCATCAAAGCCCACACTTGGTTTCAGACCATCTAATAATGCCTTGTATAATAAGCTAAAGAAGGAAAGCGTTGGCGGCCGTACAAAATTTACCGGCCCCGGCCTGAAATTACCTTTTTTATCCGGATTACTGTCTTCAATAACTAAAGTATTGGCCAATTTAGATACCAGCCCCATTTTCTGTAAACCGGCTTTGCCTTCGTCTTTCTTTAACAGTTCGATATTTAGGTTCTGATAGTAAAACTCCAGCCTACCCTTTGCATAATAGTTACTGGCATTGATGTTAAAATGGAGTTTTTGCACATCTGCAGATTTTACATGTACCATCGCCAGCGGCTTCACCAATTTATCTAATACCTGACCGTTGAATTTGCCCAATGTGCCGTTATAATTGAATGCCCCGGTTGGCGAAGCCAGGTTGAACCTGAAATTAATGTTTAACGGCGCGGCGTTCATAAAGCGGGTGTTCAGATGCGCCAGCATAAAAGGGTTTTTGCGCTTGGCGTCAGCATCATTCGTTACATTGAGGAAATAGCCGTTGGTATTATTGAACAGGATGACACCCGTGTAGCCGCTTTTTTCATCGGCCTCCGCGTATTTAATGTTGGCGTTATGAAGGTTCAGGCGGGAGAGTTTCATATCCAGTGCCACATCCTGCAAGGCCTGGTGCGGGTCTTTTCCAATTTTTGTAGTCTTAACGCCCTTGTAATGATTATCGTGATAGATCTCTACGTTGGCGCCGTATACGTTCATGCTGCTGGTATACAATTTCTGATCGCGCAGGAAACGCTGCAGGTCGATCCCTTTTAAACTGATCTTGTCCGAACTGATATCGAACCTGTCTGCCGATCGACGCACCTTTTGATAAAATCCCTTTTTGCTGTAGCGTGGCTGTAGTGCCACTTTAGAAAGGATGATCTGCTTCTCGGAAGTAGAGAAATAAATCTGTTTCAGTTTGATGTAGTACAAACTGTCGGGTGTGGCCAGGCGGTAATTATGCAATTTGAGACTAACGCCACGGGTGTAATAAAACCGGGCCGTATCTTTAGCCGAAAGCGAATCGACCATGATATCTGAAATACTGATATCCAGGTTTTTCAGCGAATTAGTTTTGGTAACCGGGTTGCTTTTGTTGATGTATTTCAGGCTGATATCGTTCAGCTTAATGGAGTCGATCTTGATTTTCTTGAATACTTTTTTGACGATCTCGTACGGTGTCTTGGGCTTGCCAACTTTCACTGTATCATTAAAAGACAACCTTTTGTTAATGACTGTAAGATCCGGTTTGTCGATCACGATCTGGTTAATCTCCAGTATCTTATCCTGGTAGGCTTTTTTTGCACCTACATTTTTAATGGTCAGTTTTTTTACCCCCAGGATGAATAAGTTATCCGGCGCTTTATGTTCGGCAACCAGTTTGCGATAAACTGCAGTATCCGGGATCAGCTTAAAGTCTTTGAGTGTTGCATCGCCGGAAGTCAGGTTCAGGTCGAAGTCGCTATAGTCCATCCGGTAAAGGCTATCGCTGGCATTCAGTAATAAATGTTTAAGCTGGGTTTCCAGCAGTGGCTTCCATTTGTCTCCGGCTATATATCTGTTATAGTAGTAGTAAGCAGTGCCTCCTATAACAAGCAGAATCGCAAGCAGCACAAACGGCCACTTACGGGTTCTTTTTTGGGGCGTAGTCTCTTCAGTCATTGATAGCTTAACAAATGAAATAAGGATTTGTTAAAGGCTGACAAACTGTCATTGTTAATCAAAAATTATGTACTTTTGCAAACATTTTAATTGACGATTATGGAATTTGTACTTCCGGATAAAGCACATGACGAGAGCAGGCAGGGCGAGGCTTTAATGCTGGAGCAGAACGATAAAAACAACGGCAGGAAGCTGTACATAGAAAGTTATGGCTGCGCCATGAACTTCAGCGACAGCGAGATTGTGGCTTCTATCCTGATGGATAAAGGTTTTGAAACTACTTCAGACTATAGAAATGCTGACGTAGTATTCATCAACACTTGTTCTATCCGTGAGAATGCGGAACAGCGCGTGCGCAACCGCCTGAGAGAATTCGGCATCGCGAAGGTGAAGAATCCTGGGATGGTAGTAGGCGTGTTGGGTTGTATGGCCGAACGTCTGAAGTCGAAATTCCTGGAAGAAGAAAAACTGGTTGACGTGGTTGTGGGCCCTGATGCTTATCGTGACCTGCCTAACCTGATCGACCAGGTTGACGACGGGCAGCGTGCCGTGAACGTATTGCTTTCCCGCGAAGAAACATATGCCGATATTAACCCTGTTCGCCTGAACAGCAACGGCATCAACGCTTTTGTTTCTATTATGCGTGGTTGCGATAACATGTGTTCGTTCTGCGTGGTACCATTTACCCGTGGTCGTGAGCGCAGCCGCGATCCGCAATCGATCGTTAAAGAATGTACCGACCTGTTTAATGCAGGCTACCGCGAGGTTACCTTGCTGGGCCAGAATGTGGATTCGTATAAATGGAGCCCATCCCAAACCCTTCCCGAAGGGAAGGGCTTAAATGAAGAAAGCCTCCCTTCTGGGGAGGTTGGAGGGGCCTTCGTTAACTTCGCTCAACTTCTGGAAATGGTTGCGTTGATCCATCCTGATCTGCGGATCCGTTTTTCAACGTCGCACCCTAAAGATATTACAGACGAGGTGTTGTATACCATGAAAAAGCATGACAACATCTGTAAATATATTCACCTGCCGGTGCAGTCTGGCAACAGCCGCGTGCTGGAGCTGATGAACCGTACTTATGACCGCGAGTGGTATATGAATCGTGTTGATGCCATTAACCGCATCATGCCGGAATGCGCGATCTCAACGGATATTATCGCCGGTTTTTGTACTGAAACAGAAGAGGAGCACGCCGATACCTTAAGCATGATGGATTATGTGAAGTATGATTATGCCTACATGTTTATGTATTCTGAAAGACCGGGGACATTAGCCGCCAAACGTTATGCAGATGATATACCTGAAGCGGTTAAAAACAGAAGGTTACAGGAGATTGTAGCTAAACAGCGCGAATATTCGCATTATCGTTTACAGGGACATGTGGGTAAGGTTCACCGGGTGTTGATCGAGGGTTTCTCGAAAAAATCTGACAAAGACTACTGCGGCCGTAACGACCAGAACGCCATGATGGTGTTCCCCGTAGACGAACGCTTTAAACCCGGGCAGTACGTCAATGTATTTGCCGAAAGCTGTACCACGGCGACACTGCTGGGGAAAATAGTTTAGTAGGGAGAGGCAAGAAACAAGAGCCAAGAAGCAAGACTTTTAATGAAGCATAATTTTAAGAATTTGAAAGTTTGGCAAAAGGCAATGGACCTTACCGATTTGACCTATAGTTATTGTAAGGGATTACCTTCCGATGAACGTTTTAATTTGATAGACCAAATCAATCGTTCTTCAGTTTCTATCCCTTCGAATATTGCAGAAGGTTCAGGAAAGCGAACAAACTTGCATACGGCAGAGTTTCTTTCCACATCCTTAACTTCTTCTTACGAATTGGAAACACAACTTCTAATTTGTAAAAGAAGAGGTTATGGTCAGCCAGAAAAGCTTGAAAACTGTTTGGCATTGTTAGAAGAAGTTCAAAAAATGGTGTTTTCATTTAGAGAACATGTTTTAAGCAAGGATAAGGAAACACGCATTTGATCTTGGTTCTGGTCTCTGGTTTCTTGCTTCTAAAATAAATATAATGGATGTCCAGGAAATAAAACAACGCTTCGGAATTATCGGTAACTCGCCGTTACTGAACCGTGCTATACAAATTGCCAGTCAGGTGGCACCGACGGATATATCGGTGCTGATTACGGGTGAAAGTGGTAGCGGTAAAGAAGCATTTTCGCATATTATACACCAGCTAAGCACGCGCAAGCATGGGCCGTTTATTGCGGTTAACTGCGGTGCTATCCCTGAGGGAACGATCGATTCTGAGCTTTTCGGTCACGAAAAAGGCGCCTATACCGGTGCCGTTGGTGAGCGTAAAGGTTATTTCGAGACCGTAAACGGCGGTACCATATTTCTGGATGAAATAGGGGAGATGCCGCTGGGTACCCAGGCCCGCTTATTAAGGGTACTGGAATCGGGGCAGTTTATCCGTGTAGGCTCGTCTAAAGTAGAGAAAACCAATGTGCGTGTAATTGCGGCAACCAACGTTGACGTTTATGACGCGGTGAAAGCCGGTAAATTCCGCGAGGATTTGTACTATCGTTTAAATACGGTTCCGTTACGGATACCGCCATTGCGCGACCGTAAAGAAGACGTTTACCTGCTTTTCCGCAAGTTTGCTTCAGACTTTACCGATAAATACCGTACGCCGCCTATCCAGTTAGATGAAGGCGCTCAACAGGTGCTAATGAACTACTCGTGGCCGGGCAACGTTCGTCAGCTAAAAAACCTGGCAGAACAATTGGCCGTATTGGAGCGCGACCGTACCATTACCGCGCAAACACTGTTGAACTATATCCCGCATGAAGGGCCTACCTCTAACCTGCCGATGCGGATTGAAAATCAACCTAAAGAAGATTTTTCAGAGCGCGACCTGTTATATAAGGTATTGTTCGACATGAAACGAGACATGGTTGAGCTTAAAAAACTGGTGGCAGATATTATCGAGCATAATGGCGTGGTTCCCAACCCGGCAAATCATTCGCAGGCAATCAGCCAGTTATACCGCGATATCGAGCTGCCCGCGGCAAGTGCAGAGCCACAATTTACCATTAAGCATCCCGTTAGTGTAAATAATAATACAGGTACCGGCAGGGAAGCGTTTATTACGCCGCATGCAGAGGAGGAGGAAGAGTCTTTATCACTAATTGAGAAGGAATCTGATCTGATCCGCAAGGCATTGAAAAAGCATAAAGGCAAACGCAAGTTAGCAGCAAACGAACTTGGGATTTCAGAACGTACTTTGTACAGAAAAATTAAAGAATTAAATTTATAAGATGTTAAAGCGGGGATTTTTTGGTTTAGTAATGGTGGTGGTATTAAGTTGCCTTAGCCAGTCGTGCGCTTACCGGCTGGATGCAGCATCTATTCCGCCGACGTTAAAAACCATTAATGTGGAATATTTTGAGAATAATGCGCCTCTGGTAGTAAATAACCTGAGCCAGAACTTTACCGAAAGTTTGAAAAACCGTATCCGTTCACAAACACGCTTAAGCATTGTTCGCGGCGAGGCTGATGCAAGGTTATCGGGCAATATCATCGGTTACAGTATTGCGCCGGTATCAGTACAGGCAACGCAGGGCACGAGTACCGCCCCGCCGATTGCGAGCGCCAGCCGTTTAAGTATTACAGTTAATGTAAAGTATACCCTGACAGCGACTGACCCCGAAAGTAAAAAGCTGAGCTTTGAACAACAATTTACCCGTTACCGGGATTTTAAAGGGGATATTCAAAGCCAACTGGACGGATTGTTGGCCGATATTAATAAACAGCTAACAGACGATATTTTTAACCGTGCCTTTTCTAATTGGTAGCCTAACAGAACTATAACGTGGAGCAACAGGAAAAAGACCGCCAGGCGGAAGCATTGTGGAATGTGTTGGTGAACCCCGCAGATAAAAGGCTGCATTTGTATGACCTGCAAAACCTGGTGGGTTATTATCCGCAAAGCAATCTTTTGTATCTGCTGATTGCCCGTTCCGGCAGTCAGGAGTTTATCAAGAGCGCTGCGGTTTATTATAATAGCCAGTCGTTGTATAAGCTGGTTCAAAAGCCGGAGTACCGTCCGCCGGTTGATCCCTTGCAGGTGATCGATCTGGATAAATATGATTTTCCGTTGCCGCCGCCGATGGACCCGCTGCTGGCACACCAGCTGTTGAATTACGAACCGTCTGTTGACGATCTGGCGCAAGCCGAATTAAACCGTGTTAAATTTGGCAGCGAGACCAGCTGGACATTGTACAATCCGGATGAGCCGGAAATAGAAGAATCAACCGGGATTACGGAGGAATCGGTATCGGCTGACCATACAGAAGAACCGGAATCGGAAGTAGTGATAACAGACAAAGCGCCTTACGCTGCGCCTGTTGAATTTAAAGAGGAAAACCCGCCTGTTGAAGCAGTTGAAATACCCGTTGAGCCTGCGACAGCGGAGCTGAAAGAGGAAGCTGCACCAGAACAAAGTGATAACGCACCAGACGAAGAAATGCGCCGCTTGCGCGAAGAACGTCGCCGCTTTTTCCAGTCCTTTGATCATGGGTATGATAGTGACGACGATCATCAGCTTGATCCTTTCCATCTTTCCGCCACACCGCCGGTAGAAAGCCAGTCGTACGAACCGGAGCTTAGTAGTGCCGCGCAATGGCAGTCGCTGACTTTCGACGAACCTCAACTGGATATCCTGCGTCCGGAAGCCGAAAAGCCGCAAGCGCAGGAAAAGCCAGAGGAGCAGGAAAGCATTTCAAACGAAAACGCCGCCTCGCCGGAACCTGCACCAGTTATCCCGGCAACTTCTATTGGCGAGGAGATTGATGATGAGGTATTCAGTGAAATAGAAGAAGTACCTGATCCTGCTTTTCTTACAGGCCCTGTTCCGGAGAAGGCAGAAGAGAAGGAAATCTATACCCATAATTGGGACGAAGTTTTTGAAGAAATTGATGAAGCCCCTCAGTTTTTAAAACCTTTTGCGCATCATCAGGCGGAAAAGCCTGCAATAGTAGCCGATGAGCAACCTTTGCCATATATAGAAGAGCCGGTAAAGGCTATTGAACCTATAGTTGAAGTACCGGCACCGCCAATGGAAGAAACGGTTAAGGTACAGCAGCAGGTAGTAGAAGAAGTTAAAGATCCTCAGGAGGTCATATCGCCGGAAGCTAAGGCTTCGTCAGAACAACGACCGTCGGTAGGCTTTAAGTTTTTCACCCGTAGCAATACCAAAATAGAAAAGGAGCAGGAGATTGACGAGGAGGTGTTCGATGAAATTGTCGGAATAGATGATATCATACCTGCCGCCCCATCAGTTGTTCCGCCGGTAATTGCTGCCGCCGCTGCAGTAGAAGCATTTACTACCAACGAACAGGCGCAGGAAGAAGCTCCAATTTTACCCGATGCAAATGCAGCCATCAGCAATCACGAGCCTGAACCTTTGATTGTTGATGTGGAAGAAGAGCCGGTAATTGAAGAGATAACTGAGGTGCCTGTAGTGGAAGAGGTGCCTTATGTAGAGCCTGAAATTGCAGAAGAAATAGGTTATCAGGAAGATGAAGCCCCTTCGGCGAAAACCGAGCCAGTAGCAGAATTCGACGGGTTGATTGCCGAGAATATTGTTTCGGCAGATTACTTTTTGTTTAAAGAGTCGCTGGTCAAAGAACCGGCCCCTCAGCCTGCTGCCGCACCGGAAGCAGCCTATACAGAAAACCCCGACGAGCAAACCGTTACCCGCTACCACGACGAATCTTTACCCTACACCTTTTTATGGTGGCTGGATAAAACCCGCCGTGAGCATGCCCGCACCCATCAACCATTTGCGAAACCGCCATACAGGCAGCAGCCGCTTGCCGACACGCCGCCGGCAGCACCTTCTGCTCCAGAGCCGGAGCCAAAAAAAAAAGAGGAGGATATTATTGAGCGCTTCATTAAAGAAGAGCCACAAATAAAGCCGCCAAGCAGCGATAAACTGGACAACGAGAATAAAGCCCGCAACAGTGCAGAGGACAGCGATGTGCTGGTGACGGAAACGCTTGCACGCATTTATACAGAGCAAATGCTATATCACAAAGCGATAGCTACTTATAAAAAGTTAATGTTGAGGTTTCCGGAAAAAAGTCGTTACTTTGCAAGCCAGATTCAATTTTTAGAGAACAAGATTAAATAATTATACAATGTATTTTATCCTTTTAATTGTAGCCATCATTGTTTGTATACTGTTAGGCTTCATCGTATTAATACAAAATCCAAAAGGTGGCGGTCTTTCGTCTAACTTTTCGGCTTCATCACAACTGATGGGCGTACAAAAAACCGGAGATATCCTTGAGAAAGGTACCTGGTTTTTAGCTATTGCTTTAATGGTATTATCACTGGCTATAAATGTTGCTATTAAAAGCGGTTCTGTTAAAGGCGCTGGTGCCGGCGAATATCAGAACCAGATTGAGAAGGCTTCTAAACCAACTGCACCGGTAAGTACCTTCCCGATGAATACGCCTAAAAAGGATACTTCAAAGAAATAACCGAAACATAAAATATTTACGAAAGGGCTTTCTACATCAGGAAGCCTTTTTTGTTACTATGGACTGACATCGTGACATTGTGCTTACAGAAACTTTTCTTTCTGTAAATGTCTGCATAACACAAAAACTGCCAATAGTACAGCAATGCTGTCAAATTTTTACAACGGGTATGGTTGGCATAATTGATGTTGCATGCTTAGTGAATTTTCAAAAACTTTAAATAAACCAAATAGTATAACTATGTCATTAAACATTAAACCTATTGCGGACAGAGTAGTAGTGGAAGCTGCTCCTGCTGAAGAGAAAACTGCTTCAGGTATCATCATCCCTGATACTGCTAAAGAAAAACCACAACGTGGTACTGTTGTAGCTGTTGGCGATGGCAAAAAAGACGAGCCGTTAACTGTAAAAGTAGGTGACGAAGTTTTATATGGTAAATACGCAGGTACTGAAATCACTTACGAAGGTAAAGAGTACTTGATTATGCGTGAGTCTGACATTTACGCAGTTCTGTAATTAGAAACCAGATTTAAGATATGAGACTTGAGAAGCTCATATCTTCTCGATTAAATCAAAATTTTCACAAAGAAATTCGGGATGTAAGTATCTCACTACTCACATCTCTCTACTCAAATCTTAATTAAAGATGGCAAAACAAGTAAGATACAACGTAGACGCTCGCGACGCTTTGAAACGCGGTGTTGATACTTTAGCTAACGCAGTTAAAGTAACCTTAGGTCCAAAAGGACGTAACGTAATTATTGACAAGAAATTTGGTTCACCGGCGATCACCAAAGACGGTGTAACTGTGGCTAAAGAGATCGAACTGAAAGACTCTTTAGAAAATATGGGCGCACAGATGGTGAAAGAAGTAGCCTCTAAAACTGCTGACATTGCAGGTGACGGTACTACTACTGCAACTGTATTAGCGCAAGCTATCGTGACCGCTGGTATTAAAAACGTAGCAGCAGGTGCTAACCCAATGGACCTGAAACGTGGTATTGACAAAGCTGTTGAAGCTGTTGTTAAAAACTTGCAAAGCCAATCTCAAACTGTTGGCGAAGACACTAACAAAATTAAACAAGTTGCTTCTATCTCTGCTAACAACGATGAAGTGATCGGTACGCTGATTGCTGACGCAATGGGCAAGGTTGGTAAAGACGGTGTAATTACTGTTGAAGAAGCAAAAGGTACTGAAACTGAAGTTAAAACTGTAGAAGGTATGCAGTTTGACCGTGGTTACCTTTCTGCTTACTTTGTAACCAACGCTGATAAAATGGAAGCAGAACTGGATAATCCTTATATCCTGATCTATGATAAGAAGATTTCTTCAATGAAAGAATTACTTCCTATCCTGGAAAAACAAGTTCAAACCGGCAAACCATTATTAATTATTGCTGAAGACCTTGACGGTGAAGCTTTATCTACCCTTGTAGTAAACAAAATCCGTGGTGCCCTGAAAGTAGCTGCTGTTAAAGCTCCTGGTTTCGGCGATCGTCGTAAAGCAATGTTAGAAGATATTGCTATCCTGACTGGTGGTACTGTTATCTCTGAAGAAAGAGGTTACAAATTAGAAAACGCTGATCTTTCTTACTTAGGTACTGCAGAGAAAGTAGTGATCGACAAAGACAACACTACTGTTATCAACGGTGCTGGCCAGGGCGAAGAAATCAAAGCTCGCGTTAACCAGATCAAAGCGCAGATTGAAACTACTACTTCTGATTACGACCGCGAAAAACTGCAAGAGCGTTTAGCTAAATTATCTGGTGGTGTGGCTGTACTTTACGTAGGTGCTGCTACCGAGGTTGAAATGAAAGAGAAAAAAGACCGTGTTGACGACGCTTTACATGCAACCCGCGCTGCGGTTGAAGAAGGTATCGTAGCTGGTGGTGGTGTAGCTTTCATCCGTGCGGTTGAATCTTTAAAAGACCTGAAAGGCGCTAACGAAGATGAGAACACTGGTATCCAGATCATCCGTCGTGCTATCGAAGAGCCTCTTCGTCAGATCTGCGAAAACGCTGGTATCGAAGGTTCTATCGTAGTACAAAAAGTTAAAGAAGGTACTGCAGATTTCGGTTACAACGCACGTACAGGTAACTATGAAAACCTGATCGGCGCTGGTGTTATCGACCCAACTAAAGTATCTCGTGTAGCTTTAGAGAACGCAGCTTCTATTGCAGCGATGTTGTTAACAACAGAGTGTGTATTAGCTGACGAACCAGAAGATGAAAAAGCAGGTGCTGGTGCTCCTCCGATGGGTGGCATGGGCGGCATGATGTAATCCTAAGTAACATCCAAATACAACGAGCCCCGCTTGAGTAATCAGGCGGGGCTTATTTTTTTTCATTGGGTTCAAAGTCAACAGGTAAGGTCTGGGCAACGCGGCCTTTTCCCCAGGCCCCTTCGAAAATTACGCCCGCCGGGTTAAGGATCACGCCGTTATTATCAAAAAAGGCATAAGGGGCTGTAAGGTTAACTGTAGTAGCACTCGCGGCTTCTGCTATATCTGGTTTGAATTCTCCTGCTTTCACCTGTTTGTTTTTTCCATATACTACATAAAGTTGGTCCTGAAAACCCAGTGCGTAAACGCCTTGTTGATCGGTTCTTTTTACCAGATCCGGCATTGAAAGCGGTGTATTATATAAGTACGAAACCAGGCGGGGCATACGCTGCTGATCGCTCCATTTTTTTATAGAATCCATTCTTAAAAAACTGCCGTTAGCCAGTTTACGGAAATATTTAAGTTTTGCATTGATTAAGCTGTCGGCTAATCTGGCTGGATTGGGGCGTTTCACTAACCGGTAGGTTTGAAAGCCTTCGGTCACGTTGGTTCCTTTTAAAATACTGCGCAGATAGTGTTGGGAAGAACCAAAGAATGCTTTGTCGCGGTTCTTCAGCCACTTTCTTTTATCTTTTTCTCTACCCAGCAGGTTTTCAAACAGTACCGAGCCTTCGTAATACACCATACCTGTTTTATAGTTCCGCTCAAATTATGAAGCAGATATTTTACCTTATAACCCAGTGCCCGGTTTTCAATTTCGATAAAGTCCTGACTGCTTGCCGTCAGCAGCCGGTTATCAGAATCGTAACTTACGTCAACAGCATCCGGGTTTATAATTTTACACAAGGCTGCTTCTTCCGTTTCGCCTAAGAATTCCTGTTTAAAAGCCTGGTAGTTATTTACACGATTAGGGTCTGGCCGAATCACCACTTCATTTAATACCGTGTTACGGGGCGTAAGTATAATATCAGACAGGTGAGTTTCCCCGTCAGTTATATTAAGCGTTTGGCTGAACGTATCGTAGCCAATAATGGAAACGACCAGGTCATACTGTGCCGGACGAATTTTTATTAGCCTGAAGGTACCGTCTTCCCGGGTTTTATCGCCGATGGTAGCATTACTTAAAAATACACTGGCGTTTGCAATTGGTTTTTGCGTTTCCTTATCTATTACCCTGCCAGTGATGATCCCTTGCCCTTTTGCCGCGATTGAAAACAGTAACAGTATGACGAATATAAAACGCATTCTCAAATAACTAAATAATTAGTTTAAAATGCAAGGAAAAAAGAAAAGCCCCTGTTGTGAGCAAGGGCTGGCAAATATCTTAAATTAAACAGGAGTTATTTACCCATTTGTTCAATAACAGACTGGGTTACACCGGTGTAGGAGAAGCCGCCGTCGTGGAACAGGTTCTGCATAGTGACCATACGCGTAAGGTCAGAAAATAAGGTAACGCAATAATCGGCGCACTGGTCTGCAGACGCATTACCAAGCGGGCTCATTTTTTCTGCGTAGTCAATAAAACCGTCGAAGCCCTTTACACCAGAACCTGCAGTAGTACGGGTAGGCGATTGCGATACAGTATTTACCCTAACCTTTCTCTGAGAGCCATAGTAGTAACCAAAGTTACGGGCAATGCTTTCCAGGATCGCTTTATTGTCAGACATGTCATTATAATCCGGAAATACGCGTTGGGCAGCAATGTAGCTTAAGGCCACTACAGATCCCCACTCGTTAATGGCATCCTGACGCATTGCTTCAGCCAGAATACGGTGAAGGCTCAAAGCAGAAATATCGAAACCCTTATGGGTAAAATCGTAATTGTTTTGCGTATAGTGAACACCCTTGCGCACGTTCAAACTCATGCCGATAGAGTGCAGAATGAAATCTACACCGCCATTGAAATGCTCTTTGGTTTTCTCGAAAAGTGCTTGGATATCTTCGTTAACAGTAACATCGGCTGCAATAACAGGTGCGTTAACTTGTTCGGCCAGCTGGTTAATAGCGCCCATACGCAACGCGATAGGTGCATTGCTCAGTACCAGTTCGGCGCCTTCCTCGTGACAACGCAGCGCGGTTTTCCAGGCGATTGATTTTTCATCCAGGGCGCCAAAGATGATTCCCTTTTTGCCTTTAAGTAAATTATAAGCCATAATTTGTATTGTTAATCGGGGGGTAAAGGTAAAAATTTATTGAATAGGAAGTTAAGAGAAAGTTTTGGCATTTTCTGGTGTGAAATGTTATTGTCATCGCGAACTTCGAAGAAGTGTGGCGATCTTAGTTTTACATTTGTGGATAAGAGATTGCCACGTCTCCCGATTTCATCGGGATCCTCGCAAAGACAAGGCTTTATTGTCATCGCGAACTTCGAAGAAGTGTGGCGATCTTAGTTTTACTTTCCGGGTAAGAGATTGCCACGTCTCCCGATTTCATCGGGATCCTCGCAAAGACATAATTGATATATTGACTAAAGGTGTACAAGCTATTTGTAATCAATGTACCAACCATCACTTAAATCAGCCCATACTGCATTATTCTGTAAAATAAGATCAAGTTTCTTTTGCCGGGTTCCTGCCTTTAACTGCTTTTCTCTTTCGATAGCATCTTGTATCCAATGAAAGCTCTCGAAATAAGCCAGCTTATTGCAATTGTATTTTGTGGTGAAACCTTGGTATATTTTTGTTTTATGCTCCCAAACACGGCGAACCAAATCGTTTGTCACGCCTACATAAAGTACAGTATTGCCGTGGTTGGTTAAGATATAAACGTAGTATTGGTGTTCTTGCATAACAGTAACTTTCATTTTGTCATCGCGAACTTCGAAGAAGTGTGGCGATCTTAGTTTTACGTTTCCGGGTAAGAGATTGCCACATCTCCCGGTTTCATCGGGATCCTCGCAAAGACAACTATTTCCTAATGTACCTTGTCATCGCGAACTTCGAAGAAGTGTGGCGATCTTAGTTTTACTTTCCGGGTAAGAGATTGCCACGTTACTGAATGTTAACATCTTGCTTTCTGCCTCTTATCAATTAAACCCCCAGCAACTCCCTTGCATTCTGTAATGCGCTTTCTCCCGGTTTGTCACCGCTGAGCATTTTAGCAATTTCCATAATCCGCTCATCACAGCTTAGCTGCTTCATTTGCGTATAAGTAATATCTGCCCGCGTATCCTTGTAAACAAAGAAATGACTGTCGCCTTTGCTGGCAATCTGCGGCAGATGCGTAATGGTGATTACCTGTAAATTCTGCGATAGTTGTTCCATAATCTGGCCTACCTTATTGGCCACTTCGCCAGAAACACCGGTATCAATCTCATCGAAAATAATTGTCGGCAAAGCGGTGTATCGTGCAATTAAAGATTTAATGCTCAACATCAATCGCGAAAGCTCACCGCCGGATGCCACTTTGCTCATTTCTGCCAGGGCATGCCCTTTATTTGCCGTAAATAAAAAGCGGATATGATCTGTACCTGTTGCAGTAAGCTCGGGCAGCGGCTTTTGCTCTATCTGTAATAAAGAGTTTGCCATACCCATTTCTGCAAGTGTATGTAATACCTGCTTTTCAATCTCTGGTAAAGCCTTTTTGCGGTTTGCAGAAAGTTGCCCGGCCAGCTGTTCCAATTCTTTCTTTTGCTGATCTATCTCTTTTCGCAAGCTCTCAATCTCTTCATCGCCGAACAGGGCCTGTTGTATTTTCTCTGACAGGTCTTCCTGGATGGCCAGCAATTCTGCGTTGCTGCTTACCCGATGCTTCTTCTGCAGGTTATATATCATGCTCAAACGCTGGTTCACCTCGTCTGCACGTTGTTCATCCGTTACCGTTTGTTGTTCTATCTGTTCTGCTTCAGCGGTAATATCTTTCAGCTCTATGATGGTGCTGTTGATCCGGTCGCGCAGTTCGGCAATGGCGGGATTATATTTTTCTAAAGCACTTAGTTGCTGTGCCGCTTCTTTCAGTTGTATCAGTGCAGCAGATTCTCCGTCTTGAAGCAGGTAAACGCCACTTAATAAGTTGCGTTTAATTTCTTCGGCATTGTTCAGGCTGTATAGCTCCTGTTCCAAATGTTCCTGTTCGTCGGCATCGAGTTTCGCACTTTCCAGTTCGTCAAACTGGAACTGGTAGTAATCCAGGTCTGCCTTGGCTTTATCGTTATCTGCAATCAACTGTTGCAGTTTGCTGCTGTTCTTTTTATAGGTACGGTATTTAGCCTGGTAATCTGATAGCAAATCGGTATGCTTCGCCACGCCATCTACCACCATTAGCTGAAAAGCAGGATCGTTAATCTCGGCGGTAGCATGCTGCGAATGGATATCGATGAGCTTTTCACCCAGTTGTTTTAACAGGGTAAGATTAACGGGCGTGTCATTTACAAATGCACGCGATTTACCGTCTGCAGAAATTTCGCGGCGAAGAATGGTCTCTTCTTCGTGGTCAAGGTCGTTCTCTTCAAAAAACTGTTTCAGGTGAAAGTCTGAGATCCGGAAATGACCTTCGATGATACATTTCTTTTGCTGATTGAAGAAATACCGGCTCTCTGCACGCTGACCAAGTATGAGCGAAAGTGCGCCGAGTATGATAGATTTACCTGCACCGGTTTCGCCCGTAATGATATTCAGGCCGTTGCCGAAGCTGATATTCAGGTTGTCAATTAAAGCGTAGTTGTTTATACTGAGCTGTTTAAGCATGAAATGTATCCGATTTATACAGGACACTAATTTACCTATTATTGGCTAATTATTTTAGTTAAGTTGAACGAAGGGAATATCAAACAATAAAGCCGTTTTTGAGAAATACAAAAACGGCTTTACTATGGGGAAAGGGCATATTATTGCGCTGGCGGACCAGGAGGGGTTGGAATGCTGACTTCCGGTTTTTCTGGTTGTTCTGGTTTTTCAGGTACTTCCGGTAATTCTGGCCGTTCGTCCCATTCAGCTTCAGGATGCTCTTTATGCCATTGTTCCAGCTTTCTTTTAAATTCAGGCGATTGGGTATAAGTGCGCATTTGCTCGCCGAGTTGTTTCATCTGCTCCTTCAACTGCTTCATCTGCTTGTTGTCGGCATACAAGCGCATTTGCTCGCCCAATTTACGCATGTAAACCTCTTTTGCCTTCATCTGGTCATTGTTATAAAGCTTACGCATGCTATCGCCTAATGTACGCATTCTTTCGGTTTTGGCCTTTAATTCAGGTGATTCTGTGCGCTGGCGCATTTGGTCGCCTAGCTTTTTCATTTCATCTGTAGTCGCATTGATCTCGGCCGGGATGTGCGATTTCAGCTCGTCCTGATATTTTTGAAAATTTGCATCGTTTTTCTCGGCACCATTATGGAATTCAGAAATGCCATACTTTTTTCGTAGCCGACTGTTCATTGTTTTAAACTCCTCGCTATCGAAATAAGCACCAATCTTGCTACCCATTTCACCCAGTTTCTCGCCATATTTGCTGATATCGCTGTTTTCGCCATAGGCCTTTCCTATCTCGGCACCTAAGGCAGCTTGCTCGTCTGTCAGCCGTTTAATATCGGGGTTGTTGTAGTAGTTCTCCATGTCTTTACCCATCTTCTCCATCTGTTTAGACATTTCTTTGAACGAAGCACTGTTGTAGTATTGCTCCATTTCTTTACCGTACTTCTCCATCTGCTTACCCCAAGCTTCCAGTTTAGGATCATTGTAACCATCCGTGTAGTAATAGCTGTGCCCGCCGGTAATAATGTGTTTCCCTTCACGCGAAGCGGCGACGGATTTAGATTTGGTGCTGCTCTTAGGTGCTTTTGCGGTTGGCTTGGTGGTATCAGCTAACAGGTTTTCGATAACGGGCTTCAGCTTTTTTACTGAAAATCTGCCATTGCCAATTGCCGGGCTAAACCAGCTAACGCTAATTGCGGTAATAGTAAGTATGCTTAACGCCATCACAATGTGTTTTACATTGGGCGTAGGTCTTTTGGTTTTCATAATACGTTCAATTCGGTTAAATAAATGGAATTTGTTTTTACCGTCTGCCGCCAGGGCCAGCTGCCACTGCTGGTGATTATTCTGTTCAATCTTCAGCAAAGCCTGGGCGTAGATCAAAGGCGCGCTTTGATTTACTACCATATCGTCGCAGCTATGCTCGCGTTCGCGGTTGATCAGACGGTTAATCAAATAAATAAATGGATTGAAAAACAGGATTACCATTACCACTTGCTGCAGCAGGTTGATCAGGTAATCGTTGCGTTTTACATGGGCCAGTTCATGTAATAGTATTGCCTCAACTTCCTTTACCGATAAATAAGTTGTCAGAGAGATTGGTATAAGTATTACTGGTTTCAGATATCCGATAATGCACGGAACATCTATTTTATCGGTAATAGAAATTGCTACAAGCTTTTTAATATTTAATAATGCCGAAAGCTGCTGTATACGCTCCTGCCAGAAGGTATCCTGCCGGGAGGTACGTTTCACCTGGCGGATCTGCAGCCAGGCAAAAATCAGTTTCAGGCTTTGGAACAGCAGCCCGGTTACATAAGCAATGCTGATGTAAGGCAAATACCGGTCGAGTATCACTTCATAACGGCTATCGTCTGTTGCGGCGGCCTTTTTTAATACTTCAATTAAAGGTAAGTGCTGGGCAACCGTCGGCGCATGAGCGGTAAAATGCCAGCTGTAGGCAGAAGCCTCGTCGAACAAAGTATAGATAAACCAAAGGCACGCGGTAAACATAGCGCCGAGCGAAATATGGTGTTTAACGGCAGCAGAAAATTTGATCAGGTCTGCAAGCAGCAGCCTTACCACCAGGTAAATTAACAATACCTGCCATAGTGAATGGATAATGCTTACCGCAAATACTTCGCTTAAATTATGTACCAGCGTTGCCATAGGTTAATGGTTATTTGTTCTCAAATTGCTTTAAATAATCTTTAATTGCGTCGATCTCGTCTTTAGAAGCACGGTGCGAACCGAGTGCCTGGATAACCAGGTCGGCCGTTGAACCTGTAAAAACCGTATCGATAATTTTATTCAGCGCGCTTTTCTGCGCCTGCTGTTTACTTACCTCTGCAGAATAGACATGTGTTTTGGCTGAAGTGTTACGCGACACCAAACCTTTTTCGTGCATGATCTGCATAATTTTTAAAGTAGTGGTATAACCCGACTCCTTATTTTTTGATAACTCTTCGTGCACCTCGCGGACAGTAGACGGGCCTTTCTCCCACAACACCTGTAAAATCTCCAGCTCGCTTTCTGTTGGTTTAATATCTGACATCTTTGTTTGAATACTTATATACGAATCTCTTCGTACAAATATCTACGATAGTTTTCGTATTTGCAATAGGGTGCAATATTTTTCTAAAAATAAATTTATGTTATAGTTCATTCGGGCATTCCCCCAACATTTGGGGGCCGCGCTTTCCGCTCATACTGCACTGGCTTTAGCCACAGGCCGGTATCCGCTTCAATCGCTAATGCGTTTACGATCGCAGAAGGATGGTAATGAAGTGAGAAACTTTAGATTTAAAAAATTTATAGATGCTTCGACAACTTGAGAATGACAATTGTTGTGATACTAGTTGCCAACTCGTAGAAAGGATTTAAAGGTGTGAAAAGAAAGCATTATACACGCGAAGACACGTGCGCCAGCATTAGGGGAACTTAATTCAGAAGTTAAGCTAAAAGGTCTCCACGAATAGCTTGGGTGTGTTACCCCGTATGGCTTTGATTCTTCCTATTAATGAACGGTCATCAAAATCATCATAGTAGGTGATGGTGGAATTGCCAATGGATTTAATATTACCCTTATTACTCATGTCGAAGCGATCATAATAGCTAACAGGGATATTTCCGGCCATTTTGATTTTTCCCTGATTGTCCATATCAAAACGATCGAAATAGGTAAAGCGAATAGTTCCTATAGACTTGACCTTACCTTTGTTGTCCAGATCAAACCGGTCATAATAGGCAATGTTAATATCACCGATAGACTTAACCTTACCGAGGTTATCCATATCAAATTGATTATAGTACTTAATTGGTACACCATTTATTTGAATAGGTCTGCCTTCAATTGCATCAGCATCGAATGCAGTGGCAAATTGAGCAGGCTCGCGCGCGTCATAATTTAAACGTATTCTGCCGTGCTGATCAACAGATACCTCTATGCTGCCAACTTGATAGATAAATTCGCAATTGGTTTTTCGTTCACCTGATATTAATCGGATGGCTGCCAATGTTTGTGCTTTTGCAACAGGCTGAAATTGTAAAAAGCAGTACAGTAGCATCAGTGGTGATAGGTGTAACGGTTTCATATCAAGGTTGTTGATTTATATCACAGACATCCTGTTTTCGGGTTGGTTTAATTTGCGAAGTAAAAAGTCTCCAACAGTCTTACCGCTGCAGCATCTGGTATTTCGGCCCATTGGCCCGCCGTGCTGGCGCGAGCTTGTAGTTCTTATTAAATTTTCTTCAGCAAAAGATAAATTAATGCGGATAGACTTACTAAAAAAACAATTAAAAACCCGTTTCGTAAAACATCTTTGACTCTGAATAATTCTTCATCGACCATAATCCACTTATAACTATTAGAGTTTCTAAGATTTGAACCATCTACAATGCTTAATTGTAACCGTGTCTTCAACCTTGCGTTATTACTTTCAGAAAAAAGAACAAATCGCTTTATGCCCTTTAAATCGTAAACTTCTGCAACAACATTACTTTTATTAAAGCCATATTTTACAAACTTCTTAACTTTCAAATTCATGCCATTTGCCCAGTCATTATTTCCATTTGTAATTATGCTTCCATATTCATCTGCTAAATAAAAACCACCTTCAAA
Source organism: Mucilaginibacter straminoryzae (assembly GCF_022953055.1). Taxonomy (GTDB): domain Bacteria; phylum Bacteroidota; class Bacteroidia; order Sphingobacteriales; family Sphingobacteriaceae; genus Mucilaginibacter; species Mucilaginibacter straminoryzae. The sequence goes on along the minus strand of NZ_JALJEJ010000006.1, from coordinate 4,556 downwards.
TTCATGTAAAAAAACTGGATTGATATTTAATGGAAGATCATTATAAACCTTTAGATAATTAATACCGTAATAGTACAATTCCTTATCAACTTTCAGGAAGCAAATAAAACTAACTACTAATGAGAGTGTCGCTATCGCTATTGAAATATTCTTTTTCATAAATTATTTACTTCCGTGCTGGCACAATTTTGTGTCCTTAACGACTAAAGCCAACTGCTAAGCGTGAGCAAAAGGACGATAATACTCTCACCCGGCAAGCCTGTGGCGTCTTACCGCTGCAGTACCTGGTATTTTGGCCCATTGGCTGGGTCGGCTTGTACCAGGATGTTGTAAGCGTTCAGCTTTTCCTGTGTAGGTGCGCCGCTGAAAATACCGATCAGTTCATCTTCCTTCGACGTAAAGAATAAAGTGGGCAGGGTGGCGCCAATACGCAGCCGGTCTAACTGGGTAAGTGTGGGCAGCAATGCAGAAATATTGCTACGCGCCTGAACGGCATTATCGGCCATCAGGTCTAACCCGTTACGGTGATAATCATAATAGAAGCTGCGCAGTGGGATGTACGTTTTGTTGGCCAGGTTTTCTGATAGCCAATACCTGCTGATGTTATTATTATCAATAGCTTTCCATCCTTTATAAGAAGAGGTTTGCGCGTTGATCACTACATTCTGTGCATTGGCAAAATAAGGCGTGCCACCATAACGCGAAAAGCTATCGTAATCAAAACCTAATATGATATAGGCATAGTAGGCCATCAGCGAGCTTAGGTTATTCAGAAAGGTCTGGTTGTTATAGTCTATGGTTTGCCCTTCGGTATAAACAAAGTCGATGTCCTTATCGTAAATGGTGAAAAGCGTGGTGTTGTAGGTGCTGTTGTAGACAGGCCGTGTAGATTGTACCTGTAGTTCTCCCGAAAAATTACTAGCGCCATCCCAGGCGGTAACGTTCAATACAAAGCTGCAATCTATTTTTTCGTTCGGTCCAATGGCATCTACGCTCCACTTCCGGCCATTCAGAAAATCTTTCATGGCGCCTTCCAACGCTTGGAAAACCCGGCGGTTGGTGGTCTGGATTTTAGGCGTTAGTACAGATACACGCGCGTTCAAATCCTGCGCGTGCAGGTTGGTTAGTAAACCAATAATTCCTAAAAATAGGGCCAGCGCTTTTTTCATCCCAAAATCAATTCTACCAATTTAGCACAAATATCTGCAGCCACCTGCTTTTTACTCTTTAACTCGTAGGTTGTTTTATGCAGGTTGCGGTCGATGATGGTGATGCGATTGGTATCACCGGCAAAGCCAGCGCCTTCATCTTTCAGCGAATTCAGCACAATAAAATCCAGGTTCTTCTTTTGCAGTTTGCCGATGGCATTTTCCTCTTCCTGGTCGGTTTCCAACGCAAAGCCTACCAGGTACTGGCCGGGTTGCTTACGCTCGCCGAGTGTTTTTAGAATATCGGTGGTTTTCCGTAACTCGATCTGTAAGCCGGCATCCTGCTTTTTTATTTTGCTGGGCGAAGGGTTCACGGGCGAATAATCTGCTACGGCGGCGCTCATGACACATGCTTTGGCAGTTGAGAAGGCATTGGTGCAGGCGTCAAACATTTCCGCGGCGGAAGTAACATCTACCCGTTTGATGTTTGGATGCTGTGTGCCAAGCGCGGTTGGCCCGGTAACCAGGGTAACCCGGGCGCCAAGTGCTGCCAGTTCTTCTGCAATGGCAAAACCCATTTTACCGGATGAATGATTACCGATAAAGCGCACCGGGTCTATCGCTTCATAAGTAGGCCCTGCGGTTACCAGGATATTCACCCCCACTAATAGTTGTGTCTTTTTGAAAGCGGTTTCCAGTTGTGCTATAATCTCCTCTGGTTCGGCCATACGACCCTCGCCATGCAAACCGCTGGCCAACTCGCCCGTTCCCGGACTGATCAGTATATTCCCATACCCCTGAAGCTTCAGCACATTATGACGTGTAGCAGGGTGTGCCCACATGTCCAGGTCCATTGCCGGTGCAAAGTAAACCGGGCATTTAGCAGAAAGGTAAACCGCGGTAAGCAGGTTATCGCAATTGCCGTTAGCCATTTTAGAAAGCGTGTTTGCACTTGCAGGGGCAATCAGTAACAGGTCTGCCCAAAGGCCCAGCTCTACATGGTTGTTCCAGGTACCGTCATCACCGTTAAAATAATGAACCAGTACCGGTTTTTTTGAAAGGGTGGCAAGTGTAAGCGGTGTAATAAAATCGGCCGCGCTTTGCGTCATCACAACCTGTACTTCTGCACCGGCTTTTACCAGCAAACGTACAAGTATGGCAGCTTTATATGCAGCAATGCTTCCGCAAACGCCTAAAATGATCTTTTTTCCTTCAAGCATAATTGATGCAATACTATCTATTTAAGTAATGCTTTCAAACATCAGCACTAAAATACCACAATTATGCTTTGCTATAAAACAAATAAGCCCCTCTGGTTTTAGCAGAGAGGCTTACAAGCATGTATTAATATTATTGCTGTTGCTCTTTTTGAGGATTGCGGTGATAAACCTTTCCTTCAAGAAACTCCTGAACGGCGATCAGTGTAGGCTTCGGCATTTTTTCATAATGCTTAGAGATCTCAATCTGCTCACGGTTTTCAAAAACTTCTTCCAGATTGTCGTTTGATGAAGCAAACTCAGAAAGTTTCTGATGCAGTTCTTCTTTAATATTATTAGAGATCTGATTAGCGCGTTTTGACATAATCACGATAGATTCGTAAATGTTGTCGGTGCTTCTATCCAGTTCGCGCAAATCCCGGGTAACGGTGCTACCTGCTACTGCCGGTTTGTTATTGCTGTTTGTGCTCATATCTTTTCTTATTGTGGACTTTTTTGATTTTGCCTGTCTTTGATTGAAGGCGGTTGTGTTTTCGTAGTATCTTTTGTAGCTATCTTTTTAGCCAGTTTCTCATCATTTGCTGCAGCCGCCAGTACCCTCTTGGCATTCTCGATACCTTGTTGGCCGTCTTTTTTCAATGTTTGCGCCTCGCGCAGGTACTTACTTTGCGGGTATTTCTCCAGGAATTGATCAGCAAAGGTGATAGCCTGTTCATAACGGTCCTGCTGTTTATTCTCCAAGCTGTTTTGCGCGTATTTGCTTTGCGCTTTGATGGTCAGAAACTCCATCTCTTCGGCATACTTGGTATCCGGGTAATCGCGTAAGGCATTATTAAAGGCAATCACGGCAGACTGATAGTCGCCGATAGTTAAATAAAGCTTTGCGTTTGCATAAGCTTTTTCTTCAAGCTTGTCGCGCAGGTTCTGGATCAACTTACCAGCTTCGGCCACACGGTCGCTTTTGGGATATAAGTTGATAAACAACTGTAGGGTCTCTATTGCTTTAGTGGTATTCTCCTGATCTAATGAATAGATCGGCGAATCCAGGTAATAACAATAAGCGGCCATGAAACGGCATTCCTCTGCACGGGTACTGCCCGGGTAAGTATCTGCAAAGTTTTTAAAGTGATAGCGCGCCGAGGTATAATCGCGCATTTTGTAATTCGTGTAAGCGTAATAATAGAACAAGTCTTCAGCTTCTGCCTGCCCGCGATAACGTTGGGTTAGGCCCTCGAACAGATCGAGTGCTTTAGAATAGTCCTTTTTATTATAGTATTTCAGTGCTTCCTGATACTTTTTGGCATTGTCGTTACTTGCTTTAAGCCTTTCAAATTTGCTTTTACAACTTCCGAAAGCAAGCAATACACTTGTAAGTAAGCACCAAACTAATAATCGTTGTTGTTTAAACATCCTGCAAAGATAGTTTATTAATGTAAATCAGTCAATTAATATTTAGAGGCCGAAGATAAGGATGGCTGGTGAATTGCCACTTCGGTTTAACATCTTTTAACGATTGAGACGGATACCTATTATATATAGATGCTTAGAATAAGGTAGATAATAGCCGTTTTGAAATTTTCTGTTCTGATAAACAGTAGGTTAAGTGCTAGTGTGGTTAAAAAAGCAAAAACAATTTGGTGCAGTGAAAACAATCCGTACCTTTGCAACCCGCTTCCGGAGGGAGGATGGGAAAAGTTCTTAAAGGTATAGAAGGAGTGAGTAAAGCGGCTGAAAAGCAGCTTTTGGATAGTGGGAAAGCTCAGCAAATAATTTGAAATTTCCACTTGACAGATAAGGTAAAATTTTCTTACCTTTGCACTCGCAAAAAGGGAGAGCGAAAGTTCACCTGGGAGCAAAAGAGGCTGAAGAAATAAAAATAAAATTTATTTTGGGAATGTCAAAAAGCTTCTTACCTTTGCAGCCCCGATCGCAACGAAAGGGAAATTGAAATACGAAAAGTTAGCTTAAGGCGCTGAGAGTTAAAGGATAAAAGTTGAAAGTGATTCACTCGCAACTGGTAACTGAAAACCCGAAACACCGGAAAGCAAAACATAAAAATGGTCTCTGTGACAGAGACGAATGAAAGTTCTTTTTTTAAGTAATTAACATGTAGCGTAGCGGGAAGGTTATCTCGAAAGAGAGCAACCGACCAACGTCTCAAAGAATTTGAGGACCTAAGGATAGGGATACT
>NZ_JALJEJ010000005.1 GCF_022953055.1 Mucilaginibacter straminoryzae | reverse complement strand
ATTCCTGCACAACGATCAAATAATAAAGGGAATTCTACTTGGGATGACATGTTAATTGAAGTTTGGTACCTACAATTTAACACTTTAATGCCCGTTGGTGAATTCCCCTTTCATGAATGTTTTATTATTTCTCTCTTACGCCGATAACCGTAATTTTGGTGTCGCCTCAGATAACAGTAGTAAAGATTGAGATCAAACTACTGTACTACATCAAAAACCAAAGCCTGGTAGGGCTTCAACAACATTGCTATTCCTTTGGTCTTTAGTTCGTCCTGATAATTGTTCAACAATAACTTAGGATTACCGCTTAGCGCTACACTTGTTTGGGCTTCTTTGTCCGAGAAGTTAAGTAACACCAGCATTCTCTTGCCCTGCCATTCGCGGGTGTAGGCGTATACCTGCGGGTTGTCTTTATCAAGCAGGGTATATTTACCATAAACCAGTACAGGATTATCTTTACGCAGTTTTGTTAGCCGACGAAAATAATTGAGACAGCTGTTTGGATCTTTCTCCTGGGCTGCAGCATTGATGGTTTTATAGTTCTGGTTAACATCCAGCCATGGTGTCCCGGTGGTAAACCCGGCGTTCTTTTTATCATTCCATTGAAAAGGTGTACGGCCGTTGTCGCGGCTGCTAAAACTTAGTTCTTTCAAATAAGCCTCAACATCCCCGCTCATATTTTTAACGTGCTGATATTCGTTCAAAGCTGAGACGTCGCGGTAGTCTTCGATCGTTTTAAATCCGGCATTGGTCATGCCCAGTTCGTCGCCGTTGTACCAGTAGGGCGTACCGCGCATGGTCATTACAAAAGTGGCCAGCATTTTGGCAGACGGTACTCTGAACGCTGGCTTGTCATTTCCGAATCGACTCACCATTCGCGCCTGGTCATGGTTGGAAAGAAATACCGATACCCAGCCTTTTTGCGCAAAAGCTTCGTCCCATTGGGTAAAAACTTCCTTGAAACGTGCCAGGCTGTACCCGTCGGACTTTGGAATATCTACACCGTCAAAAGGGTAAGCCATATTCAACTCATGCCGGTCTGCATCAACCAGGTTGTGCGCATCCTCCAAAGTATTGCCGGCGCCTTCAGCCACACTCATTATAGGATATTTACTCAATACTTCGCGATTCATTTCCTGCAGATAGCCGTGCAAATTGCCTTGAATGGCGTAATATTTGGTGAAGTTTTGCTCAAATCCTTTTGGGAACCCCGGCCAGGTGGTGTCCTTAGCCGCAAACTGAAACGCATCCAGCCGGAAACCATCGATGCCTTTGTCGGCCCAGAATTTCATAATATTATAAACCTCCTGGCGCAGTTTTGGATTTTCCCAGTTCAGGTCGGGTTGCTTCCGCGAGAAGTAATGCAAATAATAAGCATTTGTCAAGGAGTCGTAACGCCAGGCATCGTGGTTTATGTCAAATAAGCTGTAGCGATATGGCGGTTTGCCATTTTCGGCATTCCACCAATGGTAATATTCGCGGTAAGGATTATCGCGGGAACTGCGGCTTTGTTTAAACCATTCGTGCTCGTCGCTGCTGTGATTTACCACCAAATCCATCACCAGTTTGATACCCCGTTTGTGCATGCCCTTCAGCATGGTATCAAAGTCGGCCATGGTTCCAAACTCTTTCATAATGCCCCGGTAATCGCTCACGTCGTAACCATTATCATCATTTGGAGAACCATAGATGGGGTTAAGCCACACCGCAGTCACACCAAGGCTTTTAATGTAATCCAGTTCAGAGATGATCCCTTTCAGATCGCCAACGCCATCGCCATTGCTATCTTTGAAACTCCGCGGATAGATCTGATAGACGATAGCTTCCTTCCACCATTTACGCTCAGACGTATCAGGTCGATTTACCGTGCCCTGAGCAACCGCTCCTCTATAAGAAAACAATAAAAAAGCATATAGAATCAGACGTATTGACGACAACTTAGGCATGACAATTATAATTGGTATGATAAAGTTAATGTATTCAATAATATCTGCAACGACATGATCCTTAAATAATATACTACCTGTATTTCATAAACTATAGCAGTAGTTACTAAGATTACGGAAGTTTTTCTACCTGCAGAAAAGAATAGCCTTCTTTGTTTCAGAAGGATTTGAAATGACGCATTTCATTCAGCTACTCCATTAAAAAATAAATAAGTAACTGGCGAAAAATTTTGGTTGAGGTAAAAGGGCTCAGTCTGAAAAGTTGTGGGGAATCATCTGGTACTACTCGATGGGCTTGCTCGGGTGTTTGTAAACAATATTTGGCTGGCATCAGTACTCGCCGATCTTTATAATCTGCCCTAGATGGTTTATTCTTACCTTAACTATTTTCTCCAGATAGGGTAAGCTTTTGATGTTTCTGTACGTAACATCTTTTAATTCTTTCTTGTCTTCTACTGAGGTTTCCTGATGGTGCCTGAAAACGTATTCTCTTACTGCCGAATTACCGTAGGTAAGTTTTGAAAATTTCTGCACCCGATACAAATAAGGACTGATTAATTTATTGTTTGCAGGGTCTAAAAGATCTATCTCTGCAGGATCAAAATCTACAGATGGGAAAACAAAGTATTCATTCTGCTTAATGGTGAACAAAAACCGCCATCCGAGATGCTGATTATAGCTTTTATCTATAATGGGCAAACCCATGTTAATACGCTCTGTAATCACCTTATGTAACGACACTACCTCATCCTGCAAGTTACCGTCTTCGTCGCGGTAAATTGCCGCATGGTGGTTATTGCCCGTACTGATAAAATCTGCTGGTACCGGTTTCCCATCACGTAAAATTTCCCTGCCGAGGTGGTCCTTTTTAAAGTGTAAAGGTTCGGCATTTTTAACCCCGCTGATGGTTACCCGCTTAATGCTGATCCCCTTTGCTTTATTAAGCCATATAGGATTCTTATCCAGGTTAGAAAAAGCCTCTTTCGGATTCTCATTAAACTCTTGCCACCGTTTCAGTATAATGTTACGGGCTGCGCCGTCCAGGATTTTTTCGATGCTTTTCTTATCCTTAAAATTATCGGGCGTAATATCTTTACGGATGGTGTAATCGTCTTCCAACCGCAGTAATTTTACCTTTTCGGGCACCTGCTCCCCGGCGGATCCGGAGATGTACAACGGATTTTTTGCCAATACATTTTTACCGCCAAACGCCTTTACCGGATCATTTCCATATTCGTTAAGACGTTTAAAAAGTGCGTCGCGGTAGGCTTCGTTGGTTACGCATGCAATGGTTTCTGCCGTGAATTTCGTACTTACTTTTTCTTCAGTTACTACTTGCTTTTGCACTTTGCCATATACGGTCTCTTTATGCAACTGCCCGCGAGGGGTAAGCGTTTCCTGGATTTTTTCGCCATTGGCAGTTTTAATTTTGTTTTTATTCTTGGTAACAACTTTATTTTTAGCTTTAACAGATACCAGGGTTGCTTCCAGATGCTCTTTTGCCTGCTCCCTGAAATGCGGAACCGGCAGATTAAACCGCCGTTTGCCATCGGTTGCTATCTTCGTTTCTTTTGACTGGATCCGCAATACCGATTCTGTAAATTTATCTTCCTTGTTTCGGGCATTCAGGTGATTAAGGTATTGAATATAACTATGCTTGGTAAAGGCAATGGTTAAGGCGTCCATTGCGTGGTGGCGGTGATCGTGGCGTTTGCTCCAGTCAATAATGCGTTCCTTCAGGTTGCCATCCTTCATTTCCAGCTTTTCGGTAAGGCCGCGCAGGCGATATTTCTCCAGGTTCAGTTCCTGCATAATATTTACCAGGCCCCAATCATCACGCAGGCGGTCTGTAATGATACCTGTTGTGGTTACCACGCTACGGCAAATTTCATGCAGCATGGCTTTGGCTTTTTTGGCAATGTATTGGGTATCGCGCAGGTCGCGTTCAATAAATCCCTCGCCTATGGCCGCCCCCTGTAGCAGCAGTTTATTGTACTTCGCTTTGCGTTCGGGATAGAACTTCATAAAGGCCTCAAGCCGGGTCTTATATTCGCTTAACGCCTGCTCGCCATAGGTATCCTTAATAAAATCAAAAGCGGTGGCGTTCCCTTTTCTTAAGTTAATACTCCTTAACACCACTGTTTTATTAGAGAAACTATCATCAAACAAGCGCGATTGCGGGATGATGTGTTCTATATCATACTTATGAGTGAATAATTCTTCCCTTGAGATATATTCATTGGTGTAAAGGTCTTTATAGCCGTTAAACTTCAGTTCGTCATAAAGCTTATACCGGATAATATCATTACGGGTAGGATTTTTAACACCAAATTCTTTAATCAGCAAAGCCCTTATCGCTTCATGTTCGGCTTTTGTTTTATTCAACTGCAGTGTAGCCGCCTCGCGCTCTTTTGCATTTTTCTTTAATTCGCGTGCCAGTTCTATCCGCACCTCGTCCGGGCGCCCGAGTAAAGGGTCGGCAATAATGGCGTTCACTACGTTCACCATCTGGTTCAGTATTTTTTCTACTACCGGGTTACGCAAACTATTGCGGGGTAGCAGAACCAGCGTTTCTTTTAAGGGCCTGTTCTCGTTTTCTTCCCTGGTGAGGTACGAAGAATGGTTATACCCGGCCAGTGCGCAAGCCTCGCTGTATTTATTTTCGCGAATGTAGGGGAAGATCTTTTTAATGGCTTTGGCGCTAAGGCTTCCGTAATCATCCTGCAGCCCTATCTTGGCCAGCTCCTGGCCGAACACTTTTTTAAAGCCGAACTTGCTTTGCAGCAGCTGGTATAGCTTTTCGTTACCGGTAGGCGAATCATCGCCTTCGTAAGCATACAGCAGGTGCCAGAGCTGATAGGCCGACTGTTGATCTATGGCTTTGTTGAGCTGTAATGCATCAAAATCGAGTATGGACGCATCGATGCCCTGGGACGAAAAAAATTTAGTGATGGTGTTTTTGATTTGCTCAGCCGGAAGCTTAAGCCAGTCAATCTCGTCATGTCCTTCCAGTTCCATCAGCTTAAAAAAAGCAGCGTAAAGTAACTGGTTAGTGCGGTTACCTTCTACGGTTGTATAGTTAAGCTCCCACTCTTTGGGGTTAAGTTCCAATAGTTTCAAAACCTCGTCTTTGGGCAGGTTGCCTTTAAGGTTAAGGCTGGCAAAAAGTTTTTCTTTGGCTTCGGGCGATAAAAATTCCGGTTCCCTGATCTTTTTGTGCTGCACCTGCAAATTACCCAGGTTTTGCCAGATCTTGAACTCCTGGAACAGCGGGGACGATTTGGGGATGGCGCGTGCACCCATCTGATATTTTATCTTCTTGCCGTCCTTTTCAAACTCTACCACCTTGCTTTCAAACTCGCAGAAATTTACCAATCCTTTTTGCGACTTCAGCTTGCGCTGATAGAAGATAATAATATCCCTTACCTCTTTCTTTAGTGCAGCGGTTAGTTCGGGGTGGTAACCGGCCTGCTTTTCCCAGATGGCTTCAAACTCGTTCAGGTAATCCTGGCGGTAAAATACCTTGTTTTTGGTTTGGGCGTGCGGGTTTTGCTGTAGTTGATGGTACAGGTACTGCCCTACCGTTTGGTTATTAAATATCAGTTCTTTGCTGCGGTCGCTGATTTCGCCCAGGTAACCGCTCGAGTTGCTGATATTGTTATTGATCTCTGTAATAACATAAGCCGCCTCTGGTGCTGTTAGCTGCGTAGCTATGGCCATGCTGCGCCATTTATAAGCCCTTAACTTGCGCTCTATCCAATTGCCTTTATTTTCGGCAGTGTTAAAAGCATACCGGTTCCAGAATGCGGCAGAGGTGGCTTTCTGGCCTTTGCCTTCAATATCCTTTTTAAATTCTTTGGTAAAGATTTCGGGGTAAAACTGCGACTGGAACTGCCATACGTTTTCAAATTCGGCTTTCAGGTCAGACCGGTAAAACTCTGGTAAACTTTTTTTGCCCTCCTGCAGTAATTGGTAGCTGAGTTGCCCGGGTGTCAGGTTTTCGTTATATAATTTCCTGGCCACTTCCATCCCGTCTATCAATTGGCCCTCATCCTCGTTTTTGGCTTTGCGACTGCTTTTATAACCGCGCTTTTTGTTGATCATCAGCAGCACGCGGGCCAGTTCTTCCTTCTCAATTCTTTCTGTTACGGCCCTGGCCCGCAGCGCATAGGTTTGGTGGGTGGTGTTTTTATCATCTTCGGCCAGGGGGGTATCGGCAGTAATCAGCCCGGCATGCTTTAGTACGTTGATAAGGTTTTGTCGGCGTTGCTTGTAACGCTGCAGGTTATGGCGGGCGGTACGTTTAAGGGTACGCCCTGCGTTTACCGAAACCGGCTTGCCTTTGCTGAAATCCTCTTTTTCATCAGTAGTGAGCGGGTTAACGCGCACGCCCAGCTTAATAATGGCTGATGGCGCAGTGTCGTTTTCTTCTGCTTCGTGGACGAATGCCCAGCCGATAGAGGTGGTGCCAAGGTCAATACCGAGTATTTTTTTCATATTGTAACAGGTTCAAATTAATGGGGTGAAATCCTAAACTAAAAATAATTTTCCGTTTACCGGAATAGTGGATCATGAAATATTATTTAGCTTGTTTTGATTTTTGCAATCAAAAACATAAGTTTGAAATTCAAAGAAAAAGCAAATCGCAATAAGGATTATTCCGTTGTGTAAACATCAAGCGCCTCGTCTTACCATACGGGGCATTTTTATTTCTATACCTCCCGAAAAATCTTTTCCTACTCGCAAAATATTTTCTTTTTTCTGAATTATTTTATATAATTAAGAAACTTAACCCTATTGCGATGAATTATCCTCGATTACCAACCCCAATAGCTTTTTAACGATCTATATATACGCATTTCGTTTCCTCTACAGATAAACCGCGAATTTTGAAGAAAGAAGGAAGCAGCTTTAAAGAAGCATCTGGAAACAGGTGCATCCTTTGCTGTTCAATTCTTTCTGGTTCGTCGCGGTACCATCTGTAGGTTGAGGCAAAGGGTCACCTCTTTTCAGATTGAAAACTAACATTCAGTCTTAAAACCTTCACCCGAACCTTCAATGCCAACCTTAACCTGGATAGGAAAAGAAAAGGTGATTAACCACCACCATGATGTTCCGTACAAAGTACTCAACCACCGCTACTCCTTCAATAGCCACCACCCCGAACAAGAGGCCACCAACAAGATCATCCGCGGCGACAACCTGGAAGCACTGAAAGCCTTACTGCCCGAATATGAGGGCAAGATCAAGTGTATCTACATCGACCCTCCGTATAACACCGGAAAAGACGAGTGGATGTACAATGATAAAGTAGATCATCCTAAAATCAGAAAGTGGCTTGGACAAGTAGTTGGTAAACAAGACGAAGATCTAACAAGGCATGATAAATGGTTATGTATGATCTATCCTCGCCTTGTGTTACTGCACAAGTTGCTCTCTGAAAAAGGCGTAATTTTCATTTCGCTTGACGATAACGAGGTTTTCCACATAAAGCTGCTTCTTAATGAGATCTTTGGTTTATCCAATTATATCGGGAATATTATATTAGAAACCGCAACAGATAATAACCCTCGTCAAATTTCTACAGAACACGAGTATATACTTTGTTACGCCAAGAATAAGAACAAACAAAATGCTTGGGTTTCTAAATCGTTAGCAGCTGAATATATTCAATCAAAATATCTTGAGTATAAAGAAAAGTATGGTCAAGATCTAGTTTCCATACAAGCTAACCTTCGGAAATGGATTCGCGCAAATAAATCGAGTCTCGAACAAGTAACGCATTATGATAATGTAGATCATAAAGGCGTTTATCATGATGCAGACGTCGCTAATACTAAATTCGGTGGCTATGTATATGATATAGTCCATCCTTCAACGGGCAAGATTTGCAAAGTACCGGAGAAAGGGTTTCGTTTCCCTCTAGAAACGATGCAAAGATTGATAGAAAACGACGATATCCTATTTGGTGAAAATGAGCAGATATTAATTAAACCCAAAAAACGATTAGAGAATGTAACAGATCGGCTTAGAAGCGTGATTTATGAAGATGGTAGGAGTGCAACTAAAGAACTCGAACAGATGTTTTATAGAGATGTATTTAGAAACCCTAAGTCTGAATCAGTAATACGTCGTTTGTTAAGTTTTTCCACCTCACCCGATTCCATCATCCTGGACAGTTTTGCCGGCAGCGGTACCACCGCCCATGCCGTCCTTAATCTTAATAAACAGGATGGCGGCAACCGCAAATTTATCCTTATCGAGATGGAAGACTATGCCGAAACTATTACTGCCGAGCGGGTAAAGCGGGTGATCAATGGTTATGCGGATAAACCGGGTACGGGCGGTAGCTTCTCTTATTACGAACTGGGCGAACCGTTATTTACCGGCCCTAACAACGAATACCTGAACGAGGCCGTCGGCATTGATAAGATTAAAAGCTATGTCTGGTTTACCGAAACGCGCACGGCTTACCGGCCTATCGCCGACCAGCAGGAAGCGTTTTTGGGTATCCATGAACAAACCGCCTTTTATTTTATCTACAATCCCAACCGGCTTACCGCCCTTGATTTTGATACGCTTGGGCTGGTAACCGTTCGGGCAGGCCAGTATATTATCTATGCCGATAATTGCCTGCTGCCAAAAGATTTCCTGCTTCACCATCACATTGTCTTTAAAAAGATCCCGCGAGATATCAGCCGCCTTTAATTATGGAACTTAAACCTTATCAGCAAAAAGTGATCCTCGACCTGGACGCTTTTTTGGGCTATCTGCAAAAATATAAGAAGACAGACCGTGCGTTTAACCAGTTCTGGGAAGACCGTATCGGCCCTTACAATCCCTTAGTTGGCCAGGGCATGGAACCCTATAAAAACACCATTGCCAACGCTGCGCATGTTTGCATTAAGGTGCCCACGGCCGGGGGCAAAACCTTTATAGCCTGTAATGCACTGCACACCATCTTTAGCCATTACCCAGACCTGATGCCCAAAATGGTGGTATGGCTGGTACCGTGGAGCAACCTGTTGGGGCAAACCGTGGCCAACCTGAGCAACCCCGACCATCCCTACCGGCAAAAGCTCAACAGCCTGTTCAATCACCGGGTGGCGGTGTATGAGCAAAAAGACCTGCGGCAGGCGGCCGGCTTTAACCCTGCCGTGGTAAAGGAGCAGCTGAGCATCCTGGTGATGAGCTTTGCCAGCCTGCGCGCCAGAAACAAGGAAGACCGTAAGGTATACCAGGAGAACGGCTACCTTGCCCCGTTTGCTTCGCAATACGTCACCCGGGCCGATTTAATGGATGATGTGGACGAAACGGCCCTTATTAACGTGATCCGTACCATGCAGCCAGTTGTAGTGGTAGACGAAAGCCATAACGCTGAAAGCGCATTGAGTGTGGATATGCTGAAGGCGCTGAACCCCTCTTTTGTGCTTGACCTGACGGCTACGCCCAAGAATAACAGCAATATCATTAGCCTGGTACCTGCTATTGAGCTTAAAAAAGAAAACATGGTGAAGCTGCCCGTGATTGTGTACAATCATCATGATAAAACGCAGGTGATAAGCAGCGCCCTGCATTTACAGCGAAAACTGGAGTTGCTGGCCACCGAACAGGAGCAAAAAGGCGGTCCTTACATCAGGCCAATCGTATTGTTCCAGGCACAGCCCCGCACCGGGGAAGAAAATGTCAGTTACGAGCGACTAAAACAGCAACTACTACAGTTGGGCATACCCGAAAACCAGGTAAAGATTAAAACGGCAACGCTGGACGAATTGAAGGGCGAAGACCTGCTTTCCAGGAAATGCGCGGTAAGGTACATCATCACCGTTAATGCCTTAAAAGAAGGGTGGGACTGCCCGTTTGCTTATGTACTGGCTTCGCTGGCCGATAAATCGTCCGCGGTGGATGTCGAGCAGATCCTGGGCAGGGTGCTCAGGCAGCCTTATGTCCGGAAGCAAAGCGCCCCGTTGCTCAACGTTTCCTATGTGCTTACCGCTTCTGCCAAGTTTAATGATACCCTTCAAAACATTGTGAAGGGATTGCAGTCCGCAGGTTTCAGCAGTCGCGATTATCGAGAAGTAGACCTGATGACGGAGCGGGAAGAACAAGCCTTGCGGTACAGCAACGGGAAACAGTTAACACCGGATCTGGCCATGGATGCACATGAAGAGCCAGATATTGACATCGGCAGCATTAGCTTCAACCACGATCTGCCTGGAGACATCTTAGCAGAAGATAAAGTGGTAGCGGATATCCAGGCCATCGCCGACGAGCAAGCAAAGGCGATGGAACAGGTAATCAGTCGGCAAAAATTACAACCGGCAGATGACCGGATCTTTGAAGAAATGGGTGATAAAGTAAAACGCTACCGGATGAGCGAATTACACCGGGATACGGTTGCAGATATAAAGTTACCGCAGTTTCATTTACATGTACCGCAAAATACACTATTCGGTACCGGATTGGAACTTTTGAGCCAGGAGCCGCTATTGCGCAATTTTAAGCTGAGCAGCGAGGATATCAAGATAGATTTTGAACAGATCGCATCCGACCTTTACCGGGTAGATATCGAAGAAACCGGCTATAGCCAGTACGATGCGCGGTTTACACGGATAGAAGAGGCCATGATCAAAGAACCCGTGGTGACTTACATCTTATCTAAACCCCAGGAGAACCGCGTGAAAGACATCGCCCACCAACTTATCAGGATCATCGGCGATATGTACCCGATACCTGACCAGGAGATCCGTATTTATATCGAACGCATCCTCGGGTCATTAGATGCTGAACAGCTACAGGATATTTTGCTGAGAAAACAAAGCTATGCCGATAAGATCAAGCTGAAAATCAAGCAGCATGCAGATGCATACGCCGAAGAGCGTTTTAATGATCTGATAAAGATCGGTAAAGTAGTGACCCAACCGGCATGGCATTTTTCAGAAATGATTGTTCCGGGTATTACGGGAGCTTCCATCAGCAAATCTTTATACGAACGCGAAGGCGCTATGAATGATTTTGAAACCTCGGTAATAGAAACCATCTCGGCCTTGCCCAACATTAGTTTCTGGCACCGTAACCTGGGCCGCGGAAAGGGCTTTTGTATTAACGGTTATCAATCTAATCATTACCCGGATTTTATCGTCGGCACCCGGTTGGGCCGTATTGTTTTAATAGAAACCAAAGGTGATGATCGGGATAATTCTGACAGCCAGGCCAAATGCAGGCTTGGCAATAAATGGGAAGAACTTGCCGGGGATAGCTTCAGGTACTTTATGGTATTTAACCAAAAGCAGCTGGCCGGTGCCTATACTAAAGATAGGGCCCGCGAATTAATCCGTGAGTTATAACTAAACCACCATGATCAAGCGTACACTCCACTTTAGCAACCCTGCCTACCTGAGCCTGAAGAACGGGCAGATGATGATAGAGCTGCCGCACTTAAAAATCCTTAGCGATGAGGATGGCAAAAAGTCTGTCCCCATAGAAGATATTGGCGTGGTGCTACTGGATCATCAGCAGATAACCATTACCCATGGCTGCATGGCAGCATTGCTGGATAATAACGCAGCAATTATTACTTGTGATAACAGCCATCACCCGGTTGGCATGATGCTGCCGCTGGACGGCAATGATACCCAAAGCGAAAGGTTCCGCCATCAGATTAATGCCTCGCAGCCGTTAAAAAAGCAATTGTGGCAGCAAACCGTGCAGGCCAAAATACTGAACCAGGCAGCCGTGCTTGCAGACCGTGGTATCGATCATGACAATATGCTGTATTGGGCACGGTCCGTCCGTTCTGGTGATCCGGATAATTATGAAGGGCGTGCGGCAGCCTATTACTGGAAGAATGTGTTTCCTAAAAAAGTAGAATTCTTTAGGAACCGCGAGGGTAACCCGCCCAACAATTTGTTGAATTACGGCTACGCGATACTGCGTGCTATTGTAGCGCGAAGCCTTGTTTGCGCTGGCTTGCTGCCCACGCTGGGTATCCATCACCGCAATAAATACAATGCTTATTGCTTGGCAGATGATATGATGGAACCTTACCGGCCTTATGTAGACAAAATTGTACTGAGGATTATCGATAACGGCGAAAATTTTTTGGAATTAGGTAATGCCATTAAAGTGCAGTTGTTGGGTATTGCAACGGTTGACGTGCAATTTGAAAAAGGGCGTAGCCCGCTAATGGTTGGTTTAACAAGTACTGCTGCTTCGTTTGCACGGTGTTATGAAGGCCGAAGCCGCAAACTAGCGTATCCTTTGATGAGGAATTTCAATTCGAAAAAAGGGATGTTTTATCAGCAGGGAGAAGAAAGCTTTTTGGAGGATGCGGCAGAAGAGCAGGGTAGCTATGGGCCTAACCAGGATGATGGAGATGAAGAATTACCATTTTGATAAATGCGCTTAAACGAATACCGGGTTTTGTGGATATTAGTATTTTTTGATTTGCCGACTGAAACCAAAAAGGACAGGAAGATCTATGCTACCTTTCGTAAGAACATTATGAAAGACGGTTTTGCGATGTTTCAGTTCTCGATATACCTGCGCCACTGCAGCAGTCGCGAAAATGCCGATGTGCACATTAAGCGGGTAAAAAAAATATTACCGCCCCAGGGACACGTAGGCATTATGACCATTACCGATAAACAATTTGGTATGATGGAACTGTACTATGGCAGGGAAGAAAAGGCACTCCCGGATACACCGCAGCAATTAGAATTATTTTAGAATTTAAATCCGGAAGCCGTAGCAACCGGATTTTTTTAATTCTAAATTTTGAGACAACTAATTGATAATCTTACTGTTGATTTGGGGTATGTTGTCCCAAATATCAGTTGTCAAAGAATTGAAAGCAAATCACAACGTGCGCAGAGGGGTATAATCTAAACGAGAAGTTGTCCCAAATATCAGTTGTCAAAGAATTGAAAGCAAATCACAACGATTGATATAAGCCGCTCTAAGAGTTGTTGTTGTCCCAAATATCAGTTGTCAAAGAATTGAAAGCAAATCACAACCTAAAATAAGACGTATTGCAATTCAAATAAGTTGTCCCAAATATCAGTTGTCAAAGAATTGAAAGCAAATCACAACCATAACTTTTGTTTCTGAAATTTTGTTAGGTTGTCCCAAATATCAGTTGTCAAAGAATTGAAAGCAAATCACAACCTCTTGATGTTTTCGCCGAACTCGGTAAACGTTGTCCCAAATATCAGTTGTCAAAGAATTGAAAGCAAATCACAACGGTGCTGAGACCGCTAAAACTACTGCTGAGGTTGTCCCAAATATCAGTTGTCAAAGAATTGAAAGCAAATCACAACCGTTGTCTTAAGACAACACCAATGGGAAGAGTTGTCCCAAATATCAGTTGTCAAAGAATTGAAAGCAAATCACAACTCCGGCTCTCATTTTCCCCTTCAACCCCTTGTTGTCCCAAATATCAGTTGTCAAAGAATTGAAAGCAAATCACAACCGTACCTGGTTGCGAAGCAAAAGCAAGATAGTTGTCCCAAATATCAGTTGTCAAAGAATTGAAAGCAAATCACAACTCTTTGGATGCAGTTTGGCAGTTTCTTCAGTTGTCCCAAATATCAGTTGTCAAAGAATTGAAAGCAAATCACAACTTATGACTATAGATATTATTGGCAGCTTTCTGCACACTCAACGACGAGGTAACATTTGCGACTTCTTATTGTAAAAAACATGTTACATTCTAACTGGATTTTTTTCCATGTTTTCCAAGAAGTGAAACTTTTATTAGTAATATCAGATACTTTACTATACTAGGTTAAATTATTATCTGAACAGTTATAAGAAAGTATAGCTTATATTGTTAGATATTATTCGAATGATATATGTCATTTTAAGTATTAGGTAAATCTGTAATATTGTTCACTCTTATTAGGAGTAAACAATTCGATAAACCTAAAACTACTTCAATGAAAAAACTGTACCTATGTCTCAGTTTAATTCTTTTCTTTTTCTGCATCGGGTACAAAGATGCATTATCCAAAGACTCGCGATCTAGACCTTTAAAGGTAAATTTTGCTGCGGCCAGGGCCACTTTAATTCACAATGGCTCCAGTACACTTTACGGTACTATTCAATCAGCAATTAATGCGGCGGTAGATGGTGACGAAGTGGATGTACGAGCCGGTACCTTTACGGAGCAGCTGACGATTACGCAGGGTATTACGCTGAAGGGGGCAGGATTAAGCCAAACCATTATTCAGTCGCCATCGGCATCGGGCTTGGTGCAGAGCGGCGGGAATTGGAAGAACCTGAAAGCGCAGGACGTATTTGCGGTCATCGGCGTTAAAAGCCCGAATGCGGCAGTGACGATCAGCGACCTGACGGTAGACGGCAACAACCAGGGCTACCTGCCTGATGCCACCTATCCGGACAAGAACGCGTACGCTTTTGATGGTATCGCATCGCTGAATACCACCACTACGATTAATAATGTAAAGGTGACGCAGGTACGCGAACTGTACAGCGATTATTCAGGTTCTACACTGCCGCCGGGTTACCTGCCAGCAGATCAGCCTTCGGGTATGAACCATAACGAAGGCATCTTCGCAGAAAGTGCTACGGGTGCAGGCGCACATACGCTGACCATTACCAACTCAACGGTTACCAAATACCAGAAAACAGGTATCCTGGCCTGGGGGCCGACACTGACCGTCGACATCCACGACAATACGGTACAGGGATACGGCCAAACGCTTTTCAGTACAGGCAATGGCATCCAGATCGCATCTTCAGACCGTACGAGCCTGGGCGGTTTCAACGGCGACCGTACGGGTACAACCGGCAGTGTGGTGAATAACCAGATCCTGGGTATCGGTATTGTGATCCCGACCCAGGGTAATCCCGGTTATTATTACAACGCCGGGCTGGGCGGTTCTACGGGTATCCTGCTGTACAATGCCGGTAACGGAATCCAGATCAAGAACAACACGATCACGGGCAGTGGTACTTATAGCTGGCACAACAGCATCAACTCATCCAATAATGATGGTTATGCAAACCAGGCGATCGATATCACCAACAGCAATAATGCGGTGATCCAAGATAATACGATGAAAGATTTTGATGCAGGCATCCTGGAAGAGTCTTCGCTCTCCGGGTCCAGCCTGACGGTATCGGGCAATACTTTCAGCGGAAACCAGATCGACGTGATCGGTGCTGCGGGCGATGACCAGTTCAGTCTGGGCAGCGGTGCAGAGATCATCGGTTATCAGAAAAGCAATAACGGAACCGATGCGATCACCGGTTTTGGCACCGGCGATAAGCTATACCTGTTCGATGCCACGGCCAGCAATGTCCTGAACGGGATGATCGGCAATAGCCCGAGCATAGACTTTACCGGCGGCACCATCAGTACTGGTGACGGCAGCAACGTAGCAGCACATTCGGTACAGGTAGCGGTAGGGCCAAGCTCGACAACGCTATACATTGATGCCGATGGACAAGCAGGTGCAGCAGAAGTGCAGGTGAAGCTTAACGGTACCTACTCTACCGGTAATTTTAAATTGAATAAAGCATACATTGAATATGCCACTCCGGCAGCTACTTTAGTTCATAATAACACACAAACGGACTATAGTACTATTCAATCAGCAATTAACGCCGCAGTGAATGGCGACGAAGTGGATGTGCGAGCCGGTACCTTTACGGAGCAGCTGACGATTACACAGGGTATTACGCTGAAGGGGGCAGGATTAAGCCAAACCATTATTCAGTCGCCATCGGCATCGAGCCTGGTGCAGAGCGGTGGGAATTGGAAGAATCTGAAAGCGCAGGACGTATTTGCGGTCATCGGCGTTAAAAGCCCGAATGCAGCAGTGACGATCAGCGACCTGACGGTAGACGGCAACAACCAGGGCTACCTGCCTGATGCCACCTATCCGGACAAGAACGCGTACGCTTTTGATGGTATCGCATCGCTGAATACCACCACTACGATTAATAATGTAAAGGTGACGCAGGTACGCGAGCTGTACAGCGATTATTCAGGTTCTACACTGCCGCCGGGTTACCTGCCAGCAGATCAGCCTTCGGGTATGAACCATAACGAAGGCATCTTCGCAGAAAGTGCTACGGGTGCAGGCGCACATACCCTGACCATTACCAACTCAACGGTTACCAAATACCAGAAAACAGGCATCCTGGCCTGGGGGCCGACACTGACCGTCGACATCCACGACAATACGATCCAGGGATACGGCCAAACGCTTTTCAGTACAGGCAATGGCATCCAGATCGCATCTTCAGACCGTACGAGCCTGGGCGGTTTCAACGGCGACCGTACGGGCACAACCGGCAGTGTGGTGAATAACCAGATACTGGGTATCGGTATTGTGATCCCGACCCAGGGCAATCCCGGTTATTATTACAACGCCGGGTTGGGTGGTTCTACGGGTATCCTGCTGTACAATGCCGGTAACGGAATCCAGATCAAGAACAACACGATCACGGGCAGTGGTACTTATAGCTGGCACAACAGCATCAACTCATCCAATAATGATGGTTATGCAAACCAGGCGATCGATATCACCAACAGCAATAATGTGGTGATCCAAGATAATACGATGAAAGATTTTGATGCAGGCATCCTGGAAGAGTCTTCGCTCTCCGGGTCCAGCCTGACGGTATCGGGCAATACTTTCAGCGGAAACCAGATCGACGTGATCGGTGCTGCGGGAGATGACCAGTTCAGCCTGGGCAGCGGTGCAGAGATCATCGGTTATCAGAAAAGCAATAACGGAACCGATGCGATCACCGGTTTTGGCACCGGCGATAAGCTATACCTGTTCGATGCCACGGCCCGCAATGTCCTGAACGGGATGATCGGCAATAACCCGAGCATAGACTTTACCGGCGGCACCATCAGTGCAGGTGACGGCAGCAACGTAGTAGCACATTCGGTACAGGTAGCGGTAGGGCCAAGCTCGACAACGCTATACATTGATGCCGATGGACAAGCAGGTGCAGCAGAAGTACAGGTGAAGCTTAACGGTACCTACGCTACTGGAAACTTTAAACTCAATGGCGCTTATATTGAATATGCTTTAGCCACCCCAGTTATCACCTTCAACGCCTTATCTGCAAAAATTTATGGAGATGCAGATTTTGATCCCGGTGCAACCAGCACTAATAGCGGTGTTCCGGTAACGTATACCAGTAGCGATACCACTGTGGCAGCCATTGTAAACGGTAATATCCATATCGTGGGGGCGGGCTCGGCTACAATAACCGCCAGCCAGGTAGCAAGTGGAAATTATGCTGCAGCAACGAATGTACAACAAACACTCACTGTTAATAAGAAAGCCATCGCAGTTACAGCAGACGCCAAAACCAAAACCTATGGGGACAGCGACCCTGTGCTGACCTATACCTTCAGCCCGGCATTGATCCAGGGTGACAGCTTCAGCGGTTCATTTACAAGAGTAGCAGGCGAAAATGTAGGGACGTATGCGATCAACCAGGGCACACTGGCTTTGAGCAGCAACTATACGCTGACCTATACCGGTGCAAACCTGAAGATTGGCAAGAAAACCATTGCGGTAACGGCAGACGCAAAAAGCAAGATATACGGACAGGCAGACCCGGCGCTGACCTACACCTTCAGCCCGGCATTGATCCAGG
Organism: Mucilaginibacter straminoryzae; assembly: GCF_022953055.1. Classification (GTDB taxonomy): domain Bacteria; phylum Bacteroidota; class Bacteroidia; order Sphingobacteriales; family Sphingobacteriaceae; genus Mucilaginibacter; species Mucilaginibacter straminoryzae. Next base: position 284,276 of record NZ_JALJEJ010000005.1, on the reverse strand, counting down.
GAGATAACTTCTCTGGCAGCTTAAGCCGTGCAACAGGCGAGAATGTCGGTACATATGCCATCAACCAGGGATCGTTATCACTAAGCAGTAACTATGCGTTAACGTATACCGGCAATAGCTTAACCATCAACCCGGCTAACCGTACGCTGACGTTCAATAACCTGCCGTTAAAAACCTACGGTGATGCTGACTTTGACGGTGGCGCCAGCCTGAGTAGTAACGAAACAGTGAGCTATGCTTCGGCAGACCCTTCCGTAGCTACCGTGGTGAACGGGAAGATCCATATTGTAGGTGCAGGCTCAACGGTGATCACGGCTTCGGCGCCCAATAACGCGAACTATAACTTTACTGCACCGATAACCCAATCGTTCCTGGTGATTAAAGCGAACCAGACGATTAGTTTCAGCAGCATCCCGACACTGACCCGCGGCGGCAAGTACGACTTGTCCGGCGTGAGCAGCAGTTCGGGCTTACCGGTAAGCTTTGCGGTAGCCGACAAGATGATCGCCTCGCTGCAAGGCACACAGCTGACAGCACAGGCCATTGGCACCACCAGGGTAACCGCATCAGCGGCTGGTAACAGCAATTACAATGATGCGATAGCGGTGGTGCAGACGGTAAAAGTGATTGATCCTAACGGCTTGCAGGTATTGGTACGCAGAGACGTATCACCAAATGGCGACGGCATCGGCGACGGCTTGTATATCGAGGGTATTCAGGATTACCCGAACAATAACGTAACGGTCGTGAACCGCGATGGGGTGAAGGTGTTCGAGGCAAAGAACTACGACAATGTGAACAATATCTTTAATGGTCGCTCTAACATCACGAATGCTTTACAAACACCGGGAACCTACTTCTACATTGTACAATGGACAGACGCGCAGGGTGTAGGCCGCCGCAAGGCCGGTTACTTTGTATTGAAGTATAACCAGTAACGAGAAACCAGAGACAAGAAACAAGAATGCCAAAATCCAAAGTCCTCCCTTCCGGGGAGGATAAATGAGGGGCTAAGACAATACAAAAAGACAAAGGATTACATGAACCTTTTCCAATCAACCAGACTACAAAGAGCGATCCGCGGCATCATGGCTGCGGGCGCTTTGTTCAGCATAACCACTGCCGCGAAAGCACAGCAGTTCTTTACCTATAACCAGTATATGAACAACCTGACGCCGATTAACCATGCCTACTCGCTGGTGGATAAGAATGGTAACATCACGGGGCTGTTCCGCAAACAATGGGTAGGGGTAGAAGGCTCACCGCAGACGTTTATCTTTAATGGGTATGCCCCTTTGGAAAACATCGGAGCAGCCATCGGTGGTACGGTACTAAACGATAAGTTTGCGGCAGAGAACCTGACAGAAATCAACGGATTTTTTGCCAAAGGCGTACAACTGGGCCGTAATAACTACCTTGGGGTATCGCTGAATGCGGGTTACCGCAGGTATACCACCAACTACGCAGAGCGTAACGCGGGTGACCCGGTATTTGCCAACGACGTACGGCAGAACAAGGCGAACATTGGTTTCGGGGTAATGTATTATACCAGTAATGCTTACCTGGGGGTATCGGTACCCGAGCTGACGATCACCAGCCTGGGTGATGCAGGGGTGCAGCAGAACGCCTATTTCCGTAACCATTATTACTTCAGTGGCGCTTATCTGCTGAACACCGCTGAAGATTTCAAGGTAAAGCCGGCCTTCCTGGCCACTTATACCCGTGGCGTACCGTTTGTGGCAGACTTCTCAACGACGATGTACATCAAGAACACCTTGGGCATCGGCGCCAACTACCGGACGAACAACGAGATGTCGGGCATCATCAGCGTAATGACAGATCAGTTCCGGCTGGGTTACAGTTACCAGTTCGGCACCTCATCGGCGAATATAGGCAGGTTTAACAATGCCACCCACGAAGTTACACTCAGCTACCGCTTCGGTAAACACTTGAACGAACACGGCTTGCTGTAATTGCATAGCAAACCTATTAATAAAACCGGGCAGCACCTGCTACCCGGTTTTTTATCGACTTCAATTCCAATAGTTAATGAATGCTATCGGCAGTGGAATAATCGTCAAGTTGATTTGGTATTTAAAGGTTCGAGTCCCGATTATCAAAAACGTCAAAAAACCTTTAACAATTTAGTTTAAAAGGAATTCTAAATTTTTAGCTGAATGAACGGGGCTGTAACCTTTCCTGCAACTAATTCAATCATAAGCATGTAATGTGATAACGGGCTAAGGTACGTGAGATCATCTTCTGTATAATCGCTTGCAGGGCTCTTTTAACATAATGGGCATAAGCCTTACGGGTTTTAGCGTCCGTGCCACAACGTAAATATCAATATCACCTGAAGGATTAGCTGGGCAACGTGCGCGTAATGATCGAGAAGGCCAGTACGGGCAGCACCACGGCAGTTGACGAGAACGAGTATTACGCCTTCGGTTTTAAGTACCGGGTAACAGCGATTAACCTTTGCTATAGAAAGTATAAGTATGGGTGTTTATTGAGTGTACCGAGAAGTGATATCAAATTTACAGACCCTAAAAGTCCGTAGGATACTCCCAATTGATCTTCCTTTTAAGGTTTTAAGTAGAAAATAAAACATTGGTACCCGATTTGGTACCCTTTTAATAGTTTTAAGGCTGAAACTCAAGTTCAATTGAATCTAAATGTGCTTAATTACGAATGTTTAATAAACTTTTCAGTTAGGTTCGAGTCCTGTCTATGGAAATAAAAAGCCCTGTAAGTTATTGACTTACAGGGCTTTCTTGATTTTTGTATATTTCTTAGCGGAATGGACGGGACTGTCCATCCGTATGAAGTAGTCTCATTTAGAGATATATAAAGTTATAAATGATCAATGGTACCCTAATTGGGACCCGAGATAAATACTTTTAGTTAGCAGTATTTGGAAAGAACTTTTGTTATTCAAACTTACGAAATAGCTTTAAAAAAAACAAAGACAACTATTTATTAGGCTCAAAGGATAGATCAATTCAGTGACGATGTAATCATTTCGTAGCTGGAACTATTATTAAACCACTGCAATCGGTTTTATCACCGGCAGTTCATCACGCGCAAAATGCTCATCATGACCTGATCTGGCTGATGAATGTCTGGCTGAACGATTATTTTGAGCATGCCATACTGAACGGCTTACGCCACAGGCCATCGCTGCCCATTTGCAGGTTTCGCAACGTTAGTTATCAGACATGCTGAAACGCCGACGGGCAAAACCACCCAAGAGCATATCCATCTGCTCCTGATCGAGAAAGCGAAACGCTGCTCAGTAATGAAAAGCTGACGACTGCCGAGATCGCTTATCGATTGGGTTTTGAACATCCACAATCGTTTAACAAACTGTTCAAGCAGAAAACCAATCTATCCCCGCTGGAATTCAGAAGAGCTTTTAACGAAAACTGAGATCCGGTTCGCAACTGCTGATCCTGCATGACGAAGGACATGGAGCGGGTTATTCAGCTGATGGTGTAAATTATTCGGATGAATTTATGAAAGGCCTGCTAAAACCGCTGAAGTCAATCGGTAACAGTGCAGTCGTCGATTAACGTTGAAGGGGTGCGTTCATCCCCTGATTACCGCGCTCCTGTACTTTATCTTTCAGATCTTACAGATATTACGTTGCTTTGATCTAAATAGCCCAATGAAAGGAAGAGATCAAATTTCATTATACTGGAAATGCCAGCTGGCCGGCTGGTCAGTTGCGTCTTTGTACTGGGCTACACAGGGAATGCTGGACGGACATTTTATTCTCTGGATCGGATCGTTGCAATTCGTGTCTGATGTGGTACTGTATATCCTGATCACCCATCTTTACCACCGTTTTGCCCTTCGGCGCGGTTGGCAGAACCTGGAATTAAGGCCCTTAATCGGCAGGCTGATCCCGGCACTTGTTGTTTTAAGCGTGTTATACCTGGCGGTAACGGCTAGCAAGGTTTATGTTTTTCGTTTATTCTTTACCCATTACGACGCGGGTACGATTGCCGGTCTGCTGCGCAATAACGGATTGCCCATGTTCATGGCCGGTATCCGGCTGATGTCGATCTGGCTGCTGGCCCACCACCTGTATTACTATGGGAAACGCGAATTGAGCCTGGCGCAGGAAAATTCCCGGTTGGCCCTTGCCGCTAAAGACGCGGAAATGAAGCTGGCGCTCATCACGAAAGATGCCCAAATGGAGACGTTACAGTCCCAACTCAACCCACATTTCCTGTTCAACGCACTCAATACGATCAAGGCACTGGTGGTCGACGATCCTGCATTAGCCAGACGCGGCATCGACCTGATGTCTGAGCTGTTACGATCGTCGCTTTATCACAACAGGATGGCTACGCATACCTTGCGAGAGGAGATCAGTTTGATAACGGATTACCTGGAATTGGAGAAGCTACGGTTAGAGGAACGACTTCAAGTCAATATCGCCTATCCTGATGAGCTTGCAGGAACAACCATATTGCGTTACAGCATACAAGTATTGGCGGAAAATGCGGTTAAGCATGGGATCAGCCATCAGCGTTCTGGCGGACTGCTCAGTGTAAACGTGACCGGGCACCAGGATTGTATCGAGGTACTAGTACGGAATCCGGGAACGCTGCAGATTGCGGTCCACAATGAAGGTCTGGGCTTAAAAAATCTGAACGAGCGGTTACAATTATACTATCAGGGTAAAGCGAGTTTTCACATTAATGAAAATGCCGGGATCGTTGCGGCATCCATTTTTATTCCAAGGATATGAAGCAAATAAGGGCGGTGATCATTGACGACGAGCGGAGCGCCAGGAACGAACTCCGACGGCTGGCTACCCGCTATCCCGACCTGGAGATCTCGGGCGAAGCCCGGGACGCGGATGAGGCACAGAAACTTCTGGGGATACTGAAACCCGATCTGATCTTCCTGGATATTCAAATGCCGGGCAGATCCGGCTTCGAACTACTGGAATCATTGGAACGGGTCCCGCAAGTGATCTTTGTCACGGCATTCGATCAATATGCGTTAAAAGCTTTCGAGGTGAGCGCGCTATACTACCTGCTCAAGCCGGTGCGCGAAGAACGTTTCGCTATAGCCATCGAACAAGCCCGGGAAAGATTGCGAAAGACCGAGGAACCAGCTGTTTTTGTTAAAGACAAGAACCGGTATTATTTTCTCCCCTGGAAAAACGTCTACCTGGTTGAATCGCTGGACAATTATGCCCGGCTGTATTTCGGCGACCGGAATGTCCTGATCAAAAGTTCGCTGAACCGGCTGGAAAGCCAGCTGGAGAAAAACGGTTTTTTCCGCGCCAACCGGGCGCAGATCTTTAATAAAAATTTTATAAAAGAGATCGTTACGATGTCCGGCGGGCAGGCACAGGTCATGCTAAAAAGCGGTGATCAGCTAGAACTTTCCGAACGTCAATGGGTCAAATTTAAAAAGACAAACGCGGGTAAATAGTTAAACACCTTATTTAAAGCGTAAAAAAAAATGAACAGATGGATCTGCCTGGCATTGCTATGCCTTTTTTTTAACCTATCCGGCAAGGCACAGTCTTTAAAATGGACTGCCGAAGCCGGTCGCGACAGCGTGCATACAGATCTGCAGATCCGGCAGATGGCCGGGAAATTGCAGAACATCTACAGGGAGCGTAACCGCAAAACCTATCTCGAAAACTATTACCGCTTGCAGTTGCTGACCGGGAATTATGCAGCGGCTATCCTTACCGCAAAGCAGTGGCTCCCGCTTTGGCAAGCCGAAAGCCCTTATAAACCGGCGGTCAGCCTTGCTTATCAGCTTTATGCCCGGGCTAAACAAGTGCAGTCGGCTCATCCGGGCACCTTTACAACGATCTATACCCAGGTATTCCGAGAGGCCATGCGTAAGCTGGACGACCGGACCGCTTACCGCGAATACGGCAGTTTTTCGAATCCCGGGGTCCTTAATAATTTAAGATCAGCATTCGAGGATCGTTTAAATGCTGCCAATAAAACAGCTATGCTAATCCCGGCTGAAGCGCTCGCCCTTTGCGTTGCCTATGCCGATCTGTGCCTGGCTGAGGAAACGGGACAGATCGCGCAGGCGCTGATCCTTGCCGATTGCCATAGACGATATGCAGTTACTCAACAACTGGCGCGCATCCCCAGCGGCATACATCTGCATGTAGTGACGATACTTAAAAAAGAGCAACACCAACCACAACCGGCGGCGATGCAGTATACCATCTATGCAGACAGTGTCCCCGGCGTGAGATTATATGCTCCGGCAGCTTATGGTTATGCAGGCGTCGTGGTTTACAGCCGGGGTAAGGGATTTAGTCGGGATGGGATTGTGCCCTTTGAACATGACGGGGAAGATGCCAACCAGATCATCACCTGGATTGCCAGGCAGCGCTGGTGCAACGGAAAAGTCGGCATGTTTGGCGGCAGCTATAATGGGTTCACCCAATGGGCGGCAGCCCAATACCATAATCCTGCACTGAAAACCATCGTGCCCTATGTAGCAGCGATTCCGGGCCTCGGCCTGCCCATGGAAAATAATGTATTCCTCAACGCCAATTACGGCTGGGCTTTTTATGCCACGAACAACCGCTACCTGGATAACCGTACTTACAATGACCCGGACCGATGGGCATCATTGAACCGGAACTGGTTCAAAAGTGGCGCAGCCTATAATAAGATCGATAGTGTTGACGGCACCCCCAATCCCTGGCTGCAACGCTGGCTGCAGCATCCAGACTATGACCAATACTGGCAGCAGCAGGTACCTTACCAGCAGGATTTCGCCAAGATCAACATACCGGTGCTAACGGTAGAAGGCTATTACGATGACGGACAGATCTCAGGCCTGCATTATTACCAGGAACACCTGAAATATAACCGTAAAGCAAATCATTATCTCCTGATCGGCCCTTATGACCATTTCGGCACCCAAAACGGCGGCGTTCCGGTATTACGTGATTATGCCGTCGATCCCGCGGCATTGATCAGTACCCGCGAGGTCACTTTTCAGTGGCTCGACTATGTACTGAAAGACAAAAAGCGGCCTGCCCTCATTAAAGGCAAAGTGAACTATGAGGTAATGGGTGCGAACAAGTGGGTGCATACTGGATCTATCGCCGGAATGGCCGATAAAAAACTGCGCCTGTACCTGACCGATCAACCAAGCGGAAATTACTACCAGCTCTCGGCAAAACTGCCGGTGCATCCTTTCCAGCTTAACGATACGGTAGACCTGTTTAGCCGACAGGCCTGGTACGGCGATTATTACCCATCGCCCATCATCAAAAACGACATCAACCGCAGCAACGGGCTGTTCTTTGTATCAGAACCATTTAATACAGCAATACAAATTAACGGCCTGTTTACCGGCGAGCTGAAAGCGATCATCAACAAACGCGATATGGATATTACCGTGGTACTTTACGAAGTAACGCCCGATGGCAAATATTTCCAATTGTCTTACTTCCTGGGCCGTGCCAGTTATGCCCACGATATGACGCAGCGCCAACTGCTGGTACCCGGACAAACCACCACGATCCTTTTTGAACGTACCCGCCTGGTCAGTCGGCAACTACAGAAGGGCAGCCGTTTGCTGGTGGTGGTCAATACCGATAAGAACCCGTTCGCGCAGGTTAACTACGGGACAGGCGGTGATGTGGCTAAAGAAACCAGCAGCGATGGCAAAGCGTCTTTAGTGATCAAATGGCTAAACGGGAGTTACATCGATATACCCGTCAAATTTTGATTTCACATTTTTTAACAAACCACAGTTATTGATGCATTTATTTTAGCATTATGAAAAACTACCTATCCTTTGCCTTCCTTCTTTTGCAATCGCTATCGCTTATTGCACAAACCAGTAAAAGTTTCAACCCGCAGCAAACCATTACCGCAGACTCGGCTCGCCATAGTATTAAGGAACTCCTGGACGAGATGGCCAAAAAACATCCCGGCTTTTACCGTTATACGCCGAAGGCTGAATTCAACCATTTTATCGATTCCAGCCTTTCGGCCATCCAGGGGCCGATGGATGAATTAACCTACTTCCGCACGTTAAAGCCCCTTATCGCGAAAATACGTTGCGTGCATACCGGTGTTTCCTTACCCGAGCAATATATCAACTTCCTGAATGAACAACCGAATATGCTGCCGCTGGATGTTTACTTCACCGACGAAAAAGCCTACCTCATTAAAAACTATTCAAATAATAGCGCAGTACCCGTCGGTGCTGAACTGCTGAGCATTAACGGACATCCCATTACTGCAATTAAAACACAATTGTTTGAAATGATATCGTCAGATGGTTTTAATGAGACCTGGAAGTACCAGGCCATCAATAATCGCTTCGCGCAGGTTTACCGCACTAACTATAAGGTTAGCGATTCTTTTAAGATCCGCGTAGCGACTAACCAGGGCGAAAAGGAATTTGACCTGCCTGCCGTTCGCAATGATCAGATACCGGTACCTGCGGCCATGGACTTGGGCAAGCACCCCCGGTTGAGCTTTAACAAGAAAGATTCCGTCGCTATCCTGACCATTCGCTCGTTTGGCGAAACGGATATCAAAGCCGGCGGACAACAGTTTAAGAAGTTTATTGCCGGCGTTTTCAAAGAGCTTAAGGCGCAGCATACCGGGAAGCTGGTGATCGATCTGCGAAATAATACCGGTGGCAGCGACCCTAACGCGGCTTTGCTGTGCAGGTACCTGATCGACCGGCCTTTCCGTTACTGGGACCGGATCGAGGTGACCGAGCCCTTTGCTTTAAGCATAAAAGGTTCGGCCAAGCTCGTCTACGGCAAACCCTTAAAGGCGGATTCCGGCTACCTCTGGCGGAAATCTAAATTTACCCGTGAATTTGATTTTTACGAGCCGCAGCAACCTGAAGACGATGTTTATAGAGGAAAACTGGTCGTATTGATCAATGGCGCCTGTTTGTCGTCTTGTGCAGACGTTGCTGCGGTGTTGCAGTACAACAAACGTGCAACAATGGTCGGCGAGGAAACGGGCGGGGACTACGGGGGCAATAACAGCGGACTGATCCCCGAAGCCCAGGTCGCTTTCGGTATAAAAGTTTCTATCCCTTTGCTGAAGTATATTAACGCCGTGGATCAAAACAAAAACTTCGGGCATGGCACTACTCCTGACATCATTGTTGAACCCTCTTTGAGCGATATTTTAACTGGGCGGGATGCGGTCTTAGCCAAGGTATTACAGCATTTAGCCAATTAAGTGTCACACTTACCATTTGCGTCAATTTCCATATGAAACGATTCATTCACCTCATTACCTTTATCATCACCAGTTATACTGCCTCGGCACAATCCCCCGCCGAGCGCGTCGATGAAATTATCCGGCGGGAAATGCAGGAACGCAAGGTCCCCGGATTGCAGATCGCCATCGTCAAGAACGGCGAGATCGAGTTGAGCCGCTCCTATGGCCTGGCCAATCTCCAGGACAGCGTACCGGTGGATAACCGGACGATCTTCCCGATCAACTCCTGCACTAAGGTTTTTACCAGTGTAGCGGTCATGCGGCTGGTGGAAGCGGGTAAGGTCAACTTATCAGCGCCTGTCGCCGCCTACCTGGACAGCCTGCCGCCAAGCTGGCAAAAAGTAACGGTCAGGCAATTGCTGACCCATACCTCCGGTCTCCCTGACCTGCTTAAACTGCTAGACCCCAATACCGGCGGCTTAGCCGCATTAAAAACCGAAAAAGGCGCCTGGGAAAAGCTGAAAGCCCAAGCTTTGGATTTTCAGCCAGGCGAACGCTTCAGTTATAACCAGACCAATGGCTATTTGCTCGGCAAGATCATCGAGAAATTTTCCGTGCAGCCCTTTGCAGAGGTCTATGCCGAAACCCAGTTCGGCCCATTGAACATGAGCCACACGCTGTTCGGGGACTCACGTGATGTGATCCCGCATTACGCGCCGACCTACTTTTTCCGCGGCGCGCTTGATGGCAGGCGGCTGACCCAACCAATACTGGTTAACAATTATTATGAATTTCCCTATTTCCGCAGGACCGGGTCCGGGTTGAATAGCACTGCGGAGGACGTAGCACACTGGCTGATCGCCCTGCAAAGCGGCAAATTGATCGCTTCCAAAGCCCTTCGCGACACCATGTGGTCGCAGGCTAAATTCAACAACGGTCAGCCAACCCCCTGGGCCTTAGGCTGGGGCATTGCCAAAGTTAGGCCTAAGCACCGGGCCATGGGCATGTCCGGCGGGGGGCGCGCCGCTTTTTTATTGTATCCCGATGATGACCTGGCTGTTATCGTTTTCGATAACCTCGGCAACAGCAATCCCGAAGATTACCTGGAAGAGATCGCGGCGTGTTACCTGCCTGACATTGCTGAGGCGGATCCGCTGACCTTTTTAAGGACCAACCTGAGAAAAGTGGGTTTTGACAAAGCCATAGCCATAACGGAGGCGCAGATGAAAAAGGACCCGGGCTTTCGTCCCAACGAGTTCGAGCTGAATGAGTGGGCCTACCGCATGCTGGACAAGAATCAATTACCCGAAGCAACGGCGATCCTGCAACTGAACGTCCATTTGTTCCCTAACAGCTCCAACGCGTATGACAGCTATGGCGAAGCCCTGTTAAAGTCCGGAAGGAAAAGCGAGGCTATGAAGATGTATAAAAGGTCTTTAGCGCTAGACTCTCATAATGACCATGCGAAAAGGGTACTTAGGGAAAATGGGCAGTGAAAAACGCTTTGCAAAATTCGATTATTTGCCCCTCAATATCATGTGATTATTATGATTATTAAAATCACTAGTACAACCATACTTATGAAATTCATGATTGCTGTTATTTATCGGGGGCTGGCATATTTACGCGCGGAAGCGCCGGTAAGCTCTGGTCACTGTTCGATTTAGCCGGATCAGCTGCATTGGTGACCAGGTTCTTAAAAAATATACCTGCGATATTCGCATCCAAACGCACGGTCCTTACCGTTGACCCAAAGGTCCGTAGGATAGCTGCCAACAAGCTGGAATTGAAGACATTAATCGGCATAATAAAATGGTACCCGATTTGGCACCCTTTTAAAAAGTTTCAACGGTGCGACCAAAGACCATTTCGGTCTAAAATATGCTTATTTGAGTGTATTTGACAGGATTTGACAATTGGGTTCGAGTCCCATCAGTCAGAAATAAAAAAAACCTGTAAGTCAGCGACTTACAGGTTTTTAATCATTTCTAGCGGAATGGACGGGACTCGAACCCGCGACCCCATGCGTGACAGGCATGTATTCTAACCAGCTGAACTACCACTCCTCCCGTTTGGGACTGCAAATATAGAAACTAATTTCAGTTTATAAAATCCATTTCGTTGCTTTTACCGATAAAGCCTTTGTCATCACAATCTTTAAATGTTGTCATCTTATTTTCACATCAATTTAATTAATCGTTTGATTAAAATGTTTTTCAAAGCTTTGCGTCTGTCTACTTAAACACAACACGCACAATATGAATACCTCTGAAAATCCTCATAAACTTTCTTCATTCGCAAATAAAGAAACCCAGCCGTCTGTTTGGGCTGATACCAATAGTTGTCAGTACCTGACCGAATCTTTTGCCTTATTAAAAAAGAACAGCACGACCATAGAGGGTTTGCCCAACGGAAGTGTCGAGAAAGAGCTGGCCATTGTTTTTTTAGATGTCCGGAATTTTACCGGCCTGATGGAAGCCCGTCCTGTTAATGAAGTGATCCAATTGGTAAGATGGTTGTTTAAAGGGTTCACGCAGATCATTAATAGCTTTAACGGCAGGGTAGTTGAAATAGCTGGTGATAGCCTTTATGCCGTGTTTGGCTTGGCAACAACTGCTGAAAAAGCTATCAATGATGGGTACCAGGCCGTACAACGGATTTTTGAAACCATGAACTGGTTCAATGCCGCTTACACCAACATTAACAGTGGTTATCCTTTGGAGATAGGCGTTGGGCTACATACCGGAAATGTGGTTGTTGGCGAAGTGGAGTTTGATGCTAAAAGGCAATTATCTGTAATGGGGCTGCCTGTAAATATTGCTGCCAGGTTGCAGTCAAAAACAAAGGAGGTAAATAACGACTGGCTGATCTCTGAACAGGCCTATCAATACCTCGATCATCAGCATAGCGACTTTAAGCCTTTAGCGTTAAAACTGCAGGGCATATCTGCTGCGCAACAGGTTAGGCTTGCAGGAAAACCTTATCAGCGACTGATAGCAGATAGCAGGAGCAGTGAAATGGATTACATCATGGCGATTTCCGGGTAATAATCTTACTTAAATACGCTTATTTGTTCTTTTCAACATATTTATCGCATCGCTATTTTTAAATAATCCCCAGGAAAATTACATTTAGCCCCAGCTTAGGTTAACCGCATCATGCTGCGACATTGGGGTAATAAAAGAACTTTCAAACACAATTTCCTGCTGGCTTCACTCCTGGGGCTTACCGCAGGCTTTGTTAACGCTGCCGGGTACCTTGCTTTTGCCGTACTAACTACTAACGTAACGGGCCACGCTGCACTTTTTGCTGAAAGGCTGGCTTTTCGCGATTGGCCGAACGCTACCATTATCGCCCTATGGATGTTTCTATTCCTGGCCGGGGCTTTCACGTCTGCCTTAGTGGTTTCTATAATCGGAAAGAACCATCGTTTTGGGTATGTAATACCTATCTCTGCAGAACTGCTGATCTTGCTTTCGGTAGCCAGCTTTGGTCATTTCTATCATGGCTATTTTATTGAAAAGGCGTTTCTGGCCGGTGGCCTGTTATTCGCCATGGGCATGCAGAATGCATTGGTGTCCTTAGTATCAGGCTTTGTAGTGCGGACCACCCACCTTACCGGTACATTTACAGACTTGGGCATTGATATCGCCCATGCAATACAATTGAAGCGTACCGAACGCAAAATGCTAATGCCCCGCATACGGTTACGACTGGTGATTATCTTTTGCTTCATGCTCGGAGCATTGGCCGGGGCTTATCTTTTTCAGTTACTTCGTTACCGAGCTTTCTTTATCCCCTGTGGGCTGCTTGTATATGCGCTGATCTACGATGTAGTAAGGGTGCATATTAAACGGTACTATCATAAGCATCTGCATCAAAAAAATCAGGACTAAATCCAGCAAAGCTAATCACGGTGATTACGTTAAAAAGTCGGCAATAACGGCCTTGTGTTCCTATTGTATTCCTCATTAAAAGGTAACGTTTTAGTGAATAGGAAAATTTTCGCGTTATAGATGCATGAGTTTTTATATCTTTATTTTTTAATTATAACTAAACTATGTCAATTAGAAAGAAAATTGAAGAAGGTGCTTCAACTATTGCTTTGGTAAGAAAATTAGAAAACACCTTATTCGATTTGCTTGATGATGACGACCCTGTTAACATTTACATGCTGACAGACATCTGCAAACAACTGAACGTTGATATTACTGCCTATTTCTCTGGTATTTACACATCCGGACGGTATAACCTCAAGGTTTTAAGTAAGGGAGATTTTAATGTAGCGTTAAACGTGGCGGAAGCTTTATATGAAACCTGTGTGCGTTTCCAGAAATTCGAACTCGCTCTTATTGTTAATACTGAAATAGCAAAGGCTTTGCAGGAAACAGGAGTAGACCTGAAATGGATTGACGGTAAGTTTATCTGAATCTGAAGTTACCGGAAATAAAAAACCGCCTCAATAATACTACTGAGACGGTTGCGTTTCTATGCGTATTGTTACTTCGCTTCGTTCTTTGCCGAAGGATTGATGCTACCTTCTGCCAGCTGTGTTAACAGACCGTCGGTCTTTTTTTCTTCTTCCAGTGTCTGGTTCAGAAGTTCAGCAGCTTCTGTATAACCAAGCGTAGTGGCCAGCGTTTTCAAGGTGCCATATGAAGCGATCTCATAGTGCTCTGCTTTTTGTGCCGCCGAAATAATACCGACATCGCGGGTGATGCTGCCTTTTTCGGTGTCTTTCATGATCTCTTCGCCTTCTTTGATCAGGCCTTCCATGGCCTCACATTTTTTGGCTGAAGCTTTTTCTTCAATAGAACCGAACACTTGTTTCAAACGCTCTATCTGGCCTTCGGTTTCCTGCATATGCGTTTCTAAAGCCTGGCGCAATTCATCTGAAGTAGCGTTTTTTGCCATCTTGGCTAATGCTTTGCTCAGGTGTTGCTCTGCCCAGTAAATATCTTTAAGTTCGTCTATAAACAGTTCTTGTAAGGCCGACTCGTTAGCATCAGTCGCTACATTTTCTTCTTCTTTTGCTTTAGTTTTAGTTGCCATTTCATTTATTTTTTTAGTTATTAATTAAACGCGATAGCATCAAAGTGGTTTTATTTCTTTCTAAGAAATAGCTTATTTCTTTTTGAACTGAACCGTATCCGGTTTCAAAAGCTGCAAGGCCTTTTGCAGGTCAGCCTTTTTCTTCATCATATCCTTCCAGGGGTCATCAACCTGTTTTACACGATCCGGCATGTTGAAAATGGTAAAGTCGGAGATCTTCAGGTTTTCATTCACCTCGTGCCAGTGCAGTGGTGCGGACACGGTAGCACCTGGTTTAGGCCGGGCAGAATATGGCGCAGCAATGGTTTGTCCACGGCGGTTTTGCAGAAAGTCGATATAGATCTTATTTGGCCGCTTGGCGGGCGTACGTTCTATGCTGGTAAATTCGGGTAGTTCTGCATGGATGATCGTGGCAATATATTCTGCAAATACCCGGATGAAATCGTAATTATACTTGCCGCCCACATAACAGTAAATATGCAAACCTTTTGATCCCGAGGTTTTAATATAGCAGTCCACATTCATGCGGTTGAAGATCTCCTTAGTTTTATGTGCCGCAGCGATGGTCTGGCTGAAAGGTACATCGTGCGGATCAAGGTCGATCACCAGAAAATCGGGATGGTCCGGCTTTTTGTACGAGCTTAACCAGGGGTTCATTTCAATGCACCCTAAATTAGCCAGCAGTAGTAAAGTAGCTTCATCTTTACCGATGATGAACTGAATGTCTTTATGGATACTTTCCGAATAGAGCGGTTCAGTTTGCACCCAATCGGGTATCATTTTCCGGTCTACATCTTTCTGGAAGAAACCCTCGTCTGCAATGCCGTTGGGCTGGCGCCGCATAGAGATAGGCTTGTCTTTCATAAAGGGAATGATCTGCGCCGACACCTGCTTATAATAGTGGATCAATTGACCTTTGGTAATACCCTCTTCTTTCCACCATAACTTGTTCTGGTTGGTCAGCTTCAGGGTTTTACGGCCGATCTTTATCGTTTCATCATCTGCCAGTTGCGTTTCCGGAGTTTCTATCACTACTTTTTCTGGTTCTTTATCGTTTCGTAAACCTTTAAATACGGGATGGCGCAGATGCCTGTCGCCGGTCCATTCACTATAATAAACTTCGCATACCAATTTTGGCTTCACCCAGGTAACCGGTCCGCGCTGATGGATTTTCTCTTCGAGTGTGCGCTCTTTGGTCACAAGGGGCTGCATTTTTTCATACAAGTCTTTCAGTGAAGCTTCGTTAAACCCGGTACCGCAGTTACCGGCGTAACGGATGTTCGCGCCTTCTCTGATACCCAGCACCAGCGAACCGAAATAACGCCGCGAGCCTTCTGGTTTGGTAAAACCGCAGATAATCGCTTCCTGCGAATTCTGCAGTTTGAACTTCAGCCACCTGTCCGAACGTTTACCGCTTTCATAAGTGCTGGTTTTATCCTTGCCGATAATCCCTTCCCAGCCTTTTTCCTTGGCAGTTTCCATCAGAGCGGCGCCTTTACCTTCCACATGGTCGTGGTAGATCAACTGCTTCAGTTGAGGGTATGAATCCAGCAGGGCTTTCAGTAATTCTTTACGTTTCCATAATTCCAGCGAGCGGACATCGTGCCCATCCAGCATCAGCAGATCAAACACATGGTAACGCAGGTTTAGCTTTTTACCGCTGTTCTGGTAGTTTTGTAACTCCTGGAAACTTGCGCGGCCTTCTTTATCTTCAGCTACTATTTCACCGTCTAATACGGCTTGGCGGTCAATAGTTTTTATCTCGTCTAACACCTGTTTGTACTTGTCGCCGAAGTCGATGTTATTCCTCGAGATCAGTTTGGCTTCCTTACCGGTATAACCCAGTGCCCGGTAGCCATCCAGCTTATGTTCGTAAAACCAGTTTTGATCCTCAAATAGTTTGGCTTCCAGCTTGGCCATCATTGGCTCGTACTTTTTACCGGATGTCTTCTTACTGTTATTTTGCTTGGAATCAGGCTCCGGCTCATGCGTTTCCGCCGGGGCTGAAACATGTTCACTATGATCGTAAACCTCAGCCGGTGATTCATGCTTCGGCAGTTTTTTTACTTTCTCTGTCTTATTGTTCAACAGCTCCTTAATATTATCGGGTACGAAGTCCTCGCTGTTGTAAGGATCGCTAACTGCA
This sequence comes from Mucilaginibacter straminoryzae, assembly GCF_022953055.1. Classification (GTDB taxonomy): domain Bacteria; phylum Bacteroidota; class Bacteroidia; order Sphingobacteriales; family Sphingobacteriaceae; genus Mucilaginibacter; species Mucilaginibacter straminoryzae. The sequence goes on along the minus strand of NZ_JALJEJ010000005.1, from coordinate 267,872 downwards.
AACTCATCTTTATGCTTAATCAGCAACCAGGATTTTTCGTCTGAATGCAGTTTGACCAAGGCAAACTCACCTTGTAAAATTTTGCCATGCAGCCTGAATTTCAGGTCGCCTTTGTGTAAGCCGGCATGCAGTGCTTTTACATCGTCTTCACGGGTTTCAGCAAGCGACTCGTAGGTGCCTTCGTCCCAGATAATCACTACGCCACCACCATATTCACCCTGGGGAATCAGTCCTTCAAAGGTTCGGTAATCATAAGGATGGTCTTCTACCATCATGGCCAGTCGCTTGTCCTTCGGGTTCATGGAAGGGCCTTTCGGCACTGCCCAACTTTTTAAAACACCGTCTAACTCTAAACGGAAATCGTAGTGTAAGTGTGAAGCATGGTGCCGTTGAATTACAAATCGCAATGTTTTGCCGGTGCCTTTACCCCCTTTAGGTTCTGATGTTTTGTTAAAATCGCGCTTCTTTTCGTATTCTTTCAATCCCATACCTTACGCTCCTTTCTTCAGGCTGGCCATCAATTGGTCGTACAGGTCATCACCCGGTTCTTTAACAGGTTTTAGCTTTTTAATGGTTGGGCGTTTACCTTTTGCCTTCGCCTTGATGATCTTCATCAACTCGTCGGTGTATTCGTTCTTAAATTTCGATACGTCGAACTTCTCAGAGTATTGATTAATCAGCGCCAGACCCATATCCAGTTCCTTTTTGCTCAGTTTGGAATCTTTAGGCACGGTTAATTCGTCGCTGCTGCGCAGATCCTGCCCAAAACGTATGCGGGTGACTACTAACACGCCATTTTCCGGATGGATAATGCACAGGTTTTCTGCGCTGCGAAGCACAAAGCGCGCAAGACCTGCCTTTTTACTTTTCTCTAAAGCTTGTACCAACAGCGAGTAAGCTTTGCTGTTTTTTTGCTCGGGTTCGGCATAGTACGAGGTCTCGTAGAACATCGGGTTTACCTCGTCCATTTGCACAAAGCTTTCGATCTCGATCATACGGGTTTTTTCCGGACTGGCTGCTTCAAAGTCGGCATCCTCCAGGATCACGTAGTTGCCATCGTCCATTTTGTAGCCTTTTACAATCTTGTCGTAAGGCACTTCTTTTTTGGTATTTTCGTTTACCCGCTGAAAGCGGATGCGGGCATGGTCGCGGCCATCCAGCATGTCCAGGTCAATAGAACTGGTTTGCACGGCCGAATACAGTTTAATGGGAATATTAACAAGGCCGAATCCAATCGAGCCCTTCCATATCGATCTCATAGATAGTGCATTGTAGCCTATCTATAACTATGAAAATGCCGAAACAGTTTTAGTGTAGTAATTTCATACTACAGGCGAGTTCTTAAAACGTTTATAAAACCTTACAACCTGCCATGCTATTTCTACTGTGGCAAGGGTGAGTAAAGCAAATAAAGCGGGTATAATTGCCTTTTCTTCGGATGCTAATGCACCTGCTAAAGCCACCACATAAACGGCTGTGGGTATAATCAAACAGACGCAAAGCCAGCCTGTCCTTAACGGTATTTTAAACGGACGGAGTAGATCTGGTTGCCGGATACGCATCACAATAAGGGTGATGTATTCCATGAACAAGCCTGCGCCGTAAACTGTAACGTCGATGATCAGCAGTTCGTCGAACGACCATAGGATCATCAGGCTAACTATCAGTGAGCAGATCAATATCGAAAGATATGGTGTACCGAAACGGTTTAGTTTATTCAGTTTCGCTGGTAGCAGCTTATCATCTGCCATTACTTTTGGGATGCGACTAACCGAAAGCAGCACAGCGGTATAAATACCCATTGCACTGGCCATGCCACCTGCAGCGAGCAGAACACCTAACCAATGCCCGCCGATAAAAACACCCAAAGCGGGGAAGCGCTGGTCTGATAGGGTTTGTGGGTTAAAGCCCGATTGCTGGGCAATCAGGATCACTACAAAATAAACCACCATCACCAGGCCGAATGCCGTAAACACGGATAATAAGTAAGATTTAACCGGTCGTTCCACTTCCTGCGCGTAGGTAGTTACGTTATCCCATCCCAGGCAGTTCCACATCACGGTGTATAAAGCCATGGAAAAAGATGGAAACGGTAGACGCTTTAACGAAGGCGCAGGCAAGTGTGCAGCCAGCGAATGGTGCATCAGGCTGACGATGAGCAGCACAATGAAAGGGCCCAGTACTGCCACGCTCAAGATCATGGAAGCACGGCCTACCTGCACTATCCCTAGGATGTTGATCAGCGCGGCTACCCAGACAAATACCAGGCAAACGATTACTTGGTAAGTGGCCATCCAGGGGAAGAAAAAGCTGCCGTACTGCACAAACATTACTGGGTAAATGGCCAGGTCGATAAAAGTATAGAGCCAGGTCCACCACCCTTCATAAAAACCCCAGCGCAGGCCCAACGCATTTTTAACCCAAACATAATAACCGCCCTCTACTGGCATCATACTGTTCAACTCTGCCACTGTTAGTATTGCCGGGAGGTCCCATAACAACGGTGTAATTAGCAGGATAAGCAGCGTGGCATGGGTACCCGCATAAGCAATCAGTGACTCCAGACCATAAGGCCCTCCGGACACCGTAAAGAATACAATAAATATCAGCTGTAAAGCGCGGAGCTTGTTAGATTTTGGCGTGCGGTTCTTCAATTTTATTCCTGCTGCAGGCTTCTAATTTAATTGAAGCTTCGCTGATTCAAAAATCCGGTATGCCGATTTGTTATCAATAACTTAAGTTCCATACCGGGTTGAAGTAACTTTTCTGCCAATTTGCTTGTTTTTTATAACTTGGCATTTGTATTGCGCCTTAAAAAGTAATGAGAAAAAAGTTTTATGATACTGCTGTGAAGCAGGAGAAAGCCGTTTTGGTGGGTATCGTCACTCCTGACGAGACCGATGCCCAGGAACGCGAATATTTAGAAGAGTTGGAGTTTCTGGTGGATACCGCCGGGGGCGACACCGTAAAAAACTTTACCCAGAAGATGCAGCGGCCAGACAGAGCTACATTTGTAGGTTCGGGTAAACTGGAAGAAATACGCGATTATGTAAAAGCCGAAGAAATTGATATGGTGGTGTTTGACGATGAATTATCGCCGTCGCAACTGCGGAATATCGAAAGAGAAATCGGTGTAAAGATATTGGATAGAAGTAACCTGATCCTGGATATTTTTGCGCGCCGTGCGCAAACAGCCCAGGCAAAAACGCAGGTAGAGCTGGCCCAGTTGCAATACCTGTTGCCTCGATTGACAAGATTATGGACCCACTTGGAACGGCAGAAAGGTGGTATCGGGATGCGCGGACCAGGTGAGTCGCAGATTGAGACTGACCGCCGTTTGATCCTGAACAAGATCTCCCTGCTAAAGGAAAAACTAAAACATATTGACCGGCAGAACGAGACGCAGCGCAAAAACCGCCAGCAGTTAGTTCGTGTAGCATTGGTTGGATATACCAACGTGGGTAAATCTACCATCATGAACATGATCTCAAAGTCGGAAGTGTTTGCAGAGAACAAGTTATTTGCTACGTTGGATACAACTGTACGCAAGGTGGTGGTAGAAAATCTGCCTTTCCTGCTTTCAGATACCGTAGGGTTCATCCGTAAACTACCACACCATTTGGTAGAGTGTTTTAAGTCTACTTTGGATGAGGTACGCGAAGCGGATATCCTGGTACACGTGGTAGATGTTTCGCATCCTAACTTTGAAGACCAGATCCGTACGGTAAATGAAACGCTGAAAGACCTGGGCGCGATTGACAAGCCGGTAATCACGGTGTTCAACAAGATAGATGCTTATCAACCGGTAACGCATCACCCGGAAGATCCCGCGCAGCAGCTAACCATTGAAGACTTTAAGCATAGCTGGATGGCGGCTAATAACAGCCCGGCAATTTTCATCTCTGCCTTGAAGAAAGAAAATGTAGATGAGTTCAGAAAGCTGCTGTACGATAAAGTAATAGCGATACACACCGAACGCTACCCGTACGATAACTTGCTTTATTAAGAGCCTTCCTGCCCATGAGCGGCAGGAAGACTTAAATGAAATATCGTCCCCACACCGATCTCGGTTTCAAACCATACTTTCCCGCCCGCGTTTTCTATCGAGTTTTTAACGAACGCCAGCCCCAACCCTGTTCCCGAGCTCTTCGTAGTAAAGTTAGGTTCGAAGATTTTATTCCGCAGATTTTCGGGTATACCAGAACCATTATCTTTAATATTGATTAGTATGCGGTGATCGTTGATCAGGTAGTTGATATCAATAATACCCGGGTGCCCCGGCGGCATAGCTTCAATGGCATTTTTAAGCAGGTTATTGAAGCACCGTAATAGCTGGTCACGGTCGGCCATGATGAAGAACGGTTGCTCGGACAGGTTCAGGTTGATAAGTACATTATCCATCTGTCGGTAAACCACCACGGCCTGGTGCAGCATTTCGAAGATGTTTAAGCGCTGCATGCGCGTCTCAGGCATTTTTGCAAAAGCAGAGAATTCAGATGCGATAGTAGAAAGGCTCTCGATCTGCTCTACGAATGATTTGCTGAAGCGCTCAAACTTGGCATCAAAGCGCGGGTCTTTATCCTTCCATGATTTTTCCAGCAACTGCAATCCGAGTTTCAAAGGCGTCAGCGGGTTCTTAATTTCATGGGCTACCTGTTTGGCCATTTCGCGCCAGGCGCTCTCCCGTTCAGATTGGGCCAGCCGGTTTGCACTGTTTTCCAGCTCGGCAATCATTTTGTTATACTCCGCTACCAGGGCACCAATTTCGTCATCTCTTTCCCACACAATCGGTTCATTTTTACGTCCGTAAATAGTTTTGCTAAGGCTATGTTGTATAAAACTTAGCGGAGAAGTAATCTGCTGGGCGATCAATATGGCGATAGAGCCGATCAGGATAAATATGATCGCATAGATATTGATCATCGCATTTAGCAGCGACCCCAGCCGCTCGCGGTACTCTAACTCATTAGAGAAGAAAGGCAATTGTAAAAAGGCAATGGTTTCACCCCTGTTATTCCTTATCGGCGCATAACCGGCCTTATAATTTAAATCGCCGATACGCTCGGTATTTACCAGTTCGGATTTTTGAAGCTTGTTCATGTAAATGAAAGCTTTCCCGTTCATTTTAGGCATTAACAGGCCTAAACGGTAAACTTTCGGTTGGGTAGAGAATAGCAGGTTACCCTTGCGGTCAAACAGGTTCAGGTCAGCAGAATAAGCGTCGGCAAAGGCATTGAAACTTACCTGCGTTTCCTGCTTCAGCGGGTCTGTATCCTTATCCATGTAGTTCTCCAGCGCTGAGGCAATTCTCAGTATCCTGTCGGTAAGCGCGCTGTTTTGCTGCTCCTGGTATTGCGATGATATAGAAAAATAGGTAATGATCGCCACCAACAGTAAGGTAACCACCACGGCAAAAATCATGGAGAACTGTATGCGCGTTTTGTAAAGTATCCGCTCCAGGTTAATGCTGAAAGCCCAGCGTACGCTGTTTTCCGTTACAGATACCAATTTCACCCTGCTCCAAAGCCATCTTAAGGCCAGTACAATACCATTAAATACCAGCAGAAAAACAAAGAAGAAGGTGAGCGAGGTAATGCCGTTTAAAACCGGGTATTCCCGTTTGCTGATGATGATCAGCTTCCTTGCACTTGGCTTGTAGACAAGGTGATTATAATTTACCGCAGGCCTGAAACTGGTAACACCCAGGCTACTGGTGTTCTGGAAAACATATTGCTTTAAAGGCGCGCTGAAAGTGTGATTAACAATATCGTAAATGTAACTGCCGCTCTGTGAAAGCAGTTGGTTGTCGCTATAGAAGGCGTAAGAGTAGCCTTTAAAATCGTTGCTTTCGCGCTGGCTGTTATCCAATAATAATTCGGGCGAAGCTTCTGTATATTGAAGGGGCTTTGATTGTAGCGCAATTACGAAGGTGCCCAGGTTTTCGCCCTTGTATGCTACAGGCAATAACCCAAAATAGCTCTGAAAACCAAACGATTCATTTTCGCGGTAAAAATAGTTGGAGACTTTAAAGGCGCTGTAAAGCACCATATCTTTAAAGTTGTCCAGTATATAATTATTATCGTGAGTTAAAGGCTGCCCTTTGGCATCAAACTCATAGATCTTAAACCCGTATTTAGCCAGATAGCCGTCGAAGTAGTTCTTTTTGAAATAAGTGCGCAGGTAGGCATTATTGCGATTTGTTTCTTTAAAATACCTGATCAGGTAGGGGTCTGTGATGATCTGTTTTTCGATCGCCCTGAAAATTTTATCAGCCGCACCATCGTCCGCAGCCTCCAGCTTCTTGATCAGCAGTTTACGGTTTTCATGTTCCCGTAACGCCTGGAAACGGGTGAGCTTAACAGAGGCGATCAGTGAGCTGATAATGATTATGGCCATAAAAGCAGGGGCGCTGATCTTGCTTTCGCGATACCAAATAATCCAGGCCCTGATGGCAATGATAATCCCGGCCAGGAGATAAAACAAGGTAAATACGCTGAGGTACCAATTAATCAGCGTGGCGATAATGATCCCCGATGCAAATATGATGGCCTTATTGCGAACAGAAACCTTTACCTTCATTAATATGGCCAGCAGGGTCTCATCAATCAGGTTAAATACCAGGAAATTAACGCAAACAATGGTGATACCCATTATACTCAGCCATGAAAGGTTGAGCACATTGTTCACATCAAAGCTGATATTTGATTCTACCACCATGCCATAGTACAGCTGTACAAAAATCGTTAGCAATACGATCAGGAATACGGTGGATAAAACGACTATAGCGTAACCTGTCGCCTGGTTTTTAACTTCTTTTGTTAACAGCCGGAAACGGTTAACATAAATAAAACCGGTAAACCAACACAACAGCAGAACATTGATACATAAATCGCCGAAGGATGGAAAAAGCCAGCCATTTGCGTACCAGTGCGGATTAAACAATTCTGTTTCATACAGGCATTCGGGCCAGCCCAGCAGGTTAGCAGCTTTAACGGCTACTATAAATAAAAACAGCAGTGCAACCGCCTGCCACAATTTGCCTTTCCTGGCCAGGTTCCGGCAAATGATATTGATCAGCAGGCTGATAAGCAGAAAGGTAATTGTCCATAACAAAATCTGGCCAATGTAGTTACCCTGGTAGGCGCCTGATTTAAGTTTAACAGAGAAGAGATACTTGCCGTCTATACTGTGTATGTTATAGACGTGGGCATCGGTAAAATCGGCAAGTTCCAGGTCGTTTTCTGTCTTCAGATCCTGGTCAAAGGCATTATGCAGGTATTGGTTACGAATGGGATACGATGGCTTAACATGGATAAAAAATATCGCCGTAAAATTACCCCTGCTTTTTTTAATGGCCTCGTAGTAACCGTTCTGCGTTTTAATGAAAGATCGCCCTTCTTTAACCTTATCATTTTCAGCCAGCACTTTTACCCCAGACCAAAAAGAAAGCTTACCATCTACCAGCGTGCTTAACCATATCCGATGGGTATTGGTTACCTCTTCAATAAAAGAAAGCGCGTCGCGCTGGTTATGCGGAAGGGTATTTAGTTGTGCAAACCGAGATGGGTTATTTAGTATACCGTCTACATACGTTTCTTTTTTTTGTATCGCTTTCTCCAGCAGCTTGCCAGATTGCTTAAGATCATAGGCAGGGGTATGGGTTTGCTGTACAACAATTGCTGTAAGCAGTAGAGCGGCACAAACTATAGCCAGCCAAACACGTATTTTAGCTGAAGCGTTCAAAAAGGCAGTTTTTCAGGCAAATGTAAAGGTAGTATAAAAACAAAAAGCCACGTTAAAGTGGCTTAAATATTTATGCGTTAATCGTGGCGCTGTTAGTCGGTATAGCGCGGTCAACCTTTTTAACCAGACCCTGCAGTACATTGCCTGGCCCGACTTCGGTAAACGATGTGGCACCATCTTCCAGCATATGCTTTACCGTTTGCGTCCACCTAACGGCGCCGGTAAGCTGTGCGATCAGATTATGTTTTATATGCTCGGGATCAGTATATGGCTTAGCATCAATATTTTGATAAATAGGGCAAACCGGCGAATTGATCGTGGTTTTAACGATAGCTTCTTCCAGTTCAACCCGGGCTGATTCCATTAAAGGAGAGTGGAATGCGCCGCCAACGTTCAGCTTTAACACTCTTTTCGCGCCGGCAGCGGTAAGTTTCTCCATCGCCAGTTCCACGCCTGAAACGGTTCCGGAAATAACCAGCTGGCCCGGGCAGTTGTAATTAGCAGGCACTACTACATCGCTGATCTGGTGGCAGATATCCTCCACGGTAAAATCATCCAGGCCAAGTACTGCTGCCATAGTAGAAGGTTGTATTTCGCAGGCTTTTTGCATGGCATTAGCACGTGCAGCTACCAAACGCAGGCCGTCTTCGAACGATAACGCACCGGCGGCTACCAGGGCAGAAAATTCGCCCAGGGAATGCCCGGCTACCATATTTGGCTGAAAATCGTCACCTAATACTTTTGCTAGTATTACAGAATGCAGGAAAATAGCAGGTTGTGTTACGCTGGTCTGCTTTAATTCTTCCTCTGTTCCGCTGAACATAATATCGGTAATACGGAAGCCTAAAATTTCATTTGCTTGTTCAAAAAGCGCACGGGCCTGTTCAGACTGGTCGTACAGATCTTTGCCCATTCCTGTGAACTGGGCGCCTTGTCCCGGAAAAACGTATGCTTTCAATTTAGTAATTAGTTTTTTGGTTATTCAGTTATTAAGGTAAGGCAGCAACAGGTACTGCTTTAGCTCAGTTTACTTGCTATCAGGTTCAAAAATTCGGTACGTGTTTTCTCTTTTAAGAATTCGCCGGTAAAGGCAGAAGTGGTGGTTACCGAGTTTTGTTTCTGTACGCCACGCATGCTCATGCACAAATGGCGGCATTCGATTACTACGCCTACGCCTAAGGGCTGTAAGGTGTCCTGGATACAATCGCGGATCTCATTCGTCAGGCGTTCCTGAACCTGCAACCTTCTCGAAAACACATCTACCACACGCGGGACCTTGCTTAGCCCTACTACATGCCCGTTAGGGATATAAGCCACGTGGGCTTTACCAAAAAACGGCAGCATGTGGTGCTCGCACATTGAATATACCTCAATATCCTTTACCACCACCATCTGGCTGTACTCTTCCTTAAACATGGCAGATCTTAGAATCTCTCCTGCGTCAAGGTCGTAGCCATGCGTCAGGAACATTAAAGCTTTTGCCACGCGCTCAGGCGTTTTCAATAACCCTTCGCGGTTAGGGTCTTCGCCAATTTGCTGTAAAATATCCTGGTAATGGGCAGAAAGGCTGGTGATCAGTTCCGGGTTATAGCGATCTATTTTCCGGTAGTTTTGTACCCCTTCATCCCTGTCCGGAATGTTGTCGTTAATATCTGTCATCTTCTTATTCGCCAAAATATTCGGCGGAATTATTTTCGGTTTCGGCTAATTTAACTGAATGCAGAAAGACACCTTCATGTGCTTCTACAGGCGCTTTCAACTGGTTGAATATTTCAATGCAAAGTAACTCTGTTGAAGCCATTTTGCCTTTCATAAACTCCACATCCAGGTTAATGTTCTTGTGATCCAGCTTTTCAATCACATATTCATTAATAATCTTTTTCAGATCCTTCAGATCTATCAGGTAACCGGTTGCGTGCGTTATTTCGCCTTTAACAGTTACAAATAAGTTATAGTTATGGCCGTGCCAGTTAGGATTAGCGCATTTACCAAATACTTCTGCGTTCTGTTCTGCGCTCCATTCATCCCGATACATCCGGTGTGCGGCATTAAAATGCTCTCTGCGCGTAATGTAAATCATCATAATAATAATTGGCCAAATATACAAAACAAAAACAGGCGTGTTGTTTTATCTTCGTCATCAAATAATCTGGATATGCGTGTATTAATTGTAGCGGCAACCGGGGCGGAGGTGAGTAACCTGAAGTCAGAGGAAGTTGAAAGTCAAAAGTTGAAAGTTGAAAGTGATGGCTTACAACCCGCAACTCGCAACATGCAACTAAACTTCCTCATCACCGGCGTGGGTATGGTAGCTACAGCTTACGCGCTGGGCAGGCAACTGGCACAAAATCATTATGACCTGGTGATCAATCTCGGTATTGCAGGCAGTTTCGACCGCAGCATTGAGTTGGGTGAAGTGGTTGAGGTGATAACAGATACATTTGCAGAATTAGGCGCCGAGGATGGCGACACCTTTTTACCACTGAACGAGATGGGATTTGGCGACGTGACATTCGCACCAGACAGGCATCCGTTCCTGAACATTAAACAAGTGAGCGGAATTACGGTGAATAAAGTCCATGGCAATGAGGCTTCTATTGAAAAAGTGGCGTCGCGGTTAAATCCGCAGGTAGAGAGCATGGAGGGCGCGGCCGTATTTTATGCGTGCCGGCAAGCTGGTGTTAGATGTGTGCAGATCAGGGCTGTGTCAAATTATGTGGAAAAACGCAACCGCGAGTCATGGAAGATAGGTTTAGCCGTTAAAAATCTGAATACATTTGCTGCCGCGCTGCTGCGCGAGTTATAGGTTACGGGTTCAAGGTTTTATATCCCGAGCTTTAGAAAATTCAACAAATTACCATGAAACTTACACTTGGCTTTTCACCCTGCCCAAACGATACTTTTATTTTCGACGCGCTGATCCATCATAAAATTGATACTGAGGGTTTAGAATTCGAAGTTTTTTATGACGATGTGGAAACGCTGAACCAGAAGGCCCTGCGCGGCGAACTGGATATCACTAAACTGAGCTACCATGCTTTTGCCTATGTGGCAGAAAAATATGCCCTGCTGGATGCAGGTAGCGCATTAGGTTTCGGTGTTGGGCCAATGCTGATCTATAAAGGCCCGATAAACCGTTTTTCAACGGATGCAAATACTAAAACAATCGTAGCGGAAGCCGGTATTGGAACAACCATCGATCTAAATGCGGTGATTAATCAAGCCAGGATCGGGATACCAGGTAAGTACACCACCGCGAATTTTCTGCTAAGCCTGGCCTTCCCCGAGGCTAAAAATAAGGTGGAGTTGGTTTTCTCTGATATTGAAGGGGCAGTACTGAGCGGAGAAATAGACTTTGGCCTGATCATTCACGAAAACAGGTTTACTTACCAGGATAAAGGATTATCGAAATTTAAGGATTTAGGTGAATACTGGGAGAAGCAGACCGGCTGCGCCATCCCGCTCGGTGGTATTGTGATTAACCGTGACATCCCGCTTGATGTAGCGCTAAAAGTGAACCGTGTGCTGCGTAAGTCGGTAGAATTTGCTTTTGCCAACCCAAAATCCGGCTTGGAATACATCCGTTCACATGCGCAGGAAATGAGCGAAGAGGTGATGTATAAGCATATCGATTTATACGTGAACAAGTATTCTGTAGACCTGGGCAATGAAGGCAGGAACGCTATACAGTTAATGTTTGATAAGGCTACCGAAAAAAATATTATCCCGCCGATCAGCCACTCGCTTTTCCTGACAGACTGATTTTAATCCCTGCTTTACTGTTATTCAGCACCCTTCTAATCTTATCACCCAGTTAATAACTTTAGCTTTTAAGACTTGATGTTTCTTTTGGCTTAACAAAAAACTTCGATGTGTGTTTAAGCAAATATGATAACGAGGTTTGCCATAAATGATAGCGCCTATAAACTTCCGGGAAATGTTTGGCAGTTGCTAATCTCGCCGTTATTACTCATCGCTATCACTCAACTGAAACTAAACTTCCCCGACCTGTTGGGCAAAAGCACGCCTTTTTTGCTCTACTTCAGTGTTGTAATTATTACCGCCAGATACTGGGGCCGCAATTACGCCATCATTTTATCTTTTGCTGCAGCCTATTGTGCAAATTACTATTTTATATCCAGGCAGCATACGCTGGTTACTTCAGGGCCGGGTGCCATACAAACCCTTATTTTTCTGGGGGAATGCGTGCTGATCTGTTCAATCGGTACCGCCTTATCAAAAGCCCGTAAAGAAGTACAGCGGCAAAGCGGCCGCTTCCGCGCCGTAATTGAAAATAGTCAGGATGCCATTTTACTGCTGACTGCGCAGCGGGAGGTTACTTACGCCAGCCCCGCAATTTTTACCATATTGGGTTATTCGGATGCCGAGATTAAGGCATTGCCCGAAAATCAACTGATCCACCCGGAAGATTATCAGCGTTACCTGGACGCCCATAAAGAAATTATTGCCAGTCCGGGTGCGCACACCAAGGTGCAATGCCGGTGTGTGAAACGAAACGGCGAAAGTTGTTGGGTAGAGGGCATGATTACTAACCTGCTGGAAGATGAAGCCATATGCGCATTGGTTTGTAACCTGCGCGATATTACCCTGCAGGTAGAGTTACTACAGCAAAAAGAGCAATTTATCGGCGTTGCCTCGCACGAGCTTAAAACACCGATCACCAGCTTAAAGATGTATGCGCAAATGATCAGTAAGAAAGTGCACGAAAGTAATGACGAAACCATCAAGCCTTTGGTGAAACAGCTGGATAAAGTAGTGAACCGCACTACCGGTTTAATTACAGACCTGTTGGATGTTACCCGAATCAACAACGGCAGGCTTACCTTAAATAAAAAGCTTTTTAATATTAATGACCTGATCAGGGAAGTGGGTGAACAACTGGAAGTGATTAATTCGCGTCACCGCATAGAACTGGATATTGCAGAGTTACCCCAGATAATGGGTGACGATCTGAGGTTGAGGCAGGTGATTGTGAATATGGCTAATAATGCCATTAAATATTCGCCCAATGGCGACCGGATTATTATCCGCTCGCGGCTGTTGCAGGGCAGTGTGCAGGTGCTGGTAAAAGATTTCGGAATTGGAATAGAAAAGCAATATCATCAGGTAGTATTTGACCGATTTGTGCAGATCGAACTAAAAAAATCATATACCATGAGTGGTATCGGGTTGGGGTTATTCATCTCTGCTGAAATTGTACGCGCCCACGGCGGAGATATCGGCTTTGAAAGCGAATACGGAAAAGGTTCAGAATTTTGGTTTACCTTACCGCTTAGCCCCGGCCAGGAAAAGGCATAAAAAAACGCCGCGGTGTTTCCGCAGCGTTTTGAGATAATATCTTTCCTTGAAATTATCTAAGATTGAAGGATGTTTTACCCATGGTAAAACCATCGGCATAAAGAATTACGGTATAAGTGCCCTTTATAAAAGGGTTCGCATTTACCCAATCAATGGTATAAGGGCTATCGTCATTCTTAAACTCAATAGACGTTTTATAGGTGTACTGAAGTTCCTGGCTGTCGGCAGTAAAGGTGCCTTCATCTGTACCGGTGATCAGGTTACCGGCTGGATCTATGATACGCACATAAACATCATGCAGGCCCTGTGTAGCAATCGCGTTGTTAGCTACTGTAAAGTTAATCTTCAGCTTCTTAACGTTTTTAGCCTTATCATTATCGCTTTCCTTACCGTTACCTTTCACCTTAAACGTGCCTATGTTAAGGCTCGAAGTTTTTAATGCAGAACCTACCTGCACTTTTGTGTTCAGGTCTTCGTTTTGCTTTGCAAGTTCAGTAGCCTTGGTACTTACAGTAGCCAGATTGGTTTTTAAGGTATCCCGCTCGGTGGTCAGGGTGGCGTTTTGTTTCTTCAGCTCCTCTATATCTGCAGTGTATTTTGTAACAAAGTAGCGTAGCTGTTTAATATCTTCCTGTGCCTTTCGTAAATCTGCTGCGGTAAGCTTTCCTTTTGCCAGTTGCACGCGCAGGTATTTGATCTTAGACTGCAAGGAATCATTCTTGGCCTGCATTTCGGCAGATAACTTGGTTTTGCTGCTATTTACCTGCTGTATCTGGGCTTCGAGGCTATCCAGCTCAGTTTGCAAGCGTGTTTTTTCATCATTCTGGTAAACGATTTTTTCGTCTGAACCTCTTTTCTGATAGTAGAGATAAACATCTGTACCCAGCAGGGCGATCACCACTACAATTAGAAAATAAATGACGTTGGAATTTTTTCTGGAATTTTGGTTTTGTCCGGATTGATTCTCCATAAGTTAGTTATTTAATGATAAATGCGTTATGCTGCACAATGGTCTGCTATAACGTGCAGCTGCCTTTAACTTTTTGCGATAATACAAAAATTATATTAACTCAAAATTTTATCTGTACCACTTCAGCATGTCAGCCCACCTAACATACTGCCTCATAGTAACATTTGTTTAAAATTAATTACTATACCATAAAAACACAAAAATGGCTGAAATATTGCAAGCGCTACGCAAATAGCTTTGGGCAAAGTTTCTATATCTTTGCCCGCACTTGAATTATAAACGTATAGGTATGGGCAAAGGAAGATTATTAGTTTCAGGATTTTTGTTATTGCTAACCGGTTATTTTGCTAACGCCCAGCCCCCTGCCGCAAGTACAACTACTGCCGAAGTGCCGGTAGCAGTAAAAGCGCCAAAGCGCGAATTCAGAGGTGTATGGGTAGCCACCGTCGTTAACATTGACTGGCCCAGCCGCGTTGGTCTTACTTCTGATAAGCAGAAAGAACAGCTATTAAAAATTCTTGATTACCACGCCCAGAGCAACATCAACGCCATCATGTTCCAGGTGAGGCCGGCGGCTGATGCCTTTTATGCCAAAAGCCGCGAGCCGTGGTCGCGCTGGCTGATGGGTAAGCAAGGGCAGGCGCCCGATCCGTTTTATGATCCGCTGGAGTTTGCCATTACTGAAGCGCATAAACGCGGTATGGAATTACACGCCTGGATTAACCCTTACCGCGCCACGTTTGATGCTAATTACGCCAACATTGCGTCAAACCACCCCACCAAAACACATCCCGAATGGTTCTTTACTTATGGCAAGCAAAAGCTGTTTAACCCGGGACTGCCCGAAGTGCGCGAATATATTGTGCAGGTAGTGTTGGACATTGTAAAGAATTACGAGATAGACGGCCTGCACATGGACGATTATTTTTACCCATACCCGATTGCCGGGCAGGTAATTAATGATACGGAAGCCTTCAAGAAATATGGTTCGGCTTTTACTGATATACGCGACTGGCGCCGGGATAACGTTAATCAACTGATAAAAATGCTGGCAGACAGCATCCATAAATATAAACCATCTGTAAAGTTTGGCGTAAGCCCGCTGGGAATCTGGAAAAACAAACGCCAGGATGTGGAAGGATCTGAAACCAACGGCGGCTCTTCTTACCTTGAATTGTATGCCGATACCCGCAAATGGGTGCAGGAAGGTTGGGTTGATTATATTAATCCGCAGATCTACTGGCCTTTCGGCTTCAGGGCAGCGCCTTTTGAAAAGCTGATCGACTGGTGGAGCGATAATACATTTGGGCGGCATTTATACATCGGTCAGGCTGCTTACCGTATTAATGAGCGTAACCAGACCGCATTCAGAAATCCGCGCGAGTTGCCTAACCAGATCCGTTACATCCGGGCAAACCCAAGGGTACAAGGCAGTATTTATTTTAGCTCGAACTCGCTGACGGCTAACCCGCTTGGCTTTAGCGATTCTTTGCGACGTGATTTTTACCGCAAACCAGCATTGCCACCGGTAATGCTGTGGCGAGATTCCATCGCTCCTAATGCGCCGCAATTGCTAACCGCGGTAAGTAATCCGCGTGGGGTATTGCTTAACTGGCAGGCGCCACCACCGGCAAAGGATAACGAACCCGTTGCAGGTTATGTGGTATACCGCTTTGGCGAAAAGGACATGATCGATACTTCAGACCCTGAACATATTTTGTATGTACGCTATAATACCGACACTACCTTGCTGGATAACAGCGCCGAAAAAGGGAAGAAATATATTTATGTAGTGACGGCGGTGGATCGTATCAAGAACGAAAGTGAGCACTCCATCCCCGTTACGATTGTGCTGGAATAGCTTTCAAAAAGAACAAATAAGCGAAGAGCGCAGTACAAAAATACGTGTATGCGCTCTTCTGTTTTTACGAAATTCTTTTACATCGCTAAAAATTAATGTGCTTCCAGCCAGTTGAAGCCTGTACCGATTTCTACCATAATAGGCACTTCGGTTTTGATAGCGGTTTTCATGTTATGTTCGATAATTGGTTTGATAAGCTCCACCTCGTTGTGCGGTACATCGAACACCAACTCGTCATGCACCTGCATGGTCATTTTACCTTTTAAGCCGCTTGCCTTTAGTTCGCGGTGGATATTGATCATGGCAATCTTGATCATGTCCGCAGCAGAACCCTGTATAGGGGCGTTGATGGCATTTCGTTCAGCAAAACTCCGAACCGTGGCATTAGCCGAATTAATATCACGCAGGTAACGGCGGCGGCCCATTAAAGTCTGCACATAACCATTCTCACGGGCAAAGTTCATGGTATCGCTCATGTAGCGTTTAATGCCCGGGAACTGGTTGAAATATTGTTCAATAATGTCTGCGGCTTCTTTACGCGGGATACCCAGACTTTGCGATAAACCGAAAGCAGATTGCCCATAGATGATACCGAAGTTAACCGCTTTGGCATTGCGGCGCATGGTGCTGTCTACCTCTTCCAGCTTCACGCCATATACGTTTGCTGCGGTAGCGGTATGGATGTCCAGGTTGTTGGTAAAGGCGTTCATCATGTTCTCATCCTTACTGATCTCGGCAATCAAACGCAATTCAATCTGTGAATAATCGGCAGAGATTAAGGTATGATCGCTATCTCGTGGGATGAAAGCCTTACGTACTTCGCGGCCTTTTTCTGTTTTGATCGGGATGTTTTGCAGGTTAGGGTTGTTAGAGCTTAAGCGCCCGGTGGCAGCCACGGCCTGGTTGTAAGAGGTATGCACACGGCCGGTCTTCGCATTGATCATTAATGGCAGCGCGTCTACATAAGTCGACTTTAGTTTCTGTAACTGGCGGAAGTCGAGGATGTCACGGACGATATCGCTTTTGTTAGCCAGTGCCAACAGTACATCCTCGCCGGTTTGGTACTGGCCTGTTTTGGTTTTTTTGGCTTTGGGGTCCAGCATCAGCTTCTCGAACAGTACTTCGCCCAGTTGCTTTGGCGAAGCAATATTAAAACGTAAGCCTGCTTTTTCATAAACGGTCTTCTCCAGTTGGATAATATCTTTCTCTAACTGGCCAGAAAAATCACTCAAGGTATCTTTATCGATTCTAACACCTTCGAACTCCATATCTGCCAGCACATAGATCAGCGGGTGTTCAATCTCGTGGATCAGTTTTTCGGCCTCAACCTCTTTTAGCTTGGTTTCAAAAACGTTTCGTAGCTGTAAAGTCACGTCGGCATCTTCGGCGGCGTAGTCTTTAATTTTCTCGATTTCTACGTCGCGCATGCTCAGCTGCCCTTTACCTTTTGGCCCGATCAGTGAAGTGATAGATACCGGTTTATAGCCCAGGTAATTTTCGGAAAGGATATCCATGTTATGGCGGGTATCCGGGTCGAGCACGTAGTGGGCCAGCATCGTATCAAATACCTTACCTTTCAGCTGCACATCATACCATTTCAGCATCAGCATGTCGAACTTAATGTTATGCCCGATTTTGCCGATGTTCTCATCCTCGAAAACACCTTTAAACTCGTTCACAATCGCCTTCGTCTCCTGTTGGTCGGCAGGGACAGGCACATACCAGGCCTCGCCCGCTTTAACAGCAAATGATAGGCCTACCAGTTCGCAGTAGTTGGCATCTGTTCCCGTAGTTTCGGTATCAAAACAAAAGCTTTCCTGTTGTTTCAACAGATTAATCAGTTCCTGGCGTTTTTCGGCGGTATCTGCCAGGTGGTATTCGTGTGGTGTATTTTCAATGGTTTTGCCTGCCTGCGGAATATCCGAAGTAGCGATATCGCTCACATCAACGGTAAGTGTGGTTCGGCCTGTAGCGGTGGGGTTGCCAAACAGATCTGTCTGAACGCCTACAGCTTTTAATTCTGTTACGCTAAAATCGTCGCCAAAAACACGGCGACCAAGCGTACGGAATTCCAGCTCTGCAAACAAAGGTTCTAGAAGGTCTTTACTTGGCGCGCAAATTTCCAGGCCCTGTTCGTCCAGCTCTACTGGAGCATCCAGTAAAATGGTTGCCAGTTTTTTAGACAGCAGGCCCTGATCAGCAAATTTCTCTACATTCTCGCGTAGTTTACCTTTAAGCTCATGGCTGTTTTTGATGATATTCTCTACCGAACCATATTGTTTGATCAGGCTCTTAGCGGTCTTTTCACCTACACCCGGGATACCCGGGATATTATCCACGGCATCGCCCCAAAGCCCCAATATATCTATTACCTGACAAACATCATCCACCTCCCATTTCGCTTTCACTTCCTTCACACCCATAATCTCGATGTCGCTGCCCATGCGCGAAGGTTTGTAGATGAAAATATTGTCTGAAACCAGTTGGGCAAAATCTTTATCGGGCGTCATACAATACACCTGGTAACCTTTTTGTTCGGCCTTCTTGGCAAGCGTACCAATGATATCGTCGGCCTCGTAACCGTCTGAAGTAATCACCGGGATATTAAAACCCAGGATCACTTTAATTACATAAGGCAAGGCTGCGGAAAGGTCTTCCGGCATGGCCTGGCGATGCGCTTTATAATCGGTAAAATCTGTATGGCGTTCTGTTGGCGCATCGGTATCAAATACCACTGCCATATGCGTAGGTTTTTCTTTGCGCAGCACATCTAACAGGGTATTGGTAAAACCCATCACCGCAGAAGTATTTAAGCCCCCGGAAGTAAAACGCGGGTTTTTACTTAACGCAAAATGAGCCCGGTAGATCAGGGCCATACCATCCAACAGAAACAGTTTCTTCATCGATCAGAATTTATGATTACACCGATTTATAAGTGATTTCACTAATTACGTTAAAACGCAATCGTCCAAAGTTACAATTATCGTGCAGCATCGGTGCAATCTGTATTAAATCAGTGTAATCAGAGAATGTGACCTGAAATCGCAGCTTAGCAAATGGTCATTCACCATACCGGTTGCCTGCATGTGTGCATAACAAATAGTAGAGCCAAAGAATTTGAAGCCACGTTTTTTCATGTCTTTGCTGATCGCGTCAGATTCAGGGCTGGTCGGGTTGATGCGTATATCGGGTTTGTTATCCACGGCTTTACCTTCGGGCATAAAGCTGTACAGGTATTTATCAAACGAACCAAACTCTTTCTGTATAGCTAAGAACAACCTGGCGTTGGCAATGGCGCCCACTATCTTCGCCCTGTTGCGGATAATGCCTGCATCCTGCATCAGTCGTTCTACGTCTTCCGGGGTAAAAGCCGCTACTTTAACCGGGTCGAAATCTGCAAAAGCTTTACGGTAATTTTCACGACGGCGCAGGATAGTGATCCAGCTAAGCCCCGCCTGCGCGGCTTCCAGTATCAGGAATTCAAACAGCACCCGGTCGTCATGCGTTTCTTTTCCCCACTCTTCATCGTGGTATTTGACATAAAGCGGGTCAGTGCCGCACCAGGCGCAGCGTTTTGGTTCGTTGATTGGTTGATCCATTTTTGATGAGGTTTGCGCGCTAAATTACTAAAATAATTAGCAATAAAAAATCTTATCTGGAATATACCTAAACAAAAACGCCCTCCTGTTATCAGGAAGGCGTTTAAATAGTCCTTTATCTCTTTATTTAAATCCTAACAGATCAATAGTAAACACCAATACCGAATTGGCTGGAATTTTACCTTGCGCAGTATTTCCATAACCCAAACCAGAAGGAATGATCAGCAGGATTCGTCCGCCCACATTAATATGCGGAATACCATATTGCCAGCCTTTGATCAGTCCGCTCAAAGCGTAATTATTCAGACTGTTGCTATCGAAAACAGTACCGTCCAGCAGTTTGCCGGTATAATTTACCGATACGGATGAACTTGCTGTTGGGTAAGCACCGCTGCCGGGACTGATTACCTGGTAGTACACACCCGAATCGTCGCGGGTGGCGTTAATGTTGTTGGTTTGGATGTACGCTTTAATTTTGGCATCGTCTGCTGCTGCTTGCGCAGTGGCATCAAAATTTGATGACGTATCGCTTTTTTTACAGCCGGTTAGCCCAGCAAGCGTAACCATCACAAGTAGTAAGTATTTTTTCATTAAAAGGGTATTTATGGTATGATACGTAAAAGGAGCTGTGATTATTACAGCTCCTTTTACATTTATACGGTCGTTTTGATCTTCAGCTCCTGCATCTGTGCATCAGCAATTACCGAAGGTGAGTCGATCATCACATCGCGGCCCGAGTTATTTTTAGGGAAGGCGATCACGTCGCGGATAGAATCCAGACCGGCGAATATCGAACACAAGCGATCAAAGCCAAAAGCGATACCACCATGTGGAGGTGCGCCAAATTCAAAGGCATCCATCAGGAAGCCGAATTGTTTTTGCGCTTCTTCTTTACTAAAGCCCAGGTGCTTGAACATCAGCCCTTGCAAATCTTTGTTATGGATACGGATAGAACCGCCGCCAATTTCTGTCCCGTTGATCACCAGGTCATAAGCGTTGGCACGCACCGCACCCGGATCGGTATCCAGCAGGGCAATATCCTCTGGTTTTGGCGAGGTGAACGGGTGGTGCATGGCATGCCAGCGGCCGCTTTCTTCATCAAACTCCAATAGTGGGAAGTCTAATACCCATAGCGGTGCGAATTTATTTTTATCGCGCAAACCTAAACGACTGCCCATTTCCAGGCGCAACTCATTCAGTTGCTTGCGAACTTTATCTGTCTGCCCGGCCAGGATCAGGATCAGGTCGCCCTGTTCTGCGCCAAAAGCTTCTGCCCATTTCTTCAGTTCGTCTTCGTTATAGAATTTATCAACTGACGATTTCAAAGAACCATCTGTATTGTAACGCATGTAGATCATGCCGGTAGCCCCAATCTGCGGGCGCTTTAACCACTCGGTCAGTTCGTCCAGTTGCTTACGGGTGTAACCCGCCTTACCTTTCGCATTGATACCTACTATCAGTTCGGCGTTATCAAAAATGCTGAAGCCTTTACCTTTAACAATATCATTCAGCTCAACAAACTCCATCCCGAAACGTACGTCCGGTTTGTCTGAACCATACAGACGCATGGCATCGGCATACTGCATCCGCGGGAAATCGCCCAGGTCAAGCCCTTTTACCTTGGTGAACAAGTGGCGGGTAAGTCCTTCAAAAATATTTAAGATGTCTTCTTGTTCTACAAAAGAAAGCTCGCAGTCTACCTGGGTAAATTCAGGCTGGCGGTCTGCGCGTAGGTCCTCGTCGCGGAAACATTTTACAATCTGGAAGTAACGGTCGAAGCCGCTTACCATCAACAGTTGTTTAAACGTTTGCGGCGATTGCGGCAAGGCATAAAACTCGCCAGGGTTCATGCGGCTGGGCACCACAAAATCGCGTGCGCCTTCCGGGGTTGATTTGATTAGTACCGGGGTTTCCACCTCGATGAAATTTAAATCGCTTAAGTAGCGGCGTATTTCCTGCGCCATGTTGTGGCGAAGCAACAGGTTGTTGCGGATAGGATTACGGCGTAGATCAAGGTAACGGTATTTGGCACGAAGTTCTTCGCCGCCATCTGTTTCATCTTCTATCAAAAACGGCGGTATTTTAGCCTCGTTCAATATTTCCAGTTCCTGAACTTCAATCTCGATATCCCCGGTTGGTATGCGCGGGTTTTTACTTGTACGCTCTAACACTTTTCCCGTTACGCGGATTACAAACTCGCGGCCCAGGTTACGAGCCTGTTCACGGATGGCCGCATCGGTATCTGCATTTAATACCAATTGTGTGATACCATAACGGTCGCGTACGTCGATGAAGGTAGTTCCGCCCAAATCGCGCGATTTCTGTACCCATCCTGTTAACGTAACCGATTGTCCGAGGTTGCTGATCGTCAGCTCTCCGCAAGTATGTGTTCTAAGCATAACCTTTTATTAGAAGTGTGCAAAAATGTGCAAAAAAAGTGTAATGAGTGTAAAATAATGGAGTCTCAGTATCCATAATTATAGACTTTTTATAAAATAGCGGGGGTCAGCTCTTGATTCTTGTCTCCTGATTCTTGGCTCTCGTTTCTTGCTTCTTGCCTCTTATCTCTCAAACCCTACCTTTGCGCTATGGAAATTCTTGATCCAAAACTGCAGGCCTACCTGGAAGCGCATGTAGATGCAGAGCCAGAGGTGTTAAAAAACATCAACCGCGAAACGCATGTGAAGGTGCTGAAGGCCAACATGCTTTCGGGCCATTACCAGGGCAGATTGCTGAGCATGCTGAGCAAAATGGTGCAGCCCGAAAGAATTTTAGAGATCGGCGCTTTTACCGGTTACTCGGCCATTTGCCTGGCGGAAGGATTGACAGAAAACGGCGTTTTAGATACGATAGAGGTAAATCCGGAGATGGAAAGCATGCTTCGCCGTAACTTTGAAGCAGCCGGGATGACGGATAAAATACGACTGCATATCGGTGATGCGATGCCGAAAATTTTGGAGTTTACGGAAAGTTTATTTAACATTGTATTTATCGACGCCGACAAAAAGAACAATTTAAACTATTTTGAAAGCGTAATTGATAAAGTAAAACCGGGAGGTTTAATTATAATTGATAATGTGTTATGGAAGGGAAAAGTATACGGCGATGCAAAAGATGCCGATACTGAACTCTTCCGGAAACTAAATGATCAGATCACTGTTGATACACGGGTTGAAAAAATAATTCTGCCTGTAAGAGATGGTGTCCTGATCATCAGAAAAATTTAAATTATGAAGAAAATCTTACTGATTGTTTCTTTTCTGGCTACCGCCTCAATTGCCTCAGCGCAAAATGCTTCACAATCTTATATCCAGCGTTTCAAAGATAATGCCATCCGCATTATGCATGAGAGCGGTGTACCTGCAAGTATTGTATTAGCCATTGCCATGCATGAATCTGGCAGCGGAACCAGCAAACTGGCGCGCACGCAGAACAATCACTTCGGGATGAAAGGCAAAAGCGCTGTATCTTATACCGGCCGCAAAGCCACACATTCATCCTATAAACAATACGATTCTGCGCAGGATTCTTTCCAGGATTTTGCCCGTGTCATGACAGAACGTAAAAAATTTACTAAACTGGCTGAAACCTTAAGCCATTACGATTACCTGGGCTGGGTAAAAGGCATTCAACACAGCGGTTATGCCAGCAGCCGTAAATGGGGTGCGCAAGTGCTTGGCCTGATCAGAAAGTACAACCTGAGCGCTTTTGACGAGCGGCCTGATACCACCCGCAACCAGGCGCAACCAAAAAATGTAGAATAACATTCGGTTTTAAAATATTAAGTTTGGGCTTGTAATCAAGCCCTTTCTTGTTTAATGCGTAAACTCATCTACCTGCTAGCGGCTTCAAGCCTGCTTACCTCTTGTATCACACGCAGAAACCTTCCGCGTCCGCCTGCACACCCGTCGCCGTCTTCGACATCGACCCCGTCTGTTTATGTTCCTTCGAACAGCGAAGTAGAAAAGAACAACGACCAGATCCGCAAATCGCGTCAGGGTACGTATCCAACCTATACGGTTTATACCTATATCGACAGATTTAAAGCCATAGCAGTCCAGGAGATGAATACTTATGGTATCCCGGCAAGTATTACGCTGGCCCAGGGCCTGTTTGAATCGGGTAACGGAAACGGCGAACTGGCCAAATATGCCAATAACCACTTTGGCATTAAGTGTACCAGCGACTGGCACGGCCAATCTTACTACAAGAACGATGACCAGATTAATGATTGTTTCCGGGTATATGATTCGCCCGAACAATCTTTCCGCGACCATTCTGAATTTCTGAAACGCAAACGTTACGCGCACCTGTTCGAGCTGGATAAAAACGATTACCAGGGATGGGCGCAGGGGTTAAAGGATGCCGGTTATGCCACCAACCCCAATTACCCTCAACAGCTGATCAAGCTGATCCAAAAGTATAACCTCGACCAGTTTGACCGTCCGGAAAGCGAGATTGCCAAGATCAAGCGTGAAGACCGCGTGCTGAGCCAGATTAACCAGAACATACCTAAAGAAACCCGCGATTCTGTAGTTGCTGTTACGCCTGCAAACAAATTGTATACGGTGGTTACCGGCGATACACTATACAATATTTCTAAACGTTTTGGATTGACGGTTGACGATTTGAAGGCCCTGAACAACATGACGGATAATAATATTAAGATCGGTCAAACGCTGGTTATTTCGCGGTAGCTGTTAATTTTTGTTAAAGATGGTGGCAAATCCGGTATGGTGGAGTAGTTTTAGCGCAGTGAGTAAGAACTGGATCATATTAATTCTTTGTTTTATCGGCCTCCATACTATCGCCCAGCCTAAAACGATCGATGGGATTGTATTTGATAAGGACAGCAAGGAACGTATTGCCAAGGTAAACGTTGTAAATACCCGTACCGGCGAATCGGTTTACAATAACCTGCAGGCCGAATTCCATATCGGGGCGCAGCCAGGCGACAGGCTCATTTTCAGTAAACTGAACTATTTCAGCGATACCCTTACCGTAAAAGGTACAGGTTCGCTACCGGTTTACCTGAAACCCAAAAGCATTATGCTGAACCAGGTCAATGTGCGCGATACCCTGCAATCGCCGCAAAAACGTTTACTCGAAACCAAGAAAGATTACAGCATCATTTACGGTTCCATTGGCAACCGCGATGTCCTGAGCGTTTCTCCGGGTGGGGGTGCTGGCCTTAGCATAGATGGCTTGTATAACATGATCAGCCGTAAAGGGCGAAACGCCGAACACCTAAAAGAAATCATCGAACGCGACTACCACGAAAATATCATTGATTACCGGTACACAAAAACGCTGGTAGCCAGTGTTACCGGCTTACGCGAACCGCAGCTGACAGACTTTATGCGCAAATACCGCCCGGGCTACTACCAAGTAGTCACCGCCAGCGATTACGAGTTCATCCTGAGCATTAAGGCAAATTACAAGCGTTACATACGTAACCCAAGGGCCTTAAGTATTCCCCCGTTGTTCCTGAATGGTAAATAAGCCCATTGTTTTGGTTGCCCGCTTTTTAAAAGTGGATGGAATGGCCCTGTTTCCGGTAATTCTTGTACGAAGCAAAGAGCTGTTGAAGGACGATGTCCTGATCCGGCATGAATCGATCCACCTGCTTCAGGAGGCAGAGTTATTGGTTGTTCCCTTTTACCTGCTGTATGCGTTTAATTACCTGGTGAATCTCATCCGGTTTAAAAATCACCACAAAGCCTACCTCAATATCTGTTTCGAACGCGAAGCCTATGCAAACGAAGCCAACAAAGGTTACCTTCAGCAAAGAAAATGGTGGGCCTGGGTGAAGTATTTGTGAAATAAGTGCTTCTGTTAAAGTTTTTTCTTTCAGTAAAATTTGTTTTTGTGTTTCTTTGTTGCTAATGTCAAAGAAAGCGTTCTACCTACTGACTTTATTTTTAGTTCTAACCGCTTTTAGCGCTCATGCACAATTACGTGACAGTTTACGCCGGGCCGACAGCATCAGGCGGGCGCTGGTGATCCGTTATGCCGATAGTTTGCAACGTGCAGACAGCCTGAGGCGTATGGACAGCCTTTCGCGGCTGGATACCGTAAAGCTGGATACCGTTATCCTGAACAAATACCGCAGGGATGTCAGGCGCAGCCCACTGCCAGTTATCGTGCGCCCCATAGTGGTTGACCCTAACCTGGTACCGGTAAGTATGCTGGACTATAAGGTTACCTACTGGCGTAAATGGATCACCATGGGTTTTAACCTCAACCAGTCGGCCTTTAGCCATAACTGGGCCAATGGTGGTATCAGCTCTTTAGCCCTTGGCGGAAACTTCGACTATAAAACAGAATACAATAAGGCCCCCTTTAACTACACCGGCGAACTGTTGCTGCTTTACGGCAAAACAAGCAACGAAGGGCATATCAACAGAAAAACTACCGACCGCATCTTTTTCGACAACAAGGTAGCCACCCAATTATCTAAAAACTGGTATTTCTTCGGGTCGGTAAGTATAGAATCGCAGTTTGATAAAGGCTATCAATATTCAGACAACGGCCCGCCGATACTTATTTCGCGTTTTATGGCTCCCGGCTATATTACAGAATCCGTCGGTGTGGAGTATAAGCCAAACAAAGCTTTTGATCTTCGTATCGGTACAGGTACAGCCAGGCAAACCCTGGTATTATATAATGACCTGGACAGGAGCATCACAGGCAATTATGGGGTTGATACTACAAAGAGGATCCGTAACGAGCTGGCTTTCCAATTGGTTGCCCTGTATGACAAAGACATCATGACCAACGTCCACCTGAATACCCGTTACGCGATGCTGGTTCCTTACGGCCGTTCGCTGATGAATATAGACCATCGCTTAGATGTGGTACTTTCTGCCAAGGTAAACAAGCTGGTAGCCGTAACTATTACCGGTACGGCCTTGTATGATAAAGATTCACGCGCCGGAATACAGGGAACAGAAGCTTTGGCCCTGGGTGTAATTTACAGGTTCCCGTAACTATTTGGGCAGTATATTGTTTGGTGCTGATAAGCCCCCAGCACTACAGGCTATTATTTCGGATGCTGAAGGTGTAAAACGCCTTAAAAATCATAACTTTGTAGCCTCAAAAAAAATGGGGATAAAGGATTGATCAAATATGTTTGAAAATCTATCGGATAAGCTCGACAGGGCGTTTAAGGTCCTGAAAGGACAAGGTACTATTACAGAAATCAACGTGGCCGAAACCATGAAGGAGATCCGCAAGGCCCTTCTGGATGCCGACGTTAACTATAAAACTGCCAAAGCTTTTACAGATGACGTAAAGCAAAAAGCATTGGGCGAAAACGTACTGACCACCATTTCGCCGGGACAGTTGCTCACCAAGATCATGAACGACGAGCTGACCGCCCTGATGGGTGGCAGCACCGCCGAGCTGGAGTTTCCGGCAACGCCTACCATTATCCTGATTGCAGGTTTAAACGGTGCGGGTAAAACCACCTTCACCGGTAAACTGGCCAACTTCCTGAAGACCCAGAAAAACAAGAAGCCTTTACTGGTTGCGGATGATATTTACCGCCCCGCGGCGATTGACCAGTTGGAAGTTTTAGGGCAGCAGATTGGCGTACCTGTTTATGCCAACCGCGAATCTAAAGACCCGGTAGCTATTGCCCTGGAAGGTATTGCACAGGCCAAACAGAACAACCATAACGTAGTCATCATTGATACCGCCGGCCGCTTAGCGGTTGACGAGGCCATGATGCAGGAGATAGAGCGCGTAAAAGCTGCCACTAAACCGCACGAGATTTTGTTTGTGGTGGATGCCATGACCGGGCAGGACGCCGTGAACACCGCAAAAGTGTTTAACGACCGCCTGGACTTTACCGGCGCCGTGTTAACCAAGCTGGATGGTGATACCCGCGGTGGTGCGGCGCTTTCCATTAAGTCGGTAGTGAATAAGCCCATTAAGTTCATCGGTACGGGCGAAAAGATGGAAGCGCTGGACGTTTTCCACCCCGACCGGATGGCTTCGCGTATCCTGGGCATGGGCGACGTGGTCTCGCTGGTAGAACGCGCGCAGCAGCAGTTTGACGAAAAGCAGGCTGCCGAGTTGCAGAAGAAGATCCGCAAGAACAAGTTCGACTTTAACGACTTCTACAGCCAGATACAGCAGATCAAGAAAATGGGTAACATGAAAGATCTGATGGGCATGATCCCCGGCGTGGGTAAAATGATGAAAGACGTAGAGATTGGCGACGATGCCTTTAAATCTATCGAGGCCATCATCCAATCCATGACACCGTTTGAGAAGGAAAACCCCGACAGCATTAACCAAAGCCGCCGCAACCGTATTGCAAAAGGCTCTGGCACTAAACTGGAAGAAGTGAACCGCCTGATCAAGCAGTTTGAAGATATGCGTAAGGTAATGAAGCAGATGAGCAACCCGGCTGCCATGGCCAACCTGATGCGCCGCATGCCGAAAATGTAATTCGGAGAGAAGCAAGAAACAAGAGACAATAATCAAGATATAAGGCCCCGACAAGGGGCTTTTTTAATGTTATACCTCCACCTTGTCATGCTGCTTGTCGACCAGTCCCGAACCAGTTTCGGCAAGCATCTATCCACAACAACGTCATTGCGAGGCACGAGGCAATCTCTTTATAACTACTTCACCCATTTTTGTCATTGCGAGGATCCCGATGGCTATCAGGAGACGTGGTAATCTCGTAGCATCACTCTTGATTCTTATCTTTCTCCATTATGTAGAGAGCAACGGGGACGCTTCTTCTCACTAAATAAGTTGAAGACGATGCTTCTCCTTCAACCGACGGAAGAGCTTTAAAGGCCGTCTATTTCGGAGAGGGGTTGGGGAGAGGTCGTAACTAACAGCCATAGCCACGAATGAGCGCTATAAATGGAAGATTGCCACGCTTCGCCCGCAATGACAATCTTTTACTATTCCCTCCCTTGGGAGGGTCAGGGAGGGGTAACCTTCCATTTCGAATTTTATATCACCTACAAACCAAATTCGGCTTTTAGCTTCTTCGTTAGTTTTTTTACTACCTCGTTGTAAGAGTGGTCTATCATTTCCTGGAGTTGTTTGTTGGTCAGGCTGCCGTCCATAAACACGGTGTTCCATTGCGCTTTGTTCATGTGGAATCCCGGCTGCACCTCGGTGTACTGTTCGCGCAGTTGGATGGCTAGTTCAGGGTCGCACTTTACGTTGAAGCGGTTGCCAGGCTCTAAAGGGATCAGCAGGAAGATCTTTCCCGCAACTTTAAACACCAATACGTTATCATCAAACGGGAAGCCCTCGGTAACGGCAGGTTTCTCAAGACAGTAATCGCGCAGTTCCTCAACGTTCATTATCAATAAAACTTGATTAGGCAGTAATTAAAGCCCTAATTTGCACAAATAATTTTGCGTATGAACCAACAATTCCAATTTACCGTAGCAGAGCGTTTTCTGCAATACGTTAAGATAGATACACAGTCTGATGGCGAATCAAAAAGCTATCCTTCTACCGAAAAACAAAAGAACCTTGGCCGGTTACTGGTTGATGAGTTAAAGGCCATGGGCATTGAAGATGCCGAATTAGATGAATTTGGTGTGGTTTATGCCACCGTTCCGGCTAATACCGATAAGCCGAACGTTCCGGTCATCTGCTTTTGCTCGCACATGGATACCTCGCCAGATTGTAACGGAGAAAACGTAAAACCAATTGTTCACCAGAATTACCAGGGGCAGGATTTGGTCTTGCCGGATGATCCTTCCGTTGTGTTGAAAATGGCCGAACATCCTGACCTGAAGAACCAGCTCGGTAACGACATCATCACCGCCAGCGGCACTACCTTGTTAGGGGCGGATAACAAAGCCGGGGTAGCAGAGATTATGGATGCTGCTTACCAACTGATGCAAAACCCGAACATCAGGCACGGTAAGATCAGGCTGTTATTTACGCCTGACGAAGAGATTGGCCGAGGCGTAGATAAGGTAGACCTGGAAAAGTTAGGTGCAGAAGCCGCCTATACCATCGATGGTGAAAGCGCCGGGCATTTAGAAAATGAGACCTTCTCTGCAGACGGAGCAAAGTTGATTATACATGGTGTAAGCTCGCACCCGGGCTTTGCAAAAGGCAACATGCAAAGCGCCATAAAGATAGCCGGTAAAATTATTGCCGAGCTGCCGTTTGAGTTATCACCGGAAGGGACAGAAGGCAAGGAAGGTTTTGTTCACCCGGTAGCGGTAAGCGGGCACGCCGAAGAAGCGGTGATCAATTTCATCATCCGTGATTTTGAGGATGCGAAACTGGTAGAACATGCGCAGGTGATCCGAGATATTGCCACCCGGGTAATTCAGGATTTCCCGGGCGCAAGCTTTCAATTAGAGGTTAAAGCGCAATACCGTAACATGAAGGGTGTGTTGGATCAGCATCCGCATATTGTGGAATACGGCTTGGAAGCCATCAAACGCGCCGGAATGACACCGCATTTAGAAAGCATCCGCGGTGGTACAGATGGTTCGCGGCTTTCGCTGATAGGTTTGCCTTGCCCCAATATTTTTGCAGGCGAGCATGCTTTCCATGGCAAGCAGGAGTGGGTATCTGTACAGGACATGCAAAAGGCCGTACTGACCATCCTTAACTTGTGCCAGATCTGGGAAGAAAAGGCCTGACGATGATTTTAATAGGCCATTTGGCAGAACCGTTTTTATCAGCAGCTGTTGTAACCTAAAATAACACTATGAAAAAGCTATTTTGCCTGATGGCCGTTTCTTGTTTAATCACCCTTTCTGCCTGTAACCACTCCGGCGCCAAAACGGGTAACGACCGTCCTGATTCGGGCACGGCAGGTAGCTCTGGTCCGGCGGATACAACTACAGCACCCGGTACCGGAAGTACAATGGGCACTTCAACCGGAGGGTCTGACACCAGCAATAACGGCAAGGGTGTTGCCAACCCAACGGCGGACACGGTGAGGCATTGAAATTTACTTTTATCAATCTTCTAACCCAATTGGCTTAACGTCAACTATATTTAGCCCTTTTCCAAAGGAGAAGGGTTGGGATGAGGTCGGCAAGCATTAGTCTAATATTTTTATTATTCGCTTTTTTATCTACATTCGTTTGCTAAAATTTTTATCAAATGGATGTAGCTATCTTATTGGCAGGCATTGTTTTGCTGCTGGTTTCCGTCTACCTGTTTATCAAAAGCAAAAGTAAAAGCAGCGCTACAGAAAGTGCGGTTAAGCAGGAAAATGAGCAGTTGAAGATCCAGCTGGCGCGAGCCGAAGAGAAATCGCAATGGATTGTTGCAGAAAAAGAAAATATCACTGCACTTTATAAAGAAGAACAGCAACGCCTGCAGCACGAACTATCGCACGAGCGGATCAAACTTTCGGAAGCTTTGCAGGCCATAGAACGTTCGGAAGCTTACCAGCATTCACAACAGGAAAAACTACAGGAACAAAAAGCAGAGTTGGAGCAAACCCGATTGCGTTTTCACCGCGAATTTGAAGCCATTGCCGAAAAGCTGTTGAAAGAGAAATCGCGCGAGTTTACCGATACCAACCGTACCAACCTGGATACCATGCTGAATCCGCTTAAAGAAAACCTGAAGACCTTTGAAGAAAAGGTAGACAAGGTGTACCAGATGGAAGCCGCCGAGCGTAACACGCTTAAAGGAGTGATCACCCAGCTAATGGAGTTGAACAGGCAGATCAGTAATGAGGCGCAAAACCTGACCAAAGCCCTGAAGGGCGATACCAAAAAGCAGGGCAACTGGGGCGAATTTATTTTGGAGAAAGTATTGGAAAGGTCGGGCTTGGTAAAAGACCGCGAATACCGTCTACAGGCCAGCTACCAGAACCAGGACGGCAGCCGTTACCAGCCTGACGCGATTATAGATCTGCCCGATCAGAAACACTTGGTAGTAGACGCGAAGGTTTCACTGGTAGCTTACGAGAAACTGGTGAACTGCGAAACTGACGAAGAACGCAAACTGTACGCACGGGCACATGTAGAATCGCTTCGTAACCACATCCAGGGGTTGGCCGCAAAAAACTACCACGACCTACGGCAACTGAACTGCCCCGAGTTTGTGATGTTGTTTGTTCCTATCGAATCTTCTTTCAGCATTGCCGTGCAGTTGGATACCGAGCTATTTACAGATGCCTGGGATAAACGGGTGGTGATTGTAAGTCCGTCTACCTTGCTTGCTACTTTACGCACCATTGCCAGTATGTGGAAACAGGAAAATCAGAACCGTAACGTAATGGAAATTGCCCGGTTAAGCGGCGAGATGTATGATAAATTTGCAGGTTTTGTTGGCGACCTGGAATCGATAGGGAAAAACCTGCGCCAAAGCCAGGATGCCTACGATAAAGCTTTTAACAAACTGGTAGATGGTCGAGGAAACCTGACGATCACCGCTGAAAAGATTAAAAAGTTAGGCGCCAAAGCAAATAAGCAACTGGATAACCGGTACGTAACCGAAGAATAACCCTGCACTTACCGAAACGAAAAAGCCTCTTTACATCACTGCAAAGAGGCTTCAAATTTTTCCGACAGGCTTATTACAGCTTCACCGGAGTGTTGTATTTTTCGCTGTAACGTTTGTATAACTGCTTATGCAGGTTATCTAAATTAACGTTACGGCCCTGGATGTATTCGTTGGTGACATCTAATGTCAGCATATCCAGTGCATCACCGGCAGATACAAACAGGTTGGCATCTTTACCTACTTCCAGCGAACCGGTAGTTTTGTCGATCCCTAAGATTTTAGCGTTGTTCAGGGTGATCATTGAGATTGCCTGCTCTTTGGTTAAGCCATAACCAACTGCCTGGCCTGCCTCGAAAGGCAGGTTACGCTGGCGCCAGAAACCTACGCCGGTTAAGCCGTACAATACGCCCGCATCCTGTAACAGGTGAGGTAACTTGTAAGGAAGATACACATCGTCCTCGTCATGCGCAGGCAGCGCCTGGGTTTCTTTAATGATTACCGGAACGTTGTTTTGCTTCAACAAATCAGCAACCAGGTATGATTCGTTACCACCAACAATAACGGCAGAGATACCGTATTTCTTGGCAAAATTCACAGCCTGTTCAATCTCCTTTGCACCTTCAGCATTAACGAAGAGTTTTTTAGTGCCGTTAAATAAACCACGCATCGCTTCCAGGCGAAGGTTGGTTACCGCCGGGCGTGCACCTGCTGCGTAAGCCTGTGCTTGTGCGAATAGATCATTAATCGCGTCGATTGCTTTTTGCGCACGTTCGGCAGGGCTTTCCTGCTGGGCTTGTGCTTGTGCAAAGAAGGCTCTGCGGCCACCTGCCTGACGTGCAACCGGCCAGGTTAAATGGATGGCCATATCTTTTTTATAAGCCGCATCTTCCCAGTTCCAGCCATCCAGCATCATTACAGATGATTGCCCCGATATGGTACCACCTTCTGGTGTTGGCTGCGCCAGTACGATACCATTGCTGCGAACGGTAGGGATTACTTTAGAATCTGTATTGAAAGCGATCAGCGAACGGATGTGCGGGTTAAGATCGCCGGTCTCGGTTTCGTCATCAGTAGCTCGTACCGATTCAAACTCTACCAAACCCAATGAGGTTACCGGGCAGATAAAACCAGGGTAAACTTGTTTTCCTGTAGCGTCTACTACGGTTGCGCCCGCTACAGATGGTGCTGCGCCTTCGCCTACAGCAGTGATTTTTCCTTTATCGAAAGCAATGTAACCGTTATTGATCACACGGCCATTACCTACGTGGATGGTGGCGCCGGTAATCACCACCGGGCCGGCTTGTGCTTTTGCCGGCAGGATGTTAGCCTGGCCAAAAGCGAGGACTGTGCTTAACAACAATCCCCCAAAACTGAATAATATTTTCTTTTTCATGATTGAATCTCAACTAAGCATTACTTTTTGTTCTGTGAAGATTGCTGTGTAGCCGTATTCTGGATCTGGATCAACCCGTTATAGCTATCAGCAACTACGTATGCACTTTCTTCCACATCGTCGCAAGTATATAACTGGCGTGGGCGACGGCCTGCAGGAGCGCCTTGTGTTCTGGTACCGGCATTTTTAGCCTGCAGCATTTTTTGGATAATACGGCCTTCTTCGGCTTTCATTTCCTGCTGGCGTTGTGCATCTTTTGAGTAATCCCAGTAAGGTACACCATCTACATAGGTTTTTTCTGCAACGGCGTAAATAGAAAGCGGGTTAGCAGACCAAACTACTAAGTCGGCGTCTTTACCTGGTTTCAAGCTGCCTACTTTATTATCAATGTGCAGCATTTTAGCCGGGTTCAGCGTCACCATTTTCAAAGCATCTTCCTGGCTCATTTTACCATAGGTTACAGATTTACCTGCTTCCTGGTTCAGGCGGCGGGCCATCTCGGCATCATCAGAGTTGATAGCCACGTTCACACCTTCCTGGCTCATCAGGTTGGCATTGTAAGGAATAGCATCCTGCACTTCCATTTTGTAAGCCCACCAGTCAGAGAAAGTAGAACCGTTGATCTTGTGCTTAGCCATCTTGTCGGCTACTTTATAGCCTTCCAGAATGTGGGTAAAGGTGTTCACCTTAAAGCCCATCGAGTCTGCCACGTGGATCAGCATGTTAATTTCAGACTGCACGTAAGAGTGACAGGTGATATGACGGGTATCGTCCAGAATTTCAGCAAGGGCTTCTAGTTCCAGATCGCGGCGAACGTTGTTTCCTTTTACCGCACGTGCAGCTTTGTACTCTTTAGCACGGGTAAAGGCGTCTACATAAACCTGCTCTACACCCATACGTGTTTGCGGGAAGCGTTGAGCCGTAGCGCCAAATTGCTGCGGAACGTTACTTTGTTTTACGTTTTCACCCAGGGCGAATTTGATAAACTGCGGTGCATTCTCAAACTTGATCTGTTCCGGCGTTAAGCCCCAGCGGTGTTTCATGATATAAGTTTGACCGCCGATAGCGTTTGCAGAACCGTGCAGGATGTGCGAAGTAGTTACACCACCAGCTAACTGGCGGTAGATATTTACATCAGTAGCATCCAGTACATCGCCGATGCGAACTTCAGAAGTAACAGATTGTGTACCCTCATTAACACCACCGGTAACGGCAATGTGCGAGTGCTCGTCGATGATCCCGGCAGAGATGTGTTTACCGGTAGCATCAATCACTTTGGCATTACCCGCAGACAGGTTTTTACCCACTGCCTTGATCTTGCCATTTTCGATCAGTACATCTGCATTTTGCAGGATACCTTCTTTTTCGTTGGTCCAAACGGTCGCATTTTTAAATAATACGTTTTCTGCCTTCGGAACTTCGGTGTAACCAAAAGCTGCGAAAGGATAAACTACCGGACCAACCGGGCCACCTGCACGTGGCGTTGCGCCAGGGGCAGCACCATTACCTGCTCCGCGACCGGCAAACGGACCGCCGCCGGCAGGGGCAGCGCCACTGTAAGTAGCAGTCCAGCGGAATTCAGAC
Source organism: Mucilaginibacter straminoryzae (assembly GCF_022953055.1). GTDB lineage: Bacteria > Bacteroidota > Bacteroidia > Sphingobacteriales > Sphingobacteriaceae > Mucilaginibacter > Mucilaginibacter straminoryzae. Next base: position 232,935 of record NZ_JALJEJ010000005.1, on the reverse strand, counting down.
CCGTTGGTGATGGCGCCGTTACCGGTTAATGTTACCGGGGTGGCAGCAACCAGGTAACCGCTTAAACGTACGGTACCGTATGATTTACCTTGCAGGTTAAAGTACATGCTTACGTTATCGCCGCTGCGGGTAATTGTTCCGGTAGCATAAGCGCTATCTGCACCGCTGATGCGTAAAGCAGCATTATAAGCAGTAGGTGTACCGCTGATAGTTAAGGTAGCATTTTTCAACACGTCGCTGTTAACAGCGTAAGTACCGCGCAGGTCTACCACGTTCATTTTGTTTGCCACGAACTGACGGCCTTCTACCCAGGTTTCGTAAATTACGTTCTCTGGTTTGAACAGGTTATCAGATGTGATAATGAAGTTGGCCAGTTTGCCTTTGCTTAAAGTACCTACTTTATCGCTAACTCCCAACAATTGGGCAGGCGTAACGGTCAGGGCTTTTAACGCACCGGTTTCAGTTAAACCATTGGTGATGGCACTGCGAAGGTTAGTCCAGAAATCGCGTGCATTGGATAAGCCGTAAGAGGATATGGCGAAAGTAATGCCTGCTTTTTCTAATGCAGCCGGGTTAGTTGGCGCCAGTTCCCAATCTTTCAATTGCTCGTAGCTGATGTTCTTGGCGTCGATCGGATCCTCAACATCATAAGGAGCAGGAAAAGTAAGCGGAACAATAAAGCTGCTACCGGTAGCTTTAACGGCTGCAATGTTCTGGTATTCTTTACCATCTGTTTTCAGGATGTATTGCTTGCCGAACTCCTTGGCAATTTTATCTGCACGAAGGATGCTTTGCAGGTCGCTCACCTCAAACATCTGAGGTAAAGATTGGGTGCGGTTGAATTCAGCCAAAGAGATGTTATACTCTTTATTTTGGGTTTTGTACCACTGGGCGTCCAGGTAGGTCTGGCGGATCAGCGCGATGGTACCCATCAGTGAAGAAGGGTAATTGGTAGCAGCAGTGCCTTTGCTGAAAGAGTAGTGCGCCGCAGCCTGATCATCGATCATTACCTCATTGTCGCGCTCATCACCTAAAGAAACTACCGCAGAAGTACCGCGGGCAATACCGTCATGCACTAAAGTTTGTACGGCGGTAAAACCGTTTTTCTTCAGATCCTGCGCAGCAGTTGGGTTGGCGTGGAAAATGTTTTTGGCGTTTACATCCGGGCGGATGGCTTCGTTCCAGCCATAGGCGCCTGGTTTGGTAGATACCGGGGTAAACGTACGCCCGAAACCACCAAAGGCAGGGAATGCACTGCGCGGCGCTTCAGGCATGCCATAGGTGCTGTAAGCATCAATCAACCCCGGATAAATATATTTCCCTTTCAGATCTACCGTTACGTAACCCTTAGGTACGGCTACGCCGGTGCCAACTGCTTCTATCACCCGGTCTTTAACCAGCAGGGTGGCGTTGGAAATTGTCTGCTCCGGACTAACCACTATAGTAGCGTTAGTGAAAGCATACTGCCCCGGCCGTACATCCCATGCACCGTTTACAGGAAAGGTTTCCTGCGCACGGCTAAGCTGTACAACCAAAAGGGCAAAGCAAAAAAGTAAAAGTTTTTTCATTTTGCGTTTAATTAAGTTTAATTGTTCTAAAATATTTAACATTTCCATTAAACAGGTATCATATCGGCAACATCATACATTTGTTACACGTACTTAAGCCTGCACGAAAACTTTTAAATATTGTATCTTGGCGAAAAATTTCATTGGTATGAATGCTTATAATATAGTTAAATATCTGCACTCGGGCTTTCGCTTTGTAGTGATAATACTGTTGGTACTGGCCATTCTGCAATCACTATCCGGCTGGTTAGGCAGAAGAAGGTACACCGAAGGTAACCGCAAGCTCAACCTGTTTGCCATGATCTCTGCACACACACAGTTGCTGATCGGCCTGATCCTGTATTTCCTTAGCCCATTTGTGCAGTTTAACAGCAGTACCATGAAAACGCCGTTAACCCGTTTCTGGACAATGGAGCATATTACCATGATGATCATCGCCCTGGTGCTGATCACCATTGGCCACAGCCGTTCTAAAAAGCTGAATGCACCGGAAGCCAAACATAAGTCGATAGCTATATTTTATATCATCGCTATGATCTTAATCATATTAGCGATCGTATTAAGCCCGGATCATCGTCCATTTTTCGGAATTACAGCATAAAAATTTTTTTCAGGAACTATTTGAGTTTTCAAATATCTTTTTAATTTTGTTCCTCAACACTCATGATCAATTCATCACTTATAACCAAGAGCTGGTGGCACAAAGTAAAATTTGATGCCGGAAGAGATTATTGATTGGACTTTACTAAACAATTGTAAACCTGATACTAACCCGGCACTCCCTGCCGGGTTTTTTATTTTTATATACTTTGCAAATGAAAAAATATAAGTTAAACACCACACAAAAAAAGCTACTGGCCGATACCACTACCCCGGTAAGCATTTTTTTGCGTTTGCGCGATGTTTTTCCCAACTCACTGCTGCTCGAAAGTTCTGATTATCACAGCCGCGATAATAGTACCAGCTATGTATGCTGCGACCCTATTGCTGGTTTTGTATTGAATGATGGCCGTTTGAAGCAGAGCTTTCCGGATGGAACCTCTACCATTGCCGAACCCGGCACCTTTGACCTGGTAAGCGAAATAGACCGCTTTACCAAACAATTTGAAGCCGATGCCAACCCCGCTAAAATCATCGCCAATGGCTTATTTGGTTATTTTACTCATGAAGCCGTTGAGCATTACGAGACCATTAAGCTGAAGAAGGTGGAGGACGACTACCGTAAGATACCGGTGATGCAGTATCATATCTACAGGTACATCATCGCGATAGACCACTTTAAAAACGAGCTTTATATTTTCCAGAACCAACCCGAAGGTGCGGATGGCAGCGAGGGACTGGAAAAGATTGAATACCTGATCAAGAATAAAAACTTCCCCGAATATCATTTCCAAAGCAGTGACGCAGAGCAATCCAACCTAACGGATGAAGGATTCATACAATTGGTAGAGAAGGTAAAGCAGCATATCTTCCGTGGGGATGTCTTCCAGATTGTACCGTCAAGGGCTTTCTCTAAGAAATTCACGGGCGACGAGTTTAACGTTTACCGCGCGCTGCGTTCGATCAATCCATCACCTTATTTATTCTACTTCGATTATGGCGACTTCCGTATTTTCGGTTCTTCGCCAGAGGCGCAGATCACCATTAAAAATCGTGTAGCCAGTATTTATCCTATTGCCGGTACTTTTAAACGAACTGGTGATGATGAGAAAGACGCCGCATTGGCACGCAGCCTGGAGAACGACCCGAAAGAATCCGCAGAGCACGTGATGCTGGTGGACCTGGCCCGCAACGACCTGAGCCGACACTGCACCAATGTGGAAGTTAACGCATTTAAGCAGGTGCAATATTACTCGCACCTGATTCACCTGGTATCGCATGTGAGCGGCAAACTCCGGCCGGATGTTTCTTCGTTCAAAATCGTGGCAGATACATTCCCGGCGGGTACACTCAGTGGCGCACCAAAATACCGCGCCATGGAGATCATCGACGAAAATGAAAACCTGAAACGCAGCTTCTACAGCGGGGCCATTGGTTATTTAGGTTTTAACGGAGATTTTAACCATGCCATCATGATCCGTTCTTTTCTGAGCAAGAATAACACCCTGCATTACCAGGCAGGTGCAGGTATTGTAGCCGATTCTGTACCAGAAAGCGAATTAAATGAAGTGAATAACAAAATAGCTGCGCTAAGAAGAGCGTTGGAATTAGCAGAGGAGTTATAAACCTCTCCCTAACCCTCTCCTGAAGGAGAGGGGGCTTAAAGGATGTGCGATTCTTTCCCTTTTGGAAGGAGGGTTGGAATGGGTATTAATTTTGACCCTTCCCTAAGGAGGGAATTAAAAATTTATTAAAATGGAAACTACAGATATTAAAGCAGCAAGCAATCCCCCTTCAGGGGGCAAGGGGGTAAAGATTTTAATCATAGATAATTACGATTCTTTCACCTACAACCTGGTGCATTTGGTTAACGAGTTGGGCCTGGAATGCGAGGTTTGGCGTAACGACCAGTTTAAGCTGGAAGATGTCGCCGGGTTCGATAAGATCATCCTTTCGCCAGGGCCGGGCATCCCGTCTGAGGCAGGCCTGTTGCTGGATGTAATTAAACAATATGCGGCTGAAAAAAGTATTTTTGGCGTGTGCCTTGGTCAGCAGGCTATTGCAGAGGCTTTCGGCGGAAAACTGCATAATTTAAGTCGCCCGATGCACGGCATTGCGACGCCGGTAAAGGTAACAGATGGTAAAGAGCTGCTCTTTACAGATCTTCCTGAGCAGATTAACGTGGGCCGCTACCACTCGTGGGTGGTAAGTAATGAGGGCCTGCCCGAGGAACTGGTAGTAACGGCGATCGACGAAAAAGACCAATCGATCATGGCCTTGCGCCACCGCGAATACGATGTCCGTGGCGTGCAGTTTCACCCGGAATCTGTATTAACGGAATACGGCAAAGAGATGCTGAGCAACTGGCTGAAGAATTAAAACCTGTAATACGTCATTGCGATCCGCCCCTGGCGGAGAAGCAATCTCGTAGTATAAGCTTACGTACAGATTCTTCACTTCGTTCAGAATGACAAAAACAAGAGCACATGACCATACTTGATAAAATAGTTGAACAGAAAAAAACCGAGGTTGAGGCCGGCAAAGCGCGGTTCTCTTATACCTTTCTGGAAGAGTCGGAATATTTTACCCGGCAGCCGCATTCTTTAAAGGAATTTTTACTGAATCCGGAACGTACCGGTATTATCGCAGAATTTAAACGGAAATCACCTTCTAAAGGTATCATCAATGATCAGGTAAGTGTAGAAGAAGTAACCAAAGCGTACAATGCTTCCGGTGCATCGGCTATTTCTGTACTTACCGACCGTAATTTCTTTATGGGCCGCAAGCTGGACCTCACCCGTGCCCGTAATGCGAATACCGATGTTCCCTTGCTGAGGAAAGATTTTATTATTGACGAATACCAGATCATAGAAGCGAAAGCAGTAGGTGCAGATATCATCCTGCTCATCGCCGCCATCTTGACGCCGGAACAGATCAAGGCATTTTCCGCATTGGCAAAAAGCATTGGTTTAAGTGTTTTACTGGAAGTACACAACCTGGAAGAACTGCAGCGCAGTATGGACCCTAACGTGGAGGTGATCGGTGTAAATAACCGTAACCTGGCCGATTTTACAGTATCTGTAGAGACTTCGTTTGCGCTGGCAGAACATATCCCTTCTGATTTCTTAAAGATCTCTGAGAGCGCCATCAGCAATACCAACGTGATTAAAAAGCTGAGAAGTGCAGGCTTTAACGGCTTCCTGATCGGGGAGAACTTTATGCGGCAGGAAGACCCGGGCAAGGCAATGGCAGAATTTGTTGCCGAACTGCGCGGGAATTAAATTTCCTATAAAGGGAAACTGAACTTACCCATTAGCACGGCCGGATTACTGCTAATAGCAAGCGGTTCTCCGGCTATGGCTTCATTCCCCAATAGCGCAAAAAGAATGGCCTCTTTTGCATCTGGATTAATGCCGATGGCCTCGGTGTCTTGTATTTGAACAGTTGGCAGGTGTTCGCTCAGATGCTGCATCACCACCGGGTTTCGCGCGCCGCCACCGCTTACGAAAACTTGATCGACTTTATTTTGAAGACTTTCCCTTAGAAAATCCACTATGACTTTTGCTGTAAATGCAGTAAGGGTCGCCACAAGGTCTTCTGGTGCGATTGCTATAGTGGCCGAATTTCTTTGCGCTTCGGCTACATAGGCTAAGCTGAATAATTCAGGTCCGGTGGTTTTGGGTAAGGCTTCTTCAAAAAACGGGTGATCCATCAGCGCCTGCAACAGCTCGCTGTTTACCTTGCCACTGGATGCAATCAATGCATCTTCATCGTAGGGTTTATTGAAATACTTCCTGCAAGCAGCATCAATGAGCGTATTTCCCGGGCCAATGTCTGTACAGATCACCTGTCCACCGTCACCCGGTAGATAAGTAATGTTGGCAATGCCGCCAATGTTTAATAACAACCTGTTTTCACCCGTTTTACTTCCCAGGATTACATCGCCGTACAGGGCCAGCGGCGCGCCTTCGCCACCCGCAGCTATTTGTTTTTGCCTGAAATCGCTGATGGTTAAAATACCGGTCTTCACTGCAATATGGTCTCCATCGCCAATTTGCAAAGTTGCATCGGGGTAGCCGGGTAACTGATGTAACCTTCGCGGAGCGTGATAGATGGTCTGCCCGTGGCTGGCAATAAAATCTACCTTTTCAACTTGAACACGCCATTGCTTTAACGCGGATAGGATCATTTCTGCATGTAAACTGCCAATCTTCGCATTCAGCAAGCAGAGCTTCTGCAAATCTACTTGCTTCTGTGCAAATACGCTCAGTACGTCCTGTTTAAAATCCTGCTCGTATGCAATGGTGGTGAAATGGAGCAACTCGAAAGTGGTGTTCAACCCCGTCCCGTTAAAACGGCAAAGGGCGATATCCAAACCATCGAGCGAGGTGCCCGACATTAGTCCGATACCCAAGCGGCTTTCTTTTTCCGCCATATTAAACAGCTGTTGCAGGTTCCTGTTCATCGGGCCAAATTATCACTTATCGCTAAAGGCACAAACATTTTCGTTCGAATTAGTTTTGATAGCATCATTCTATTTGCCTAACTTCCGCTTCGAACAAAACACCATACCCTTCCTGATATGACATCTGCAATTCCAGCCAAACAACGGCTGTTATCCTTAGATTTTTTTCGAGGCTTTACCGTAGCCTCCATGATCCTGGTGAATGATCCCGGCGATTGGGGACATATTTACGAACCGCTTGAACATGCCAAGTGGAACGGCTGTACCTTTACCGATCTTATTTTTCCATCATTCCTGTTCATGGTGGGTATTTCCATTGTGTATGCAATGGAAAGTAAAAAGACAGATCCGGCTAATCATAGTAAAATTATCTGGCATGCCTTAAGGCGTATGGTTACCCTGATCCTGATCTCGTGGGGCATTCAGTTCTTCTACCATCCTTCGCTGGAACATATCCACACGCTGCGCTTTCCGGGCGTATTACAGCGCATAGCCGTGGTATATTTTATCTGTACCATTCTTTATCTTAAAACCAGCGCCAACACCCGTAAATGGATCTTCGCACTAGCCCTGATTGGCTATTGGGTACTGATGTGCTTTGTTCCCGTTCCGGATGGTCACCCAGCTAATTTAGAGCCTGAAACCAATTTTGGGGCATGGGTAGACCGCGCTGTTTTCGGTACCAACCACTTATGGAGCCAGTCTAAAACCTGGGATCCGGAAGGTTTACTTGGCACTATACCTGCTTTGGGCACCTGCCTGTTCGGTATTTTCATCGGCACTTTAATTAAAAAGACAGATACAGATAACCAGACCAAAACAGCCTGGCTATTTACTTATGGGGTAATTGCCATTATTTTAGGACTAGTTTGGGGACTGTTCTTCCCCATCAATAAATCACTTTGGACCAGCTCTTACGTGCTTTACGCGGGCGGTATTTCTACCCTCGGCCTTACGCTTTCTTACTGGTTTATGGATGTGCAGGGCTACAAAAAAGGGGTATGGCCTTTCCTGGTGTTTGGTATGAATGCCATTACCGGGTTTATCCTGGCAGGGCTGGTACCGGGTATCATTAACCTGTTTAAGGTAAACTACCAGGGTAAAGAAATGGGGGCTGCGGGATACTTTTATAAAACGGCGATACAACCTTTCTTTTCGCCCAATACGGCATCCGTAATAGATGCGTTTTTATGGGTATTGTTAATCTGGATACTGATGTATCCGCTATATGCTAAAAAGATTATTATCAAAGTATAACTAAAATCTTAAGACTGTTTTTTTAGCATATATTTGGGCATCAAAATCCTAAAGGATAAATCTTATATGATCCCCTACAAAAAACCTTTATTTGCCGCGTTAGCGCTTGTCGCAGCGGCTAATTTTGCCTTTGCACAAACCCCAAAAAAGCCGCAGGTATCGCCAAAAGAAAGGCCGATGCTTGCAGCTCAGATCAAAGGCGAAGCCATTCCTATTGATCCGGCTGTTAAAATTGGCAAACTGCCTAACGGCCTAACCTATTACATCCGCAAAAATGTGGAGCCGAAGAACCGCGCGGTACTTTACCTGGTTAACAAGGCAGGTTCGGTTTTAGAAAGCGACGACCAGCAGGGTCTGGCCCACTTTACCGAGCACATGGCTTTTAACGGTACGCGTGATTTCCCTAAGAACAAGCTGATTGATTATCTGCAGAAATCTGGTGTGAAATTCGGCGCCGACTTGAATGCATATACTTCATTTGATGAAACTGTTTACCAGCTTCCGCTACCTACAGATAGCGCTAAGGTGCTGGAAAAAGGTATTGCTATTTTAGCGAACTGGGCCGGCTACATCACTTTTGATACTGATGAGATTAACAGCGAGCGAGGCGTAATCCTGGAAGAGGACCGCCAGCGCGGGAAAAATGCCCAGCAGCGTTTACAGCAGCAATGGTTGCCCGTGGTGATGAACAATTCGCGCTATTCACAACGCCTGCCTATCGGTAAAACAGAGATCCTGAAAAATTTCAAGCCGGAAACCATTAAAAGTTTCTACCACGATTGGTACCGTCCGGATCTGCAGGCTGTAGTAGCGGTTGGTGATTTCGATCCGGCTAAGATAGAAGAACTGATCAAGCAAGATTTTTCTGCGCTGAAAAACCCGGCCAAAGAACGCCCGCGTACCAAATACAGCGTGCCTTATGCAGCAGGTACCAAAGTAAAAATTGCTACGGATAAGGAATTCCCTTACACCATGGCGCAAATTTTTATCAAACACCCGTCTGTTGATGATAACACCACCAGCGGTTACCTGCGCGATATGCGTACCCAGCTATTTAACCAGATGCTGAATGCGCGGATAAGCGAATTAACGCAAAAGGCAGATCCGCCCTTCCTTTTCGGGCAGGTAAATTATGGCAACTTCATCGGCAAGCAGGATGCACTGACCGAAGTGGCCGTGGCAAAAACTGCCGATCAGCTAAAGCTGGCCATCGATGCCGTATTGGCCGAAACAGAACGCGCCCGTAAATTCGGCTTTACCGAAAGCGAATTTGCCCGCGCTAAGCAAGCCACCATGACCGCCATGGAAAACAGCTACAAAGAGCGCGACAAAACCCGTTCTGATCGTTTTGTGGGCGAATACCAACGCAACTTCCTGGATAACGAACCTATCCCGGGTATTGAATGGGAATATAAATTCTACCAGGACAACCTGGATAAGATCAAGTTATCTGACATAAACGCATTAGCTGGCCAGTTCATCAGTGATCAGAACCGCGATGTGGTTATCCTTGCCCCGGAGAAAGAAAAAAGCAAACTGCCAAGCGAAAGCACCTTGCTGGGCTGGATCAATAGCGCCGGCAAAGGTGTAAGCGCTTATGTAGATAATGTAAGCAAAGAACCCCTGCTGGCCACGCCGCCTACAGGCAGTAAGATCACCGCAGAACAGAAGAATGCCAACCTTGGTACCACTACGCTTACCCTGGCCAACGGGGTGAAGGTAATTTTAAAGCCTACCGACTTTAAGAACGATCAGATCCTGATCCGCGGTTATAGCTTTGGCGGTACTTCCCTTGCACCGGATGCCGATTTCATTTCTGATAACATGGCCGATAACATCGTTTCCAGCAGCGGTATCGGTAAATTCACCCAGATACAGCTGGATAAAATGATGACTGGTAAAAACGTAAGCATCTCGCCGTATATCAACGAAACTACAGAAGGCATCGGCGGCAGTGCTTCGCCGAAGGATTTTGAAACCGCCTTACAGTTAATCTACCTGTACTTTACCCAACCGCGTAAAGATGCAGACATCTGGCAGTCGAACATTACCCAAACCAGGTCTATGCTGGCCAACCGCAGCCTTGATCCGCAGAGCGTTTTTGCAGATACCGTTGCCGCTACCCTGGGTAACCATAACCCACGCCGTATGCCGCTTACCTTAGCGCAGCTAAACAGCGCTAACCTGGATAAGGCTTATGCTTTCTACAAAGACCGTTTTGCTGATGCCAGCGACTTTACCTTTACACTGGTGGGTAGTTTTAGCGTAGACGAGGTTAAACCTTTGTTAGAGAAATACCTGGGCGGCTTGCCTTCAACCGGCCGTAAAGAAAGCTACAAAGACCTGGGTATCCGGGCGCCAAAAGGCCAGATCACCAAAACAGTTTACAAAGGTATCGGCGATAAAAGTATCGTGCAGCTGGTGTTCAGCGGCGATTACGATTATAACGAAGCCAACAACCTGCAGCTTGAAGGTTTGCAGGAAGTGCTGAACATTAAGATGATCGAACGTCTGCGCGAGAAAGAAGGCGGCGTTTACTCGCCATCCATCCGTTCGGCTTACAGCAAAATCCCGGTTGGCCGTTATAACATCACCATCAGCTTTAGCTGCGCACCGGCTAATGTGGATAAGCTGATCAACGCTGCTTTGGACGAGATCAACAAGATCAAACAAAACGGCGCCGAAAAGGACGACATAGAGAAATTTGTTGCCGAAGAAAAACGCCAGGTGGAAGTTCAGCTGAAAGAGAACGGCTTCTGGGCCTCTTATCTTTCAAGCTCTGACGAAACCAAGAGCGATCCGGAACGCATCCTGACCTATATCGACAAGCTGAACCAGGTGACCGTGCCTTCTACCAAAGAGGCTGCCAACAAGTACCTGAGCGGCACCAACCTGATCAAATTGATCCTTTACCCCGAAAAAAACAGCCAGGCTACTAAATAAACCCTGAACGTTTTGAAATAGTGGAAAGAGGCGCAGCAATGTGCCTCTTTTTTGTTTCGCTCAGTTGGTGCTATTGCTGCTGGTTGCGAACTCTCCCCAAACTGCCCAGGGGAGGGACTTTAAAGCCCTTCCGTCGGCTGACGGAGAAGTATCGTCTTCAACTTACTTAACGAAGAAGATTCCCTCGTTGCTATCTGAATGAAACTAAGGCGCCGCCTTGAAAGGTCTTGTCAATGCTGTTAAATAACAAAGGCCCCTGTCGGGGCCCCTATCTTGTTATTTAGTTAAAATATTAGCTCTTCCACTTTTCAGCCATTTTAAGCGCTTTCTGAAATTGCTTTTCCTTTTCTTCATCCCAATATTCATCATCCCTATCGTAATCGCCCATGTCTATATCTTCTTCATCCAAATCGTCCTCAGTTGCAACAGTTGGCGCGCGTTTGACCACTGTCTTTCTTGATCCGCCCGGTAAAGCAAGTTCTAACTCGCCCGAGTTAACAGCTTCTAATTCGCGCTCCCGTTGAACTTTTAATTTATTTATTTTTAACTCGCTAGCCTTGTCATATATAAAATGTGAAAGTATTTTAGGTAATACTCCCCATAATAGAATCACCCTTATAAACCACCAAAAACCTCCTATTCTACTGGTAAAAATATTGTTGTGTTGGAGGACATATTGCGGTGGGTTTGGGTAGAGAAAATAATGAAAATACCAGGCAATGCTAAGTAAACCACCAATTGCTACAGACCACTTATAAATTTTCTTTTTTGAGGGCTTTGCTGAGGAATCAATTATCTTTTCGCCGATGACATTGCCGCTTGCGCCATCCATGCAGACATTATATTCATAATCCTCTGCGTAATGGTTATTGATCATCCAAAAAGGTAAGTAGATTTTGCCGGCAGAAGTAATTTTGTAATCAGCATCTATCGCAATTTCCTTTTCGTCAGGTTTTTCCAATCCGCCTAAAAGCTTTGCCCGAATTCTTCTAATTACATTTCTTTCTCCAAAGGTTTCCCAAGACTGATCGCTTGTCATTAAGAATTCTTTGGCAGATGCCTGCTTTAAAACGGACTTATCTGCAGCAACAACTTCGGTTTCGTTAACAACATGGCCTTCAAGCATGTCTACTACCGGGTGATCAATGTCTCCGCTGGCATTGTAAACCTCGCCGAAGCGTTCGTAGTATTCGTTATAAAAACCTTGTGGTGGTAAGTATTGGGATACATAACTGTTATTGGCTAAACCAACTGTTGTAAAGGGTTCATTGATGGTTCCTTCTGCAATTTTTTTTCTGTCGGCGGGAAGAATTTTCCCAACAATGCTATCGGCTACTTTACTTTTTTGATACGCTGTGTATTTGCCTGTGCATGTGCCTTTAAAGTAATAAACCGGTACATAGCATTGCTCAAAATTACCAAATTCTGTACCGGACAGGATATTTCCAGGAACATAATCGCCTGATACTATCCATTTTAAAATTTCCTTTCTGGCCTTGTATCTATCTATTTTAAATGGGATTAAGCCAGTTTCCTGCTCAATTTCACCCTTTTTATTAAGCGGTTTGTACTCACTGCCGCAATACTCACATTTTTGATTATTGGTATTGGGGTTAAATGCTAGTTCTCCACCACAGTTCGTGCATCTGTTAGCTGTTGCCTTTGCCATACTACTGTTGTTTATATTTGTTCCAAAAGCTTTGCTTTCTTCTGCTCGAATTCAGCTTGTGTAAGTATACCTAAATCAAGCAACCCTTTGAGTTCCTTTAGTTTTTCAATAGCCGATTCGCCGGAAGGGACTGGCTGAGGCTGCACGGTCTGTCCAGACATTGAAGCCATAGCCTGCTGCACCATCTGAGGCATCATAAAACCCATACCGAGTCCCAATCCCGAACTCATGGCCTGCCCACCTGTACCATTAGGGTTTTGAGCAGAATCTTCTATAGACATCGCCATTTTATATTTCATGAACTCATCCATGTTGCCGACAGCCGACATGCGTGATCGCTCGTCAACCATTTTCTGAACTTCGTCTGGAACGGAAATGGAATTTACGTAGAAATCGTGCAATGAAACACCTATCTTTTCGAAATCATCCTTAATAGCTAGCTTTGTTGCTTCACCAATTTCCTGAAAGGATACAGGCATTTCCAGTACCGTTTTTATCGTAGCACCAATAATCGTAGTTAGTTTAGAAACAATAATGTTCTTGAGGTAATCCGCGATATTTTCGTCGCGGTACAAACCCATAGTTCCAACAATTTCATTGACAAACTTCCTGGAATCGGTGATTTGTATAGAACTGATGCCAAAAGAACGCAGCCTAACCATCTTTAATTCGCTATCTCTAAATAATATGGGTTCAGCCGTTCCCCATTTTAGGTTGGTAAAAAGCTTTTTATTAACAAAGTATACCTCTGCCCGGAAAGGTGAATTAGGTCCATATGCAAAGCTGGTTACCCATTTACCAATGCCCGGAATATTCTTTGTTTCCAGTAGATGACGGCCAGTAGTAAAAATATCCACAATTTGCCCATCCCTGAAGAACACTGCCTCCTGGGATTCTCGTACTGTAAGCTGCGCTCCCCATTTAATTTCAGCAGGTCCATTGTCAGGTAATCTTTTTACCATTACGCTGCCCGAGTCGTCCAAAAACTCCAGCACTTCCATTAATGCAGCCATATTGTGATAATTTATAGATGAATTTTAATTTTTTAAACTTACATAAATGTAAAACAAATTAACATACTAAAGAAAATTTTAGAATAGACAGGCATGGGGTTAGGCCTGCGCTTAAAAAAAGAGCATGTTATACAGAAGCCCTTGAAGTATGGTACGAGGGCCTTAAGCATCCATATTGTACCGGACAGAGAAACGGACGGACGGGTTTTTAGAAGCAAGAGCCAGGAACCAAGACTAAAAAAGGTTGTCATTGTGATCCGCGATCCCATTAACCTCCCTGGAGGGGGCGCGTAGATAGTGCGATAGCAGGGGTGGGTCTTTTTTCTCTGATTAACCCCTCCCTAACCCTCGCAAGGGTGGGAGCAGCGTCATTGCGATCCGCCGACAGGCGGAGAAGCAAACCCCAAGCGGCCCTTCTACAGTTTCAGATTGCTTCGGTCTTCCCAATAACTCCCGTACAGATGCTTCCCGAAACTGGTTCGGGACAGGTCACTGCGCTGTGAATAACAAAAGCTTGATCCTTGTCTCTTGATTCTCTACAGGTTCGTTAGAAAATAAATCCGAAATCGAACTGCCATCCTGAGCAAGTCGAAGGACGAAATCAAAAATCGATCAAGCTCTTGTATCATTCCCGTGGTAGATACTCAGGTAGCTTTCGTAGCGCGAAGGTTCTATTTCGCCATTCTCTAAGGCCTCTAATACGGCGCAGCCCGGCTCGTTGATGTGGCGGCAGTTATTAAAGCGGCAGTCGTTCATGCGTTCGCGGATCTCCGGGAAGAAGTGGCCCAGTTCCTGCTGGCCGATGTCGATGATACCCAGTTCACGGATTCCGGGGGTATCAATAATAAAACCGCCTTCTGGCAGCTCAAACATTTCGGCAAAGGTGGTGGTGTGCATCCCCTTATCGCTCCATTCAGAAATTTCATTGGTGCGTAGTTCCAGTTTAGGCAGGATGGCATTCATCAGGCTGGATTTGCCCACGCCGGAATGCCCGGAGAACAAGGTAGTCTTATCTTTCAGCTTGCTTTTAAGTTCGGCTATGTTAGTCCCGTTCAGGGCCGATACCAAATAACAAGGGTAGCCTATGCTTTCATAAATGGCGGTATACTCTTTTAATATCTCTAAGCCTTCGTCGCTAAACAGATCCAGCTTATTAAATACTAAAGCCGCCGGGATATCATAGGCTTCCGCAGTCACCAGGAAACGGTCTATAAAACCCAGCGAGGTACGGGGCGAAGCCAGCGTCACGACCAGAAAAGCCTGATCTAGGTTGGCGGCAATGATCTGTGCCTGTTTAGAAAGGTTGATAGATTTACGGATGATATAATTCTTCCGGTCTTGCAGTTTGGTGATCACGCCGGTCTCCTGGTCGGGTTCCAGTTCAAACTCCACCTGATCGCCAACGGCAATGGGGTTGGTGGTGGTGAGGCCCTTAATCCGGAACTTTCCTTTAATACGGCAATCTACCAGTTCGCCTTGCGGCGTACGTACCTGGTACCAGCTCCCTGTCGATTTTGTGACCAAACCCTGCATCTGTCAAAAGTACAAAAATGGGTTACAGGCGAAAAAATAAAAAGTTTGTGTTGCAGATATAAAAATTAAACCCCTATATTAGGGCCGTCTTAGATAAAGACACCGGCTTAGAAATGATTATTAACAACACCATTATGACAGCGATTATTATTACCACCTGCGATAGACAGGGAGGAAGATAACCGCATGGTGTAAAGACAAACATAAAAAACCAGCAAGCGCCTTCCTCCAGAAACGGGGAAGGCGTTTTTGCTTTTATCACGCTATGAAAGTTTTAAAATTCGGAGGAACCTCTGTCGGATCAGCAGCCAGCATCAGCACACTGGTAAAAATTATTAAGCAGGAAAGCCAGGCGAAAGAAAAGCCGGTGATTGTACTTTCGGCCATGAGCGGTGTAACCAACCTGTTGTCTGAAATGGCAGAGAAAGCCGCCGCAGGCGAAAGTTTTACCCCTCAGCTTGCCGAACTGGAGCTTAGGCACTTCAACACCGTTAAGGAATTACTGGACATCCAGCAGCAGAACCCGGTGTTTACCCGTCTGAAAATTTACTTTAACGAATTGGAAGACCTGCTGCAGGGCGTATTTACCCTGCGCGAACTGACGCCAAAAACCCGCGACCTGATCTTGAGCTACGGCGAACGCTGCTCTACGCTAATGGTAAGCCGTATTGCTATGCAGCACATGCCCGAAGTGCTTTTTACAGATACCACCGAATTAATTAAAACAGATAGCGATTTCGGACAGGCGAAAGTGAACATGAAGCTTTCTGAACTGCTGATCCGCACACTTTATAACGAGAAAAAAGACCACATACTGGTGGCTACCGGTTTTATCGCCAGCAACGACCTGAACCAGGTAACCACTTTGGGCCGCGGCGGAAGCGATTATACTGCTGCTATTTTCGGTTCTGCACTTAATGCGGAAGTAATTGAAATATGGACAGATGTGAATGGCATGATGACTGCCGATCCGCGGATTGTTAAAAAGGCATTCTCGCTGCCAGATCTTACCTATACAGAAGCCATGGAGCTTTCTTACTTCGGCGCAAAGGTGATCTACCCGCCGACGATGATCCCGGCTTTTTTGAAGAAAATCCCGATCGTGATCAAGAATACCTTCCAGCCGGATTTTGAAGGCACCGTGATCAGCGCGGAAACCAAACCATCCACCCAACCTATCAAGGGTATCTCATCCATCAATGAGGTAAGCGTAATCAACCTTATCGGCAGCGGCATGGTAGGAAAGGCAGGCTTCAGCGGCCGTTTGTTCTCGCTGCTGGCCCGCGAGCAGATCAACGTGATCCTGATCACGCAATCCTCGTCAGAGCATAGCATTACGTTTGCGGTGCATCCGGCAGAGGCAGAGAAAGCGAAGAGCCTCATTGAACAGGAATTTGAACTGGAACTTGGCGCACGCAAACTGGAAAAACCGGTAATTGAAAAGAACCTGGCTGTTATGGCCATTGTAGGCGAGAACATGAAGCAAACGCCGGGCATGTCTGGCAAGATATTCCATGCGTTGGGCCGTAATGGTATCAACGTCAGGGCTATCGCTCAAGGATCTTCAGAGTATAATATTTCGGTGATCATCTCGGCACCAGACCTGGCGAAAGCACTAAATGCCGTTCACGAATCGTTCTTTGTGCAGCTGAACAAAACACTGCATGCGTTCTGCCTGGGCACCGGTAACATTGGTAAAACACTGTTCAAGCAATTGAACGAACATAGCCAGTACCTGCGCGAGAACAACCGCATCCAGGTAAAAATTGTAGGCATCAGCAACTCTCGAAAAATGATCTTCGATCCGGAAGGGCTATCACTGGATAACTGGCAGGATAATTTGCTGGAGTATGGCGAAGAAGCTAACCTGGGTCGGTTTGTAGACATCATGAAAAGCATGAACCTGCCGAATTGTGTATTTGTGGATAATACAGCCAGTCCGCTGCCGATCAAATACTACGAAGAAGCCTTTAAGGCGAATATTTCGGTAGTCACCTGTAATAAGATTGGCAACTCTTCTGCTTACAGCCAGTACAAATCATTTAAAAATACGGCCGTACAGCACGGGGTAGATTTCTTCTACGAAACCAATGTGGGTGCAGGTTTACCCATCATCCGTACCCTGCGCGACCTGATCGTAAGCGGCGACCGTGTTCGCCGGATAGAGGCCATACTATCGGGCACTATTTCTTTCATCTTTAATAATTTCAAGGGAGATGCCAGTTTTTACGATGTGGTAAAAATGGCGCAGGAGAAGGGCTATACCGAACCAGACCCACGCGACGACCTTCGCGGTACCGATTTTATGCGCAAGATGCTGATCCTGGCCCGCGACGCCGGTTACCAGATGGAATCTACCGATATTGATATCGAACCGATCCTGCCGAAATCATGTATCGAAGCGCCTACTGTTGATGCGTTCTACGCAGCATTGAAGAAAGAAGAAGCTTATTTTACCAAGCTAAAAGACAAGGCAGAAAAAGAAAACAAGGTACTGCGCTACGTGGGCAAGCTGGATAATGGTAAGGCTTCTATCACCCTGGAAATGGTTGACGACAGCCATCCGTTCTACATGATGTCTGGTGCGGATAACATCATCGCTTTCATCACCGACAGGTACTACGAACGCCCTATGGTAGTAAAAGGCCCTGGCGCAGGTGCCGAAGTAACTGCTGCAGGTGTATTTGCAGATCTGATTAACGTTGGGGCTAACTAACCCCCCAGCCCCCTAAAGGGGGAGTAAAGAAAATTACAAATGGAAAAGCAAATGCAAATGAGCATGCCAGATATAAAAGAAAAAAACACCCCCTCCAGGGGGATGGAGGTTGATACCATCCGCGTATTTGCACCGGCTACAGTCGCAAACGTTGTTTGCGGGTTTGACGTACTGGGTTTTGCCGTGAATGAACCCGGCGACGAGGTGGTAATGCGCCTTAAAAATCGCCCGGGTATCACTATCAGCAAAATTACCGGCGACGATGGCAAACTGCCTTACAACCCGTTCAAAAATACGGTGAGCGTTAGCGTAAAGCACTACCTGGATCATATCGGTCGCAGCGATGTGGGCCTGGATATCGAACTGCATAAAAAAATGCCGATCGGCAGCGGGCTGGGTTCCAGCTCTGCCAGTACGGTTGCCGGTTTGTTCGCTATAAAAAATCTGCTTGGTGATACCAGCGATCCGTCTACCCTGCTGCCTTTTGTAATGAAGGGCGAGGAGATGGCCTGCGGGCATGGCCACGCAGATAACGTTGCCCCGGCATTGATGGGCGGCTTCGTGCTGATCCGCAGTTATCAACCGCTGGAGGTGATCCGCCTGCCGTATCCAAAAGATCTATTTTGTGCCATTGTATTCCCGCAGGTAGACGTACCTACCCGCGAAGCCCGGCAGATCATCCGCAATAAAATCCTGCTGAAAGACGCGGTAACCCAATGGGGAAATATCGCCGGGTTGATCAGCGGTTTATACACGAATGACATTGAGCTGATCGGCCGTAGTATGGAAGATGTGCTGATTGAACCCGTTCGCGCCATGCTAATCCCAGACTTTTATAAACTGCGCGATATCGCCATGAAAAGTGGAGCTGTCAGTTTTGGTATCTCTGGCTCTGGGCCTTCTGTATTTGCATTTGCGAAAGATCCTGAAACGGCTAAACAGATCAATCAGAAAATCCAGGCGCATTTAACCGGTATCGGCATCAACTCGTACCAATACGTATCATCTATCAACGGCGAAGGTCCGCGTGTGTTGGACTGAGTTGAAGATGTGCAGATGAGTAGGTGTGCGGATATGCAGATAAAAAGATAGTTTAAACAATTCGAAATTGAACATTCGAAATCCGAAATTATAATGAATTTTTATAGTACTAATAATCCGGCATTACGGGTAGGTTTTAAAGAAGCGGTGTTTAACAGTATGCCGCAGGATAAAGGCCTTTACATGCCTGAACATATTCCTCAATTAAGCGAGAAATTTTTAAATAACCTTGATCAATATACCCTGCCGGAAATTGCTTTCCATGTAGCAAACGCTTTATTGGGAAGCGATATCCCCGAACAGGATTTAAAAGCCATTATAGATGACGCCATCAACTTCGAGGCGCCGATAGTAAAGTTGGAAGAAGACGTTTATGTGCTGGAGCTTTTCCACGGACCTTCGCTGGCGTTTAAAGATTTTGGCGCGCGTTTCATGAGCCGGATTATGGCCTGGTACCTGCGCGAAGGCGAAAAGCAGTTAGACGTACTGGTAGCAACTTCCGGCGATACCGGCGGTGCCGTTGCATTAGGTTTTTTAGGTGTACCAGGTACAAGGGTGACCATCCTCTATCCTAAGGGAAAGGTAAGTCCGATACAGGAACAACAGCTGACCACCAACGGCCAGAACATCCGCGCATTGGAAGTAGACGGGACTTTCGACGACTGCCAGGCCCTGGTGAAGCAGGCGTTTGTGGATGATGAACTGAACGAAAAATTCAGGCTGACGTCTGCCAACTCTATCAATATTGCCCGGCTAATCCCGCAGACCTTTTATTACTTTAATGCTTACGCCCAATTGCTGAAGCAGGATAAAACCAAGGTGGCGTTCTGCGTGCCGAGCGGTAATTTCGGTAATATTGGCGCGGGTTTATTAGCCTGGAAAATGGGTTTGCCGGTAACGCAGTTTATTGCGGCTACCAACTTAAATGATACTGTTCCAGCTTATCTGAAAACCGGTGTTTACGAACCGAAGCCATCGGTAGCTACTCTTTCTAACGCTATGGACGTTGGCAACCCGAGCAACTGGGCGCGGATCGCTAACTTGTTTAAAGACGATCAGGAAGAACTGAAGAAATTAGTCGTAGGTTATAGCTATAACGACCAGCAAACAGAAGAAGCCATACAACAAGTGTTCGAAAAGTATCAGTATGTGGTTTGCCCACATACAGCTATCGCCTGGAAGGCGTTGAAAGAATGGCAGGCAGAAAACCATAGCGATGTAGCCGGTGTATTTTTATCTACGGCACACCCGTGCAAATTCCCTGATGTGTTTATCGATGAAGTTGCAAGTGCTATCCATGTACCAGAAGCGGTAAAAGACCTGGAAGGCAGGGCAAAACAAGCGGTACCGTTGAGTAAAGATTTTGAAGGCTTTAAAGCGTATATGCTGGAGAATTAATTAGTTATACCATACTGAACTTGATAGCCAGGCATTAGCTGTCGCCCTGAGCTTGTCGAAGGGTAAAGCTATTAAGATGATGCTTCCCGAAACAACTCTTCGACAAGTTCAGGGTGACACTGCTTGGCATGGCATACATTATACCTACCCTATGATCAATACCATCATTTTCGACCTGGGTGCTGTTCTAATCGATTGGAACCCGGAATACCTGTACCGGAAGATTTTTAGCGACGAGCAGGAAATGCGCGATTTTCTAAGCACCATCTGCACACCCGCATGGAACGAGGAACAGGACGCAGGCCGGACATTAGCAGAAGGGACAGAAATACTGATTGCGCAACACCCGGAACATGAAGAAAGCATCCGTGCTTACTATGGCCGCTGGGAGGAAATGCTGAACGGAACCATAGAAGGTACAGTTGATATCTTCAAAAAATTAAAGGCCAGCGGCAGGTATAAAATTTACGCACTCACCAACTGGTCGACCGAGACATTTGAGATCGCTAAGCAAAAGTTCGAGTTGCTGAACTGGTTCGATGGACTGGTGGTATCGGGCGAAGAAAAGATCCGAAAACCTTTCCCCAAATTCTACCAAATCCTGCTCGACAGGTACCATGTAAAACCCGAAGAAGCTTTATTCATTGATGATAACCTGCGAAACGTAGAGGCCGCCCGGAAGTTAGGGATACCGTCTATTCATTTCACGTCGCCCCGGCAATTAGCTGATGCCCTGCCAGAGTTCGGGGTGGAAGTTTAGATTGACTTTTAATCATTCTCACGATCAAGTCCTTCCATATCGTTATGCTTTCCAAATAGGCTTTGGTTTACTATATTCGGCAATATGAAGCGATTTATTGCATTAGTACTGTTGTGCGTGATTTGTTTAAGAACAACGGCGCAGCAAACACAAAAGCCCATGATCTACGGTACCAGTTGGATGGCCATTACCGGCAAGCCGATGGCGGCTACAGCAGGGTCTATGATCTTTCAGCAAGGGGGAAACGCGGTGGATGCAGCCTGCGCTATGCTGGCCGCTACCTGTACCATGTGGGATACCCTAAGCTGGGGTGGCGAAACGCAAGCCCTCATCTATAACCCTAAAACGGGTAAAGTGATCGCCATTAATGCAATGGGCGTAGCCCCTACAGGCGCTACACCCGAATTTTTTAAACGTCTGGGTTATGAATTTCCGCCAGAATATGGCGCACTGGCTGCCACTACACCGGGCACGCCCGGCGGTCTGATCTACATGCTGATGAACTACGGCACCATGACGCTGGAACAAGTACTGGCCCCGGCCATGCACATGGCGGCGGGCTACGCTATCGAAGCGCAATCTGCTAATACCATGGCCCGCCAGGCAGATATGCTGCGGCAATGGCCTTACAGTAAAAAGGTTTTCTTTACGCATCCCGGCGCCAAAGTAGAAACACCCGAAGCCGGAGAAGTCTTTGTTCAAAAAGATCTGTTAGCTACATTGACCAAAATGGTTGAAGCCGAGCGTACGGCCCGCAAAGACGGCAAAAGCCGCAAGGAAGCACTGATGGCTGCTTACGATCGTTTTTATAAAGGAGATATCGCGCGCGAGTTTGTACGTGGCTGCCGCGAACAGGGCGGGCTGATCTCTATGCGCGATCTGGCTAACTGGCGCCCGGTTGAAGAAGAACCGTTAAAGATCAATTACAAAGGGATAGACGTATACAAGCTGCAGCAATGGACACAAGGCCCTTCTATGCTGCAGGCGCTGAACATCCTGGAGAACTTTGACCTGAAAGGCATGGGCTTTAACAGTACCAAGTATATTCACACGGTTTACCAGGCCATGAGCCTTGCCTTTGCCGACCGGGATTTCTACTACGGCGACCCTCGTTTTGCCAAAGGTTTGCAACCGATGAAAGGCTTGCTGAGCAAGGAATACGCCAAACAACGTGCTGCCTTGATCAACTTTGATCAGAACGATCCGAAGATTGGCCCGGGCGACCCATACCCTTTCGAAGGCCGGACCAACCCTTACATCCAGTTACTGAAAGATCGTGGGTTTGAACTGGATACCACCAAACGCAACTTCGCCCCTAAGCACGACATGGGTAACGTTTCGCCAAAGGTAGACTATCAGGACAGGCTGTGGCGCGGTACCACCTCTATAGAAGCAGCCGATAAAGATGGCTGGGTGGTATCGGTAACGCCAAGCGGCGGGTGGCTGCCTGCTTGCATAGCCGGTAATACGGGTGTCGGCATGAGCCAGCGCATGCAAAGCTTCGTGTTAGATTCGGCCCTGAACCCTTTTAACGTGGTAGCGCCTGGTAAGCGCCCAAGGGTTACGCTAACGCCATCTATGTTTTTAAAGGATGGCAAACCTTATCTCTCTGCCGCTGTACAAGGCGGCGATACGCAGGATCAGAACCTGTTGCAATTCTTCCTGGATGTGTTTGAATTTGGTATGCCGGTACAAAAAGCTACCGAAGCGCCCAACATTAATACCAACCAGTTATGGTTGTCTTTAGGCGGATCAAAACGGAACGACCGCGAACCGAAACCCGGTCAGATCTTACTAAACAGCAACACCCCCGAAAAAGTACGCGAAGAATTGAAAAAGATGGGTTATGATATGAGCTTTCTGGAACGCACCAGCGGCCCGGTTAATGCCATTTATTTCGACTGGAAACACGGCAGTATGTGGGGCGGATCAAGCAACCACGGTGAAGACTATGGCATTGGCTGGTGACCTTAAAACGTGACAGCCATCACAAAATAGCAGCCTTACAGTTATTGTAAGGCTTTTTTTATGGGCGAAAATTGAAAAGCCGCGACGGAAATTAAGGCTGACGCCTCCCCCTGCTGATGATGAGGATCATCTATGCGGGTGCTTCTCATCAAGGTATGCCCCGACAGCCCGCAATACTTTTGAGCCGTTCACTTAATACATAACATTATGAAAATTCTTCGACTATCTATCCTCGGCGTGTTATTAACTGCCGGTTTGAATGGCTTTGCACAACAGAAAAATGAATTTGATATACGCGTTCGTGCCTTAGGTATATTCCCGCAGGAAAGTGCGACGATAGGAGTAATTGGCGGTAACATTAACATCAGCAACGCTTACATTCCGGAGTTAGACCTTACTTATTACTTCGCCAAAAACTTCTCTGCAGAACTTATTTTAGGAACATCAAAGCATAAGGTACACACCACCGGCTCAAACCTTTCTGCCATAGGCGGCCCGGCATCTGCCGACGTTAATTTAGGCAGTGTTTGGTTATTACCGCCTACCCTTAACCTGCAATACCACTTACCCACCGGGACAGCTTTTAAACCTTATTTAGGTGCAGGTGCCAACTATACCATTTTCTACAGTGCAGATAAAGGCAGCACCGTGCAAGGTATAGATTACAAAAACAAGTTTGCTTTTGCAGCACAACTGGGTACCGATATTGATCTGAGCAAAAAAGTGTTCCTGAATATCGATATCAAAAAGATCTTCCTGACTACAGATGTTACCGTTGATGCTTCTAACCTAACCCCTGCAGGCAGCCCTTCACTGGCGCCAGTATTGCGGAACATTGGGGCAGATGTAAAGATAAAACCATGGGTGGTAGGGTTTGGTATTGGCTACAGGTTTAATTAGTTCACTCATTGTTACACAAACCATTACCTGGTTTAGCCACCTGCAAGAGGTGGCTTTTTTATTGGCTTCAAATCTAATTCTGGTGTAACAATTTCAACATCAGTAAATACAAAAGGTAATTTGGGCGCGGGGCAATTGTTTTTAACATCCCATTAGCTATATTTGCAACGCTTAAAATTTTCATTTTACAGAACATAATGAGAGAACTACAGTTCAGAGAAGCGCTTCGCGAAGCTATGAGCGAAGAAATGCGCAAGGATGAGAAAATATACCTGATGGGCGAAGAAGTTGCCGAGTATAACGGTGCTTATAAAGTTAGTCAGGGTATGCTTGACGAATTTGGAGCCAAAAGGGTTATAGATACCCCGATCTCTGAATTGGGTTTTGCCGGTATTGGTATCGGTTCGGCCATGAATGGCCTTCGCCCGATCATCGAGTTCATGACCTTCAACTTCTCACTGGTAGCTATTGACCAGGTGATCAACGGCGCTGCCAAGATCATGAGCATGAGCGGTGGCCAGTTCTCGGTTCCGATTGTGTTCCGTGGCCCAACCGGTAACGCAGGTATGCTTAGCTCGCAGCACAGCCAGTGTTTCGAAAACTGGTATGCGAACTGCCCGGGCTTAAAGGTAGTAGTACCTTCTAACCCTGCAGATGCAAAAGGTTTGTTAAAATCAGCAATTATCGACCCGGATCCGGTGATCTTTATGGAATCTGAGCTGATGTACGGTGATAAAGGTTTAGTTCCGGATGGCGAATACTATACAGAAATTGGTAAAGCTGCCGTAACTAAAGAAGGTACAGACGTTACTTTAGTTGGTTTCGGTAAAATTATGAAAGTGGTTAACGCTGCTGCTGCCGAACTGGAAAAAGAAGGTATCAGTGCAGAAGTGATCGACTTACGTACTGTTCGTCCGATCGACTACGCTACCGTAATTAACTCTGTTAAGAAAACTAACCGCATGGTGTTCGTAGAAGAAAGCTGGCCTTTAGGTTCTATCGCTACAGAGGTTGCCTTTAAAGTACAGAAAGACGCGTTTGATTACCTTGATGCACCTATTCTGCGCATTATGGGTGGCGACGTTCCGCTTCCTTACGCTCCGACCCTGATCCAGGAGTACCTGCCAAATCCAGAGAAAGTGGTAAAAGCAGTTAAACAAGTAATGTACGTTAACAAATAAGATCCGGAATAAGATCTTATCGACGAAAGATAAAAGGGCGCCTTCCTGTTGTATACAGGAGGGCGTTTTTGTTTTGCGGGGCTATTTTCAGGGTGAGTTTGGTATTAATGATTGATTTGGCAACTATTTATTAACCATCAGACCTTTTACCTCAAATATCAACTTCTGTTTGGGGTTAGCATTTACCTGGTGCTGCTTTTTACCGTGGACGGTATCACCTGCAAAGTGCTGCATGTCATCCGCAATAAATTGCTTTTGGGCTGTACCATCTGCAATTACCTCGCGCCCTCTTAGGTTTAAAGGCAGGTTGATGGACGCATTAGCGAAATGAGCCGAAATAATCTTGCCCTTCCCGGCGTCAATGTCAAACCAGCCACCCTTTGATTTGGTAACCCGCAGTACCTTACCTACAATTACCGCTTGTGTTCGTGTGCGTTTTCCCATAAAAGCCTCCAGGCGTGAAGCAGGCATCTGTTCAACGTTAGAGGGCTTCGAGCCGAAAGTCATGCCGTGGGGCAGGGGTATAAATTTCTGACTGTAAGCGGGCTGGAAAAATAGGCCTACAATAGCAACAGCAATTATCCTAAGTGTTTTCATTTAATAATTTAACAAGAGCAGGGCAGATTGGTTTAATCAGTCGACTTAGAAAAGTAAATCAAGGGTCAATATGTGAAAAAGTGTTAAAATTTCGACCCGTAACTAAAATGTCACCTTATAAGTCGCGCTATTAATTAGTTTTGCGTAATAAATAGTAAATACGCCGTATTGTTCAGGCGTCTGGATTTTAAGTGAAACACCCCCGTGAAGAAAAATTTACTTGCCCGAATTGGTTTATCCGCATTTGCAGCAGCATCAATGATGATTGCCGGTTGCAGCAAAGATTCAAATAACAACACCGTAGCAACCGTTGGCACCAACGCCATTACCGCAGAGGTTACCGCTACCAGCGCGATCAGCGGTGGTGTCCTGTCAGACATCGGCAGCGCCAGCGTCACCACTGAAGGTGTTTGTTACAGCACCACCAACCAAAGTCCAACCATTTCTGATAGCCATACCAGCAGCACAACTATTACAGGGAGTTTCATTAGCACCCTTAGCAGCTTGACAGCAAGTACCACCTACTATGTACGTGCGTATGCTACCTCAAGCGCAGGAACAGGCTACGGACCTACGGTAAAGTTTACCACTGCAGCGGCTAACGCCACACCTGCAACGGTAAGTACTTTTGCCGGAAGCGGTTCTGAAGGCTTTACTAATGGCGTGGGTACCGCGGCGCAATTCTGGAACCCCCAGGCTATTGCCAGCGATGCACAGGGGAACTTATATGTAGCAGATTTGTTTAACCACGTGATTCGTAAAATTACTACCGCCGGTGTTGTCACTACTTTTTGTGGCAGCGGTGTAATGGGGCATCAGGATGGCGCAGCAAACGTGGCCCAATTTTACGCGCCTGCGGCACTTACTGTTGACGCACAAGGCAATGTATACGTAGCCGACCAGGGCACTAACCTGATTATAAAGATTACGCCTGCGGGTGTAGCCACTACTATTGCGGGGAATGGCTCGGCAAACTACATCAACTCAACTAATGCACTTAGTGCAGCGTTTAACGCACCACGGGGAATTGCTGTTGACGCACAGGGTAATATCTATGTGGGCGATACCGGCAACAATTTGATCCGTAAAATAACGGCTGCCGGGGTAGTTACCACTTTTGCAGGGGGTAATACGACGTCTGCTTCTACGATTACACTGATTGATGCAACAGGAACAGACGCACGGTTTAGGCAACCCCGTGGACTGGCATTTGATTCTAAAGGGAATCTGTTAGTGGCAGACTATGGCAACAACAGCATCCGTAAAATAGCCAGTGATGGTACTGTAAGTACTTATATCGGAAATTCAACCATCTCTACGCTTGTTGGTAACCCTACCGCTTTGGTACTTGACGGCAGCGACAATGTGTACATTGCCGATGAGGCGGGCAGGGTCTTAAAGATCAATAGTAGCCTGAGCGTGATGAATACCATTGCCGGTACTTCTGGCAGCAACGGTTACCAGGAAGGCGCAGGCAACACCGCGCAGTTTAACGTGCCTGCCGGTGTAGCGGTAGTGAGCGGTAATGTTTACGTAGCAGATTACGCCAATAGCCGGATCCGGAAAATCACCGGAATTCAATAAGCAGTAAAACTATTTCAACCATAAAATCCCGGTTGCCTACACAGCAGCCGGGATTTCTTTTTTAGCCGAATAGCAATCCGAATACCTCGTCGATGCCCGCTACCGGTACTATCTCTATCGTAAAGCGAGAAAGGTCGAGCCGTTGCTTATCCTGTCTGGCTGACGGCAGGTTATATTTCGAAATAAAGATCCGTTCGAAACCCAGTTTTTGTGCTTCGGCAATACGTTGTTCTACCCGGTTAACCGCGCGGATCTCGCCGGACAAGCCAATTTCGCCTGCAAAACAGGTTTTCACCGGGATGGGAATATCCTCGTGCGAGGAGATGATGGCAGCAGCCAAACCTAAATCTATAGCCGGGTCTTCTACCCGTATACCGCCGGTGATATTTAAAAACACGTCCTTCGCCCCCAGTTTAAAACCGCAGCGCTTTTCTAAAACGGCTAATAACATGTTCATGCGCTTGGTATCAAAACCAGTTGCCGAGCGTTGGGGCGTTCCGTATGGAGACGGGCTTACCAAAGCCTGCGTTTCTATCAGCATGGGGCGCATACCTTCCAGCGTAGCCGAAATGGTAACACCACTTAATGGTTCGTCGCGCTGGGAAAGGAGGATTTCTGATGGGTTGGACACCTCACGTAAACCTGCGCCAAGCATTTCATAGATCCCTAATTCGGCAGCAGAACCAAAGCGGTTTTTAATGGCCCGAAGGATCCGGTAGACATGGTGGCGGTCGCCTTCAAATTGCAATACGGTATCTACCATATGCTCCAGGATCTTTGGACCGGCGATCATCCCGTCTTTGGTGATATGGCCGATAAGGATCACCGGCGTGCTGCTTTCTTTGGCAAATCGCAGTAGTTCAGCGGTACACTCGCGCACCTGCGATACGCTGCCCGGTGTAGATTCAATATGCGCCGAATAAAGCGTCTGGATAGAATCTACTACTACCAAATCAGGCTCTAAATGTTCAATCTGTTTAAAAATATTCTGGGTAGAAGTTTCGGTAAGAATAAAAACCCCCCTACCCCCTGAAGGGGGAACAACAGCACCCCCTTTAGGGGGCTGGGGGGCTAACCGCTCTGCCCGCATCTTAATTTGCTTTTCGCTTTCCTCTCCGGATACATAAAGCACCCGTAACTGCGGCATGTTCAGCGCCAGTTGCAGCATTAAAGTCGACTTACCAATGCCCGGTTCGCCACCAATCAGGATCAGCGAACCATCTACAATACCGCCTCCAAGCACACGGTTAAACTCCTGGTCGGGCGTCACGTAACGGTGCTCTTCCTCTACCTTTATACTGCCTACTTCGACTGCCTTATTTGCCCGTTGAAGGGAAGTAGAAGCAGCTGGTTTCCAATCGGGTATACTGTTGTTCGGTTTCTCGATGATTTCTTCTACAAAAGTATTCCACTGGTTGCAAGAGGGACATTTACCCAGCCATTTGGGCGATTCGTAACCACAGCTCTGGCAGAAATAGGATGTTTTGGTCTTAGCCATTTTAAAATGTAAAGCGACAAAATGTAAAGATACTTATTTTGCTAATAAAATTAGCTTTCCTGGTTAAAAAAGGATGATTAGGATTTTCTTCGATCATCTTATATATTTGCGCGATAATAATTTTCTCAAAGGGGTGCCTTGCTTTGGTGATAAACAAACTGCAGGTTGTTTACCAAACTGAAAGACAGGCTGAGATCATACCCATTGATTTGAGTTGAAAGTTAAAGGTTGGAAGTTGAATGCCACTTGCAACTTGTAACACACAACATACAACTCCAATCATACACCTGATCCGGATAATGCCGGCGTAGGGAATGGTAAAAAGTTAAGTGTACTGCGCGTTTACACCCGGCGTGCAGATGGTTTAACTAAGTTTTAGTAATACTTATTTTGAAAAACTTCATCACGGCGACAATCGCCCTGCTGCTGCCTTTTCTGGCATCGGCACAAATCACGCTTTCCGGTAAAGTCACGGAAGGAAAAGCAAACAACAATCTTCCAGGCGCTACGGTCGCATTATTACAAGGTACAACCACCACAATAGGCGATGTTAGCAAAAGCGACGGATCTTATGAAATCCGGAACATCCGTCCGGGCAGCTACGTACTTAAAGTAACTTACGTAGGTTATCAAGCCTATACCAAGTCGCTGCAATTAAAAGGTAGTTCAACAATTAATATCACGCTTGAACCAGAAACCAATGATCGCAACTTATCAGAAGTTTTTGTAAGCGCTACGCGGGCTTCGTCAAAAACGCCGACCACCTTTACCAACCTTAACCGTAAGGATTTACAAAAGAACAACCTGGGGCAGGATCTGCCTTATCTGCTTGGGCAAACACCTTCGGCAGTTACCACTTCAGACGCAGGTGCGGGTGTAGGCTATACAGGTATCCGCATCCGCGGTTCTGACGGCACCCGTATTAACGTGACAATCAACGGCATTCCATACAACGATTCTGAAAGCCAGGGTTCTTACTTTGTCGATCTGCCGGATGTTGTTTCTTCAGTAGATAACATCCAGATCCAGCGCGGTGTGGGTACTTCTACCAACGGTGCAGGTGCTTTTGGTGCAAGTATCAATATACAAACCAGCCGCCGAAGAGATACAGGCTATGTGGAGCTGAACAACAGCGCAGGTTCATACGGTACGCTGAAAAATACCATCAATGCCGGAACCGGATTAATCGGCGGCCATTTCAGTGTAGATGGAAGGCTTTCCCGAATCCAAACAGATGGCTATATCGACAGGGCACATGCAAACCTTCGCTCTTATTTTGTAAGCGGTGCTTATTACGGCAAGGGAAGTACCTTAAGATTAAACGTCTTCTCTGGTCACGAGAAAACCTACCAGGCCTGGAATGGCGTGAATGCAGATTCCGTAGCCGCCGGTAACCGCACCTATAACGAACTGGGTTATATTGCAGCTAATGGTACATACTATAATAACCAGACAGATAACTATACCCAAACCCATTACCAGTTACTGTACGATCAGCGTATCAGCAACACACTTTCGTTTAACGGCGCCTTACACTATACCAAAGGTGCAGGCTATTACGAAGAATATAAGAACAAAGCTAACCTGGAAGATTACGGGGTTACGCCAACCAACCCGGCGAATAATATTACCGACCTGATCCGAAGATTATGGTTAGATAACGATTTTTACGGGCTTACCTATAACTTCAAGTACAACCCTAATAACGATTTCAACCTGATTTTTGGCGGTGCTTATAACCAATATAAAGGCGCGCACTTCAGCCGGATCATGTCAACCGTGCTGAATACTGGTGTGCCTAATAATTACGAGTATTCGCGCGATAACGCCAAGAAGAATGATTTCAACAGTTTCTTACGCGGCGAGTATCAATTAGGAAAGTTCCTGTTATATGCCGATGCGCAGTACCGTCATATCTATTACTCGTTCCTCGGGTTCGACCGTAACCTGAAAAACGTTCAGCAGGCTGTCGACTTAAACTTCTTTAATCCTAAAGCAGGCGTTACTTTTGATCTGACAGATCGAAGCAACCTGTATGCCTCATGGGCAGTTGGCCACCGTGAGCCTAACCGTGATGATTATATCAATTCTACCCCGGCCAGCCGCCCTAAAGCAGAAACCCTGCACGATTTTGAATTGGGTTACCGTACCAGGGGCAGCGTATTTACCGGCGGCATCAATGGTTTTTACATGCTGTACAAGAACCAACTGGTGTTAACCGGTTCGTTAAATGATGTAGGCGCGGCCATCCGTACAAACGTGCCTGATAGCTACCGCGCAGGCGTCGAACTTGATGGCCAGGTAAAGATTACCAATCAACTGACCTGGGCTGCCAACGCAGCGCTTAGCCGCAACCGGGTGAAAGATTTCCACCAGTTCCTGTTCAATTATGATAACAACAAACAGGTAGAAACCGTGTACAAAAATTCGAACATCGCATTTTCTCCAGACTTTGTTGGCAACAGCGAATTGAGCTTCCGTCCGATCAAAAATGGCGAGATTGCTTTCATCAGTAAATATGTAAGTAAGCAATACCTGGATAATACATCGAATATCAACCCGGCTGGTATCCCTGCGGCTGGTAACAATGCTTACGTTAGCGACCGTTTGTTAAAAGCCTATTTTGTCAATAACCTTCGCCTTGGCTATAATTTCAAAGCAGGTGTTTTTAAAAATGTAGGCATTACTTTGCTGGTTAATAACCTGTTTAATGTAGAATATATTGCCAACGGCGCAACCTACCCGGATATTGAAGGTGGACAGGTGGTTAACTATAATTACTTCTTCCCGCAAGCAAAAAGAAACTTTTTAGCTTCATTGAACCTTAAATTTTAATAACAGGTTGCAATGCACCATTGGATTGAATTGCTAAGCGAACAAATACGGCAAACCACTTTTTTAGAGTGGCTTGCCGTTGTTTTAGGCGTTACCGAAGTATTGCTCGCCAGAAAAAACAATATCCTGCTGTACCCGGCGGGTATTATCAGTTCGGGCATTACTATTATGCTGTTCTTTAAAGCGGGGCTGTTTGCCGATGCCGGGTTGAACCTTTATTATGTGATCATCAGTTTTTACGGCTGGATCATCTGGTCGAGGCGAAAAGCCGGTGAGAAGCCGGTGAAAATAGCTTACGCCTCTGGCAAGGAATGGTTAACCACCCTATTGATCGCATTTGGTGGGGGGATTGGCATCTGGTTAATATTAAAACATTTTACACCATCAACCGTGCCTTTATGGGATGCCTGGGTAACTTCATCCGCCTGGGCAGGTACGTACCTACTGGCGCGTCGACGCATAGAAAACTGGGTGGTACTTAATGTATCCAACCTGTTTGCTATTCCGCTGCTGTTTATCAAACAACTTCCGCTGTTTGCCCTGCTCACTATCTTTCTTTTCATCGCGGCAGTTTTTGGCTTCTTCGATTGGAAGAAGATTTATGAACGAAAGTAGTTTACTGCCTCAACAACTGGTATATGAGTCAACAAAACCATCCTTCCGAATTGTTAAAACCGGAATGGGTAAAGATCATTCGCGGCGAAGCGATGGCTGCTGAGCAAGCCGGTTTGTTACAGGCCGGGCAATTGGAACTGATCTATCAGCAGCAATGGTTTAAAATATTGGTGCCGAAGATTTACGGCGGGCTGGAACTGCCGTTACCCGAAGTGGTGCGGTTAGAGGAAGCATTTGCCTGGGCCGATGGCAGCCTGGGTTGGGTAATTACCCTATGCGCAGGTGCAGGATGGTTCGGTGGTTTTTTGCAGCCCAAAGTAGCCGAACAGATATTTGCAGACCCCAAAGCCTGCCTGGCCGGAAGTGGCGCTTCTACCGGGACTGCTTTAAAAACAGCGGATGGGTACCAATTGAGCGGCAGCTGGAAGTACGCCAGCGGGATTAAACATGCCACACATTTTACCGCGAACTGCATTATCCGGCAGGGGGAAGAAACTTTACCGGATGCTGATGGCAATCCGCTAATCATCCCCTTTGTGATAGACCGGGCAGATGCCGAACTGATACCCGCCTGGAAATATGTGGGCATGATGGGTACCGGCAGCCATGCTTTTAAAATGAATGAGGTAAAAGTACCCGCCAGCAGGAGTTTTAAAATAGAGGCGGAAAGCGCTGTTGTGAAAAATCCATTATACACTTACCCCTTCCTGCAACTGGCAGAAACTACGCTTGCAGCGAACCTGTCGGGTATGGCGCTGCATTTCATCGATCTATGCGAGCCGATATTTGAAGAGCGTATTCAAATCAAGAAGCTTACAGCATATCAGCATTCGGTATTAAAGGAAGCATTGCAGGAAGAAAAAGAAAACCTGCGAAATCTGCGCCGTTTCTTTTACGAGGCGCTCGATCAATCGTGGAACAGTTTTACCAGCGGAAAACATACGGAAGCAGAGCTGAAAACGGTAAGCCAGACCAGCAGGGTACTTGCCCTTGCTTCGCGCGAAAGCGTTGACAGGCTATACCCCTATTGCGGATTAATAGCAGCTTCGCCCGATACCGAAATTAACCAGGTATGGCGCGATATACATACCGCAAGCCAGCACACCCTGCTCACCTTTTTAGAATAAACAAGGGTTAAATTGTTTGATAACAAAAATATCACATGCTTTTTTAATTGCATTTGTGATATTTGCCCCTGATTTAAAAAGGCATCTACATGAAGATCAAGTACATTGTATGCGGGTTATTATTGCTTACCGTTGGCGCATCCGCCCAAACTAAAGGAAAGGTTAAAGCAGCTCCCGCACCTGCAGGCCTGCCCAGGCCGAAATTGGTAGTAGGTATTGTTATCGACCAAATGCGTTGGGACTACCTTTACCGTTATTACGACCGTTACCAGGCAGGCGGTTTTAAGCGTATGCTGAACGAGGGCTTTACCTGCGAAAACACCCAGATTGACTATCTGCCAACAGAAACTGCACCCGGCCATAGCTGTATTTATACCGGTTCTGTCCCGGCAATACATGGCATCGCGGCAAATGAATTTATTATACAGGCTACCGGAAAGCAGATTTACTGTACAGACGATTCTGCCATAAACGGTGTAGGTACCACATCTATTGCAGGTAAAATGTCGCCGCGTAATTTACAGGCCACTACCATTACTGATCAACTGCGCCTGGCTACTAATTTCCGTTCGAAAGTGATTGGTATTGCGTTGAAAGACCGAGCATCTATCCTTCCTGCGGGGCATACCCCTACCGGAGCCTATTGGTTTGATGATACCAGCGGAAACTGGATCACCAGCACGTATTATACCAATGACCTGCCAGCGTGGGTAAAAGGCTTTAACGAGGGCACGACCTTGAAAAACTACCTGAGCAAACAGTGGACGACCTTATACCCAGCTGAAACTTATGTGCAAAGCACGGCTGATAATTCACCTTACGAAGGAAAATACCGCGGAGAAACTGCACCCGTTTTCCCGCATGACCTGGCAGCCATCAGCAGAAATAACTTTTATGGCGCTATTCGCAGCTCGCCTTTCGGTATCAGCTTTACCCTTGATTTTGCCCGTACAGCTATCGAAAATGAGCAGTTAGGCAAACATCCCGAAACTGATTTCTTAGCCGTTAGCTTGTCATCTACAGATTATGTAGGTCACCAGTTTGGCCCGAATTCAATGGAAGTAGAGGATATTTACCTGCGCCTGGATAAAGACCTGGCCGCGTTTTTCAGCTACCTGGATGCTAAAGTTGGCAAGGGAAATTATACCGCCTTTTTAACTGCCGACCACGGCGCAGCGCATAACCCTAAGTTCTTGATGGACCATGAAATGCCTGCAGGCTATTTCAACCCTATTGCGGTAGCAAAAGAGCTGAATGCCATGCTGGAGAAAAAATACGATGCGAAAAACCTGGTATTAGAGATTGGTAGCTACGAAGTGAACCTGAATAATCCGTTGATCGAGGAAAAGAAACTGAACGCGGATGTGATCAAGTTCGATGTGATCAACTACCTGCAAAAATTGCCTGGCGTATTGTATGTGGTCGATTGCCAGAAAGCGCAGATGGCTGCTGTTCCAGAGTGGATCCGCACGCGCATTATCAACGGCTACAACCCCGAGCATAGCGGCAGCATTATTGTGATCCTGAAATCTGGCTTTTACGGTGGCGCGATGAACGCAACCGGCACCACGCACGGTACCTGGTCGCCTTATGATACTCACATTCCGCTGTTATTTATGGGATGGGGCGTACAACACGGCAGCCTTAACCGCGAAACACACATGACGGACATTTCCGCAACGTTAGCAGCCTTACTCCATATTCAGGTGCCGAGCGGCTGTATCGGTCAGCCGATACCCGAAGTGCTGAAGAAATAAAAAATGAAACCCTCTCCAAATCCGAGAGGGTTTTTTGTTGGTAATCTGTAAGTATATGAGAGCCGATCAAATTGTCGCTCTATTTAGGCAGATCTGGTGCAGCTAATAGGCCGTCTTCTTTGTCAAACAGGAAACTCATCGGATGGTCTGGGTCTTTGATGATCTCGAACAGCAGGAAGCCCCATTTCTTCCAGAAATTTTCCAGCACCTGCCCGTAAGTTTTTACATCCCATTCATCAAAAATAGGTTTGGCGCTATTTCCTCTTAGTGATTGCGGTTCTATATAAATGGTATCGCCAACAGGCATAATGTCATAATTGGGCAAACGGTTAAATAAATAAGCAGAATAAAACACGCGTGCGCAGAATTCTTCAAACTGTATGGGATGTAGCGTTTGGTCTTTGATCTGCTCGTAGGCTTTCTGCTGGTAGCGGCTAATGGTACCGTTATCCTGTAGGCAGATCACCAGCCCAAAGTCTGCAATACGGAGCGAGAACGTAAGCGTGCTCATCTCGTCGCGGTAGCTAAACTCATCAGCAGCGTTATCTACCTTGAAAATAAACAGACTGTAGGGCTTAAAGCCGTCCTCGAATTCGATTGGCAGATTAAGGCTTTGCAGCATAATGTGCAGGTTGGTAAACCGTTGCAGAATGGATTGCGACACGGTGAGTTCCAACCCTTCGGCTTGTTGCTGTAAGCGTGCAGCATGCAGTTCGTTAAAAACAATCCCATGCAGCCACTTACCTACCCATAAAAACAGGCGGTGCTCATCCAAACCCTTTAAGCCCTCATAACCTTTGTTGAAAGCGGCTTCTATTTCGCGTTCCAAAGGCTCGATATACTGCTCGTTGGTATCGGCGGCACAAGGCAGTTTCAGGTCTTTATAAGTGCTTAAGCTTTCATCAAGTAACTTAAACGGCTTGTCTTCAAGGCCAAACCTAGACATCAGCCACTGCGGAAAAACATAGATCTGCTCCTCGGGGCTGTTGATCGGTTTGCCGGTTAAAAAACAAAGCTTTTTACTGGTGTTAAATACTTTATACGGGTAATAGATTTGCTGCTGCATTGCTGCAAAGATAGGGATGATTTTAAGCTTAAATTTTTAGCTTTGATTTTTAACATGAAACTGACGTATCAACCTTTTCAGCTCGAACTGAAGCACCGCTTTACCATCGCCAAATTTTCGCGCACCGCCACCCCGCTGATGCTGCTGCAAATAGCACACGAAGGCCAGGTTGGTTATGGCGAGGCATCTATGGTGCCTTACATGGGCGAAACTGTAGAAACCGCTACGGCATTTCTGGAAAAAGTAGACGTAAGCCAGTTCCGTTATCCGTTTAACTTTGATGCGATAGTAGATTACCTGGATGCAATTGCGCCTGGCAATACAGCGATTAAAGCGGCGATAGACATCGCCTTGCACGATCTGGATGGCAAGCTGCAAAACAAACCATGCTGGGAAATGCTCGGCAGTGATTTAGCCAAAATGCCGGTTACCAGTTATACGCTGGGTATTGATACGCCGGAAGTGATCATCCAAAAGCTTAAAGAAGCGCCGGATTGCAAAGTAATTAAAGTAAAACTTGGCCGGGATAGCGATCGCGAACTGATCAATACCATCCGTTCTATAACAGACAAACCTTTATATGTCGATGCAAACCAGGGATGGACAGACCTGAGTGAAAGCCTGGAACTGACCTACTGGCTAAAAGAGCAGGGCGTAGAACTGATTGAGCAACCATTTTTAAAAACAGACCTGGAAAGCAACGCCTGGCTGACCGCCCGTAGCCCCATTCCGATCATCGCTGACGAAGCGGTGCAACGTTTTGCAGATATGGACCAGTTGAAGGGAGTGTACCATGGCATCAACATTAAGTTGATGAAATGCGCTGGTATGCACGAGGGGAAGAAAATGATTGACAAAGCCCGGCAAATGGGTTTCAGCATATTGATTGGGTGCATGACGGAGACCAGCTGCGCCACATTAGCTGCCGCTGCGCTCGCCCCGCAATGCGACTGGGCCGATCTGGACGGGCCGTTCCTATCGGGAAACAACCCTTACCCCGATCCGCATTTTAAAGAAGGGAAGTGGATATTAAATAACGAACCCGGACTGGGATTAAAAACCCTATAAACGGCAAAAGCCCCTATTACGGGGCTTTGCTGCTTGTTTAGTTAGTTAATAGATTTTTATTTGGGCAGTAACACACCGTTAATGCCGTTGATTACACCATTGGTTGCCATCAGGTCATACAACGATACCTCGGCAGAATTACCTGCTGCGTTAGTGATCTGAAGTGTTTTATTCGGGCTTACCGATAAGGTAAGTGTTTGCCCGTCTATAGTGGTTACGGTAGCTTTTCCTTTACCTGCCGTTAAGGCTTTAATAATTTCTGCCTTGGTATAATGCCCTACTACCACATGCCCTTTCAGCACAGAGGTAAGCTTTGCCGGATCTTTCATCAAGCTGTCCAGCTTCCCTTGCGGAATTTTGCTGAAAGCAGCATTATTAGGTGCAAATATGGTATATGGGCCTGCGGCCTGTAAAGCGGTTTCTAAACCTGCTGCCTTTACTGCACCTGCTGCCATCGAGAAATCAGAACTGGATGCCAGTAACACACTCAGATCCTGGGTCGCGTTAACCGCAGGTGTAGTAGTGGTTGTTGTGGTAGTAGTTGTTGTTTTTTTGGTGGTATCCTGCGCGGTTTGCGCACTTGCATTAAGTGCAGTGAAACACACAGAAACGGAAGCTGCTACTATTAAAAGGGATTTTTTCATGTTCTTCTCCATCTTAAAATTAAAAATTTGATTTTTTAGTTTAGTGGGTAGCGGTTTCTCTATAGTATGTATTTTTAATCTTTGGTTTATATTATAACTCCTAAAACTAAGAATTGTTGTAACCTTAGTTTTCTTAGGCTGATCAATCACCTCAATCGATGCTTGACAAGAAGATGCCCGCATGCTTAAAAACCGCCTACTAAAGGCGAATACGCACCGAGCTAAAGGCCTTCATCCCATGCTTTTTTTCTACATTTGCGGTTCAAGTATCATGATGTTATGAGCGAGGAAAGATCGTTAAACTTTATAGAAGAGATTGTTGAGGAAGATTTACGTACCGGCAAGCACAATCGCCGTGTACTTACCCGTTTTCCGCCAGAGCCTAACGGCTATTTACATATCGGCCACGCAAAATCTATTTGCCTTAACTTTGGTTTGGCGCAGAAATACGGCGGTGCAACCAATCTTCGTTTTGACGATACCAACCCCGTTACCGAAGATACCGAATACGTAGAAAGCATTAAAGAAGATGTGCGCTGGCTGGGCTTTAACTGGGCCAATGAGCTGTACGCCTCTGATTATTTCGATATTATCTACTCTTTCGCCTTAACGCTGATCCGTAAAGGTCTGGCTTATGTAGATGACAGCACCCCGGAAGAGATTGCCGCACAAAAAGGCACACCGACCGAACCGGGAACGCCAAGCCCATACCGCGACCGCAGCATTGAAGAAAACGTGCAGTTGTTTGAAGAAATGAAGGATGGCAAATATCCTGACGGGGCGAAGGTGCTTCGTGCGAAGATCGATCTGGCTTCGCCGAACATGCACATGCGCGACCCGATTATGTACCGCATCAAGCACGCGCATCACCACCGTACCGGCGATAAATGGTGCATCTACCCGATGTATGACTTTGCGCACGGGCAGTCTGATTCCATCGAAGAGATTACGCATTCGTTGTGTACGCTGGAATTTATTCCGCACCGCCCGCTTTATGAGTGGTTTATCGAGCAGTTGGAGATTTTCCCTTCACGCCAGTATGAATTTGCCCGTCTGAACCTGAATTACACCGTCATGAGCAAGCGCAAGCTACTGCAACTGGTGAATGAAGGCCACGTAGAAGGCTGGGACGATCCGCGTATGCCTACCATCAGCGGGTTACGTCGCCGTGGTTATACCCCTGCTGCCATCCGCGATTTTTGCGAGCGTATAGGTGTAGCCAAGCGCGAAAATATCATCGATGTAAGTTTGCTGGAGTTCTGTATCCGCGAAGATCTAAATAAAACAGCATGGAGAAGAATGGCCGTACTGGATCCGGTTAAACTGGTGATCACCAACTACCCCGAAGGCCAGACCGAAACACTGCATGGCGAAAACAATCCGGAGGTAGAAGGTGGCGAAGGTGGTCGTGATATCCCGTTCAGCCGCGAACTGTATATCGAGCGTGAAGACTTTATGGAAGTTCCGCCGAAGAAATTCTTCCGTTTAGGACCGGGCTTGATGGTACGCCTGAAACATGCTTACATTGTAAAATGCGAAGACTTTGTAAAAGACGAAGCAGGCAATGTTACCGAGATCCAATGTACCTACATCCCCGAGTCTAAATCCGGCCAGGATACCAGTGGCATTAACGTAAAAGGCACTATCCACTGGATCAGTGTACCGCATGCCAAAACTGCCGAAGTTCGTTTGTACGACCGTTTGTTCCGGGTAGAAGATCCGGCAAATGAAGATGGCGACTTTAAAGAATACCTGAATCCGGATAGCCTGCAGATCATCCAAAATGCCTACATCGAGGATGATCTAACCACTGCGGTACCCGGCAAAGGTTACCAGTTTATCCGTAAAGGTTACTTTACTTTAGACAAGCATTCCACACCAGAGAAACTAGTGTTCAACCGCACCGTAACGTTGAAAGACGGTTGGGTAAAAAAATAACAGCAGGTTAGTATAATCCGACAAAATAAAGAGAGGCGTTAAGCCTCTTTTTTGTTTTACAGCTTTCCATCGCAATAAAAACAAGTATCGTACATTTACGATAATAAGGTATATGAGCAAAGGACAGCAGGTAATACGCGATTGGTTTGAATATAAGAAGTGGCAGCAATTTCCTTTTCAGCGGGAAATGGAAGATGCCTACCTATCCGGTTGCTCAGGTTTGCTGAATGCACCTACGGGCAGCGGCAAAACCTTTGCGCTGTTCCTGCCGTTTCTGGCCGGTTATATTAACAAGTACCCGGAAACTTACCAAACCAGGGAAAACAATGGCCTGCTGATGCTGTGGATCACGCCACTGCGCGCCTTAACTAACGACATCCGAAAGGCAATGCAGGAGGTATGCGACGACCTGGACATCCCCTGGAAAATTGCTACCCGAACCGGGGATACACCTGCTGCGGAAAAGCAGGCATTGAAAAAGAAACTGCCCGAGGTGTTGCTCACCACCCCGGAAAGCCTGCACCTGATGCTGGCGCAGAAAGACTACCCCCGCCTGTTTCAAAGCATGGAGGTAGTAGTGATAGACGAGTGGCACGAACTGCTTGGAACTAAAAGAGGCGTACAGGTAGAGTTGGGCTTATCTAAGTTAAGGGCGTTAAGGAAGGGGGGCCTTTCTAATGGCGACCTCTCCCTAGCCCTCTCCAAAGGACAGGGGACAGAAAATAAGGATAGTTCAACCGTCAATGGCGACCTCTCCATAGCCCTCTCCAACGGAGATGGGTCTGAAAAGGATAAACCTGAATATTATACTACAGATGCGACGAGTTGGAAGGCGCTTATCGATCAAGCCAGGGAGATGCGGCATAAACCAACAGAGGCTGAAAATATATTGTGGCAGCAGTTAAGGGCCAAGAAATTGGGATGCAAATTCAGGCGACAGCAACCGGTGTTAGATTATATTCCCGATTTCGTCTGCATAGAGAAGAAGTTAATCATAGAAGTTGACGGAGGGTATCATCAGGGCGCTGATCAGGCGGATTATGATAAAGGACGGGAAAAATATCTTGAAGAACATGGCTATACCTTGTTGAGATTTGGTAACGATGCTGTTTTAAATGACATTGAAGGAGTTATAGCGCATATAAGAAAATCACTAAGTAACTCCCTCCCCTTTGGGGAGGGCCGGGGAGGGGTCGAGCTAAAGATTGAAGACGGCCGATCAGGGGTCCAATCCTCGCTTCCCGCCTCCCGCAACTCACTTTCCTCTCTCCGCATCTGGGGGATCAGCGCTACGATTGGCAATTTAGAACAGGCGTCAGAAGTGCTATTGGGTAATAATTTCCCGCAGGACAAGATCAAAATGGTACGCGCGCACCTGGATAAAAAGATTGTGATCAAATCTGTTATTCCTGAAAACGTTGAACAATACTCGTGGACGGGCCACATCGGGCTAAAGCTGCTGCCAGAGGTAATGCAGATTGTTGCGAAAAGCAATACCACACTTATTTTTACCAATACACGTGCTCAGTCAGAAATATGGTATCATGCCATTTTGGATAACTACCCGGAGTATGCGGGCATTATCGCCATGCACCATGGTTCGCTGGATAACGATCTGCGCAACTGGGTAGAGCAAGCTTTGCACAGCCAGGCATTAAAACTGGTGGTGTGTACATCAAGTCTGGATTTGGGTGTCGATTTCCGCCCGGTAGATACCGTTATACAAGTAGGCAGCCCGAAAGGGGTAGCGCGCTTTATGCAACGCGCCGGGCGTAGCGGGCATCATCCGGGTGCTACCTCCCGCATATGGTTTATTCCTACCCATTCAATGGAGCTACTGGAAGGCGCAGCACTAAAGCAGGCGATGATCAACGGGAATTTCGAAAGCCGCGACCCGATCCTGCTGGCTATGGACGTGCTGATCCAGTACATGGTAACGCTGGCTGTTTCTGATGGCTTCCGTGCAGATGAGTTATTTAATGAAATAAAATCTACTTATGCCTTTGCAGATCTCCGCCGGGACGAGTTTGGCCAGCTACTGGATTTTATTACTACCGGTGGTAACACGCTATCGCAATATGACGAGTTTTTAAAAGTGGAAGTAGAAAACGGCCTGTATAAAGTAAACAGCCGTAAAGTGGCCATGCGGCACCGTTTAAGTATCGGCACCATTACCAGCGAGGTAAGTTTGCGCGTAAAACTGATGCATGGCGGCTCCTTAGGAAATATCGAAGAGTATTTCATCTCGAAGCTAAAACCGGGCGATGTATTTTGGTTTGCAGGCCGCAGCCTTGAGTTTATAAAGGTGAAGGATATGACGGCATTTGTGAAAAAATCCAACGCCACAAAAGGAATGATCCCCAGCTGGCTGGGCGGTCGTATGCCATTATCTTCGCAACTGGCAGCCGTTTTTCGTGATAAACTGGATGAAGTTGCCAGGGGCCTCGAACGCGATGAAGAAGTGATTGCCCTGAAGCCCCTCTTCAACCTTCAATCGCAGCTATCACATTTACCAGAAAGCCACGAGTTCCTGATCGAATCTTTCCGCTCGCGCGACGGGCATCACCTGCTTTTTTACCCCTTTGAAGGACGGCTGGTTCACGAGGGTATGGCTTCATTGTTTGCCTACCGTTTGTCTAAACTAAAGAAAGCAACCTTTTCTATCGCCATGAACGATTATGGGTTCGAGCTGCTGACAGACGACGATGTATTGTTGAAAGAAGCCTTGGAAAACGATCTGTTCTCCATCCATCAGCTCTTAGATGATATCCAGCACAGCCTGAATGCAAACGAAATGGCCCGGCGACGGTTTCGGGATATTGCACACATCGGCGGGTTGATCTTTACCGGTTACCCTGGGCAGCCCATGAAGCACCGGCATTTGCAGGCCTCCACATCGCTGCTGTTTGATGTATTTAGTGAGTACGAACCCGATAACCTTTTAGTGCGGCAAGCTTATAACGAAGCTTTGGCTTTTCAGTTAGAAGAGTTTCGTTTGCGCCAGGCTTTGCAACGAATTGGCAAGCAGCAGGTAATTATTAAAGAAATTGAACGGCCCACCCCGTTTGCTTTCCCCATAATGGTGGATAGCCTGCGCGAAAAATTAACCACCGAAAGCCTTGAAGATCGCGTAGCTAAAATGGCTCGGGATTACGACGTGGATGTAAAAACAAAAAAAACTGTGGACGAAGCCAAGCCAGCAGAACCCAGGCGGAAAAGCTTCTTTACTAACGGTGCCTGGGGCAAAAAGAAGCGTTAAAACTTAGGCAGTCACCAGCTCCTGCTGGCCAACCTTCTTCAGCACAATCCGGAAGGTGGTTCCCTTGCCCAGTTCAGAGTCCTTTACAAAGATGTGGCCGTTATGGTAATTCTCTACCATGCGTTTAGTGAGCGATAAACCCAATCCCCAGCCACGTTTACGCGTGGTATATCCGGGACGGAAAACGGTTTCAAACTTCCTTTTGGGAATTCCTTTACCGGTGTCTTTAATATCAATATAAAGCTGGTTCTTTGTTTTACTGCCCGAAATTTCTACACTGATTTTTCCGGGCCCTTCTATCGCATTAACCGCATTTTTCATCAGGTTTTCCAACACCCAGTCAAACAGCGGGATGTTCAGGTCGGCTTTCAGTTGCGTATTACCAGTCACTTCAAAGCTGATCTTGTTACTCACGCGTACCTTAAAGTAATCTACAAAATCTGTTACCACATCGTATACATTGTGCGGGTCAAGCACCGGCCTCGAGCCAATTTTAGAAAAGCGGTCGGCTACGATTTCCAGACGCCGCACATCATTTTCCATCTCGGCGATCAGCGGGTCGTTTTCGGCATCAAACTTCTCTTTCATCAGCTCAATCCAGGCCATTAACGAAGAGATGGGCGTGCCTAACTGGTGGGCGGTTTCTTTAGCTAAACCCACCCAAACTTTATTCTGCTCAGACTTTCGCGATGAGCTGAACGCCGTGTAGGCCACCAATAAAAATATAGCGATAACCGATAGCTGGATGTACGGAAAAACCCGCAGCTGGCTAAGTAACTGGGAGTCTTTATAATAGACCAGCCAATAATTGTTGCCAAAAATATTGATCTTAATAGGCTCATGCTGCGCCTTCATAGATTCCAGTTGATCCCGAAAATATTGGATATCGTATTTGGGTAACTTCTCTTTTAGCCCTGCGGATGCCGTGATAGGGATGTAAGTTTTGGTAGAATCCAGCCCCCGTACAAACTTAAAATCACCGCGCTCGTCGGTTACAATGGCCGGTACAGAAAGGCTGTCACGGACAGAGAATACATAGTTCAGGTAGTCGTTATCGTCTGATGATAATACCTGTTTCATGCTCTGCGCCCAAACCTGCGCACGCGTACGTTCAGATCTGGCAA
This sequence comes from Mucilaginibacter straminoryzae, assembly GCF_022953055.1. Lineage (GTDB taxonomy): Bacteria > Bacteroidota > Bacteroidia > Sphingobacteriales > Sphingobacteriaceae > Mucilaginibacter > Mucilaginibacter straminoryzae. The sequence goes on along the minus strand of NZ_JALJEJ010000005.1, from coordinate 188,811 downwards.
TGTTTTTAACCAGGTAATTGGTATATAGCAACGAGCCGCTGGCAATCACTACGGCAAAGGCCAGCAGCAGGTATTTCCAGAGTCTTCGTTGTTCGTATGGGTTGGGAATCATTTAACAGTGCTCAAATTAAGTTATTTTTCTTTAAATGTTAGTCCGGCCGTTGGCAACATATCAACGTATTATCTCGTTTTTATTATCTGAAAAACTAATCGGCTGTCGCTCTTGCAAACTAACGGACTCAAGGTCTGATCAACTCACCGACTTTCGGGCGAATAGCCTATCTTTGCCCCCACTATGAGTAACCAGAAAGTAAGGGTGCGTTTTGCGCCCAGCCCAACCGGTGGATTGCACCTTGGCGGCGTACGTACGGTTTTATTTAATTATCTTTTTGCAAAGCAGCACAACGGCACTTTTGTTTTGCGGATAGAAGATACCGACCAAAACCGCTATGTAGAGGGTGCTGAAGCATACATTTTGGATTGTTTAAAATGGTGCGGACTGTTTCCGGACGAAAGCCCCGAAATTGGCGGCCCGTTTGCACCTTACCGCCAAAGCGAACGTAAAGCGTTATACCGAGAATATGCAGAGCGTTTAGTGGCGCAGGGACATGCGTATTACGCTTTTGATACGCCGGATGAGCTGGAGCAGAAGCGTAAAGACGTGCCTAACTTTCAATACGGGCATGCTTACCGCAATGAAATGCGTAACTCGCTTTCGCTGCCGGAGCATGAGGTAGACAAATTGCTGGACGAAAAAGTGCCGCATGTGATCCGCATCAAAATGCCAACGGATGAAACCGTCAGCTTTACAGATATGATCCGCGGGTTTGTAAGCTTCGATACCAATCTTTCTGATGATAAAGTACTGCTGAAAGCCGACGGTATGCCAACTTACCACCTGGCCGTAGTAGTTGACGATTACCTGATGCAGATCACCCACGCTTTCCGCGGCGAAGAATGGCTGCCATCGGCGCCTGTTCACTTACTACTTTGGGAATACCTGGGCTGGAAAGAACAGATGCCGCAATGGGCACACCTGCCATTGATCCTGAAGCCAGACGGTCACGGCAAGTTAAGCAAGCGCGACGGCGCGCGTTTAGGCTTCCCGGTATATGCCATGAACTGGACGGATCCGAAAACAGGCGAACTGACGCCGGGCTTCCGTGAGCTGGGCTTTCTTCCGGAAGCATTTAACAACCTGTTAGCGATGCTGGGATGGAATGCCGGAACAGACCAGGAGGTTTTCTCACTGGACGAGTTGATTCAGCAGTTTTCCATCGAGCGGGTAAATAAGTCGGGAGCGAAGTTTGATTTTGAAAAAGCGAAGTGGTTCAACGCGGAATGGATCAAACGCTTAAGCGCTGATGAATTGAAACCACGTGTAGTACCGATATTAAATGATAAGGGAATTACGGTATCGGATGAAGATTACCTGGTAAAGGTGATCGACCTGGTGAAAGACCGCTGTACCTTACTGACTGATTTTTACCAGCAAGGCGGCTACTTTTTTGAAGCGCCAAAGGAATATGATCTGAATGCCGTAAAACCTAAATGGACGGATGCCAAAACAGAATTCTTTAATACCCTGTCAGAATCTTTACAAGCAGCCAGCCAATGGGAGGCTACAGGTTTAGAAGCAGATTTTAAAGCCCTTGCCGAGCAAAAAGGCCTGAAGATAGGCGACGTGATGTTGCCATTCCGCGTGATGCTGGTTGGCGGCAAATTTGGCCCGCACGTATTTGATATCGTGGCATTGTTGGGCAAAGAAGAAACCATCCGGCGGATTGGTTTAGCCTTAAAAGAGTTTACGGCATAAGTCTTTCAGAATAATACTCGTAGAGAAGCGATATTCGCGTCTTATCAGGCTTAGGGAGACAGGATGTATCGGTAACTATATGACTGATACCGTAAATACTTACTATAAATTAGTTAAAGAAAATGTCAGAGGCTTTAATTATACCAATAGTATTGAAGGTTGCTTTTCTCTTTTTGACCCAATGGTGATTGGTATTTATCATTATGTATCTCCAAGACACTTGCAAAAGTATGCAGATGAATTTACCTTTAGATATAACAGTAGAAAAGATACGGATTGCAGCCGTTTCAACTCCTTGCTTTCAGATTGCACCGACCGGTTAACCTATAGCCAATTAACAAAATGAGTAAAATTAATGTGGAAGGCATAGAAATATCGTTATTCACCATAAATGAAAACGATTACATTTCATTAACGGACATGGCCAAAAGCCAACATGAGAATATAGTGATCACAAAGTGGTTAAGCACTAAAAACACTATTGAATATTTGGGTGAATGGGAAGCCATGAATAATCCGAATTTTAATTATACCGAATACGGTATAATTAAAAATACATCCGGCGGGAATAATTATGTATTGTCTGTAAAAGACTGGATAGAAAAAACAGGAGCAATCGGCATTAGTGCAAAAACAGGCAGATATGGGGGGACATATGCTCACAGAGATATAGCATTTCAATTTGGAATGTGGATAAGCCCTCGCTTTCAACTGTTGCTCGTAAAAGAATTTCAAAAACTAAAGGAAGAAGAGCAAAGACGGTTAAATTCCGAATGGGACTACAGACGTTTTTTAAGTAAAGCTAATTATGCAATACATACAAATGCAATTCAACAATATGTTATCCCCAAAATAACTGACGAAGAAAAAAAGAAATGGATATACGCCGAAGAAGCAGACATTTTAAATATTGCAATGTTCGGCTTTACTGCCAAACAATGGAGAGAGGCAAATCCTCAACTAGCATTGCAAAATTTTAATGTTAGAGATATAGCTGATGCGCATCAATTACTCGTATTATCTAATTTAGAGGGATTAAATGCGGTTTTTAATCAAAATGGTTTAGACAAAGCTCAAAAACTTAATTTGTTGAGGCAAGCAGCGCAACAACAATTAAAAGCCCTGAGAGCATCAAATTATACGGAAGAGCAAATTCGTAGCCCATACTTGCCTGAAAGGAAAAGAATTGAAACAATACCGAAAGAACCTCTTTCAGACGTCAATGATAAACTTAAAACAGCTTTGAATTACAATCCAAAAGACAAAGAAAAATAATCAACTATTATTCATAAAAAAAGAGGCTCAACCAAGCCTCTTTTTTTATGAATATGCTACCACCCCATTGAAAAATTAGATACCCTTTTGAGGTATTTTAAAGATAATATTAAAGACCATGAACTTTACTAATTAGTTTAAGATGGTGAAAAAAAGACTTTAGTGAAGATTTACACGGACTAAATAGAGCCTTGATAAAACTTGTGCGTGATGGTTATTAGACACAAGGAAAATAGTATATAGCGAAAGGCATAAAGAAACTATATACAGCCTTTCATTTGATGGATACTTATTTAATAAGTATAAATCTGAACTTGAAAGGCAAAAAATAATACTAAAATCGCAGAAAAAAACGCTTTCAAGCAAAGTCTCACGCAAATCGCTTACTTCTGGCAACTTGAAGCGCAGGGATAACAGTCTTTCTTCTTCTGATATGGAAAATATTTCTTTGGATTTATATAGTTACCAATGTATCGTGTCTCTACTTTATAGCCCCATCGTCGAAAGGTTGATTGCTGAAAGTTTATTGGAGCTGTAGAGACGCGATACCTCGCGTCTTATTGGCTTAGGTAGACATAATGTATCATGTCTCTACTTTATCGACCCATTGTGGAAGGGGTGATTGCCGAAATGTCATTCTGTTATCTCCTATGAATCAATTCAATAGCAGTGCTTATTTAGCCGCAGTTCTTTCGCCCTTCATTTTCGACGCAACCTGTAAAGCTTCATAAGCGTTCACAATACCGCCTGTTTTGCTCAGCGTGGTAAAATCTACTTTATCCTGCGTGCCGGGCTTATTCACCATTAAGCCATTAAGCGGTTTCGCCGACTGCAGGATTACCTGTTTCAGCTGCCTTGCACTCAGGTCCGGGTAGTATTCTGCCACCAGCGCAGCAACGCCTGCCGTAATGGGAGATGAAAAACTGGTACCGTCCTCTGTTTCGGTGTCGCCGTTTAAAGCAACCGATGTTACCTGCGTGCCGGGTGCAAAAACGTCCACGTTCTTTTTGCCATAGTTGGAAAACTCAGCGGCTAGGTTCTCACCCTTTTTAGGGCCCGATGCACCTACAAAGATCACGTTATCCGCATCAGTAGCAGAACCATCTAAGAAAGTATCGTTCGGGTATTCAGGCGTATTATCAATATCCAGGTTATCATTACCGGCGGCTAAAACCAGTAACACATCATGCTTGGCAGCATATTTAAAGGCGGCGTCCACCCAGGCTTTATGGGGTGAAAGTTTTTTGCCAAAACTCATGTTGATGATCCGCGCACCATTATCTACGGCGTAATAAATCGCATTGGCTACATCCTTATCGTATTCGTCACCATCGGGCGAAGCCACTACCGGTAAGATCTTCACATTATCGGCCACACCATTTATGCCATAGCCGTTATTTCTTACGGCGGCGATAAAACCCGAAACCATGGTGCCGTGGAAAGATTGTTCTGATTTAACCTGGTTGTTGCCATAAGGTTTATCTTTCAATACATCCGGGTTATCACCAACGGTACGTTTTCTTACTTCCAGGTCGGGGTTAACGTCATTATTCAGCTTGGCCATATAGTCCGAATAATCTTTCAGCATTTTAGTGCTGGTCGCGCTTGGGTCAGCCGCGCTTAGCATGGTTGTCCAGAGCAGCTTCACATCATTAAGTGTATCATTAGCGGCGTTTAGCTTCTTCAGGTCGGCAAGTTTGAAGCCCTGGTCGGCACGCAGTTTTAAAGCCCTTTTGATGATCGCACTGGTTTCTACCATGGCGCTCATAATCGGGGTTAGTTGTTTCAGCTCGGTTTCTGCCTTGTTAACGGTAGAGTCGCGCAGGCGCTTAACCAGTAGCCAGTATGCAAAAGCAGAATCTGGTGTAGCAGGCGGATTGGTAATGCTGGCGTATTTACCTTTCAGGCGCTCGTATTCGCGCACTTCTTCAGAAGTTTCTTTACAATCGCATTGGCCATTGGCACCACCGATAAAGTTCCAGCCATGTACATCATCTATAAAGCCATTGCCATCATCATCTTTACCATTACCGGGTTTCTCTTTGGTATTGGTCCACAATACCGGGCGCAAGTCTTTTTGTAAGGTATCAATACCACTATCAATCACGCCGACCACTACCGTTTTGCTTTTTTTGCCTTTCAGAAACTGATAGGCTTGTGCCAGGCTGATGCCGTAATAACCATCGGTTTTCTGATCGAGGGCAAACCAGTTTTGGGGAAGAACGGGTTTTGGAGCGGCTGGTTGTGCAAAAACAGCAAGTTCTGATAATAAGGATAAGCAGATACCTAATCCGGCAACGCGCCGCAAAAATTGTTTCATAAAAAGTATAAGTAGTTATAGGTCGAACTTAATGCCCTGCGCAAGCGGAAGCTGAGTTGAATAATTGATGGTGTTGGTTTGTCGCCGCATGTAAGCTTTCCACGCATCCGAACCAGACTCGCGTCCGCCACCGGTTTCCTTCTCACCTCCGAAAGCTCCGCCGATCTCGGCACCAGAGGTACCGATGTTAACGTTGGCTATTCCGCAGTCAGAACCTGCAAAAGACAGAAATTGTTCGGCTTCGCGCAAATTATTCGTCATAATAGCAGAAGACAGTCCCTGCGGAACGGCATTTTGCAGTTCGATCGCCTCGTCTAAAGTATGGTACCTGATCAGGTAAAGAATAGGCGCAAAGGTTTCGTGCTGAACAATTGCGAAATGGTTTTCAACCTCGGCAATACATGGTTTTACATAACAGCCAGATTCGAAGCCAGGCCCTTCTAAAACGCCGCCTTCAACTATAAATTTCCCACCCTGTGCTTTACACTGTTCAATTGAATTTAGATAAGCGTTTACTGCATATTTGTCAATCAGCGGCCCCATATGGTTATGTTCGTCCAATGGGTTGCCAATCTGGATCTGCCCGTAAGCGCTTACCAGTTTTTGCTTAAACTGTTCGTAAATACTTTCGTGGATAATTAGCCTGCGGGTAGTAGTACAGCGTTGTCCGGCCGTGCCTACCGCCCCGAATACCGCACCTACTAAAGCAATATCCAGGCTGGCATTCTCGGTAATGATGATGGCATTGTTGCCGCCCAGTTCCAGCAGGCATTTGCCCAAACGCTGCGCTACGGTAGCCGCAACAGCTTTACCCATCCGGGTAGAACCGGTAGCCGAAACCAAAGCAACGCGGTGGTCTGCTGCCATCAGCTCGCCGATGGCGCGATCGCCGATCACTAAGCAGGATACGCCTTCGTCTATATCATTTTCGGCAAAAACCTGTTGCACAATATGCTGGCAGGCCAAAGCCGTAAGCGGTGTTTTTTCAGAAGGCTTCCAGATGCAAACATTGCCGCACACCCATGCCAGCATAGCGTTCCAGCTCCATACCGCTACCGGGAAGTTGAAAGCCGAAATAATACCCACTACACCCAGCGGGTGGTACTGTTCATACATGCGGTGCCCCGGCCGTTCCGAATGCATCGTCAGCCCGTATAACTGCCGGCTGATGCCAACGGCAAAATCGCAGATATCAATCATCTCCTGCACTTCGCCCCAGCCTTCCTGCAGGCTTTTCCCCATTTCGTAAGAGACAAGTTTGCCCAGCATATCTTTATTTTCCCTTAGCGCCAGGCCAATCTGCCGGATGATATCGCCGCGTTTCGGGGCAGGCAAGCCTCGCCAGCTTTTGGCGGCAATAACAGCCTGTTCGGCAACGGCATGGTATTCGGCAGCAGTCGCCATTTGCACCGTAGCAATCTTCAGCCCGTCTACCGGCGAGGTGATCGCCCTTGCCTCCGCATCTGCACTGCTGCCCGCATTTTTGCCTGTACTAAAAGCAGGGTTTGTTTCGTTTATATTAAAGTGACTGAGCACTTCCCCGACATCGAATTTCATAGCGGTATATTTTTCCAAAAATAAGTATCTGCAAAGCGGTTAACGTAACCAAAGGTTGAAAAATTTAAGCCTTTTGCTTTTATTTAATTATCAAATACTTACAACGTTCACCTGTTGAAAATGTGTATTTGTGGAAAACTAATTTAGGGCAACCTGTCTTATTATTGTAATTTGATAACGAAAAAGAGGCAGCAAGTGTCACTTTTACTGATTTTCTCAGTCTAAACATTAAAACCTATCGAATGGAAGAAGAATTTGAATTCGGTTACTCCGAGGATCCTAAATTTTCCGTTGAAAGATACGAGGAAATGATCCGCAACCACGATCAGTATTTTTTTGATGCGCAAGCCTTTGAGAATATCATCGACTACTACATAGAAAAAAATGATCCTGCTAAAGCTTTGCAGGTTGTTGAATATGCACGAAACCAACATCCATTCGCGACTGTATTCCTGATCAAACAAGCACAACTGCTGGTAATTACCAACCGCCTTTCCGAGGCTTTTGCAGCGTTGGATAAGGCAGAGCTGTTAGAAGCTTCTGACGCCGATATTTACATTATCCGCGGTAACCTTTACGAGAACCTGGAGCGCTTTGACGAAGCGTTGGAGAACTACGAAAAGGCCCTGGATATGGCCGAAGAAAAGGATGATATTTTACTGCACATCGCCTACGTGCATCAGAACATGGGCGACTACGAGCAGGCTATTAAATACCTGAAACGCTGCCTGGAATATAATATGGAAAACCAGGATGCCCTTTACGAACTGGCTTTTTGCTATGATGTGATGGACAACCAGGAAGAAAGCGTACAGTTTTATCAGCAATATATCGATAACGAACCTTACAGCTATGCGGCCTGGTATAATTTAGGCAACGCGTATACCAAATTAGGTTTGTTTGAAAAGGCGATTGATGCCTATGATTACGCCATACTGATCAAGGACAGCTTTGCCTCTGCTTACTTTAACAAAGGCAACGCGCTGGTAAACCTGGAAAAATATGCTGAAGCCATTGAGGTATACCGCCAGACGTTTGAGTACGAGCAGCCTAATGCCGATACCTATTGTGCCATTGGCGAATGCTACGAAAAGCTGGAGCAGATGGACGAAGCGCGTTCTTTTTACAAAAAGGCCGTAAGGATGGATTCTAAACTGGGCGACGCCTGGTTTGGTATCGGCGTTACGCTTGATTTTGAAGAACGTTATTTCGAGGCGCTGCACTTTTACCGTAAAGCGCTGGATCTGGACAGCATCAACGCAGACTACTGGTTTGCCATTGCCGACGCCGAATACAAACTGGGCCACTTGCCCGAAGCTGAAAAAGCCTACGAAAAGGTGGTAGAGCTTAATCCGCTGGATGCAGATGCCTGGCTGGATTATTCATCTATCCTTTACGAACAGGAGCGCCTGGATGATGCCATTGATGTGGTATCTGACGCTATTAAAAACAACCCTGAAACGGCAGAACTATACTACCGCATGGTAGCTTACCTTTTTGCCCGGGGAGATTATAACGAAGCTTTAGCTTATCTGGAGATGGCGCTGAAAGCCGATCCGGAGAAGCATTACATCTTGTTTGATTACCTGCCGCAATTGCAGAAGAACAAGATCATTATCGATATTATCAGTAGATACATGCACTGATAAACACAGAGTCAATATGAAAGCCGGGCTACATCAGTCCGGCTTTTCTGTTATAATCAGTTCCTCTGCTTCCTCGTTCGGCTTTATATACAATTCGTTCACCAAGGTCATGGTAATTGCTAAAAGCGGCGTAGCGAGGATAATACCCAACGCACCGGAAAGCGCGCCCATCATCACCTGCCCGATGATCAGCAAGGCCGGTGGCAGATCAATCATACGCCGTTGAATAGTAGGGGTGATGATATTACTTTCCAGCGTCTGGATCAGGATATAAAGTGCGGCCACGATGATTGCGATTTGCGTGCTGTCCACCAACCCAAGCAGTACCGCCGGGGCCATCGCCATCAGCGGACCAAAGTTGGGAATGAAGTTCAGCAGGCCTGCAATTACCGCCAAAGCCAAAGCCATCGGTATGCCAATAATCGTAAGCCCGACGAACGTCAGCACACCGATCAGCACCATTGCTACCATCATTCCTTTCAGCCAGCCCTTTAATACAAAACTCAGCCTGTCCAGCACGTCACGTGCTTTCTGCTGCCCTCTTCTGGGGATCAGCCTAACGATTCCTTTTTTATAAAGATCTGGCTGAATGGTGAAAAATATACCCAGGAACATGATGATATACATATCGCCGATCACACCAAAACTGGTACGGAAAAACTTCTGCACGGTAGTGGTCACCTTCTGCATATTATCGCCAGAGAAATTGTTCAGCATGCGGTCGCCCAACGGGTAGCTGCGCACCTGTTGTTCCAATTTATCCAACAGCGTTGGGAAATCCTGGCTTAACGTGCTCACCTGCTGCTGGATCCTGCTGCCCATAAACCAGAAGAGCAAACCGGCGATTATAAAAGTCCCCAGTACGGAGATCAGCATACAGATGCCCCTGCGCCAATTGGTCCACCGGCAAATGGCATCTGCCAGGCCGTGAAAGTAAACGGCAATCAGGCTGCCAGCTACTACCATCAGCAGTACGTTAAATGCTACCCTGACAATCAAGATCAGGATGGCCAGCAGGGCGACACTTCCTGCCGCAATCCACACTTTTTCTACGTAGCTGTAATTATCTTCCTTATTTTCTCTCTTGTTCTGTCGTATGTTCATAAACAAAGGGAGGGGTATCACCTATTGAAGCGTTTAAGACCTATATTGTTTGAAATAATGCGCTGCAGGCAGTATAATTTTAATTGTCAAATTTCTATATCAAAGCATAACTCTATGAAAATATCCTCATATTTGACGCGTTAATACTTTTTGTTATAGGTTATAACTTTAATTTAACAATGAATTATCATTTAAACAATCTGCCAGAAAGAACTGCAAAGCCAAGAACAAGCGGCATGACCATGATGATGGATAAAGGGCTCAGCTTACGCCAGGTTGAAGACTTTATTGAGGTTTGCGGCGAGTATACAGACATTGTTAAATTAGGCTGGGCAACATCATATGTTACGCCTAACCTTAATGAAAAGCTAAAGCTTTACCGCGATGCCGGAATCCCGGTATACTTTGGCGGAACGCTTTTCGAAGCCTTTATCATCCGCGGACAATATGATGAGTACTGCCGAACGTTGGAACGCTATGGGATGCAGCACGCAGAAGTATCAGACGGTTCGATCACCATTCCGCAGGACCAGAAATGCGAATACATTTATAAGCTGAGCAAAATGGTGACGGTGATCTCTGAAGTAGGATCTAAAGATGTGCAGAAGATATTTGCACCTTATAAATGGATCCAGCTGATGGAAGCAGAATTACAGGCCGGATCTTGGAAGGTGATTGCTGAAGCGCGCGAAAGCGGCAACGTGGGCATCTATCGCGACTCGGGCGAGGTACGCCAGGGGCTGGTGGACGAAATCCTGACCAAAATCCCACAGGATAGTATTATCTGGGAAGCGCCGCAAAAAGCGCAGCAGGTTTGGTTTATTAAATTACTTGGCGCCAATGTCAACCTGGGCAACATTGCACCTGCCGACCTGATCCCGCTGGAAACGCTACGTCTGGGCATCCGCAGTGATACGTTCGATCATTTTTTGAATCAATAATAGCATAGCCGGAAATTTCCACCGGTAATAGCTTTTAAAAATAAAGCGCCAGAGCGATATTAATCATCCTCTGGCGCTATTTGTTTTCCGGGAAGCAATCAGTAACGCTTACTGATAATATTGTACCTGGTACAAGGCGTACAATTTACCCCAATGTACCTGCCCTTTGTTGAACAGATCGAGCGCTTTGCGGGCTTGTTTGTTTTTATACAAGGCGGGATCTGTAATCATCGGGTTTTTTCGCATCCACTCTTGTAGGGGGAAGGTGAATCCCATTTTTGGCCTGTCCCAAATCTCTCTGGGCAGTATGTCTTTAAAAGAATCTACCAGTAGCTTTTTCGGTAATTGATTCTGGAACCGGACGTCGGGCACGATATTTTGTACAGTTTCTACAAAATCTTCATCCAAAAACGGAACACGTATCTCCAGGGCATGTCTCATCCCCATCACGTCCGAATTTTTTAACAACTGGTTTTGCATGTACATGTTCATCTCATACCATGATGCGTCAGTTTTTTCAAACTGTTTAGACGAGTAGTTAGTATGCTCATCTAAAAGTACTTCGATAACGTGTACGGCCGTGGTATTTAAAATGCCTGCTATTTCCTCCGGAGAATAATTCCCCCTCAGGAAAAGGTAGTTTGCCACCGGGTGATCGTATTTTACATAGCTAAGTTTTCTGAACTTTTCATCAGCGAAATTAGCACCGGCCCTAAGTATCGCATTGGGAACCTTTTTCAAGCCCTTTAAAAACCCGATCCGCTCAAAAGACGGATAGCCGCCGAAAAGCTCGTCGGCGCCTAAACCCGAAAGAACGGCTTTCAGCCCTGCTTCACTTGCGTACTTGCTGATAAACCACGCATTGATGCCATCAGTTGTAGGCATGTCCATGTCTTCTAAGATCTGGGGCAGATAATCGTCCAGGTCTTTTTGGTTTATCAAATGGGTGTACTGTTCACATTTTACTTTCTGATTAATCAGGGCCTGGAAACTGTACTCGTCGTAGGTTTTTTCGCTAAAGTAAATGGATACAGTTTTTAATAAGCTGTTATTTACCTCGTTTGCCAACAGCGTTAATATGCTTGAATCAATACCGCCGCTTAAAAATACCCCAATAGGTGCATCCGCCATCAGCTGGCGTTTTACCGCTTTACCCAGCGCAGTTCTAACGGCCTCTTCAGCTATGCGTAGATCAGTAATTTTAGTATGCTGTTTAAACGATAGGTGATATCTTTCAATAGTGTACTTGCCTGTCTGGTTATCCCAGCACATATAACTTCCCTTAGGAATGTTATATACGCCTTTTAGCGTTGTAAAAGGTTCGGGAACGTACCCGTAAGCTAAGAAGCGAATTTTCCAGTTTGGGTCTGTTGGTATATCATTTACCTTCCCCAACGGCTTTACCTCAGAAGCAAAGCTCAGCTGGTTATTTTGTATGTGATAGTAGAGCGGTTTTACGCCATAGCTGTCTCTTACCAGCAGCGTGATGTTTTTGACCGAATCATAAAGCGCAAAAGCAAATATGCCGCGCAACTTTGAAAAAGCAGCAGTACCCCATTGTGCATAAGCGGCGATAATTACCTCGGTATCTGTCTGTGAATGGAAGGTAGCACCATACGCAACCAATTCTTCTTTAAGTTCCTGAAAATTATAGATCTCGCCGTTAAATACCATCCATATTTTTTGCTGCTGATCGGACATGGGCTGATGGCCGTTTGCGGATAGGTCCATAATGGAAAGCCGACGGTGTCCCAGGACTATTTTTTCATCCGGATCAGCGAACAGACCTTCATCGTCAGGTCCGCCATGCGCTAATAGGTCGCACATGGCTTTAACTTTCTTCGAATTAACGTTGGGTTGTTGTGAAGAAGAAATAATACCGGCAATTCTGCACATTGTAAAGTAAGTTGAGCGTTTATTTAATAAGTCAATTAATATTTCGTCGGCCTTGCTAATTCCCCCTTTAGCAAAGATTAAAACGTGCTTAATTGTAACATTTTGGTTACAAATTACGGATTGATTATGAAGTTTTTATTAAGATTTATAAGCTTAACACGAAGTATACATTCGCATAATATGCTTATTGAATGACGGGTAGATTACAGAAGTGGGAGTAAAAAAAGATCATGTTAAATAGGGGTATTAAAAGATGCTTGAATGATTTATATTGTTTAAATTATGTTTAAATTTTTATCTCCTCTGCGCAAATCGCTACTTAACTGATTAAATATTTATAATTTCAATGCATATATGTGCGTTTAATCACACCTAACTGCTAAAATAACGACTTTTAAACAAGCCATAAATTTTAATAATTAATAACTGTTTTCATAACACTTATTCACAACCTGTTTGCGTGAATTTTAGATAACACAAGCTTGGTAGAGCTTTATCCGAACATCTGTAGCATAAGCTGCCCAACTATGTAGATCGCATCCCGGCTTGAACCAGAAAATGCAGAGGAAGCTTATTTAGCTACCTTTGGGTAATTTATAAAGATGAAAGTATTGGTCACCGGCTCGGCGGGCAAGCTGGGTAAAGCGATTGTTCAAAAGTTATTATCAGCAGGTATCGGTGTTCTCGGTGCCGATGTGATTGAAAGCCCCACCACCCACGTACTTTTAGATATCCGGGATAAAAAGATGGTTTCGGAAATCTGCCTTGGCATTGACGCAATCATTCATACAGCCGCAGTTCACGGGAAGCACTTTGATTTGAATTATCCCCGTGAAGACTTTTTAGATACCAATGTTTATGGTACGCTCAATCTGTTAAATGCAGCTGTTGCTAACCGGGTTCAAAAATTTCTCTACATCAGCACCACTTCTATCTACGGCGATTCAATGGTGGACGATACCCAAGCTGTTTGGGTGGATGAACAATTACCTGCAAGGCCCCGCGATATTTACGACATCAGTAAGCAAACCGCTGAAGAACTATGCCGCGACTTTTTCTACAAAGAAGGTTTGCAAACCTCGGTATATCGGGTCGGGCGTTTTTTGCCTGAAAATCCGAATCTGGAAGCCAATCACCGCCTATACCGCGGCCTCGACGAACGCGACGGGGCAGAGGCCTTGTACTTAGCCTTAAATAAAACATTCGCAGATTTCGAGGTATTCAACATCGCCAGCAGCAGCCCATTTGGTAAGCAAGATCTGGTAAAGTTGAAGACTGATCCGCGCGAAGTGATCTTAACATATTATCCGCAGGCGGAAGCGATTTATGCCAAGCGAAACTGGACGTTTCCGGCAAGTATAGACCGGGTTTACAATTACGATAAAGCTAAAAAGCTGCTGGGTTATTCGCCAAAGTATACCTTCGAAAAACTTCTTGAAGATTAATCAACCATCTTTTTTCTCCCCGTTCGTTCGTTGATTAACTTGAGTTGAGATAAGAATTATTATCCATGCTGTCATTTCAAAACAGCAAAGGGTAGGAATGTGCGATTGTGCGAAAGAGTAATCTTCTGATATAAGCTGGATAAAGCTTCTAAAGGAATCTCTCCTCTGAATGCTTTTTCAAACGTCGTTTGTGAAAATGAGGTCGAATTTCTATCACAAACTCATATTAACCAACGAAGTTATTATCTTTTTAATTAAGATCGATTAATTTCAACCCCTCTTATTGCCTTTGTTTTACAAATTTTCATTGCCGCTATTTTAACCAAAAGTAAACTTTTGGAAAAGCTGTTGGTTAGCATTTTGAAGAATGCTATTTAACTATTAATCTAAATTTTAAAGCAGCTTAAAAATATGATCAGTTCGGGCGGAAAGCAAAGGGTGATAATTACTGATGTTAATCCCCGTGTTGAAGACGGTCTTTTTCCGGCGAAAGCCGTCCTGGGCGAACGGCTGAAAATATCTGCCAGCATCTTCGGCGACGGGCATGACGAGGTAGCCGCAAATGCCTATATCAAGCACGAATCCGAAACGGAGTGGGCCGAGCTGCCCATGCAATTTGTGATCAATGATTATTGGGAGGCTACTTTCCAGGCAGAGAAACTCGGCTTTTTCGAGTTTAGGATTGAAGCCTGGGAAGATCATTACACCACCTGGAAAAAAGGCTTGAAAAAGAAATTCGAGGCGGGGCAGGATGTGGCCGTCGAGATTCAAATTGGTATCGAATTATTGGAAGATGCGGCTGCCATCAGTCCGAAAGATAAAGAAGCTTTGCTGGATGTTACCTCAGCGTTTAAGAAAGATGTGACGCCATTGCAAACGGTAACGCTGGCCTTAAGTGACCAGGTAGCTGCATTGATGTATGCGTACCGTCATCCGGATATGATTACAGTTTATCCGGCTACCTACCGCATAGAAATCGAGCGTAAGAAGGCTGCTTATAGTACCTGGTACGAATTATTTCCACGTTCAACATCCGAGCAGGAGGGCCGACATGGTACCTTCAAAGATGTCACCCGCTTGTTGCCCCGTGTAGCACACATGGGTTTCGATGTATTGTATTTTCCACCCATCCATCCCATCGGCGAAAAGAACCGCAAGGGTAAAAATAACTCGCTCACTGCCGGTCCGGACGATCCCGGTTCGCCCTGGGCTATTGGCAACAGACTGGGCGGTCACAAAGCCATTCACCCCGAATTAGGCACACTGGATGATTTTAAGGCGCTGGTAGCAGAAGTGAAGAAGTACAACATCGAGATAGCGATGGACATTGCTTACCAATGTGCGCCGGACCATCCTTACGTAAAGGAGCACCCGCAATGGTTTAAATGGCGGCCCGATGGTACGGTACAATACGCAGAAAACCCACCCAAGAAATATGAGGATATTCTGCCCTTCAACTTCGAAACAGACGACTGGGAGAACCTGTGGCAGGAACTGAAGAGCGTGATCGAGTACTGGATAGCAGCGGGTATCACTATTTTCCGTATCGACAACCCACACACCAAGGCATTTGCTTTCTGGCAATGGATGATCGGCGAGGTACGGCAAAATCATCCCGAAGTGTTGTTCCTGGCTGAAGCGTTTACCCGTCCGCGGGTAATGGAGCGTTTGGGAAAGGCTGGCTTCAACCAGTCGTACACCTACTTTACCTGGCGAAATACCAAGTATGAGCTGCAGGAATACATGCACGAGCTTACCCGTACAGAAATGCGCTGGTATTACCGTCCGAACTTCTGGCCTAACACGCCGGACATCCTGCCGCCGATCCTAACCTACGGCGGGGAGAATGCCCACATTATGCGCCTCATCTTGGCGGCGACCCTATCTTCTAACTACGGCTTATACGGACCGGTTTACGAACTTGGGCTGAACACGCCTCACGGCAAAAAAGAAGAATACGTAGACAACGAGAAATACGAGATAAAGCATTGGGACTGGCATAAATACACCCGTACCGCCGAAGTGATGACCAGACTGAACCGCATCCGCAAGCAAAATCCAGCGCTGCAAAGTACCTGGAATATAGAATTTGCCGATACCACGAATTACCAGCTGATCTGCTACGGTAAACGCGACGAGGAGCGGGGCAATACCATGATTATGGCCGTAAACCTGGATGTTTTTAACACCCAGGGCGGGCACGTCAACCTGCCCTTAGATAAGCTTGGGATAGACCCTGACCGCCCGTACCAGGTACACGACCTGCTGAGCGGCGACCGTTATACTTGGCAAGGTGCCTGGAACTTCGTTCAGCTTAATCCTTATCAAATGCCCGCACACGTTTTTCGCGTTGAACAATAACCAATTTAACCAAAACACTACCTGAATTTATGGCTGAGCAAACCACCAACATAGACGATAACCTGCACTGGTATAAAGATGCCATTATATATGAGTTACATATCAAAGCCTTCCGCGACGGCAACGGTGATGGCATAGGCGATTTCCAGGGGCTGATGGAGAAGCTGGACTATCTGCAAGACCTGGGCGTAACCGCCATCTGGCTGTTGCCTTTTTACCCTTCGCCGTTACGTGACGACGGCTATGATATTGCCGATTATTATAACATTAACCCTTCATACGGGGACATCAAGCAGTTTAAGCAATTTCTGAAAGAGGCGCACAAACGCGGTTTGAAGGTAATTACCGAGTTGGTGATCAACCACACTTCAGACCAGCACCCGTGGTTTCAGCGTGCGCGTAAGTCGCCTAAAGGTTCAGATAAACGCAATTACTATGTCTGGACAGATGATCCGAAGCAATTCAAAGACGCGCGCATTATCTTCCAGGATTTTGAAACTTCAAACTGGACGTGGGACGCCGTAGCGCAGCAATATTACTGGCACCGCTTTTTCCATCATCAGCCCGATCTGAATTATGATAGTCCGCTGGTACAGCAGGAGGTTTTCCGGATCATGGATTACTGGTGCAAAATGGGGGTAGATGGTTTCCGTCTGGATGCTGTACCTTACCTGTTTGAGCGGGAGGGAACCAACTGCGAAAACCTGCCCGAAACCCACGCCTTCCTGAAGAAACTGCGCGCTTATGTAGACGGGAAATATCCCGGCACACTATTGCTTGCCGAAGCAAATATGTGGCCCGAAGATTCTGCCGCTTACTTTGGCGATGGTGACGAGTGCCAGATGAATTACCACTTCCCGGTGATGCCGCGTATGTTTATGGCCTTACAGATGGAAGACCGGTATCCTATCACTGATATTTTTGCGCAAACGCCGGATATCCCTGAAACCTGCCAGTGGGCGATCTTCCTGCGTAATCATGACGAGCTGACGCTTGAGATGGTGACCGATGAAGAGCGCGATTACATGTACCGTGTATACGTGAAAGACCCAAAGGCCAGGATCAACCTGGGTATCCGCCACCGGTTGGCACCGCTGTTGGAGAATAACCGCAAAAAGATAGAATTGCTGAACGTACTGCTGTTCTCGCTTCCAGGTACACCGGTATTGTATTACGGCGATGAAATTGGTATGGGCGATAACTTTTACCTGGGCGACCGTGATGGCGTACGTACGCCGATGCAGTGGCATTCTGACCGTAACGCCGGGTTTTCTGAAGCAAACCCGCAACGTTTGTACCTGCCGCTAATCCTCGATCCGCAATATCATTACGAATCAGTGAATGTGGAGCTGCAATCGCGGAATACATCATCGTTGCTATGGTGGATGAAAAGGGTGATCAGCACACGCAAGAAATACAAAGCTTTCAGTCGCGGCGATCTGAAATTCATCCATACTGAAAACGCTAAAGTATTGGCATTCACCCGCACCTATGGCGACGAGGTAATGCTGGTCATCGCCAATCTTTCGCGCTTTACGCAGGCGGCAGAAATAGATATGCAGGATTATAAGGGCTACATCCCGGTTGAGGTAATGAGCCGGAATAAATTTCCGTCTATCCGCGAAGACGTACCTTATTTCTTCACCCTCGGTGCCTATGCTACACAGGCCTTCCTGCTGGAAAAAGTTCATCCCGAAATGGAGAACGACAACCGTTTACGTACCATCGTGATTGATAAGTGGCACGACCTGTTCGAGCGTAAAAACCAGGAACTGCTGGAAAACTATATCCTGCCAAACTACATGATGCGTTTGCGCTGGTTTGGCGGCAAAGCGCGCGGTCTGGAAAGCGTGCGGTTGGTAGACCACGCTACCGTTCCCATGCAGGAAGGGACAGGGCATTTTCTGTTGATCGAGGCCTCCTACCGCGAAGGACTGCCGGATCTGTATCAATTACCGGTAGCTTTTGGCAAAGGCCAGTTCCACTACAAGCTCCAGGATAATTGTCCTCAATCGGTAATTGCATTGATGAATTTAGGAGGCGAAGAAGGCGTATTGTACGATGCCATCTACGGGCTTGACCTGCAGCAGGCGATTATTACCAATATGGGCACGCACCACATTGTAGGTAATGGCAACAACAGCGAAATAGAGTTTCACGGTAACCGTAAGCTGAAACACCATATCGAAGAATATCCGCGTACACGGCCAAGGGTGTTATCTGCAGAGCAAAGCAATACGTCGATCACTTACGATAACAAGTATTACCTGAAGATATACCGTAAGGTAGACCGCGCCATTAACCCGGATCTGGAGATCACCGAATTCCTTACAAAGGTCGGCTTTAAACACGTGCCGGAATATGTGGGTTCTATCCAATGGCATTTCGGTAGCGATACCATGGTGCTGGGGATGATGCAGGAGATGGTGAAAAGTAACAGCGATGGCTGGGCCTATATGCTGGACAGGCTGGACGACTTTAACGAAAAACTGCTGACCCATACCGATACCTCGTCCATCTGCCTGGATAAGTTGGGTACGCTGATCGCTCCGGTATCTTTCGACCAAACGCCCGATGATTTGAAAGAACTACTGGAAGCATCCGTTGCAGAGCTGATCCGCTTGTTGGGCATCCGTACGGGAGAAATGCACCTGGCGCTGGCATCCGGGGTTGAACTGCCTGCTTTCCGCCCCGAGGAGTTTTCGCTGCATTACCAGCGTTCGTTATTCTCGTCACTTACCTCGCTGGTTAGGGTGGCATTTTCTAACCTCAGCAAGAACATTAAAAACCTACCGGAGAACGTTCGCAAAGAAGCAGAAGAAGTGCTGGCGATGCGCGATGAAGTGCTGAACGTGATGAAGAAGGTGTACAGCAAGAAGATCAACACAGTGAAGATCCGCATTCATGGCGATTACCACCTGGGGCAGGTGCTGTTTACCGGTAAAGACTTCCTGATCCTTGATTTCGAGGGCGAACCCGCACGCAGCTACAGCGAAAGAAGATTGAAGTTCTCTGCACTACGGGATGTGGCCGGTATGGTGCGTTCGTTTCACTACGCCGCCTATGGAAGCCTGTTCCTGGATAACCAGATCCGCGAGGAAGACATTACCCAACTGCTGCCATACGTAGAACAATGGTACCATTACATGAGCGGGTATTTCATGCGGGCTTATTTAAACACGGTAAGCGGTTCAAACATTGTTCCGCAAGAGCAGGAAGATCTGCAGATTTTAATGCAAACCTACCTGTTGCAAAAGGCAGTGTATGAACTGAACTACGAACTAAACAATCGCCCAACCTGGGTAATTGTACCGCTTCGGGGTATTAAAGCAATTATAAAAAGTAACCAGCCGACAACAGTTGAAGCATAAGTTATGGCAGAGCACCAGACAGATCATCCATCGACAGATACCACCGCACAACCACTGTTCTCGCTGTTCAGTGATTTTGATATCGGGCTTTTTAAGGCTGGAAAACACTATCACTTATATAACAAGCTGGGGTCGCACCAGGTAGAACACCTGGGGCAAAAGGGTACCTACTTTGCCGTGTGGGCACCTAATGCACGTTATGTTTCTGTTATCGGCAACTTTAACGGCTGGGATAAAGGCAAAACGCCGATGAACGTCCGCTGGGATTCGTCCGGCATTTG
Organism: Mucilaginibacter straminoryzae; assembly: GCF_022953055.1. Classification (GTDB taxonomy): domain Bacteria; phylum Bacteroidota; class Bacteroidia; order Sphingobacteriales; family Sphingobacteriaceae; genus Mucilaginibacter; species Mucilaginibacter straminoryzae. The sequence goes on along the minus strand of NZ_JALJEJ010000005.1, from coordinate 168,798 downwards.
GGAAGTTTTTGTACCAGAAGTTGGCAGCGGCGAGTATTATAAATATTTTATAGAAGCGCATAACGGCTACCAGGTAGAAAAGGGCGACCCGTATGCTTTCCACTGGGAAACACCGCCTGCTACTTCTACCGTTACGTGGGACATTAGCGGCTATGAATGGGGCGACAAAGAATGGCTCGGCCAGCGCTCTGCTGCCACAGCTTTAGATAAGCCTTTATCTATCTATGAAGTACATTTGGGTTCGTGGCGGCGCAACCATGACGACGGCGGAAAGTTTCTGACCTATCGTGAAATGGCAGATCAGCTGCCGGAGTACTGTAAGTACATGGGCTTTACCCATGTGGAGTTTATGCCGGTGATGGAACACCCTTTCTACGGCTCCTGGGGTTACCAGCTCACAGGATATTACGCGCCCACCAGCAGATTTGGTACGCCACAGGATTTTATGTACCTCATCGATCAGCTGCACCAGGCAGGCATCGGCGTCATCTTAGATTGGGTGCCTTCCCATTTCCCGGAAGACCAACACGGCCTGGGCTACTTCGACGGCACGCATCTGTACGAATATGCCGACCCGCGCAAAGGCTACCACCCGGATTGGAAAAGTTTGATCTTTAATTATTGCCGCAATGAAGTTCGGGCTTTCCTGATCTCGAACGCCTTATTCTGGCTGGATAAATACCATATCGATGGCCTTCGCGTAGATGCGGTAGCCAGTATGCTTTACCTGGATTATTCACGTAAGGATGACGAGTGGATCCCCAATGAGCACGGCGGGCGTGAGAATTTGGAGGCCATCAGCTTTTTGAAGGAATTTAACGATGCGGTACACGATCATCATAGCGATGTAATTACCATTGCCGAAGAATCAACTGCATGGCCGGGCGTAACACATCCTATTACTACAGGCGGTTTAGGCTTCGACCTGAAGTGGATGATGGGATGGATGCATGATACCCTCGACTATTTCCACACACCGCCGGTGTACCGCAGCTATCACCAGGGGCAAATTACCTTTAGCCTGGTGTATGCCTTTACCGAAAAGTTTGTGCTGCCGCTCTCGCATGACGAGGTGGTTTATGGCAAAGGCGCTTTGCTCGATAAAATGCCAGGTGACCACTGGCAGCAGTTTGCCAATCTACGCTTACTTTACGGATACATGTTCGGCCATCCCGGTGCGAAGCTGATATTTATGGGCGGTGAATTCGGTCAGCGGCATGAGTGGCAACACGATTTTAGCCTGGACTGGCACGAGAACCACAACCCACTAAATAACGGTGTACAAAAATTACTGGCCGACCTTAACCGTTTGTACACCAGCGAACCGGCACTATATGATTATAACTATTCGTGGGAAGGTTTTGAATGGATAGATATAAGTGATGTAACAAACAGTGTGATCAGCTGGATACGTAAGGGCAAGCGGGAAGAAGATAAGCTGATCTTTGTCGCGAACATGACACCCGTTCCGCGCGCTAATTATCGTATCGGCGTGCCTAAACGTGGCTATTACACAGAAGTACTGAATACAGATAACCTGAAGTATGGCGGCAGCGATGTATTAAACGCAGGCGAGTTGGACGCTTACCCCGTACCTATCCATGGCAAAACACATTCGCTATCGCTTACCTTACCGCCGTTGGGCATAATCGTACTGCGATATAACAAACCCGGCGATTGGTGGTGGGATGATGTTAAAACTAATATAAAAAAGATTTAACGGTATAAATGGTGCATGGTGGCTGGCAAAAGCCAGTTCGCCACGTCTGCCGCATTTACCGGATTTACCACATCCGCCGCATTCGCCGGGCCGACCATAGGTTTTCTAACTTTTAAGTCAGGATTTGGTGCCGCGATAGCGCCAGTGATTTTGATGGATAGCATTACAACCTGTCCGGGTAATCAGAGATAATTCCGTCGACGCCCCAAGCTTTCAGTTTTTGAATTTCTTCAGGGTTATTCACCGTCCAGGGGATAATCTGTATACCTTTTTGGTGGCACAATTGCACATCTGCCTCTTTTACGCTTTTGTAGTTGGGACTCCAGATGGTAGGCTTAAAGGTAAGCGTCGCCAGGTTTTGTTTTACGCCGAGGTTACTGGTTAAAAGCGCCGTTTTCATGTCCGGGTATTGCTGATGGATGATTTCCAAAGTACGCGGATCGAACGACTGGATGATGGTGCGCGATGCGATATGTTTTTCCCTGATCACCTTCATCAGCAACCGGACAAATTCTTCTGGGGCAGGGTGTAAAATATTGTCACCTTCCGGCGAGGTTTTGGTTTCGATATTGTATCGCGGCTGGCGTAAATGATGTTGTTTGGCGTAGGTTTCTGCTGAATCGATCAGTTCTTCCAGCTTCGGCACGTAGGTATCTACTTTTTGCTGCTGCGGAAATGCCGGATAAGGCTTCCTGCCATAAATATATTCCCGGATAGCGTGGTAAGGCATCTGGTAAAGCATTAACTGCTTTTCTTCTGCCTTTGAAAGGGTATCGGCGTTGGGCTTCAAGGCAATGGAAGAAAGGATGTATTGATCATGCGAGACAATAGCGATCTTTTCTTTCGAGAAAGAAATATCCATCTCGAGCGTCGCGCCTAAGTCCAGCGCTTTCTTCATGGCGGGGATGCTGTTCTCGGGCATCAGGCCACGGCAACCACGATGGCCCTGCTTATCAAACTGAGCGTCCTGCGCCCGGAGCATCACAACTTGTACCATAGCGACCAGCAATAGAAATAGATTTTTCATAGATGGAAATAAAAAGGCAAAGTAAGGCGAAGCATTTAAACTGAATGTTAAATGCCCGTATTTTTCATAGAATTATCTCATCTCCGATTACCGCTTCAACGCTCTTTGGTATTCATTACCCAATTTTGTCATCTCGAACATCGTGAGAGATCTTCTCAACTCGGAAGATTTCTTTACAGCAGTCGCTTGGCTAAGTATAAAAGTGCTTCCCGAAACTAGTTCGGGACAGGTCGACAGCATGGTAAAGTATTTGCAAATCAGTTCTTGTCACCCTGAGCTTGTCGAAGGGTTATTTCGAGAACCACCTCCCTTACCCTCCCCAAGGGAAGGGAACCTCTAACTATCGCGCGCATTTGCAATGCGTGCGTAACTATTTGCGACGATTTAATCGTCAATTAATCCGCGAACGCGTTACAAACTCGCCCGATTAGGTTTGCAAGTATAAAATGCTTCCTGAAACTAGTTCGGGACAGATCGACAGCATGACAAAATGTTTTCAAATCAGTTCTTGTCACCCTGAGCCTGTCGAAGGGTTGTTTAGGGAGCCCCTCCCTTGCCTCCCCAAGGGAAGGGAACCTCTAACTATCGCGCGCATTTGCAATGCGTGCGTAACCATTTGCGACGATTAAATCGTCAATTAATCCGCGAACGCGTTACAAACGCGCTCGATTGGGATAGGGGGAAATCTTCTCAACTCGGACGATTTCTCCCCGTTCCTCATCCATGACAGTATTACGCCCTTAATACCTTTTAATACTTCTGGTACACGTTGTACAGAATGTTCAAATCCAATTGTGTCATCTGCGGACTGATATCAGTCTGCACGAAGTGGCGTTTAAAAGCGTCGATGACGTTAGGTACGTTCCGGGTATCATAACCAATCAGTCGAAGCGCGGTAAGGTAGTCGAAGTTTGCAGGGGCGGGCACCAGGATATCGTCGCTCCAGTAGCCGAATCCCTTCTCTGCTAACCGCTTCCACGGGAAATACTGGCCCGGATCGGGTTTACGACCAGGGGCAATATCAGCATGACCTAAAAAATTGCCTTGCGGTATGTTGTACTGCCTTTTCAACTGCGCCAGCAAGGTCAACAGACTCTTAATCTGTGGTTCTGTAAATGGTTCGTTACCGTTATTGTCAATCTCTATACCGATAGAACAGCTGTTCATATCCGTAACGCTTCCCCAGCGGCTTACCCCGGCATGCCAGGATCGCAGGTAGTCGTTCAGCATATGGATGATCGAGCCGTCTTTACCCACCACATAATGCGCACTTACCTGCGTGCGTACCAGACTAAACGTGCGTACCGTTTGTTGTAGCGAATCCTGCGCGGTATAATGCAGAATAACATAGTTTGGCTTGCGTAAATTAAAGTTAACCGTACCGATAAACTGCGAAGGGATGGGCGCACCTGCACTATCTGTCAGCATAGTGGGGTCCATCGTGCGGGCAATATCCAGCAGGCTGTCCGTTTGCGATTTGTATACTTTCTTACTGTCTGCAACCGGGGGAGTAACTATTGCTTTTTTGGTTTTACACGAGGGCATCACCATAGCCGCCAGTAGCAGTAGTAAAGAATATTTTTTCATTTAACATGTTAACAATTTGGTTTGATTAATACAGCTAAGCGGCACGCATGTTTTTGCCGTTTCAAACAATGGCGTTGCTGGCCTTAGTACTTCTGGTAAACGTTATACAAAATATTCAGGTCAAGCTGTGTCATTTGTGGCGTCACGTCCGACTGTACAAAATGACGTTTAAACGCCACGATAGCTGCTTTGGGGTTACTTACATCGTACCCGATGAGGCGAAGGGCCGTCAGATAGTCGAAATTATCGGGAGCCGGAACTAAAATATCGTCACTCCAATAGCTGAAGCCGTGCTGCGCCATTAGCTTCCACGGAAACAGCTTTCCGGGATCCGGCTTACGCTTGGGAGCCCAGTCGCCGTGGCCGATGAAGTTTGCCGTAGGGATACTGTATGTTGTCTTAAGGTAACCCAGCAGGGCAATCAGGTTTTTGATCTGCGCGTCTGTATAGGGTTCGAAGCCGTTATTGTCAATTTCGATACCGATTGAACAGCTGTTCATATCGGTAATGCTGCCCCACTTGCCAATACCTGCCTGGTTGGCCTTCAGGTAATCGTTCACCATGTGGTAGATCTTGCCATCTTTCGCCACTACGTAATGGGCACTCACTGCCGTCTTTTTGATGGTGAAAGTCTTTAACGTCTGCTGAACGGAATCCTGCGCGGTATAATGGATGATGACATAATTAGGCTTACGCATCCCAAAGTTGACGGTACCTACCCACTCGCCCGGAACAGGCGTACCTGTGCTATCGATCAGCGCCGGTGGTGCCGTCTGCCCGATGGTTTTTAAAAAATCCTTGGTTTGTTGGTTGTATACCTTGTCGGTAACGGCATAAGGCCCTTTGGGCGAACAGGCAGACAAAACAAGCGCAACGGCCAGCAGCAGGTATAAAGTTTTCATTGCAGGGTTAAGATTAACACTGCTAAGTTAAAAAATGCAGGTTAATGCGGTACTTTACAGTAATGTTGTTACAAACGCGCTACAACCCCAACTCCCTAAACGTATTGCCCTGCCGCAAGTCGCCGGTTTGGAAGCCTTTTTTAAACCAGTACATGCGCTGTTCAGAGGTGCCGTGCGTAAAGCTGTCGGGTTCCACGCTCTGGCCTGCCTGTTTCTGCAAATGATCATCGCCGATCTGCTTCGCAGCATTCAATGCCGATTCAATATCGCCGCTTTCCAGCACCAGCCCGTTCTGATGGTATTTGTTCTCGTAATAAGCCCACACACCCGCGTAAAAGTCGGCCTGTAGTTCCAGGGCTACGGAATAACGGTTACGCTCAGCGTCGCTGCCTGCCTGCTGCTCAGCCTTCTGTACTTTATCAGAGGTACCCAACAAGTTTTGCACATGGTGGCCTACTTCGTGCGCAATTACATAGGCCTGGGCAAACTCGCCCGGTGCGCCAAAACGGTCACTTAGTTCCTTAAAGAAGGCAAGATCTATGTACACTTTACGGTCTAGCGGGCAGTAGAACGGGCCGGTTGCCGAAGTGGCAAAACCGCAGCCTGCATCTACGCCATCGGTAAAAAAGTGCAGCGTCGGGCTCTCGTAACTACTGTTATTCGCCCTGAAAAGGCTGTCCCACACCAGCTCTGTCCCGCGGAAAACCATACTGGCCGTCTTTTCCTCGGCGGTACGGGCATGGGTTACTTTGGTATTCTGCTGATCGCTGGCGCCGCCGCCACCATTAATCAGTTGCGCCGGGTTGATGCCGGTAAACATATAAATAATAGCGCCGATCAGGCCTACAATGCCGCCACCTACGGCCAGCCCGCGGCCACCACTGCTGCTGCCTTCTTCTACGTTATCGCTTTCGCGTCCGCCGAACCATTTCATCGTATCATCAAAGTTTTAAGTTCCAAATTCTGTAACATGAAAAAGCAGGCGGTTGTTTTTGTAGTGTTAAGACGATGGTCCATAGACCATGGACAATAGCTAAACCCAAGTTGAAACAAGCTTTAACAACCTTGCAGAGAAATCTTTCTATGGACTATCGTCCATCGACTATTAACTTCCCGCTAAAATTCCTAAATTCACGCATACTACACTAACTCAACTGATATGAAGAAAATAGTTACCCTTGCTTTCCTGGGCCTGGCTGCTGCATCGCTGGCACAGCAGAAAACCATCAGCGGTTTCTCGTCGGCTTCAGCTGCGCGCGAATACGAGCACGAGCAGCAGTTCGACCAGTCTTTAAGCGCCAAACGCGTGGGCGAGAACATCAAACAACTTTCTGCCGTACCACATCATCTGGGCTCGCCCGGTGGCAAAGCCGTTGCCGAAGCCATCCTGGCAAAGTTCAAAAGCTACGGACTGGATGCCAGCATTGAAACCTACCAGGTGCTGTTCCCTACCCCTAAAACCCGCATGCTGGAAATGACTGGGCCTACCAAATATACCGCCGTATTAAAAGAAATGCCCGTGCCGGAAGATGCAACTTCAGACCAGCCGGGGCAACTGCCCACCTACAACGCCTGGAGCGCCGACGGCGATGTTACCGGCGAACTGGTTTTTGTAAACTATGGTTTACCGGATGATTACGACCAGTTGAAAAAGATGGGGGTTGACGTAAAAGGCAAAATTGTGATTGCCAAGTACGGCCGCTCGTGGCGGGGGATTAAGCCAAAGGTAGCGTATGAACACGGCGCTATTGGTTGCATTATTTACTCTGACCCGAAAGACGATGGCTACGTACAGGGCGATGTATACCCCAAAGGCGCTTACAAGAACGAATACGGTGTGCAGCGTGGTTCGGTAATGGATATGGTGATCTACCCCGGCGATCCGCTTACCCCAGGCGAAGGTGCCACTAAAAACGCCAAACGATTAGACCGCCTTTCGGCGCCAACCATATTAAAGATCCCCGTATTGCCTATCAGTTACCACGATGCCCAACCGCTGCTTGCCGCACTGGACGGCCAGGTTGCCCCGGCAGACTGGCGTGGTGGCCTGCCAATTACCTATCACATAGGGCCGGGTAAGTCTACCGTGCACCTGAAGCTGGAGTTTAACTGGGATATGGTGCCCTGCTATGATGTGATCGCGAAGATCAAAGGATCGAAATACCCAGACCAGTGGGTGATCCGTGGTAACCACCACGATGCCTGGGTGAACGGTGCGAGCGACCCGATCAGCGGGCAATCTGCCATGCTGGAAGAAGCCAAAGCTATGGGCGACCTGCTGAAAAACGGCTGGAAACCTAAACGTACCATTATGTATTGCGCCTGGGATGGCGAGGAGCCCAGCCTGATCGGCTCTACAGAATTTGCCGAAGCGCATGCCAAAGAACTGCAGCAAAAAGCGGTGGTTTATATCAATTCAGACGGAAATGGCCGGGGCTTTCTGGGTGCAGGTGGTTCTCATGCACTGGAAAACTTCGTGACCGAAATTGAAAAAGATGTCACTGATCCAGAAACGCAGGTAAGTTTGTTCGAGCGGAATAAATCGCGGCAGGCGGTAAACGCAGCATCGGCCAAGTCACGTAAAGAAGCCATTGATCAGCAGCATATCCGCCTCGGTGCGTTAGGTTCAGGGTCTGACTATACAGCTTTCCTGCAACACTTAGGCATCCCGACGTTAGACATGGAGTTTGGGGGAGAAGATGGCGGCGGCGATTACCACTCGATATTTGACTCTTATGACGATTATGTTCGGTTTAAAGATGGCACGTTTGTTTACGGCAGAACCCTTGCCTCGGTAATGGGCAAAGCCACCCTACGCATGGCCGACGCAGATGTTTTACCATTCGATTTCCGTTCTCTTTACAGCACTTTAGACCGTTACAGTAAAGAACTGACCGACCTGTCTAATCAGATGCGTGAGTCGACCGCGATAGAAAACCAGCTGATCAAGAGCAACAGGTTTGCCCAGGCTTATGATCCGCAGGATAAACTGCCGCAGCCCGAAGCAAAATCTGAAGTGCCGAACATTGATTTCGCCCCATTAAAAGCTGCGCTGGATTCGTTAAAGAAAAGCACCGATAAATTAAGCATTGCCTGGGAGCAGGCCGCGCAAAACGGTAAGGACCAGGATAAACTGAACAAAATGCTTTACCGCGCCGAGCAGCAGCTGTTATCTGAACAGGGCTTGCCGCGCCGCCCCTGGTTTAAGCACAGCATATACGCACCGGGTTTCTATACAGGCTATGGCGTAAAGACTTTGCCCGGCATCCGCGAAGCTATTGAAGAGCGTAATTGGAACGAAGCCCAGCAACAGATTACTTTAGCCTCGCAAAGCATTACTAAGTTGGCGGGTTACCTGAGCGCTTATTAGAGATTCGAGCCGAGAGCTATTTATAGAACGTCATTGCGATACGCCATCTGGCGGAGAAGCAATCCCAAGTGTACAAAGCCTATTGGTGATTGCTTCGTGCCTCGCAATGACGTTACTGTAAACTAGTTGCTCACTAAATGGCAGGGTGGAGAGAACAGCACAAGATCAAGGCTGCGTTAGGCTGAGCTCAGTGACCTGTCCCGAACTTATTTCGGGAAGAATCTTCTTCCCCTTGAAAAGCGAAGAAGATTCCTCGTTACTCTTTGAAGACAACTAACATTAAAAGTGTACTCTGACGCGCGTTTGTAACGCGTGTCGATAAAGCTGGAGCGATTTAATCGCAAAAAAGTATGAAGCGCCTGTTTGCAAAGCGATCAGTTAAGCTGAAACATGCCTTGTAGTTTACACGCGGCGCCATCCGCAGTGGTTAAAGTTGCGGTAACTTTCAGTAGGTTGTCTTCCGGAATATATTTAATCAACATACCCACTTCGGCGTTCTTTTCAGGGTCGATCATGTTTAGAAACTTAATTTGCCCTGCCTTGATCAATTGCAGTTGCCGGTCTAAAGCCTGCTCCAATACCTCTTTTATCATCTGCAACATACACGCGCCCGGTAGCACGGGCTGGGTCGGGTAATGGCCTTTGAAAATAGCATGCCCGGGATGAAGTACCAACATGGCTTCGATCTGCTGATCGGCATGCTTCAACGCGTTTACGGTATATAAGCTGTCTTTTAACATTGGCTAAGCAACATTAGCGACCAGTATTTATCCTGGTAATTATTAGCGATCAGAATCCGCTTTGGAGAAACGTTGGCCTGTATAGCTAACGCCGGGAATACCTGCCCCTGACTAACTATCTGCGCAGCCAGCCATAAAGCAAAAGAGCTGGCTACAGGGTATTCGCCGCAAAGGTGCTTGTAGTTAGCAACAGGCAGGTTTGCAAACAGGCCACTACTCAGCAAGTCGTAAGGCGCATCGGTTCTCGGGTCGCCATTCCTGCCGGTCAGAACAAGGTCTACCTCTTTTAAAGGGCAACCGGCTTCATCCAGAAATTTCAAAATGTCCTGCTTGATATCAATCGGCTTGTAGATGGTTCGGAACGCATCGAGCCGCGCCAGATCATTTGCCGCAGGTTCTTTTCCTAACACAAAAAAAGCAGCGCCTTCCCCGGCAATGGTGCCGCTTGTGTTGCTGTTATAAAGATCCGTATTTTTGAAATCGCCTTTTTTAAAGATGTTGAAGCGATTGAAAATTGCGTAATTAATATCCGTGATCTCGTCCACGCCACCCGTTAAAACCTCTTTTGCTTCGCCCTCGGCAAGCAGCATTGCGGCATCCATTAAAGCGCTTTCGAACGAAAAGCTTTTGTGAACAAACGTATTGTTATAAGCGTGGCATTTAATGGCGAGGGCAATCTGCGCAGCAACGGTATTGTGGGTCGACTGGATGAACGCCGTCGGCGAAAGCATCTCCTCTTCCATCTCGATCAGCCGGGTTAAAAAGTTACCGCTATCCTCTACACAACCGTAGGCGGTACCGGTAACGATAGCATCCGGCAAGGTGATATTGGCCTGTTGCAGGGCTTCTTTTGCGGCGGCAATACCCATGCGGATCACCCGGCTCATGCGCCTGCTTTGCTTGGGATCAATAAAGGGTTTGTAATCAGGTTCGATCACCGGCAGCCTTGGCTGATCATAGATCACCACATCCTTAAGATATGGCCCTTCGCCGAAAGTGTGCTGCGGAGAGATACAGGTTGCCGATCTAATAAATAGTTTCATCAGGATACTTTAGAAAAAATAAGTGACGAACAATTACCGCCAAAACCGAAAGAATTGGATAGCACATGGTTCAGGCCGGGCGTTTCTTTCAGGTGAGACTCCGGTACGAAGGGTAGTTCTTTCATGGGTGTCACAAACCTCAGATTAGGAAAAATAAGGCCATGCTGTAAAGCTAAAACAGCGAACACCGCTTCAATTCCGCCGCTGGCACCCAGTGTATGGCCGGTATATGATTTAGTAGAACTCATTGGCGGTACTTGCTCGCCAAAAACACGCGATATGGCCGTGCCTTCCGAAACATCGTTATTGGGCGTACCGGTGCCGTGCAGGTTGATATAACCGATATCTTCCGGCTGCAGATCAGCCATTTTTAATGCCCCTTTCATCGCCAGGAAGGGGCCTGTACCCTCTGGCGAAGATGCTGTCTGGTGATAGGCATCATTACTATTATTATATCCACTTAAAACAGCATAAGGCTCCTTTTTAAGCTGCTGTTTCACCTTTTCAGAAACCAGCACCACATACCCCGCGCCTTCGCCCAGGTTTAACCCTTTACGGTTTTCGTCAAATGGCTTGCAAAATTCACGGTCCAGGATCATTAGTGTATTGAAGCCATTTAAGGTAAACCTAGTCATTGAATCTACACCACCCGCGACTACAATATCCAGGAAACCGTTTTTTATCAGCCGGGCACCATAGAAAATAGCATTGGCCGATGAGGAACAAGCCGTACTGATGGTTGTCACATAATCACGAATGCCTAGATGCTCAGCCACCACTTCGGTCACATTGCCGCAGGCGTGATTAACCACATCAGATAACTCGCCTGATTGTTCATCCTTCAAAAAATCTTCAAAGAACTGCTCGGTTTTGTCCATCCCCCCTACAGTGTTGGCAGAGATGAATCCTACCCGAAAGCCATCCATAACCCCCATACCCGCATCATCAATCGCTTCTTTAGCGGCAACCGCACTTAGTAAAGCAGTGCGCGTGATATTTGCCGGCAAGCCCGTCTTTTCCGCAAGCTGCTCATTGGTAAGCTTTACCTCGGCTACAGGTATTTCGCCACGGTGTCTGGTAGCCAAGCGTTCAATATCGCCGATGCCTGCCTGCTCTTTTTTGAGCGAATCCAGGCATGACGGCACGTTATTCCCGATTGCCGAAATTACCCCTAAACCTGCTATGTAGACCTTTGAAGTCATAAATCTTTTTATTCGCCCCTTTTTGTCTTAAATAATTAAACGGACCGATATATCTTATTCAACGTTATTTCATTAAACGGCATTCCTGCTTCGTTTCGCTCCAGAAGATATAAAACAGCCTGGTATTCCTGCCCTATCAATTCTACCCAACCACAAATACAAGCGTTTAAGATGCTATTGTCGAACAAGTAACCGGCTTGCTGCAATAATAGCTCCACATCAAATTGCGGGGAGATATAAAAGGCATGCTCCCCCTTAAAATTATTCCGGATGCAGATCTCGCCGATCACGATGTTCGGAAGCGTGTAAACAAATAACTTGGGGCTGGCAATATCCTGCGCCGACTCCCAATATTTCAGATCGGCATCCAGGCTCGAACTGGCATTCATCAGCAACAAGCCCACTTCTTCTGGTTGGTACTCATCGTGTTGAAAATTGTCTTTCAGCAATACTTCGGCAGCTAAAAAGCCCAGCTTGCTCAGGTTATCCATTTTGTAAAATTTAGGATAATTTATGCCCAGTTGCTGGTACATGGCCAGCAAAGTTTCGTCAATACCAGCGGCCGGTAATGTAAAAAGGGCTTCCCCGTTTTTGCTTACCCTGCTCTGGCTGATACTACAGCTTGCCGTTATAGAAATTCTGCCTGCCAATTTGTTATTTACTTAAAATCATTGCCGCGTTGCAACCGCCGAAGCCGGAAGCTGTTTTAAGGCAATGGTTAATTTTTACTTCTTCCAACTTTGTGGTTACCTGCAAAGGTTTTGTACCGGCATTAGTGAAACCAAGCGTTGGTAAAACAAGGCTATCCTCCATACACTTTAAAGAGATAACTGCCTCTATTAAGCCTGCAGCGCCTAGCGTATGCCCGTAATAACCTTTAATACCGGTCACCCTGCTATGTTGCAACCCTGCTAAAGTTAAGGCATTTGCCTCCATTTCGTCGTTGTAAGGCGTCGCTGTTCCATGGACGGATACCATGTCAATCTCTGAAGCCTGCACGCCTGCTGTTTTAAGCGCGCTGGCAATGGCATCGGCCAGTTCCTGCCCGGTTCTCGACGGGCCTGAAATATGGTTGGCATCATTGGTAATTCCGCCTCCGCTTACCCTGATCCGTCCTTTATACTGCTCGCTTTCCGAAAGGATTACCGTAGCCGCGCCTTCGCCTAAATTTAATCCGTTTCTGTCTTTATCGAAGGGTTTACAAACTTCACTGCTCAAGGCCTGGAACGATTGAAAGCCCGATACCACAAATTTAGAAACCACATCTGCCCCGGCTACCACTACGTTTTCAAACCTGCCTGATTCGATCATTCTTGCCGCGGTCAAAATAGCCATCACGCCAGAAACACACGCATTGCAAATTACAATGGGCTGTGAGGTAAAACCGAATCTTTGGGCGATCAAAGCAGCAGAAGCGCCCAGGTCAACCCGCTTTTTTAGCGCTGAATCATACGGATGATTTTCAATCAGGCTGATGTTGCCCTTCGTAGAGGAGATCACCAGGCCCGTACGTGGATTTCGGGGATCGACGGCTGTGTTCTTTAGCGCGTCTTCAATCGAGGCGATCAATAATTGCTCAAATTTGGTGTATTCGCCCTGTGGAAAATCATCCGGTGCAAAAACAGCGGCAGCGACAGGCATATCCGACAGCCTCTTATCTGTATGAATTTTCACCGCACTTGTTCCGTGTTTTAAACGGTCAAAGTTCTGCGCAGTGGTTGCTCCCAATGGCGAATAAATGTTATCAGCAATAATATAAACCTGTTTAGCCATCGGCACTTTAATCGTTATCTGCAGGGATAAATATCTTCATTTCACAAGTGGCCAGCACCTGGTTATCCTGGTAAACCTTACCTGTAATTACGGTAACATCAAAAATTTGGTTTTCAATACGGATCTCGGTCGTTAAAACAGAGCCTTGCTGCGGCAGCGCAAAAACTTCAAAATCTTTAACAGCACCGATAAAGCCTGGCCGCACCGGCTGACCACTTGCCCGGGCAATATAACCCGCGTGAGCAGCTGATGTTTGTGCGATATTTTCTAAAAGTCCACCAGCAGAAAGGTACCCGCCTTCTAATAATACATGATCTTCCGGTATCGTGAAACTTGACCGGGCAGAGGTATCATCTGCAAAAACAAGCTCGTCAACCAACACAAAAGGTGCTTTTTGCGGGATAAGCGGAGTGGCATCAACCGGGAACATAGTTTTAAGTGTACAGCCCTCCGTTTATAGAAAGCACCTGCCCTGTAATATAACCCGAATCCGGCGAAGCTAAAAAAGCTACTGCATGGGCCACTTCTTCCGGTGTGCCGAAACGCCTTACCGGGATCATCGCCTTTAATTCTTTCTCGTCCAGGCCCTCAGTCATATCTGTTCTGATAAAACCTGGCGCTACAGCGTTAACCGTTATATTTTGCCTGCCAACTTCCTGCGCCAGCGCTTTGGTAGCTCCGATTACACCCGCTTTTGCAGCTGAGTAATTGGTTTGCCCCGCATGGCCTTTAATGCCAGAAAGTGAAACCACGTTGATAATCCGACCATGCTTACGGTATAACATGCTGTTTAGTACCAGGCGCGTGGTATAAAAAAAACTATCGAGGTTAGTCTGAAGTACGTTGCTCCATTGCTCGTCCGTCATCCAGGCGAATAAACTATCCTCGCGGATACCGGCATTATTCACCAGCACTTCAATATATTTTTCGGTGTTCGAATCAATCCATTTTCCTAATACGTCCTGCACCTGTTCTTTCGAAGAAACATCAAAAGGCAATAGTTCGCCCTCGCCGTTAATCTGCCGGATAAGTTCCAGCGTGCGGGTAGCTTCTTCTGCATTGCTCTTGTAGTTGACCAGCACATAATAGCCTTGCTCTGCCAGTTTAAGGCAGGTAGCGCGGCCAATGCCTCGTGATCCCCCGGTTACCAGTGCGCACTTCATATCAATTCTGTTGTATAGAAGTTAAAGCGTCGGTTTGTTCTAAATAAGCCCGCACCTGTTTTAAGTCTTTATATTTTGGCTGGTCTTCCACAAATTTTGGAAATATAGCCCGTACCTGCTGGTAAACATCTGCCGAGACTGACGATAGCTTTTCCTGGCAACCCAGGTAATCGATCGCTTGCAGGATGGTCATTAACTGAATAGTTAACACCTCGAAAGTATTGTCGATCACCTTTTTTGTCATCAAAGCCGCGTTGCAACCCATGCTCACAATATCCTGGTTGTCGTTATTATTCGGGATGCTATGTACATACATCGGAAAGGAGAGCGACTGGTTTTCGGCCACGGTAGATACTGCGGTGAATTGCACGCCCTGCATCCCAAAATTCAAGCCAAGCACACCCAGATTAACAAACGGAGGAAACTTTTGGTTAAGCTTGTTATTCAGCAGGTAATTCAGCTGGCGCTCAGATAGCATGGAAAGTTTGGTAATGGCAATCTTCAGCTTGTCCATTTCCAGCGAAACATAATCACCATGGAAGTTACCGCCGTGGAATACGTTCTGGTTATCATGATCAATCACCGGATTATCATTCACCGAATTTAACTCGTTTACCAGCACTTCTTCTGCCTGGCGGATGGTATCATAGATAGGGCCCAGCACCTGGGTAACACAACGCAGCGAGTAGTATTCCTGTACTTTGTCTTCAAACACTTCCTGGTCCAGGTTATCCGGGTTGTATAAATGTTCAGTCCGGTTCCTGATCAGCTTACTGTCTTTTAAAACTTCGCGCAGCTGCGCACCGATCTCGTTCTGCCCGCGGTGCAGTTTTACGATGTTCAACTCGTAAGAGAAATGATCGTCATAAGCTTCTACCACTTCGTTTACCATCGCCGAAAGCAATACCGACCATTGCAGCAGCTTTTCTGCCCGGATGATATTCGTCATACCGATACCTGTCATGGCGGATGTACCATTCAGCACGGCCAGACCTTCACGGGCATGTATGGTAAGCGGTTTAATACCAAGTGAAGCATATAGCTCTGCAGCCTCATGGATCTTGCCTTCGTGATGCACCTCGCCCTCGCCGATTAACGCCAGCCCTAAATGAGCCAGTTGAACCAGGTCGCCGCTTGCGCCTACACCGCCATGCTCATAAATGCAAGGTGTAATATTTTTATTGATCAGCGTAGCCAATAGTTCTACCAGCTCTGGATGCACGCCCGAACGCGCCTGCATAAAACTGTTGAGCCGGGCCACCATTAAAGCCCTTACCAGGTGAGGCGGTATCAGGTTACCGCTGCCTGATGAATGGCTGCGAATGAGGTTGTACTGTAACTGTAACAAATTTTCGTCGCTCACCTTGTATTGTGCCATTGGGCCAAAACCGGTATTAATGCCGTAAATGAGCTTATTTGCAGCAAATTGCTTTAAAAATTTATAATTAGCGCTAACCTGTCCTAAAGCGGCTTCGTTAAGCGATAGCTCTTCCTGAGCATATATAATACGAGCAAAGTCTTCTGTACGAAGCTGACTTTGACCAATGTTCACCATGGGCAAATGATTACAGATAATAAATGAGGGCTAAGTTAGGAAATTATTGGTGCGTACCCAATTAGTCCCGCTCCTAAACAAATTTTTGAATCGCTCTGCAAGTGATAATGTAAAACAGCTACCAATGAAATTAACCATTGAGCATATTTCAATTACCCATTGATTACATTATTATATCAATAATTTATAAATGGCTTAAATTTCGTAACTCATCATTTAATCGCTTATAATTGTGATAACCGATTAGGTTAACGCTCCATGCCCCCGATACTGTTCAGACAAAAACTGCTTTTAGGTTTTTTGCCCGTCATTGCTATGATGATGGGTATCGCATGGTTTTCGTATAAAACCGTCGAAGAATCGAGGCAGGCAAGCGACCTGGCAGAACAAAGTATACTCATCATCAGCAAGGCACATAGTATTTCTTCCAAAACTGTTAAATGGCAGCATCACGAACGGACAAACAGCCAATGGAGGGGGCCAAAAGCAGCTATAGATTCAGAGCTGCATGCGCTGCAACTATTGGTGAGTGACAAGCCTGCCCAGGTTTACCGGTTGAAAAAACTTGGATCGACCATCGCATTACTGGACTCTTTAAACAGCGACGCGCAAACCGCAGAGCCCTTCTCCCGCAAGCATCACCGGCTGGACTCTGCCAACACCGTCATTAGCGAAATGGTGAACACCTTTATCACCAATGAAGAGAAGCTGCTGACGGTTAGCCAGAAACGCAGTGACCGCCATATCACTAATGCCATCAGGCTAATCTTTATCTCGTCCTTTGTTACCATAGCCACCGTCATCAGCCTGATTGTATTCACTTTACGCACTTTCAGGGCAAAAAGAAAATTACGGGAGGAACTGCAACTTTCTGAGCGGAAGTTTTATCATGTTTTCAACGATTCGGGTATCGGAATGGCAATTGTTTCATTGGAAGGCAAATGGCTGCAGGTAAACAATCACATCAGTAAGATACTCGGTTACTCTGCCGATGAATTAATGGCCAAAACTTACCAGGAGATCACTTATCAGCCGGATATGCCCCTTGACGATATGATGGTTGCACGGGTACTGAAGGGTGAAATGAATACCTGTAAGTTTGAAAAGCGCTACTACCATAAAAACGGGCAGTTGGTTTGGGTCTTGCTCACCGTATCCCTTATCTATAATGAAGATGGCACGCCGGGCTTTTTTGTATCGCAACTGGAAGACATCAGCGAAATCAAAAAGATGATCAGCGAGCTGGAAATGAAGAACAAATCGCTGGTGAGGATTTCTGAAGACCTGAAAGGAAAAGTGAGCCAGTTGGAAGAGTTTAACCGCATTGTTGCCCATAACCTCCGCGGGCCGGCCAGCAGTATTGAAATGATGCTAAGCATGCTGACGGATGCAGAAACCTCCGAAGAAAAGGATGAACTGATGCACATGATCCTGGTTTCGAGCAAAACGCTGAATACGACGCTGAATGATCTGATGCAGATTCTGGAGATCAGGCTGAACCATGATATTCCTTATGATATCTGCGACTTACAGGAAATAACCGATAAAACCTCAAATCTGCTGCAAGGCGAGCTGCTAAAGGCCAAGGCATTAATCCAAACCAATTTTAAGGTTCCGACAGTAAGCTTTCCTAAAATATACTTAGAAAGTATTTTCTATAACCTCATCAGCAACAGCATTAAATACCGTAAGCAAAACCAGCCTGCTACTATTTTCATCTCTTCAGAACCACTTGCAGGGCAGGTGCGCTTAACTTTCCAGGACAATGGCATCGGAATAGACCTGAATATGCATGGCAAAAATATGTTCAAGCTTAACAAGGTATTCCATAAAGGATATAACAGCCGCGGCGTGGGGCTGTTCATCACCAAAAATCAATTGGAAACCCATGGAGGGTCTATCCGCGTTGAAAGCCAGCCTGGTGTAGGTACCACATTTATCATCTATTTAAATCAAACATAAAAATGAACAAGTTAATGGCCATCATAGACGATGACCCTGCCTTTCAATTTATCACTAAAAGGCAATTAATGCATTCCGGACATAAGGGCGCGTTACTACAGTTTTTCGACGGGCAAGAGGCGTTTGATTATTTTAAACAGAACGAATCAGAGGCAGATCATCTGCCAGACCTGGTGTTATTGGATATCAACATGCCCTATATGGATGGATGGCAGTTTTTAGACCATCTTGATTTGCTGAACCTGGCCAAAGAAAACCTGATCATCTATATGGTAACTTCTTCTAACGCCAAAAGTGATATACAAAAAGCGGCCACCTACCCCCGCCTGGCAGGGTACCATATAAAGCCCATTGCAAAAGAGCGAATGATAGAAATGTTGGCAGCGCTAAATTAATCCAGCTCACTTTAGCATGTAATCCGGAAAAAGTAAATACAGATTTTAGGGGAAGGATCTAAATTTAGCAGTTATACAAAATCTGTAAACACTAAATTTAGCCTAAGTGACTTTGGTCACCGTTAATCGCTTTTTGCATGATCATCTTTGTAGCCGTATCATCAAAACGTCCTGATTATGTTAATCGAACAAATCTACACCGGATGCCTGGCTCAGGGAGCTTATTACATCCAGTCAGAAAATGAAGCAGCTATTATTGACCCTTTACGCGAGGTAGCGCCTTATATTCAAAAGGCGCGGGAAGCCGGTGTACAGATCAAATATGTTTTTGAAACGCACTTCCATGCAGATTTTGTTTCCGGCCACCTGGACCTGGCCGAAAAAACCGGTGCTACCATTGTATACGGCCCGACAGCGAAGCCCCATTTCGATGCTTATGTTGCTAAAGACCGGGAAGAATTTAAACTGGGTAAGGTAACCATCCGTGTATTGCATACGCCGGGGCATACCATGGAGTCTGCCTGTTTTCTACTGCTGGATGAGAACGGCAAGCAAACCGGGCTTTTCTCTGGCGACACTTTATTTATCGGCGACGTGGGCCGGCCAGACCTGGCGCAAAAAGCGGCACATATGACACAGGAAGAACTTGCAGGCACCCTGTATGATTCTTTGCGTAACCAGGTTATGCCTTTGAATGATGATGTGATCATCTATCCCGCTCACGGAGCAGGCTCTGCCTGCGGCAAAAACATGAGCAAGGAAACTACCGACTCTCTGGGCAACCAAAAAAAATACAATTATGCGCTGCGTGCAAACATGACCAGGGACGAATTTATTACTGAAGTTACCCGTGGACTGATGCCGCCGCCAGCCTACTTCCCCATGAATGTAAAAATGAATAAGGAAGGCTATCAAAGCATTGATGCTGTGATTAGCCAGGGGACCAGGGCATTAGCTGTTGAAGCTTTTGAAACCGCAGCTAACGAAACCGGCGCTGTTTTGATAGATACCCGCTCGCCTGAAGTTTTTACAAAAGGATTTATTCCTAATTCCATCAATATCGGTATCGATGGCAGCTTTGCGCCCTGGGTTGGCGCACTGGTACCCGATATTACGCAACCTATCTTGATTATTGCTGATGAAGGCCGGCAGGAAGAAGTAGTTACACGCCTGGCGCGGGTAGGGTATGATTATACCATTGGCTATTTAAAAGGGGGATTTGAAGCCTGGAAAGCCGCCGGGAAAGAAACTGAAAATATTGCATCCGTGTCTGCCGAAGAGCTGTTGCAACTAAAGGAAAATCAAAAAGACGTCAACCTGCTGGACGCACGCAAGGCCAGTGAATATAGTGCTGAACATGTGATCGGCGCAGAAAATATCCCGTTGGATTATATCAACAGCCACATGAGCGAGGTAGATAAGAATAAAACCTATTATGTGCATTGTGCCAGCGGTTACCGCTCCATGATCTTTATCTCTATCCTTAAGGCACGCGGTTACGATCATCTGATAAATATCAACGGAGGGTTTAAAGCGTTGAAAGAAAACGGCAAATTCAATATCAGCCCGTATGTTTGCCCAAGTACCATGTTATAATTCATTTATTTAACCACATTTACTAACGGCAGCACCCGATCAGATGCTGCCGTTAAGCTAAAAATCTATGCTTGAGTTACTAAAACAACCCTGGCCCTGGTACTTATCGGGTACGGCCATTGCCTTCATTATGGTGCTACTGCTCTATTTTGGCAAGTCGTTCGGCTTTTCATCAAACCTGAGAACCATTTGCACCATAGCAGGTGCGGGCAAGAAGAATGCATTTTTCGACTTTGACTGGAAGGCGCAGCGCTGGAACCTGTTGTTCCTTATCGGTGCTATCATCGGTGGATTTCTTGCGGGCACTGTTTTTAAAAATGACGCGCCGCTTCAGCTATCCGCAGCAACCATAGCAGATCTGAAGCTGCTGCACATCCCTTTTGATGGGCAGCTTAACCCTTCGGCAATTTTCAACTGGCATTTCGCCCTTAGCTTAAAAGGCTTTGCTATCCTTTTGATCGGGGGCTTCCTGGTGGGTTTCGGATCGCGCTATGCGGGCGGCTGCACATCCGGCCATGCCATTAGCGGTTTATCTAACCTGCAGTTACCCTCATTATGGGCGGTCATTGGCTTTTTTTCGGGCGGCCTGATCATGACACACCTGTTATTACCCCTGATATTTTAACCCATGAAAGGACTAAGATTTGTTATTGCCGGTATCGTATTCGGCATCATTATGGTAAAATCCGAAGCCGCTTCGTGGTACCGTATCCAGGAAATGTTCTGTTTCCAATCGTTCCATATGTATGGCATCATCGGCACGGCGGTAACTTTGGGTATAATTTCAGTATACCTGATTAAAAAATTTCATCTGAAAGATTCGCAAGGCCACCCGATCAGTTTTCACAACAAAGACAAGCGTTGGCCCAAATACGTTATTGGCGGCACTATATTCGGTTTAGGCTGGGCTTTAACCGGCGCCTGCCCGGGCCCTATGTTTGTAAACCTGGGATATGGCTATTCCACTTTTGTGATCGTGATCCTCGGTTCATTACTGGGAACCTATGCCTACGGACTGATCCGCCACCGACTTCCGCATTGAAGCCGGGTTTAGAAAACTGCGCGTTTAAGCTTTCACCGCGGGCAGTACCTCCATGGCCCGCTGGCGTTGAAAATCGCTTGGGTTATACCCTGTTGCATGCTTAATGAACCGGCTGAAATGCGAACTGCTGTCGAAATTCAGCTTATCAGTTATTTCTTTGATACTCATATCTGAATGGGTCAGCAGGGCTTCTGCCTCTTTAAGCACCCGGTTATGAATATACTGTAGTGGGGTAAGGCCGGTTTCCTGTTTAATGACCTTGATGAGATATTTGCTCGAAACATACAGCTTATCCGCATATTCCTGCACGTTCCTGACGCTTAAAAAATGCTCATCCACCAATTGATAAAACCGCGAGGCCAGTGCCGATGCCCTGTTAAGCTGTTGTTGCTGGTTCTGCTGAAAGTATGAGCGCGTAGCCAGGTAAACCACTTCCATAAACATCAGCCTTAACAGCTGATCATGAAAAGGGGAGCGGTTCTTAAACTCTTCGTTGATGCGTTGTAACAGATGGGTTACCGCTTTTACATTAGCAGGTGTGATGGTGGTGATGGGCGGCTGCGCCGGAAAATCGTTCAGGAAGCCTTCCAGAAACTCGTCGTGGATATTGCTGTTTAGCAGGAAATCCTTTTTAAAAAAGATCACAAACACTTCTATCTGCTCGCCACCGCTACCGATCTGGTTCACGGCATCCGGCGCAGTCATGTGCAGGGTGTTCGCTTCGGCGGTGAAGGCGATATTGCCTACGGTACGGCGCACTGTACCACGCTGGCAAAATATCAGGGTAAAGCAGTCTGACTTCAGTTCTATAAAATCATTCAGGTAACCGGAAAAAAAGTGTACCTGGAAATATTCGGGAAGTGCTTCGTCTGAAAAATAATTCAGCCGGTCTGCAATTTGCAGCTTAAGGCTACGCGCTTCAGCGTCTTCTTGCAACAGTGGTATTAGTGTCATAGGTTAAACTGTGGCAAAGCAAGAGCTAATTCATGAGTTTATGGTGAACGTAACATCATTTTAATCTTTAAATAATGTCATATTAATTCTAATTTATATGAGCATTCTTTACGTGGGGCGCTATCAAATAGAAACCTGGTGGCCAAAAGATGATTACGATACTAGGGGGAATTAACAGGCTGGCTGGCAAAAACCAGTTCGCCACGTCTGCCGCATTCGCCGCATTTACCATATTCGCCACATTTACCGGTCAGCCATAGGTTTTCTAACTTTTAAGTCAGGATTTGGTGCCAGATTCTTGCCAGAAAGAAAGGGCATAAAAAGACTCTCATTGCTGAAGGTTTTCCTGTTCTTTATGGTTAAGCTTATGCTCCACCGTGTTTTACTTCATATACTTCAACATATAATAGCCTCATCACTTGCTTGATTTTTTGCCAGATTATTCTATTTTTACGTTACTAAAACCTCCACAATTGCAATCTCGTATTCCAAAAACAAATACGCCTTCCCATATTAAGGGCGACGAAAAAACCAGTAAATCCGGTATTGGCTTACCCGCAGTGCCCGTATTCCAGCATCAGGCAGTGATAGGTATGCGCGAAGCAGTAACGCAAAAGAAGTCATTATCGAGACCAATTGATAGCTACCCAGGCGGACAACATCCTATTCAACTTAAACTAAAAAGATGGAAACCCGAGTCCTTACCAACGGTATCTGACCATCTGCCGACGAGTGATATTGTACCGGAGCAAGACCCGGAAGCAATAGATATTGCAAAAAAACAAACGGCAGCGGATGAGGGTGCACAATTAGTTTCAGAAGCGGTGGACATAGCACATGAACAATTGGAAAATAATGATCTTTCAGGTGCCGGTAAGCCGTATCAAGACTTATATTTATTACGTTTAAAGGAGTACAAAGACGGTAAAAAGACCATGCACCCTTCTACAGCGGCAGGGTACGTTATTGAAAGTAAAGTCACCAATAGGTTAGCCGGGCAAAAGGGCTTCAATTTTCAAGATACCGGGTTATTGACCGGTACTCGCCCCGATATTGTTATTGACCTCGGTAATACACCAGATGGTACCAGACAAACTGCACTTGTAGATATTACTGCTCAAAATAGCCTGAGCCATATCTATCTGAAAAAAGGGAACTGGACTAACCATAAACACATCCTGTATGTAGCCGAAGCATGGTACCCAACGCCTTCATTTTCCGGAGCGGCAGCAAAACTAACCCCCCAACAGGAGCTCGAAGCAAGCTTGTTAGCCAACCAAAAGGCCAAGTTAGCGGAGCTGCAGAAAAAAGAACTTCTTGAATATAAAACTCAAGTCTTTTTAGATACGCAACAGGAAATATGTGAAATGTTGATCATGGCTAATGACAAAGCGAGAAAGCGAATATTGAGTAACGAGCGATCGTTGGCTGCCTTATTTCCGGTCGGACTATCTTTAGATGATAACGGTAAACCACGTACGTTAACCATGGAAGATCGTAATGAGCTGCTGGACATTCCAATAACCAGCGACAAAAATCCATTTCCGAAGTTTACCCAAACTGCTATAGATAACGCGAAATGGGTTATTCACCGGGCTAAAATTGCCGTAGGCCAGCAAGCGAGCAAGGATGATGATTCAGACGATGATGAAAAAGGTAAAAAACGAACAAGGAGAAAGTAATCTTATTTTTATTCTTTAACAGGAACAGAAGGCGTAGCCGTATGCCGGAATAATAAAAAAGGCCCTCATTGCTGAAGGCCTTCCTGTTCTTTATAGTGAAGCTTATGCGCCACCGTGTTTTACTTCGTGCACTTCTTCCTGGCGGAACAGTTTCGCGCTGAAGTAATCGTAATTCATGTGTGCAATGTTGGTCAGCGAAATCTCTTTCGGACATTCTGCCTCGCAAGCACCGGTGTTGGTACAGCTACCAAAGCCTTCTTCATCCATTTGCGCTACCATAGATTGTACGCGGCGGTAACGCTCTGGCTGGCCTTGCGGTAACAGCGCCAACTGGGTGATCTTGGCCGATACAAACAACATTGCCGAAGCGTTTTTACAAGCAGCAACGCAAGCGCCGCAACCGATACAGGTTGCAGAGTTGAAAGCCTCGTCTGCAATTATCTTCGGGATAGGAATTTCGTTTGCATCTGGCACACCACCTGTATTTACAGAGATGTAACCGCCAGCCTGCTGGATACGGTCAAAAGCAGAACGGTCTACCGCTAAGTCTTTCACTACCGGGAAAGCAGTTGCGCGCCATGGCTCGATGGTAATGGTTTCACCATCGTGGAAGCTGCGCATGTGCAGCTGGCAGGTAGTGATGGCACGTTTAGGGCCATGCGGACGGCCGTTGATATACAACGAACACATCCCACAGATACCTTCGCGGCAGTCGTGATCAAAATGGATCGGCTCCTGACCGTCGCGGATCAGGCTTTCGTTCACCACGTCGAGCATTTCCAGGAACGACATATCCGGTGAAATATTTACGGCCTTGTAAGTTTCAAACTTACCGGGAGTTTGTGCATTCTTTTGACGCCATACTTTAAGCGTCAGATTCATTGTTGCATTTTCCATCTTCTATCAGATTAGAATCAAGAACCGAGAATCAGGAGTCAAGATGTCTTGTTTCTTGGCTCTTGATTCTTGCCTCTCTTATTTATAACTTCTTTGTGTTAACTTCACGTTTTCGAACACCAGTTCTTCCTTGTTCAATACTTCAGGCTGGTCTTCTCCTTTGTATTCCCAGGCCGCAACGTAGGCGTACTCATCATCGTGACGAAGTGCTTCGCCTTCTTCTGTTTGTGACTCTACTCTGAAGTGGCCACCGCATGATTCGCGACGCTGTAACGCATCTTCCACCATCAGGGCGCCCAGTTCAATAAAGTCGGCAACGCGTCCGGCACGTTCCAGGGCAGAGTTAACCTCGTCATTTTTACCTACCACAATGGCATTCTTCCAGAAGTCTGCTTTAAGGTCGGCAATCAGTTGTTTCGCCTTGGTCAAGCCTTCCTCGCTACGTGCCATACCGCAATATTCCCACATAATGTGGCCAAGCTCGCGGTGATAGTCAACAACAGTTTTATTTCCTTTCAGCGAAAGCAATTTGTTCACGTGTGCAATGGTCTCAGCTTTGGTTTTCTCAAACGCCGGGTGGTTCGGGTCAACCGGTTTCGGACCGATGGTTGCCAGGTAATCACCCAAAGTGTAAGGGATTACAAAGTAACCGTCTGCCAGGCCCTGCATCAGTGCAGAAGCACCCAGGCGGTTAGCGCCGTGGTCAGAGAAGTTACACTCTCCTAACGCGTACAAACCAGGGATAGAGGTCATCAGGTTATAATCAACCCAAAGGCCGCCCATGGTATAGTGTACTGCAGGATAGATACGCATTGGCTCTTTATACGGATTTTCGTCCGTGATCTGCAGGTACATATCAAACAGGTTACCATATTTTGCGGCAACGGTTTCTTCACCCAGGCGCGCAATCGCATCAGCAAAGTCAAGGAACACAGCGATACCTGAACCACCAACACCACGACCTTCGTCCACCGCTTCTTTTGCATTACGTGAAGCCACGTCGCGCGGAACCAGGTTACCGAATGATGGATACTTTCTTTCCAGGAAGTAATCGCGATCCTCTTCTTTGATATCTTTTGCCTTGATCTGGCCTTTACGCAGTTTTTCTGCTGTTTCCTTGGTCTTCGGCGCCCAAACACGTCCGTCGTTACGCAGCGATTCAGACATCAGCGTTAGCTTAGACTGGTGTGTACCGGTAACCGGGATACAAGTTGGGTGAATTTGGGTATAACAAGGGTTAGCAAAGAATGCACCGCGTTTGTGTGCACGCCATGCAGCAGTTACGTTAGAACCAATTGCGTTGGTAGACAGGTAGAATACATTGCTGTAACCACCTGTACACAACAACACGGCGTGGCCGGCATGTGTAGCAATTTCACCGGTTTTTAAGTTACGGGTAACAATACCTTTGGCATGGCCATCCACCACTACTACATCCAGCATTTCGTGGCGGGTATACATTTTTACCTTGCCTTCGTGGATCTGGCGGTTCAAGGCAGAATAGGCGCCTAACAGCAATTGTTGCCCTGTCTGGCCGCGAGCGTAGAACGTACGCGATACCTGCGCACCACCAAATGAACGGTTATCTAACAAACCGCCGTATTCGCGGGCGAACGGCACGCCTTGCGCCACACATTGGTCGATAATATTTACAGAAACCTCCGCCAGGCGGTAAACGTTGGCTTCGCGGGCACGGTAATCGCCCCCTTTAATGGTGTCATAAAATAAACGGTAAACGCTGTCACCATCATTACGATAGTTTTTAGCAGCGTTTATACCACCCTGCGCAGCAATAGAGTGCGCACGGCGTGGACTATCCTGAAAGCAGAAAGCTGTAACGTTATAACCCAGTTCGGCAAGCGAAGCGGCTGCCGAAGCACCTGCCAGGCCGGTACCCACCACAATTACGTTGTATTTACGCTTGTTGGAAGGGTTAACCAGTTTTAAGTTAAACTTATGCTTGCTCCATTTTTCGGCTAAAGGGCCCTGAGGAACTTTTGCATCTAAACTCATTGTCTTTATTTTTTAAAGTGAGTGGTTAATTGCGATCATCGGTTTTCTAAAGCCCTGAACCTCAATTAACTCAATCAACACGATAACCTAATAACTATTTTTTCAAACTCATAATGAAATACACGATCGGCATGGCGGCAAAACCAAGCGGGATGATCACCGCGAACAACCAGGTGCCGATGAAATTGATGATCGGCTTGTACTTGCGGTGTACCCAGCCAAACGTGCGGAATGCGCTTTGGAAGCCATGCAGCAAGTGGTAAGATAACGCTACCATAGCAATTACATAGATTACCACATACCACCATTGGCTAAAGCTGTTGGCCACGCTGGTGTGCAGGTCTTTCACGCGTACAATCTCGGTGTCGCCGTTGTAAGACAGGGAATGCTCAAATTCCGGCTTCTCCGGGGTGAAATCGCTAACGGTTCTTTCGCCGGTTACCAGGTTGGTTCTGTACTCTTTAAAGCCTACGCTGTGGGTAAACTTGTACTTGTACCAGAAATCGCCCATGTGTATAACGATGAACAAAAACAGAATTGAACCAAGCAGGCCCATGTTCTGTGAAGACCATGAGGATGGCGACTGGGGCTTTGCAGCATAATTGACCGGACGGGCTTTGCGGTTGCCGGTAGTAAGGATAATGGCATAGATCGCGTGGATCAGGATACTCGCATATAAGATATAAGCAACCACTTCAATCGGCGGAAAATGCGTCAAAAAGTTAGCGTATACGTTAAAGCTGTAACCGTTATCATTACTGAACAACTGCAGGTTACCTGCTAAGTGCACAATTAAAAAGGTACACAGAAACAAGCCCGTTAAAGCCATGATCAGCTTTTTTCCCAGTGACGAGTTAAAGGTTTGTTTAAATTCACTCATTACAAACAGATTTATTTTGGCAAAATTATTTATTAAAAACTGAAAGATATATAAGCGGCAAGGCTATTATCGGGCAAATAGCTATTTAGAAACATTCTAAGAAACTTACAATTGAATGACCCTTAAATAAGTTTTAACACTGATGAATGTTTGACGGCAAAGCGTATATTGTGTTTACAAATTCTATCTTATGAGCGATCAAACCAAGTTAAAAGAAGTTTTTGCCGGAGAATACTGGCTGGCCGATGTAATCAAACAGCTACTGGAAGATAACCATATCCCTGCGTTTTTAAATAACCAGTACTTAGGTACTGTTGCCCCCTACCTGGCAGATGCAGGCGGTATGCCGCATGTAACGATAGTTGTGAACGAAACAGAAGCCGCTAAAGCGCTTCGGCTGATAGACGATTACCAGAACGGCAGCCCTGCTGATGAAATAGCAGACTGAATGCAACCTTTTAAAATTCCTGCCGTCTTGTTTATATAACAAGCTGATTAAATGAAACTGTCCGCCTTAACCTTTGTATTTCTGTTTGCCGCGATTATCGCCCATAGTCAATCGAACAGCGTTCAAAAAAAGTATAGTAAAGATCAACTGAAGGAAGATATCGGTTACCTGAAAAACCAGATCTACCAGGTGCACGCATATCCTTTTACAGAACTGGATAAAAGCAAATACGACGAGCTGTTTCAGTCCATGCAATCACAACTGAGGGATTCAATGTCTGCTGCTGGTTTTGCAAAAGTAGTTAAGCCCGCAATCGCCTATCTCTCAGATGAACATGCTAATATTGGTGTTAGTAAACTGGAATTGATGGACTGGAACAAACAGGCTGTTTATATCCCGTTTTCTTTGTATCAAAAGGGTACCCGATACCACATCGCTAAGCTGATTGCGCCACAATCCGGTTTAAAGGAGAATGAAGAAATTATTTCGATAAACGGTATCCCGGTTGAAAAACTGATAGAAAAGACCAGCCTTTGCACTACCGGATTTAAGGATCAACGTAAAGAAAAAGCATTAACGCTTTTAGGTTTGTATGCTGTGTGGGCCATGCCAGCCTCAGAACAATACGATATTCTCTTAACAAGCGGACAACACCTTACCGTTAGCGGTATTCCACGTGAGCAATGGGAAACTGAATTGAACAGGCTAAACGGGACGGGATCTGCTTGTAAAGATTTACTGACCTATCAGAAAGTCGGAAGCGTGGGATATTTAAAATCCTGTTCTTTTAGCGTGAGCGATGCCAAACTCGACTCTGTGGAAAAGCAGATCGATGCCATCTTTAAGCAAATCAAGCAAGACCGGGTAACATCACTCGTTATCGATGTCAGTCAGAACGGCGGGGGTAACTCCAGTGTAGGAAATATGATCATTGATCATTTTAATAAAAAGCCTTACAAAAGCTATCAATGCAACTGGAAACGCAGTGATGATTACCTGGCACTGCTAAAACAGTATCATCTTAATGACCAGTTCTATGCAAGCCAGCCCATAGGTAAGATCATTCATTTTGACAGCGAAACCGCTTCACCGCCGGCTAACGATTCTACCCGTTTTAACAGAAAGGTGTACGTAGTTGTTGGAGATGGTACTTTTTCAAGCGCAATCATGTTCGCCACTGTCATCAAGGACAATCAGCTGGCAAAACTGGTTGGCAAAGCGCCACGCAATGGCCACCCGAACCATTTTGGCGAGCTTTATCAAACCCGTCTGCCTTACTCTGGCCTTGTTCTTAGATTTGGTGTGAAGGAATGGATACGCCCGAACGGAAAGGATGTTGAGAATCGGCTAACGCCAGATATTGCGGTTAACCTTTCGCAAGATGCAACGCCGGAAAAAATGATCCATGCGCTGAACCTTCGGTAGCCGCTGCTGATGATACTAATGGAAGATACCGTCCGGCTATGTAAAAAGCGGGTTACTTCCTTTGCTTTAGTTGGAATACATTCCCTTCCGGGTCTTCGCCGTCGCAAAGCCAATAATCGTAATCATCGAAGGTTTTGATTTCCCGCATCGCTACCTGACGGCTGACCAGATACGCACGTACCGCGTTAATATCATCCGTTAATTCAAATACGATCTTGGTATTGTTATCAAACTTAAAGGGGCCTTTAGTTTTATCGAAGTATTGATCACCCATTCTGTGAAGGCCTATTTTAAAGCTCCCTAATTGCAGCAGCGCCCAAACCGATTCAAATTCTTCGACAACTTCACCTCCAAATAAATCCTGGTAGAAAGACTTTAATCTATCCACGTCCTGAACGTAGAAAATGATGGTATCTAACGAGAATTTGATATTCATAAATTAAGCTAAAGCTTTAAAATTCTGCTCACGCAGGAAATAAGTACGGTACGTCCGAGAAAGCAAACTATAGCCGCGATCTTTCATAAACAGATACAGATCAGATCCGCCAAAGGCGTCAAAGTCCAGTTCGCTTTCCAAAAGCAATACAGACGGACGGTATTTCGCCCAGTTATTAGAATTCAGCACCTGGAAATCCAGCCCTTCGGCATCGATGGTCATGAAATCAATAGCCTTACCCTCCGGCAGATGTTTATCCAGGATACTGGCCAGGGTTTGTGTACAGATATCTTCTACCCGTTGCACCTTGTATTCCGGCTTTTTCTCTCTTTCCATAGCCACCTCTTCGGAGAGTGTATTCAGTGCAGGTTCGTTAAAGATGTGGTACTTCAAAACCTGGTCCTCGTCTGAAATCGCTGCTTCTATGTTAATATCCTCCGGACGCAACTGGTTAAAAATAGCCATACTGCCCGGCATGGCATCCATATTAATGCCGCGCCAACCTGTTTTGTAAAATTTATAGGTGTTAGAAAACCGCTTTGGATGAAGCGCACCCACATCTACAAAAAAACCTGTTGGTTTATTATCAAAAATTCTCGCCAGCACCATATCCTCGCCCTCCTGCGAATATGAATCATTTAAGTACGGATCAGGTTCCTGGTATTTCAGTAGTTTTCTTAAGCCTCTTCTCAATCCCATTTTTCATAAGTTAGAATACGTGCCGCTTTATTCAGCATGTACTTACTATTCTAATGGGGTATTACTACTAAAATACCGGATTTGATACAACCGGTAAAATTTTTTATTTATCCGGCCCAGCCTTCGCGGTCTAAACTACGGAAGTGTATGGCTTCTGCCAAATGTTCTAATTGAATTTCTTCGCTTGCGGCCAGATCTGCAATGGTTCTGGCCACTTTCAATATCCTGTCATAAGCCCGGGCAGAAAGGCCCAGTTTCTCCATCGCCTTTTTTAACAGGTTCTGGCCGGCTGCGTTAATTTTACAAATATCCCGCACCATTTGCGACGACATTTGCGCATTCGCATGCAGGTCTGGCTTATCACCAAACCGGGCTATTTGGATGTCGCGGGCTTTAATCACCCGTTCGCGGATCAGTTCGCTTGCTTCGGCCTTCCTTTCAGACGATAGCTCGCTGAAGTTTACCGGCGTTACCTCTACGTGCAGGTCGATACGGTCCAGCAGGGGGCCAGATATTTTGCTCAGGTATTTCTGCACCACGCCCGGCGGGCAGATACATTCTTTTTCGGGGTGGTTATAATAGCCGCACGGGCAGGGGTTCATACTCGCTATCAGCATAAAGCTGCTGGGGTAATCAACCGTAAATTTTGCCCTGGATATGGTCACGCGCCGTTCTTCTAATGGCTGGCGCATTACTTCCAACACGCTCCGCTTAAATTCGGGCAACTCGTCCAGAAACAAAACGCCGTTATGCGCTAATGATATTTCACCCGGCTGTGGATTTCCTCCTCCGCCGACCAGGGCAACATCACTGATGGTGTGGTGCGGCGAACGGAAAGGGCGAACCGTAACCAGCGCATCCGCCGTGGAAAGCTTACCGGCCACCGAATGGATCTTGGTGGTTTCTAAAGATTCATACAAGCTCAGGGGCGGTAGTATGGATGGTAGCCTTTTGGCCAGCATGGTTTTACCCGCACCCGGTGGACCGATCAGTATCACGTTATGGCCACCCGCTGCGGCAATCTCCAATGCCCGTTTAATGTTTTCCTGCCCTTTTACCTCGCTGAAGTCGCTGTCGTAATTGCTCAGGCTGTTGTAAAATTCTTCGCGTGTGTTAACTACTACCGGTTCAAGTTTGGTGTCGCCATTAAAGAAACCCGCTACCTGTGCAATGCTTTCTATGCCGTAAACATCCAGTTCATTCACAATGGCTGCTTCCCGTGCATTTTGCTTCGGCAGGATAAATCCTTTAAAACCTTCTTTACGCGCTTGTATGGCAATCGGCAAAGCCCCTTTTATGGGTTGCAAGGTTCCGTCGAGGGAAAGCTCGCCCATGATCAGGTATTTGTCCAGCTCTTCGGCTTCAATCTGGCCCGATGCGGCAAGAATGGCGGTAGCGATAGTAAGATCGTATGCAGAACCTTCTTTGCGGATATCGGCAGGCGCCATGTTGACCACCACCTGCTGCCGTGGCATTTTATAGTTACAGCTCTTCAGCGCTGATTCGATGCGGAAATAGCTTTCTTTAACGGCATTATCGGGCAGGCCGACGATGAAATATTTGGTACCCGGCAGAATGTTTACCTCAACAGTAATGGTGGTTGCTTCGATCCCGTAAACTGCGCTGCCAAAAGTTTTAACTAACAAGGTGACAAGATTAATTGAAGGCTAAATATAGGCGAGTTTTATCTGATTTTAAACATCAGCACTAAAATTACCTTACAGTTTCACCAGCTTTTCGCCTACTAAAACAGGGATAGCTGTAGTCAGATCCTGCTGAAGGCAAAAAGCAATATCCTCTTCTATCTTCAATTTTTTCAGCCGTTCGCTGTGTGATGTTTTAGCCAGGTAAGCCGGGATATTACTTTTCCCAAGCTGGTACATATCCCCCGCAGCAATGGCGGCATCGTCCAGTTGGTAAGCATCGCCAGCAAGTTGATCCACCACTGCACCGGCAAAAACGGTGTCTTCGATATTGAAATTGTTTTTCCAGCCGGCACACACCAGCAGCACATTATCCTGTTGCTGCTTCAACCAGTTACTTAAAGATGTCAGGTTTAAAAACGACCCTATCACCACTTTTTTAGCCGCTCTGGACAGATGCAGCGCATGGGTGCCGTTTGTGGTGGTCAGTACCACGGTTTTGCCGGAAACTTTTTCTGCCGTGTAAGAGAATGGAGAATTGCCGAAATCAAAGCCCTCAACCACTTTACCATCGCGTTCGGCTGCTAACAGGTATTCCGTGCCTTTCTCGCGGTAAGCCGCACACTCTTCTACCAATGCCACCGGGATAATGGCTTCTGCACCATTTTCAATCCCATAACAGATGGAGGACGTAGCCCTGAAAATATCAATGATGACCACGATATAATCCTGAACGGTATATAAAGGAATCAGGGCCGGGGTAAGACAAACTTCTAATTTTAGTTTGGCGGGGGTGGATGAAGTATTCAAGATAGGTTAGACTATTATTTTTTAAACTTAATCGCCCCCGTAACACGGCTGGCGTTATCTTTTACAAAAGACTCCCAACTGGAGTGCGAAATTTTGCTGCCGCGGCCGGTAGTGATCTTCTGAAAACTATGGCAAACTGCAACGGCTAAACCATCTGTAGCGTCTAAAAATTCGGGTGTTTCTTTAAACTTTAACAGGTGTTGCAACATAGCGGCCACCTGTTCTTTAGTGGCGTTGCCATTGCCGGTTATGGCCTGTTTTATTTTCCGTGGCGAATATTCGTTCACGGGAATATTACGTGATAAGGCCGCGGCGATAGCGGTGCCCTGCGCACGCCCCAACTTCAGCATCACCTGGATGTTTTTTCCGTAAAAGGGCGCTTCAATAGCCAGGCAGTCCGGGTGATAGTTGTCAATCAGGGCAATAGATTTCTCAAAGATGCGCTGTAGCTTCAACATATGATCGTCACCTTCCGGAATTTTCACTACGCCTAAAGCAATCATTTCGGTTTTAGAGCCTACTTCTCTGATCACACCGTAACCCATCACCACCGTACCCGGATCTATACCTAAAATTATCCGCTCTTTGGTCTCTAAAGCCATGCGGCAAAGATAGGGTTTTAGTTGTGTGTTACGAGGAGCGAGGAGTTGATAGGGCTGGTAACCGCCAGGCGTCAGTTATCCCACCATCCTTATTTGTATTAAGCTAAAATCGTATCATATTCTTTTTTTTAGTGATGACCTATCGGCGACAGGCAGCAAATTACTTATGAAAATTTAAGCTTTTAAGGCAGAAAACATTGATAAAACCACGAAACAGGTACAATTATTGGTGATATTGATAATAATATCAAAGTATTCCTTAATTGTTTTAGAAACCTGTTTTACTAAACATATATTCATATTCCTATTCCTTATCATTGACACAGATTACCGCTTTTTTACTCTTTTTTTGTTTACGGACTGATAATCTGCTACTTGTATTATAAAACCTTTGATAACAAAGCATGTTATGATATATATATTAATAATTAATAATCAATTACTTACGAATTTTAACTTCTAATTAAATTAATTAAAACCGCCTATGAGAAAATATCGTAAGTAGGTCAAATATGAAAGCAAATCATATGAGCAGAGACGTAGCTAATAAAATAAAAAGTGTAGCAAGCAATATTCGCCGTGTCAGAGAAGGTAAAGGATACACCCAGGAATACCTGGCTATGAAATTAGGAATTTCACAAAATGCCTATAGTAAAATAGAGCTTGGTTATACCAAGATCACGCTGGAGCGTTTGTTCCAGGTGGCGCAACTGTTGGAAACCAACGTACTTACTTTAATGGATGAGCCGGTTTTGGACGGCCATAACGAGAATAACCGGTACCACCGGCCTGCTGCCCTATAAACGTTATATTTGCAGCAAATATAGCGCAAATGACACCAGAAGAACTGATCAGCCGGACAGCAAACTACGTTAAGGAAACGCTTTCGGGCGCAGAAGCAGGGCACGACTGGTGGCACATTTTAAGGGTTTGGAACAATGCCAAACAAATTGCAAAGACAGAGCAGTCAGACCTACTTATTGTAGAACTGGCTGCTCTTTTACATGATATAGCCGATAGCAAGTTCCATAACGGCGACGAAGAAGTAGGCCCACGGACGGCCGTCAGTTTTCTAAATTCCCTTTCTGCGGATGAAGCCGTTGTCCGTGAAGTAGAACTCATTATCCGGCACATGTCTTTCAAATCAAGTTTCGATAGCCCATCCTATCACTCTGCAGAGTTGGCCGTGGTACAGGATGCAGACCGCCTGGACGCCATTGGGGCTATAGGTATTGCACGTGCTTTTACTTATGGGGGCTTTAAGGGTCGTGAGTTGTACAATCCTGAAATTGCCCCCGACCTGAACATGACCAAAGAAACGTACAAGAAAAGTACGGCACCTACTATTAACCATTTCTACGAGAAACTGCTGCTTCTGAAAGACAAGATGAACACAGCCACCGGCAAAAAGATTGCCGAAGAACGCCACCGTTTTATGGAGCAATACCTGGAGCAGTTTTACCAGGAATGGAACGGCTTGGGCTAATCTTCCGGCCAGTTTAGACGAGTTGCACCGATGGCCTAAACCTCGTTCATCAAATATTCACTAACTTTCAAGTCCTTTGCATTTTTATTAATAGGGAGAAGTTACAACAGATGAATAAAACTTTACTAATCAGCCTTGTCACGCTTATTGGGTTTAAGAGCTATGCGCAGCAGGATACCGTAAAACAACAGCGGTTTAATTTTCATTTCCAGCAAACGGTTATCAGCCAGTATAAGCCTTCCTTCAATGCCAAATATTCTGGCGCTAACAGCTTATCTACCGGTAGCGAAACACAAAGCTCTTTAACTACCACCATGTTTATGGGGGCGCGTTTGTGGAAGGGCGCCGAATTTTACTTTAACCCCGAAATGTCCGGAGGGGCAGGCCTGAGCAAAACATTAGGTATTGCAGGTTTTCCAAACGGCGAGACCTTTCGGGTAGGTTCGGCTGAGCCTAAAATCTATATCGCACGTGCTTATTTGAATCAGAACTTCACGTGGGGGAACGACCGCGACACAATTAAGGACGACCTGAATACCTTGGCGGGTTTTAAAAGCAAACGCTACTTTTCAATTACTGCCGGCAAGTTCGGCATGTCCGACTATTTCGACGGCAACGCCTTCAGCCATGACCCGCGGACGCAGTTCATGAACTGGTCGCTGATGAGTAATGGCGCCTGGGATTATCCCGCCAATACCCGTGGTTACGTCCTCGGGTTATTTACCGAACTGGGTATGCCCGACTGGACCCTGCGTTTTGCTTATACCATGAGTACCACTACGGCCAATGGTTCTATCTGGGATGCCCGCATCGGCAAAAGCAATTCGCAAACGCTTGAATTTGAGAAACGCTACAAGCTGAATAACCTGCCGGGCGCTTTCCGGATACTGGGCTTTTCCAATAACGGCAAATTTGGCAATTACAACTTAGCGGTGGCACAAAACCCTGCCGCACCGGATGTGGACGCCACGCAGCAATACGGCCGCCACAAATGGGGCTTCGGTATTAATACCGAACAAAATATCACCAAAGATTTTGGCGTATTTGCCAAAGCAAGCTATAACGATGGCAAGACAGAAACCTGGTTCTTCACCGAAATAGACCGCTCTGTAAGTTTTGGCGGTGTGCTGAACGGCCGGTCGTGGAAACGCAAGTTTGATGAAGCGGGTCTTGCCTTTGTCGGCAACGGTATCTCTGGCCCGCACCGCAATTACCTGGCAAACGGGGGTTATGGCTTTATTATCGGCGATGGCAAGTTAAACTACGGCACCGAGATGATTGCGGAGTTGTATTACAAGATAGATGCTTTCCAGGAAAAATTCTTTATCACACCGGATTACCAGTTCATCCTGCACCCGGCTTACAACCGCGACCGCGGGCCGGTTAACGTATTTTCGTTAAGGGCCCATATCGAATTTTAACGCGTATTAGGCAGCAACATTTTTTCTGCAAATTGTTTTTCTGATGGATTTAGAGAAACCTCTATCTTTAAAGCCATACCGAATGATGAAAATAAAACTGCTGCTGACTGCTCTGTTTCTTGCCAACCTGGTATTGATGGTCGGCATGTCTTCATGCAAAAGAAAGTGTAAAGGTTCTGCCATGGGTTGCGAGGAAAGGTTGATAATTTCCTTTAAACCTGTTGAAAATATAGACTATACAGAAGTATACCGCCGCATGAAAAACGGCTTGTCTTTCAACAAATATGGTTACCAGTTAGAACCGCAGTGGAAACTGAAGTTTGTCTCTGCCGATTCTGCCCGGATCTACAGCCCTATTAAAAAGCAGTTTATCAACTTTCCGCTCACCCGCGGCTACGATTCTATTTTTAACACCGCCCGTACCTGGTACAAAGTGCGAAAGATGAGCCGCGACAGCCTGGTGTTGGAGATCCTGAAATTCCAGGGCGATTCTATTGATGTTAGCGGCAATCAGGTATTCATGACGTTTTATGCGAACGATTACATTAAAAAACTGCATACAGATTCGGCCACGCTGCGGAGGCCAAGCCGCAGGGACACACTTTTTGTAAAACAATTGGTTGCCAAAGCCAATACCAACCCCGATAGTGCCTTTGCAGCACGCCAACCGGTAGTGTTAACAACTAAAAGCCCTTTGGTAAAAATAGAGCAACGCCATACTGAACCTTCGCTGATGAATAACTTCGACAGCTCTGACGATTACCTCGACCCCGAGTTTTACATTACGATAAATAAGGCCTACAAAGATTTTAACTACTCTTTTACCGTTAAAGTAGATACGGCTGGCAAAATGACCTACGGCATACCACTAATCGCTTTTCAGGAAGAGGATTACAAGAAAAGTTACCTTCGCCTTTCTGAAGCGGTAATGAATACTTACCTGAAATACTATTTGCAGGTAACGCCCGGCAGTACCTTAGGCATGCCGCACACCAGCGTGATCTCTCTGCACGTGAAAGGTATAGCTGCAAAGAAGTAATTCAACATTGATTACTTCTTTCCCAGGATAGCCGCGGCAATCTTCAACCGGAGCTTACCAATGGGCATAACCGAAGAAGCAAAACTTAAAATTTTATTGCTCAATCCTGCCACTACGTGCAGTTTGCCTTTGATCATGGCTTGGTAGCCAATTTCGGCTACGCGGTGCGCCGGCATCATCTTCGCCCCGGTCATTTTTGAGGCGCCCATTTCAGCGGCGTCAAAAAAGTCTGTCGCGGTACCACCCGGCGAAAGCACGGTTGCCGTAACGCCTGTTCCGCGCAATTCATACCACAAAGCTTCGGTAAAATTCGCCACGTATGATTTACTTGCACCATACACTGCCAAATAGGGATCTGGCTGCATGGCAGCAGTAGAGGCGACATTTAATATCCCGCCTTTACGGGCCTGCAGCATATCCTGCACAAATAAATGCGTTAGCTCGGTTAAGGCCGTAATGTTCAGCTGTATCATTTGGCTGATGCGTTCCAGCTCTCGTTCTGCAAAGTTTCCGTAATCGCCGAAGCCCGCGTTATTGACCAGGTAACTAACCGCATGGCCGTCGCCTTTTACCTGCTGGTACAACTTTGCCGCCGCACCGGGCAAAGCCAGGTCGGCCGTGTAATAAAATGCTTGCACGCCGTGTTCCTGCCGGATGCTTTCTGCCAGTGCTTTTAACTTGGTTTCGCTCCGGGCTACTAAAATCACATCATGCTGATTTTTAGCCGCTACCATCGCCATTTCTTTGCCTATACCGCCAGAGGCGCCGGTGATCAATACAGTGGTTTTCATTTACGATAATGTTTGACGCTTAACAAGTTAAGCGATAAAGGGTGCATTTGCAAAATGGCTTTCACAAGCTAAAACGGTAAAAAAATAGATACGCAAGTATTTATTTACCGCAGTAGGCGTTAAAAACCTATATTTAGAACTCCAATTAACAGAATCTTTCTAAGAAAAATATGTGTGCTGTTCAAATCAAAAAACAGGCAAAAAAGTATGATGCCATCATTGTAGGTTCGGGTGCAGGTGGCGGTATGGCTGCCTATACGCTGGCAAACGCCGGTTTAAAAGTTTGCCTGATCGAAGCGGGTCCCAACTACGACCCTGCCGTTAACTCTTCACAACTGAAACCGGCATGGGAATCGCCTCGAAGGGGCGCCCGTACGCAATTCCGCCCTTTTGGCGACTTTGATGGTTGTTTCTGGGGCTGGAACATCGATGGCGAGCCTTATACCAACGCCGAGAACTCTAACTGGGAATGGTTCCGCGCGCGGATGGTGGGCGGCCGTACCAACCACTGGGGGCGTATCTCTTTACGTTTCGGACCGAAAGACTTTAAAAGAAAAGACATAGACGGCCTGGGCGATAACTGGCCCATTAGCTATGATGATGTGAAACCTTACTATGATAAGGTGGACAAGCTGATTGGTGTTTTCGGCACCAACGAAGGCTTATATAATGATCCGGACGGTATTTTCCTGCCGCCACCAAAACCACGTTTGCACGAATTATTTATTAAAAAGGCAGCAGGCAATATTGGTATTCCGGTAATCCCGTCAAGGCTTTCTATCCTCACCAAGCCTATTAATAAAGACCGTGGTTCTTGCTTCTATTGTTCGCAATGCGGACGCAGCTGTAAGGTTTATGCCGACTTTTCGTCATCGTCTTGCCTGGTAAAACCGGCCATTGCTACCGGCAATGTAGATCTGGTTGTGAACGCCATGGCACGTGAAGTATTGATGGACCGGGACGGTTTGGCTAAAGGTGTTTCTTACGTAAACAAAGAAGATTTGCAGGAATACCAGGTTTACGGCCGTACCGTAATTCTGGCTGCCAGTGCCTGTGAAAGCGCACGCTTACTGCTCAACTCCAAATCAGAGCGTTACCCTAACGGCTTGGCAAATTCCAGCGGCGTGGTAGGTAAATACCTGCACGATTCTACCGGGGCAGACATGGGCGGCATTATCCCGGCTTTGTTTGACCGTAAGCGTTATAACGAAGACGGCGTGGGTGGTATGCACGTGTATACGCCATGGTGGTTAGACAATAAAAAACTGGATTTCCCTCGTGGTTATCACATTGAATACGGTGGTGGCTTAGGCATGCCGCTGTATGGCTTTAGCTGGGGTATTGAGAAGCTGAACGGCATGTTCAAAGTGAAAGGACAGCAGAAAGAAGCAGGTGGTTATGGCGCTTCGCTGAAAGAAGATTACCGCTATTTCTATGGCGCCCACGTGGGCATGGCCGGTCGTGGCGAAAGTATTGCCCGCGAGGATAGCTATTGCGAGATTGACCCGAACGTGGTAGATAAATACGGTATCCCGGTATTGAAGTTCCATACCCAGTGGACCGACTATGAGATTAAACAGGCGAAGCACATGAAAGAAACTTTTGCCGAAATTCTGCATAGCATGGGTGCGCTGGTAACCTGGGGAGGGGATGACGGGCCGCATAACAACTACGGTCTGCATAACCCTGGTGTAATTATCCACGAGGCGGGCACTGTACGAATGGGCGATGATCCAAGAAAATCTGTATTGAACAAATACAGCCAGGCGCACGATGTGAAGAACCTGTTCTGCGTAGATGGTGGCCAGTTTGTATCTCAGGCGGATAAAAACATCACCTGGACCATCCTGGCGCTGGCTATGCGCGCATCAGACTACCTGATCAGTGAAATGAAGAAACAAAACATCGCTTAACGCTATCGAGAAAACATTATGGACAGAAGAGATTCCCTAAAAGCCTTACTGGTAACTACGGTATCGGGAGGCGTGTTATTGGAAGCCTGTAAAAATCCGCAGACAGAGAAAGAAGCGGCCGCCAAACCGGCAGCTAACGATGCGGATCGGATGGAGGAAGAGAAACTTCATGATAAAAAATTAAAAGACGAAACGTTCTTTAAAAGTGAAGAAATGGCGACGATAGGTATTCTGGCAGATATCATCATCCCTAAAGACAACGTAAGCGGAAGTGCAACTGATGCTAAGGTTCCGGATTTTATAGAGTTTATTGTTAAAGATATGCCCGAATACCAGACCCCGATGCGCGGTGGCCTGCGTTGGCTGGATTTACAGTGTTTGAACCGTTACGGCAACCCGTTTAAAGATTGCCCGCACAACCAGCAGATAGAAATGGTAGACCGCATTGCTTATCCTAACAAGGCTAAGCCGGATATGGCCCAGGGTGTTGCATTTTTTAACCTGATGCGCAACCTTACCGCTA
Organism: Mucilaginibacter straminoryzae; assembly: GCF_022953055.1. Classification (GTDB taxonomy): domain Bacteria; phylum Bacteroidota; class Bacteroidia; order Sphingobacteriales; family Sphingobacteriaceae; genus Mucilaginibacter; species Mucilaginibacter straminoryzae. The sequence goes on along the minus strand of NZ_JALJEJ010000005.1, from coordinate 128,059 downwards.
CCGGATTTTACACTACAGAGATCGGCTGGAAAGACGTTGGCTATGTCGGTAACACCCCTAACCAATGGAACGGTGTACCGGATGACGTGCTGAAACAGTACGATATGGCGTACACGGAAAAAGAATTGAAAGAATGCGTAAGCTTTAGTAAAGCTTAAACCGGTTAGGCGGCAAGCCTTTAACCCTAATATTTTTAACTACAAAGAGGCAGCCTGCTAAAGGCTGCTTTTTTATTTGCTCGTCACTCAATCCTTTAAAAGCCGTAGTAATGTACAGGTCGGTTAAATCTTTACCGCCGAAGGTGCAACAGGTTACATTTTCAACGGGTACGGGTATACTTAACAGCTTTTGCCCTGTATCAGGGTTCCAGCGGCTTACCTGCCAGCCGGAATAATGCGCTACCCACAACATACCTTCGGCATCAATGGTCATTCCGTCGGGCAAACCTTCGCTTTCCGGTATCGCAAATGCGGTTCTCCGGTTAGCGATACTCCCGCTTTCCAGGTCATAATCAAAAGCATCGATACAACGGGTTGGCGTATCAATCAGGTAATAGGTTTTGCTATCAGCGCTCCAGGCCATGCCGTTAGAAATGGTAAGATCGGTAACCTCGCCTTTAACATGATAATTGGCATCCAGTACATACAAACTTCCCGCATCCGGCACCTCCTGTTTAGACATGGTTCCGGCCCAGAAACGCCCTGCCGGGTCGCACTTGCCGTCGTTAAAACGGTTGTCGGGAATATGGCTCTCTGGATGAGTGATATGTTCCATCGTTTGCGCGTCTATATCAACAAAGGCAAAGCCATCCTCCAGTGCGGCAATTAAACAGCCATTCGCCTGTAATACAACGCAGCCTACCATTTTCCCCAACTTCATCGTACCAAAAGCTTCAGTATCCGGATGGTACTGATGGATTTCACCCTTCAGGATATCAAGCCATAGGATCCGGTTGTTGATCTCGTCCCACACGGGGCCTTCACCCAATAACGAACGGTGCGGGGTTACAATTTCAGGATTTAGATTCATATCAATTGGCATTTAAAATCAGCTCTAAGGCTTCGTGATAAAGCACTACCAGCATGGGCTCGGATTTGTTGTTGTTCCCTGAAATTTTTACAGTTTTTCTGCGATTCCAAGAACTGCTTTGCCCGCTTTTAAAAATTACACAATAATAATATTGCAAGCCTGCTGATAACCTTAACTAATGCTAATTTTTTCGTAATTTTGCCCCTTAAAATTTCGAGCGAAAATATTGATGTACAAGGAATATAAGCAACTTAATCTGCCACAGATTGGCCAGGAGATACTTGAGTTTTGGAAACAGAACAACATCTTTGAAAAAAGTATCAGCAGCCGCCCTTCTTCAAACCCTTACACATTTTATGAAGGCCCGCCATCGGCAAATGGTATGCCCGGCATCCACCACGCCATGGCCCGCTCTATTAAAGATATTTTTTGCCGTTATAAAACCCTGAAGGGTTACCAGGTAAAACGCAAAGGCGGCTGGGATACCCACGGCTTGCCGATCGAGCTTGCGGTTGAAAAATCTTTAGGCATTACCAAAGACGATATCGGCAAAAAGATCTCAATCGAAGATTACAACGCAGCCTGCCGCAAGGAGGTAATGAAATATACAGACGTTTGGAACGACCTGACCGAAAAGATGGGTTACTGGGTAGACCTGGAGCATCCTTACGTTACTTACCATAACGAATATATCGAGTCGCTTTGGTGGATCCTGAAACAACTGTACAACAAAAACCTGCTGTACAAGGGATATACTGTTCAGCCTTATTCGCCAAAATCCGGTACCGGACTAAGCTCGCACGAGCTGAACCAGCCGGGCACTTACAAAATGGTAAAGGATACTACCATCACCGCACAGTTTAAGGTAAAGCGCGATCAGGATTCGGAGTTTTTGTTCGACGGCGTGGATACCGATGTATTCATCCTGGCCTGGACGACCACCCCGTGGACCTTGCCATCTAACTGCGCGTTGGCTGTCGGTGAGAATATCACTTATGTAAAGATCAGCACCTTCAACCCGTACACTTACAAACCGGTTTGTGTTGTGTTGGCAAAAGACCTGGTAGGTAAATACTTTAAAGCCGAAGGCGAAAATGCCTCTTTTGACGACTACAAAGGCGGCGATAAGATTATCCCCTGGCAAGTAAAGGCAGAATTGAATGGTTCAGATCTGTTAGGCATTCACTATTATCAGCTTATGCCTTACGTAACCAATGAAGACCTGGAGAAGAACGCTTTCCGCGTGATCCCTGCCGACTTTGTTACTACTGACGATGGTACCGGCATTGTTCACACCGCTTCTATTTTTGGTGCGGACGACTTCAGGGCTTGTAAAGAAAATAACGTTCCTTCTGTACTGGTAAAAGACGAAAACGGCAAAGAAGTGCCGCTGGTTGATAAACAAGGCCGTTTTGTGGAAGAAGTGACCGATTTTGCAGGCCGTTACGTTAAGGAAGAATATTACAGCGAGCAAGAACGCACTGCGCCAGACTTTAAGGCAACAGACGTGCTGATCTCGATCAAACTTAAAGAAGAAAACAAGGCATTCAACGTTCAGCGTTACGAGCACAGCTACCCGCACTCGTGGCGTTCTGACGAGCCTATTTTATATTACCCGCTGGATAGTTGGTTCATCCGCACTACGGCCGTTAAGGACAAAATGGTGGAGCTGAACAAAACCATCAACTGGAAACCGGAATCAACCGGCACAGGCCGTTTTGGTAACTGGCTGGAAAACCTGGTAGACTGGAACCTTTCGCGTTCACGCTATTGGGGTACACCGCTGCCGATCTGGCGCGAAGAAGGCGGTGCTGAAGAAATTTGCATCGGCTCTATCGCAGAGCTGGAAGCAGAGATCAAAAAAGCTGTTGATGCCGGTTTAATGCCTGCCGATTTTGAAATTAAAGACCTGCACCGCCCGTATGTGGACGATGTGATCCTGGTTTCTTCTACCGGCAAACGCATGTTACGCGAACCCGACCTGATCGACGTTTGGTTTGATTCTGGTGCGATGCCTTATGCGCAATGGCACTTCCCGTTTGAAAACAAAGAAGCTTTTGAAAACGCCTACCCGGCAGATTTTATCGCCGAAGGTGTTGACCAAACCCGTGGCTGGTTCTTTACCCTGCACGCTTTAGCGGTAATGCTAAGTGAAGCCAGTGACGATATTAAAGCCGTAAACGAGAAAGTTGGCAACAAAGGCATTGCGTTTAAAAACGTAGTATCTAACGGTTTGGTGCTGGATAAAAACGGCAACAAAATGTCTAAACGCTTGGGTAACGGCGTTGATCCGTTCGATACCATTTCGCAATACGGCGCTGATGCCGCGCGTTGGTACATGATCAGCAATGCTTCGCCTTGGGACAACCTGAAATTTAATATTGAGGGTCTTGATGAGGTTCGCCGCAAATTCTTCGGCACCCTGTATAACACTTATTCGTTCTTTTCGCTCTACGCCAATATCGACAACTTCACTTACAGCGAAGCTGATATTGCGCTGGCAGACCGCCCGGAGATCGACCGCTGGATCATTTCCCTGCTGAACACCTTAAGCAAGGAAGTAGATGCGTTCTACGCCGATTTCGAACCGACCAAAGCTGCCCGGGCCATCCAGGATTTTGTAGATGAGCACCTCAGCAACTGGTTCGTGCGTTTAAGCCGTCGCCGCTTCTGGAAATCAGACAATTCTACCGATAAGCTTTCTGCTTACCAAACGCTGTATACCTGTTTGGTCACTATTTCCAAGCTGATGTCGCCTATCGCGCCATTCTTTGCAGAGCGTTTGTATAACGACTTAAACAGTGTAACCGGTAAAGAACAGTTTGAATCTGTCCACCTGGCCGATTTCCCTGCTTACCACGAAGAACTCGTCGACAAGCAACTGGAAGAGCGCATGCAGCTGGCCCAGGATATTTCTTCGCTGGTATTATCGCTGCGTAAAAAAGTGGGTATTAACGTACGCCAGCCGCTAAGCAAAATCTTGCTGCCGGTGCTTGATGCCAACTTTGTTCACCAGGTGGATGAGGTGAAAGAATTGATACTGGCCGAAACAAATATCAAAAATATCGAGTATATTACCGACACGGCCGGGTTTATCAAGAAGAAGATCAAACCGAACTTTAAAGCCCTCGGGCCGAAGGTTGGCAAGGATATGAAACTGGTGGCAGATGCCATTAATAACCTGAACCAGGAAGCAATTGCCAAACTGGAAAGCGAAGGCGAGTTGCCGGTATTGGATGGTAAATACATGATCGTAACGGCCGAGGTTGAGATACTGGCAGAAGACGTTCCGGGATGGCAGGTAGCCACCCTTGGCAAACTAACCGTGGCTTTAGATGTTACCATAACCGAAGAATTAAAACAGGAGGGCATTTCGCGCGAGCTGATCAACAGGATCCAGAACCTGCGCAAGAGTAAAGATTTTGAAGTAACCGATAAAATAGAAGTTCGCCTGAGTAATAATGACCTGATCAGCGGTGCTGTAAAAAGTAATTTATCTTATATCTGCGCCGAAATTTTAGCCGATAACATCCAGTTTGACTCAACCCTTACAGAAGGCGAACCTGCTGTAATAGATGAAAATGAAATATTGATCTCGATAACTAAGAAATAAAATGAAATCAGAACAACCAGAAAAAACCAGATATTCTGACGCTGAATTACAGGAATTCAAAGAAATTATCCTGGAAAAAGTAAGAGGTGCCCGTGAAGAACTGAATGCGCTGGCGTCATCATTAAGTAACCCGAACTTAAACGGCACAGACGATACTGCCGGTACTTATAAAACTTTGGAAGATGGTTCTGCCACTTTAGAAAAAGAGCAGATTAATCAATTGGCTGCACGTCAGAAAAAATTCATCGAACAGCTGGAAGCTGCTTTGGTACGTATAGAAAATAAAACTTATGGCGTTTGCCGCGAAACCGGTAAGCTGATCCAGAAAGAGCGCTTAAGAGCAGTTCCGCATACTACTTTAAGTATGGAAGCTAAACTGAAGCAATACTAAATGAAGGCAGCTTATACTAAACCTTTTTTTGCGGCGGCAGCCATTATTATTGTAGACCAGGTGGTAAAAACATGGGTGCATTCGCACATGTACCTGGGCGAGCGTATCCAATTTTTAGGCACACGCGGGATGCTGTTGTACACCGAAAATAACGGGATGGCCTTCGGCTGGGAACTGGGCGGCGAGTGGGGCAAACTGGCCCTCACCCTGTTCCGCATCGGTGCTGTTGCCGGTATAGGTTACGGCCTGCTGCACCTGATCAAGCATAAGTATCACCGGGGGCTGATCATGAATATGGCGCTGATCTTCGCAGGTGCGCTGGGAAACATCATCGACTCTACTTTCTACGGCATGATCTACGGCTATGCGCCGGTGTTTCAGGGCCGTGTGGTAGATATGTTTTACTTCCCGCTGATCCGCGGGGTATTCCCATCATGGATGCCGTTCTGGGCCGGGCAGGATTTTGAATTTTTCCGGCCAATATTTAACGTGGCAGATGCAGCCATATCCATCGGCGTGATCATGATCCTGGTTTACCAGAAACGCTACTTTAAACAACCGCACGAAGAAGTAAGCAGCCCGCATAGCGAAGTGGTTGAAGAATAAGCTGAATTCTTGAAGAACATATACGAAGCCATCCCCTAAAAAGGATGGCTTTTTTAATTGAGTGATTTTTCAATCAGGGTTGTCATTCAGAGCGAAGCGACGAATCTGTAAACTTGCTTTAAATAATTACAAGTAGAGATTGTTGCAACTTTAATAGTATAAAACTACTACTGTACAGATTCTTCGCTTCGCTCTGAACGACAAAATCATGGATGATACCTTAACCTTCTACACTTTTCACCTATATTTAAGCACCAACACCCTTTCGAATGAAAAAACTCCTACTGCTATTTTCACTGGCCTTTGGCTTAGCTACTGTAAAGGCCCAGAATGGCACACAGCCCGTAACCGTTACCGACCTTACCCGCATCCAGCAACTCGGCACTGCCACGCTTTCTCATGATGGCAAACAGGTGGTATTTACAATAAAGTACATCGTTCCGGACGAGAACAACAAAAAAGAATTCACCTATAAAACCCGTATCTGGCTGGTACCTGCAGATGGTAGTACCCCCGCAAGGCCCATCACTACAGATGCGGCTAACAGCAGCCAGGCGGTATGGTCGCCGGATGATAGCCAGCTGGTATTTGTACGAGTGGTGAAAACACAGTCGCAGTTGTTCTTGCTTTCTTTAAAAGGCGGCGAGCCTGTACAGGTAACCAATAACCCGCGCGGTGCAAGTTCGCCGGTATGGTCGCCGGATGGCAAAAAGATCCTGTATTCGGCTGGTGTAAGTTACAACGACATGCTGAAAGATTCGGTGCTAAACCCCGGCGCTAAAGTACCCGCATGGCCATTGGAAAAGCCGGGCTTTCAAACCAATTTACCGCAATCAAAAGCCAAAGCCGATCCGAACGGATCAATGGATCAGGTGCGGGCTTATCTTAACCAGGATGAAACAGAACCACGCGTAGTAAAAGTATTCAACAAACTAAATTTCGAAGGGGAGGCCACTACCGAACCGGAATATTATTTTAACCACTATTTTATTTGCGATGCACAAGCAGGGGCCAAATCTGTTCCGCTTACGTATGGCTTCCACAATTATAACGGCGCTACGTTTACACCAGACGGGAAGAACATCATCTTCAGCTCGGATGCCGATACCCTGGCCAACCCGGATAGGGAACGCGGCGGAAGTATCTACACCATCCCGGTAACAGGTGGCATACCTAAAACGCTGCTTAGCGAAGCCGGAATGGATCTGAGCAATGGCGAAGTTTCACCAGATGGGCGGTACCTGTTTTACCAGATCAGCAAACCCTTGACCATCGGCTTTGGAAAGTTAGTGATCTACGATTTTCAGAATCCTTCAAAGAAAGTTATCGTACCGATTGATCGCGTAGTTACCCAGGCGGTATGGTCTAAAGACAGCAAATACTTGTATTTCACGGCGCAGTCTAACGGTGGCATCCCGGTTTACAGGGTAAGTTTAGCCAATCTGAAACCAGAACAACTGGCTACTTATGACGAGGGCCTGAGCAGCCTGAGCGTTGGCAAGAACAGGATCACTTACATCAAAACAGAGGTTGCCGATCCTTTCGAATTATACACTGCCGACCTTAGCAATAAGCACGCGCTTCGGTTAACTTCATTTAATCACGACTGGATCAAAGACAAGAAATTAAGCTTCCCCGAAAAGAAATACTATACCAACAGCAAGGGCTTAAAGGTAGAGTATTGGGTGATGAAGCCGACAAACTTCGACCCGAACAAAAAATACCCGGTGATGCTGCAAATCCATGGTGGCCCAACCGCAATGTGGGGACCGGGCGAAGCCAGCATGTGGCACGAATACCAGTTTTTCTGCGCGCAGGGTTATGGTGTAGTATATTCTAATCCGCGGGGTTCCGGCGGCTATGGCTTAGATTTTATGAAGGCCAACTACCAGGATTGGGGCAGCGGACCAACTGAAGATGTTTTGGCAGCTTTAGACGGTGCCCTGGCAGAAGGTTGGGGCGATGCCAACCGTACCGTAGCAACAGGGGGTTCCTACGCGGGTTATTTAACGGCATGGCTCGCCGGGCACACCAAACGTTTTGCAGCAATCTCTTCACAGCGCGGTGTGTATGATCTCACTACCTTCTTTGGCGAAGGCAATGCCTGGCCGCTGGTACCTATGTATTTCGGCGGTTATCCATGGGAAGAAAACGTTAAACCCATACTGGCGCGCGAATCGCCGTTTACTTACGTCAACCAGATTACTACGCCCTACCTGATGTTGCATGGTGAAACAGACCTGCGTACCGGTATTGTGCAGGGCGAGATGATGTACAAGGCATTAAAAGTATTGAACAGACCAGTAGAATATGTGCAGCACCCCTATGCTACGCATGAACTGGTTCGATCCGGAAACGTGCACCAACGGATAGACCAGATGTTACGTATTTACGAATTCTTCGAAAGGTATATCAAGCACTAAAAAACAAAAGGCTGCCCCCTATATTAAAGGAGCAGCCTTTTTTGATAAGTTCAATTAGTTAGCAGCCGTCGGCTTAGGCAGCTCTTTACGGGGCAGCATTTCCGGGCGTTGCGAAGTATGGTAAACAAATGAGGCAACAATGGTTGCTGATTGCTTCAGGTCATCTTCTACCAGGCGGTCATACGTATCCTGGTTACTGTGGTGGGTACGGGTCCCGTAATCCATCGGGTCTTGTATAAACTGGAAGCCCGGGATACCAACAGCGTCAAAAGAAAGGTGGTCTGTACCGCCGGTATTGCTGATGGTAAGCGTTGTAGCGCCTAAGTCTTTAAACGGTTCTAACCAGGCTTTAAAGATCGGCTCTACACCTTTGTTGCCCTGCATATAAACCCCACGGATCTTACCGGTGCCATTATCCAGGTTATAATAGGCAGAAACTTTAGCCTGCTCTGGTTTTAGCTGCATGGTTTTCGGGTCGCCGAAATGGTTGGCTACATACCCGCGTGAACCAAACAAGCCTTGTTCTTCCGAAGTCCATAGCACTAAACGGATAGTACGTTTAGGTTTAAATCCAACTGTTTTCAGAATGCGCATAGCTTCCATCATCACGGCACTACCAGCCGCATTATCTGTTGCACCGGTTGCAGCATGCCACGAATCAAAGTGCGCGCCGATAATCACCACCTGGTCTTTCAGTTTTCTGTCCGTTCCGGGTATTTCTGCTACTACATCATAACCCTGCAGATCATTGTCATAGAACTTAGTCTGCACGTCAGCTTCCATCTGTACGTTGATACCACCGCGGAGCAGGCGTACAATACGTAAATAATCTTCACCGCTGGTTTCCAACTCTGGTGTAACAGGTTTGGCATCGGTGGCGTAAGAGGCGCCATTGGTGGTAAATACCGTACCATCTGTACCGCGGCCCTGGCTAAGTACCAACCCCACTTTTTCAGTTATGAAGAACTCACTTAAAGCCTGGCGAAGGGCTCTTAACCGCATAAAAGCAGCCATTTGCGGACTGTTACCGCGATTTCCCCTGCGTTCGGTAGCAGGCTGCTCTTCGGCCATTTTGGCCAGTTCCTCATCGGTATAGCGCTTTAGATCCGGCGTGGTGCTGCGGGTTAATGTATTTTTAGTATCTGTGATGACGATCTTGCCCGCCAGCTTGCCTTTATACTGGTCAAGGTCGGTGATGGTATCTGCCTTAATTAAAACCACGTCGCCTTTAATTGGCCCGGCGGTAGAAGGGGTCCATGCTTTAGGGATGGCAATGATGGCGTGGTAATAAGGAACAGTAATGGCGGCATAGTTCTTTTGCACCTGCCATCCCCGGCCGAATTTCCCCCATGGCTCCAACGCTACGTTACTGAACCCCTGGGTTTTTAGCTGCCCCATAGCCCATTCCTGTGCGTGGCGCAGCTCCGGTGAGCCGGACAAACGCGGACCGGATACGTCTGTGAGGTAAAATGCGGTTTTCATAACCTGCGAGTGGTTCAGGCCCTCCTCGCGGATCTTTTGCACCATTGCCTGGTCTACTGTTTCCTGTGCAAAAACAGCAGACAAAGTTGATGATGCCATCAAAGCTGTGAAAAGTAAAGTTTTTTTCATTTCGTTTGTTTAAAGTTGATAAACAAACTTATTGATTTGCCGGGCAAAACGGTAACGCCGGGCTTTAACAAATATGTTACAAGTAAATGGTTTTCTTTACTTTTGAATATGGGTGTAGAAAAGATGGATCGAACTGCTTTTAAGGCGCAGACTGCCGAACAGGCAGCAGATCACGCACATTATTATAAGAATTTAAGCGTAGAGAAGAGGTTAGAAATAGCCAATTATCTTAATAGTGTTGCCTTCAATTATCCGCAAAATTCGCCGCCAAGGTTAGATCGTACTAAATTTTCAGTTCGCAGCCGCAATCGGGACGACCTTCAAAACCTGATCTAATTCACCAGCAGCTTGTAGCCCCTGCCGTGCACGTTGATGATCTCCACCGACGAGTCTTCTTTCAGGTACTTCCTTATCTTACTTAAAAAAACATCCATACTACGGCCGTTGAAATAATTATCATCATGCCAGATGTTCAGCAGCGCTTCTTCGCGGGTAAGCACCTCGTTTTTGTGCAGGCATAGCAGGCGTAATAGTTCGGCTTCTTTGGTCGATAATTTTTGCTGATGATCGCCGGTACTGATCATTTGCTGTGTGTAATCAAACTGGTATTTGCCGATGTTGAATGTAGTCTGCCGGTTCTCTTCCCGTGGCTCGGTACCCGCCGCACGGCGCAATAAGGCATTAATCCGCAGCAATAGTTCTTCTATCCGGAATGGTTTGGTAATATAGTCGTCGCCGCCAAGGTTGAAGGCTTGCGTCTTATCTTCGATCATGCCCTTTGCGGTTGCAAAAATAATCGGCACCTGGCCGTTCATCTTCCTGATCTCTTTTCCCAACGTAAAGCCATCCTTTTTCGGCATCATCACGTCAAGGATAATCAGCTCGAAGTTATCCTTTGTAAAGGCGCGCAGCCCCTCGTCTCCGTCTTTACATAAAACCACGTCAAACTTGCCTTTCAGCTGCAGGTAGTCTTGCAATAACAGCCCCAGGTTCGGATCGTCTTCAACCAATAATATTTTTTTCATAAGCTAAAATCAGGCAAGCGGAAATTTAAGTTCAAACTCAGAGCCTTTATCTTTTTCAGAACGTACGGTAATAGTTCCGTCAAGACGCTTCACAATGTTGTTTACATAGCTAAGGCCCAAACCAAAGCCTTTTACATCGTGCAGGTTACCGGTAGGCACGCGGTAAAATTGCTCAAATATTTTGGTTTGCTGGTCGCGCGTCATGCCTATACCCTCATCTGCTACCAGGATAACCAGTTGGCCACTGCGGTTTAACGTACTAATGGTAATTTTAGGTTCATTACGGCTATATTTCAAGGCGTTATCTACCAGGTTGTACAACACGTTAGAAAAATGAAGTTCGTCTGCATTTACCATTACCTGTTCTGCATCTAAATGCAGCTCGGTATGGGCGTTGTACTTCTGCAGTTTCAGCTCCATACTATCCAGCACCATCGCAATGGTATCGTTCACATCTATCGGCTTAACATCCAGCTTAAAGTCGTCTTTTTCTATCCGGGCAATATTTAACACGCGTTCGATATGGTTCCCAAGGCGGGCGTTTTCCTCGTAAATAATATTAGCCAGCTTGGTAACACGATTGGTGTCATGCGCAATTTCCTCGTCGCGAAGGGCTTCACTGGCAATCATGATGGTAGATACCGGTGTTTTAAACTCGTGCGTCATGTTGTTGATGAAATCCGTTTTCATCTCTGAAATCTTCTTCTGTTTCAGGATAGACATAATGGTGTACCCGAAACAAAATACCAGGATAAACATCAGCCCGCCGCTGGTAGCCATGGTGGCGGTCATCCGGCTTAAAAGAAAAGAGTTTTTTTGAGGGAAAGCAATGCGGATCTTCCCAGGGTCATTCATTACCTCTTTCCCAAAAATTGCTGTCTCGTAGGTATTTGCAGGCAAGAACTGCGGTTTTTCGCCATAATTGAGCGCACGTGAAAAGATCAGCGAATCATTGTTGGCCGTGGTGATCTGGTAGCTGAAAGGCAGGTCGATCCCTTTGTTGCGCAGTTCGAAGCGCAGTACAGAATCTATCCAGGCCGAATCGATCCGCTTGGTGAGCGGCTTTCCCGAGCGCTGATATTCCTCGGCGATCTTCATGATCACGTCCTGCTTCTGATGGCCCTGTTTCAGGTTTTCTAAAGAATCTGTCTGCAAAATGCGCTTTACAGCCCGTATCTGCTTTTCCTTTTCACGGCGTGCCTGCTCGCGCTGCCAAAGCGGGTTGATCTGCGGGATGGTGATGGTTTGACGACCAAATTGCGGGTCGAAATATTCATACCGGATGGTATCAAATTTAGACAGCTTTTGCTTGCGCTTCGCCATCATGCGCTGCGAGGGAACGTTAACGATCTCGGGCGTCAGGCGCTGGTGTACAATGCCGAATTCGTCTGTAAACTCTTCCAGGCGGATGCGGTAGTTTACCGTACCTTCTTGGGCCAGGGCAAACAGCTCGTCGTCCATCTTGTTCCGCATAATAATGCGTCGAAGGCTGTCGCGCAGCATGGCTATTTTGCGCTGGTGTTCAGACTGCCGCTTTCTAATCCGCGAGCTATCGTCCGCGCTGGTTAGTCGCGAAGCGAAACTGTCGCTGCTGCCCAATGTGCTGCGGTGTATACTTTTAACAATTAGCCGGTAATTGCTTTTCTTGATATCGTTTTCGCTGTTGGTTCTAACTTTCTCATTCAAAAAGTTGATCGCATCCACACGGGCAACTTTATTTACCACGTTATTCAGCGCTTCGTTAACAGTACGGTCAAAAAGCTTTGACTGCATATTGTACGACTGGCTGAGGAAATATAACTGCATAGCCAGTACGCCCGTCAGTGCAAAACCCATCAACCCGATGATCAGCCCTATGCTCTTTTTCTTCATTGCAGTAACAAAAATATTTCAAATAACCCGGAAGCCCTATCCTTTAACAATTTTTAACATTTTTTAACGCAGATTGTAATACATTGTAGTTTAGTGTATTGCTACTTTTGAACTATAAACTTAAAACGTTATGAACAACAGGAAATTTACCGGTGCGGCAGGCTTTGAATTGCTGTTTGCATTGGGTGTTGCAGCCATATTTATCCTGCCGTCGATAGTGATGGCGCAGGGAACCCGCAACCTGGATATCAGGATCAGCAATGGTGATACCGTTATTAACGGCAAAAATATTAAAGAGCTGGACCCTCAGCAGCGCAGACAGGCACAGGAAGATATTAACCGCATTTCTGCTCCCCGAGGCATGCGCGTTCGACCAGGGTTACGCCCTTTTGAAAACCGGGAACCCCGCGACCTAAACAACCTGAACGATGAAGTACGTATTGAAAAACGCGGTGACGAATGGGTAATGGCTGAAGACCACGGCCCTGCGCCATTGAACGGGGAACTGCATGTGAGAAGAATCGGGCCGGGTAACAATCAAATTATTATCAGACGGAAAGGCGATGTGCTGGTTGACTCTGCCGTTGCAATGGATTCGGGAGTTAAAACCGATAGCGTAAGAGTTTATAGTTTCCAGGAAACAATTCAACCGCCAAGACCACACGGGGACGATTTCTTTAGTGTTCCCGAACACCGCGAAATGTTTTCAGACAGGCTTCGTGGCGGCAGAATGGGTGGTTTTGCCCGCCGCAACTCGCAGAATTTCACCTTTGAAAACACCGATGGCAGCGGCATCACCACACGCATTAGCTACCGTGTAAACGAAGTAGCCGGACAACGACTGAAGAGAGTAGCCGGTGTGGAAAAAGCCGAATTAAATATTACCGATCTGAAACTTGTGCCTGATTTCACCAGCGGAAAAACTACCCTGATGTTTGCACTGCCTGCAAAAGGAGCTGCCACTGTAGCAATGACAGACAGCGAGGGTAAACCCCTTTGGGAAGAAAAAGCTGCCGGCGCAAGCTTTAATAAAACCTTTGCATTACCGCTGAATGGCATTTACTACCTTAAAGTTAAACAGGGCGGTAAATTGGCTATAAAAGAAATCATTAAGGAAGACTGATCAGGATAGAAGCAAGAGACAAGAAGCAAGAAACAAGAGACAAGAAAATGCAACTATAAATCCTGATTTGAATAAAGGATTAAACAGTTAGTAAACAATAAAGGCATTTGAAGTATCAAATGCCTTTATTGTTTATCCGGGAAGCAATCTTGTTTCTTGCTTCTTGTCTCTTGCTTCTCTAATTAGAACGGCAGATCGTCATCGTCAGGTGCAGCGCTTAGGTCAACCGGTGGCGCGTACTCTGGTGTGCTTGCTGCACCGCCGTTCTGCACGTTGATTTTCCATAACTGCAACGAGTTGAAGTATGTTTTTTTACCTGTTTTATCTGTCCATGGGCGGCCTTTCAGGTTGAAAGAAACTTCTACGTTATCGCCCACTTTCACGTTATCTAACAGGTTGCAACGGTCCTGAATGGCTTCAAATTTGATATACTCAGGGTATTGCGGATTCTCGATATATTCCAATATAAGTTCTCTCTTCTTCAGGGTGTCGGTAACCTGTTGGGTAGCTGACACTTCGTGTACTTTGCCTTTAATATCCATGGATCAAGTGTTTAAAGTGTAAAGTTAATGTTTAACAAATTAAATCCATAGGATTTTAATTCATAAATTCGCCTCTCTGATGCAAGTTTTTCAAACAGAAAGTAAAATAATAATCACCTGCAATAAGCGCTTATCGCCTTATTTACAGCAGGAAGTGGAAGCGCTGGGCTTTGATATTACCCGTAGTTTTTCTACCGGGGTAGAGTTGGTTGGAACCGTGAACAATTGCATAACGCTGAACCTTAACCTGCGTTGTGCAAGCCAGGTGCTCTATCATTTGAAAAGCTTTAAAGCGGCAGACCCGCAGGAATTGTATGACCGCCTGGTAGAGATAGAATGGGAAGACCTGATTGATTTTTCGGGTTATTTTTCCATCACCTCTAACGTCAATAACGAACATATCCGCACACCGCTGTTTGCCAACGTAAAAGTTAAAGATGCGGTGGTAGACCGCATCAAGGCCAAAAAAGGCATCCGCCCAAATTCTGGCCCCGAGCTGAATAAAGTGGTGCTGCACCTGTACTGGCAGGATGACCGTGCCGAAATTTTTATTGATACCGCAGGCGAAACACTGGCCAAGCATAGCTACCGTAAAATCCCCGGTAAGGCGCCGATGTTAGAAGCCTTGGCAGCATCAACCATCATGTCGACAGGTTGGGATAAGAAAAGCACATTCATCAACCCCATGTGCGGTTCCGGTACCTTGGCTATCGAAGCTGCGCTGCTGGCAACCGATAAAAGCCCTGGCTTTTTCAGGATGAACTACGCCTTTATGCACCTGTTAGGGTACAACGAGCAGGTATTTTTTAACGAACGCCGCGCCCTGAAAGATAAGGCTGTTAAAAACATTGATTTTAAAATTATCGCCACGGACCTGTCAGAAGATGCCGTGGATATTGCACGTAAAAATGCAAGAACAGCTGGCGTAGAACATTTAATTGATTTTGCTGTTTGTGACTTTGCTGAAACTGCCGTACCAGATGCGCCGGGCGTTGTGATGTTCAACCCCGAATATGGCGAACGTTTGGGAACCCACTCTAAATTGGAAGCAACCTATGCCCGAATTGGCGATTTTCTGAAACAGAAATGCAAGGGCTATAAAGGTTATGTTTTTACGGGAAACCCTGACCTGGCAAAAAAAATCGGACTGGCGGCAAAACGGCGAATAGAATTTTATAACGGCAAGCTCGATTGCCGGTTACTGGAGTATGATATTTACGACGGTAGCAAACGCGAGCCAAAAACTACTTAAATGAAGAAGCTTTTATTAATTGCCGCTGTAATGCTGTTTACAGCGAACGTATTTGCGCAGAAACAAGCCATTTTCCCTTTCCAGGGCGGGCAGCAGCCGATGCTGGATTTTTTTAAAACCAATTTTCAGCCATCGGCAGATGTTAAAAACCAGTCTGCTTCCGGCTTGGTGATTTTGAAGTTTACAGTGGATCCGAAAGGCGCTGTTAAGAAAATTGTGGTGTACTATGCTGATGACGTCATCCTGGCGCAGAACGCCGCGACACTCTTGCAGCAAACCGACAAAAAATGGATTATTCCATCTGATGAAAAACTGCACGATTTTATCCTTACCGTGAATATCGGTTTCCAGCAACCGCTGAATGCCGCAAACAGCAAGAAGTTTATGGCTTTTTATACCAAACGTTCGCCGCTGGTAACCCATAACCAAATCCCGATGGAAAGCGCCACAATGCTGCCTACCGTTACTTTAACGTATGATCCTGCTGCCTAAGCAAGATCCATTAAGTTAACTTGTAATCGAACATCAGGAGGTAGATCCACGTAATGATAAAGATCACGGGAATGGCAATAGGCGAAATCCGCTGAAAGCGCCTGTCCCACTTTGTGCCGTTGATCATCGGGAACATGCCTTCGCCAGAACTGCCATCGGTTTGATTCTTATAGTTCCAGCGCAGCTTGCGGATGTAAAATAAACCCGCAAGTACGTCAACCAGGGTGAATATCGCTACCAGCAACGCAGCCACGGGAAATATTACTGCCAGCATTTTCTGCTTGTTCATCAACTCCGGCGAAGGTGCTTTCGCCGTTACCAGCATGGCATATACGTTAAAAAAGAAGGATTGGCCGATAGATAACCAGATCACACGCTGGTTAACGGCATTGTCATGATGTTCTATCTGTGCCCTGCTTACCCTGTAAATTTCTGACAATTGAGCTTCCTGTTCAGCCATTGATTTTGTTATTGTTCACTGTTATTAACCCGCTTCAGGAAGATAGGTTATAACTTATTTTTGTTTGAAATAAAAAAGTTACATGTGGGGTGGGAGTAAAAACAATTGGGTATCAAAAAATTATTTGCCTTTTTAATAGTAAGTTAACCGAGATTATATATATTGCAGAAGATTAAGCAACCCCCGGTTAATTTATACGCAGTTAAATTGCTGGCCACAGCCGTACATCTATTTTAAATTTTTATTAATGAACATTTTTGTAGCAAGTCTCCCTTTCAATTTAAGGGAAGAGCATTTAAGAGAATTATTTGAAGCTTACGGAGAAGTAAGCTCGGCTAAATTAATTATGGACCGCGAAACCGGCAAAAGCAAAGGCTTTGGATTTGTTGAAATGGACGACGAAGAAGGCCAGAAAGCAATTGAAGGCCTGAACGGTATGCAGGTTAGCGGCAGAGCAATTGCGGTAAGCCAGGCAGAAGATCGCAAACCTTCTGGTAACAGAACCGGTGGTGGTTTTGGCGGCGGCAACCGTGGTGGCGGCTTTAACCGTGGCGGTGGTGCTGGTGGCAGCAGAAACTCTGGCGGTTACGGCGGCGGCGGTGGCCAAAGAGGAAATCGTTACTAATACTATCAAAATATAACAGCAGCCCCATTTAAAGGCTGCTGTTTTTTTGTTAAAAAGTATTTATCAACCTAAGCCTTTTACATTGCTGCAATGGCCTGTTTTAAACTGGTTACATCTGCAGAGGTGCTTTTGCCGTTTGCAAAAATTGATTGCGAAGTGGCTGATGAACCGTAGAAGTTTGCGTTGGAGGTTTTATCTATACCGATATTCGATCCGCTGATGGTAATGCCTGCAAATAAGCCTTTGCTGCGCGAATACGAATACACTTCGGCATCCAGTTTATAATCTGTACTGGCTGATGAGCTTCTGCCTACAGGGCCCGCTGCTGCGGAAATATCACCGCCGATGGTGAAATCACCGTTTTCAACTTTGGTTAATACGCCGCGGTGTTTAAACACCAACACCAGGTCCACCGCCTGTACACCTATCTGAAAACCAAAGCTGCCGCCTGTTAAGGTCACAAATACAGGGTTGCTCCATTCGCCATTGGCCAATTTCACTAAGGCAACACCCCTGCCGCGTTTACCGCCGATAGCAAAGCCTGCGTTAATCAGTTTCGGGATCACCACAATACCTTCTGCCTGCTGCATCAGCTCTGAAGGGATAGTTTCTTTCATTTGTTTAAAATCTTGCAATACAACAGTCGCTTTTTGAATGCGCTCCTGCTCTTTGCCCGCATCTGTCGCTGAAGTAAGTACCACAAACAGGCTTAAAACTGCCGGTACCAACCATGCTTTTAAAGTTTTCATAAGTTGATTATTTATATTAAACGCATTTATACGTTTAGTAACAGGTACGTTTGGCGGCGGTTTTTATTATTTTCCTTTGCCATATTTTACGTAATAGCCTATTTAATATTTATAGCGGCATCAACACAGATCAGTAAGGGGATATTAAATCCACAAAAAAGGCGCCTTTGCGGCGCCTGTAACCAAATGCTCATCTTCTATTATTTTTCCCCGGCTTTGATGGCTTGCCCCGATTTGGTCTGATAGGCAAACTCTGTGATCTGCATTTCTTCGCTGCCTTGCTGATGGCTAATTTTCACCCAGCCATAATGGAAGTTCCCATTAATTTTCAAGCGGATACCCAGGTACTTATCGCTCTTATACTTCCACAGGCCGTTCACCGTTTTATCATCGTCGATAGCAAGCAAAACGGGCTTTACTCCAAACTCGTTCCAGTCGTTATTTAAGGTGGTGTTAGGGGCAATAGCATCGTCCTGATTAAAAGGGTACGCCCACAGGCCGTTTACTTTAAGCTCTGTTCCCTGCTGTAACAGCACTTTACTTTCGGTCCGGGTGTTAGGATTGGCGAAGAAATAAAGGTGGCTTTTATCGTCGTGCATTACCAGTACGGTAGTAAAGGTAAAGTCGCTCGTGCCGTCGTTATTGGCATCCAGGAAAACCGGCTTACTGTACCCCACCGTTAAATTTAGCGTCCGGCTGGTAATATCCGGGTTACCCGGTGTTTGCGGCACACCCGCTACAGGTTGCTGTCCGCCTGTAGGGTCAGACGGTATTTCTACTTCTATCTTTTTAACTTTTTCGTTCTGGACAGGCTGGCTATCTTTCTTACACCCGGCCAAAGCACCGGCCAGGATGAGTAATAACAGGTATAGGTTCTTTTTCATGCCACTATAGACGTGTCTAGCAATCAAATTGTTACAACCTGTATGTTTTTTCTGAAATGAAATATCGGCTATAATCCTGCCGGACGAAGCATTTCCACATGATCGATACCGTCCTCGTCATACACCTCGCCATCCTCAACAAAACCTAACGAACGATAGAAGGGCGTTGCGTAGCATTGCGCACCAATACGGATAGGGCGTTTGCCAAAATGGTCTTCGCAATACTCAATCGCAATCTGCATTACTTTCCGCCCGAGGCCGGTACCCCTAAAACGCGGCGATGTAATTACACGGCCGATAGACACTTCTTTAAAAGATAAACCCGCCGGAACAAGCCTTGCATAAGCGGCCAGCTTCCCATCGGCGAACAACAATACGTGCTGGCATTGCTGGTCTTTATTATCCATATCCAGGAAAACACAGTTCTGCTCCACTACAAAAATTTCGCTCCTTAACCGCAGCAGTTCGTAAAGCTCTGTCACACTCAACTGGTCGAACGACTTTACCTTGTAACTATGATCCATTTTACAAATATAACCCGTTAAGCGGGCGAGTTGCTTCCTTTTGAATTATTATTCAAAAATATTAAGCAGCGTCCATGCTTTCAATAACAAAACCGACGGCAAGCAACGTCATGCAGAAAATTTAATAACCCCTAACTAATTTCCATTTGTTTAAACAAAGTCAAAAGACCCGGTACGAATGGGTTGGCATTGACAACGTGCCTACCTTTGCAACATGAATGCTATCACTTACTCGGTATTAGACCTTGCTACCGTAGTTCAGCACCACACCATTGCAGATACTTTTCGCAATAGCGTGGAAAATGCACAACAGGCAGAACAACTGGGCTACAAACGCTATTGGTTTGCCGAACATCATAATATGATTAATGTTGCCAGCTCGGCAACCGTTTTACTGATTGGCCAAATAGCCGGCCAGACAAAAACCATACGCGTAGGCTCGGGCGGGATTATGCTGCCGAATCACTCTCCTTTAGTAGTGGCAGAGCAGTTTGGTACTTTAGAAACCTTATATCCGGGCCGCATCGATCTGGGTTTGGGCAGGGCGCCAGGAACCGACCAGACTACTGCATATGCCATCAGGGGCGAAAATATGAATGCCGCGTTTCACTTCCCGCAGGATGTAGCAGCATTGGAGCATTATTTTAAAGGGGACCATCCGAATGGCGTTAGCGCCATACCAGGCGAAGGACTGGATATTCCCATCTGGATACTGGGCTCAAGTCCGGATAGCGCGGTACTGGCATCAGCAAAGGGCTTACCTTACGCGTTTGCCAGCCATTTCGCGCCTACCCACTTTTTACAGGCTATCACTTTGTATCGCGAAAACTTTAAGCCTTCTGCCTACCTTGATAAACCCTACGTACTATCCTGCGTAAACGTGGTTGCGGCAGATACAGACGAAGAAGCGCGCCGGTTATACACCTCCCTACAGCAGATGTTCCGCGGAATTGTGACAGGGCAAAGGCAGTTATTACCGCCGCCTGTTGACAGCATGGAAAGCGTGTGGAGTTACCAGGAAAGCGCCGCAGCAATGCAAATGTTAAAGTATTCTTTTGTGGGCAGCCAGCAGACAGTTAAAAAGCAGCTACACGAGTTTATCGACAAAACAGGTGTAGATGAAATCATGATCACTTCACATATCTATGATCACCAGGCACGTTTAAAATCATACAGGCTGGTTGCAGAAGCGTTGAACGGATAACCATCGCGCAGTGCTTGTTTTCCGTTGCTTAGCGAACGATATTTGGAATCAGAGATAATCGGCTAATCTGACTTTTATCGAGAAATTAGCCGATGTCTTTACGTTATAGCCGATGGAACAAATTCGCCGTTATTTTGAAAACATGGTTTCGATGAGCGATTCCGACTGGCGGTTGTTCTCTTCCCGGCTTTTTCAGCAACAGTTTAAAAAGAAACAACTGGTATTGCGGGCCGGCCAAACAGAGCAATATCTTTCCTTTATCGAATCGGGCGTGGTGCGTTTTTACATCCCTTACGAAGACAAAGAGCTGACGTTTTCTTTCGCCTTTGAAAACAACTTTGTAAGCGGCTATGATTCTTTTCTAACCCGGTTGCAATCCAATTACCATATCGAAACCTTAACGGCTACTACGTTGTGGCGGCTTTCTTATGATGACTTGCAGCTCATCTATAAGGATACCGAAATAGGCCAGTGCATAGGTCGGCTGGCAGGGGAAGACCTTTTTCTGAAAAAGTCTGCCAGGGAGCTATCATTGCTAAGCGAAACCGCAGAGCAGCGCTATCTTAATTTGTTTACCCGCCAGCCAAAGCTGATCAAAGAAATACCGCTCAAATACCTGGCCTCATACATTGGCATTACTCCGCAAGCTTTAAGCAGGTTAAGAAAACGCGTTGCACATAAACGCTAACCTATCATTTGTTAACCCAGGTTCATTGCCCACATCCTGGCTTATGCTGATTTTTGTCGAAAAAAGACATGAAACCGTTAATTGTCCTCATCAGCGTATTTGTGTTAGCCCTCCTGGTATTGAGGATTGGCTTTGGCGATTGTAATCTTGCTTTAGCGGCGCGCATCGCTATGGCAGCGATGCTGGTATTTACCGCCATCGGGCATTTTTCTTTCGGGAAGGGAATGGCCATGATGTTGCCAGCTTCAGTTCCTTTCAGAACTACCATCGTCTACATTACCGGTGTGATTGAAATAGCTGCCGCTATCGGTTTAGTAATCCCCGGGTTCACCACACTTACCGGCTGGCTGCTCATTGTATTTTTTATCCTGATCTTACCCGCAAACATCTCCGCAGCGATAAGGGGTATTGATTATCAAAAAGGCACGAGTGATGGCCCGGGTTTGCGTTATTTGTGGTTCCGGGTTCCGTTGCAACTGCTGTTTATCATCTGGACGTATCTGAGCTGCCTTGCCTGATCAAGCCCCGATTAGCTGCGGTCGCAAAGAATTATTTTAGCTTCTCGTTATTCCGGTGCCGGTCTGCATCACGGATGCTTTTCTTCTCCAGGTTTTTCTCCAGCGCCTCTGTTAAATTAATGCCGGTTTGGTTAGCCAGGCAAATCAGCACAAACAGTACGTCGGCCATTTCATCGGCCAAGTTAACCTCCTGATCAGATTTTTTGAAAGACTGCTCGCCGTATTGCCGGGCCATAATCCGCGCTACTTCACCCACTTCCTCCATGAGGATGGCAGTATTGGTCAGCTCATTAAAATACCTGATACCCGTGGTATTGATCCAGCGGTCTACTACCTGCTGTGCTTCTTCTATTGTCATGCTATTTACTCTTTATTCTTTGTATCAATGATAATGGTTACGGGGCCGTCATTCACCAGGGCAATTTTCATATCCGCGCCAAAAATCCCCGTGGCGATCTTTTTACCCATCAACGCTTCCAGTGCCAGGATCATTTCTTCGTACAGGGGAATGGCATGTGGCGGCTTCGCCGCACGGATAAATGATGGGCGGTTCCCTTTTTTGGTCTGGGCAAACAACGTGAATTGCGAGATCAGCAAAATACTACCGTCTACATCGGCCAGGGCTTTGTTCATCAACCCGTTCTCATCGCTAAATACACGCATGTTTACGATCTTCTGTGCCAGCCACTCTACGTCCTCGCGGGTATCGGCTTCTTCAATACCCAGCAAAACCACAAAGCCGCGGTCAATTTGCCCTGTTACGTTTTCGTCTACGGTGCACGATGCACTGCTTACCCGTTGTAAAACTGCTCTCATGTGCGCTAAGGTAATGCACGGCGGGCTTAGGTAAAAAACATACCTGAAAATCCATTTACTTTTAGTTACTTTGGGATTGCATTTTTTATAAATACCTGTTATACAGGATTAACCGCAGAAGTGGTTTCCTGCAGGATCAAGCTTAATACGGGGTGACTAATACTTTACAATTCAGTGGTTTATGGGGGGTGATTTTAGGCGGGTCTGGCGGTTTTGGGTTCGCGGCAGCAGAAAAACTGGCGAAGCACGGCATGAACCTGGCCGTAGTATACCGCGAGTTTGCTGTTGCAGATAAAACTGTAAAGCAAAAATTCGAAGCCTTGGCTGCCGAAAACAATATCCGTATCCTGCCCTATAACCTAAATGCATTAACCGAAGAGGGGCGGCAAA
The DNA here is from genome assembly GCF_022953055.1 of Mucilaginibacter straminoryzae. Lineage (GTDB taxonomy): Bacteria > Bacteroidota > Bacteroidia > Sphingobacteriales > Sphingobacteriaceae > Mucilaginibacter > Mucilaginibacter straminoryzae. Next base: position 105,222 of record NZ_JALJEJ010000005.1, on the reverse strand, counting down.
CCTTTCTGCACGATCTTTCCGGCGCTGCTGATGTAAAGGGCAATGTTAAACTATTGCTGCATGCCATTGCCCGCGGCAACCTGAAGCCTTTAACCGGCGAAGCCGGGGAAACACTCACTGCCGAAGATATACAGCTAACCACCTACGCCATGTCTAACTGTTTGTTAGACTGGGCAAACCTGTTGCTTACCGCAGGATTGTTTCATAGTGATGCCCGCATAATTGGTTTAACCAGCGAGGGTTCGCACAAATACTGGAACGGTTATGCCGCGGTATCATTAGCCAAAGCTTCGCTGGAAAGCCTGAACACTTACATGGCGGTAGAATACAGCAGACATGGCATTAAAACAAATTTGATACAGGCGGGTATTACAGATACTTTTTCTTTACGGAAAATACCGGGCCATGACGAACTGATTGATATGGCGGTAGCGCGGAACCCTTTCGGGCGCATTACCCAGCCGGCAGATGTGGCCAAAGTGATTTATCTTTTATGTACCGATGAAGCTGCGTGGATCAACGGCGCAGTGATACATGCCGATGGCGGCGAACATTGCCGCTAAAAGCAGAAAGATTTGCCTATGTATAAAAACATATTAAACCTTTTACCATATAAATCATCTTTTCGTTTTGTAGATCATATCTCGTCGCTGGATGCAGACGGGGTAGTTGGCGAGTATACACTCAGGCCTGATGCTTTTTTTTATGAAGACCATTTCGAGGGCAACCCGGTAACACCCGGTGTCATCGTGACGGAAATTATGGCGCAGATCGGGCTGGTGGTATTAGGCATCTTCCTGTTATTGCACGATAACGATATCAATTTCGGCGATGATGAGCTGATGTTCCCGCTGCTGACCTCGACCGACGTATCTTTTTATAAAATGGTACTGCCGGGGCAAAGAGTGGTGGTTAAATCGCAGAAACAGTATTTCCGGTTTGGGAAATTAAAGTGCTACGTAGAGATGCTGGATGAAAATAACGAATTAGTGGCAAAGGGAACTTTTGCCGGGATAATTAAAAACGCCGGTTTAAAGAAATGAGCAGAAGAGTAGTGATTACCGGTATGGGGGTGGTATCGCCTAACGGCATAGGTCTGCCTGCTTTTTTAAATGCCCTGCAAAACGGCACTTCGGGCATTAAGTTTATGCCCTTGTATGAAGAGCTGAAGTTTAGTTGCCATGTTGCAGGCATGCCCGATTTTGTTTGGGACGAACTGCGCGACTATATATCAGAGGTAAGTTTTTACGGGTTGAAAGCACGCGGCGTGGCTTACGGTATCCGGGCAGCTTTAGACGCCTGGGACGATGCCGGCCATCAACGCGAAACCGATGAACCACATTGGGATACCGGCTGCATATTTGGTAACAGCATTGCCGATACTGAAGCCATGAAAAACGTGATCGCCAAGGTAGATCATAAAGAAGCTAAAAAACTAGGCTCGCGGGTGGTAGAGCAAGCCATGAACAGCGGCGTAACTTCATACATTACCGGCCGTTTAGGCTTAGCCAATAAAAGCATTACCAATTCTGCGGCTTGTGCTACGGGTACCCAATCTATCCTGATGGGTTATGAATACATTAAACACGGCTACGCCACCCGGATGCTGGTGGGTAGTACCGAGCATGTGGATACCTATGTGTTCGGCGCATTTGATTCTATGCGGGTACTTTCCCGGAAATATAACGATCAGCCGGAAAAGGCTTCCCGACCCATGAGTGCAACTGCTGCGGGCTTTGTCCCCGGTTCTGGTGCAGCCGCTTTTGTACTGGAAGACCTGGAATATGCGCTTGCACGCGGCGCCAGAATCTATGCCGAAATACTTGGCGGGGCCACCAACTCTGGCGGGCAACGCGGCGGCGGCTCCATGACGGCGCCTAACCCAACCGGCGTTACCCGCTGTATTGTAGATGCTGTTAAAGCTGCCGGTATAGACCCGCTACAGGTAGACACCGTAAGCGGGCACCTCACAGCTACGTTGGCCGATAAACTGGAATTACAAAACTGGATGACCGGATTGAACCGCACGAAAGAAAACTTCCCGCTGACCAATTCGTTAAAGTCTATGATCGGCCATAGCCTTAGTGCGGCAGGGTCCATAGAGTCTGTGGCTTCGGTATTACAGATCGTACATGGGTTTGTACATCCTAATATTAACCTGGAAGACCCGAACCCGGAAATTATAGAGCTGGTAGGCGAAAAAAGTTTGCCGACCTCGATGGTAAAAAAAGAAATAAATATCGCTGCAAAAGCTAACTTTGGTTTTGGCGATGTAAATGCCTGCCTTATTTTTGCAAAATTTAAGAACTAATGACGCGACAAGAAATTTTAGACGAGCTTAAGAAAGTTTTAAACCCTTATACGACTGATAAAGAGGCACTGGCCGGCATTACCGAAGACACCGATCTGATTAAAGATCTGAAAATCAATTCGGCTAACCTGGTTGATATTATCATCGATGCCGAATCGAAATACGACATCGAAATCGATTATGATTCTGCCGACCGCATGACTAACGTAGGTAGCTGTATCGACGTGATCTCTGAAAAAATGGGCCAGGCATGATCAGTGTCGGCAATGATATTGTCGACCTTCATGCTATTGATCAAAGCCGGACAAGCGATCCCCGGTTTTACCCCAAAATTCTTTCTGCTACAGAGCAGCAGCTTTACCAGCGCTTCGCTGCCCGGTTACCGATGTGGCTATGGGTATGGCTGCTATGGTCTGCTAAAGAAGCTGTTTATAAATACCTGAAACGGCACGAGCCCACACTGGTGTTCTCGCCTGCAAAAATTGTTATTACCGAAATTACCGGCGAGTTCACCCCAACAACTTCCTTCGGCGAAATGGTAAGCCAAATTGGCGCTTCGCAGCTTTCAATAACTATACTCAGCACCTTCCAGAACAGGCAGTTTACCACCCGGTCTTGCATTAGCAATAATTGTATCGCTACCTTTCTTACCGATGATTTTGACCGCCTGCATTGGGGAATCGAGCAAATAGCGCATGATGATTATAAAAGCCAGTCGGCAGCGGTGAGGGCGTTTGCTACTAAAAACCTAAGCACATACTTTACAAGCAGGCCCATCACCATAAAAAAGAGCACAATCGGTTACCCGGAAGTCTATTTTGGCGATAGCCCGCTGCCCATACCGCTTTCTTTTGCGCACCACGGGAACTATGTTTCTTATGCTTTCCTTTTAGAGAGGTATTAGGGTCTGTTCGCATCCCGACATTACCACCCCATTAATTGCATTACTGAAACAAATGCGGGTTGTAAAGGCGCGCTGATGGTAATCTCTTGATTTTGGTGCGGGTGTTTAAATGCCAGCTCAGAGGCGTGCAGCATCATGGTATCCATCTGCCATTGTTCTTTAAACAGCTTATTCTGCTTATTGCAACCGTGCGTGGTATCGCCTATTATCGGGTGAAAAATATGTTTAAAATGTTTCCGTAACTGGTGCATGCGGCCGGTAGTGGGCATCGCTTCTACCAGCGAATAACGCGAGGTGGAATGCTTACCAAAGGGGACATCAAGCTCTGCCCGTTTTAAGGTTTTGTAAGCCGTAAGCGCATCCTGCGATACGCCGTCATCCCGCCTTAATGGATAGTCAATAATTTCACTATCGGGCGTATGCCCGCGCAAAATAGCCAGGTATTTTTTAGTTACCTGTTTATTCATAAACTGCTGCTGCATCAGCGCGTCGGTCTCCTTGTCTAAGGCAAACAGCAATACACCAGCCGTTTTTCTATCCAGGCGGTGTACCGGGTAAACCGGCTGGCCAATCTGATCGCGTAATAACTGCAAGGCAAAAACATCGGCGTCGTCGGCAATTCGGGTGCGGTGCACCAACAGGCCATGGGGTTTATTTACGGCGATCAGCTGCTCGTCCTGGTATAAAATACTTAGCATAATAAGGTGTAAAGATAGCTAATAAAGCTACTTTCCTTCTGCAAGCAGGTACACTGCACCGTAAGCAGGAACGGTTACTTTAATGCCGTTAGCAGTAATTGCTGAAAGCGGCGTGATTTGCTGAAAATCGTCCGGACCGCCGGATACGCGGGAGGGCCCTTTGCCGTTGATAAATACCTTTCGCGAAAACACTGTTTCTGTACCGCCGTTCAGCACATAGTAATAATACCGGTTACCCGCAGTGAAGTTTCTCAGTTTAATGCTGATGATCTTTGCCGCATCACCTTTGTTCACCAGCACTATCCCGGCCTCGCCCGAACTGAACGACGAACCATAAGCCAGCACATCGGTACTTGTATCCATGGTTGTACTCACCATACGGTCGCCAAAAAACTGCCTGAAATAATACTGATAATAAAAGGCTGGCCGCGGTTGCCATTTTACGGCACCGGGTTCATCACCAATGTTAAACATACCCATATCATCACCATTCAGCCAGTTGTTGGCCAGGTTAAACCGGCTGGCTTCGCCAAACTTGTTTTTGATGACTTCACCCAGCGTCATGGCCAGGTGCACACCCGCAATATTAGATACATTCTGATTACTACCCGTTGCCTGGATGTTCCATTCGGACAATGCTATGGGTTTCGGGTACGCGGCGGTAGAGTTAATGATATAATCCATCAGCTCTTTGGTGACGGTAACCGGCGTATTTAAAATGGCGGCAGCGGTAGAGTTCTCCTGATAGGGCGAATAATAATTGTGTACCACATAAAAATCAGCAGCGTTGCCAATTTCGCCCAGAACATCCCGGTTCCAGTTAGGTATTTCCACACCACCACCCGTACCATCAGTATTGTTCAATACCGCGGCAATCTTAATTTGCGTACCTACCTCAGTGGCCGCTTTCCGCATAGAATCAACAAAGATTTTGAAGTGTTTACCATATAAACCACCTGTAAGTAATTCCGGCTGCCCATCTTTATTCAACGTTTTATCTATGCGGTAACCGGCTTCCCAAATACCATAATTCTCATTGCCTATCTCCCAAAATTTGGTTTTCCCTTTATCGTACCGTACCCAGTCTGCGGCTAAATGGGCGGCCGTAGCTACCGGGTTCTGGCTGGTTCCGTAACGGGCATAGGCATAGTTAACGGTAATCATGCCGGTGGCGTTGCTTTGCTGCAAAACCTTGTAATAATTATCGATGCTGAGCGTCCATGGAGCAGTATTTTTACCATACCAATAATTCGGATCAATCTGATTACCCTGGGCATCCAAGAACTTTGCCGGGACATCGGCAGGTAATTGCCCATCCGGTGCGCTCCAGAAAAAGGCATCAGCCAGGCTGCCCCCGGGGGCGCGGAGGATCTTGGGATTAAGCTGGGCAATATTATTCATCAATACAGGTTCGGTAACTACCTGCGTCATGTAAGTGTTGATATTATTCCCGAAGACGTAGGGCGATACTTTGGTAATGACGTTTTGCACATCAATCGTAACTGTAGCATCGGCAGTGCCTGCCGGAATAGCAGCATCTGTATAACCCAGGATACTGATATGGCGGGGTTGCCAGTCGTTCAGGAAGAAGCCCTGGGTAATGGCGGCATCGGGGTCGGGTGTGCCCGGGTTGGTAACAACCGGGGGCGGATTACCACCATCTGAAGGCTGCAGCTTATCCTCCTTTTTGCAGGAGGCAAAAAGCAGCGTAGCGCCAATAAAAAAGAGCCAGGCTTTTTTGATATTCAAATGTGCGTTCATCCGTAAATGGTATACGCAAAGCCTGGCTCTTCGGTTTCAATGTGCTATCTTTCTAACGGCGGTATCCGCTTAGGGGTGTCGGTACCATCGATGATGGTTTTTGAGCTTAAAGCGATAGCCCTGATGGTAGCGGTAATATTATTCACATCCAGCGTGCTTAATTCGTCTTTCACGGTATGGTAGAACTTATCTACATCTATCTGGTCTGTCGAGATGGTATGTGCAGGAACACCAACCCGGGCGAGCGAAGCATTATCGCTCCGGTAGAACAAGTCTTGTTCGGGGTAAGGGTCTGGGTAGAATTTAAACTTGGTACCCTGAAGGTTCTTTTGCAGGATCTCACCAAAGTCAGACCGGTTGTAGCCGGTGATGAAGGCAGAGTTCTCGCCAAACTTTGAGGCCTTACCAATCATCTCGATGTTGAACATCGCCATTACTTTAGCCGGATCTACCTGGGTGGCAAAATACGCTGAGCCATATTCGCCGATTTCCTCAGCCGTAAAAGCTACGAAGATGATCGACCGGGCGTTGTTGTTCAGCTTTTTGTAATAACGGGCCAGGCTCATTACGGCGGTAGTGCCCGAAGCGTCATCGTCCGCGCCATTGGCTATGCTATCGCCTTCCATCGGTTTAATAATGCCCAAGTGATCGTAATGCCCGCTGAAAACCACATACTCGTCAGGTTTGCTTTTGCCTTTAATCATCCCGGCGATATTTGCCAACGGCAGTGATTCTGTTTTAGCTTCTACATTGGCCGTGAACAATTTCACATCGTCGAACGAACCCAACACCGCGACAATCTGCTGGTTAGATTGCTTTATGCCAGCCGTGCCTTCATCTGCCGCTTGTTTTAATCTTTTAAAATAACGCTCAAAGCTTTGGTCGAAAATCACCAGCGACTTTTTACCGCTTTGCCGCACCGCCCTGAATTCGGCTTGCGGTGTTTTTCCGGCTGCTATTTTTACCACCTGTACATCGGCATTATCTTTCCAGCTGAATGATTCGCCCGTTAGCGCCGCAACTTGTTCGGCCGGGACGGCCGTACCATTGATACTTACCTGCGCGCTGGTGGTTTTGGTACGATAAAGGCTAAAGCGCTGGCGGAAATCCTTATTCCCCGGCAATGGTTCCAGGCCAATACTTTTAAAATCATTCTCGATGAATTTTGCCGCTTTCTCTAACCCGGGTTGAAAATTGCCGCGGCCTTCAAATTCGTCGCTGGCCAGGGTACTGATGATTTTTTTAACATCCTGCTCTTTAATGAGCTTATCTACATCCTGACTGAATGCAGGTAATACGGCGGCAGATAACGCCAGTCCGAGTATCAGTTTCTTCATTTATTTAACTTTTGTTGATAACCAATTCGTTCTTAATGCCAGTTGCGAAGCCGACGGTGTTTTACCTGCCTTCTCATAGGTAATCACTTCGTAGGCAGGGTCTTCTTCCAATGTGATGGTGGTAGTGTGTATACCGGTACGGTTACTATAGGTAACCTTTACCTGGTCGCCGGGCTTTTTCTCGTCAACTACCTGGCTAAAATCTTTATACTCTGCTACAGGTTTGTCATCGGCAGCCGTGATGATATCGCCCGCATCTAAACCGGCCTTATAAGCAGGGGTGTTATTGGGTACGCTGGAAACAATTAAAAAGCCTTTGGTGCCATTGCCACGCGCAGCTCCTTCGCTTCCGCGGAACACCGGCGAACCAATCCGCCCGGCCCATGCTTTCCCGGGTCTTGCTTTTTGTAAAATCAGCCCGGCCCGATCCAGCAGTTCCTGGTAATTATTTTTATTCGTTCCGTTGATGTACTTTGTGAAAAAATCAGCAGCAAAAGCGGCGTTTCCTGTCAGCTTCGCCAACACATTCTGAAGATCCGTCAGGTTATACGATTTCTCCGGCTTGCCATGCGCCAACCATAGGGCGCGCATGTAATCATCGAGTGTTAGCTTAAATTCTGTCCGCAAGCGCAGATCAAGCGCCAGGGCAGTTGCCGCCCCGTAATAGTAATAGCTGGTGAAGATGTTATTCTTATTGGTAGGGTCTATCGCAACACCTGCATCGGCATACACTGCGTAACGGCTGCTCTGAACAGGAGAGTAATGAAGCGCTCCTGGCGTAATTAAAACCGAGTTCACCAATGCGCCGATAGTCCCAAGGTAATCTTCCTGACTATCAAACCCTGCGCGGGTAAGCACCAACTCGCCATAGTATTGGGTGAAACCTTCGGCCAGCCAAAGCTCGTTGCTCATATTGGCGTGTTCGAAATTAAAGGGCTCTAAGGTTTTTGGGCGAATACGCTCTACGTTCCAGCTATGGAAATATTCGTGCGAGAAAGTACCTAACAGCCTTTTTTCAAAACCTGCGATTTTAGGCGTGGTTTGCACAATACAGGTAGAGTTACGATGCTCCATGCCGTCGCCCGCATTAGTGGGGTAAACATCGTCGATAAAGGTGTAGTTACCGAAATCATAGTCGGGCAGTTCGCCAAAAACAGCCTTCTCTTCCAGCACCATCCGTTCTACCATTTTGGCAAAGTTATCTACAGTAGCCTGGTCATCGTCAGAATGGGCCGTTAGCTTGATCAGTGGCTTCTTGCCATTGGTATTAGTTACCTGCCAGCTGGCTTCCTTGTACGCTGAAAGCTCGGTAGGGCTGTCCATTACATATTGCAGATCCGGTGCAAAGTAGGTATCGTTCCCTTCGGGATTTAACTGCGTTGCCGCCTTCCAGCCATGTTTTTGCATGTCGGCAAAACGGATCCGGATAGGGCGTTTATCCATGCCGTAGGTCCACATCAGTGTAGCAGGCATGTTCAGGTGGGCATGGCTTTCGTCTATCCCGGCGTAGGTGCCATCCACCCAGTTGCCAAATAAAGTGTAAGTCACTTTTATATCGCCTTTGTGCTGTTGCACCACATAAACATCGCCCTCTAACTGGTTTAAAGCAAGCGGTTTGCCTTGCGCGTCGTAAGCTTTTACGTTATAGACGTTTTTACCGAACTCGTGCGTGGCATAACGCCCCGGCGAAGAACGGCTCATCCGGAACTTTACCGCCCCTGCGGGTACCTGCGAAAGCTGCATACTGATCTCTGCCTCGTGGTGGGCCGCATTAGGAAAAGCAATGGTATAAACAACAGGTGCCTGCGCTTTGGCGGTTACCATGAGGGCAAAAGCACACACCGTAAGTAAAAGTTTTTTCATCTGATTATGTTACGTGCCTAAGTTAAGCTTTAAAGCCAAAACATGGAACGCCGCTTACAGATTGTTACTCATAGCTATGCCTGCCCAGGTCATATTCTGATTGCCCGGTTATCAATTTTTTGCGCTGCTCTACATCGGTATCCAGGTGGTGGTCGTAAACCTTATCCGTTACTTCTATATCCCGCTCCTTCTCTTTTTCTGCCAGGTGCAGGTTTGCTTCAGCCAGTTTAGAAATGGCAACGTCGTACGGGCCGGTGGGCGACATCAGTTTTACAAAAACCGGCAAACATTCGAACAGGATAAATAAATAGCCGATGAACGATTGCGCCATATAAGTATCCAGGTCGCGGGTGCCGTTGGTATTGTAAGAAAGCTGGCCAAGCGCCCAGTTACGGTCGGCGAAGCCCGCAATATTGGTCAGGCTGTCGAGTTGCTTGTCGGTAAACAAACGCGTGCTGTTCAAGCCCTCATAGTTTTTACGGTCGCCCAGGTACTGGTCCATCCGGTTCAGTTCGTCCATCACTATTTTCAGCCGGTCTTGCTTCTCCTGCAATACGCCCGCTTTTTGTTTGGCATAAGTGCCATAGCCCACCACACCGGAAGTTTGGTTGGTCTTATCGCCAAACACTTCCTGGTTCAGTTCATAGCGCGAGCGGTTGATGTCTTTCGTTAATGAATCGCGCTCTTTTTTCAAGTCAACCATACGGTTCATTTCCATGCCGTATTTCTGGTTATAGGTTTTCTGCAGCGTATCAATCTTGCTGTGCTGCCCCTTCATATAAGCCAGCTTCAGTTTCTCGCGGATCTCCTTATCGAAGATCTTCAGCTCCAGCGGACGCGAGATCACAATACCGATCATGATCGCCAGCAGGATACGCGGCGATGCCTGCAAAATCTGCTGGCTGGTAGTGCCCTGCTTGTTAATGCTCGAAACAATGTAGCGGTCCATATTAAAAATGGCCGTCCCCCATATCAAGCCAAACAAGATGGCAAACACTACCGCAAGCGGGTTTCCGCTGAAAACAAAATACATGGCATAGCCGCCAGACAGGGCAGCAAAAAGCGCAGTAAAAAATATAGTTGCTCCGATACCCACATACTTATTATGCTCTATAGGGTATTTCTTTAACGTATCTATATGTGCGCCCGAACAGAACCAAAAAAAACGGGTAACTTTTCTCATTTTGGATTTTATAATCGTGTAGTAACACTTTATATTGAAACGCTCTTAGTTATTGATTGTTACAAACTTGCTGACGATAATAGCAGAATGCAGAAAAAATTTACCTTTGACTTATCATTAAATAAAATTCGATGAAAGAGATTACCGTACAGGAACTGCAAGAGATGAAAGAACGCGGCGAAGATTTTCAACTGATCGACGTTCGCGAGGATTTTGAATACCAGATGTCTAACCTTGAAGGTGAAAATATCCCGCTGGGTGGAATCCTGATCGAGGCAGATAAAATCAGCAAGGATAAACCCGTAGTGATTATGTGCCGTAGCGGTAAACGCAGCGCGGTTGCCTTACACCAGCTGGAAGCGCAGGGTTACACCAACTTAGCTAATTTACAGGGTGGTATTCTGGCCTGGCAACAGCAAATAGATCCGAGCATACAGGTCTATTAAGATGAAGGGTAAAATTTTCCTGAATACGCTTTATACCGTTGGCATCTTCCTATGCATCATTACCCTGGTATGGGGTTTTGATCATAAACGGTATGAAATTATTACCGGGGCGGTACTCATCGGTGCCGCATTAGTGGTGCTGAAGATCAGACTGATCAAGGAAGTACGCACCATTATCAATAAACGGAAACCATAACAACGCTTTAATTGCGCACAAGAAAGGCTGTAGTATAATTTACTATGGCCTTTCTTATTACAACGGGTTTTAGCGATTGTATTAAGTTTCTAAAAATATTTTGTACTTTTACTTAAAGTTATTTCCTCGCGGAAGTAATTCCCCCTAATTCCCAGATGATGTTTAAACGATTGATCAACACCGTACAAAGACTCGGCAAAGGCGAGGCAGTTGAAATTGGCCGCATACAAGAGCCCGACCTGGAAATGAGCTTTATTATTACCTGGCGGCACATTGCTGCAATAGCGATCTTTTTGCTGGTTATCCGCATTTTGGGGCAAATCTGGCTCCACTGACCTACAGCAGCATTTAAAATCTTTCTTACCGGCTGGCTGGCAAAAACCAGTTAGCCACGTCTGCCGCATTCGCCGAATTTACCACATTCGCCGCATTTACCACCCGGCCATCGGTTTTCTAACTTTTAAGTCAGGATTTTGGTGGCAAAATTTTGCACCAGTTTTGCCTGTTATAGCTCGGGCGGTAACAATCCCTTCAATGGCGATTTTGAACACATAGGTTTCTTTGTACCTTTACCGGCATACCAACTCGTTACCAAAATGAGTGAAAACCAGTTTAACCGCCCCATTCGTGTTTTAGTTGCCAAAGTAGGCCTGGATGGCCACGACCGTGGTGCGCGTATTATCGCGACATCCCTGCGCGATGCCGGCATGGAGGTGATCTATACAGGGCTTCGGCAAACGCCAGAAATGGTAGTAAATGCCGCCCTGCAGGAAGATGTGGATGCCATTGGCGTTTCTATTCTATCCGGTGCGCACATGACGGTATTTCCGAAGATCATGAACCTGCTGCGCGAAAAGCAGATGGATGACGTATTGGTCACCGGCGGGGGCATTATCCCAGACGGCGACGCAAAACAATTACAGGAACAGGGGGTGGGCGAACTTTTCCCCCCAGGAACGCCAACTGCTAAAATTGTTGATTATATTACAAACTGGGTACACCAGCACAGAAACTTTTAACCTATGAGCTACCAGAACATTTTAGTAGAAAATAAGGGGCGCATCCGGTATATCACCATTAACCGCGAAAGCAAGCTGAATGCCCTGAACAAAGAAACCATCGATGAGTTGAACAGCGCTTTTACCGATGCCTTCGAAGATAAAACCGTCAGCGGCGTTATTATCACCGGTGCAGGTACAAGGGCTTTCGTAGCTGGGGCGGATATCAGCGAGTTTCAGCACATGGGTAAAGAAGCGGGTATTGCTTTAGCCAAAAACGGCCACGAACGCCTTACGGGACTAATTGCCAACGGCACTAAACCGGTGATTGCCGCCATTAACGGCTTTGCATTAGGCGGCGGATTAGAATTGGCCCTGGCTTGCCACATGCGTGTTGCTTCGGCTACTGCCAAAATGGGTTTGCCAGAGGTTACCCTGGGATTGATCCCGGGTTATGGCGGCACACAACGCCTGACAGAACTGGTAGGAAAAGGCCGTGCGATGGAATTGATCCTGACGGCAGATATGGTTACCGCAGAGCAGGCTTTACAATATGGCCTCATTAACTATTCGGTACCGGCAGAGGAACTGATTGGCAAGGCAGAAGAAATTTTGAATAAAATTTTACAGCGTTCGCCCAAAGCCGTTACCGCAGCCATCAAAGCGGTTAATGCCGCAACCTATAATGATGGCTATCCTGCTGAAATTGAACTGTTTGGCCAATGTTTCGAAACCGGCGACTTCCGCGAGGGGGTCGCTGCTTTTTTAGAGAAACGCAAACCTTTATTTAACGGGGAATAAAAACGTGATAACATTTTGTTTTGGTATTTCGTATCCGTGTAAAAATTTAACAAATTTGTATTAAGCCTGACCTTTAACGATAATAGGGAGGAAGATTAACCAAGTTGCTGATATGAAGAAAATCCTCATCGTCGATGATGAAGTAAATACCGCATTATTGCTGTCTAAGTTTCTGACCAGAAATGGGTTCGAGGTGACTACCGCTTCTAACGGGAGCGCCGGTATGGACCATCTGAAGAACGGACAGTATGATCTGGTACTTTGCGATTTCCGGCTGGAGGATACAGACGGGCGCGAGATGTTGAAGAACATTAAGCTTCAATATCCCAGAACCGGTGTAATTATCATTACCGGTTATTCGGATATCAAGATGGCTGTAGAGCTGATTAAGATGGGGGCCTATGATTACATCACCAAGCCACTTTACCCTGATGAGATTCTGAATACCATCAACAAAGCGATAGAAACCCACCATGCACTGGTAGAAGAACCGCAGCAGGAGCCTGCTGCTGTAATGCCTGCCAAATCATCAAAGGATAAGGACGATAAAAAACAGGTACTTTCTAACGAGTTTGTGGTAGGCAAAAGCAAAGCTTCCAAAGAATTGCTGCGCCAGATAGAACTGGTAGCGCCTACCAATTACAGCGTAATTATTTTGGGCGAAAGCGGAACAGGTAAAGAGTCTGTTGCGAAAAGCATTCACCTGAACAGCCCGCGCCGCGATCAGCCTTTTATCGCGATGGACTGTGGTTCACTAACCAAAGAGCTGGCACAAAGCGAATTTTTCGGTCATGAAAAAGGTTCATTCACCGGGGCGCTTTATACCAAAATAGGCCACTTCGAGATGGCCAACGGCGGAACCTTGTTCCTTGACGAGGTGGGCAACCTTTCTTACGATATACAGGCTGCACTATTGCGCACCGTACAGGAGCGTAAAGTGAAACGCATTGGCAGCACCAAAGAAATTAACCTGGACGTCCGGATCATCGTAGCTACAAATGAAAACCTGATGGACGGTATTTCTAAAGGCCGTTTCCGCGAAGACCTTTATCACCGGTTCAACGAGTTTACCATTTACATGCCGCCGCTGCACGATCGTGGCACCGATATTATCGCACTGAGCGAGCATTTCCTGAAAATTGCCAACCGCGAACTGGGCCGTAATGTGCAAAGCTTATCGCCAGAAGTGGTAGAATGTTTTATGAACTACCGCTGGCCGGGTAACATCCGCGAACTGAAGAACGTGATCCGCCGGGCGACACTGCTTACCGAAGGCGAAGAGATACAAATGAAAGCCCTGCCGCTTGAAATATCTATCAGCAACGCCAGGAACGCTTTTTCAGAACCATCTTACACCCACGAAACTGCCGCCGCACCTACCAAAGAGCACCGTATCGACTTGAAAAATGCGGCGCTTGAAGCCGAATATGATACCATTTTACGGGTATTACGCGAGGTAAACTTCAATAAAACCAAGGCAGCCGAAATTTTAAAAATAGACCGCAAAACCTTGTACAACAAGATGAAAGCGATCAATTTAGGTAAGTAACATGGACCAGGAAGCAGCTTCAGCAGGTAACAGCGCCGAATTTCGCCGGCTAAGCCACGATATCCGTAACCAGCTTTCAAACATTACGCTGTCGCTGGAGCAGTTGAAGTACGAACTTCCCGGCCCCCATTCTGAAGCGGCCTTTTATATCGAGACGATTTCGCAAAGCTGCAGGCAGATCAATGAGCTGTTAAAACAGGCCGACAGCCGCAGTAACGAATCGGTATAAGAACGGCAAACTTTTACCGTCTTTTCGCTGTATAAACATTAAGCAAACAATCCATACTTTTACCGGGGTGAAGGATAGTGGCAGGGATGTTATATACAGCTACTTACTATTTTTATGTCTATCTTCAATTACCGCCAGCGGAATAATATTATCCTGATCAGCATCATCGTGCTGGGCTGTTTCCTGCTGTACGCCCTAAGCTCGCTTTTCAGTGCTATTCTTGGCGCTATTGTACTGTATACGATTTTCAGGCCGTGGTATATTTACCTTACCGAGAAACGCAGCTGGAACAAGTCGTTAGTGGCGCTGATGTTTATTTTCTTGTCGCTGGTGGTTATCGTTATCCCGTTCCTGTTCCTCAGCTTCATGATGATCAGCAAGATAGCCAGCCTGCAGCAGAATACCGCTTTTGTAGACCAGCTTATTTTAAAGGCTAACAAATTTGCAGGCTCTACCTTTAACCAGCCGCACCTGGCCGATGATTTCATGCAAAAGATCAGCACCTATGTAACGGACCTTTTCCCATCTATTTTAAGCGGCGCCGCCAATATCCTGCTTACGCTATTGGTGTTATACTTTCTGCTGTACTTTATGTTTGTACAGCTCCGCGAGTTTGAGGCTGGCTTACTCAGATATGCGCCCTTCCGCGAGCAGCACGCCTTGAAATTTGCCACGGCCTTAAAAAATGCTACTTACTCTAACGTATTGGGGCAGGGCATTATTTCCATTGTACAAGGCTTGCTTTTAGCAAACGGTTTCTGGATTGTAGGCATCCCGGACGCTATTTTCTGGGGAATTATCGGTACCTTCATTTCATTCCTGCCGGTTGTAGGGGCGCCAACGCTTTCCATCCCGGCCGGGCTATACCTGATGCTGCTGGGGCATACCTGGCGGGGCGTAGGGATAATGGCTTACGGCTTACTATTCATCGGCAATGTGGATAACGTGTTGCGTATGGTGATTAATAAACGTATAGCAAATACACACCCGATTATATCAATTATCGGAGTTTTTATAGGTTTGCCGTTGTTTGGTATATTGGGCCTGGTGTTCGGCCCGGTATTGTTATCCTACTTTCTGCTGCTGGTAGAAATTTATGAAACTAACCGCCTGGCTGCAGACCGTTTAGACAGAATCCGGACCGGCCCGGACAATTAATTAACCGATAAAACGTATATCACTAATAAGTTAAGCATAGAAGAATTTTAAACCAGATACAAACAAATATTCAACTTAAAAATTATAGTACTATGAACAATAACTCAAAAATAATTGTGGCAATGCTGGCCGGGCTGGCAGCCGGAGCGGCCTTAGGTATATTGTTTGCACCAGATAGCGGCACAGAAACCCGCGACAAATTATCCGACTCGCTGAAAGATCTGAGCGATTCTATCAAAGAAACCGCCGGTAAAGAACTAAACAGTTTACTTGGCTTGAAAGATAAACTGGTTGATAACATCAAAACCAAAATCAACGGCGGCGAAGTGGAAGAATACCAGGACGATCTGGAACACGCATAAAACAATTTAAATCGTCCCGGCTTTATATAAAGGCCGGGATAATTTTAAAAGCCAATGGAAGAACAACAAAAAGAGACACAGCAACAGGAGCAAACTCCAAAAGAGCCGCCTATTTTAGAGCAGATCAGGGAGTATGCAGAAACGCGCATAAAGCTTTCTAAATACAAGGTAATAGAAAAAAGTACAGGTGTTATTGCAAGCCTCGTTACAACTATTGCTACGGTAGTATGCTTATTGCTTACTTTCCTGTTCGCGTCTTTCACGCTGGCGTTGTTCCTGGCAGACGTATTTCACTCTTACTGGAAAGGCTTTGGTGCGGTTGCACTACTGTACCTGATCATTGCGGTGATCGTCATGTCTGCTAAAGATAGTTTCCGTAAGCCTCTGGTTAATGCACTGATTAAAAAGATTTTTAGCGAGAACAAGTGATGGATATGCCCGTAAATAATATCGGTGACCTGCAGAGCGAAATTATTCGTCTCGAAAAGTTAAAGCAAACGCAGGAAATTGAATTGAAAAAAAGATTCAGCAGCCCCGGTGCAGCCATGTCTGCTGCCATGAGTTTGTTCCCTAAATCGGCCGAAGGTGCTGCAAGTCCAAGTCGTTTATTCCATGCCGATTTTATCAACCTGCTTTCGCGACTGGTTATTCCGCTTACGCTTAATAAAACACTTTTCAAAGGTTCGGGCTTCCTGGTAAAAACGCTTGTAGGCCTGCTTTCGCAAAAGGCTTCCGATTATATCAACGAAGATACCGTAACCGGCACCTGGGATAAAGTCAAGGCTATTTTTGGAAAGATCAAATTAGGTAAAAAAGATAAAACCAAATCTACTTACGAAGGCGCGCAACGCCCGGAACCTTACATCACGCCCGAAGTATAATTACGGCAATTTAACGCGTTTTACAAATCCTGCTATTATCAGTACTTTTGCCACTTTATTTCAAGCAGTGGGAAAAGATAAACTTAAACGTTTTGCAGAGATCGAAACGTTTCCAAACGTCGTTCAGTTAGAAGCCGGTAAACCTTACCAGGGCAAATGGGCGAAAGAATTTTTTAAGAACGAAAATCCCGTAGTACTGGAACTGGCCTGCGGAAAAGGTGAGTACACCGTCAATCTTGCCCGCTTATTCCCGGAAAAGAATTTCATCGGTATCGATTATAAGGGTAACCGGATCTGGCGCGGTGCGAAAACAGCAGTAGAGGAAAATATCCCTAATGTGGCCTTCCTGCGCATCCAGATAGAAACCATCCTGGATTATTTTGGCGAAGGCGAGATCGATGAGATATGGATCACCTTCCCAGACCCGCAACCACAGATCAGCCGCGAAAAAAAGCGACTGACTTTCCCCCGTTTTTTAGACAAGTACAAGCATATCCTGAAACCGGGCGGCCTTGTCAACTTAAAAACAGATAACGACGACCTGCATGCTTATACAGCCGAAAAGATTGAAGAACTGAAGCTGAAACTGCATGTAAAAACAGAAGACCTGTACCACTCGCCCTTCGCGAACGAAGTGCTCTCTATCAAAACTTATTACGAACGTATTTATTTGAAAGACAACAAGAACATTAACTATCTTCAGTTCTCTTTTGAATAATCATGAAAGACGAAAGCTTTTTTGAACACGTATGGGAGGTTTGCCGCCAGATACCACCGGGCCGGGTAACTTCTTATGGCGCCATCGCCAAGGTGCTGGGCAAACCTAACTGGTCGCGGATGGTAGGTTACGCCATGGGTGCCTGCGGCAGGGCTACTGAGCCTGTTCCGTTCTATCGCGTGGTGAACAGCAGCGGCCAGCTAACGGGCCACGAAGGTGCGGCAGACCGTCGCCAAAAATTCCTAGAGGAAGAGGGGGTCGAAATCGTGAACCACAAGATCAAGAACTTCAAAAAGATCTTCTGGGACCCGGGCAAGGAGCTGGAATATTAAGAAGCACTTACACGTACTCCAGCAATTCCATCCGGTTGCCAAAAGGGTCAATAAAAGCAAAACGGTCGCGGCCCGGTAATTTTCTTTGCGGTATAATTTTCACTTGGTTTGCTTCCAGCTGCTTTCTTGCTGATGCCAGGTCACTTACCTCGAAAGCCGTGTGGCGTATGGTATCAAACTTTAGTTCCTCTACACCGATGTGCAGCTCGATATCCTGTAGCTGAAACCAGATGCCCTCATCGTTCAATTCAACCGGGCGGTATTTTTCCTGTAAACCAATTACTTCTGTATAAAACTGGCGGGCTTCTTCCAGCCGATCTACCGGGACGCAGATATGGATATGGTCGGTACGTTTAAAATTGATCATGGCAGATAAAGATACCCTTTAATGACGCTCCTGAAAAGATTTTTCCCGAACATTGCAATTCAAATAACTCAATAACATTATAACCCAATAACTATAGCTGATGGGAAAATTAGTTGACGACTTTAACGGCTATCGTACCAAAATGAACGATAGGATTATGGCGACCGCCAATACCAATATCAAACGTTTCTTTGCGCTGGATACCACCAGCTATGCCGAAGGTGCGCTGGACGTGAAAACCAAAGAAATGCTTGGCCTGGTGGCCTCTATGGTATTACGTTGCGACGATTGCATTAAATACCACCTGGGCAAATGCCACGAGGCTGGTGTGAATAACGACGAGATGAACGAAATTTTCATGATCGCCAACCTGGTGGGTGGCTCTATCGTTATTCCGCATTACCGCCGGGCAGTTGAATACTGGGATGAGTTGAATGAAGCTGTTTAACATAGGATTGATATAGCCGGGCAATATGCTCTTTTGCCATATCAAGCGTGGGACCTCTCCCTAACCCTCTCCAACGGAGAAGGAATAAAAGTCCTCCCTCCCGTGGAGGATTTAGGAGGGGCTACATTGCGGTAGTAACAAAGGAGCAGGACAATCCCGCTCCTTTTTGATTTGGTTTAGGTGTTATTTATTCGTCGATGCTAAGCCGCTTTTAGCCATCAGCTTAGCTGTTTCTGCCAGTTTAACCATTTCAGCGCGGTAACCTTCGCGGTCTTCACCCTTTGCCTTGCGCGCCAGCTCAATCGCCTGGTCATACGAGGCCTGCTGGCGATAGTCAGACTCGCGGAGCAGCATTCCAAACTCGGCAACCGCAGCCGCAAAGCGGAAATCGTCCGAAGTATTGGCCAGGGCTACCGGCGCATCTGCAACTGTCGTTTGCTTTAACTGGCTGCGGTCTGACGAAGGTTCCTTGTACCTGAATTTGATCGTCATCATTTCATTACCAGTGTAAGTGTTCTTATTTTTATCCGGCTTTTGATACTTTAACGGATCCACAGTCGGCGAGAAACTATCTTCCACCCCGGCAGGGATAATCTCATAAAAAGCCGTAACCGTGTGGCCTACGCCCATATCACCCGCATCTTTCAAATCGTTATTAAAATCCTCTTTATTCAGCAGGCGGTTTTCATAACCTATCAAGCGGTATGCCTGCACTTTAGCCGGGTTAAATTCTATTTGCAGTTTCACATCTTTAGCTACGGTAAACAGTGTTCCGCCAAATTCGCTCACCAGGGTTTTCCGGGCCTCGGTCAGGTTATCTATGTAGGCGTAATTTCCGTTGCCTTTATCGGCCAGGGTTTCCATTTTACTGTCTTTATAATTTCCCATGCCATAACCCAGCACAGAAAGGAACACACCGCTCTTGCGTTCGCGCTCGATCAGGTGTTCCATATCTTCGTCAGAAGAAGCGCCCACGTTAAAGTCGCCGTCCGTAGCCAGGATCACCCGGTTATTACCATTCTTGATAAAATTCTGCTGCGCTACCTGGTATGCCAGTTTAATACCCGCACCACCTGCTGTCGATCCACCGGCAACCAGCTTATCTATAGCTTCTTTAATCGTAGTCTTCTGGTCGCCCGGTGTCGAAGGCAGCACCAATCCTGCAGCACCGGCGTAAACCACCATTGCTACATGGTCTTGCGGACGAAGCTGATCGACCAGCATTTTTAACGAAGATTGCACCAGTGGCAGTTTGTTCGGCGACCACATCGAACCTGACACATCAATCAGGAAGACCAGGTTTGAAGCAGGTAATTTATCGGTATTCACCTGTTTAGCTTTCAAGCCAATCCTCAGCAAGCGGTGCTGCGGGTTCCAGGGCGCAGAAGACAGTTCGGTATGGATAGCAATAGGGCTGTTATCTTTAGGCGCAGGCAGGTTATAGCTGAAATAATTGATCATTTCCTCTACCCGTACAGCATCCGTCGGCGGCAGCTGACCGTTGTTGATAAACCTGCGGATATTGGTGTAAGAAGCGCCATCCACATCAATAGAAAAGGTTGAAAGGGGTTCTTCCGTTGGGTTTTTGAAACCATTTTCGGTGACGCCTTTGTATGATTCATCATTCACATCAGCCTGCGGAATGGGGGCCATGTAGCCGTTTGCCGAGCTTACCCCTCTTACCTGGATACGGGATGTAGCAGAGAGGGTTTGTACACCTGCCACTTTACCCGAGAGTGCCTGCGGCGCCGATGTTACAGAGGCAGCAGCGTAAGTAACGTCGCGTTTCCGTGATACCCCATAACCAACAACAACAACCTCACTTAAACTCTTTGTATCCGCCTGCAAATAGACCCGGTATTTAGAGCGGCTGCTTAACTGGATGTTTTGTGAAACATACCCGATAAAGGATACCTGTAAAATTCCGGTTTCGGGAACGTCCAATTTAAATTCCCCTTTGGCATCCGTCGCCATGCCTATGGTTGTTCCGGCAACCTTTACGGTGGCCCCGGCTATCGGCAGTTTATCTTTCGCATCATAAACGGCACCCGTAATAGCATGTGTACCGCTGGCAAAGCTGGACAGGCTAATCAGTACCAGCAATAGTAAGGTTAATCTTTTCATGGTTGGTTTTGTTTAACTACCTGTAGGATGCAGGCACAAACCAATTTCCATAAGCAGTTAAAAAAAATTATTTTAACCGGGTAAATGATCTGGTCTAAACCGAAGGATAAACACCATAACCCTACCGATGAGCAACTGCTGCAACAGTACCGCGAGACGGGCGAACTGGATATTCTTGGAAGGTTGTATGAACAGTATATGCCTTTGGTTTACGGCGTTTGCCTGAAGTACCTTCAGGATGAAGAGCAGAGCAAAGATGCCGTAATGCAGATCTTTGAAGAACTGATTGTTAAAGTAACCAGGCACGAGGTGAAGCAATTTCGAGGGTGGCTATATGTGCTGAGCCGGAATTATTGCCTGATGCAGCTGCGGGGTGAAAAGAAGTATGAAACGGTGGCGATAGATGACGTTATGGAATCGGCCTTTGTTTTGCATCCTGATACAGATGATAAGGAAGAATATCTGAACGCATTGCAGCGTTGTATGGAAAAGCTGAATGAGGCGCAACGGCAGAGCGTAGAACTATTTTACCTGCGCGAACAATGCTATAAAGAGATTGCAGAAAAAACCGGCTATACGCTGAACGAGGTGAAAAGCTTTATCCAGAACGGTAAGCGCAACCTGAAAATTTGCATGGAGAAACACGGTGGCAGATAAGAAGACAGACATATCGCAGATCAGGAAGTATCTCCGCGGAGAGCTTGATGCCCGTGCCATGCACCAACTGGAGCGACAGGCGCAGGACGATCCATTCCTGATGGATGCCCTGGATGGCTATTCTGCCAAAGCTGACCAGCAACCCAACCTTGATGAGCTACAGCAAAGATTACAAGCCCGGTTAAATGCCAAACAGGCGAAACGTCTGGCATTATGGCCAATGATCTCCGTAGCTGCTTCTGTACTGTTTTTTGTGGCGATAGGTGGCTGGTGGCTGGTGGTTTATCAACCAAGGCAACAACAGCGGGTTGTTACCGGTAACCAGCAGGTAAGGCAGGAACCGAAAACCCCTCCGTCGCCTCAACCGCAGAAAATGCCTGTACCACCAAGCATTATTGATAGCAATGCCATAGCGATTGCCAGGGTGCCGCGCAAACACGAAGTATTAAGACAAAGACGTACAGGCGCTGTTATTGAACCATCAGCGGCCGTCGTTGCTGCTGATGCAGCTGGAGCAGATACAATTGTCAACAAAGGACAGCTGGATGAAGTAAACGTCGTTGGATACGGCGTAGCAAGAAGACGTGAGGTCACCGCTTCTGTGTCAACTATAAATCCTAAACCCGTAGCAGAGGAATTAGCAGGCAGGGTAGCAGGGGTAAATATCCAGCAAAAATCACCTAAAATTATGCTGCGGGGATTGAACACGGTTGATTCGCTTCATAACCCGTTATATGTAGTGGATGGCAAAATTAGAAAAGACATTTACAAAATCAATCCTAACGATTTGGCTTCCGTTAAAGTGTTGAAAAACACGGAAGCTACTGCATTATACGGATCAAAAGCAGCCAACGGTGTGTTGGTGATAAACACCAAAAAGGCTTTAGGCCGTACAGGTAGCGATTATCAATTGAAAGAAGTGCCGATCTCCCAAGGATATGCCAGTACAGGGATGCCGCGTGTGATCAGCGGTCAGGTGGTGGACGAACAAGGCCATCCATTACCCGGCGCACAGGTGAAAGTGGTTGGCAAAAACATTGGGATTGCTACAGATGTCAACGGCCGTTTCCAACTTAACATTGCTGATGGTGATCAGCTTTCGGTAGCTTACATCGGTTACAACAGCAAACAATTGGTACCGGACAGTCGCGACAACCTGAAAGTATCATTAACGCCTTCTTCAGCAGGGCTTTCAGAAGTGGTAGTGGTAGGCTATGGTACTAAAAAAGAGGACGAACAGGCAGAAGAACAGGTAAGTGAAAATGCGCGGCCCTCTAACGGCTGGGCTGCCTATAACAAATACCTGAAAGAACAATCCAAAGTGGATTCAAAAGAACAGACCGGCAAAGTGCGGCTATCTTTCGTGGTGAACCCCGACGGTTCGCTTACCGATTTCCAGATACTCAAAAGCCTGAATAAACCCGGCGATGAAAATGCGATCAGGATCATCAAAGACGGACCGGGATGGAAAGGCGCAACCAATGGCAAATCTGAGAAGGTGAAGATCACCATCCGTTTCCATCAGTAGAAAATTGAACGTAATTTTCCATACTTTTAACGTCAAACCCCTATCTGTATGCGTAAAGTATATCTGTTACTGCTTGCGGCTGCCTTAACGGCAGGGTGTAAGCAAAATACCACCACCAGCAGTTCGACCAGCAGTAGTAATAATGCTGATATCAAAAAACTGTTCGACCAATACTACGAAGACCGCCTGAAGCTTTATCCCTTAGAAGCAACTTACGAAGGCGATAACCGCTTTAATGATCAGTTACCGAATGATCAGTCGGCAGCGTTCAGGAAAGAAGTACATGCCTTTTTAGAACGCAACCTGGATCAGCTGAAAACTTTTGACCGCGAGAAGCTGAGTGAGGAAGACAAACTATCCTACGATATTCTGTTCTACCAGTTGAACACCGCACTGGAAGGACAAAAGCAGGGCATGTATTCGGAATCTTACAGCTATCCGCACCCTATCTACCTGCCGTTTAACCAGATGGTGAGCTTGCCTTTAATTATGGGGCAATTGGGCTCTGGTACCGGCGCACAGCCTTTTAAAACAGTGAAGGACTATGATAACTGGCTGAAACGTGCCGAAGCCTTTAAAACATGGGCAGATACGGCTGTTGCCAACATGGATGCCGGTATCAAGAAGAATATTGTTTGGCCTAAAGCTATTGTGGTAAAGATCATCCCGCAGATGCAAAGCTTCGTGGTAACCAAGCCTGAAGAAAGTTTGTTTTACTCCCCTGTAAAGAGCTTCCCGAAAGATTTTTCTGATGCGGATAAAAAACGCCTGACCGCAGCCTATAAAAAGGTGATCACGACGGCGCTTGTTCCCACCTATAAAAAACTGCACGATTACCTGCAGGATACCTACCTGGCCCATACACGCAGCACGTCCGGCTTTTCGGCCATGCCTAACGGTTCGGCCATGTATGCTTTTGCCGTGATGCAAAACACTACCACCAACAAAACGCCGGACGAGATCTATCAACTGGGTTTAAGTGAGGTAGCACGCATTCGCAGTAAAATGGATAGCATTAAAAATAAGGTAGCTTTTAAAGGCGATCTGAAAGCCTTCTTTGAATACATGCGCACCGACCCGAAATTCAAGCCGTTTAAAACGCCTAAAGAGGTGTTGGATGCGTTTGAGAATATCCACAAGCGGATGGAGCCCAACCTTAAAAAGATGTTTACCCACGTGCCAAAAACACCGTTCGAGATCAGGCAGACGGAAGCCTTCCGCGCAGCTTCAGCCAGCGCAGAATACAACCAGGGCAGTGCGGATGGGAGTCGCCCCGGTATTTTTTACGTACCCATCCTGAATGCTAAAGAGTTTAACGTGACATCGGGTATGGAATCATTGTTCCTGCACGAAGCCATTCCAGGCCACCACTACCAGATCTCGCTGGCACAAGAAAACACATCGCTACCAAAATTCCGCCGCTTTGAAGTGGATAACGCCTACGTAGAAGGATGGGCATTGTATTGCGAGTCGTTAGGTAAAGAGCTGGGGCTATTTGCAGATCCGTACCAGCACATGGGCGCTTTGGGCGACGAAATGCACCGTGCCGTCCGTTTAGTGGTGGATGTTGCTATACATACCAAGGGCATGACGCGCGAGCAGGCCATTAAGTATATGATGGATAATGAAGCGATAGACGAACAAGGCGCAACGGCAGAGATTGAACGCTATATGGCTAACCCTGGCCAGGCATTGGGCTATAAGATTGGTGCCTTGAAGATCCGAGAACTGCGTAACAAGGCCGAGAAAGCGTTAGGCAGTAAGTTCAACATTGGTGAGTTCCATAACCAGATCTTAAAAGACGGTTCTATGCCACTAAGCGTACTGGAAACCAAGATCAACACCTGGATAGAAAGCCAGCAGAAATAAACCTAAAAAACACTTACGCAAGAAAGCCCCTTCCGGGGCTTTTTGCTTTTATACCGATTACAGAAACATTGTCATAGTTTTTACCCCTACCTCCTCCTTCCCTTGGGAAGGAATAGCACATGCCCTTTTCCTCCTTGCGCACGTTTTTAACGAGTCTTAACGTTTCTTAGCGATTGAATCGCTCTTTTTTAAAGGCACGCGTTGCAAACGCGCGCCAGCGGATGTTTCCAGGCGTGAAGGAATCGCACATGCCCGTTTCGTTAATTTTATTGGTTGATCTTCTGATCAATATAACCGAATACCTTT
Source organism: Mucilaginibacter straminoryzae (assembly GCF_022953055.1). Lineage (GTDB taxonomy): Bacteria > Bacteroidota > Bacteroidia > Sphingobacteriales > Sphingobacteriaceae > Mucilaginibacter > Mucilaginibacter straminoryzae. Next base: position 80,196 of record NZ_JALJEJ010000005.1, on the reverse strand, counting down.
TTCAATACCGGCGTGGTGCGCGCTTTCAGATTCTGCCGGATGTTCAGCTCCTGCAGGGCGATTTCGTAGAACAACCCGCTGATGGCTTTCTGGGTAACATAATCGTCCAGTTCAGGGTTGATCTTATTAAATGTTAACGGGATTTTATTGTATTGGGTAGCCAGTTGCCCGTAAAGCCGTGTAGCCCCAACTTTACTCAGGCTATTGGTAATTACCGGCTTAAACTGCTCCGTCAATTCGTTAGTGGTGGTACGGCGAAAATATTGCGTAGCAGAACTATCGCCACCCAGTAAAATGTTAGCAGCATCCTGCACGGTCATCTGCTTAATGGAGTTGATAAAAATCGGTTTGGCTTTTTGGGCGGCGTCTTCCGCAGCGCGGTTAAGCGACAGGATGGTATTATCGCACAACTTACCTAAACCTAATTTCCGCAGGGTTTTTTCCGCCTTCTGTGCCTCTGGTGGCAGCAGGATTTTTACAGCAGCATTTTTAAAGAAACCGTCTACTGCGGATAGCTGGTCTGCGCTTTTTGTGGTGCCGTTTTCCAGCGCCTGTTTAAGCGCGGTAACCATTTCTGTATTGGTCGGCAATTTGATCTGCCTGGCCGGTGCGGTATCAAAACTACTCAACGGAATAATAACCGAGAGCAGTAAAACGGTAAATAATGTCTTTTTCATAGATGGTTAAAAGTAGCAAATAAGTAGTTGCTACCCCTAACGTTACTGTAAAAAGTGTATGATAGAGAATACCGCAGCTGCAATTACAGCAGAGATAGGAATGGTGATAATCCAGGCCCAGATCAGGTTAATCGTTACGCCCCAACGTACCGCAGAAGCACGCTTGGTTAAGCCAACACCGATGATTGAACCGGTAATAGTATGCGTAGTAGATACCGGGATACCAAATCGCTCTGTAATAAACAGGGTAATAGCGCCTGCAGTTTCGGCACTCACACCTTCCAGCGGGGTTACCTTGGTAATTTTAGTACCCATGGTTTTTACGATCTTCCAACCGCCAGACATGGTACCTAACGCGATAGCGCTATAACAAGCTAACGGAATCCATTCGGGCATTTTAGTACCGGGGTGAATCACGTTTTGCGAGATCAGCGATACATAAATGATACCCATTACCTTTTGCGCGTCGTTACCGCCGTGTGCAAAACTCAGCGCGCCAGAGGATACCAGCTGCAGGCGTTTGAACCATTTTTCAGCAGTAGCAGGCCTGGCATTTTTTGAAAGGTGGAGGATAATAATGTTTACCACCACACCGATAAACAAACCAATTACCGGGGCCAGGAAAATAAATGCAATAATTTGCAGGGTTGGGCCAAGGTTAACGGCATCAATCGGGTTGGCATGCATAAACAATGCGTTGGTCATACCGGCGCCGGCGAAACCGCCGATTAGCGTGTGTGATGAACTTGACGGAATACCAAACCACCAGGTGATCAGGTTCCAGGTGATGGCCGCTATAATACCTGCTAGGATCACATAAATGGTAATAAAGTGCTCCGGAACGGTTTTGGCAATGGTATTGGCAACTTTATGGTCTTTAATTAAAAAGTAGGCCAGAAAGTTAAATGCGGCAGCCCATAGTACCGCCTGGAAGGGCGTGAGCACTTTGGTAGATACAATGGTAGCAATGGAGTTTGCAGCATCATGGAAACCGTTAATAAAATCGAAGGCTAAAGCCAGAATTACTACGGCAACAAGTATGGAGGTAACCATGCGGGTTAAGGGTAAGCTTAGGCGTTTTTAACTAAAATAGATTCCATTACGTTAGCAGCGTCTTCGCACATATCGGTAGCAGTTTCCAGCGCAGCCAGTATCTCTTTATGCTTAATTACTTTAAGGGCATCTTTTTCGTAAAGGAAAAGGTCGGCCACGGCACGGTCAAACACGTAATCTGCCTGGTTTTCCACACTGTTGATGCGGATGCAAGAGTCGGCAATATTACGGATGTTCTTCAGGTCGCGCAATTCCTTTACGGCTTTCTCCAGATCAATACTGGCCTGCAGGATCAGGTCTGAAAGCTTGGAGATTGGTTCGCTCACCTCTTCGATGCGGTAAAGCAACATGCGGTTGGCAGAACCCTGGATATTATCGGCCACGTCGTCAATGGCAGAAGCCAGCGCGTGGATATCTTCACGATCAAACGGGGTGATGAAGTTCTTACCGAGTTCCAGGTAAACCTGGTGAGTAATTTCGTCACCTTTGTTTTCAAGTTTGTCTATTTGTTTAAACAGTTCTTCCCTGGTTGCCGTGTTATTAGAATTTACGGCATCCACCAACACTTTGGCCATCTCTTTAACATTGGCCGCGGCCTGCTCGAACAGCGGAAAAAAAACTTTTTTGTCCTTTGGAACGAAATACTGGAATATGCTGTTTAGTGACATACTTAAAATTTTGACAAAGTTAAAAACCAAATGTTAAGTTAATGTTAACTCCTTAGCGTCGGTATCGGCGGGAAAGGAAGCTGCTGTTTCACCTTTTCTAATGTAAACCCAAAAGTCGAGCCAATACCCTCCGTGCTTCTTACATTAATGGTTTGCTGGTGCGCTTCAACAATATGCTTTACGATAGCCAGGCCCAAACCAGAGCCGCCAATCTCTCTCGAGCGGCTGGTATCTGTACGGTAAAACCGCTCAAACAAGCGTGGCAGGTTCTTTTCCTCGATACCGAAACCATCATCTGTAACCTCTACCAATACCTGATCATGCAGTTCAAAAAGGCTAACCGCGGCTGTTCCGCCCTGGCGCCCATACTTAATGGCATTATCCAGCAGGTTCACCAGTACCTGGCTTATTTTTTCGCGGTCGGCGGTAACCATAATCGGTTCGTCGTACTTTTGTTTAAACAATAATTTAATATCGTGCTGCTTGGCTTTAAACTCTAAGGCCTCCAGCACCTCTTTAATTAAATCATTGATCTTGAACTTTGTATAATTTATCGGAATCTCGCCCGATTCCAGTTTAGAGATCTCGTCCAGGTCTTTAATTAAATAGGTTAGTCTCCCCACATTTCTCGAAGCCTTTTTCAAAAACTGCTCAGCCATGTCCAGGTCCTCAAATTCGTCATCCAAAATAGCATCAATATACCCCTGAATAGCAAAAAGCGGTGTTTTAAGTTCGTGCGAGATGTTGGAAAGAAATTCTCGTCTGAATTTTTCCTGGTTGCGCAGTACCTCAATCTCTGTTTTCTTCTCTTTCGCCCATTCCTTCACTTCCTGCTGCACGTCTTTAATCGGGTCGGCGCTGGTGATGTGTTCGCCCAAAGCATCGCGCAGGTCGCGGCCAAGCTTCAGGTTATGGATCAGCTTGTAAATGATCTTTATTTTCGAATAAACATACTTCTCTATCAGGTAGTAGAAAACTACAAAACTTACCATAAAGGCCACACCGAAGGTTACACCTGCGGCATGCCAGTTCTTCTGGAAATAATAATTCACGGCAGCCATGCTAACCGCTACTGCCAGGGCATTAATTAAAACAAGTACCCGAAGTTTCATAACGTAAAGTTACTTATAAATAATGATGCGCCATCTGAACGCCCATTTCCATTGCAAGCGGTAATTACTGATATCCGCCTTAGCCAGAAGCTGCACCAGTTCGCTGCGTTTAAAACTCTTCCTTACAGACAGCGGCCCGTCATGCTGCGCCATTTTATTGCTGGTGAACAATCGGGTGATGGCCAATACTGCGCCGTACAAAACCCAGTGACGGTGCAAATCGGTAATCACCACGCGCTGGCGGCAGGCAAAAAACATCCGCCTGATTAGTTCAACCCAAGCCTCGTCATCAAAATGGTGACTAAACAAACTGCACAACACCACATCAAATTGCTGTTCTTCAAAATCATGCTTCAACACATCAGCTTTGGTGTAGCTGATCTCCGGAAAGGGATTGGAACGCTTACGGGCAAATTTAACTGCGGCTGCCGAAGCATCAACCCCGTGCAATTTTAAGTTTATGTTATTTTTTCCTGCCCATTTTGCAATTGCAATCAGCGTGTCGCCGCCACCGCAACCCCAATCGCTAATATGGAACCCTTGCTGCGGGTCACATTCCTGAAGTGCCTTGATCACAGATTGATGCCCGCCGAACAGCGCGTTCATTTTCCCCAGGCCATGCAACACCCCGTCAACTTGCTCTCCCGGCAGGGAAAAATCGTCCATTATTTCTGCATCAAAAGCACGGTTCCTTAACAATTCCATACATAGTTAACCGAAGGGCTCACCATGTGTTTTACTCATCAGGTAACGTGTTAGGGGCGGAAGCATGCCGAGCGTGCGGAGTGTTAACGCGGTAGTCGTATTGTTGCCGAAAAGCCGTTGCAGTTGTCGACCAACCCACAACCTTTTGGCAAACTGCTTGTTCCAGGCAGCGGTGTATTCCTGCTCTAACAGCGCTCTTTGTGAAGCACTGAAATTAGCAGACTGGTAGTGCTTAATAATGGTTTCTGATAAGATCTTGGCAGAATGGATCGCCATGGTCATGCCGTTGCCGCAAAGCGGGGCGATCATCCCGGCTGTATCGCCGCTCATAAGGATGTGTTCCTCTACCGGCTGTTTTTTTTCGAAGGATATTTCATTGATCACCTCGGGGCGGTCGAGCAAAAACTCCGCCTGTTCGAAATGCCGCCGCAGGTAGGGGTTTTTCAGAATTACATTTTGTTCGAGGGCCGGTAGTGATCCTTGCTTCCGCAGGTCGTCCCGGTGGGCAAGGTAACACATGCAATAGCGGTCGCCGTCTACTTTGCTTACCCCGCAGTATCCGTTCTGATAGTTATTCAGCTGGATCACGTCGTTAGGGAAATCCATCCTGACGTGAAACTTCACCGCCAGGTAGGGGCTACGCTGATAAAAGAATTTCCGCTTTAGTTTCTGATCCAGGTTGGCACGTTTACCAAATGCACCTATTACCAGCTTTGAAGTCAACACCTGGCCAGGAATTTTCACCTCGAACACATCATTCACAAAAGCAATATCTTCTGCTTTGGTACCGGTAAGAAAATTTACGCCTTCGGCCTTCGCTTTTTGATAAAGGTAATGGTCCAACGTATAACGGCTAAGGCCAAAACCTCCCAGATCCAATTGTTGCGTAAGCTTTGTGCCAGACACCGCCGTTACTTCCAGGCGTTGTATTTGCGCCGGGCCAAACTGCGCTACATCAATCCCAAGCTTATCCAGCAAGGGAAGTACTTCATTGGAAATATATTCGCCGCAAACCCGGTGAAAAGGGTAGGTCTTACGTTCTATCAGGGTTACCTTCAGCCCCGCACGGTTCAATTGCAGTGCGTTGAACAATCCGGCCAGGCCGCCACCGATGATAATGACATCATCCATAGCTTAGCTGTATTGTAAAACCATGCCTTCAACGGTAAGCCCCGGCCCAAAAGCAAAGCTAACCACATGCCCGCCGGGTTGGCCGGGCTGGTCCATCAGCGCCTTTAACACAAAAAGAATCGTAGCAGAAGACATATTTCCGTACTTGCGCAAAACGCCATAGGCGGTGTCATTGCTTTCTTCTGGTAGTTCCAGCGCCTGTTCTACGGCCTCGAGTATCTTCTTGCCACCGGGATGGATAGCGTACGCGCAAACATCAGCAGCGGTTAAACCGGCATTTGTCAGCAGGTTTTGATACACCGGCTTTATGGAACTTTTGATTTGCTTTGAAACTTTAGAGGTCAGCCGCATCTCGAAACCGGTATTACCCACATACCAGCCCATTTCGCTGCGGGCTTCGGGTAAAAATTCAGAATAAAAGCTATTAAGCTTCAATACCGAAGTTTTAGCGTTGTCGCTATTTTCTATCAAAACAGCTGCGGCACCGTCAGAGAATAACGAGTTTGCTACCCAGTTATCAAGCGTATTATGTTTTTGAAAGTGGAGCGTGCAAAGCTCTACACTTACTACCAGTACCTTTGCTTCGGGTTGTGCCGTGCAAATATATCCGGCAGTTTTAAGCGCGTTGATGGCACCGTAGCAGCCCATAAAATTGATACAGGTACGCTCTGTATAGCGGTTAAGGCATAGTTGTTCTACCAGGTCAATGTCCAAACCAGGGGCATACATACCCGTACAGCTTACGGTGATCAGGTGGGTGATCTGCTTATACCTGTCCGCATCTTCACCCAGGCAATTCTTTACCGCTTTCTTAGCAATTTGTACCGCTTCGGCCTGGTAAAGCTGCATCCGCTTTTCGGTAGAAATAAAAGGCTCCAGCGTGCTGTTCTTCTCAAAGAAAGCAAAGTCAGCCGGATCATCAAAACCAAAATCGGGCACTACAGAATAGCGCTGCTCAATACCCGAATGTTCATAAATAGACCGTAAACGCGATGTATTGGTTGCATCGAGCCCGAAGGCCTTAGCCATAAACTTAAAAATCTGCTCCTGCGGTATACAATACCGGGGATTGGCCGTCCCGATAGCAGTGATGCAACTGGTCATTTATTACTTATTGGTTTGCACTTCTACGTTCACTGTAGCCTCATCAGACAGGATCAGGCTTTTACCGCCTACTCCAAAATCGCGTCTGTTGATTTTAAACGAACCTTTAAACAATGCCGAAGAACCATTTTCGGTATAAGTAAAAGGCACCTCTACAGCTTTTGTCTTATCTTTTATAGTTACGTTAAAAATGCCTGTATAGTTGTTGCCACCATTAGATTTAAATGAAACAGACTTCATCGTGATCTTCGGATACTTCTCAACGTCGAAATAGTCTGGCTTGCGCAGGTGGTTATCGCGCATGTTATTATCCGAATTAATGCTTGCAGCGTCGGCAGTGGCCTCAATACTGCTGGCTGCTAAATGCTGCGTATCAAAATTAATATTGGCTTGAACACTTTCGAATTTACCATCAGTGTTGATACCCATATTTTTGATGTGGTAAGTAACGGCCGATTTAACAACCGTATGTTTAGTTTGGGCAAAGGCGTTTACGCCGATAAATAGAGCGGCTAAAATCAATAGTTTTTTCATGTGTCTTGAACTTATTTCAAACATAATAATTTAATTGACTGAACTTATATTACTTTAGTTTAATGACCTTTAGACGATTATGGCCTACCCGTTCTGCTTTTGCACATTTACGGTTAGTGTTTTCTGTTTTTCTGCTACCTGTATACCTGTTTGCTTTTAGCCAGGTAACAGCACGGCCGCTAAACCATCCATGGCTGATCTTCTTCATCTGGCATTTCCTGGCTTTTCCGGCCAGTAATGGGTACAATAGTTATTTCGACCGCGACGAGGAGAGCATCGGCCTGATGGAGCATCCGCCCGAAGTAGATATCACCCTGTATTATCTCTCCATTTTTATAGAAGCTTTAGCATTTGTTTTAGGCTTCATCGTATCGTGGCAATTTGCCTGTGCGGTATTGCTATACGGCATCCTGTCGAAATTATACAGCCATCCTGTTACCAGACTAAAGAAATATCCTGTGATCAGCTTCCTGACGGTGTTCATCTTTCAGGGTTGCTTTATTTACTGGACCACGTACACCGCCTTAGCCGGACAAGACCTGTTTAACGGTTGGAACATGCATTTTATTATCGCGGGGATGATCTGCTCATGCCTCATTGGGGCATCATACCCACTGACGCAGGTTTATCAACATGCAGAAGATGGCCGCCGCGGCGACCGTACGCTGAGTATTGTACTGGGATATAAAGGCTCCTTTATTTTTTCGGGAGCCTTGTTTGCCTGTGGTATCGTTCTTACATTTCTGTATTGGCGAAATATCAGCTTGCTGCCATTCTACTTATTTGTTGGTTTCGCCTTACCGATCTTCTTGTTCTTTAACTACTGGTTTTACCAGGTAAACCAAAACACCGCTAATGCCAATTACAAAAATGCCATGCGCATGAATTTCCTTAGCGCGGGGTGTATGTTGGGTTATTTCGCTTTGCTCGCAGTGGCAGCCTATTTTAAGTTGAAGCTATTGTTTTGACTTCAGCTAAATCCTCTCAAATGGATAAGGAGTCATGCGCCTAAAATTACCGCCTCAATTATTCCTTTACATCTTGTTCTTCCTGCTCGGCTTCTTCTGCTACCTGTTCTGTCAGTTCCACTTTCTGGTGCTGGAACGGGATTTCAATATGATTGAACCCATGCTTCCGTAAAATATTGGCAAAGTGTTTCTGCGTTTCAAACTCGCCGTGGACCAGGAATAGCTTTTTTACCTGTGCAGGGTCCTGGCAGGAAAGAAATTTCAGCAAGTCTTCGTAATCGCCGTGCGCACTCATTGATTTGATGGATTTTACCTCGGCAACCACCTCGTATTCTTCGTTAAAAATATTGATGTAACGGTCGCCTGCCAATAATCTGCCGCCTAATGACGATGGTTCGCAATAACCCACCATCAAAATGGTGTTGCGCGCCTGGCCGATGTTATTCCGGATATGGTGCCTTACCCGGCCCGCCTCGGCCATGCCGGAGGAAGAGATAATTACCGCCGGCCGCGGATCATCATTTAGCGCGATGGACTCCTGGGTAGATTCGATAAACCTTAGCCCTTTAAAGCTGAACGGATCGGAATCTACCTTCAGCACTTCATTTACCGAACTGTTGTAAACTTCGGGGTGTTCTTTAATCACCTGCGTAGCCTGGCTGGCCAAAGGGCTATCTACATAATACGGTACATCCGGCAGGCAACCTTTCAGCTCAAGCGCATTTAAGGCATATAAAATCTCCTGCGTACGGCCTACACTAAAAGCAGGGATAATTACTTTGCCATGCCGCACCTTACAGGTGTGCTGGATGATATCGTGCAGGGCATTTTCAATGGGTTTTAATTCTTTGTGTAATGAATCGCCATAGGTAGATTCCATCAGGATATAATCTGCCTGATCAAACGGCTGCGGGCTGCGCAGGATCATGTCGCCATACCTGCCCACATCACCGCTGAAGGTTACGCGAGTATACTTTCCATCCTCAAGAATGGTAAGGTTTACCGCTGCGCTGCCTATTAGGTGCCCTGCATCCGTAAATTTAAGTTTTACACGCGGGGTGATTTCATATTCCTCATTGTACTCCACTACCTTAAACAAGCTTAAGGCAGCCATGGCATCGTCTTCGGTATAAAGGGGTTCTTCGTGCGGCTGGCCGTCTTTCTTTAGGCTGTTCATGTACTCCGCGTCAGACATTTGTATCCGGGCCGAATCTGCCATTAAGATCCGCGCCAGGTTCATGGTAGGCGGGGTACAAAATATCTGCCCTTCAAAACCCTCTTTCACCAGCCTTGGGATCAACCCGCAATGGTCGATATGTGCATGTGAAAGAATCAAATAATCAACTTTTTTGGGGTTGAAGCCGAAATGTCCGTTCAGGTCATCTGCATTATACAGGCCCTGAAACATGCCGCAATCTAAAAGTATGCTGGTGCCATCATTCAACTGAAGCAGGTGTTTACTGCCGGTAACATTACGCGCCGCACCGTGAAAAGTAATATGCATAGGTTTAATTTATGTAAGGATAACTTAAAAAAGCATTAAAATGTTCTTTTCAAAAAAACTTGCTAACTAATATATTAGTTGTAACTTTAATTATCATTAGCCCGCTTATCGTAGAAGGGCCTATTAGCGTAATTATGGAAATGAAAGAGCTGACCCGCGCAGAGGAACAACTGATGCAGGTGTTATGGCAGATTAAAAAAGGTTTTGTAAAGGATGTGATTGATCACTTACCTGAACCTAAACCAGCTTACAACACAGTTTCGACGTTTATCCGGATACTGGAAACCAAAGGCTTTGTGGCGCACGAGGCGCACGGTAAAAGCCACGAATATTACCCGCTAATCAGTAAAGAGCAGTACCAGAACTTTGCTACAGATAAATTGCTGAACGGCTATTTCGACAACTCGGTAAAAAGCATGTTCTCTTTCTTTGTAAAAAAAGAAAAGATAGATATGAAAGAAGCCGATGAGATTATGAAGCTGATTGAAAAACTAAAAGATAAATAATTGCAGCGATGACCTGGTGGCAATACCTTATACTGGCTAATATTTACCTGCTGCTATTTTGCGGGTTTTACAAGTTATTGCTCCGTAGGGAAACGTTCTTTTATCTTAACAGACTGTACCTGGTCAGTACAGCGATATTATCCTTTTTGCTGCCGCTGATACAGGCAGACTGGGCCCGGCAGCTGTTTATCACCCAGAAGATCAACCATACCATTTACCAGCTTGACCCGATGATGATCTACCAGCAGCAGCAGGATGACGACCGTTTTACGGTAGGCAGTATTTTAGGGATAGTATACCTGGTCGGAATGGTCTTGCTGGCGCTGCGCTTTATTATTCAATTGCTGATTTTAAGAAAACGGCTGCAAAGCGAACTACCAGATGATGCTTATTCTTTTTTCGGCACCATCAAGTTGAGTGATAAGATCATTGGCCGCAACATTATCCTGGAACATGAACTGGTACATGCGCGCCAGTGGCACTCTGCAGACATTATTTTGGTAGAGGCCATCATGATCGTCAACTGGTTTAACCCGGCCGTTTATTGGTACCGTAGCACCATTAAACATATCCACGAATTTATTGCTGACAGGAATGCCATTAATAACGGCACTCCGCGACACGAATATGCACTGCTGTTATTAAGCGAAACCTTTAAAACACCACCGCACCAGCTTTCTAATCCTTTCTTTAACCATAGTTTGTTGAAGCAGCGCATTCAAATGCTGCAAAGGAACAAGTCGCACAAGGTGGCTTTGCTGAAATATGGATTATCTGCGCCATTATTTGCCCTGATGCTGATCCTTTCATCCGCAGCAACCAACACCCAACAGGCTATTCAAACCATGAGCAGCAATGCCCGGCTGATCTTACAGATCCCGGCAAACCCTTCTATCATAAAGGCGTTGCAAAGCCCGCTCAAGTTGGATGCAGGTATTGCAAAAAATACAACTACCGCGCAACCTGCCGCACGCAGGCCTGCGCTTTCCCCGGCGCACTATACGGTTGCCATAACGCAAGCAGATACTTCGGCAGCTTTCAACCCGGTAACTCACCAGCCGGAATATCCGGGCGGAGTAAAAGCCTTTGCTGCATTTATTGGCCGTAATATAAAACAGACACTACAAGTATCTGACGGCAAACCCATAATTATGAAATTTATGGTCGAAAAAGATGGCACGCTCTCTGAAATCGAGGGGTTACGCGGCAGCCCCGAAGCCATACGCGAAGCCACCCGTGTACTTTCCCTAAGCCCTAAGTGGGAACCGGGCGAACAGGATGGCTATACTGCAAGAATGCAAATGGTGGTACCCATGCGTTTCAAGCTACCTTCGGAAAACATGCTCATGACCACCCACGCTACGGGGGATACAAGCGGACGTATTAAAGTTATTAGTATCTCTTCTAACGCTTCCGGCCAGGCAACATTTACACGTACAGATACCACTAAGTCGTCTGGAAACGTACTTATCTACCGGTTACCGGCGGGGCCACGGACACCGGGCAATGATTTATCGAAAAAGCAGCCGCTATATATTGTTGACGGCGTAGCTTCAGATATTTCAGCACTCAAACACTTTAAACCCGATCAGATAGAACGGATAAACATTCTGAAAGGCGAGCAGGCAGTTTCTGCCTATGGTGCAAATGCCCAGAACGGTGTGATTGAAATCACTACAAAACCAATGAGGTTCAATGCTGCAAACGCACAGTAAACACTCTGGTAAATATCATGCTGATTATTGGTCTGCAAAATCGGCTTGCTGTACCGGGTTATTAAGCACCTGTATCTGCTGGGCAAGTATTTCTGTTTTGTACCGCTTAACCTGTTGCTCGTCAACAATCTTGCGGGTTTGTATTTTACCCTGCACATAAACCAGCTGGCCCTTTTTTAAATCTTGTTTCTCTTCTGTAGCATCAGCAGGCAGCTTGATGTAATGCCATTCCTGGTGCTCGGTAGTCTCTCCGTTCTTCCTGATAAACTCAAGGGTAACCAACGGAAAGCATAACATTTGTGGTTCGTTTTGAAAAGAATGCAGGCGGGGCTCTTTACCAATATGGCCTACTAAAAAAACTTTATTAATTCCAGAATTTGAAAGCATATATAATGATAGATGTATCTTAAGCGTAGAGATGGTGTTGAGTGGTACTGATCAACTGGGCCATACGGGCGGTTAACTCATAAAGATCAAAGGGTTTGGCAACAAAGGCATCACACCCGTAATTACCTAAAGAATCAATGATACGTGGGTAAGCAGACATCAGGATGACGGGTAAAGCAGCGGTCTTCTCCTCGTTTTTAACCTGATGGCACAATTCGCCACCGTTTATTCCATTAAGGATATAATCGATAAGCAGAATATCGGGTTGATACTCATTAATTAAGGTAAAAATGCAGTCACAATCCGTAACAGTGCGCACATCATAGCCCTCATAATTAAGGGCATCCTGCATTGCCTCGAGTATCGCCTCGTCATTATCCAGCACAAGCACTTTCTTCATCGTTGATCGTTTTATAGTCCGAACAGACCCAGGCTGACGTTTATAATCGCTTTATAAGGCAATTACAAATTCAAAAGTTGCAGCGAAGTTTTTAGCATCCGGCCGAGGTTTATGCAACCGGAATATTTTAACAGGAAATCGTAATTTTAATGCCCTTCGGGCAGCTATTCCCCTTGTTTCACATACAACAGATGATAAAACGAAAATAGAAAGCTTAAATCTTACAAGGCAGGTACAAATACGCGGAAAAACAGTACGTTAAATACGTGTTTTATTAATAATTAAAAAATAAGCCCCGAAGGGCCTATTTTTTAAATTTACCGGAATGTTTTATATTAATTAATAATACTATTAACCAATGCGAACCTGACGAGGGCCGCGGTATTACGTGTGTTGGTTTTATCTAAAAGGCTTTGCCTATGCCCTTCTACCGTTCTTTTACTGGTGAACAACTTATCGGCAATTTCCTGGTTGGTGAAACCGTCTGCTATCAGGTTTAACACCTCCATTTCACGTTTAGAGAGATCCACATCAGACAGGTTTTCCAGACTCGGTTCCGGCGCATGCATCAGTTTATTCAACATCCGGAGGGACAGCTCTGAACACAAGTATTGATTGTTATCTGCGACCTGCTTTATAGCAAAGATCATTTCGAGCGAGCCTACATTTTTAAGTAAAAACCCTTTTGCTCCTGCTTTAAATGCCTGGATAATATATTTCTCATGATCCAGCATGGTCAGCACCACAATCTTTGCCGGGTGCCCCACTTCGTTTAAGCGGTTGATCAGTTCAAGGCCACCTACAACCGGCATGTTCATATCTGCCAGGATCACATCCGGGTTGTGCCCGCTATCCAGCATATCCAAAACATCCTGTCCATTTACGGCTTCGCCAATAATTGAAAACTGGGAATCTTTCTCTAACAAAGACTTGATGCCATTACGGACGATATTATGGTCTTCTGCCAGAATAATCTTGATCATAGTTACGTAGTTTAAATAATTTTTAACCGGGGATCAGATTGAATTGTTGACAGTAGGACTATATAAACGGATGAAAGATTAACATCCATGTAGTTTTTACGCATAAGAAGATCAGTTTGTTATTATTCACAAATAATAACTAGCGCATTTCTGTTTGCAATAAACACGGAAATTTATTTACCTGCGACTAAACAGGTATTACAGGAAAAAAAGTATCTATGAACTACGGCAGGTTAAAACAAGCAACTTTTAGGCGTTCTTCACTACAATGCTTTCCACCGCTTCTGCTACCCGTTCGCCTTTGTCGGTAACCTTTTCAAGTACACTGTAAATATCGCTGTATTTGATAATTTCAAGGGGGTCTTGTTCTTCTTCAACCAGGGTAGCCATTGCTTTGCGGTACACGGCATCTGCCTTATGTTCAAGGTGCTTTATTTTAATACAGCACTCGTTAATGGCTTCAAGATTGGTTAAGCTATGCAAATGCTTCACACATTCAGAGATGGTGCTGCACATATCCATGATGATACCGGAAAGCTCGCGGATGGGCTCCTTTATCTCAACCCGGTACATATTCAGCCTTCTGGCAGAAACATCAATATAATCAGCAACGCTATCCAGCGAGGTGATAAAACCGTACATATCATCACGGCCGAAGGGCGAAATCAGCGCTTTACCGGCGATAGCATAGATCTGATTTTTTATGCTGCTGCTTTTTTCCTTTAAACGGCTGATGTTATTGATGTTGATGGTTTCTGAAGCCACTGCGTCAGACTTTACTACCTGGTACAGCAATGATGCCATTTCATAAGTAGTATCTGCTCCCTGGTCAAAAAGCCGGTAAAAAACCGCATTGTTGCCAGGCATAATGCCGAAAAGCGAATTTTTCATGTTTGGTAGTGTAAAGATAAAGCTGCGAAAGTTAAGAAAGGTTTAAACAAATATTAAGCAATTGTTAGTAAAAGCAAAAGCCGCTCTTACGGGCGGCTTTGCTGGAGTATGTATCGGATAGTAATTTTTATTGGAAAATATTACCTGTAAGGCGGTAGCCTGCAGCAGTGTTGCTATACCAGTCTGTATAGGATATACCGCCAGATTTAGCCCAGTCAACAAAGTGAGGGTAGGTATCTGTGATGCTTTTAGTTTCTGCAGGATAGTTGAACTGCTCATTGAAACTGATTGCCCATGGCATATTATCGCTTGTTTGGTAATAGCGGTTGTTACTCACATTTGAGTTATCGTCGTCGGTGCCGAACAGTTGTTTGTTAGCCAGGCTGGTAGGCACTTTGCCGGGCAGGTGTATTTCATAACCCCTGCGCATATTGCTGATCAGGAACGGATTGAACTGAGCCACATCCAGCGAACTTTGTGCAGTAGCAAATTTCACTACCACGGTAGCTGTACTGCCGGTTACTTTAGCTTTACCAATAATGGTGTTGATAAAGAACGATCCGTCAGGGTTTTTCAGCAGGTTTTCATGATCGTCAAACGGAACGATAACCGCATTCATTTGGTTGGCTTCTACCCCGTTACCGGCCAGTGTGATATAGCTTTTGGTTAATTGCTGCCCTGTTACCGATGCAACTGCTGCTGCTGCAACCGGTAATTGTACACCGAAACCATTGTGGAAAGATGCACCCGAAGCGCCAACTTTAAAGTCGCCCTGCATTTCTACTACCTGGTTTTGTGCATTCTTTGTAAAAGTGTAGCGGTAATTCAGCAATAAGTCGTTCAGGTCATAATCGCCTTTCTTAGGCCAGTTATCTTCAAAGGCAAGGGTGGCATAAGTACTTGCAGACGGATAATAGCTGATATAAGCTTTTGTCGCGTCATTCGGAAAAGCATCCAGTTGATCCAGGACACCATCACCGTCGCTGTCGCCGCCGTTATCTACTACAGCCACATTGTTATTAGAAATAGCCGTGATAGGGTTTGATGTAGCATAGAATACCAGGTCGTTGAAATCATTATCAGAACCTGTCTGTCTGTTCTGATCTTCAAAACCCATCAGGTAAAGCTTATGCACATTGTCATACAACATAACGGTATGTTTGCGTAAAGCTGCGGTATTTTCGGGGTTAAACTCATCCTGGGTATAGAATTTGGTAGCGCCCGCGTTAACACCGCTTCCGGTCCATGCATTTTGGATCAGCACAAAACCGATAGAAGTACCGGCATCAAAAGTACCCAGTTTTACTTTATCACCAGATTTCAGTCCGCCACCAGAACCAGATGCAGAAGCGTTGGGGAATATGTAAGTAATTTTATCAATACCATTTGCCCAGGTACCGCCGCCAGCAGTGGTTGGAGGGGTGCCTGTTTTATAGGTATAGTAAGCCAGCGTGTTCTGGTAACCTGCGCCTTCAGATACAAAGGTGATCCAAACGTCTGCTTTAGCAGTAACGTTGATGGTACGAACAGCGGTATTGCTTAAATATTCAGGGTGCGCATTCGGTACCGGGTTACCTTCTGGCAATGAAGCATTCACATAAGATAGTAACGAAGCGTCAATTACATCTGGCGTTGTTTCCAGGTACGCCGGTCTGCCCAGGTTGGTGGGGCTTACGAATGCATTACTTGAGCTATAGCCCGAAGGATAAACAAACTCTGTTGTGTATACACCGTTGATAGAAACCTTGTTGGTATTAGCTGTCGGGTTGTTATTGATGGCATCGGCAATGATATCACCGCTATAGCCATCTTTACCGCCGATTGTCGCAGTTACTTTGTTGCCGTTGATTGCGGCGGTAGCATTTTGCATTAAACCGATATAGGCCGGGTTGATCACCACCTTATCATAATAAGCAGGAACAGTGAAAGTGCCGGTAAGATTACCGGATTTATCTGTTACACCTTTAAAAACTGAAGCATCCGGGTTGGTATTGCCGGGAAGGTAAACACTAACTACTACGCCTGAAAGCGCAGCATCATTATTGGCGCGCAGGGTAAGGTTAAGGGTTACGCTTTTAGTTGTAGCGAAGTTGAAGCCGTCTGGCGCAACTTTGTTTACACTGGTCTGCGGCGTAGTTCCGCTGCTGCTGTTGTTGTCTTTTTTACAGGCAACCAGGGCAGAAACCCCAGTGATAAGAAAAAAAGTAAAAAACCTGTTCATAAAATTAACTATCAATAAAATGAATACTTCTACGGGGTATAGGCAAATAAAGTTCCAGCAATGTGCCTAAAAGCAAAAAGGCCCTAAAACGGGCCTCAGTGTAGTTTTATTAACTAAAAAGACATTATTTATCCCGATAGTTGGGGTTTTCACGCCGCAAACTATGGGAATGTTTTCCCCAACGGAGGAACGTCAGGATTCGAACTGTGGAAGCTCCAGCGTAAAACTGGTTCCCTTTTCCGGTTCAGAAGTAATAGAGAGTTTTCCTTTAAGGCTGTCCATAAGATGCTTTACCAGTGCCAACCCAAAGCCATAACCCTGTTCGCCGCCGGTACCGGTAGTAGATTCGCCCTTGCCAGTCAATATCATCTGTATTTTATCTTCGGTCATACCCACGCCTGTATCACTCACTACTATCTGCAAGGTGTTGCCTTTAGTACCAACGTTCAACGAGAGCTTAACAGATACCAGTCCATCTGCCGGTGTGAACTTTATGGCATTAGAAACCAGGTTACCGACAATCTGAAGCAGTTTATTTTTAGAAAAAGGCACCTTTTCATTATCCGGGCTGGATACCACTTCGAACTTTACATGCTTGCTTTTGGCTTGCGGCCCGTAAAGCTTCAGCAACTTCTCCTTTAAAACCGCCAGGTTAAACTGGTTGCTGTTCAGTTTATCCGCCTTTTTCAGCAATTGGTCGTTACCTAATATCTCATCGGCCAATTCCAGGATAGATTTACCGCTTTTATAGATCAGCGTAACAAATTCCAGCACCTCTTCCATCTGGTTTTCATCACCCTGTTCTGCGATCACATTAGCCAGGCCGATAATACCGCCTAAAGGCCCGCGGATATCATGCGCCAGGCGGCGTTGCGTTTCTGACGCCGTTTTAACTTTATCCTGTAAGGACTCTACCAGGTGCAGGATTTTTAACCGGGTGACGATCTCGCCGGCAATGATCCTCAGCAGCTCTTCTTTCTCGGGCGAAAGCGCCTTATCCTCTTTAGGATCTAAAACACAAAGCGCACCGATATGGTAGCCATCTGCCCGAAGCGGAACACCATAATAGTAACGAACATTCGGATCACCTGTTACATATAATTTGTCTTTAAAGCGGTCGTCAAGCGAGAGGTTCTTCACCTCGAATTTTTCATCTGAAACTATAGTATACTGGCAAATGGAATCTTCGCGAGGTAGTTGTTCAATCTCGAGCCCATAGTTTGCAACAGACCATTGGGTAAAAGAATCAATTAGGTTGATGAGCGAAATATCAGTACCGGCCACCTTTGCGGCAAGGCGGGTAAGGTCTTTCAGACTATCATTTAAATTACTGTAATCCAGATCGAGGTTAGAAAGCGCACTGATACGATCAAACTCGTCAGCTGGGATTGGCGGAACATTATTCATAAAGGGGCAAATATTAGCTTGGCTTATTATTGGTTTTACGCGGCAGATTTAAGGATTTTTTTCCTTTTCCACGCTATATTTAATGTCAAAGTTAAGTTAGGCAGCTTAATACTTCATGTAATTGAGTAACGGTTTTAAAACGTTCGTTCTCAATGGTGTGCTCAATCTGTTCGTGTATCCAGGTGATATGGTAAGGTACATGGATGGCATGCCCGCCGATATTCAGCACCGGGATCACGTCAGATTTTAAAGAATTACCGATCATTACCAGCTCTTCCGGCCGGATATCCAGGTGCTTTACCAGTTTCAGATAGTTGGCATCGTCCTTTTCAGACATAATCTCGATATGGTGGAAATAATTGGTCAGCTCTGATTTGCGCAGCTTCCGCTCCTGGTCGAGCAGATCACCCTTGGTAGCTACCACGAGCCGGTATTTTCCGTACAACTGCTGAAGTACCGCTTCTACTTCGGGCAGCAATTGAATAGGTTCATTTAGTAAATTTTTGCCCAGCTGCAATATCTTTTCAATCACCTCTGTACCGCAGGTACCGTCTGATACTTTCAGCGCGGTTTCAATCATAGAAAGTACAAAGCCCTTCACGCCGTAACCATACAGCGTCAGGTTTTCTATCTCGGTTTTCAGGAGTTCTTTTTCGAGGCTATGAAGCGACAGATATTCCTGAAGCAGTTCGCAAAAAGCTTTTTCTGTATCCCGGAAATACGACTCGTTTACCCAAAGGGTATCATCTGCGTCAAAAGCCACTACTTTTATCTGGTGCATAAGGTGCTAAGCTTATTTGATCTACCTGCAAAGTAAGTGCTTTATAATCAAATAATCATAGCAACATTGACGGATCAGCCGATAGTTTCCCAATTGCCGCTGTTATCCAGGCTACGGTAAATGGCATCAATCACCCGCATATCCTTCAAACCCTCCTCACCCGGAACACGGGTTGGTTTATTGTTCATCACACATTGCGCAAAATCATCCATCTGCGCCTGCTGCTGATTAATCTGAGGAAACAGTAAAGGGCCGTCGCTGCGCTTTCCGGCAATGCCGCCGTAACCATAAGCCGGTTCTAGTTCAAAACTGCCACGTTCTGCTTTGGCCCTTAAATACCCCCAGTTGTTGTTATAGCTTGATTTACCCGTGGTAACTAACCCGCCCGGGAATTGCAGTTCCCAAAATACGGTTTCGTCTACTTCCTTAAATAGCTCCGGGTTAGTTTTCTCCTGCCTTGCCCTTACTTTTAGTGGCTCCATCCCAGTAGTATACCTGGCACCCTGGATCGCATAAATACCCATATCCATCAATCCACCACCACCGGCAAGTGCTTTTTTCAAACGCCAGGCGTTGGGGTCACCGCCGTATTTGAAACCGTTGCCATTATCCATAGACGTAATTTTCCCCAGCACCTTCTGCTGACCAAGCCGCATCACTTCCATATTATGTGGTTCGAAATGGAGCCGGTAACCGATAGAAAGCATCCGGTTTGCTTTTTTACACGCGGCAATCATTTCCTCGCAGTCACGCGCATTGAGCGCCATTGGCTTCTCGCAGATCACGTGTTTACCTGCCTGTGCAGCACGAATAGTAAATTCCTTGTGCAGCGCAACAGGCAGCACCACGTACACAATATCTATATCCGGGTTATTTTTTATTTCGTCGAAATTCTGGTAGTTATAGATGTTTTTCTGCGAAATGTTGTATTTCTTGCTCCACTCCACCGCCTTTGAAGGCGTACCTGTAACAATACCGGCCAGGTAGCAATATTGTGCTTGCTGTAAGGCTGGCGCCAACTGCCCGCCTGCGTATCCGCCTAAACCAACCAATGCTATTCCTAATTTTTTTTGTGGCTGTGCTGAACATGCCGCCAACGCAGACAGGGTTGATCCTAAACTAAGTGCACCGACACCCAAGGCACCCGTACGGATAAAAGCCCTGCGTGAAAATTTCTTGGATGAATTCATAACGTACTGATTTTATCGGTTTACAGATGCTGCTTAGGGTACAGCTGTTATCTTATAAAGATAAAAAACCGGTTATGGTTTAGCTATTCTTAAATTATCAATAACCGGGCTTAAATTGGCGATGAACATTAGGCGTAAACTCGTTATGTTTGAAAGTTCAACGCATGTATACCAGGGAAGAGGCATCAAATATCAAACAGGCATTCTGGACCGCCTTCGGGCAGTACCTGTCGCCTGTAACATCTGCAGAGGGGTTGAAAGTGAACTGGGTGAATTATAAAACCGGACTGAAAAATGTTTACTTCCGCATGCAGGCCGATAAAAGGACGGCAAGTATCGGCATCGAGCTTACCCACCCTGATGCCGGTATTCAGGAATTATTCTTCGAACAGTTTAAAGAACTCCGCAATGTTTTGCATAGCTATTTGGGCGAAGAATGGGACTGGCAGTTGCACACCCGCGACGAATATGGCAAAACCATCAGCCGCATCGGTACCGTTATGGAAGGCGTAAGCGTATTTAAACGCGAAGATTGGCCGCAGATTATCTCTTTCTTTAAACCAAGGATCATCGCGCTGGATGAATTCTGGAGCGATGCCAAATACAGCTTTGAAGCTTTAAAATAGCCTTTTGAGGCCAATTTACTCTCAGATTCGTTAGCTATTTGCCTCGTGGCAACAGAAATAAATTGAGATAGATTTAATATTTTCATTTAAATAATTTAACTTACAACACAAGTTATTTACCTAAATTTCCGTTTCCTAATTAATGAAGATGGCAAAAAGAACGAGTTTCAACTGGTCTGACGAGTGTGAACCGCATAAACTGCGAACAAAAAAAATTATTACCGAACATCCGGAGATCCGGAACCTGATCGGACGGAACCCTTATACCTTCCTGGTGATCCTGCTCTGCGTTAGCATTCAGTTTGCGCTGGCGTTTGTGCTTAAAGACCAGGCCTGGGGATGGAGTATTGCAGCGGCTTACCTGATCGGTGCGTTTGCCTGTCATACCCTGCATGTGTGCATCCACGAATGTTCGCATAACCTGATCTTTAAAAATCGCACGCTAAATACCATCAGCAGTATTATTGCTAACCTGCCTATGGTAGTGCCTACAGCGGTTTCTTTCACCAAATACCATATCAAGCACCACGCTTACCAGGGTGTGGAAGAATTGGATGCCGATATGCCTTACCGCTGGGAAGCCAAACTGATCAACAACTCTACTTTAGGTAAAGCAGTGTGGTTGTTATTTTACCCGATATTCCAGGCCATTCGCCCGGCAAGGTTAAAAGAAATTCAGCTTTGGGATGCCTGGACCATTGTTAACCTGGTGGTGCAGATCGGTGTTTCTGTGGCGGTTTTCTATTTCTTGGGCATTAAGGCTTTGGTATTTCTTACGCTGAGCTTATTCTTCTCGGTAGGCTTACACCCGCTGGGCGCACGCTGGGTGCAGGAACACTTCCTTACCCACGGTGATCACCAGGAAACCAAAAGCTATTACGGTCGCTTAAATGTACCTAACCTGAACGTAGGTTTCCATAACGAACACCATGATTTCCCTTCGGTGCCATGGAATAAATTGCCGGAAATTAAAAAGCTGGCGGGTAAACATTATGACGACCTGGGCTACCATACCTCATATACCAAACTGCTGTTAGAATTCCTGTTCAGCCGCGAACTTTCTATTTATTCGCGTACTGCACGTTCTAACAGGGGCAAAAAAGCTTCGGAGATGAAACCGGTGGCCATACCGGTAACCAATAACGAAATTGCACAAAGAGTAAGCGCTTAGAAACATAAATAAATATGAATTTTTCTACCTAATAATGCGGTTTACCTGCATAGGTAGGAAAATTTCATCTTCATTTTCTTCAAGCTTATCACCAACACGACTGTCAATTGTTATCAAGAAAGAGGCATCTGCAAATGTGACTTGTTGCCTCTTTCCTAATTATCTTACTGCAAGTCTGTCAATTGCTCGTTGTGGTATTTTTCCCTTTAACTGATCAAATATTTCATATCCAAAATCGAAAGTAACAACATACCGATCATTCTCATGTATAATTCCGGTAGACAGAGAAAACATATTAGGATCAAGTTGACCGATAGAATTTATCGGAACATCTGGAAAAATTAAATTCTCAAATTTATCAAAACCGAGTCGCTTTAAATGAAGTCCTAGATCTTTGGCAAGTTTTAAGTTATGGGAATTAAGAACGTTGTTAGGGGCTAAATATTTTTTCAGTACATCCCAATACGCAGGAATAGCTTTCATTGGAAAATGTAGTATCGGCTCTATTTTGCCTATGTCATACAAGGCAAACTCTTTACCGTTACATAGAGCAAAAAAATTGGTTCTAACCTCGTGATGAATTGCATAAGAATAGGCTTGTTCAACGTTTTTGGATTTAACTATTTCCTCTGTTGGAGCTTTTGCATCCAAGATCCATGCCGCCTTGCCGCTTACTTCAAATAAATAATCTGGTATTATATAAATCTCTTTACGTTGTGATCCTATTGAAACGTAAGGGTGTAAAAGCGATTTACTCCTAATAATTTGGTTAGGCTTACTTGCGCTATAACCCAATGCTTTAATTATTGGAACAATAATCTCCTCGCGAACAGAATCCTCCTTAAATCCTGTCTGTTCTAATAAATTAAAGTCAAAGCCTTCGAGTACATTAAATAACTTCTGTTGTTTCATTACTCTTTCCCTTTTACGCAGATCACAAACTCGCCCTTAACAGGGTGAGTTTCAAAATAAGCCTTCACCTCGGCAACAGTACCTCTAACGGTTTCCTCGAACATTTTGGTGAGCTCGCGCGAAACAGAGATCATCCTGTCTTCACCAAAATAAGTTACCATTTCTTCCAGCGTTTTCAGCAACCTGTGCGGCGACTCATACAAGATCAGCGTACGCTCTTCTTCTGCAAGTTGTTTATAACGCGTCTGCCGTCCTTTCTTCAACGGTAAAAAACCTTCAAAACAAAAACGGTCGGTCGGGAACCCTGAATTTACCAGCGCGGGAACAAATGCTGTTGCGCCAGGAAGGCACTCCACCGGCAGTTCGTGCTTCAAGGCCTCGCGCACCAGATAAAACCCCGGGTCAGAAATGGCCGGTGTACCTGCATCAGAGATCAGCGCTACCTGCTTACCTTCTTTTAAAAAACGGATAATTTCACTGCTGGACTGGTGCTCGTTATGCTGGTGATGGGCGTAGGCTTTCTTGTCTATCCCAAAATGCTTGAGCATCGGGGCCGAAGTGCGGGTATCTTCTGCCAGGATAATATCGGCTTCCTTTAAAATTCGTATAGCCCGGTGCGTCATGTCCTCCAGGTTGCCAATGGGAGTAGGCACAAGGTATAGTTTACCTGTTTGGTTATCCATAGTTCATAGATAATAGTTCGCGGCGGTACACCGCCTATCGCTAAAAGGCGATGAACGATGAACCATAAACCATGAACTAATTATATCTTTGCTGTTCAAAAATTTAATTCAATGCTGCAAGTTAGTTATATCCGCGATAACCGTGAACAGGTTTTAGAGCGTTTGGCTGTAAAAAATTTCAAACAGACTGAATTGGTAGACAAGGTAATCAGCCTGGACGATCAGCGCCGGCAAACCCAAAACCGTTTAGACAATATTTCGGCCGAAGCCAACTCCGCAGCAAAACAGATTGGCGAGCTGATGCGCAACGGCAAAAAAGAAGAAGCTGAAGGCATCAAAGCAAAAACCGGTGCATGGAAAGAAGAGATTAAACAGTTGGGCGAGCAATTAAGCCAATTAGAGCAGGAGCTTCAACAAAAACTGGTACTATTACCTAACCTGCCCCATAGCTCTGTACCAAAAGGCCTTACGCCCGAAGATAACGAAGTAGTGCTGGAGCACGGCGAAACACCTGCGCTACCTGCTAATGCTTTGCCGCACTGGGAGCTGGCTGCCAAATACAACCTGATTGATTTTGAATTAGGCGTTAAAATAACCGGAGCGGGTTTCCCTGTCTATAAAGGTAAAGGCGCTAAACTGCAACGTGCGCTCATTAACTTCTTTTTAGCTGAAGCAGAAAAGGCAGGCTATGACGAACGGGCATTACCATTGTTGGTAAACGAGGCTTCAGGGTTCGGAACAGGCCAGTTACCGGATAAAGAAGGGCAGATGTATTACGTTGGCCTGGATAACCTTTACCTGATCCCGACTGCAGAAGTGCCGATTACCAACCTTTACCGCGATGTGATCCTGAAAGGGGAGGAACTGCCCGTGATGAACTGCGGCTATACGCCGTGTTTCCGCCGCGAGGCCGGTTCATACGGTGCGCACGTGCGCGGCCTGAACCGTTTGCACCAGTTTGATAAGGTGGAAATTGTACAGGTAGTTCATCCAGATAAATCATATGAAACGTTGGAAGAAATGAGCAAGCACGTACAGGGCCTGTTGCAGAAATTAGGCTTGCCTTACCGTGTGCTTCGTCTTTGCGGTGGTGATATGGGTTTTGCTTCAGCCCTAACCTATGATATGGAAACCTGGAGCGCCGCACAGCAGCGCTGGTTAGAGGTATCTTCTGTATCTAACTTCGAAACCTTCCAGAGCAACCGCCTGAAACTGCGTTTCCGTAATGCAGAGGGTAAAACACAACTGGCACACACGTTAAATGGCAGCGCGCTGGCCCTGCCGCGTATTGTTGCTACGTTGTTAGAGAATAACCAGACAGAGAATGGTATTAAAATACCTGAGG
This sequence comes from Mucilaginibacter straminoryzae, assembly GCF_022953055.1. Lineage (GTDB taxonomy): Bacteria > Bacteroidota > Bacteroidia > Sphingobacteriales > Sphingobacteriaceae > Mucilaginibacter > Mucilaginibacter straminoryzae. Next base: position 55,522 of record NZ_JALJEJ010000005.1, on the reverse strand, counting down.
TATTAGTGCCTTATACCGGCTTTGATATGATCAGTTAAGTTACTGAACGGCAACGTTCAATACCGCAGAATTAAAAAGCGTACTTACACTTTTAGGAAGTGCAAAGGCGCTTTTCTTCTTTTCTGCTTGTTCGTACAGAAAGTAGTTGACACCGATTGCCGCCAGCAAGCCATCCTCTTTCACCCCTTCCTTCTGTTTATGACAGCAGATCTTAATTTTGTTGTAGAAGTTATTACTGCGAATGCGGCGAACAATACGTTCCAGGTCTGCGCCTAAAAAATCATGATCGAGAATAATCAGATCAGGCAGCAGCTCAAAAATCGCCGGAAACACTTCGGACGTCCGAGTAACGTGTCTTACTTTTTCGGAGGCATCCAACACCTGCATATCCGGAACGCCTGGTGCCACCAAAAGAATATTTTTGGCTTTGATACGGGGCATCATACTATTAATTAAGGGTAGTATAAAGATAGGCATAATCAACAGCTTGTCAAGTGCTTATCTTTAAATTAACCCTTAATTATACATTAATTAACAAAGCAGGGCGGCAAGAGTTCAAATTACCTTGGCCTATGGTTCCGGTTCTGATTGATGGTATCGTTTTCTAACCTGCCGGTCGGGTTAGCATTACCATTACTTGTAGAGTCTTTACCCCTGTTTTTATTGCCATTATTGGAGGTATCGCCACTTTCAGCGGCATTTACGCCCCCAGCATTTGATCCGGCAGTAACGTTTGAAGTATCCCGCGTACCGCCCAGGGTGGCACTATCGCGGTTATTGTTGGTACAGGCTGCAATGCTGAAACTAAGCACGGCGCCTAAAGCTGTATACTTTATCGCTTTCATAATCCTTCTCACTTTTCATTGATATAACAGGCCCTTTAATGGTAATGTTTGCGGCTGCCGACCGGGCTTCGCAATTAAATACTTAATTTTGCGATAAACGCGCGGCCAAAACCGCTGTTAACCACGTAATTTCTCATGACGCAGAACAAGATTAGCGGTACCACTTACTTCTGGCTTTTTGTATCGCTCCTTATCGCTTATATCCTTGGCTTGCTGGTTCCTTTAATGGACGAAGATGCTTCGCACCATGCCAACATTGCCTTACACATGGTGCAGCACCACGATTACGTGAACCTGGTAGATGATCTGGGGAAAGACTACCTTGATAAACCCCACCTGCACTTCTGGCTGGCCGCCCTATCTTTTAATATTTTCGGCGTTAATGACATTGCCTATAAGATACCTTCGTTCCTGATGACATTGGTAGCCATTTACGCTACCTACCGTTTAGCAAAGCTATTGTATAACCAGCAGACTGGCTTATTGGCTGCCTTGGTAGTAGCAAGCGCACAAGCAGAATTCCTGGCGAATAACGACGTTCGGATGGATGCCCTGCTGATGTCTGGAATTATCATTGCCACCTGGCAATTGGTTGAAGCCGCTTACTTTCAGAAATGGTATAACTATGTATTCGCAGCTTTAGGCTTGGCGATTGGCTTTACTACTAAGGGCATGATCGGTTTTGTAATGCCCTGTGTCTCGCTGTTCTTCCTGCTGCTGTACCAGCGCAACTGGAAACGCATGTTCGACTGGCGATGGATCATCGTACTCATCCTATGGGCTGTATTTATCTCGCCTTGTGTGTATTGCTATTACCTGCAATACGACTTACATCCCGAAAAAGTAGTTCGGGGTATGCGTAATGTATCCGGGGTGAAATTTATCCTTTGGAACCAGAATTTCGAAAGGCTGGAGGGCAAGCACTGGGGTAAAGGCCATAAAGACTATTTCTTCTTTTTCCACACCGCGTTGTGGGCCTTCCTGCCATGGTGTCTATTAACCTATTATGCCTTTTTTGATCGCATTGCGTTTCTGTTCCGCACGCGCTTTGCCTATGTTAAAAAAGCCGAGATGTTAACCGTTGGTACCATCATTATCATTTTCGCCATCATCTCGTCATCCGGTTATCAACTGCCGCACTACTTGAACGTGCTGTTCCCCATTTTTGCGGTATTAACCGCAGGGCATATCATCAACAAAGCCGAAGAACATGATGAAAAGGCGTTAAAGATCAGCTTATACATACAGTACTTTGTGGCGGGCGTTATCCTGTTTCTGCTGGTGTTGCTTAATCTGTGGTGCTTCCCGGTAAAATCAGTTGTGATGGCTATCCTGGCGCTCGTTGTGCTGGGCGTACTCATTTATGCTATTTTGACTAAAAATGCGGTACTACAAAAAATCGTGGTGGTATCTGCACTAACGGCATCACTCACCAACGTACTGCTGAACGGCAATGTGTATATGCAGTTATTAAATAACTATCAGGCCGGCATTACCATGGCAAAAACAGTTAAGGATAAACACATCCCTGTTGATGCCATTTATAACTATGGTTTCCATAGCTCATCTTTTAACTTCCATGCCCGGCATTTAGCAACAGAAATCAGTGCAGACAGCATTCAGAGCAGAATCGCCTCAAAAAAAACGGTATGGCTGTTCATGAGCGACGATACCAAGAAAGTTTTTGATAAGGGCACAATAAAGGCGGATACTGCTTATAGCGCTATTAACTATGGCATTACCCGCCTTACACCTAAATTTTTGAACCCTGCCACCCGCGAACAAACGCTGGAAAAGCAGTGGCTGGTTAAAGTTTCACCAGAAGCAGCTACGGCTTCGGCGGCGAAATAGTTCTTACTTAATTTCGAATACGGCCCTGATCTGGTAGCTCAGTTTGATCTTCTTCACATCAATATCAGACGGTGCCGGTGCAGCTTCAGCATCAGCGCTTTTCATCATCATTACATTAGCCCGGTACATGGGTTGCGGAAACTGTTCGTTATCTATTTCCTGGATGTCGAGCGCGTTACCTACCTGGTTACCCAGGGCGCTTAATAAATAGGTTGCCTTGTCTTTAGCAGCCAAAAGCGCTTTGATCTTCAGGTCGCGTTTCAGCTCTGCGATCTTAGAATAATCGTAGCTCTCTACATTGGTATATTGGATGCCTTTCGGATCCAGTTGGTCCAGTATCTGGTTATAGCGGTTCAGATCGCGAAACTTGATGCGGTATTGCTTACTGGCCAGAAAATCCGGATTTTTCTTTTTCTGTTCGGTGTAGTTATAAGCCGATACATTGTTGATGGTAAAATCTTCTTTAGCGATACCGGCGTCGGTAACTGCTTTTTGCAAACGGCGCTCCAACTGGTCTATCGTTACTTTGTTCTTGCCATCCATGTACTCGCGCAGCGAGATAGATACATAAACAATATCCGGGGTTACTTCCTGCTCTGCGGTGCCGGTAACTTCAATCTTACGGCGTAGGTCTGGGGCCTGGGCAAACGTAAATAAGGTTGCCAGGGCAAGGGTAGCGGTTAAAAATAGTCGTTTCATAAAGTTTTATTTTCAAGTTTATACGGATAACAGCAGCAATATGCAACTTGTGTTCCTAAATATTCTTTACAAAATCAGACAAACGTTACCGCGAAAGGATTAATCAGGCAGCCTGTTCCTTCGCCTTGCGCCACTTTACACCAATAAACAAAATACCTAATACGGAGAGAAAACTTGCCGTTTTTGGAATGTAATCGCCGTAGCGGGTATAAAAAGTCAAATCAGAATTCAGGTTGATATCCTGCTTAATTGCCGTCCGCACCCACCAATCGGTGTGCTTTACAATATCACCACGTTCATTAATAAACGCCGAAATACCGGTGTTGGCAGACCGGCATACCCAGCGCCGGGTTTCAATAGCCCTAAGTTTGGCATAATCCAGGTGCTGGTCTTTCCCTGATGTATTTTCCCACCAGCCATCGTTGGTAATAATGGCGATAAATTGAGCGCCTTTTAGAACCGCTTTGCCTACATATTCGCCCCAGATAGATTCATAACAGATCACCGGATCTGAACCGATGCCGCTTTGTGTATAAAAAACCGATGGCTCTGGCTGGCTGCCATAACTGCCTGTCGCGCCGCCCAGGTGTTCAAAGGCTGGTTTAAGGAATGAAAGCGAGCTGAAAGGGATCATCTCCGCACCGGGAACAAGTTTAGATTTATGGTAGAACTGCACACGGTCCGAGTTTTCGATCAGCAACGCCGCGTTAAAGGCATCCCAGTATTGATTAGTGCCCGGGATAGCCCTTGCACTCTCTGTTGCCGGACGGTTGTAGACCTGGTAGGTTTCTGCACCGGTGATCACGTTCCCGTTACTGTACTTGCCCAGGAAATCGCGCACCTGGCGGTAGTAAGCGGTAGATTGTGTTTTGTTCTCGTCGAATTGTTCCGCGATAGCGGTTTCCGGCCAAATAAAAAATTCAGTATTCTTTTGCGCAACAGAGTCTGAAAGGTGTGTGAGTATGGCGATCTGTTGCTGCACCGGGATGGAACCTTCCTTTTCGTAAGGATCGATATTCGGCTGAGCGACTACCACGTCAGATGGGTCTTGCTGCTCGCGGAAGGAATAATAGCGGATGAGCGAAAAGGCCAGCGGGACAACCAGCGCAATGGTAAATGCCGTGACCACCTTTACACGGTAAGCTTTGGTTTGAGCCTCCTTTAAACTTTGATAATAAAGAAAGATGAGGATATTGATCAGCCAGATCCAAACCGTGCCACCGTAAACGCCGGTATATTCATACCATTGCACCCATTGGTGGCTTACCGCAAAGCCGTTGCCCAGCGTCATCCACGGGAAGGCCAGCGGCCATGTTTGGTGAACATACTCATAAGCCATCCAGAAGCACACCAGGCCAAACAGACCGGTACTTCTATTCGTAGCCAGGCGCAGGCGATAGTATAACCAGCAGGCTAAAGCCATCAGCAACGGGCCGAGCGAGTAGGGGATCAGGCTAAGCGGAATGGCGATAATTGCTCCAATGGTTTTAAGCGAATTGTAAACCCAGTAGATACTCAGCGTATTCCAGATAAAGAAACCCGCGAAAGCCGTTAAGAAAATATGATACCCCTTTCTTTTAACCGGGCTTTGAATAATGTTCTCCAAAGCCAGCAACATCGGCACCAAGCCTACAAACAGCAGGAAGGTGATATAAGAGGTGGGCGGCCATCCCAGCCAAAGCAGAATGCCGGAAAACAGAGCCAACAGCAGGTTTTTTTTCATCATTGCAATTGAAGCTAAATTAGGCTTTTACAAATTATCGGGGCAATAATTTTAGTGCGGTTTCTGGCGTCTGCCAATGGCCCGCTCAAATTAATTCAACTGCTTTTTAATCGTATTGAGGGTTATGCAGCAATTTTAATTATAGCACTGATTTACTGTAAGTTACAACTGCTCATGAAGTGTATTAACATAATTAACCCACCAAAAACTAAAACTTTTTTTCGTTGAAAATAAGCGTAAAAGCACTTATGTTTACCTTAAAAGCAACCATTTCTTAAGCGATAGCAGCCTTTCCAAAGGGCCAAAACCTATAAAAATTAATCGGCAATGATGAAGTTAACCTATTTAAGAAATCTGATAGCGGCATGCCTGGCGCTAATCACAATAGCAGCAAAAGCACAATACGTAAGTTTATCTGCCGCCGAAATCAGTACGCTAAAAAAGGCGATCGCAACCGACCCGAAAGTGCAAAAGCAATTTGCACCAATCAAGTCTGCCGCCGAAAGAGCGCTGAACGAAACGCCTAACCCCATACAAAAAGTTACTTCGCAAGGATTGCTCGAAGGCAACCCGGCTAAAACTGCCAGCCTGAAAGCGGTACAGGACGGACCTAAAATTTATGCGCTGGCATTAAACTACCGGCTCTATGGCGATAAGGCCTATTTGGCTAAGGCAGAAGATTTCCTGTTAGCCTGGGCAAAGCTGAACATGGCTACGGGAGACCCTATAGATGAAACCAAGCTGGAAGATTTTTTTACCGGTTACGATCTGATTCGTGATCGCGTTAATAAAAGCTCGAAAACAGCCATAGATGCCTGGATGAAAACCATCGCCGATGCCGAGGTAAACAGTGTTTCGGCGAAGCCCGGCCGATCAACTGCGAAGAACAACTGGAACTCGCACCGGATAAAGGTAATTACCCTTGCTGCCTACGCTATACATGATGGGCAATACCGCGATACCATTCAAAAAGAGCTGGAAAAGCAGATCGCCCAAAACTTGTATCCTGATGGCTCAGGGTTTGACTTTGCCGAGCGCGACGCCCTTCACTACCATGTTTATACACTGGAACCGCTGTTAAAAGCCATGACGGTGATTATGCGAGCGGAAGGCAAAAATTACTACGATTATACCTCGCCAACCGGTGCCTCGGTTCATAAGTCGGTTGATTTCCTGGTGCCTTTTGTGACGGGAGAGAGAACGCATGGCGAATTTGTAAACAGTAAGGTGAAATTCGACCGCGACCGTGCCGCGAATGGCGAAAAAGGCTATGTTGCCGGGTCGCTTTTCGAACCGCGTAACGGTATCGTCGCGTTAGCAGCCGCTGCTTATTTTGATCCGTCAGTAATGAAAGCCATTTACCGTGCCGGAGGTAACGACTATTACGACTGGCAGCTGGTAATTAACCAGGTGCGTAAACCTATAGCAAAACAATAACATGTGAAGATGCGCGGTGCTGTTAAACTCTCACGAATGATCCTGATCGCTTTGGTGATCAGCCTAACGACGTCTTCGTTCGTCGATGAACCTGATGTAAAATCGGTAGTGATCCACACGCTCAGAGCGAATATTCTGAAAGAAGCGGCATGGGCACTGCAACAAAAGCCCGTAACCGTCACAGCAGAATTTTGCCCGCGCAGTGCTGGCGGCAAACACGATTTTTATTCGGAAGGCGACTATTGGTGGCCCGATCCCAACCATCGGGATGGCCCTTATATTCAAAAAGACGGGCTCACTAACCCCGATAACTTCACTGCCCACCGTAAGGCGATGATTCGTTTTAGCCGGATTATTGGCGCATTAGCTTCTGCTTATCAGCTTACTCACGATGCTAAATATGTGAAGCAAGCAATGGCACACCTGGATGCCTGGTTCGTCAACCAGGAAACTTTAATGAATCCCAACCTGCAATATGCACAGGCGATTGAAGGTGTCGCTACCGGCCGGGGTATCGGCATTATCGATACCATCCAGTTAATGGAAGTGGTACAAGGCATAGAGGTGATGAAAGATGCTGCGGCAATGAACAAAACAGACCTGGAAACTATCCGCTTATGGTTCGCAACTTATGTGAAATGGCTGACCACTCATAAATATGGCTTGGATGAAATGAACGCCAAGAATAACCATGGTACCTGCTGGGTAATGCAGGTGGCTTGCTTTGCCAAATTCACCCGGGATAAGGCGACGATGGACTTCTGCCGCCAGCGTTATAAAGAAGTTTTACTGCACTCACAAATGGCCGCTGACGGCAGCTTTCCGTTAGAACTGAAAAGGACCAAACCCTATAGTTATTCTATTTTTAACCTGGATGCCATGACCACCATCTGCCAGATCCTTTCAACACCAGAAGATAATCTGTTCAACTACACCACCGCGGACGGCCGATCTATCAAAAAAGGGATTGAGTTTTTATACCCGTATCTGAAAGACAAAAATATATGGCCATACGCTAAAGACGTGATGCACTGGGAAAGCTGGCCTGCTGCCCAACCGGCTTTGGTGTTTGGAGCGACTGCTTTCGGGAACCGCGAATGGCTAAAAACATGGCAAAACCTGAACCATAACCCAACGGATGATGAAGTGATCCGAAACCTGCCCGTGCGGCACCCGCTGATCTGGTTGAATTAAATATCCTGCATTTCTGCGCTTAATACCAATGCGCTCCATCCCTGTGGGGCGCCTTTTTTACGTGCCCGCTTTTGCTCCTGCATTACTTTTTTAATGCGGATGGCGTATGTCCAGCAGGTACTTTGCCGGATGCCCAGTTTTTCCGACAATTGGTGTGATGAGATGGTTCCTTTACTGGTATACATCAGGTATACCAGGTAAAACGCTTTATTGATAGATATGCGGTTGTTCTGGAAAATGGTATTGTGCATTGGCGATTCTTCATAACTGCACTTGGTACACCTGCGGCTGTAAGCTACCCGCCCGGTACAATAGGTAGTATGTTCGCAGCGGGTACATTTATAACCGTTCTTCCACTTCAGATCGGACAGGAATTTGTAACAAGCTTCCTGATCGGGATACTTCGCGCTGAACTCTTCGAAGTTCATTTCAGTAGATTCTACCCGTGCATCAATCACCTTGCTGATATTGGTTTTTAACTGGTGGTTGTCTTTTTCCAGCAGCACGTTCATCCGGGTAATCTCGGCCGCCTGTTGTTCCAGCAAACGGTTGATCTCCATCAGCTGTTCATTCTGTTCTTCTATGGTATGCGCCTGGGCCAAAATTTCCTCCGATTTTTCAACTACCTCGCGGGTGCGAACTTCTACCTGGCGCTCCAGTTCCTGGTTGATAGAATCTTTCAGCTCGCTGTTGATCTGCATCTGCCGGATCGTTTCGTCTCGGGCTTCATCCTTTTCTTTGCGCAATAACCTTACCTGGTCGCCAATGGCAAAGGATAACAGCACCATTTCAATCACAAAGCAAAAACTTAAGCTGTAGTAATTAATCGGGGCAGGTAAGAACCATAGCATCCCCAATGCAGAAAGCGCTTTTATGCTAAACCCTAAGAACAAAAAAGTGTAGGCCAGTACAAAGAACCGGGCCGGTTTAAAACCGTTACGATAGATACGGATACCGGTTAAAAATGCCAGCGAAAGCGGTATGAATTCTACAAACTTATAGATGAACAAGCCCTTGTTAAAAAACAGGCAGACCAGGAAGTAAACAGTACGCAGCACCAGGATATAATCGATCAGTTTGGCCAGGCGGCGTACCCGTTGTTTTACCTGCAGCAGCTCTTTGGTGAATACCAGCGCAAACATACTGAGCAGATATAGGGCCGTGCCATACCCGTAAGCATTAAGCCAGGGCTTATTGGGCCATAAGTACTGAAAGGCGATACCATCCACACACATTTCATAAAAGCCTACGCTGAGGATGTAGAACACATAATATAGGTACTGCCGCCTTTTAACTGCCAAAAACATCAGCAGGTTATGCAGGCAGAAGATCAGGATCATGCCATAGAACAGCCCGAACGTCAGATACTCATTCAGCGCGTAGTAAATAAAATAACTTAAGGTGCGGTAAACGATGATGACGTTAACAGGATTGGCAGATCGCAGCCTGAAATAATAAGTGTACTCGCCCGGGGAATTATTTTTAATAAGAAAATGGAAATTCTTATGCTGAAACAAACGGTTATAAAAGTTTACACCAGCGCCTGAAGTACTCGCCTGATATTTGCCCTGTGCATCCGGGATATAGGCCGTAACATGGTCGGTCGTTTGGTCAAAGAATTCGAAAAGAGAGATCTGGTTAGCGTCCAATGAATCAAACCGAAGCTTCACGCGATACCAGTAGGTCGCTTTAACGTGATGATTGGTGGGATAATGTAAATTATTCTCCCTGAATTTTTGTTGATAGTTATTACTAATAATGTCAGTAAAGCTCAGCTTACCAGTAGCATCTTCGAGCGTAGCAATTTCGCCGGCAATAAATTTGTGCTGCTCCAGCTGATTATTAACATCCAGCACCTGCTGCGCGTGTGCTGCCAGGCCCAAAAAGAGCACTACGTTTACCAGGATAGCTTTTTGAAACCAGAAATATCGACGTAGAAGTATCCTCATACACAAATCATGTTAATAACTGATGATCTCAACTGCTAACTAAAGAGTTGAAAATTGAAGTGTTCTAAAATTTCAAGTAGCTGCGCTTATATTGGTGCTTAAATATACCAAGCATGCGTGAAGATTTGCAATAACAGGCAAAAAATTATCGTACTCAGCATCAGTCATAAATCCAGAAGGACACAGTTCGAATAAATTTAACTATCTGGAAAGTTGGTGATTATTTAAGGAATTGGCTGAGTAGTTTAGCCCAAAAAGAACAGGTAATGTGTAAAAAAAGATGTCCCGGATTTTGTAAAGGCGAATTTTTAAGTAAACAAACTGATAATGATGATAGCGCCTACAATACCCACCACCATAATCACATACAGCAGTATTTCGTTAGCTGCAAACCGTTTGTATTTTGTCCAGAAAGAATAATCCTGTTTCTGTTTGCCCATTCGCAAATTTAGGCAAATAAATGCTTAAGGCAATGTTTCTATACCTTTAAGCACGTGGTAAAATGCATGGTAGATCTTGCGGAGCCTGTCGGCATCGGTTATTCCCTCATCAATATTTAACTCGAGAACCGGTCCGTCGGCATCTTCATCCCCGGCGTGAATACCGAAATCGAAATTTTCAAGCTCGGTGAAAACTGCGCGAACATCGGCATCGGCAAATATGGTTCGGACGGTGTCTTCATGATTGGTTTTAATCACGATGTGATGATCCAGGTCGGCAAAGCCCGTCTCCAAATCCTGCATACCGAAGAATTTTCCTATTTCGTCCACAAAACCTTCATCATGAATGGCAAAACGAAAAGCGCTGTCCACCTTAACTTTGGCACTCAGCTGGGTTAGCTCATAACCACCTTCAAAACCGCCTCCCGGATCGATATCGATATATAAATTGATACCTCTGCCGTCCTGAAGCAGCACTGCTTCATAACTTAAGATATCTTCGTCGGCGCGCAAATCAGCCTCAACTGTCTGCCATATTTCCTGTTCTGTTGTTCCGCTTATTGTTTTGATGTCTTCCATAGCGCTTTACAATAGTTGTAACAAGATAATACAACAGATGTTTACAAACAACTGCCAAGCCGGAAAAACTGATTAGCGACTGCGCTCTATTAGAAACATGTTTTCTTCGCCGCTGTTGATCACCACCCGGTCTATTTCATTTACCTGGCAAAATTCAAGCAGTTCGCGGGTAGGCATAGCGGTATAATCGGTGGGGTTCTTCGCCCATTTTACCATCGCTGGTTCATCGCTGAAAGCCCCGAGTACCTTCCGGCCGTTTATCTCAAAAACAGAGGTCAGCTTTAGCGTAGTTTCTTCGGCCGTGGTTTGCCAATTAGTACTTGTTTTTTCTTCGTTAATTGATGGCAGCAACAAAAAACCATTCCCTTTCAAAATCTCATCCAGCACGTCTTTATACGCCTGCTCCGATTGTTGCACACTCCAGATGTTCAGCAACCGGCATAAATGAGAATTGTCCGGTTCTGTAGAAGGTGGCGCTTGCATTGATGAAGCATTCGTCAGCTTTTTCAATAAGTTCATGTAGTTCCTTACGTAATAGGTGGATGGTTTGTTGCAATTTGACTAACGTCAGTTGATGAAAGTTAAAAATAAGTAAAAAAATACGAGTTACCAATCTGCTTTTTTAATTAGAAATCAACAAGTTAACATTTACAACACCCATCTAAAGGAACAGAAAAAGGATAATATCAGATTATTTTACCAATGTCGGCCGTATTATACACTTATGTTTATTTAAACAGCGGTTAAATTATTTATTGAAAAGAAAAAATATTTAAGCGATTCGCCAGCATCTGGTCAATGATGACTTCAATATCAACCAGACCTACATTTTGCCGATCTTGAAGATATTATTCTGGATAGCGTATAACACCAGCCCCGTACGCGATTTAATATTTAACTTCTGGAAAAGAGCATCACGGTAGTTATCAACAGTACGCGGACTAACAAACATCTTATCGGCAATTTCCTTATAAGTCAATTCCGAACAGCATAATTTAAGAAAATCTATTTCGCGTTCGGTAAGTGCTGGCGCAAAACCTTCCTGGTGAACAGAGCGTAGTAATTTGCCAGAAACCATCTCATTCAGGTAAATGCCCTTTTGATGTACCGTACGGATAGCCTCCTGCAGTTCACGCGGTTTAGATTCCTTTAGTAAATAACCCTTCGCCCCGTTTCTGATCATTTGTATCACGGCTTCATCATCCTCGAACATACTTAAGGCCAGAACTTTAATCTGCGGGTGGTTTTCAGCTACCCACCGTGCAGATTCATACCCGTTTTTCACCGGCATGTTAATATCCATCAGGATCACCTGTGGTAACAGACCGTTGGCGATCTGCTGCTGCATCTGAAGGCCATTGCCAGCTTCAAAAATTACCTTAATATCATCCAACTCATTTAGTAAGGCTGCCACACCATTACGGAAAAGGGTATGGTCGTCAACAACGGCTACTTGTATAGGCTCGGTTTCCATAGCTATTGGTAAGGTACAAAAATATTTACGTAAGAACCGCTTCCGGGTACAGAGCGGATTTCTGCACGGCCACCAGCCATCATCGCCCTTTTATAGATATTATGCAAACCCATTCCCTTGTTATTAGCGGTAATGCTGTTTACATCAAAGCCCACCCCGTTATCACTTATTTTTACTGCTACCATATCTGTCAGGAATGTAAGTTCAATAACTATTTCGCTGGCATCTGCATGTTTAACGATGTTGTTAACTGTTTCCTGAACTATCCGGAAGATGATTAGATCTTTAGCGGTATTCTTTTCCTCAGCCTCGCCATGCACATGATATTCTACTTTAAACCTGTCTGCCTTGCTTATCCATAATACCAACTGTTCTATGGATGCAGCCAATCCGTTTATAACCAGTTGGTCGCCGTGCAATAATTTTCCAAGCAGTCTTAATTCCTTGATAGATTCTAAGGTTAGACTTGCAGAAGCCTCTATTTTCTTCTGGGCTTTAGCGATGTCTTCTGTCAACTCGATGGAATTCAGGTTCAGGGAAATCAAGCTTAACAACTGCCCGATGTTATCATGCAGGTCTGCGCCGATGGTTTGCAAGGTCTGCTCCTGTACTTCTGCCTGAGCCTTGATCAATTCCGTCTCAAAGGCCTGCTTCATTTGGGCTTTTTCCTCGATATGCTTCTTCTTACGCGAGTTATAAAACAACACGTAAGCCAGCAAAAACACCGGCGCAATAAGAAATATCGCGGTAGCAATTAATACTAAGCTTCTGATATCTGCAACGCCCATTTTTTACAAATAAATGAATAGCACCAGCAACCGTACAATAAAATATTTAACCCCCTGAATATCGTTTTAGAAAGATACCTGACATCTGGTGAATGGTATGGGTACAAATAGTCGAAAAAAACATTTGTTGCTGTTGAACCGAAATAAAAGAACAAAATACCGGCGACCCACCAAAATTCAGGTGAGCGGTTCAGGTTGATATAGTTCTCGTCTTTCAGGAGTAAATAATAATAGTATAAACTGTAAAGCACAAAGGTGATTAACATCAGTGTGTTCGTGATTTCGTTATAAATAAAAATGCCATGATTATATAATTCGTATCCGTAGGAAGTTGCTAAAATCAGTAGCCCAATGATCATCACAGGCCTGATTCTGACATACCTGTTAATAAAACGCTCAAATACGTAAGTAATAAACAATGCCTGGAATATTAACAGGCCATTGTACAACCATATATTGGGGCGGGCATGCGCGCGGTCTGCCAGATACAGTAATTTAAAATGCACGCCTAACATTTCTGTGATACAGGTTAATAACAAAAACAAACTCATACCATGCCACGGCCAGCTTCTGTCTTTATTTAGGCAGACAACGGAAACAACAAAGCAAACTAATTCTACAAATACGTTAAGGGTGATCAGGCGCAGCATTAAAAAACTTATAAAATAAATCGTGTCACTAAGTTAAGATTCTAAGCTGATGACACGGTTTATTTTATAGGTACCTGAATTTAAAAATTACCATGTAGAACCCTCGCAATTGTTGGGGCATTGTTCGCCATTGTCGAAATCCTGGTCGTGAGGTAACAACCTCGCGCAAGTAGGTAACGTTACACACATTCGCTTATCCTTATGAGAACCCGATGTGCCGGCTACCGTCGTTGTAATTACAAATCTGTGTTTGCTGCTTGGTGCATCATTTTTATAACTAAAATATACTCTTATTCCATCGCCATGGTTGTTTTTTAGCGTTTGACAGAGATCACTAATCAGACAACTTTCGAACCATTCGCTATTGGTATCTATTGTATCTGTTTTAAAATCCAGCTTCATATAGTTTTGCACCCACTTAAACGAATTATTACAATCTAGATAATGTCGATGCGGTGTACCGCAAACCAGTCCGTTTGGACAATGGAAAGTTGGGTCCAATAGCGTTGCACCCAATGTATACGGCCCGGTTAATTTCTCCATTACCGCATTGCCTGCATTTATCCCGGGGTCAGTATTTAAAAAGAAATCGTCATGTTTTGGACGCTGTAAAGATGTTGTTCCATTGCCCTTGGTTGGCACCAAAACCAGTTTAAATTGATTAGCTGCTGTCTTTCCATAGTAAACCCGTACACCATCCGCATTATTATCAGTTAAAATCTTATCGATGGCTTCCAAGTCTGTAAGGCCAAAAAAAACACTGGCCGGAGCAACTGCTTTTCTATCTGACCGAAAGGCCTGCACAATAGTTGTTGCTTCTGTTTTTGTTAAACCATTTAATGTGTAGACGTCGGGTACAGCAGCCATTACAGACTTGTTAGCTGTCTGACGTGTTTTAGGATGCTGGTTACACGCCATAACGGCACATATCAGGCAAATTAGGGGCAATAGTTTTTTCATGATTTTTTAGGTTGGGGTGAAGTGAATAAAATAAACAATTATTACACCTAAAATCCTCATTTAAAGACAGATTACCAACCAGATAATACGTTTTTAAAAAACGTAAAATAACCCTTCTATAACAAAAGATTTTTGCTAAAATGGAAATGTTCAGCCTAAAAAAGAAAACCCGCAGTATTACTGCAGGTCATGATAAACATTGTATGATTATTCTTAACCCTGATGATTCTGATCAAATTCGACGATCCACTCGATGCCATATTTATCCCTGAACATGCCGGCATAGGTACCCCAGGGGGTATCGCCGATTTGGCCTTCTACCTCACCGCCGACTGATAAACCTGCGAATATTTTTTCTGCTTCTTCACGGCTTTCCGTGCTTACAAGTATTTTAGACCGGTTTTCGTTTTCATTAACAGTACCCATAAACTTGGGGACGTCATTTGCGATGAGTACATTTTGCTTACCAATTGGCAAGGCGATGTACATGATCTGATTGGCATCCTCTTCCTTCACAGGAAAGTCGTCGCTTGATAGATCACCAAACCTGATGATTTTGGTAAACTCGCCGCCAAAAACCGACTGGTAAAATTTGAATGCTTCCTCGGCGTTGCCGTTAAAATTGATCCACGGGTTAATTGCTTTCATAAACTACTGTTGTAAGGTGTTTAGCTTTGTTTATTTCACTATAAACGGTTAGTTGTTAACAACAACCATTAAGCTAAAGTTCGGGATAATGTTCAAGAATGTGGATAAGACGTTGCTGATATTTTTGCGAAATGAAAGGCTATGATAAAAATGATTATAGATTGAGGAGCAAATTTCTTCTAAGGGATTATCTAATAACAGTTTGGAACGGTTAAGATCAAACTAAACCGTAAGGTTGATTCTGAAGGTGTTCGATCTAATAGCAAATACGTAAAAATCTTATGCTTACCTTTAGGTTGCTGAGGTTAAACTATGCTAAACATGACTATCGGAAAAAAATTCAATGAATTAAACGCTAAGGAATATATTTTTTACATCAATAATCATAAAAAGTATAAGGATTTCAATACACTTGGTTTATATCGGTCACTCACAGAAAACGACAATCTATCTTTAGGGGAAAGAATAACTATTAGAGAGTATGCCCATAGCTTCTTCAAAAAGAGCTTTTACTTTCTTCAGCTAAAAGACCCGCACATCTTTGTCAAGATTTCCACATTGGGTATGGAACTTACTAAAGCTGATGAGAGAAGAATTTGGGATGATGTGATAAAAAATCAACAAATCATATTAAAAGACAAACGTATTAAACATCGAAATTTCGGTACCTATTCAAAACATAGTTGTCCCTATGAAAATTGTATTTATCGGGGCTTAATGGTCAACCCAAATTCTCATTTTGCATGGGGTAGCGTACACTTTGATAGCGATAAAAGTAAGTTTAGTCAAAAGATTAAATCAGAAAGGCGTAGATCAGAAAGAAAACAGGAACAATTGATCATCAATAAGTTAATCAATGATTAATACAAAAGCCTTTGAACTTTTATCCAAAGGCTTTTGTAAGAATTTCAAGAAATTATTTCCCAAATTGAGAATTTCAGTAGTCCATAGGGGAATCGAACCCCTGTTTCAAGAATGAAAATCTTGCGTCCTAACCCCTAGACGAATGGACCATTATTTGTAGCAAGTAGCAAGATCAAAGTATCAAGTAACTTAATCACTCAATAACCTCAACCCAACTCGTAGTCCATAGGGGAATCGAACCCCTGTTTCAAGAATGAAAATCTTGCGTCCTAACCCCTAGACGAATGGACCATTAAATGGTTATGTTTAAAGAACTTCCCTTATTTTGGGACTGCAAAGATATAAGTTTACCGTTTAAATCAATAGCCAGATTAAATTTTTTTTAAAAAGCTGATTATTTAATGATTTAACGCTTACAAAGCTTCCCAAATCGTATCTAAAAACCAGCCTTTCGTGTCGTAAAACTCGCTGGTCACTTTAAAGCCTGCCTGCTTTGCCATCGCCCTTGTTTCTGCTGCGGAATATTTTTGCGAAACTTCCATAAAAATATACTCGTCTTTTTTAAAGTTGATCGTTTCGCCGCATACATGCACCTGCTGGTCTGCAAGGCTGATCAGGTAACTTTTACAGGCACCGGTTTCGGGGTCGTAAGTAGGGTAGTGTTCAAACTGGTCGAGGTTGAAATTCCCGTCAATCTCGCGGTTTATCCGCTCCAATAAATTCAGGTTGAACTGGCGGGTAACGCCTGCGGCATCGTTATAGGCGGCTAAAACAATTTTCGGGTGTTTCTTCAGGTCAAACCCCATCAGCACCATATCTCCCGGCGACAGATGTTCGCGCAACTGCCTGCAAAAAGCCTCTGCGGCAGGCACGGGCATGTTGCCGATGTTCGAACCCAGGAATAAAACCACTTTGCGCTGGTCCGAGTATTTTTCGGCTTTTTCCAGTGCGTCGAAATAATCTCCCTCCAATCCTTCCACCTTCAGACCGGGCAATTGCAGCGGCAGTGTTTGGTGGAGAAGATCAATCACATGGCCGGATATATCTATTGGCAGGTAGGTAAACTCTGCTTTGTCTTCTAAAAGCTTACGCAGCAGGTGGATAGATTTGGTCGCATCACCGGCACCAAGCTCTATCAGGTTAAACGGACTACCGTCCCGGATCACCTTGCTTAAGCCACCCGTCTGTTCGCGAAAAATTTCCATTTCGCAGTCAGTAGGATAATACTCCGGCGATGCCATGATCTGCTGGAAAAGCTCGTCGCCTTTGGCGTCATAGAAATACTTCGACTCGAGATACTTCGGCTCGAATTTAAGTCCTTTTAACACGTCGTCGCAAAACTGCGTGCGGTGTAACTCGGGGTTTTCTATGGTTTGAGAAAGTGGTCTGGCAGAATGCATATGAATGTTTTTATCTGGCTAAGCGTATCCCGCTAAATAACCAGCGTAGGTTCGGATGAAAAAAGTTTCTGTATGTTGCACGGCTATGGCCGGGCGGGGTTACTTCAGAACCGCCCCGAAGCACCTTTTGGTTCACCATAAATTTGCCGTTGTACTCGCCGATAGCACCGGGTGCTTTGGCAAAACCAGGGTAAGGTAAGTACGCGCTTTCTGTCCACTCCCAGCGCAGGCCCCAGTTAAATTTATTAGATGCTGCTTCCCATTCAAATTCTGTGGGCAAGCGCAGGCCTTTCCATGAGGCATAAGCGTACGCTTCGTAATAGCTGATGTGGCATAATGGTTCATCTAACTTTACTGGTTCCAGGCCCCGGTAGGTGTAATGTTGCCATTGCTCGTCTACCCTGTGCCAATAAAGCGGGCATTCTATGTGATTATTTTTAACCCAATCTAACCCTTCTGAATGCCAGTAACGAAAATCGTGGTAACCACCATCTTCAATAAACTTTAGGTATTCGCCGTTAGTCACCAGGTTAGGGCTGATCTCATACGCGTTCAGATACACCTTATGGCGATTCAGTTCGTTATCGAAGCAGAAACCTTGGCCCGAAAAGCCAATCTCGTAAACGCCTTCAGGTATAGGGATGAAATTTGCTGTAGGCGATTTTTCGTGTGCTGGCGAATGGTAGGCATGGTCGTAAGCCGGGAAAAGCGGATTGTGGCCAAGAATATACTTGATGTCGTAATATAATAGTTCCTGGTGCTGTTCCTCGTGGTTAAACCCAAGGATCAGTAGTTCCTTAATTTCTGGCGAGGTTTCGTGGCACAAGAAGTTCATCATTGCTTCGTCTACATAAGCACGATAGCGGTAAACTTCCAGCACAGTAGGGCGGCTCAGGTTACCACGGTCTGTCCGGATCACTCTTGCGCCGACAGTCTCGTAATAACTGTTGAACACATAGTTGTATTCGGGATTATACTCCTGGTAGCCAGTTACGTATGGTTTAAGAATAAAGGTTTCGAAAAACCAGGTGGTGTGACCCAGGTGCCACTTCGGCGGACTAACATCCACTATCGGCTGCACCACATAATCTTCTGTTTGCAATTTGCTGCAAATAGTTTCACTACGTTGGCGGATCTGGTGATAAGTTTCGGAAAGCGTCATTGTTACTTATTATCCAAAAAGCGTTTTAAGTCTGAAATTGTTTTAATGTGTAGCGCTGCAGCCTGCTGCTGCCGCATCATTAACGCGTACGAGTTATTAAACCCTATCGGTTTTAACCAATGCAGGCGGTATTTCTCGTAAAACTCGCTCTTCACATAGTTGTAGGTTTTATCACGATTACTGCCCAAGCTGTTCAGGGTTTGTTGATCAGGCTGAAGCATCACCAACAGGCCTGTACCTGTATATTCGGGGTAGAAATCTATCTGGTTATTAGTTAAGGCATCGAAGCAGATTTTTGTACCGCCGAGCCCGGTTTTGGTGGAAACTGCATAATTGGTATTCCCTTCTATCAGCATGCGGTACATTTCTGCCAGGATGTACTGCTCCCCGAAAATCTTTGAGCCGATGCGTACGGTGCCATCGTTACCCTGCCTGGACGGCCTAAATAAGCCTTCTTTTACCAGGAAGTCCCTGGCTACTTTTTCCGGGGTTTCGTGCAGATAATCAGTCCGGTAGTTCAACTCAGTCATCACGCTATCGTTAATATGCCCCGACAACAGATTCAAGGTTTGCTCCAGCAAGGGAAATTTCTTCAGCGCATTATCACTGACTAAGGGTGCTGCATAATAGGGCGGAAAAATAGCGCGGTCGTCCTGTAGTGTAACCAGGTTAAAAGCCTTCAACCGTCCATCGGTAGAATAGCCGCTGATTACGTCCAGCCGTTTTTGATAAGCCGCTTTATACATCACGGCGTCGCTGATCACCAGCGTACGTATCTTTAAGCCATATTTTTCTTTCAAACCCAAGTCTCCATCCTGGCGGCCCATAAACTCAGGCGTGAACCCGGCAAGCAATTTACTGCCGTAAGCGGCCGGGGCCAGATAGAAGCCTGCTAAAAGAATAAAAATCACCACCAGCGCTTTTGATGCAGCGGCCAACTTTTTAACATTTAGTTTTTGTACCCTTGCCAAAGAAACATCGAACAAAATGGCCAGTAAGGCCGCGGGTATTGCGCCCGCCAAAATCATGTTACTGTTATTCAAAGAAATACCGCCGAAGATAAATTCGCCCAAACCACCTGCGGCAATAAATGAGGCAAGGGTAGCTACCCCTACGTTAATTACCGCAGCTGTGCGGATACCTGCCAGTATCACCGGCATTGCCAAGGGCAATTCTACCTTGCGCAGGATATCACTTTTGCTCATGCCCATTGCCTGGGCGGCTTCTTTTATGGATGGGTCCACACCGGTAATACCTGTATAGGTGTTCCTGATGACGGGCAGCAAGGCATAAATAAGCAGTGCTGCGATAGCTGGTTTTGCTCCGATGCCTAACATGGGGATCATAAAACCCAGCAAGGCAATACTTGGAATGGTTTGCAAAACACCCGCAACCCCTAAAATGCTCCCGGCAAAACTTCTACGGCGCGAAATAAATATGCCTAATGGCACGCCAACAGCAATGGCGAGCAGGAGCGAGATAAACGTAAGCCCGATATGCTCCAGCGTTTGCGTCAGCAATTTATCAGATTGCTGCTGCATAAACTGCCATAAGGTTTGCTGCTGGTTCATGCTGTTTGCTGTTCCTGGTATTGTTGAAAAGCGAGCATCAACGCGCTAAAATCAATTTTCTTTCGCTCGTTTGCTCTGCTGAAGGTAACACTGGTACGGCCGTTCGTAAATAATCGGAAGGCCTCCCAAATGGTTATATCTGCTGTTTCGCTTTCAGCATCCTCTCCGGGTTGATCTGAAAAGTTATCCCACAGGTCAGTTACTTTAACAGACGCCAATTCTAACTGCAGGCGCTGCCCTTCTAAAAACTGCTTTACAAAATCAATTGCCGGGTGGAACAATAGCTGCTGTGGCGTACCGATCTGGACAATCTTACCTTTATGCATCAGGCAGATCCTGTCTGCGAGGGTGAAGGCTTCCTGCACATCATGCGTTACCATGATAATGGTTTTGCGCTTCAGCTCGTCCAGTTGCTTAAACTCTTCCTGGATTTTAGTCCGCGTAATGTTATCCAGCGCGCCGAATGGCTCGTCCATTAATAGCACCGGCGCATCAGCCACCAGCGCACGCGCCAGACCGACGCGCTGCTGCTGCCCACCGCTCAATTGAGAAGGGTATTGCTTAAGCACATCTTGCGGCAAATGCAATTTCTCCAGTAACTCTAATGTTCTTTGCCTGGTTTTCTGTTTATCCCATTTCAACAATGAGGGCACCACGCCAATGTTTTCTTCGATGGTATAGTGAGGGAAAAGACCTGTGTTCTGCAATACGTAACCTATAGAGCGCCGTAGCAATTCTGCAGGCTGATCTTTAACGTTTTTACCGTCGATGAATAGCTCGCCTGCGGTTGGCTCAATCAACCGGTTAATCATCTTAAGGGTAGTAGTCTTACCGCATCCGCTGGTACCCAGCAGTGCCACGGTTTCCCCTTCGGCAACTTCAAAAGATACGCCGTCTACTGCCTTTACCGGGCCGTAATGCTTGCTGATATTTTGTACAGAGATCAAATTAATCCAACTGCATGAACAGGTTATTGAGCGATTCTGAATACGTCGGGTGCGCAAACACACAATACCTGATCTCGTCATACGTAATCCCGCCCATCATGGCCATTTGCAATACCGAAACTACTTCGCCGCCTTCTTCACCCAATATTGCCGCACCCAGTATTTTACGGGTATCCAAATCTACAATTGCTTTCATCATGCCGCGGGTATCACCCAACTCCACCGCGCGAGCCACATGTTTCATGCTCAGCTTTACCGCTTTGTAGTTATAGCCCTGCTCACGTGCCTGTTTTTCTGTAATGCCGATCCGGCCTAGCTGCGGGTCCGTAAACATACAGTAGGGAACAGGCCGGCCGGTGGTAGTTAAGTTGGCCCCTTCAAATAAGTTGCGGTAAACGATGGTGTAATCGTTGTACGAGATATGCGTAAAAGCCGGACCACCGTTTACATCGCCCAAAGCATATATTCCCGGCACTACTGTTTCCAGCTTATTATTCACGGGGATGAAGCACTTTTCTGTAAGGGTAACACCGGTTTTATCCATCCCGAGTTTTTCCGTCTGCGGCTTGCGGCCGGTAGCTACCAGTACATGCGTAGCATTGAGTGTTCCGTGCTGATCTTGGGTTTTAAAATCTATCGTAATCCCTTCACTATCCTTTGAGAAACGGGTTGCGTGTGTGTCTGTCAGGATCGAGATCTCCTCTTCGCGTAGTATCCGCGCTATTTCGTCGGCAATATCATCGTCTTCATGCGACATGATCCGTGGCCCTCTTTCCAGTATGGTTACCTTACTGCCAAAGCGCCTGAACATCTGCGCAAATTCCAGCGCGATATAACTTCCGCCGAGGATAGCCAGATGCCCGGGGATTTCTTCAAGCTCCAGGATACCGGTAGAGGTAAGATAATCTATGTCCTTAAGCCCTTCTATATCAGGAATAGCCGGTGCAGCGCCTACATTAATGAATATCAGGTCTGCGGACAGCTCCTCTTCTCCACCGTTATTCAATTTTAGTTTCAACGTCTTATGCCCTGTAAAGGAAGCTTCGGCAAAGTATATATCCAGGTTAGGCGTTTGCTCCATCGACTTCAAACTGCCGTTACGCGATTTCAGGACGATTTCCTCTTTGCGGTGTTTGATCTTTTTCAGATCGACATGGTACCCATCCACATGCACACCCACATGCTTTGCATGCTGGGCATTATAAGCAGCCTTGGCCGACCCAAGCCATGTTTTTGTAGGCGTACAACCATCATTGACACAAGTGCCGCCGATGTAACGCCGCTCTATCAGCGCGGTTTTCTTGCCCTGTTTTGCCAGCTTCTTGCAAAGCGGAGAACCCGCCTGCCCCGAGCCAATCACAATTGCGTCGTAGTGTTTCATATTATTCCGTCACCTGTACGCCTTTCCAAAAGGCAATCCTGCCTTTTATTTGTTCTGCTGCAGGTTTTGGTTCGGGGTAATACCAGGCTGCATCCAGGTTTTCCTTACCATTCACTTCAACGGTGTAATAAGAAGCACGGCCCTTCCACACACAACTCGTATGGCTGTCTGTTGGCTTAAAGTACTCCTGTTTAATGCTATCGGCAGGGAAATAGTGGTTATTTTCTACTACAATGGTATCGTTGCTTTCGGCGATGATTTCGTTATTCCAGATCGCTTTCATAAGGTATTAGAATCGGGTTTTTATTCAATTGTTGTAATAAAGATACAACTCCTTTATAAAGTTGCAAGAGTCTTGCCCCTGCGTTTAACCCATAGTGGCACTATAAGTTTTCCGGAACAACCAGCCGATGTAAACTACAGCACAAGGCTATTCTAATAACAGGAATCTAAAACATTTGAAAGGCAGCACGATGCAGAATATTTTTGATTTACTTTTGAATACAACAAGCCTTCAGTTATAATTAAACGCTAATGAAAAAAACTTTCCTGTATATATCCTGCCTGCTGCTCTTTTCGACCCGGCTTTTTGCCCAGCTTACACCATTCGAACTAAGTAAAGACAAAAACTACACCGCCAACTATCACGAGATCATTACCTACTACCAGCAACTGGCGAAGAAGTATAACCAATTGAAATTATTAAATATCGGTTCGACCGATGTGGGCAAGCCACTTACGTTGATCGTACTATCTAAAAACCGCGTATTTGATCCGGCGCTGATCCATAAACAGAACAAGCGCATCATCCTGATCAATAATGGCATCCACCCCGGCGAGCCGGAAGGGATCGATGCGACCATGATGCTCACCCGTGATCTGCTAAAAAACAATAAGCTGCCTAACGATGTCGTGTTGTGCTTTATCGCTGTGTACAATATCGATGGTTGCTTAAACCGTGGGGTATCCAGGATCAGCCAGAATGGGCCCAGGGCTTACGGGTTTAGGGGCAACGCCAGGAACCTCGACCTGAACCGCGACTTTATTAAGGCTGACAGCCGGAATGCTTTAGCCTTTATGCAAATCCTGAACACCTGGCAACCGGAAGTTTTTGTGGATAACCACACCAGCGACGGTGCAGACTATCAATACGTGATGACGCTGATTGAAACACAGAAGGATAAGCAAAACCCAATCCTGGCCAAATACACTGCTGAAACCCTCTCGCCGGAGTTATATAAACGGATGAAGCGGACCGGATACGAAATGATCCCCTATGTGGAGAGCGAAAAAACGACGCCCGATTCCGGCATCGTCGCCTTCCTGGAAACGCCACGATTTTCTACCGGCTACACCGTACTGCGCAACATCATCAGCTACGTAACAGAAACACACATGCTGAAACCTTTCGACAAACGGGTTTATGCCACCTATGATTTTATGCAGCACCTGATAGACATTTGCCAGCGTGACCATGAGCTGATCGGTAAGCTGAAACAGCAGGCCGATACGCAGGTAAAGCAGCAAAAAACTTTTGCACTGAACTGGGAACTGGATGAACAGCACCATGATACCATCACTTTTAAAGGTTATGAAGCCGGGTGGAAGCCGAGCGAGATCAGCGGTCTGAACCGGTTGTATTATGATAGAAACAAGCCCTACACCAAAACCATTAATTATTATAATACCTACAAACCAACGATAAGTGTTGATAAACCGGTTGCTTATGTGATACCCCAAGCCTGGGGCAAGGTGATCGAGTTGTTTAAACTGAACGAGGTAGAAATGCACCAATTAGCACATGACACTACGCTCGACCTGCAAATGTATTACATTGCCGATTATAAAACCTCGACACGGCCATACGAAGGCCATTACCTGCACAGCAACGTAAAACTAAATGCAATGACCACTAAAGTAAAATTCTTGCAGGGAGATTATGTGGTATATACCAACCAGGCGATTAACCGATACATTGTGGAAACCTTAGAGCCGCAAGGTGTAGATTCTTTCTTTGCCTGGAACTTTTTTGATTCCATACTGGGCCAAAAAGAACATTATTCAGATTATGTGTTTGAAGATATAGCGGCAGACTTGTTAAAACGCGACCCTGAACTTCGCAAGAAACTGGATAATGAAAAGGCAAATAATCTTAAATTGGCAGCGAGTGCTTCGCAGCAGCTGGAATTTGTTTACCGTAATTCGCCCTGGTTTGAAAAAACTTATTTGCGATACCCTATCGGACGGTTACTTTCTGATACTAAATTAGATTTAAAATAAATGATCGAATACCTAACATACGCCCCGGTGGCCTCCGCTATTTTCGCGCTGACCATCCTTACCTCACTAATTGCTTTTTATAATGAAGAAATTTACAGCAGGTTTATGCTGCAACCTTACGATGTATCACGGGGATCGAGGATTTACACGCTGATTACCAGCGGCCTGATCCACCGCGATTGGGGGCACCTGTTTTTCAACATGCTGTCGTATTTCTTTTTCGCTTTCACTTTAGAAGCCAATTATTTAGGGCACTGGCAGTTTGCTTTGCTTTATGTAGCCAGCCTTGTGCTAAGCGATATGCCTTCTGTAGTGAAACATAAGAATGATATTTGGTACAGAAGCCTTGGTGCTTCCGGCGCTATCAGTGCAGTGGTGTTTAGTTATATCCTGTACAATCCGCTTACCCGCATGATGGTATTTCCGTTGCCGATTCCCATCCCGGCAATTTTATATGGTGTGCTTTACCTCATTTATTGTGCCTATGCGTCGCGCAGGTCTAATGACTCTATTAATCACGATGCGCACTTTTTTGGCGCGCTTGCCGGTGTAATGATCACCATTATCCTGAACCATGAAGTCATCGGTAATTTTTTACGGCAATTAGGTGTAGGGTAAAAGGTATTGACTTCGAATTGTTTTAAGTCATCCTGAACTTGCATATCAAATAAAACTATCCTATATCGTCATTGCGATTCGCCGAAAGGCGAGAAGCAATCCCAAAAGGATTTATCGCTTCTGAGATTGCTTCGTTCCTCGCAATGATGCGATCAGAAGTGTAGCTAATTAGACAGGATTCAAGGCCGCCTATCAAACGAAGATACGAGGTTTCGTGTATCTACAAGCGACTATTTCAACGTCGGGTTCTAAGGGAAATTTTTGAAAGATAGATGTAGATACACAATACCTTGTGTCTCCATAAAACACCATCTAAGACACGATGTATCGTGTCTCTACAATGCTGAGAGATGAATGAATAATCTCCGATATCGCACGCGTTGCAAACGCGCGCGATGAAGATAAGTCTTGCTTCTTGTATCTTGCTTCTTGTATCTCTTCTATCCTTTAAAGGCGTTCCAGCCCTGGGCGGTAATGGTATGCACCTGTCCGCTTTTAGAAACTAAGTTGTAACCCGCAGCAGGCTCGGTAATATAGCCAATGATGCTCACGTCCACATCATGCTTGATCTTGTCGTAATCGGCTTGTTTAATAGTAAACAGCAACTCATAATCTTCACCACCGCTTAGTGCACAAACCGTTGGATCAATCCCAAATTCCCGTGCAGTTTCGTAAGTCATCGGGTCGATCGGGATTTTCTCCTCGTACAGATTACATCCTTTATCGCTTTGCTTGCAGATATGTAAAACTTCGGAAGCCAGGCCGTCTGACACATCGATCATGGAGGTTGGTTTAATATCGCGCGATTTTAACAGGTCGATCACATCGCGGCGTGCTTCGGGTTTTAGCTGCCGTTCTACAATATAATCTTTCCCTTCCAGGTCTGGCTGGATCTGCGGGTTCTCAAGGAAAACAATTTTCTCGCGTTCCAGCAATTGCAGGCCCATATAGGCTCCGCCCAGGTCGCCGCTAACGCAGATCAGGTCGCCTTCTTCTGCCGTATTGCGATAGGTAACGTCTTTTTCATCCGCGTAACCTAAAACCGTCACGCTGATCACCAGTCCTTGTTTTGACGAAGTGGTGTCGCCGCCTACCAGGTCGACGTTATATTTTTCACATGCAACGTAAATGCCTTCGTAAAGCTCCTCAATCGCCTCCAGAGGGAACTTGCTGGAAAGACCGATAGAAACGGTCACCTGTTCCGGTATTCCGTTCATGGCGTAAATATCGCTTAGGTTCACCTGGATGGCTTTATAGCCCAAATGCTTCAATGGGGTATAAGCCAGATCGAAATGGATACCTTCCAGCAGCATATCGGTTGATACCAAAATCTTCTTACCACCGGCATCCAACACTGCCGCATCATCACCAATACCCTTATTAGTACTTTCCCGCTTTAGTGGAAAATTTTTTGTAAGGTGACTAATCAGGCCAAATTCGCCTAATTCCTGCAGGTTTGTTTTCTCGGTATTCTCGAACAGATCCATTTTGCAAATATAGGTACTTCCAGTCAGATGGTGTGTTATCTGAAATAAGGGCTCGATTTAAAAGATTTTGTTAAGCAAACATCCTTATAATCACCTTTAAAATTACTTAAATGATTTATCTACAGTAAAATAAGTTATATCCCGTCTATTTTTTATTAACATTAAGTTAATATTATTATTGGAACTTAGCAGACTCAAAATGTTCTCATATGAAAATTAAATCTCTACTCGTAATTACAAGCCTCTCCTTTGCGTTTATCAGCTGTAAAAAAGATCACAACGATAATATAACGCCGATAGATCCACCTGTGCCCGTAAAAACTTACGCGATCACTGAAAATTTCGATAACGGCTCTAAAACGTCATACGCAAAAGCAGATGTAAACCTAAGTACGGGTTCCTGGAATTTTGATAATGCGCTTATCGGTAGCCTTGCTGCTGATCTTAAAAACGGAACCCAGTCTGTCCGGTTGAAACAAGGTGCTATCACCATGAATTTCGATATCAGCAATTTAGCAACCGTTTATATTAAACACGGTAAATACGGAACAGATGCTACTTCTACCTGGCAGTTGTTTAAATCTGTAGATGGTGGCGCCACCTATACCCAAATTGGTACAGATATTACCGAAACCAATACCACATTGGTTACCGACTCCTTTAAGGTAAATGCAACCGGTAAGGTACGTCTGATGATTAAAGACATTACTACCAGCACCACGCCACGCATTAACATTGATGATATCATGTTTAAGGGCACAGGCGACCCTGGCATAACCGTAGGCACGCCGGATACCAACCCAACAGATACCACCGGGACAAGCAAACCAGCGTCAGCACGCGATGTTAAAGTTGGGACCGATGCGCCACCTGCAACAGGCGACAACAGCAACCTGCTGATGGGTAACCCATCCGGCGCTTTGGCAACATCGGCCAGCGGCAATAACTATCTGCTGGATCTGGGTTATTATACAGAATCATACAACAGCAGTACCAGTACGCCAAACTGGGTGAGCTGGCACCTCGACGCAACGAATACCACTAACGCGACAGGAAGATTAGATAACTTTGCTGCTTATTCAGGCTTACCGGTAGGCTTTTTCGCGGTACAAAGCAACAGTTATTCGGGTTCCGGGTTCGACCGCGGACATAACTGCCCGTCAGCAGACCGTACCAGTTCTTCAGATGCCAACTCTGCTACCTTCCTGATGGTGAACATGATTCCACAAGCACCTAACAACAACCAGAAAACCTGGGCAAACCTGGAAAATTACCTGCGCACACAGGTAGTTGAAGGTAACGAAGTATACATTATCATGGGAAGTTACGGAAGCGGTGGCACAGGTAGTAACGGCGCAGCAACTACTTTAGCTGGCGGCAAAATTACCGTACCAAGTAATGTGTGGAAAGTCGCGGTAATTATCCCTGCCGGTAACAGTGATATTCTCCGGGTATCAAGCTCTACCCGCGTTATTGCGGTAAATACACCAAATGTTAACAGCATAGACAGCGACTGGACTAAATACATTACCACCGTGCGTTCTATTGAACAGGTAACCGGTTACAACCTACTTTCGGCATTACCTCAATCTGTACAAGATGCTGTCGAAGTAAAGAAAGATAGCGGGATATAACTTATCTGTAGATTATAAAACTAATTTTGATCACCATCGGGCAGTTAACCCGATGGTGATTTTATATCAGACTAAACCTTACAAATCATGAAAATAAAACACCTTACCTGTTACATCCTGCTACAATTAGTGGTATCTTTTGCCTTTGCTCAGCGCGACTATGATCTGATCAATGGCTCAAATATTTACCTTAACACAGGCACCAAAATGGTCCCCGTTTACAGCCTTAAAAAAGCCAATATCAATAAGCTTTTAGGCAAACCGCTGAAAATAAAAAAGGTAGATAACGAAATTTCCGAGTCTATAGTTAAAGAATATGTTTATCCTTCGGCAAGTATCTTATTTGAGGATGCAAACTTCAATTCAGTGGATATGCGTAAGACCGGATGGTTATTTGTGTTCAAAACGGCTAAAGGTTTTGGAAAGCCGATAGGAATAGGTAGCCCAATCACGCTTCTTAAAGACTATTTCCCCAATTCATGGAGAACCAGGCATAAAGATGGTATGAGTGTTTTCCTCGCAGCACCCGAAGGTGAACCAGTAGACGTATTCATTAGTTTCTCGTTTAAAAACGGTAAAATTAGTTGGATCCTGCTCACCCCCAACGAGTCTTAAGCATACACATAAAAAGCCACCTGACGGTGGCTTTTTGCTATACCGGCGAAGCCGGAAAATTTTTTTAAAGTCCGAGTTGTGCAGAAATCTCCAGCATACGCTCTATCGGTTTTACAGCCTTTTCAATAATATCTGCTGGCAAGGTAATTTCCGGCATTTCATTTTTTAAACACAGATAAAGTTTTTCCAGGGTGTTCCGTTTCATGTGCGGGCAGTCGTTACAGGCACAGGTGTTATTCGGCGGAGCCGGAAAAAATTTTTTATCCGGATTGTCCTTTTCCATCTGGTGCAGTATTCCCGCTTCTGTAGCCACAATAAATTCCTTTGCAGGGCTATTTGTCGCATATTTCAGGATACCGGTGGTAGAACCGATATAATCCGCCAGTTCAAGGATGTGTTCTTCACATTCGGGGTGGGCTAAGATCTTCGCTTCAGGATGGCGTTCTTTCAGCTTGGTAATCTTCTCGCGCGAAAAGATCTCGTGCACCATACAAGCACCGTTCCACAACACCAGGTCGCGGCCGGTTTTCTCTGCCACATAACGTCCAAGGTTACGGTCTGGTCCAAAGATGATCTTCTGGTCTTCAGGTAAGCTTTCCACAATCTGCACCGCATTACTGGAGGTACATACAATATCGCTTAACGCTTTTAGTTCGGCCGTACAGTTTACATAGGTAATTACCAGGTGATCCGGGTAGTTTTCCTTAAACTTTTTAAAAAGGTGCGGCGGGCAGCTGTCGGCAAGGGAACATCCGGCTTTCAGATCTGGCAGCAGTACCTTTTTTGTTGGTGAAAGTATCTTAGCTGTTTCAGCCATAAAATGCACACCGGCAAAAACAATAATATCGGCATCGGTTTTTGCAGCCTGTTGTGACAGGCCCAGGCTATCGCCAATATAATCGGCAATATCCTGTATATCTCCTTCCTGGTAATAATGTGCCAGTATAACTGCATTTTTTTCACGCTTCAGTTTTTCTATTTCGTCGAAAAGATCAAGCGTCGGATCGATGTATTCCTCGGCATATCCCTTCACATTTATTTCTTCGAAGATATCCATTTGTTGACAGTACAATAAATACAAAAAATATTATTAATAGAATTCTTATTGTTTATTAGGGTGT
This sequence comes from Mucilaginibacter straminoryzae, assembly GCF_022953055.1. Classification (GTDB taxonomy): domain Bacteria; phylum Bacteroidota; class Bacteroidia; order Sphingobacteriales; family Sphingobacteriaceae; genus Mucilaginibacter; species Mucilaginibacter straminoryzae. The sequence goes on along the minus strand of NZ_JALJEJ010000005.1, from coordinate 25,205 downwards.
TGGTAATGTTGGAAACTGGACTTTAAATTTTTTTGAAAAATCAGTTTTTAGCATGTTATCAACATTTAACCTTACTTTTTAGTTCTTTAATGTGCTCATTTTAAAACCTTTTTATTACGCAACAATTTTTATCAAAACCTATTTTGTTAATTGTTTATAAAGGTTAAAAATGTTGAATTACTGACAAAAGTACCTGAAAAATTCCTGATAAATTACCTCTTTTGGAAGCTCGAACGCGAGTTATTAACGCTCAAAGAATTTATTAGAATTTTACTTACGCAAAAGTAACACGTTTTAAAGGGCTTATTAACACAAGTACTATTTTTACACATCTATTTATTGATTTATGACAAAAAATGTGGATTTCCTGGTGGTGGGTTCTGGTATCGCCGGATTAAGTTTCGCGCTGAAAGCGGCAAAACATGGTAAGGTTCTGATAGTTACGAAAGCCAGCGCCGATGAATCTAACACAAAATATGCCCAGGGAGGTGTTGCTGTAGTTGTGGATAAAAAAGAGGATTCTTTTGAAAAACACATAGAAGACACCCTGATTGCCGGCGATGGCCTTTGTGACCGCACTGTTGTGGAGAACGTGGTGAAAGAAGGACCGGCAAGGATTCGTGAGATTATTGATTACGGAACCAATTTCGATAAGACCAATGATGGGCTGTTCGACCTGGCTAAAGAGGGTGGACATTCAGAGTTCAGGGTACTCCATTATAAGGATATTACCGGTTTTGAGATCGAGCGGGCGTTGTTGGAACAGATTCAGAACCATCCAAATATTGAAATGCTGACGCATTATTTTGCGGTAGACCTGATTACTCAACACCATTTAGGTGAATTTGTGGATAAGTCTACCACTGACATTACTTGCTACGGTATTTATGCTTTAAACAGTGAGACCGGTATTGTGGATAAGATTTTATCTAAGGTTACGGTAATGGCCTCAGGGGGTGCAGGGCATATTTATTCTATTACTACTAACCCAACCATTGCTACCGGCGATGGCGTGGCCATGGTTTACCGTGCGAAAGGCAAGGTGCGGAATATGGAGTTCATCCAGTTCCACCCGACAGCTTTATATAATCCGGGTGAATATCCTTCTTTCCTGATCTCTGAAGCGGTACGTGGTTTCGGCGGAATTTTAAAACGGCACGATGGAACGGAATTTATGCAGGATTATGATCCAAGGAAGTCTTTGGCACCGCGTGATATTGTTGCCCGGGCTATCGACTCGGAAATGAAGAAGTCTGGTGAAGATTTTGTTTATCTCGACGTTCGTCACAGGAAGAAGGCTGATATTTTAAGTCATTTCCCTAACATTTATGCCAAGTGCCTGGATATCGGTTTAGACATGACGAAAGACATGATCCCGGTTTCACCGGCTTGTCATTACATGTGCGGTGGTATTATGGTAGATCATGTTGGCCGTTCCAGTATTATGCGGTTATATGCCTGCGGCGAATGTGCATCAACAGGCTTACATGGTGCTAACCGTTTGGCTTCTAACTCTTTATTGGAAGCTTTGGTTTATGCACATCGTATTTACAAAGATGCCGTGAAAGACTTTGAACAAAATACAATCCCCGAAGGTATCCCCGACTGGGATGAAAAAGGTGTGCAGCTTTCTAACGAAGATATCCTGGTGACGCACAATATCCGCGAGATGCAAAAGATCATGAGTGATTACGTTGGTATCGTCCGTTCTGATTTTCGTTTAGACAGGGCCATGCGCCGTTTAGGTTTGCTATATGAAGAAACGGAATCTTTCTATAAACAAACCAAGTTATCAGTGAAACTTTGTGAACTGCGCAACCTGATCCAGGTATCTTATATTGTAGTAAAATCTGCTATGCTGCGTAAAGAAAGCCGGGGACTACATTATACCACGGATTACCCGGAACATGCTAAAGTATTGGAGGATACGGTTTTTTAAATTAACGTTATCCCTTAACAGTGTCACCCTGAGCTTGTCGAAGGGTTATTCAGGATATTTGGTTTTAAATTGTCCTTTAAGGTGCCGAAAAAATCCTTCGACAAGCTCAGGATGACATTCTTCGAAATGACTTAAATTTATATATGGAATGAGCGGAAAACGGGATTCGAACCCGCGGCCTTCAGTTTGGGAAACTGATGCTCTACCGACTGAGCTATTTCCGCTTAGATTTAGTTTCGGGTGGCCAGTTACCGGTTCCCCTGTTTTTTATAAAAGTAAAAACTATTTTTGGTAATTGCGAAACTCGCAACTCAAAACACGTAACTTAAAATATATGCCTGTCATCCTGCCCGTAAAAGATAAAAGCCCTGTTTGGGGTAAAGATTGCTTTATCGCCGAAAACTGTACCATTGTAGGTGATGTAGAGATGGGTGATAATTGTTCGGTTTGGTTTAATGCCATAGTCCGCGGAGATGTAGATTACATTAAAGTTGGCAACAATACCAACATCCAGGATGGCGCTGTTATTCATGCTACTTATCAGCGCGCACCAACCAATATAGGTAACTATGTTTCTATCGGGCATAATGCCATTGTACATGGCTGCACCCTTCAGGATCATACGTTAATAGGTATGGGTGCTATCGTGATGGACCATGCAGTAGTAGAAGAATACGTAATTATTGGTGCAGGATCGGTTGTGTTGGAAAATACACGGTGCGAATCCGGTTACCTATATGCCGGTACGCCGGCAAAAAAAATAAAGCCCCTTACTGATGAGCAAAGGGCTTTGTTAGATAAATTGCCGGATAATTATATCATGTACTCCAGCTGGTTTAAGGTGTAACCGGTTCTCTCGGGATATCTACCGTTTCTTCTGTATCCCAGTTTGCTCGCAGGCTGATATCTTTATTATATAACCAGATATTTTCTGGCTGTAAGGCTTTTTTAACGTTACCGCTATCCCATATCCCGTTCCGGTTAGCATCATAAATAATACGTATCCGGTACTTTCCGGTCGGGAAGTCTTTCATGATAAGCGTGGAGTTTTTACTAAATAGTTGCGTTTTAACAATGCTCTTAGATTGGTTGATCACCTCTGCAATATAAGCCTTACTGGTATCAGGTACATTCAACTTAATACTCAACGTACCGTAGTTTTCCGGTTTGTTTAGCTGAAATTTCTTGATCGTTTTCTTGCTCTTATCGCCGTAAATATCGGTGAAGGCGTTATCATTGATTGTCAATGTGTAAATGGCATCCTGTTTCCAGCGCGACTTTAGCTTGAATAGTTTCGGATTATTCGGATCTTTCTGAATAATGAAAGTAGCCTGGGTGGAATCTTCTGCCAATACTATTAAGGACTGCTCAAAAGTTTCAATCGGCAGGTTAGAAGTTAGCTGTAAATCGTTGCCGGGTTTTAACCTGTTGTCCTGGTCTAAATTGTACCGGAAAGCAATGGCCCTGGTAAAGGTTTCTTTTCGTCCTTTTCTTAAATAAGTAGTATCTAAAGGTTTTTGCTGTTCGGCGAAAGCCACACGGATAGAATCAAAATCCATGTTGCGCATGTAGACCAAAGCAGTATCTTTATTTTTTGAGAAGTCTACAATTTTTTGATCATCCAGGTTAGGGGGGTAGGTGATCTTAACGGATGGATCTTTCAGTGGCCGGTTGAAAACAAATAACAGCTTACCATCCTGGTCGAAACGCTTCTCAGCAATCCGGAATTTATCAGGTACCTGTTTAAATAATCTTAAACTTATACCAGACGTATCTTTTGTTAAGTGTATCGGATCCTTTGAAAAAGCGATCAGTTCTTTATCACTGTTATAGATTCGGTCCGGAGAAGGCTCTTTCAAAGCATAGATGCGATAGTCGCCATCGTGAAGGTTTCCTAAGCTAAAATTACCAGATGAATCTGTCGTGGTAAAGATCATCGGTTTCTTTTTCCCAAAGAAGGCTGTATCCTGTTTTAGGGGGAACAGCATAACGGTTGCATCTTTTTCCTTTTCCTGGGTTTCTGTGTTGGTGACGGAACCGCTTACAGAAAGTGAATCGATATGCGGGCCGGTGGAAAATACGTAAGTAAAATTTTTGAGAATGTTACTCTCGTTTACGTCCTGTATTGATTTACCGAAGTTGATCACATATGTAGTGTTCTTCTGCAGGCTGTCTTTAAAATCGATGATCAGTTTTTTACTGCTGATCTTAAATTCAGGTAAACGTTCCTGGGTCGGGCTGATGCTGATCTCCTGGTATTGGTTATTCAGTTTAAAATATTCGTCAAACTGCATCTCCACTTTTTTCGCATTAAAGTTCCGAGTCATGTTTGGCGGGGTCGCCGACAATAACTTTGGTGGCGTGTGATCGCGCGGACCTCCCATCGGTCTTCTGATACTTGCACAGCCAAAAACGATCAACATCGTAAAAAATGCGATGAACGAAATGGCAAAAAAGCGTGATTTTTTATTTGAGGGCATTTTTAGGCTGTATAAGCTATTTTACTCTTTTTATGATTCAGGATATTAAATTTTTAAAATAATGTCTTAAATCGGATATTTTATAAGTTATTAATTTTCAGCTATTTAGATTATTATCTCGATAAATGGACCATTAGAACAGAAATATCAGAAGGGGACACCCCCGAAATACGTGATGCTTGCCCTAACGTACGGGGTTTTACCTTCATCAATTTTTCTCGCGCTTCTTTTGATAGTGATACCAGGTTGTGATAATTGAAGTCGGGATTAATTTCGTTGTTTTCCATCTTCTTCATTTTCTCTACAATCTCAAGCTCCTTTTCAAAATAGCTTTCGTATTTAATTTTTATCTCTGCCTGCTCAATAGTTTCTTTATCGTATTCAGAAAGTAAGCTGCCTAAGTTGCTATCTGCTTTAATCAAATCATTAATGCTCACTTGCGGGCGTGAGATCAGGCTAAACAATTTCACATTTTGATTTAAGGCACTTGTACCAAGCTCTTCTAATAAGCCATTCACTGCAGCAGGCTCTATAGATTTGCTTTTGGTGAATGCCACAATCTTATCAGAATTCTCTATCTTATCTTTTACCTTTTGCAAACGCTCTTCGCTGATCAAACCTAACTCGTGACCAAGCGGACTTAGCCTTACATCGGCATTATCCTGGCGTAATAACAAGCGGTGTTCTGCCCGTGAAGTAAACATCCGGTAAGGTTCTTCGGTACCTTTTGTTACCAGGTCGTCTATCAAAACTCCAATGTAAGACTCAGATCTTTTCAGTATTACTTCGTGCTGATCATGTACTTTTTGGTGCGCGTTGATACCTGCGATTAGCCCTTGTGATGCGGCTTCCTCGTAACCTGTAGTTCCATTGATCTGTCCGGCGAAGAATAAGTTTTTGATCAACTTCGTTTCCAGGGTAGAATCTAACTGCATAGGGGGGAAGTAATCATACTCTATGGCATACCCGGGCCTGAACATTTTAGCCTTTTCGAAACCTGGTATTTTAGTTAGCGCCCGGTACTGAACATCCTCTGGTAAAGAAGTGGAGAAGCCATTTACGTAGATTTCTACTGTATCAAAACCTTCGGGTTCCACGAATATCTGATGGCGTTCACGTTCGGCAAAACGGTTGATTTTGTCTTCTATAGACGGGCAATAACGCGGACCTAAACCTTTAATCCTGCCGGTAAACATTGGCGATTTTTCAAAACCTTCTTTCAAGGTTTCATGTACTTCAGCGTTGGTATAGGTGATCCAGCAGCAGCGTTGGCGCGTAGGGCGCTCTATATCTGTATAAGAAAAACGGCCAGGGTTTTCATCTCCCCATTGTTCTTCCATTACTCCGTAATTCAAGCTACGGCCGTCCACCCTGGGTGGAGTACCGGTTTTCATTCGGCCAGCTTCAAAACCTAATTCTACTAATTGTTCGGTTAAACCGGTTGCGGCTTTCTCGCCGGTACGGCCACCACCGAAGCGCTTTTCGCCAATATGGATGGTTCCGTTTAAGAAAGTACCGTTGGTTAACACAACAGCCTCAGCTTCTATTTCAACACCTATAGATGTTTTAACGCCACAAACTTTATCACCTTTTACAATCAGGCCGCTAACCATATCCTGCCAAAAGTCTACATTAGGCGTGCTTTCTAACATCAAGCGCCACTCTTCTGCAAAACGCAACCGGTCGTTTTGTGCGCGGGGGCTCCACATAGCAGGCCCTTTAGAAAGGTTAAGCATGCGGAACTGGATAGTTGTTTTATCAGCAATAATACCAGAGTATCCACCCAAAGCATCTATCTCTCGCACAATTTGGCCTTTGGCCACACCGCCCATAGCAGGATTACAGCTCATCTGCGCAATAGTTCCCATGTTCATGGTAACCAATAAAACAGACGAACCCATATTAGCCGCTGCTGCTGCTGCTTCGCAACCTGCATGGCCTGCGCCTACTACAATTACATCGTATTTCTTAAACATAGTATTGATGTTCCACGTGGAACAATTACAAAATTACTTTTTATCAGAAGATGTTCCACGTGGAACTTTGAATAATGACACTAATGCGAACGAAGCCCAAACCGCTTCCAGAATAATGAAAGGGTAGAACCTGATGAGTATAGAAGATATACAACATAAAGCTGCCCCAAAGAAATTCATAAAGGTATAAGCTCTGCTATTTGCGTCCAGTTTTTTATATAAATTAAGCAGGAAGGCGATTAAGAGGATAATAACGCCTAAAGAGGCTAAAATATCAGATAACTTCATGGTTTATTGCTTTTCAGATAGTTCTAACCAGCGGAATGATTTCTCATCCAATAACGCTGTTAAATCCTCTATTTTCTTTGATGTTTCCGCTAATTGAATATGATCCAAGCTTCCCGAATTTAACGTTATAGCAAGCGCTTTTATTTCATTTTCGATATTAGCGATTTCTTTTTCCAGGTCTTGCAGTTCTTTAGTCTCCTTAAAGGATAACTTGGATTTTACTTCTGGTTTTTTAACAGGGGTAGCGGTAGGTTGTATTGCTTGCGCTTTACTCTGCGTTTTCGCTTCATCTTGTTCTAAGCGGAAAGATGAATAGTTGCCATTATAAATATTTACCGAACCACTGCCATCTAAAATAAATAACTGTTCTACTAATTTATCCAATAAATAACGGTCGTGAGATACTAATAGTAGTACGCCTGTATAATTCATCAGGAAGTCTTCAAGAACATTCAACGTATCGATGTCCAAATCGTTAGTAGGCTCATCCAGGATTAAGAAGTTTGGGTTCTTCATCAGGATGCGCATTAATTGTAAACGTTTCTTCTCGCCACCGCTCAAATTGGTAACAAAGCCATGCTGTTTATTAGGAGGAAACAAGAATTGGGTTAAAAGCTGAGAGGCGGTGATGGTTTTTCCATCTGCCATTGGGATATAATCTGCCACGCTTTTAACAATATCAATTACCCTTTCGTCTTCTTTAAAAGTAATTCCCTGCTGGTGATAGTACCCTATTACCGTAGTTTCACCTTTAATTACTTCACCGGTATCTGGATTAATATTTTGGGTGATCAGGTTCAATAGGGTAGACTTGCCACTGCCGTTTTTACCGGCAATACCAATACGGTCACCTTTTTTGAAAACGTAATCAAACTCATCAATCACTTTACGTCCCTGGAATACTTTTCCCAGGTGATGCAATTCCATAATCTTGTTCCCCTGGCGGGAAGTCTTCATACTTAGCTGAACCTTATCTTTTGGTCCGCCGTTCTTGGTTTTTTCTTCCAGGTCATAAAAGGCATCAATCCGTGCTTTAGATTTTGTACCACGGGCTTGCGGCTGCCTGCGCATCCATTCCAGCTCTTTCTTCAACAGGTTACTATTCTTAGCGAATTGAGCCGCATCGGTTGCTTCGCGCTCAGCTTTCTTTTCTAAGAAATATTGGTAGTTACCCTGGTACGAGAATATCTTACCATTATCTAACTCGATAATTTCGTTGCATACATTATCCAGAAAATAACGGTCGTGCGTTACCATCACTATGGTTTTGCCACCTTCGGTCAAAAGTTTTTCAAGCCATTCAATGGTGTCAATATCTAAGTGGTTGGTAGGCTCGTCAATCACGTACACATCCGGTTCGGCAATTAATAGCGCAGCCAAAGCCAGTCGTTTTTTCTGTCCGCCGGATAAGGTATCTATCCGCTGGCTTAAGTGATGAATATCCAGTCGGCCAAGGATGGTCTTGATTTGGTATTCATAAGCCCACGCATCAGCGTTGCTCAGTTCTTCGGCCAGTTTATTAATGGCGTCCTCGTTATCGGGGTCGGTATCCATTAACTCTTCATACTGACGGATGAGTTGCTGCTGCTGGTTATCTGCATTAAAGATAAAGTCGCTGATGGTGTAATCTTTTTCAAACTTCGGGTCCTGGTCAAGATAGCCAATCCTTACGTCACGTGCATGCACTACCTTACCTTCTGTAGGCGCCAACTGCTCTGATAAAATCTTTAATAAGGTAGACTTGCCAGCCCCGTTTACACCTACTAATGCAACGCGTCTGCCTTTATTAATTCCTATGGTAAGGTTGCGGAATAACCAACGGTCATGATAGGAGTGACCTAAACTTTCTCCTGATAAATAAGTACTCACGCTAATTTTTTGATGTGATCTGATGGATGGATATATAAGCCTGTTTCCTGCTTCATAGATTGGTTGTACATTGCCTTTGCTACAGCGGCGGCTTTTATGCTCCTGTATTTTTTTAATCCCCCGATTAACAGCGGATCAACTATTTTTAAAACGGCTCCGGCTATCTTTTCGCCCAGCCTCGATTCGCTGCGATTACCAACTAAAAACGATGGTTGGTATATGTGTAAACATTGCAGGTGCAGGTGTACCAGCGCATCTTCTGTTTCTCCTTTAGTTTTTAGGTAGAAGTTAGAAGAATGCATATCGGCCCCAACAGACGATATAAAATGATACTGCTTTATCCCATTGCGCTTTGCTATCTGCGCTAAGTTCAACGGGTATTCATAGTCTATTTTTTTATACTGTTTACGGTCTGGTGTCTTCTTTTGTGTAGTGCCCAGGCAGCAAAACAGCGCATCCGCGGTTAGGGTATGCTGGTGTTGGTCAAGCTCATCAAAATTGACAATCAGCTGAACTAACTTAGGGTTCTGTATACCTAAATCACGTCTGGTTATTACCAAAACTTCCTGATAGTCAGAATTTTGCAAAATAATTTGCAATAACTCTCCACCAACCAGTCCGGTTGCGCCTGCTATGATTGCCTTTTTCATATAAAGTATACAAAAGTAGGAAAAATAGGTGTGTAAAGTTTGGGCTGATTTTTGGTAAAGATGAAACATCTAAATACCTGATAAACAAAACTGAAGATATTGATGTTATAACAGCAGTTCTTGGAATCAAAAGTAACAGGCGCGTTCGCGTTTATATCAATACCAGTTAACCAGGTCTTATAAAGGCAGGGTGTTTGAACCCAAAGAATTTCAAATATAATTTATACATAATGGAAGATCAGGCAGCGCTAAGCGGATGGAAAAAATGGGCCATTTCCGTAGGAGACCAAAGTGTTTTCCTGTCGCGTTTTATTAGAAATATTTTCTCTGGCGGTTTTGAATGGTCAGAGTTTGTACGGCAGTGTTACGAAATAGGGTATAAATCGTTCTCTCTTGTCGGGTTAACTTCATTCATCATGGGACTGGTGCTTATCCTGCAATTGCGGCCTACGCTGGTTGAATTTGGCGCGGAAAGTATGTTGCCGCATACCCTGGCGGTATCTATCGTAAGGGAGATAGGGCCTGTGATAACGGCCATTATTTGCGCAGGAAAAATCGCATCCAGTATCGGTGCAGAACTGGGCAGTATGAAGGTGACGGAGCAGATTGATGCGATGGAAGTTGCCGGTGCAAACCCTATACAGTACCTGGTGGTTACCCGCATTCTGGCAACCAGCCTGATGGTACCATTATTAACCATGATCGGCGATGCTATTGGCCTTTTCGGTGGTTACGTGGCGCTAAACATCAGCGATAAGATCAGCTTCTTCTTATACTTTAACAAGTGTATCTCCTCGCTCGACTTTACTGACTTTTTCCCGGCGCTGATCAAGACTGTTTTCTTCGGTTTTGCAATCGGCTATGTAGGTTGTTACAAGGGCTTTAATTCTAATAAGGGTACCGAAAGCGTAGGTGTCGCCGCTAACTCGGCTGTAGTTACGGCTTCGTTGTGGATATTCTTTATAGATATGATTGTTGTTCAGATCACTAACCTTTTGTATTACTAATATGGAAGCAGTTAAAGAACACCGGTCTACAAAAAGCGGCGTCAGCAGCGACGAAGCTATTATCGAGATCAAAGGCTTGAAGAAAAGCTTTGGAAGTAAAGAAGTACTGCGGAACATCAACCTGACGGTAACCAAGGGTGAGAATATCGTCGTGCTTGGGAAATCCGGCCAGGGGAAGTCTGTTACCATTCAATGTATTGTGGGGATGCTGACACCAGATGCCGGCTCTGTTAAGGTTTTTGGTAAGGAAGTATCCGAACTGAACGACGAGGAACTAAAAGATCTGCGTACGCATATCGGTTTCCTGTTCCAGAGCGGCGCTTTATTCGATTCTATGACCGTGCGCGAAAACCTGGAATTTCCACTTACCCGCGTATTAAAGTTAAAAGACCAGAACGAGATAGACCAGCGCGTGAACGAAATACTGGAAGGAGTAGGGCTGCCGGAAGCGGCTGAAAAGATGCCCTCAGACCTTTCTGGTGGTATGCGTAAACGGATAGGGTTAGCACGTACGCTGATTGTAAAGCCAGAGATTATGTTGTACGACGAACCGACCACCGGGCTCGATCCAATTACCTCAAGAGAGATCAGTCAACTGATCCTTGAGATGCAGAAGAAATATAAAACCACTTCGATCATTATTACCCACGATATGGAATGCGCACGCATAACGGCAGACCGTGTAGTGGTGATGAATGACGGTGAATATATAGCGGAAGGTTCTTTTGATGACCTTCAGCATAGTGATAATCAATTTGTAAAATCTTATTTCAGCGACAGTATATGAGAACTACTTCCTCACAAAAATTAAAGATCGGCCTGTTTGTTATAGTAGGCCTCGCGATATTATTTCTGGGTATCTTCCTGATCGGAAACCAGAAAAGCATGTTCAATTCTACCTTTTCCGTTAGCGGTACCTTTAAGAACGTGAACGGTTTGATGGTAGGTAATAACGTCCGTTTTGCAGGTATAAACGTGGGTGTGGTAGAAGACATCAACATCGTAACGGATAGCACAGTTAAAGTAGACTTAACCATTAACGAAAACGTACGGAAGTTTATCAAAAAGGATGCGAAAGTGAGCATCGGTAGCGACGGGTTAATGGGCGATAAACTGATTGTCATCACCCCGGGTAAAACCAATGCCGAAGTGGTGAACAGCGGCGACCAGTTAGCAGCCGTTAACCCGGTAGATGTAGATAAGATCATCGGTAAGTTGACACGCGTTGCTGATAATGCAGAGAAAATTACAACCAGCTTAAGCGGAATTTTTGAGGACGTGAACAATGGAAAGGGCACTTTAGGCCGCTTGTTACATAATGACCGTATGGCGAAGGATTTGGAGACCACCGTAGCCTCGGCAAAATCAACGGTGAAAAATGTAAATGCGGCAACGACTACCTTGCATGAAGACCTGAAGGCGGCGCAGCATAACTTCTTGTTAAGAGGTTTTTTTAAGAAAAAACAAAAGGCAGCACAAGAGCGCCAGGATTCGATAAAGAAGGCGCAGGAAAAACTGCAAAAGCAACAAGAGAAAGAGCAAAAACGCCTGGCTAAAGAAGAAAAGAAGCGCCAGGATTCGATCCGGAAAGCACAAAAGCAATAACATCAAAAAGGCGCCTCATCGGGCGCCTTTTCTGCTTATTCTAATTCTTTAGTGATCTCTGGTGAAAGTGGTGTTACTTTAGAGCGGTAACGGTGGATCAGTTTACCATTTTCATCGATCAGGAATTTCTCAAAGTTCCATTTGATCTCGCCGGTAAAATCAGGGTTTGGTGCGCTGGTAAGGTAAGCGAACAGCGGTGAGATATCGTCGCCTTTCACGCTTACTTTTTCACTCAGCGGGAAAGTAACGCCATAATTCTTCTGGCAAAACTCTTTAATTTCAGTAGAAGAACCCGGTTCCTGCTGCGCAAAGTTGTTGGCAGGGAAACCAATTACTACCACTTTATCTTTATACTGGTCTGCAAGCTTCTGCAGTTCTGCATACTGCGGGGTAAAGCCACATTTAGAAGCGGTATTAACGATCAGTAATTTTTTGCCGCGGTATTTTTTTAACGAGAATGCGTTCCCGTCAATATTCTTCAGTTTAAAATCATAAACCGACGAAGGTGCCACAAATAACATGGCGAATAAGAATGCTAATATTTTCATTGTTGTATCTTGGTTAGTTATCAACGTAAAATTAGTGTAATTAAACACTAATTTTAGTCAGATAAAAGTCTTCTTTTTCTGTCATCAAAGCTTTCTCGGCAGGCTTTTTATCCTTGTAACCAAGCAAATGCAATGCACCATGTATTACAACGCGTTGCAGTTCGCGGATTTCCGGCACGGCAAATTTTACCGCATTTTCCTTAATTCGTTCAATGGATATAAAAATATCGCCTGTGATTACTTTATCCTTTTCAGAATTATCAAAGGTGATGATATCTGTATAGGTATCATGGTTTAGGTATTGCTGGTTGATCTGCAACAGATACTCGTCAGAGCATAGGATGTAGTTCAACTCGTCCAGCTTGTAACCTTCTGCTATAATCGTTTCCTTTATCCACTTTTTAAGCGCAAGCTTACCGGTGAGCTTGTAGGATATATCTTCTAAGAAAAAATTAATTACGGGCATCAGAATTTAAAATGAAGCTCTACTTCATTACCTCTATCATTAAAAATACATTGATCTGCCAGGTGTTTAACGATAAAAACGCCCCGGCCGGTCAAACTTTCCAGATTTTCTTCAGCAGTAGGGTCAGGCAGGTTATTATAGTCGAAACCAGGGCCTTCATCTGCTATTGTCCAGATAATGCGGCGGTTATCTACCTCTGCGTTAACAATTACCTTTTTCTCCGGGTCTAATTTATTACCATGGGTGATAGCATTCATCACTATCTCGTTAAGGCAGGTCATCATATTGGCAAAGGTGTCTTCGCCCACCTGGTAGGTATCAGCTATTTCTTCGATAAGATTTTCGAGATCAATAATACTTTCCGGGCTTGAAGGAAGCTGTAGTGTATATAATTTTGCCGCTTGAATGTTAGGCCCTTGCATACTACTTACCATTTAGTTGGTTAAAATATTGTTTAACTTTTTGTTTATAGTACAAATTCAGTTCCGGTGAAACGGTTTTCAGCTGTTCGGTTTGTTTTACCTTTTGCTGCTGATACTGCTGAAGTGCCTTGATATAACCGGGCGGAAAATCCTTCCCGGATTGGCTTAGGCGTTCTTTATCCTGTTCACGTTCCTGCTGTGCCTTTTCTGCTTCAAGTAACCGGGTCTGTATCTGTTGTTGTCTTTTTATGGTCTCGTCTGTAATTCGTCTGTTTACGATATCGTTCTCTGTTTGTTCCATTTGTTTTGCAATTTTGTCCAGATTACCGCCATTACCTTTTCCATCTTTTAACTGTTCGCGGTTAAATTGCTCTATTGCCCGTCTGATATCCTGTTGCTGACGGGCCATACGCGCCAGCTGTTCGCTTGTACTCTGATGCTGGCTTTGGCCCTGGTTGCCCTGCTGTTGTAGTTGGTCGCGCATTTTTTGCATGTTATTGTTCAGCTGTTGCTGCATGCGGCTTAATTGCGACATGCTTTGCTGCTGTTTGCCCTTACCCCCCTTTGCGTTCTTCATGCTGTTTTGCAGTTGGCTCAACACCTCATTCAACATCAGTGCCAAATTATTCATGGATGTCATGGCGTACTGCTGGCTGCGGTTAGCTTCCATTGTACGCCTGTCGCCCAGGTAATCAATTGCTTTGCTAATTTGCGTATTTATTGCGTTTATTTCGTCATTAACGGTAGATTGTATTTGCGGCACCTTTTTACTCAGGGCATATAAAGAGTCTTCAGCGGTTTTAAGATTGTCTTTTATATCTTTCTGTTTTTGCGAAAGCCGCGTATAATTTGGGTCAGACGGGCTGGTATTTCTAAATGTCTGCATCAGTTTTTCCTGATCGAACGAGCTGTTCACCAGGTTTTTTATCAGTTCCCTCAATTGTTGCGCATTTAAAGACAACTGCTGGCCTTCCTGTTCCTGGTTGTCCTGCTGTAGCTTACGACCGAGTTGCTGCATCGCCTCGGCGGCCTGTTGCTGAGACTGGGCTGCTTTTTTATTATTGTTCTTACTGAGCTGTTCGGCGCTTTCATTCATTTTCTGTTCAATCTGCTGCTCTTCCTGCTGCGGATTACTGAACTGAGATTGCTCATTCTCTTTCGCCAGTTTTTCCAGGTCGTTCAATCCTTTTTTTACCTCCTGAAAATCTTTATTTAGCTGTTGCTGCTGCTGGTTCAGTTGCTGCCGGTTGGCAGCATCACTCTGTTTGGATTTTTCGGCCAACTGCTGTTGCTTTTCAGCCAGTTCGTTCAGCTTATTTACGTTTTGATTTAGTTTTTGCTCAAAATCCAGCTTTTTATATAGTTCTGCCATCCGCTCCAGTTCTTTTTTCATCGAGCGGTTTTCGTTTTGCATCTGGTTTAATTCTTCACGGGTACCGGTTTTTTGTTCGGTTTGCAGCAGCTCTTTCAGGCGTTCCAGCATTTCGCGTGTTTTTGGGTCTAAAAGGTTCTTCAACAGCTCATCCATTTGTTTCTGAAGCTGGGTAACCTGTTCGTCCTGTTGCTGCGTTTGCTGACGGTTGTAAATATTCTTCTGATTTTCATCCCGGATGTTTTTTAACATTTCTTCCAGGTCTTTCCGTTTCTGCAGCAGGTCTTCCACCTGTTTTTTCTCGTCGAAGCTAAGCTCGCGTTTGTTCAATAAATTCTGGTTCAGTTGCTGCGTTTCTTTTTCGAGTTTGGCAGCCATTTTGGCTGCCGACTGCATTTTTTGCTGAACTTCTTTTGTACCTGCGTTTAACTCGTTCGCTATCTGCTGATTGGTGGGGATATCCAGCGATTTCTCGTTTGTCCGGGCGGTTTTAGGCCCTTTAACAGCATCGTTATCTACCACCTCGAAATAATAACTGATACGGTTACCTGGTTTTGCTTTCAGGTCTTTCAGGTTCCAGAAATAGAAGAAATCTGCGGCGGTGCTGGTCAGATCAGCCTTAACGGGCATGCTATAACTGCCCGCTTTCTTATCGCCATCATAAACCGTATAGTGAAAACGAAGGGAACTGAAGCCATGGTCGTCCTGGATCTTCCCGTTGAAATATAAAGCCTTCATGCTTACCGAATCCTGCTTTTCCTCGGCAACAATAGCAGGGCTTTCATCGGCAATTATATGAATTGCATAAGCGGCCGAATCGCTGTTGATCACCTGTTTATTCAGCGGTTTTAACAAATACGTTCCGCTGTTTAAAATGCGCTCGGTATTGGTAAACACATCTTGCTGAGAAGGTTTCAGCAGCTTTTGCTGCTGGTTTAGTTTAAAAATTACCTGGTCGGCATGTTCTGTATGCAACTGCCATTGCACAAGCGTACCTACAGGTATGGTTAAATCGCCGGCATTGGTGATCACCTCATTCTTTTTATGTAGATATGCCGGATAGGTAAGTGCCGCATTAAAATGAAGCAGCGATGGTTTTGCATTTACCACTAACTTATATGTGGAAGAACTATAACCGCCGCCGCTCAGTTTGAAGGCAAGCGTATGCTGGACGTTTGTAAACAGGTAAGTAAATCTGCTGAGCGAAAGCTTATCCAGTTTAAAGGTATGCCCCTCGGTTTCGATATATAGGGCATCCGGAAAATTATTCCCTTGCAGCTTCAGGTCCAGTTTAAAATCCTGGCCTTGTGTGGCTTGTAAAGAAGGATTGGTAATAATAAACTGAAACGGCGCAGCAGGGGCAAAATACTGATTATGCTTTACCAGCCTTACGGTACCATCGGTCAATATTTTAGGAGCTGCAAACGCGATGATTAAAATAAGCAGGGCAGGGGGGATAACCCATTTTAGGTATTTAACGTTCTGGCGGATATCTACCGCGGTCGGAAAACGTACCGGACGAAGTACTTCGATTTTTTGATCGATACTGGCCTGGATCAGTTGCGCGTGCCGCGGATCGCGGTCTGCTATTTCCTTCAACTGTAGTGTATTCAGCAGCTTGTCCTGGATTTCGCCAAAATGCTGCCCGATAATTTCTGCCGCCTGGTGGTGAGAGATGGTTTCTTTTAACCTTAACAACGCAAAGACCGAGGGCAGGATGTACCTGCTAATGATGGCCAGGTTAAGTGCGATAAATGAATAAAAGATTACCGTGCGCGAGAAGGTAGTAAAATGGCCAAAGTACTCGCTCAGCGTTGCAACGATATAGCCGGTTAGCAGCACTGCCGCCCAAAGGATAACACCCCGTAACAGCTTGTTAAGATAGTACCTGCGGATGAACAGATCTATCTTTTCAATCAGTAATTGGTAGTTATTACCTGGCTGCATAACCATAAAAGTAATGATTTTAACTAAAACGCGCTTTTGCGCGGTGTAATTGTATGAATTAAGAAAGTCTTAATGCGATTCATAAAAGTATCTTTGCAAATTATAATCCATGCTAACAGTAGCCCTATGAAAATATCAGTACCTGTGCTTCTAAGTACTTTAATGCTTTTTTGTGCTTGCAACAACAAAGGTAAACCAGCGGAAGATAAAATAGATACCGCAAAAAAGGTAAACGCGGTAAAGCCGAACACGCACCTGGAAGGTGTTTGGTTTGATGAAGAGATCAAGACAGATAAAGGCGAGCAGATTGCCTATGAAATTGTTACACGCGGCGAGCAGACCTTTATACAGGTAGTTGCTTTTAAAGGGAAAAAGCTGAACGTGCCCGATAGTCCAGACCTTTCTCCGGATGCTACCGAACTAAAGAAGCAAGGCGAGAAGTTTGTAAGCAAACAAAACGCTAACGAGCGATACGAGATAGATAAATCTGGCGATTTGTTGATCTATGACGAAAGCGGACTGGTTGTGCGTTGTAAGAAACTGCTGTAATTTTAAAACACAAAAGCGCTGTTCATTTACCTAAAAGGAAATGAATAGCAATAACCTTAGACCAGATTTTTACGTTAAATAGATTATTGTCGCAAAATTGGCTGGGGAACATTATCTTAGCGAGATAGAAGGCGATGAAGCAGAACTTTTAAACCGTTTAAATCCCTGCTTAATTTAAGATATGACTGGTACCGATAAGCGCTTGAGCGTTGTATACGCTTGTGATAATAACTTCGCCCCATTGCTGGCGGCTTCCATAAAATCACTCGAGATAAACTCCGCCGGTTCTTTAATTGATGTTTATATCATTGATGACGGGATCAGTTCTTCAGGTATTCAAAAACTAAAACAATCTGTTACCTCATCAGATGTTGCGCTGAAGTTCTACCCGGTAAAAGAGGTGGTAGGCAAAATTAAACTTCCTTATTTTAATAATGCCCGTTTGCCGGTAACAACTTTCTTCAGGCTGTTTGTACATACTTTTATCCCCGAAGGTACGGAGCGGGTATTATACCTTGATTCGGACATGATCGTGCTGGGAAATATCCGGGAGCTTTGGGATATTGATCTTGGAGATCATATTGTAGCCGCTGTTCAGGATCCTGGCATTAAAACGTTGGGATGTTCATGGGGTGGTGGTGTGCGTAACTGGGAAGAATTGGGTTACCACTCTGAAGACTTATACCTTAACGCAGGCTTGCTGCTGATCAATTACAAGAAATGGGTAGAGTTTGATGTTTGCAATAAGGCGCTGGACGCAGCAGTAAAATATCAGAAATACATTGTTTATGGCGACCAGTACTGTTTGAACGTCGTATTGGCCAACCGCTGGCTGCCGCTCGACCCGGAATGGAACCATTTAGTAGATAATGATCAACCCGGCGCCAAACTGCTGCATTATATAGGTAACAAACCTATCTATACTAATTATAGTTATAGTGAAAAATACCGGGATATCTTTTTTGATTACCTGAAGAAAACTGCTTACCGCGATTTTAAAATGGTGAGCGGCTTTACCCGGCAGGTAAGGATGGTTAAACGTTTCTTCCGAAAAATTTTCGGTTAGCCGCTGCTGGTATGGAATCTCATCACTTTGATCGGGTAACGCTGCTGATTACACACTATAATCGCAGTAAATCACTGGAGCACTTGTTGGCTAAATGTGCGGAATTCGGTTTGTCTTTCCAGGAAACAATTGTTTCTGACGATGGAAGTAAGCCGGAGCACCTGGAGCATGTGAAGCAACTGCAACCAAATTATGGGTTCAGGCTCGTCAGCACGCCTGTAAATAAAGGGCTTGGCAACAATATTAACAAAGGGCAGGATGCCGTAACTACACCCTATACACTTTACGTTCAGGAAGATTTTGAACCTACGGCGAACTTCGCCCCCAACTTTACAAACGCAGTGCGTTTGATGGACGAAGAAAAGCAATGGGACCTGATACGTTTTTACACCTTCCCCTGGGCGCCTTTCCCGTATCTGCGCGATTATAAGTACGGATTTTCCGAAATGCTGTATCGCCCGCAGGTATGGTTTCTTAACCACCTGAAATTCAGGATTTACAGTGACCACCCACATCTGCGCCGGTCTGACTTCTTACACAAGTTCTGCCGTTACCGTGAAGGTGAACGGGGCGACCCGACGGAATATGCCATGTGCCTTTGCTTTATTAAGAAAGGCGGTAAAGCGCTAATGTTTAAAGGACCGGATCTTTTCCTGCATGAGGCCGGTGGCATTGAGCCGAACACGATGGTACGCAGTACCTGGAAATTAAAACAGTCTGTTTTTGTGAACTCGTTAAGGTTTGTATACCTGAAGGGGAAAGTGTTAAACAGCAGTGTGAAGCTGATGTTCACCGATGTTAAAGATTTGAAATAACCTGCCGTCATCTTCATGTTTTTTAAACAGATCATTGATAAACTCCGCAACCCGCATATTGTAAACCTGATTGGTAACGCAGTAATGTCGGTACTGAACATGGTGCTGATCGCCATATTTTTCCGCTACCTGTCAATGGACGAGATGGGGATCTGGTTTTTCTTTCAGGGTACCATCGGGCTGATCGATACCTTCAGGGCGGGGTTGATCACTACGGCTTTCATCACCTCTTATGCCGGTAATACAGAAGAACGCTCGCGCGAGATAGCCGGATCTGCCTGGTACCTTGGTTCTGGTATTACCGTGGTGTTTATCGTGATCAATCTGGTTTACCTATTGCTGCCATACCGGATCCCCGACGGCGGTACTGATCTGTTTATCAAATGGTTTGGATTGGTGTATGTGATCACCTTGCCATCATTCATCGCAAGCTGTATTGCCCAGGCAGAGCAGCGGTTTGATCGTCTGCTGTATATCCGTGCCGTGAGCCAGATCCTGTCCATCGTTTTTGCATTGGTGATGATCCTGACAAATCATGTTACACTGATGATGGCCGTTTACACCGGTTTTCTGGCAGGTGGTATAGCCAGCTTAATGACCATTATGTTAGGATGGGCGCGGATAGATACGTTTAAAAATTACTCGAAAAAGACCATCCGGCATTTGTTTGATTTTGGTAAGTATAGCGTGGGCACCAGCCTGGGGAGCAGTATGTTCCGTAACTCGGACACCTATATTATCAATTTTATGCTGGGGCCTGGCAGTCTGGCTGTATACAATTTGGGCTTAAGGCTGATGGAGTTTGTGGAAACCCCTTTGCGCAGTTTTGCCGCTACGATTATGCCGCCCCTGTCTGCAGCACATAACCAGGACAACAAACCGCACGTCATCTATATATTGAAAAAGTATGCAGGGATGGTGACTATTGTGATTTTGCCTATTGTAATTGGCTCGTTGCTGTTTTCTGAATTTGCCGTGTGGATTGTAGATAAGAAGTACGTTGCTACCGCGGCCCCGAACGTGTTCCGCATATTCATGACCTTTGCCCTGCTTTACCCGGTAGAGCGTTTTATGGCCCTTACGCTTGATGCCACCAACCAGCCACAAGTGAATGCTGTAAAGTTAATCTTTATGCTGGCCGCAAATATCATTGGCGATGTACTTGGTGTACTGATCTTCCATAATGTATATGGTGTGGCATTGGCAACCCTGCTGCCGGTAGTAGTTGGCTTACTCATCAGCTATTTCCGGTTGCAGAAATATTCGAAGTTTAACCTGCTGGATGTTTACCGCATAGGTTACCTGGAAACGTTCTGGCTGATCCGCGACAGCATTAAAGCGTTTAAAAACCGCAATAAGAAAGTAGCGGACGGCTAAAGCTTCTTTAAAAAACAGGAAATTCCTCTTCCGGCATTTTATCAAAATTGTATATTTGCCATCCATCATTTTCGGGATGTAGCGTAGCCCGGTATCGCGCCAGCATGGGGTGCTGGAGGTCGTAGGTTCAAATCCTGCCATCCCGACTTAAGAAAAAGGACTTATGATTAAGAATCTAAGTCCTTTTTTTATTTTAGTCTAACACACTTTGCACGTTTAGATAGTGCCGTTCATGAATTGCTAAATAAACAGATGATGTAAGTTCTATAGTTTTTAAAAATGACCTTTTTATATTCATATATTTTTTTTGAAATAATATATAGTTAACTTAGCCAAACAACCTGAACATCATGAAAAAAAATATTCTTGCCTTGTTTTTTCTGTTAATCCTTGCAGGTACGGCAAATGCCCAATTTGGCGGCCTATCAAGATGGTTTAACAAAGAAGTAATACCTACCCTGAAAGGCAAGCGACCATTAAACATTGATCCTACCCGCATCCGGATCAGTGAAAACGGAAAAGATATTTTGCGGGCTTCAACTACTGGTAACGGTAGTTTATATGTCAACCTCGGCGGCGTCAAAGTCCAAACCAATGATTTGCGAAAAGAGATATTAAGGACAACCGCAGTATTAAGTGGCAACACGGCGGTAATGTCCCAGGTAGCATTTGAGCAATTTCAAAGAGCACATCAAAACATGCTGAGGAAGGCAGTCGAGCAGGACGGTGTGGTGGTTTCTACTAATGCCCCCTCAAATTCGGCGACGCCTGAACTAACGAGTGGTCGGGAAGTGATTGTATATAATAACACTGATAACGAATTAAGCTACGCGATGAACGGCAAGTTTTACAAGCTGGAACCAGACAAGGGCTTTCGTCATTTTGCTACCGACGGACAATTCTTTCTGCAGTTTGACGAGGACCCGACAGAACAAGCGCAAATCGGCCGTTATTATCTTACCGGAAACAGTTATAGTTTATATTACACCCAGCAAAGCGATAAAATCGGTATTGCTAAAATGGATTAAAACTTATGAAACGAAGAGCATTTGTTCAGGCCCTGGCCTGCACCTCCACTTTGGCGGTAATCAACCCGCTGGAAATCATGAATTATTTTGAACCGGCGAGAGATGTGGTGTTGCCCTTCATTGATGGCAAAAAAACGGTTACGATTTTAGCACCGAAACGCATTTTGGTTAATCAGGCACAGGCCCAATACCAGGTACCTTACGGTTATCAGGGAGCTTATGCATATGGTAATATGGCGCCATACCAAAATTGGGTCGCGCAGCAACAGGCTATCGCGCAGTGGCAGCAGCAAATGCTATATTGGCAGCAACAGCAATATGCGGCCTGGCTGAATCAACAACATATTATGGCCGTGCAAAATATGATGTACCAATATCAGGGGCAACAGATTGCTCCACCGCAGGTTTGGCCTGGTGTCCGCTCCATTTACGGTTTTGCAAAAGACTATTCCAATACGCCAACCATGATCGGGGTTAACGAATATGCACAGCCGGTTGCCTCGAAAGAAACCCTTCGGGGTGCTGCGAAAATATTCGCAAGCGTGAATCAATATTATGACGAGCAGGAAGCTGAACGAACAACAGGACCGCAAACAGTCGAACAACCTGTGCAAATATCCATTCCGAATAACAGCATGACGCTTAGGGGTAAGGCATATGGCACCAAGAACGGCTTTGTCGCTGTTTCAAATCCTGATCAGCCGGTACAGTCAAATGACGGGAGGGTTGGCCGCCTGGGCAAGTACGTTACCGGCCCGGACGGAGAACAATATACAGTAGTTTAAACTACTGGGCCAACTTTTTTGTACTGGTTTGAGAGGTACCGTATTCCCGGACGATCTTTCCGTTGCGGTTGATGATATACTCACGGGTAAGTTCGTAGTACGAGTCGGTACCTACCAATATTCGTTCTGGAGCGGTTTCGATCCTGGCCTCACCATTTTTATAGCCTTGGCTGATGTTATAAAACTTGTAACTGATTACAAGTTCGCCTGTTTTATCGATGAATCCCCATTTACCTTGTTCGTTGCAAACTGGAGCCAGGCCTTCTTCGAAAGTCTTCCCGTCCTTGAATGACTTGGCAAAAGCTTGTTTGCCTGTTTTGTCAATATAGGTAGCTCGGAAATTATCACCTTTGACACATGCCAGGCCATTGTTAAAGAAATTGCCGTGTTTGTAGCCCAGGGGTATAACGACTTTGCCGGTAACATCTGCATAGCCGTAACGGTCGTTTAGCTCTAACAAGCCCATACCATCATTAAAGTACAAAGCGCGGTCGTAAATCAAGGGCGTGATCACTTTACCGCTCTTATCTATGTATCCCCATTTACCTTTAGAATTGGAGACAGCCGCAACACCATTGTAAAAGTCGCTGGTAAGAGTGTAAATCGGTGGCACAACTTCCTGATACGCTTCATTGACGAAGCCAAATTTGCCATTAAACTTCACCTGTGCCATACCTTCGCTAAACTCATAGTTGTCGTTGTCATAATTTCGTTTCATCGTCACAGTGCGGACCTTGCCATTTTCGGAGATTTTGACTTGCGGCGCTTGTGCGTTGCAAAGGATGCTACCTAACATTAGGGTTATGCCAATCAATTGTATTTTCATGTGATTTAAGGATATTGTTTTCTGGTTGAAAAGCGTTTGTTTAGACATCTTAATATATACAATTAGCAACAATTATCAACAACAGATAACTGACATTGTCAAATGATTGCCGCCATTTCCACCGATTCGTCTCATCAGCAGATAGTTTAAGTTGTTATTATTTCAGTTGAAAATATTCGATGATCTCGCTGTTACTTGAACAAATTTATTACCTATCTAAAGCGTATGATACGGAAGCAAAAAAGAGAACGTCTGCTTTTAATTCAGGTGTTATACATACTAAAGGACTAATTACATCGATTCACTTTTACAAAGGTCAACAGTTGATATCAACTACACTGTTAATGGTAAACTTTACCAGTATTCGGGAGGTTGGGATGATAATCCTAAACGGTTTTCAATAAGCGACTCAATCAATTTGAAGTACGCTGTTATTGATCCCTCTATAGCAACGTCAGAACTGGAAGATAAATATGATAAGTAACGTCGATATATTTCAGATTTCTTGGCATATTCGTATCAAACCGTTAAAATCATTAAGCTTAAACCGATCATGAAAGCCTATCGCTCTAACGGTTATGAGAGATAAGGTATAAGTTGGCAGTCAATAAACGTCTATGAATGTATTGAAAGAGTTTTTGAAATATATGGGTGCTTTGTGCTTGAATAAAGAGAAGCTTTCTAATATTCCTCGCTATATGAGTTTATTAAAAAATTGGTTGGTGTTCACTATAGCAAGTACAACATTGTGCTATTCCCAGGCAAATACGCATACGGACAGTCTTTTTGCTACAAAAAACTATTTACAGGCGATCACCTCAACAATCAACCAGGTGAAAGATCCCAAACAAAGGGTGGGAAAGCTTGATAGTCTGATACGATTGGGCACTGAGCAAAAAGCCATTTTTGAACGCAATATGAAGGTATTGCTAAAAGAAAATGATCAGGAATACAAGATGGTGTCACGCTCGTTCAATTTTATATTACAGTCAGTCATATTATACAAGACCGACATGAAGGAGAATAACTATAGGTCCAACCAAAGTACAAAAACCGAACTTGTTTACCTGAACAAAAATATACCACCATTGATTGATAAAATATACCGGTATTGTTCAGTTGCCCAAAAACGTCATTAACAATGAGTATTAGCCGTTTTCGAGATGAAAATAAGCGCCTAAGTCATTTTCAAACGCAGGTTTTGGTGCATTGCCTTCAGTGTGACCTGCGGGCACTGGCCACTGTTGATTATGCAGAAAAGCGGGCCCGTCTATTTTGCATTAATTGCGGGCATAACCGCAATGTAGCTACGACTGATGCTTCGTTCGGACAGCTTATCATGGCGGCACACGCATACTTTAATGCCAGGCTATGGTTGCAGGCTCCTTTCAAAAACGATACCTTTTGGGCTTATAACCATGAACATCTGCTTTACCTCGAGAATTATATATCGGCGAAATTGCGCGAAAGTAATGATCGTACCCATTTTACCCTTCTTGAAAAACTCCCGAAATTTTACCATGAAGCCAAAAATAGAGAGGCCCTTTTGAAACTTATCGAAAAATTAAAAAAGACTTTGTGAGGCTGCGAATTTATGGATGAACATAGCTGATTCTAACCATTGCCGTTACATCAAGAGTTATTTTGAAAGGTTTCCGAGTAGATATTTGGGATAACTAACTCCGTAGCTCTATTCTAAGTTATTTGTTAAGATTCAAACAGCCGCGTAGTCGGCCAGAGAAGGCTTTGTCACAAATTCTATAAATAGTATTCGTGACAATTAAGTTTTGAGTTTGATGAACCTGTTAAGGTAGTGCTAAGCAGGAAACCATTGTAACCCAAAATCCGGTATCACCTATTACGATACGTGGTTTTAAGATCTGGCTTTTTTATTACGAATAGGTTTTAGCTAAAAAGACACGACTAGCAAGATTTACGATGGATCAATTATAATTAGCTATCAATCAATGCTATAGTTGAAATAAATTTTTGTGAAGATTATCAATATTTCTTTTTTCTGAAGAAATTGTTAAAAAATTATCAGCAGAAGGGTGGAAATGTAAAAGCTTTTCTTACCTTTGCACTCGCAAAAAGGACGAGGGAAACCTGTTCCGGGAGCTAAAGAGACTGAAGAAATAAAAATAAAATTTATTTTGGGAATGTCAAAAAGCTTCTTACCTTTGCAGCCCC
>NZ_JALJEJ010000004.1:443924-525854 GCF_022953055.1 Mucilaginibacter straminoryzae | reverse complement strand
CAAAAACACCCAAACCAACAAAAAAACTTAAAGTAAGCTGACACCATACAGCTTTCCTAATAAACCCGTCAAAATCTCTTTAAATAAAAAAACCGCCTCATAATTGACTTATGAGACGGCTTCGCAAGTATCACCAACATCTTTATGAACTTACAAAAACCATGTGGCGACAATACAAACAAGGCGCAAGGTAATAAAGGTTTGCTTTCCTGATTCTTGGCTCTTGACTCTTGATTCTCGGTTCTTAGTTCTACAGCGCCTCTACTTCTGCAATGTTATAGGAAGGATTTGCGCCGCGTTGTCCGGCTACGTAAGCGCCTACCCTGCAAGCCCGGTTCAGAATAGTATCCGGCGATTCGTTATTCAGTAAACCTGCAACCAGCGTGGCCAGGAAAGAGTCGCCCGCACCTACGGTATCCACCACATGCGCCGGGTAGCCATCGTGTTCGTAAAACTTACCGTCGTGCCATAATATGGCACCTTTATCGCCGCGGGTAACGCATATGGTTTGGCTATGATAAGTGCCATGAAATTCTTCAATCTTTTGCTTCAGGTCACCACCCTTACCAATTAGCAGTTCCGCCTCGTCTTCATTCATTTTCACCACATGCGCACGCGCCGCCAGGGTATGGATCGTATCACGGTCGTAATGGGGTGCCCGAAGGTTGACATCAAATACAGTCAGCGTATTGCTTTCAGACAGCAGTTCATGCAGCGTATCGCGGGTTTGGGTGCCACGGCAAGCCAGGCTGCCGAAAATAATAGCCGAAGCATTTCTGGCGGCATTGAGCAAAGTGTCTGTCACACGGATATTATCCCATGAAACCGGTTGTGGGATTATGTAGGTAGCATGGCCGTGCTCATCTAACTGAACGGTAACTTCGCAGGTAGGCAAAGTATCGTCCTGTTGTACCAGGTCTGAATATAATCCGCTTTGTTCTAAAAAATCTGCCAGCTCATCACCAGAGGCATCGCGGCCGACACTGCTGGCGAAGCTAACTGCTGCACCCTGTTGTTTCAGGTGCCAGGCAACGTTCATCGGGGCGCCGCCCGCTTTTTTTGTTTCCCCGAACGCATCCCATAAAACTTCGCCAAAGCATAAAACTGGTTTCATATTGTATCGATAAAAGCTGAAAGTTAAAGTTAGAAGCTTTTTGGATGTGAAAATGTTTATTTTAGGTCTTATGAAGAAATTTATTTTACCATTTCTGCTGCTGATCAGTTCAATTGCCTTTGGGCAGGACCGTGAACAGATCTTGAAAGTATTGCACACCCAGCAACAGGCATGGAATAAGGGCAATATCGATGAGTTTATGAAGGGTTACTGGAAATCAGATTCGCTGATGTTTATCGGCTCTGGCGGACCGAAGTACGGCTGGCAAACTACTGCTGATAATTATAAAAAGCATTATCCGGATAAATCGGCCATGGGCGAGCTGAGCTTCAATATTCTTCAGGTAAAGCTGCTGGATAAAACCAATGCTTTTGTTTTGGGTGGATGGAAGCTTAAACGCGAAAAGGATCAGCCGGGCGGTTATTTTACCCTATTGTTCCGCAAAATAAACGGGGAGTGGAAGATCGTGGTGGATCACACCTCCTAATTCGGAGTTCGGATTTTCGAATTCGGATTTTAGAATTTACCCTGGTAGAATTTTAAAAAGAAAAAGACGCGAAGTTTCGCGTCTCTACAAATAATTAAAGTCCTCCCTTCTGGGGAGGATATAGGAGGGGCCGTTACTTCGGTTCTCCCTGGGCTAACGCTTTATTAGCGCGTTTAATGGCCAGTTCTTCTTTCCAGTCCATGTACCGCTTTTTAAATTTCTTTTTCATATAGCTGTCCAGCTTACGCTGAATGGTCAGGTTGTAAAGGCTCTTTGCTTTTACTGCCCATGATTTATCCCAGGCGCGCAGCGAGATAGAGAAAGACCCATCGAGGTATTTCATCCAGTGCCAGTAGCCGGTAGGCATAAATAAGGTGTCGCCATGTTCAAGGATGGTTTCCTGGCCTTCAATGCCGTCTAAGGCAGGGAACTTGCTGAAGTCGGGATTTTCAATGTCGTAATCCTCAAGGGCGTAAGTAGCAAAAGGAATGCAATACAAGCGGTCGCGCCATTTATAATCGAACAGGATGATATGTTTGCGGCCGTTAAAATGTGTATGGAAAATATGGGCAAGGTCTATATCGTAATGCAGAAAGGTTACAGAACCCGCACCGCCGAAGAACATGCTTGGATATTTATCCAGAAAACCGCCCATCAGGTCTTTTGGCGCGCGGTAATCATCCAGTAGCTGCGAAGCGTGCTTTATAGGATCAAAAAAGAAAATGCGGAGATCGGTCGGCTCTTTTTGAATCAGGTCGATGTAGTCGCCAAATTTCATTTCAGCAGCAGAAGCGTTAATCGGTTTGGAAGGGTCGGCCTTTGAGCTGTCGTACAACGGCACCACCTGGTTGCCAACTACCTCCTTCAAATACTCGAAGGTCCATTTCTGTAAAGCCGGCCAGGTTTCAGTTGCTTTTCTGATCACCAATGGCTTACGCGGGATTAGGTAATTGTTAATAAAATCTTCCTTGCTGATGTGATCAACCCGATCTATCGGTGATAAAATCAAACCCATGTTCACAAAAAATTAACACGCAAATGTAGCTAAAATCGAAACAAGGGCGGTATACATATTTTTTATTACGCACAAATAACAAAAAGCCCGGCGCTGATGCAACCGGGCTTTCACTAGATATGTACTTGATCGCTATTTGCTTATTTAGGCATCAAAACGGTGTTCACCACATGTATCACGCCGTTCTTCTGGAACACGTCTGCGATGGTCACCCATGATTTACCGCCTTTTTCATCAACCAGGTACAACTTTTTACCTTGTTGCATCACCCAAAGTTTACCGCCCGATACGGTAGTCAGTTCGGTTTTACCTTTACCTTCTTTTACTTTTGCCATCAGGTCGGCAGCGCTTAAACGGCCTGCTACCACGTGGTAAGTCAACACTTTGGTTAGGGTAGCTTTGTTCTCTGGTTTTAAAAGGGTGGCTACAGTACCTTCGGGTAGTTTGTTAAAGGCTTCGTTGGTAGGTGCAAATACTGTGAAGGGGCCGTCGCCTTTTAAAGTTTCAACCAAGCCCGCTGCTTTAACCGCGGCAACCAGGGTGGTGTGGTCTTTAGAGTTAACGGCATTATCTACAATGTCTTTTGTAGGATACATCGGCGCACCGCCTACCATCTTTGTTTTTTGTGCAAATGCGTTTGGCGCAAGGGCAGTAGCTACTACTGCAAAGGCCATGATAAATAGTTTTTTCATTGTTTGTGATCGACTTATTTATCCCCATTTACGGCGCGGATTTATGGCTGGATTTCAAAAAAAATTAAATTTTTATTTAAAATCCGATGCGGAAAAAGGCTCGTATATCTAGGGTTTTGACCTTCTGAAAAAGAAGTCGGGCCTAGAAAAATAATTCAGAAGCAATATGGTCTGCATATAACTTGCCTTCTCGTGTCAGGCGGAAAATCCCTTCTTCGCGTATCAGCCAGCCTTTTTCTAAAAAGGGTTCCGATGTCTTGATCAGGTCGGTGGATGCCCCTGCTGCGATACCTTCAAGCGTAGATAAATCCAGTCCCCACATGGTACGGAGCGAGGTCATGACATATTCATTCAGGCGGTCCGTTTCCGTTAATATTTCAGTTTCGGCAGGGATACGGTTTTGTAAAATAGCCTCGATATATTTCGCATTATTAGCTACGTTCCATTGGCGGGCTTCACCGTTAAAGGAGTGTGCAGAAGGGCCTAATCCTAAATATTTTACGCCCTTCCAATAGTTGGTGTTATGGCGCGAGTAATGGTCTGGCTGGGCGTAATTAGATATTTCATAATGCTCGTAACCGGCTGCCTGCAAGGTGTCTGAAAGGTATAAAAACTGTTCGGCGCTTTGGTGGTCGTTCAATGGTGGTGATTTCTTTTTCCGGATAAATGCCGCAAGCGCTGTTCTGGGTTCTACAGTCATGCCATAAGCAGAGATATGCGGAACATCCAGATCTAATGCTGTTTGGATATTTTGTTTCCATTTGGCATCGCTAAGCAGGGGATAACCGAAAATCAGGTCGATGGTAATATTCTCAAAACCGGCATCCTGCGCGCGTTTTACTGACGATTCTGCTTCACCGGCATTATGCGCACGGTTCATCCATTTCAGGTCTTCGTCGAAAAAAGACTGGATGCCAATGCTAAAACGGTTCACGGCGGTAGATCGCAGGTCTTTTACCTTATCGGCGGTCAGGTCGTCAGGATTGGTTTCCAGTGTAAATTCTACATCTGCAGCTATGTGGAAGTGTTGCGCTATTTGTTCCGTCATGGTGTTGATCTCTTGTGCGGTTAGCAGGGAAGGCGTTCCGCCGCCAAAATAAATCGTGTTGATGTTTTCCTGGCCCAGGTAATCTTTTTGCAGCGCAATCTCCTGGCGGATAGCTTCCAGCATTTCCTGCTTATATTTTAAAGAGGTGCTGAAATGGAAATCGCAGTAATAGCAAGCCTGCTTGCAAAACGGAACATGTATATAAATACCGGCCATGGGTGGCAAAGGTAGGGAAATGTTTCTTGCGTCGTGTCGTTGCAGCGTGTGTAGTAAACATTATTGAAGATAAATCCTGTGGTAACGCGATGGATATAAAAGCCCAAAATTTCTGTAGGTTTATTGCTTAGAATAGGGTAGTAGGTGTTTGGGCGAAATTGTGGCCGATGTAGTTGCTATACCTTTTGCTCCCTGTTGTAAACTTTATTTATCCTGAACTTAATTGAGCAAAAACCAATGAGGTTAAAAAGTATAGATGCGTCATCACTAACATCTGCCGAAATGCAAAGTTATTTGCACTACGCTATTGCTCCCCGGCCAATCTGTTTTGCATCCACTGTTGATAAAAACGGCCAGGTTAATTTAAGCCCGTTTAGCTTCTTTAACATGTTTAGTGTAAACCCGCCGATATGCGTTTTTTCGCCAACAAGCAGGGCGCGTGATAATACCACCAAGCACACGCTCGAGAACGTGTTGGAAATACCTGAATGTGTGATCAATATTGTGAACTATGATATGGTTCAACAAACCTATTTAACCAGTATGGATTACCCAAAAGGGGTAAATGAGTTTTCGAAAGCAGGGTTTACCCAATTGGCTTCGGAGACCGTCAAACCTCCAAGGGTAGCGGAATCTACCGTTCAATTGGAGTGCGTAGTGAATGATGTAATATCATTAGGGAAAAGCGGTGGAGCGGG
This sequence comes from Mucilaginibacter straminoryzae, assembly GCF_022953055.1. Classification (GTDB taxonomy): domain Bacteria; phylum Bacteroidota; class Bacteroidia; order Sphingobacteriales; family Sphingobacteriaceae; genus Mucilaginibacter; species Mucilaginibacter straminoryzae. Next base: position 520,584 of record NZ_JALJEJ010000004.1, on the reverse strand, counting down.
TAATTTGGTTATCGCAGAGGTAAAAAAGTTGCATATTAATGAAGATATCTTAGATGCCAACGGTAAAATAGATCCTTTAAAAATAGATCTGGTTGCCCGCTTAGGTGGTGACTGGTATTGCAGGATAACCGGGGATAACTTATTTAAAATTACCAAGCCGGCAGATTATGCGGGGATGGGTATCGGCATAGATGCCTTTCCTGAAGAGGTGAAAAACTCTAACGTATTAACCGGGAATAATTTAGGGGTATTGGGGCTGGTAAAGACGCTTCCTTCCAGTGAAGAGGTAGTGGCCTTTAGCCAAACCGATGAAATGAAGGAACTGCTCGGTGCTGCTAAAAACGGTCAGACCCGCATGCTACGCTTACATTTAAAAGCCAGGGATTTGTTAGATAACGGCCGCGTAATGGATGCGTGGAAAGTGTTGTTAATGTAGCTTTAAAACTTATACCTGCTACCGGAAAGATCAACAACTTAGATCACGTTAAATTTTACGCTTTTTGTATTACCGGCGTTAGTACCGGCTATGAAACCGATAAATCATTTTAACTTTGCGGCGTAAATTACTATGCGCGTATTTTGTTGGACGTTCCTGTTGATTGTTTTAGGCCTGAAGGGCTTTGCACAGGATTCTGCCCTAACCCCGCCTCCGGATACGGTTTACCACAGGCCGGTAATCCGCAGCGCCGCGCAGCTATTGCTGGATTCTGTTGCCCGCGCAGAGCAGCTGCGTATGAAGCGCCTGGGCGACTCGGTAGCCATGCAGTACTTCAATAAGCCAGATAGCCTGCGGCCCGATAAATTCTACGAACTGATGCTGCAAACGCAGACATACAAAGATTACGGCTTCCTGAGCATGCCCGAATCCAAGCGGAGCAAAAAAAGCGCAGGCCATTACCGCCCCACGCGCGACCCCTGGATCATCATCATCATATTCGGATTAGTGATCTATTCTGCATTGCTAAACCGTGCCGCAAGTAAAGATATCCTGAATGTTATGATGTCTTTTTACAGTAAACGGATTCTATCGCAGGTAAGTAAAGAGGATAGCTTGCTCGCATCCTGGTCTTTTGTGGGGCTGTTTCTGCTTTTCGGCTTAACCTTCGGATTGTTTTTGTACCAGGTTACATCCTATTATGAAATTTTCTATAGCATCAGCGGCGCCCAGTTATTTATATCGCTATCGGTACTTATTATTATCGTATTTGCAGTAAAATTACTGTTATTAAGATTTATTGGTTTTATTTTCGATGTAGGTAAGATTGTGAGCGAATACATTACCGTGTTGTATCTTACCTATTTCAACATTGCTTTTGTATTTCTTCCGGTGACGGTCTGTTTTAGTCTTTTAGCAGCGCAATACATTCCATATCTGCTATTTACGGCGCTCGGGCTGGTGGTAGTTATTTTCATCTGGCAATACCTCAGGAGCAGCTTAAATATTATTTCGAACTTTCGGTTTCCGAAATTTTATTTAATTATCTATCTTTGTGCCCTCGAAATTTGCCCCATTTTAATATTGATTAAGGCACTTAATATTAGGACTTAAGGTAGTAAGACGACATTGGAAGACAGAAAGAAACGGGTAAAAAGTATATTGGTTACTTTGCCCAAACCTGAGAACGATAAGAATCCCTATACCGAGCTTGCTAAAAAGTACGGTTTGAAAATCGATTTCAGATCCTTTATCCATGTGGAGGGGGTACCTGCGAAGGATTTTAGAAAAGAGAAGATCAATCTGGCAGATTTTACTGCCGTGATCTTTACCAGCAGGAACTCTGCTGATCATTTTTTCCGCATTTGCGAAGAGATGCGGTTTGAAGTGCCTGTTGATATGAAATATTTCTGTTTGTCTGAAACTATTGCCCTGTATCTTCAGAAATATATCCAATACCGTAAGCGTAAGATCTTTTTCGGGAAACAGACAGCAGCAGACCTGGCCGAGGTTTTGAAAAAGCACTCCGGCGAGAAATTTCTTTATCCTTGCTCTGATGTTGCTGCCGAAGAGACCCAGAAATTCCTGTTAGACAACGGTTACAACTTCACTCCTGCGGTTCTTTTCCGTACGGTATGCAGTGATCTGTCTGATCTGGCAGAGGTATTTTACGATATTATTGCTTTTTTCAGCCCTTCCAGTATTCAATCGCTTTATAAGAACTTCCCCGATTTTAAGCAGAATAACACCCGAATCGCCGCATTTGGCGCCACCACCCACAAGGCCGTTCTTGATGCCGGGCTGATCATAGATATCCCCGCACCTACTCCCAGCGCACCTTCCATGACAATGGCCATTGAGCAGTATGTAAAGCAGGTTAATAAGTAATTTTTTACTTTTTAAGTAACTTTTAGCGGTGATAAGCGTAAAAGTTGAAAGTTTTTGAACTAAAGTAAATCAATTATTCATTTTTAGTTGTTATGGCGGGTGAGTTGCTCGTCAAAACACCCCTGTATTTGGGGTCTAAATGCCGAATGATTAAACTCAAAAACTTTTTGTATTTTGGTTACCGAAATTATCATATAGAAAATAAGGTCAGAAGTAATTTATACACCGATAATTGACGATGAAAAAAGTATACTATTTATTTTCCTTACTGGGCATTGGAATTCTTAGCAGTTGTGGCCGTGGAGGAGACAGGGGAGAAGTTGTGGGCGTCCCGCAGCGGTCTTTCAGAGCGGAAGTGCCCTATGGTATGGTTTACATACCTGCAGGTTCTTTCCTGATGGGCCAGACTGACCAGGATGTTACTTTTTCTCAGATCGCTCAAAACAAACAGGTAACAATCCCTCCGTTTTTTATGGATCAAACCGAGCTGAGCAATAGCCAGTACAAGCAATTTGTAAACTGGGTTCGCGATTCAATTGCCATTACCAATTACCTGGGTGATGATAAATATTACGTAAAAACTAAGGGTGCCGCTACTACCAATTCTAACGGTAAAAAAACTATTGATTGGAATTATGTTCGCACCCACCCGGTATGGGCCAGGGGTAAAGGTAAATCTAACCCGAACCAGCAAAAGCTGAGCGGTATGTATTACCAGGGAGATGATCGTATTTTCGATCGTAATGAGATCGATGTACGCCTGTTGAAATACAATTATGCATTAGTTCAGATGCGCGAAGCGGCTGATCACCATAATGAAAAGAACAGAAAACGTTCTGATTTTATCCTGCGCGATACGGTAAACGTTTATCCGGACACCCTGGTATGGTTAACAGACTTTTCTTACGCGGCCAATGAGCCGATGGTAAACGGTTATTTCTCTCACCCCGCTTATAAAAACTATCCGGTAGTGGGTGTTAACTGGCGCCAGGCACGTGCATTTACCGTATGGCGTACCCGTTACAACGATTCTTACAAAGACGCACATAATCTGCCTCACCGCTTACCTTATATGCTACCAACCGAAGCTGAATTTGAATATGCAGCACGTGGCGGGCGGATCGGTACGGATTACCCATGGGGTGGCCCTTACATTAAAAACTCGAAAGGTTGCTTACTCGCTAACTTTAAACCAGGCCGTGGTAACTATACCGACGACGGTGGTGCCTATACTGTAAACGTGCGTTCTTACTTCCCTAACGATTACGGCTTATATAACATGGCTGGTAACGTAGCAGAATGGACAGAATCTGCTTATGACGAATCTGCGACTACCTTTGTGCATGATATGGCACCTACTTATACTTACGATGCGAAGGCTTCAGATCCTGAATCTGCCAAGCGTAAAGTAGTAAAAGGTGGTTCATGGAAAGACATTGGTTATTTCCTTCAAAACTCAACCCGTACTTACGAGTATCAGGATACTGCTAAATCCTACATCGGCTTCCGTTGTGTAAGCCATTTTATGGGCCGTGATATCCGCGACAAACGCTAATTATTGAACATTCAAATCATTTAATAAATCCTCAACTAAATTACCCCAAACCTATGGCGGGCAAGAAAACCAAATTTGGCATCGGCAATGTTATATCAATCGGTGCGACAGTCGTAATTATTGGTCTGTTATTTAAAATTCAACACTGGCCTTATGCAACCGTTTTTATTACAGTTGGTCTTGGTACAGAAGCTTTACTATTTTTCCTTTTAGGCTTACAGCCTGAAGTAAAGGAAGTAGATTGGACACGCGCTTATCCGGAACTTGCAGATGATTATGCAGGTGAACCTGTAAAACGTGTTGCTCCGGCTCCTGCTGCAACAGGCAACACTGCAGCATTAGATAAAATGTTATCAGATGCTAAGATCGGTCCGGAACTGATCAGTAGCCTTGGCGAAGGTTTAAGAACCTTTGGTGATAAAGTAGCTAACATTTCAAAAGTTTCTGACGCTGGCGCTGCTACCAATGAATTTACGGCTAAATTAAAAACAGCCTCTGCAAGTTATGATGCTTTAGGTCAGGCTTTTTCTAAAGCAACAGCTAACATTAACGAAATGGCTAACAGCAGCGTAGATTCTAAAGCTTACCATGAGCAGGTAAATAACCTGGCTAAAAATTTATCAGCGTTGAACGCCGTGTATGAGTTAGAACTTCAGGATTCAAGTGCGCATCTGAAAGCGATGAATAAATTCTACACCAGCCTTTCAGCTACGATGCAGAACTTTAATGAGTCGTTAGACGATAGTAAGCAGTTTAAAGAAGAAGTGGGCCGTTTGTCTAAAAACCTGGCTTCATTAAATGCGATCTATGGTAACATGCTTTCAGCAATGAACCAGCCACGCGCTTAATTAACTTAATTAAAAACATCTTACTTTAAATAGATAGATACGACACATGGCTGGAGGTAAAGAAACCCCAAGGCAGCGGATGATCGGCATACTCTATCTGGTACTGTTAGGCCTTGTTGCGCTTAACGTTCCTGATAGTTTGTTAAATGCCTTTAAAAACATCAGCGATAGCCTTACCGCGTCGAAGAATAACGTACAAACGGGTATTAACAATACTTTCGACGCATTTGAGAAAACAAAACTGAAGGAGCAGCCCGAAAGAGCAAAGCCTTTATATGATAAAGCAAAGCAAGCTGCAACAGCGACTGATGAGCTGAACGCTTACGTTGAAGAACTGAAGAAGCAGTTAATTGACGCTGCAGGCGGTTTCGACGAAAACATTAACGACTATAAAGGTCGCGATAACCTGGACATCTCTGCAGACCTGATGATCAACAAGAAGAAAGGTGAAGAGTTGCGTAAAAAGATTGACGAAACGCGCGAGAAGTTATTAAGCCTTTTAGACGAGAAAGACCGTGCAACCACTAAGCTTGCTTTGGAAGCTGTTGCCCCTGAAGCTAAAAAGGGTAACGCAAAACTGAACTGGGAAGAAGCTTATTTCGGCGATGGTATCCCGATGGGTGCTGCGATGACTTCTTTGAACAAGGTAGAGGCTGACGCTAAGAACTCTGAATCGGAAGTTATTAAAAAGATATTAGGTAAAGTAGATCAGGCGGTAGTTAACCTGGACAAATTCAATGCTGTAGCCGTGGCGCCAAGCAGCTACGTAATAGCAGGGCAGCCATATACTGCGCAAGTCTATTTGACTGCTTATGATTCTAGGTCTAACCCTAATATTACTGTTAACGGTTCAACTATCCCTGTTAAAGAAGGTATAGGTACATATACTACCAATACAAGTAGGGAAGGTGTTTATACTTGGGTCGGAAATATTACCGTGAAACAAAACGACGGTGCAACTAAAACTTATTCTGTTAGGCAAACTTACCAGGTGGCCAAGCCATCAGCAGTGGTATCGCCTGATAAGATGAACGTTCTTTATATCGGTGTAGAAAACCCTGTTTCAGTATCCGCACCCGGTATTCCAATGGAAAAGCTAAAAGTTAACATTAGTTCTGGTTCGTTAAGTGGTTCTAATGGACATTACACTGCAAAAGTAAGTTCTATTGGTACTGCTAAAGTAACCGTATCCGGCGAAGTTGCTCCTGGCAAAACACAAGTGTTAGGCACTACTGAGTTCCGTGTAAAACGTATCCCTGATCCTAAGGCACAATTCGCCGGGAAAAGTAGCGGTGCAGTTGGTACAGCTAACCTTAAAGCACAGGACCGTGTTTTTGCACGTCTGGAGAATTTCGACTTTGATGCGAAGTTTAACGTTACGCGCTTTACCCTTTGGGTAGCAAAACCACGTCAGGATCCTATTCAGTTGGTTGCATCCGGCCCAGACCTGACCAGTGCCATGAGAAGCGCCATGGCCACTATTACACCAGGTACACGTGTTTATTTTACCAATATTGTTGCTGTAGGCCCTGATGGTACGCAACGCGGCCTTGATGATATTGTATTACTTGCAAATTAAAAGCATATGAGAAAGATTATTGTAGTTGTTTTATGCCTTTTATCAATAGGTGGTCTGGCGCAAAAACGCAGTACTAAGAAACGCGCCCCGGCTCGTAAGTCTACTTCTATCGCCAGGAAAAAGGCTGCGCCGGCTGCAGTTCAGCAAAGCACTACTATGGGAACCGTTCCGGCTGCCGATACCACTAAAAAGGTTGCTGCCAAACCATTTGAACGTCCGCTGGATGGTTATTTCAAAAAGAATAACATTATCAACGCCAGGGTTACGCCTTATGCAAACCTTCGCGAAGCTGACGTTATGTTTGCGAAACGCGTTTGGCGCGAGATTGATACCAGGGAGAAAATGAACAATTACATATCTTCTCCAAAATCTGCACTGATCAATATTCTGGTAGATGCGATCAACAACGGCGAGCTGACTGCCTATGACCCAACTCCTGGCAGTGTGGAAGATCCGCAAGGCGATTCATTTGCACATCCGCTTACTCCTGCCCAGGCAAAAGGCCGTTTGGCAGATAGCACCATGGTTGATGATATCGACAAAAATACCGGTGAGAAAATAGGTTCGCATTTAGTTGCAGGTACCTTTAACCCCGACAGCGTGATTAAGTTCCGCATTAAGGAAGACTGGGTTTTTGATAAACAACGTTCTGTATTTGAACCACGCATTATTGGTATTGCACCGATGATGAAACCAAAGATAGCAGGTGCCACCGGCGGCGCTGAACTGGATTATATCCCAGTATTCTGGGTATACTTCCCCGAAGCGCGTCAAATTCTGGCGACTAAAGAGGTGATCAGCCGTAAGAATGATGCAACCGGTTTAAGCTATGATGATATCTTTATGAAGCGTTTATTCAGCAGTTACATTGTAAAAGTATCTAACGAGAAGGACGAACGTATTAAGGATTACGCGCAGGGTATTGATAAACTGTACGAATCTGAAAAAGTAAAGAAATCACTGCTTGACTGGGAACTGAACCTGTGGCAGTACTAAGAAAAGATATTCTGAATAAGAGGATACCCCGTAAGCTTTAGCTTACCGGGGTATTTTTTTGCTGAAAATAATCAAAAATGGCCTGTGCTTGCTTCAGGTTCACTACCTCTTGCAGCTCAATCGCACTGGCTTCCCTGATCTTCTTAACCGATTTAAAGTATTTTAATAGTTTCTCTGCAGAGGTTTTACCCACACCGGGGATCAGTTCTAGCTCTGTTGCTAAAGTACTTTTATCGCGTTTCTTTCTGTGTGCGGTAATACCAAAGCGGTGCGCCTCATCCCGCAACTGCTGTATGATCTTTAAAGTTTCCGATTTTTTGTCAAGGTATAAGGGGTATTGGTCGCCGGGGTAGTAGAGTTCTTCCAGGCGCTTGGCAATACCGATTACCGTTACCTGTTTTTCGATACCTAACAGCTTCAGACTTTTAAGTGCAGAAGATAATTGCCCTTTACCACCATCTATGATGATTAACTGCGGTAGTTCCTGCCCTTCATCCAGCATGCGGCGGTAGCGGCGGTGAACAGCTTCTTCCATGGTGGCAAAGTCATTAGGGCCTTCCACCGTTTTTACGTTAAAGAAACGATAATCCTTTTTAGATGGTTTGGCATCCCTGAAAACCACAATGGCCGACACCGGATATTTACCCTGGAAGTTGGAGTTATCAAAACACTCGATGTGTTTAGGCAGCTGGTTCATCCGCAGATCTTTCATCATCTGCGTGAGCAGTCGCTCCGTCTTCACATCCGGGTTTAATTTCTCGTACTGTTCGATCTTTTCCCTTTTAAAGAACGACACATTCTTGGCAGAAAGGTCTAACAGCTTCTTCTTTTCGCCCAATTTTGGCACGGTAAACTTTATAGCGGCGTCTTCCAGTTCAATGTCAAACGGAACAATGATTTCTTTGGACTGGCTGTTATACCGTTCCCTAAATTCGGTGATGGCCAGCGTCAACAACTCTTCGTCGCTTTCATCCAGCCGTTTTTTTAGCTCAATGGTCTGCGTCTGGATGATCGTCCCGTTCATTACCTTCAGATAGTTCACAAAGGCGTATTTCTCTTCAGAGGCGATGGTAAATACATCCACATCGGTGATAGAGGAGTTCACTACGGTCGATTTGCTCTGATATTTATTCAGCAGGTCAAATTTCCGTTTCAGTTTGTGTGCCAGCTCGAAATCGAGGTTCATGGCGGCCTGTTCCATCTCTGTCTTCAGGTTACGGATTACCTGCCCGGTCTTGCCGTTCAGGATGTCCATAATCTCTTCCAGGTTATGGTTATAATCTTCCTCGGTCTGGTAGTTTTGGCAAGGGCCCTTACAGTTGCCTAACTGGTATTCCAGGCAAACCTTAAACTTACCAGCATCTATATTTTGACGCGTAAGGGCAAGGTTACAGGTGCGCAGGGGATAGGTCTCGCGGATCAGGTCCAGAATGGTGTGCATCATACTGATAGAGCCATAAGGACCAAGATACTTGGAACCATCTTTTATAATGCGGCGTGTCCAGAAAATGCGGGGAAAGTTCTCATTTTTGATGATGATCCACGGGTAAGTCTTATCATCCTTCAGCATTACATTATACCGCGGCTGATGCTTCTTGATCATGCTGTTTTCCAGGAGCCAGGCATCCACCTCGGAATCAACAATAGTGAACGTGATCTTACGGATCTTGGAAACCAGGACCCTCGTCTTGGCATTTACATTATAATCTTTAACAAAGTAAGAACCCACACGATTGCGCAGGTCTTTAGCTTTGCCAATGTATATCAGCTCGTTATCGGCGTCGTAATACTGGTATACGCCGGGTTTGTGCGGTATCTTTTTTAACTCTTCGCGGTAATCAAACATTACACCCCCTAACCCCCTAAAGGGGGAATTTCCTTTGTTAGTTTACGCTTTTTGCGTACGTACTTAAAAGCCTAACTTTTTATCAACCTCGTCTGTACCTTGCTGCTGCTGGTCGTACGAATTACAATCTAAGGTAATGGTCAGCCCGTTTTTAGGCGGTGCGAAATCTACGTTTCGTTTGTAACCTAAAGACGAATTTCCATAAACCCTTTTCATATACAACGCAAAAATAGGTAGCGCGGTGTTAGAACCTTCGCCTAAATGCAACGTGCGGAAGTGGATATCGCGGTCTTCACAACCGGTCCATACGCCGGTAACCAATTGCGGTGTAATACCTATGAACCAACCGTCTGAATTATCATTGGTGGTACCTGTTTTACCGCCGATCGGGTTGTTCAATCCATATTTATAACGTAGGCGAACGCCCGTTCCTTGTTCTACCACACCTTTTAGCATGTAGGTCATTACGTAAGCAGTCTGTTCGTTCATCGCTTGAACTACGCGCGCTTTATTCTCATATAAAACGTTGCCGTTCTTATCTTCTACCCGTAACAGGTAGGTAGGCTCTGTCCATAAACCGCGGTTGGCGAACGCAGAGTAAGCGCCGGTCATGTCATATATAGACGCATCGAAGGTACCCAAGCAGATAGAAGGATATTCCGGCACCGGGCTGGTTATCCCCATTTTTTTAATCAGGGTGACAACCGGCGTAGGGGTCACTTCTTTCATCACGTGCGCCGTGATCCAGTTTTGCGAATAAGCCAAGGCTTCACGCAGTGTGAGCATACCTGGTTTGGTATCAGAAGAGCGCGGGCACCAATCAGCGCCATAACCTTTGATGGTATCCGGAACGTTATTGACACGCATACAAGGCGAATAACCGTTATCAACAGCAACAGCATAGGTAAAAGGCTTGGCGGTTGAACCCACCTGCCGCGTACCCATACGCACCTGGTCGTATTTATAACGCTTAAAATCTATCCCGCCAACCCAGGCTTTAATATAACCTGTGGTTGGGTCCATACTCATCATGGCGTTACGCAGGGTAAATTTGCTGTAGAGAATGGAATCGATGGGCTTCATGGTGGTATCAATATCACCATGCCAGGTAAATATTTCCATCTGTGCGGGTGTATTGAAATCCTCTTTTATTTCTTCGTCCGTTTTGCCGTGCTGTTTTAATGCACGGTAACGATCTGAACGGCGCATCCCCTGATCGATCAGCAGATCATAATTCTTGATGGCTTTACGCAAGTTGAAGCCCTTCCAGTGATCTTTAAATTGTGCCTGCAACTGCTTCATGTATTCGCGTTGTGCCTCTTCGGCATATTGCTGCATGTCGTAATTGATGGTAGTGTAGATCCGTAGACCGTCGCGGTCCAGATCCCAAGGTGTACCATCAGGCTTGGTGATTGATTTCTCCTGGAAGATGCGCTGAACATCCTTCTTTAACACCGCACGGAAATAGGTAGCCAAACCTTCGGTATGGTCGGTAGGGTGGAAGTTGATACCAAGCGGTTTTGCCTTAAATTCTTCGTACTGGCCTTCAGTCAGGTATTTCTCTTCCTTCATACGGTAAAGTACAAAGTTACGGCCGGTGGTTGCATTGTCCGGATGGCGGATAGGGTTGTAAAGCGAAGGCGCGTTAACCATTCTCACCAATAGCGCAGCCTGATCTGGCGTTAGTTTATCCGGCGTGGTATGAAAATAGGTAGCTGCGGCAGAACTGATCCCAAAGGTATTATAAGCGCCAAAGTCGACGGTATTTAAGTACATCGTCAGGATTTCTTCTTTGGTATAGTTACGTTCTATGCGAACGGCAATGATCCATTCCTGCAATTTCTGGATAATACGCTTTATTGGATTGTGTGAACGCTCCTGACCCGAGAAAAGGTTCAATGCCAGCTGTTGGGTAATGGTACTGCCACCTTGTTTATGCCCGAAAATGTTATAAAAGACAATGGTAATGGTGCGGCCGAAGTCGATACCAGAATGCTGAAAGAAGCGGTTATCTTCTGTGGCCACAAGGGCGTTGATCACGTTTGGCGAGATTTGCTTGTAGGTTACGTTTGAGCGGTTCTGCACAAAATATTTACCCAACACTTGCTTATCCTCGGTAAGGACTTCAGAAGCAAGATTGCTTTTAGGGTTTTCCAAATCGCGAAACGAAGGCAATGCGCCGAATAAACCAAAGTTTACGCAAAGCAACACCAGTACAAAAAAGCTGAAACAGCCTATAACAATACCCCATAGATTACGGTTGTAGCGTTTTATTTCCTGGGGTGTAAGTTTTACGAACATATCAATAGTTTTTTTGATAAAAGTCGATATAAAGATCGAGCATTTTTTTGTCGGCTAATTTATCCAGATTTTCCTGAGTGATGATAAAAAAGCTGTATTTGTCTGCCGGTACCTTCATTATCTGCGGCATAAGCGGGATAATGGCACGCGCATAGTCTTTTACCATAGACAGGCTATGAAACATACCTACGTAGATCAGTTGATTATCCGGCCCGGCATTGGTCAGTTGATGCTTGATGCCCGCTTCGGGTGCAAAGTTAGCGCGGTTGAATTGACCGATACCAAAACGCGAAGACGACAGATTTGTTGTTCCTGTTGCTACATTCACCACAAAGTAATAACGTGAACTGTCACGCATGGAGAAAAGAGCGGACGCAGTTTTAACAGGCGCTGTAGCAGCAGGCGCAGTTTGGTTAGGCTTAGCTACTTGTGGTTTTTGTTGTACCACCACTGCTTGTTGTGTTACCGGAGTTGGTAAGAACGGCGACAGGAAATTATCATTCTCCACCAGGGCGGTGGGTCGGGCTGCAAGTTCTGCCTGGTTGGCGTTGATAAAATCGATATGTTGCGAAACCAGCGGTGCGATTAACTGATCATTTGGATATTTAATCAGGATAGCTTGCAGATCGGCCAGGAAAGGTTGCAATTTTTCCTGGTGGCCTGCCGCTAATGCCTTCAGGTAAGCAATTTGCGCTGCAAACTTGTGATCTGCGTACTGAAGCAGCAATTGATCTGCCCGGGTCACCACATCTTTATATTGTTTCTTCACATACAGCTCATATAACTGGTTGTAAAACGCATTAAACTCTGCATCCAAATCGTTCAGGTGGCGTCCATATTCGGGATCTCTGATTACCCTGGCGAAAACACTTTCTGGGTATTTCTTCAATAGCAGGTCGCGGTACTCGTCGGACTTAGCCTGACTTTTCTCGCTATACAAACGGTACAGGTTGTAGTATACAGCCGGTGTTTCCGTGTTGTCAGGGAATTTGCTGAGCAATAATTCGTAAGTCCGTATAGCCTCAGGCGAGTCTTGCAGTACATCGCGATAAAAATTCGCAATCGTGTAATAAGCATTGAATACGCGTATGTTCGATTCGGCAAGCGCTTGTGGCGTTATCGGTACAGCGCTGGTGATCTCCTGCCGGTAATTATTAGCCAACACTTCGTCGGTAGATTTCTGCTGGGTCTGCGGCAGCACACCAGGCCCGGTTTGCTGACTGGTGTTTTGGGTATTAGTAGTGATATTACTGTTTGCACGGTTGCTTCTACGCCAGTTGTCTTCCAAAAGCCGGTTACCCCAGCGGCGCTTAAAATCTGCAAAACCCTGGCTAACGGCATTGGTATTATAAAAGTAAAAGGTAGCAGAACCTGCAATGGCGGCTGTAGTCAATGAGGTAGTAGGGGTGTTAGCGTTGGTGAAAGCCGTTGGTGCAGTTGTGGCAGGATTATATTGCTGCGCAGTTACCAGTTGGTCTACCATTTCATTGATCCTTACTTTGCGGTCGGCCTCGTTCATCTTGGCCAGTTGCTGCAGGGTATCCTCGTGGCTGATAATCTTTAGTTGCTGTGCTAAGGTTTGCAGATTATTTGCCTTTAGCTGTATGGTTCGGTAACCGGGGTAATTAGGCAGTAAAACAGTTAGCGTACTATCGTACCATTTCTTCGCTTCGATATAATCACCCTTATTTTTAAAGCTGATATCTGCCAGGCGAAGGTAGGAAAGACCTTTCTGATTTTGGTTTTTGGTGCTGTACTTAGTTGACAGGCGATAGTTTTTAATGGCTTCGTTAATTTTATTTTCAGCCATGTACAATTCACCGATCTGGTAATAGATCTGGTCGGTAAAGTCCAGGTTGTTCTGGTTGCGCAGTAAACTCTTCAGTCGGTCTATCCGGCTCAGATGCTTTCCGCTCTGGTCTTCCTCGATGCGGATACGGTTCAGCTGTGCGTTAAACGCCATCTCGAACGCGGCATTACTGCCCGCTATTTTATTATAATTGGTAATTGCTTCCCTTGGCTTATGATTTTGTTCCTGAACCTGGGCTAAAATAAAGGTTACCCTGCGGCGCAGCTGGGCGTTATCCGCGGTGCGGATCACCTCTTTTGCCATCTGTTCGGCTTCGTCATAATTGGCTACATCCAGATCATATTGTAACCGCGCGGCATACACCTCCACTTCGTTCTTTTTCTTTTTGGTCTGTTGCAGGATGATCAGGGCGGTGTCTGAAACAACTTTTGCTTCATCGCGCTTGTTCAGGTTTAACAATGTGCGTACCTGAAGCGCTCTTGCGTGCTGAACCAGTTGCGCGTTTTTCGGGAAACTATGCACCACATAATTGCAATATTCATTAGCGTTGAAATAGCTGCCGTATAAATAACTCGCGCGCGCAAGCAGAAGATAAGCGTCGCCGATATAATGGCTTTGTTCTTTGATGTTGATAATGGTATTAGCACGGCTGATGATGCCGTCTAACTCTTTATCGATGGTCTGTGCGCCCCTGGCTGTGGTATCCTGGTATACGCGTAGCATACTGTTATAGTTATCTATAAAGCCGGCTGCGTAGATCTCTTCCTTCTGTCTTAACAGATCATTCGCATTGAAGATGATGTTGTAATGGGCGGTAAGGTTCTGTAACTGCCTGTTCACAAAGCTTTTGTTCTCGAGCGAGCAGGCTGTTAACAAGCCGATCATGAGCAGTAATACTTGTATCTGATTTTGTAAAGTGGTGGAAGTACGCCTCAAAGCCAATGCGATGTTTATAAAAGACTTGCTAATTTACTAAATACTAAACAACAGGATGAATATTTTTGTGCATGGCCGAACCCAAAAAAGATAACGGAACCGATAACAAACCCGTCAACAATTATATTAAATATAGTGGCATCGCTTTCCAGATGTTTGCCATTATAGGGGTAATGACGTTTATTGGTTATAAGATAGACCAGTACCAGAAGCATGACACGGCCTGGGTAACAGCGATGCTTTCGCTTACCGGTGTTTTTATATCTTTGTACCTTGTCATCAAATCATTAAAAGATTGACCCGGTTTTTACTAACACTTTTCATCGCCAGCCTCCTTATCGCCGCTTTGCCTGCCATTGCTGCCTTTTACCGCCCCGACTTATTGATCGCCGGGTTCTGGCCGATATTTCTATTCTTCTTCGGGATCACTTTTATTGTTTGCATAAGCGTAATCATCGGTCAACAAAAAGACGCTAAATTAGGCGTGCAGGTGTTTATGGGTGCTACTACCATTAAGCTTTTAGCATGCATGACTTTTGCCCTTGTTTATATTAAAAAAATGCCCCTGAACGGCCCGCTTTTCATACTCAATTTTTTTTATCTGTATTTATGCTTTACAGCCTTTGAAATATATACACTATTGAGTAACTTGCGCGTCCAAAATAAAAAGTAAAAATCTTTTAATAGATGGATTTTAGCCACATTTTGAACTCAAAAAAACTTGCTTTCAGCGTTATTTTAAGCGTTTTTCTATCAGTATTTGCTTGTAAAAGTTTCGCTATACAAAGCGAGAAAGCGGGTGTAGAAGAAAAAAATGCCAAAGAAGAGGCTTTTAATCCAACCACTGCCATTCTGGAGCACATTGCTGACTCTCATTACTGGCATGTAGGCGGCGAAGTGTCTTTCCCGCTACCGGTAATCCTTTACACCGATAAGGGTATCGAGAACTTCTCGGGTGCCGCATTCGAGCACGGTGCGAAACCGTACCAGGGTAAGTATTATACTTACAAACTGGTGGATGACAAGATCCGCGTGGTGGGTGCCAATGGAGAAGTAGATAAAGAGACTTCGAAAAAGATCTACGACTTCTCTATTACCAAAAACGTAATCGCAATGTGGATTGCTGGGTTGCTGCTGCTGATCATCTTCCTCAGTGTAGCTTCTACCTACAAGAAACGTACAGGTAAAGCGCCTAAAGGTTTCCAATCTTTAATAGAACCGGTGATCCTTTTCGTTCGTGACGAAATTGCCCGCCCGAATATTGGTTACAAGTACAGCAAGTATATGCCCGTGCTGTTAACCATCTTCTTCTTTATCTGGATCAACAACCTGTTGGGCCTGATCCCGATCTTCCCGGGAGGTGCTAACGTAACCGGTAACATCCTGTTCACTTTTGTGCTGGCAACTATCGTTTTGTTGGTGGTAAACTTCAGCGCGAACAAATACTACTGGAAACACATCTTTTTACCAGACGTGCCGCTGTGGTTATACCCTATCATGATCCCTGTGGAGTTGATTGGTATTATCTCTCGTCCGTTCGCGTTGATGATTCGTTTGTATGCGAACATCTCTGCAGGCCACATCATCGTATTAAGCTTAATATCTTTAATATTCATATTTAAATCACTGCTGATTGCGCCGGTATCTGTTGCCTTCGTATTATTTATGGATGTGTTGGAGTTGCTGGTGGCGTTTCTGCAGGCGTTTATCTTTACTATGCTTACCGCTTTGTTTATCGGTACAGCGGTAGAAGAACACCATCATTAATTTGCAAATAATTATACACTATATTTAACTTTTAAAAATTACAAACATGACTGGAAGTATTGCTGCATTAGGTGCAGGTTTAGCGGTTATCGGTGCAGGTATCGGTATCGGTCAGGTAGGTGGCAAAGCCATGGAAGGTATTGCTCGTCAGCCTGAAGCTTCTTCAAAAATTCAAACTGCCATGATCATCGCTGCAGCGCTTGTAGAAGGTGTTGCTCTTTTCGGTGTGGTAGTAGCATTGTTAGGCAAGTAATTGCCGCTAAAAGCAGAGCTTGCAGCGGTTGGCGGCAGGCTTTGCTTTATTAAAAGTTATTTAAAGATTTTATAAGATAATGGGAGAGTTATTCGAAAACTTATTAAATGATCATTTAGGCTTTGTGGTTTGGGCGCTGGTTGCCTTTGTCATTTTGCTGGTTCTGCTTGGTAAATTTGCCTGGAAACCAATTATGGCTGCCATTACCGAGCGCGAGCGTTCTATCGAAGATGCTTTGCTGAAAGCAGAAGCAGCTAAAGAAGAAATGGCTCGTTTAACTAATGAGAATGAGCAGTTGCTGAAACAGGCACGTGCAGAGCGCGACCTGATCTTGAAAGAGGCACGCCAGATGAAAGACCAGATCATTAACGAGGCTAAAGAAGCTGCACAAGCAGAAGGCGCCCGTATGATCGAGAAAGCAAGCATCGAGATCAACAACCAGAAAGCAATTGCACTGGCAAGCGTAAAAGAGCAGGTTGCTAGCCTTTCAATCGAGATTGCAGAGAAAGTGCTGCAAAAGCAATTAGAAAATAAAACACAACAGGACGCACTTGTTGCCGACCTGCTGAAAGAAGTTAAAATAGGATAATACCGATTTCGAATGTCGGATTTGGGATTTCGAAATCAAGTCCCGCTTGAAATATTCGAAATTGAACATTCGAAATTCGAATTTTAAAAGAAGATATGTCTGAAACAACAGTTGCTGTCAGGTACGCTAAATCACTGATCGACCTTGCCCAGGAGCAAAATAACCTGGAAGGTGTGAAGGCTGATATGGCTTTTTTCGTACAAACACTTAGAGCAAATCCAGAGCTGCAGGCCGTATTACGTAACCCGATTATCGCTCATGATAAGAAGGTGAAAATACTGGAAGCTATCTTTGGTGGTAAGGTAACCCAGGCAACTATTGCGTTCTTTAAGATCATGGTGAACAAAAGCCGTGCTGAGATTTTGTATCCTACAGCATTGGAGTTTGTGAACCAGTACGATGTTAAAAAGAACATTACCAATGCCACTGTAGTATCTGCGTCGCCGCTTTCTGAAGCAAACCGCGCAGCTGTTATGGCAGAGGTGAAAAGAGTAAGCGGGGGCGAAGTTATCCTGAACGAAAAGGTAGATCCGGCGCTGATCGGCGGGTTTATTTTAACCGTTGGCGATAAACAGGTCGATACCAGTGTTTCCGGCAGCTTAAAGAAGTTGAAAAAAGATTTTGCCGCATAGGCAGTTTAATAATTAAAGTATAAGCAAACGCTAAAAAATAAATCAAATGGCAGAAGTTAGACCAGACGAAGTATCAGCGATTCTGCGCCAGCAGTTAGCCGGCTTCAAGTCTGAAACTGAATTAGAAGAAGTGGGTACCGTGCTGCAGGTAGGCGACGGTATTGCACGCGTTTACGGATTAACTCAGGTACAATCAGGCGAGCTGGTTGAGTTTGAAAACGGTCTGCAAGGTATCGTACTGAACCTTGAAGAAGACAACGTTGGTGTGGTATTGTTAGGCCCTTACGATGAAGTTAAGGAAGGTGATACGATTAAACGTACCAAGAAAATTGCCTCTATTAAAGTAGGTGATGGTATGCTTGGCCGTGTGGTAAACACTTTGGGCGAGCCTATTGATGGTAAAGGCCCTATTGCCGGTACTACTTACGAAATGCCAATCGAGCGTAAAGCTCCGGGTGTAATCTACCGTCAGCCGGTAAATGAGCCATTACAAACCGGTATCAAAGCGATCGACGCGATGATCCCAATCGGCCGTGGCCAGCGCGAGCTGGTGATCGGCGACCGTCAGGTTGGTAAAACTGCGGTTTGTATCGATACTATTATCAATCAAAAAGAATTCCACGAAGCCGGTAAATCGGTTATCTGTATATATGTTGCCTGCGGTCAGAAAGCTTCTACCGTAGCTAACATCGTTCGCACACTGGAAGAAAAAGGTGCTATGCCTTATTCTATCGTTGTTGCGGCAAACGCATCAGACCCTGCTCCAATGCAGTTCTTCGCACCATTTGCAGGTGCTGCTATTGGTGAGTACTTCCGCGATACCGGTCGCCCTGCACTGATTGTTTATGATGATTTATCTAAACAAGCTGTTGCTTACCGCGAAGTGTCATTGTTACTTCGTCGTCCACCGGGCCGCGAAGCTTACCCTGGTGACGTATTCTATCTGCACAGCCGTTTGTTAGAGCGTGCTGCTAAGGTTAACGCGAATGACGATATCGCAAGACAAATGAACGATCTTCCTGAATCAATCCGTCCGATTGTAAAAGGTGGTGGTTCATTAACTGCACTTCCGATCATCGAAACTCAGGCTGGTGACGTTTCTGCTTATATCCCTACCAACGTAATCTCGATTACAGACGGTCAGATCTTCCTGGAATCGAACCTGTTTAACGCGGGTATCCGTCCGGCGATCAACGTTGGTATCTCTGTATCACGTGTAGGTGGTAGCGCGCAGATCAAATCAATGAAGAAAGTTGCCGGTACCTTAAAGCTGGATCAGGCGCAATACCGCGAGTTAGAGGCTTTCTCTAAATTCGGTGGCGACCTTGACCCTGCTACCCGCAGCGTAATTGATAAAGGTGCACGTAACGTTGAGATCCTGAAACAAGGTCAGTATTCACCGGTAACTGTAGAGAAGCAAGTAGCGATCATCTACGCAGGTACTAAGAACCTGATGCGTAACGTACCTGTAAATAAAATTAAAGAGTTCGAAGCAGAGTACACCAGCCAACTGGAACTTCGTCATCCTGAAGTTTTAGCTGCCCTAAAAGCAGGTAAATTTGATGACGATATTACCAAAGTACTGGAAACTGTAGCTAAGGAACTGGCAGGAAAATATTAATCAGTTGCGTGTTTTGAGTTGCGAGTTGCGGGTAAATAAACTCGATACTCGTAACTCATCACTGGAAACTAAAAGATAAATGGCGAATTTAAAGGAAGTAAGAAATCGTATTGCATCTGTAAACTCTACACAGCAGATCACAAAAGCCATGAAAATGGTTTCTGCTGCTAAGTTGAAGCGTGCAACCAATGCTATTGTACAGCTGCGCCCGTATGCTACCAAGCTGAAGGAAATGCTGGCTAACCTTTCTGCAAGCCTTGAGGAGGGTTCATCTCCGTACTTGCAGGAACGCGAGCCCGTACGTGTACTAATCGTGGTGGTTACCTCTAACCGGGGCTTAGCGGGTGCATTTAATGCCAATGCTATAAAAGCTACTAACCTGTTAATTTCAGAAAAGTATGCTGCGCAGCACCGTGCCGGTAATGTTTCTATTGTAGCTATTGGTAAAAAAGCGCAGGAGTATTACGAGAAACGCCGCTTTAACGTAATCGGGAATAATAACGAGGTTTATAGCGATCTGAACTTTACGACTGTTTCTAAGGTTACCGAAAGCATTATGCAAGGTTTCGTGAATGGTGATTATGACCGCGTAGAGTTAGTATATAACCACTTCCGTAATGCCGCTGTTCAGATCCTGACCACCGAACAATTGCTTCCGGTTCCTAAAACTGAAACTAAAGAGCAGGTAAAAGCTGCTTCGCAGGTGGATTATATTCTGGAGCCTTCGCAGGAAGCCATTGTAGAGCAGCTGATTCCTAAGAATATCAAAATTCAGCTATACCGTGCCGTTCTGGATTCACATGCTTCTGAACATGGTGCACGTATGACGGCTATGGATAAAGCAACAGATAACGCAGGCGAGTTATTACGTAACCTGAAACTGTCTTACAACCAGGCACGCCAGGCTGCAATTACCACCGAGCTTACCGAGATTGTGAGCGGTGCTGCTGCCCTGTCCAACGGATAAATAAATCCCACCCCGTTGGGAGGATTCGAAAATATTGAAAGCCGCTTTAGTAATAAAGCGGCTTTTTCTGTAAATATGCCAACGACTTTGTTGTCATTCAGAGCGTAGCGAAGAATCTGTTAACTTTAATTTTAAATACTAAATGATTACTTCAAAAAGCAGTGATACCCCGAATTGATAATTGACGTGCAGATGCTTCGCTGCGCTCTGCATGACAAAATAGATTATTTATTATTTAGTCGAGTATCCCGTTGTCTATCTGGACGCGGCAATGCCAACTCTCTTTCCAAAGCCGTCACCCACTTGTAGCGGGTGCCCAACGTAAGTAACATTCTCATCACAATAGGTTACTTCTTTCCTTTCAGGCGGATTAATACTAAAACCATTAATCCTGATCATTATGAAAACCAGACAATTATTAGCCATTGCAGCAAGCCTATTGCTGCTGGGCGCTTGTAAAGGAAAGTACGAACCAATCAATAATGACAACGATCATCTCGCCAGTTCTGCGGACAGCGCAGCATCGTCCGCTACCGAACCTAAACTGGTCAAGACCGCGTCAATTAACTTTAAGGTGAGAAATGTGGAGCAAACCAGTATGCAGTTAACCGCGCTTACCACCTTGTACCAGGGGATGGTGATGCATCATCATGTAAGTTCAAGTATAGAGAACACCAGAGATACGCGTGTAAGCAACGATTCGGTGATGCGTGTCTCTGCTATCCGGACGGTCGCGGAATTGGAGGTTAAAGTTCCTTCAGTAAAACTAAACCAGTTTATGGATGAAGTGAGTAAGATGGGGTTATACGTCGCCGAACGAAAAATGGATATTGATGATAAATCGTTGGATTACTTGGCTGCCCAGATGAAGTTGAATAGCCGTAATCAGATCATTAGCCAGCAAAAGAAAGGGCGAATCGTGATTAGAGACCCTGGTGCAGTAGTGAATTTGAAAGATGATATGATCGATCAGCAGATCACCAATATGAAAATCGACGAAGCTGTAAAGTATAGTATTGTAGATTTAAGCTTTTACCAAAGCAATCATATTAATAAGGAAATCATCGCGAATGACGATCCTGCTAACTATACATCGCCATTTTTTACACGCCTTAAAGTTGCGTTTAGTAACGGTTTTATGATCTTTCAATCCGTTGTGCTAGCTATTGCTAATTTATGGCTGCTGATCGTCTGCGCTTTTGCGCTATACTTCGGTATCGCTTACTACCGGAAAAGAAAACGAACAGCTACACTTAACACGGCGAATATTTAAAATGAAATTGTGCTATTAGTTTCGGTAAACATTTTTATTTTTGTCACGAAATTTAATTTTTAAAAGAAATGAGTTCAATACAAGAGGCAAATTCAGAAAAGCATTACATTTTTTTAGCTGTAGCTATATTCTTAGGCTTGGTTGGTGTATATCTGCGTTTTGCCGGTGATGAGCCTTATTGGTCTTGGGCCGCAAACGTGATCCTGGTGATTGCCATTATCATTGCCCTGTACAAGTCAGTATTTAAGATGCTGCAATAATTTGCCTTCAACTTTTTATATAACAAGGCCATAGCGTAAGCTGTGGCTTTTGTGTTTAATGGGTTTAGCGTTTAGGGCCAAGCGCTTAGCGTGAGGTGGAAGAAAATATTTTGTACGCTTTTCGTTGGGTTATCTCACTAACCACAAGCTTTAAATATTCGAAATTGTAAATTCGAAATCCGAAATTCGATCACTCTTCCCCCTGCTTCGGGTGGTATTTAGAATCGTTCAGTATCTTCTGCGCATCCGTCATGCCCAATAACTGTGGCAGGGTTACATCCGGGTGTTTCTCCATGTATTGACGGACGATCTGCCATCCGGTCCAAACCCCCAATTTTGGTGCAGATTCGTTTTTCTCGCCCAGTCCAGGCGTAAAAGGTGCGTCGGTTAAGTACTGCTGTATTTTCTGATAGTCGGTTTCGTACAGTAAGTTTTCTTCAAGAAAGTAACCCCAAATCTGCGATTTAAAGGTTTTGCACCACTTCATCTGCGGCTCTGTGTAGCGGATCTTTACACTGTCCGGAACATCAGGCAATAGCAGGTCCATGGCGTACATAATCTTACCATTATAGATCATTTTTTGCAGCAGGCTTTTATCGGCATCGCGTTCGGGATACATGTCTTCGCGGAGCATGGCCTCTACCACGCGCGGGGTGATATTCTGCGGGGTAAAGTGGTGCGATATATAGCGCGGAAAGCTTTCGATCAGCGCCGGATAAAACTTTGATTTTGCTCCGAGGAACAGATCGAGCCCAATACCTACGTAACCATTCCCTATAGCCGTCTGGGTTTGAAACCCTGAAAAGTAGGCGTAAACCTTTGGTAGTTGCTTTTTGTGGAAGTAATATTCGATACGCCGGAAAGCATCTGTCAATTCCTCGTTTTGCTTATCCAGGTTAGGGTAAACCGAGTCTACCTCGTGTTTTAGATCAAGGTAGGCTTTATTGCCGAATACCTTACGTAGCGTAGCAAAGTAAGCGGTATCTCGCGTGCTGCCTGCCGGTAATATCCTTTCGATGAAATCCTGGTAAAACACGCCGTATTTCTTTTGTAATTCAATAGCAAGCACCGGCATGTTACCTGTCCGCATACGGTCGAAATCATGGTCGAAACGCTCGACTGTTACGGTTACCGGAATGTTGCTTACATCTACTTTTCCTTTACGATTACAGGCCGTTAAGATTATTAAACCTATGAAAATTAGGTAAATTTGCGTTGATTTGCTCAGGGTAGGTGTCATCATTATCCTTTGAACAAAATTAATGCTTTTGAGTTGCATTTATAAGGCAACGTTTTACATCAAACCACTTCTATGAAGATCGCACTGGCGCAGCTTAATTATCATATCGGCAACTTCGATGCTAATACAGAAAAGATCATCAAGGCTATTACCGAAGCAAAAGGTAAGGGAACTGATCTGATCGTATTCAGCGAGTTGTGTATTCCCGGCTATCCTTCCAGGGATTTCCTGGAGTTTAAAGAGTTTATAGACCTTTGCGAGCAATCAGCACAAAAAATAGCAGCAGTTTGCATAGATATTGCTTGTGTAGTTGGTATACCCACCTATAACCACAAACCAGAGGGCAAAGACCTGAACAACTCCGCCTATTTTATTGCAGACGGTAAGGTGCAGTCGGTAGTTAACAAAGCGCTTTTGCCGAACTATGATGTATTTGATGAGTATCGCTATTTCGAACCTGAGACCGAGTTTCATTGTATCGATTATAAAGGGCATCGCATTGCTTTAACCATTTGTGAAGATCTTTGGAATGATATTGAAAATCCGTTATATGTGACACGCCCGATGGATAAGCTGATAGAGCAAAATCCGGATGTGATGATCAACATTGCAGCTTCGCCATTTGCGTATAACCACGATGAAGAACGTATTGCGATATTAAAAGATAATGCAACCCGGTATCAGCTTCCATTATTTTATGTGAACACCATCGGCGCACATACTGAACTGATCTTCGATGGCGGTTCGCTGGTGTTTGACAAGAAGGGAGAACTGATAGACGAGCTACCTTATTTTGAAGAGACGATCGCTTACTATGAGCTGAAGGAAGATGATACCATCGTCGCCCAACAGCCAATCACGCTGAAGGCCGAACGCCAAAGCGATATTGAGCAGATCCACCTGGGGCTGCTTTTGGGTATCCGTGATTACTTCAGCAAATCTGGTTTCAGCAAAGCGATATTAGGTTTATCAGGCGGTATAGATTCGGCAGTGGTATGTGCGTTAGCTGCAGAAGCGTTAGGGCCGCAAAATGTAATGGCGGTGCTGCTGCCTTCGAAATTCTCGACTGATCATTCGCTGAAAGATGCCGAAGACCTCGTAGCTAACCTCGGCTGCCTTTCGCAAACCATTCCAATTAAAGATATCACGGATGCCTTTGAAAAAGCGCTGGAACCGCAGTTCAAAGGATTGCCATTTAACATTGCTGAAGAGAATATCCAGGCGCGTACACGTGCCGTGTTGTTAATGGCTATGAGCAACAAGTTTGGATACATCCTGCTTAATACCTCTAACAAAAGCGAAGCCGCTGTAGGTTATGGTACGCTTTATGGCGACATGTGCGGTGGTATTTCTGTACTGGGCGACGTGTTTAAAACGCAGGTTTTCCAACTGGCAAAATACCTGAACCGCGAGCGCGAGATCATTCCGATCAATACTATCGTGAAGCCGCCTTCTGCCGAGTTAAGGCCGGATCAGAAAGACAGCGATTCGCTGCCGGATTACGATATTCTGGATAAGATCCTGGCAGAGTATATCGAACATCGCTGCTCTTCCAAAGAAATTATCCAGATGGGTTATGATGAGCAACTGGTTCGCCGGGTGCTGCGCCTGGTAAATACTTCTGAACACAAACGTTACCAGACGCCGCCTATTTTAAGGGTATCACCGAAGGCATTTGGCATGGGCAGACGTATGCCGCTGGTTGGTAAATATTTATCTTAAAAAAACTCACTAAATTTTCATTTACATGTTAAACCTTTGTGATGTATTCAGTCTAAAAGTACATACAAATAAACTTATGAAAAGGGTGTTTTATTCGCTGATCGTAGTGGGCGTTATGCTCCTGTCAGCATGTTCAAGCTATAATTATTACAAAGCCGGTGCAAGCACCATCAGTACAACCAAGTACCGCACGTTTGCCTGGGTGAAGGACGAAAAGCAAAGTAACCCCAAGCCTGACTATAGAGGCAAGCAGTACGCGGGTAACATGTACTACAACAACTCTTTAGCCGCAGAGCGTATAAAAGAGGCTACTATTTTAACCCTGCAAAGTAAAGGACTGAAACTGGACAATGAGGAACCAGACCTGCTGGTACATTATTCTTCGGCAGTAGGCCGCGGCACCCGAATGGAATACTACAGCCCTTACTCTTATTACTGGGGTGGTGGTTTCTATCGCCCTTATTGGGGCGGCCGATGGGGTTGGGGCTGGGGTTGGCCTTATGGCGGCTATGCATGGGGACCAACTTATGCGGTGCCTGAAAACTACAAGGAAGGAACCATCATTATTGACCTGATTGACCGTAAGAGCAACAAGATTGTATGGCGTGGTTTCGGCGTGGGCGAGCTTAAAAATCCGGAAAAGGCACTGAATGATCTGCCGAAGGTGATCGACGGCATATTTAAACAGTTGCCTATTACCATGTAATTAGCCTGATTGAAAATTTTGATGGCCTGGGCATTTGTCCGGGCCATTTGTTTTTAAAATCTAATAAACCGCATTTACCCTTATGGTAAAGTTTTGATGCGTAGTACTTCCCGCGTTAATTTTTAAGGGGTTGAGTATTCCCTCGCCATCAGTTTCACCGGCAAAGTACCTATCCTGATAACCTAAAAAAGCGGAATACTGCCCGGTAGGCAGTGCAACTTTAAAATGTCCGCTGCTATCGGTTTTAACAGTTGCCACCAGTTTGGTATGCACCTGCTTAAAAACGGGCATATTTCCCGTTGTTGTTGCTGCCGTAGCCGGTTGATAGATGTATATGGTGGTAGGGTAGGCTTTTCCTTTGCTTGCGGGCTTATTTTTTGCCGGCATTTGGTTGCCGCGCTGTATATAGATAAAACCTTCTACCCCTTGTTGCTGCTGCGACGTTCTTGTTGCGGAGCAAGCCACTATAACTAAACCTGTAGCAGCGAAAAAATATAGCAGGCGAAGTATTTTCATCAACTTAATTTTAATACAATTTATACCTTTAACAATATATTCCTGAATATCGTATAATCTTTCATTTTAACTAACAGACGGCAGTATTGAAGCATATTTATATGAGCACAAAAAGTTGTGTAAAAAGTTTTGCGGGTATTTTAACCTTGATTTTTTTATTTAATACTGCATCTGCTCAAAAGCCTTTGGTTAGTGAAGCAAGAAAAGCTGAACTGCAAAGTCTTTCAAAACAATACGATAAATTATACCAGGCCGATAAATCTCAATTCAGTTCACTCGCTAAACGGCACAACTGGCAGTTAAAGCGTAAACGAAAGGACGGTGGCGTTGTAGCCCTTCACCGGATTAACAGTCTGGGTTTCCCGATGTTTATCCGTACGGATAACAATACCACTGCTGCTGCCACCACGCGCACCAATCTAGTGCAGCCCGGCGGAAGCCTGAACCTTAATCTTTCAGGTTCATCAACTACCTTAAATAATAAGCTGGCTATATGGGATGGCGGCGCTGTTTTGGCTAATCACCAGGAATTTGCAGGCAAAACCGTTACGCTGAAAAACAATGTGGCGGCCGATCCGCATAGTACGCACGTGGCCGGTACCATGATTGCAAAAGGCGTTTATGCCCCGGCTAAAGGCATGGCGCCCGGCGCGAATACCCTGCTTTCTTACGATTTCAATAATGATGTAACGGAGATGACCACTGCCGCATCCGGATTATTGCTTTCGAACCACTCTTACGGCGAAATTGCCGGATGGGACTATGACGATACCAATAGCCGCTGGCAGTGGTATGGCCTGCCGGGTGATACCGTAGATTATAACTTCGGGTTTTATGACCAGCAGGCGCAGGCGTGGGATAAGATCGCTTACACCGCGCCGTATTACCTCATCGTGGAGTCGTCTGGCAATAGCCGGGCTTACAGCGGACCAGAGGTAGGGCAGGACTATTGGGGATACAAAAGCCGCACCGACCAAACCTTTGTAGACAAAGGCGCGCGCCCGGCAAATATTAGCAGCAATAATGGATATGATATTATCAGCGATTACGCCAATGCAAAGAACATTCTAACGGTTGGTGCGGTAAATCCGCTGCCATTCGGCCCGTCCCGGCGAAGCGATATTTCTATTGCTTTTTTTAGCAGTTGGGGGCCGACGGATGACGGGCGTATCAAACCGGATATTTGCGGCATGGGTGTGAATGTACTCTCAACAGGCAGCACCAGTACCACCAGTTACATCACCCTTTCGGGAACTTCAATGGCTGCGCCGAATGTTACCGGTTCTTTGTACCTGCTACAAGAGTATTACAGCAAACTGAATAGCGGCGCCTTCATGAAGTCGGCCACGTTAAAAGGGCTGGCTTGTGCAACAGCGTTTGACGCAGGTAACATTGGGCCGGATTATATTTACGGATGGGGATTACTTGATATGCAGAAAGCCACCCAGGCGATAACTGATAACGGAACTAAAAGTCTGATTAAGGAAAATACGCTGGCGCAGGGCCAGACACAAACATTTAAAGTGGTTGCTTCGGGTAATGGGCCGTTAATTTCAACCATCTGCTGGACAGACCCGCAGGGTACACCCTCTGCAGATGGTGTTATTAACGATCGTAACCCTAAGCTGGTGAACGACCTGGACATCCGCGTGAGCGATGGTACAAACACGCTGATGCCATGGGTACTTAACCCGGATAAACCCGGTTTAGCCGCGACCAATGGCGACAATATTCGTGATAATATCGAGCAGGTATACATTGAAGGGGCAGTTCCGGGTAAAACTTACACCATTACCGTTACCCATAAGAAAACGCTGTCTGCCAGTCAGGATTATTCATTGATTGTTACGGGGGCGGGGGGAAATGCCTATTGCGCATCGGCACCGTTGTCTTCGGCTGATTCGCGCATTAATAATTTTACCCTTTCTAATATCAATAACACCCCCGGGCCTGGCTGCACTACCTATTCAGATTATACATCGCAGACCATCCAGTTAGAGCCAGGGAAAAGCTACCCGCTAAGCCTGACACTGGGCACATGCGGCAATAACTTTGACAAAATAGCTAAGGTATTTGCAGATTGGAATGGCGACGGCGATTTTGATGACGCCGGGGAGTTGATAGCCACCAGTGGAGCGATTGCGGCTACAGGTAGTTACAATGCCAACATTACCGTACCGGCAGGGGTTACTATCGGTAATTATACGTTACTAAGAGTCGTACTTAGCGAGACGAATGATGCTACTACAATTTTACCCTGCGGAACTTATGCTAAAGGCGAAACGCAGGATTACCGGGTGTTGTTTGTGCAACCTGCCATAGACGCTGGCATTACAGCGGTGAACGGTAGTACTGCTGCGGGCGCCTGCGCCGGGAAAACCAGCCTGACAGTTTCCATCCGTAACTATGGTACTTCGGCGCTGACCAGTGTGCCTTTGACCTTAACAGTGACAGATGCCGCCAACAATGTGACTACCTTTAATGAAACCTTTACAGGTAATATTGCCGCAGGTGCGCAGGCTGATTATACGCTTACAAATACCGTTATCACTGCTCCGGGTGGTAGTTATACCATTACGGCAATAGCAAATGTTGCCGGGGATTTAGTTACCACGAATAACCAGGCCAGTTCTACGCTCGTTGTAGGTGCATTGCCTGCCGCCACTAACCTGACGGCCTATTATTGCAGCGATACCCAAAGTTACCAGTTATCCGGCAATGGCAACGGCGGCCAGTTGTTGTGGTACCAGAACCAGGGTGATAAATTGCCGGTAGCTGTTGGTTCGCCTGCATCTACAACCACTGCGCCGGTTAATAATACCTATTATGCGGGTATAAATGATTTTTCGGGGAAGGTAGGGCCAAGTGCAAAGACGGCTTTTACCGGCGGGGGCTATAACCAGTTTACGCCTTCTGTGAAGGTTTATACCGCTATCCCCGTGGTATTGCAAAGCGCTAAATTATATATTGGTAATGCGGGTAAGATCACTTTCAGCGCGTCGGATTCTACCGGGCAGATTGTTTCGGCTGTTACCATCAATGCCACACTAACACGATCTACCGCTGTAGCGGGCGCTGCGGCGGATGATGCAGCCGACCAGGGAAAAGTGTTCGACCTGAACCTGGTATTGCCGCATGCGGGTAATTACACCATTGATATTAGCTTTGATGATAATGCAACCATTTACCGCAGTAATGCTGGGGTAACGGGCTATCCATTCAGCATCGGGAATATTTTTAAAATTACCGATAATACGGCCTCGCCCAATTCAACCAGTTACTATTATTACTTTTATGATCTGCAGGTAGTAAGCTATGGCTGCGCTTCAGCTACAAGGCAGGCGGTTACTATCAGTAAGCCTACCATCACCAGAAATGGTAATGTATTAACCTCGAGCGCTACCAGCGGCAACCAGTGGTATTATAACGGCGCGCCTATTACCGGCGAAACCGGGCAGACGCTTTCGCCAAAACAAAGCGGTAACTACCAGGTTGGGGTGGCGCAGAGTACTTCCTGTTTGGTGCTTTCTGATAATTTTTCATTTGCACTTACGGCCCTTCACCCGGATAACAGCACCGATATCGGGTTGACGATCTTCCCCGTGCCTGCCAAGAATGATCTAACCGTGATATTTACAGCTAAAGAGCAGGCTACAGTTACCATGGCATTTATTAACCCTGCCGGGCAGACCTTATATAAAGAAACCGGCACTGCAAGTGCCGGTCCATATAGTAAGGTGGTTAATACCAGTGCACTTCCTCCGGGCAGCTATGTGCTGAAATTAACCCTTGGAGATAAAGTGTATGCCAAACGGATGATTATCGTCCGGTAAGGTTAAAAGGTGTAGCGTAAATTCAATGCAGGGGCAATGCTGAAAACAGAGCCTGTTGCCACTTCAATCCGCGGATCCAGGTCGACACCGATCACAATCGGGCTTTGGGGAATAAGATATTCTGCACCGATGACACCGTCTAAACCTAATTTAAGGCGACGGTCGTAATAAATTTTATTGTCGTAGGTACCGGCCTCTATTCCGCCGATGTGGGCGCCTGCACCATAGTAGAACTTCAGTTTATCCACATCAAAAAGTGGTACGTGAAAAGTATACAACCCTGTTACTACAGCGCCACCTTTGCGAAAGCCGACAATACCTTCAATAGCCTGGTCCGGCATCAGAAAATATTTGATAGAAGGGCCGATCTCAAACGGACCGAATTTAAGGCCTGCTGCCAGTTTGTAATCCTGCGCTTTTGCCTTTGAAGCATTAATAAATGTGAAAGCTGCGATAGTAAAAAGGACGTAGATTGCTTTTTTCATAAAGGGATAAATTTTAACAGTTAACGCACGTTGCCGTTGTTTATGTTTCCGCAAATGCAAATAAAATACCATTAACGGTTGTTAAGACAACGGTTTTAGGCAAAGGTTTAGCCTTTTTGCGGCAATAAAAAATTAATGAAAGATCTTTTTGAAGAAAGATTTCAGATAGTCGATGCCTTCGAACAGTACAGCCAGAAGGCCGATAATGACGGTGAATTCCTCGAAAGCGTTCATTTTGTTGAGGTTTATAGACGGTACGTCCGCCTGATTATAAAGTTAGACAACTTTAATTTAAAAAGGTTACTTCTGCCCCCGAAGTTTTTATGCCGAATGCTGAATATCTGAAAGCCAGTTTTCGATATAGGCCGAATGGATGGCCTGATCGTAGTTCAGTTTAGACAGGTCGAAGTAGCGGTTCTCTTTAGGGTCGCTGCCTACACCGGCCACAAAGGCCCAGTTGCCCCAGTTGCTGGATGGTGAATAATCCAGCAGTTTTTCTTCAAAGTAAGCGGCGCCACGCGTCCAGTCTACCTTTAATTCTCTAATCAGGTAAGCAGCCAGCGATTGCCTGCTGTAGTTACTGATAAAGCCGGTTGTATTCAACTCGGTCATGCTGGCATCAATAAAAGGGACGCCGGTATGTGCATTCTTCCAATTTTCAAAAGCAACGTCTTGATCAGCGGCAACTTCCGGGGCCTCTTTTTTAAAGCCTTCTGGTTTATAGAATTTTCCGCCGTGTTTCTTAAACATAAAGCGGAAATAATCGCGCCAAAGCAACTCTAATACCAGCGGATGGTTGTTTTGGTTGGTGTTCGAAACGTGGTTGAAAACCTCCCAGTACACTTGCCTGGGTGAAAGGCAGCCTACTGCCAGCCAGGGCGATATCTTAGAGGCATAACCTGTGGTGCTGCGGCCGTTTTTACCTGTAATATCTTTCTGTTCGAAATAGTGATGTAATTGTGCTAACCCTGCTGTTTCGCCGCCGATAAAGGTATAGGAAGCGCGCTCGTCCGTTAGTGGTTCAGGCAAGCCCAGTTCTTCCAGCGAAGGGATTTCACCTGCAATGATATTTTCCGGTAGAGAGATTTGTTCAGGTGTCGGGAAGCAGGGACGAACTTCGCTGTCGCGTTCTACCTTCTTTTTAAAAACTGCAAAGCTGTCCGGGATATCTCTGATGGGGAACGGTAAGTCTTCTTTATTGTAAAGCGTGTGGCCGATGAAGTGCTTCAGGTTAAGTTTGATCTTCCATAAAGCCGTTTCCACCTGTTCGGAAATATTAGTTTCTTCTGAAGCTACTTCGCGATGATGGTAAACCTCGTTAACATTATGTTCGGTTGCCAGTTGAGGGATCAGCTCGGCAGGGTCGCCGGTTCTAACCAGTAGCTCGCCGCCGATAGCGCGAAGATCTGCACGGAGATTGGCAACAGATTCGATCAAGAATTTAGCCCTTGTATTGCCAGTTTTCTGTGTGCCGTTTGGGGTTAATTTGAAGTAATACGGATCGAAGATATAGACGGGCAATACCTTGTCGGCCTTGCGTGTAGCTTCCAATAATATTTCATTATCGTGTACACGTAAGTCATTTCTAAACCAAACAAGTATAGTTC
Organism: Mucilaginibacter straminoryzae; assembly: GCF_022953055.1. Classification (GTDB taxonomy): domain Bacteria; phylum Bacteroidota; class Bacteroidia; order Sphingobacteriales; family Sphingobacteriaceae; genus Mucilaginibacter; species Mucilaginibacter straminoryzae. Next base: position 488,919 of record NZ_JALJEJ010000004.1, on the reverse strand, counting down.
TACCGCTCATTCTAAAACCCGGCCAGTTTCCCGATTGGTAAAATTTGCAAATTTTTATGGATTTTTCATATACCTGCAACAGATTTTACACCCGGTTAACAGATAACGACTATATCATCCGTCGCGTTAAAGCTCTTCCAGCCTGCCCAGGTAATCTTCGGCCTGTTCCAAAATCCGCTGTAATTCTTCTGGGTTCATGTTGTTTAAATTTTTGTAAACCATGCCCATGCGTGGGTTCTTGCCAAACTTATCGCGGTGTGCATCCAGAAAATTCCAGTACAAACTATTGAACGGACAGGCGCCTTCGCCGTATTTTTTCTTGTAGTCGTAGTGGCAGTGCTTGCAGTAATCGCTCATGCGGTTAATGTATGCAGCAGACGAAGCATACGGCTTCGAGCCAACGATCCCCCCGTCGGCAAATTGGCTCATGCCGCGGGTATTGGTAATTTCCACCCACTGAATGGCATCAATGTAAACACCCAGGTACCAGGCATCCACTTCGTCGGGGTGGGCACCCATTAGCATAGAAAAGTTGCCGATTACCATCAGTCGTTGGATGTGGTGCGCCCAGGCCAGGTCGAGCGATTGGTTAATGCACTTATTGAGGCAGTTCATTTTGGTTTCGCCTGTCCAGTACCACCCGGGGAGCTTGGTTTTATGGTTGAAATAATTCAGCTCTGCGTAGCCGGGCATCTGTGCCCAGTACACGCCGCGCATAAATTCGCGCCAGCCGATCACCTGCCTTACGTAGCCTTCAACCTGGGCAATACTGATGTGCTCGCGGTCTTGATCCCAGGCGGCCAGTACGGCGCTTACCACTTCGCGCGGCGAGATCATTTTGGTGTTCAGCGCAAAGGAAAGGCGCGAATGAAAAAGGCTGGCATGGTTTTGCAGCATGGCATCTTCATAGGTGCCAAAATGCGGTAGCAGGTTTTTACAGAAATACCGGAGCGATTCCAGCGCCTCTTTGCGCGATAGCGGCCATTCGAAATGTTTTTCACCTACCCTGCCAAAGTAACTAACGCCCATCTGATCAATCATTTGTTTCAGTTCGCTTAGGTTATGTTTGTGAACCAAAGGTCGCGGCAGCGGAACTTTACCATCGTATTTCTTGCGGTTCTCCGCATCGAAATTCCAGCGGTCGCCTATCGGGTCCTTATCATTCATCATGATGCCGTACTTTACCCGCATGTTGCGGTAGAAGCTTTCCATCAGGTAACTTTTACGGTCGCCGAAAAAGTTTTTCAGATCATCGCGCGAAGTATAAAAGTGCTCGGTATCTGCAGCGGCGGCTTCAATTTTTAAATCCAGGCAAAGGTTGCGCAACTGTTCATCCAGGCGGTATTCGTCTGGTAACTGGTATTCGAAACGTTCGAAGTGATATTCTTTAATCAGCCGTTTGATGTTCTTTTCGAAATCGTGCGTATTATGGTCGTCGTCCAGTTTAATGTAGATCACCTGGTGCCCGGCCTTTTCCAGTTGATGGGCAAAGTTGCGCATGGCAGCAAAAAAGGCCATTATCTTCTGAACGTGTTGATGCACGTATTCCTGCTCTTGCTTTACTTCAAGCAGGGTATAATAAACGTCTTTGTCTGCCCTGGCAAACCACCTATGCTGCAGGTTTAGCTGATCGCCAAGAATTAAGCGTAAAGTTTTAGCCATCATTTTTGAACAGGTACCTGCAAATATAGTTTACGGGCGATCAGAGCGGCGGGTTGTAGGTATAGGAGATTTGTATTTTATAATGATGTTTTGATATTGTTAATTTAAAAAGAAGTTGAATATTTGAATACTATGCATAAAATCAGCCGCTTATTCATTGCCAGTAGCCTTTTCATATCATTTTTACAATCGGGAACGCTGTGTGCCCAGCAAACCGAACCCAAAACGTTTAAAAACGGAATGGTAGTTTGTGCCTATCCGGATGCTGCACAGGTTGGGCTGGATATTCTGAAAAAGGGCGGTAACGCTGTAGACGCGGCTGTAGCAGTACAATTTGCTTTAGCAGTAACATTGCCCGAAGCGGGTAACATCGGTGGGGGAGGCTTTATGGTTTATCGCCCTGCGAAAGGTTTGCCCGCAACGCTTGATTACCGTGAAAAGGCACCGGCAACTGCTAACCGAGATATGTTTTTAGATGCGCAAGGCAATGTAGTGCCGGATATGAGCCTTATCACGCATTTTGCTTCGGGGGTACCGGGCTCGGTAGATGGCATGGTGCTGGCGCATCAGAAATATGGCAAGTTAAAATGGGCAGAATTGGTACAACCGGCTGTCGACCTGGCGCGGAACGGATTTAAGATTACCGCCCGGCTGGCGCGTGACCTGAACAGCGAGGCCGGAGATTTTAAAAGACTGAATCCCGGCAAGAACTATTTCCTGAAAGATACGCCATGGCAAGCCGGTGACCTGCTGGTACAGGAAGATCTGGCCCAAACGCTGGAGCGCATCCGTGATAAAGGAAGGGCCGGTTTCTACGAAGGCAAAACTGTACAATTACTGGTAGAGGAGATGAAGACTGGTAAGGGGCTGATCTCTGAAACTGATTTGAAGAATTATCGTGCCGCGTGGCGTAACCCTATTATTGGAAAGTACAAAAGCTACAGCGTAATTACCATGCCGCCACCATCCAGCGGGGGCATTGCCTTATTGCAATTGCTTCATGCCGTAGAAAAATATCCGCTGAGCCGTTGGGGGTATAACCAGGATTCGACGGTGCAGTTAATAACCGAGGCAGAACGCCGTGTTTATGCCGACCGCTCTAAGTACTTGGGCGACCCCGACTTTTTTAAGGTACCGGTAGATAGCCTGCTGCGCCCCGCTTACATAGATAGTCGCATGGCTGATTTTGACTGGAACAGGGCCACGCCAAGCAGCCAGATCAGCCCCGGTAAGATCGCAGGTTATGAAAGCGACCAGACTACGCATTTTTCAATTGTAGATAAAGAGGGCAACGCCGTTGCCATCACCACCACGCTTAACGGCAGCTTCGGGTCGAAAATAGTGGTTAAGGGGGCAGGTTTTTTACTGAATAACGAAATGGACGATTTTAGCGCAAAGCCGGGTGTACCGAATATGTTCGGTGTTACCGGGGGCACGGCAAACAGTATCCAGCCGGGTAAACGCATGCTATCTTCCATGACGCCGACCATACTTGAAAAAGATGGCAAGCTGTTTATGGTGGTGGGTACTCCTGGCGGTTCCACCATTATCACCTCTGTTTTTCAAACCATCATCAATGTGCTGGAATTCGGTGACGATATGCAAAGTGCCGTGAGTGCAAAAAGGTTCCACCACCAGTGGCTGCCAGACCAGATCGATATCGAAGAAGGCGCTTTCAGCGAGCCTGTTATCAATACCTTGAAAGCTAAAGGGTATACCATCCATTCACGGGGGCGGAGCGGCAGGGTAGATGCTATCCTGGTACTGAAAAACGGCAAGCTGCAAGGTGGAGCAGACCCGCGCGGGGACGATACTGCAATGGGTTGGTAAATTAAAACTTGCTTGGTACTGATTATCGTAGTATTTTTGGTATGCATGCATAGTAAAATAAAGAACCACCACGAAACCATCGATTATCTTTTTAAGATTGTTTGGCAATCCATGGCCAACCGTTATAACCAAATCGTAGCCGAATTTGGCATTACACAGTCTAACGGTTACGTGCTGATTAATATTGATGAACAGGAAGGTACCACGGTTTCGCAGGTAGCCGCCCTGATTGGTGCACGGTCTACCAGCCTTTCGCGCATGCTCAGCCAGTTAGAAAAACAGGGACTGATCTATCGCGAGTTGAATAAAGGCGACAAGCGATCTGTAAAAATATACCTCACAGAAGAAGGTAAAGAGAAGCGCCGCATGGCACGCCAGGTGGTAAAGCAGTTTAATAATTACCTGAATGCCCATTTAAGTGATAAAGAAAAAGACTTTCTGGCCGATACCTTAAAAAAGGTGAACAAGCTTACCCTGAATTACAAACCTGAAGTATAAATCCATCCTGATAATTTACGCCGCCTGTTTGCGTTATCGTAAGTGTTAAAATATGTTAACCTGCTGTTTTTGAATTTTAAAACGATAAATTTGCGGTTCGTAAAAAGCGTTATGTATAAGTGGCTTATTGTTATTGCAGTTTTTTTTGCCCTTGCCGGTTGCAAAAAGACAGATGACATTGCTACTACTATACAGAAACAGGCCGCCATTGACGATAAGATCATTGCAGATTATATCACGGCCAATAAACTTAATGCTGTTCACGTAGGCGCACCAAAAACAGATACTATTGGCGTATGGTATATTATTGAAGATGCGGGTACTAACCCGGCGCTTTATACCACCTCTACTTCTGTAACCGTAGGTTTCAAGGGAAGGTATCTGAAGAACGGCCAGCTTACCGAATTTACGAACACAGGTAATGCGCATCCCGCCTTTATCATCGGCAGCGTAATAAAAGGCTGGCAGTTGGGCTTGCTAAACGCTAAAATAAATACGGGCGGAACATTACGTATAATTATGGCTTCACGGTATGGGTACGGCCCTTACCCTCAAACACAGTACGGGTTGCCCGCTAATTCCATACTCGACTTTGAGTTGCAAATATTTGATGTAACAAATTAATAAATGAAAAAAACACTTACTTCGTTTCTGATTTTAGGTACTGCCGGGCTGATGTCTGCCGGGTTGATCTCTTGTAGAAAGGATAAAACAACGCAGACGATTACACAATACGATCAGGAACAGATACAGAATTATATCAAATCGCAAGGTTTAACGGGCTTTCAGCGCGACCTTTCCGGAGGTGATACCACCGGTATTTATTATAAAATTACCCGCCAGGGAACAGGCGCTGTAATAGATTATCCTTCAGATGTAGCCTATGTTTATACCATAAGAACTTTGGATGGCAGTTATACCGCTACAGATACTATTGCAAACCATGCTTACAGTTATGTAGGGCATATCGGGCCCAAAGGCTTGATGCTGTCTTTCATAAATATTTTGAAAAATGTCGGCACCCAGGCCCGGCTGTTGATCCCATCACGACTGGCCTATGGAACCAACGGATCAACGGCAACCAGTCCGCATATACCCGGTAACGCCAGTATGGATTTTTACATCAATACCATTGATATCACCAAAAACAGTGTGCTGGATACTTATGACGACCAAGTGATCCAGTCATATATGAAAACCAATGGTCTTACCGGCTACACCACTGTAACTGTTGATGGTGCTAAATTATATTACAAGGTTGCCCAGGTAGGTACAGGAACAGATCACGTAACCGACCATTCTGAAGTAGGTATCCAATATACCAGCACCATGCTGAACGGCACCCAGTTCAGTCAGGTGAATTATTCAGATACAACGGCGTATGCGCAAGATATACAGGCTGCACCACGTGGATGGCAGGAAGGTTTCAAATACGTAACCAAAGGCGCCAAGCTGTCTTTGATTATGCCTTCAAGATTAGCTTATGGTTTAAGCTCGCCTTTCACTACTTTACCTCAGTTCAGCTGCGTGCGTACCGAGTTTAACATCATGTACATTAAAAACTAAATTACCCTACGGCCTGCTTAAATACTTTTAAGCAGCGGTCTCGGGCTTCTTTATGTTCTACAATGGGTTTTGGATATTGGCTGCTGCCATACTCCGGAACCCATTTTTTTACGTACTCCAGCTTAGGGTCAAACTTTTCCATCTGGGTTTCGGGGTTGAAGATACGGAAGTAAGGCATGGTATCCGTACCAGAGCCTGCTACCCATTGCCACCCGCCTACGTTGCTGGCTGCTTCATAATCTAAAAGGTAACGGGCAAAATAATGCTCGCCCCATCGCCAGTCGATCAGTAAGTGTTTGATCAGGAAACTGGCTACCACCATCCGTACGCGGTTGTGCATAAAACCGGTAGCAATTAATTGCCTCATGCCGGCATCTACTAAGCCGTAACCTGTTTTTCCTTCGCACCAGGCTTTAAATTCTTGTTGATTATTGCGCCATTCAATTTGATCGAAGGCCGGGCGGTAAGCTTTATTAATGGTATGCGGGAAAAAGTCCAGCATCATCATATAAAATTCCCGCCAGATCAGTTCGCTTAACCACGTCTGTTCGTGTTTGGTAGCTTCGCTAACAAGTTCCCTGATGCTGACAGTGCCGAAACGTAGGTGTAAACCTATTCTCGACGTGCCTTTTTTTGCAGGGAAATCACGGTCACGGGCATAATCATCAATAATATCCTTATAAGTTTTGTCCGGGAAATCCTGCTCACTTTTGGTGAACCCCATTTCTTTTAACGTGATATTTCCCAGGTGCTTTGTCTGGTAGAAGTTTTTAAAATACTTACGGGTAGGATATGGTTTTATAAAGAAGGCGTTCAGCTTTTTAAGCCATGAATTTTTATACGGGGTAAAAACGGTGTAGGGTTCTTTGTTCTCTTTTACCACCTCTTCGCGTTCGAAGATCACCTGGTCTTTATACAGGCTGAACGGAATATCGTGCTTGCCGAGCAACTTGCTGATCGCCTCGTCCCGCTCTTTGGCATAAGGTTCGTAATCGCGGTTGGTGTAAGCAGCTTTTACATCATATTCCTCCAGTAGTTCTTCCCAGATTTTTAACGGTTTTCCGTATCTGATCAGTAAGCTGCTACCCAGTTCTTCCAGTTCTTGTTTTAGTTTTTCTATTTGCTGATAAATAAAGGTAACCCGGGCATCGTCGCGGTCTTCCAGTTTATCTAAAATATCCTTATCGAAAATGAATAGGGGAAGTACGGGGGAATCTCCTTTTAAAGCGTGGTATAAACCTGCATTATCCTTCAGGCGCAGGTCCCGTCTGAACCAGAAAATACTAACCGTTTTTTTACTCATATAAATCTTTTAGCGCATCTTCAATATTTACGTATTTGAACCGGAAGCCGGTTTGTTCAATCTTGGCAGCAGAAACACGGGTGCTTCCTAAAACTACCAGGCTCATTTCGCCGAGCAATAATTTTAACACAGCCGCCGGTACATTGGGTAACCATAGCGGGCGATGTAGCTGTTTGGCTATAGCTTTGGTTAGTTGCTTGTTGTTCACAGGGTTCGGGGCCACCATGTTGTAAACGCCCTGCAAATCGGTGTTCTCAATGGCATAGAAATACAAGTCAACCACGTCTTGCTCGTGTATCCAGGGCACCCATTGTTTCCCATTGCCCAACGGTGCGCCAAAGCCCAGTTTTACCGGCCGGGCCATTACAGGCAAAGCGCCGCCTTCTGTACTTAGCACAACCCCGGTGCGAAATTTTGTAATACTAAGCCCAAGTTCATGGCCTTTATCTACGGCCTGTTCCCAAAGGTGGCAGCAGCGCCCCAGGAAGTTGCGGGCCGGGGCCATCTCTTCCGTCAGCATCATGTCGCCGTGGCTGCTATAGTATCCGGTAGCCGAGGCAGAAATAATGCGCTTCACCTGGTGCGGCCTTTTGTGCATTAAATCGTAAATCAGCTCGATAGATTTCACCCGGCTATCGATTATTTCCTTTTTGCGCTTTTTCGTCCAACGCTTTTCGGCAACGCCTGCGCCTGCCAGGTGGACGATCAGATCAACGCCGTCCAGGCAACGTTCATCAATGGTGCCTTTATCCACATCCCATAAAAAAGTGGAAGCATCATTCCGGCTATTGCTCCGGCTCAGATAACTTACCTTATAGTTTTTCGATAACAGCAGGGCAGACAGTTTCCGGCCGATAAGGCCGCTGGCGCCGGTGATCAGAACGTGGGGCATAAATAGTTTATTAATTAGTTAGCCTGGTGAAGTGCTTCCTTAAAAGTAAGTCTTTTAAACGGCACAATATCTACGATGGCATCATCGCGGGAAATTAAATCGTACTTCAGGTTTTCAACCAAAGTTTTTGCATGCGAATAGCTGATTGGCGTCAGGAAGTTAAGCCAGTAGGAAGAGAGCGCGGAGGATACCTGCGGAACGGTCATGATCTTCACTTTTGCCCCCTTGCATTCTGCTCCATAAATGGTCAGCATCTGGCGGAAGGTCAGGATCTCCGGACCGCTGATGTGGAACTCGCTGTTATAGGCAGCGGCATTCAACAGGCATCCTTCCAGGTAATTTACCACATCGCATACGGCAATGGGTTGTTCCTGCGCTTTAGCCCACATGGATGCAATAATTACCGGCATTTTACGCGTCAGGCCATCCATTAGCTCGTTGGCAACGCTACCCGGACCGATCATCATGGTGGTCTTTAATATGGTGATAGCCGCATCTGCCTTGCTCAGAATTTCTTCTACGTGCTGGCGCGAACGTGAGTTTTCGAGATGGTCGTCAATTTCGCTGAGGGAAATAATCTGCCGGCAGTTGGTTTGGTCAATGGCATCCACAAAGTTTTGGGCAGCAAGGGCCTCGAGCCCGGCAAAGCCGGATGTTTGCACCATGGCATTTACCAGGTAATAGGCAGCATCAATATCAGCAGGCAGGGGTTCCATACTCCGGGTACGGAGCAGGTCGCCGTTGACCACAGTCACCTGGTCGGCATAAACACTTTGCTTACGGAATAAGTTCTTATCACGGACAAGGCAGATCACTTCATGACCCTTTGCCAGAAGCACCGGGATCAGCCGTGTACCAACATAACCGTTAGCACCTGTAAGCAGCACTTTCATATAGTTTAGTGCAACAATAAAAAAGCCGCGGGGTTTTTTTTAATCCCTTTAACTTTTAAACATGTTGATTTAACAGGCGAAAATAATGGTCTTTACGGAAGTTTAAAATAGCCTTTTATATCACATCTGCGGCAAAATGCGGCTTGTAAGTATCTGTTTTTACCTCGGCTTTAAGTTCATGCAAAATATTATATAAACCAAAGTTGGTACGGTTTACATAAATGAAATGCTTAACCCCGCGGGCCTGTTTAAATTCAGGCATTTTTGAAATGCGTTCGCCAAAACCATACAGTTCTTCGAAGTAAGAAGTCTGCCCAAAATCGAACGTACTGCTTAGGTAAGGTTTGGCAAATAACGTAATCATCTGGTGATACATGCGATAGAAAAAATCTATCTGCTGTTCATTGTCACCCGGCAAGATCATCTCCAGCTCGCGGAAGGCCTTGATGGTTTCTTCGCGGTCGTTCAGAATATCTGTAGAGGTAAGACCGAAGAAGGGTTCGTAAAAATCTTCCGGCATTTCTTTGATACACCCAAAGTCTATAATCCCCAGCTTGCCTTCCGGGGTAATGAGGAAGTTGCCCGGATGTGGGTCGGCATGCACAGCGCGCAGTTCGTGCTGTTGGAAGTTATAAAAATCCCACAACGCCTGGCCGATCTGGTTACGTAGTTCCTGCGAAGGATTGGTTTCTAAGAATTCGCGCAGGTGTTTGCCTTCAATCCAGCTCATGGTAATAATACGTTTGCTGGAAAGCTCGGGGTAGTATTCAGGGAATACAATGTTATTCAAAACTGAACAAGCGTTGGAAAATTCAACCGAGCGGCGCACCTCCAGTTCGTAATCTGTTTCCTCCAGTAAGCGCTCTTCTACCTCTTTCATGTATACATCCAGTTCCTTTTCGCTCATGCCCAGTAAGCGGAAGGCGAAAGGTTTTACCAGCTTCAGGTCGGACGAGATCGAGTCACCCACACCAGGGTATTGAATTTTAACTGCCAGCCTCTTGCCGTTCAGTTCTGCCTGGTGTACCTGGCCGATAGAGGCCGCATTGTTAGATTTCAGATTGAATTTATCGTAGATCTGCTCTGGCGATTTGCCGAAGTATTTTCTGAAAGTTTGCACAATAAGCGGGCCGGATAGCGGAGGGGCGTTGTACTGCGATTGCGCAAATTTATCCGTGTAAGCTTTTGGCAGCAGATTTTTATCCATGCTAAGCATCTGCGCCACTTTTAACGCACTGCCTTTTAATTCGCTCAATGAATCGTAGATATCGGTTGCGTTATCTTCGTTCAACTCCGTTTTATCTAAATCCGGGTTGAAAAGCTTCTTCGAATAATGCTTAATATAATTACCACCTATTTTGAAGCCCGTTTTTACAAATTTAGCCGAGCGTTCTACTTTAGAGGTAGGTATGCTGTTCTGTTCCTTGCGAATCTCACTCATATGTAATAAAATACTTTTAAAGTTCCCTCCCGCCGGGAGGGTTAGGGAGGGGTTAATATTATATCGTCAAGTATTCTGGGCTTAAATATATAAGCGTAGTTATTCTTACCCCATTCCGCCTCCTTCACCAAGGGAAGGGATCACACATTCCCTGAGCCCTTTTTATTAAAAAGTTTTAGAGAATAATAGGGAGGGGGCTATACTCCCATCTTTTGTTTGAAGTTGCCGTTCTTCGCCAAAAACTTACCGTATTCGAATAAGTTATCCAACGGCGAGCGTTCAAACAGATCAAACGTTACATTAACGCCCTTTTCAATCGCTTCGTCAGTTTTCTCAAAGCCGGTAGAATTATCGTCAATCCAGAAGTTTAGTATAAAACCAAATTGTGCCCAGAAGGCGTCTTTATACCTTTTTGCAAAAAACTTACGGTCTGCCAGTTCGCCAGACTCTAAACCCTGATTAATAATGTCATCGGCGAAGTTTTCGACAATCACTTTCAGGCTATCCAGCACCCTTGGATGCGATAGCATACGATGATGTTTGCGCAGGCTGTAAACGGCAAAGCTGCGGCTGCTCTTCAGCAGTTCAAAAAAGCTGTAAAAAAAGGAAAGGGCTTTTTCGCGCGAGGAGTATTGCGGCCAAACCTCCTGGGTTTTAATTTCAGTAACCGTTTTTTGAGCGACATCTGCCCAAATGTTTTGCTCTACAGCTTCAAAAGAACCGAAGAAGCGGTAAAATTCTTCTTCCGTCATTTCGTTCTCTTTAGCAAACAAATAAACAGACTTAGGCTCTTCGCCCTTAGTTAATACGTAATCGATATAAGCGGATTGAATACTTTCTATAGTAGCCATGTTTTTACGTTTATAAGATAAATGTACGTAGAATAAGCGGACACGATTGTCATGCTTATCTCTAATTTCATTCTAAAACTTTAACACAAAACGTGCCGTATGTTACTTTAGCATCAGCAATGGCTAAACGCATTTTAAAAGAAAACCTTCCGCAGAAAAATTGCCCGGTATGCAACCGCCCGTTCACCTGGCGCAAGAAATGGGAAAAGTGCTGGGACGAGGTAAAATACTGTAGCGATCGTTGCCGTAACGCAAAAACTTCATCCGCCGACAGATGAACGTTCTGACTGTTAGCGGGCTTTCCGCTTGTCGTTTGCGTGGAATATTAACTGAATATGAATTAATTTAAACGGAAATTCGATTGAATTGTCTTAGTTTTGTACCGTTTTACAGATTGGTTTCAAGATGGATCGTTTTACATACCTAAATAACGACAACAGCGCTTATATCGACTCTTTATATGACGCCTACCGGCAAGACCCCGCATCGGTAGATTATGGCTGGCAGAAATTTTTTGAAGGATTTGACTTTGGTCAGTCTTCAGGATCAGCTGCCGCAGCAACAGGGGGACAAACACCAGAGCACGTTTTAAAAGAGATCAACGTACTTAATTTTATTAACGGCTACCGCCAGCGCGGCCACTTGTTTGCAAAAACAAACCCTGTGCGCGAACGCCGCCACCACTCCCCAACTTTAGATCTGGAAAACTTTGGCTTAAGCCAGGCAGATCTGGATACCGTATTTAACGCGGGTGTAGAAGTTGGCCTTGGTCCCGCCAAACTGAGCGAGATCCGCCAGTTGCTGGAGGAAACCTACTGCCGTAGTATTGGTGTGGAATATAAATACGTACGCGAACCTAATAAGCTGAAATGGTTTGAAAGCCGCATGGAAAAAGTGCGTAATCAACCATCTTTTTCTATCGAGGAAAAACGCCGCATTCTGAATAAACTGAACCAGGCGGTTGTTTTCGAAAGCTTTCTGGGAACAAAATTCCTTGGTCAGAAACGTTTCTCGCTGGAAGGTGCAGAAGCATTGATCCCCGCGCTGGATTCTGTTATTGAAAAAGGTGCAGAACTGGGTATCCAGGAGTTTACCATTGGCATGGCACACCGCGGCCGTTTAAATGTACTGGCCAACATTATGGGTAAAACCTACAAAGAGATCTTCTCTGAGTTTGAAGGTAAAAACTATGATGCCAATACTGTTTTCGGCGGCGACGTTAAATATCACTTGGGATATTCAACAGACGTGCAAACTACCAATGGCAAAGCAGTTCACCTGAGTCTTTGCCCTAACCCTTCGCACCTGGAAGCGGTTGACCCGGTAGTTGAAGGCCAGACCCGTTCTAAAATTGATTTTAAATACGAAGGCGACTATAATAAAATTGCACCGATACTGATCCATGGTGATGCTTCTGTTGCAGGCCAGGGTATTGTGTATGAGGTTTTGCAGATGGAAACGCTGGATGGTTATAAAACAGGCGGTACCATTCACCTGGTAATTAATAACCAGATTGGTTTTACCACAAATTATAAAGACGCCCGTTCAAGTACTTATTGTACTGATATTGCTAAAACGGTTCTTTCTCCGGTGTTCCACGTTAATGGCGATGATGCTGAAGCTTTGGCTTACACCATCAACATGGCAATGGAATTCCGCCAGGAGTTTAAAGAAGACGTTTTCATCGATATCCTTTGTTACCGCCGTTACGGCCATAACGAGTCTGACGAGCCTAAGTTCACGCAGCCGGTATTGTACAAGGCGATTGAAGGCCACCAGAACCCGCGCGAAATCTATTTACAACAATTGCTTTCTCAGGGTAGCGTAGATGCCAACATGGCTAAGGAAATGGAAAAAAGTTTCCGCGACCTGCTACAGGAGAAATTGAACGAAAGTAAATCTGAAGACCGCTTCACCGAAAGCAAACCGATGTTTGCCGGTGCATGGGAAGGTCTGCATATCGCAACTGAAAAAGAAGTTGTTGGCCCCGCCGATACTTCTGTACCTGCTGAAACGCTGTTAGAGATCGGCCAGAAATTAACTACCCTTCCTTCAGATAAACAGTTCTTCAAGAAAATCGAGAAACTGTTTGAAGACCGTCGTAAGATGGTGAACGAAACCAAAACTTTCGACTGGGCAATGGGCGAGCTGATGGCTTATGGTTCATTGCTGAAAGAAGGACACCCGGTACGTTTAAGCGGTGAAGACGTTAAACGCGGTACTTTCTCGCACCGTCATGCTGTGGTTACGCTTTCAGATTCAGAAGAAGAATATACCCCGCTGGATACCTTAGGTGCCGAAGCGCCATTCTATATCTATAACTCTTTGTTGTCAGAATATGGTGTGCTTGGTTTCGAATACGGTTACGCACTGGCTAATCCGCATGCATTAACCATCTGGGAAGCGCAGTTCGGCGACTTCTTTAATGGTGCGCAAATCATTGTAGACCAGTACGTAGTTAGTTCTGAAACGAAGTGGCAGCGTGGCAACGGCCTGGTAATGTTACTGCCACACGGTTTTGAAGGCCAGGGCCCTGAACACTCTTCTGCACGGATAGAGCGTTTTATGGAGCTTTGTGCTGATAACAATATCCAGGTAGCAAACTGTACTACACCAGCAAACTTCTTCCACGTGCTGCGCCGCCAGTTACACCGCGATTTCCGTAAGCCGCTGATCGTGTTCACACCGAAAAGCTTACTGCGCCATCCGGCATGTGTATCGCCGATTGAAGACTTTACCAACGCCAGCTTCCAGGAACTGATTGACGATAACTACGCAGACGCTAAAAAAGTGAAACGCGTGTTATTTGTATCCGGTAAGCTGTACTACGAGTTGTTGGAAAAACAACAGGCAGACAAACGTAAAGATGTAGCGATAGTACGTGTAGAGCAACTATACCCAACACCTGCCGAGCAGATGGTGAAGCTGAAAGCTAAATATGCCAAAGCTGACGAATTCTTCTGGGTGCAGGAAGAGCCGGAAAACATGGGGGCATGGCCTTACATGCTGCGCAAGTTCCACAAGAGCGAACTGCCACTGGACGTAATCTCGCGTAAAGAGGCGGCTTCTACTGCAACAGGTTACGCTAAGCAACACGCATCGCAGCAGGCTTACATTATCTCCAAAGCGTTTGAAGCGCCGGTAAGCAAAAAACAAAAAGAGGAAATAAAAGGCACCTCTGAAAAAATGGCCGAAACCACTTCAAGCTGATAAAAAAGTTGGCGGTTGAGGTATGGTGATTATATTTGCCATACCTCAACTGCTTTTAGTATAATACAACCACAACTTAAGAACAACATAGTCCGTATGAGTTTAGAGATCAAAGTTCCGCCGGTGGGCGAGTCCATCACAGAAGTAACCCTGTCACGCTGGATCAAAAAAGACGGCGAGCAGGTAGCCATGGATGAAGTGATTGCCGAGTTAGAATCAGATAAAGCAACCTTTGAACTTACTGCCGAACAAGCAGGAACTTTAAAAACCATCGCTAACGAAGGCGATGTTTTACCTATCGGCGCTGTAGTAGCCGGCATTGATGCAGCCGGTGGCGCCGCAGCCCCTGCCGCAGATGCAAATAGTGCGCAGGCACAACCTGTAGCCGAAGCCAAACCGGTTGCGCAGCAACAAAGCACACCAGAACCAGCCCAGGGTAAAAGCACTTTAGAAATTGTGGTTCCGCCGGTAGGCGAGTCTATCACCGAGGTTACCCTTTCTCGCTGGTTAAAGAAAGACGGCGAGCAGGTAGCAATGGATGAGGCGATTGCCGAACTGGAATCAGACAAAGCAACATTTGAATTAACTGCCGAAAAACCAGGCTTATTAAAAACTATCGCTAACGAAGGCGATGTGTTAGCCATTGGTGCGGTAGTAGCAAGCATAGAAACAGGTGATACAGGCGCGCCGGTAGCTGCCGCTAAACCAGAAGCCGCTGCACAACCTGCTGCCGCAAGTGCACCTGCTGCACAAGGCGGATCAAGCTATGCTGAGGGAACGCCTTCACCGGCTGCTGGTAAAATACTGGCAGAAAAAGGGATCGACCCGGCAAGTGTAAACGGGAATGGCGTTGGTGGCCGCATCACTAAAGAAGATGCCCTTAATGCACAGAAGCCAGCACCGGCTCCGGCTGCCAAACCAGCTGCAGCGCCTTCAGCACCGGCTGCACCTGCGGGTGACAGGGCAGAGCGTCGCGAAAAAATGACTTCGTTACGTAAAACTATCGCTAAGCGTTTAGTGGCGGTTAAAAACGAAACGGCTATGCTGACTACCTTTAACGAGGTGGACATGTCGCCGATTATGGAGCTGCGTGGTAAATACAAAGATAAATTCAAAGAAAAGCATGGCGTAGGCTTAGGCTTCATGTCGTTCTTTACCAAAGCAGTTTGCGAGGCCCTGAAAGAATGGCCTGCTGTAGGTGCACGTATCGAGAACGATGAGGTAGTTTACAGTAACTTTGCTGATATCTCTATCGCAGTTTCTGCACCTAAAGGTCTGGTAGTTCCGGTAATCCGTAGTGCAGACCAGATGAGCCTGGCACAGATTGAAAAAGCTGTTGCCGGTTTAGCTGCTAAGGCTCGCGATAACAAATTGACGATAGAGGAAATGACCGGCGGTACCTTTACCATCACCAACGGAGGTGTGTTTGGTTCCATGATGTCAACCCCGATCATTAACTCGCCGCAGTCAGCAATTTTGGGTATGCACAACATTATTGAGCGCCCGGTAGCGGTTAACGGTCAGGTGGTGATCCGCCCGATGATGTACGTGGCGTTGTCTTATGATCACCGTATCATCGACGGCCGCGAATCGGTAAGCTTCCTGGTAAGGGTAAAACAATTACTGGAAGATCCGGCAAGATTGCTGTTAGGCGTGTAAGCGCTAAAGAAATACCGAGCCCTTCCTGCAAAGGAGGGGCTTTTTTAGTTAAAAATAAATAATTTGTCATCTCGATGAGTCAATAGAGGAAGAGAGATCTTCTGATTAATGTTGGCTAAGAAGATTTTTCTTCACGCATTTACGCGTTCATCGAAATGACAGTAAAGAATAGTTTATGAAAAAATCAAAACCAACCATATTAATCGTAAATGACGACGGCGTAACCGCACCTGGTATAAAGGCCTTGATGGAAACCATGGCCGAGATCGGGAAGGTGATTGTTGTCGCGCCTGATAGTCCGCAATCAGGTATGGGGCACGCCATCACTATTGGTAAACCGCTGCGGTTAGATAAAATAGAATTGTATGAAGGTTTTGAAACCTGGAGCTGTTCTGGTACACCGGTGGATTGTGTAAAGCTGGCGAAATACCATGTGCTGAAAGGCATTAAGCCGGATCTGTTAGTGTCTGGCATCAATCACGGGTTGAACAATTCAATCAATATCCTTTATTCGGGTACCATGTCTGCTGCGGTAGAAGGTGCTATAGAGGATATACCGTCCATCGGGTTTTCGCTGGATGATTTTACGCTTCAGGCAGATTTCAGCCATTGCTTAAAATATGTAAAAGAGCTTGCGTTATCGGTGCTTGAAAAAGGGCTGCCGCCCGCTACCTTGCTTAACGTAAATTTCCCGAATACACAGGATATAAAAGGTGTTAAAGTTTGCAGGCAAGCTATTGCAAAGTGGGCCGAAGAGTTTGACGAGCGGATGGATCCGCACCGCAGACCATACTACTGGATGACGGGTAAATTCCAGATGAACGACCATGGCGAAGATACCGACGTATGGGCGTTAGAACATCACTATGTATCGGTGGTACCCGTTCAGTTTGATATGACGGCACATCATGCCATACCTGCATTAACTAATTGGACATTTTAATCTTTTTATGATGATGTTCCGGTCGCTGCTACTATTTATCTTATTAATTACCGGGTTAAATGCCTTTGCTGATCCGCCTGTAGTGAAAACTAAAAAAGGCTTCATCAGGGGATTACAGGAGCAACGTTCGCTGGTATTTAAAGGAATCCCGTATGCAAAGCCACCGGTAGGGAAGTTACGTTTCAAAGCGCCTGAACCGGCAGAAAACTGGAAAGACACCCTCGCCTGCGATCATTTCGGGAACGTAGCATTGCAGGGTGCAGACGATGCTAAGGGTTACCGGGGAAGCGAGGATTGCCTTACCTTGAATGTGTATACCCCTGTTGCTGATAAAAAAGCCAAATTACCTGTTGTGGTATGGGTACATGGTGGCGCCATGACCAGTGGCAGCGGTATCGGAATGAACGGGCATGCCTTTGCAGATCGCGATAGTATCGTCACCGTTACCATCAATTACCGTTTAGGCGTGTTCGGTTTTATGTACCTGGGCGATGTGGACAAGCAATACGCAAAATCTGGAAACAATGGATTGCTGGATCTGATCATGGCCCTGAAATGGATTAAGCAAAATATAAAAGCATTCGGTGGCGACCCTTCTATGGTGACGGTAATGGGTGAATCGGCCGGGGCAAAATTAACCAGCACGTTGTTACTCGCACCACAGGCCAAAGACTTATTCCATCAGTTGGTATTGGAAAGCGGGGCCGTGCAATGCGTTCGCGACAGCACAACGGCGAAGGTGATCAGGCAAAGGTTGATGGATCAATTGCATATTACCAAAGCAGCCGACTTGCTAACGCTGCCCGAAGAACAACTGATCGCCGCGCAAAAAGTGATTTTGAAGGGTGCCGCTGGTACAAATTATTTCGGCCCGGTACAGGATGGCGAGGTAATTACCGGCGATCCTTACGCCGATGTCCGTAAGCAGAATTTTAAGAACAAGCGATTTCTGATTGGTTCTAATAAAAGCGAAAGTCGTTCGTTTATTAATGCAGATCCGCGTTTGAAAAGTCCGACGGATAAAGCGCTACAGGATTGGTACGGTTTGAATGATAAATATGTGAAAGTTGCCTATGAAAAGGAACGGCAAATGTCGGCAACCGATTCATTAGCGGCGGGCAAAGTGCTGACGCAATATATGTATCAAATGCATTCGTACCGGTTGGCTGCAGCTTTGTCTGAATCCGGCGATAAGGTTTGGATGTACCGGTTTGATTACAGCAAAAATAGTGATGGCGCAGCCCATGCAGAAGAATTGGCTTACGTATGGTACGTTCCGGGCGAGAAAAGAGCCGGGTTTAACGATAGCCTCGCCGTGAATATGCATCAGGCCTGGGTTAATTTTATTAAGGGTAGAAAACTGAGCTGGCCAATGTATCATCTTGCTGATAAGACGGTAATGGTTTATGATAACGTCAGCCGGCCTGTATCGCTTAAAGAGGTTTATGACGACAAGAATTATCCATCCGCAGGTTTTCTTTTAAAATAATCCATGTTCAAACAAAATCATATACTCGTTGGAATTTTAATCGGATCGATTCTGCCGACACTTGCCATAGTTATTTTTCATTACGCGCTGAAGGAATCAATAACGATGGTAAAACCTGCCGTGCCTTATTTTATCGCGATAGCGCTTAACCTGCTGTTGATCCGCTGGAGCCACCGCAGCAATGCCGATAAAATCAGCCGGGGTATTATGGTGAGTACTTTCCTGTTTATGATACTCCTTTTTTTAATCAAGGTGAAAATATGAAGTATTACCTGGTAGCAGGCGAGGCCTCCGGCGATTTGCATGGCGCCAACCTGATGAAGGCGTTAAAGAACCTGGACGCAAATGCTCAGTTCCGTTACTTTGGCGGCGACCTTATGAAGGCGGAAGGCGGGGAACTGGTAAAGCACTATGCAGATATGGCTTTTATGGGCTTTGTTGAAGTGGTGGCTAACCTGCGCACCATTTTCAAAAATATGGCAGCCTGTAAGAAGGACATCAGCGCGTGGAATCCGGATGTGTTGATCCTGATCGACTTTCCGGGCTTTAACCTGAAAATAGCTGAATATGCCAAAGCGCAGGGTTTTAAAACCTGCTATTACATTTCGCCAAAAGTGTGGGCCTGGAACCAGAAACGGGTGCTCAAGATCAAAAAGGTAGTCGATTACCTGTTCTGCATTCTGCCATTCGAAGTCGACTTTTACAAGAGCTGGGGGATGGATGTAGACTACGTAGGCAACCCTTTGCTGGATGCCGTTGCTGCTTTTAAACCTGACCCTGAATTTGTTTCAAAACATCAGCTGAAGCAGAAACCCATTGTCGCGTTATTGCCGGGAAGCCGTAAGCAGGAGATCAGCCGGTTATTGCCCGAGATGCTGGAAGCAGCAAAGCAATTTCCAGATCATCAATTCGTGATTGCCGGTGCGCCATCTTTCGAGCTAAATTATTACCAGCAGTTCTTAAACGGACAGGATGCCCCGGTTATCTTCAACGCTACCTACGATATCCTGAATGTTGCTAAAGCCGCTGTAGTAGCTTCGGGTACAGCCACGCTGGAAACTGCACTGCTCAACGTGCCGCAGGTTGTAGTTTACAAGGGTAATGCGCTTACCATTGGCATTGCACGTATGTTGGTTAAGATCCGGTTCATATCGCTGGTTAACCTGATTATGGATCGCCTGGTGGTTAAGGAACTCATCCAGGAGGATTGCAACCCAGTTAAGATCGGCGACGAACTGAATGCTATATTACATAACGGCAGCTACAGGCAAAAAATGCTAAGCGACTATGATGAACTGGATATAAAGATGGGAGAGGCGGGCGCTTCTGCAAAAACTGCCGGACTAATTGTAAAGTACACACAAAAAAATAGCGCTCTGTAATTTACAAAGCGCTATGGTTTCATAGGTGTAGATGATATATGTTGACTGCTATGCAGCAGATAATTGAGTGTTTGCTACGCTATTCGCGATTTTCTCCATCAGTTGATTTTTAGCAGATTTCACTGCTTTCAGATCTTCCATCAACAGGTTCATTAATTCGTTGTCGAAACGATTGATCAATTTGGTTACTGAGGTTTTGCTTGGAGTTTTCATAACTGTAATTCTTTTAGGTCAAAAACTTATTTACTTTCCTTTTTTGGGTGATCCAGGTGGTCTGTTTCTGTCAGATTCTCTTTACGGCGTTTTGCCTCCTGGTATTGTCTTTCAACTTGTTCTTTATCTCTGCTGTCTGCGGGCGCTTCGGGGTCAAGCGGGTTTTCCCACTCTTGCTCCTCGTTGTTTCCGTTTCCTTTTTCAGTTATCATAACAGCGTATTTGATTAGAGTTGTCCCAATACAATGCCAAACTTCAGTACAGTGTAAAAAAAGTCGATAATAGAAGACCTCAAAAAATAAAAAACCCGCTTCTTGGTGTTAAAAAGCGAGTTTTTAAGAGATGAAATATTTTTAAAAAATTCGATAATTGTCTGGATAAGGTAACTATTGCTGTACAGTTTTATTACTTACGGTCATGTTTTTATGATTAAGCAATTGTACAATCAGTACGATAACAGACAGAATTGTACCAATAGCGCACACCCCGTTCCAGCCGTAGCTGCCCCATAGCTGGGTGGCCACCAGTGTGCCCAGCGAGCCGCCGACAAAATAGGACACCATGTATACGGTATTGATCCGATTGCGGGCTGCCGGGTTTAATGAGAAGATAATCGTCTGGTTAGAGATGTGCGTAGCCTGTACGCCCATATCCATCAGGATAACCCCGATGACCAACCCAATGAAACTGCTTCCCGAGAAAAAGAAGACGATAAAAGAGATCACTAATAGTAAAATAGTAAAGGTAGAAAGTTTATAGGCGTCCATTTTATCGCTCAACCGGCCCATAAACCCTACAGCGATAGCGCCAAATGCGCCAACAAGGCCGAACAGCCCCGCTACATCGCTCCCCTCGTTAAATTGGGGCAGCCGTAGCAGAAAGATCAATGTAGACCAGAAGGCGCTGAAGGCCGCAAAGCATAGCGCCCCTCTAAAAGCCGCAAGCCTTAGCTTTGGTTCTTCTTTAAATATGTCTATCAATGATTTCATCAGGCTGCCGTATTTACCGTGGTACGATGGCTCTATCTCTGGCAGTAGCCTGTAGACTAAGAACCAGAGTACCACCATCAGGCCTGCGGCTATATAAAAGATAGAGCGCCAGCCAAAATGTGCACCGGCGAAGCCGCTAATCGTCCTTGACAGCAGTATGCCAATGAGCAGACCACTTTGTACAAATCCAATCTTTTTGCCCCGTTCGGACGGTTTAGCCAGATGTGCAACCATCGGGATCAATAATTGAGGGATTACCGAAGATAGCCCTACCAGAAAACTGGCGGCATAAAGTAAAATGATGTTTTTGGAAAAGCCGATGGCCAGCAGCGAGGCGATGATCAACGCAAAATCGATCAGCATCAGTTTTTTACGTTGCAGCATATCCGCCAAAGGGACAATAAATAATAATCCCGCGGCATAACCCATCTGCGTGTACATAGATACCTGGCCGGCTTTGGCCGTACTTACCTTAAAATCCTGCGCGATATCATTCAGCAAAGGCTGGTTGTAATAGATGTTTGCAACTACCAGGCAGGTGGTGATCGTCATTACCCAGAGGGTGAGCGGCGTAAGCTGCTGCTCATAGTTTCCCTGGTGATTGTTTTTCATGCTGCAATAATAAATGATAACCGTTGTATATGATTGGCAGAATGTTAAAGAATTGTTTTGTAACAGTTATTTTTACATGTAGTTGATACAATTATTGATAAACTAATAATATATTTGTCGTAGGTTTTCAATATTGATAAGGGAAATCGAGATTCTTTGATAAAAAAATTAAAAAAATTTGTTGGTGTAAAAAGTAAGTGTTAATTTTACACCATAATAATTGATAAAAAAGTCTTCTCATAATTTAGGTTTATAATTGGTTAGTAAAGGCCTCCTGCCCATCAGGAGGCTTTACTGTTTTTAGGGGTTTTCGTCCGATTGCAAAAAAAGCTGAATTTGAGGACTTAGCCAGAATATTTCCAGGAGATGAAAAGGGTGTTGTTCAGCGTTAAACCGCGCACTGCGAAATTGTACGATATCGCTTAAAGCCTGATGTTTATTCAATGCAAACCTTCGCGGGAAATAGAAGCGAGCTTAAAGATATCTTTTGAAAAACCTATTTCAGCAGTAGAGTATGGTTAAAGCGAGGACGGAGATTTAACGCAAATTTTAAAAACAGGCGAATACAGAATAAACCATTACCCTGTTTCCTTCAGAGAATAACAAGATAATGGTACTATTAGCTTAACTGCGGTACTAACCGTTATTTAGCTTTATCAACGATCAGCCCTTGTTCTGGTACCCACTTGTCATATTCCATGTAAGTGGTAACGTTTTTTGCAGCGGACATGCCTTTTATTTTGGCAACAAGATGGAGCGCACCGTCTATCCCGGCTGAGATACCCGCGGTGGTCATTATTTTGCCGTTGTCTACAAAACGTACGTCGGAGAGTACTTTGGTGTTAGGGCAGGCTTTGCGCAATGAACCAATGCTCATGTGAAAGGTAGTTGCAGTCAGGCCATCGAGAAGGCCGGCTTTGCCGAGGGCAAAGGCACCGGTACAAACAGAAAAATAATATTGCGGACGTTTATAGCCTTTTATCCACTGCATCACTTCGTTATCATCGGTAATGTTGTTAGAGCCACCCCCGAAAAAAGCCAGGATATCTGCTTCGGGGGCGTCCTTAATGTCATAGTCGGGGATAATTTTAAGCACTCCCTGCGACAATACCGGGTCTTTTGTTTTAGAAACCGTGAATACTTCAAAGCCAGCGGCAGTAAACACTTCCATCGGGCCGGCAAAATCAAGCACTTCTACCCCTTGCTGCAGGTAAAAGGCAACTTTAATCTGTTTTTGCTGATTGCGTTTTAGGTTTTCTATCTCCGGCTGCGTGTATAACTTCATGCCACAATGTGGGCAGGTGCCGGGCCCACTGTAGGCTATGGTGTCGCAGTCGTTACCGCAGGGCATGCAATAGTAGCCGGTTTTCTTCATCATCGCGTTAACCGATGTAGTCAGCAACAGCGCGAGAATGGTAGTAAAAAAAATAAAATTTTTCATATTGGATTAAATAATTAATCCAAAAATATCAAGGCTTTATCACCTGATCAGGACAATTACCTGCACTATCCGGACATTGCTGCGGTACTGCTTTTAGCGATCATCCTGCGTAGATGGGCCGTGCTTTTCAGTCCGCAACTATCAGCAGCGGCCTGCAGGGTGTAACCCTCATTCAGTAATTTTACGGCGTGGCTGATCCGTAATTGCGCGATATAACTGCCGATAGTAATTTGAGTGGTTTTCTTAAAAAGTCGCGTCAGATTTCTTGGGCTCATGCAAACCTTTTCTGCCAGCACCTCTATAGCCGTTTGGTCCGACAGGTTTTGTGCCAACATATCCTGTACCGCGTGTATGCGATGGTCAAGATGGTTACGGTAAAGCATAAATGCGTCTAACTGCGGATCTTTTTCAGAGCGGCGATGATAAACCACTACTTCCTTAGCTATTTTGGCAGCAAAGTAGGAGCCGAGTTTCTTTTCGAGGATATGCAGCGCAAGGTCGATACCCGAAGTAACACCTGCACTGGTATAGATATCGCTATCGGATACAAAAAGTCTGTTATCCAATACTTTCAGTTTCGGGTATCGTTTATGTATCTCGTCAAGGTATTTCCAGTGGCTGGTACATTGTTTGCCGTCTAACAGCCCGGCATCTGCCAGCAAAAAGGCGCCTGTACAAACCGAGCATAATACGGCGCCACGTTGATATTGTTCCCTTAGCCATTGCTGAAAGGGTTTGCAGGCATCCAAAAACTCCCGGCTTAATAGTAACGAAGATTCAATGCCGGGGATAAACACCAGGTCGCCTTTTCCAAGGTTGATCCCAGAGAAATCGACAAGCTTATAGAATGCCAGCATACTGCTGCTTTCGGCCTCATGCTGTCCTTTTATGATGTTACTAAAGATCAGTTCCAGCGGCGCGCCTTCGTCTTTTGCCTCATAGAATACGTGAGCCGGACCGGTAATATCCAGCAGATGCACTTTAGGGGGCACTATAAAGGCTACTTTTAAGGGCGCTTTATCCATTGCTCAAATTTACACCGATCTTTTAACACCATCAATTCACAGCTATTTATCATGACACCTTTCTAATGCTAAAACAAACAAAAGCTATCACAGACAATAATACTTGGATATAGCTGTTTTAACTTCTAAATTACTTCGTCATTTTTAAAACAACCTTCCTATCATGAAAACATTGTTTGCATTGCTTGCATATTGTTTTTTCGCCCTCAACACTTATTGCCAAATTATTAATCCAGGGTTTGAGCTAGGCAGAGACACACTTAAATTGATGCCGCAGGCGTGGAATAGTAAAGAAACAGAAGGCTATACTACCAGTTTAACTGCCGAACAAAAGCACTCGGGCGGTAAGTCATTTTACATTCGGGGAGCATCTACTTTACCGGCATCAGCGTATTTTTCTTTCTCTGAGATAACTAATATTCAGGCAGATCATCTTAAAGAAATAGCTGTTACCTGCTACGTGAAAACCAGTGACTTAAATGGGAATGTACAGTTGTGGTGCCAGGTATGGGATAAGAACAACAAAATCATCAGCTTCCAGAACTCGCAGATGCAAAATGCGGAACTAACGGGAAATAACGACTGGAAAAAGCTTACCCTTAAGTTAACAATAGCTGCTGATGCCAAACGCTTGTTATTAGGTGGTTTTTTAATGGGTAGCGGTTTTGCATGGTTTGACGATTTTGCCATAGAGGAGTTTTCGCCAGTAGCGAATGCCAGATCAAATGACCAGCTTTTAAAGTTTGGTAAAGAGGTTATCAACATTGTAAAGCAGAATGCTTTATACGCGGATTCCGTTGATTGGAGCAGTGTGGATAAGGAAATGGCGGAACTGTCTAAAAATGTATCATCACTTGATGATGCACCAATCATTGCTGACTATGTGATAGGTAAACTAAGAAAAGCAGGAGACAAGCATTCTTTCTTTCAAAGTAAGATAAATGCGCAAAAGTATGCCTCTGGTAATTCAGTTCAGCAACAGCCATACTCCAAATTGCTGGAGGGAGGAATAGCTTATCTGTCGGTGCCGGGCTTTGAATCAACCAGTAATAACGCCAGCGTTAGGTTTGCTGAACAAATCCAAGCACTTATCCGGGAACTTGATACAAAGCAGGATGTAAAAGGCTGGATCGTCGACTTGCGTAAAGATTCAGGCGGTAACATGTACCCGATGATAGCCGGTTTAGGGCCGCTCATTGGTGAGGGGACCTTGGGATATTTTATTGATCCTAAAACAAAGTCAGACGTGGGTTATCCATGGTTTTATAACAATGGCAGTTCTGGTGCTAACGGTATAAAAGGGGTAACAGTAAAAGAGCCATACCAGGTTAAAACGCCCGGGAACAAAATTGCAGTGCTGGCAGGAGCGGGAACAGCGAGCAGCGGCGAGATGACCACGGTATGTTTTATAGGTAAGCATAATGTAAGGCTTTTTGGGCAGCCTACTGCCGGATTCATTACAGCTAATCAGGGGTTTAAACTATCTACAGGTGCGTATTTGTACCTTGCAACCAGCTATGTAGCTGACCGTAACCACAAGAAATACTTAGTTAACATTCACCCGGATGTAGAGGTTTCTGACCATAAAGATCAAGTTGCTGATGCAACGTTAAATGCCGCAATAAATTGGTTGAAAAATTAACTTACCTAAATAGATTTGATCGTATCTCTGCCTCAATTTTATCTCCCTACATTTTCCTAACCAAGGCTTTATCAGGATTTAGTATTGATTGGTACAGATGAAGCTACTGTCACAATAATGGCGCTAATCCTGACATAAAAGTTATAAAACCTATGGCTGACCGGGTAAATGTGGCGAACGCGGCAGACGTGGCGAAGTGGTTTTCGCCAGCCACTTCATTTTCCAAACACTGTTCGTCGAAAGGACATTAAAATACGATCTGTACACATTAAGCGAAATAAAAAAGGTCCGCCTTTTTCAAAGCAGACCTTAAACTAAATTTATTAAAGTAAAAATGGAAAACGATTATTTGTAGTACACGTCGCTCCAGCGCAGTTCGTTACGTAACTGGTCGATGCGGGTATCTTTACCAATGCGAACGTATTCTATATTTGCCATTGAAGCGAAATCTTCCATGTGCGCAGAAGTTAAGTTTTGGCTATAAGCGGTGTGGTGCGCCCCACCTGCATAGATCCATGCAGCGCAGGCGGTTTTCATATCTGGCAGCGGTTTCCATAGTACGCGCGCTACCGGCAATTTAGGCAGATCGTTCTGCGGCTCTACCGCTTCTACTTCGTTAACCAGTAAACGGAAACGGTTACCCATGTCTACAATAGAAGCGTTTAAGGCTTGTCCGCCTGCTACGTTGAATACTAAGCGCGCAGGATCAGCTTTACCACCAATACCTAAAGGATGTACCTCAAGCGAAGCTTTACCGTTGGCCAGGGAAGCATCCACTTCCAGCATGTGCGAACCTAATACTAAAGAATTGTTCGGGTCGAAGTGGTAGGTATAATCTTCCATAAAGGCGTTACCACCCGGCAAGCCGGCACCCATTACTTTGCAGGCGCGTACCAGGGCAGCAGTTTTCCAGTCGCCTTCACCTGCAAAGCCGTAACCGGCCGCCATCAGGCGTTGTGCGGCGATGCCCGGTAATTGTACCATGCCGTGCAGGTCTTCAAACGTATCGCTGAAGCCCTTAAATCCGCCGTCTTTCAGGAATGCTTGTAAACCTAATTCTATACGCGCTGCATCATAAACAGACTGGTGTTTCTCGCCACCTTTGCGCAAGGCAGCATTCATGGTATAGCTGTCTTCATATTCAGTGAGCAATTGTTGTATTTCGCTGTCGCTGATACCATTGATGACCGCTACCAGGTCGCCGATGCCGTGGGTATTTACCGAAAAGCCAAATTTTAATTCGGCTTCCACCTTATCACCATCTGTTACGGCAACATAGCGCATGTTGTCGCCAAAGCGAACAAATTTTGCACCCTGCCAGTCGTGCCATGCAGCGGCGGCACGTACCCAGGTATCCACATCTGAAGCTACTTCGGTATCTTGCCAATGGCCTACTACTACCTTGCGCTCCATACGCATGCGTGATACCATAAAGCCGAATTCGCGGTCGCCATGGGCGCTTTGGTTCAGGTTCATGAAATCCATATCAATAGAACTCCACGGAATATCGCGGTTAAATTGGGTATGCAGGTGAAGCAATGGTTTTTGCAATGCGCTTAACCCCCTGATCCACATTTTAGCAGGGGAGAAGGTGTGCATCCAGGTAATGATACCTATACAATTAGGGGCTTGGTTAGCCGCCTGAATAGTGGAGTAGATTTCTTCGGTAGTTTTAACAACAGGTTTAAAAACCAACTGCGCCGCGATGCGGCCGGAAGCATTCAGTCCGTTCACAATTTCCTGCGAATGCTGGGCAACCTGTTTCAGGGTTTCCTCGCCATATAAATGCTGGCTACCGGTTAAAAACCATACTTCAAAGTTTTTTAGATCGATCATATCTGAGGTTTGTAATTTTAATTAATGAACTGGTGAAATGCGGATCAGTGCCGCGCCGTGCGAGCTTACCTGATGCTGGTAATCACCGCTGAAGGTGCCCGCATTTTGTTTTTTCCAAAGGTCTCTTACCGTCACTTTGCCTTCCAGCTTCAGCTCTTTTAAAGGGATACTTACCGGTTGGGCATGATCAGAAAGGTTAAAAAGCGCTACGTAAAGGTCTTTCGAACCGGGTATTTCGCTGTACCAAACCATGCTGTCATCTTTGCGGGAATATAATTGACGAGGGTTGCTGCCGCGCTGGTTTACGGCAAGTACTTCTGGATTAGAAAGCAGCGCCAGGTCTACCGGGCGGTTCTCCGGCATGTTTCCACCCATCATCAACGGCGATTTATAAATACACCAGAACGTCATATGGGTATACAGCTCGTCGTTAGTAAACTTGCTATAACGTTCAGGGCCGACAGGACCACGTTTAGAAAGCTTACCGATTTGCAGCATATCGCAATCCGGCCAGTAACCCGGTCCGCCTTTGCCTTCCCAGGTTTTGGCATATTCAAACATGTGCAGCAGTTCTTTCCAACTGTCCCAGAAATCATCTGCCATGCGCCACATATTGGCATATTGCTTTACGTGGTCGGCTTCTTTAACCGGTGTTTCACCTGGCGAAATGCTCAGCACAATAGGGCGTTTGCTATGCTGAATAGCTTTCTGATAGCCTTCGATCTCGGCTTTATGGTAAGGCCGGGAAATATCATCCACCTTAATGAAATCTACACCCCATGAGGCGTATAAGTCCAGGATAGAGTTCAGGTATTCCTGTGCGCCGGGCTTGCTCATGTCCAGGCCGTACATATGGTTCATCCATGGGCAGGTAGAGGCGGTATCTGCAATCATGTCGGCCGTGATGCCTTTTGTACCCAATACAGGGGATTTTGACCAAACCGCCTGGCGTGGAATGCCTCTCATGACGTGGATGCCGAATTTTAAGCCCAGGCCATGCACATAATCAGCAAGCGGTTTAAAGCTGTGTGTGTTGAATGCAGATGGAAATTTGGTAGGCTGCGGGGTTAACCGGCCCCATTTATCCATGGTTAGCCATGGCACATACGAACCATCCCATAGTTTCTGCTGAAACGGGTTACCGATATGGCTGCCCGGCGGGTTGTCGTATGACCATAGAAAGTCTACCACAATGTACTGCCAGCCATACGGTTTCAAATGTTTGGCCATGTAAGCAGCGTTTGCCTTTACTTCATCCTCGTGCACGGCCGAGCCAAAGCAGTTATAGCTATTCCAGCCCATGGGGGGCGTTTGGGCTACCTTTTGTGCATTGCTATTTGCGCCATAAAGTAGGGCAGCAAGCATTAAAGTAAGTTGGATAAGGTATCTTCTCATCGCTATGCGTTAGGATTGGCCGTAATAAGAATCCGGGCCGTGTTTTCTTAAATAATGCTTGTTGATCAGCGCATCCTTTAAGCGTGGCGCCTGCGGATTGATCTGCTCGGTTAACAACGCCATTTGCGCTACCGTTTCCAGCACGGCACTGTTATGCACAGCTTTGGCGGCGGTTTTGCCCCAGGTGAATGGTGCATGGTTCCCTACCAGCATCATTTCTACTTCTTTAGGGCTGATGCCTCTTTCCTGGAAACAGTTAAGGATTTGGAAACCGGTTTGATATTCATAATTACCTTCGATCATCTCGTCGCTCATGGGCGGTGCACACGGAATGTCTGTAGCGAGGTAATCAGCATGGGTGGTACCATAGATCGGGATATCTCGCTGCGACTGCGCCCAGGCAGTGGCATAAGTAGAGTGAGTATGTACGATGCCACCGATGTGTTCCCAGTGCTTGTACAATACAGCGTGTGTTTTGGTATCTGAAGAGGGGCGAAGGCTGCCTTCAACAATAGTTGATTCGAAGTCAACAATCACCATGTTATCCGGCGACAGGTCTTCGTAAGGCACACCACTGGGTTTAATGGCGAAAACGCCTTCCTGGCGGTCTACCGCGCTCACGTTGCCGAATGTAAATAGTACCAGCCCCAGTTTCGGTAACTGCATGTTGGCCTCATAGGCTGCTTGTCTTATCTCGTCGTACTTGCTCATGCGTTTACCTCCTGATGGTTTAATTTGGCTGATTGGGTTTGCGCATCAATGAATCCGCCCAAGGCTTTGTACTGCTGGTAGCGTTTTGCATATACGGCCTGTTTCTCGGGGTTGGGTTCGTATACGGCATCGAAACCACCGCCCATCACCTTCATGGCTTCGGCAACATCGGCATAAATGCCTGCTGCCACAGACGCAAACATAGCCGCACCTAATGCGCAGGTTTGGTTGAACTGGTGGATCTTGATCGGCATACCCATTACATCTGCCATCATTTGCATAATGAACTCAGATTTTTTAGCTACTCCGCCGATACCGATCAGTCCTTTAACGGGTATGCCTTCTTCCACAAAACGGTCTACAATGCTTTTTGCACCGAAGCAGGTTGCTTCAGCAAGTGCACGGAAGATGCGCGGCGCATCAGAACCAAGGCCAAGCCCGGCTATCGCACCTTTTAATTGCTGGTCTGCATCAGGCGTACGTCGGCCGTTAAACCAATCGATCGCCAGTTCGGTATGTTCATCCACTTCCAGCAAGGCAGCTTGTCTGCCCAGTTCCGGAAGCAGTTGTTCTGATAATTCGTTATAAAGGGCCTCGGCAGTTTCAGCGCTAACCACTTTTGAATGTTTTAACAATTCATTCAACGGCCATGAAAGTAGCTTTTTGAACCAGGCATAGGTATCGCCAAAGGCAGACTGACCTGCTTCCAGACCCACCATGCCCGGTACTACCGAACCATTTACCTGTCCGCAGATACCTTTAATCAGCTTGCCTTCCATTTCTTCGGTCGGGATCACCATCATATCGCAGGTAGAAGTACCCATTACCTTGCTCAGGTAATAAGGCTCTATCTGCCCGCCTACAGCCCCCATGTGCGCATCGAACGCGCCTATGCCGATCACTACATCTTTAGGCAGTCCTAATCTTTCTGCCCATTCTGCGCTGATGGTACCTGCGGCAACATCAGAAGTATAAGTATCTTTAAACAGACGATCCGTATAGCCTTTCAGCAGCGGGTCTAAAGACGAAAAGAATTCGTCGGGCGGAAGGCCGTCAAACTCTTCGGCCCATAATGCTTTATGCCCGGCGGCGCAACGGCTGCGTTTCATGGCTGAAGCATCGGTTCCGCCGGTAAGCAGGAAAGGCACCCAATCACAATGCTCTACCCATGAATAGCAGGCTTCGCGAACGGTTTCATCCACACGTAATATGCGCAGCAGTTTTGCCCAGAACCATTCTGACGAATAAATGCCGCCAACATATTTAAGGTAGTTAGGCTCGAATTTAGTCGCGTGTTCGTTGATCTGCGCTGCTTCTACTAACGAGGTGTGATCTTTCCACAAAACGAACATCGCGTTGGGGTTATTTTCGAAACCGGCGGTAAGGGCAAGCGGTGTCCCGGTACGGTCAACCGCAACGGGCGACGAACCAGTTGTATCAACCGATAAACCTTTGACCTGCGCGGCTACTTCCGGCCCGGCCTGTTTCAAACAATCTTTAATCGTGATCTCCAGTCCGTCGACATAATCCAGCGGGTGCTGACGGAATTGGTTGGCAGCTGCATTGCAATACAACCCCTTTTGCCAGCGAGGGTAATAAAACACGGACGCAGCTACTTCCTGCCCGTTGGTGGTATTAATTATAATTGCCCGAACGGAATCTGTACCGTAATCCAGGCCGATCACAAACGTATCTGGTGACATAATTGGTTAGAATAATTAGTGTCAAATTAACAATTATTTTTTGTTGCAAAAAAATATTTCGATAAATCATCAGATAATTATAACTTCATTGAAGATAAGGCTCGGAAAGTAGCAGGAAACAAGCCGTTGGCTGTAGTTCTTGTTTCAATCATTGCTTTAGCTAAAACACAATACAGCAACCATTAACCTTTTAATATTCCTTAATCACAAAAAAATCATGAGAAAGATAATCCTGTTCATGCTGGTTCCCGCCTTGCTGTTGGTGGGGCATCATGCTTTAGCTTTTACTGCCGACACGACCGTAAACACCAGCAACCCTGATCCGGCTTTGGTGAAGACGGACACTGCTTTTTCGAGTGGTACCGTGTTGGTAACGCCCGTTACTACAACAGCCACAAAAATTGCAGTTGCACCTGCAGCCCAGAACTGTACCGGTTGTGCATGGGCAGGCTGGTTAATTATTGCCCTTATCCTGGTGGTGTTTTTTATTGCGATTTTTCGCTCCAATATGCTCCGCGATGCGGTTACAGACCCCAACGCCTTCCTGTTGGCCGCCAAGGGCACTAAGTACGCTAACGTGACCGACCCCAACAAGATACCCCGTACGTTCAGTCTTTCGAGAACCCAATTGGGTTTGTGGACGGTCCTGATCGCTTGTTCTTACGTGTATATTGAACTTTGTAGAGGTTGTTGCATACAGCAGATGGCAATAGACCAGAACTTGCTGCTTTTGATGGGTATTAGTGCTGCAACAGCAGCTGGGGGTAATGTAATAGATGCTAACAACCAAAGTCAGGCCCACCATCAGGATGGCCCTTCGGACGGTTTCTTTTCTGATATTTTGTCCGATCAGAATGGAATCAGTGTACACCGCTTTCAGCATGTGGCCTGGACGTTGGTCGCCATGGTAATTTATATATGCCAGATTAATAAAGTACCGTGCGGCAGTCTACCTACGCTCGATTCTACCCTGGTGCTGCTTACCGGTATCAGCAGTGTGACCTATCTGGGTTTGAAGATCAACGAGAACAAACCGCCGCAGCCCCCGGTAGTACCACCTACCCCAGATCCGGCACCGCAACCAGCACCACAACCTGATGGAGCACCAGGAGTATCGCAATAGTATTTGTGAAGTGGTCTTATCTTACGAGCTGAATTGCAGGTAAAGCATGGCAACTGCGGCTGCGCTCATGAGTATGAAAGTGAGCCAGCCAAGTATGTTAGACCACCTTCCGTTAACTTCATCGCCCATCACCTTGCGGTTATTGCTGATATGCAGTACCACCAGTATAATTACCGGCGCGGTTAAACCATATAGAATGGCGGAGTAAATTAAACCCTGCACCGGGTTAATGCCGATAAGGTTCAGCAATACGCCGATGACGAGCGAAATGATGATGACCCCATAAAAGGGCTTGGCCTGGAAGAATTTCTTGTCGAGCCCTTGTTTCCAGTTAAAGGTTTCTGCAAACATATATGAAAGCGAACCGCTAAGCACAGGTATTGCCAGGAAACCTGTGCCAATAATACCGATGGCAAACAGCCAGTAGGCCATGTCGCCAGCTATCGGCCTAAGCGCTACGGCAGCCTGTTCTACGGTTTGTATCTGCCGGATGCCATGCGGGTACAATACGCTGCCGCAGGTGAGGATAATAAAGAACATCACCACGTTTGAGAAAAGCATACCCGTATCTACATCTTGCCTCATTTTGCTGATCATTCTTTTATCCACCATCAGGGTTTGTCCTTTTTGCTGGATATCTTCTGCTTCCATGGTAGCCTGCCAGAAAAATAAATATGGCGAAATAGTGGTGCCCAGGATAGCGACAAGCGCGTTAAGAAAATCTTTGCTCCAGCTGATGTGGGGGATGAAGGTCGACTTTAATACTACCATCCAGTTTACATCGGTAAAAAACGGAACCGCCAGGTAAACCAGCAGCGTAATGCAGAACCACTTTAAAATGCCCGCTACTTTCTGGTACGGAAAAATAATAATGGCTGCCAATATCAGTATCGTGAACAAAACGCTGAAAGCGAATGCGGGCACACGCGGCGTAATCAGGTTGGCGGCCGCTCCCATACCGGCAATATCTGCACCAATGTTCAGCACAATGGCCGGGAAAGAAAAAAGTATCATCAGCCAGAGTATCCACTTAGGATAATGGTTTCTTAGCGTAGAAGTTAGCCCCTTAGTAGTGACCAGGCCGATACGGGCGCACATCTCCTGGATGGCTGCCATCAACGGAAAAGTAACCAGGGCTGTCCATAGGGCGGCAAAGCCAAATTGCGCGCCAACCTGCGAATAAGTTGCAATACCGGAAGGGTCGTCATCGCTGGAGCCGGTAACCAGCCCCGGGCCGAGTGATTTAAGTCCGGCAACTAATTTGCGGAGGTACTTATTACGCTTGTTCATTATTCAGTTTGGGCTAAAGATAGACGAAGGTAAGTTTTCGGACAATAACGGTGTAAGGTGTGTATTAATTATCCGGGCTAAAGAAGATTCGCTTAACTCTGGGCGGCCGCTTCTTCAATATCTTCTTTAATGAAAACCCATTCTTTGTTTTTTAGGCAGATAGGATCAAAGTCTTCGTCTGCATATTTAAAGTTTATGAAGTTCTTACGAACCAATGCTTTGTCATGTGTCCACTGATAGGCTTTGGCGTGTATTGCTATCATTTCCGGAATACTAAAACGGGGAAGTAGCTCGTGCAGATCCCAAAAGTCTTTTTTCCGGCCGCCGCGTCTTATAACATCAACTTTCATCGCAATAATATCTTGTATTGAAGCAAGGCGGATATTGTCGATGATTTGGGCATCGTCCACAAAAGATTCTGAAGCATAATAAATATCCAGTTTTACAACATTATCGGGATTTTCACCTATCAGGTAAGACTTACCAAAAGCCGGATCACCGCCAAAGTCGCCGCTTACAAATGGGAAGGTATCTTTTAAATAAACTTCAATGGCGGCGTAATCTATTGTACCGTATTTTTCAGCATCGGCAAAAAGATCAATATCTACAGACATCCTATGTCCTAAATAAAGGCTTAGTGCCGTGCCGCCAACAAGCCGGTAGTCTTTCAGTTGCTCGGCCTTCATCAAAGTGATCAATGAAGCCTTTAACTGTTCAGAAATTGTTTCCCAATGCAGCATTAGAGCGATGTGTTTTTGGCTAAATGCCGCCGTTGCGAATGGTTGGTAATGATTGTTTCTATAACCGCATTAATGCTTTCTACACCATAGTAGCGCTTTATTTCCTGTTTTTCCTCTTCGTTGCCACGTTCTAAAACCCTTCTGATTACTGCGTTCTTCTGTTGCTGCCAGTTGATCTTGTCAAAATCGGTATCCCAGAAAAGGATTTTTCTGATCCTTGAAAAATCCGGATGTGCTGTTGATTCCAGTTTTCTTTTAACCAGTGTTGATTCATAGATAGCCTGCAAAACAGCCATCGTACTTTCCGGCAATCCAAGGGCGTGGTCTATTTTAAGGGAAACCTCGGGTGTCATTTTTCTGACTCCTTTAATAATCGCGTTGATGGTTTGTGCAGGGACGTGTATTTCGCGGGCAAAAGTTTTCTGTTTGATCTTCCTCTTTTTTAGCTGACGATCAAGAATAGCACCCGGATTGATGCCACGATACTTTTCTATCCAATCCTTCATATCCAAAAGTAAACAAAATTGTTTATTTTTTTAACAAGTTGTCAGTCAGCCTTTATAGTCAGTTTATTAGGGATTAGAGGAAGTATATCGTGCTCATCCATTCTTCATACAGCATCTTTTACTTTGACAACAAAAAATAGAAACATGGCTCAGATCTTATTAGTGGAAGACGAACCCAAGGTATCGGCTTTTATAGTAAAAGGTTTGGAAGAGTACGGACATAAAGCCGAACTTGCAGATGACGGCGCCAAGGCGCTGAACCGGGTCTGCCAGAAAGGCTCGGAACTGATTATTATGGACCTGATGCTGCCGGATATCAGCGGCGTAGACCTTTGCCGGATGATCCGCAGGGAGAACACCAATGTGCCGATATTGATCTTATCAGCACTCAATTCTGTCGATTATAAGGTAAACGGTTTGCAGGCCGGTGCAGACGATTATATGGTGAAGCCTTTTCATTTTAGCGAATTGCTTGCCCGCGTAGATGCTTTATTGAGACGCTCTGGTAAAGCTGCCGCCCCTGAAAATGTATTAAAATTTCAGGACCTCACGCTTGACCCCGGCAGTAAAACGGCTTATCGCGGCAATACAGAAATTGCGCTTACAGCGAAAGAGTATGCCCTGCTGGAACTGTTTATGCAGCATCCTAACCGCTTGCTGAGCAGGGAGTTTATTGCAGAGAAGGTCTGGAATATAGAGTTTGACACCGGTACCAATTTTATAGATGTATACATTACCTACCTGCGGAAAAAAGTAGACAAAGGTTTTCAGCAACGGCTGATCCATACCGTTATCGGGATGGGTTATATTATGAAGGTAAAAAAGGATGAAGATTAAAGACAGGCTCGCCCTGCATTTTTCCATCATTAGCGCTGTTACACTTTTACTGATACTTGGCGTAATTTACTTTTTATTTTACGGTTATCTCAAAAGCGATTTCTTCGAGCACCTGCACGATCGTGCAAATGTAGTGGCCCAGCTTTATCTCGAAGCGGACGAAATAGCGCCCGATTCTTTAAACCAGGTGAAAGACCGCTACCTGGTGAAACTTCCTGATGAACAGATCGGGATCTATGATCTGCATAACCGTTCTTTCCTCAATTCTGATGCCCGCTTATGGTCGGCAGCGGTGATTAACAAGGTACGTAAGAAAGGCTATCTGGAACTTGCTAACGGCGACAGGCAAACGCTAGGTCTTTATTACAAAGACAACCAGGGGAACTTTGTCATCCTGGTTTCGGCGGTAGCGAAACATAACTTAAAACGACTGGCCGATCTGCGCCGGGCTATGGTCATCCTCTTTTTAGTGATCGCCTCCGGCTTCTTTTTAATCGGGCGTCTTTTTGCCGAAAGGGCGCTGGCACCATTACATAAATTGATGCGGCAATTGCAGCTCATCAGGGTAAACAATCTGCACCTGCGTGTAGATGAAGGTAACGGGAAGGACGAGGTTGCTTCGCTGGCCAGGTATTTCAACGAACTGCTTTCGCATTTGCAGAATGCTTTTGAATTGCAGCAAACCTTTGTGGTGAATGCCTCGCATGAGTTACGCACGCCTGTAACCAGTATGATAGGCGAAGCCGAATTGGGACTGAGTAAACCCCGCACGCCTGAATACTACCGGCAGATATTAGAGGAGGTACTGAAAGACAGTTTGCGACTGAACGAAACCATCAGCAGTTTGGTTGAACTGGCCCAGACGGATATGGAATACACCCGTGCGTCCCTTGCACCCGTTGCTGTGGACGATCTTATCTGGGAACTGCAGGATTACTGGAATGTAAATTCGGGCGGAAAGTTTATGGTGAATATCGAACAGCTGCCGGACGAAAAGGAAAAATTGCAGATAAAGGCAAATAAATCGCTGTTGCTGATTGCATTAAATAATATTATCTTAAATGCATATAAGTTTTCGGATGGTAAGCCGGTTAAATGTACGCTCTATGGTGATGGTACCACCATCAGGATAGGCATTCAGGACGAGGGGATAGGCATACCCGCCGCAGAGCTGGATAAGGTGTTTTTGCCTTTTTACAGAAGTTCAAACGCCAGAAGTTTGCCAGGTAGTGGCATTGGCTTGTACATGACTAAAAAGATTATTCAATTATATAAAGGCGAAGTATCGCTGGAGCGTGGCCCCGGGCAAGGTACATTAGTTACCGTTGTTTTTACGCCGGTTTTTTTCTAATACTATTCTAATTCCGGTATAACGGGCCTCTAACATCCTGTAGATAACTTTGCATAAACAAATAGTTATGCACCGAAAATTTGTTCGCGTTCTTTTCCCTATTCAATTGTGGTGTATAGTTGCCGGGGCCTGCGTTAAAGCGCAAGGCCTCAGCAACGATACACTCAGTATAGGTATTAAAGAAGCAGAAACGCAATTTTTAACAAAGAACCTTACCCTGCTTGCGCAGCACTATAATATTGATAATGCCAGCGCGCAAGTAATAACAGCGCGGTTATTCCCTAACCCCGACTTTAATTTCGAAAACGGTATTTATAATAATACCCATAATGCTTACAGAAACCAGTCGGCAGGCTTATCGCAGCTTTTTACCACTGCCGGCAAACGCAACAAAAACATCCAGTTAGCCAACTTAGGGGTAGAACAGGCCAAATACCAGTTTTTTGACCTGTTGCGGACGTTGCGGTTTACCCTTCGGAATGATTTTTACAACATCTATTTCCAGCAGCAGTCTGCTAAGGTATATAACGAGGAAATAGACGCCCTTACCAAAACAGTTACCGCTTACCGCGAGCAATACAGCAAGGGTAATATTTCGCAGAAAGAGTTGCTTCGGGTGCAATCACAATTGTATGCGCTTCGCAACGAATACAACGGCCTGCAACAAGGTATTGATACGCTGCAGAGCGAATTTAAAATGCTAATCCGCGCTGCTCCGGGTGTTACCGTAGTGCCGCGCCTGGATTGGAAAGAGGCGATCAACCAAAGTGTAGCAGCTGTACCGTATGCCAGTTACCTCGATTCGGCCTATACCAACCGTAACGATTTAAAGTATGCCCGGTCTGTGGTGGATTATAACAACCTTAACCTTCAGCTTCAGAAAGCAATTGCCAAACCGGATGTCAGCTTCTCTTTAAGTTATGACAAGTTTGGATCGTTCAACCAGAATTACCTTGGCGGGGGCGTCGAATTCAATCTGCCTTTTTTCAACCGTAACCAGGGAAACATCAAGCAAGCACAGATTGCCATAGAACAGGGTAAACTTGGTTTGCAAAACCAGCAGGACCAAATTGCCAATGATCTTTTTACCGGATATAAGAGCGCGCTGCGGGCAGAACAATTATACAAAGACCTTGATCCATCTTTTAACCAGGATTTTGGTCACCTGGTTCACGAGGTGCTGAAGAATTATCAGCGTAAAAATATCAGCTTGCTCGAGTTCCTTGATTTTTATGAGGCCTATAAAAACAATGTGCTGCAATTCAATGGCTTGCTGTTTAACCGGCTGTCGTCGTTAGAGCAGATCAACTACATCACTGCCAGTTCTTTTTTTAACCGTTAATCAATTCCCCTTATGATATTTACACATAACACCAGATCACGCTATGCGGTAGTAGCGTATGTTGTTATTCTTTCCGGACTTTTCTCTTGCAGCAGCCACAAGCCCGCAGAGCCGGAACGTAACCCTAATATCCTGCCTGATTCGCTGATGCGAACGCTTTCGGTTGATACCGTACGTAGTTCTAACGTAGCTTATGCCATTAAATTCAGCGGCGCGGTAGACTTTAACGCAGATAAAGTATTGAATATGTATCCGCTTGTTTCGGGTACGCTGCAGGGCATTAACGTAATGCCTGGCGACTATGTAAAGCAAGGCCAGGTGCTGGGGTATATCCGCAGCGGGGAAATGGCCAACTACTCCAGCAGCCTTTCTTCGGCAGAGGCTGGGGCAGACCAGGCAAAAAGACAACTGCAGCAGCAGGAAGACTTTTTTAAAAGCGGCCTGGCATCAGAGGTTGACGTAACAAACGCGAAAGCGGCTTACAAACAAGCCCTGGCAGCGCTTATTGCAGCAAAGCGTGTATTAAAGATCAACGGGAATAACACGGATGGAACTTTTGTGATCAAGGCGCCGATATCGGGCTTTGTGGTGCAGAAGAATATCAATAACGGCATGTCTATCCGTACGGATAATAATGCGCCGATGTTTACCATATCCGATCTGAAACAGGTGTGGGTGCAGGCAAATGTGTACGAAGAGAACATCGGCAAGGTACATGAGGGTGATAAGGCCGACGTGACCACCGTTTCTTACCCGGACAAGATCTTCCACGGGCGTGTGGATAAATTGATGAACGTGCTTGATCCTAATACCAAAGTAATGAAGATGCGTGTGGTTTTGGATAACCCGGGTTACGTGCTGAAGCCGCAGATGTTTGCAACAGTTACGGTAGCTAATACCGAAGATACCAAGGCGCTTTCTGTTTCTTTAGGTGCTTTGGTTTTCGATCATAGCCAGTACTACGTTATTGTATTGACCGGGCACAACCACGTAGAATTACGACCGGTAGAGGTGCTCAATAAAAACGGAACGACTGCTTACATCAGCTCGGGTCTGAAACTGGGCGAAAGGGTGATCTCGTCTAAAGCAATTTTAATTTACGGGTCGCTCAACAGCTAAAAGCTTACTGGAATGGTTAAGATACTTAAAGGCATAATCGGATTTTCGCTGAAGAACCGGATTTTCATCCTGTTCATGGCAGCGGCCCTGGTAATAGGGGGCATCATTACTTTTATTCAAATGCCGATAGAGGCATTTCCCGATGTTACCAATACAGAAATTGATATTATCACCCAATGGCCTGGCCAAAGTGCAGAGGAGGTAGAGAAATTAGTTACCATCCCTATTGAGATTGCGCTGAACCCGGTACAGAAAAAAGTAAGTCTGCGGTCCACTACGATCTTTGGCCTTAGCTACGTAAAAGTGATCTTTGAAGATGGCGTGAAAGACCCGGAAGCGCGCCAGCAGGTGATGTATTTGCTCAACAACGCCACGCTGCCGAATGGGGTGAACCCTTCGGTACAGCCGCCGGTAGGCCCCACGGGCGAAATTTACCGCTACACCCTGCGTAGCAAGGTGAGGGATGTAAGGGAATTGAAAACCATGCAGGACTGGCTGATTGACCGTAGGTTGCGGGCTATCCCCGGCATCGGTGACATCAACGCCTTCGGCGGAAAAACCAAGACGTATGAGATAACGGTAAATCCGCAAAAGCTGGCCAGTTTGGGTATTACTCCGCTTGATGTGTATACGGCTGTTCAGAAAACGAATATCAACGTCGGCGGTGATATGATCATTCAGAACAACCAGGCTTACGCTGTAAGAGGTATTGGTTTGCTGAATGATATTAACGAGATCAGGAACATCATCGTAAGTGATAATAATGGTGTACCGGTTACAGTAAAAGATGTGGCTACGGTGCAGATCTCTAACCTGCCCCGTTTGGGTTGGGTGGGCCGAAGCGATGCCATTGTAGACGAACATGGCCATCGCCGGGTAACCGATGATACAGATGCGGTGGAAGCGATCATCGTGATGCGTAAAGGCGAGAACCCAACCAAGGTGGTAAC
Source organism: Mucilaginibacter straminoryzae (assembly GCF_022953055.1). Taxonomy (GTDB): domain Bacteria; phylum Bacteroidota; class Bacteroidia; order Sphingobacteriales; family Sphingobacteriaceae; genus Mucilaginibacter; species Mucilaginibacter straminoryzae. The sequence goes on along the minus strand of NZ_JALJEJ010000004.1, from coordinate 448,475 downwards.
TGCCTTGAAAGCTGAAATTGAGAAATTGAACCGGGATGTACTACCGCCGGATACCAAGATTGTGCCTTATTATGACCGTACCGATCTGATTTCGTACGCTACCCATACGGTATTGCATAACCTGATAGAGGGTATACTGCTGGTGACCTTACTGGTTTCGGTATTTATGTTTAACTGGCGTACCACGCTTATTGTCTCCATCATTATCCCGCTGGCGCTGCTCTTTGCCTTTATTTGCTTGCACATGATGGGCATGTCTGCCAACCTGCTATCGCTGGGCGCGGTGGATTTCGGGATTATTATAGATGGTGCGGTAGTAATGGTAGAGGGGATGTTCGTCTTCCTGGATCATAAGGCCGTCGAGATGGGGATGGACCGGTTTAACAAAGTGGCCAAACTGGGCATGATCCGTAACAATGGCGCAATGCTGGGTAAAGCCATCTTTTTTGCCAAGCTGATCATCATTACCGGTTTGCTGCCGGTGTTCTCTTTCGAAAAGGTGGAAGGTAAGCTGTTTTCGCCTCTGGCCTATACCCTTGGTTTTGCCCTGTTAGGTGCGCTGATTACTACGCTTACCCTTGTGCCCGTGCTGATTAGCATGCTGCTGAAGAAGAACGTGCATGAAAAGCATAACCCTTTTGTGCATGCACTTACCGGTTTTATGCTGAATGGCTTCGTTGGCGCTTTTAAGAAAAAGGAAATCGTGGTAACCGTGTCGTTGATTGCCATGGTGATTGGTCTTTTCTCCTTTAAGTTCCTGGGAAGCGAGTTCTTACCCGAACTGGATGAAGGAGCCATCTGGCTGCGGGTGCAGTTACCTTACAGCGTTTCGCTGGACCAGTCGATCAGTACGGCCAAACAGGTGCGGCAATTGGTCATGACTTTTCCGCAGGTGAAATATGTGGCCTCGCAAACGGGCCGGCCGGATAACGGTACAGACGTAGCGGGTTTCTATAACAACGAGTTCGACGTGTTATTATACCCCGAAGAGGATTGGAACCCGAAAGTAACTAAAGAGGAACTGATAGACCAGATGAATAAAAAGCTCTCCGTACTTCCGGGCGCAAGCCTCAACTTCTCGCAACCGATTAGTGATAACGTCGAGGAAGCGGTTTCCGGGGTAAAGGGTTCCATCGTAGTGAAGGTTTACGGCGATTCGTTAAACTACATGGAGAACCGCGCTGATGAGATCTACAAGGTATTGAAGAAGGTGCGGGGTATCGAAGATTTAGGTGTGTTAAGAAGCATCGGCCTTCCTGAACTGGATATTAACCTGAATCAGCAAAAGATGGCGCAGTATGGTGTCACCACTGCAGACGCCAACTCGGTGATTTCGATGGCGATTGGTGGCGAAGCAGCCTCGACGCTTTATGAAGGCGTACGCACGTTCGACATCCGGATACGCTTCCCCGAAAACTTCCGCAGGACACCTACCGACATAGGTAACCTGCTGGTGCCTACGCAAAGCGGCTCTAAAGTAGCGATTAAGCAGATTGCGAACATCAGCGAGAAAACAGGACCGTGTCTGATCTTCCGCGATGGCAACGAACGCTACTCGACGGTTAAGTTCTCCGTTCGCGGGCGCGATATGGGCAGTACCATTGCCGAAGCGCAACGCAAAGTGAATGCCGTGGTAAAGGTAAAACGTGGTTACCGGATGGAATGGCAGGGCGACTTTGAAAACCAGCAGCGCGCGCAAAAGCGACTGACGCAGGTGGTGCCGATCAGCCTGGCGCTTATTTTCCTGCTGCTGTTTAGTATGTTCGGTAACATCAAAGATGCGGCGCTGGTGTTCCTTAACGTTCCGTTTGCCATTGTGGGCGGTATCCTGGCCCTGTTTATTACCGGTACCAATTTCAGTATCTCTGCAGGTATAGGTTTTATTGCATTGTTTGGTATTTGTATACAAGACGGCGTTCTGCTCATAACAGTATTCAAACAAAACCTGGAGCAATTGACGGGCGACCATCATACACTGTATTCCTCCATTAAGCTTGGCGTGAACTCGCGGATACGGCCGGTGATGATGACGGCCCTGATGGCGGCAATCGGGTTACTGCCCGCGGCCATCTCGCACGGTATCGGCTCAGAAAGTTCACGACCATTGGCACGTGTGGTTATCGGCGGTATCCTCTGCGCCATGATCTTCAGTTTGTGGGTATTCCCGCTCATCTTCGGCTGGGCTTACCGTAAGGTAGATCCGTCCTCGGCAAAGGTTAAATAAAGAAAAACCGACCATAAAAGAGTAAAGGGCTATTCCGAAAAGGGATGGCCCTTTTCGGATTTTGGGAAAACTAGTAGTAGCGTGAAGTAGAGATTTATAATCTTTATTTACAGCTAAAAACAAGGCTTGTCAACAGGAAGGGTGCAGTTTTTAATTTAAATAGCCGTCTAATCACTATCTTGTAGTTTCAGTTATTGCTATTTTACCTATGAACACTATTACAGAAAGCTTTAGCGCTATTCTAAAAAAGCAGAAAGAACTCAATTATTATTTCCCAAGCATACTTAGGCCGCCTGCAGCTCCTACAGATATAACTAAAACTGAAGATAAGCTAGGCTTGAACTTTAACGACGAACTTAAAGAACTATATTTATTTGCTGATGGAACTAGCATTGATAATATAACGCCCTGTGGTAAAACAGGACTAATACCTATCCATAACTTCCTTTCTTTAAAAGACGCGATCAATTACCACGAACAAAGTATGAAATTTGACGACAGTTTTTACAATTGGGCTAAAGATTTTAAGCCATGTAAACAACTATTTCCATTTCTGGAGGACGGTGCAGGTAATTGCTATTGGGTTGATCTAAACGAAGGAACAGCAAAGTATGGTAATATATTTTGGACAAACACATTTGGTGCCGATCCTGATTACATCTACAGCTCCCTAACGAGCATGTTTGGGGTTATTGCAGATGCTTACGAAACAAGAATTATGTTTGTTGATAAAGACGGTTACTTAGATTGTGATTTTGACGCTTTTGATGAACTATCAAAGGGCAAGTAGCGCCTAATTTTCTGGAAAATTCTTCAATCTTATTACCTATAAAGGACGTTACAGAATCTTTAAAAAAATTGGAAAGTTCAATTCTATGTTATATTAGCCTCCTAGAACCAGCTCTTCAGCTTTTCAGAATCGGAATCATGCTTTTTATCTATGTTACTTACCTCATCTTTAAAACCTATTAATCTATCGATGTTACTTACAATCTGAAAACCGAAATCCTCGTGCATAAACCAACTTATCATCGCGTTTCCACAAGAGATAAAAATAAAGGCAACTAAGCTAAATAACCATGATTGTGAAAAGCCAGTTGTACATAAAGTACCCATCGCGAAGATAGTTGCAAGAATTATACTTAAGATAGAGTTCCGACGCATTACAACTTTATAATATAAGGTCGTACCCCGGTCTATTGTAACTAATGAAAACATACCACCATCCACCATGCCAAATAATGACCCTCTCACAGCACCTGTAGTACCGCCATAACTGACTGTGTTATCTTGAATTAAAACGTTGTCTCCTTTGTTTTCCACTATTGTCTTTTGAATATAATCCAACACCTGTTGCAGATTATCATCAGTGATAACAGCTTTCAAGCGTTTAGTATAACTTACAGAGAAGGGAAAAGGCATGATACAAGATAGGAATCGTTGAAGTTTATTTCAAGAGATTTTTAGAAGGTCTATTTATGATCAATGTTAAAATAACTTTAAAATATTGAAAAGTGAGTGGCTATTTTAGTAACTACTAAAAATAGTTCTTAAGCTTATCCAAATCCTCCGTTTGTCCAATGCAGTATTTCTCCAAAGTTTCGGAATAGATGATATATAACTTATACGGCATAAAAAAAGCCGCTGGTTAAGCGGCTGTTTAAATCAGTGTGGAGGATAACGGATTCGAACCGATGACCTCTTTCCCGAAAGCATTCGGGACAAGCAAGCGCTCTACTTTGAGATCAGCCTGCTTAAAATTAGTGTGGAGGATAACGGATTCGAACCGATGACCTCTTTCCCGAAAGCATTCGGGACAAGCAAGTGCTCTACTTTGAGATCAGCCATTCTATATACTTCCTGCTTTTCTTTCGCTTAATCTCTTGCTCTCGCCTGAAGGCGGCCTCCCTGCTGTCGAAGCTTTCGGTGTACTTCAGCGTCCAGTCTTTTGCTTTTGATGTGTAAGTCGAAATGCCTGCCAAATGCTCGGATAGACGCCTGTCTAAATCTTCCGTTTGTCCAACGTAGTATTTATCCAAAGTTTCAGAATAGATAATGTATAAGTAATACGGCATAAAAAAAGCCGCTGGTTAAGCGGCTGTTTAAATCAGTGTGGAGGATAACGGATTCGAACCGATGACCTCTTTCCCGAAAGCATTCGGGACAAGCAAGCGCTCTACTTTGAGATCAGCCTGCTTAAAATTAGTGTGGAGGATAACGGATTCGAACCGATGACCTCTTTCCCGAAAGCATTCGGGACAAGCAAGCGCTCTACTTTGAGATCAGCCTGCTTAAAATTAGTGTGGAGGATAACGGATTCGAACCGA
>NZ_JALJEJ010000004.1:0-443824 GCF_022953055.1 Mucilaginibacter straminoryzae | reverse complement strand
GATAACGGATTCGAACCGATGACCTCTTTCCCGAAAGCATTCGGGACAAGCAAGCGCTCTACTTTGAGATCAGCCTGCTTAAAATTAGTGTGGAGGATAACGGATTCGAACCGATGACCTCTTGCATGCCATGCAAGCGCTCTAGCCAGCTGAGCTAAACCCCCTTGTGGGTTGCAAATATAGCTGTTGGTAGGGTATTACAAAATGCTTTTTTCGTTTTTTTATTCTTTTCGGCGATAACGTGGTTCGGGCCGGTGCAAACAAAGGTTTCCAGATGCTGGTTAATTCTTAACTTTAAATAATATCTTCTTATGATCTCCAGATTTTTTAGCAGCAGCTCAAAATTAGCGGCAGTTTGTATGCCTGCCTTATTATTCATCGCATGCGAGGGCCATCGGCCAGAATCAAGCACGGGCGACACTACCTCGACAGCAAATTCGGCGAAAGCTGAAGCGCTCAGTGGTAAAATGTGCTTCCAAAAGGTAAGTGGTTTGCAGGGTAACGATACACTGGCGGTCACGTTAAATATTAATGATGGCAAAGTAACCGGTAAAATGGAAAACGTTATTTACGAAAAAGATAGCCGTCGTGGAACTTTAGAGGGAACTTTAAATGGAAACGATATTAATGCTGTGTGGAAGTATATGCAAGAAGGCGCGATAGATACGCTCCATGTTTCTTTTAGGTTAAACGGTGCTGAGTTATGGCAATATCCCATAAAATTCAACTCAAAAACAAATAGAGAGCAGACGGACGTGATGGATACTGCATGGGTAAAACTTCAAAAAGTGGATTGTAAATAAAGAACCAAAGGGTTCTTCATTCGTCAGTCTGATTTTATTCGATAACAGTGAAGCCGCAGCGAATCCGTTGCGGCTTTTTTATGTGTTTATTTGATTTCTTAGAAGTAAAACAAGGTTTCTTAAAACTAAATTTTATTAAAATTGTAGTTATGCTACGGTCGCCTGTAAGTGCTGTCTGTAGTAAACTGCGTGATCATTCAATTCTGATCCTTCTGCAGAACAAGCATTTTTAGAAACGTTGCAACCGGTTTCGTTCAGGCAGCGACATAAAAGGTCAACTAAACTTAAGTAATGATATTCGATACCAATAGTGGCGGTTCTATGTTCGCCAACAGACGTTTGAAAGTATTCACGTGGCATATTCACGGCAGTTACCTGTTCTATCTTTCGCAGGGTAATTATGATTTGTATATCCCTACCAAAGAGGATAAACCGGAAGGGTATTACGGTAAAGGCGAAACCTTTCACTTCGGGCCAAATGTGCATGAGGTACCTGCCGAAGAAGTAAGAAGCCAGGATTTTGATGTGATTCTTTTTCAATCCCGTAAGAATTTCATTACAGATCAGTACGAAATATTATCTGCCGAGCAGCGCGAGTTGCCTAAGATTTACTTGGAGCATGATCCGCCACAAGAGCATCCGACCCTGACCCACCATATCGTCGACGACCCGGATATGCTGCTGGTGCACGTTACAAACTTTAACGAACTGATGTGGGATAATAACCGCACGCCCACTCGTGTGATCGATCACGGGGTTATCGTTCCGCAAAATGTGAGATATACAGGCGAAAAGGAGCGGGGTATTGTGGTGATCAACAATATCCAACGTCGCGGCCGCCGCTTAGGGCTCGACGTGTTTTTAAAAGTGCGTGAGCAGGTTCCGCTAGATCTGGTAGGCATGGGTGCAGAAGAACTTGGCCTGGGCGAAGTAAAACATGGCCAACTGCCCGACTTCATTACCAAGTACCGTTTCTTCTTTAACCCCATCCGTTACACCAGCCTCGGCCTGGCGGTGTGCGAGGCTATGATGATGGGTATGCCTATTGTTGGTTTGGCCACTACAGAAATGGTTACCGCAATAGATAACGGCGTTTCAGGCATTGTACATACTGATATGAATTACCTGATCGACCAAATGCACCGCTTGCTTGCTGACCGCACCGCTGCAGAACAGTTAGGTCGGGAAGCGCAAAAAACAGCGATGGAGCGCTTTAACATTCAGCGTTTTGCCAAGGACTGGGAAGATGCGTTCAACTACATTGTTTTAAAAAGAAAGGCACCTAAAATCATACTCAACTAATACCCGAAGCACAATTCAGTATCAAACCCTACATACATCAATGGAAAACTTGACAAGCAAAGTTATTTTAGTTACAGGTGGCGCCCAGGGCCTGGGTAAGGCAACTTGCCTTGCACTTGCCGAAGCCGGGGCGACCGTTATCGTCGGCGATATACAGGAGGATAAAGCACGCGCCGTAGTAGACCAGATCAACCAAAATGGTAAAGCCGTATTTTATCGCCTCGACCTCACCGATGCCTCTTCGGTAGAACAAACCATTAATACCATCCATAGCGAACAAGGCCGTATAGATGGCCTGGTTAATAACGCAGGTATAGATTTTACCAAGCCAATTACAGAACTGGCGGTTTCTGAATGGGATGCAGCCATGAACGTTAACCTTCGCGGCCCATTCCTTACCTCGAAATTTGTATTGCCTTTAATGGCCGAGCAGAAAGGCGGCCATATTATCAACGTCGTGTCAACCGCTGCTTTACGCGCATGGACAGAGGCTTCCGTATATCACGCTACCAAATGGGGGCTTCGTGGGTTTACCCAGGCTTTATTTACAGAGGCGCGCAAGGTTGGTGTTAAAGTAACCGGCCTGATTGCAGGCGGTATGCGTACTCCATTCCTATTAGACCGTTTCCCTGATATTCCACCACAGAATCTTCAGGACCCCGAAAACGTAGCGGAGAAGATCAGGTACATTCTGGCCGATGAATCGCAAACCATCGTTCCTGAACTGTTGGTGTTGCCACTGATGGAGACTTCATGGCCGTAAATAAATGAGTGAAAGTTAAGTGAGTTTTTAAATCCCTGCATCTTATGAATACAGCATATCATCAAATTATCGACCAATTTAGCCAGGCCAAAGTATTGGTTATCGGCGATGTGATCTTAGACGTTTACCTGAAGGGTGGCAGCACCCGTCTTTCACCTGAAGCGCCTGTACCGGTCGTTAACATTTCCGATCGCAGCTACGTGGTTGGCGGTGCAGCAAACATTGCGGTAAACTTTAAAGCGCTGGAAGCGCAGGTTGCCTTCCTTTCGGCAGTTGGTAATGATGAAGATGCTGCAAAAATATTCAGCATACTGGAAAAGCAAGGGATAGATTCCACGCATATCTTTCAGGAAAATACACGGCAGACCACGGTAAAAACCAGGGTAATGTGCCAATCACAGATATTGGCGAGATATGATTACGGTACCGACCAGGTATTGAACCAGGAAACCGAGCAAAAGATAGTCGATTACCTGGAAGCACATTATGCCGATTTTGATATTATCATGGCAGGGGATTATTACGGAGGGATCCTTACCCCTGCCATTATTAACACCCTTGCCAAGTTGCAGCAGAACTGGCCGAGAATTTTCGCTGTCGACTCTAAAAACCTCACTGCCTTTCGTAAGGTAAAGCCGACGCTGGTGAAACCAAATTATACGGAGGCGGTAAAGTTGCTGGAGTTGAATCATCAGGCTATCGGCAGGGCAGAGCAGATGCACCGCTATGGTGACGAGCTTTATGAAAAAACCGGCGCAAGTATTGTCGCCCTTACGCTTGATGCAGACGGCGCAATGATATTTAATGAAGGGATTTATAAGTACCGATCCTACGCTCACCACTTGCCGGGTGCAAGCGTGGTAGGTGCAGGCGATACTTTCATCAGTACATTAAGCCTCGGGTTATTTTTAGAAGCAGATATCCCTTTGGCTACCGAACTGGCTACCGCAGCGGCTGCTATCGCGGTCAGTAAAGAGGGGACAGTGCCATGTACCTATCCTGAACTGCGCTCGTTCTTCTCGTTACATAACAAGTATGTTTCCCATGTAAACGAATTGAAAAAACTTTGCGAAATCTACGAGGCGCAGGGCAAAAAAATTGTATTCACCAACGGCTGCTTCGACATTTTGCATAGCGGCCACGTCAGCTACCTTAACCGGGCGAAAGAGCTTGGCGATGTCCTGATCGTCGGGATGAATTGCGACGATAGTATCCGCCGTTTAAAAGGGGAGGGCAGGCCGATCAATCCGCTGGAAGACCGCATAGAGGTACTGGCCGGACTAAGTTCTATCGATCATGTTATTTCTTTTGAAGAAGATTCGCCGGTATACCTGATCAGGGCGGCACGGCCGCACATCTACGCCAAAGGCGGCGACTATTCTAAAGAAACTTTACCCGAAGCCAAACTGGTAGAAGACCTGGGTGGGAAAATTGTATTCGTTCCCCTGGTTCCCGATCATTCGACCACGCGTATTATCCGTCGCATTAACAATGGATCAACCTTAAAGATCGCTTAGATCGAACGCTGTTGAATGGTAAAAAATATGACAAAAAGTGCCTTGGTTTCGGTGATCATGCCGGTATACAACCAGGCACATTTTATTAAACGGGCGATAGAGAGCCTGAAGTTGCAACAGTTGCAATCATGGGAATTGATCATTATTAATGATGGATCGAAAGATGATCTGGAAAGGTTTATCCGCCCTTATTTGAACAACCACCGGATCAGGTACTTTTTCAATCAAAGTAATGAAGGCTTAGGTGCTTGCCTAAACAAAGGCTTAGATTTAGCACACGGCCATTTTATAGCCTATCTTCCCGCTGACGACGTTTATTATGCCGGTCACCTGAAAGAGTTGCTGGCCGGTTTTAATGAGCATACCGCCCTTGTTTACTCGGGCGTGAAACACCATTACAATCGCATTGCCGGGGGACAGATAGCCGGTTACAGCCTGCAGTTGGTGCAGGTGATGCACCGCAAAAGCGGGGTGAGATGGATAGAGCGGGACGAATTGGTGACCGATGATCTCGGCCGTATGTATTGGGATAAAATACAGTTTGAAGGTGATTTTGTTAACACCGGAAACATTACCTGCGAATGGGTAGATCATCCGCATCAGCGGCATAAAATTATACGCGAGCCTATCGGTGGCATTAATCCCTACAAGCTTTACTATGGCGTAAAACAACCCCTGCGTTACCATAGCACTATGGGTAATTTCATTGATGAAGTGAGTTATTTCAAGCAGTTTCGGGAAAGGAAAGATACTCCTGCTGCTAAGAGCGGTTTGAAAATCCTACTGGTTGGCGAGCTGGCTTATAACTCTGAAAGGGTGCTGGCGCTGGAAGAACAGGGCCAGCAATTGTACGGGTTATGGATGAAAGACCCGTATTGGTACAATAGTGTTGGTCCGCTGCCGTTCGGGCATGTAGAGGATATTGCCTACGAGGATAGGAAGAAACGTATCGCAGAAATTCAGCCGGATATTATTTACGCGCAGCTAAACTGGCAGGCGGTGCCCTTTGCGCACCAGATACTGATGGAGAACCCAGATGTCCCGTTTGTGTGGCACTTTAAAGAAGGTCCGTTCATTTGCCTGGAAAAGGGCACCTGGAAGGAGCTGCTGGATTTGCATAACCTGTCTGACGGACAGATCTACACCAGCCCGGAAATGCGCGACTGGTTCCTGCAGTTTGTATCTGGTAGTGACGATACCACCCTGATTATGGATGGCGATCTGCCGAAGAAGGAATGGTTTAAAACCGAAAGGCAGTCGCGCATATCCTATACCGATGGCGATATCCATACCGTAGTGCCGGGGCGGCCGATCGGCTTGCACCCCCATACCGTTGCAGAACTGGCCGAGCACAAAATTCACCTGCACTTTTACGGCGATTTTACCCACGGGCAATGGATGGAATGGATCACTAAAACGCAGAAAATGGCGCTGGGATTTTTGCATATCCACGCCAACGTGACGCAGGAGAACTGGGTAAAAGAATTTTCGCAATACGATGCCGGCTGGTTGCATTTTTTCCAAAGCGAGAACAATGGTGAATTAATGCGTGCCAATTGGGACGATCTGAATTATCCCGCCCGTATGGCTACTTTAGGCATAGCCGGTTTGCCCATGTTACAGCGTGATAATACCGGGCATATCGTGGCTACACAAAATCTAATTCAACGACACGATCTCGGAGTTTTTTTTAAAGATATGGCTGATTTAAGCAAGCAGCTACACGATAAAGAACGCATGCAGCAACTGCGGGATAACGTATGGAGCAAACGGATGATGTTCTGCTTTGACGAACAGGTAAAAATGCTGACATCATTCTTCAGGCAGGTGATCAGCCTGAAGGCTTCAGGGAAAAGAAAAGAGGACTTAGTGGAAAGTCACAAGGCCATTGGATATTAGGAAAGGCCAAGGTTGGATTGAAAATTTGATGTTATTTCACCGAACCGTATTTGAAGGAGCATTATCGCGAGGAGAAATCTTCTGGATAACGAGAGTATCTTGCTGATCTGAGAAGATTTCTCTTTCGCGCCGCACATTCCTCACCTTGCTCTTTCGAAATGACATTTTCGGAATGTTGTATTTTTTAAATAAAGTGCCAAAATGCCTGTTAAGAATTGATCAGGTATTCTGGTGCGTTCACCTCGCGGTTAATAATTGTGGTTGGTAATTCTAAATGGTAAGCACCGGAAGGCAATAGGCCGAAGCCGCCGTATTTTTTCATCAGGCGGTGCTGCGCAAAAACATCTTCGCCGCAATGGTTGGGCGGCAGTTCCTCCCAAAAATCAAACCCGCCCGTTTCACGCAGCTTAGCCGTGTTATACAAAATACAGCCGCCCACCCAGGCTACTTTATATTTTTTTTGGTTTTGCGGAGATACACCCAACCGCTGGCCGACATGCAGAATATTAGCGGCGTTGTGTAATGGCCAGCGTTCCCATTCTTCAGAACCGGGCACAACGTTTTCCGGCCCTACGGGGCCGTCCCAGAATTCGATCTGCTGCTGATGCGGGCGAACATCATCCAGGTAGCTTAACCCCACCAGCGCCATGCCGCAAAAGCCAACCGGTTCTTCGTCCAGTGCACGCACCATTCGCTCTATCACGTCAGGCTCCAGTACCACATCATCGTCCATATAAAGCGAATATTCTCCGGAAGCTTCATCCAACAGAAACTGTCGTTGCTGGGCAATGCCTTTTCGCGGCATGTTGTAACGTACTTTTACCGGGTTGCCGTGCAATTCCAATATCCGTACAATGGTTTTAAGCGTTTTATCTTCGCCGATAAACTGGTCGCTCTGGTCAGACACAACAATTTCAAAGTCTTTATACGTTTGGGTGCAAAGCGCTGTTAACGTCGCAACAAGGGCGTTAACCCGGTTGTAAGTCGGTATTAAAACAGAAACTTTCATAAGTGTTATCGGGTTCTCAGGCTGCCGTATCTACTGCTTCTGTTAGCAATAGATCCTGTAAGGCGTTCTTCACTTCGTCTATACTCACTTTTGCCGTAAAAGAGGCTTCGTGCTTGCAATTATCCTTCGGATAATTGGGTTGCACGCAGTCCGTTCCGCATAACGGGCAGTAGGGGTCCCAGGCAATCAGGCTGCGGTTGCGGCTGGTGGTTAGCGCCATGCCGGTAACCGCGTTAATGGTCCAATAGATACCGATTGTCGGTTTTTTTAGCGCGCGGGCCAGGTGTAAAGGTCCGGTATCGTTAGAAACCAGCACGTCTGCCATAGCCAGCAAACCCGTCATGCCGTTAAGGCTAAGGTCAGCGCATAGATTATGGATCTGATCTGGATAGGTAATATGCGTAAACAGGCGTTCGATGTCCGCCCGTTCATATTCGCTGCCTGTGATATACACATGATAACCTTGATCTACCAGGTAGTTAGCAATGGCTGCAAAGTTTTCTGCGGGCCAGCGGCGGCGCATGTCTGAAGCACCGGGGTGAATTACGGCATACCGCTCACCTGCATTATGACGGAAAGCATTTTTAGCTTCTTGCAGATCTTTATTGATGACTTTTACGCTTGGTTCGGGGTCGGCAGTGGATGCACCCAGGTAACGTACCACTTCAATATATCTCAGAATTTCACTGGTGGCGATAATATAAGGTACGTTAATATCCAGTTGTATGGCGTTCGGTGTTTTCAAACCTACGCTTACTTTAGCGCCGAGCCTTTTGGTGAAGGGATTGGAGTAGAATCCGCCGCCGTGCATTTGTATGGCAATATCAAATTGTTCGGCCTGCATTTCTGTGAAAAAAGGCTTCAAGATGTTTTCGTCATTTTCGAAGTTTTCGGCTTCGCCTACACCGCCATAGGGTGGCACCACAGCTACCCGGCTAATGGGCGAGGGCCTATTTTCGAGAAAGGTTTGATGCCAGGCTTTTCCCAGGTATACAATTTCTGCATCCGGGTAGGTATCGCGCAACGCCTGCAGCGCAGGCAATACGAAAATGAAGTCGCCAAGGGCATTTGCTCTTACTACAGCTATTTTCTTCGGGCTCATTTCATCAGTATTATACGTTCTCTGGTGATACACATAGTCCCAGCAATTCGGCCGAATCTAAAATGTGGCCTACCATTGCATTTTGTACATCCTCTGGCTCAGAGGCATCGGGTAAATCTAACGTAGTATCTAGAGCGTATAATCTGAACCAATAATGGTGGGTTCCTTTAAAATATTTCGGGCATGGCCCTTCGTAGCCAAAGGTATGGTTGTTACATAGTCCGGCTACAGCACCTTGCGGCACTTGTCCTTCTTCTACCGTGGTGGTACTTGCAGGAATGTTAAAAACATGCCAGTGCCGCCATGGTTTAGGCGTGGCATCAACATCTTCCAGGATCAGCACCATACTAACTGTTCCTTCGGGAAGTTCTTCAAAATTTAATGGCGGACTGATATTAGGCCCCAGGCAGGTGTACCTGACCGGGATCTCATCGCCATGTTCAAAAACGCTTGTGATTTTCATTCAGTTTGTGACTAAGACTACTTCTTGTTTTCGCTATAGTTAACAGCTGTAATCCCTATTGGTTGAATGAATTTTAATTTTTATTATTATGGTAATTATTTTACTAATAATTAAAAATAAAATAAACGGAGATTGTGCCGAAACTTTTCGAAGTCACGACAACCTGGGGGGCAGGTAATTAATTATTGCAATATTTTCGTATCGCCTCGTAAGCTTCGCGCATACCTAATTCGCCAGCCTTACTTAGATCAAGGCAACCGCCGTTTTTATCACCCATGCGCGTGGTTCGGATGATCCCACGGATGTAATAGGTGTTCCGGTCTTTGGGATCAAGGGCAAGTGCCGCGCTGAAATCTGCCAGGGCGCCTTTAAAGTCTTTCACATAGGCGCGGACTTCACCGCGTTTTAAATAGGCCTTTTTATGGGTAGGGTCTAAGGTAATGGCCGAATTATAATCCAGCAGCGCACCGCGGTAATCTGTCAGCTGAAACTTCAGGTTACCACGATCCACATAGGCATCTGCACTTTGCGAATTAATATCAATCGCGGTATTGTAATCCAGAATAGCGTTGGTAGTATCCTTTAAATTCAGGCGTGCTTCGGCTCTTTTCAGATAGATATCCTCGTTATTCGGCTCCATATCAATAGCCGCCGTAAAATCTTCCATCACTCCGGCCGAATCCGGCATCAGGCTTTTAGCGTATCCTCTTGAGATATAGCCTTTAATGCTTTTAGGAAATTCCTCAATAACCTTTCCGTAGGTTTCCAGTGCGCCCGGGTAATCCTTTAATGCTGCACGGGCATCGCCCATAAAGGTTAGGTTGTCTTCCGTCGTACGGATATGGATCGCCTTATCCAGATCGGCCATTCCACCATCGTAATCTTTTAAAGCCACTTTGGTGTTACCGCGATAAGTGTAGGCCTCGTAAGCGTTTGAATCCAGCGCGATGGCCTTGTTAAAGTCCTGGATGGCCAGCCTGGTATTTTTCATTTTGGCTTCGATGATGCCGCGCTGGGTATACAGGTCGACATTCTTGGAATCGAGCCGTAAGCCTGCATCAATCAGTTTCAATGCTTCAGGATAATTCTTTGAAAGCGTGAGCACATTGGTCAGCTTCACAAAAACATCCTTGTTTTGCGGGTTCATTTGCAATACCTTCTGGTAATCCTGAATCGCACCGGCATAATCGTGCACTTTTATTTTTGCTTCCGCCCTGTTCACATAAGGATCCCAGTTTTGCGGTTTTAGCTCGATGGCTTTATTATAATCAGCAATAGCCCCGCGATAATCACCCAGTTCACGCTTTACATTAGCCCGGGAGGTATAAGCATAATCGCTGCCTGGGTTCATGTCGATGGCCGAAGAAAAATCGCTAAGGGCGCCAACGGTATCTTTCTGGTTAAACTTAGCATTGCCACGAATGATAAATGCCCGATCTGATTTAGGATTGATGCTGATGATGGAATCCGCATCGGCATAAGCGCCTTCGTAATCTTTGTTAGAGATACGGATGTCCGCACGGTTCATGTAGGCTTCCAGGTAACGCGGGTTCATTTCCAGGGCTTTATCAAAATCTGCCAGCGCCCCGGCATTGTCTTTCATGTTGTATTTGGCGATACCCCGGTAGAGGTATAGTTCGGCATTCTGGGGATTAAGTTCTATCGCCTTTGTAAAATCGGCTATAGCGCCCTTGTTATCGGCGATGTTAGTGCGCGCGTTGCCTAAATAGTGATACAATTCGGCCGCGATGTTCGGATTAATAGATTTCGCTTTGTTGTAATCTGCAATTGCGCCATTATAATCGTGCAGGTTGCTTTTGGCATTACCCCGGTAAAAATAGGCTTCAGCACGATTGGGACTCAGGTCGATTGACCGGGTAAAATCAGCAATAGCCCCGGTATGATCGCCTAATGTTTCTTCGGAATTCGCTTTGTAGTAATAAAGATCGGGATTGGTAGGATCTAATTTAATGGCGATATTATAATCGGCGATAGCACCTTTGTTATCATTCGTGTTTGTACGCGCAAGGCCCCGGTATTCGTAAAGCTCGGGATTTTTAGGCGTCAGGGCAATTGCACGGTTAAAGTCGGCAATGGCACCATAGTAATCGCCGGTATTGGTTTTGGCATTCGCACGATAATGGAATAAATCGGCATTCGGCGTTTTCATGTTGATCGCCTTCGAATAATCTTCAATGGCGTTTACATACGCACGGATGTTACTATTGGCGTTACCGCGGTAATAATAAGCGTCGGCGTTCTGGGGCGTAAGCTCTATAGTTTTGGTATAGTCTTTTATGGCGTTCTCGAACTGCTGCGCATTGGTATAGGCATTGCCACGGTAGAAGTAGGCATCGGCGCTTGAAGGGTCGATAGCCAGGGCTTTGGTAAAATCTTCTATTGCACCTTTATAATCGCGCCCGTTGGCTTTGTCGCTGGCGCTTTGCATTAAACTTTGAAACGCTGGATCTACAGGTGCGGCCGGAGGTGCAGGTGCAGGCTTTGCAACCGTACTTTGGGCTTTTTTTACAGGTTTTTGCGAAAAGACGGTAAACGGTGCAGCGAGTATTAAGACGATCAGCAGTAAGGAAAAACGAAAATTAATAGTTGCATCAGCAGTTGAAGCTTTACGATAGGTCTGAGGGGTAATTAATTGCTTGAAATTCAACGTTAATACAAAATTAATAATGTGGTGCGTTTTGACGCGTTAAGTTAAGCATAAAGCGCTTTAATCCAATGCTTACCGGGTTTTACTATGAAAATTTTCATCTGAACGTTCAGATATGTGGATCATGATAGGGTTCAGACAAAAGATTTGCCAAGGCGTAAAAATAAAGCTTATCTGCTAAATGCCCAAATTTAAGCGCTTAAGTAACGTTTGGTAATCTTCAGCGGTATCAACGTCGATAGCCGCTTCTTCGAAAGATAAGGTTTGAACAGACTGGTTTTCCTTTAATACCTTCTTTGCGCCCTCATCACCGCGAAGGGTCAACAACCCGGCAAACATGGTTGCCGGGAAAAGCGCAGGAACGCCCGGCTCGTGGTTGTAGCTGGTGCAGACAGGGGTTACCAGTCCGTTTGCAATAAAGGTTATGATCAGGTTTTCTAAATGTTGCGGAGTGATCAGCGGTTGATCGCAAAGCATAATGAGAGCTCCTTTAATAGCGCTATTCTTTTTTGCAGCCTCCACACCGGCGCGAATAGAGGAAGCAATGCCTTCTTCCCAATCAGGATTTTCAATGATGGTTAACGGGTAATTTGCTAAAACCTTTGCAACCGAAAAATGTGCCGCGCCGGTCACCACGAATAGTTTTTTACAACCGCTGGAAAAGGCAGTTTTAACGGCGTGTTCAATTAAGGTAATCCCCCTGAATGTGAGCAGCTGTTTAGGTTGCCCCAAGCGTTTGGAGGCACCTGCCGCCAAAATAATTACCGCTATCTCTTCTGCTGATTCAATCACTGTTGATGGTGTTGGGTTTTACCTGATGAATAGGGCCGTCCAGGTCTTTTAAAAATCCGGCAGGATGCCCGTTTTTCACGGCGATCAATTCGGCCATAACGGCAATGGCAATTTCTTCCGCAGCTTCTGCGCCGATGTTCAGACCTACAGGCGCATATAAATTATCTTCGATTCCGGAGGTGTCATAGCCCTCGGCCCGGAGATCGTCCAGCAGTCGATCAGCTTTTTTGCGCGGGCCCAGCATGCCGATGTAGGTTATATCCTCATTGTCAATTAAACTTCTAAGGGCCGCCAGATCATACAGATAATTGTGGCTCATCAGCAAAACATAACTTTTAACCCTTGCCTGTACTGCGAAATCTTCAACCTTTATACAAAGCACCTGCTCTGCCATAGGGAAGCGTGCCTGCGTAGTCAGGTTAAAGCGACCATCGATCACGGTTACACGCCAGCCCAAATTCGCGGCCTGCTGTACAACAGGTTGTACATCGTTACCTGCACCAAAAATAGTTAAGGCCGGGGCTGGGTCTATCCGTTCGTGGAAAACGGTGACAGGTTCGTTATGAAGTATATAAACAGAAGTTGCTGCGCCGCCTTGTTCAAAAAGGTCGTCCACATCCTCCGCCATCAGGTCGGCCAGTTCATCAGCTTCAGTGGCGGTAGCAATATGCAGATATCTTTTACCTGCACTAATGCCGATGTTAGCTGTATCTGTTAAAACTGTGCTTAAAACGCAGGGTATATTTTGTCTGCTGGCCAACTGCAGCAAGCTGATCACATCTGCTCCCGGCTGCAGGGGCTCTATCAATACGTGTATCTTACCTTGGCAACCCAATTGCGCGCCAAACTCGAGGTCGTCCTCCAGGTCCATACTGTCATAGACTACGATCTCTGGTTTTCCCCGCTGCATTACCTGTTGCGCACGTCGGCGGGCGTCACCTTCCAGGCAGCCGCCGCTAATGGTGCCTGTAAGCTGCCCTTCTGCGGTAATTAGCATTCTTGCACCCGGCCGCCGGTAGGCAGAACCTTCTACTTTCACCACCGTCGCTAAAGCGCATGTTTCCTGGCTATGCTTTTCGTATGCCGCTAATAATCGCTGTAGTTCGGTCATGAGTCAAAATTAAACAATTTGAGGTACGGGTGTTTGTCTGGAATTAACAACCGTACCTGTTCATTCGTTCAGTGAAAAATGCAATTTTTCTTATAATTATCTACCCTACAGGTAGTTTAATTGCCCCAAAAATCGCATATTTGAAAAATTAACTAATTTTATTAATCATTTAAATTTTCAAATGAAAGTCGCAGTTGTAGGTGCCACAGGCTTGGTAGGCACTAAAATGTTGCAGGTTCTTGAAGAACGCAACTTTCCGGTAACAGAATTAATCCCCGTAGCATCAGCCAAGAGCATTGGTAAGGAAGTTACATTTAAGGGTAAGCCTTATAAGGTGGTTTCTGTTGAGGATGCGATTAAACAAAAGCCTGATATCGCGTTGTTCTCTGCAGGTGGCTCAACTTCATTAGAGCAAGCGCCTTTGTTTGCAGAAGCAGGCGTTACCGTAATTGATAACTCATCTGCATGGCGTATGGACGCAACCAAGAAACTGGTTGTGCCCGAAGTAAACGCCGATGTATTGACAGCAGAAGATAAGATCATTGCAAACCCTAACTGTTCTACTATACAAATGGTGGTGGCTTTAAAACCACTGCATGACCGTTATAAAATTAAAAGGGTAGTAGTTTCTACTTACCAGTCTGTAACCGGTACCGGTGTTAAAGCGGTTGACCAGTTATTTAACGAGCGTAAAGGTATCGACGGACCGAAAGCGTATCCATACCAGATTGACCTGAACGTGTTGCCGCACATTGATGTGTTCACCGAGAACGGTTACACGAAGGAAGAAATGAAAATGATTAAAGAGACCAAAAAAATTATGGGCGACGACAGTATTCGCGTAACTGCGACAACTGTACGTATCCCGGTAATGGGCGGTCACTCTGAATCTGTAAACATCGAGTTTGAAAATGATTTCGACCTGGACGAACTGCGCGATCTGTTAAGCAAAGCGCCTGGTGTTGTAGTGGTTGACGATGTGGCTAACCTGAAATACCCGATGCCGCTGGATGCGCACGAGAAAGACGAGGTTTTTGTAGGCCGACTTCGCCGCGATGAAACGCAGCCGAATACCCTGAACGCCTGGATTGTATCTGATAACCTGCGTAAAGGTGCGGCTACAAACGCCGTGCAAATTGCAGAATACCTGGTAGCTAAAAAACTGGTAGGCGAAGCGGTAGAGGCGTAAGTTGAGATTTCGGAATTCTGATTTTCGATTTCGGATGTAAAATTTACAGAAATGTCACTCAGAGCTTGTTAAAGAGTTGCATATAATATTAAGGGATGGCGAAAGCTGTCCCTTTTTAGTTTAAAGTGTTAGCTTTGCTTAAGTTGTCCTGGGTAATAAAATCCGGGACGTAAAGAACCGGCAAACGCCGAAGAATGTTGTCATTCTGAACGAAGTGACCTGTCCCGAACTTGTTTCGGGAAGAATCTGTACATAAGCTATTTTACAGATCCATCGCTGCGCTCTGGATGACAGGTTTGTGATAAGATGTCATCGGTAACTTGTCCAGGACATCGAAAAAAATTGATAAGTCTGCGAGATGCCAAATACCCTTCGACGAGCTCAGGGTGACATTATTCTGTATCAAGGTTTAAATAGTTATGATCTCTTTCAGTCACCGTGTGTTTTTAGAAGTTGCTGCAAACCTCAGCTTTTCCAAGGCTGCCCAGGTGTTGTTTGTTACGCAACCTGCCATCAGCAAGCACATCAAGACCATGGAAGATCAGTACAAAGTCCCGCTGTTCGAACGTAAGGGTAACAGTATCATCCTTACAGACGCTGGTAAGAAGCTGTACGAGTACTTGTTGCAGGCTACTGAAATAGAACGGAAAATTGAATACGACCTTTCTATCCTGAGTAACCTCTCACATGCGGCAGGCCACTTAAGATTAGGTGCCAGTACCACCATCGCGCTTTACATTTTACCACCTATCCTTTCAGGCTTTCAGCGCGAGTACACCAATGTAGATGTGCAACTGGTGAACCGTAATTCAGAATATGTACTTAACGCACTGTTGACCCACGAGGTGGATCTGGGCATCATCGAGGTGGATAATAAATTAACCACGGTATCTTACCATCCTTTTATGAATGACGAGGTGATTCCGGTTTGTTCGGCTAAAAGTCCGCTGGCCGGAAAAAAACTCACCTTAAAACAATTGTTGAAAACACCCATTGCCCTGCGCGAAAGGGGCTCTGGCACGCTGAATGCACTATTAAAAGCTTTGGCAGAGCATCATATTTCACCGTCTGATCTTTCTGTGAAAATCCGCCTGGGCGGGACAGAAGCATTAAAGAATTTCTTACTGGCTGATACCTGTCTGGGCTTTATGCCCCGGCCATCTATTGTACGCCAACTTGCCGAAGGCGACCTGGTAGAGGTGCCGGTTGAAGGCCTGCACATCACCCGCGATTTCTATTTTATCCGCCGTAAGGGGAATGAAGATTACGGCCTCACCAGTAATTTTATCAATTACGCACTGCATTCCCAGCAGGGTTAAAAAAGCTAAAACTTTAATAAAATGTGGCTGTAGTTAGGTTATATGCTTTTGCCCGAGGGCAAAAGCAATCATTAACCAAACAAGATAATTATGGCCAGATTAGAAGGAAAAAAAGTAGCAATACTTACAGAAGAAGGATTTGAGCAGGTAGAACTAACCAGCCCTAAGCAGGCACTGGAAGAAGCCGGTGCAACAGTGCATATTATTTCACCGCAAAGCGGTAAGATCAAAGCATGGGATAAAGACAAATGGGGGATAGAGGTAGAGGTTGACCGTGAACTGACCGGAACCAACCCCGAAGACTATGACGCCCTGGTGCTTCCAGGTGGTGTATTGAATCCCGACAAGCTTCGCCAGAATAAAGAAGCGGTAGATTTTGTAGCCGCCTTTTTAGAAGAAGGTAAACCGCTGGCTGCTATTTGCCATGGCCCACAGATGCTGATTGAAACCGGCATGATCAGCGGCCGCAGGCTGACATCATACCCTTCATTGCAAACCGACCTGAAAAATGCCGGGGCAGAATGGGTGGACGAAGAAGTGGTAACAGATAACGGATTGGTCACCAGCCGTACCCCGGCCGATCTGGAAGCGTTTAACAAAAAGGCAATAGAAGAGATTGCAGAAGGCGTTCATCAGGATTGATAAACGTTTTTTATCACTATACATTTACCAATGGTTCTCAGAGTATATCTGCAGAACCATTGGTGTTTATAAGCCACAAATTTTCTTGAAAAGATAATCCTGCTCAGGGATTGCTTCGTTACTTGTAATCACGCACCTTTGTAACGTATGTTTGCTATCCTGCGAAAAGAAATTGTTCTGTACTTAAGCTCTATGGTAGCTTACGTTACCATTAGCGTGTTCCTGGTGGTATTGGGTTTGTTCCTTTGGGTATTTCCGGATACCAGTATCCTCGACTATGGCTATGCCACACTCGAGAGTCTTTTCAATACCATTCCGTATTTGTTCATGTTTCTGATCCCGGCGATCACGATGCGTTCGCTGGCAGAAGAACGCCGCGAGGGCACTTTTGAGCTGCTGGCTACAAGGCCGTTAACCTTCGGGCAGATCATCCTGGGGAAATATTTTGCTTGTGTATTACTGGTGCTTTTTGCGCTGTTGCCAACAGTGGTTTATTATTATTCGGTAAGCGTGTTGGGCAATCCGCAGGGGAATATCGATACCGGTGCCGTTATTGGGTCATACATAGGTTTGTTTTTATTGGGCGCCGCCTTTGTGGCTATCGGGCTTTTTGCTTCGGCTATTACCCGCAACCAGATCATCGCCTTTACTATTGCCGTATTCCTATCCTTTTTTGTTTACAGCGGTTTTGATTCGCTGAGCCATTTGCTCTCGCTGCAAGACTTTGGGTTGGAGCAGATGGGTATAGCAACTCACTATGATTCGGTGAGCCGGGGTGTATTGGATACCCGCGATTTGTTCTACTTTATTGCGCTTTCCGCCTTCTTTATCCTGCTGGCGCTGGTTGCCTTAAAACAGCAGATGCAGCGTAAGTTGTTGCAAACAGATACCTACACTTATGCCGCGGTAGTGGTATTAGCTATCATTGCCTCATTGATAGGATTTACCCGGATAGACTTTACCAAAGAAAAGCGTTTTACGTTGTCTGAAGTGAGCCGCAGCCTGATGGATGGTTTGGAAAAGCCGGTAAAGGTAACGGTATACCTGCAAGGCGATAACCTGCCGGGTGGGTTTAAGCGCCTACAGCGTGCTACACGCGATATGCTAAGCGACTTGCAAGCCTACAGCCACCGCAAGCTGCAATTTCAGTTTGTTGATCCTTTGAAAGGGCTAAACCAGCAGCAACAACAGCAAAGCATTAAGAACATGATGGAGGGGGGCATAGAGCCGACCAACCTTTCTGTGAAAACAGAAGATGGATTGGTGCAGAAACTGATTGTACCTGCAGCCATGATCGCTGTAGGTGACGCGGAAATCCCTGTCAACTTATTGCAACGACGCATCGGGCTATCTGACGACGAAGTGCTGAACAATTCGATCCAAAACCTGGAATATGCTTTTTCATCAGCCATTCAGAAAGCCGTAACCGGTGGCCGCCAGCAGATCGGGATTACCGAAGGTCATCACGAACTGGATAACCTGCAGTTGAACGATGCCATCCAGACGTTATCAGGAAGTTTCCTGGTTGGACGCGTCGACCTGAACAAGATCGCTATGAAGGATCTGGATAAAGTAAAACTGCTGGTGATTGCCAAACCAGATAAGCCTTTTTCAGAAGCCGAAAAGTTTAAGATCGATCAATACATCATGAACGGTGGCAGCGTGCTATGGACCATCGACCAGGTGAGCGCCGAGTTGGATAGCCTTCGAGGGCATGGTGGCGAACAACTGGCCTTTCCAAAACAATTGAACCTGGATGATCAGCTATTCCGTTATGGCGTACGCATCAACTACGATCTGATCGCTGATATCAACAGCACGCAGATACCTGTAGCGACTGGGAGCGTAGGCGGGCAGCCGCAAATACAAATGGTGCCGTGGTTATTCTACCCACTGCTGATGCCTTTAACCAAGCACCCGCTGGTGAAAAACCTGGATGGCATCGCTACAGAATTCATCAGCACCATAGATACCCTGCCGGTAAAAGGCGTTAAGAAGACTGTGCTGCTAACCACTTCGCCATATAACAACAAGGTGAACGCGCCACACATGTTATCTTTAGCTGCGATAGAGCAGGAACCAGACCCTAAAGCGTTTCGCAGTTCGCCTAAGACAGTAGCCGTATTATTAGAAGGTAAGTTTACTTCTGATTTTAAGAACCGCCCGGTTCCGGAAGGCGTAGGGCCAACGGGCGAAATGTTGACAGAAAGTAAACCGGCCAAGATGATCGTGATCAGTGACGGTGATGTGCTAAAGAACCAGGTTGGGGCAGACGGATCGCCTTATCCTTTGGGATATGATCATTATTCGCAGCAAACTTACGGTAATAAAAACCTGTTGCTGAATATGGTAGATTACCTCACCGGCGACACCCGTCTGATTGCGCTGCGTAACAAAGAGTTAGTCATCAGGGTGTTGAACAGGGCACGCGTACGTAACGAAAAAATGTTCTGGCAACTGGTCAATAATATCGTGCCTCCGGCGTTAGTGTTGATATTCGCTATTTTTCAACATTATATCAGAAGGCGCAGGTATGCCCATTAATTTTGTTATTTTTGAGTGATTAAAACCCTCGGGAATGAGATTTATTGTTTCTACAACTACTTTATTAAAACAATTACAGTCGGTAAGCGGCGCGCTTAGCAGCAGCACTGTTCTGCCGATACTGGAAAACTTTTTGTTCGAGATAAAAGAAGGAACCCTTACCATATCTGCAACAGATCTGCAAACCAGCATGACCACCTCTTTAAGCGTCGAAGCAAAAGAGAACGGCCGTATTGCTATTCCTTCTCGCATTTTATTAGATACGCTGAAATCACTACCAGAACAGCCTGTTGCATTTTCTGTAGATGATAAAACCTTCGCTATTGAAATCAACGCAGGTGACGGTAAATACAAATTAAGCGGCGAGAACGGTGAAGACTTCCCCAAGATCCCGGTAGTTGAAAACGCATCTCAGGTTAACCTGCCTGCGTCTGTTTTAGCAGAAGCGATCAACAAAACCATTTTTGCGGTAAGTAATGATGAACTTCGCCCGGCGATGACAGGGGTATACGTTCAGCTGACCAGCAATTCGCTAACCTTTGTAGCTACCGATGCGCATAAACTTGTACGTTACCGCCGCAAGGATGCCAAAGCGCCAAGTACCGCATCTTTCATCCTTCCAAAAAAAGCTTTAAACCTGCTGAAATCTTCACTTCCTTCAGAAGATGTGAATGTTTCTATAGAATACAACACCACCAGCGCTTTCTTCAAGTTTGGTAATATCAATTTGGTTTGTCGCCTGATTGACGAGCGTTACCCTGATTACGAAGCGGTGATCCCTCAGAATAACCCTAACAAGCTGTCGATTGATCGTCAGGCTTTCTTAGGTTCATTGAACCGTGTGGCTATCTACGCCAATAAAACTACCCACCAGGTAAGATTAAAGATCAGCGGTAGCGAATTAAATATCTCTTCAGAGGATATCGATTTTTCTAACGAAGCTCACGAACGTTTAACCTGCCAGTATGAAGGTGAGGACCTGGAGATCGGCTTTAATGCCCGCTTCCTGATCGAGATGCTGAAAAACCTGGGTTGCGAAGAGGTTTCGCTTGAAATGTCTACGCCAAACCGTGCAGGTTTACTATTACCTGTTGGTGGCGATGAAAATGAAGATGTGCTGATGCTGGTGATGCCGGTAATGTTGAATAGCTACGCATAAGCGTACTTTAAATGAATAATTAATAGGTCCGGAAGTAAACAGCCGGACTTTTTTGTTAATTGATACTAAATACGCCGAGATTTAGTTAATAGAGGGGCGTAAACACCGATGAAAAACCGTTATAGCATTAGTTGTCTGTTATTATGTTTTGCCGTGATATTTTCGTGCAAAAAGCAATACGATGTACCGCCTAATAGCGATGCTACTTCTACTTATTTAAACGTGGTGAACGGGACAACAGATACGCTTAACTTTTACCTGAACGGTACACGGCAGAATAACACCACTGATATTTACCCGGGTGGTTCAACAGGTTACCTAACGGTACCTGCCGGGCAGAATGATTATCAGGTTAAGCGGCGTTTGCAATCCCAGGTGTACTTTACAAAAAATCTTAATTTAATAGATAGCACTAATTATTCGGTTTTTATAGGTGGAGGCTCTGCCGATCAGACGTTCCTGGTTAAAGACAGCCTTACCAAAGTAAGCGCAACAGATAGTGCTACTGTTCGCTTCGTGCACACCTCTGCCAATGCACCGGCACTGGATGTGGTTGTGTCGGGCAGTAAGGGTTTTAGTAACTATGCCTTTAAAAGCGCCAGTCCGTTTAAGCATTTTGTATCCGGGCTTACTACCGTGAAGGTATACCTTGCCGGTACGCAGACATTAAAGGCCTCGCAGCAGTTTACCTTAAATAACGGAAGCATTTATACACTTTACATTAAGGGTGTGCCCGATGGGACAGGCAGATCTGCTTTAACCATAAATTTATTTACCAACCAATAAGTAAGGCAATGATTGAAAGAAGCAGCAGATATTTTATCCGGTTAATGGCAGGCGTGCTGCTTGCTGTTTTTGCTATTCCCTTGCTTAACTCTTGCGGAAAATCTACAGATGCATCAAGCCCTAATACCAATAATACCAGGGTAGTAGTTGCCAACCTTAGTCCCGACGCGCTGCCCGTAAGTGTTTACATTAATAATCGGATACAGGCTACTTCTACTACAAGTGCCGGTGCTATTTTCAGGTATCCGGTAAGCGGCTCGACCTTAAATTCCCTGAGTTATTTTTATATAAGTGATGTGAATTATCCTGTGCAGTTCCGTTCTACCGGGGGGACAAAGGTAACTTTAGCCACTGTCGACAGCCTTCCACAAAAGAACGGGAAATACTCGATTTTTCTTACCGGATTTTTAACCAACAGTACGTTAAAAACGATCTTTTTAACAGATACAGATGCAGTACCCGCAGTCGGCAGGGGTAAGGTTCGGTTCTTGAATGCTTCTCCGGGTTCAACTTCGCTGGATGTGTATGCTAACGGGCAGAAACTTTTTGATGATATTAAGTATTTAAGCAATTCGAAATTTGTTGAACTGCCTGCTGGTAATTATGATATGAAGATATTTATTCATGGCGACCAGAATACCATCCAGGCACGTGTAAACCCGGTCACCGTAGCAGACGGACGGTTTTATACGCTTACAGGGTTTGGGGTATTGGGGCGTACGGATACCGCCCAGTTTACAGCGGGTTTAATTACCAATAAATAATAAGTATAAGTTTACCGAGATTGTTATTTTTGCCCAAACTCTAAAACGCGTTGGAATACATACAGCACATCATCCACTTTATCCTGCATATCGATAAAGAGCTTGGCGCAATTATCCAGGACTATCAGGGCCTTACCTATTTAATTTTATTCGCCATTATTTTTGCCGAAACCGGCTTTGTAGTTACCCCATTCCTTCCGGGCGACTCATTGCTTTTTGCCGCAGGGGCATTAATCGCAGCCGGGCATACTGGCTTAAATATCGAACTGCTGGCATTGATACTCGTTGTGGCTGCCTTTGCGGGTAATACCGTGAATTATTTTTTAGGCAGGTTCTTAGGTAAAAAAGTGTTCAAGCCAGAGAACAAGATATTAAAGCTGGAGTATTACCAGAAAACAGAAGCTTTTTTTGAGAAACATGGTGGTATTGCGGTTATTTTAAGTCGCTTCATTCCCATCATTCGTACTGTAGCGCCTTTTGTTGCGGGTGTTGGCTGCATGCCGATACTGCGTTACAGCCTTTACAATATTATTGGCGGCGCTGCATGGATTTTGATCTTCTTGTTTGCAGGATATCTTTTCGGAAACCTTCCTTTCTTCAAGAACCATTTTTCAATCATTACACTGGGTATTATTGTAGTTTCTTTAGTGCCGGTTATTGTGGGCATTATCAAGAGCAGAAGAAAGCCTGCAGAGGTACGATAGGAACGGTCGTTGCCGTCTTAATAAAATCATGTCGTTTCGACTCGCTGCAAGCGGGAGAAATATTCTTCAAAATGCCTGTCTAAGAAGATCTCTCTCCGCCAACTGACGGATCGAGATGACAAAATGTTCTGTTGCTACTTTGTTTTTTTTAATGCTTTCTAATGGCTACCACCTGTTTAAACTTTGCTTCTTCTGCATCAAGCCTTGCTTTTTGACCGGGAGTTAACGGAGCAGCAATCAACTTATTTAAATCCGGCTGGCCGGCATCCACCCAGGCCGAGTACCAGAAACTACCCACCATTAATATTGCCGTACGCATACGGCGTTCTACCATGCCTTTCAGCAACTGATGGTATGCTTTGCAATAGGCAGGGGAGTAGTCGGTAACTTTCCTTTCGCCGCGCTGTTGCACGCTGTATTTCTGATCTGCCGGGAAATTCTTGCTTAACTGCTTCTCTAAGTGCACAACGGAGTCGACGCTTTTAAAAGAGCTTCGGCAAATAATAAAAGCCGTTGAAAGTGGGTTATCGATATATCTGGCCTTGCCCGTATATAAATGGTAGCTATCTGCAAATTGCTCGGGCAGGCGGCTCTCCCATAAGGCATGCAATCCTTTCTGGTTGGTCAGTTGCCCGTCGTAGTTCGTGGTCAGGTGCAGGGGGACGCAAGCGTCAGAAATGTAATGCCCAAGGTCTGCCGAGGTATGAAGTATGCCGGTGGTGTCGTGCTCTTTAAAAGCCCGTACCAGTTTATAATATTGGTATTGGATGGTCCACGGAACAGTGCCGTATTTTACCAGTGTATCTGCACAATATTTGTCTGCTGCTTGCTGCCATTTGTGCGGCACGGTTTTAAAGGGGGTTTTTCCGTAAAAGTCGGCATCAAAGAAATGCCGCGGCGCTTCGGTGCTATCCGTATATCGCCGTTTATCTGCGGTTATCGCGTGTGCTGTCAGGTAATCGATGTTGCTTTTGTAAAATGCAGCCATGCCTTTAGGAAGCGTATAAACAGCAAGCCGGTGTATTTTATAATGAGCGTAAAAACCCCATGAACAGCAAATGAAGAGCAGAAGGATGGCAAGACAAAGCCGTAGGATTGATTTCACTGTTTAAAGATACAAACAGGTGCCCGGCCTCAAAATTATTTTCATTTTATCGCCCTGCCTTCCAATAGGTTGAGTTGTTGCTTGCGGTGTAATAGAGTGTCGTTGGAAATAAAAAACTTTCCCTTTCGTTAAATCACGAGTTTGTTACATCTAAAACCATTAATTCAAATCAACTAACTCATTTCTTATGAAAAACAAGTTTTCCTTCTCTACAAAGTATCTTTTTATCGCATTATTAGCGTTAGTCGCGGGGTTTAGCTCGTGCAAAAAAGACAATCAGTATGATTTTAAGGGTACTGCCTCAGCCCAGGTGAATCTGATCAATGCCAGCCCGGACGCGGGGAATGTCAGCTTGTATGTGGCGGGTACGCTTCGTACGCCATCGCCTGTAGGTTTCAGCGCTGCTTCTGGCTACTACAAAACGTATATCGGCGAACAATCCCTGGAGGTTAAAAACTCGGCTGGTACAACCATTGCCAGCGGGACGCATCAGCTTGATGCCAGCGTAGCGTACACCGGTTACCTGGTGGGGCCTAACAATGCATTGGCTTTAGTGCTTGCGAAAGACGACGGTACTGCACCGTCTGCAGGCAAAGCGCGCATTCGTTTTGTGCATGCAGCCCCTAATCTCTCGAATGTGGATGTTGCGGTTAATAGTACAGTAACATTTTCTTCGCAGGCTTACCGCTCTGCAACTGGTTTTACAGAAGTAAACCCGGGAAGCGTAAGTGTAAGAGTGTTAGGATCACTGTTGAATTTAAGCGGTAATTACACGGTTGAAGCCGGAAAAACCTACACCGTTTTGGTGAAGGGGGTTAGCGGCGGAAGCGGTAACAGCGCTTTAAGCCTTGCTTTTATTGCCCATGGCCAACAGCAAAGCGTTAACGACTAAGCAGATAAATAGGAATGTGGATTAAAATTTTTCAAAAGGAGTTTGAAAATTAAATATAATCATCCTATATTTGCAGTCCGAAAATAATAAAGAATACTTAGCTAAAAATGGCAAATCATAAATCAGCAATTAAAAGAATCAGGGCTAACGCTGCGAAGCGTCTGCGTAACAGATATCAGGCTAAAACTACAAGAACTGCTATTAAGAAATTAAGAGCGGCTACAACCAAGGCAGAAGCAACTACGCTTTTACCGAAAGTTATTTCTATGCTTGACCGTTTAGCTAAGAAAAACGTAATCCACAAAAACAAAGCTTCTAACAACAAATCTAAGTTAACCAAATTCGTTAACGGTTTAGCATAAGCTTCGTTTAAGTAATATTTTAGAAAGGGATAGCCAGTGCTATCCCTTTTTTGTTGCGGTATATTTTTCTATTTTACTCCCGTGGAAGCATACGAAAACAAGATCAGCATTAAGGCCTGGGCCGAGGAAGACCGTCCGCGCGAAAAATTAAATGTTCAGGGGCGAAGAGCACTGAGCGATGCTGAACTGATTGCTATCCTGATCGGGTCGGGTAACCGCGACGAAAGCGCGGTAGAGCTGAGCAAGCGTATACTGCATCATTACGGAAACGATCTGAATAAGCTGGGGAAGGTCTCCGTAAACGAGCTGTCTAAATTTAAAGGTATAGGCGAAGCCAAGGCCATTTCCATTATCGCGGCGCTTGAACTTGGCCGCCGTAGAAACGAAACGGAAACCAAAACGCCGGACCATGTGGTGAGTAGCCACTCAGCATGGCAAATCCTTCGACGACACCTGGTAGATATCAACCACGAAGAATTCTGGATATTGTTGCTTAGTCGCAGCAATAAAGTAATAGCCAGGGAACTGATCAGCAAGGGCGGGTTATCCGGCACCGTTGCCGATCCTAAAATAATTTTCGGGTTAGCCCTTCAGCATCAGGCTTCTGGTATTGTGCTTTGCCACAACCACCCTTCGGGTAACCTGAAACCCAGCCAGCAAGACATCGACCTTACCAAGAAATTGTACCAGGCCGGGAAGATCCTGGATATTAAAATAATCGACCATCTGATCCTGACTGACGATGCTTACCTGAGCTTTGCTGATGAAGGGTTGTTGTAGGGTCTCGATGAGCAAATGAGTAGATGTGAGGATGTGCAGATGGGGGGATGTGTAGATGAGTAGATGTGCAAGTTTTGAAATAGTTTGCCTATATTTATAGGAAACTAACCTTAATGCCATGCTTAACAGACTTTCTTCGGTAAAATTCCCGCTGTCGGCTTATGTGCTATCACTTGCAATACTTAGTTTAACTTCTTTTAAAAATTCGCATTCGGCTCCTGAGTTCGAAATAGGCCAGCTTAAAGCAACCGCTAAAGACTCCTCGTATTTCGATGAAAAACAACACATGATTAAGCTTTACGGTAACGCTTCTATAAGCAATGGTAACAAAACCATCATGGCTGATTATATAGAATTTAACGGGCAAAGTAAAACAGGCAAGGCAGAAGGTAATATTAAGATTTATAGTTCCGGTGATACTGTTTCGATTGGAAACTTGTCTATACCTTTCAGTTTTAAATAAAAAGATTGTCGTAAAATCTTAAAGTACGCATCCTAACGCTGCATCTGTCGGCGGACCTCTCCCTAACCCTCTCCAAAAGGAGAGGTAATTCAAAGTTCTCCTGCAAGTTGGTGGAGTGGGATAGTATGCAATTTTGCATTCGATACGACCACTTAAGACGCTTACGTTCTGTTCGTCGCTAAAGTTTTTTGTTTCTAACGCCGGCAACCGACTTTTGGAAAGAAGCAAGACAGAACAGTAGGCCTGAAGCGCTGGCAAGCGACCTTATAGCTGTTACCTGAAGCGAAGGTCTATTGCGAACGATGTAGGGGTAACAGCTATCGTTGTCGGTGGTTCTGGATTGCTTGAGCGAAAGAAGTGTGCGGCAGAAAAAGCATATTGCCGGCTAGGCACTTTGGCTACTTTGCTGCTATGGCAAAGTAGCTTGAAGAAATCCTACCTAAAAAACACTTGCATCCACTGTTCTACATTAGTGAAATCGAATTTTCTAAATCTCACATCCCAAACCCGACATCCGACTAAAATCTTATCTTTGCCGATTATTCCCCATTACGGATGAAGATTTCTTATAACTGGTTAAAAGAGTTCATACAAACAGATAAAACGCCTTCAGAGCTTTCGCATATCCTTACCGGTATCGGTTTAGAGGTAGAGAGCCTGGAGAAGGTGCAGGCTATCCCAGGCGGATTGGAAGGGTTGGTGATCGGCTATGTAAAAGAAGCTGTTCAGCATCCCAATGCAGACCGTCTGCGGGTAACTAAGGTGGATGTTGGCGGCGCGGAAGACTTGCAGATCGTTTGCGGCGCACCCAATGTGGCCGCAGGTCAGAAAGTCGTGGTAGCAACCGTAGGCACAACGGTTTACCCTACGCAAGGCGAGCCTTTCAAGATCAATAAGTCAAAAATACGCGGGGAAGTTTCTGAGGGAATGATCTGCGCAGATGACGAGATCGGCTTAGGCACTTCGCACGAAGGGATTATGGTATTGCCTGATACCGCTGAAGTTGGCACCCTGGCAAAAGAATATTTCAACCTGAATGATGATTACCTGTATGAGATCGGCTTGACGCCAAATCGTGCAGATGCGGCTTCCCACTTAGGTACCGCACGCGATATAGCTGCCTTTCTACGTACGCATATCCAAAAGCCGGATGTTTCTGCTTTTGCTGTCGAGAACGAAAGTCGCACCATCCCTGTAACTATCGAAAGCAAGGCTTGCCCGCGTTATACCAGTGTTACCATTACCGGTGTTACCGTGCAGGAATCGCCCAAATGGTTAAAAGAACGTTTGGCGGTGATAGGTGTTCGCGCCATTAACAACGTGGTAGATATTACCAATTACGTATTGCACGAATTAGGGCAGCCATTACATGCCTTTGATGCGGATGCGATTACCGGCAACCAGGTGCTTGTTAAAACCTGTGCTGAAGGTACTCCATTTGTAACGCTGGATGGTGTAGAGCGCAAGTTAAGCGCGGACGACCTGATGATCTGTAATGCTGTAGAGCCCATGTGTATTGCCGGGGTATTTGGCGGGGCAACCTCGGGCGTAAGTGAAAAAACAACTGCGGTGTTTTTAGAAAGCGCTTACTTTAACCCGGTTTCTGTTCGTAAAACCTCTAAACGTCACGGCTTAAAAACGGATGCTTCTTTCCGTTTCGAGCGTGGCACCGATCCGGATATTACACTGTTTGCGCTAAAGCGCGCGGCCCTGCTGATCAAAGAAATCGCAGGTGGTACCATCTCGTCAGAAGTTTCGGATATCTACCCTGCTAAGGTTGAACCTTTCCAGGTACAGTTCAATTATGCTAATGCCATCCGTTTAATCGGTAAGCAAATTGCGGCAGAGGAAATGAAAGAGATTATCCAATCGCTGGATATCGCCATCGAGGAAGAGAATGAAGAAGGCTTACTGCTATCCGTTCCGCCGTATCGTGTAGATGTTACCCGTGAGGTGGACGTGATCGAAGAAGTGCTGCGTATTTATGGCTACAACAATATTGAAATTCCTACGCAGATCCGTGCATCGCTGAATACTTCTGTTAAACCGGAGCGCGATACCGTTCAGCGTATTATTTCTGAACTGCTGACAGCTAATGGCTTTAATGAGATCCTGACCAACTCGCTGACGGCTTCTGCCTACGCGACAGACCCCGATCATGCTGTAAAGATCTTAAATCCGCTGAGCAGTGATCTGGACATCATGCGCCAGACCTTGCTGTATTCGGGTTTGGAGGCTATTGCATACAACCAGAATCGTAAGAATGCTGATCTGAAGTTTTACGAGTTTGGTAAGGTATACAGCGTAAAAGACGAAAAGTATACCGAGCTGCGGCAGGTATCTTTATTTCTGACCGGCAATACTGCAGCAGAGCATTGGGGTACAAAACCGGTAGCGCTTTCATTCTATCACCTGAAGGGTATTGTAGATGAGCTGGTAGACCGCCTGAATGTAAAGGATTATGCCATTGAGGATACCACCAGCGAAGAATTTGCTTACGGCTTACAATACAGCTACCGCGGAACTAAACCATTGGTGAAGTTTGGTGCTGTTCAGCAGGCAGCTTTGAAGAAGGCAGATGTAGAGAAGGAAGTATTTTTCGCCTTGTTTGATGCCGATCTGATCCTGCAACTGGCGCAGAAAAATAAGATCGTTTACCAGGAGGTTTCGAAGTTCCCGGCCGTACGCCGCGATCTGTCTATGTTGGTTGATAAAGCGGTGACTTTTAATCAGCTAAAGCAGATTGCGCAGAAAACAGAACGCAAGCTGTTAAAAGAAGTAGGCGTTTTTGACGTTTATGAAGGGGACAAATTACCTGCGGGTAAAAAATCCTATGCACTAAGCTTTATATTGCAGGATGAAGAAAAAACCCTGACAGACAAGGCGATAGATAGCATAATGCAAAAATTAATTTATAATTTAGGCAAAGAAGCAGGAGCGGAGATAAGGAAATAAGAGAGGGAGTGACTTAGATGTGCTGATGTGTAGATAGGCAGATGTGCAATGAAATGTCACCCTGAGCCTGTCGAAGGGTAAATTGAAAATCCGAAGTCCGAAATTCGAAATCAAAACATGACTTTAGCAGAACAGTTAACAGCGGTAACAAAGAAAACAGAGCGTTTAATTGCGCTTTGCGACGCTTTACAGCAGGAAAACGCACTGCTTAAGCAGCAGCAAGAGCTTTTAAATACCTCTATTTCAGATAGTAACGGCAAGATTGCAGAGCTTGAAGAGAAGGTTCGTGTACTGAAGTTAGCAAAGTCTGTTGCAGACACTGGCGAAAAAACTCTTGACATCAAGCAAAAAATTAACGAATTTGTGCGTGAAATTGATAAGTGTATTGTGTTATTGAAAAAATAACACCGATAAGTGAACAAGCTCAATGGGAGAAATCTCCATAAAAATAAATATTGCTGACCGCGTTTACCCTTTAAAGGTAAGCATGGAAGAAGAGGAAATTATACGCCGCGCATCCAAACTGATTAACGACCGATTGAAAGAATATCAGGAAAATTATGCAGTTAGGGATAAGCAGGATCTCCTTTCAATGGCTGTATTGCATTACGCAACGGAGTCGTTAAGGGTAGAACGTAAAGTTACCGTAGAAGATACGGAAGTAGCAGACGGTGTTTACCGTCTGGACCAGTTATTAACCGATTTTCTTTCAAAGTAATAACGTTCTTTATATAAACAGAGCAAAGATTTAACCGCAGTTAAATTTTAAGTTTCACTATCAGAAAGTTGTTGGCTTTTGATAAGCACACCGCGGCAGGTGCCAATGCCGTAAGGATGTTTATTAAAGCAGCGCTCGTCTGTATGCAGATCACTTAAAAATTAATTGCGGTTTTTTTATACATACATAACAACATGAACATACTTTATATTATCATCGGGCTTTTGGTAGGTGCCATCATTGGCATTATCATCGGTCGTTACCTGCTTCGCCAGCTCTTTAAAGAGCAGGAAGTTGCGGCACAGAACAAGGTTAAGAAAATACTGAAGGACGCTGAGAACAACGCGGAAATACTAAAAAAGAACAAACTGCTGGAGGCGAAGGAAAAATTCCTTCAGATGAAAGCCGAACACGAGCAGGAGGTAAATTCTAAGAATAATGCATTAAATCAGCGCGAAAACTCTATTAAACAAAAAGAGCAATCGCTTAACCAAAAGTTGGAGAACGCAAACCGTAAGGAGCACGAACTGGAGAATACCCGTAAAAACCTGGAGCGCCAGACCGAAGTTGCCGTTAAAAAACAGGAAGAGGTTGAATTGCTGAAACAACAGCACGTGCAGCAACTGGAAACCATCGCCGGTCTTACTGCCGAAGAAGCGAAGAACCAGCTGGTGGATACCTTGCGCGAAGAAGCACGCAGCAAGGCCATGATGCAGATTAAAGATATTGTGGACGAGGCGAAGCTTACTGCAACTAAAGAGGCTAAAAAGGTAGTGATCCAAACTATACAGCGTACCGCTACAGAAAGCGCTATCGAGAATACCGTTTCTATCTTTAATATCGAGAACGACGAGATCAAGGGCCGTATCATCGGTCGTGAAGGTCGTAACATCCGTGCGCTGGAAGCAGCAACTGGTATCGAGATCATTGTAGACGATACACCGGAAGCTATTATCCTTTCAGGCTTCGATCCGGTTCGTCGCGAGATTGCCCGTTTGGCAATGCACCGCCTGGTAACAGACGGACGTATCCACCCGGCACGTATCGAAGAGGTAGTTGCCAAAACCAAGAAACAGATTGAAGAAGAGATCGTGGAGATTGGCGAGCGTACCGTGATTGATTTAGGTATCCATGGCTTGCACCCCGAACTGATCCGGATGGTGGGCCGTATGCGCTACCGTTCATCTTACGGGCAAAACCTGCTGCAACACTCGCGCGAGGTAGCTAACTTCTGCGCAACCATGGCTGCAGAGTTGGGCCTGAACGTTAAGTTGGCTAAACGTGCCGGATTACTGCACGATATTGGTAAAGTGCCTGATGATAACCCTGAACTGCCACACGCTATTTTAGGTATGCAACTGGCAGAGAAATATAAAGAACATCCGGAAGTGTGCAACGCTATCGGTGCCCACCACGACGAAATAGAGATGACCTCCATGATCTCGCCAATCGTACAGGCTTGTGATGCTATTTCAGGCGCACGCCCTGGTGCACGCCGCGAAGTGGTAGAAAGCTACATCAAACGCTTGAAAGAGCTGGAAGAATTGGCGCTTTCTTATCCGGGTGTAGAGAAAACTTTCGCAATCCAGGCCGGCCGCGAACTGCGCGTTGTAGTAGAAAGCGAAAAGGTAAGCGATGCGCAGTCTGAAATACTGGCAGCAGATATTTCAAACCGTATTCAAACAGAGATGACCTATCCGGGACAGATCAAGGTTACGGTGATCCGCGAAACCCGCTCTGTATCATTCGCGAAGTAATAATTTCGACCCTAATATTCGGAAAAGGTAGCCATGGTGCTGCCTTTTTTTGTGGCCAAATGTTAAATCTGCCTTAACTTCGGCTGGCTGGTAAAAACCAGTTCGCCACGTCTACCGCATTCGCCGCGGTTACCACTTTTGCCACATTTACCGGCTCAGCCACCCTTTTATAACTTTTAAGACAGTTTTACTGCCGTTTTATTGTCATTTGCTTAATCAGAGTTGCTTATAAGAATATTAATTTAACCTTTATATTGATTAAATATTCGAAGATAACATAACCTTCTCTTAACATATCGTTAATATTATAGGGCAACCTTTGTGTTCAAATAAAACACAAATGAAGAAGCTCTACTTTGTCGTCTTTTTACTCTCAGCCTTTTGCTTTATTCAACAAGCATCAGCGCAGCTTACTACCGCTACGCTTACAGGTAAAGTAATTGATTCAAAAGGTACAAACATGCCAGGTGTTACCATCTCTGTGGTAAACACCGGTACAGGTACCCGTTATGGTACACAAACTAACGCCGAAGGCCGTTACACCCTTCCAAACATTAACCCAGGCGGTCCTTACACTATTACAGCCACTTTTATTGGCTACCGTAAGGAAGAACGCACAGGCCTTACCTTAAGTCTGGGCAGTGCGCAGTTCAACTTCCAACTGGCTGATGAAGCAACTGCCATTAAAGAAGTTACCGTACGTGCTACAGCAGGCGGTACCCGTACAGGTGCAAGCACACGTATTAACCAAAACCAGATCCGCACGTTGCCGTCTATCAACCGTAACTTCCAGGATTTAACCCGTACTACACCTCAAAGCAGCAATAACTCTTTCCAGGGTACCAACTTCCGTTACAACAACGTAACGCTTGACGGTGCCATCAATAACGATGCGATCGGTTTCAGCCCTTCATTAGGTGGCCAAACCAATACATCCGGACAGGTAGGTAGCAGTACCCGTACTAACCCGGTATCTTTAGATGCTATCCAGGACATCCAGGTGTTGGTTGCGCCTTACGATATCAAAATCGGTAACGTATTAGGTGGTTCTATCAACGCGGTTACCCGCAGTGGTACAAATGATGTAAGCGGTTCATTCTACTCTTTTGGCCGTAATGCTACATTTGTTGGCGCTAACAAAGCCGGTGGCGACTTTTCTAAAGAGCCTAAAGAATTCCATGATTACCAGATCGGCGGCCGTTTAGGTTTCCCTATCATCAAAAACAAATTATTCTTCTTCACTAACGAAGAGATCAACCGCAGAAGGGATCCGGTAATTTTAGGTGCCGGTACAGCAAACTCTCCGGTTACCTTAGCTCAGGCACAATCAATTGCCCAGGCGTTCACAAAATATACCGGTTTAGATGCTGGTACTTATGATAACACCACCATCTATTCAAACTCTGATAAGTTCTTTAACCGTTTAGACTGGAATATTGATGATCATAACCAGTTAACCGTTCGTAACAACTACATCCGTTCTGATGCAACCAACCTTGAGCGTGATAACCTGACTTTCCGCTTTAAAGGTATCGACTATGTTTCGCATAACAACTCAAACTCAACAGTTGCAGAATTAAAGTCGAGGTTCTCTAATACACTGAATAACAACTTGCTGTTAGGTTATTCAAACGTTCACGATTACCGCGATCCGCTTTCTAACCCGGGTTTACCACAGATCGAGATCACTAACGGCCCGTCTACCATTTTCCTGGGTACAGACCGTGAGGCTGCGATCTTTGATATGCACCAGAAAACAGCTGAGTTTACCGATAACCTCACCTGGGTTAAAGGCAAACACACCTTTACTTTTGGTACTCACAATGAGTTTTACGACATCACTTATAACTTCGTAAACTCTTGGAACGGCCGTGTAGCTTACAGCAGTATTGCCAACTTCCTGAACAACAACCCAAGTCGTGTCCGTGCCAACTACAACTATACCAACAACTCACGCGATTATATACTTGCTAACCCGTCTGCACAATTTAAG
Source organism: Mucilaginibacter straminoryzae (assembly GCF_022953055.1). GTDB lineage: Bacteria > Bacteroidota > Bacteroidia > Sphingobacteriales > Sphingobacteriaceae > Mucilaginibacter > Mucilaginibacter straminoryzae. Next base: position 410,263 of record NZ_JALJEJ010000004.1, on the reverse strand, counting down.
GTTAACCTGTTAAGCTTATACGGACAGGATGAGATCCAGTTAACCGACAACTTTAAACTGACTGCCGGTTTACGTTTCGATTATGCTGACGTGCCTAACAAACAACCGTTAAGTACTAAAACTACCGGTGCTACTGTTGACCCTAACTACGGTACCACTTATACCTACACTAAACCACGTGATATCCAGAATAAATTCCTGGGCAATGTTGATATCAACCCACGTGTGTCTTTCAATTATGACATCAATGGCGATCAAAGCGTAGTATTACGCGGTGGTTCTGGCTTGTTCACCGGTCGCGTTCCATTTGCATGGTTCGGTTATGCCTTCTACAACAACGGTGTAACTTACGGTGCATTTGACCAACGTTCATCAAACAAAGCGTATGTTGCCGGAACTAACCCGGTACAGGCTCCTGCAAACGGTGGTTTAAACTTTGTTAACCAGCAAGGTGCTAATACTTCTGCAACCGGCCCTACCCAGGTTGACATGATCGATAACAACTTCAAAATGCCACGCGTATGGAGAAGCAGTTTAGCTGTTGATTATGCTACAGATAACCAATGGAAATTCACTTTGGAAGGTATTTACACCAAAGTAATGCGCGACTTGAAGTTCCAGCAGGTTAACACCGTGGATAACGTTACTTATTATCCTTATGACGTTAACCACCAACAGCCGATCTACATTGCGGTGCCAAATGCTACCAATACCGGTACTACACAGGCTATCAACTCTTCTTATACCAACGCTTACCTGTTATCAAACACCAATCAGGGTTACCGTTACAGCTTAACAGCACAAATTGCCAAACTATTCATCCTGGATGCGAACAGCAATCTGAACTTTACTGTTGCTTATACCTACGGACACTCTAAAGACGTAACCAACGGTATCCGTAACTCAATGGAGTCTAACTGGCAGTTGAACCAGGCTTTAAGCCCGAACAATCCGCAAGCGGCCAACTCTAACTTCGATATCCGCAACCGCATTGTTTCAACCCTGAACTATATGGTAAACTGGGATGCAGCTAAACGTTACACCGCTAACTTTACCCTGTTCTTCAGCGCACAATCTGGTAACCCATATACTTACGGTTTCGTTCCAAGCCCGGTTAATGGTACCGGTCAGCAGGTTAGCTTAGCTTATATTCCTAAAGTTGGCGAAACCATCAACTTCTTTAACGACATTAATGGTGGTGCTACTGCTGCACAGCAAGCCGCTGCGTTTGATGCCTTTATCGATGGTGATAAATACCTGAAAACCCGTCGTGGCCAGTTTACTGAACGTAACGCTGCATTCACTCCATGGAACAATAACCTTGATTTCCGTTTCGCACAGGATTTCAAATTGGGTGAAGGCAAACACAAACACGTAATTACTTTCACTTACGATATTGTTAACCTTACCAACCTGTTGAACAAAGATTGGGGTCACTATTACTTCTCTCCAAACACTTACAACTCAACATCGTTCATTGGTTTAAGTGCAGTAGCCAATACTACTGCTTCACCTAATAACGTAGCCAGCGCTTCTAACTATGTGAAGAATGGTAACGTTGCTTTCTATCCTAAATACACTTTTGTTACACCGACAACCAAGTACTCTACAGATTACTTCGCTTCTCGCTGGCAAATGCAATTTGGGGTAAGATACACCTTCTAAAATGTAAGAATAGTTTAATAAATACCGGAGGCTCTGTGAAAACAGAGCCTTTTTTTTGCTTAAAATTGCACCGCTGTTAAAACTGTTGATGATGAAAAAAGAAACCCCGGTTCCGCCTGCCGAAAAAAAGTATCAGCTTTTTGAAGGTTTTGCGGTTGGTTCAGAAAGCCGCAAGTTGCAATTATTGCTGATACCGCTGGGACTTTTTGGCCTGATGGGCGTATTGTGGGCGATCCCTTTTCCGCAGCTGAAGTTTTTAGGGGAATACAACGCTTACTTTAACTGGGCTTCGTTTTTCATCGCCGTTATTATTTATGTGCATTTGAAAATGTCGCCGCTGGTATCTTACCTGCTGCTGTTTATGCTATTTGCGTTTTCTTACGGCATTATCCAGTTAGAACAATGGCACGAGCAAGGCGGGCTAAGTGTCGCGCTGGTTGCCGGTATCGTTTTACTGATCTTCCTTTCGGCGGAATGGATTTTATATACGAAGGTGAAGGAAAAATATCAGGCAGCATCTTTTATCACGACTATCGTTAACTCGCCAACCTGGCTAATGGTTGTGCTGGCTAAAAAGTTAAAGATGAATTATTAATCCTGCCGGAAACAAAAAACGGGAACCATAAGGCTCCCGTTTTTTTTATGATGATAACTGGATTAAAAAATTTACCATCTTCTGTGTCCCCAACCGTGGCCTCTGTAATAACCGCGGCCATAACCGCCGCGTACCACTACCACTTCACGCGGGCCATAGTATGGACGACGGTAGTAAACCACCGGGGCAGGCCTGTAATATACCGGTGGCGGCGGTGGGCAATAAGCAGGCTGTTCTACTACCACTACACGGCGGGGAGGAGGTGGCGGAGGGCAATAATATGGTGTGCCAAAGTTTACGCCCACATGTACACCCACCTGGGCTTTAGCAGAATTGACAGTAAAAAGTGCGGTTACCAGAATTGCAATTAATGTTAAACGTTTCATAGTACTTCAGTTTAGTTGTATGCAGTTGCTGCATCGTTTACATGAATAGGACAAAGGCTTTTTTTGATGGTTTAATATTTTGTTAAGAAATTTTTAATGCTGTAGCGAAAAGCCGTATAAATACGTAAGGGTATAAAACAACCTTTTATGAAAAGATTTCTCCTTATCGCGCTGCTCGCACTAACCGCCTGCAAAAAGGATAATGAAACGGTGAGCGACCCCAACCGGCATTATGCCGCCGATGGTGTACACGTTGATTTTGATCTGGTTAAATGGTCGACCACCAGATCTGACACGCGGTTCGGAACAGTTTATGTAACCCTGAAAGGCAGCACAAATGCAGACCAGGTTACCGTAGAAAGCCACGGTGACGGCCTTATAACCACCAATGCAATACCGTTGACGCAGGATGCGAAAAAGCGATTCGACCAAACCGTAGCCATACAATTTACCGCTGCTGCAGATCAGGCCACAACCTTTAAGACCAACACCCTGATTATCGCCACAAAAGGCAGTAAAAGGTTAAGCTTCAGGTTGTATAGCGAGGATTTGAATTATTAGGCTTACAAGTTCTTCCCGAGTTTGTCCAGGATATCCTGCGGAACCTTTTGCAGATCAAGCACCAGGAAACCGTCGAGGCAGTCTGCAAATTTCGGATCGATGTTAAAGCAAATGATCTTTGCATTTAGCGCGATATACTGCCGAAGCAGAACAGGAACTTTGAGGCTGCGGGTTTCAATTTCAGACACCAGGCTGTCAAGGTTTTTAAAGCTATTCTCGCCGTTCATCAGCAGGTCGGCATCGATGCTCGAAAAGTCCAGCTTGAACTTCTTCCTCGGCTTCACATACTGGGCCATTTCCTCGTCGAAATGGTTCCGGGTAATGTAGTCTACGATCAAAGACTTCGAAAACTTCGAGAAACTGTTGCTGATACTTACCGGGCCGATCAGATAGCGGTAGCGCGGGTTATCGATCAGGAATTTCAGGATGCCCTTCCACAGTAAAAACAGCGGCAGGGGTTTTTGCTGGTATTCTTTGCGGATCCAGGAGCGGCCCAGTTCCAGGCTGCGTTTCAGTACCGGTGTAAATTGCGATTTAATCTTGAACAGCTCGGCGGTGTAAAAACCTTTCTTGCCCATGCTGTAAAAAATCTCATCACCCAGGCCCAAACGGTATGCACCAACAATCATCCTGGCTTCAGTATCCCAGATAAACAAATGATGGTAGTAGATATCGTAACCATCCAGGTCGGTACTTTTGTTCGTCCCCTCGCCAATGTCACGGAAGGTGACTTCGCGGAGGCGGCCAATTTCGCGGATCACATTAGGGATGACAGAAGTGGGAACTACAAAAACCTCGTAATTTTTTTCTTCCCAAACGCGGTAACTTTCTCTTAAAGGCGCAATTTCTTTTTCAAGCACTGCGGAATCAGTCTCGGGGGCTATTTCTGCGGCGTCTTTCTTGATCTTGAAAATATTACGGGGGCGAAAGATCTTTTTCTCTTCTTCCAGGCCGGTTCCCAGGGCATAAGTACGTGCGCGCAGGTAGCTTAGCAGCTTGGTTGGGTTATTATATTCCGGAACTTCCAGTACATTAATAGGCTTGCCGATCCGCAGGCGGATGGTCTGGCCTTGTTTGTTAAATAACTCAGAAGGTAGCTTGGCGGTACGCAATGTAGGGTGTATCAGGCTGAGCAGGTTAAACAGCAAGCCATTATTACCGTGGAAGTAAATAGGCACTACCGGAACTTTTGCTTTTGCAATCAGCTTGCCTACCACCGGGTGCCACATACGGTCGGTGATCTGCTGCTTCTCCACCTTGAAGGTAGATACCTCGCCCGCCGGGAAAATACCGATTGGCGTGCCGCTGTTCAACAGTTCCAGCGTGGTTTTTATACCGCTGATACTGGACGAATGCTCTATATTTTCAAAAGGGTTTACGCCTACAAAATAATCGCTCAGGTTTGGTATTTTCTTCAGCAGGAAGTTGGCCATCAGTTTTGAGTCTGGCCGGGCCATGCATAAGATCTTCAGTAACACCATTCCCTCTATACCACCGTAGGGGTGGTTAGCGATGGCAACAAAAGCGCCGTTAGCCGGGATGTTGCGTAGTTCGCGTTCGTCAAACTCCACCTTAACGCCAATGCCTTCTAATATGGCATCCACAAATTCGGGGCCTTGTTTGGGCTGTGCCTGGGCAAATAATTCGTTTACCCGGTTTATCTTCATAATTTCCATTAGAAGAGCAGCCAGGCCGGGCATTTTTAATTTATCCAGTTTAGTGGCTTTTGCAAACTCCTCTGTGGTAATTACTTTCATGTTTTATCAAGTGCTTATTAGCTAATTATAGTCAAAATTATTTACTTTAACGGCTATTAGTATGCCAATCGCATGATCCCCAACCTTAAAAATTATCTCTCGCTCTCAAAAAAAGAGTGGAACGGTTTGGTGGTATTGGTGTCACTAATTATACTAACCATGGCTGCGCCGTCTGTCTACAGCCTGTTTCACAAAGATAAGATAATAAATTTTAGTGAATTTGATAAAGCGGCGGCTTTACTAAAGTATAACAAAGCGGGAGTTACTTCGTCAGCAGGAAACCTCGGGGATACTGTTCATCTTTTTAAGTTCAATCCGAATAAGTTGTCGGTACAAAAATGGTTGCAGCTGGGTTTGAGCGAACGCCAGGCCGGCATGATTACGCACTACCTGGAAAAAGGAGGGCATTTTTATAAGAAGGCCGACTTAAAGAAGATCTATTCCATTTCCGAAGCTGATTATACCCGCCTTGCACCCTATATCGAATTACCGGATGCGGAAGAAGCTATACCGGTGATTGAACTGAACCATGCAGATTCGGCATCGCTTACCCGGCTTAAAGGTATCGGTCCGGGTTTTGCCATGCGGATTATCCGTTACCGGGATAAAATAGGCGGTTTCCATTCAAAACAACAACTGAAAGAGGTGTTCGGGATAGATGAAGAACATTACCTGTTGGTAGAAAAGCAAGTGAAGGTGAACGCATCATTGCTGAAAAAGCTGAATATCAATAAAGCCACGTTTGATGATCTTCGCCGTTACCCTTACCTTACTTACAAACAGGTGAATGCTATTTTACAGTACCGCAATGAGCACGGCGACTATGAAAATTTAGCTGATATGGAAGATGTGGCGATATTGGATAAAGCTACTTTGCAAAAACTGAAGCCTTATTTGGTGTTTAAGTAATATTTTATTGATGTTGCTAAAAAAAATATAGGATAATGATTCCACTGCTTAAAGAATGCGTTGAGAAACTCAAAAGGGAGTTAGAAGTTACAGTTCAAGATAATTTAATTACCACTTTTGCTTATCAAAAGAAACTTCCCAGTAAAAATGGCCAGTATTGGTCTCTTGATCTTTTTATTTTTCACGAAGATGAGTCTAGAGCGCCATTTGACGTGAATATAGGCTATTTTAGAGCAGTTAGCGGTTATGAAAATACGCCTATAGATATTAATAGGTTCTTTGATAATAATGACAATTTAGTTTCGGAGTTTTTTGAATGTTGGGAGATCCATAAGTTTGAAAACTTACTTCCTTTATTGCTTGAAATTGAAGCTATTGATGGTTTAGGTTATAATGCAAGTATAACGATTAAAAGTTTTGTTATCACTAATGTTGTTTGGCTACGCTATGTTTGTGAAGAGACACTTTTAATTATTCATCCTGATGAAAATTACGGTAAGGAAATATATATAGGAGTTCAGCAATCAGAAAGATGGCGATTAGAGGTAAAAGATAGAAGGGGAGTTTTGCATTACCGAGTGCCTTTTGATAAGGTTAAAAACTTTGCAAATGCACAAATATTAGAAGCTGAACAAAATAAGCCAAAATATCAATATGAGATCGCCTTATCATTTGCTGGAGAAGATCGAGATTATGTAAATGAGGTAGCACGAGAGTTGAAGAAGAACAACGTTAAATTATTCTATGACGATTATGAAAAAGTAACGTTATGGGGACGTGATTTATATACCCATCTTGATGATATATATAAAAATAAGAGCATGTATTGTATTATTTTTCTATCTAAATTCTATAAGGAAAAATTGTGGACGAATCACGAGAGGGAGAGTGCACAAGAAAGAGCATTTTTAGCGCATGAACCGTACATATTGCCTGTAAGATTAGATGAAACTTCAATTCCTGGGATAAGAACTACAACGGGTTACTTGGATGGAGTACGTTTATCCCCTAAAGAAATAGCAATGTTAGCCATTGAGAAGTTAAAGAGTATATAAAGGGCATACGCAGTGTTATAATGTGAAATTCTTGAATTAAAACCCCTGCAAATTACTATCTTTGCCCATGCAGGAAAAAATTCTAATCCTCGACTTCGGCTCCCAGTTCACCCAACTGATTGCCCGCCGGGTAAGAGAGCTCAATATCTATTGCGAGATCCATCCATTTAACAATTTCCCGGAAGTAGACAGCACTGTAAAAGGAATCATCCTTTCTGGTAGCCCGTATTCTGTTCGCCAGGCAGATGCCCCCCAGTTTGATTTTGCCCGTCATCACCGCACACTGCCTATTTTAGGGGTTTGTTACGGTGCGCAGTACATTGCACATTACAATGCAGGTGAAGTTTCGCCTTCAAGTACCCGCGAATATGGCCGGGCTAATCTGCAGTACATTGCAGATGGCAACCCATTGTTCAAGGAAATTCCGCAGCATTCGCAGGTGTGGATGTCGCACGCAGACACCATCCAGAACGTACCTGCTGATTTTGAAATTATCGCCAGCACAGACTCTGTTCGCGTAGCGGCTTATCATATTAAAGACACCCAAACCTTTGGTATCCAGTTCCACCCAGAGGTAACCCATAGTATAGACGGCAAGCAACTGCTGCAGAACTTCCTGGTGGATATTTGCGGTTGCGCGCAGGACTGGACGCCGGACTCTTTCATCGAAACCACCATTGCTTCATTGAAAGACAAGCTGGGCGATGACAAGGTAGTATTGGGTTTATCCGGAGGGGTGGATTCATCGGTAGCCGCCGTATTACTGCATCATGCCATCGGCAAAAACCTGTATTGTATTTTTGTAGATAACGGCTTGTTACGTAAGGACGAGTTTGAATCGGTGCTGGAATCATACAAACACATGGGCCTGAACGTGAAAGGTGTAGACGCTAAGCAACGTTTCTATGATGCCTTAGAAGGGTTAAGCGATCCGGAGAAAAAGCGGAAAGCCATCGGCCGCGTGTTTATTGAGGTATTTGACGACGAAGCCCACCAGGTTCAGGATGTAAAATGGCTTGGTCAGGGCACCATTTACCCTGATGTCATCGAATCTGTATCGGTTAAAGGCCCTTCTGCTACCATCAAGTCGCACCATAATGTAGGCGGCCTGCCAGATTTTATGAAGCTGAAGGTTGTGGAGCCGCTGAATACCCTGTTTAAAGACGAAGTGCGTAAAGTGGGTAAAGCTTTAGGTATTGATGCTAATATTTTAGGCCGTCATCCGTTCCCAGGTCCGGGTCTGGCTATCAGGATATTAGGTGAGGTAACACCCGAAAAAGTTCGTATCTTACAAGAGGCGGATGCAATTTATATCAACAATTTACGGTCCGCCGGCGTTTATGACAAAGTTTGGCAGGCCGGAACGATATTTTTGCCTGTCCAGTCGGTAGGGGTAATGGGCGATGAGCGTACCTATGAAAATGTGGTAGCGCTGCGTGCAGTAGAATCTGTAGACGGAATGACTGCAGACTGGTGCCATTTGCCGTACGACCTGCTGGCAAAAATCTCTAACGAGATTATCAATAATGTAAAAGGTATAAACCGGGTAGTTTATGATATCAGCTCGAAACCACCGGCAACTATCGAGTGGGAATAATCCTTTCTGGATATTAGTATTACTGGTTTTGGTAGCTGCCTGTTCGCCTAAGGTGCGCAAGGTGGAACCAAAACCGGTAAATATTCCTGCAAAAACGATAGAGAAGCCGGTAAACAAGCCACTGCAACCGCTTCCGCCTCCTTTAGAGCAGCGGTTCAATACGGTTTCTATGTTATTACCTTTTAATTTGCAGAACCTGGACGCTGGTAAAAGCTACAAAAAGGCCGATCTGCAATCGGCTAATATGGCGGTAGACTATTATCAGGGTTTTAAACTTGCGCTTGATTCACTGACAGCACAGGGGTATAATTACCGTTTACAGGTATTCGATTCTAAAGATCTGCCTGCAGAAACGCGTGCACTGGCGCTTAACCCCAAAGTGCGTAACAGCGATATGGTGGTGGGCCCGGTATTTCCTGACGGGATTAAGGCATTTAGTGCAGTGTCTGCAATTAAGCCCGAACTTTCACCGCTTTCTCCGGCTTCGCCTGCTGAAGCACGTAATCCGATGTTGATTACCGCTATCCCGCCGTTGGAATACCATGCCCGTCGTACAGCGCAGTATGTGCATCAAAACCTGAAAGCAAAAAAGGTATTCATGCTAAAGTCTGGCTTTAGCGCTGATAACAAGTACCTGGTTCCCTTCAAAAAATCGCTGGATACGTTGAGCAAGCTGAAGGTTAAAGCAATACCGTTTACCGTAGTTCGCGGTAGCCTAACTTCCCTGCTGCCCCAGTTATCCAAAACGGAACCCAACGTGTTTGTCATAGGGGCTACCAACCAGGCTTTTCTACAGTTAACACTGCGTTCGCTGGATACCCTGGCGAAACATTACCCAGTTGTTTTGATCGGACACCCCAGTTGGGAACGCATGACATTTTTAAAGGCCGATCTGTTGCAGCGCCTGAAAACGGTGATCACCTCGGCGGATCATGTCAACTATAAAGCCGCAAACACACGTGATTTTATAAAGGCTTTCCGGAAAGCTTATCATGCAGAGCCATCAGAATACGCCATCAAGGCGTTTGACGAAGGATATTATTTCGGCCTTTTGCTGGCTCAGGCTAACGGAAGTACCATTAAGCCGGAAGGTAAAGATTACCAGGGCCTGCATAATAAATTCCATTTTGTAAAAAAAGCAGGTGAAGGTTGGGTGAATACCAATGTAACTCTATTGAAATACGTTAACTTTGAGTTAAAAGCGATCGAATGAAGGCCGTCAACCAGCTCAAAACCTTTCAACGCATTTTAACAGAGTTCCCGGGCGATACCCCGCTTGGCAAGTTCCTGCCCGCTTACTTCAGGCAGAACAAGCAAATGGGCTCTACCGATAGAAAAGTAGCCAGTCGCCTGATCTACAATTATTACCGCTTAGGTAAAGCTTTGCCTCAATTAGCCGCTGAAGACCGTTTGATGGTGGCTGAATTTCTTTGCAATAATCAACTGAATTCCTTTCTGCAGCATTTTAAACCGGAGTGGGCTGCCTGTATTAGTTTCGGGCTTGATGAAAAGCTGGAAATGGTAGCAAACGCATACTCGGAGTTTGCACTCGAAGACGTTTACCCTTGGACGGATCGTTTATCTGAAGGTATTAATCGCGAAGCTTTCCTGAAATCGTTCTTTGTGCAACCAGATCTATTTATTCGTGTTCGTAAAGGGTTTGAGCAACAGGTAAAGGCCGAACTTAAAAAGGCAGATGTTACTTACCGGGACGAAGGCAATAACTGCCTGGCATTACCCAACGGTACACGTTTAGAAAACATATTCCCTAAACAGCATTGGTTTGAAGTGCAGGATGAATCCTCACAGCAAACTGCCCAGTTCTTTCAGCCAAAGCAATGGGACAACTGGTGGGATGCCTGCGCGGCCTCTGGCGGTAAATCATTGCTCTTGCACGAACTTCAGCCAGATATTAAACTAGTGGTTTCAGACATCAGGGAGAGTATCCTGGCTAACCTCGACGAACGTTTTGAACAAGCCGGTATCCGCAAGTACCAGAAAAAGATATTAGACCTGACCCAAAACCCCGACCCGGTGTTGCATGATTATGCTTTCGACGGAATCATCCTTGATGCACCTTGCAGCGGCTCGGGTACGTGGGGACGCACACCTGAAATGATCAGCCAGTTCAACCCCGTCAGGATAGAGTTCTTCCAGCGCTTGCAGCAAAATATCATCCCTAACGTGGTAAAGTATTTGAAACCAGGGAAACCGCTAATCTACATCACCTGCTCTGCCTTCAAAGCAGAAAACGAGGAAGCAATAGACTTTATGACGAGTGAGTTGGGCTTAAAAGTAGAAGACCAACGCGTGCTGAAAGGCTATGAACACAAGGCGGATACCATGTTTGCTGCAAGGTTGATACCGTGAGATTGCCACACTGCGTCGCAGTTCGCAAAGACACCTTTATTTTGTCATCCTGAACAAAGTGAAGGATCTGTACGTATCACAAATAATAGATGCTTCGAGAGCCTCAGCATGATAAAGCGTAGTACAAAAACCATGTCACCCTGAGCTTGTCGAAGGGGACGCTGTTATCAAGAACGAGTTAAAAAAACCGTTCGATTGGCAGAATGCGTTATAAGATTGCCACACTGCGTCGCAGTTCGCAAAGACACCTTTATTTTGTCATCCTGAGCAAGGTGTTTATTTAAAGCTTGTCATTGCGAGGAACGAAGCAATCTCTCAGCTGCTTATGATTAGATTGCCACAGCACTTCGTGCTTGCAATGACACGTTTGTGTGGTCACAAGAATTAGCATGATAAGCGTAGTACAAAAACCATGTCACCCTGAGCTTGTCGAAGGGTATTCTTTTATCAAGAACGCGTTACAAACGCATTCGATTAGTCAAAGTCTTGACTCTTGTACCTTGACTCCTGTTTCTAAAGGTGCGTATTGCTTCTAAATAATTTAATAGCTATAGCCAGCAGGATAATGCCGAAGGCTTTACGAAGAATGTTCAAACCTGTTTTACCGAACAACCGTTCCAGGCGCTTTACATTCTTCAGCACCAGGTAAACAAATAAAGTATTGAGAATGATGCCGATGAGGATATTCTGCGTAGCATATTGTGATTTCAGCGATAGTAAGGTAGTCATGGTACCGGCGCCGGCAATCAGCGGAAAGGCCAACGGAACGATTGATACCGCTTCGGGCATTTCTTCTTTAAAAAAGGTAATCCCAAGGATCATCTCCATGGCGATAATAAAGATCACCAGTGAACCTGCAATGGCAAAAGAGGCAATATCCAAACCAATCACCTTCAACATTTCATCTCCCAGGAACAAAAAACCGATCATCAGCACCAGAACCGCTATCGAAGCTTTCTCAGATTCGATATGCCCGGCTTTCTGCCTTAGCTGGATAATTACCGGGATTGCGCCGAGGATATCGATGATCGCAAAAAGGATCATCGTAACGGATACAATTTGTGCAGGGTTAAAATAGGTCATAACGTTAGCAAGTATTTTGTTTTTCCTTGGATTTTAGTCTAAAGGTCAGTAAAAAGCCTGTCAGAATGAAAAATGCCGACAGAAAAAATACCGCATGTACAGACCACACGGTGATCAGCCCGGCTGCAACGGGGCCTAAAGTTTGCCCGATAGAAGCGTAGGACTGGTTTACTCCTAATATCTCGCCCTGCTTTTTAGGGTCGTTATGGTCGGCAATAATCGAGTTGAGCATCGGGTTACGCAAGCCATTGAATAAGCCATACACAAACAAGCAGATCGCGAACAACAGGAACTGATTGGCGAAACCTGCCGTGAACATCGCCGCGAGGCAGGCAATCGTAGAAAGCAGTAAGATCATCGCTTTGGAAGAAATCACCTTTGTAAAAAACGGTACGCACAACTGCATAATGATCCCAGTTATGCCAAAGCCGGCATAAAACAAACCGATTTTGGTAGGGGTGATCTTCAGCACGTCTACACTAAAAGTTTGAAAACCGATGATCATGGTGAACTGCGCCATGGTAAGTAGAAATCCGGTGAATACCGCTGTACCTATTACCGGTTTCTTCATGGTCGTGAGAAGCGAAACAAAAGTGAAACGGCTTTTATCCCGTTCTGCGCGCTTTTCCGTTGTATAGGTCTCTTTTAACAGGAACATGGTTGCAAGCGTACCTAAAAGGGCAATTCCTGCTGCAAAGAAGAACGGCACCTGCATGCCAAATTTGCTGAGCAGGCCGCCAACTGCCGGGCCCAATACAAACCCAAGCCCGAAGGCAGAGCTCAGATAGCCGAACTTTTTGGCCCTGTCGTCGGCCGTAGAACTGTCTGAGATCATGGCCTGCGCTACGGAGATGTTGCCGCCTGTAATACCATCCAAAATGCGTGCGGCAAACAGCATCACCACATTTTGTGCAGTGGCAAATAACAGAAACGACAGGCACGTGCCTGCCAGGCTGATCGCCAGCACAGGTTTACGGCCAAACTTATCGGATATTGCCCCTAAAAGCGGGGTGACAAAGAACTGGGCAATGGAGAATGAAGCAGTAAGCAGGCCGATGGTCTGCTGGGTGATGCCAAACTTTTTACCGTACGAGTAAATGAGCGGCACGATAATGCCAAAGCCGAGCGAATTTATCACGCACACGCAGATCAATACCCATAAGTTTTTGTCGGCTTTCATTGGTTAGCTTTGGTTGATAACAAAAAAGGTTCTGAAATATCAGAACCTTTTTATGATTAGCCAAAAATAATTTTAATCTACGTAATGCGGGTTCGGTGGGTTGTCTGCCGCATTAGTTACACCGCGGCGAACCGCAGAGTTTTTGATGCCATAGCCAAAATAAACCACAAAGCCTATCAGCAACCATACAATTAAACGTGCCCAGTTTTCCCAGCCTTCGCTGAAGATCATACCTAAACAAACCAGTGCGCCAAGCGGGCAAACGATCATGTAAGCCGGGGTCTTGAACGGACGCTCCATATCCGGGTCTGTTTTGCGCAGAATTAAGATACCGATACAAACGAGAACGAATGCGAACAGTGTACCGATACTAACCATATCACCTACGATGCTATCTGGCACAAAACCCGCAAACAGGGATACAAATACAAAGAATAACCATTGTGATTTGTAGGGGGTGCGGAATTTAGGGTGAAGCTTAGAGAACACTTTAGGCACCAGTCCGTCTGTACTCATGGTGTAGAATACGCGGGTCTGGCCCATCAGCATCACCAGGATCACTGAAGAGAAACCTGCCAGGATAGCTACGGTAACCAGCTTGGCCAGCCATTCGTAACCCGGCATGTGGTGACGGATAGCGTATGAAACAGACGCCTCGCTACCAGAGGTTAAAAACTCTTTATAAGAAGCAATACCGGTTAATACGTGCGAGAACAGGATGTATAATGCCGTACAGATCACCAGGGATACCAGGATACCCAATGGCATATCTTTCTGCGGATTTTTAGCTTCCTGTGCAGCTGTAGATACCGCATCGAAGCCGATGAATGCAAAGAATACGATACTTGCGCCGCGCAAGACCCCAAACCATCCGTGATTCCAGGTGTCGGCGTAGTTATGCACCACACCGGTATTTAACGTTACAGAACCGGCGTCAGCAGGGATAGTATAAGGCGTATGGTTAGCTGCGCTGATAAACTGCCAGCCAAAACCGATGATCAGCAATACGATGGCAACTTTTACCAGTACAATGATGTTGTTTACCACAGCAGATTCTGCCGTACCACGGATCAGAAGCAGTGTCAGTAAAAAGATAATACCAATAGCAGGCAGGTTAACAATACCATGTATACCGGCATCTGAAACCTGGAACGGCGAATGGCTCCATTCGTAAGGTATGGTAAACCCAAAGAAGGTATGCAAGAGATCATTAAGGTACTGCGACCATCCGATGGCGACCGTAGCCGCCCCGAGTGCGTATTCCAGCACCAAGTCCCAACCGATAATCCAGGCGACGAACTCGCCCATGGTTGCGTAAGAGTAAGTGTAGGCAGAACCGGCAATCGGGATCATACTGGCAAACTCGGCATAACATAAACCGGCCAGGGCACAACCAATTGCGGCAATGATAAATGAAATAGTAACTGCAGGACCGGCATTACCACCAGCAGCTGCGGCAGTACGAACAAATAAACCCGCTCCGATAATTGCGCCAATGCCCAGTGCGATAAGTGCCACGGGCCCAAGCGTTCGCTTAAGGCTGCTTTCTGATTCGGCAGACGCCGCCAGGAGCTGCTTAAGAGGTTTTTTAACAAATAACTTCATCTTTAGCTCAGTGTAAATTTTTTATCATGTTTATGCCCAAACCTACTTAATTTAATTGTAAAACGGAAAGGGGGCTTGTAACAATAAAGAAAGTTAAATGTTTAGAATTTTTGGGGATTACGGCTATGATGAAATACGGCAAAAACGAAAATCTTTTTTAATTCGTGATTTGCACGATAAACAATAGCTTAAAGGAACTTTTTAAGCGGCGCAAAACGGTAAGTTTCCGAGAACCGTACCTGAAATTGATCGGGATTTTTCCGGATAGCGTTTAAACACTGATCGATTTCGTTTAAAAAGCGTTTTGCTAAACCCTTTTGTCTACTATCATACCAATCACAAGCATCTTTTAGTTCATTTTCGGCTTCTGATAATACTTCAATGGTAAACATTATCAAAGTCTTTTTTAATGTCGTCCCATGATCTGGTAGTAGTAGTACCGTCTTTTAGTTTTTGTTCCCGCGCGAGAATTTCTTGTTGCTGCTGCGCTGTAAGTTCAACCTCTGGTTGTTCAGATGAGTATTCATAGTTCAGGCTATTTAAAAATGCCAACAAAACTTTCTCTTCTTGCTCATTATGAGGATGCACCACTACTGTCATATAACAAATTTAATAAATAGCGGCGTTTTACAACAAAAAACCCTCCGGTTTTCGGAGGGTTCAACGCTTAAATTCTATTATCGTGTTTGATCGTGTGCGTAATGTATGATTGCTTCTTGATCTCGTTCTGCAAGCGCTTACTGTTATCTACCGCTTTATTCAGATGCGGTGCAATTACCAGCGAAACGATTGACATCAGTTTGATCAGGATGTTCATCGAAGGGCCGGAAGTGTCTTTAAACGGATCACCTACGGTATCGCCGGTTACAGAAGCTTTGTGTGGTTCAGATTTCTTGTAATAGATCTGCCCGTTGATCTCTACGCCTTTTTCGAACGATTTCTTGGCATTATCCCATGCACCACCTGCATTGCTCTGGAACATGCCCATCAGTACACCAGAAACGGTTACACCGGCTAACAAGCCGCCTAATACCTCGGGGCCGAAGGCGAAACCAATAATAATCGGGGTGATTAGCGCGATGGCACCGGGGGCGATCATTTCGCGGATAGAAGCCTGGGTGGAAATTGCTACGCATTTTTCATATTCGGGTTTGGCTTTGTATTCCATAATGCCCGGAATTTCGCGAAACTGGCGACGGACTTCTTCTACCATTGACATTGCGGCCCGACCAACAGCCGAGATAGCTAAGGCCGAGAAAATGAAGGGTATCATGCCGCCAACAAATAGTCCGGCAAGCACGTCGGCCTTGTAAATATCAATATGATCAATCCCTGCTACGCCAACAAAAGCGGCGAATAGTGCTAATGAAGTTAACGCTGCCGATGCAATAGCAAAACCTTTACCGGTAGCAGCGGTAGTGTTACCCACGGCATCCAGGTTGTCTGTCCGATGGCGAACCTCTTCTGGCAGTTGGTTCATTTCTGCAATACCGCCTGCGTTATCAGCAATCGGCCCGAAGGCATCAATCGCCAGCTGCATGGCGGTAGTGGCCATCATGCCTGCGGCAGCTATCGCCACACCGTACAAACCGGCAAAATGGTAAGAACCAAATATGCCGCCGGCTAAAACAATGATCGGCAGTACGGTTGATTCCATACCTACAGCCAAACCGCCAATAATGTTGGTTGCATGGCCGGTGGATGATTGCTTGATAATACTCATTACAGGCCTTTTACCCATGGCCGTGTAGTATTCAGTAATAATAGACATCAGCGTGCCTACAATCAGGCCAACAACTATAGATAGAAAAACGCCTGTCTTATTAAACACCAGCGCCCCTGTTTTCACCTGGTGGGTAATGGGGTCAAGGTCGCGGGTCAGGAAAAGGTCGCCGTCCGGTAATAACCACCTTACCGCAAAAAAAGTAGCAATGGCGGTAAGTATAATCGCCAGCCAGTTGCCCATATTTAAAGCGCTTTGCACGCTGTCAGTCTCGTTTTTTATACGTACGAAAGAGGCGCTGATGATAGAGAAGATCAGGCCCATTCCGGCAATCAGCATCGGTAACAGGATGGGAGCGATACCGCCGAAGTTATCGTGCGATACAATCTCGCGACCTAAGACCATCGTCGCTAAGATAGTCGCCACGTATGACCCAAAAAGGTCGGCGCCCATACCGGCAACGTCCCCTACATTGTCCCCTACGTTATCGGCAATCGTAGCGGGGTTTCGTACATCATCCTCGGGAATACCTGCTTCCACTTTACCTACCAGGTCGGCACCAACGTCAGCCGCTTTGGTATAAATACCACCGCCCACACGCGCAAATAATGCAATAGATTCAGCACCGAGTGAGAAACCTGCCAGTACTTCCAGCGCTTTCTGCATTTCTTCGCCGTTCACGTTTCCGTTCACATTCTTTACATAAATGGTATAGAAGAGAATAAACAGCGACCCTAACCCTAAAACTGCTAAACCGGCAACACCAAGGCCCATCACGGTACCGCCGGTAAAAGAAACTTTAAGTGCTTTCGCTAAACTGGTGCGTGCCGCTTGCGTGGTACGTACGTTAGCTTTTGTGGCGATACGCATGCCCAGGTAACCTGCAAAGGCAGAGAGAAATGCGCCGATGATAAAGGATACAGCGATAACCGGGCTAGAGGTTGAAACCGTTGTGCCCGACCATGCCAGTAGAATAATGGCGATAACGGCAAAGTAGCTGAGTACTTTCCACTCGGCACGTAAGAAAGCCATTGCCCCATCTGCAATGTAGCCCGAAAGCTCTTTCATACCTGCGTCGCCGGCATCTTGTTTAGTTACCCAGGCCGATTTACCGATCATGGTAATAATTCCGATCAGCCCGAATACAGGAATCAGATAAATTAAGTAATCGTTTAAAAAATTCATATAGTTAGGTTAGTAGTTTGGCAACTTAAGTAATTGGTACTTAAAACGAATGTTCGTAAAATAATTAACACTTGCAAGTATTTGATTCTTAATTTGAAGGGTTTATTTACGGGTTAAGCTAATTTTTTAATAGCTTAGGCATATCAACATTACTTTAAATGGAAGGAACTCCCTCTAAGAAGGAATTAAAGCACGAACTGGGCCTGCTTGATGGTACCATGCTGGTTGCCGGGTCAATGATAGGTTCGGGTATTTTTATTGTCAGCGCGGATATTGTCCGGCACGTTGGCTCATCCGGCTGGCTGATTGCCATCTGGGTAATCACAGGTTTTATGACGTTGACCGCTGCTGTAAGTTATGGCGAACTAAGCGCCATGTTCCCTAAAGCCGGTGGCCAATATGTTTACCTGAAAGAAGCCTACAATAAACTGGTTGCCTTTCTTTACGGATGGAGCTTTTTTGCGGTAATCCAAACGGGGACTATTGCCGCGGTGGGGGTAGCTTTTTCTAAGTTTACGGCTTATTTGATTCCTGCGGTTAGCGAAGACAATATTTTATTTCAGATCCCTTTAGGTTCGTACCTGCTTAAAATTAGCGCTGCTCAAATCGTTTCTATTGTGCTGATCATCTTCCTGACCTGGGTAAATACCCGTGGTGTAAAAAGCGGTAAGATCATCCAGACCACCTTCACCCTTGCCAAACTGCTGAGCCTTTTTGGGTTGATTGCTTTCGGCTTTATGGCTTTTAAAACAGACGTGTGGAACGCTAACTGGAGCAACGCCTGGAACATGCACGCATTAAACGCCGATGGCTCTATCACTGCGCTCACTACGGCGGCGGCTATGGGTGCAATAGCTGCTTCTATGGTGGGTTCTATTTTTAGCAGCGATGCCTGGAACAGCGTAACATTTATTGCCGGGGAAATGAAAAACCCGCAACGGAATATCGGCTTAAGCCTTTTCCTCGGAACGCTGATCGTTACTATAATTTACGTTTCTGCCAATTTGGTTTATACCGCAGTATTGCCCTTGCACGAAATCGCGACTGCTGAAAAGGATAGGGTGGCCGTTGCTGCTTCGCACGTGATCTTCGGTAATGTAGGTACGATCATTATCGCGCTGATGATTATGGTTTCAACCTTTGGCTGTAACAATGGCTTGATTTTGGCTGGTTCGCGCGTGTACTACACCATGGCTAAGGATGGCCTGTTTTTCCGTAAAGCCGGAACGTTAAATAAAAATGCAGTGCCGGAGTTTGGCTTATGGATCCAATGTGCCGTAGCTGCCGTGTTATGCCTCAGTGGCCGGTACGGCGATTTGCTCGACATGATCTCTTTCGTGGTGGTGATCTTCTATGTGCTGACCATTATCGGTATATACATCCTTCGCGCCAAACGACCCGATGCGCTGCGGCCTTATAAAGCTTTCGGTTATCCCGTATTGCCTGCTATTTACGTATTGATGGGCCTTGCTTTTTGCGTACTGCTGATTATTTACAAGCCTGAATTTACCTGGCCCGGATTTATTATTGTTTTGATAGGGATACCGATTTATTATATTTCGCAACGTAACGTGAAGGATGATGAGACTGTTGAATATGAGACACCTGCTTAGCGAAGTGCTAGACACCCCACTGTTTAAAATTGCTCCTGTAACAAAACGTACTTCAATTTCCCTCTCGAGAGGGGTAAGCACTGGCATTGCCACTTTGCTTAAACGCACATTGGGGTGTGTATTGTTTGTTATTCTGTTATCTGGAACAGCCTTCGCGCAATCCCTAACGCAAAACCTGCAAAGTGCCTTCACACGTTTGCAGCAAGATGCACAAAGTACTTACGCTTCTGTTTCGCTAACGGTGTTGGATGCCAAAACAGGGGAGGTTGTTTTCACCGCGAATCCGAACATGGGGTTGGCTACGGCTTCCACCATGAAGACCATCACTACCATTACGGCCATGAATATCCTTGGCCCAGACTACCGCTTTAAAACTACCTTGGGCGGAGATGGCTCGCTCGGCGCAGATGGTACTTACAACGGGAATATCATCATCAATGCAGGTAATGATCCCACACTGGCCAGCTTCCGCTGGGAGGAAACCAAAGAAAGCTTTGTACTGAATGAGTTTGTAAATGCGATAAAGAAGGCAGGGATTAAAAAGATCACCGGGAAGATTATTGCAATGGGCATCAACCATGAGCCTGATGGTTGGATATGGGCCGATATGGGCAACTATTACGGCGCTTTCCCAAACAATCTGTGCTGGCGCGAAAACGCATACGATATCTTGCTTCGGCCTACCCAGCCGGGTAAGCCGGTCACTTTTGCAGGTACGGTTCCTGCTATGCCTTACCTGAAGTTTTATAATGAACTGACTACAGGCGCAGCAGGTAGCGGTGATAACGCAAATGCCCATTTGCCTGTAAACAGTAACAACGTGTTTTTGCAAGGTACTTATGCTATAGACGAACAGAAACATAAAATATCGGCAGCCTTGCCAGACCCGCCCTACGAGGCTGCCCGCAGGCTAAAGGATACACTGGAAAAAGCAGGTATAACCGTAAGCGGCGGAGCGATGTCTGAAACCATTAACGTTACGCAAAATAATAACGCAAATATCCACATGGGGCAAACTTTCGTTACGCACCAATCACCGCCGTTAAAAAAAGTAATTTACTGGCTGAACCAGAAAAGTATTAACCTGTATGCCGAGCAACTGATGCTGGCCATGGGCGATTCGCTGAAGACGGATGACTATACCAGTGTGGTGAAAAATTTCTGGAAGGGCAGGGGAATCGATGTGAATTCGTTGAACATGAAAGACGGCAGCGGCCTTTCGCCAGGCAACCGGGTAACCACCATGACGATGGCGAAAATCCTACAGTCGGCACGGAAAGAAACCTGGTTCCCGGACTTTTTTGCGAGCTTGCCCGTTTACAACAACATGCACATGAAAAGCGGATATATTAATAATGTGCTGGCGTACGCAGGCTATCAGACACACCAGGGCCGCGAGCTTTGCTTTTCTATTATCATCAATAATTTTAATGGGTCTACATCAGCTATTCGCCCAAAGTTGTTTAAAGTGCTGGACGAGTTGAAGTGATGGGAGAGAGACAAGAATCAAGAGCCAAGAAACAAGACACAAGAGCTGACCTTTATCGCGCGCGTTTGTAACGCGTGCGTATTATTCCAGACGATTAAATCGTCTTTCTGATAAAATTCTGTGTACAGATCCTTCCCGAAACTAATTCGGGACAGGTCACTTCGTTTAGGATGACAAAATAACGCGTCATTGCGAGCGAAGCGCGGCAATCTCTATAGCAATTTTATCGAGACACGATACCTCGTGTCTCTGTTTGATTTTCCTTAAGGACACACCCTTAACCCTTCTCAAGAGGGGAAGTCTACCTGTAATGACCGTCTCGGCTTTTGATTCTATCTACACTACTTCAGCCACCACAAATGTACTTCCGCCGACGAATACCAGGTCGTCTACACTTGCAGCGGTTTGTGCGGCTTGCAGGGCTGCTTTAACAGAAGGATAAACTTCACCTTTTAACCCGGCTAGGGTAGCCTTTTCCTGAAGCGTTTCGGCCTCTAATCCACGTGGGATATCCGGTTTGCAGAAATAATAGATGGCTTCTTTAGGTAACATTGCCAGAATCTTGCTGATGTCTTTATCGTTTACCACGCCTATTACAAAATGTAATTGCTTGTAGCTTACTTTAGCAATGTTCCTCAGCACCTCGGTAATACCTTCCGGGTTGTGGCCGGTATCGCATATTGTTAGTGGGTGGGTGCTTAATGTCTGCCATCGGCCGGCGAGTCCGGTTAATTTCTGAACTTGTTTTAGTGCATCGGTTACATGCGCATCAGTTATGGTAAAACCTTGCTGGCGTAGTTCGGCAACGGCGGTGAGAACCGTTTTTAAGTTTTTAAGCTGGTACGTTCCGGTTAAGTCGAGCTGGTAATGAACAGTGCCATCGCCTCCGCCTCTTTCCGGCACCACTGTTACGCTAAGTAATTCGCCCTTCCGGTGTTCTTCCACGCCCCACATATCTGATGCAAAAACCAGGTCACTGCCTTGATCACGGGCTTTTTGCTCGAATACTTCGGCAACTTCAGACTGATATTCGCCAATTACAACAGGTACGCCAGGCTTAATGATCCCCGCTTTTTCACCGGCGATTAGTGGTAGTGTATCACCCAGTAAGTTCATATGGTCCCATCCGATATTGGTGATCACCGAAAGCAGCGGCGTGATCACGTTGGTCGAGTCCAGTCTTCCACCCAAACCTACTTCGATCACGGCAACATCTACCTTTTGCTTAGCAAAATGATCGAAAGCCAGTCCCACGGTCATTTCAAAAAAAGAGGGTTCTATACGCTCGAAATCAGGTTGATGTTGCGCTACAAAGTCAACCACATCCTGTTCGCTGATCATCCTGCCATTAACGCGGATCCGCTCGCGAAAGTCGCGCAGGTGAGGGGAGGTGTATAAGCCTGTTTTATAGCCTGCTGTCTGCAGAATGGCGGCCAGCATGTGCGACGTCGAACCTTTACCGTTCGTTCCACCGACATGGATACTTTTAAATTTTTGATGCGGATTATCCAGTACTTCACATAGCGCCAGGGTATTGTCCAGCCCTTTTTTTATCGCTGCTGAACCCACACGCGTAAACATTGGAAGCTGGTTGTAAAGGTAGTCGAGGGTTTGCTTGTAGTCCATTCCGCTACAAAGAAACAGCATTGCTAGGAACGAAGCAATTTTAAGTAAAGAGTGGCAATGGAAATAGCAGCGGACCAATGATCAAACTGTCGTCCCGAACGAATGTGAGGGATCTTCTAAAGCAGAAAATTTCTCCTCGCTTAGGGGAGATTGAAGTAACAAGCTGTTGTAAAAATCTCGAGGCGTCATTGCGAGGGACGAAGCAATCCTAATTTGATTGAGGAGATTGCTTTGTCGCACTGATGTGCTCCGCGCAATGACGTATGAATGCGGAGATTATAATAAGAGCGTCTGCAAGGCAGATTGCCACGCTTCGCTCGCAATGACAACTATTTTACATAAACCTCCTTGTCATCGCGAACGACGAAGGAGTGTGGCGATCTCATAATAGTGTCAATGCAAGGCAGATTGCCACGCTACACCAGCAATGACTAAGATTTTTTGTACATCAGGGTGAATCTACTGCGCTTTAAGCTTATAGACGATTGTTCCGCGTTGCTGGTCCGGGGCGGTGTCTGAAGCATTTACACGAACACGTTTTGCGGCATCGATACAGCTTTGGATCACATCCGGGTCTGATACGGTAGTACCACGACCCACCGCCGCATAGGTAATGTTGCCCTCTTTATCTGCAATAATATCGATCACTACTGTGCCGGTTACAGTTTTACTGATGCTGGGCTGCGGGCGACTGATAAAGTTACGCTGACCCATATTCAGATTACCACCATTGCCAGAGCCCGTGCCATTATAGTTATTGGTCAGCGTAGTCCCAGTAGGTTTACCCTGGTTGCCCGGTTTATCACCGGTGCCATCCCCAGCGCCTGTGCCGTTATTCGTAGCGCCTTTATACAGCGCATTCTGGTTAACGGTGGGTTTGGCGGTAGTTTTGGTTACTTCCTGCTGCGCCTTTACATTTTCTGTCGGCTTCTTGCTGCTGGCTACCGCAGGTGCATCTTCATTGTCCTGGGTAACTACCTGTTTGCTGTTGTTGTCGTCCGGGGTAGGTTGCTCCGTCGGTGGCGCTTTGGTTACCTTATCAGGTCGTACATGGTTAGCTTTTTCGGCTACAGACGGTTCTTCCATACTGGTATAATCGTTGCCCATACCTTCGTCTACCGTACCGTAATTTACCAGGATACCCCCGGTGCCCTGCTCTTCTTTGGGCGGCATTTTAAAGACGATGAAATAACTTAAAGCAATTACCACTGCCAGGATAATACCTGTTGCAGCAAATGCTTTGGGATAGTTATTTTCCTCTTTACGATAATCCATCCTGATGGTTTATTTAGGCTCTGTAGCCAGTACTAATTTAATGTTCAATTTCTGCGCGGTATCCATTACCTGTACTACATTCTGGATAGCTACCGAACGGTCTACATACAATACGATGGTCAAATCTGTTGCCAGGTTTTTATAGCTTCCAAGCGTTGCAGGCAGATCTGTCTCTTTTACTTCTTTCTTATCTACGTAATAACGCAGATCCTTGGTAACCGATACCGTTATGGTTTTTTTTGAAACCGACTGCCCGGAGGATGACTTCGGCAGCATCAGCTTAATCACGTTGGGGTTGGTTACGGTAGAAGCGATCAGGAAGAACAGCAGCAAAAAGAACATGATATCATTCATAGCCGAGGTATGCACCTCTGCCGACGCACGACTGTTTCTTTTTCTCAGGTTCATTTGCTTGGCTCTTCTAACAGGTCAATAAATTCAATGGCATCGGTCTCCAGTTTCAGGATCACTTTATCCACCATCATGTTCAGGATGTGGTAGCAAACATAGGCCACAATACCTACAAACAAACCGGCTGCAGAGGTTACCATCTTTACGTACAAACCGCCCGAGATTACCCCCATGCTGATATTATCTGTTTTAGAAATATCATAGAAGATCTTGATTACACCGGCAATGGTACCCAGGAACCCGAACATAGGGGCGATACCTGCTACGATGCCGATAATACCGATATTCTTTTCAAGTTTGGCTACTTCCAGTTTACCAACGTTTTCAATAGCGCCTTCAATTTCTTTTATCGGGCGGCCAATGCGTAACAAACCTTTTTGCAGCATACGGCCAAGCGGGGTATTGCTGTTTTTGCAAATGGCAACAGCCGATTCCAGCCTGCCGTTTAAAATATTTTCTCGAACCTGAACCATCAGGTTAGATTCGTTTTTACCAGCCTTGCGAATGGTAAAGTAACGTTCAAAAAATATCACCAATCCCAGTACTGCCAGAATACCGATGGGGATCATCACCCAGCCACCCTTTACTAACAGGTCGCCAAAGCGAAGATCGTCCTGTTGGGGTAAAGCAGCTGTTTGCGCCGCCGCGCGATTCACTGTATCTGCCACCTGCTTAGCGGTATCTGCAATCTGCACTAAAAGCATCATTTCTGTTTCTGTTTATATTGTAGTACGTATATCAATTCGGGTTTAATCTTATGCTCGTTCAATATTTCATTGACCGCAACAACCGCCTCGTGGCGGGTTTTCCTGTAGCCGAATACAATCTGGTAAATGTAGTATTCGGTATGTTTTACTGAATCGATCAGCCTGGCCTGCTTATAGCCGTAGTTACGGTATTTCTCAAGCGTCTTTACCGCGTTATCGTAATTCTTGAAATGGCCACCCAATACAAGCCAGCTTCCTTTAGGCAGGTCTTTAACAGGCGGATAAGGTGCGGCAGAGGTTACAGGCTGCGCTTCGGGCGCCACTGCGGGAGTAGCTGCCATGTTTTGATCTGCCGTATTTGCATTCGTAGCTGTCGCCGGGTTAGCTTGTAGGCTATCTGATTTTACGGGTGCTTTGTTGAGTGCGTTAGCCGTATCTGCCGGTCGTGTTGCGGTGTCAAATTTAGCTGTTGTTGCTGCCGGGGTAGTTGCAGGCTTGGGCACCGTTGTTGCCGGTTGTGCCGTTTTTTTATTGAATGCGGCTATACCAAAACGATATTTATAATACCAGATCAGTCCGCCCGTTGCTAAAATAACTACAAGGCTCAGGATAACCCAGAAGCGCATGTTGCTGCTGGTATAGCTGCCTTCGTCGTTCTCGTCAACGGTAGTTTCATCTGCCGGATAGCTGCTTTCTTCCCAACTTTCCGTTTCTACAGTTTCTTTTACATTGGTAACCAGTACCGGGCCCTGCTCGTCAATAGTTTCCCGTTTAGCCTTTTCGGTTGGATGTTGTATTGCAGGTTCCGACGTTTCAGTTGGCTGATATGTATCATCCTGCTCGCTGAGTGTTTCCGCGGTTGCCTCTTCTGCTACAGGCTCTTCTTCCAGCGGGATAGAAATTGGCTCGACAGCAGGGCGCGGTTTTACAGGCAGCCCCAGGTCTTTTATTTTTTGTAATTGTACAGGCTGATAGCCGAACAAAGACGCGTTCTGCCGCATTTCTATCTGCGACGGACGGAAAGCGAGCTTCGCCTGCGCATCTAAATAAAAGTAGCCTAAGTCTGCAAAAGCCACCTCTTCTGTTTCGGCCTGCAGCTTAATTTTGCTGATGTACTTATCTAAAAAATAGCTGGCAGATGCCAGTGAAATATTTTTACGCTCTGTAATGTACGCAGCCATCGTGGTATCATTAACATCACGACGGAACGGATCAAACGTAATTTCAAAATAAGGAGGATAGATGGTGCCTGTTTCGGCATCATAATAAGCGCTCCTGCGTACGTGAGCAAAATAGCCAAGCCCCGGCACAATAAGTGCGCCGTGCTGCTTAATCAGTTCACTTGCATAATTCGCTAAATCCATCCTCTTTACTAAGTGGTTAAACTGTAAGCTTAAAACCCTACAGCCAGACCGCCAAAGATATTAAATCCGTAGTTACGATAGAACATCCATTGCCTATAATTAGTATTTAGCAGGTTATTAGCCTGAATAAATACCGAAAACTGCCTGTTGATCTGGTATGATGCGCCTGCACTTACATCGGCAAATGACTTTACAATGTAAGGTGTAGCGTTGCGCTGATCGTTTAATGAAAGTACAGAACTTTGGTTATACGGCAGATCTTTTGCCTGTCCGCGGATCAACAGCGAACCATTCAGGCGAAGCTTATCAGTGATATTAATAATCGTTCCGGCAGTCAGGTTAAAGTCCGGCATGTTCCAGGCTTCCAGTTGCGAGTTCATTTTGTAATCGCGGAAGTCTACCTTACCAAACAGGTCAAACGTTTCTGATGCTTTAAAGTCCAGTTCGCCGCGGAACCCATTGATGGTAGCGGTGCCATTATCATACAATACCAGGAAACGGTTGTTGTTCTGCGCATCGAAATTGCTTACAAACAAAGGCATATCTTTTACCTTATTGCTGTAAATGGCTGCTTTGAACCCTAATCCAGGTGCGAGGGTTCCTTTTAAACCTGCGGCAATATCCAGCTTATCCACACTGTTCTTTATCGCGATATTCTGGTCAAGGAAAGGGTTGTCTTCTGTAAGGCTGCGGATAGAGGTTTTATTGACATCGCCCTTAACCTCTGCAAAGAAGCGGATATATTTCGGGATCAGGGATAATTCGAGTTTTGCCGCAGGGAATAAAGATAAGCGCGATTTCATGCCGAATTCGGACACGAAGTTTACACCTGCGTCAATCTTATAATTATCACCCTGAAACTTCAGGTAAGGGTTCAACCGAACCAGGCTGTTGTTTAAACTATAGTTTACATCTTTTTGCGAAGTAAGGTCTACCGTTCCGCTTAAGCCAGCATAGAATTGACGAATAGTTTGATTGATGAAACCGGTAAGCAGTACGTTATTTTCGCGCGCTTTAAACGCGTTGCTGAAAAGGTAACCTTTTGCTTTAAGCGCATAATCGAAAACACGGTCGGTGTCGCGGTAGTTTTTAGCTAGTTCGCCTTCGGCGCTTAACGTATTGAAATGTTGTTTAGCCGGATTAAGATCGGGAACAGGCGTGGTGGTGAACGGCGCGTAACCATAGAAATAATTGTTTCTGCGGTTATAACTGATGCGTCCGCTCAGGGTATTATCTGTACCGATAGCTTTGCCAAATACACCAACTTCCTGGCTGCTTTGATTTTGTTTGTAAGCATCGCTGCCAGACTGGCCAAAGTGTTTTACCCAGGCGCCCACTTGTAAGGCATTATCACGGCCATTGCTGAAATAGCCTTCGCCGAAGGTCGATTTCAGGTTACCCACACCCAGCTTCACATAATTGTTGTATAGCATGGAATCGCGCTCGGCTGGCAGCTTCATGGCTTCCAACTGCTTGATGTTGGTGTTCTGCTCTAAGCGCTTATCTAAAAGATTGTATGTTAACGGCGCCTTGAATGGTGTTTTATCTTCCAGGTCGGGGTTGCGGCGGATCTTTACCGCATCTGCCAGCACCGGTTTGTAGTTGGTAGTAACCACTACCTCTTCTGAAAGGGTAGAAGTATTATTCGGATTGGCAGGGGTGTTGGCACCGCCTTTTTTTGTGGTATCCTTTGCGGCAGATTTAGCCGCTAAGTCGCCCAGTTTCTGAGCGGTAGTTTTTGGCTTTGCTGCCTGTTTAACGGCAGCAGGTTTAACTGTCGCCTGTTTCTTTGCAGTGGTAGTAGTTTTCTTGGGCTGTTGCTTAGTAGTTTGTGCATCAGCAGGAGAAAGATAAACTACTGAGCCTAAAGCAAGCACGCTGAATATATAGTTGAATTTCATTTCGATGTTCTAATGCCTGTGTTAATCCTGTTTTTTCTCTTGCTGCGTAGCAGTACTGTCTGTATTCACGGTATTTGCTTTTCCGTCCGGGATAGGCGGTGCTAATTTTTGCAAACGTTCGCGTGCGGCAGGTAACACATCGTCGTCACCTTTATAATTCTGAATTACGCTTTGCAGGGTAGCTTTCGCCTGGAAGTTATCTTTCAACGCCACGTAATTATCGGCCAGCAAAATGAAGGTTTTGGCTAACCAGTAATCGTAGTTCGGCATTTTGTTGATCAGGTCGAAACATGTTTTCTGCGAAGCCTTGTATTGCCCGCGGTCATATTCAACAGAAGCGATGGTGTACTTCGCTTCTGCAGCGGCAACCGTTTTGGTATTGTTAATGGTATAGTTTAACTCTTTTAAAGCTGCTGTTGTATCTGCATTCAGTAAATAGGCTTTACCTGCAAACAGACCTGTACGGAATTTGTCTTCAGCCGATGATTTCTCATTCTCGCGAACCAGCTTTACATATTTCAGCACATCATCTGCCGATTCCATTTCTGAATAGGACAGCAACAGGTTATTGATGGCGTAGGTGTAATCAGCTTTATATTCCGAGTTGGTCTCCAAGCGTTTCAGGAACACTACCGCTTCGTTATATTTCTTCTGTTTCAGGTAATAGTTCGCCATGCTGATCAGCGACTTCTCGGTGTATGCACTGGTCCAGTCGTTCAGGATCACGTTATAATCTTGCACGGCTTCGTCACCACGGTTCAGGTTAACCAAACTCTGCGCGCGGATAAAACGCATTTGTTTCTCGTAGATCGGTTTCGGGAACTTATCATAGTAAGCGTTTACTGCCGATACCGTTCCCTGCCAGTCGCCTTTCAAGTAAAGGTTATTAGCCGCAGTAGACATGATTTCTTCCTGCTGCGCGGTAGTATAATTTCCGATTGGGGTAGTGGTGGCGTAGTTGATGAAGGTTTGCGCATCACCCTTATCGGTATAGATCTTCTCGATCTGTTTCAGGGATTGTTTTGCTTCATCAGTCTGCGGGTATTGCTGGATCACCTGTTTGAAGGATGCAACGGCATCGTCGTCCCGGTTGGCATTATAATCTACCAAGCCGATAGTCACCAGCGCACGTGGCACATAACTGCTATGCGGGTACTTGCTGATCATGGCTTGCAGGCGTGTTTTTGCCTCGTCGCCATTGTTTTTCAGGAAGTAGGTGTAAGCGATTTCGAAAACCGCATCGTCAGCAAAATCTGAGTTCGGGTATTTGCTGATCACATCATTCAGCGTGGCGATCTTGGTATCCAATTGCCCCTGCAAACCCTGGATCATGCCGCGTTGAAACAGCGCATAATCCTGTCCCGGGCTTTGTTGGGTAATAATACGGTTGTAATAATTAAGCGCCTGCGGATAGCTTTTTAATACAAAGTAACAGTCGCCCAAACGGGTAACGGCATCGTTGATGGTATTGCGGTCTTTTTCTTCGCCGCTTAAAAAGCGCTCAAAGTAATTTGCTGCTGTCTTATAGTTTTCGTCGCCGAATGCAGCGTAAGCTAAAGCATAGTTGGCATAGTTATATACATCGGTTTCTTTAGCGGCTGGCATCTCCATAAAGTCCTTGAACTTTTGGACAGACTCGGCATATTTCCGCACCTCGTACATGGCTTCTGCCTGCCAGTAAGTGGTAAGGGCGGT
This sequence comes from Mucilaginibacter straminoryzae, assembly GCF_022953055.1. Taxonomy (GTDB): domain Bacteria; phylum Bacteroidota; class Bacteroidia; order Sphingobacteriales; family Sphingobacteriaceae; genus Mucilaginibacter; species Mucilaginibacter straminoryzae. The sequence goes on along the minus strand of NZ_JALJEJ010000004.1, from coordinate 380,511 downwards.
CACTTTATCGTCCATCGGATATTTCAGCGAACGGATAAAAATACCGATAGCATTCTCGAATGCCCGTTCGTTGATAAACTCCAACCCGCGATAGTAAGTCACTTTCTGGTAAGCCGTTTTAGCCGAAGCCGAAGTATTGGCAATGGGTTCAAGGATCTCTACAGCCTCGCGGTAGTTGCGCGAGTTCAATAGTTCTTCGCCCAATAAGATCTTCACCTCATCCAACCGGCGGCTGCGCGGATAATTGCGCAGATACAATCGGGTAGCTTCTAAGGCCTGGGTATTGAAATCCAATTCGTAAGAAAGCTTGGCATACTGGTACAAAGCGTCTTCCTGTAACTGGCGGTCGAAGTTTAATTTAGACGCTACGAAGTAGGCATTACGTGCACTTTGCTTGTTGCCCAGTTTCAGGAATACATCGCCGAGGGTGTAATTACCATTCTGGCTATATACGTCGTTACCGTCAACCAGTTTCTCCAGTTCTACAGCTGCACGTTGGTAATTGCCTGTTTTATACAAAGCGTAACCCATCTGGTAGCTGTCCTGCGTGTTCTGCGTTTTGCGCATATCCTGGTTCTGGAAGCGGCTATAATATTTTTCCGCGTTAGGATAATCCGCCTTCGCGAAATAAGAAGCGGCTACTATACGCAGCATTTCTGTTTCGTTCTGCTGATGAGTGCTGTTCAGAATGGGAATCGCGTAGCTTAAAACATCATCATAACGTTTATCTAAAAAGTAAACGGCAGAGATGTAATATGGGTAGCTGTTCTCGTATTTTTTAGAGTTTTTTAGCTTCTCGAAGTTAACCAGCGCAATATGGTAATCCTTGTTCAGGTAAGCGATGTAGGCAAAGTAGTAAGTCGCATCTTCGGTATACGGCGAGCGCGTGTTACGCACATCACCAAACAACTGCTGTGCGTTTTTCATATCGCCGGTAGCGAAATAGGCATAACCCTTCCGGAATTTGTATTCAGTGTTCTCGCGTCCGTTAAGGTCACCGGCTTTTACTTTATCGAACCAGCGCAACGCGTCAGCATAATTGGCGCGTTTAAAGTAAGCACGGCCGATCTGGAAGTAAGCCAGTTTGGTTAAAGGATTTTCGGGATGCTCTTTTATGAAGCGCTGCAGCATGCTTTCTGCATCGTCATTACCTAACTCCAATGCGCAAAACGCTTCGTAATACTGCGCGTTTTCTTTCAGCAGGGTCAATTCAGATTCGAACCGGGACTGCTTAGTGGTCTTATAACCGGTATGTTCTACCTGCCTGAACTGTTCTGCCGCAGCCACATACTCGCCTTTGTCGAGCAGCTCGGTTGCGGTATGGTAAGTTTTGTAAATCTGGAATGAAGGATTTTGCTGCGACCGCGCGCTCAGCGAAAAACATAGGGGCGCCAGCAAAGCAAGGTGCTTGGGTTTAATCATCATGACTTAATAACAAAGCTGCGTACAGCTATAAAATGCATTTCTAAAGGTATTTGTCCGCAAGCGGCTGAATTTTTCTAATAACGAAGGTATGAAAATGATGGTATAGGTCGAGATAAAAAATCTGCTATTTGTCAAAATGACTTAAATTAGTAATAAGGCACAATTAGACATCGTTTGGCTATTATAAACATGAAGACAATTTTTACAAACACAAGGGGTAGAGCGCTTTGCCTGTTGCTTTTATTGCCATTTGTTGTACTGACAATAGCCTTTAAATCGACGGATAAACCCGTGCAACATTTGCTGCTTCGTAATATACCAATGCGTACAAAAGCTACCGGCTTTTATTTGGCTGGCTTTGCCGACAACCGTAAGGATAAGAAGACAATAGGTCAGCTTGTGCCGTTTTCGCCGGATGCTTTGCAGAAATCTCCTGCTCCCGTTCCTGCCGATCTGGATGGTGGAATTCAAGTATTGGAAGGCTACCTTAAACAGAATGCCCCTTTTGGAAAGGATCTGCACCCGGTGATCATAAAAGTATCGGCACTGAATGTGAATGAAATACCGATCAGTGGTAGTGGTGTAGATGGTAAGGTTGATTTGGTGTTATCCTTCCATTTAAAAACCGGCGATGATCTGTCTGTAAAGCTGGTGGATTATAAGGGTAGTTCGCATTATACCCGGAAGTTTTCGCAACCCGATGCTGCGGAGCCTGTACTAAGAAATGTACTTGAAAATGCCATTGTTTATTTTAATAACTGGCTAACCACCCAGGCCGACACCAACCCACTATTAGCAAAACGGGTAAAACTGCTGTTCACCGATTATAAAGACAAGGTGGAGAATGACACGATTTACTACGACAAGCTTCGGCCATTAAAATGGGATGATTTTCAGGATAAACTAAGACCGGGGAACTATTCGGCGCAGGTGATGCCCGGAATAGGTTACACCGAAAAAACGTGGATAGAAAAAGGCATCATCTATGTGCAGATAGCAGTAAAAACCTTTGTGCCCAAAAGTACCTGTTCTGTAAAACCAGGTTACCAGGATAGCTACAACCTGAACCACGAGCAGCGGCATTTTGATTTAGAGAAGATCATCAGCGAACGCTTCAAGAAAAAGTTGCTTGCAGCGCCATTACCGGTTATGAATTACGATGGGACTATTAACGTAGAGTACCTGGAAACCCTGCACGAGGCCTACCTGTTACAGCAGAAGTACGATAACGAAACCCGGCACGGAGCAGATGGCATGGCGCAGGAAAAGTGGAATAAATATATAGAAGAGGAGCTTATAAAAACAGCCGGCTAAGCAGCCAGCTGTTTTTGTATTTTGCGGAGTAATACGTGTATATCAAACGGTTTGGATATAAAGTCGTCCGGGGCGCATTCCTGTCGTAAAACGTCGTTAAGCTCGTGGCTTGCAGAGATCATAATAACAGGTATTTCGTGCGTATCTTTACCTAACTTAATATAGCGGCAAAGTTCGCGTCCGTCGGCAGGGCCGAGCATTATATCCATCAGGATCAGGTCGGGTGTATGCTCTTTAATTTTATCGAACATCAACCGGTAGTCTGACAAGGTTTCGACTTCGTACCCTGAATCTTCCAGTATCAATTGTATCACTTCCAGGATGTCCTCGTCATCGTCAATGGCTAAAATCCGTCTCATTTTAAATGTGTTTTAATTATAAATTATGCCTGAAAGCTAAGTGATTATAAATAAGCAAGTTTCGTACCAATCACCGGGGCAGTTTAAACACTAAGCGCAGAAATTTGTTATCTGGGTGATTACAATCATCTTAAGTTTATTATCATGAGAAAACTGGCCGCCTTAGCCATTGGGTTTACGCTGGCTGCACTATTTGCCACCGCCCAGCCAAAAAAGTTTGTAACCGTTAAGGGAAAGCAACTATACACGACTGATAATCGCCCGTTACAGATCAGGGGGGTTAATTTAGGAGGATGGCTTGCACCGGAGGGCTATATGCTTAAAATGAAAGAAGTAAGTTCTGCCCGGCAGATAGAAGAATTAGTGAATGAACTGGCCGGACCTGATGATGTGCGCACTTTCTGGAATAGCTACCTCAATAATTTCGTCAGCCAGTTAGATATCCGCTTTATTAAAATGGCGGGTTGTAACGTGGTGCGTGTACCTTTCAACTATCGTTTATTCACTTCAGAAACCTATTTAGGTGCGAATGATCCTAACAGGGGTTTTGCGTTACTTGACCGGCTGATTGGCTGGTGCCGCGAAGAAAAGTTGTTGGTTATTCTGGATATGCATGCCGCCCCCGGTGGACAGACCGGCGACGATATTGACGACAGTTATGGTTATCCGGATCTCTTTACCAGTGTTGCTGCCCGGCAGAAGGCAGTGGAGATATGGGCAAGGATTGCCGCACATTATAGGAATGAACCTGCCGTTTTGGGTTATGATTTGCTGAACGAACCTGTTGCGCATTATTTCGATATCGCCAGCCTGAATACCCGGATAGAGCCCTTATACCGCGAGATAGTAGCTGCCATTAGAAAGACGGATAAAAATCATATTGTAATTATGCAGGGTGCGCAGTGGGGAAGTAACTTCAGGATATTTGGTAAGCCGTTTGATGCCAAAAGTGTTTACAGCTTCCACAAGTCATGGACCGAAGCAGACCAATCTGTTTTAAAAGATTACCTCGATTTCAGCAACCGGTATAATGTTCCTTTAATTTGCGGCGAGATAAGCGAAGGGCGTAACGAGATGCTGCAGGCTTCTGCGAAGATGCTGGATAAAAATGAAATTGGTTACCTGTTCTGGCCCTACAAGAAAATGGAAAGCGAAAGTTGCATGATCAGCTTTGCACGCCCTGCGGGGTATGACGAACTGCTCGCTTACGCAAGTAAGAAAAGGGAAACCATGGAACAACTCCGCAAAGCGGCGCTCAACCGTAATGAGGCTAAAAGTTTACTGATGGCACTGGCCGAAAGCTGCCGATACCCTAATGGCAAAGTGAACAAAGATTATATCTCTGCTACCGGTATCGGAAACAACAGGTATAAAGCGGTTACTGCGCGTTAACCAGGTTGTTTACTTTGTAGATCAGCTCTGAAAGGTCAAAAGGTTTGTCTATGGTGTCGTCGCAGCCATAGGCAAACAGTTCCTCGCTTTTGTTTACGTACGCAGTAAATATAATTACTGGCAGGTTTTCAAAGCGGGGCATATTCTTCAGGTTACGGCATATTTCGCCACCTGTAATATTACCTAAACGGTAATCAAGGATCACCAGGTCGGGGTTGAACTCTTCCGCCAGCGCAATAACGTCAGCTCCATTTGATGTTGCCATCACCTCAAATTGTTCATAGGTTAGCGTTTCCTGAACAATCTCCAGGATATCCTGGTTATCATCTACAATCAAAATCTTTTTCGGCATCTCAAATGTCGTGTTATCCATTGAGACCATCTGCTACCTTCACGGAAGTATAAAAGAAATAGTTCTGTATCGGCTCTGAAATAAAAGTTCAGACAGTAATCAATAGCGCAGCAAAGATAATGTAAATGTTTAATATTAAATATTGTGGAAATCTCACATGTTTACCGTTAAAACACGGTAATAATCTTTTCAAATGTGACGTATATTATAAATCTTCCGGGTGAAGCATATGATATAGCTGCATTCATTAACCACTTCGGAAAGGTTGAAAATAAGAAAGGCCACACTTTCGCGTGGCCCTACTCTCTGCACTCACTCACATCCCCTCATTGTGTTTGATATATAACAAACCCTGTGCCCATTTTTCCTTTCGATTAAAAAAGTTAAAATAAATTTAAAATAGGTGTTTTTGACGAAATTTTGAAGGATGGAGAGCAAACGAAAGGGCATAGGTCGGGTGTGTAACTGTACGTTGTACATTTTTTTAGTACAGTTGTATGTCTGTTTGTACAAAAAATCAATCAGAATGCTTCGCCCAGGCCGATAATCACTGTAGAGTTACCTTTACTTACCGCATAGTCAATAGCGATGTTGGTGTTGGACTGCTTGCAGAACTTTAAACGCAAACCACCGCCCCCGGCAGGGTGAAGATATTTTAGCAAGTGGTTGTTTGGCTCGCTTACGGAGGTGGCGTTTGCAAACAACACAAATCCTACTAAGCCATTTCGGGTGATGTCGCGGCGATATTCAGCTTCCAGATATGCAAGGCTTTCGCCACGATACTTATTTTGCTCTATACCGCGGCCAGATCGGTTATAAAAGTCCCAGCCAATACTTGGAAGATCCAGATAAGGAACGCCTTTGTTTAAGGTAGTCCAGTAGTAGCTCCACAAGGCTAACATATTTTTGCCGCCTGTTTTAGACAAAGGAATATATTTCCGTACATCTGCATAAAGCGATTGCCATTGGGTGTTGCTGCCAAAAGTGGGCGAATTATAGCGATACACCAGATTAGAATAACAACCGGGCAGCGGGTTGAGCGCGTTATTTCGGGTATCGTAAAGCAGGTTAAAGGTAATACCAGCAGATAGGGTAGATGCTTTTCCTGTGCCGAAGTTATAACCGGAGAACTGCTTTAATCCTACTTCATCTGTACTGATAGCGGCATGATAATCCAGGTTGTAACCTACACCTGCAAAGAAATAATCGGTTACCCTTCTCAGCAGGCTTTGGTAGAAACGCACATACTTATAGTCGACCATTAGTTTACGGTCGTCGGTAGGGTTGGCATTCACACCCCAGGTGTATTGGGGATATTCCAGGAAACGGGTATCGCCTTGCAGTACCCAATCGTTATGGCTTAGCCATAGCTCAGAGCGCAGCGGCAAGCCGAATCTTCCTTTAAAATTCCAGTAAGGTGCAAAGGTAACGCTTGAAATATTCGTTTCGGTCCGGTCGCCGGCATAAAAAGATGCGGTTGTGGTGGTAATCAGCGCGCGGCCCCCACCGGGAATAGAAGAACTACCAGGCAGAAAGGAGAAATAAACCTCTTTATTAGACTCCTTCATATCGGTGGCAGATTTAGAACTAAAATTAAACCGCGATTTAATCAGGTCTACCAAATCTTTTTTGCCTACGGTGTCTTCTTCGCTGTTAATGCCAAATGGATTATGCTTTTGTGCGAAAAGCATAAAAGGCAATAGCAGTAAAGAAAAGCAGGTGAAAAGTTTCTTCATCCTAATTTGCAGAGTTTACCCTATCGTATCAAATAGTCAGCCAAATGTCATGAAATGCCATTAGCACAAGATAAACAATTTAAAAGCATTTCGTTAAGTTCTTCTCAAAAAATAGTGATGAAGCATTAAAATTGTCTTTACATCATTGAATTCGCCGTTTTGAAGCTTCTTCAACGCATCGGTAACGCTTATTTCTATGTCTCCACCGCTTCCCCTTCCTCTTCCAGCCCGCCGCCTTTAGAAATTCTATGTTGTTGCGAATAGGGGGCAATAAAGAAATGTACCTGTTCTGTTATGGCGCCGACAGAAGTATATCCTGAGGCTATTTTTTCCAAACTGTCCAATTGGTACCCCAATTCTTCCAGAGCTTCTCTTTTTACCGTTTATTCTGGTTGTTGGTTATCGTCTATTAAACCGGCACAAGCCTCTATCACATACCCCGAAGATGTACCATTGAGGCAAGCCACCAACCTGAATTGACGGGTTAGTAAAAACGTTTGTCTTTCTTCGTCGTAAGGTAAAACGGCTACAGCATCGGGACGTATATAAAGCTCGGTTACTTTGTTGGTTGACTGATCACCATCAATAAGTTGATAGCTATATTTTTTTAGCTGATAACGTTCATCAGAAAGCAGGTCTGTATGCTGCAAATTAATGGTTGCATCCATAAGGTTATAAAATAAAGAAGCCCCTGATCATCTCAGGGGCTTGCAGTTATACGATCTATTAAAATTAATAATTTTTCTTAACGGTGGTTTTGTGATAAGCAGCGCGTGTATAGTAACCTTTGCGGTAACCGCGGCGATAAGCTGCTCTTCTTTTTTCTACGTTACGGCGGTGTTCGTTACCAATGATATAACCACCACCGGCACCTATAGCACCACCGATCAGCGCGCCTTTAACACCGTGGCCGATCAGGCCGCCGGCGATTGCACCACCGGCACCACCAATAATGGCGCCTTTAGCCTGTGAGCTCATTTTTTTCTTTTCCTGTGCGTATCCATTCAGATTTGCTACAACTATTCCAAGTATAAGGCAAATACAAACGAGTATCTTTTTCATAAGGTATGTGAATTAAATAATTACTGATTGTTATTATTCATAAACACAATTTTAAGGCCAAGGTTTAAAAATCAGCTAAGATTAGCAAGGGAATGGCTGAAAACTAAGCACATACAGTTGTGCCTAAAAGCCATAAAATTTAAAAGCCGTCGCCGTCTAATAAATTGCCTAAACCACCTAAAATGCTGCCTTCTTCGCGCCGTGGGCCTGTTGCATAGCCTAAAATACGGCTGGCCAACCGGCTAACCGGCAAGGTTTGTATCCATACCCGGCCAGGGCCTCTTAGTGTAGCGAAGAAGAAACCTTCGCCGCCGAACAGTTTGTTACGGATACCACCGATAAACTGTATATCGAAGTCGACACCACGAGTATAGGCAACTAAACACCCGGTGTCAATTTTAATCTGTTCACCAGGTTGCAACACACGCTCAAAAACGTGACCACCGGCGTGCAGGAAGGCCATGCCATCACCTTCTAAGCGCTCCATAATAAATCCCTCGCCACCAAATAAGCCGGTGCCCAGCTTGCGCTGGAATTCGATGTTGATCGCCACACCTTTTGCCGCTGCCAGGAAAGCATCTTTTTGGCAAATTACGGCGTTGCCCATTTGTGCAAGGTCTATCGGGATAATTTTACCAGGATAAGGCGAAGCGAAGCTAACCCTGCGTTTGCCTACACCACCTATGTGGGTAAATGCCGTCATGAACAGGCTTTCGCCAACCAGTAAGCGCTTGCCTGCACTGAAGATTTTGCCCATAATGCCGCCGCCGCCCTGTTGGTTGCTGCCATCGCCGAAGATCGTCTGCATCTGTACGCCTTCGTCCATCATCATAAAAGCACCGGATTCGGCCACGGCCGTTTCCCCCGGGTCGAGTTCTATTTCTACATACTGCATTTCTTCGCCAAAAATGCGGTAGTCTATTTCGTCGTTTCTCATCATCATTTTGCTTTTTCCTATTTAAACTTTGCTTGATTCCGGATGTTACAATCCGCGAAGAAAAAATACGGCTTATAACATATTGCCGCCAAATAAAAACACAAAGCGGCTTAATAAAGTTGTATGAGGAACTTTGCTAACAAACATTTGTAGCATTAATTCTACCTATTATGACCATAAATGACGATAAAGAAGCACACGCATTTTTTAGCAGGGCACTAAGTGCACTTAACGAGTGTGGCGCCGACTATTTATTGGGAGGAGCCTTTGCCGTTTTTCACTATACCGGACTGTTTCGCGATACGAAAGACTTGGACGTTTATTGCAAACACACTGATGCACCGAAAATATTGAAGTACTTTGCCGACCAGGGTTACAAGACAGAATATACCGATGTGCGCTGGTTGGCCAAGATATTCTATGGCGACTATTTTATCGATCTGATCTTCGGTAATGTAAATAACGTTGTGCGTGTTGATGATAGCTGGTTCGAGTACTCGGTATGCAGTACCTTGTTCGGTTGCGATGTGAGGATTATGCCGGTGGAAGAACTTTTCTGGAGCAAGATCTACGTACAGAACCGCGAACGTTACGATGGTGCGGATATGAACCACATCCTGTTAAAAAGCGGGAAAGACTTAAACTGGGAACGCCTTTTTGATAAGCTGGAAGAACACTGGCACCTGCTGCTAAGCCAGGTAATACAATTTCAGTTTGTGTATCCGGCAGACTATCGGGACATCATTCCTAAATGGGTATTTGACGAGTTGATTAAACGTGCACAGGAACAGTATGATTTGCCGCCACCCGTAGTGAAGGTATGCCGCGGGCCGTTGATCGATCAGACGCAGTATGCCGTAGATGTGAAGGAGTGGGACTATAAATCGTATACCATTGTGACTGTTTAGCTATGGAGGAGAAGAAGATTTTTAAGATTGCCGCAGTAGGGGATATCCATGTAAGGGAAAATGATAAAGGGAAGTACGCAGATTATTTCAGGGATATTTCTGCAAACGCCGATGTGCTGCTGATCTGCGGTGATCTGACCGATACCGGCGACGAAGACGAAGCTCAGGTGCTTTCTGATGAGCTGCGCAATTGCACGATCCCCGTGGTTTGCGTGCTGGGTAACCATGATTATGAGAAAGGACGGCACAAGCTGATCCGCCAGGCAATACAGAACCAGAATGTTCATGTGTTGGATGGCGAGGCGATAACGATAGGCAACTTAGGATTTGCAGGTATTAAAGGTTTCGGCGGTGGTTTTGATACTCACATGCTAACCATGTTTGGCGAAGACGCTATGAAAGCTTTCGTTCAGGAAGCGGTCAATGAAGCCTTGCACCTGGAAAGAGCCCTGGTGAAACTGGAAGCCGACCCAATGGTGCAGTTTAAAGTAGCGGTTCTGCATTACGCACCGGTAAAGGCAACGGTAGTGGGCGAGCCGGAAGCGATATTTCCGTTTTTAGGATCATCACGCCTTGCTGAACCGATGTTGCGTAAAGGAGCCAATGTTTGTTTTCACGGGCACGCACACGCCGGAACATTAGAAGGCAGTATCAACGGCAGCGGGATAAAAGTTTTCAATGTGGCTAAGCCTATTTTGACAAAGCTGGGTTATGAAAAGCCTTACTTTATTTACGAAGTCCCTTTGTAGGTTGATTCGCGGTTGATGATTTTCAAACAGCCATGCCGGTGAAAAACACCGGCATGGAGGAAAGTTATGGCACATGCACGCAAATTGTCATTCTGAACGTAGTGAAGAATCTGTACTTAAGTTATGGGCAGATCCCTCGCTTTGCTCCAGATGAAAGGAATAGTTCAGGCTGTTTCCTGTCATCGTTTTGAAATAAATTATGTCATTCTATGCCAAAGGTTGAGTGCCTTCGACAAGCTCAGGCTGACAGCGCCTCGTATTTGTCAATAATTATATTAATTGTCCAGGTCATCATTTTTAATACCTTTTTCAGTTTTACGTATCCGATCTTTTAGCTTTCCGAAGTTATAATTCAGGCTAACGCGCACACTCCGGAAATATTCCTCGCGGGTAGTTGTTTCGGTAAAACCGGGTCCTTCGGTAAACGTCTGCTTGTTGCGCATCTTAGTGAAAGGATTATTTACATAAGCCGATAATGACAGTTTGTTTTTTATCAGGTCTTTACTGGTGCCAACGCTCACGCTGAATAAACGGTTGGTGTGTCCCTGTAACGAGGTTTGATTAGGGCCACTGTATTGCAGGTTTACATATGGCTGAAAGTCATCTTTTATTTTGTAAGCAACCGAACCATAAAAATCTAATGATAATCTTGCGTTTTTGATAAACTGCCCGTTACTGGTGCCCTGCAAACTTACGTAACTGGCATTGCCGTTAAATGAAGTTCTGATGTGGTCGCTTACCGGGTATCTGAGGTTCAGGTTTCCGGTAACACCACCGCCTTTACCCAAATTTTCATAAGTTATCTTAGTGATATTGGTAGTAGGGTCAAACGTCCAAACCTGCAAGGCCAGGTTATTTACAAATATGTAATTCATACCGGCGGTTACGGCCAGCTTGGTTTGGGTATTATATCCAATATTGATGCTGTTGATAGAGGAAGCTTTCAAGTCGGGGTTGCCGCTCGACTCCACATTGGGGTTAGACCTGTCGACAAAAGGATTCAGCCTGTTTATGCCCGGCCTGTTAATCCGCATCGAATAGCCAAAATTAACACTGCTGGTTTTGAAATCTTTGTTAAAAGAAACGTTCGGGACCAGGTTAAAATAATTCTGGTGGATGGTAGTGGCTGTTGAAGTAAAATCAATATCCGTATTGGTGTGTTCAAGGCGAAGTCCGCCACTCACGTTTAATGATTTAGATGAATACCGATAGGTGTTGTACAGGGCAGTTATCGTTTGTTTGTTACTATAACTATCATTCAGCGCATTGTTGCGCACGTAATTGCCACTTTGTGCCTGGAGCGTATCTGTCGTAAAATCACTGGAATTATCCCTGAAAATTGCTTTAGCGCCAGCTTCTATCGTTAGCTTTTTTAAGGGATAAATATAATCAGCCTGTAATGTTTTTTCTTTAGTAGTTCCCTTGTTGTACTGCCGATAATCAGGATTCGTAAACTGGAAACGGTTATCGAACCCAATAGCGTTGTTCTGGCTGTTGTTGTAATTAGAGTACTGAGCTGATAAGGTCAGTAACCGGTTCTTATCTTTCTTCGACCCTAACTGATAATTAAGCGAAATGTCTGCCCCGCTGCCGGTTTGTATCCCATCATTAAACAGATGGTATCCTTGGGTTAAACCGGCGTCCTGGTAAAGTGCAGAGATGCGGTTATCTTTTGTGTGATTATGGTTACCCGAAGTATTAAACTGAAGGGATATTAAATTCAAGCTATCGGCTTCGTAGCTCAACTCCGTACCTAAATACCCGTTGCGGCTATTATTGGCTAACGTTCCGTTCTGGTTCAGGTTGCTTTTGATTGCTCCGGTAGCGTTGCGGTTATAGCTATTGGCTACCTCTGGCGTATTGCTTAATCCTCCGCCAGTGTATAAGGATATGCCAAGTTTACCGGCTTTTACGTTTAACGAGCCGCCAGCGCCTGGTCCCCCGGCAGGGAAGCTTTCATTAATATTAATGCTTCCGTTGTAACCGTCAAAGCGTTTCTTAACAGTAATGATGTTGATGATACCTGAAACCCCTTCTGCATCGTATTTAGAAGATGGATTGGTGATCACTTCAATCCGCTGTATGGTTGAGGCAGGCATGCTTTTAAGCACCGCCACAGGATTGTTCGAAATCATGCCCGAAGGTTTGTTATTAATATAGATCTTATAATCGCTGTTGCCTTTCAGCTTTATCTGCTGGTCTGCGTCCACGGTGATGTAAGGAACTTTCCGCAGCATGTCCAGCACGGTGCTGGCTTTACTTTCCGGGTCTGCCTGTAGATCATAACTGATGCGGTCCGCCTCTTGTTTCACCAGTGGACGGTAAGATTTTACGTTTACCTCTTTCAGTTGTTTTTGATCAGGCACCAGGTCTATCATGCCTAAGTCCTGATCATGCTCAGCGGCATTTATATCGATTGTTTTTTTACGGAAGCCAATGAAAGAGATGGTTAAGTTGTACGATGCCTGGCTTGGGGCAGTTAGTTTAAAAGCGCCATTCGCCAGGGTGTAAGTTGCTTTAACCGGATTGTTATTTTGTGCGATCAGGCTGATGCTGGCATAATCGACAGGCTTGTGCGTAGCGCTATCGCGCACCATGCCTTTAATGGTAACAGTACCCGGGTGTTGTGCAAAACATATGATTGAAATGCAGCTATAGATAAAGGTGATGAGAAAAAGTTTCATGATAATGTGATTGAAAAGTTGAGGCAAAGCGATGCCAGGGCATCAGAAATGCGTGAAAAATTTGAGTGATTGAAATAAATTGTAGGTTAACCTACAGCGGCACGGGGATTATTGCCGCTGTTTAACAGTAATGAAGTAGTAAAGCAGAAAGGCAAAGGCGATGCAAACAGATTCAACTGCAAAGGGGAACGGTGCAGGATAGTAAGGTACATAACCTACGATAAAAAGGCCGATACCACCGAACAGAAAAAGTAATCCCCATTTTAACGCGCTCGACTTAAAATCAAACGCACTCCTTAACAGTTTAACATACTCTTCATCCTTATGGCCTGAGCTTAAGATCCTTAAGCGTAAGATGAAATTTAATATCGCGATGATAACTACTACTACGCTGGCGAAACAGGCGATAGCTACTAATGATTTTTCCATGTTTTAAATGATTAATTTGCTGCAGTAGTCAGCAACAGCATGTTAAAGGTTGCAAAAATTTTAAATAAATTATTTTGCAACATTAATTAATGCCCTACTGTCTAATGGCCAATGTTTGACGAACAAGCGGTAATTGCAAGTATTTTAAAAGGGAATTTGCAAGCTTTTAAGCTATTGGTAAACCAATACGAAAAGCTTGTTTTCTTTGTGATCAGCCGCTTGGTTCGTGAAGAGCAAGATCGTGAAGATATTTGCCAGGAGGTGTTTATTAAGGTGCATAAAAATCTGCACACGTTTAAGCAGGAATCTAAATTATCTACCTGGATTGCGCGCATTGCTTACCTTACTGCAATCAACTTTGTCAGACAGAATAAAAAATATCAACAACGCGATTACCCGGACGATCCGGATAAGTATCATTTTACAACCGAAGACCCCGAGGAGCTGCTAATCAAAAAGAATACGGCGGCTTACGTGAATTACCTGATCGGCAAAATGCCAGAACAATACCGGGTATTATTAACTTTATATCATTTGAATGAATTCTCGTACCAGGAGATTGAGAATATTACGGGTATGCCGGAGGGGACAGTAAAGAATTATTTATTCAGGGCGCGTAAGTTGCTGAAAGAACGGTTACAGGTTTATTTAAAATACAACGAACAATGAACAAGCTAACAGACGAGGAACTGCAAAAGATGCTTGAGGAGGGTTTGAACCAGCCAATGGATGACCACGAAGATCTGATGGTTTACAGTCAGTTGTTTAACGAACTGAAAAAGGAACCTAACGAAGGGTTAAGGATGGGTTTATCGTCGCGGGTAGCGGCGCGCTTAGAGTTAAAGCAGGATTTGCAGTTGAGTTTAAAAAACTACCTGATCGGTTTTGTAGCGGTAGTTGCTTTTATGGCAATTGCCGGTTTAGTTGCCCTGGTGTTCACTAAATCACAAGACGGATCATCAACGCTGCAACTTTTTGACCGCTACAAATGGTACGGGCTTTTAAGTGCCGTATTGCTAATGGCTTTTCACTACATTGACCAGCGCATTAAACTTTCCAAGTTTAAAGTTTAAAGGGGATACCATGCAGGTGACAACACCTGCACGGTGCGAGAGAGCTATTTAAAATGTCATCCCGAGTGTAACGAGGGATCTTCTTCGCTTAGTCAGGCTGAAGAATATTCTTTGCGAAATTAATTCCTTATTCCCGGCTCTTCGCCGTTGTTGGTATTGTCACCAGCAACCAACTAGAATGACGGGGTATGATATACATGCAGGTGACAACACCTGCATGGTGCGAAGTGGTTGATAGTATGGGTGTATTTGCCTTTAAGAACAAGTTTTCGTCATTGCGATACGCCAACGGCGGAGAAGCAACCCCAAATAAAGCTTATCACTTAAAAGATTGCTTCGTTCCTCGCAATGACGTTCATGATTTCCAACGAAAAATTAATCCAGCATCACCAGGTCTTCATCATCGGTGAGGCTTAGCTGGATGTTATCGCTGCCCGCAATACCTTCTATAGAACCTTTAATATGAGCTGCGCTCAACAAAACTTTTTCCAGTTGCTTTTCCCGGGTTTTCCAAAGCTTTTCCATGGCTTCGCGTTCCTTTAGGATAGACATGCGCATGCTCATAAACCCTTCACGGATGGCTTTCCATTGTTCCGAAAATTCGTTACTGGTCAGGAAATCATACAACAGGTGCATTTTATCTCCCTTATTTTCCTGCGAGCGCATTACGGCCGAAAGTTTCAATACCATATCGCGCAGGATGTAGGCAACAGGTTTTACCTCGTCGAAAGAGCAGATCCACACCCCATCGCGTTCGCCAAAGCAATCCATATCTTTAGGGTAGCACTGCGTAACAATTACAGCAATATCGGCGCCGGTGCTGCGCATATCTTTTTTCAATTTCTCTATCCATTCGTTAGAGAATTCTTTAGTGCGTTTGCTTTCGTAGATAATCCGCCCGCATTCCTGGCCAAACTGGTTCCGAACGGTTTGGATACAATCCGCACCACGTACCCCTTTGCCCACTTCGCCAACTAGGTCGAACGGGAAGTGCATGCGTAGCAATTCTTCCAAAATAATCTCCTGCGCTTCGCCCTGTAACTGCATCGACCCCTGCTCGGCACGACGTTTCATTTCTTCGGCCAGTTTCTTTTGCTGGTCTAACTGTAGTTCCAGTTCTTTCAGGCGCATCTGGTGCTCAGATTCTTTCAGATTAAAGCGCTCGCTTTCCTGCTTGCGGATCTGTTCGGCCAGTTCGTTACGCTGCTCCTGCAGTTTTCGTTGTATTTCCAGTTGCAGTTCCTGCTCTTTTTGTACCAGGGCTTGCTCTTTTTGCAGAAACTCTAATTCTTTCTGGCGACTTTGCTTTAGTTTCTCTTCTGCATCGCGGGCGTTGGTTTGTAACAGTTGCAATTGGTTCTCAAAGTCGGCCGCGATGGTTTTGCGCAATGTTTCTTCCATGCTTTGTTGCAACTGTTTTTTTTCTTCGGCTAACTGCTGCTGAAAACGCAACTGTTGTTCTTGCTGGCGGGCGCTGAATTCGTCTTCCTTTTTACGGAACTCATCTTCCTTTTGCCGCTTAAAGGCCTCCATCTTCACACGAAGTTCTTTCTTATACTCTTCGGTCATCACTTCCTCTATAGGGAAGCCATGGCCGCAACTCGGACACTTTACTTCTGTAGCCATTGAAATTTAAATACGCTGGTAACTATAAGGATAAAGGTAAAGATGTTTTGGTAAAAATCTTAGCAATTTTATGAACACAGCGCAGTAACGCCTTACTGTTTTAACGCGGTAACCCTCGACGCATCAGCACCGACGGTTTCAAAAACCATCTTCTTGCCCGTCATGTCCTGGATGTAGAACGGGAACTTACGCTTTTTTCCGTCCGGTAATGCTTCTGTAAACTGGATGTTCTTTCCCTGTAATTCATAGGTGCCGTGCGAAAGTACCTGCCCGCCCCAGATGATCTGTAGCTTGCCATCGGGTTTCAATTCTATGTAAGGTTTCTTATCTTCCAGTTCAGCGCGGGTAACGCTATCCGAAGGGCTATCAGGTTTTTCTACCCTTACATAGTTCCACCGGCCTTGCAGTTGTTCTGGTTTGATACCGGAAATACAACCGACTAAAATAAGGCAGATAATAGAGGCTGTTAAAAGTCGCATATTGGTAAAGGTAGTATTAATTTAGAAAGACAGAATTAAGCAAAATCGGTGATAGTAAAATGGTAGGATCTATTTAAGCTACTTTGCCATAGCAGCAAAGTAGCCAAACTTAGCGAAGCGATCTCATGAACGCCTTTGAGAAATAGACACATGTGAATAACGGCCTAGCCGGCAATATGCTTTTTCTGCCGCACTTGCTTTAGCTCAAGCAATCCAGAACCACCGACAATGATAGCCGTTACCCCTACTATCGTTCGCAATAGGCCTTCGCTTCAGGCAACAGCTATAAGGTCGCTTGCCAGCGCTCCAGGCCTACTGTTCTGTCTTGCTTCTTTCCAAAAGCCGGTTGCCGGCGTTAGGAACAAAAAAACTTTAGTGACGAACAGAACGTAAGCGTCCTTAATTGTCGCATCCAGCGCAGGACCTCTCCCTAACCCTCTCCAAGGGAGAGGGAACAAAAGTCCTCCCTATCGGGGAGGATTTAGGTGGGGTTACATGTGAATAAAGTAGCCATAACTAACACAGATTAAATCACTTTATTCTAATTAATACTGCTTAAGAAATCCTACCAATTATACAATTTCTACCATTTACTTTAATACTCCGCCAATACAATAACGCGGTCCGAAATAGGAGTGATTTTTTCGCGACCTTCTAAAAAGCTCAACCCTACTACAAAACAAAAACCGGCTACTTCGCCGCCCATTTCTTTAATCAATTCGCTGGTGGCGGTAACCGTTCCACCTGTAGCCAGCAGATCGTCATGGACCAATACTTTCTGTCCGGGTTCAAAAGCATCTGTATGCAATTCTATGGTAGCTGTACCATACTCCAGTTCGTAAGCTTTTTGCTTTACAGAATAAGGCAGTTTGCCAGCCTTTCTTACAGGGATAAAAGGTACACCGAGCCTGTTGGCCAGGGTTAGGCCAAACAGAAAACCACGGCTTTCAACACCGGCCACTACGTCTATCTCAATATCTTTCAATTGGTCAATAAAGGCATCTGTAATGGCATCGCAAACTTGCGGGTTTTTTAGAATAGGAGTGATGTCTTTAAAGATAATACCCGGCTTGGGAAAGTCCGGAATGTCGCGGATAACGGATTTAATCTGCTGATCGATCATTTGGAAAGGAAAATTCTTAAAGTATAGATAAAAATGAATATTAATTTTTGCTTAATAGGCACATAGTTTCGGCCTTTTTTTTATTAATATAATTATGTTTTATTTTTGATAGATAGAAACGCCCCTAATTTTGAACCTAAAGCAAATATACCTGACATTAGGTAATAAATTTATTGGTTCGCCAAAAGAGTTTTCTTTAAACGAGCGAATTTATCACCTGTTATGCATAACAGGTTTGTTGGCGCTTGTTTACAATATCCCCTTTAATTATTTCATCGGGTTACCCTTTATCGCGTTGCTTAGCTTTATCATCGCGGTAATTTTCTGGGGAATTTACCTGCTATCGCGGGTTAAGCATCGTACCGGTTTAAGTATCAAATTATTCTCCGCATTTGGTTGTACATTATTTGTCATCAACTTTTTTCTGAATTCTGGCATAGACGGCCCTACAGATGTTTTCTTTCTGCTAATGCTGGCCATGATCTTGTGCGGCGCACCGGATAATCAGTATATCTTTTGGGTGGTAACAAATATCGGGTTGGTGCTTGGCCTGCATGTATTGCAATATTATCATCCCGAATTGATCCCTCATTCTTACCTGTCACGCTCGGATCGTTTTACGGATGTTTCTTCGGCTTACCTGGTTGCTGCCGTGGTGGTCTACATCAGTATTATTTATCTGCGGAGTAATTATACCGATGCAAAGAAGCTTGCTGAAGAAAGAGCGGCATCGTTAGAGTTGCGAAACCGGGAAGTGATGGAGCAAAAGGCAGAGCTGGAAAAGGTTAACGGAGAAAAAAACAGGCTGCTCTCGGTGATCGCCCATGACCTGCGCTCACCCATCGCCAACATACAAAATTACCTGGAACTATTGGCCGAAGGCCTGCTGGAGGAAGAAGAGAAGCGCCCGGTTGAGGAAGAATTACTGCAAACTACCAAAGAAACCATGTTAATGCTGTCCAGTTTGTTGTTATGGTCGAAATCGCAGATGGAAGGTATTACGGTGCAATTAAGCAGCGTGAAAGTGCTTAAGCTACTTTCGCCAACGTTAGAACTGGAAAAATCTATGGCGGCAAAAAAGGGCATTACGCTTTCTTATGATATACCTTCAAACGCTGCTGTTATTGCGGATGCCAATCTGCTACAGATCGTTGTCCGGAATGTGATCAGTAATGCCATTAAATTTACGCCATTTAATGGTCATGTAGAGATTAACGCCACCTTCGAAGATAATCAGTGGATCGTCACGGTAACGGACGACGGGCCGGGTATTCCCGAAGAAAAACAGAAGGATGTATTTTCTATGGGTATCGTATCAGTTACGGGCACGGCTAATGAAAAGGGTGCAGGCCTTGGGCTTTCGCTTTGCAAACAGTTCACCGAATTGCAGAACGGCAACATCTGGTTCTACAGTTCAAATGGTTTAGGCACTACGTTTTATATTGCATTGGCTGCAGACATAGCAGAAGAGATCCCTGTTCCGCCAGCAATGCCAGGTATCCCAATAAATGCAGCGTTGCTACAGCGGGATAAAAATTAGCGATAGTCTTTTCCCGCTGTAAGCGGTTGCAACGCTTTACCGTATACACTCAGGGGGCTAAGCCTGTTTTGAAGGAGGATATGGCTATCGTTTGCAAATCTTTTAAAGTCAGCGGCGCTTTGGTGCCCCGGTATAGGTACAAAATAATGCTCCTGATTCGCATTGCGCCAGGCCATCACGTAGCTCAGCCGGTTATATTTTATTAACTCTGGCAGTAAAATTTTCGTCCACCATTCTGAACTGGGAATTCCCTGATAACCTGTTTCTGCCAGGCAAGCTAATTTTTGATGATCGCCTGCCGCGGTTTGAAGAATTTGCAACTGTTTATCCAGCCTGATCACATAGTCCGGTACGCTTTTATCGCAATACAGATCAAAGCCCATTACATCTACATAATCGTCGCCGGGGTATCTTTCCAGAAATTCTTCTTCGGTATTAAAGTCGGCCGTTGAATATACCACCAGCAGGTTGTGTACCTTTTGTTTCTTACGCAGATAATCGATCGTGAACCGCCAAAGGTCTATCAGCTCTTGCGGCGAAGTAGTTTTGGTTCCCCACCAGAACCATCCGCCGGTAAGTTCGTGAAACGGTCGGAATAAGATAGGGATCGCTTCGCCATCCTTGCCTTTTAGCGATTTTAGGTATTTGGCTACTTTTTCAAGGTATTTCACATATACATCGTGGTAGCTGCCATCGGGCAGAATATCCTTTACAGAATTGGCGGTGGTATCCCATGCTGTTTTGCCGTTTACCGGATTATCTGCATGCCAGCAAAAGGTGTTGATGCCGCCGCGTTGATAGGCTTCTTTAACCAGCCTCCGCTGATCTGCAAAGGCAACCCCATTAATGTCTGCGGTACTATCGTGTTCAATCTTTGCCAGGTCCCAGCCATAAATGGCGGGGTAAGAACCTGAGACACTTTTAACATCTGAGCTATCCGGCTGGTTACGCCAATTGATACCATAAGCCGTATCGTCGTGGTGGCCGAACAGAATAGCGGATCCCATCAGCCTTTGCAGGCTGCTGTATAAACTGCGCGTTTCTTTGGTTGCTTTAACGTCACACGGCTCGGTTAGTTGCTGGGCATTAGCCATTGCAGAAAACGTAAGGGATATTACGAGTATAAACTTGCTGATCAGAACGGTTGTTTTCTTCATTTTTCCAGTGATCCCTTATTTACGAATAAAAAGTGGTTTATGTTTAACATGGTTACCCTTACGCGCGATATCAGGGACATAAAAACGGATAAAATTAAGGGTTGGCAAACATATCTATAGCTTGTATCCATATTTATTTTCAGTAAATTTATCATAAACAGTATTGCCTGTAATTTGTCAAATTGCTGTTTACTAACCTATTCGTCTGGATATATCAGCCGAAAACTCATTATTTTACACCGGTTTCAAAAACAACATGCCTTAGCATTTGTAAAGTACTCAAGGCTAAACGCAACGCATTCAGCCTATCAGTTTTAATGGATACAACAAACAGCACAGTTACCCCAACACCCAAACAGGGCAAAAAAAGGATCAAGCGTGCAGCTGCCTTTTTTCAGGACCTTTATAAAGTAGGCGCTTTTGTCGGGCGTTTCTTTAAAGAGGCTTTTATACCTCCGTACGAGATAAAAGAACTTTTCAGGCAATGTTACGAAGTGGGCGTACGCTCGCTGGCGCTGATCTCGCTTACCGGTTTCATCGTCGGGCTGATCTTCACCAAGCAATCAAGGCCATCGCTTAGCGAATTCGGGGCTACATCGTGGCTGCCATCGCTTACCTCTATTGCAGTGATGCGCGCCCTTGCCCCGTTGGTTACTGCTTTAATTACCGCCGGTAGGGTAGGATCGAGCATTGGTGCAGAGCTGGGCTCTATGCGGGTAACAGAGCAGATTGATGCGATGGAAGTATCAGGCATTAACCCGTTTAAATACCTGGTATGTCTGCGTATTCTGGCTACAACCATCGCGGTTCCGCTGCTGTCATGCTATGCCGCTTTTGTGGCCATGATGGGGGCTTACCTTAACGTGAACCAGAACGAGGGTACCAGCTACAGCACGTTTATTGAGCAGGCGTTCGAACCGTTGAGCTTTATCGATTTTGAATCGTCGCTGATTAAGGCCATTGTGTTTGGCTTTACCATCGGGGTAGTAGGTTGTTATAAGGGTTACTACTCGTCACGCGGTACCGAAGGCGTGGGCAAAGCGGCAAATTCTGCAGTAGTGACCGGTATGTTCCTGGTGTTTATAGAAGAAATATTAATTGTTCAAATTACAGGATGGTTCAGATAGTATGGCAAGACCGGGCGTAAATATAGATTATAACCAGAAGGTGATTACCATTCGGGGGCTCGAGAAGTCTTTCGATGATAATTACGTGCTTCGCGGAGTTGACCTGGATCTTTATCAGGGCGAAAACCTGGTGGTACTGGGCCGCTCGGGTACTGGTAAATCGGTATTGATCAAGATCATCTCTGGCTTACTGAAAGCAGATGCAGGCGAAGTGCTGGTGTTAGGTAAAAACATGGCTTTGCTGGATAGCCGTTCGCTGCGCGAACTGCGGATGAAGGTTGGTTTTTCATTCCAGAACAGCGCCCTTTATGATAGTATGACGGTTCGTAAGAACCTGGAATTTCCCCTGGTGCAGAATCAGCGTAATTTAAGCAGAGGAGAGATCAATAAGCGGGTAGAGTTTGTACTGGATGCGGTCGGACTGATGCAGGCGATCAATCAGATGCCTTCAGAACTTTCAGGCGGGCAGCGTAAGCGGATAGGTATTGCACGTACCCTGATCCTTCAGCCCGAAATTGTATTATATGATGAACCCACTGCCGGATTGGACCCCATCACTTCTATTGATATTAACGAACTGATCAACGAGGTACAGCAGCGCTTTAAAACATCGGCCATTATCATCACGCATGATTTAACCTGTGCCAAAACCACCGGCGACCGTATAGTGATGTTGCTGGACGGAAAATTTGAGCGTCAGGGTAGCTTCGATGAAGTATTTGATACCGACGATGAGCGCGTACGCGCGTTTTACAACTATAACTTTACAGAATAACATGGACAGAGACGAAAATAAAAGAGCGATAACCGTAGGTATTTTTATTGCCCTGGGCGTCGTGATATTTATAGTAGGGGTGCTTACTTATGGCAACCAAAAGAAAAGCTTTAGTAATGGCGTACACATCAGCGCGGTTTTTAGTGATGTGAACGGGTTGATGAAAGGCAATAATATCTGGTTCTCCGGTGTGCGTGTGGGTACCATCAGCGGGTTGAAATTTATCGGTACCGCAAGGGTATTGGTCACCATGAATATTGATAGAACTGCGCAGCCATACATCCACCGCAATTCCAGCGCGCGGATCAGTTCTGAAGGGTTTATCGGTAATAAGCTGATTGTGATTGACGGCGGTACAGCGGACGCTCCTATGATCCAGGAGGGTGATCAGTTAGCTGTTCAAAAACTAATGTCTACCGAAGATATTATGAACACGCTGCAGAAGAACAACCAGAACCTGCTGGCCATTACTTCAGATTTTAAGAAGCTGAGCAGTAATATGGTGCAGGGCAAAGGTTTGGCCGGTCAGCTTTTAGCAGATACGGTAATGGCCCGCCAGTTCAGATCGGTAGTGAATAACCTGGAGCGGACTACGGCAAGCACTGCGCGGATGGCACAACAATTTGGTATTTATGGCGCTAAACTGAACAGCAAAGATGGTTTAGCCAATAAACTGGTAACAGATACCGCCACGTTTAAACAGTTGCAGCAGGCCGTGTCACAATTAAATCAAACCACTACCAAGGCCAATACCTTTGTGGAGAATTTAAACAAAGCCAGCGATAAGTTGAACTCGACGGATAATGCACTCGGTGTATTGTTGAACGATAAGAAAGCTGCTACGCAGGTGCAAAGTACTTTAGGCTATCTGCAGCAGAGTTCGGTAAAGCTGAATGACGACCTGGAAGCTGCGCAACACAACTTCTTGTTGAAGGGCTTTTTCAAAAAGCGGGAAAAGGCGAAAGAAGATTCTATTAAAAGAGCAAACCAAGGTAAACAATAAGCTATCAAGTGCCGGAACCACGTCCGTTATATCAATTGTTTATTTCGGAGTTTGTCGGAACGGCATTATTACTTTCTGTCGGTTTAAGTACCGTTATTTTTAATTGGGGCGAAGGTTCGGTAATGAACCATTACATTCCAGACCCTGCTATCAGGCGTTTATTCGCCGGATTCCTTTTCGGAAGTACTGGTTGTCTGATCACACTTTCGCCCGTTGGCAAAATCAGTGGGGCGCATATCAACCCTGTAGTGAGCATTGCCTTTTGGCTGCGCGGAAAGATGCGCTTCCACGCGATGCTTGGTTTTGTCATTAGCCAGATGCTTGGCGCAGCCGCAGGTAGTTTGCCATTGCTGCTTTGGGGTAACCAGGGGAAAAGTATCGGTTACGGTATTACCTTGCCCGGCGATGGTGGAGTTGCCGGGGCGATATGGGGAGAAGCCATCACAACGGCCGGGCTTATCTTGCTGTTATTTGTAATGGCTGGCACGCGGTATCGTAACTATACACCTTATACCATACCTTTTTTATATAGCGTAATGGTATGGGCAGAAGCGCCGTTTTCTGGCTGCAGCACTAATCCCGCGAGGAGCTTTGGCCCTGCGTTGGTTTCGCAGAATTTTAACGGTTACTGGGTCTACTGGATCGGTCCGCTAATCGGCACCCTATTTATTGTCGGTTGCTTTTGCTGGTCGAACCTGAAACATATCTTTCATTTCAAGGTGGCGCGCCTCAGTTTTCATAACCACCCGACGCACCCCAGCTTAAAAGAAAAGCAGAAATAAATTATAACTCTTACCTTAGCAAACTTATTCTATTTTTTAAATGTACGACATCTGCTGCATTGGCCACATCACTTTAGATAAAATACAAACCCCTGATGCTACCCGTTACCTGCCCGGCGGTACGGCATGGTACTTTTCGCACGCCATTCGTCAAATGGGCGTTAATTACTTATTGGTTACTGCCGTTGCTGAAACAGAATTACCTTCTGTTAAGCAACTGACGGATAAAGGCACAGAAGTAGAGGTTTTACCTACGGCCGCTACGGTTTATTTCGAGAATATTTACGGCGACAACTCAGATGAACGTACACAACGGGTACTGCAGCAGGCTGATCCCTTTACTGTTCCGGACGTGGCAGGCATACAGGCTAAAGTAATTCACCTCGGGCCGCTTCTGGCAGATGATATTTCGCTTGATGTAATTAAAGAACTATCGTCAAAGGCGGTACTCGCGCTGGATGCACAAGGCTATTTAAGAAAGGTAGAAGATCAGCAGGTTTTGGCCGTGAACTGGCCGGAAATGACTAAGGCGCTGCAGCATATTACCATATTAAAGGTGAACGATCACGAGCTGCTGGCGTTGACAGGGATAGCAGACCTGCACGAAGGGGCTAAGTTTGTAGCCAACCTTGGCGTAAAAGAGGTAGTGATTACCCTTGGCAGCAAAGGTTCTGTTATATACAGCGATGGTCAGTTTTTTCAGATCGCACCGTATAAACCAAAGGCCGTAGTGGATGCTACCGGTTGCGGAGATAC
This sequence comes from Mucilaginibacter straminoryzae, assembly GCF_022953055.1. GTDB lineage: Bacteria > Bacteroidota > Bacteroidia > Sphingobacteriales > Sphingobacteriaceae > Mucilaginibacter > Mucilaginibacter straminoryzae. The sequence continues at coordinate 355,723 of NZ_JALJEJ010000004.1, read as the reverse complement.
CTATATGGCAGGTTACCTGGCCAGGCGTATCAAGGGGGATAGCATAGCAGATGCCGGAAAATTTGCATCGGCAATGGCTGCTTTAAAAATTGAGCAGTCCGGCGCGTTTACCGGCAGCGAAGCTGATGTGCTACAGATGATGGAAAAGTAGGGGTTATATAATATAAAGCAAAGACATGGTGCGATTCCTTCCCCATGGGAAGGAGGAGGGAGGGGTATCTGGAAAGCTGACCCCTCCCTAACCCTCCCGTAGGGAGGGAATAATAATTTCGATTAATACCCAGCCTGATATAATAATACCATAAGCCAAAAGCGCTCTTTTTTGGAGGAGATTATTACCAGGTATTCTTCCGAAACCATTTTGATAATCAAATCTTTTGCTTACCTTTGCCATCCCACGAAAGGAGGTATATTAAGGGTATGATCATTGTAAACGTAAAAGACGGCGAATCATTAGATAAAGCATTAAAACGTTTTAAGAAAAAATTCGAGAAAACCGGTGTTCTTCGCGAGCTTCGCAGCCGCCAGGCATTCGAGAAAAAATCTGTAACCCGCCGCAACGTGGTTAAACACGCTGTATATAAGCAAGGTTTAAATCAGGAAACTGTATAACTCTTATCGAGTTACATTTTTCTGCTACAACATATCAAAAACTATTTGTACATTGAATTTACGATGTATAAATAGTTTTTATGTTTTTAGAGCGGTTCATCCAATATATTCAATTCGAAAAGCGCTACTCTGCTCACACCGTAACCGCTTACCGGCATGACCTGGAACAATTCTTTGCATCGCTTGATCCCGAATTAACCGTTCAGGAAATAACACACCACCATATCCGCGCCTGGATGGTTGAACTGATGGACGATGAGAACACCGCCCGTACCGTTAACCGAAAAATAGCCACCCTTCGAAAATATTTTAAATTCCTGGTACAAGAGCAGGTGATCGAGGTTAACCCTGCCACCCGTGTGCAAACTCCGAAAATAGCTAAGCATTTACCCGTAGTGGTAGAAGAGGAGAAGCTGACACGCCTGCTGGACAGCGAGGAAGTTTTCGGTACTGACTTTAAAGGCACTCGCGATAAACTGGTTATAGAGCTCTTGTTCGGTACCGGTATTCGCCTGGCAGAACTGCTAGGGATCAAAGAAACAGACTATAATGAGGCGGAAGGCACCGTGAAGGTGTTAGGCAAGCGTAATAAAGAACGGATTGTGCCTGTAAATACCCAATTGAAGCATCTGATAGCGGAGTACTTGAAATTAAAAAAAAATGAAATTTTTAATAACAAATCATTAACTCTTATCGTTACAAATAAAGGAACAGATGCTTATCCAAAGCTTATTTATTTAATTGTGAATAGATACTTAGCTAACATATCAACCCAATCAAAAAAGAGTCCGCACGTTCTCCGGCATACCTTTGCAACCACCTTGTTAAATAAAGGCGCCGATTTAAATGCGATCAAAGAACTTCTGGGCCACGCAAACTTAAGTGCCACCCAGATTTATACCCACAACTCCGTGGAACGTTTGAAATCTATTTATAAACTAGCCCATCCAAAGGCTTAAATCAGGAGGAATCATGAAAATCACAGTTCAATCAATTCGATTCAACGCAGACAAAAAATTGTTGGAATTCATTCAGAAGAAAGCAAACAAACTCGACCAGTTTTGCGACAAAATTATTAGTGGAGAAGTTTATTTGCGCGTAGAGAATACGGAAGATGAAGCCAATAAAGTGGTAGAAATAAAGTGTATTATTCCTGGTAACCAGCTATTTGTAAAAGAAAAGTGCAAAAGCTTTGAAGAAGCGACAGACCTGGCGGTTGATAGCTTGCGCAAACAAATTGACCGTTACAAGCAGAAAAAGGCTGCTGTTGCAGAAAAAGCTGCAAAAGAGGTACTTACAGAAGCCGAACTCGACAGCGAGTTTTAAAAATCAAAACACATTTTAACGCTATAAATCGACAGGTTTTCCGCCTGTCGATTTTTTTTAGAAAAAAATTTTGTGCAGTTTCAAAAGTGTGTATATTTGCATTCCCTTTCGGAGAGGTACTGTGCAGAACAGGCCGGCAAGAAAGATTGTTCTTTAAAACAAAAATAAAAGCCTCCTTAGCTCAGCTGGTAGAGCAACTGACTTGTAATCAGTAGGTCATTGGTTCGATCCCGATAGGAGGCTCTCTTAATTTCGAATTTCGAAGGTTCGATTTCGGATTTGTTCTCTTTACCGGGTTTAAATTCAGAATTGAAAATCCGGGATCCGAAATCAAGATGGGGAGATTCCAGAGCGGCCAAATGGATCAGACTGTAAATCTGCTGTCTTACGACTTCGGAGGTTCGAATCCTCCTCTCCCCACCGGTAAATGAGTGAATGTTTGAATGATAGAATGCTGCGATTATTCACTCATTCCCCCAATCACACACTCACTCATTCATCTGCGGAAGTAGCTCAGTTGGTAGAGCGATAGCCTTCCAAGCTATAGGTCGCGAGTTCGAACCTCGTCTTCCGCTCTGTGAAGGTTATTAAGTTAGTGGGTTATTGGTTATTAAGTTTTGAAATACAAAATAATCAAAATAACTAAATAACTCAATAACCAAAAATAATTAGCCGACGTAGCTCAGGGGTAGAGCACTTCCTTGGTAAGGAAGAGGCCAAGGGTTCAAATCCCTTCGTTGGCTCGGCGTAATAGAAATATAACGGCATTTTTAATTAGAAAATTAACCTACAAACATTTTATAAATCATGGCAAAAGAAAAGTTTGACCGCAGTAAGCCGCACTTAAATATCGGTACAATCGGTCACGTTGACCACGGTAAAACAACCCTTACCGCAGCTATCACTAAAGTTTTAGCTGATAAAGGTTTATCTGAGGCTCGTTCTTTCGATTCAATCGACTCTGCTCCTGAAGAAAAAGAACGTGGTATTACTATCAATACTGCGCACGTTGAATATTCAACTGCAAACCGTCACTATGCACACGTTGACTGTCCGGGTCACGCTGACTATGTGAAGAACATGGTTACTGGTGCTGCTCAGATGGACGGTGCGATCCTTGTGGTTGCTGCTACTGACGGTCCGATGCCTCAAACCCGTGAGCACATCCTGTTAGCTCGTCAGGTAGGTGTACCTGCGCTTGTTGTTTTCATGAACAAAGTTGACATGGTTGATGATCCGGAATTATTAGAGTTAGTAGAAATGGAAATTCGTGAATTATTATCATTCTACGAATTCCCAGGTGATGATATCCCAGTTATCCAGGGTTCAGCTCTTGGTGGCTTGAACGCAGATGCGAAATGGGTTGAAAAAATCATGGAGTTAATGGACGCTGTAGATAGCTACATTCCAATTCCTCCACGTCTGACTGACCTTCCATTCCTGATGCCAGTTGAGGACGTATTCTCAATCACTGGTCGTGGTACAGTAGCAACTGGCCGTATCGAGCGTGGTGTGATCAACTCAGGTGACCCTGTAGATATCTTAGGTATGGGTGCTGAGAACCTGAAATCAACTGTAACCGGTGTGGAAATGTTCCGCAAGATCCTTGACAGAGGTGAAGCTGGTGACAACGTAGGTTTATTGTTACGTGGTATTGAGAAAACTGATATCCGTCGTGGTATGGTTATCTGTAAACCAGGTTCAGTAACTCCGCACACAGATTTCAAAGCAGAAGTTTACGTATTATCAAAAGCAGAAGGTGGCCGTCACACTCCATTCTTCAACAAATACCGTCCGCAATTCTATTTCCGTACTACTGACGTAACTGGTGAGATTTCACTGGCAGAAGGTGTAGAAATGGTTATGCCTGGTGATAACGTTACCATCACAGTTTCTTTGATCAACGCTATCGCTATGGAAAAAGGCTTACGTTTCGCTATCCGCGAAGGTGGTAGAACCGTAGGTGCTGGTCAGGTAACTGAAATTTTAAAATAATCCCCCTGACACCCCAAAAGGGAATAAGGTAAGGTTAATTTATAGGCAAAGTACATAGCGTTCGCGCTGTGTACTTTGTTTTAAAAAGTAAAGCACATTCTAAATACAAGTTTAGAATTTATACACGGGAATAGTTCAACGGTAGAATAGAGGTCTCCAAAACCTTTGATCAGGGTTCGAATCCTTGTTCCCGTGCTTTAAAACTGAGATAATAACAAAGATGGCTGGCGTAGCTGAATACATTAAAGAATCTTATATAGAGTTAACGCAGAAGGTAACGTGGCCAACCTGGCGTGAACTGCAAAACAGTGCAATCCTGGTGTTGGTTGCTGCCATTATCATCGCTATCATGATCTTTGGTATGGACCAGATCATTGGTTATTTGGTAAAGCAGTTTTATAGTTCACTTACTTAATTTAAACGTCAGGGATGAGTGAAAACTTAAAATGGTATGTAGTAAGGGCCATTAGCGGGAAAGAAAAAAAGGTAAAGCAATATATCGATGCCGAGGTTAACCGCCTGGGCATTTCGCACCTTATACCGCAGGTTCTTATTCCAACCGAGAAATATTATCAGATGCGCGACGGTAAGAAGATTGCCAAAGAACGCAACTTTTTTCCGGGTTATGTTTTAATGGAAGCTGCATTAGACGGCGAGTTAGAACACATTATCAAGAACATTAACAGTGTGATTGGTTTTCTTGGCGATAAAGCCGGTAACGCAATCCCGCTTCGTCAGTCAGAAGTTAACCGCATTTTGGGTAAAGTTGATGAAATGACTTCCCAGGGCGAAACCATGAATGTACCGTATTACGTTGGCGAGAACGTTAAAGTAATGGACGGACCTTTCAACGGCTTCAGCGGTGTGATTGAAGAAGTGAACGAAGAGAAAAAGAAACTGAAAGTAATGGTAAAGATATTCGGTCGCCGCACGCCGCTCGAATTGAATTACATGCAGGTAGAAAAAGAGTAAATTTAGATCTGAGATTTTAGATGTGAGATATGAGACACATCATCAAATCAAAGAGATATCATAAATAGGGTTTAAGTATAAGATGGGAGATCTAAAGTCTCATATCTCAATACTCAAATCTAAAAATCTTAAATGTTACATAGCTTCCACTTACTAACATTAGAGTACAAATAAATTAATTACAATGGCAAAAGAAGTCGGTGCGTTAGTAAAACTACAAGTGAAAGGCGGCGCTGCAAATCCATCTCCACCAATTGGCCCTGCATTGGGTGCAAAAGGTGTGAACATTATGGAGTTTTGCAAGCAGTTCAATGCACGTACCCAGGATCGTCCTGGTAAAGTGCTACCAGTAGTTATTACTGTTTATACAGACAAGTCTTTTGATTTTATCATTAAAACCCCACCGGTTGCGATCCAGCTTTTAGAAGTTTCGGGTATCAAAGGTGGTTCGGCAGAGCCAAACCGTAAAAAGGTTGCCAGTGTAAACTGGGATCAGGTAGAAGCTATTGCTAAAGATAAAATGCCAGACTTAAATGCATTTACAGTAGAATCTGCCATGAAAATGGTAGCTGGTACTGCTCGCAGTATGGGAATTACCGTAAACGGTACTGCGCCCTGGAACAAATAATTAACACACAAATCAGTTTAAGAAAGTGGCTAGATTAACAAAAAATCGTAAAGCAATACTCTCCAAAATTGAGGCGAGCAAATCGTATTCTTTGCAAGATGCGTCTTCTTTGGTAAAAGATATCACTACTACCAAATTTGATGCTTCTGTAGATATCGACGTTCGTTTAGGTGTTGATCCGCGTAAAGCCAATCAAATGGTTCGCGGTATTGCAACATTGCCTCACGGAACCGGTAAAACTGTACGTGTACTGGTACTTTGTACCCCTGACAAAGAGCAGGAAGCAAAGGACGCAGGTGCAGATTACGTAGGTTTGGACGATTATATTGCGAAAATAGAAGGCGGATGGACTGATGTTGACATCATTATTACCATGCCAAGCGTTATGGCTAAAGTAGGCCGCCTGGGTCGTATCCTGGGTCCGCGTAACTTAATGCCTAACCCTAAATCTGGTACAGTTACTGCCGAAGTTGGCAAAGCTGTTAAAGAGGTTAAAGCAGGTAAAATCGACTTTAAAGTTGACAAAACAGGTATCATCCATGCCTCAATAGGTAAAGTATCTTTCCCTGCCGAGCAGATTTATGAGAATGCTTTGGAAGTAATCCAAACCATTTCAAAATTAAAACCATCGGCTGCAAAAGGTACATATTTCAAGAGCATTCACATCTCTTCAACTATGTCGCCCGGAATCGAAGTTGAAACTAAAACTGTAGCGGGGATTTAATCATGAATAAAGAAGAAAAATACGAACTGGTTGAAGCTCTAACCGAGCAGATCAAAGAGTATGGTAATTTCTATATTACTGATACTGCTGACTTAACCGTTGCAAAGGTTAACGATATCCGCCGCAAATGTTTTGGTAGCGACATCGTGATGAAAGTAGTGAAAAACAGCTTGATTAAAAAAGCGTTGGAAGCTGCTGAAGGTGATTACACTCCAATTTTCGATACATTAAAAGGTACCTCAACCATTTTATTCTCTAAATCAGCAAAAGCTCCGGCTAAGTTGATTAAAGATTTGAGAAAAACTGGTGACAAACCACGTTTAAAAGCAGCATATGTGTATTCAGCAGCCTTTGTTGGCGACGAACAGCTGGACGCATTAATGACGCTGAAATCGAAAGAAGAATTGGTAGGCGATATCATCGGCTTACTGCAATCTCCTGCTAAGAATGTACTTTCTGCACTGCAATCAGGCGGAACTACTATCGCAGGTTTAGTAAAAACATTACAAGAAAGAGAAGGTTAATCCGACACCTGGTAAGATCGGACAAAAATTATCATTAACGTATTAAAGTAAAAATTTAAATAAAATGGCAGATTTAAAAGCGTTTGCTGAACAGTTGGTAAACTTAACAGTAAAAGAAGTTAACGAATTAGCTCAGATCTTGAAAGACGAGTACGGTATTGAGCCAGCTGCTGCTGCAGTAGCTGTTGCTGCTCCTGCTGCTGGTGGTGATGCTCCTGCTGCTGCTGCTGAGCAAACTGCATTCGACGTTATCTTAAAAGAAGCTGGCGGTCAGAAGTTAGCTGTTGTTAAGTTAGTAAAAGACTTAACTGGCCTTGGCTTGAAAGAAGCTAAAGATTTAGTTGACGGTGCACCAAAAGAATTAAAAGCTGGTGTTTCTAAAGAAGAAGCTGAATCACTTAAAAAGCAATTAGAAGAAGCCGGCGCAGTTGTTGAGGTTAAGTAATTTAACCAGGCAATAGCCCAAAAGCACCAGACTCCGACCTGAAAACGGTCGGGGTCTATTGCTATTTATATGGTTCTCATTTATGACATGAGAATTAGATATGAGTTGTTAATTTTGCAGGATGTGAGCAGACCAATTACCGGCGCAAGCCCTCAGCACCTGAATCTTTATCCTCAGATCTTTTTTAGTAAATAAATCTAAAATTATAATCCCTTGGCAAACAACAATAATCAAAGAGTAAACTTTGCAACCAGCAGGCACGTAATTGATTACCCTGATTTTCTGGATGTTCAGTTACAATCTTTCAGGGAATTCTTTCAGCTGGAGACAACTTCAGACAACCGTCATAAAGAGGGTTTGTTTAAAGTGTTTGCTGAGAACTTCCCGATCTCAGATTCAAGAAACATCTTCGTTCTGGAGTTTCTTGACTATTTTATTGACCCGCCACGTTATGATATCCAAGAGTGTATCGAACGCGGATTAACCTACAGCGTTCCTCTGAAAGCTAAGCTGCGCTTATCTTGTAACGATGAGGAGCACGAGGATTTTGAAACAATTGTACAGGACGTGTACCTGGGTACTATCCCTTACATGACACCTAAAGGTACATTTGTGATCAACGGTGCCGAGCGTGTAATCGTTTCTCAGTTACACCGTTCTCCTGGTGTGTTCTTTGGCCAAAGCCGCCACACTAACGGTACCAAATTATACTCTGCCCGTGTAATTCCTTTCAAAGGTTCATGGATTGAGTTCGCTACAGACGTAAACAACGTGATGTATGCGTATATCGACCGTAAAAAGAAATTCCCGGTTACAACCTTGCTTCGTGCCATTGGTTACGATTCGGATAAAGACATTCTGGAACTGTTCGAACTGGCAGACGAAGTTAAAGTAAGCAAATCTGGCCTGAAGAAATTTATCGGCCGTAAGCTTGCTGCAAGGGTGCTTAAAAAATGGGTGGAAGACTTTGTGGACGAGGATACCGGTGAAGTGGTATCTATCGACCGTAACGAGATCATCCTTGAGCGCGAAACCGTACTGGAAGACGACCATATTGATATGATCATTGACGCAGGTGTTAAAACCATCATCCTGAATAAGGAAGATGCAGCTACCAGCGGTGATTATACCATTATCTATAATACTTTACAAAAAGATACTTCAAACTCAGAGAAAGAAGCGGTAGAGCATATCTATCGTCAGCTACGTAACGCAGAACCACCAGATGAGGAAACCGCGCGCGGTATCATCGATCGTCTGTTCTTCTCTGATAAAAGATATGACCTGGGTGATGTGGGCCGCTACCGCATCAACCGGAAATTGAAACTGGATACTTCTGGTGATACCAAGGTATTAACCAAGCAAGATATTATTGCAATTGTGAAGTATCTGATCAAGTTGATCAACTCTAAAGCTGAGGTGGATGATATCGACCACTTATCAAACCGTCGTGTACGTACGGTAGGTGAGCAGTTGTACGCGCAATTTGGTGTAGGTCTGGCACGTATGGCTCGTACTATCCGTGAGCGTATGAACATTCGTGACAACGAGGTGTTCACACCGACTGACCTGATCAACGCACGTACGTTATCATCAGTGATCAACTCGTTCTTCGGAACCAACCAGCTTTCTCAGTTCATGGACCAAACCAACCCACTGGCAGAGATCACGCACAAGCGTCGTCTTTCAGCTTTAGGTCCCGGTGGTCTGTCACGCGAGCGTGCCGGTTTCGAGGTTCGTGACGTTCACTACACCCACTACGGTCGTTTGTGTACCATCGAAACTCCTGAAGGTCCGAACATCGGTTTGATCTCTTCTCTTTGCGTTCACGCGAAGATCAATAACCTGGGCTTTATCGAAACGCCGTACAAACGCGTTGATAACGGTAAAGTAGCAGTTGATGAGCCCGTGATCTATTTATCGGCAGAAGATGAGGATGGTAAAACCATTGCTCAGGCTAACGCGATGTATGATGATCAGGGTAACTTTGATACCCCACGTGTTAAAGCACGTTTCGAAGGTGACTTCCCGGTTATAGAGCCAGAGCGTCTGGACTATATGGACGTTGCGCCTAACCAGATCACTTCAATTGCGGCTTCGCTGATTCCGTTCCTTGAACACGATGACGCTAACCGTGCATTGATGGGTTCGAACATGCAACGCCAGGCAGTACCGCTGTTACGTCCGGAAGCTCCGATCGTAGGTACTGGTTTGGAAGGCCGTGTAGCAAAAGACTCTCGTACACTGATCAACGCTGAAGGCGATGGTGTAGTTGAGTACGTTGACGCGAACGAGATCCGTATTAAATATGACCGTACAGAAGATGACCGTTTGGTTTCTTTTGAAGGCGACAGCAAATCATACCGCTTAACCAAATTCAAGAAAACCAACCAGAGCACTACCATTAACCTGAAGCCGATTGTTAAAAAAGGCGAACGGGTACAAAAAGGTCAGGTGCTTTCAGAAGGTTATGCTACCCAGAACGGCGAGCTTGCGCTTGGCCGTAACCTGAAAGTGGCGTTCATGCCTTGGCAAGGTTATAACTTCGAGGATGCGATTGTGATTTCTGAGCGTGTGGTATCTCAGGATATCTTTACCTCTATCCACGTAGAAGAGTTCGAGCTGGAAGTTCGTGACACCAAACGTGGTGAGGAAGAGTTAACTGCTGATATCCCGAACGTATCTGAAGAAGCGACTAAAGACCTTGACGAAGACGGTATCATCCGTGTAGGCGCAGAGGTTAAAGAAGGCGATATCCTGATCGGTAAGATCACCCCTAAAGGTGAATCAGACCCCTCACCAGAAGAAAAACTTTTACGTGCCATCTTCGGTGATAAAGCAGGTGACGTTAAAGATGCTTCATTGAAAACTCCGCCATCTATCAGTGGTGTGGTTATCGATACCAAATTATTCTCCCGTGCTAAAAAGACTTCAAAATCTGAAGAAAAAATGCAGCTGGAGAAATTGGATACCAAGCATGATAAAGCGACAAAAGAGCTGAAGAACCTGTTAATTGATAAACTGTTCGAGATTGTAAACGGCAAAACATCACAAGGTGTATACAATGTTTACAAAGAGCTTCTTGTACCCAAAGGCGTTAAGTTTACCCAGAAAATCCTGGCAGAGCTTAACTACGAGAACATCAACCCAACTAAATGGACCACTGATGACGACAAGAACGATCAGATTAAATTGTTACTGCACAACTATAACATTAAACTGAATGAAGAATTAGGTGCTTACCGTCGTGATAAATTCGCGATCAGTGTAGGTGACGAGCTTCCATCAGGTATTGTGCAGATGGCTAAGGTTTACATCGCGAAGAAACGTAAACTGAAAGTGGGTGATAAGATGGCTGGCCGCCACGGTAACAAAGGTATCGTAGCACGTATTGTACGTGACGAGGATATGCCTTTCTTAGAAGATGGCAGCCCGGTAGATATCGTACTGAACCCGCTTGGTGTACCTTCACGTATGAACTTGGGTCAGATCTACGAAACCGTATTAGGTTGGGCAGGCAGAGAGCTTGGTGTTAAATTCGCTACCCCGATTTTTGATGGTGCAAGCTACCAGGAAGTGGAAGAGTGGATTAAGAAAGCCAACTTACCAGAATCTGGCCGTACCTATTTATACAATGGTTTAACAGGTGAGCGTTTCGATCAGCACACTACTGTAGGTATTATCTACATGCTGAAACTGGGCCACATGGTTGACGATAAGATGCACGCCCGTTCAATCGGTCCGTACTCATTAATCACACAACAGCCATTGGGTGGTAAAGCACAGTTCGGTGGTCAGCGTTTTGGTGAGATGGAGGTTTGGGCACTGGAAGCATTCGGTGCAGCGAACATCCTTCAGGAAATCTTGACCGTTAAGTCTGACGACGTGATCGGCCGTGCCAAAACATACGAAGCCATTGTAAAAGGCGAGAACCTGCCTACACCATCTGTACCGGAATCATTCAACGTATTGGTTCACGAGTTAAGAGGCTTAGGTCTGGATATTACATTAGAATAATGAATGAATTTAGTGAAGGGCCGGTTGATCGATCATCCGGTCCCTTTGTTAACTTCTATGTGCAGATAAGTGATCAGATCACTCATTCACTAAACAAATCATTCAATCTTAAAAACAAAAGGAGACTATGTCTTACAAAAAGGATAATAAAATCAAAAGTAACTTTACCAGCATTACAATCAGCTTAGCCTCTCCGGAGTCTATTCTTGAGCGTTCAAGCGGTGAAGTTTTAAAACCTGAAACCATTAACTACAGGACTTACAAACCTGAACGTGATGGTTTATTCTGCGAGCGTATTTTCGGTCCGGTGAAGGATTACGAATGTCATTGCGGTAAATACAAACGTATCCGTTACAAAGGTATCGTGTGTGACCGTTGTGGTGTTGAAGTTACCGAAAAGAAAGTTCGTCGCGAGCGTATGGGCCACATTAACCTGGTGGTTCCGGTAGCGCACATCTGGTACTTCCGTTCTTTGCCAAACAAAATCGGTTACCTGCTGGGCTTACCAACCAAAAAGCTCGACCTGATTATTTATTATGAGCGTTATGTAGTTATTCAGCCTGGTATTAAAGAAGCTGACGGAATTTCAAAAATGGACTTCCTTACAGAAGAAGAATACCTGGACGTATTAGATACATTACCAAAAGAAAACCAATACTTAGACGATAAGGACCCACAGAAGTTTGTGGCTAAAATGGGTGCCGAAGCGTTAGAAGAATTATTAAAGCGTATCGACCTGGATCAGTTATCTTATGATCTTCGTCACCAGGCTGCCAACGAAACGTCTCAGCAACGTAAAAACGAGGCGTTAAAACGCCTGCAGGTCGTGGAAGCTTTCCGCGATGCAAGAACACGTATCGACAACAGCCCTGAGTGGATGATCGTGAAGATCGTTCCTGTAATTCCGCCAGAACTGCGTCCGTTGGTTCCGTTGGAAGGTGGCCGTTTTGCTACTTCGGATTTGAATGACCTTTACCGTCGTGTAATTATCCGTAACAACCGTCTGAAAAGACTGATCGAGATCAAAGCTCCGGAAGTAATCTTACGTAACGAAAAACGTATGTTACAGGAAGCGGTTGACTCGTTGTTTGATAACTCACGTAAAGTAAACGCGGTTAAAACCGAAGGTAATCGTGCCCTGAAATCACTTTCAGACATTCTGAAAGGTAAACAAGGCCGTTTCCGTCAGAACTTATTAGGTAAACGTGTTGACTACTCTGCCCGTTCAGTAATCGTCGTTGGACCAAACCTGAAACTGCACGAGTGTGGTTTACCAAAAGATATGGCCGCAGAGCTGTTTAAACCATTCATCATTCGCAAGATGATCGAAAGAGGTGTGGTGAAAACGGTAAAATCAGCTAAAAAGATTGTTGACCGTAAAGATCCTTTGGTTTGGGATATCCTGGAAAACGTACTGAAAGGTCACCCTGTATTACTAAACCGTGCACCGACGCTGCACCGTTTGGGTATCCAGGCGTTCCAGCCAAAACTGGTTGAAGGTAAAGCGATCCAATTACACCCATTAACCTGTACCGCATTCAACGCCGACTTTGACGGTGACCAGATGGCGGTTCACGTACCGCTGGGTAATGCGGCTATTTTGGAAGCACAGATCCTGATGCTGGCTTCGCACAACATTCTGAACCCTGCTAACGGTACACCTATTACTGTACCTTCTCAGGACATGGTATTGGGTCTTTACTACATTACTAAAGGCCGCAAAACAGATGAAACCAGAGTGGTTAAAGGCGAAAACCTGACTTTCTATTCTCCGGAAGAAGTGATCATCGCTTACAACGAGAAGAAAGTAGATCTGCACGCTTTCATCAAAGTTAAAGTAAATGTAAAAGAGCGTGATGGCAGTATTGTTAATAAATTGACTGAAACTACCGTAGGCCGTGTGTTATTTAACCAGGTTGTACCTGAAGAAGTAGGTTACATTAACGAATTGCTGACCAAAAAATCGCTTCGTGATATTATCGGCGACGTTGTGAAGAACACCGGTATGGCACGCGCAGCACAATTCCTTGATGATATTAAGGAGTTAGGCTTCCAGATGGCATTCCGTGGTGGTTTATCATTCAACCTTAAAGACGTGAACATCCCTGCACAAAAAGTAACCCTGATTGAGCAGGCCTCTAAAGAGGTTGAAGAGGTAATGAACAACTATAACATGGGTTTCATTACCAACAACGAGCGTTACAACCAGATCATCGATATCTGGACCCGTATCAACAACAGGCTTACTGCAAACGTAATGGATATCCTGTCTAAGGATAACCAGGGCTTTAACTCGGTGTACATGATGCTTGATTCAGGTGCCCGTGGTTCTAAAGAGCAGATCCGTCAGTTAGCTGGTATGCGGGGTCTGATGGCGAAACCTCAGAAATCTGGTTCGGGTGGCGAGATCATCGAGAACCCGATCCTTTCAAACTTTAAAGAAGGTCTGTCGGTATTAGAGTACTTTATTTCTACCCACGGTGCCCGTAAAGGTTTGGCGGATACGGCGTTGAAAACTGCCGATGCTGGTTACTTGACCCGTCGTCTGCATGACGTTGCCCAGGATATGATTGTTGGCGAACCGGATTGTGGTACCCTGCGTGGTATATTCACAACTGCGTTGAAAGACAACGAGGATATCGTAGAGCCATTATATGATCGTATCTTAGGCCGTACTTCATTACATGATGTACATGATCCTATTACTAACGAACTGTTAGTTGGCGCAGGTGAAGATATAACAGAGGAAATTGCAAAAGCAATAGAAAACTCTCCGTTAGAAGGCATAGAGATCCGTTCGGTATTGACTTGCGAAAGTAAACGCGGTGTGTGTGCCCTTTGTTACGGTCGTAACCTGGCTTCAGGTAAACGTGTTCAAGCCGGTGAAGCTGTGGGTGTAATTGCCGCACAGTCTATCGGTGAGCCTGGTACACAGTTAACACTTCGTACCTTCCACGTGGGTGGTACTGCATCTAACATCGCGGCTGAATCTCAGATCAACGCACGTTATGACGGTATCATCGAATTTGAGAACGTACGTACTGTTGAGTTCCAGACTGCAGAAGATGGCCCGGTTGATGTGGTATTAGGTCGTTCAGGCGAATTCCGTATCATTGAAGAGGGTAGCAATAAAGTGATCATGACCAATAACATCCCATATGGTTCATACCTGTATGTGAAAGATGGCAGCAAGATCACCAAAGGCGAGCGTATCTGTTCATGGGATCCGTACAACGCGGTAATCATCTCTGAATTCGCTGGTCGTGCACAGTTTGACGCTGTATTGGAAGGTATCACTTTCCGTGAAGAGTCTGACGAGCAAACCGGTCACCGCGAGAAAGTGATTATCGATACCCGCGATAAAACTAAGAACCCTGTAATTCAGATCACTGACGTTGCAGGTAACATTATCAAGGGTTATAACATCCCGGTAGGTGCGCACATCGCAGTAGACGAAGGCGAGAAGATCCAAACCGGTCAGGTAATTGCGAAGATCCCACGTTCAACCGGTAAAACCCGGGATATCACCGGTGGTCTGCCACGTGTAACTGAGTTATTCGAGGCACGTAACCCGTCTAACCCTGCGGTAGTAACCGAGATTGACGGTGTGGTAACTTTAGGCGGTGTGAAACGTGGTAACCGCGAGATCACTATCGAATCTAAAGACGGCCAGATCAAGAAATATTTAGTACCGCTTTCTAAGCACATCCTGGTACAAGATAATGACTTTATCAAAGCTGGTATGCCATTGTCTGACGGTTCTATATCACCTGCGGACATCCTGGCAATTAAAGGCCCTGCGGCTGTACAAGAGTATCTTGTAAACGGTATCCAGGAAGTTTACCGTCTGCAAGGTGTGAAGATCAATGATAAACACTTCGAAGTGATCGTTCACCAGATGATGCAGAAGGTACAGATCGAGGATCCGGGCGATACCCGTTTCCTTGAGAAAGAAGCTGTAGACGGATGGGATTTCATGATGGAGAACGACGAAATTTTCGACAAGAAAGTTGTTGTTGATCCGGGAGATTCCAGCACCCTGAAAGCTGGTCAGATTGTTAATTTACGTAAACTGCGCGACGAAAATTCGGTGCTGAAACGTAAAGATCTTAAACTGGTTCAGGTTCGTGATGCTATCGCAGCAACTTCAAGTCCGTTACTGCAAGGTATCACACGTGCATCTTTAGGTACTAAATCATTCATCTCCGCAGCTTCCTTCCAGGAAACTACTAAGGTGTTGAATGAGGCAGCTATCGCAGGTAAACGCGACAAAATGCTTGGTCTGAAAGAAAACGTGATTGTAGGTCACTTAATTCCTTCAGGTACCGGTATGCGTATCTATGATAACATCCGCGTAGGATCACAAGAAGAGTTTGACAAACTGATGGCTTCTAAAGCTGAAGAAGTTTAATAACTAATCTTTTTATAGATAATTAAGTCAAGGGAAGGGTGCTCCAAAAAGAGCGCCCTTTTTTATGCCTAATAGTAGGACTAAGACGTATAATGGTTTCGCTGTCTAATAAAAAGGTAGGGATTAGCGATAGAGCGATAGGTATTTTGCTGACTCAGCCTCTTTCGCTACTTCACAAGCAGTAAGGTATATCAGCTAGCTGTTCTGGATAGAAGTTGGCTAGTTTTCATTAAAACCAAATACAACGCTTAAAACATGGAATCCGAAGTGATTAAAGTGAATATGCTCAGTTGGCCGTCGAGGGGTATCGGCTTTCAGAATGAACATCGCTAATGGTAATCTTATGAAAGATATCAAATAGGAGAGAAGATGCTGCGCATTTTGTGCATAAACAATAAAGGTTGAAAACTGCTTCACAAGTCTGAAACTGTTGTCAACCTTTAAATATTATTAGAAAACCTAAGAGAGTAGAATTTCTTAATATCCTGAACCGCTTAAATTGAATGAGTAAGCTACATTTAAGCCGAACATGCTCAAATAATTATTTCTCTGATTCAGGTTCTCATATTTTAAGCTGATGTCTAGACCAATGTCCTGGTTACTGTAGCCGATACCAGGAGCAATTGTTTTAACAAATGTAGAGTTCAGCATACCTTTAGGGCTCGCAAAACCTATACCTACATCAGCAAGTAAATACAAATTAGATACAACAAAACCTTTCAGTCCCGCCCGTATCGGCACGAAAGAAAAGTCAGGCAATTTAACTCCGTTTGGTTTTGCACCGATTAATCTCAGGTAGCCTGTGGAAACAGTTACCCCCACATAGTTAGTAGGATAGTACTCCAATTGACCTTCAGCTCCGTAACCAATGTGAAGTACATCACTTCCTGGTTTTACATTGACTAGCCCACTTGGACCAACAACGAGATGCCACGAGTCTTCACGGTAGCTATTGTTACTGGATTGTGCTTTAGCGTTGTGCAGCACAAACAATGCGGCGACGATTAATAAAATTTTTTTCACAGAATTAAATTTATGTTAATTAATGACCTCAAACAGTAAGAATTCCTAAACGAACTGTAATTATAAATAAATAAATTAAAAAATATCGCTTTTTTGTGCAAAATAATTTCAATTATAGTCGTCGTTATTTTTTTTAATTAAAAGAATAAATTTAATAATAAGGTCGGTTTACTATAATGCTTTTTTAATTTTATTGTCATAAAATAATTGAGGAATTATTGATAGATTTGCAATAATATACATTTTTACCTGATGGAAGAACAAACTGAAGGACAGTTAAATATCGAGTTAAGCGAAGACGTTGCTGAAGGAATTTATTCGAATTTGGCTATTATTACTCATTCTAATGCAGAGTTTGTTATTGATTTTATCAGAGTGCTTCCCGGTGTGCCAAAGGCTAAAGTGAAATCCCGAATTATTCTTACGCCTGAACATGCGCGAAGATTACTAAGCGCATTGAGTGATAATATCGAAAAGTTCGAAAGCGCAAACGGTAGAATTAGGTTACAGGAGAATGTTTCCGGGTTCACCATGAATTTCGGCGGCACGATGGGGCAGGCTTAAATTTTCTATACTTTTTTCATATATTGTAATAGGGCTTTTAAGCCTTATAAGTTTAAAAACGCATTTGATGTCAACTAAAAAAAAGGAAAGTTTTTTCTCTCTGATTGTTCTTTTGGGCGTGATGATTCTGTCATCGTGTTTTAATGAGAAAAAGATAACTTATTTTCAGAGGTCTGGTTCGAAGGATACGGTAGCTATTGCCAGAGAATATGTACCTAAAATACAGCCAGGCGATCTTTTATCTATTTATGTAAATTCTCTCAGCCCCGAGGCTAGCAGTTTTTTTAATCCGTATTCATCTTCCCGGGAAACACCAGATGCAACCCCGAGTTTAAGTCAGTCCGCAGCGCCAGGATATTTAGTAGATGGCTCAGGAAATATTACCCTACCTTTAGTAGGTTCAGTTGCGGTAGGATCTCTTACTACTAATGAGGCAACGGGTATTATTCGTAAAAAGCTTGAGTTTTATTTGAAAGAACCGACAGTAACTGTGCGATTTTTAAACTTTAGAATTTCAATTCTTGGTGAAGTAAGTAAACCCGGTATTTACGTTATTCCTAACGAACGAATCACTTTGCCAGAAGCAATTACCCTTGCTGGTGACCTTACACCTTTTGCTAAACAAAATAGTATTGAAATTATCAGGGATGTAAATAATAAAAAGGAGTTCGGCGAAGTTGACTTTACAAAAAGCGACGTATTTTCTTCGCCATATTATTATTTGCATAGTAACGATATTGTTTATGTTAAAGCATCAAAAGGTAAGATTGCGCAGACAGACCTCGCTTTAAGATTAATTCCTATAATGGTATCTATCATAACTGTCGGGGTATTAATTTTTAGAAAGTAAGTAAATGCAAAGAACTTCAGAATATTCAGACGAATTTGTAGAGCCGGAAATAAATCAAGATGTTGATTTTAAGGAGGTATTACAAAAGTATTTGCGGCATTGGAAATGGATATTATTATCAGTTGTAGTGATGCTTTTAGCCGGTTATTTCTATGCGAAGACGTTAACACCGCAATTTAATGTGCAGATATCTATCTTAATCAAAGACAAACAATCTGGAAACGATAAGGACATACTTCAGCAACTGGATGTATTCTCAACCGATAAGATAGTCGACAATGAGATCCAGATTTTAAAAACCAATGCCTTAATGGAAAAGGTTGTTAAAGCGTTGGAACTGGAGAATACGTATTTGGTTAAAAAGGGCTTCACGAAAATTGTTCTTTATAAGAACGAACCGTTTAAGATAAGGATGCTTAGACCTTCTGCTAATATTGCAAAGCAGGAATGGGATGTGCAACAGATTAATGATCGTGAGGTTGAGTTTAACGGAAAAAAAATTCCTTATAACAAACCCGTTGAGACAGAGGCGGGTCTTCTAGTAGTAATTCCGACAAAAGTAAAGTCTGCCGAGGTGGTACAGGTTATTTTCGGCTCTGCCGAGGACGTTGCACAGTCATACATTGGCAAATTGCAGATCACACCCGCCAGTAAGCAAGCGACCGTATTGTTTATCTCAATGGAAGATCAGAATGCGCAACGGGGTAAGGATATACTGACCAAGCTGGTAGACGAATATAACCAGATATCCATCGACGATAAAAATAAAACCACTGCTAATACGCTGGCTTTCATAGAAGGAAGATTGGCAGCGGTGGCTGGCGAACTTAATACGGTGGAAAAGAAGGTTCAGGATTATAAGTCTACCAATGAAATTACAGATATTTCTACCCAATCGAGTATATTCTTAACCAATGTCCAGAATAATGATGCTCAGCTCACGAAGATTGATTTAGAGTTAGGTGGATTAAAAGTGCTGGAGAATTATCTGAACAATGATAATATGGATCAGATGAAGCTACCCTCAATGCAAGGGATAGAGGATCCGTCTTTAACCTTATTAATAACTCAGCTTAGCGATGTACAGGTAAAAAAAGAGAGTTTGCTTAGAACTATTCCGCAGACTAACCCTGCGGTTAGTTCCTTGAATGACCAGATCAAAGCCCTT
The DNA here is from genome assembly GCF_022953055.1 of Mucilaginibacter straminoryzae. Lineage (GTDB taxonomy): Bacteria > Bacteroidota > Bacteroidia > Sphingobacteriales > Sphingobacteriaceae > Mucilaginibacter > Mucilaginibacter straminoryzae. Next base: position 336,464 of record NZ_JALJEJ010000004.1, on the reverse strand, counting down.
AAGCAAACTATTTTACAAACCGTACAAAACATCAGAGCAGGTCTTGTTAGCAGTAAAAGACAATTGATAAACCAAAACAATGGTTTCAAGGCAATTATAAGAAGTGTTCCTTCAAAAGAACGGGGACTTATTGATATTATGCGGGACAGGGATATTAAAAATAACCTGTTTACTTTCTTACTTCAAAAGCGTGAAGAATCAGCAATGTCACTTGCCTCTACTGTTTCGGATAGTAAGACTATAGATAAAGCAAAAAGTTCAGGGATGTATTTCAAGCCTGCAAAAAATGCTGTTTACTTTTCTTTCTTCGCTATAGGCCTATTTTTGCCTATAATTAGCATATTCCTTTTGGGTATGCTTGATACTACAATAAAGCGAAGGTCTGATATCGAGCGTTATACCAAAGTTCCTGTTATTGCTCAGGTCAGTTACTCATCAGAGCAGGAGCCGATGATAACTATAGAACGTCCCAGAGCGATGATTTCTGAGCAAATACGCGTATTAAGGACAAATTTGCAGTTCATTATGCCGTCTGCAGAGGATAAAGTGATTTTGTTCACCTCTAATATCAGTGGCGAAGGGAAATCCTTTATCGCTTTAAACTTGGGTGCCAGCCTTGCAAGCACGGGAAAAAAAGTGATTGTCCTGGAACTTGATTTAAGAAGGCCAAGATTTGAAACGATGCTAGGTCTGCAACCCGAACTCGGGCTTTCAAATTATTTAATTGGGCAGGTGGATTACAAAGATGTGATGAGAGACCAGTTTAAGTTACCTAATTTACAGGTAATCACTAGTGGAACTATCCCTCCTAATCCTGCTGAGTTGCTGTTAAACGGTAAAATTGAATCTTTGCTTGAGCAGCTTAAGCAAGAATACGATTACATTATACTAGACGCTCCTCCTGTCGGAATTTTGACGGATGCGCAAATTCTAAGTAAATATGCAAGTGCAACATTGTTTATCGTAAGATATAATTATACACATAGAGACCAGATCAGATTTGTAGATGACCTTAGACAAAGGAGGATATTCAAAAACCTGAATATAGTCTTCAATTCTATAGATCAATCGAAAATTGGCTATGGTTACGGTTATGGCTATGGTTACGGCTACGGTTATTATGAGGAAGATAAGGGCAGAAAAAAATCATGGTTCAGCAGGTTCACTTCCTAATATTTTAATATAAATGAGTGCAGTAGACACGGCAGCTTCCTCAAAAAACAAACTCGACAAGTTAATTCATTGGTTTAAGCTAATTACAATAACTGGAACTGCGCAAATCATTGTTCAAGGTGTAAGTTTAGTAAGCGGTATAGTTATAATAAGATTTTTATCAACAGCAGAATACGCTTTATATACCCTTGTTAATACGATGCTTGGTACAATGACAGTTTTATCTGATGGTGGTATTAGTGCAGGGGTAATGGCTCAGGGCGGGAAGGTTTGGCAGGATAACACCAAATTGGGAGTGATAATGGTTACGGGCCTTAACCTGCGAAAAAAGTTTGCTATTTTTAGTTTGATAGTTGCTATACCGGTTTTGTTTTACCTCCTGGTACAGCATGGGGCCAGTTGGTTACAAAGCACCATAATAATACTATCTTTGATACCGGCATTTATAGCTGCGTTATCGGACTCATTGCTTGAAGTGGGATTAAAGTTGAGGCAGGATATCACTTCGCTGCAAAAAAACCAAGTTTGGGTCGGCATTTTCCGGATGATCCTAGTTTTCGCGACCTTTCTAGCTCCTTTTGCTGCAGTAGGCATTATCACAGCCGGGATACCTCGTATCTTAGGTAATATCAAATTAAAAAAACTCACTGCAAAATATGTGGATTGGAATCAGAAATCTGATCCAGAGGTTAGAAAAGAAATACTAGCAGTTGTCAAGCGTATTTTACCTGGCGCGATATATTATTGCGTATCCGGACAAATATCCATTTGGCTGTTATCTATTTTTGGAAATACAAATAATATCGCTCAAATAGGTGCATTAAGCCGTTTGAGCATGGTGCTGTCGTTGTTTAATGTACTTTTTAGCACTTTGATTATTCCAAGATTTTCTAGACTGCCTGATAATAAGGCTGTACTCACACGATATTATTTTCAATTACTTATTGGAGTAAGCGTTATTTTACTTGTAGTTGTAGGTGTTTCCGGTGTTTTTCCGACGCAAATATTATGGATACTGGGAAAGTCTTATTCCAATTTAAAGAATGAGTTGTTTTACAGTGTTATTGCTGCCTGTTTAAGTATAATGTCAGGCATATGTTTTGGATTAGCGACAAGCCGGGGATGGGTTATTAATCCTGTTATTTCTATACCTATAAACATTCTATCTATTGTTTTTGGGGCCTTGCTGTTTCACGTAACAACGCTCACGGAGGTTTTGCATTTCAATTGCTTTATAGCGCTTGTACAAGTGCTTATGCACGTTTTGTACACTTGTTACAGGCTTGTTAAGTTTGATAACGTTAATTACTAAATATGTCATCAGCTGTTTGCACCCTTTTTGAAGGACATTATCATTATGGAGTATCAGCTCTTGTTAATTCACTTTATAAGCAGGGGTATAAGGGAGATTTTTATGTTGGATATAGGGGGCAATTGCCAAAATGGGTAAATAACTATAACGATGTTCGCAATATTAGTAATTTCTTTGAGTGGCAAAACGTAACTTCGGTAGAGGTGACTAGCGATCTAAGAATATATTTTTTACCACTGACTACTGACTATCACCTTACTAACTATAAACCAGACTTTATGCTTAGGTTATTACAAGGCCCCGCAAAAAGTGCAGATGGTTTGTTTTATTTCGATCCAGATATCGTAATATCAGGTCCATGGTATTACTTTTTGGAATGGATACAATGTGGTGTTGCTTTGTGTGAGGACGTAAACTCTCCCATATCAGAGTATCATCCACGTAGAGTGGCTTGGAGACGATTATTTAGCCAATATAAAATTGAGTTGAAGTTTAAAACGTCTATCTATGTAAATGGGGGGTTTATTGGTGTTTCTAAAGCTGATTTTCACTTTCTAGAAAATTGGAAGTCTATTCAAGAACATATGTCTTTGTATATTGGAGGGTTAGATAAATCCATATTTAAAAATGGAGGACAGTTAGCTAAGGAGGCTCAAGGCGATTTTGCGCCTTTCAGCAAAACTGATCAAGACGCTTTGAATATAACAACTGAAGTTTGGAATAGACCCATTAGTTATATAGGGCAAGAGGCTATGGCTTTCAAGCATGGAGCTGCAATTCTACCGCATGCACTAGGTACGCAAAAACCATGGGTTAGTAGTCCCATAGTTCGAGCACTTAAAGGGCAACGTTTACGGGTAGTTGATAGGTTGTTTTGGGAAAATTTAAGTGGTCCAATTAGACCTTACAAACTTGGGTTGATTAAGTTTAGGCAATTTGAGTTGAAAATAGCTGCTTTTGTCGGAAGGTTTTATGGAAATAGCTAATGCTATACCAGTTTAAAAATGAGAATGTAATTTATTTGTTCTTAAAAATATTGATATCATAGGAAAACATGCTTATTGCCTCCGTTGGTACCAATTATAAGATGGATTATTAATCGGTTATTTCTGTGCCTTTAATATTCTATCTATTATTTCGGAGCCTTGCTGTTTCACTTAAAAACAGTTACAAAGGTTTTGTAATTCAATTGTTTTATAGCACGGGTCAAGCGCTTATACATGTTTTGTACACTTGTTATAGGCTGTTTAAGTTTGATAACGTTAATTACTAAATATGTCATCAGTTGTTTGTACCCTTTTTGAAGGACATTATCATTATGGCGGAGGAGCCTTAGTCAATTCGCTTTACAAAAGTGGTTTCAGAGGTGATTTTTTTATTGGATATAAAGGTGAATTACCTTTTTGGGCAAGGGCGGTAACGGAAAAGGTATGGCCTTCGGGAAAGATTTCGAAATCAGTTGAGGTAGCTGAAGGATTGCTGGTCCATTTTATTTTGATAGAAACCAATTACCATTTCACCAATTACAAGCCGCAATTCATGTTGCTTTTAATGAGTGATTACGCTAATGATGCAAGTGGAATTTTCTATTTTGATCCGGATATTGTTGTAAGGTGCAAATGGGAATTTTATGAAAATTGGATTCAATATGGTATAACTTTAGTTCATGAGATTGTAAGCTCGGATTTTCCACCAACTCATCCAAAAAGATTTGCGTGGCAAAAGGTAATAAACGCTCTAAATCTTAAAGTGGAGAGAGAATTGTATCACTATATAAATGCTGGCTTTTGTGGGGTTTCAAGTGATCGCTTACAATTTTTAAAAACATGGGATGAGATCATAAAAATCGCGATGAGTAGTTTTGGAATGGATATGAATTATCTTGACAACAAAAATGATCCGTCAAATGAATTTCATATGGGTGATCAAGATGCATTAAATATCTGCGCGATGTGTTGTAAAGAACCAATCAGTGAAATTGGACCTGAAGGAATGGACTTTATTGGCGGGGGATGGCTAATGTCGCACGCAACCGGAAAACCTAAACCTTGGAAGGTATCGTTCTTTTTGCAGGCATTAAAGGGTAGAAGAGCTTCGCTTTCGGAAAAGCAATTTTGGAAGAACGTTAAGTATCCTATCAATTTATATCCTAAAACAAAAGTTTTTTTTAAATACGTTGATCTTAAAGTGTCTTTAATAGTGAATAGGTTTTATTCAAAGTGATATTTTGTTAATAACTGTTTAGCGGTCGTACTTTTACTAAATAAATGAAAATAGCCTTCATATGCGGATCGCTTGAGCCTGGTAAAGACGGGGTAGGAGACTATACCCGTAAATTGGCAGAAGAGCTTTGCAAAAAAGGCCACGAGTGCCTTGCTATTGCCTTGAACGATAAATTTATAAAACAATGTGCGGACTTTAAAGATAGCACTCTCAACTTAACACTAACGCGCATTCCATTTACTTTTCCAGAGAAAGAAAGACTTAAAATACTGGAAGCAGTCGTTTATGCTTTTGAAGCAGATTGGATAAGTCTGCAATTTGTTTCATTTTCCTTTCAACCTAAAGGCATTATTTCCACCCCATTTATAAGAGTGTTTAAAAAAATAAGCGGGGATATCAAATGCCATATTATGTTTCATGAAATATGGGTTGGAATAGAGCAAAAAGCACACTTAAAACATATACTTTGGGGTAGAATACAAAAGGCGAGAATAGTAAGTCTGATGAAAAGTGTAAAATTTTTGCTTATAACAACTTCAAATAGACTGTACTACTTAAAGCTATCTCAAGTTGGTATCAAACCATTCATTTTAAGATTATTCAGTAACATTCCAATTATAAAGAGTACCAAAGTATCCTTAAAACCAACTTCGGAAGTGTTGATCGTTTTTGGAGGGATACATCACGGCGCGCCCATTGAAGATTTTGCAAAAGAGGTTTCGGATTTTTCTAAAAAATCTGGCAGAGCTTTCGAATTAATCATAGCAGGCAGATCTGGTAGTGAGCAGGTGAAATGGCAAGCTGCCTGGGAGAGGTATCAAATGCCTGTAAAAATCTCCGGAGAGATTGAGGAAAGCGGCATATCCGAACTTCTCCAAAGTTCAACCATCGGAATTAGTACTACACCAATTAATTTGGCAGACAAAAGCGGCGCTGTGGCGGCTATGCGTTTACATCAGTTACCTATTATCAGCGTTGCCCGTGATTGGTTGCCTCGAGGTCACAGTGTTAACAATGCTATCGCTCCTGATGACATATTCGATTATAGAGGTGGAAATTTTGAAACTATATATTCGAACTTACAGACTAGTTTAGGAAACAACAGTGTTGAAGAAATCAGTAAGATACTAATTGAAAGTATGGAGGAAACTATATGGCCAGTTTAAGTTATTTATATAAGAACAGGGCAAAATTTAGTGTTACATCTGTAGCTTTTTATAAGGCTTGGGCTAAGCGCTTGCTTACCTTTAATGAACTGATGAAACGGAATTACCGCCGTTGGAAACTTTTGAGAAAAGGAGCAGATATCCATCCAACTGCAGAAATAGGTTTAGTTGAGGTAGGTGGACAAAAGAAGAAATTAACGATTGGACCAATGTCTTTTTTAGGAAAGGTTCAAATAGCATTGCATGATGCCGTAGTTATTGGGGCTAATGTTTGCATAAATGACGGAGCAATACTTCTTACGGCATCGCATAATACACAGGATTCTCTCTGGCGGCATGTAAAAGGGCCAATCATCATAGGTGATTACGCCTGGATTGCCACCAATGCCATCATCTTACCGGGCGTTTCTATTGGCAAAGGAGCCGTAGTCGGCGCCGGAGCAGTAGTAACGAGAGATGTTAAGGATTTTGAAATAGTTGCTGGAAACCCAGCTAAACCGATTAGTAAAAAGCGGATAGAAGAATTAAATTATAATCCTTGTGAGTTTCTGGCTGCAAATCTTGCCTGGATCAAAGGTTAATATTATGAAAGTACTTTATACAGCACCAACCCGCGCACATCACTACAAATACGCCGCCTCATTACAACAACAGGGAGCCCTGTATAAATTTGTCAGCGGCTTTTCGCGGTTAAGCCCCAGGGCAGAGCTGCCAGAAGTAGGCGATAATTTGGTGCGTCAGGATTGGATACAAACTGTTTTCCTAGCAAGCCTTCGTTTTAATCTTCCTGCTAAATTTAGTGCGCACTTAGCCTATCTTGCAAAAAAGGAATTAGATTGGGCCTGCAAAAAACTGGTGGATGATGCCGATATTTTTATCTTTTACAATGGCGCCGGCCTTAATACTGCTAAATATGCAAAGCAAAAGGGCATTATTACCATAGTAGAGGCCGTGAACAGCCATGTATCGTACCAGGAACAATTACTTAAAGAGGAATACGAACTAAGCCATATACCTTGGCTTCCATTTCATAAAGCCGAAAAAAAACGCCGGATTGAAGAGTACGAAGTGGCTGATTTTATATTGATGCCTTCCGAATTTGTAAAACGAAGTTTTATCAAATATGGTTTCCCGGAGAAAAAGCTGATCAAGGTGCCTTATGGGTTTAACAGTCTGACCTTAAATACGGTAGTACCTGGCAAAAAAACCGATGAATTTAATATCTTGTATGTAGGGAGTGTATCAGTCAGGAAAGGATTAAGGTATTTGATCGAAGCATTTAAAATGGTTAAACACCCTAAAAAAAGGTTGACCATTGTAGGGCCTCCGAATACTCCGGATGGCTTAGCTGGAATTACGATTCCTGAAAATGTTATATTTACTGGGGTTTTAAAAGGAGCTGAGCTGGAAAATGTATACCAGAATGCAAGTGTTTTTTGTTTGCCGTCTATAGAAGAAGGGCTTGCATTGGTTTTAGGTGAGGCTTTGTCATACGGTATCCCCATTGTTGCTACAGAGAATACAGGAGCTGATGATCTTATAACAGACGGCAAAGAGGGATTTATTGTTCCGATTCGCGACAGCACAAGCATTGCGGCGAAAATACAGCAGTTAGCTGATGATAGTGAGCTGTACGACCGTGTGAAAGCCAATGCTGTCAATAGGGCAAGCAGTTTGAAGGGCTGGGATGAAAGTGGAAAAATGTTAAAGGTTGCACTGGACAAAATATTAGCAGAAAAGTTTCAAGGGATTTGATGGACAGACTAAGCACACTTAACAGACTTAGAACGGATAAACTTCGTGTTAAGGCCAAAACAATTGTTTATGCGCTGGTCTTTTTATTGGTTTTTGAGGGCTTAGTCAGAAAATTGCTTCCTTCTGCAATCGGCTTAGTGATATTTTTCCTTAAGGATGTTTTATGTATTTATGCGCTGACTTTAGTCTTGAACCTGAATTTTAAAGGCTTATCGAACACGATCTTAAAAAGTTGGAAAATAATATTTATCGCATTTATCCCTTGTATTATTCAAACAGCACTTCATGACCCTGTTTTAGCTATTTTCGGCATTAAGCAATATTTATTGTATATAGTTGTGGGCTTACTAGTTCCGATAGCTTTTCCGCCATCGCGTATTCTGGAATTTAGAACATTTTTATCGATATTTATTTTTTTGCTGATCCCGACGGCACTTATCGCTATAGTCCAGAATTCTTTACCTGCTACCCACTGGTTAAATCGCAGTGTTGACGGCGATTCATTAGAGGGTTTTTCAGCTGCGGGTTATTTGCGTGTAAGTTCTACTTTTGCCTTTACGGGGCAGTATTCGTGGTTTTTAGATGTGGTATGCGGTTTTTTTGCTGCCACTTTTTTTTTCCCTTCGTTTAAGCGAAAGAAGAAATATCTGAATATCTTGCTATTATCTCTTGCAGGTTTGTCACTGGGGGTTGGGGCTTTTATTACAGGGGGGCGCACCGCAGTTTTAGGGTGTGGGGGGTGTTTATTGATTGGATTCATTTTCGCATCCATAAAATCGCCCGGCCGGTTTGTTTTAAGAGGAATTGCTATGATAGCGGTATTTTTTATGCTATTAGGGGTGATTCGTGCGGTCAAGCCAGAGTTTTTCGCGGCCTATGATGCGCGTTCGACCGGTACAGAGGAACGATCACATTCGCAGGAAATTGAAGGTCGTGTATCGGAAGAATTGTTTGCATGGGTAGGATGGCTTTTCCGTCAGGACCTTTTGCCAATGTTGTTCGGTCGTGGTTTGGGGGTGATGAGTAATGGTTCAGATAAAATAAGCGCTTACGCTGCAGTAGAAAGGAGCTTTGGTGCAGAGGCTGATTATATTACCACAGCGTGGGAAGGCGGAGTTTACCTAATGATTATCTGGTACGGCTTCAGGATCTGGGCCATTTTTTTCTGTATCAGGATATGGGTAAAAAGTGTGAATTTAGGGGTGCCCATTGCATTCCTCCTCGGATTTGTTATCATTATTGGTTTATATAGCTTTATCGCCAAACAACCCCCGCTTAATATTTGGTTTTGGCTTACTATAGGTTCTATTATCACTTTAAAAAATTTTGATGACGAGCGCGAGAGAGTAAGCAAAAAAAGATTAGCTAACCGTCAACCTCAACCGATGCTTTAAAATATATGAAACAGATTATATTTGTAAATTCTCATCCCATCCAATATTTTGCGCCGCTTTACCAATTTCTTAACCGCAATGGTTTAAAAGTTAAAGCATGGTATAGCTCTGATGAGTCTATTAAAGGGTCCACCGATAAGCAGTTCGGCGTGAAGGTGAAATGGGATATACCATTGTTAGAGGGGTATGAATATCATTTCTTTAAAAATTATTCATGGAAACCTTCTCATTACAATGGTTTCTTCGGATTAATGAACTTGGGCGTAGTTAGGCAGTTGTTCAACGAACCTAAGTCTGTAATTGTAGTTCACGGATGGCATTATTTTACCCATACGCTTGTTTTACTTTTGGCAAAGTTAAAAGGGCATACCGTTTGTTTCAGATGCGAGATGCCTTACATTCAGGAAAACAAGAAAAGAGGTTTTAAGAATACATTGCGCAGAGCGGCTTTAAAATACGTGTTATTCCCCAGGATTAACTATTTTCTCAATATCGGTGAACAAAATAGGTTGTTTTATAAAAGTTTTGACATTGAGGATGACAGGATTATTTTCTGCCCTTACTCTGTGGACAATGACAGATTTAGAGAGGAAGCTGCAAAGCTAGATTTGAACCAGATCAGACAGATACACCACATCCCGGCCGGGGAAAAGGTAATAATTTACTCGGGAAAATATATTTCCAAGAAAAAACCTGTAGATTTAATAAACGCATATATTAAACTTAATCGTACCGACTGTTGGTTGATCATGATCGGCGAAGGTGAATTACGAAAAGAAATGGAAGCCCTGATTGCAGAACATCAGTTAACCAAAGTAATTCTTACCGGGTTTGTAAATCAGAGCCAGATAGCGGATTATTATGCCATGGGCGATTTATTTGTAATGTGTTCAACCGTTGGTGAAACATGGGGTCTATCAATCAATGAAGCAATGAATTTTAATTTACCGGTCGTTGTTTCTGACCTTACCGGCTCGGCCTATGATCTGGTTAAAGAAGGAGTGAACGGCTATGTGTTTAAAACCGGTGATGTTAATGAACTTACCGAAAAGATAGATGCAGTTTTATCGGGCAAGTTAAGCTGGCAGAATTCTTCTCAACAGATAGTAGACAGATATAGTTATCGTACGATTTTAGAACAGTTACGTCCCTTAACACAGTAAAAATACGATTGATGAGAATTGTTTTTTTTACCCATCCAGCTTTCTTAAACTCTCAAAGTATGCCCCGCTTTGCGACAATGCTAGCCGAAGGAATGAAGGGCAAAGGGCACGAGGTTGAGCTATGGAACCCCGAGGCTTTTTTTTATAAGGCGCCTGTTCCGGATAAACTAAAAAAATGGATGGGTTATCTTGATCAGTTTATCGCATTCCCGCTCAAAGTTAGAAAAGCGCTAAAACAACAGCCTGTTGACACTTTGTATGTTTTTACCGATCATGCATTAGGCCCTTGGGTACCTTTGGTAGCTGACCGTCCTCACGTGATTCATTGTCACGATTTTTTAGCTCAGCGCTCTGCGATGGGAGAGATACCCGAAAATGTAACCGGAATCACCGGGCGTAAGTACCAGGAATTCATTAGGAACGGTTACAAGCGTGGGCAGAATTTTATTTCGGTATCAAAAAAAACAGAGCAGGATTTACTATTTTTCTTAAACCGGAAGCCCCGATTCTCAACAGTAATTTATAACGGGCTTAATTCCGGTTTTCAACCGTTGCAACCTCAGAGGGTCAGACAGTCTATTCAGGCGGAAACCGGTATTGATGTCAGCAATGGCTATCTGTTACATGTAGGGGGGAACCAATGGTATAAAAACAGGGTAGGGGTTGTGAAAATATATAAGGAGTGGCGTGCGCAGTATCAGCAACGTCTCCCATTATTGCTTATCGGAGCTGCACCTACAGCCGGTTTATTGGAAGAAGCAAGCGCGTCTGATTACAGTGAAGACATCTATTTCCTGGTTGGGAAAGGTGATGATTTTGTTCAAAATGCATATGCTGGAGCAACACTGTTTTTATTCCCTTCCCTTGCAGAAGGATTTGGTTGGCCTATTGCAGAAGCAATGGCTTCAGGATGCCCTGTTATTACAACTAATGAAGCCCCTATGACTGAAGTAGGCGGAATAGCAGCGTCCTATATACCTAAGATGCCTCACGATACGGCTGAGTTGCGGGAATGGCTGAAAATTGCTGCTAAGGTTTTGCAAGAGACAGTCAATCTGTCAGTGGAAGCAAGGGAAGCAATTATCAATTCCGGATATCTGAATATCAAAAAATTCGACCTAGATCAAGCACTTAATCTTGTAGAACAAGCATACCAAAATATTTTAGCCGATAAGCAATTTTATGAAAGTGTTATACGTGATCGCAAGTATGGACCCAGCTAGCGGCGGGACTTGTCAAGGTTTACGAAATTCAATACCAGAACTGCAAAAGAGTGGCGATCATCATGAGGTAGTCAGCCTGGATTCGCCTGATGCGCCTTTTCTCGGAAAGGATAGTTTTAAAATAACAGCCTTAGGGCCGGGAAAAGGGCCTCTGAAATTTAACAGAGCATTGATTTTTTGGCTACGGGACCATCTGTCTGGTTTTGATGCGGTCATTATTAACGGTTTATGGTTGTTCCCCAGCTATGCTGTAAATAAGGTGATTCGTGAACTTAAAAAGCGAAATGGCAAAGTTCCGCGGGTTCTTGTAATGCCACACGGTATGCTTGATCCTTATTTTCAAAAGGCAAAGGGCCGCAAGTTGAAAGCTATCAGGAATAATATTTACTGGGCGTTGGTAGAAAATAAGGTGGTGAATGAAGCTGATGCACTACTTTTTACCTGTGAAACAGAACTTCTGCTTGCCCGGGAAACATTTAAAAATTATCATCCCAAAAGGGAATTAAACGTTGGTTACGGAATAAAGGAACCTCCGCAAGCAAATGATGAGGTTTTTAGGACGCTGTCTGATAATGGTTTTGAATGGTTAAATAAGCCATATCTTCTTTTTTTAAGCCGTATACACCCCAAAAAGGGGGTAGATTTACTGGTTCAGGCTTACATTGACTTAATTAAACTTAACAATGACTTACCATTTCTTGTGATAGCTGGCCCGGGCATAGAACAACCCTATGGGCGGCAATTGAAATTACTTGTTGATGGTGCACCCGAATTGACAAACCGTGTTTTTTTTCCGGGGATGCTGGCCGGGGACGCAAAATGGGCTTCATTTTATCGTGCAGAAGCGTTTATATTACCAAGTCATCAAGAGAATTTTGGTATCGCGGTGGTAGAAGCGTTAGCATGCAGTACTCCGGCACTTATTAGCAACCAGGTAAATATTTATAAAGAAATATTGAAATCTGATGCCGGGTTAGTGGCAGAAGATACTTTGGATGGGGTAGAAGATTTGTTGGTAAAATGGTTAACTTTGACTGCATCTGAAAAACAAGCAAAAAAAGCAAATGCTCTAAATGCTTATCTAACCTATTTTAAAATTGAGGTTGCTGCAACACAGTTGAAAAATGCAATAAAAGAATTAATCGAATCTTGAAAATCACAATCATATTCGGCGCTTTTTTAACGGTACCAATCTTACTTGGCGGTGCAGTTGAAAAAATGTGGCTCGCGCTTGCAAAAGAATTTGTTGCAAATGGTCATGAGGTAGTTCAGATCTGCAGGCAATATGAAGGAATGGCCTCGAATGAGGTTATTGACGGATTAATTTAATCATTGTGTTAAAGGTTACTCGGTAGATGATAGAGTAGTTAAATGCACATCTTAACTATGAAGGAACTTTTATGAGGGTATTACGCGTAATAGCAAGTATGGATCCGGCTAGCGGCGGGCCGTGTCAAGGTGTACGAAATTCAATACCAGAACTGCAAAAGAGTGGCGATCATCATGAGGTAGTCAGTCTGGATTCGCCTGATGCGCCTTTTCTTGGCAAGGATAGCTTTAAGATAACAGCTTTAGGACCGGGAAAGGGGCCTTTGAAATATAGCAGAGCATTGATTTTCTGGCTACGGGACCATCTGTCTGGTTTTGATGCGGTTATTATTCACGGTTTATGGTTGTTCCCCAGCTATGCTGTAAATAAGGTGATTCGTGAACTTAAAAGGCGAAATGACAAAGTTCCGAAGGTGCTTGTAATGCCACACGGTATGCTCGATCCTTATTTTCAAAAAGCAAAGGGCCGCAAGTTGAAAGCTATCAGGAACAATATTTATTGGGCCTTGGTAGAAAACAAGGTAGTGAATGAAGCTGATGCACTGCTTTTTACCTGTGAAACAGAACTTCTGCTTGCCCGCGAAACATTTAAAAATTATCATCCTAAAAGAGAATTAAATATTGGTTACGGAATAAAGGAACCTTCGCCAGTAAATGATGAGATTTTTAAGACGCTGTCTGATAATGGTTTTGAATGGTTAAATAAGCCTTATCTTCTTTTTTTGAGCCGTATACACCCTAAAAAAGGGGTAGATTTACTGGTTCAGGCTTATATTGACTTAATTAAGCTTAACAAAGACTTACCATTTCTTGTGATAGCAGGCCCGGGCATAGAACACCCCTATGGGCAGCAATTGAAATTACTTGTTGATGGCGCACCCGAATTGGTAAACCGTGTTTTTTTTCCGGGGATGCTGGCCGACGACGCAAAATGGGCTTCATTTTATTCTGCAGAAGCGTTTATATTACCAAGTCATCAAGAGAATTTTGGTATCGCGGTGGTAGAAGCGTTAGCATGCAGTACTCCGGTACTTATTAGCAACCAGGTAAATATTTATAAAGAAATATTGAAATCTGATGCTGGATTAGTAGCAGAAGATACTTTAGATGGCGTAAAAGATTTGTTGGTAAAATGGCTAACTTTGACTGCATCTGAAAAACAAGTAAAAAAAACAAATGCTCTAAATGCTTATCTAACGTATTTTAAAATTGAGGTTGCTGCAACACAGTTAAAAACTGCAATAAAAGAATTAATCGAATCTTGAAAATCACAATTATATACGGCGCTTTTTTACCGGTACCAACCTTACTTGGCGGTGCGGTTGAAAAAATGTGGATAGCACTTGCAAAAGAATTTGTTGCAAATGGTCATGAGGTAGTTCAGATCTGCAGGCAATATGAAGGAATGGCTTCGGATGAGGTCGTTGACGGCTTAAAGTATCATCGTGTTAAAGGATATTCGGCGCCCGAATCCGGGTTACTCTATAAGATATTTGATCTTTTTTATACCAGAAGGGCAATAAGGAAAGTCCCGATTGATACTGATATCATCGTGACGAACACCTTTTGGGCTCCTTTATTGCTGTCCGCCTCTTTCAACAAACGTGTTATGGTTGATGTACAGCGGATGCCTAAAGGACAGATGAAGTTTTATAAAAAATCTCGACGACTTCGTGCTAATTCTACCCCCGTGGCTGTAGCAATTAAGGCAGAACTCAGCTCTGATTTGCACTCTAAAGTGATAACTGTTCCCAATCCTCTTCCGTTTAAGGTGATTGATCAGGTTGATTTGGTGGATAAAAAGAAGGAGATACTGTATGTAGGTCGCGTTCATCCGGAAAAAGGATTACACTTACTTTTGTCAGCATTTAAAGGGATTGATACAGATTGGGTGTTAAAGATTGTAGGGCCGGTAGATGTTAGCGCTGGTGGTGGCGGAGAGCAATATTTAAATAAGCTAAAGGCTGAAGCTAATGAAAGAGTTCAATTTGTCGGCCCCGTTTACGATACTCAAAAATTGAATAGCTACTATTCAGATGCCGCCGTCTTTGTATACCCTTCTGTTGCTGAAAAGGGAGAAACCTTCGGTTTAGCACCGCTGGAAGCGATGGCATGGGGTTGTGTGCCTGTAGTATCCAATTTGCTTTGCTTTAAGGATTTTATAGAAGATCAGAAAAATGGTGCTATATTCGACCATAGACAGCCGAATGCCGTAGACCTACTTAAAGCCGCGATCGAAGCGCTTCTTGAGGATTCTGCAACTAGAAAGAAAATGGCAGAAGAGTCAGTTAAAGTACGTATTAGCCACTCTACGGCCTCAATTGCTTCGCAATTTCTCAATGAGTTTAAATTAATGCTTAATGAAACCAGCTGATAAGGTTGATATCCATTCTCAAAATAGTCCTTACGATAGTCCCTGGACGGTGGGTCAAAGGATGAAAATGTTATTGTGGGAATATGTTTGGGTTATATTTTGCTCTTGGACACCAAAGCCTTTAAATCCCTGGCGTTTATTTTGGCTAAAGATGTTTGGTGCCAATATTTATGGTAAACCATTTGTACATCAAAGAGCCAGAATACAAATCCCCTGGAACCTAACTATGCACCACTTAGCTGCTGTTGGTGACCGCACAAACATCTACTCTTTAGGGCCCATCGTTATTCATGAAGCAGCAACCGTAGCTCAAGAAGCCTATATCTGCACAGGCACGCATGCTTTTGACCGGCCAGAAAAAAATCTGATTACTGTGCCGATTATCATTGAATCCAATGCATTTATTGGTGCAAGAGCTTTCATTTTACCAGGTGTAACTATCGGAAACTCCGCCATCGTCGGGGCCTGTAGCGTGGTAACAAAAAATGTGGCACCGAATACTATTGTTAGAGGTAATCCAGCTCGGGTTTAATTTTCAATTCTTAATTTACACTTATGCTACCTGTTCTTGATCTCACCATAGCTATTCCTGTAAAGAATGAAGAAGTAAATCTAAAAGGTTGTTTACAGGCAATAGGAGAAGATTTCGCAAAGAAGATTGTACTGATTGACTCGGGCAGCACAGACGGTACAAAAGCAATCGCAGCGCAATTTGGTATTGAGGTTATCGATTTTAAATGGGACGGAAAATTTCCCAAAAAGCGCAACTGGTATTTGCGAACACATACGCCCACCACTAAATGGGTATTATTTCTTGATGCGGACGAATATATTACTCCAGCGTTCAAGAATGAACTAAGAGAGGCCCTTAAAACTGACGACTTTGTAGGTTACTGGCTTAATTATACCATTTACTTTATGGGTAAGATAAATAGGGGAGGGTATCCACTTAAGAAGCTTGCGCTATTCAAAGTCGGAGCAGGGGAGTATGAACGGATTGATGAGGAGCAATGGAGTAAGCTGGATATGGAAATCCACGAGCATCCTATCCTAAATGGAACTTTAGGTCTAATCAAAAGCAAGATTGACCACCGCGATTTCAGGGGTATCAATCATTATGTTGCAAAGCATTCTGAATATGCCTCATGGGAAGCGTCAAGATATCTTAAAATTTCGCAGGATGATACTATCCGGAACTCCTGGACCTGGAAGCAAAAATTAAAATACAGATTAATGCGCAGTGTTTTAATAGGGCCAGTTTATTTTTTGGGTAGTTTTTTTCTACTTGGAGGTTTTAGAGACGGAAAAAGAGGATTGGCCTTCGCCATATTAAAAATGTCATATTTTAATCAGATCTACTGTAAGATTAAGGAAAATGAAGCGTAATGGCTCCATTTTATTAGTCCTTTAAACTCTTATGGGGTTCATTGTTAATTATGATTATATTAATATCGTAAATAAAGTGGCAAAAAAATATTAAAAATGAGCTACTTCTTATGTAATTTTATATTAATTTTAAATGCTCGCTTGGATACTACCGTTGTGATTAATAAATGGCAATAAAAAAGGTTCTTTTAATAAGTCATAATTTCTACCCGGAACCGACGGGTATTGGCAAGTATAATGGCGAGATGATCGCCTGGATGGCTGCCAACGGCTATCATTGTACGGTGATTACTACCTTTCCTTACTATCCTTACTGGAAAATTCAGAAACCGTATAAGGGCAAATGGTACAAGAAAGAGGTGATCAGGAATCAGGGGAGTTTGCCTGTAACGGTTTATCGTTGCCCGTCTTACGTGCCTTCTGATCCGACTGGTAAGCAGCGCATGATACAGGATATTTCTTTCTGGACATCAAAACTCTGGCAGATCTTTCGCCTGATTATTTTTAATAAAAAGTTCGATCTGATTATCACCGTCGCGCCGCCTTTCCATTTAGCCTACCTTGGTTTTATGGTGAGAAAGTTTACCGGCGGCAAGCTGGTTTATCATATTCAGGATCTGCAGATCGAGGCCGCTCAGGAATTGAACATTCTTTCTAACAAAACGATGTTCAAGCGGTTATATAGTATCGAAAAAAAGATTCTGCGACGAGCCGATTTTGTGAGCAGTATATCTGACGGGATGATTAAAAGGATTGAGGAAAAGATAGAAGATAAAAATGTGCTTTTTTTTCCTAACTGGGCAGATACACACTTTTTTTCACCTTTACCCAATAGAGAGCAATTGAAACAAAAGTGGGGCTTTTCAAACAATGATAAAGTTTACTTGTACTCAGGGGCGATAGGCGAGAAGCAGGGACTGGAAAATATTATCTTAGCTGCAGAGCAGCTTAAGGACGATGATCAGATAAAGTTTGTAATTTGCGGTTCTGGCCCTTATAAAGAAAAACTGATAGGACTGGCCGGCCAGAAGGGATTAAAGAGTATCACCTTTTTGCCTGTTCAGGAGAAGAACGTCTTTAATGAGTTTTTGAACATGGCAGATTTTCACCTCGTACTACAAAAATCAAACGCAGGTGATCTGGTGATGCCTTCAAAACTAACTACCATATTGGCGGTTGGCGGTGTTAGTATTGTCACTTCATCCCCGGGAACATCATTGTTTGATGTGGTGAAAAAATATGATGTGGGTTATTTAATAGAACCAGATAGCTACATGGAATTAGCCAGGGTAGTTAAAATGGTGAAGACGGATGAAGATGCAGAGCGGAAAAGGGCACATTCGAGAGAATATGCGATGAAATATCTCAACATTGATCAGGTGATCAGTGGGTTT
This sequence comes from Mucilaginibacter straminoryzae, assembly GCF_022953055.1. Lineage (GTDB taxonomy): Bacteria > Bacteroidota > Bacteroidia > Sphingobacteriales > Sphingobacteriaceae > Mucilaginibacter > Mucilaginibacter straminoryzae. The sequence continues at coordinate 318,572 of NZ_JALJEJ010000004.1, read as the reverse complement.
ATTGAAAATGTATCATCTAAACAACAGGGAAAAATAGAAGAGGCTTTGGAAGCCGTTTAACACTTAATATGAAGAAGAAAGCTTTAGTTACAGGGATAACAGGACAAGATGGCGCCTATTTGGCAGACCTGTTATTAGAAAAGGGTTATGAAGTACACGGTATCAAACGCCGTAGCTCTTTGTTTAATACAGATCGTATCGACCATCTTTACCAAGACCCGCACGAGTCTAACAAGAATTTTTTCCTGCATTATGGTGATCTGACCGATTCTACCAACCTTATCCGCATTATTCAACAGGTACAACCAGACGAAATTTATAACCTTGGGGCCATGAGCCACGTGAAGGTAAGTTTCGATACACCGGAATATACTGCGAATGCAGATGGTATCGGAACGTTACGTATCCTGGAAGCTGTACGTTTGTTAGGGCTTACCCAGAAAACCAAAATATACCAGGCTTCAACATCAGAACTTTATGGGTTAGTACAGGCGGTTCCGCAATCAGAAACTACGCCGTTCTATCCACGTTCACCATATGCCGTAGCTAAGCTTTACGGTTACTGGATCACTGTCAACTATCGCGAGGCCTATGACATGTACGCCTGCAACGGCATCCTTTTCAATCACGAAAGCCCATTACGCGGCGAAACCTTCGTGACACGTAAAATCACTCGTGCTGTCGCTAAGATTGCATTAAACTTACAAGGCTGCCTGTTCCTGGGTAATCTGGATGCACAACGCGATTGGGGCCATGCAAAAGACTATGTAGAAGCAATGTACCTGATCCTACAACAAGAGAAAGCAGAAGACTTTGTAATTGCTACCGGTGTTACTACCCGCGTACGCGAATTTGTAAGACTGGCTTTTGCCGAATTAGGCATCGTGGTTGAGTTTAAAGGCGAAGGCGTGGATGAAAAAGGTTACGTGGTAAGCTGCAGCAAGCCTGAATACCAAGTAGAGATAGGCAAAGAAGTAGTGGCTGTAGACCCTGCTTATTTCCGCCCTACTGAAGTTGATTTGCTGATCGGTGATCCGACCAAAGCACAGGAAAAATTAGGCTGGAAGCCAAAATATGACCTGCAAGGCCTGGTTAGCGAGATGGTACATGCAGATGTTGAGCTTTTCCAACGCGAGAAATTGCTGAAAGCATCTGGATACGTCATTAAAAACCAATTCGAATAACCTGATGGAAAAACATGCCAAAATTTACGTAGCGGGCCATAGGGGAATGGTGGGGTCTGCTATTTGTCGTAAGTTACAAAAAGAGGGGTATAGCAATATTATCACCCGTGTTTCGTCAGAGTTAGATCTGCGAAACCAGCAGGCTGTTGCTGATTTTTTTGCGCAGGAAAAGCCTGATTACGTTTTTCTTGCCGCTGCGAAAGTAGGGGGCATTGTTGCCAATAATACTTATCGCGCAGAATTCTTATACGATAACCTGCAGATTCAAAATAACATCATCGATTCATCATACCGTAATGGCGTGAAAAAGCTGATGTTTTTAGGATCAAGCTGTATCTATCCTAAAATGGCGCCACAGCCATTGAAGGAAGATTATTTACTGACAGGCCCGCTTGAGTACACGAACGAACCCTATGCAATCGCTAAGATTGCCGGTATAAAAATGTGCGATGCGTACCGCGATCAATACGGATGCAACTATATATCAGTAATGCCTACCAACTTGTATGGCTATAATGATAATTACCATCCGCAAAACTCGCACGTATTGCCGGCAATGATCCGCCGTTTCAATGAAGCGAAGCAGAATAACCTGGCAGATGTAACAATCTGGGGAACCGGAACGCCTAAACGCGAATTTCTTTTTGCAGATGATCTGGCAGAAGCTTGTTTCTATCTGATGCAGAATTATAACGAACCCGGCCTGGTAAACATCGGTACTGGTGAGGATATCAGCATTAAAGATCTGGCAGAACTGGTTAAAAAAGTAATCGGGTTTGAGGGAGAGATTAAATTTGATACCACAAAACCGGATGGTACGCCGCGTAAGTTAATGGATGTATCTAAATTGCATAGCCAGGGCTGGAAACATACCATCGAACTTGAAGAAGGCATACAATTAGCTTATCAGGATTTTTTAAAACATTACGAACAACCCGTAAATAGTTAACCCATCACAACTTAAAAGCTCACATTAACAAAACATGAAAATAGCAGTTGTAGGTACAGGCTACGTAGGCCTGGTTACCGGTACTTGTTTAGCAGAAACAGGCAATAATGTAATTTGCGTTGATATCAACGTTGAAAAGGTGAAAAAAATGCAGGAAGGCCAGCTTCCAATTTATGAGCCTGGTCTGGAACAATTATTTCACCGTAACATTAACCAGGGAAGATTGCACTTTACAACAAGCCTTGCAGAGGCTATTGAAGAGGCGAAGATTATTTTCCTGGCGTTGCCAACCCCTCCGGGTGGTGATGGTGCGGCCGATTTGAGCTATGTACTTGGTGCAGCAAAAGATATTGCAGGCATTATTAAAGAGTACAAAGTTATTGTAACCAAATCAACCGTTCCGGTGGGTACCGCGGATAAAGTACGTGCCGTAATGAGCAAAGAAACAAATCTGGAATTTGCCGTGGTTTCTAACCCTGAATTCTTGAGAGAAGGGGTAGCCGTAGAAGACTTTATGAAACCGGACCGCGTGGTTGTTGGCACTACTGACGAACGTGCGCGTAAATTAATGGGTGAGCTTTATGCACCTTATGTTCGCCAAGGTAACCCGGTGATCTTCATGGATGAGCGTTCTTCTGAGTTAACCAAATACGCAGCCAACTCTTTTCTGGCTACTAAAATCTCTTTCATGAATGAGATTGCTAATATGTGCGAGTTGGTGGGTGCTGATGTGGACATGGTTCGTCGTGGTATTGGTGCTGATGAGCGTATCGGGAAACGTTTCTTATTCGCAGGTATCGGTTACGGTGGTAGCTGTTTCCCTAAAGACGTACAGGCTCTGGCCAAATCTGCTGAAGAAAATCAGTACGATTTCCAAATCTTGAACTCTGTAATGAGCGTTAACGAGATCCAGAAAAAAGTGCTGGTTCAGAAAGTAAAGAAATTCTATAACGGCGATATCGCAGGTAAGCATTTTGCACTTTGGGGCTTAGCTTTCAAACCGGAAACAGACGATATCCGCGAAGCACCGGCTCTATATATCATTGATGAGATTGTTGCCGCAGGCGGAACTATTACTGCTTATGACCCTGAAGCAATGCCTAACATCAAAAATCTTTTGGGCGATAAAATTAAGTATGCCGAAGATCCTTACCAGGCTTTAGATGGTGCTGATGCTTTGTTGATTGTTACCGAATGGTCTGTTTTCAGAACACCTGATTTTGACCAGCTGACCAGCGGCCTTCAAAGCAAAGTGATCTTTGACGGCCGTAATCTATACGATCTGGATAAGATGGAAGATTGTGGTTTTTACTACAACAGCATCGGTCGTAGGGTAGTAGAAAAAGCATAAATAACAAAACGAACAACAGGCCTTTTAAGGCCTGTTGTTTTAATAATCACTCATCAAAAACTCTGACCCAATGGGAGAAGCAAGAAAGCGTATATTAATTACCGGAGCCGCGGGGTTTCTGGGATCGCATTTATGCGATAGATTTATAAAAGAAGATTACCATGTTATTGCCATGGATAACCTCATTACCGGTGATCTTCGTAATATTGAACACCTGTTTAAACTGGAGAACTTCGAATTTTATAACCACGATGTTTCTAAGTTTGTACACGTACCAGGCGAATTGCATTATATCCTGCACTTTGCATCACCTGCAAGCCCGATAGATTATTTAAAAATTCCTATCCAGACCCTTAAGGTAGGTTCATTAGGTACGCACAACTTACTTGGTTTGGCAAAAGCCAAGGGTGCACGTATGCTGATCGCTTCTACTTCTGAAGTATATGGCGACCCTAACATTAATCCGCAGCCAGAGGAGTACTGGGGGAACGTTAACCCGGTTGGCCCAAGAGGTGTATACGATGAAGCAAAACGTTTCCAGGAGGCTATTACCATGGCATACCATACCTTCCACGGTTTGGAAACACGTATTGTTCGTATCTTCAACACTTACGGCCCTCGTATGCGACTGAATGACGGACGGGTATTACCTGCCTTCATCGGCCAGGCTCTACGCGGCGAACCGCTTACCATGTTTGGAGATGGTTCTCAAACCCGTTCTTTCTGCTACGTGGATGACTTGATCGAGGGGATCTACCGTTTGCTATTCAGCGATTACGCGCAACCGATGAATATTGGTAACCCTGATGAAATTACCATTAAAGAGTTTGGTGAAGAAATCATCAAATTGACAGGTACTAATCAGGAACTGATCAGTAAACCACTGCCTACTGACGATCCGAAACAAAGAAGACCGGATATCACAAAGGCTAAAGAAATATTAGGCTGGGAGCCTAAAGTATCACGTAGCGAAGGTCTGAAGATCACTTACGAATACTTTAAGTCGCTGCCAGAACACGAGATCAAACACAAAGATTTTACTTATTTTAATAAATAATTAAGATTTTCATAAAACCGCCCCCAAACAGCTAACGGCCATTTGGGGGTATTTTTTTGCTCAATAGTTTCCTATTTAACCTTTATTGTAAATTCCTGTTCTTTTATGGTGTTCAGGCCGGTAATTCGCCAACGATGTACACCGCTGTGGAAGCTTTCATCATTGTGATAAATATATACGTGCCCAAATTTGTCTTTAACAATTTTGGCTGCAAAAGCATTTCCGGCCATCATAGGCTGCGCTTCTGCATGCCAGTCTGTAGTGGTGCCGAACTGGCCGATAAATAATCCGTCGTCGTAAACGTGGTTCCATTTGTTCACTTCACCATTACCCCACCCTTCGCCATAATAGCCCCAAAAAACGTTTCTACCCATTACCAGGTCTGTACTGCCTGCATAGTTTACCCGCCGGTTATCAAAGCTACCGTCTGGGGGGTAGGGGCCTTTATAGTCCGGCGATGTCCCTTTAGCTGTGCGCCATAACCACTTGCTATCACCTATACGTATACCGCCAAGGTGCCAGTTCAGAATATTATTCGCGGTAAAGCGACTACGATTGAACTGGATGAGTATGTTAGACGAGGTAATGTCGGCAGCACGATAAGTTGTCAGATCCAGGTTCTCCATCGGGTCGGTTGGTTCAGCTGCTGGTAGTGTTGCCAGTACCTTCTCAGTTCCCCAGACCGGGGCGTTTTCTGCGTTAAATCCGGTCAAAGCACGTGATGTCCATATTACAGGCTTTCCCATTATTATTGGGCCACGCCCTCTTAGGGAACCATCGGGATATAGCTGTAAATTCATGTCGAAAGTAATACTGGTAAATCTTAAAGGGCCATGATCAGGCAATTCTGCCAGAAACTTTTTCTTTAGCTGAGGATTTAATAGAGTGGCGAAGGTGTGGCCATTACTCAGGGTAGTCACGTCTTTAAGTCGTAGGTATTTATTGTCTGTTTCTTTCGGAATATTGAACCCCCAGTTTTTTACTAAAGTCCATGATCCGTTGTTGGGGTTTAACGGTTTGCTGTAGTCTATCTTAAATTCAAGGAAGTCTGAGAAAAGCCGCTGGGGGTTGTTATCGTCAACGCCCATGCTGTAAGAGTACGTCAGAAACATAACTTTGCCGATTACTTTTCGGTCCGCTGAAAAATGAAGCAAACGACAGTTGCCAACATCATTAAGCCAGAATGAACCGTCGGGTTGAAAGGCTATGCAGGCTCCAAACAACCCGCGCATATCATTGAAATAAAATTTATCATCCCTAACATCAGGATTATCTTTATATCCGCCTGCTATACCCATCGTCCATTTGGCAGCCCCGGTTTTAGTATCAAAAGCCTTAACTTGCTGGCTGTTATCGCCATCAATAACTGCAACGGTCTGTTGATCGGGCGCTAAGCCTAGGGCTAGTGGCTGAACCAAATTTGAAAGGGTAAGCAGCGGTTTCGACAAATCACCATTACTTTTAATCTTTAATTTTTCAACTACAGCCTTCTGATCAACAGTTGCAATCAACCAAAGATTGTTTTCCAGATCTGTGGTTAAGGCTTTGGGGGAATTAATGGATACAGACCCGATCAGTGTTCCCCTGGTCTTATCCAGCACGTCAATTTTATTCATGTTACCATGTGCAACAAAAAGATAAGGCCCATTTTGTTGTACGGCCATACCGGTAATTTTAGCATTTATATCCGTATAGACGTCAATGGCGCTCTTGTAACTTCTGGCGAATTTTGTTTTTACAAATTTTCCGGCTTCAAAGTCGGTTTCAGAATCATCTGAATTTGCAGTTGCATAAACAAAAGAATTTGCGGGAATATTGGCGTCAGCACCGCCCCAAAATACATGTTGCCCGTCTGTAGCAACACACGCGGCATAAATACCTTTCCCTAAAACGCTGAACTTACGCTGCGGATCATTGGTTTTAAACCTGAACGTAGCCGGACTTTGTTCGTTGTAACCGGTAACATAATAGGCATCGCTACCAGATATGGTGATGCCGATCACATGTTCGTCAGCATGGTGAACACGTGGGCCGGACAAGGAGTCCGAAGTATTGCCGACAACCCCTTCCCATTGATAGGCTACGTTATTACTGAGAACACGCACTGTGTATGTCCCCTTAGGGGCTATTTTCCCATCGTCTGTCATACCATCCCAGGTTTCTTTATGCGGTCCGGAAGTGTACTTTACACCGCTCCATAAGGTTTTTAGCAAGGTGCCGTCCTCAGCAAAAACTCCGGCACTGGTTGAAGCCGGGGCCGACAACGAAAAAGTAAAACCGTATTTTTTTGTGTCCTGCATGTTTTGGGCACAGCAAATTATTGGCAGGAGAAGAAATAAAAAAAGGATATTTAGCTTACGCATAAGTCATTCACAAGCGTTAACAATGTAATTAAGCCCCTATTGAGTAGTGATGCGTAAAAGTTTCGACTTACTAAAGTAATGTTCTTTATACAAAAAAGTATATTAAAATTCGATTATAAATGCCTTAGGGAGACGAATACTACAAGTGCGAAATTTTATTTATAAATTCGACATTGATAATTCGCATAGTGCTTATCTAATGCCGATGCTGCCTGGTAAGTGCTTTTCAGATTCGCTTTCTGTGGACGATGAATATTAAGCAGCGAGGCAAACATCAAAAATGACCATCATAGAACTATAAAAACATACTACAACTAAATGGGTAAGATTCTGGTATTCGGAGGCTCAGGGCAGTTAGGCCATTGCCTGAAAACTGTAGCAGACCGGGTAAATTTTTCCGAAATAGAATTTCCGACGGAAAAGGATGCAAATATTCTGAATGAGGAAGGGCTAAAGCAATTGTTTGAAAAGTACCAACCAAAGTATGCCATTAATTGTGCGGCTTACACCGCTGTTGATAAGGCAGAAGATGAGGTAGAACTTGCACGGCAGGTGAACCGCGATGGCGCTGCAAACCTGGCGAAACTTTGCAGGAATTATGATTGTACGCTGGTCCACGTATCTACAGATTTTGTTTTTGACGGCAATGTGCCGAAATTACTGGCCGAAGAAGACATTGCCACCCCTGTAAACGTGTACGGATTGACCAAGCTGGAAGGCGAGCAGGCTATAACAGCAGAATGGGAAAAGCATTATATTTTGCGTACCAGCTGGCTATATTCTGAATTTGGGAACAATTTTGTGAAAACCATGCTGAAGCTTGGCGCTGAACGAACTGAGTTGAACGTCATTGCCGACCAGGTGGGCACGCCAACTTACGCTATTGATCTGGCAGCAGCAATTTTAAACGTAATCCAGCACGATGAACATCAGTATGGTATTTATCACTACAGTAACGAGGGGGTAACTTCCTGGTTTGATTTTGCAAAAGGTATATTTGATATTGCCGAAGTTAACATCAAAGTTAACCCGATCAAAAGTAGCGAGTACATCACCAAAGCCATCAGACCGGCTTTTTCTGTAATGGACAAATCTAAAATAAAGTCAACTTTCAAGCTCGAGATTCCGTATTGGAGGGATAGTTTAATAGCTTGTATTAATGCATTGAAATAATGAAAGGAATTATATTAGCCGGTGGGTCCGGAACCCGCTTATATCCTATTACCAGGGCGATCAGTAAGCAGTTAATGCCAATCTATGATAAGCCCATGATCTACTACCCGCTATCTGTTTTGATGATGGCGGACATCCGCGAGATATTGATCATTACCACCCCTGAAGATAATGCAGGTTTTAAGCGTCTTTTAGGCGACGGTGCTGAATTAGGTTGCCGTTTTGAGTACGCTGTTCAGGAGAAGCCTAATGGTCTTGCGCAAGCTTTTGTGATCGGCGCTGATTTTATTGGTGATGATAAAGCTGCTTTGATCTTAGGGGACAATATCTTCTACGGATCCGGGTTTGGCGAATTGATCCGTAGTTTTAATGATGTGGACGGTGCCGCTATTTTTGCTTACCAGGTAGCAGACCCTGAACGTTATGGCGTGGTGGAGTTTGATAAATCTTTCACTGCGTTGTCGATAGAAGAGAAGCCTACGCAACCTAAATCTAATTACGCGGTGCCCGGTTTGTACTTTTACGATAATTCTGTGATCGAGATTGCGCGTAACATCCAACCCTCTCCACGGGGAGAGTATGAGATTACAGACGTCAACAAGTACTATTTGTCACAAGGGAACCTACATGTAGGTGTAATGGATAGGGGAACAGCCTGGTTGGATACCGGTACATTTGATTCATTAAGCGATGCTACGGAGTTTGTGCGTGTAATTGAAAAAAGACAGGCTACTAAGATTGGCTGTATTGAAGAAGTTGCTTACCGCAGGGGGTTCATCACCCGTGAGCAACTAAACGAAGTGGCTGCAAAATATATTAAAAGCGGGTATGGCCAGTACCTGATGAATCTGCAAGATTAATCAGTTTTTCTGCCAACGCTACAACATTATCGGTAAGGGGATTAGTCCAGCTGATCTCCTTATCTTTATTGAACCAGGTTAGCTGCCTTTTGGCAAACTGCCTGGTATGTTGTTTAATCAGTTCTACAGCTGTATGCAAATCTGTTTTACCATCCAGGTAGTCAAATAATTCGGTGTAGCCTACGGTTTGTAGGGCGTTCAAATGCCGATAGGGTAGCAGGGCTTTCACTTCTTCCAGCAGCCCATCCTCCATCATCAGTTCTACTCTTTGATTAATACGGTCGTAAAGTTGCTCACGTGGCATTGTCAGACCGATCTTCACGATATGAAATGGCCTTGTATGCTTCTTTTCCTTACGGTAGGATGAAAAAGGTTTTCCGGTACTTTGATACACCTCCAATGCCCGTATCAAACGCTGGGGATTGTTCAGGTCGACTTCACGGAAGTAAACCGGATCTGCTTTTGCTAAATCTTCCTGTAAGGAAGTAATGCCTTTTTCCTGGAGTTGCCGGTTAAGATTTTCCCTTACTTCAGGCGGTGCGGATGGCAACTCGTCGAACCCCTCACAAACAGCCCTGACATACAACCCTGATCCACCTGCCATGATCACGACGTTATGATTTTCAAATAGCCGCTCGATTACCTTTAACGCATCCTGTTCAAAATCGCCAACGGTAAAAGTTTCAGTAATGCTATGCGAGCCAATAAAATGATGCTTTGCTGCAGCGAGTTCTTCCAGAGAGGGTTTAGCCGTACCAATAGACATTTCTTTATAGAACTGTCGGGAATCAGCCGAAATGATCTCTGTTTGAAAATAGCGGGCCAGTTCAATTGCAGCCGCAGTTTTTCCTACGGCTGTAGGGCCGGCAACAACAAGCAATGTTTTGGTTTTATCCATAGCAGGATAATAACGATGCCTTTATCCGGCGCTAGTAATCGTCGTGGTTTCCGCGTCTGCCACCGCCAAATTCGTCATCGCCAAAGTTTTCATTATCTGAAAATTCATCGCCGAATTCGTCTTCTTCCTCCTGCTCATCTTCCTGGCCATGCTCTTCGCCTTCGTCCATATCATCCTTCACTTCAGAAAAGTCGCTGGTATCTTCAGGGGTATATTCCATTTCGTTCAGGAAGTCGAACTCTTCGCTTGTCGGCGGTAAGACCGTTGGGTTGAAGGCGTTGCCAAACTGCTTTGGCGCTTCGCCAACACTTCTTACTACCACAGGATATTCTGTCCCAGGCGCGTCGGCTAATATTTTAACCAGCTCCACATGAAAGTCAAACGGGCGGTCGAAATTAAAGGTATAGTAGAATTTTTGGTGCGGATCATCAATAAAGCTACTCAGCTTTGCGTTCTCCATTAGCGCTACACCACGGTCTATTTTACGTTGGGAGGGTTTATAGGCAATTTCTTCGCCTTTGGTCCATTGGTCGTTACTGACGTAAAACGAGGAAGAATAATCAGGGTTGTAGCCGGTTGATTTATGTATTGCCTGGTGCAGATCAGCAAAAGTCTGGTTAGACTTAACGTCGATCTCCCTTATTACTTCGTCATAATCTTCAAAGGTAACCCTGAATCTGTAAATAGCCATTTTGTGGTTAGTAGATTTTTCGCCAAAAATAATATTTTAATTCAATTTGTGTTTGCTACAACTTTTAAGCCAATTTCTTCGCCTTTGCTAATGGTAAAGGTTAATGCGGCCTCGCGGGTGTTAGGTATTTCGCCCTCGAGTATCGCTTCGCGGATCTGATTTTTAATAATCCCCACCTCGCGACCTTCCTTAAGGCCAAACAGTTGCATAATGTCATTTCCCGTTACTGGGGGCTGCCAGTTACGTATTTTATCGCGCTCTTCAACATCTTTCAGCTTTTGCTGCACTAATTCAAAATTCTGCCGGTACTTCTTTACCTTGTACTCATTTTTGGTTGTAACATCTGCTTTACAAAGCAGCATCAGGCTTTCTACATCGTCTCCCGCCTCGAAAAGTAAACGGCGGACTGCAGAATCTGTAATGGTTTCCTGGGCCAGCACGATGGGGCGCAAATGCAGTTGCACTAATTTTTGTACAAACTTCATATGCTCATTCAGCGGCAGCTTCAGTTGCGCAAATATTTTTGGTACCATACGTGCGCCGCGGTCTTCATGCCCGTGAAATGTCCAGCCGTGGCCATGTTCGAAGCGCTTGGTGGCAGGTTTGGCAATGTCATGCAGAATGGCAGCCCAGCGAATCCAGAGGTCGGTGGTGTCCATGCAGATGTTGTCCAGCACTTGCAGCGTGTGATAGAAATTGTCTTTATGGCCTTTTCCATTGATATATTCCACGCCGTATAAGGCTGTCATCTGCGGGAAAATGAGATGCAGCAAGCCCGTATCAAACATATATTCGAACCCAATAGATGGTTTGGGCGATAAGATGATCTTATTAAGTTCATCTGTGATGCGTTCCTGTGAAACGATTTTGATACGCTCCTTTTGCTGTTTAATGGCATCAAAGGCATCATCTGCAATAGTAAAACCAAGTTGCGAAGCGAATCTTACCGCTCGCATCATCCGCAGGGGATCGTCCGAAAAGGTTTCTAAGGGATTCAGGGGCGTACGGATCAGTTGCCGCTTCAGATCTTTCATGCCCTCAAACGGATCGATCAGTTCGCCAAACTGATCGGGATGCAAAGCGATGGCCAGCGCATTGATGGTAAAGTCGCGGCGTTTCTGATCGTCATCCAGTGTGCCGTTTTCCACGATGGGTTTACGGGAATCTGCCCGGTACGATTCTTTTCGGGCACCTACGAATTCCACTTCTACATCCCGGTATTTCAGCATGGCCGTGCCGAAATTCTTGAACACCGAAAGTTTTACTTTTAGTTTTTTAGCAACGGTTTCGGCAAAAGCAATACCATTACCCAAAATCACGATATCAATATCTTTTGAAGGGCGGTGCAGGAAAATATCGCGCACGAAACCGCCAATAGCAAATGCCTGTACCTGCTGTTCGCCTGCAAGTTTAGAAATAATAGAAAATACAGGGTGTTTCAGGTGCGCTTTCATGAATAGTTCCTTTGCCGAAACCGCAAATTTACGGATAATGATTCAGGTATAGGAAACCTAAATCAACGCCGGATAAATTCGAACTTTCCGGAAGGCTCCAGGCGCATGATAGTCGACGGTTTTTTAGGCGTGGTATTGTTTTGTTCCAGGTCAACCACGTAATCCACGCCCTCTAAAATCTCCGGCGAAATCTCGGCAAACGTTTGCGGCGTAGGCTGCCCGCTGATATTAGCCGATGTAGAAACCAGGGGTTTGCGTAAACGTTGGATCAGCTGTTCACAGAAGGCATTTTTCACCACCCTTATGCCCACGCTACCGTCCGCGGCGATTACAGCAGGTGAGATATTCTTTGCCCCCGGCATGATCAGCGTCAATGGGTTTTCAGCGTATTCGATCAGGTCGAAAGCAATCTCTGGCACTTCCCGTATATAGCTTTCTAATTTATTGACTGTTTCAATCAGCACGATCATGCTTTTGGCCTCATCGCGCTGTTTCAAACTAAATATTTTCTTTATAGCTTCGGTGTTTGTTGCGTCGCAGCCGATACCCCATACCGTGTCGGTAGGGTAAAGGATAATACCGCCTTCTTGTATCACTTTAAGCGCTTTGGCAACTTCTTCTTTAAGCATGTCTGGTAATCTGTTGATAAAGGGAAATATATTGTTTAGCCAGTAAATCAGGGGCAAAGTTAGCGGAAAAACTTAATCCCCGGCTAATCATGCTGTTGGCAAGCTTTTCATCAGCCAATATGCGGTTAACGGCAACGGCTAAAGCCCGGTGGTCATCCGGATTTACATATAAGCTATCCGGACCGCCTGCTTCTTCCAGGCAGGAACCTGTTGCGGCTACTACGGGCACACCGGAACTCAAAGCTTCTAAAATGGGGATACCAAAACCCTCGTAACGCGAAGGATAAATAAAGCACTTAGCCAGGTGATAGATCGCAGGCAAATCTTCAAAAGGTACCTGGTGCAGGAACAGAATGCGATCAGTTAAATTTAACTCCCTTATCTGTTTTTTGATCAGTTCCAGATAGCCGGTTGGCTTGCCTACCACCACCAGTTTAATTTCAGGGATAAAAGGCAAGGCTTCGATCAGTAGCTGAAGGTTTTTCCGGGTTTCGATAGTGCCCACGTTAAGCAGGTACTGATCGGGTAATTGATATTTTAACCGCACCTCATTCAACCGAGCGTCATCCGGGCGTTTTTTGAAAGCCTCATCGCATCCCTGGTAAATTACGCTTATCTTGTCAAGAGGAACGTTCAGCAACTCATTGAGATCGCCTTTGGTTTGTTCGCTCATGGCTACAATGGCATTGGCAGCTTTACAGGCGTATTTCAGCTTTGCTTTGTAGATGAGGCGATCTACCGCTTTAAAGTACTGTGGATATTTTAATACGATGAGATCGTGAATGGTAACGACAGATTTGATACCGCTTTTTTTAATTCCAAACGGTAATTCGTGGCTTAAACCGTGGTAAAGGTCTATGCGGTCGCGTTTTAAGTCGCTTAGGATATACCGGGTTCGCCAGGCGGGTTTGAAAAGCGAAGCGTTAGGCAGCCGGGTTATTACGTTAATACGGGTTTCAGCAGGAAAGGTAATAGCTTTACTTTGCTTCGGGGTATAAAGAAAGTAATCATTATCCGGGAAGTATTCGACAAGGCTATGGATGAGCCAGCGGCTGTAGTTGCCCAGGCCGGTACGATTTAGAAAAGCACGTTTTGCATCAAAGCCAATGTTCATCAAATACTTTGGTTATTGAGTTAATAAGTTATTTAGTTATTGGTGTTCCTTTGCCTTTTTTAGATAGCTGATATATCCGTTCAATAACTTCAGACATTGCTCGTACTGTAACTTTAATTGTGCTAATTCTGTATCGCTAATATAATTGCAATCCACGGCACAAATTAAATGATCGAGGGTCTCACGAAGAGACCCTCGGGCAGTTCGGCAGAACTGTATATTTTCCTGATAATGAAACCTTCCAAAGCCCTCTGCAATATTAGCTGTAATGCTTCTGGAAGAACGGATTAACTGATCTGTCAATCGGTACTTTTCTTCGGTGGTAAAATTTAGAGGCAGTTAAGTAAACGTTATTTCTGAATAAGCGTGCTACTTTCCATACTTCTAACTCCTCAAAAGAATTCATTAATAACCAATAACTTATTAACCAGTAACCAGCTTATACCGCAACATTATTGTCTCTTAACGCATCGTTAAGGGAGGTTTTTTTGTCGGTTGATTCTTTACGTTTACCGATGATAAGCGCACAAGGCACCTGGTATTCACCGGCAGCAAATTTCTTAGTATATGAACCAGGGATCACTACCGAACGTGCAGGTACAACGCCTTTGTATTCAACAGGCTCCGGTCCGGTTACGTCGATGATTTTCGTAGAAGCAGTTAATACCACATTGGCACCTAAAACGGCTTCATGCTCTACTTTTACCCCTTCTACCACGATGGCGCGAGAACCCAGGAAGCAATTATCCTCAATAATTACAGGTGCTGCTTGTACCGGCTCTAACACACCGCCGATGCCAACACCGCCGCTCAAGTGACAGTTTTTACCCACTTGCGCGCATGAACCTACCGTAGCCCAGGTATCCACCATGGTACCTTCGTCTACATAAGCGCCTATGTTCACGTAAGACGGCATCATGATCACGCCTTTGGCCAGGTATGCGCCGTAACGGGCAATACCATGCGGAACAACACGAACGCCGGCTTTCTTGTAATCGGTTTTCAGTTTCATCTTGTCATGAAATACGAAAGGACCAACCTTGATCTCCTCCATTTTCATGATCGGGAAATACAGGATCACCGCTTTCTTGATCCAGTCGTTTACGTGCCAGCGGCCCGCAATACATTCTGCAACGCGCATTTCGCCACGGTCAAGACGTTCTATAATGGTTTCAATGGCATTAATATAATCGCTTTCGCTTAAAAGGGAGCGGTCTTCCCAAGCTTCTTCAATTAATTGTTTGATTTGGGTATACATGATCTAAATTTTGGCAAAGTAAATACTTTTTAGGCAGAAACACTACCTGATAATTAACGGCCTGCGCCGCCAACTAAAAACAGTTGTAAGATAAATAACAAAAACGCCACCAGCAGCGGGCCTGCAATACTGCGCGGATAGTAATCCTTCTCTGGAAAGTACTTCCGGTAAAAGTAAAATATCAGCACAAGTGCGCCTATGAGGTTAGCAGCCAGCATAATACCTAACAAAGTGGTAGCATTTTGTGGTGTTACCTTCTGAAAATCAACTACCGATGGCAGATAGCTTTTTAAAAGCAGATTTTCTAAAAGATAGTAAGCAAACGAAAAAAGTAAAACTATCCAGGCCGGGGTTTTATAACCGCTCCAGCGGAGGTTGAGCATCATCATAATACCCCCGAAAATGGGTGTGAATATTAAACTGAACCAAAATATCGCCCGGCGGGAGTAGATCTCTACGTAATTATCTTCCTGCTGGTTATTATAGTCCTCTTGATCCTGAAATTCCATGCCTCAAATATAATTTAAAACAACACTTGATGTTTCGCGATTTATTTAACCATTTTGTAATTTGTTGTTAGTTAAAAACCATGCCTGAAAAAGAAAAGCTACGTATAGATAAATATTTGTGGGCTATCCGCATTTTTAAAACCCGTACCATGGCTACAGAAGCCTGCAAAGCCGGTCGTGTGAAGTTAGACGGGCAGAACATAAAGGCTGCGCACGAGGTGAAAGTAGGAGAGGTGTATCATATATCTAAAGGGATTGAACGTAAGGTAGTTAAAGTAACCGGCTTGTTGGAAAACCGAACCGATGCCAAAACTGCGGTACTGTTTTATGAAGACCAGACACCGGTAGAACAACGGCCGGGTTTTCAATCCATGTTTCATTCGCCACTACTCCGCCGCGACCGCGGTGCCGGCCGGCCAACTAAACGCGACCGCCGTGAAATAGACGATCTGCAGGAAGGCTTTTTCTCTAAAGAGGAGGAAGATGATGAGTAAGATTTAAATTATTAGTCATTGAACATTAGTCATTGCTTGCAGGGTTTACTAGAATTAATTAATGACGAATGATCAATGACCAGTGCCTGATTACTTCCCAAACGGCGGTTTGCCTTCTAACTGCCGGTAAACCGGAAACTCCGGATGGGGCTGCTTGCTGATGTGGAAGTTTTTGCAATAATACACCTGCAGGTGCAGTTCGTCCCGTCCGTTACGGTGGATGATTACATCGGGCAGTTGTTGTACATTATCAAAAAACGGTGCTACGTTAACCGGGATACTTGCCTGGTGTTCCTGTCCGAAAATAACGGCATCACTGCCGGTTAACATACGCGGATCTACCAGGAAAGCCAGGTTGCGTGGGTCTTCATCAAAAACGATGATCGGTTTTTTGCCTTTAAGCGCCCAGTCTACTTTACCGGTTAACCACCAGCGCGTGCTTCCGGTAAAAACTTTAGGATTATTCATCCAGCCCTTTTGTTCAAAAAGCGTTTCTATGTCGTTATAATCCTGTCCCTGCATGGTAGGGTCGCTCTTCCCACCAAATTGTTGAACGATCCATTTTGGCCCATATGCCTGCCAGAAACCGGTAATCTGGTGAAGGTTGACCGCAAAAACAATAATAACGGTAAACCAGGTGGTGAAAGAAACCCATCGGCGCGTACGGTTATATGCTGAATTTGCATGGTTACTTAACGCAGTATCAATGGCAAACCCCAGAGGCATAAACAGCATCATGTAGCCTGGCGCCTGCCAGTGAAAGTGATATTGCAAATCGCTCCAGAGGGTTACCGTAGTGAAGAAAATGATCGTCAGAACGGACGTCCACATTAAGAAGCTGAACTCTTTGGACTGGTTCCGCAGCTTGATGCTTTTAATCAGTTGGCCCATTACCGGTACCCATATCCATGGTAACAGCCAAATGGCCTGCCCTAAAATGCTGCGTAAAAACCATTCTGGGTGAAGTGAAAAATGTCCCTTATTTCCGGCCCTTGATCCCTGGAATACAAAAGATACCCAGTGGTTGTTATAGTTCCACCAAAGAACCGGGAAAGACATGGCCAGGGAAATTACCACGGCGATATAGGGGCCGGGATGTGTAAGCCAATGTCGCTGATCTTTATTGGTGATGATGAATAGAAATACCCCTACGAAAAGAAACAGCACGTGGTATTTGCTAAGGATATCCAGCCCCATGCTGACACCGATTAACAACCACATCAGGTATACTTGGCTGCTGCTGCGGTTTGCAATTGAGCCATCGGCTTTTTTGTTGAAAAGTAGCTGAACAATAAAATACGTACTTAACAACCAGAAAAACATCAGCGGCGCGTCCGGCTGGAACCAGCAGGCAATAGGTATAGTGAACACGGCGCTAAGGTTCATGATCAAAACTGCCCAAAACCCTGCACGGGAGTTGAACATTAGCCGGGTAACCAGGAACAGTAGCCAACTGGTACCTGCAAATAACAGTACGGACGGAAAGCGCAACCCTAATGTAGTCAGTCCAAGCAGTTTAATACTGATACCGCCCAGCCAGAAAAAAAGTGGCGGTTGGTCAAAATAGCTCAAGTCCAGTTTAAGCGCACCACGGAAATAGTAAGATTCGCCAATACCTAAACCGGTATAGGCTGCAACCAGTAAGCGCAATACAAAGGTGACGGCAATAAGTAAAAGAGTGTAAGTACGCGCGTTACTGTCGTTTATTTTTTTCATAATCACAATTAATGATGCAGGCGTTTTTCGTAACAGAGAAACTTTAACCCCGGGCGGAAGCCCAAGCCTATTTCGCCCGATAATATATATCCCAGTTTAGGGAACAAGGCTTGTGTTGCTTTATTCTGCGTGTTGGTATCTACACGTAAAACGCTGATGCCTTTTTCTACGGCAACCGCTTCTGCTTGCTGCATCAGTGCTTTAGCAACACCTTTGCCCTGCGCGTCCGGATCGACGGCGAGCCTATGCGTCACGATAGCCGGTTCGGTAATGTCCCAGCCTACCTGTTGATATTCGGGTTCCTGGTCTGTGGTAATGGCAGAAACGCCTACAATTTCTCCGTCCAGTTCTGCTACCCATAGATGCCCGGCTTCGATGTCATTTTCAAAAACCTGGCTGTTTGGATAGCTATTGTCCCATTGATAATTACCTTGTGCGTTCATCAGCGGAACAACCTTGGCAATAACCTTTAAAATAGGTGTAATATCAGCGGTGGTAGCGAGTCTGATTAACATCGGGTATTAAATAGCGAACAAATATCGCATTTGTATGCTATTATTCATCTTTTACCCATAACTTACCTCAAAAAAGTACTTTATGCCGACGTTATCACTATCCCCACGCTTTTACAGGAATGCGTTATACCTGACGGGTTTAGGTGCCGGGATTTTAGTCTTCGGATTGTTTATACTGTATAGGCTACCGGTAACCAAGCAAAATATGATGGCCGATGCTTTGCTGGCAGATATGGTGATCAGCTTTCCCCTGGCTTACTACCTGTTGATGATTAAGCCCTTTAAGCTCAGGAAAACAGGTGTGCTATTGGTGATTAGCATTTGTTGTTTAATGGCATGGTTGATATTGCCACCCCGGCAACAAAGCTACATAGTTCAACTCCGGCATTTGATCAGTCTAGTCGAGCTTGGTTTTGTTGTTTATGCTATAGCAAAGATCAGGCGGATAAGGGCGATTTATCAATCGAAGCAAGCCTTATTCCCGGATTCCGCCTATCATCTGCAGGAAAGTATGGTTGAAGTATTGGGCCATTTAAGACCGGTGAAGCTGCTTGCCGCAGAACTTGCTGTTTTGCGTTACAGTATTTTTGCTATGCGACGGGAGAGAAAATCGCAAGTGCGCTATTTGTCTTTCAGCGTTTATAAAGAATCAGGATACATCGGTTTATTTTCGGTTATACTTTTTGTAGCTATCATTGAAATGGTTGGGTTGCACCTGTTGTTAATGCAGCATCATCCGGTAATTGCTTTGTGGGTAAGTCTTCTAAGTGGTTATAGCCTGTTTTTAATGGTAGCAGATATTTCTGCCGTGGTGAAAAGACCAGTCATGATATTGGAAGATCAATTAATGCTTCGTATTGGTATTCGCTGGCGTGCGGTAACAGGTATTGAAAATGTACAGGAAATACAAATAGTGAATAGTGATATGATTACTGACGAAAACTGTTTAAGAGGGGGATTGATAAAAAGCAGTATCAACTTATCCGTTACATTTAAAGAACCCGTGCAAGTAGATAAGCTTTATGGCAAAAGCAGGTATTATCATCGTATTTTAACTACGGTGGACGATCCTACAGGAATAATTGATAAGATCAAAGGCGTATAATTTTGTTAAATAACCGATAAATCTCAACTTGGAAAGTTCAATTACCACCAACCGGCTGAAGTTAAACCTTATAACTTTTGACGACCACCGCTTTATGCGTCAACTGGTAAATACCCCCGGATGGCTAAAGTTTATTGGTGACAGAAAT
This sequence comes from Mucilaginibacter straminoryzae, assembly GCF_022953055.1. Classification (GTDB taxonomy): domain Bacteria; phylum Bacteroidota; class Bacteroidia; order Sphingobacteriales; family Sphingobacteriaceae; genus Mucilaginibacter; species Mucilaginibacter straminoryzae. The sequence continues at coordinate 299,104 of NZ_JALJEJ010000004.1, read as the reverse complement.
GTACATTCAGACCAGGATGCGATTGCTTATGTAGACAAGATCATAAGCACGGCTGATCTGTATTATTGGGTGATCCGTTTATTGGATGATGCTAAGCCGATTGGGATTATCTCCTTTATCAAGCGGGAATACCTTGATCATCCGGACATCGGGTTTGCCCTAATACCCGAATATTCAGGCCAAGGGTACGCTTTTGAAGCAGTGTCGGCGGTGTTAGATATGGTTAAAGCGGATGGAAATAAAATCATCCTCGCTACCGTGATGCCGGAAAACGGAAAATCTATTGCCTTACTTAACAGGCTGGGGTTAAGCTTTCAGGAAGAGAAAGAGCTGGGCCACGGTAAAATTCACATATATACCAATCAACCGGGTTAAAATATTTTATTCCCGGCCGACTGGTATTTAAGTATTTAAAGCACTAATTAAAAAGCCCCTTTTAACAAGCCGCCTTCTGCGCGGATAGCCGCGCCGTTAGTGGCGGAAGCCAGCGGACTGCTTAAATAAGTTACGGTGTTAGCAATTTCTTCAACTGTTAAGAAGCGTTGAATCAATGAAGTCGGCCGCATGTGTTTGAAAAAGTCCTGCTCTACCGCTTCGACCGTTTTATTCTGGTCTTTCGCCAGGTTTTCGATAAAGCCGCCCACACCTTCAGACATGGTTGGGCCCGGCAGTACGGTATTTACTGTTACATCTGTCCCTTTAGTTAACTCGGCGAGGCCACGTGCTACGGCAATCTGTGCAGTCTTGGTCATGCCGTAATGGATCATTTCTTCAGGGATCTGTATCGCCGACTCGCTGGAGATAAAAATAATTCGTCCCCAGTTCTTTTGCAGCATCTTGTCGAAGTAAGCACGGGATAACCTGATGCCGCTCAGTACGTTCAGTTCGTAAAAGCGCAGCCAGTCTTCATCGCTGATATCTTTAAAGGCTTTGGGCTCGAAAATAGCCACGTTGTTGATCAGGATGTCCACATCGGGCAGTTGTTGTATTAGGCCGTCTATTTGCTCTTTTACCGCAAAGTCTACCGGGATGCCCTTTACATTGCTATTCCCGGTATCGGCTTTTATTTCTTCTACGGCTTTATCCACACGTTGCTGGGTGCGGCCGGTAATAATTACGCTTGCGCCTTCTTTAGCCAGTTGTTTTGCAATAGCATAGCCAATGCCGGCGGTTGAACCGCTGATGAGCGCGGTTTTGTTTTTCAGTTGCAGGTCCATGTTTTTGTCTTAAATTTCTACAAACATAAGGGCTATCGCGATCGATCGTTTCATTACCTGTAAAACATGGATTAGGGCTGACAATCAGCGGGAACGCGTGTATTGCCAGGAATCAAGATTTACCGGAAGACCTCGACTAAAAACTGTCATTCTTCTCCGCAGACTGGCGGATCAGAATCTTCTTCGATTTGTATATTAATGAAGATTCCTCGTTACTCTCGGAATCACAATATTGGTAACACTTTTGCGAGATAATGCCATCGGACGCGCGTGACAAATAAACTATTACAATTTTCCGTCATTGCGATTCGCCAACAGCGTGCGAAGCCCGCTCTACTCTCTTCTCTTGCCGCCAATCCTCTACGCCAGCGCAGGCATCGCATTAGTCAATGTTTGGATTTCTTCCAGCAGATCATCACTTGGGTTAACGCGGATGGATTTTGACGGCATTTGCACTAGGTAACCTTCATCATCTTTCACCAAGAACTTCAGCTGACAATTTCGGGCGGGATATTTTTCGCTGTTCTTTTTAAACGCTTCATCCAGGCCCTGCAGCAACTGCTCGTTCAGGTGATGCAGGTCGATGTGCACTGTCAATGATTTGGTCAATTTGTCGCGTAGTTCGGAGAGGAGCGAAATGGCTGTAATCCGCAGATCCCAGTTGTCTTTCTGGCGGAACTTCTCTTCAATATTACCCCGTATCTGCACAAAAAAGCCTTCACCTAATAGGTTGCGGAATTTGATATAATCGTCACCGAATAAAGCGAACTCGTACGACTCGTTGTAGTCTTCTAACACAAACGTGCCGAAAGGCCGACCAGTCTTGGTGGTTTTGTGCTGTACATTGCTCATCAAGCCGCCCACACATAATTCTCCCTTCTTGCGTAGGTTGGCAAAAGCAGCGGCAGTATCATCGCCACCCTCGCCAGAGCGTGCTTTTTGCATCAGCTTCAAATCACTTACCGAACTATTACAAAAACGGCTGATCTCGAACTTATAATTATCCAACGGGTGACCAGTCAGGTAAATACCAATCACATCCTTCTCGTATTTCAGTTTCTCTATCAACGCCCATTCCTCGCACTCGGGCATAGCAGGTTCGGGGATAGCAGCAGAGACACCGGCGGAACCAAACAGCGACACCTGTGAGCTGCTTTCGTTATTCTGATAATCGTTCGCAAATTTGATCAGGCGTTCAATACCGTTTAGTACACCATTCTCTGTTTTGGCAAAGAATTGCGCACGCTTTAAACCCATGCTATCAAAAGCACCGGCATAGATGAGGTTTTCGTATGATTTTTTGTTTACGGCACGGACATTAGAACGCTTTGCAAAATCAAAAACCGAAGTATACGGGCCATTGGCATTACGTTCTTCAATGATGCTTTCTACCGCCTTTTCGCCTACACCTTTCACGCCTGATAAGCCAAAACGGATACTGCCCTTGCCGTTAGGTGTAAAAGCCATCACGCTTTCGTTTACGTCCGGGCCAAGCACTTCAATACCCATGCGGCGGCATTCGTCCATAAAGAACGAAATCTTGTCGATGCTGTTCTGGTTGTTCAATACCGAAGCCATGTACTCGCCAGGGTAGTGGGCTTTCAGGTAAGCCGTTTGATAAGCCACAAAAGCGTAACAGGTAGAATGCGATTTATTGAAGGCGTATTGCGCGAAAGCTTTCCAGTCGTTCCACACCTTGGTCAATACGTCTTTCGGGTGACCTTTCGCCATGGCGCCCTCCATAAACTGGGCTTCCATTTTGTTCAGTACCTCTATCTGCTTTTTACCCATGGCCTTACGCAGCACGTCGGCATCGCCTTTACTAAACCCTGCCAGTTTTTGCGATAGAAGCATCACCTGTTCCTGGTAAACAGTAATACCATAGGTTTCGCCAAGGTATTCTTCCATGTCCGGAAGGTCATAGGTAACAGGTTCCAGACCGTGCTTACGCTTGATGAAGTTGGGGATGTACTCTATCGGGCCCGGGCGGTAAAGGGCGTTCATGGCAATCAGATCCTCAAACCTGTCCGGCTTTAGGTCGCGCAGGTACATTTGCATACCATCACTTTCAAACTGGAATGTACCGTTGGTATCGCCGCGTTGGTAAAGCTCGTATGTTTTCTGGTCATTCAGCGGAATGTAATCAATATCGATTTCCACTCCGTGGTTCTTTTTGATCATGTTCAGGGCGCCCTTAATAATGGTTAGGGTTTTTAAACCCAAAAAGTCCATCTTGATTACGCCCGCGTCCTCAATCACACGGCCGTCGTACTGGGTTACTAACAGGTCAGAGTCCTTTGCGGTGGCGACGGGTACAATATTCGTCAGGTCGTCCGGTGCGATAATGATTCCCGCAGCGTGTACACCGGTATTGCGGACAGAGCCTTCCAGCTTTTCTGCCTCACGAAGTACTATGCCTTTGATATCATTGCTTTTGTAGATGTCCTGTAGTTCGGGTACGTCTGCAATAGCCTGTTTCAAGGTAATACCAAGCGTTTCTGGTACCAGCTTTTTCAGGGCGTTTACATCCGAAAGCGGCATATCCAATACCCGGCCCACGTCCTGGATACTGGTACGGGCCGCCATAGAACCATAGGTGATGATCTGCGCCACCTGGTTCTTGCCGTATTTATCTACCACATAGTCGATCACCTTCTGCCGACCTTCATCGTCAAAGTCCGTATCAATATCGGGCATCGACTTACGGTCGGGGTTCAGGAACCTTTCGAACAGCAAGTTGTATTTAATTGGGTCGATATTGGTGATGCCGATACAGTAGGCCACTGCCGAACCCGCCGCCGATCCACGGCCCGGCCCGATGAATACCCCGATATCACGGCCAGCCTTGATAAAGTCGGCCACGATGAGGAAGTAACCCGCAAAACCCATGGTTTTGATGGTGAACAGCTCAAAGTTCAGGCGTTCCTCTACATCCGGGCTAATTTCCTTGTAGCGTTCCTTGGCACCGGTAAAAGTAAGGTGCTTCAGGTATTCCCACTGGTTCAGGTTGTCAGCCTCGGCACCGGTGTGGATCTTGAATTCCGGAGGGATGGGGAAGTTGGGCAGCATAATATCACGCTTCAGCTTCAGTACATCTACCTTGTCTACGATCTCATTGGTATTATCAAGCGATTCCGGAATATCGTGGAACAGCTTGCCCATTTCAGCCTGGGTTTTAAAGTAGAACTGATCGTTAGGGAAACCGAAGCGGAAACCCTTACCACCTTCCTCATCGGTAGCGATAGGGGTGCTCTGCATATCGCCGGTGTTCACGCATAGTAAAATGTCGTGGGCGTTGGCATCCTGCTGATCCACATAGTGCGAATCGTTAGAGCAGATCACCTTAACGTTATGCTTTTTAGCGAAACGCAGCAATACTTCGTTGATCTTTAACTGCTCCGGGATATCGTGGCGCTGCAGCTCGACGTAATAATCTTCGCCGAAAAGATCTAGCCACCATTTAAACTCTTCTTCGGCTTCGGCCTCGCTTTTTCTTAAAATAGCTTGTGGTACAGATGCACCGATACAACAGCTGGTAGCGATCAGGCCCTTATGATATTTCAGGATCAGTTCCTTATCAATACGCGGCCATTTACTGTACAGCCCCTCCATGTAACCCAGCGAACAAAGCTTAATGAGGTTACGGTAACCTTCGGCATTCTTGGCCAGGAACAGCTGGTGATGACGGACGTCTTTTTTCTCTTTGGTGAACTGCTTTTTATGGCGGTCTTCCACCACGTAAAACTCGCAGCCGACGATAGGTTTTACGTTATGCTTACCGGCCTCGGCCACAAACTTAAACACTCCAAACATATTACCGTGGTCGGTAATAGCCAGGGCCTTCATACCATCGGCTGCTGCTTTTTTATACAGCTTGCTGATATCGGCGGCGCCATCGAGCAAAGAAAACTGGGTGTGTACGTGTAAGTGCGAGAAATCCGGCATAACTAATCCTTTACGAGAGTTACAAATTTAGTAAAAATGTAAGTGGCGTTGCGTTTAAGAAAGGTCAGTATTTTTAAACAATCTGAATTGGACTTGTTTTAAGGTTGTCATGCTGAACGCATAAAGAATTTGTAATCAAGCTAACTGATAGATCCTTCGCATAGCTCAGGATGACATCTTGAATTTAAGAAAAAATAATCAAATTGTGTTATCCTGAAAGATGTAAAGAATCTATTTTTTAGGCCAAGACTAATGCAAAAGAACACCTGGCAGATTCTTCATTTCAATCAGAACGGCGCAGGAGTTCTAGGAATTATTCCCAACTAAGTTTGTCATTCTGAACGCAGTGAAGAATCTGTATTTAAGCTAACTGGTGGATAATCTATCCACATTGTTCAATTGGAGGCCATTCTGAGAAATCTTGATTTAAAAATTTCCATTCTGGATTAGATCGTGCAATTAAATCGTCTTTCTTATCGCGTTTCCATCCTTTGATTTCTTTCTCACGTTCGATTGCGTGAGTAATAAACTGATGCCTTTCAAACCATACCAGATAGAAGCACTTGTACTTTTTTGTAAAATTCTCTCTTTTATCTAATCCAAAATAGTGCTCGTATAGTCGTCTAGGTAGATCGTTTGTGACACCGGTATACAATACGGTCCTGTTATAATTAGTAAGGATATATGTGAAAAAGTTGTATTGCATCTTGCAATATATTAAACAATGAAAAATCTTTTACGTCTTCTTTCCAAGAGTGACTTAAATAGTTTAAGAACATTTACGCCCGCCCAGCATCAATTACCTCGTTACAAAACAACTTTTGCATACTATTTGTAATATTACCGTAACATCACACTTCCACCTTTTGAATATACATTAACTTGGAACGATTCGGACGTATTGCTATAAAAACCCTGCTTTGGATTATTGCGAGTGTTATTTTCTTGGTATTGCTTGTATTTATTTTGATACAGGTACCTGCCGTACAAAACTTCGCAAAAGATAAAGCCGTAAATTATTTACAGGGAAAAATCCATACCAAAGTAGCCATTGGTCATATCACCCTGGGGCTGCCCAAACTGCTGGTGCTCGAGGATGTTTACTTCGAAGACCAGAAACGCGATACCCTTATTGCGGGCGAGCAGTTAAAAGTGGATATCAGCATGCTGAAACTGCTGGACCATAAGCTGGAGATCAACGAAATTAACCTGAAAGGCATTACTGCCAACGTTTACCGCGACCGCGATAGCGTGTTTAACTTCGATTATATCATCAAGGCGTTTACTGGCGAACAAAAGAAAGAACCCAAACCAGAGGATACTACTTCTACCATGAAGTTCTCGCTGGATAAGGTGATTCTGGACCGGATCAATATCAAGTATAACGACTTAACTACCGGTAACAACGTACGTTTCCTGCTAGGCCATTTTGATACCCGGGTAAAAAAGTTCGACTTGGATAAAATGGCATTTGCCATTCCGAAGATTACCTTAAATGATGTAAACGCCACCATTATCCAAACGCCTACAGGCTCTGCAATTGCGCAGGCGGCTACCATCGATACCACTACCCGCCCGATGAATCTTAGCCTTGACCTGGGTACGATCGATGTTAACCGGATCAAGGTGAACTACCATACGCAGGAAATGAAATCAAACGTCGACTTGGGGAAATTTATGGTAGAGTTTGATAAGCTGGACCTGAAGAAACAACAGATCGTGATCAACAACGTCCAGTTGAACGATACCAAGGCAGCCCTTGCATTAGCTAAACCTCAAACAGTGGCTAAGGCGGTAGAAAAGACCGCTAAAAAAGTAGATACACTGATGAAGCCTGCTGCATCTACCAAACCATGGTCGGTCGCAGTAAATAAGATCAGCCTTGCGAATGATAACATCAAGTTTGATAACAATGCACAAAACCCGTTAAAGCGTGGGTTGGACTATGCGCATATGGATATCCGCAACCTGAACACGGATATTGAAAACCTGCGTTACACCGGCGATAGTACATCAGGCCGTATCAATAACTTTACCTTTACAGACAAGAGCGGCCTTGCTTTAAAAGAGTTTCATACCTCGTTCTTCTACGGGCCTAAGAATGCTTACCTTAACGATCTTTACCTGGAAACGCCGAATACCGTATTGCAAAAACAGGTGCAGGTGGCTTATCCTTCTATCGAGAGTATCAGTAAAGATATCAGCAAACTAACCATCAATGCCAATTTGGATGGCAGCCGGTTGGGGTTGAAAGATGTATTACTGGTGATGCCGACAATGGCCTCGATGGAGCCTTTCCGCCATTACCCTAATTCGTATTTTCGCATAGACGGCCGCATGACCGGCCAGGTAAATAACATGCGGATACAAGGACTGGAAATTCGCGGCCTTTCCAATACACGCATCCTGGCCTCGGCGACGCTCCGCGGATTGCCTGATGTAAATAAAGCCTACTTTGATGTAAACATCGGCGACTTCAATACCACGCGCAGCGATATTTTAAAATTGGTTCCGGCCGGAACCATTCCTAACACCGTAACCATCCCTGAAAGCATGGATCTTAAGGGCACGTTAAAGGGGAGTATGCGCGATTTAACCGCGCGGATGAATCTGCGGACAAACCTTGGGGCGGCAGATATTCACGGCAGGGTGCGTAACGCTACAGACATGAAGCGTATTGCTTACAATGCAAACGTTAAAGTGAACAACCTGAATGTGGGCGTACTTACCAAACAGCCGCAGATGGTAGGGCGCGTCACGATGGATGCAACGGTTGACGGTTACGGCGCCGATCCGAAAACGTTAAACGTAAAGTTTAATACCCGCGTAGCGAGTGCTTATGTAAAGGGTTATACGTACCGGAACTTGATAGCACGGGGCAGCGCAGCCAACGGCAATTATACGGCTATCGCGACTATGAAAGATCCGAACATCAGCTTCAAGCTGGATGCGAAGGCTTCCATGAATAAAAAATACCCTTCGGTTAAAGCTAACCTGGATATTGATAGCATCAATCTAAAGAACCTGCATTTTACACAGGACGAAATGCGTTTCCATGGCAGGTTGATCGCTGATGTACCTACTGCAGACCCTGACTATCTAAATGCAAAGGTGTTCTTGAACGATATGGTGCTGGTGAACAAAGGACAGCGAATCAAGATGGACAGCATCAGTCTCATCTCAACAGCTAACGCCGACAGTAGCGCCCTTCGCTTAAAGACACCGATGTTCAGTGCGCACATGGGAGGTAAGTACAAGCTTACCGAGGTAGCTACCGCACTACAGGATCAGATTGATAAATACTACAATACCAGCCTTGCTACGGGGAAGGTGAAACCTAAATATTCGCCGCAACAGTTCAGCTTTGATATCCACCTGGTGCAAACGCCGCTGCTGAAACAGTTCGCGCCGGACCTGAAGCAACTCGATCCGGTATTGATCACCGGAAGTTTCAACAGTACCAGCGGGCAGATACTGGTTAATGGCTCTATTCCGAAAGTGGTATATGGTACCAATAGTATCAACAATGCCAGGCTGAATATCAACACAGGGAATAACGCATTGAATTACAGCTTTACGGTAGACCAGATCAAAGCGGGGCAATCGCTTAATTTGCTATACACCAGCCTTACCGGTAACGCGCAGAACAATAAACTTAACCTGAGCCTGCAGGTGAGGGACGCGGCGAAGAAGGAACGCTTCCGGGTGGCAGGTATCTTCAGTGTGATGAATGGCGGCTACCAGTTCAGCTTCCTGCAAAATGGCTTATTGCTTGATTATGCGGCCTGGGCCGTAAACCCGAACAACGCGTTGCAATACGGCAAGAACGGGATACTGGCGCGCGACTTTACCATCTCTAACGCCAACCAGATCCTGAGTGTAAACAGCAACCCGCAACAGGCTAATGCACCGATTACCGTGGCTTTTACGAATTTCAGGATAGAGACCCTCACCCGCATGGCACAGCAAGATACCGCGCTCGCTGCAGGTGTGATTAATGGTAACGCAGTGCTAACTAACCTGCAAAAGACGCCTACATTTACTTCAAACCTCAACATCAGCGATTTCAGTTTCCGGGGAGATACTGTAGGAAATATTGCGCTTAAAGTAAATAACCAGACTGCTAATGCCTATGCTGCTAATGTGGCGATTACAGGCAGGGGTAACCAGGTAAATTTAGAAGGGATTTATTACACCACGCCCGAAAGCAGGTTTGATATGACGCTCAACATCGTCACGCTGAATATGAAGAGCATTGAGGGCTTTACCTATGGAGGGATCAGAGAGTCGACTGGTAATATCACCGGCCAGTTAAAGGTAACAGGCACCATGGATGCACCGGCCGTTAGGGGGGATGTGCGTTTTAACCAGGTTGGGTTTAACGTATCCATGCTGAACTCGTACTTCCGGATGCCGAATGAAAGTATTGCCTTTACTAATGATGGCATCCACTTTAATGATTTTTCGCTGATAGATTCCACAGGAAACAAAGCGGTGATTACCGGCGCGGTTTACACCACAGATTACCGGAATTACAAATTCGGAATGGACATCAACGCCAAAAACTTCAGAGCTATCAATTCAACCCGTGCAAATAACAAACTCTATTACGGTAAGCTTTATATCGATACCCGCATCCGCATTCGTGGTGATATGGTGAAACCAATTGTAGATGGCAGCTTATCTGTTAATGATAATACAGACCTGACCATTGTGCTGCCGACGGCCGACCCAAGTGTGGAAGATCGAAAGGGGGTAGTAGAATTTATTGATCAGGATGCACCGAAAGCAGATTCTATCTTGCTGGCCAGGCAACTGGATTCTTTACGCAAGTCTGAAGTGACCGGCATGGATGTGAACATGACCTTAAACATCAACAAGAACGCGAATTTCAATATTGTGATTGATGAGCGTAACGGCGATGTGGTACACATTAAAGGTGGCGCAAGTTTACAGGCAGGTATCGATCCAAGCGGAAAGATCAACCTGACGGGTACTTATACGGTTACAGAGGGTTCGTACACACTATCTTATGCTACCGTTACGCGTAAATTTAATTTCAAGCCGGGTAGTACCATTACCTGGACAGGCGACCCGACAAGTGCTAACATCAACCTTACTGCGGTATATGTGGCTAATGTGCCGCCGATCGATTTGGTTAATAATCAAACTGCAGGGCCTGACGCACAGAACGTGATGCTGAAGCAAAAGCTGCCGTTCAATGTTAACCTAAGCCTAACCAATCAGTTGATGACGCCACAGATTGGGTTTGATATCGTACTGCCAGATAGCAACTACACAGTTTCACCCACTGTGATCTCTACTGTAAATACACGGTTGGCGCAGATACGCCAGGACCCGAACGAGATGAATAAACAGGTACTGGGCGTGCTGGTATTGGGCCACTTCATCGGCGATAATCCTTTACAAAGTCAAGGTGGCAATGCCGGAGTAGAAGGTGCTGTAAGGAACAGTGTAAGCAGCCTGTTATCCGATCAGTTGAACAAACTGGCTGGCGACCTGATCGCGGGAGTGAACCTCAGCTTTGACCTGACATCCGGCGCAGACTACTCAACAGGCACGGAACAGAACCGTACGGATCTGAACGTGGGGCTTTCCAAGCAATTCCTGAATGACCGGCTGACGGTTACCGTTGGTAATAACTTCAACCTGGAAGGGCAGAACCAGCCGGGGCAGAAGTCGACCAATATTGCCGGTAACATCAACGTGAATTACAAGCTGAGTAAAGATGGTAGGTACATGCTCCGAGCTTATCGCCGCGACCAGTACATCGTGCTGCAGGGGCAAGTGATTGAAACCGGTGTGGGCTTTACACTAAGCGTGGAGTATAACCGCTTTAAGCAGATCTTCTCTAAAACTACTAAGCGCGAGCGTGAATTGCACCGTCAGTACAAAAAAGAAGAAAAACAGGAGAAAAAAGAACAGAAACAGGCGGAAGATATGAAACAACCTGCCGACGATAAAATTAAAGCCGGTGACCATACGGAAGAAGATGCCCACTCAGGAAACTAAACCTATGACCAATAAGTATAAATATTTACTACTACTTTCAGTTTTTATAAGTGCTTGCAGCAATACCAAATACTTGCCCAAAGGAGAGAAGTTATATACCGGCGGCCAGGTAAATGTTGTAGATAAAGATTTAAGTAAAAGCGATAAGAAAGCCCTAAAGGCCGACCTGGAAGGCTTACTGCGCCCAAAACCTAACGGCAGTTTCCTGGGCTTGCGCCCGAAGTTGTACCTCTGGAATATCACCCAAACCAACAAGACCAAAGGTTTCAGGCATTGGCTGCACGAGAAGGGCGAACCCCCGGTTTTAGTGAGCGCGGTTGATGTGAACAAAAACAGTGCAATTCTAACTAACCGTTTACAGAATGTCAGCTACTTTCAGGCGGTTGTAACTGGCGACACCGTTAGCAAAGGCCGTACAGCCAAAGCGGTATATACCGCCACCACCGGGCCGGGCTATAAAATAAGGAGGGTTCTTTTCCCCGACGGCAAGGATAACCTGGATACTGCTGTTGCCGGTACCGCAAAAGAAAGTTTGCTGAAAGTGGGAGATAAGTACAACCTGGATGTAATCAAAAATGAGCGTATTCGGATTGACGCCCGTTTGAAGGAAAAGGGCTTTTATTATTTCGCACCCGAAGACCTGATCATGCGGATAGACAGTACGGTTCAAGGCCATCAGGTAGATGTTTTTGTGAAGGTGAAGGATGCAACGCCTAATAAAGCACGAAGGATCTATACCATCAATGATATCTACGTTTACCCCAACTATAGTTTACGAGATACTTCGCTGAAGCTGGATTCTGCCGTTCAATACCGTTGGTACAAGGTTATCGATCCAAGGCATACCATCCGGCCGTTTGCCTTTAAAAATACGGTGCTACTGCATCCGGGAGAAGTATACAATCGTACAGATCACAATAAATCGCTCAACCGTTTTATTGAACTTGGGCCGTATAAATTTGTAAAGAACCGGTTTGAGGATGTATCTGCGGATTCGCCCAAGCTGAACGTCTTTTACCAACTGACACCTTACGCCCGCAAGGCGCTGCAGTTTGAAACGCTTTTCCGTACCACTTCTGCAAACTACAACGGTACGCAGGTAAATATCAACTGGCGGCATCGCAATGCTTTTAAGGGGGCAGAATTGTTAACGGTTACTGCTTTTGCCAGTACAGACGGGCAGATTGCAGCAGGCAATGGTGGTTACGCACTGAACCAGATCGGCGGACAGCTAACCATTTCATGGCCGCGGTTTATCAGTCCATGGAACTTCAAGTCGGACAATGCTTTCATTCCGCACACCAACTTAACTGCTGGATATTCTATCGTTAACCGCTCGCAGTTATATAACCTGAATAGCTACAACGCATCATGGTTCTACAACTGGAAGCAAAACCAGCACCGAAGCCACGAACTACACCTGATTGATTTCACCTTAGTAAATCCCGCAAGAGTTACTAAACTCTACCGCGATAGTATTGATAGTACCGGTAACCCAACGTTAAGGCACGTGATCGACCGCCAGTTTACCATTGGCCCAAGTTATCGTTATACTTATGATAATACCACGGAAGATTATCGGACCAACTCCTTTTTCTATAGCGGCCGGGTAAGTTTATCAACGGGCTTGGCAGGTTTGATCAATAATGTCGATCAGTACGTGAAACTGGAGAATGAGATCCGTTTCTTCCACAAAACCGGGCCGAACAGTGTTATTGCCGCTCGTGTACTCGCAGGCGTGGGCGTACCCATGGCAGGCACTTACATATTGCCTTACAGCCAGCAATTCTTTATTGGGGGGGCAAACAGTTTAAGAGGTTTCAGGGCCAGGGCAGTCGGGCCAGGTGTCATTGATCCAAAGAAGTTTGTGAAAAACAATGCTGATTTCATTCCCGACGCATCTGGTGATATTAAACTGGAGGCTAACGTAGAATACCGACCAAAGCTGTTCAGCATTGTGCGCGGTGCGCTGTTTGTAGATGCCGGTAACGTTTGGAATTATCATTCCCAGCCAAACCTGGAAGAGGGTACGTTCAGCAAGAATTTCCTGAGCCAGCTTGCCGTTGATGCGGGCTTTGGTTTGCGTTTCGATGCATCCATCCTGGTGCTGCGTACAGATTTTGGCTTCCCATTAGTGAAGCCTTGGATGCCGGCAGGTGAGCGTTACAAAATGCCGAAACTGAAAGATGGCGTATTTAACCTGGCGATAGGTTATCCGTTCTAATACAAAGTTATTTGGTTAAAATTCAAGCCTCGCAACAGCGGGGCTTTTTGATTTATGCCACTTTAATTTTAACTTCTTCGCGATATAGTTTGATAAAGCTAAGGGTATAGGTAATAAAGAATACAGTGAGGATGGCTAATATTGCTGCATGCGATTGCATAAAGATCTTGTAATTAAAAAGCCGCGGGATAAAGTTAAGGACGTTGAAAACTGAAATGCTAATAAAGTTTACCTGTACAAGGAGAGCGGTTTTAATAGACAACTTCGAGCGTCTTTTTATTGTCTGGAAGCAAAGCAGCATCATTGGGCTGAATGAAAATAAGAGCATCGCCAGCACAAATGCCTTCCTATTGATGTAAGTATCTACCATTAAATAAGAAGCCACCGCGAGCACCAGTGTAAAGCCAATCAAAGGCAATCTAAAGTGTTGTTTAAAATATTCCCATTGTTTGCTGTTAAGTGCCTTAAACGCCATCTTTGCCCGCTCTTGTTCCATCGCTCTCAGGTTGCTTTTACCTCCAAAATCCTGGTCAAGCACGTGTTGAACCATGGTTTCTAACGGTTCATAAGCTTCTGGTTGTAGTTCTATCGCACTCACGACATGGTCTACCACTTCATCAAGTGTTTCCTGGTATTTCACATATTTACCAATGGTTTTTTTGCACTGGTTAATCTGATCGGCTGTGAGTATCATAACTATAGGATTTTGTGGTTTAGCTGGTAATCTTGCTTAAATGCCTGATAGTATGAAAGAATAAATATGGGTATCAGTACGTAAACATAACCGATAAGAATAATACCAAGCACGCTATTTGAATGAGTGGTGTGTATGCGAGTTCCAAGTGCACCAAAAAATGCACCCATCGGGCGACCCGGGAAATTCAGTATCTCTGATACTGCTTTATGATAAAGGGATTGTTTTTTGCCTTCGTTTAAATAGCCCGCTTTGAAGGGGCGATAGAAATGATCGCCTACGATGATGATGAAATATGCTGAAAAAATACTCAACATGACTGGCATATTGATAATATCAAGCTTAAAATAGCAGGTTAAAATAAGACACACTAACGTTAGAAAGGCACCGGTGATACGTGCGTTTTTTAAAAATAGCGCTTTAAACTGGTTCCAGACATCTTCTTTTGCAGCTGATTGATAACTCTTCTCAAGATCTTTGAACTTGTTTGAACCGCCAAAATCAGACTTTATAATATAGTTTACTGTATCTTGAAATGAAAGGTCGCCCTGGTACTGTTCGGCAGCGGAAAGAATATGGTCGTAAACCTCATTCAGCGTTTCACGGTAAGTAAATACCTCGTCAAGGTAGTGATACAAATTCTGTTTTTGTTCTGCGGTGATATTCATTTTACAGACGGTTTAAGGTTCAAAAGCAGATTGAGCTGGTCGATAAAATTGCTTGCCTCAGTAACTTTATTAGTTACTTCCTGCCCGCCTTCTTCTGTTAAACGGTAATATTTTCTTAACCGGTTATCTACTACTTCGGTATAGGTCTCTAACAAGCCTTCGGCTTCCAGTTTATGCAAGGCAGGGTATAAGGCGCCTTCAGTCAAAATAAGTTCACCCCGGGTTATTTCTTTTACTTTCTGGGTAATTTCATAGCCGTACATGTGCTTGTTATCCTGCAAAAGTTTAAGGATGATGGTTTGTAAAGTTCCTTTTAACAACTGGTTGCTGCTCATAATAACAAATATAAAAGAAACTTCAATACATAATAAAATTATGTATTATTTTTTTCGTTAGATTTTTTGACCCAAACATAGAATGGAGCACCTACCATCAGTAGTAAAAATCCGGCATAAACAGTTTTTTCTCCAGCGCCTGCTATGGCCCATAAGCTGTAACCAAACGCTAAAATGAAAAGCATTACGGGTGCAGAGAGCGATTGCTGGTTGGCTCCTTTGCTTTGCAATCGCAAAATGAGGTAAGCTACCGTTGAAAGCAGGTAGGGTACCAGTACCAGGAAAACAGAGAGTGTCAGCAGGAAACGGAACTGCTCTACCAAACCTTTGGTGTAATTCATGATCATGAACAGCGAGATTAATATGCTATTGATCACAATACCTGTGTAGGGCACGCCCTTACGGTTCTCTTTCGCAAATAGAATCGGGAAAAGTTTGTCTTTTGCAATTGCCCTGGGCAATTGGCCCTGCAATAAGATCCATCCGTTCAGTGCACCAAAAGCTGCAATAGCAACACCTGCGCTTACCCAATAGCGTGCGCTTTTACCAAACATGATCTCTGCAGCATCTGCATAAGGAGTGGTTGACTTTTGGAGGGTTTCTGCCGGCAGCATACCCATTATACTAATACTGCCTAATAGGTAGATCACAGTTGCCACCATTAAGCCAATTAAGGTGGCACGGGGGATAGTGATTTCGGGCTTTTCGACATTGCCAGCCGGTACCGAGGCGCTTTCTATGCCTACGAATGCGAACATGGTAAAGGTGGCCGTGATGTTGATCGCGCTGAAAACCGAGCCACCGGTTCTGTTGAAAGGAATGAAATTTTCAGGACGGATAAAGAATAAGCCGCCAAAAGCTACAATAATCAGCGGCAAAATTTTTAATAGAGTGGTAACCAGTTGAAGCTTTCCCGACACGGCAATTCCCCGGGTATTGATCCATGTAAGCAGCCAGATAGCCGCAAGACCGGCTAATACCGCCGGGACAGGATTGTTGTTAAGAACAGGGAAGAAGGTGCTTAGTGCGCTAACAAATGAAATGGTGATAGCCGCATTGGCACAGGCAACACAAATGTAATATCCCCACGCCACCAGAAAGCCAGTAAAATCACCAAGGCCCTCCCTTGTGTATGCGTAAGGGCCACCGGTAATGCCTGGGGCTAACTTGCTTAGGTTACCGAACACTTTTGCCAGAAAAAAAGAACCAACCGCGGCAAATACCCATCCCAACAGGCTTACACTGCCGTAGCCTGCTAATGCAGCTGGCATTAAAAACACGCCGCTGCCGATCATGTTGCCTACCACTAAAGAGGTAGCGGTCCATAAGCCTAATTTTTTACCGGGGTGATTGCTGTTCATTACAATGAATATATGTTGAAGATAACATAAAAAAAGTAAGGCCCTGCATTTGCAGAGCCTTACTGTATTCAAATTGTGTCTTTAATTTTTGTCTTATATCCTTCGTCGGAATTATGCGTCTATGCGCGCGTATTTCGCGTTCTTCTCGATAAACTCGCGGCGTGGCGCCACTTCATCGCCCATCAGCATAGAGAATGTGTAATCGCATTCCGCTGCGTTTTCAATGCTTACCTGGCGAAGGGTACGCGTTTCAGGGTTCATGGTGGTTTCCCATAACTGTTCGGCGTTCATCTCACCCAAACCTTTGTAACGCTGTACGTGAACGCTGTCTTCGCGGCCTGCGCCTTTCAAACGCTGAATGGCGGCATCGCGTTGCTCGTCGTTCCAGCAATAAGCCTGCTCTTTACCTTTCTTAACCAGGTAAAGCGGTGGCGTAGCAATATAGACGTAGCCATATTCTACCAGTTCTTTCATGTAGCGGAAGAAGAACGTAAGGATCAACGTGGTAATGTGAGAACCGTCCACATCAGCATCCGTCATGATCACGATCTTGTGATAACGCAGCTTCGTCAGATTTAGAGCTTTGTTATCCTCTGGTGTACCGATGCTCACACCCAAACCGGTGAACATGTTCTTAATCTCTTCGTTCTCGTAGATTTTGTGCTCCATGGCTTTCTCTACGTTCAGGATCTTGCCTCTTAATGGAAGAATTGCCTGAAACTCGCGGTTACGGCCTTGCTTTGCAGTACCACCCGCAGAGTCACCTTCGACAAGGAATAACTCACAAACAGCAGGATCGCTGTTGGCACAATCAGCCAGTTTGCCTGGTAAGCCGGAGCCGCTCATGACGCTCTTGCGCTGTACCATCTCGCGTGCCTTACGTGCAGCAGCGCGGGCAGTAGCTGCAAGAATTACCTTGTTGACGATCATTTTAGCTTCGCGCGGGTTCTCTTCCAGGTAGATACCTAAAATTTCACCAACAGCTACGTTAACAGCACCGCTCACCTCGCTATTGCCAAGCTTGGTTTTGGTTTGCCCTTCAAACTGTGGTTCAGCAACCTTAACCGAAATCACGGCTGTCAAACCCTCACGGAAGTCGTCGCCACTGATGTCAACCTTTACGTTCTTTAGTAAACCTTCTTTTTCTGCGTAAGCTTTCAAGGTACGGGTAAGACCCATACGGAAACCAGCTACGTGGGTACCACCTTCGATGGTATTAATGTTGTTTACGTAAGAGTGAACGTTTTCAGAATAGGTGTCGTTGTACTGTAAAGCCAGTTCAACCGGGATACCTTGTTTAGTTCCTTCTACATAAATCGGCTCTGGGATGATTGGAACACGGGTGCCGTCCAGGAACTTTACAAACTCTTTCAAACCGCCTTCAGAATAATACTCCTCGATGCGGAAAGTGCCGTCTTCCAACTCTTCACGTTCGTCGATCAGTGTCAGACGGATACCTTTATTCAAGAATGCCAGCTCGCGTAAGCGGGCTGCCAGTGTGTCATACTTATATTCGGTTGTTGTGGTGAAAATTTCCGGATCTGGCTGAAACCATTGGGTAGTGCCGGTGCGATCGCTTTCGCCAATCACCTTAACATCATACTGCGGTTTACCAATGTGGTATTCCTGCTGGAAGACTTTGCCTTCGCGGTAAACAGTGGTCACCATTTTGGTAGAAAGTGCGTTAACACAACTTACACCCACACCGTGCAAACCGCCGGAAACTTTATACGTGTCTTTGTCGAACTTACCACCGGCGTGCAGGATGGTCATTACCACTTCCAGTGCCGATTTCTTTTCTTTAGTGTGCATAGCGGTAGGGATACCGCGGCCATTATCTTCTACCTGGATAGCGTTGCCTTTCAGGATTTTCACCTTAATGGTATCGCAATATCCGGCCAATGCTTCATCGATAGAGTTATCCACCACCTCATAAACCAGGTGGTGCAAGCCTTTAACACCGGTGTCGCCGATGTACATCGATGGTCTTTTGCGAACGGCCTCGAGGCCTTCTAAAACTTGTATATTATCTGCTGAATAATTGGACTTATTTTGATTTTCTTCGCTCATGTGTGAATTAAAAATAACTAACAAAAATACGGATTTTTGGCGATATTTCCGCATCTGTGGATAAATAACCACTTGTTAATAAGCCCTATAAAAAGGTTATAATAATTGGTTTGAAATTATATCTTTGTCGGATAAACTTTTTAGAGATTAAGCAAAAAATGAAACATTTAGGTTCGGTTTTAACGAAACTTACTTTAGGAGCAGCGCTTGCAACAGCAATGGTAAGCTGCAGTCAGAACAAAACTGCTGATAAGTCTGCAACTGCATCCCCGGCGTCTGCAACTTCAGCCCCTTCAAAAACGGATGTTGTTTACATTAACCAGGATACCCTGTTAGCAAAATACGATTACTTTAAAGACATGAGCTCTCGTTTAGAGGGTAAGGGTAAAGCAGCCCAGGCTGATTTACAGTCAAAAGGTCAGGCTTACCAGCGCGAGGTAGTGGAATATCAGAAAAACGCACAAACCATGAGCGCGGATGCACGTCAGGCAACAGAACAACGTTTGCAGCGTAAAGGCCAGGAACTGGAGGCTTATCGCCAGAACGCAGGCGCCGAATTGCAAAACAACCAGGCCAGCGAGCAAGTGAAGCTTTACGAAAAAGTAGCCGAATATGTGAAACAGTACGCTAAGGATAAAGGTTATAAACTGGTGTTAACCTATCAGAAAGGTAACTCTGCGGTTCTTTACGGCGATCCGAGCCTGGATGTAACTGCTGACGTTCTGAAAGGATTGAACGAGGCTTACGCAAAAGACAAAAAGTAATTCATTACAACAAGATAATTTGGAAGCCTCGTTTACGAACGGGGCTTTTTTAGTTTACGATACGATGGAAAATAAACATGAGAAGTTTATGCGGATGGCTATTGCGCTGTCTGAGAAAAATGTAGCCGAAGGTTTGGGTGGCCCATTTGGTGCCGTGATTGTAAAGGACGGCGAAGTGGTAGCGGCGAGTGCAAATAAGGTGGTGCCAACGAACGACCCCACCGCACATGCAGAGGTGTCTGCAATACGTTTAGCCTGCCAGGAATTAAATACATTTAATTTGGAAGGTTGCGAGATTTATACCAGTTGCGAGCCTTGCCCCATGTGCTTAGGAGCGATCTACTGGGCCAGGCTGGACAAGATCTATTATGCCAATACAAAGGTAGATGCGGCTGCGATAGGATTCGACGATCATTTTATTTACGAAGAAATAGAGCGGTCGATGGCTGAGCGTAAGACTCCTTTTATCCAACTGCTGCGCGATGAGGCAATCGGTGCGTTCAAAAAATGGGAAACATCCAGCTTAAAAACCGATTATTAGTCTGTCTGATTAGCTGTTGTCAGCCAGTTTCGCCCTTCTACAAATCTATTCACCAACAGAGCGGCTGCGGTGTCTCCCGTAGCATTTAGCAGGGTGGCAACCGGATCAATTAGTGTCCCTATGATAATAGCCGGTGGCAGTGCCTGCGGCGGCAGGCCATAAACCGAAATAAAAAGCAGTTCGCCGACATAACCGCCGTTGGGTATTCCGCCTTCCACAATGCTTACCAATACCGTCACTCCAAGGGCGATGATAATGGTTTCGGCGCTATCAAACCCTCGCCCGAACATGGCAAATACCACGGCCATCTTTAGGATGGATGAAACACTGGAGCCATCTTTATGCAATGTTCCACCCAAAGGCACCACAATGCTCGCGATGGTGTCAGAGATGCCCATTTTCTTAGCAGCATCTAAATTGGCCGGGATGGTGGCTATACTACTACATGTGCCTACTGCTGTCGCTGACGGAATAATGTTGTTCTTCCAATAGCGTTTGATCCCACTGATGCCGCCAGCGATAAACGCGTATATAGAGTAGAATACGAGGTAATAAAAAATGCTGACTGCATAACCAACCCCGAGGGTCTTACCATACGTGCCAAAGAGTGAGGGTCCGAACGTGGCTACCTGTACCGCAAAGTAGGCACCCAAACCAATGGGGGCTGGCTTCATGATAATGATGAACATGTTTTTGAATACTTCATTGGCCGAATTCAAAAAGCCGGTAAACGCAGTTCCTTTTTCGCCCGATTGTAAGGTGCCGAAGCCGACCAGCAGGGAGAAGATGATCAGTGCAAGCATGTTCTTTCTCGAAAGTAATTGATAAAGCTGATCTGTCGTGAAAATGCTGGTGATCTGGTCACCGAGCGCTGTTTTTTTACCTTCTTCGGGGATCAGCGTTACTACTTTGTCCATATGCACCGGAAACAAGCTAACACCTGCTATAGTAAGTAAGGCTGCAATGATGACCGTGCCTACAAATACTGCAGACATGATAAACATGATACGGCTGAGCTTTTTAGTGCCATGCAAATTGGCGATAGCCGAAGAAACGGCAAAGAATACCAAAGGAATTACAGCCACAAACAGCAGGTTCAGAAATATATCGCCAATGGGCTTAAGCACACCCATTATCAGCTCTTTATTCAGAAATAAACCAGCCACACTTCCGGCAATAATTCCAGTCAGCAGCCAGATCATCCCGCTGTAGTTCTTTATCCAGTTCGGCATAGTGTGATATTTCCTAAGAGGAGAATTTATCTTTCAGACGTAAAAATCTGCTTTCGTAAAGATAAAAACTAGCTATAGCAATGCCGTATGAAGCTAAAAATATCAGGATTAGGGTAGGTAAAAAGCTGGTTGTATAAAAATATTTTACAGCAATTTCAATACATAATGGATGAAAGATATACAAGCCATAGCTGATCTTTCCGGTATACCTAAGGAAATTCAAGTTGAAAATCCTGTTTAAAAAAGTTTCCTTTTCGGTAAGGATCAGGATCAGCAGCATGTAAAAAAACGCTGTTAAGGGCACTTTGAAAAGGGAAACTACATCACTTTTAGTTTTACCTAGGAAATACCAGGACGCAGCTAATGTGATTAGCAGCACCGAGATGATTAATAATGCTTTTTTTACCGATAGCCACTTGTGGTTGTAGTTCAACGCTGCAAATCCGCCCATGGCTAGGCAATCCATCGTTGTGAAAGTAAAATAAAAGGTACCGTACCCTAAATGAGCAAATAAAATCCTGAAAAAAATGCTCGTTATAATTATTCCTATTATCACTTTTAACAAACTTCTATCGTTGCAATAATATACCACCAGTGGCCAGATCAAATAAAAGTGCTCCTCAACAGCTAAACTCCAGAAATGGCCTGGACCGTTTAATGGCCAATTGAACGTCATTGCTACATTTTGAAGATATACCCAGAACGTCCAGCTGTCTTTAAAGTTGGTAACTTGCCCAGTGCTAATTAATGGTACAACGACAAGAAAGATTAGCAGCGATAAATAATAAAGCGGGAATATTCTGAAACTGCGGCGAATATAAAAGTTCGAAAAATAGTGAGGCCTTTCTTTTGAAGCGATCAGAATACGGGTTATTAGGAAGCCAGAAAGAACAAAAAATAGAATGACACCGGTTTGCCCTATCGTGCCCGGTTTATGAATCAGCCTTTCGATAAAGGAGTTATTTCCGGTTGCTTGATTGATGTGGAATACTACAACCATAAGAGCGGCTAATCCTCTTACACCGTCTAATTCTTTGAAATATTTTAATTGCATTATGCTTTTAAAATTACGAATATGATATGAACATCCGAAATCTGTTATAAATAATTTAATTGTCAGATTGTCAGTAAGGGTATTGTGGCAAGTATTTTGAATAGTATATATTTGTTAAAATTAAAACGAAAGATCATGGCTTTAGAAATTACTGACGCAAACTTCGAGCAAGTTGTGTTAAAATCCGATAAACCTGTATTAGTTGACTTTTGGGCTGAATGGTGTGGTCCGTGTCGTATGGTTGGTCCGGTTGTAGAAGATATCGCAAAAGAATATGACGGTAAAGCGGTAGTAGGCAAAGTTAACGTAGATAACAACCCTGGTATTTCAATGAAATACGGTATCCGCAATATCCCTGCACTGCTGTTCTTCAAGAACGGCGAGATTGTTGACAAGCAAATTGGTGCTGTGCCTAAATCTGTTCTGTCTGGTAAACTGGATAAACAACTGGTATAAGCTTAACAATAATTTATTTTGAAAAACGCTGTAACTTTAGTTACGGCGTTTTTTGTTATTATTGAATTGATGGCAAACTTAAAAGACGATCAGCAGGTAAGGCACCTGGCTAACCTGGAGCTACTGGCAAGGCAGGTGGTGGAAGGGTTTATCACAGGCTTGCACCAAAGCCCCTTTCACGGCTTTTCTGTCGAGTTTGCCGAACACCGTTTGCACAATACGGGCGAGTCTGTAAAGAATATCGACTGGAAGCTTTTTGCCCGTACAGATAAGCTGTTTGTGAAGCAATATGAAGAGGAAACCAACTTGCGCTGCTATCTGCTGCTGGACACTTCTTCGTCTATGAACTTTCCGCAAAAAGGTATCAGTAAACTACAGTTTAGCATTTACGCAATTGCTTCGTTGATGTACCTTTTTAAAAAGCAGCGCGATGCCTTTGGCCTCGGCATTTTTGCCAAACAACTGGAAACGCTTAGTGCTGCGCGTTCCACGGCAACCCATCTTTTTTACCTGTTCGCCCAACTCGAAAAAGCTTTCAATGAGCCCCAGGATGCCGTCACTACCAATATCAGCGGGGTGTTGCACCAGGTGGCGGAGCAGATACACCAGCGTTCGCTGGTGATTCTCTTTAGCGATATGGTAGAGAACGGGCTTGACGAACAAAAACAAAGCGACTTGTTTGCCGCCATCCAGCACTTAAAATATAACAAACACGAAGTAATTATCTTTAACGTGAACGACCGGAAGAAGGAAGTGGAGTTTGAGTATGATAACCGTCCGCATTTGTTTGTCGATATCGAGACAGGCGAGCAGTTGAGGGTTCAGCCTAACCAGATCCGCGACAGCTACCTGGAAAAAATGCGCCAATACCGCCATCAGTTAGAATTGAGGTGTGCGCAATATCACATTGATCTGGTTGATGCGAACATTCATGAAGGGTATTATGAACTGTTGAAGGCCTATTTAATAAAGCGAAACAGGATGATATAAAAAAGGCTGCACGACATGCTCATCGTACAGCCTTCAAATAGGGGTAACTCGAAACTAAAACTTTACAGTAGCAAAACTGCGCTTTATTTATGAAGATTGTGTGAAGTTGATAACTGATTGAATTTTAGTGAGATAGTAGTGCCTGCGTCTTTTATGGAGGTAATGCCGATTGCGATGTTATGGAAGGCTGCGATACTTTTTACAATCGCCAAGCCCAATCCAAAGCTTTCCCGTTCGTCGGTATCCAGCTTTTCAAAGCGTTCAAAAGCCCTTTGTATCTGTTCATTCGCCATACCTACCCCGGTATCAGTTATTTCTAAAACATAATCGCTGCCGTCCAAACTGTCAGTAATGTCAATATGGCCATTCAAGCGGTTATATTTAATAGCGTTATTAATAACATTATAAAGCATGGTATGGATCAACGCGCGGTTAGCAGTTATGGTGATGTGATGCTTTAACTTCTGATTCAGTTTTATGCCTTTATCTTCGATGCGGTCTTCAAGTTCTTCCTGAATTTCATGTAATACTTCGGATAGATTAACCTGGTCGGCCTTGTTAAACTGGTTGTTCTCCACCTGCGATATTAGCAGTAAGCTGTTAATGATCGATTTTAGCCGGTTAAGTGTTTTCAGTGAACCGAAAATTTTATTCTCAGCATCTTCACTTAAAGTTTCATAAGCCAGTATATTCTCCAAACGAGACGTAATGATAGAAATAGGCGTTAATAACTCATGAGATACGTTTGCGATGAACTGCTTTTCAAGCAAAAACATCTGCGAGATTTTTCTCATCAGTGTGTTAATGCTGTCATCAAGCAAGTTAAAATCCTGGGTGCTGGTACTAATCTTCTGATAATCGTAATTCAGCGGGTCATTCACCCTGATCAGCTTGGTATCAATGATCTTATAAAGCGGATTCAATAAATATTTGGTAAAAATCAGGTCGATGAAAAGTGTCAGGGTAAGGGCTGCGATAAGGATAAAAAGGGTGTAACTTTTGATGGTTTCTTTTACCTGTTCCACCGCATCAATGGTGTTGCCAACCTCCAGAAAGTAGGTTTTTTTATTGTAGTTGAATTTGCAGCTTAAAATACGGTAGGTTTCGGTTGTGCGGTCAATGGTGCGCTGGGCGGTGCTAAAAGTGTCTATAACGGTATTTATCGGCTCGTATTTAACCTCTTTTAAGATGATGTAATCATCTTTCAAAATGTTATAATCAATGAACGTGTCCTGTTGTTGCAGCAGGTCTTTTACCGTGGTTGAGCTAAGGTGGCGCAGAAACTCGTTTTTCTTATCTTCTAACCGTAAAGAAATGTGGTGATAGGAAATCTTTTCGAGCGAAAACAGGATAACCACGGCCGTACATAAAATAATAGCCAGCTTGGTAACCGTGTTGTAAACCGTTAGTTTAAACTGTAGTTTCATCTACAATCAGATATTTATCCGGTAGCCGATACTTCTTACCGTTTCAAACCAGTCGATTGGGGCATACTGTGACAGTTTTTTTCGCAGGTTCTTTACGTGTACATCTACAAAGTTAGAATCAGAGTTAATCTCCAATACATCACCCCAAACATGTTCGGTTAAATTGGTACGCGAAATAACACGGTTTTTATTTAGCACCAAGTAGTTGAATATCTCAAATTCTTTTTTCGTCAGGTTAATCCGTTCTTCGCCATGGCAAACTGTTCTGTTCTGGATGTTTATTTTAAAACCCTTCAGGTTTACTTCGTTGCTTTCCAGTTTATGTTTACGGCGGGTTATGGCGTGCATCCTTGCCAAAAGCTCGTTAAGGGAAAACGGCTTGGGCAGGTAATCATCTGCGCCTTCTTCCAGCCCCCGTACGCGGTCATCAACTTCGCCGCGGGCGGTAAGCACTATCACGGCATCCTCTCGGTTGCTCATTTTCTTAAGGGTTTTCAGTAAATCAAAACCATCGCCGTCGGGTAAGCCAAGGTCAAGCAAAATAAAGTCATAGTTGTTCACAAACATCTTTTCTTCTGCTGTTTTGCAGGTGCGTGCGTGTTCAACCGTAAACCCTTCCCGGCTTAAGTATTCATCAATTTCAAGCGCAAGGCTTTTCTCGTCTTCGACAATTAAAACGTTCATAAAATCGGTAACCCCTTCAAATGTAGCCACAATTTTAAAATTTAGCTCGGCTTTATCATATTTGGCGCAATCAAAATGATGACAAAGCTGTTTGAACTTTGAATATTTTCTTATGAGATTAGCAATAGAACGTAAGCCGGTAAAAGTAAATCCCGATCCGAAAAGAGTAATTGCCCGTTTTTTCTTTAATGGGAATGACAGGGCCAAAGAGGTAATCCAACGCGTTTTGGAACTTCCGGAAGAAAAGGCTTTTGATATTATTTCTCCGCTGCTGCAAGAATACTCTAAGCGGCACCGTAACATAACCAGGGTATTAAACAGGCATGCCAGTAAACTAAAACACTTGTTTGAAGAGCTGAGTATCGATTACGACGGACTTACCGTTTATCAAAAACTCTTAATAGGGTCTTATTTTACTCACGAGTACTCTATCGAATCTGCTGCATTTTTTAACCCGTCTATCGTAGACGATCCAGACCAGAGCGATCTGGAAGATGGTGAACGCCGCGTGATTATCAGCTTTAGGGCAGTGGGCGAGGGGCACATATCCTCTATTACCTTCAGAAGGGCGCTTATTGATAAATATAATAACATCACGGTTATACCGGCAGGTAATTATATTGATGAGGCCGAGATTATCCGCAACGCAGTGTACAACAAAAAGCTGTTTTTCGAAAAAGCCGTAGTAACACAGATTAATGTGGATGTGCTGCGCGAGATAGAAGAAAAGCTGGATTCGCACTTCGAATATGCAACGTTAAGAAGGATACTCATCGACTCGCAAAACCTGCAGGATACCGATCTGAAGAAAATGGAGTATGATAAGATCCTCTGGCTGGCGGATTCTTATTACGAGATCGTGTTTTCGTTAGACACCGATATTTCCGACAGGGTGATCTTTCCGATATCCGAGTATGAACGAAAGGGTATAGAAGATGCGCGTTTTGTGAAGTTTACCCACGAGGATGGCAGCCAGGTTTACTATGCCACTTATACCGCTTATGATGGCGCACTGATTATGCCTAAGCTACTCCAAACTAACGATTTTTATAACTTCCGCATCATGCCGTTATATGGGGCGGGAGCACAGAATAAAAACCTGGCGCTGTTTCCGAGGAAGATCAATGGTAAATATGTGATGATCTCGCGGATAGATGGCTGGAACAACTACATCATGTATTCAGACAAGATCAATATCTGGGAAGAGCCGATTATGTTACAGCAACCGAAATTTAGCTGGGAGTTTATCCAGATCGGCAACTGCGGTTCACCTATCGAGACGGAACATGGCTGGCTGATGATTACACATGGGGTAGGCCCGATGCGTAAGTATGTACTGGGGATTAGTTTGCTGAAACTGGATGATCCTTCTGTCGAAATCGGGCGATTGAAAGAGCCCATCCTGGTACCAAACAGTGACGAGCGTGAAGGCTACGTGCCTAATGTGATCTATTCCTGCGGGTCAATTATCCATAACAATAAGCTGATTATTCCTTATGGTCTGTCTGATTATTCCACATCTTTTGCCGAAGTTGATCTGGACGAATTGATCGACCGATTACTGCACGGTTAAGGTAAGTGTTACTCAGGATTTGATCCTTGCATCAAAAACGAAGGAATCCGAGCTGACCAGGTGGATATGTTTAAAGTCGGGATGAGCGGGGTTAAGCAGAATATTTACTTCTTCGGGTATAATCGAAGAGGGTATCTGTAGCAACGCCGTTCTTCCCGCATTTAGCCACTTTTGCCCCAGATGTTGGGTAAAAGGCATCTGGTGGAAGTTTTTCCAATCGAAAGGCAGATCGTTTAATTGAACGACATCCTTTTTTAGCTTTTCGCTGACCTCTATCGTCATAACGTTAAACAGCTGCGTCAGCCCCAACTGACTTCGATGGACGACGTTTTCCAGGCAGGCTAAAGAGCGGGAACCTGAGGTATAAATTACATTGGTATCATTAGGGTTCCAACGCCCTGCGCGGCCGGAAGCTACCAGGGAATGCGCATATTTCGTGAGGGCGATTCTGTAAACCAGCATCAGGCCAGATCCCCGTATTCTAAACGGATAAGTTCCTCTTCAATCAGCGTCATGCCGGTAAAAGTATCCATCAGTTCAAAAGGGACCTGGTTGCCCAAGCCATAAGCCGGAGTGTTTAACCATTTATGAAAAACATCAGCAGAGCCAAAAATTTCTATTCCCTTTTCAAATAAGGCAAATGATTTCAGGATCTTTTCACTGAGGGAAGGATCAAGTTTTTGTGCATTACCTGCGTAGTTCTGGATGGTTTTAACGGTAGTTTTAAAAGTATCCTGAAACTCCTGGTGGCTAAACCCCGAAAGATTGATAAAATCAAGCGCAGCTTTAGCATCCAAGCCCTTTTTAGAACTGGTAAGCAACGCAACCGGATTTTCAAAAAAAGAATGATACGTAGCCGTTTGTTCCAGATCATGATTGTTGCCATAGGGCACAACAAAATCATTAACCACAGGTAGTGGTTCTTCTTTTACCTGGTACGCTATCTCTTTCTTTTTCATATTCAAATATAGAAATTTTTCTAAATAAAATAGAATTTTTTCTACATTGTTTGCTTTCAGCACAAATTCATCTTTAGTACGTTCTATATTTATGCAACAGTTAAGCTTTTTTGCGGACGAAGGGCAGAGCGCGGGCTTACCAAAAGAGGTGTTGGATTATAGGCCAGGGTTGTTTAACGAAAAAGAGAGCAGCCAGTATCTGGAAACATTTATCAGCACGGTTCCGTGGGAACAAAAAGTAATCACTTTGTATGATAAGCAAGTGGTAACGCCACGTCTAACCGCATGGTTTGGTGATATAAATAAGAATTACGCTTATTCTGGCAGTTCGTTTCATCCATTGCCCTGGACAGAAGAATTACTGGAAATTAAAGCACGCATAGAACCAATAGCCGGTACGCAATTTAATAGTGTGTTACTGAACTATTACCGTGACGGAAATGACTCTGTTGCCTGGCATAGTGATAACGAACGGGAACTTGGTCAGCAACCATTAATTGCATCGGTCAGTTTTGGGCAGGTGCGCAAATTTGATATCCGCCATAAACAAGATCATAAGCGCCAGTATAGCGTAAAGCTAGAGAATGGCTCGTTGCTTCTAATGAAAGGCGAACTGCAGCAGAACTGGGAACATCGCATTGCTAAGTCAACCTTGCCAATGCAAGCCCGTGTTAATCTCACTTTCAGGATAATTAAGCGGTAGCAATTTGGAACAGGCATACTCAGTGCCTGATTATTTCGCTCCTGGCCGTCTTTACACCACACATACTCTTTTATATCAGTAATTTAATTGACAAGCAGGAAGCGTCTTAAATGTCTTATTCAGCGCAGAACCTCACCCTTTCCAAAAGGAGAGGGAATTAAGTCCTCCCCAGCCGGGGAGGATTGAGAGGGGCTTCGTAACCCCATAAAATACCACCGCTTTCTGACAGCTTTTCTGATAGTTTAATTTACCTTTGCCCAATTTTTATATTTCTATGCTTAAAAGAGTTGTTGTAACCGGGCTGGGCGCATTAACACCTATCGGGAATAATGTAAATGATTTCTGGGCAAATGCTGTTGCTGGTAAAAGCGGGGCGGGACAAATCACCCATTTCGATGCGTCGCTGTTTCGTTCGCAGGTTGCTTGTGAACTGAAGGGCTACAATGCAGCCGACCACCTGGATAAAGCCCTTCTTAAACGTACCGACCCTTATACTCAATATGCCTTGATCGCTACAGACGAAGCTATCAAAGATTCGGGCTTTGAGTTTGATAAAATGGATCCGTTTGATGTTGGCGTGATTTGGGGATCTGCGCAAGGGGGAACAACAACATTTGAAGAGCAGGAAACGGAATATATTAAAGGGGATGGGCACCCGCGCTTCAACCCATTCTTCGTGCCTAAATACCTGATCAACATGGCATCGGGTATGATCTCGCTCCGCAATGGCTTCCGCGGAATTAACTACGCGCCTGTTTCTGCGTGTGCAACCGGTAACACGGCTATCATGGATGCTTTCAATTACATCCGCCTAGGCAAAGCAAAAATCATGATTGCAGGCGGATCAGAAGCGCCTATCACACCGGCCTCTTTCGGTGGGTTTAGTGTGATGAAGGCCATGTCGCACCGCAATGACGATCCGCAAACGGCTTCAAGGCCTTTCGACGTTGACCGCGATGGTTTTGTGATGGGCGAAGGGGCAGGCGCGTTGATACTTGAAGAATACGAGCATGCGGTAAAACGTGGCGCTAAGATTTATGGCGAAGTGTTGGGCGCTGCCATGACAGCCGACGCCTACCACATGACGGCTACCCACCCCGAAGGCATTGGTGCCGTAAAAGCCATGCAACTGGCTTTAGCAGAGGCACAGGTAACTATAGAACAACTGGATTACCTGAATATGCATGCTACCTCTACACCCGTGGGCGACTTGTCTGAAGCGAAGGCGGTAGCTACTTTAACAAACCATCAGAAGAATAATTTATGGCTTGGGGCAAGTAAATCCATGACGGGACATTTGCTGGGTGCTGCCGGCGCTATTGAAGCAATATTGTGCTTGAAAGCTATCGAAAATAAAATTATTCCACCGACCATCAACACCACCACGCTCGACCCGGAGATTCCTGAGCATCTGAATATCGTGATCGGCGAAGCTAAAGACCATGATGTGAAAGTAGCCATGAGTAATACTTTCGGCTTCGGCGGTCATAATGGTATTGCTGTTTTCGGAAAGGTTTAACGGTAGGTTCGGGGAGCGAGTGCTCAGGTGCGAGTAATTGTTTAATGGCAAAAGGCTCCTCGTCACTCGCTCCTCGAACCTGAATACTCGCTCCTCCTATTACAAAGCATAGTCCCAAACACTTTGATAACCGCTGTGCTTTTCTGCGTAGCTAATAAAGTCTGCGTAAAAAGGTAACTGAGCAATAGTGGCGCTATCGCCGATGACTACCAGTTTTTTTCGTGCGCGTGTCATAGCTACATTCATGCGGCGGGTATCAGCCAGAAAGCCTATTTCTCCATTAGCATTGCTCCTGGTCATGCTGATGTAGACCACATCCCGTTCCTGTCCCTGGAAACTATCGATCGTGTTGATCGCGATATGATGCTTATGCGCTTGCAGGATAGGGGAGGCTTCCGCCAGTTCATTCAAAATCCTGATCTGCTCCTTGTAAGGAGAGATCACGGCGATGGTAGGGAAGGTATTTTTATAACTGCTTTCTAATTTTTCAACCAACTGTTCCAGATGGCGGATCAGGAAAGCCGCCTCTTCAGGATTAGTAGAACTGGTCCCTTCCAATTTTTCATCGTAGCCCGCGCCGGCAGTGTCGATAAAAGTTAAAGGGACATCTTTGTCAAATAGCAAACGGTTAGCAACGTCTTTGTGCGCCTTCAAGCGGTTATGATAAAACTCCTGAGACGAAAAGCCCATGATCACTTCGTTCATCCGATACTGTTCTTCCAGTAATACTACCGCTTCGGGATGTGCAGCGACAAGCTTTTCCAACAGGGTAACTGCTAAGCCTTTTTTGGCCGCATCGGCAGACTTTATCGTTGGCGGAAGTTGCAGATGATCTCCAGCCAAAACCACTTTATCTGCCTTAAGGATCGGTATCCAGCAGGCCGGTTCTAAAGCTTGTCCTGCTTCGTCTATTACTACGGTTTTAAACTGCTGATTTTTGATGGTGTAATGTGCAGCGCCTACCAGTGTAGCGGTAATCACTTGCGCTTTAGCTACCAGGTCGTCTATGATAAATTGCTCGGTCTTGTCTACCTCGCGCATAATTTTGTGCGCTTCGTCAAATAAAGCTTTGCGTTGTTCGCGTTCTGCACGGCCAAAATTGCGCTTGTACTTATGCGCCATGTTTTTGTATTCCGCCGCCTGCTTCTTCAGTTGCTTTATTTCCTTGTTGTAATTGTGTGCCGAGATTTTGTTATCCAGCGTTAAAGCCATTAATCGTTCGGATACCCTTGCCGGGTTACCTATCCGCAGTACATTTAAACCTTCGCCAGCTAATTTTTCACTCAGCAGGTCTACAGCAGTATTGCTTGGGGCGACTACCAATACCCGTTCATGTTGCTGCTCGACCAGCGCTTTAATAGCCTGCACAAGTGTAGTTGTTTTACCGGTTCCCGGCGGGCCGTGTACAATGGCAAGGTCTTGTGCGGTAAGGATATTCTGCGCCGCCGTTTGTTGTGAATGGTTCAGTCCGCTAAAAGTTACTAAAGAATTTTCACCGTTAAATGCCGGCTTTTTTGAACCGGTAAGTATTTGAATGAGTCTGTTTTCTTTAGCGTTTTCGCTTTTTTCTGTCGCTTGTTTAAGTGCTTGCTCCATCTCGCGATAACTGTTCTCGTCAAAAAGCAAGTCTATCCCAAGTTTACCATCGTCGGCCCAGTCGGGCAGTTCTTCAATCCGTAAATTTAACTTTAATCGGTTTCCTCCCTGGTAGGTGACAATACCTTCTACTCGGTCTGTCTTTGCATTATGATTAGAGAATAATGCAGCCGAAGCACCAAACCTGAATTGATGGGAAATATCCTGATGCGTGGTCCGTTCCAGTTCAATAGTCAGGTAATCTCCGCGACTGGGTTCAGTACCCCGTATCGCCACCGGGTACCAGGCCGTACCAGCTGCGCGCCTGTCTGTTACAGAAGTAGTCTCAGTAAATTTAAGATAACCCTGCCTGTCTTCATTCCGTTCTATCTTCAGCAGTTCCAGCAGGTTTTTAAAATAATCCATCAGTACAAAAGTACTAAAGAGGTTTGATGTAAGCCCCAGCTCTAAGATACCTGTGTTAACGCGTTATCTAAGTGTTGGATGATCAGAATTATCCTTGTTGTAGAATCTGCTGATAGAGCCCATAGTAGTCGTCTACCATTTTCTCGCTGGAAAAATTAGCCGCAGCCCAATCGCGGCAGTTTGCCCGGTTAATATGTTTCAATTGTGCAACAGCGTTAACGGCTTCCTCAATATTACTTACTAAAAAGCCGGTTTGTTCATTACGGACCAACTCTGGCATAGAACCACGGTTAAAAGCAATAACTGGTGTTCCGCAGAGCATTGCTTCGGCTACACTCATACCAAAAGGTTCGTTAAAATTGATTGGATGTAACAGTGCTGAGGCATTGCTTAGTAACTGGTTGCGTTTCTCTGGTCCGGCGTGCCCAACATAAACAATTTGCTCATTGTCAATAAAAGGTTCTACGTTGCTTTTATAATAGCCTTCATCTTGTATAATGCCAGCCATTACCAGGCGTTTATTTGCTTTTCTGGCAATTTGTATCGCCTCTGCTGCGCCTTTGTCATGGTGTATCCTGCCAAAGTAAAGCAGGTAATCTTCAGGTCGGTCATTAAAGGTAAATTCGTCTTTGTTCAACCCGTTGTAAACCGTGGCTAAATAATTTAATTCCGGGCTACGGTCTGCATTACTGATGGAAACATAATAGCCACGTTGGTTATACTTTTTGTAAACCGGAATAATTTTAGGTGACGAAAAGCCGTGGATAGTAGTAATCACCGGTGTTTTTATGAGGCCCGAATAGGTGAGGGGAAGAAAATCAAAGTTGTTGTGGATCAGGTCGAAATCATCTGCCTTTTCCATCAGATTACTGATATGCAAACACTCCAGTACCTTGGCATCCTGCGTTTTATCTTCCTCATAACCCTTTTCGCAAATAGCATCAAGCTTACCCTTTGTTAAAGAATCACCTGTCGCAAACAGCGTTACATCTACGCCTTTTCCAACCATACCTTCAGCAATGTTCGAGGCTACCTGTTCCCAGGGACCATAATGCCGCGGAGGAGTGCGCCATGCAACAGGAGATAAAACGGCAACTTTCATCTTTAAATAAGAGACCAGGTAAATGATAGGTATAGCTACTGGATGAGCGAACGACTACTATTAAACAGCCGTCCGCTCATTCAATAAGGTGCATTAGCACACCTGTATTTTTTGTTTGTACTTTTTGTATTCGTATTCCAGCTCAAAGGCTTTTAATACTGTCAGGTGAGAGATCAGATACGCCAGCGTACTTTCGGCGCCCTGGTTACGGTTAATGCCGTTAGGCATCAGACCATCGCAGCATCCTTTGGTTTCGTGGTCATACAATGGAGCCCGCAATGTATTTTCGCCCAGGAACCATTTGTAGCTCAGGAATAACTTTTCGATATACTCCGGCTCGCGGAAAATTTCGTAAGCTTTAAAATGCATCAGAACCATCGCCATAGTTTCAATTGCCTGCTGGTCATAGGTAGGGAAGCTTCCCCCGCGATAGTACCAACCGTCGTTACCGACCGGGCTAAGGTATCCGTTAGACAGCGTGAGCTTATCCAAAAAGTTCATGGTTTTCAGGGCGATCTCTTTCACTTTCTCGTTCCCTGTTAATTCGCATGATGACAAAAGGGCTAAAGGCATAATGGCGTTATCATAGGTCATTACATCTTCAAACCACTGCCAATCTTCAGTTTGATGCGCTTCGTAAGCATCGATCATAGGTTGGGTCAATCGAATCAGTTCGGCCATCATGCCTTCATCGGCAGGGTAAGCTTTCAGGTATAGGCTGATACCAATTACGGTATTTGCCATCCCCCTGATATGTTTTAACGCTTTAAAATGCGGATACGACCGGTGGAAAAGCTCCAGTGCAAATTCACGATAAGAGTTATTAGGTGCAGCACCGATCAGGTAACCTAACGACCAAATAGTACGGCCGAACGAGTCTTCAGAACCTACTTCATCGAGGTACTGGCGACTAAAGCTCAGGAAATTCCGGAAGTTGCCATCATCGCATTGCATATAATGGATATAGCTGAGGTAGATGGGCAGCAATTCAATTGCTTCCTCGCTTTTATTTCGCTGGTAGGCCATCAATGCCATAATCAGCGCACGGGCATTATCGTCCAGGCAATAACCCTCTTTCAGGTTCGGAATACCATACTTAGCATGCTGTACAATACCGGTATCATCCGTCAGCCTTACTACGTGTGCCAGACTGAACTTGGGCATAATTTCGGGATCGACAATACTGTTCTTTAGTATCTTATCGCTGAAATCGTGCTCCTGCACGGCATGATGGGCAATGGTAAGGTATTCTGCCCCGATTTTTGGCCAGCGTAAATGCAAGCCATAATTGTAGGCGTTTTGTTTGATGTGTCGAAGTTCGTCCTGATTGCTCAACAGATCATTTACTACCTGGGCCAAGGCGTCATGATCCTTAAAATCGAAAAGGCGACCGCGGCCTTCGTCAAGTAACTCCATGGCATGCCAGTACGGCGTAGATACTACGGCAGCACCTGCACCTACTGCGTAAGATAACGTACCGCTGGTAATTTGCGCCTCGTTAAGGTAGGGGGTTACATACAAAGTGGCTGCAGTTAAATAACCCATCAGCTCTTCTTCACTTACAAATTTGTTGATGAAAGCGAGATGGTCTGACACCTTTAGTTGCTGTGCCAGCGATTTTAAGCTATCACGGTATTCTTCACCAGAGTGTTTAACCACGCCAGGGTGGGTATTCCCCAGGATAACATACATCACGTCCGGATGCTTTTCAACAATCTTTGGAAGCGCCCTTACTACGGTTTCCAGGCCTTTATTACGGCTGATCAACCCGAAGGTTAACAGTACTTTCCTGTTTTTAAAAGCGCTGAGGTTTTTAACCGGGTTGTCTTCTGGTTCTTCCAGGTCGGGAACACCATGCTCGATGATCTGGATCTTCTCCAGTGGAATATCGTAAATGGTGGTCAGGAATTCTACGGCGCGCTTGCTCATCACCACAATTTTGGCCGACTGTTCCGCTATTTCACGAATGATGATTCGCTGTACATAACTTGGCTCTTTCAGTACCGTGTGAAGGATAGAGATCAACGGTTTTTCGAGGCGGTTAATTAGTGGCAGCACATAAATGCCGCTTTCTCCACCGTAGATCCCAAATTCGTGCTCCAGTATACAGGCATCTGCTTCACTGGTATTGATGTAATTAGCGGCACGTATGTAATCTTTCTGGTGGTTTTGACGAATGATATACTTTACTTCTTCAGGATACTCATATTCCTGCAGATTTTCAGAATCATTAAGGGCTACCACAAAGCCGTTTTGTAATAATGTTTTACGCTCTGGAAAGTTAGCAGCAACTGCCTTCATCAGGTTTTGATTGAAAGTGGCAATGCCACACTCCCGTGGCGGATAGGTTGATATGTAGGCGATCTTCATAGATATGGGTAAAGTAGCTTTTAGTACGCTCTTCAATACACTATCCGACCTAATTACGCGTCAGTACGTAACCTTTCGGAAGTGAAATCAAAGCGTGTAACGGTAAATAACAATCACGCCCTATCTGTGCAGAAACTATACCAAATACACTTTTAAGAAAATATAATTTACGAGGGACTGAAATTTTTTCAGTTAGAGGTGCTGTAGTAATCTAAAGCTTCGATGATGATTTCGCATGCCTGGCGAATTTCGCCTAGCGAAATAATCAGCGGGGGGGCAATACGCATAGAATTGTCGCAATGCAGGAACCAATCCGTAATAACACCATGTTCGATACATCGGTCTATTACTTTTTTGTTCAGGTTAAAATCGGCCAGTTCCATGGCTAACATCAGCCCTTTTCCGCGCACCTCTTTAATGGCTGGATGAACTAATAAGCTTTTAAACAAGTTGCTTTTATCTTCCACGCCGCTGATCAGGTCTTCGGCAAGCAAGGCTTCCAGCCCCGCTAAGGCAGCCGCACAAGAAACCGGATGACCGCCAAAGGTGGTGATATGACCAAGGATAGGGTTGTGCTTAAATACTGACATAATTTCAGCCGATGATATGAATGCGCCGATCGGCATACCGCCACCCAAAGCCTTGGCTAGTAGTAAGATATCCGGAGTAATATGGTAATGTTCGAAAGCAAAAAGCTTCCCCGTTCGGCCCATCGCGGCCTGTATTTCATCCAGGATCAGCAGTGTGCCCATCTCATCGCATCGTTTACGCATGGCTTGCATATAGGCGACATCAGGCACCCGGATGCCAGCCTCGCCCTGGATGGTTTCCATAATTACACAGGCCGTATCCCGGTTAATCAGATCCAGGTCTTCCATTACGTTAAAGCGCATAAAGCTAACACCAGGTAACAATGGCCGATAGGCTTGCTTAAATTCTTCGTTACCCATTACGCTTAGTGCGCCATGCGAACTGCCGTGATAGGAATTCTTGCATGCGATGATATTACTGCGGCCGGTAAAACGCTTAGCCAGCTTCAACGCGCCTTCAACGGCTTCCGCGCCAGAATTAACCAGGTAGACAGAGTTCAGCGATGATGGCAATAGCCCGGCTAGTCGCTCGGCTAACTTTACTTGGGGTGTCTGTATGTATTCTCCGTACACCATCAGGTGCATGTATTTCTCTGCCTGGTCTTTGATTGCTTTTACTACCGCAGGATGGCAATGCCCGATGTTACTTACGCCAATGCCAGAGATCAGGTCCATATAGGCTTTTCCTTCCGGGCTGTACAGGTAAATTCCTTCGGCACGCTCAAATTCCAGCATCAGCGGAAAATCTGTTGTCTGGGCGTTGTGTGCTAAGAAAAGCTGGCGTAAAGTTAACATGGTACAAAAATAGCAAAGGCTCACCACACCTGCGGTAAGCCTTTGACGAGAGTTTCAATATTTTAATTGTTCTTGCGCTCGTGTAACTGGTGAATCAGTTCGTCTTTAAACTCGCGTTCGCTCTGGTAAAGCAGATCTACTTTTTCAGATGGCAGTACTTTCAGGAATTCTGTCATATAACGCTTGCGTACACTTAGCAATTGCTGTTCAAAATAAAGGTCTTTGTTCACCTTTTCTACACCGCCGGTTTGTGTGCTGGCGTTGTTCTGCCTTCTTTCCCGCAATAGCTGGCTAAGCTCGCCCTGGTACTGGTTATACAAAGGCCAGAACCGGTCTGCCTCGTCGGGCGTCAGGTTCAAGCGCTTATTGATGTAGGCATTCTTTATCGCATCCAGCTTACGGAAGTTTTGAGGACGTGACGGAGAAAAAGACGGCGAACTATTACTGCGGAACGGTATGCCGGGCTGCGCACTGGTATCCTTCCGGATACAAAAAGCAAGCAGTACAACAAAACTGTATTTAATTAACTTGTTCATCCCTCAATACCTTTCTTTAGTTGTTGCTCAGGTAATCTTTCAGATCATCTGTGCTGATGTGGTCTAATCCCTCGTTTCCTAAATCTGCCTTTTCCAATAATATCCGGGTATCAGAATTGTCCAGGTGCAAATCCAGATAGCTTTCGATCGTATTATCGGGCACATCAGACAATGCCTTGTGCAGGTAAGTACGATCGTGTGAGCTGTTAAGGCCGCCAATGAATACCGCTGCACCGATGATTAAAGCGAAACATGCTGCTGATGCATACTTAAATGCGGCAGAGGAGAACATGCGGCGAACCACACTTCTGCGTTTCTCAGAATCATTGTCCGTTACCTTGTTCAGGATCTTTAAGTGAAGGCTATCAAAATAATTTGCAGGTACTTCTAACGGAAGTGCGGCGCCAAACGCATCCTCTAAGGACAGGCGGCTTTTTAATTGATACTTCATATCCTCAAAATAGGTTTCTGGAACAATAAATGGGCTCTCTTTGCCTGCAAC
Organism: Mucilaginibacter straminoryzae; assembly: GCF_022953055.1. Classification (GTDB taxonomy): domain Bacteria; phylum Bacteroidota; class Bacteroidia; order Sphingobacteriales; family Sphingobacteriaceae; genus Mucilaginibacter; species Mucilaginibacter straminoryzae. The sequence continues at coordinate 260,759 of NZ_JALJEJ010000004.1, read as the reverse complement.
TTGCTCTATATTAACCCTTGCCTCGATGTTCGCGCTTAAATCCTCGAAATAATTTTCAGGGATGCTGAAAGCGTTTGCATCGTTAACCAATTCCTCAATACCAATTCTGGCGTTAATATTGTCGCTTAATTCTTCAAAGTAATTTTCGGGAACAGAAAAAGCAGCCTGGCTCTGCGCAACAGCTTCCTCTACTTTTATCCTGCTCAGGATATTACTTTCAAGTTCGTTAAAATAATGCTCAGGTACGGTAAAGGCCTGCGCCGATGCCGGTACTGATTCCTGTAAACGAACACCCGATATTATCTGCTCTTCAAGACCATTAAAATAGCTTTCAGGCACCGTAAACGGGTTATTTGAATTAACCTGTTTTAATGACGGATATTCCTGTAGCCACTCTCTGTTTTCTTTCTCGCTATTCATATCGTGTATAGGATACAATTAGTATGCAAAGGTTTAATGATAAAATTAAAAAATTAATCTTTGGACAGCAGGTAACTTTCAATCTTTTTAACTGCCAGGTGAAACGATGCCTTTAACGCGCCAACGCTGGTGCCCAACACCTCTGAAATCTCTTCGTACTTCATATCGTCGAAGTATTTCATGTTAAAAACAAGGCGTTGTTTTTCTGGCAATGTCAGCAGCGCCTGCTGCAATTTCATCTGCGCTTTATCACCGTTGAAATAAGTAGAATCGGCCAATGACTCGGCCAGTTCATACGATACATCATCCAGCGGAATGTTATTTTTCATCTTCTTGCGGTTCAGGAAGGTGATACATTCATTAGTTGCAATCCGGTACATCCAGGTATACAACTGCGCATCATTTCTAAACCCCGGAAGATTTTTCCAAACTTTCACAAAAATATCCTGTACCAGGTCGTCGGCATCGTCATGGTCTATCACCATACGGCGCACGTGCCAGTAAATCTTCTGCTGATATTTCTTCAGCAAGAGGCTAAATGCTTGATTCCTGGTCTTTTCGTCCTGGAACATGCTTAATATTTCAGCATCTTCAACCTGTGCAGACATTCAATACAAATTTTAGACTTATAAAAAACCTTAAGGTTTACTTTTGTTTTCTGGCGATGGCATTTTTAGCAGCGATGACGATGTGCTTGCTGTCGAGGCCATACTTGGTCATGAGCTGCTCAGGGGTACCAGACTCGCCGAAAGAATCATTCACGGCGATGTACTCCTGCGGGGCAGGATAATGTTTGGCCAGTACCTGAGCCACACTGTCACCCAGGCCGCCGAGGCGGTTATGCTCTTCAGCCGTCACCACACAACCCGTTTTCCGCACCGAAGCTAAAATGGCTTCCTCGTCCAGCGGCTTGATGGTGTGGATGTTGATGATCTCGGCATCGATACCTTCCTCGGCTAACTGCTCACCCGCTAAAATGGCTTCCCAAACCAGGTGACCGGTCGCAAAGATGGATACATCTTTCCCTTCGTTGACCATCCAGGCCTTGCCGATCTCGAACTTCTGGTCAGGATCGGTAAAGATGGGCACTACCGGACGACCGAACCGCAGGTATACCGGGCCATGATGCTCGGCAATAGCAATGGTCGCAGCTTTGGTCTGGTTGTAATCACAAGGATTAATAACGGTCATGCCCGGCAGCATCTTCATCATGCCCAGGTCTTCCAGGATCTGGTGGGTCGCGCCATCCTCGCCCAGGGTTAAACCTGCGTGCGAAGCGCAGATCTTCACGTTCTTGTCCGAATAAGCGATGGACTGACGGATCTGGTCATAAACGCGCCCGGTGGAGAAGTTGGCAAACGTACCGGTAAAAGGGATCTTACCGCCGATGGTTAACCCGGCAGCAATACCCATCATGTTGGCTTCGGCAATACCGATCTGGAAGAAACGCTCCGGGAAGGCATTGATAAAGTCCTGCATTTTAAGCGAGCCTACCAGGTCGGCACAAAGGGCCACCACCTGGTCGTTCTGCTTACCCGCTTCGAGTAAGCCCGCCCCAAAACCGGAACGGGTATCTTTTTTATCTGTGTAAGTGTATTTTTTCATTATTCAGTTTTCAGGTTCGGGTATTCAGTTGCGTGTTAAGGGTGTGCACATACTGTCATTGATCTCCTTCCACCCGCTCCCCGCACCTCGCTACTCGTAACTATCTTGTTTCTTAGCCTCTTTTTAAATCCTCCTCGGTAGGGAGAACTTTAGATTGAGTTTTATTTGTTGTGTTAAGTCTTGACTCTTAGCCCCTTCTTAAATCCTCCCCGGTAGGGAGGACTTTAAAAGGCTTTATGGTTAATGTCTTGACTCTTGATTCTTGTTTCTTGGCTCTGCCGAAGGCCGTTAATAATCTCCCAGTGTTTCTTCCAGCTGCGCTAACGCCTGTGCTAACTGCGCATCGTTAGGTGCAACACCATGCCACTTGTGGCTGCCCATCATAAAGTCGACGCCATAGCCCATTTCGGTATGCATCAGGATCACGACAGGTTTACCCTGGCCGGTACGGCTTTTCGCTTCTGTAAGGGTAGCCAGTAACGCTTCCATGTCATTGCCTTTGGTTTCCAGTACGTCCCAGCCAAAAGCAGCCCACTTAGCATGCAGGTCGCCTAAGGATAATACCTTACTGGTTGGCCCGTCAATCTGCTGGCCGTTGTAATCTACGGTAGCAATTAAGTTATCTACTTTGTTGTGTGCGGCAAACATCATCGCTTCCCAGATCTGGCCTTCCTGTAATTCACCATCGCCGTGCAGGGTATATACCAAAGCACCATCCCCGTTCAGCTTTTTAGCTAAAGCAGCGCCAATACCTACAGATAAACCCTGGCCTAAAGAACCCGAAGCGATGCGTACCCCCGGTAAGCCTTCGTGGGTAGTCGGGTGGCCCTGCAGCCTGGAGTTCAGTTTACGGAAAGTACCCAGCTCTGCTTTATCGAAATAGCCGGAATGGGCTAAAACGGAATAGAAAACCGGGGAGATGTGCCCGTTGGACAGGAAGAAAAGATCCTGGCCTTTGCCATCCATATCAAAGGGGACAGGCTGGTGCTTCATCACAGAAAAATAAAGGGCAACCAGGAAATCGGTACAACCGAGTGAACCACCCGGGTGACCAGACTGGCAGCCGTGCACCATGCGTACAATGTCGCGCCTCACCTGCGAGGATACGCGCTTTAATTCAGTAATATCGTTCGTCATTAAAAGTGATTGGTTATTTGGCTTGCAACAGATCAAGAACCTGCTGCGAAGAATTTTTAGTGTCTACTTTGGCAATAACGTGTGTAATGGTACCCTCGCCGTTGATAATAAAGGTACTGCGCTGCACGCCCATATATTTTTTGCCGTACATGTTTTTTTCTACCCAAACACCGTAGTCTTCCACAATTTTGTGGTCGGTATCGGCAATCAATGTAAACGGAAGGCTGTACTTAGTTTCAAATTTTTTGTGCGATTTCTCGTCATCCACACTCACACCCACCACTTCGTAACCCATACTGCTTAACAGTTGGTAATTATCCCTAAAGCTGCAAGCCTCCGCAGTACAACCGGGGGTATCATCTTTCGGATAAAAATAAAGGATAACAGTTTTGCCTGCAAAATCGGCTAAAGAAACGGTGTTCCCATTCTGGTCTTTGGCGGTAAAGCCCGGAGCTTTAGTGCCTTCGGTAAGTGAACTCATTATCGGTAAAAATCAGCTGTGTATTGAGTTGTATTATCTTTATAATCTCTGACCACTAATTCTAAATGGTGCTTGCCAGGGGCCAGCCCTGCATCAAAGGTATAATTTAGAATCTTAGTTTTATAATCCCACTCCATTAAAACCCACTGTCCGTCAATCTTTCCAATATAAGACTGGATACCCGAAAGGTTATCGCTGATGCGGAACGACATTTTGCTTTTACCGGCCATACTGCCGCCATTTATCAAATTTATCGGCCTCACCACCGGGGGGATAGTGTCTAAACGTACATAAAATTCGCCAAAATCGTGTACGTGCGCTTTTACATAACCATCTTCATAATTACCGCCTTCGCAGCCGGATACCGTATTAAAGATAACGGCTTTAGCGGCTAATGCGCCGATGGTACTATCCGGTTTAATCCTGATCTCATAACTGCCGTGAATCGGGGTAAGGCGGTTATGCAATTTATAAGTTGCAGAGTATGCACCGGTATGCTTAGGCAGTATGCCGAACGTAAAATCCAGGTCGTCGTACAAATTCCCCTGCGGGATAGTTAGTTGCAGGCGATTGTTATCCGCCGTGAAATTATTCACCTGGTCATACTTGAACCGGGTTGAACCCTCTGGCGGCGCAGGCGACATGTCCCTTGCACCAGCTTTGACCTTTAAATTCAGCGTTGAGGTGTTACCTGCAATATCCTTGACGATGTAAGTGACCTCATGCACCTCATCATCATTTAACTGGATGATGCCCCGGTTGATGTTCTGCGGATACAGATTGATCTTACTTCCGGGCAGGATAAAACACTTTTGAATAAACCTGCGCGAGGTTTGATATGCCGGGTAATCGATATAGGCGTTGATGGCATGGGTTTGATCGAAAGCAAAGCGTTCTACTGCATAAGTATAGATCGTGGTGCCATCGAGTTTTAGTTCAAGCGAATAAATGCCGTTATGATTGGCCGAAGCGCTGTTCCGGTCGTCGCATACAATGCCCAACCCGGCATCCCTGCCGATGGTTACTACTTGCTGGTTCATCAGGTGGTAATTCCCTGAAGCACCGGTAATAGGGTAATAAGCGCGCGAGGTGCGCTCGCTGAATGGCTGACCGTTTAATCGGTATACAGCTATCGCGCTGATGGCCGGTGGAATATGGTCTGCAATGGTTAACCCGAAAAGCTGTGCGTTGATGGTTTCTTCGGTGTTGGCATCTCGTAGTTCAAAATGCAGGTGCGGACCGGCAGAGCCACCCGTATTACCCGAAATGGCAATGACCTGTCCTTTCGCCACGGGCAGTTGGAACGGTGTAAGCGTAAAATCGACAATGTCTTTCTGCTGGATGCGCTGCTGCTCGCGCACAAAACGTTCCAGTTCGGGCGCAAAGCGCTGCAGGTGGCCGTAAACAGAGGTAAATCCGTTAGGGTGGGTAACGTAAACCGCGTTACCGAATCCTCCGAACTGCACCCGAAGCCGGGACACATATCCATCATAAACAGCATGTACCGGGTAGCCTTCGCGCTGGTTGGTGCGAAAATCTAAACCAGAGTGGAAATGGTTCGGACGCAATTCGCCGAAAGAACCGGCAGTACTTGGCGGCAGATCTATCGGGTAACGAAAAATGTCAACAGGGTAGGGCCTGCTTTGTATAGGCTGGGTAGATTGTGCTTTAGCGGCCAAAACTGCCATCGCGGCAGTAAGGCACAAAGCCAGGGCATGTTTTAGCATAGGTTATTTAACGTAGAAATCAAGCAGCTTTTCGTCTTCTAAAAATCCTTCCAAATGGTCGCCTTGTTTTACGGCAGAAACACCTTCGGGTGTACCGGTAAATATCAGGTCGCCTTTTTTAAGGGTGATGTATTGTGATACAAAAGCAATAATGCGCTCGAAAGAGAATAGTAAATTTTGTGTATTGCCGGTCTGGCGGGTTTCGCCGTTAATGTCTAAATGGAAATTAATGCTGTACATATCGGCAAACTTGCTTTTAGGTACAAAATTGCTGATAGGGGCAGAGCCGTCGAAGGCTTTAGCCAACTCCCAAGGCAAGCCTTTTTCTTTGTGTCGGGCCTGCACGTCGCGGGCCGTAAAATCTATCCCCAGGGCTACTTCATCGTAATAGTTGGCGGCAAATTTCTCGTCGATGTGTTTGCCTTCCTTACATATTTTCAACACCAGTTCAATCTCGTGGTGAACATCCTGCGAGAAATCGGGCAGGTAAAAAGGTTTGTTGTCTTTAAGAATGGCGGTATCCGGTTTCATAAAAATAACGGGCACCGTAGGAACAGGGTTATTTAACTCTTTAGCGTGTTCCGCATAGTTGCGGCCAATGGCAATAATCTTCATAAAAGGTATTGGGTAAATCCCAAAACTAAACATTAAATACACCAAGATGTTGGTGCATTTAAAATTTTACCCAATAGGCCATTGCATTGCCGTGTTGCCGATCATTTGACCGCTATAATAAACAGACGTGGATATGGTAACAAAACTGTTCCGTCTGATTGAGCTTTATATGCTTTGCTAATTTCTGCCTGGTAAGCTTCCAAGAATAAGTCTTGGTCCTTAGGAGCAAGCGTATCCAGGTAAGGTCTTAAGCCGGTGCTTTTTACCATTTCAACAATCCCTTCTGCACCATTTTTTATCGGGTGGAAATATGTAGTGCGCCAGATATCCAATGCGCTAACCCGTGGATACAAAAGGTTAAAGTACCAATCGGCTGGCTGCCTGTCAAGCCGTTTAGGGGCATCCGTTAATTGTTTAGCCCAGTGCCCGCTCGCTGCTACCTCGCGCATCAGGCGGTGTGTAGGTTCTGCAAAATTGTCGGGCATCTGAATGGCAAGCGTTCCGCCTGCGTTTATTTTTTCCAGCAGATTTGGAATAAGGGTGTGATGATTAGGCACCCATTGCAATACGGCGTTAGACAGAATAACATCAAATGAGGTTGAATTTTGCCAGTTGGCAACGTCTGCTACCTCAAAGGCTATATCAGGCAGGCGCTTACGGGCTGCTTCTATCATATTCGGCGAGCTATCCATGCCAACTACCGTTGCCTTCGGGAATTTTTCCTGAAGCAGTTGGGTAGAGTTACCCGGACCACAACCAATATCAGCTGCTGATTTTACTTCGGTAGTGATAATGCGATTTAAAAGATCAACCACCGGCCGGTTGCGTTCCGCTTCGTATTTACGGTAAAGATCTGCAGACCAGGTATCGGCCGACGAAGTATTGTTCGTTGTCATTATTATTAAAGTAGAAACGAATAAAAACCAGGTTGGTTTTGCTTACAGCACCGAGATCCGCTTGATGATAGATTCTGTACCTACCACTACACGTACAAAGTAAAAACCGCTGGTGAGTTGTTTGTTCAGGTTGTAGCTAAACTTTTGCTCGCCGGGTTCCATTCGTTGCGAAAGCAGTGTAAGCACGTTGTTACCCAATACGTCCATAATCTTAATGGTCACGTTTGAATTACGGGTGATGGTGTACTTAACGTTGATCTGGTCCGACACCGGGATGGGGTAGATCTGCACATTCGTCAGCGCCTTATCCTCTACCGCAGGCTTGGCCATACCCGCCTTGGTGGAAGATGGGTTGATGATAGACTTGAAAGACGGGAAATTAATGTGTAACCCCTTCAGGTAAGAAGTTTTGGTAGTGGGTTTGGGATTTTTCAGTCTTAAAAAAGTGGTATCCAACCTTGACTGAGGAGCAGACACAGCCGTATTGAAGCAGATAATTGCCGCAATAAGCGCTGATACTGAAAATTTTATAGTAAATTTTTTCCTCATAGGTTAAATTTCACATTGCAAAACTATAAATTCATACCCTTAATATCGCTATTATGGTGCGTATTTGTTAATATTTTTAACAAAATTTAACAAAATTAAAGATGTTGCCAACCATTATCCCCCAACTGTCTTATACGTATGTGTTATTGTTTATGTTATCAACAAACATTTAATACTTTTGTACTCGTTTTCTAAAATAAAAAGTGTCACATCACAAAGATTTACAGAAGCTCACAGCAGCCGGTGTTCTCATAAGCCTGGGTATTATCTACGGCGATATTGGTACCTCTCCTTTATACGTTTTTAAGGCTATCGTAGGCGGGCAACGGATATCTGAAACCTTAATTTTAGGCGGCTTATCGCTTATATTCTGGACGTTAACTTTACAAACCACCATTAAATACGTTATCATCACCCTTCGGGCAGATAACAAAGGTGAGGGCGGTATATTTTCGTTGTTCTCGCTGGTGCGCAGGCGTGCCAAATGGCTGATTGTGCCGGCGGTGCTGGGCGGTTGCGCCCTGCTTGCCGATGGTATCATCACCCCGCCGATCACCATTTCATCGGCTATAGAAGGTTTAAAATCCTACTACCCGGATCTGCCGACGGTTTACATCGTTATCGCCATTATTGCCGGGTTGTTCTTTATTCAGCAATTCGGTACTTCGCTGGTGGGAAAGGCATTTGGCCCGATGATGTTCGTTTGGTTTACCATGATGGGCGTATTGGGGATTATCTATGTGGTGCAGGATCCCACTATCCTGAAGGCTTTAAGTCCGCATTATGCCTTTGAATTATTAGTCAGCAGTAACAGCCATGTCGCTTTTAATATCATTGGTGCGGTATTCCTTTGTACAACAGGGGCCGAAGCCCTTTATTCAGACCTGGGTCACTGCGGCAGGGATAATATCCGCGTGAGCTGGGTGTATGTAAAAGCCAGCCTGATCCTAAACTACCTGGGGCAAGGCGTATGGTTATTACAGCATAATGGCCAGGTAATGGACCTGAATATCAACAATCCTTTTTACCAGATCATGCCGCAGTGGTTCCTGATTTACGGGATCAGCATCGCCACCATCGCTGCAATTATTGCCAGTCAGGCATTAATTTCAGGTTCGTTTACGCTGATTGCGGAAGCCGTGCGTTTAAACTTATGGCCGAAGGTAAAGATCAATTATCCATCGGAACAAAAAGGACAATTGTACGTGCCGAGCATCAACTGGTTGCTGGGAGCAGGTTGTATTGGTGTGGTATTATTATTTCAACAGTCGGACAGGATGGAAGCCGCTTACGGCTTAAGCATCACCGTTGCCATGCTGATGACCACCATCCTGGTTTCTAAATTCCTGAAGCGGAGAAAATATCCCAATTACGTGATCACCATTTTCCTGGTAGTTTACCTGCTGATTGAAGGCACCTTCCTGTTTGGTAACCTGGTGAAATTTATTCACGGTGGCTGGTTTACCCTAACCGTTGGCCTGGTGCTGTTCTGCATCATGTGGACTTGGCATACCGCCCGTAAGATCCGCAACCGCTACGTGAAGTTTGTAGAGATTGAAGATTATTACGAGATCATCAAAGAACTTAGTGACGATAACACCGTGCCTAAATATGCTTCGCAGTTGGTTTACCTGACCAGCGCGAACTTTAACTCAGAAGTGGAGTCGAAAATTATTTACTCCATTCTACAGAAGCAACCTAAGCGTGCCGACGTATACTGGTTAGTGCACGTAGACGTGATGGACGAGCCATACACCCGTGAGTATGAGGTGGACTTCCTGGTGCCGAATAAATTGATCCGTATCGATTTTAAACTTGGTTTCCGGGTAGAGCAGCAAATCAACCTGTTGTTCCGCAAGGTGGTGGAAGACCTGGTGAAAAAGGGCGAGGTGGATATCACCAGCCGTTATGCGTCACTGAACAAACATAAAATTGTAGGCGATTTCCGTTTCGTCGTGATTGAGAAAGTGATGTCGCGCTCCAGCTATTTGTCGTTTTATGAACGCTTGGTGATGGAATTCTACAAACAACTGAAGAAGATCAGCTTATCAGAAGAACGCAACTTTGGCCTCGATCTTAGTTTTGTTACGGTAGAGAAGGTGCCATTGATGCTTGCCGATCCGGAATCGGTACAGATCCATCGCATACAATAATTGAAACTGATACAGGGCTAAGTTAATCTTAGCCTTGTTCGTTTATTACTTATCCAGTTCGCTCATTAGTCCGTTAAAATCAAGCGCGCGGGTAAACATGTTCAGGTTGCCGTGCTCGTCCATCGGCCATTGCTCACGAGGCCTGTCCCAATAAAGCTCAACGCCGTTCTCGTCCGGGTCATTCAGGTATATTGCTTCAGAAACGCCATGGTCTGATGCACCGGTAAGCTGGTAACCGGCTTCGGCCAGCCTTTTAACAATCGCTGCCAGGTCTTTTCTGGTAGGATATAAAATGGCCGTATGGTAAAGACCCGGCGCACGTTCGGGTGCAGGAGGCGAGTTTTTGCTATGCCAGGTGTTCAGTCCAATATGATGGTGGTAGCCACCTGCCGAAATAAAAGCAGCAGCATCGCCATACATCATCATCAGTTCAAAGCCTAACAATCCACAATAAAAATCCAGCGACCGTTGCAGGTTGCTCACTTTTAAGTGTACATGCCCGATACGGGTTTGAGCAGGGATCTGATAGTTTTCCATATTTTATATGTTTAAACATGTAAATTTAAATTGTTCTGTTTAAAGTGTTGTAATAATCCTGTAAAATAGCAATGTTCTGCTGCTGTTTAAATAAATCCCTAACTTTGCGTTTATGATTGTAAAGTCGGCAGAGTTTGTTTGCAGTAATACCCAGGTTTCTAAATTGCCTGCACCCACAAAACCAGAATATGCTTTTATCGGCCGCTCTAACGTGGGAAAGTCGTCACTGATCAACATGCTTACTAATAAAAAAGGACTGGCAAAAACATCGCAGACACCCGGTAAAACGCAACTCATTAATCATTTTATCATCAATGATGAGTGGTACCTGGTGGATTTGCCTGGATATGGCTATGCACGGATTTCGAAAAGCAAAAAAGAGGACTGGAACAAATTTATCCGGTTCTACCTGGATAAGCGCGAAAGTCTTCAATGTGTGCTGGTACTGATCGACAGTCGCCACGAACCGCAGAAGATAGACCTGGAGTTTTGTAACTGGTTAGGTGAACACGGTTTACCTTTTGTGATCGTGTTTACAAAAGCAGATAAGCAATCTGGCGTAAAGACAGACCAGAACGTGGCGCAGTTTAAAAAAGCTTTACTGCAAACCTTCGAGCAAATGCCGGATTATTTTATCACCTCATCAGAAAATAAATTGGGCCGCGAAGAAGTACTGGCGTTTATAGATGGGGTGAATAAGGGGTTTACAGCTTCCCCTCTTGAGAGGGGTTAGGGGTGTGTTTAATGAAGAGAAGCATTATCCCTTATAATTCCAATTTAAAAGAGTTAGCTCAAGAATTGAGGAATAACGGAACGCCAGGTGAAATTAAACTATGGCAGTGTTTGAAGGGTAAGAGGTTTTTAGGCTTCGATTTTCACAGGCAAAAGCCTTTGCTCAATTATATTGTTGATTTCTATTGTTATGAAATAAATTTGGTGATAGAAATTGACGGCATCTATCATACGAAGGAAGAGGCTTATCTGAAAGATGTCAATCGCACTGCTGAACTTCAGAAGCATGGCTTGACCATTTTAAGATTTATGGAAACAGAAGTTATAAGAGATATCACTAATGTTTTAAGAACATTAGAAACTTATATAGAAGAATTTAAAAAAAGAACACACCCCTAACCCCTCTCAAGAGGGGAACTTATAAGATCAATGAAAAAATATTTCTCATTAGTAACATTTTCTCATACCATATTCGCAATGCCGTTTGCGTTTATCGGTTTTTTTCTGGCAGTAACCACAACTAATCACCCGTTCCAATGGCAGAAGCTGGTGCTGATGGTCTTGTGTATGGTGTTTGCGCGTAACTCGGCCATGGCATTCAACCGCTACCTCGACCGGGACATTGACGCCAAAAACCCACGTACGCAGAAGCGAGATATCCCGGCGGGGCGGATCAGTCCGGCAGCGGCGCTTACCTTTACTATCGCAAACTGCCTGTTGTTTATTGGCGCTACTTATTTTATTAACTCACTTTGCTTTTACCTTTCGCCGGTCGCTTTACTGGTGGTATTGGGTTACAGCGCTACCAAACGTTTTACAGCGCTATGCCATATGGTGTTAGGTTTAGGCTTATCGCTGGCGCCGATAGGGGCCTATCTGGTAGTTACCAACGAATTTGCCCCATTGCCGATATTTTTCTCACTTGCGGTACTATGCTGGGTAAGCGGGTTTGATATTATCTATGCCCTGCAAGACGAAGACTTTGACCGCGGCGAGCAACTGCATTCTATCCCGGCTTACCTGGGTAAAGTTAGGGCGTTAAACCTCTCGAGTTTCCTCCATGTGCTGTCGGCTATATTTATTATCACGCCGGTTTTTTATACCCATGTGGGCTTCCCATATTACATAGGCATTGTGGTGTTCTGTAGTATGCTCATTTATCAGCATAGCCTGGTAAAACCAAACGATCTTAGTCGTGTGAATTTTGCCTTCATGACTACAAATGGTATTGCCAGCGTGGTGTTTGCGTTGCTGTTTTTAATAGACAGGATATGGATACGCTAGCAGCTACAGAAACCTTCAGGGATTACCTCAGCCGTTACATCACCTACACAGATGAAGAATGGGCAATTGCCAGCAAAGGCTTTGTTTTTTCTACCCTAAAAAAGAAGGCTTACTTTGCAGAAGTAGGCAAGGTATCTAACGAGTTAGGTTTTATCTATAAAGGTTCTGCGCGTTATCTGCATATCCGCAACGGCGAAGAGATTACCAATTACTTTACTTTCGCCCCTGATTTTATCAGCGCGTATAAAAGCTTCCTCAGAAGGGAGCCAGGGCATAACTACATCCAGATGCTGGAAGATTCCGAACTGGTGATTGTAACTCACAAACACTGGCACTTTATGCTGGAGCATCCGCAACTGGCCCATAAAACTGAACGTTTAGGCAGGCTGATCGCCGAACATTACTTATGTTGTTATGACGACCGTGTGGCATCTTTCGTCACGAAATCTCCCGAAGAACGCTACCTGGAACTGCTGGACGAAGGCAAAGAAGTGATCCAGCGTATCCCGCAACATTATATCGCTAACTTTTTGGGTATCACGCCTGTTTCCTTATCGCGCATCCGCCGCCGTATCCTGGCATAAGTTACATTCCTGTTTTTCTTATCTTTTGTTAACGTTTTAACCTGACCGGCTTAGGTAGGTTTGCATCATCACCAAAACGAAAAAAGATGCATACTATTTTAGGCGCAGGCGGTCCGGTGGCAAATGCCCTTACCCGCGAGTTAATAGCAAACAATGAAACCATTCGTCTCGTTAGCAGACGGCCATCCAGCTTTAAAGGCGAAAACATTACCTGGAAGAAAGCGGACTTGTTGAATTATGACGAGTTACTTGCCGCAGCAGAAGGTTCGGAGGTAATTTACCTTTGCGCAGGCCTTACCTACGATAAAAAGATTTGGAAAGCACAATGGCCGGTAATTATGCAAAACTGTATTAACCTAACAAAAGCTACTGGTGCCAGGCTGATCTTCTTCGATAATATTTATATGTATGGGCCGGTTCAAGGACCAATGACCGAGAATACACCCTACAAACCCACTAGTGTAAAAGGAAAAGTACGGGCCGGTATCGCAGCCATGCTGATGGAAGAAGCACGCAACGGCAGTATCAGGGCAAGCATCCTACGCGCGCCAGATTTTTACGGTACCGATAACAAGAACAGCTTTTACGACCAGTTAGTGCTGGATAAACTTGCCAAAGGCCAGAACGCGCAATGGATGGGCAACCCACGGGCGAAGCATAATTTTATTTACATACCAGACGCAGGTAAAGCAATGTATCTGCTTGGGCAACACCCCGAGGCTGATAACCAGGTGTGGCATGCGCCAACAGCTGCACCGATGACAGGTATCCAGTTTATAGAACTGGCTGCTGAAATCTATGGTGCGAAGCCCAAATATAGTGTGATCAACAAATTGATGTTAAGGCTTGTAGGCTTATTCAATAAACAGATGTATAACATGATTGAAATGTTCTACCAGTTTGACCGCGATTATTTTTTCGACTCCACCAAGTTCGAACGCCATTTTAACTTTAAGCCTACCAGCTACCGCGATGGGGTGACGGAATTATCAAAAACCTTATATCAACCGGTTAATCTTAAATAGCAAATCGCCTTGTTGCAAATGAGGGATAGTGTAGTGTGAAAGTCGAAATTCGAAACAAAATTCGCAATTGAACATTTGAAATCCGAAATTGGACGCCATGATTCACAAAAAACAGAAACACTATATACCAGAAAACCTGGAAATGCAATGGGGAAACCTGGAACCGCTATTTGTAGAACTGCGCGACAGGGCCATCAATTCTGTGGAAGAATTGGAGCAATGGCTGCGCGACCGCAGCGAGGTAGAAGCTGCCCTGGAAGAAAATTTCGCCTGGCGGTATATCAAAATGACTTGCAACACGGCTGACGAAAACCTGCTGAAGGACTTTCAGTATTTCGCAACCGAGATTGAACCTAAGATAGCACCTTACAGTAACGAGCTGAACAAAAAGCTGGTGAACAGCGAGTTTTTCGATAAGCTGGATAGTGAAAAATACTTCATCTATCTGCGTGGTGTTAAACGTGCGCTGGAATTGTTTAGGGAGGAGAATATTCCGCTGCAGACCGAAATACAGGTAGAACAGCAAAAATACCAGTCGATCACCGGGGCGATGTCGGTAGAAATAGATGGTAAGGAGTTCACTTTGGAACAAGCGGCCGCTATCTTAAAAAATACAGATCGTGCTAAACGGCAGGAGGCTTGGGAAAAGATCACCGGTCGCCGCCTGCAGGATAAAGATCAGCTGGATAGCTTGTTTGATCATCTGCGCGGTCTTCGCCACCAGGTAGCGTTGAATGCGGGTTTCGAAAACTTTCGCGATTACATGTTCCAGGCTTTAGGCCGGTTCGACTACACACCGCAGGATTGCTATGAATTTCATGAAGCAATAGAGCGCGAAGTGGTACCGGTATTGGAAGAACTGGCTAACAAACGTAAAGAAGCGTTAGGCTTACCGGAATTAAAACCTTGGGATATGGACGTAGACCCAAGCGGGCAAGCACCGTTAAAACCGTTTAAGGATGGCAATGATCTGATCGAGAAATCTATCCAATGCTTCAGCAATATCAGCCGTTACCTGGGCGAACGCCTGGAGATCATGAAAGATAATGGCCTGTTTGATGTAGAGAGCCGCAAAGGCAAAGCGCCGGGAGGATATAACTATCCGCTGGCAGAAACAGGTGCGCCGTTTATCTTTATGAATTCGGCCAATACCTTCCGCGACCTGACCACTATGGTACACGAGGGCGGCCACGCGGTACACACCTTCCTGACGGCAGATTTAGAACTGAATGATTTTAAGCACTGCCCTTCAGAAGTGGCAGAGTTAGCTTCCATGTCAATGGAGCTGATCTCAATGGATCAATGGAATGTATATTTCGAAAACCAGGAAGAACTGAAGCGTGCCCGCCGCGATCAGTTGATCGATGTCATCAAAACTTTACCGTGGGTAGCGGTGGTAGATCAGTTCCAACACTGGATCTATACCAACCCGGATCATACAGATGAACAACGTCGCGATGCCTGGGTGCAGATCTACCAGCGCTTCGGAGCTGGTTTTGCAGACTGGAGTGGACACTCCGACGCTTTAGCCAACCTTTGGCAGAAGCAATTGCACATTTTTGAGGTTCCGTTCTATTATATTGAATACGGAATGGCACAGTTAGGTGCAATTGCCGTTTGGAAAAATTACAAAGAAAACCCGGAGCAAGGTCTCGAACAATACTTAAATGCCTTAAAATTAGGCTATACGAAGACAATCCGCGAGATTTATGAAACTGCCGGGATTAAGTTTGATTTCAGTGCGGCCTATGTCAAGGATTTAGTGCAGTTTGTCAAAGCCGAGTTAGAAAACCTCTGATAGCAGACAGTTTTTCCTGCCAAAATAACCTATTGGTATCTTTTTTGGACTATAGTAGCCATGAAGAAGATATTAATAGGTTTTTTTTCAGCTATATATGCGATTACTGCACAAGCCCAGGTGCTTGAACCAGTAAAGGTAGATAATTTGGTCACGGTTTCGTTGCCAAAGGAATTCTCCAAGAAAGACACGTTAGGGCAAACCATCTATTCTGGTAATGCTTCTTTAGGTTATGTAGTGGTGATTAAATCGCCGAACCCTCCTGAGAAAACTTTGAAGAAAGAGAAAGATCTGAAGAAGGTTTTCAAAGAGTATACCGATAAAGTGGTACAGTCTTCCGGTAACGGTACTGTTTTAAATAGTAAAGATACAGTTGTCAATAACGTAGAGGTGCGCGATTTTACTTTGGCCACCACAGGCGAGCAGGGTAACCAAATGCGCAGGTTCAGGGTGCTTTACACCAAGCCTGCCACCTATACTTTCCAGTATACTTACCCTGAAGAACGCGAGGCTTTAGCATCTAAAGAGATGAAGGAGTTTTTGGCATCGATAAAAACTGCTCCGGATTTCGACGGGAAAGACCAGTACGCCACCTTTGGCCAGTCACAGGGGATGAACACCGCGGTAAAGATCATCCTGATAGGTGTTGGCGCGCTGCTGATAGTGCTGGTAGTATGGCTGGTAAAACGTAACAGCAACAAAATGGCAGTTTAACGGTGCTTTTTAAGCAAACCGTGCTTCCACTTTAATGAATGTAAAAATGGCTTGCTATCTATGATAGTGAGCCATATTACTGTTGTGATGGTTCCAATAATAGAACCCGCCACTACATCCTCAAAAAAGTGCTGGCTTAAATACATACGCGAGTAACCGATAAATAAAGCAAAAAGTAAGGCAATAAAGCCCCATCGTTTTTGCCGGGCCACATAGGCCAGTACTACGGCAATGGTAAAAGCCTGCACCGTATGCCCTGACGGGAAACTGTTGGTGCTTAAAATCTTAATTCCTTTTACAAAGTAGATATGCGTTAACTCGTCCTTAAAGTACAAAGAGGGGCGGGGCGAATGGAAAATCCGTTTTACAATCTGGGCTAATACACTGGTAATGGCAAAACTGGTAGCCAGCAAAAAAGTATTGCGATAGCTGTACAGCAGCATCACTATAAGAATAATCACTGCAGCAATACCATTGCCGAGGTCGGTAGCATAGCTGAAAAAATCATCGAAAAAGTGATTATGATGATGATTTACCGTAAAATAAATGTCTTCGCGGCTGTGTGTCAGTTTAATAATCAGGCAGGTGATTAAAATAGCCAGGTAGGGAATAAAAAATAACCGTAATCGGTAAAGTACGTCTATTATCCGCAGTTTCATCGGCGCAATTTACTATATTACTCCTGATTAGCTGAGAAAATTTGGCTATGTTTGAAGTTTGAAATGATAGCTCCTGATGTCTAAAAATATCTTTCGCAAAAAATCTATCGATCTTATTCTTGACGACGTAGCCAACGGTTTCGGCGATGGCGAGTCGGGCGGCGGACACGCATTGAGCAAGGAGCTAAATACCAGGGATCTTACCCTGATGGGTATTGCGGCGGTAGTAGGCGCGGGCATATTTTCTACCATTGGCGAAGCTTCGTTCAACGGCGGCCCGGGTGTTACCATCCTCTTTGTACTTACGGCCATCACCTGCGGTTTTTCTGCCATGTGCTATGCCGAGTTTGCCTCGCGGATACCGGTAGCGGGTAGTGCTTATACGTATGCCTATGCCTCTTTCGGGGAACTGATCGCCTGGATCATCGGTTGGGACCTTTTGATGGAGTACGCCATCGGGAACATTGCAGTAGCCATTTCATGGAGCGAATATTTTGTGAATTTGCTTGAAGGCTTTCATATCCATATTCCCAAATATTTAACGATGGACTACCTTACGGCCTCGCGCGCTTATGATAGTGTGCAGCAGCTGACAAGGGAAGGCCATTTGGCTGATATTACAGATAAGTTACGGGCAGAAGCGCAGGCCTGGGCAAATGCACCGGCTATCGGCGGCTTTAAGATCATTGCTAATATCCCGGCGTTATTAATCGTTATCATCATCACTTACTTGGTTTACGTAGGTATTAAAGAAACCAAAAAGGTAACTAACGGCATGGTGCTGCTGAAGATAGGGGTGGTGATTGCCGTTATCGTGCTCGGCTTCTTTTATGTTACTCCGGCAAACTGGCACCCGTTTTTCCCGAATGGTTTCAGCGGCGTGATGAAAGGTGTATCGGGGGTATTCTTTGCTTATATCGGTTTCGATGCCATTTCAACAACAGCCGAAGAATGCCGTAACCCACAGCGCGACCTGCCGCGCGGCATGATCTACTCACTGATTATCTGTACCGTTTTGTATATCCTCATTGCGCTGGTATTAACAGGTATGGTAAGCTATAAAGACCTGCAGGTGGGCGATCCGCTGGCTTTCGTATTCGCGAAGATCGGCCTGAAGAAGATCAGCTATGTTATCTCTATCAGCGCGGTTATTGCCACGGCAAGTGTGCTGCTCATTTTTCAATTGGGCCAACCGAGGATCTGGATGAGCATGAGCCGCGACGGCCTGCTTCCTAAAGCTTTTTCACGCATCCATCCCAAATTTCATACACCATCTTTCGCCACTATTGTTACCGGTATTGTGGTAGCGGTGCCTGCACTGTTTATGAACCTTACCGAGGTAACCGACCTAACGAGCATCGGAACTTTGTTTGCGTTTGTATTGGTTTGCGGTGGCGTGTTGCTGCTGCCTAAAGAAGAGCGCCAGCGGGGTAAATTCCGTATTCCTTATATCAACGCCCAATGGATAGCGCCTGTGATTTTTGTAATAGGCGTAGTGGTATTCTGGAAGCCGCTGTTGGGTTTGCTATCTGGCGAAAATCCGCATCATAACTTTCCCTATTTCCTTTTTATCATCCTGTCAACAGCGTTAACGGTGATGGCTTTTGTAAAAAAGCTATCGCTGATACCGGTATTGGGGTTGTTAAGCTGTTTTTACCTGATGACGGAATTGGGTTATACTAACTGGCTGCGGTTCTTGTTCTGGCTGGTGATTGGCCTGGTTGTATACTTTACCTACGGCTATAAGAATAGCCGTTTGGGAAAAATGAATTCTTGATTAAGCCGATTTTTTTACCGCTTTCGTTTCTAATGAGTATTGGATAAGCATGACAATTTAATCGTCTATCATTTGTGCATGCGTTACAAACGCGCGCAAGAGGTAGAATAATTTGGCTAAATCAATCGGTTTAATCCCAACTAATCTGTGTAATCAATCAATCATCAGTGTAATTACAAAAAGCTATCTTTGCGCCTGATGAGCAATACTGTTACGCCTTATAAAAGTGCGGATGCTACCAAGAAGCAGCAGGTAGCAGATATGTTTAACAACATTTCGCACACTTACGACTTTCTTAACCATTTTATGTCGCTGGGTATTGATATTAT
Source organism: Mucilaginibacter straminoryzae (assembly GCF_022953055.1). GTDB lineage: Bacteria > Bacteroidota > Bacteroidia > Sphingobacteriales > Sphingobacteriaceae > Mucilaginibacter > Mucilaginibacter straminoryzae. The sequence continues at coordinate 241,737 of NZ_JALJEJ010000004.1, read as the reverse complement.
CTGGCGAAAAAAGGCGATTAACGAGTTAAAAGCAAATCAACCCAAAAAGTTATTAGACGTTGCCACCGGTACCGGCGATTTCGCTATCGAAGCGTTAAAGATGCTGAAGCCGGAAAAGATTGTCGGCGTTGATATTTCTGAAGGCATGCTGGACATTGCCCGAAAGAAGATCAAAACCCGTGAACTGGCGCCACGGTTCGAGGTTACCGGGGGCGATTCTGAAAACCTGCCTTTCGAAACCAATACTTTTGATGCAGTAACTGTTGCCTTCGGGGTACGTAATTTCGAAAACCTGGAAGCAGGTTTGGTAGAAATGCTGCGGGTGTTAAGGCCGGGAGGTAAGGTAGTGATCCTCGAGTTTTCAAAGCCGCGGGTTTTTCCTGTAAAACAGCTGTATAACTTTTACTTCCGCTATATTACCCCGGGTATAGGTAAGTTATTTTCTAAAGACAGCAGGGCCTATTCTTATCTGCCAGAATCCGTTGCCGCTTTTCCGGATGGAAAAGATTTTACAACATTAATGGAGAAGGTGGGTTATAAAAATACCAAAAAACGTGCTTTAACGTTTGGCATAAGTTCCATATATACCGGTACCAAGTAAATGAGAAAAGCTTTATTGCTGTTTATAGTCCTTGCCTGTTTAGCTGTCGGAAAAAGCTACGCGCAGTCTGTTCCGGCCTGGGGCAGGGGATTAGATCAGCAGGATTTTAGCTTTGGTTTTACTTTTCAATACCTACAGAGCGATTTTAAGATTGTAAAGAACCCAAACTGGCGACAACCTTTTATAGATCGTTCAGATCCGGCGCACCCTGTCCAGATCACCGATTCGCTAAGTTCCATTAGGTCTAAAGGGCTGCCCGGTTTTGGTATTGGCTTCCTTGCGCGTTATAGCATTAACCAGTATATAGAGATCCGGACAACGCCGTCGCTTATTTTTTCAGATAAACAAATACTGTATACTTACCGCGACGCCTCGCAGAACGTGCAAAAGCAAATACAAAGTACTTCTTTTGATGTACCGATGCTGCTGAAAATAAAATCCGACCGGATAGGCGATTTCAGAATGTATTTATTAGGAGGCGCTAAGGTTTCTACGGCAATCAATAAAAAGCCCGACGATGCAGACCAGGCATTGACAGATAAGCTGGTGAAATTAAAACGCAATTATGCGTCGTACGAAGTGGGTATCGGATGTGATATCTATTTCGAATATTTTAAGCTTTCGCCCGAACTGAAACTAAGCAATTCTATCGGCAATGTGTTGCTGCCGGAAAACCATCCATACTCGTCACCCATTAGTAAGCTTTTCATGCATACCTTCATGATTAGCCTGTACTTCGAATAGTTAGTTTAAAAAAACATAATTTCGCAGCGGTAGTTACCAACCTATGGCTAAAATTGCTTTGATTACAGGCGCCACCGCTGGGATCGGTGAGGCTTGTGCCCATTTATTCGCTGCACAGCGTTATAACCTGATATTAACCGGCCGACGTGCCGATAGGCTGGAGGCGCTGGCCAACCGGCTGAACGATAAATACAATGTAGAGGTTGCCGTGGCCGCCTTTGACGTACGCAACCGCGATAGCGTGGCCAGTAACCTGGAAAGCTTGCCTGCAGAATGGCGTAATATCGATGTACTGATCAATAACGCCGGGCTGAGCCAGGGTCTCGAACCGATCAATGAAGGTGATCCGGATGATTGGGATAGAATGATCGATACCAACATTAAAGGCCTGTTATATGTAACAAAAATCGTTTCCAACTGGATGGTCAATAATGGTTACGGCCATATCATCAACCTGGGGTCAATCGCCGGGAAAGAGGTTTATCCTAACGGTAATGTCTATTGTGCAACCAAACATGCCGTTGGCGCTTTAAGCGACGGTATGCGGATAGACCTGCTGAAACATGGTATTAAGGTAACAGCAGTACACCCGGGTGCGGTAGAAACAGAGTTTTCTGAAGTACGCTTCAAAGGCGACAGTGACCGGGCTAAAAAAGTATACGAAGGTTTTACCCCTCTGGTGGCCACTGATATTGCAGATACCATCTGGTGGATAGTTTCGCGGCCGGCGCATGTGAATATTAACGAGATTACGGTAATGCCAACGGCGCAGGCTACGGGTACCAATATTTTCAGAAAATCATAACAACCGGGTGATGTAAACTACCATCACAAATAATAACTTAGTAACTTATAATTTCAATCAGATGTCACTCAGTACTCAAATAGATCAGGATATCAAACAAGCGATGTTAGCACGCGACCAGGTAAAGCTGCGCGGTTTACGTGGGATAAAATCAGCGCTGCTGTTGTTAAATACTTCAGGCCAGGAAGTAAACGAGGCCGAAGAGCTTAAACTTTTACAAAAGCTGGTGAAGCAGCGTAAAGAGTCTGCGGAAATTTATAAAAACCAGGGACGTGAAGATCTGGCCGAGGTTGAATTGGAAGAAGTAAGCGTAATAGAGCTGTATTTGCCAAAGCAACTATCGCGCGAGGAGATTGAAGTGGTAGTTAAAAAAGTGATTGAAGCCACCGGTGCAAACAGTAAGGCAGACATGGGTAAAGTAATGAGCGCGGTTAATAAAGAGCTGGCCGGTAAAGCCGAAGGCAAAACAATATCAGAAGTGGTTAAACAATTGCTGGCATAATTAAGTTGCTATAATTGTTGTAACTCTGATTCTATAAAGTATCTTTATGGCGGCTAAATAACCAACTTTTATACTAAATTTAAAAACGGTATAAATTAAAACTTTACATTAATCGGAATATGAATTACGTGCTTCGGGAAGAAAACGGTTTCAGATATATTGAAGAAGGCGAAGGCGAAACCTTGTTGCTTCTGCATGGCTTAATGGGCGCATTAAGCAATTGGGAAAAAGTAATTGAAGCTTTTAGCCCCAATTATCGCGTACTGATTCCGATGCTGCCCATATATGATTTACCGTTGCTGACTACGGGCGTAAAAACCTTGTCGAAATTTGTCCATAAGTTTATAAAATATAAAAAATTAACTAATATTACATTATTGGGTAATTCGCTCGGTGGTCATGTGGCCCTGATCTATTGCCTGGCGCATCCTGAAAATATTAAGACCCTGATATTAACAGGCAGTTCGGGTTTATATGAGAATGCTTTCGGCGGATCATTCCCGCGGCGCGAAAGCTATGATTTTGTAAAGGAGAAGGTAGAGTATACTTTTTATGATCCGGCTACGGCAACAAAGGAATTGGTAGACGAAGTTTTCCAGACCATTAATGACCGTAACAGGGTGATACGTATATTGGCGATGGCTAAATCGGCTATCAGGCATAACATGGGTAAAGAATTACATAAGATTACGATACCCGTAGGCCTGATCTGGGGAAAGAATGATAAGATAACCCCGCCTGAAGTAGCTGTTGAATTTAATCAGTTGCTGCCGGATGCCAGCCTTTACTGGATAGACCACTGCGGGCACGCCCCGATGATGGAACAGCCAGAGCAGTTTAATTTGCTGCTGAGAGAGTTTTTAGAAAAAGTAACCTTAAAAGTATAGTATGGTAGCCCAGGAACTGATCGCCTACGCAATACCGTCGTTACATAGCACTGATACGATACAGCGCGCGCTCGACCGCATGGCCGAGTTCAAGGTACGGCACATGCCCGTAGTGAATGAAGATCAGTTTATAGGTCTGGTAGCCGAAGACGACCTAATCGCCCCGGATCATCAGCTCGCATTAAAAGATATTCAGGTCTCGCTGCTTACTTCATACGTATTCGAAGATCAGCATATCTATGAGGTAATCCGGATTTTTTACGAATCTAAGGCAACCCTGGTACCCGTACTTAGCCTTTCAAAAGCCTACCTGGGTGTTATTACAGTTAACGAATTAAGCAACGCATTTGCAGAACTTACCTCCGCTTCAGATCCGGGCGGAATTATCGTGCTTGAAATGAGTAATAAAGAAAACTCCATGTCGCACATTGCGCAGATCATAGAGTCTGATAACGCACACATCTTAAGTTCTTATACCCGCACTTTCCCGGATTCTACCCGAAACGAAGTAACCTTAAAGCTTAACAAGCAGGATCTTTCTGGTATTTCTGCCTCTTTCCTGCGCTACGGCTATGACGTGAAAGCAGTTTTCGGGGGTAATGATGGTAACGACGATTCCATGGACCGTTACGATTCGCTGATGAACTATCTTAACCTCTAAGCGAATGAAGATTGCGGTTTACGGCAGGCAGTTTAACGATACGGCACTACCTTATGTGAAACTGGTTTTCGACCAGTTTGCCCATGGCCATGCAGAGGTGTATGTTCACCGGCAGTTACACGAATTTTTAAAAAACCGTCTTCCCGATCTGGATTTCCCGGTACTTGAAGAAGGTGTTCCGCTCGCCGGGTTTATCGATATTTTTATCAGCCTGGGCGGCGATGGGACCTTATTGGATACCGTCGCACTGATCAGAGATAGTGGCATCCCGGTTATCGGGATTAATTTCGGTAGGCTTGGTTTCCTGGCCAGTATCAATAAAGGCGAGATTGAAACGGCTATAAAAGCGGTCATCAATGGTGATTATACTTTGGATAGCCGGACGTTGATTAAGATTACATCGAGCGAGCAGATTTTTGGTGAGGATAATTTCGCCTTGAATGACATCACGATTCATAAGCGTGACGATGCGGCGATGATCACCATTGATGCCTACCTGGACGGCGAATTCCTGAATTCGTACTGGGGCGATGGTATCATTATCTCTACGTCTACAGGTTCTACAGCCTACTCACTCAGTTGCGGTGGGCCTATTATTTTTCCGCAGTCAGATACCTTGGTGGTAACACCGGTATCGCCCCATAATTTAAATGTAAGGCCTATTGTGTTTCCGGATGAGTGTACACTTTCTATCGAGGTGGAAACCCGCAGTGCTAATTATTTAATATCTTGCGATTCGCGGACAGAGATCATCAATAAAACAGAAGAGCCGATTAAGTTTAATATTTCAAAGGCAGATTTTAAGTTGAATCTCATCCGTCTGAACAACGAGAGTTACCTGAAAACATTAAGGAATAAATTACTTTGGGGGATTGATGCCCGCAACTATTAGTCTTGCTGAATGCTGAAAAAACTTTTACTCTTTTCTTTAGCGCTGTTTTCCGTTCTACAGTCAATGGCCCAGAAGTGGGATATCGGTATCAGCGGTGGTGGTTCCGGTTACATGGGCGATCTTAATCAACGTAATGTTTTCCAGGTAAGCGGTCCCGCAGTGGGAGGCTTTGTTCGTAGAAACTTCAGCGACTATGTTTCAGCAAAAATTGGCTTTATGCATGGGCAGGTAGTAGCTGCAGACCGTTGGTCTTCTGATGCCGAAACCCAGTCGCGTAATTTAAGTTTCTTTAGCAACCTGGATGAACTGGCGGCAACGGTAGAGTTCAATTTCATGAAATTCCGTCCGGGTATAGACCTGCACGCATTTACACCATATGTGTTTGCCGGTATAGGCGCCGTAAATTTCAATCCCAAAGCATATGATTATAACGGAAATTTGTACGAGCTAAGACCGCTGATGACGGAAGGTCAGTCAAAACCTTATCCCAATGTGGTGATGACCATTCCTTTCGGTGCAGGCGTAAAATATAATTTCTACAGAAATCTTTCTTTAAGTGCCGAAGCAGGTTACCGTATACCTAATACTGATTATCTGGATGACGTAAGCGGCATGTATGCTAATCCTACCAATTTCACGGCTAAACAAAAAGAATTTGCAGACCGCCGTTTATCATCTGACTATGGCAGTTATGGCACCCAACGCGGTGACGGCCGTTCTAAAGATACCTACATGTTTTTCACCGTGTCGTTAACGTTCACTTTTCTATCCAGCGACTGTTACTTCACCAATAGCAACCGATACCGGTAGGCCAGAAGTCTTCTCCAAATGGCCATGATAACGAAGACGTGGAATAGGTGAAAATATTCCAGCACTTCCCGTTAAACCTTCGGTAAATAGTTATATCAAACCATATAACTAACCGATGCTATTCACCTAACTAAACTTTACATCATGGCCGAATTAAACACCTCTGAGAAGACAGGCCGGCGCTCTGGTCTTTCCCGTACAGCAGCCCGTGTAGATCTTACCGCTATGGTTGATCTTGCTTTTTTACTCATTACTTTTTTTATGCTGACCACCACGTTACAGAAGAACAATGCGATGCCGGTGGCTATGCCTGATAAAACGGAAGTTGTTGATGTGCCGGGAGTGCCTGCAAGCAGGACTATGACCGTTTGCCTCGGCAAAAATGATAAGGCCTTGTTATATATGGGAGAGGCGGGCAAACCTTCTTACCAAAAAGTGGTAGACTATGGCCGGATGGGGTTAAGACAATCTTTGCTGGCTAAACAGCAGGATGTAAAGGCTACCACCGGCAAGGATATGATTGTGTTGATTAAACCGAGTGATCATAGCATTTATAATAATCTGGTGAACACCCTTGATGAAATGAATATTGCCAAAGTAGAGCGGTATGCCATTGTAGATATTGCTGATGCAGACATCAACCTGCTTAAGAAACAGCAACTGTATTAAGTTTATTTTTTTGATTTGTTAGATAGTGTGTAGCCGCCGGGTGCTTGTATCCCCGGCGGCTTATTTTTAATTGGGGGTCAAGCCGTTCACCTGTAACTCTTTTCTGTTTTTCTTTAGGCAGTTATAATAAAAAAATTGAAAGTAAGTTTTACCTTTGTACCCTGAAATTTTACGGTCATCCGGCATTTAACAAGCCTGGCAGCCTGTAAGTTTGTAAGCGAGTAAGGCGCTTAAAGCGGCATAAAGCAGATTAGTGATTAAGAAGCCACACAGGTTGACGATCAGGAAGCATGAACTATAAAGAACAGATAGATCCTAATAAATTACCCCGGCATATCGCCATTATTATGGATGGTAACGGGCGTTGGGCAAAGGGCAGGGGCAAACTCCGCATATTTGGTCATCATAACGGCGTACTTTCTGTAAGGGATGTGGTTGAGGGTGCCGGGGAGATCGGCGTAAAATATCTGACGCTTTATACTTTCTCTTCAGAAAACTGGAGCCGCCCCAAACTGGAGGTGACGGCGATCATGGAACTGCTGATCAGCACGGTACATAAAGAAATTAATAAGCTGATGGAAAATAACGTTAGGTTAAATACCATTGGTGATATTGATGCCTTGCCGGTAAAAGCGGCACGTGAGATGCGTGCTGCGATAGAAAAGACGGCTAACAATACCGGTTTAACGTTAACATTAGCATTGAGCTATAGTTCGCGCCGGGAAATAATTCAGGCTGCAAAGCAACTGGCGTTAAAAGCACAGCAAGGTTTGATCCGCGCCGAAGATATCGACGAAGAGATGTTCTCGCGTAGTTTATATACCGCCGAAATGCCAGACCCGGAATTATTGATCAGAACCAGCGGCGAGCACCGTATCAGTAATTACCTGCTTTGGCAAATTGCTTACGCCGAGCTTTATTTTACTTCTAAACTATGGCCTGATTTCAGAAGGGAAGATTTGTACGAAGCCATCCTGGATTACCAGAAGCGCGAACGTCGGTTCGGCAAAACCAGCGAGCAGGTTAACTAATTTCACTTTTAACAATTTTTAACAACTGTTTAAACTATTTTTAGCCCACTTAAATATTCGAATGAATAAACTTCTTTTTGCAATTCTCCTCACTTTTTTAGGTACGGCTGCTATAGCTCAGGTTAGGGGTTCACAACCCCGGCAAACATTTGCACAACCGGTTCCGGCTGATAGTTTAAGCTACCTTAACCCTAAAGATTATATCATTGGCGGGGTAGCAGTTAACGGTGCTAAAAATCTTGATAAAGATGTTCTGATCCAGATCTCCAAACTGAACAAGGGCGATAAGATCTCTTTGCCGGGCGATGCCTCTGCAAACGTTATCCGCAACTTGTGGCAGCAAGGTTTGTTTGACGATGTTCAGCTGAACATCCAGAAAATTAACCTGGATACCGTTTACCTGGAAATATCGGTTTTAGAGCGTCCGCGTTTGTCCCGCCTGCACATCACCGGTATCCGTAAGGGTGAGATTGAAGACATTCAGAAAAAACTGAATGACAAAACAGGTAAAATTGTTAACGAAAATCTGCTGAACACCACTACTGCTATTATTAAAAAGCATTTCCACGAAAAGGGCTTTTTAAATACTACGGTAGATATTAAACAGCGCAAAGATCCGGGAGATGCGAACAGCGTAATACTGGATGTTGCTGTTGATAAACATCAGAAGGTAAAGATCAACGAAGTAATTTTTGAGGGGAATAAGGCATTCAAAGCAGCAACGCTAAAGAAATTCCTGAAAAAGACCCGCGAGAAAAAGTTCTATAATATCTTCGGATCAAAGAAATTCAAAGACGACCAGTACCAGGAAGATAAGCAAACGCTTGTTGAAAAAATGCAGGCCCGCGGTTACCGCGATGCAGAAATTATCAGCGATTCTGTATGGAAGAACGACGAAAATACCGTTAACGTAAAAATTAAAGTTTTCGAAGGCCCTAAATATTATTTCGGTAATGTGACGTTCTCCGGCAACTCTAAATACCCAACTTCTACCTTGGTGAAGATACTGAGTATCAAAAAAGGGGATGTGTTCAGCGAAGAGGAATTAAATAAACGCCTGAGCGGACCAACCACCAATAATGACGACGTTTCTTCCCTGTACCTGAATGATGGTTATTTAACCTATAACTCTGACGCAGTTCAGACACGCATTTATAATGATACGGTAGACCTGGATATCCGTATTTACGAAGGCCCGCAGTATACCATCAACCGGGTAATCTTAAAAGGTAACGACGTAACGAATGATAAAGTTGCGCTTCGTGAGATCAGGACCAAGCCGGGACAGAAATTCTCGAAAGATCTGATTATCCGCAGTACCCGCGAGCTTTCACAGTTGGGTAACTTTGATGAGCAGAAAATTGAACCTAAGCCAACCAACATTAATCCTAATGAAGGTACAGTTGATATTGTGTACAACGTGGTAGAAAAGCCGTCAGACCAGATCGAACTGTCCGGTGGTTTTGGTGGTGGCCAGTTGGTAGGTACGCTGGGTTTAACCTTCAACAACTTCTCGTTACGTAATATCTTTAACCTGAAGGCTTACAAACCGCTGCCAAAAGGCGACGGGCAGAAGTTAAGCCTACGTGGACAGGCGAACGGTAAGAATTATCAGAATTACTCGTTTACCTTCTCTGACCCATGGTTCGGTGGTAAAAAGCCCATCTACTTCGGTCTTACCGCTTATACGCAGTTAAGTTCTACCGGGCAGTATTACGCAAAGACGGATCCGCGTTACAACTATCTTCGTATTAACGGTGTAGGTATTACGCTGGGTAAGCGCCTGAACTGGCCGGATAACTATTTCCAGTTGAACTACTCGTTAAACTTCGACCACTATAAACTGGATAACTTTACCGGTTACCTGTTTACCAATGGTACCTCTTACAATATCAAGTTAACGCAGGAGTTAAGCCGTAACTCGTTAGATGCCCCGATCTATCCAACCCAGGGTTCTAATATTAAGTTCACCATTCAGGTTACGCCGCCATACTCTTTGTTCAATAGCACCAACTATGCAATTGCAACGCCAGAGCAGCGTTACCAATTTGTAGAATACCACAAGTGGAAGTTTGATGCGCAATGGTTCACCCGCATCACCGGTAAATTGGTTCTGATGTCACAGGTGCGCTTCGGCTTCCTCGGTACCTATAACAAGTTAGTAGGTCAGTCACCGTTCGAAAGGTTTAAACTCGGTGGCGACGGTATGCAGACTTATCAGTTCCTGCAGGGTAGCGAGATCATCGGTTTAAGAGGTTACCGTAACTTCTCTATTGTTCCGGTAGGTTCAAACTATAACCCGGATACCAACCCAGGTAGCCCTATTTATAACAAATACACACTGGAGTTAAGACACCCGGTAATTGCCAGCCAGTCTGCAACTATCTTCGTTGAAGCATTTGCAGAAGGCGGTAACGTATGGAACAATTTTAGCCAGTTTAATCCGTTTAATGTTCGTCGTTCGGCAGGTATTGGCGCACGTATATTTTTACCTATCTTTGGTTTGCTTGGGCTTGATTATGGTTATGGGTTTGATAAGATACCGGGTATTCCGGATGCAAACAAAGGCCAGTTCCACTTCTCTATTGCTCAGAGCTTAAGCGGAGGATTTAATTAATTTTTATAATGAAGAAGTTAATTTTAACATTATTTATATCATTTACGGCTATTGCCGGCGCTTTTGCACAACGTTTTGCTTATGTTGACTCTGAGTACATCTTAAAGCATGTACCTGAATATGCAGCGGCTCAGTCGCAGTTAAAAACGTTGTCAGAAACGTATCAACGGCAGGTAGATGATCGTTTCCAGGAGATCGACCGCCTGTACAAAGCGTATCAGGCAGACCAGGTGCTGATGACGGCAGATATGCGTAAAAGACGCGAGAGCGAAATTGTGATGAAAGAAAAGGAAGCGAAAGACTTCCAGCGTTCTAAATTCGGGCCGGATGGCGAGCTGGCTAAACGTAGTACAGAATTGATTAAACCCGTTCAGGATCGTGTTGCTAAAGCTGTACAGGCTTTGGCAGAAAGCGAAAACCTGGACATGATATTTGACAAAAACAGCGAGGTAATGATGCTTTATGCCAATCCACGGTACGATAAAAGCGCCGATGTGATTACCCGCTTAGGATTAAAGCCCGGAGTTTTTGCCAAGTGATAATTTTTATCTAAAATCGTAGTAAATTAAATAAAAGACAAAGAACAGAAAATGAAAAAACTATTGAGAGTTGCTTTAGTTGCGGGTTGTATGTTGCTGGCGGGTAATTTTGCAAAAGCACAAAGCAAAATGGGTTACATCAACTTTAATCAGCTGGTGGAACAAATGCCGGAAATTAAGACTGTTAAAACCCAGCTCGACGCTTACCAGAAGCAATTTATGGATCAGTTGCAAACCATGAATACCGAGCTGCAAACCAAAGCTCAGGATTATGATGCAAAACGTGCAACCATGACAGACGCTATCCGTACTGCTAAAGAAACCGAATTGCAGGATATTCAAAAACGAATGCAGGATTATCAGAACAACGCTAGTCAGCAAGTTCAGGCTAAAAGCAACGAGCTTTCTAAGCCGATCATCGACAAAGCACGGACCGCTATTTCTGCTGTAGCTAAAGAAAAAGGTTATACTTATGTGTTAGATACTACACAAACAGACCTTATTGTTGCGCCGCCTGCAGACGACCTGATGGCTGCTGTTAAACTAAAATTAGGTTTAAAATAACATTTTGACGTAAACATTAACGAAGCGCGGCTGATAACAGCCGCGCTTTTTTTATTTTTGTATAGTGATAACCAATCAGCCCATCGGTATTTTCGACTCCGGCATCGGCGGACTTACCGTCTTCAGTTCCATCCTGAAAGCGCTTCCACAATACGATTACATTTACTTTGGTGATAATGCCCGTGCGCCTTACGGCAGCCGTTCATTCAACACCATCCATCAATATACCTGGGAGTGTGTGCAATGGTTATTTCAACAGGGTTGCCCGCTGGTGATCCTGGCTTGTAACACAGCTTCGGCACGCGCATTACGTACCATTCAGCAGCAGGACCTTGAAAAGGCCGGTTACCAGGACAGGCGCGTTTTGGGCGTGATCAGACCGACTGCAGAAGTGATCGGCAATTATTCTGATACGAAACAAATTGGTGTGCTGGGTACAAAAGGAACGGTAAACTCAGGCTCTTACTTATTGGAAATAGTTAAGTTCGCCCCGGAAGTTAAAGTTTATCAGCAGGCTTGTCCGTTATGGGTACCCTTGATAGAGAACGGTGAACATGAAAAGCCGGGCGCAGACTATTTCATTAAAGAATACCTCGACCAGTTGATGGGGCAGTGTAAAGATATCGACACCTTATTATTGGCATGTACCCATTACCCACTTTTGGCCGAAAAGATAAAGGCCAACCTGGCCGAGAACTTTACCGTGGTTTCACAAGGGGATATTGTAGCGGATAGTCTGGTGGATTATTTAAACCGTCACCGGGAAATGGAAGCGCGTTTAAGCAAAGATGCAACGCGTAGGTTCTATACCACTACAGATGATACCAGCGATTTTGACAACCTTGCCGCCATGTTCTTTCCCGAAGAAGTAAAGGCAAACCATGTGGCGATGAAAGGGTAGCGATAGTTAAAAATTTCTTCTTATTTTTAGAGAGTTGTGGAAAGACTGTCCTTATTACTCCTGAATTTTTCCATTCTGAATTTTTTTTAAAAACTGGTTGCCACAGTTAAAATTCAAACAGACTGTAGTGTGACGAACAGAACATAAGCGCTCTTGAGTGTCGCATCCAGCGCAGACGGTTACCACAGGCTCTGCAGTAGCATAACAAGTACAAAGGCCGCGGTGCCAGCGACGAGTTTTTTCTTGGTTCTTCTTTTTTGACGGCCAAAAAAGAAGAACATCGTTTCACAATAATATCTACTTAACCTTAATTACTCCTGCCTTTGGTTTAATGAACATTAAACTACTTACTTAGTCAACTTTAAGCAGAAATAAGTAGATTTGCCGTCTGTACTAAAAATTGGCAAATTACATCTTATATATTGTTATTGCTGTCGGGCTGTTTGCATTTGCTGCCCTGTTTGCCCTGTTTGCTGTTTACGCCGAACGTAAAGTATCTGCTTTTATCCAAGACCGCATCGGCCCTAATGAAACAGGTAAATACGGCACTTTACAAACCCTTGCAGATATTCTTAAGCTACTTCAGAAAGAAGTGATCAACCCTACCGCTGTCGACCGTTGGTTATACGGCGCTGCGCCGGCAATAATTTTTATTGCAGTTTATATGGGCTATGCTGCCTTGCCCTGGGGGCCAGGCCTGGTACCCTCTAAAATCAATATCGGGTTATACTATATTTTTGCCATCATATCGGTTGAAACACTGGGCATACTAATGGCCGGGTGGGGCTCCAATAATAAGTTTTCGGTGCTTGGCGCTATCCGGTCTGTTGCACAAATTATTTCTTATGAGATCCCTGCGGGTTTTGCACTGATCTCTGCCGTGGTGATTGCCGGTTCATTAGATCTTCAGCAGGTCGCCTTACAGCAAGGCGTGCTATTTCATTCCAGAATGAAATTTTTAGGTTTTTGGGATGTGACGAAGATCGGCGGTTTATTCAGTTGGAATATTTTTCAGGCCCCGCACCTGATGGTGGCTTTTGTGATTTATTTCATTGCCTCGCTGGCAGAAAGTAACCGTGCGCCGTTTGATATTCCGGAAGCAGAGTCTGAGTTAGTAGCGGGCTTCCATACAGAATATACCGGGATGCGCTTCGGACTGGTTTTCCTGGCCGAGTATTCCATGATGTTCCTGGTATCCATGATCGGGGTTATCCTGTTCCTTGGTGCCTGGAACACCCCATTGCCAAACATTGGCGGCTTTGCATTGGCCGACTGGACAACCGGTACTGCCTGGGGCATACTTTGGATAGTTTTAAAAGCGCTGGTCTTAGTAGCGGTACAGATCTGGATCAGGTGGACGCTGCCGCGTTTACGCGTAGATCAGTTGACTGATTTGTGTTGGAAGGTTTTAACACCATTATCGTTTATTTGTATGTTGATATCTGCCGTTTGGCGGGTATGGGTGATGTAACAGGTTATGGGATTAATTAATAGTGCAATAAAAGGTTTACAAACAGCTTGGGTAGGCATGGGCCTTACCCTAAAGCACCTTTTTGCCCTAAAAAAGCGCGACCTGACTCCTATTAAATCAGAAAATTACTTTGATCGGCAAAACAGTACGGCCACTATCGAATACCCGAAAGAGAAACTGCCCATTCCCGAAGTTGGCCGTTACCAGTTGGATGTAGAGATAGATGACTGTATCGTGTGCGACTTATGCGCCAAGATCTGCCCGGTAGATTGTATCGACATTGAGGCCATCAAAGCAACAGAAGCTATCGGCCAAACATCAGATGGCACCACCAAACGTTTATACGCCGCCAAGTTTGATATCGACATGGCGAAGTGTATGTATTGCGGGCTTTGCACCGTAGTATGCCCAACAGAGTGCATCACCATGACGAATCTGTACGACCGTACGGTATTCGATTTAAGTAACCTGACCTACCAGTTTTCGGATATGACACCCGAAGAGGCTGCCGAGAAACGTGCACTGCTTGAAAAACAGCAGGCCGAAAAGCAGGCGGCTAAACTGGCAGCAATGCAAAAGAAGAACGAGCAATGAGCGCAGCACAAATATTATTTGGCCTGATGAGTTTTATTGCACTGGCGTCCGCTGTTTACGTTGCAGCCAGCAATAACCTGGTGCGTTCTGTTTTTATGTTCTTTGTAACGCTGTTTGCCCTTGCCGGGTTATATGTGCTTGCCTTGGCAGATTTTGTAGCCGTTACGCAGATAGTGATCTATGTTGGGGGGATTTTAGTACTGATCCTGTTTGTCTTTATGCTTTCCGGACGGGAAACGCTGGAAGCCATGCAGCATCAACCTAAACGTCTCTGGAAGTTAGCGAATTTACCTGCTTTCCTGATCTGCGCATTATTGCTGATCGTACTGTTCAATCTCTTTATGAATACCAATGCCGATGCTTTGCCATGGATAAAACAGGCGGTTCATAACAACGATGTGATCAAGGCTGAAAACACCATGACGGAAAACATCGGCATTAACCTGATGACCCGTTACCTGCTGCCCTTTGAAGTAATTTCTATTTTACTATTAATGGCCTTGGCTGGGGCGGCTCACCTTTCGAGAAAGGAGGCCGGGGCGTGATCTCGTTAACACATTACCTGTTGGTTGGCGCATGTTTGTTCTGCATTGGGTTGTATGTAGCATTGACTAAACGCAACGCCATCCAGATACTCATCGGCATCGAGCTGATGCTAAATGCCGGGATACTCAATTTAGTGGCTTTCGGCAAGTTCGATAAAGCGGCGAACGGAGGGCAGCTATTTGCCTTGTTTGCCATTGTGCTGGCAGCGGCTACAACCGCGGTGGCCCTGGCCATCATTTTAAATGTGTATCGTCGATATAAAACAATCGACCCTAATAAGGTGGATAAATTGAAAGGTTAAAATTTGGCGCAAACTTTACCATATCAGCAATTAACTACCTGCTACTACGCATTAACTGCTGTGGTACTGCCGGTATTAGCTTTTGCTGTGAACTTTTTTTTGAAGAAAGGTAAAGCCGCAGGCTGGATCAGTACAATCGCTATTGGCGCAACTACCGTTTTTGCTGCTATTGTGTTTAAACAACAATGGAACGCGCCGCTGATTCATGCAACTATCCCCTGGTTTACTATTGGCGGTACCGCGGTTAATGCCGGTATCCTGCTCAATAACCTGTCGGTGCTGTTACTGTTACTGGTGAATGTAATTGCCCTGCCGGTGCATATTTATTCCATGGCTTACATGAGCCACGACGAAGGCTTCAGCCGGTATTTCACTTATCTCAGTTTCTTTTGTTTTAGCATGCTGGCGCTGGTAGTGGTAGATAACCTGGTGCTGTTCTATGCCTTTTGGGAACTGGTAGGTTTTTCATCTTACCTGCTCATTGGTTTCTGGTTCACACGCGATAAAGCCGTTCAAGCCAATAAAAAAGCTTTTATCATGAACCGTATAGGTGATGTCGGCCTGCTCATTGCCATTATGGTTTTGTTCAGCCAGTACCATACTTTCGATCTGAATGCGCTTTTTAGTGCAGACGGCCTGGTGGCAAATTCTACTTTGACTAACGGGCTTTGGATAAACGGTACAAGCACCATTCCTGCGGTTTGGCAGTACTTAGCCTGCGCAGGGTTGTTTCTGGCAGTTGCGGCAAAGTCTGCACAATTTCCTTTGCATACCTGGCTACCGGACGCGATGGAAGGGCCAACCTCAGTTTCAGCTTTGATCCACGCAGCTACGATGGTGGCTGCCGGTATATTTTTATTGGGCCGCGTATATCCGCTGTTTAGCGTACATGAGCTGGATGCGCTGGCGATTATCGGTTGCTTTACGGCATTTATGGCTGCCAGTATTGCCATTACTCAGAACGATTTGAAGCGTATCCTGGCGTTTTCAACCATCTCTCAACTGGGGTTTATGGTAATGGCGATGGGGATAGGCGCGTACGCATCGTCGTTGTTTCATTTGGTTACCCACGCCTTTTTTAAATGCCTGTTGTTTTTGGTTGCCGGTGCAGTGATCCACGAGATGCAGCACATCCGCGATGAAAACAAGCTGGATTTCGATCCGCAGAATATCCTGTACATGGGGGGGCTGCGGAGAAAGATGCCAATAACATTTATCACCGCAGTAATAGCAGGGCTGGCATTAGTGGGGCTACCGTTTACAAGCGGTTATTTATCTAAAGACGGTATCCTGATCCAGGCTTTCGAGTGGAGCGATACCAAAGCGGGAGTGTTCAAAATTATACCAATCCTAACTTTAATTACCAGCTGGCTAACCGCTTTCTATGTGGCAAGGCTTGTGTTTAAAGTTTTCTTTGGTAAGTTCCGTTTATCGGAAGTTAATCCCGGGCTGAAGCTGCATGTACATGATGGCCCCTGGAAATTTAACGTGCCGATGATCTTTTTGGCCATCTGCTGTCTGTTCCCGGTGTTTTCGCTCAATCCGTTTTTGTATGAACATGCCTGGATCTATAAAAGCTTCCTGCCATCTAACTTTTTAGAACGGATGAACCCGTATCATACCATCATCCCTATCGCCCTGAATATTCTGAGTTTACTGGTAATTTACTGGGCTTATGCTGTCTATGTGCTGGATAAGAAGCTGCCACTGAAGCAGAACAACTGGCTGTTTGCTTTCTCATACTATCAATGGTATTTCAATGAGGCTTATCAGAAAGTTTTTGTGCAGCCAGTGCTGGCAATCAGTACCGGGCTTTTTGCCTTTGACAGAAAAGGGATCGACGGGTTGATCCATTTTTTTAACCGTATTATCCTTTGGGTTGCTAAACTATCCGCAGCGATTGACCGCTACGTGGTAGATGGTTTCCTGCACTTTGTGGTGGCATTGGTAAGGCAGATTGGTAATTTTGCCCGCAGCTTCCAAACCGGCCGGGTGCAGTATTATTTGCTAACTACCGTGGTGGCTATTGTTGCCTGGGTTATTTTAAAAATATTGATATGAACCTGCTTACGCTACTGATATTTATACCACTGCTCGCCGGGCTCGTCATTGCTGTGATGCCCTCTTCTCTGCGTGGCAGTTTTAAATATATAACGCTTTTAACGGCTGTTATTCAGTTGGTGTTAAGCGTGCTGATCTACCTTAATTTTAAAACGGGGGCTACACACGCAGGTGTCGTACACGAAGATCAGTTCCAGTTTGTCCAGAAGTTACCCTGGATTAGGCTGAACCTGGGTGGGGTAGGCGACTTGCAGATAGATTATTTCGTAGGGATCGATGGGGTTTCGGTAACACTGCTGGTAATGTCGGCCCTGGTGATGATTGTGGCCGTGATTGCTTCGTGGGAGATCAAAACGAATCTGAAAGGATACTTCATCCTGTTCCTGATATTGGATATGGCGGTGTTTGGCGTATTCTCTGCGCTGGATTTCTTCCTTTTCTACTTGTTCTACGAACTGATGCTCTTGCCGCTTTATTTCCTGATCGGGATGTGGGGTGGTCCGCGGCGTGAATACGCTTCTATCAAGTTCTTTTTGTATACGCTGTTCGGCTCGGTATTTATGCTGCTGGTGATGGTTGGTTTATACCTGTCGGTAAAAGACCCTGTAACCGGTAATCATACGTTTAACATCATCCAGATGATGAACCCGGCTAACTATGACGCCGGTTCGGTATTTTCAGCGCTAAGCCACCAGACTATTTTAGGTATGCCTGCCCGCATGGTAGGTTTTGTAGTGTTGTTCATCGCGTTCGCCATTAAAGTTCCGGTTGTGCCTCTGCATACCTGGTTACCCGATGCCCACGTGGAAGCGCCTACACCGGTTTCTATTTTGCTGGCCGGGGTATTGCTTAAAATAGGCGGATACGGGATCATCCGTATTTGTGCAGGGATATTTCCGGACGCGGCCGTGCAAAGTAGTTATTGGTTAGGGTTATTAGGTGTCATTTCTATTCTTTATGGGGCGCTTAACGCCTTAGCCCAACGCGACCTGAAACGTTTGATTGCTTATTCGTCCGTATCGCACATGGGTTTTGTGTTGTTGGGGATTGCTTCTTTTACCGCAGAAGGTATCAGCGGGGCGATTATGCAAATGGTAAGCCACGGCTTTTTGTCGTCCATGTTGTTCTTCCTGGTAGGGGTGGTTTACACCCGCGTTCACGACCGCGATATCTACAACTTCCGCGGCTTGGCGACATTAATGCCCTCCTACACGCTTTTTGTGGTGATTGCCTTTTTTGCTTCGTTAGGCTTACCTGGTTTTTCGGCTTTTGTTGCCGAGGCTTTTTCATTGGCTGGTGCATTTAAATCGGCCAACACCAACGGCTTATTACCGCAATGGATGGCAGCTTGCGGTGCTTTGGGTATTCTGTTAGGCGCAGGTTATTTTCTCTGGACCTTGCAGCGTATGTTTTTTGGCACCCCATTATTGAAGGGCGGCGAAAGCTGGAAGTTAAGCCTTACTGACATTAACTGGCGGGAACGCTCTGCATTGATCCCGCTGGCCTTTATGGCATTGCTGCTGGGTGTAATGCCTTCACTGGTATTTAATAAAATAAACGACTCTGTTTTGTTGCTGGTTGATTTTACCAGGCAATTCATTAAATAACGATCATGAACGAGTTGCTGCCGCTGATACCCGGACAATTGGAGGATGTGCTGACCAGCCTGCGGTCTTTCGTGCCTGAACTTTGCCTGTCAGGTTTATTCCTGCTGGTATTCCTGACCGATCTTATTGCGGGAAAGCAATCAGCATGGTTATGCCGTTCATTGGTTTCAGCCGGTTTACTGGTGGTACTGTTTACCGATCTGCAGCAGGTGGCCCTGGTTTTACGCGAGGCCAAAGTGCTGTTCGGTAATACCCTGATCTTAACCCGGACGGCAATATCGTTCAAACTGATTATTGATTTCTTTGCGGTGTTCCTGGCGTTGTATGTCGGTTTGGACCGAAAGCTGGAGCAACATCCAAAAGGTTTGGGCGACCTGTATACCATCATCACGGCATCGTTGCTAGGGTTGCATCTGATGACGATGTCCTTCAATCTGCTGATGCTGTTCTTGTCTGTAGAGATGGTTTCGTTAGCGTCTTATCTGCTGGCTGCCTATCGCTCAGAGAGCGGGTTCAGCGCCGAAGCCGGATTGAAATACGTGCTTTTTGGCGCGGTGTCATCGGCAGTGATGCTCTACGGTATATCTTTGATCTACAGTCTTAGCGGCTCACTTAATTACCTTGGAAGTAATATGCTGCCCGGGCTGGCTGCAGCTAATCCGGTATTGGCTGGGTTGGCTGTTGTGTTGACACTTGCCGGATTGGGCTTTAAACTTTCCTTCACCCCGATGCATTTCTGGGCACCGGATGTTTACCAGGGAGCTCCTACACCGGTTACTGCTTATCTGTCTATATTACCAAAAGCATCCGGGTTTGCACTGCTTACCAATTTCCTGATCCCGTTCCTGGTATATGAGAGATGGCACGCTATTGATTTCAGGGTACTGATATCCGTTATCGCTATCGCAAGCATGATCGTCGGGAACTTTGCGGCCATCTGGCAGAAGAATATAAAACGTATGCTGGCCTACTCCAGTATTGGTCATACGGGTTTCCTGCTGATGGCAGTTACCACGTTTACGGCCCAAGGCATCAGATCGCTTACGTTTTACATCGCTGCTTATGCCATTGCTAACCTGGCCGCATTGATGCTCGTCACCTATTTCAGTGACGAAACAAATGCGGAAGACCTGGAGGCCTACCGAGGTCTGGGATTGAAGTACCCTGTAGCGGCAGTTTGTTTTACCATTTCGCTTATTTCACTCACTGGTTTGCCGGCTACCGTTGGTTTTAACGGAAAACTGTTGGTTTTTTCTTCAGTTTATTCCATTTATCAGCAAAATCACTCCATCTGGTTGCTGCTTTTGCTGATTACGGGCGCGTTGACTACAGTAGTTTCTTTATTTTACTACATTAAAGTTCCGCTTTACCTGTTTATCAAAAAAGCAGAGAAGGTAATAGAGGAAACAGAAGAAGGTGCGGCTCCATCTTTATTACCGATAATTATTATTCTTTCTTTTTTAGTGATTTTATTAGGCATCTTCCCTGATTTTTTAAGCTTTTTGCTTTAATCATAATAAATCATGACGTAAATCATATAAATTTTCAGTAAATCCTGCTGAAAATTAAAATTATTTGTATTTTCAGAGCCACTTTAAACCATAGGCTTTGTAGACAAATCATGAAACGTTATCTTCCATTCTTATTACTGGTAGTAGTACTGTTACTTTCCTTTATTCACCCGTCCATCGAACCGGTTACCACGGGCGAAACACCTAAGTTTGATACCGGGGACATAGCCTGGATGCTGGTTTCTACCGCGCTGGTGTTGATCATGACACCGGGGCTTGCCTTCTTTTATGGCGGTATGGTGAATAAAAAGAACGTAATTTCTACGATGCTGCAAAGCCTGATCTGTATGGTGATTGTAACCGTGCTATGGGTAACTTTTGGTTTCAGCCTTGCATTTGGTAATGATATTGGCGGTGTAATTGGTAATCCCGGCACTTACTTTATGATGCAGGGGATGCTGGGTAATGCGGTATGGCCTGGTGCAAAAACTTTCCCTTTGGTACTGTTTGCGATGTACCAGCTAAAATTTGCCATTATTACTCCGGCGTTGATCACCGGTGCATTCGCCGAGCGGATCCGTTTTAACTCGTACCTGGTATTCCTGGTGCTGTTCGCCATCTTTATTTACTCGCCGTTGGCACATTGCACCTGGCACCCGGATGGCTTTTTGGCTAAGTTGGGTGTATTGGATTTTGCAGGCGGTACGGTTGTGCATATGTCGGCCGGATGGGCTGCATTGGCGTCTGCTATATTCCTGAAACGACGTTCGGAAGCAAGCCATTCACCGGCACGTATTACTTATGTAATTATCGGTACTGGGCTATTATGGTTCGGTTGGTTCGGGTTCAATGCAGGTTCTGCCTTGGGCGCTTCTGCCTTAGCGGCAACTGCACTGGCAACTACCACTTCGGCTGCCTCTGCAGCTGGTTTAAGCTGGGTATTCTTTGATATGCTTCGCGGACGTAAACCTTCTGCCATGGGTACCTGTATCGGCGCAGTTGTTGGTCTTGTTGCCATTACGCCTGCTGCCGGTTTTGTTTCTATACCGCATTCACTTGCCATCGGTATTATTTCTGCAGTGGTTAGTAACCTGGTAGTGGAATGGCGTACCCGTACTTCTATTGACGATACTTTGGACGTATTCCCTTGCCACGGTGTGGGCGGTATGGTAGGTATGTTGCTTACAGGTGTGTTCGCACATAAAAATATTAACCCGGTAGTAACAAGTAATGGATTATTTTTTGGCGAAACTCATTTATTTTTAGTACAATTAGGCGCTCTAATTGGTGTATCCATTTTTGCCTTTGCAGGTTCTTTCCTACTGCTTAAAATAACCGACCTTATTTCTCCGTTAAGAGTATCAGTTGATGAAGAAGCTGTAGGGCTTGACATCAGCCAGCACGGAGAGAAATTATAGTGTTGCCCTAATATCTAATAAATATATGTTCCCAAACCCGTCTTTCACTTTTGAAGGCGGGTTTTTTTATGCTATTGTTAACGACGTTTCGGGTAGATAATATTGTGTTAACAATACACTAAGTTTTTATGCTTTAAAATGACAAATCAGAGGGTGTAACTTTATTTTAAAGTCTTAATTTTGCGGTCTCATTTCCAATCATGAGCGATCAGATAAAACACGAGTGTGGCGTTGCCTTCATTCGCTTATTAAAGCCGTTATCCTACTACCAGAAGAAATACGGTACTGCCCTCTACGGCCTCAACAAATTATATTTATTAATGGAAAAACAGCATAACCGCGGCCAGGATGGCGCGGGTGTTGCCACCATTAAGCTGGATGTCGATCCCGGCAAAAGGTACATCAGCCGTCACCGGTCGATGGCCTCCAATGCTGTTGCTGACATTTTCGAATACATCCAGAAAAAATTTGCAGAGGTAGAGCGGGATTTTCCGGAGAAGTTGAAAGACGCCGACTGGCTGAAGGAGAACATGAGCTTTACCGGCGAAGTTCTTTTAGGTCACCTGCGGTACGGCACACATGGTAAGAACAGTATTGAAAGCTGCCACCCGTTCCTGCGTCAGAACAACTGGATGACCCGTAACCTGGTTATTGCAGGTAATTTTAACATGACTAACGTGGACGAGTTACTACAGCAATTATACGAGTTGGGGCAGCATCCGAAAGAAAAAGCAGACACCGTTACGGTGCTTGAAAAGATCGGTCACTTCCTGGATACTGAAGTACAAGGCTTGTTCGACCAGTTTAAGCGCGAAGGCACGGATGACAATATCGCGATCAGTAAAATGATTGCCGATAATATGGATGTGGCTAAAATTTTAAGAAAATCTGCCAATAAGTGGGATGGTGGTTATACCATTGCAGGTATACTCGGTCATGGCGATGCGTTCATCATGCGCGACCCTGCCGGTATCCGCCCCGCTTTCTGCTATTATAATGATGAAATTGTAATTGCAGCTTCTGAGCGGCCTGCTATCCAGACGGCCTTTAATATTCCGTTAGAGGAAATTAAAGAGATTAAACCAGGCCATGCGCTGATCATTAAAAAGAATGGTAAGGTTACAGAAGATCAGTTCAGCGAACCTAAAGAGAAAAAATCATGCTCGTTCGAGCGCATTTATTTCTCCCGCGGAAGTGATGCCTCTATCTATCGCGAACGTAAACAGCTTGGCCGTTTACTAACGCCGATGTTGCTGGAAGAAGTGAACCACGATCTGAAAAACACCGTATGGTCATACATCCCGAATACTGCCGAGATTGCTTTCTATGGTATGGTAGAAGGGGTGAACAAATATGTGAAACAGTATCAGCGCGACCGCCTGCTTAACCGGGACGATAAAATCACCGATGAAGAGTTGCAGGAAGTACTGCAAATGGCGCCTCGGGTAGAAAAGATTGCTATTAAAGACGTAAAGCTGCGTACTTTTATTACCCAGGATGCAGACCGTGGCGAAATGGTAGCGCATGTTTACGATACCACTTACGGCCTGATCAAGAACGATACAGATACGCTGGTTGTTTTGGACGATTCTATTGTGCGTGGTACCACGTTGAAGCAAAGCATCCTGAAAATCCTCGACCGTCTTGGTCCGAAGAAGATCGTGATCGTTTCTTCTGCACCGCAGATCCGTTACCCGGATTGCTATGGTATCGATATGTCGCGCATGGGTGAGTTTGTAGCTTTTGAAGCTGCCATTAGTTTGCTGAAAGAAAGCGACCGCGAAGACCTGATCCTGGAGGTTTATAAGAAATGTAAGGACAGCGTTAACGTACCAAAGGAACAGGTAGAGAACTATGTTAAAGCCATCTATGAGCCTTTTACCGATCAGGAGATATCAGACCGTATTGCTAAGATCATCACGCCAAAAGAAACCAAGGCAGAGGTAAAAGTGATCTATCAAACGTTGGACAACCTGCATAAAGCTTGCCCTGAACACCTGGGCGACTGGTACTTCTCTGGCGATTACCCAACCCCGGGCGGTAATAAGGTGGTTAACCGCGCCTTTGTAAATTGGATGGAAGGTAAGAACCAGCGGGCATACATGTAATTTTTAGCTATAAGGACTAAGGGAGAGGATACGAAGGAAATCCCCGTTCCCTTATTCATTAAATCATACAGGACAAAGAATAGGAATTAACGTTCCCGAATTCTTTGTCCTTTTTTTATTTGCTGAATGCTTGAAGTGAAATCTGCTGATCAGATTAGTTATTACTGGCGACGATAGGCGAGAAGATGATATGGGTTACCAGCTTGTCTGTGATAATCAGTGCGGCGATGATCAGCGCGGCACCTGCCACGTAATTCAACCGGTGGATCAGCCGCTCTGATATTTTATCCCTTAGTTTATTGGCATAAAAGGCCTTGGTAACGTCCATGCCAAACTGTATGATCAGGATGGTAAGGAACATAATGGCAATCTTCAGCTGGCGGTGTGGTACGCCCAGATGATAAATAGTACTGGCAGTGCCAATTACCGTAACCCAATGGAACAGCAGGGTAGGGTTGAATATGCACATCAGGAAACCCTTTAAGAAGTAGCCCGCACGGTTAACGCTTGCCGGTTCATGGGTATCATAATCTATTTCGGGCTTTTTTAAGAGGTAGTATACGCCAATACAGAACAGGATAACTGCCCCGGTAATGCCGAGCCAAATCTTAGCCTGCTGCGAAAGATCGAACATTTGCGATCCGAATAAAATAGCGCCTACAAAAACCACATCGCTGCTGACCACACCCAGCGCCAAAGCGGCACCTGCGTGAAACCCTTTCTCGATACTGGTTTTAATTAAAGCAAAAAAAACAGGGCCGGTAAGAAAGGTTAATACTAACCCGATACCTATTCCCGAGAATACCGCTTCTATCATTAATGCTGTTTAACGTATCCGTTTTTCAACGGTGCAATTTTATACATTTAACAAAGAAACTAAGCACATGGCGTCATTTATTTTTCAAAATCCGTTAAGAATTTAAAAAATTGAACTATGTTAGTGTCCCAAAAACACCAACTAATCATCTAATGGAACAAAACAACGCTAGTAATCGCTCGGCCTTATACTCTCTTATAACCGTGTGGTTCTTCTGGGGCTTTTCCGCCGCTTCAAACGGTGTGTTCATCCCCTTCTGTAAAACTCACTTCAATCTTACCCAATTCGAGTCTCAATTAATCGACTTTACTTTTTACGGTGGTTATTTTATTGGCTCTCTTGTACTTTATTTCGCTTCACAAATTACCCGTGTAGATATTTTAAATAAGCTCGGCTATAAAAATGCCATTGTGTACGGATTATTAATCTCGACTGCAGGCGCACTGTTAATGGTTCCTGCAATAAATGCAGGTGTGTTTGGATTCATCTTAGGCGCTTTCTTCATCATTGCAATAGGCTTCTCGTTACAGCAAACAGCGGTAAACCCATTCATTGTAGCTTTGGGCCCGCCCGAAACCGGTGCAACACGCCTTAACCTTGCAGGTGGGGTAAACAACTTCGGTAGTATTTTAGGCCCGGTAGTGGTAAGCTTCCTGTTATTTGGTTCAGCAGCGGGTTCAGATGCGGGTAAAACCGTGTCTATTTCTTCTGTGAATATGCTTTACTGGATCCTTGCAGGCTTGTTCCTTGCGCTGGCAATTTTCTTCTGGATCACCAAACTGCCTAAAGTAACCAGCGATGAGCAGATTGAGCAAAGCACAAAGGCGAATCTTCCGTTGTTTGTCGTATTCATTGCGTTCTGTCTTATTTTAGGCGCTACGCCGTTGGCTAACGCCACTGGCTTGTCAAACGCTTATTTCGTATATGGCGCTTTATTCATTATTATATTCACGCTCATCTTTGCATCTTCTAAAGCAACTAAGCAAAAAGAAGGTTGGGGTGCTATGCGTTACCCGCAACTGATCTTAGGTATGCTGGCTATCTTTACCTATGTAGGTACAGAGGTAACCATCCAAAGTAATTTCGGGTCATTGTTAAGAACACCCGCCTTCGGTAGCATTCCCGAAGCTGGTCTGGCTCCGTATATCTCTTTATACTGGGGCAGTTTAATGATCGGCCGCTGGACCGGTGCACTGGGCGTTTTCAATATGTCTAAAACAACCCGTACGGTCATGACGGTAATTGTACCTTTTATCGCTTTCGCGGTTGTACTTGGTGCAAACGTGATCAGTAATGCCGATATTTCTAAAATAGCGCCTTACGGTGTTTGTGTGGTATTCCTGATTGTAGGTTTCTTCCTGGGTAAAGAAAAGCCGATCCGCACGCTGCTGATCTTCGGTTTATTGGGTGTAGCCTTCATGCTGATCGGTTTATTTACCAATGGCATTGTTGCAACTTATGCTTTTGTAAGCGGTGGTCTGTGCTGTTCAATTATGTGGCCTTCTATTTTCGCATTAGCGTTAGCAGGCTTAGGTAAATATTCTAGCCAGGGCGCTTCTTTGCTGATCATGATGATCCTGGGTGGTTCTATCATTCCACCGGTGCAGGGTATCTTGGCTGACGGCAGCAACAACATTGTCCCAGGTATGAGCGGTATCCACTTCTCTTACATTGTGCCTGTTTTGGGCTTTGCTTACCTGGCATTCTTTGCCTGGAAAGCGGGTGCAGAACTGCGCAAACAAGGTATCGATATCGACCATATCGAAGCTGGCGCAGGGCACTAAGATTTTGTCATTGGTCAATTGTCATTAGTCATTCGTTAATAGTAAGTATGAAAAAATACCCAATAGTGTCAATGACTAATGACCGATGACCAGCGGCAGCGATAATGACTAATAAAAGATGAAACCAAGTTTCGATCATATTTTTATGAATCTGGCAACCGACCTGGCCCAACGCAGTCACTGCGTTAAGGCGCAGGTCGGTGCCGTTTTAGCGAAGGATACCCGCATTATTTCCATCGGCTATAATGGCCCGCCCGCAGGTACACACAACTGCGACGAGGAGTGGCCCGAAACAGGCTGCCCAAGGGATGCGCGTGGAAGTTGTTCTTTAGCTTTACATGCCGAAGAAAATGCCATTCTTTATGCCGTTAAAAATGGCGCAAAGTTAGAAGGGGCAACCATGTATACCACCTTGTCGCCTTGCCTGCCATGTGCCAGGTTAATATTTTCTGCGGGCATTACCCAGGTGTATTACCGTAAATCTTATGCAGAATACAAAGGCTTACCCAGCGATGAAGGCGTGGATTTTCTGAATCACTTCGGGGTGAAAGCACAAAAGTTTGATGACGCGGATGTACCGCTGAAACTACCCCTTTAAAAAAGGTTCTACCTTATCCAGGGCAAACTGAAGTTGCTGCTCCGGAGTAAGGTTGGTATTATCTAATATAATGGCATCTTCGGCCCGTATAAGCGGACTTTCGGCGCGTGTAGTGTCAAGGTAGTCCCGATGTGCTAAA
This sequence comes from Mucilaginibacter straminoryzae, assembly GCF_022953055.1. GTDB lineage: Bacteria > Bacteroidota > Bacteroidia > Sphingobacteriales > Sphingobacteriaceae > Mucilaginibacter > Mucilaginibacter straminoryzae. Next base: position 214,559 of record NZ_JALJEJ010000004.1, on the reverse strand, counting down.
TTCTCGAAAACTTCTTCTAAAGTAATATCCGGATTATTGGGTTGCAGCTCTTTAAAACGGCGTTCTGCGCGAACTTTAGGATCGGCGGTCATAAACAGCTTCACTTGTGCGTTTGGGAATACGGTAGTGCCAATATCGCGGCCATCCATCACAATGTTTTTAGAACGGCCCATGCGTTGCTGCTGCTTCACCATCTCGTGCCGTACACTGCGAATGGCCGCTACCGCACTTACGTTTTCTGATACCGGCATCAGGCGGATTTCGTCTGACACTTCTTCATCATTCAGCAGGATATGGGTTTGGTAGTCGCGGGCATGGAAGTTCAGATGTACCTCTGGTAACACTGCTTCAACAGCGGCCGGATCTTTCAGATCGATATTTTTTCTAAGCAGATAGAGCGTTACTGCCCGGTACATGGCGCCGCTATCGACATAAATAAAGTGAAGTTGTTTGGCTAATGCTTTTGCAAGGGTACTTTTTCCGCAAGAAGAATAGCCATCGATAGCTACCACAATGTTACTGCTCATACATTGCAAATTTAAGTATTTGTGCTTACACTGGTCGATTTTTATAATTACACCAATCCCTTTTTAATGATTGCACCGATTTTTGTTGCTGATTACCTATTTTGCACATCGGTGTAATCTTAAAATAAAACAGTGTAATCTATTATAATGAATTTTAGTAAAGAAGATCTCGCCAGGGAAACAAGCTTTAAGGCTTCGCGCAGCGGGGGTAAAGGCGGGCAAAATGTAAACAAGGTTTCAAGTAGGGTAGAGCTTAATTTTGATATAGAAGCTTCTGCGCTGTTTAACGAAGAGCAGAGACTGCTGTTAAAGCAAAAGCTGGCTTCCAGGCTAAATAAAGATGGCTTGGTACAAGTAGTTTGCGACGAAGAGCGCAGCCAGTTACTGAACCGGCAGATTGCTTTAGAAAAGTTGTACGCGCTTGTTGTTAAAGCCTTTGAGAAGCCTAAAGTACGTAAGCCAACAAAAGTTAGCCGGGCTGCTAAGGCTGCACGATTGGATCAGAAAAAGCAGCACGCTGCAAAAAAAGAATCGCGCCGTAAGGGCTTCGATTATTAATCGAAGTGGTACATCACCGTTACCGATCCCCATTGGTGCGACCGCACCATTTCTTTCACATCTTTGGTATGGAAGATAACGCTGGCATCAACAGTCCATCGGTCGCCGCTATTAAACGCGCCGCCCAGTTGATTGCTGATCATTACTTTATTTAGTTTGCCTGCTACCTGCATACTTTCCGGGTATACTGCGCCTTTGCCCTCTACAGTAATATCTTTTACCTGCAGGTTCACCAATGGTTTATAATAGAAGAAAAACTCCTGGTCATTGGCTTTTACGCCCGGGCGGTCTATCACCGTGCTTTGGGTAATTACAGAATTAAAAAGCTTGTTGAAGCGGCCCAACCGAAGCATGGGGCCTAATCCGCCGCCAATAAAACCGGTACCAAGGTTGGCATAAGAAGTGAAGCTAACGTCTACCCAATTACCACCTCGTGCCAGCATCTTGTTGTATTCGCCGGAAGCATTGATCACCAGCGCATTTTTAATCTGGTATTGCCAGCCATCCGGCGGGTAAAAGCCAAATACCTTATGGATGAGATTTTGTGCCTGGCGGCCATAAGCACGCGGACCAACCACCCCTAATTGAAGACCAACCTTAAAATTACTTTGCTTTTTGTACAACACATTATAGTTGGCACCCAAATACAAATAGCCCGCAAACGGCCTGTCGATATAACCCGGATCAGCAACGCCATTTACGTTGATGGAGCCGGATTGCGGGTTGAACATTTTCTGCCCTGCCTCGAAGCCAAGTACACGGTTAGCAATTTTTCCATCTTCGTCAAAAGGTAAAGCGCGGCGGTAATAAATAAATATCCCGTTGGTGTAATACCGGTCTGATCCCTGCGCCAGGTAAGAATCATTGTCTGTTTGCAGGCCTACTTCCTGATGGCGGTACTGCGCTTTAGCAGCAATAGCAATTAAAAGAACAAATATTAAAAGGGGTAATGTACGTTTCATTCAGGGTTGGAAAAGGATATCATACAACCGCTAAAAATAGAAAAAGCCCCGTTAAAAACGAGGCTTTTAAAGTGTTAAATCTTATGAGTTAATTCATTACCGGTTTAAAGTCTTCCTTTACCGTAAGATCCAGAGGCTCAGTAACCTTTTCCTGAAGCAGGGCCAGGTCTATCACTTCGCGCATCTGCGTTACATAATGGAATTTCATATCCTTAATGTAATCTTCCTTAATATCCAGAATATCCTTTTGGTTGGACTTGCAAAGAATGATCTCTTTGATATCCGCACGTTTAGCTGCCAGGATCTTTTCCTTGATGCCACCTACCGGAAGTACGCGTCCGCGGAGCGTGATCTCGCCTGTCATGGCCAGGTTCGGTTTAACCCTGCGCTGTGTAAATGCCGAAGTAAGGGCGGTAAGCATAGTGATTCCTGCAGAAGGACCGTCTTTTGGCGTAGCACCTGCCGGAACGTGGATGTGTACGTCCCACTGGTCAAACAAGCGCTGATCGATATTAAACATTCCTGCATGGGCGCGTAAATATGCCAATGCAATGGTTGCCGATTCCTTCATCACATCGCCCAGGCTGCCGGTTAAGGTTAAGCGCCCTTTGCCGGGGCTTAAGCTCGCTTCGATAAATAAAATATCTCCGCCTACTTGTGTCCATGCTAAACCTGTTACCACACCGGCAAACTCGTTACCTTCGTAAAGGTCTTTATCGAAAATTGGTGCGCCGAGGATTTTCTCCACTTCCGCCTTGCTTACTGTAGGGCTGTAAGGTTCTTCCATGGCGATGTTTTTAGCCACGCCGCGTACCACCGAACCGATTTTTTTATCCAGGGCACGTACACCGGACTCGCGGGTATACTGTTCTATCACCTTTTCAATAACATCGTTTTTCAGTATTACCTCTTTGGTTTTTACGCCATGCGCTTCGCGCTGTTTAGGTAACAGGTGCTGCCGTGCAATTTCTATCTTTTCTTCAATGGTGTAGCCGTTCACCTCAATGATCTCCATCCTGTCCAGCAGGGCAGGTTGTACCGAGCTAAGCGAATTTGCCGTAGCAATGAACATTACGTTAGAAAGGTCGAAATCCAGTTCAACGTAGTTATCGTAAAACGTAGCGTTCTGTTCCGGGTCTAACACTTCGAGCAGGGCTGAAGAGGGGTCGCCACGGAAATCGTTACCCACTTTATCAATCTCGTCAAGAATAAAAACCGGGTTTGCCGCGCCTGCTTTTTTGATAGATTGGATCACCCGGCCCGGCATTGCACCGATATAGGTTTTACGGTGACCGCGAATTTCCGCTTCGTCACGCAAGCCACCTAAGGCCATACGTACATATTTGCGCCCTAAAGCTTTGGCGATGGATTTTCCAAGTGAAGTTTTACCTACCCCCGGAGGGCCGACCAGGCAAAGGATAGGGGCTTTCATATTATGCTTCAGCTTCAGTACAGCCAGGTATTCTATAATACGCTGCTTTACTTTGTCGAGGCCGAAGTGGTCTTTATCAAGTATCTTTTGTGCCCGTTTCAGGTCGAAATTATCTTTGGTAAATTCGTTCCAAGGCAAATCAAGCAACAACTCCAAATAGTTGATCTGGACTGAATAATCTGCTGCTGCGGGGTTAATGCGGCTTAGCTTATCCAGCTCTTTGTTAAAATGATCTGCAACCTCTTTCGCCCATTTCTTTTTCTTGCCGCGGTTGCGCAGGTTTTCCATTTCCAGGTCTGGCGTGTTGCCGCCCAGCTCTTCCTGTATGGTTTTCAACTGCTGGCTCAGGAAATAATCGCGCTGCTGCTTATCCAGGTCTGTCCGCACTTTGGTTTGGATCTGGTTTTTCAGCTCCAGCATTTGCAACTCGGTCGTGAGATGTTCCAGTACCATTTTAGCGCGTTCGCGCAGGTTGCCGTTCTCCAGCATGCGTTGCTTTACAGACATATCGGCATTCATATTAGACGATATGAAGTTGATCAGGAATGAAGTGCTTTCGATATTTTTAATCGCAATACCCGCCTCGGTCGGGATGTTCGGCGAAAGCTGAACAATGCTCATGGCCATGTCTTTGATAGACGATACCATGGCTTTAAATTCCTGGTCTTCCCGGGGTTTAACCTCCTGGAAAGGCTCGACAACGGCCTTAAGATAAGGCTCGCTTTGTATTTCTTCTTTTAAAGTAAATCTTCTTTTACCTTGCAAAATAACCGTGGTATTACCATCGGGCATTTGCAGCATTTTTACAATGAGTGCGGTAGTACCAACCGTATGTAACTGGTCGAAAGCGGGGTCTTCTATACCCACATCTTGTTGCGCAACCACCCCGATAATTCGCTCACCTTTGTTCGCGTCTCGTATCAGTTTAATTGATTTATCTCTGCCAACGGTAATGGGAATTACAACGCCGGGAAAAAGTACAGTATTACGAAGCGGAAGTATAGCTAAAACCTCGGGTACCTGCTCATTGTTCATTTCCTCTTCATCCTCAGATGACATTAACGGAAAAAACTCAGAATCTTCGTTGATTACCGGTAATGCACTCTTAAAGTCAAACGGATCATAGCTCATTAAGCACCCTTTCTATTTTTAAATAACGTCAAGTTGTCAGTCTTAGTTGCCTAAAACCTTATCAGAACAGTCTTTTGTATAACTAAACTGTTGTAGCTGCAATAAGTTCAAGAGATGTGCCAAGATACGACAAACCAAAACATAACCGTGACCATATAGCGAAAATACTGATACTGTTTAACTTATTCTTTAATTTACTGTTACAAAGAGATGACAGGTTACGTAAGGGTTATGAAAAAACGTCAGCATGCTTATATTTGGTGCGGCAAGGTTTTTGAACAGATTAGGAAAATAATTGTAGTACGTCATAATAAAATATAATGTTAACAGTTATTTGTATGTTACATTGTATTGTTACATATTAGTCCTTCCGATGAGGTTACAGGTTTTATTTCTTGGAATCGCAATAGCTTCTGCTCATGCGTCGTATGCGCAGAACGCCTATGTAAAGCTTGGTCAGCAGGCTTTAATGGAAGGGGACTTTAAAGTTGCCATACAGCGGCTGGAAAAAGCATGCGTTATTGACTCTACCAATGCCGACGCTTTATGGATGCTGGGTTATTCTTATTACCACAGTAACAGCTATAAAAAATCTATCTCTACTTATAATAAGGTAATTGCTGTTAAACCAGCCGATGCTACAGCTTACTACTATCGTGCACGCGCCAAAACTTACCTGGGAAGGGACAACAGCCTTACTTTTCAGGATAAGGAAAAGTATTTGCTCGGCGCTATTGTAGATTTTACCAAAGCCATTGCACTGGAGCCGGCAGATTTTAAATATTACCAAAACAGGGGCATAGCCTACCGCGAATACGCTGTTTTTAAATTAGACCAGTCGACTAAAGCTTTTGACAAGAATAGGGGTATTAACGCCTTGCGTGCATCCATCGGCGACCTGGAAAAAGTGCTGAACGATAATCCTACCCGTGCTGACATTGCTTCACAGCTTTCGCTTTCAAAAGAAAAGCTGGCCACTGTTGAAGGTCATCATTGAATAGCCTCTCCCTAACCTTCTCCAAAATAGGAGAGGGAATCAATACTTTTTAGAATTTTCCGGTGATGATATAGCGGTTTTCGCCAAGGAATAAAACATGCTGCGTTTTATCGATCCGATAGAGCGAATCCGGGTAATAAAACAGTTTTTCTGAAGTTTCGTAAAGCAGGTTTTTAGTGTGGTTGTAGATCTGTAAAGATTTTACATTGTCGCCGCTTTTTTGAATAATGATCTGCCTGGTTTTCAGATTAGAGACCAGGGCAGTGTAAGTAATGGTGTTGCCGTTCTGACTGGCTTTGTAACTTTGCCGCCAGGAGGGTTTGTTGATATCTGAACCTGAAAAGAGGCTGAGTTCCTGCCCCCAATTGGCAATTTTAACCGCTTTAGTTTCTGCTTCACCATTGTGTGATACCGTTTTTGCTACCGTAGGGTTTTGGCTGGCCAACCGAGCAGAATCTGTACGGACGAAACCCTTCAGGTCGAAGAATTTGAAGTCGCCTTTGCGTTCTTTTAGCTCAGGGCGACAGTTGGTGAGTCCAAATAAAATAAGAAGGCAGAGGGCAAAGCCTCTGCCGGTATTTTTATACCAATACATTTCCGGTCATTTCAGGCGGGATAGCCACACCCAGAATATTTAATACTGTCGGTGCAATGTCGCCCAGTTTACCGTCTTTCACCTGGTGTACATCTTTGTCTATAATGATACAAGGCACCAGGTTGGTGGTATGGGCCGTATTTGGCGAGCCATCTTCGTTCACCATATAGTCGGCATTACCGTGGTCTGCAATGATGATGAATGAATAACCATTTTTTAAACCGGTTTCTACAACAGCCTGGGTACATTGGTCTACCGTTTCTGCTGCTTTTATCACCGCTTCAAAAACACCGGTATGGCCAACCATATCTGTATTGGCAAAGTTAAGGCAAATAAAATCAGCCCAGCCTTTTTCCAGTTCAGGGATAATGGCATCGCGGATACCTTCTGCGCTCATTTCTGGCTGCAGATCATAAGTGGCTACTTTTGGCGATGGGATCAGGATACGTTTTTCGTTCTCGAACTCTTTTTCGCGGCCGCCGGAGAAGAAGAAGGTCACGTGCGGATATTTCTCCGTCTCGGCAATCCGGATCTGGTTTTTGCCTGCTTTTTCTAATACTTCGCCGATGGTTTGCGTCAGATCATCTTTGGTGAACACCACCTGCACGCCTTTAAAGGTTTCGTCATAAGTGGTCATGGTGATGTAACGCAGATCCAGCGGGTGCATGTTATACTCAGGGAATGGTTTCTGAGTTAAAGCCAGCGTAATTTCCCGGCCGCGGTCTGTACGGAAGTTGAAACACAATACCACATCGCCTTCTTTAATTACGGCTAATGGCGAACCATTCTCGTCTGTTTTAACAATAGGCTTCACAAACTCGTCTGTCACCCCCTCGGCATAAGATTCCTGAATGGCACTGATGATGCTTGAAGCAGTCTTACCCTCGCCGTTAACCAATAAGTCATAGGCAAGCTTTACGCGCTCCCAGCGGTTATCGCGGTCCATCGCATAATAACGGCCAATGGCTGAAGCTAATTTAACGTTTGTATCAGCGATGTAATCTTCCAGGTCGGTAATATAACCCACGCCGGAATTTGGGTCTGTATCGCGTCCGTCTAAAAAGGCATGGATGTAAACCTGCGGCAAGTGGTACTCGCTGGCAGCATCGCAAAGGCCTTTCAGGTGTTTGATATGTGAATGGACGCCACCGTCTGATACCAGGCCGATGAAGTGAACATCTTTGTTATTTTGTTTGGCGTACTCAAACGCGCTTTTGATCACTGCATTTTCAGGCAATTCGTGGTCATCAACTGCTTTGTGGATACGGCCTAATTCCTGGTAAACCACCCTGCCTGCACCTAAATTCATGTGGCCAACTTCCGAGTTACCCATCTGGCCTTCCGGCAAACCTACGGCCATTCCGGATGCTTCCAGCTTTCCGTTCGGATATGCTGCCAGCAGGCGATCAAAGAAAGGGGTGTTAGCCATGTAAATGGCGTTAGATTTATCGTGACGGCCATAACCCCAGCCATCAAGGATCAGTAAGGCAAGTTTTTTGTTTTCCACGGCGCAAATATAATCTATTGCCGCGGGAATGTTTAATCAGCCTGAAAAATTGGGCCTGCCGAAAGAAATGATTCGCGTTACTAACTTTTCAATTTTATAACTGTATTAATGTAAATAACTATTTTTGGCCTTTAATCTGACCGATAATTGGATAAAGAACTTTTACAACAATTTATAACGGCCGCGCTGGCCGAAGATGTTGGCGATGGTGACCATACCTCGTTATCTACTATTCCTGCCGGGACAACAGGAAAAGCCCGTTTGCTGGTGAAAGATACCGGTATTGTTGCCGGTGTGGAATTAGCCCTGTTGATCTTTGAAGCCGTTGATCCGCAGTTGAAAGTAGACGTGGCAATTCATGATGGGGCTGCTATTAAACCTGGTGATGTGATCCTGAATGTTGAAGGCAGTGTACATAGCATTCTAAAAGCCGAGCGCCTGGTACTTAATTGTATGCAACGGATGAGTGGTGTGGCTACACGTACGCACGAGATCGTTGAACTGCTGAAAGGCACAAATACCAAAGTATTAGATACCCGAAAAACGACGCCTTTAATGCGCTACCTTGAAAAATGGGCAGTGAAAATTGGTGGCGGCGTAAACCATCGCTTTGGTTTGTATGATATGATCCTGATCAAGGACAACCATGTGGATTACTCGGGTGGTATTACCAATGCGATCCGTAATGCTCACCAATACCTGAAAGATTACCAGAAGCAGTTACAGATAGAGATTGAGGTTCGTAACCTGGATGAATTGCGCGAGGTGATAGAAGTAGGCGGGGTAGACCGGATACTGCTCGATAATTTTTCGCCGGAAACATTAAAACAGGCCGTAGAACTTAACGCAGGCCGGTTTGTTACAGAAGCATCAGGCGGTATTCATCTCGGTAACATTGCCGAATATGCAAAGTGTGGCGTTGATTATATATCTGTTGGTGCGTTGACACATTCGGTTAAAAGTTTGGACCTGAGCCTGAAGGCCGTGAAAGAATAAAGGGAGATGGGAGTTGTATTATCTTTTGAGTAATATTGTGGTGAAATGATATCTGTATATTCAATTTCAGCGCTCATTCTTGCTTATTTATTTGGTTCTATCCCTACCGCCGTGTGGATAGGTCAGGCTTTTTACGGCATTGACATCCGCGAGTATGGCAGCGGTAATGCCGGTGCCACCAATACCTTCCGTGTATTAGGGAAAAAGGCGGGTATCCCGGTAATGCTGATCGATATCCTGAAAGGATTTACAGCAACAAACCTGGCTTATTTTATAGGCGTTTCTACAACAGGGAACTATCACTCTATCGCTTTTGTAAACTACGAACTGGCCCTGGGCATTACTGCCGTAATGGGGCACCTGTTCCCAATTTTTGCAGGTTTCAGGGGGGGGAAAGGCATTGCGAGTTTGTTTGGAATGGTTTTGGCTATTCACTTGCAAGCAGCACTACTATGTGTCCTGATATTTATTATCGTGCTATTGATAACCAGATATGTATCGCTTAGCTCAATTGCAGCGGGCTTTATGTATCCTATAGCGGTCACTTTTATTTTTCCTGTCTATATTAAATCGGTTATCATATATGGCATGTGTATATGCGTGCTTATTTTAGTCACACATCAGAAGAACATAGAACGGCTGCTTAAGGGTAAAGAATCGAAAGTAAATTTATTCAAAAAGAAAGCAGTAGTTTAACATGTTAAAGAAATTCAACCTTGGCGTAATTGCAGTAGCAACTGTTTTTACCTGCTCATGCTCAACCGTGCCATTAACAGGCCGCAAACAATTAAATGTAGTAAGCGATGCCGAGATCAACCAGTCGGCGGCCACCAGTTACCGTCAGCTATTAACGGATCCTAAAACCAAAGTAATCGCAAGTACGGCAGATGCGCAGCGCGTGCAGCGCGTAGGCAGCCAATTGGCACGTGCGATACAAAATTATTTACAGCAGAACGGCTATGCCAATCAGTACAACTTTGACTGGCAGTTTAGCCTTATCCAAAGCAATGAAATTAACGCTTGGTGTATGCCAGGTGGTAAAGTAGCCGTATATACCGGCATATTACCATATACTAAAGATGATGCGGGCCTTGCAACCGTATTGGGGCACGAGATTGGCCATGCGATAGCCAAACACTCTGCCGAGCGGATCTCGCAGCAGTATGTAACGCAGGGTGTTGGTGCAGCCATTGGCGTGGCGGCTAATAACTCTTCATCCGCAACGGTGGGAATCATCAATCAGGCTTATGGTATCGGCGGTAGCCTGGCGCTATTGCATTATTCGCGAAGCCAGGAATCTGAAGCAGATCGTTTAGGGTTAACTTTTATGGCGATGGCCGGTTATGATCCGCACCAAGCGGTAGCGTTTTGGCAGCGCATGGCCGCCGCTTCTGAAGGTAAAAGCCAAACGCCGGAAATATTAAGCACGCACCCTTCTGACGCAACCCGTATAGCAGATATCCAAAAATACATTCCGGAAGCGATGAAATATTACCGTAAGTAATCGTGGCAAAGCTTCGTTTCCTGACCGCTGAATGGCGGGACTTGCTGATGCTGAATTACGAAGTAGATCCGGATGTGCTAAAGCCTTATCTTCCTGCCTATACCGTGCTGGACTTGTGGGAAGGTAAGGCGCTGGTAAGTATGGTGGGTTTCATGTTCATGAACACCAAAGTTATGGGCATCAAATGGCCGTGGCATGTCAACTTCGAAGAGGTGAACCTGCGGTTTTATGTGAAGCACTTTGATGGCAAGGAGTGGAAACGAGGGGCTGTTTTTGTAAGTGAGTTAGTGCCTAAGGCAGTTATCCCGCTTGTAGCCAATAACCTTTATAACGAGCATTACAAGGCACTGCCCATGCGCCATAGTGTAACTGCTGTTGATAATGATCATACGCGCTATTTGTACGAGTGGAAGTATAAAGGCAAATGGAACCGCTTAGGCGCTACGGTAAACAATGCTTTTGAACCCATCAGGGCAGGCAGCGCCGAAGAATTCATATTCGAACATTACTGGGGGTACAATCGCATCCATGGTACTAAAACGCTGGAATACCAGGTAGAGCATGAAGCCTGGAAAGTGGCGGCTGTAACTGAACCTGTTTTTGATGCGGACATTGCCGGGTTGTACGGAAAAGACTTTGTCCCCTTCCTCGGCCGCGAGCCGCATTCTGCCTTTTTCGCCAAAGGTTCGGATGTGGCAGTAAGAGTAGCTGGTAAAATCCTGGCTGCACCCTTACTGCCGGCGGATTAAAGTTTGTCCTTTACCAGTACGTAGAAGTAAGCCGGTTTTCTGATGGTAAAGCCCAACCGCTGATAAACATCAATTGCTCTTTGGTTATCATTTCTTACATGTAGAAATGGGGTTTTTCCTACTTGGGTGATCAGCTGGATCTGATGGGTTAGCAGTTGCGTAGCATACCCGTTTCCTAGGTGATCCGGATGGGTGCATACGGCACTGATCTCTGTATAATCAAATGGCTGTAAACGTTGACCGGCCATAGCTGCCAGCGTATCATTCACCAAAACACCGTAGTAATTTCCAAAATTGATAGTTCGCTCGTTAAAAGGCCCTGGATTGGTCAGCTTTGTTAGCTCCAGCATTTGCGGTACGTGCAATTCATTCAGCAAGGTCAGACTGTTAAAGTTTTTCTCCAAATCTGCTGATCCTTCATAAACCATTTGCCAGCCGACAACAAAGCCTTTTGCGCTCCAGAAAGATGGTATTTCGGTTTCTGTTACAGACATAAACAAAAACGGCCCCTCATGGGGTACCGCTTCATATAGCTTACGGAAGTTTTCCTCATTGTTTACCTCCATCCCCACAAACGGCGATACCGCTTTATCAAAGTAACGAATAGCGCCGAAGCCGTCAGCTAATGTGCTGTTCGTTGAAATGAGGGCGTTCCAGGCAGGATTATCTAAAACATGTTCCATGATAACCGCAAATGTTGGGATATTAATTAAGAAAATGACCAGAATCTTTTACTCAGGGATTATAGAGGCATTAAGTACCTGTAGGATAGCTTTTAATTTTAGCAGGCATTCTTCATATTCCAGCCCTGCATCGGCATCAAAAGTGATAGCACTGCCCGCCTGGAAAGACAGATATTTATTTTGAGCGTTGTAGATAATCGAGCGGATCACCACATTAAAATCGAAGTGATCTTTATCGTCGAAGTATCCGATTGCCCCGGAATAAACACCGCGTTTACTGCGTTCGAAGTTCTCCATCAATTGCATTGCGCTTACCTTTGGTGCGCCCGTCATGCTACCCATAGGGAAGGTATTTTTGATGGCTTCAACAGGCGATACTTCTAGATTTAAGATGCAACTGACGGTGGAGATCATCTGATGCACCTGCCGGAAGGTATATAAACCAAACAACTCGTCTACTTTAACGGTTCCGGCTACGGCTGATTTCGTCAGATCATTCCGTACCAGGTCTACAATCATCACATTCTCTTGTTGCTCTTTGATGCTGTCGCGAAGTTGCTGTTTAATCTGGGCATCCTTCTCCTGATCATGTTCCCGGCGCGCCGTACCTTTAATGGGTTGCGAGATCAATTTATCTCCTCGTTTTGCTAAAAAGCGTTCTGGTGAGGCGCAAAGGATGTATTGGTGATGATATTTAAAAAAGCTGGCGAAAGGATTAGGTGAAATTTCATTCAGACGGTTGTAAGTGCCCAAAGCATCTATGCTGACATCCTCGGCGTAAAACTCCTGGCAAAAGTTAGTAACGTAAATATCTCCGCGAGTGATATGTTCTTTGATCCGGTTGACAGATGCGATGTAATCCTGTTTAGAAAATCTTGATTTAATATCGAGTGGCGCCGGAATTGAAGGAGCATGTAGTGTAGACTGTTCTATCGCAGCAAAAATTTGTTCCGCGGCTGGTGATTCAATTGAAACAGTATCACCTTTAATTTTGATCAGGTGCTTGGGTTCAAAAAAATACAGATCTGGAAATTCCAGGTGATCTTCATTATCGGAAGTGAGCGCTTCGGTTTCGTTCTTCAAATCGTAGCCGAAAAAGCCTGTTATCCACCCATTATGTATTTTTCTGAAATCTGCCAGGGCTTCAAAAGCATCACCCGCTTGTGCAACTGCTTCCGCCTTAACCCCTGCTGCTATTAAAAAGTCAAATGCCGAATATTGGTCATTAAAACCGTTCGAGTCCAGGCAACAGCAAACATCAAAAGAAGCGGCCCACTGCAACGCTTTTTGCTTAAATGCTTTAATATCGTCGGGATGAAAAGTCACTGGGTAAAAATAATAAAGGCTCCGAAAAAGGAGCCTGTAATATAATCAAAGCCGTCATTGCGAGGAACGAAGCAATCTCTTTTAGTTGGGATTGCTTCTTCGCTTGCAGCGAATCGCAATGACGGATGGCTAATAAATTATTGAAGTACCAGGGTTTGCTTCCTGTCGGGGCCTACAGATAAATATTTCACCGGTACACCTAATTGTGCTTCCAGGAATTGAATATAAGAGCCAAGTTTTGCCGGGATTTGGTTTACTTCAGTAATACCCGTCAGGTCTTCATTCCAGCCGTCAATTTCTTCCAATATAGGCTCTGGTTTAATGCTGCAGATATCATACGGCATGTAATCAATCACTTCGCCGTTATAGTTGTATTTAGTGCAGGCATAGATTTTCTCAAAGCCACTTAATACGTCAGCCTTGGTCATCACCAATTGGGTAACGCCATTTAGCATAATCGCATATTTCAGAGCGGGTAAATCAATCCAGCCGGTACGGCGCGGGCGACCGGTAGTGGCACCAAATTCATGGCCGATACGACGCAACTCTTCACCGGTTTCATTTTCCAGTTCGGTAGGGAAGGGGCCACCACCAACACGGGTACAGTAGGCTTTGAAAATTCCGATCACCTCACCAATTTGGCGCGGTGCGATACCCAAACCGGTACAAGCACCGGCAGCAGTAGTGTTAGATGAGGTAACAAACGGATAAGAACCGAAATCGATATCCAGCATGGCGCCTTGTGCACCTTCTGCCAATACCTTTTTACCTTGTTGCAGGTAGCTGTTCACCAAATGCTCTGAATCTACCAGCGGGAACTGTTTGATCAGGTCTAAGGCTTCAAAGAAAGCTTGTTCGCGCTCGCTGAAATCGACCACTTCGCCATACAGCGATTGTAACATAGATTTATGCTTTTCTACCAGCTTCTGGTAACGCTCTTTAAAATCGGGCAAGGTAATATCGCCGATGCGCAGGCCATTACGGCCTGTTTTATCCATATAAGTAGGGCCGATACCTTTTAAGGTAGAACCAATTTTACCATCTCCCATTTTCTTTTCATTCGCGGCGTCCAGTAACTGGTGCGTAGGCAAAATCAGGTGAGCTTTCTTGGCAATCTGTAAGTTCTTTTTTGCCAGTAAATCATGGCCGGCATCTTTCAGTTTGTCCAGCTCTTTTTTTAGCGTGATCGGGTCTATCACCACACCATTACCGATCAGGTTAAGGGTGTTATCGAAAAATATACCTGAAGGGATGGTATTCAGTACAAATTTTTTGCCGTCAAATTCAAGGGTGTGGCCGGCGTTCGGGCCGCCCTGAAAGCGGGCGATCAGATCGTATTCTGCGCTTAAAACGTCAACGATCTTTCCTTTACCTTCGTCGCCCCATTGAAGGCCTAATAAAACATCAACTGCCATTTATCTTTTTGTATTAATATATAGATTGACTTCTTTAGTTATCTTTTTCTTTATTGTATCCCAACCGAGTTTTTTAAAGCAGATTGGATCAGGTTGTAAGTCTGCATCAATAAAATAGGTAGCCGACTTTAACACCATCATTGAAGAATTATTGGGGTATTTTTGCTGATAAGAAGAGAGCATCTGGTCAAATGAATAGTGATTTAACAATTCATTCAAATCCCAAAAATCCTTTTTAGCGCCTCTTCCTGCAATTGCGTTCAATTTTAAAGCGATTATATCATCCAAAGCAGCAAACCGAATCCCTTCGGTGATATCATAGTTATTAATAAACTTCTCAAAAGTACACACAAAGTCTACTTTTACGTTATTAATTGTTGTGAAAAATAATCTAGAACTTTTAAATTCCTGAATTGAAAGCGAGGAGAATTTCTCTGCAAGGGCATCAATTATTACTTCCCGGTTAAAAGGCCTATCGGTAAAAAGATCCAAGTCTATAGAAGCGCGATGGCCTAATAACAAAGATAGCGCTGTACCACCAACCAGCCTGAATTGTTCCAGTTCAGGTATTGACATTAAATCTTTCAGTAAACCCAGAGTTGCGGGTTCAACTGTTTCTTTATATAGCATTTAAAGTCAGTAGGTTTAAGATTAAAAATGGCGCAGCAAAAATAAATTTCTTTATCACCAATCCAATTTGCGTTAACAATTTCGTGTTTGATTCTTTCGTTTCCGTAAAACGTCTTTATCGCAATGAAATCTTCAAACGATCCGCGATCAATCACTTTCTCTACCACAAAGCGCGCATGCTTTTCATAGTCGATCTTATCCATATCGACATCCCAAAATGCCTGTTTGCTTAATTGTGGTTTATCCATGCTTACACTTTTCTATCGCAAAAGCCCTCTTTTAATTTAGCACAATTGCCATAAAGATTCAGGGAGTGGTGGCGGATGTCAAACTTCAGGATATCGCCCATCATAGTTTGAATTTGTTGGATGCGCGGGTCGCAGAATTCTACCACCTTTCCGCAATCAATGCAGATGATATGATCGTGTTGTTTGTACCCGTACGATTTCTCGAACTGCGCCATGTTTTTACCAAACTGGTGCTTGGTCACCAGGTCGCACGAAACCAGCAGCTCCAATGTGTTATAAACCGTGGCGCGGCTTACGCGATATTTCTTGTTTTTCATGTGGATATACAGCGACTCCACATCAAAATGATCATTTCTTGAATAAATTTCTTCGAGTATGGCAAAACGCTCAGGAGTTTTCCGGAGATTCTTATTTTCGAGATAGGCCTCGAAAATCTTTTTTACCATGGTAATGGTATCCTGCTGAGGCATAGTTAATTTTTAGCAAAGTCAAAGTTAGGAATAATGATTGAATAAGTTATAAAAGCAAGGTTGTAATGTCTGTGCCTGTACCTTAAATATGACAAAGCACTGTACCGGCTTACCCTTTTGAAAAAATATGGTTAGATTCGGAACCGATAACACATTTAGCTATGAATTTTCTCCATTCGCGTATAAAAGATCTTAAGCAACTGGGTATAGATAAAAGAGAGGAATACCTGAGCGGCGACCCGTTCCCGCATATTGTATTTGATAACTTTTTTGATGAAGAACTGCTTTCAAAAGTTGTTGAGGATTTTCCGGATCTTTCAAAAAAGGATGATGTAAAAGCCTACGATAACGCCAATGAGAAAAAGCTGGAAGCGAAGGGCGAAAAGCATTTTAGCGAAACAACAAAGATCTTCGCACATTTCCTGAACTCGCAGCCTGTTCTTGAATTTCTACAGGAATTAACCGGGATAAAAGAAACACTGATCCCCGACCCTTATTTTGTTGGCGGCGGTTATCACGAAATTAAACCGGGTGGCTTATTGAAAATCCATGCCGACTTTAATAAGCATGAAATGATGTGGCTGGACAGAAGGATAAATCTACTGGTGTACCTGAATAAAGATTGGGATGAAAGCTACGGCGGCCATTTCGAATTGTGGGATAAAGACATGACCAAATCGCACAAGAAAATTCTACCCATTTTTAACCGGGTGGCCATTTTTTCTACTACCGATTTTTCTTACCACGGGCACCCAGATCCGCTTACTTGCCCGCCCGATAGAAGCCGTAAATCATTAGCGTTGTACTACTATTCTAACGGAAGGCCAAAAAGCGAAATCACCAGTAAGCCACATGCAACCTTGTTTAAAGACAGGGCCGGCAAGCAAGAGATTGTGAAAGAACCTGTTACAGCGAAGGAAATTATATCAGATTTGGTACCGCCTATTATCTGGAAAGTTGGCAAGAAGCTGCTGAATAAACGAAACTAATAAGAATAAACAGTAAAAAGGTGGATGTAAGAGCGTCCACCTTTTTGTTTAAATATCAGGATACTTTTTCTGCGGGTGCAGAATCAAAACGCGATACATCTGTAACGCCCTTCACCGTTTTTAACCGTTTGATCAAGTTGTCCAGGTGTTCGCGGTCGTTCACGTAAACCATTATCGAACCTTCGAAAATACCGTTATCACTATCTACGGTGATTGAGCGGATGTTTACTTTAAAGTCTGTCGAGATAACGGTAGTCAGTTTATTTATCAGTCCCACGTCGTCGATTCCAGTAATACGCAGCCCTGTTAAGAAGGCTAATTCGTGCTGGTTGGTCCATCGCGCTTTTACCACCCGGTAGCCGTAGTTTGACATCAGCTTGGTGGCGTTAGGACAATTGGTGCGGTGGATTTTTATACCATCATTAATGGTGATAAATCCAAACACATCATCGCCTGGAATAGGATTACAGCAGTTCGCCAGTTTATAGTCGATCTTCTGCATATCCTCGCCAATCAGCAGGATATCGCTGTCTTTGGTCTTGATGCTCTTGAGCAGGTTCTGGATCTGTTCCTGCTCAATCTTTTCCTGCGGCTTGTTTTCGATCGACTTTTCAGACGCCTGATATTCTTTCAGGTCCTTCATGTCAATCAGTCCTTTCGCCACATTATAGAAAAGGTCTTGCGTTGAAGAGAGCTTAAAGAAATAACTAAGCTTATGGATATTCTCCGAGTTATAAGTGATCTTCAGCGATTTTAGCTTCCGCTCCAGTATTTCCTTGCCATCTTCGGCAATCTTGCGTTTTTCTTCCTTAAGCGCAGACTTGATCTTGGCTTTGGCCTTTGCCGTGATTACAAAATTCAGCCAATCTTCTTTTGGTGTCTGTTTGCTCGAGGTGATGATCTCTACCTGGTCGCCGTTTTGCAGTTTGTAGCTCAATGGCACCAGCTTGTGGTTCACTTTGGCGCCAATACAGGTAGCGCCCACATCGGTGTGGATTTCAAAGGCAAAGTCGAGCGCGGTAGCACCAAGCGGTAGCTGTAGCAATGCACCTTTTGGCGTGAAGATGAAAATCTCGTCAGAGAAGAGGTTCATCTTGAAATCGTCCAGGAAGTCAAGTGCGTTGGAGTCCGGGTTGCGCAGCATATCGCGTACCTTTTGGATCCATTGATCAAGGCCGTTATCAGAGCTGGACTCTTTATATTTCCAGTGCGCCGCAAAACCTTTTTCGGCAATCTCGTTCATGCGTTTGGTACGGATCTGTATTTCTACCCATTGACCGCGCGGGCCCATTACAGTAGTGTGTAAAGATTCATAGCCGTTTACTTTAGGCGATGATATCCAGTCGCGCAACCTGTCGGGGTTGGGGCGGTACAGGTCTGTAACGATAGAATAGGCTTTCCAGCATTCAGATTTCTCGTTCTCGGGCTTGCTGTCAAGGATAATCCGGATGGCAAAAAGGTCATACACTTCTTCAAAGGGGATGCCCTTTTTTTTCATCTTGTTCCAGATGGAGTGTATGGATTTCGGCCGTCCAAATACTTCGGCGTGCAAGCCCTGGCCTTCCAGTATTTTAGTGATCGGGTCAATAAAATCGCGGATGAACTTTTCGCGCTCTGCCTTTTTTTCGTTCAGTTTATTCTTAATGAACTGGTAGGTTTCGCTTTCCATGTATTTCATAGAAAGGTCTTCCAGTTCAGACTTGATAGCGTATAAACCCAGGCGGTGGGCCAGTGGGGCATACAGGTATACCGTTTCCGACGATAGCTTCAGCTGTTTATCCCGCGGCATAAACTCCATGGTGCGCATGTTATGCAAGCGGTCTGCCAGCTTAATCAGGATCACCCTCACGTCATCAGCAAGGGTAAGCAGCATTTTCCGGAAGTTCTCTGCCTGCAGCGAGCTGTTCGTATCAAACACGCCGGATATCTTGGTCAGCCCGTCGATGATCTTGGCTACCTTTTTACCAAACTCGCGTTCAATGTCTTCCAGCGTAACATCGGTATCCTCCACCACATCATGCAGCAATGCGCATACAATAGAAGTGGTTCCCAGTCCTATTTCTTCAGCAGCAATCTGTGCCACGGCAATAGGGTGGTAGATATAAGGCTCGCCAGATTTGCGCCGCATGTTTTTGTGGCTTTCCAACGCAAGGTCAAAGGCCTGGCGGATCAGGCGTTTATCGCCCTTCTGAAGCGTAGGTTTACAGGCACGTAGAAGAGCGCGGTATCTTTTCAGGATTTCATTCTTCTCTGCTTCCAGATCTATCACCAATTCCTTCATATTCGCTTATCTACTTTATTTGGCTATAAAAAAAATTAATTATGAGTTGATTGCAAAAATCAAGGAAAAAATCCGTTAATTTTGTATCTAAGTAAATATATGAAATTTTTTACGTTTTTGCTATTCTTGAGCGGGTTGACACTGGCTGTACAGGCACAGAGCAGCCTTCCGCGGCCTAAGCTGGGCAAAAATGATACCATAAAGACATATCTTACCGAGTACCAGGGCGAGCTGATCCCGTGGATTGTAACCCCCGAAGTTCAGATTGTGGATACGCGCATTTTTAAGAGCGATGCAGACCGTATGGCGTATATGCGTTTGAAATATAACGTAATGAAGGTATTGCCTTATGCCCGCTTTGCAGCCCAGCGGTACCAGCAATTGCAGCGCGACCTGGCACTTACCGGTGATAAGCACAAGCAGAAGGAACTGATCAACGCTTGTGAAACGCAGATCAAAGATCTTTTTAACCGGGAAATTAAAAACCTGACCATCTCCCAGGGCGAGGTGCTGATCAAGCTCATCAGCCGCGAAACCGGTAATACCACCTTCTCTTTAGCTAAAGACCTTAAAGGGGGCTTCCACGCCTTTATGTATCAGTCCGTGGCGCGTATATTCGGGCATAACCTGAAAGAAAATTACGATGCGGCGACAGAACATGATATCGAAGCTATTTTACATCAGGCAGGATATACTGCATCTTTGTATTAATGAATGATGAAGAGAATATCTACCAGTTTAACGTTCCACAGTTAAACGGGGCACAACTAAATCTGGAGCATTACCGCGGTAAAGTATTGCTGATTGTGAACACGGCTTCGCAATGCGGCTTTACGCCACAGATGAATAACCTGGTTGAATTAAAGAAGCAATTTGCCGGCAAGGATTTCGAGATCCTGGCGTTTCCATCCAATGATTTTGGCAACCAGGAACCGCTTGACGGCCACGGCCTGGTAAGTTTTTGTACGCGTTTTGATACCAACTTCCCGGTGTTTGATAAAGTGCGTGTACGCGGCACTTATACACACCCGCTTTACCGCTTCCTGGCCGATAAGAAACGTAATGGGCGCACCAACCAGCCCCCGCGATGGAACTTCCACAAGTATTTGATTGACAAGCAGGGCAGGGTGGTCGACTTTTTTTACCCTTTCACCCGGCCGGATTCGTCCAGGATACGAAAAAAGATAAACCAACTTTTAGAACAGTAAGATATAATAATGGCAAAATTAGATATCCTGGTTATTTCTGTTCACCCTGACGATGCTGAACTGGGTTGTGCAGGAACCATACTGAAACATATCCACCTTGGTTATAAAGTGGGCATTGTGGATCTTACCCGCGGCGAATTGGGTACCCGCGGTTCGGCAGAAATACGCGCGCAGGAAGCGGCTAAATCAGCGGAAATACTGGGTTTAACCGTACGTGAGAACCTCGGCTTCCCGGATGGTTTCTTCGAGAATAATAAAGAGTATCAGCTTAAACTGATCAGGGCGATCAGGAAATACCAGCCGGACATTTTGCTGGTGAATGCTTACCATGACCGCCATCCGGACCATGGCCGTGCAGGTGCGTTGGCAGATGATGCCTCTTTTTTGTCTGGCCTCAGAAAAATTGAAACTTTCTACGATGGACAGCCCCAGCAGGAGTGGCGACCTAAATTGGTATTACATTATATACAGGATACCTATATCCAACCAGACATCCTGGTGGATGTAACCGCCTTTTGGGATAAGAAAATTGAGAGTATTTATGCCTTTGGTTCGCAGTTTCATAACCCTAACTGGGAGAACGAACCGCAGACGTATATTTCCACGCCGGAATTTATTAAGGTTGTAGAAGCCCGCTCGCTGGAATTGGGTAAAAGCATCGGCGTAAAATATGCAGAGGGCTTTACCAGCAGGAAGTTGTTGGGGGTGAATAGCCTGTTCGATCTTAAATAAGAAAAGCCCCAAAAAAATGGGGCTTCTACTTTTTATTGTTGCGGCTTCAGGTACTCGAAGCGGTTATTATCCTGGCTGCGCTGGCGTATTAGTTTGTTCTCATTAGCCAGTTTTAATAAAATGCCCGATAGTTCTGATGTCTTGAAATCTGAATCGAATTGCTCTTTACAATAATCGGCAATGGCAGATATCGTGCGCGGCTCGTTAAAAAAGTCGCTTGCCAATAGTTGATATAAAACTTTAGTGGCACCCTGTTTTTTCTTTGGCGCTACTAAGGTGTCATCTTGTCCCTCAAAACGGGATGCTCTTTTGTTTAAATGTTCAAAAACGTCACCCTCGCTTTTGTCGCCGTCAAGCATTGTATCCAGTAATTTGTCTACAATACGCAATTGTACTGCTTCTGATTGAAATGAATTTACTACCTCTGAAATTTCGAGTAGCTGTTTTTTTAATTTTTCTGTGTGTTTGCTCATTATTAATAGTACCCCTGTAGATAGATAAATAAGTAGATCTAAAGTTTTAACTCACTTTGATATATTTTAGTATTAAATAAGTAATACTTAATTTTTAATACTTTAAGGAAAGGCTGCAAGTATAGTACCTAAGTGGATAAAACCGGAAAAAAATTGGGGCTAATATGACAACGGTAGCAATATTATTACATTGATAATTCTGGTAACACTTGCTCTATCACGTTTATTCCTTCGTCTATATGTGTTTTATCCATAATTAATGCGGGCCTGAAACGAATGCTTTTTTCGCCGCAGCCAAGAAACATCGTATTGCGTTTCATGCCTTCGTTAATGAAGTTGTCACGAATAGCACCATCTGGAAAATCAAATGCGGTCAGTAAGCCCGCTCCTCTAACGTTGGTTATTGCATGAAAATTGTGTGCAAGCTCATTTAATTTTTGTTGCAGGTAGCTACCGGTTTCTGCGGCATTATCGCATAGGCGGTCTTCGGCTATAATTTCGAGTATTTTAGCAGAGCGGACCATATCTGCCAGGTTACCTCCCCAGGTAGAATTGATACGGCTGGGTACGGTAAATACATTTTCGGGGTTTTCTTCAATTCTTTTGCCTGCCAGGATACCGCAAACCTGCATTTTTTTGCCAAAGGCCAGGATGTCCGGCCGCGCATTTTCACCAAAATGTTCGTGGCACCAGAATTTTCCGGTGAGTCCGACGCCGGTTTGTACTTCGTCATAGATCAGCAGGGCTTCATTTTCATCTGCAAGGATGCGCAATTGCTCTGCAAATTCTTTACGGATGTGGTTGTCGCCGCCTTCAGCCTGGATAGGTTCAATAATAATGGCGCAGATATCGTCTTTATTTTCCTGGAAAGCTTTTTTTATCTCGGCAATGCTCTGCGCTTCGCGGCGGTAAAGCTCTTCCGGATCGGTTTTCAACCTGTCAAAGTCGATCCAAGGCGTGCTTACCCGTGGCCAGTCGAACTTGGCAAACCATTTGGTTTTTACCGGTTTGGTATTGGTTAAGCTAAGCGTATACCCGGTGCGGCCATGAAAGGCCTTTTCAAAGTGCAGCACCTTAAAGCCTTTTTCGGAAGTATAGCCGCGGGCAAAGTTTTTCTGCACTTTCCAGTCCATTGCGGTTTTTAGTGCATTTTCTATGGCAAGCCCGCCGCCAGAGATAAAAAAGGCATGGGGCAGATAATCCGGAATACCGACACGGTCAAAAACTTCCAAAAACTGAGCGTATTGTTCAGTATAGATGTCAGAATTAGAAGGGTTGGTCAGGGCGGCCAGTAACAGGTTTTTCTTGAAAGTTTCGTCAGTAACCATACCTGGGTGGTTATACCCCAAAGGAACAGAGGCAAAGCAGGTAAAAAAATCCAGCAGGGTGCGGTTGTGCTTCGAGTCGTAGATGTAAACCCCCTGGCTGCGTTCCATATCAAAGGTAAGATCGAAACCGTCTGTCAGGATGTGTTTACTTAAAATGTCTTGAACATTCTGTGGTGTAATCGGCATGGTAGGTATAATAATTGGTTTACCCAAATTTACTAAAAACGGGCAAAACAAGCCAAAAAGAAGCTTTTTATACTGATTGCCTAAAAAGTATGTTTAAACAATTTAAAGTTACTTTTTGTACCCGAACCCGGTTTGGTTTATCTGATTTACGTATTCCGTTTTTGAATAAAAGCGAAAATTTCGGCTTAAAGGAAGGCCGATTAAGTTTTTGCGGGTGTTTTGGTCAATTTGTTTTTTACCGACTCCGCAATTAATAAAAGCTTTCCGGCAACCAGCATTCCCACATGCAGAAACATGGAGATGAAAATGTAACCTGCAAACTCGGTATCTCTTAACCATTTATTGGCAACCCTTGGGTAGATCTCTAAATGCGAAGCCTTTACCGCTTCCATATCAAGGTGATCAATTTCTGCCTCGCTCATGCTATCGGCCATATAATACAGGTTTTTGCTCCTGCATCCTCTGTGAAAAGCTGCGGTTACGCCGCGCGGATTTAAAATAAAACCTGTGGAAAGCGCGAACAGGTTCATAACGGAAATAATGGGTTTTCTGCAACTGCGCGACCCAAGTTCCCAGGCACTGATTTCGCTTTCGCCGACGCGATCAATACCGTAACCTGCCATGATATGGTGCATGTCGTGGAATTTCAGGTATTTCTTTCTGGCATCGATATTCGGGACAGGGGCTAACAGGCAGCCGATATACACCCGTACACAATGAGATTCAAGGTCGGCCGTCAGATTTAACTGGTTGAATTTATAAAATCCGATTAATGCTTCCTTTACTGTCATTGCAGGATAGGTTTGGTTTAAAGATAATAAACTAACGGAATTTTTCTTTCATCCCCAGCAATCCAAAAATGCCGCCTGTATGAATAGCCAGGATGTTAGTGCCTGCAGCAAAGTAATCTTGACTGGCGAGGTCAAAAATAGCATACAGCATTTTGCCGGTATATACAGGTTCGATCAGGATACCGGTTGCCGTGGTAAATTCTTTTACAAAGCTGATCAGTTCGGGAGTAGTTTTGGCATAACCACCAAAATGATAGTCGGCATGCAGGTTGAAGTTTTGGTTCCCGTTGCTGAATTTTTGGATTTCCTCGCCAATGAATTCGCCATTCTTCAAAACAGGCACGGCATGTAAGCGTGTAGATAGGTGATGTTGCGAAAGCCCGTTCAGTATACCCGCTGCAGTAGTACCTGTACCGCAGGCGCAGAAAAGATGATCGTACACCATTGGTAATTCCTGCACCAATTCGGCACAACCTTGCGCACCCTCTATAGAAGCGCCGCCTTCATTGACGAAAAACGCGTCATTATCATTACCGAAGTGTTGCTCGAACAATAATTCTTTGTGACGGTACTGCTCCCGGTCGGTAAAAATCAAACGCATGCCGTGCAAACGGCAAAGAAACAAGGTATCGTTATCTACCGCTTCCCCGCGAACAAATCCGATTGCTTTAAGCCCGAATTTTGATGCAGCCGCTGCCGTGGCTAAAAGATGGTTAGAATATGCGCCGCCAAAAGTAACCAGATGGTTTTTGCCGAGCGATTGCGCCTTAAGAAGCGTATACTTTAGTTTACGCCACTTGTTGCCCGAAATAAGCGGATGGATCAGATCATCGCGCTTAATAAAAAGTTTCAGCCCCTTTTGTTCAAACAACTCGGGGTTGATCTGTTCAACGGGGCTGAAAATAGGAAAGTCAAATTGCATTAGCTGAATTAAATGCCAAATCCAATACCGCCGTTCACGGTTTTGTACTCTGCAAGTCCGTAAGAAGCAAATATCCTGAAGAAGGCCAGGTTTAACTGAAAACCAATATCTGCACGGACATTGTTTACATTCTTTTTGTTGATCGTTACCGGGTCTTTATAGGTCGTGTAAAACTTCTGGCTAAAGTTACCCACGCTAACGCTGGTGGTAATAGGGTAGTTGCCAATAAGCCCCACATCTGTTTTGGATGAATTGTAGGCTACTGAAACAAATGGTGTAAATACAGCCAGTTGTTTAGACAGGATGGCCCCAGCCATCCAGCTGTTCACATGGCCTCTGATGAACTGGTTGCTGAAATCACTTGACTGCCCCGCACTTGATGGGATGGCACCGCTTTCTGGTCGTACATTTAACGATTTTTCATAGTTAAGGTGGGTATAGCCAAATAATACGGCTAAGTCAAACGGGATAAGCCTTTCTGCACGTTTGCCCACAAAATCGCGCATAATGTTATGTTTAAAACCAAAACCGATCATGGATACAGACCCAACATCTTCGCTCGGTTTAACTTTAGGTATCGCCCTTAAGGTAAGGTCGGTATTTTTGATAATACCTGCCGTTAATTGTAATTGTGGCGTAGGTACAAAGGAGAGCTGGCCGCCGGGCATGGTGTAGCTGCCTACTTTGTTACCATTATCGTCATAAATATTCATTACCGGCCCGTCGTTTTTGCTTCCGGCAAAAGTAGGCGAAATGGTGTTTGACGCACTGGCCGGGCGCAGGTGATTAGACAATCCGATCTTAGTTACGTCGAAGCTTTTATCCTTATCCGGTGCGAAAGCCATACTGGCAGTTATCCGCAGATCAAAACGGGCAAGCCCTTTCGCTTTGGCGGTATTGGTCCAGCCGCTATTGAGGCCGTAACCAATGCCCTTAAATAATGGCTCAGCGTAGGCATCAATCAGTTTGGTCGCGTCAGCAGGGCTTGATTTTATCAGTTGGTC
Organism: Mucilaginibacter straminoryzae; assembly: GCF_022953055.1. Lineage (GTDB taxonomy): Bacteria > Bacteroidota > Bacteroidia > Sphingobacteriales > Sphingobacteriaceae > Mucilaginibacter > Mucilaginibacter straminoryzae. Next base: position 188,915 of record NZ_JALJEJ010000004.1, on the reverse strand, counting down.
AAAGCCGCTTTGTGCTTTTGCTGTTAACACGGAAAAGCCAAGGGCTGCAAACAAGGCATAGTAAAATTTATTCATAACGGGCAAAATGGGTGCTTTTTTTAACGCACGAGTAATTAAATTTTTTCCTGCTTAAATGTACCAAGTTTTTTACAATTACCAATAAGGTTAAAAAACGGTATTTTTGCGGTAAATGTCAGTAGAAACAGACGCGTACGAACCAGAAGAACAAGATCTTTATGAGCATTTCAGGATTGTGGTAGACAAAGGGCAGTCGTTGCTTCGTGTCGATAAATTCCTGATGAACCGTATTGAGAATGCTACGCGTAACCGTATCCAGAACGCTATTGAACTGGGTAATGTACTGGTTAACCAGAAGGTGATCAAGTCCAGTTACAGGGTAAAGCCCGGTGACGTGATTTCGGTAGTTTTACCGCATCCGCCCCGAGATACCGAGGTTTACCCTGAGAATATCCCTCTGGATATTGTTTATGAAGATGATGATCTGCTGGTGATTAATAAACCGGCAGGACTGGTAGTGCACCCTGGTTATAATAATTATACAGGAACGTTGGTAAACGGGTTAGTGTATCACTTTCAACAACTGCCTACCATGCCGGGGAATGACGGCAGGCCGGGGCTGGTACACCGAATTGATAAGGATACCTCGGGTTTATTATTGATCAGCAAGAACGAGCGGAGTATCACTTACCTGGCGCGGCAGTTCTACGAGCATACCATTACGCGAAAATATCTAGCGTTGGTTTGGGGCGACCTGGAGACCGACGGCACCATTACGGGTTATATCGGGCGAAGCGCAGCTGACCGCAGGGTGATGTCTGTTTATGACGATCCTGAAAAAGGTAAATGGTCAGTCACCCACTATAAAGTGCTGGAGCGTTTTGGCTATGTCACACTGATTGAGTGCCAACTGGAAACCGGCCGTACACACCAGATCCGCGCGCACTTGAAGCACATTGGTCACCCGTTGTTTAGCGATGCAGCTTACGGCGGCGACCGTATTTTAAAAGGTACCGTATTTGGCAAGTACAAGCAGTTTGTAGAGAATTGTTTCGAATTAATGCCGCGGCAAGCGCTGCATGCGCAAACGCTGGGCTTTGTTCACCCTGCAACGAAAAAAAAGCTGCACTTTGAAGCCCCTCTGCCACAAGACTTTGAAGGGGTTTTAAACAAGTGGCGAAAATATATTGCTGCTACGGCAGATCAAAATGCCTCATAGATCGTTTAGCCTTTATCTATGAATCCCCTTTTTATCAATTATAACGGCCAATATCTGCCTGCGGATGCACCGGTGCTGACCACCGGTAACCGTGCTTTTAAATACGGCGATGGCCTTTTTGAAAGTATGCGGCTGGTGAAGGGCCAGTTGAAATTTCCCGACCTTCATGCCGAACGTTTGCAGAACGGAATGAAGGGGCTGAAGATTGAAGGATATTCGCAACTGGACGATTGGTTTTTGAAAGAAAAATCGGCAGACCTCGCTACTCGCAATAAGATTAGGAATGGCCGTATCCGCCTGACGGTCTACCGCGATGCCGAAGGCTTATATGCGCCCACGCAGAATAAGATGGGCTATTGCATGGAAATTCAGCCCACCGAAAACTGGCATTATGAGATGAATAACAAGGGGCTGATCATGGATATTTTTACTGAAGTGCCGAAGCCGCTAAATTATCTTTCAAATTTTAAAACCTGCAATTCGCTCACCTACGTAATGGCGGGGATATATAAGGAACAAAATAAACTGGACGACGCATTTCTGCTGAACCAGAACGGTTTTTTGTGCGAGGCCATTAGTTCGAATATTTTTGTGTGGTATCAAAACCATCTTTATACGCCCGCGTTAAGTGAAGGGTGTGTGGACGGAATTATGCGTAAAGTGGTGATTGATCTGGCACTGAAGCAGGACATACCGGTTACCGAAGCGCAGATAAATCCGCACATTTTGTACGAAGCCGACGAGGTTTTCTTAACCAATGCCGCCAGGGGGATACAGTGGGTAATGGGTTATGGTGTAAAACGGTATTTCAATAACCTCAGTCGTGCGTTGACGGAAGAGCTGAATAAGCTATAGTTCATTTGTTCACTGGTTCACTTGTAAATTAGAATCAATGACTAATGAACGAATGAACAAATAAACGAATCACTGATTATGCTGCCCCCTGACCACGGACTGATCTACACCGAGACTAACCTGGCGCACCTGTTCCCCGAACCCTGGAACATGGTCACTTCTGCTTTATTTCTGATACCGGCACTTTACTGGATTATTAAATTGAAAGGTTTCAGCAGGCAACATCAATTTTTAAGTATAGCCGCATGGCTGCTGCTGGTAGGATGTATCGGTGGCACCATCTATCATGGGCTACGCAGATGGCCGGTTTTTATCATGATGGACTGGCTCCCGATCGCGCTCTTATGCCTGATGGCCAGCGTTTATTTCTGGATGCGGGTATTGGGCAACTGGGCTTATGGTATCGCGGCTCTGATTGTATTTGTGGCTGCGGAAGGCGGGTTGAGAGTACTTTTAGCGAATGCCGATCCGCAGATATTGACCAGTTTAAGTTATGGCGTAATGGTGCTGATGATCTTATTGCCGTTAAGCATGCTGTTGGTAAAGATCCGCGGGCGGAACCTTTCATTAGTCATCTTTGCGTTGCTGGCTTTTATGGTAGCGCTGTTCTTCCGTGTGGCAGACCAATGGGCACCGCTACCGATGGGCACGCACTTTTTGTGGCATACTTTCGGTGTAATTGCTACAGCTGTTATTTTCCTGTTCATCTACCGCTTAAACGAAACTACTACCGTAAGGATGGACACTTATCGCCCAAATATCGCGGCGTGAGATCGGTGGCTGGCAAAAGCCAGTTAGCCAGGTCTGCCGCATTCGCCACCTCAGTCACATTCGCCGCATTCACCACGTCTGCCACGTTCGCCACAGTCGGGGAGATGGGTAACAGTTACCAACACTCTCCGTTATCTGTTTAAGTTTGCTTCGCTTAGCCCAGAAAGATAATGAGGATGTCATGCTGAGGATATCGAAGCAAGAGCGTAGGATGTTCCCAAATAAGGAATTCGTCCTTGCAAGCGAAGCGTGGCAATCTCAATATAGATTTACGAAGGAGATCGCCACTCCGTCAATCGACGGATCGCGATGACAACTCATTATTATTCTCTTCGCAGAAAGCGGCGCAACCTGGCGTTTTTTGAAAAGTCTACAGACCCTTCGACAAGCTCAGGGTGACAGGTGTGATAGATTTCTTCCGCCTTTGTCATGCTTGTCGAAGCATGAGCGCAAGGTGTGCCCAAATAAGGGATTTGTCCTTGCGAGCGAAGCGTGGCAATCTCAATATAGATTTAGGAAGGAGATCGCCACTCCTTCAATCGATGGATCGCGATGACAACCCATTATTATTCTCTTCGCAGAGAGCGGCGCAACCTGGCGTTTTTTGAAAAGCCTACAGACCCTTCGACAAGCTCAGGGTGACAGATGTGATAGATTTATTCCGCCTTTGTCATGCTTGTCGAAGCATGAGCGCAGGGTGTGCCCAAATAAGGGATTTGTCCTTGCGAGCGAAGCGTGGCAATCTCTTCTTATCTAAACCGAGATCGCCACACTCCTTTCGGAGTTCGCGATGACAGAAACGACATAACTTTTTCACTTCTTTCAGAATTAAAAAAGGTCTCGCTTCTTGTCTCTGGTTTCTTGCTTCTGTAATCTACAGCCTTACACCGCGTAAGAACTCTTCGACTCCCATACGTTTTTTACCTTCCAATTGCACGTCTAACAACTTCAGGTAGCCATCGGTACAGGCAACTTTCAAATACGTTTTGCCGTCGCTGGCAAAGCTGCCTGGTGCTTCGGATGGTTGGGCGAGTTCTTTCTCGGCTTTAAAGATCTTTAGCGTTTTGCCATTAAATTCAGTAAAGGCGGTAGGGTAAGGGCTTAAACCGCGCACCAGGTTATGCACTTGCTCAACCGGCTTATTCCAGTCGACACGGCAATCGTCTTTAAATATTTTAGGGGCATGTTTCAGTTGAACACCTTCGGCAACATGCTCCTGCGGTTGTTCGGTGTAGCGGCCACTTTCTACAGCCTTTACTGTTTTTACCAGCAGGCCCGCGCCTTTATTCATCAGCTTGTCGTGGAGAATGCCTGCATCAAAGTCGTCAAACAGGGTGATCTTCTCTGTAAACAGGATGTTACCGGTATCTATCTCGTGTTTTAAAAAGAAGGTAGTGACGCCGGTTTCCTTTTCGCCATTGATAATGGCCCAGTTGATAGGTGCAGCACCCCGGTATTGCGGCAGTAAAGAAGCATGCAGGTTGATGGTTCCGCGCGGCGGCATATTCCAAACTGCTTCGGGCAGCATCCGGAAGGCCACAACCACCTGGAGATCTGCTCTGAGCGCTTTTAGCTCTTCTAAAAATTGCGGGTCTTTCAGTTTTTCGGGCTGAAGTACTTTGAGATGATTGGCTACGGCAAATTTTTTCACGGCCGACTCCGAAAGCTGCTGACCGCGGCCCGCCGGTTTATCCGGCGCGGTTACCACTCCAACAATATCGCAGCCGGCATCCAGCAAGGCCTCCAGTGAAGCAACGGCAAATTCGGGCGTACCCATAAAAACAATTCTCATATTGTAATAAGTAAGATGTTCATGGTTAATCGTTCATGGTTCATAGCAATCAAAATGATTTTCTTAATGCTGTAAGCATTTTTACCAGTTCCTCGTAATCATTATATAATTCCTTAAAATTTCGACTGTCTATAAATCCTCTTTCTCGCGCGATAAACAAGCAGCTTACCACTTCAATAGCTGATCTTAAAGCGTATGACAAGAATACTTTAAATACCTTTTTTGTTTGGCCTGTTGAACCCTCCGCTATATTCAATACAACGGAATCTGTAGCTCGTTTAATTTGTGCTGTTAACACAAATAGCTCATCATTGGGGAAAGTCTTTGTAAGTAGATTAATTCGGCTATCCAACTCCAAGGCCTTTTTCCATACGTGTAAATCCTCAAATCTGAATGCCATTTGTTTAATTGCTATGAACTACCTTCCATGAACTATTAACTATTGATACAAAAGATACTTCTTCCGCATTTCTTTGAAGCGGCTCAGCGCCGGTTCCCAGCTCTGCCTGATCTCGCTCTCGGTTTTCCCGGCTTCAACTTGCTTCCTTAGCTCCTCTGAGCCCCACAGTTTGTTAATATACGCATTAAAGAAATGACTTTTATCCGGGAAAGCTTTGTATAATTCGATCAACCACGCCAAATTTAATTTTTTACTTTCTACTAACTTTTTTGCATCAAAATTTCGCAGGTCTATCCCGTAGCAGGTCTGCCCTTTTAGCGGTGGGTTATCGCTCACGCCCGGAATGCTGATCGGCGTAAACGAGAAAGTGTATTTGCCTTTGAGTGATGGATGTCCCACCACAGTGAACGGGAATTGCGTTCCGCGTCCTAAGCTTAGCGTAGTCCCTTCAAACAAACAGATGCTGGGATACAGCAAGATCGACAGTTGGCTGTTCAGATTTGGTGATGGCCAAACCGGTAGTTGGTAGGCCATGTTATGCTTGTAGTTGGCTAATTTAATCACCTTAAGCTGGCATTTAACCTTGTTCTTCAACCACCCTTCGCCGTTGATCATTTGGGCATATTCACCTATCGTCATGCCATGGGCTGCCGGGATGGGGTGCATCCCTACGAAAGACTTATAAGTAGTATCCGTCATTACCGGGCCATCCACCAGGTAGCCGTTAGGGTTCGGCCGATCAAGGATCATCAACTCTACGTTGTGTTCTGCGCAGGCTTCCATTACATAATGCAGGGTAGAGATGTAGGTGTAAAAGCGGGTGCCTACGTCCTGGATGTCGAAAACAATGATATCTAATCCTTTCAGGTCTTCATCCGTAGGTTTGTAATGCTTGCCATACAGCGAAACTACCGGGACGCCTGTTTTTGCATCAATTTCGTCGGCTACCCTTGCACCATTGGCCGCATTGCCGCGAAACCCATGTTCAGGGCCGAAGATCTTTTTAATCAACACGCCACGCTTCAGTAAACTGTCGGGGCTGGGTGTCAGGCTTTTACCGATTACTGAAGTCTGGTTCACCACCATGCCCACGTTTTTGCCTTTCAGATAATCTATATACAGATCGGTTTGGTCCGCACCTGTGATTATGGGCACAGTAGTTTTTTGACGGATAACTTTTTTTGCTGACGTCGGTTTTTGTTTAAAAACATCACCTTCTGTTGCATAATTGGCTTTTGTAACGCCGAAGGCAAGGCACAGCACGAGTGTGGCGAAGAACGTATTTTTCATAAAGGCGTATCGATAGAAACAATTTTGGCCTGCGCTGTATTTAACAGCAAAACCGCATATTTGCGAAAGTACAAAAAACAACCTTCAATTGAGTTTTTCGTCATTCATAGCAGCCAGAATTACTTTTCAATCCAAGCGGACCTTTTCCAAGCTTATTGTACGGATCGCCATTATCGGTATTATGCTCAGCCTCTGTGTCATGATCCTTTCTGTAGCGATAGTAAAAGGCTTTAAGCAGCAGATCCGCGAGAAGGTAAGGGGCTTTTCCGGCGATGTACAGGTGGTAAAGTTTGATAACAATAACTCGTACGAGAACTCGCCTTTTGCAGATAGCAGCCATTTTGCAGCACGGGCGGCAAAAGAAAAAAATGTAGCCGAGGTAATGCCCTTCGCTACTAAAGCAGGGATTATCCGTGCGAACGATGAAATTGAAGGCGTGGTATTGAAGGGGGTGGACAAAACCTATAACTGGGCGTTCTTTAAATCGGCCCTGGAGCAGGGTAAGGTGATTGATTTTAAGGATTCGGTTACCGCCTCTAAACAGGTGCTGATCTCGCGTTACACGGCCGACAGGCTGAAGCTGAAGGCCGGCGACGACTTCATTATGTATTTTGTGCAGGAACCATTGCGCAAGCGTAAATTTACCATCGCTGGCATATTTAATACCGGGTTAGACGAGGTAGATAAAACCTTTGTAGTGGCCGATCTTTCCGTAATTCGCAGGTTGAACAACTGGAAGCCGGATCAGATCGGTGGGTACGAGATCTGGGTGAAAGATTTTGAAACATTAAGGTTTACTTCGAACAAGCTTAACGACCTGCTGCCGCCATATCTGCGCTCTTACGACATATACGAAACCTACCCAACTATATTTGGCTGGCTCGACTTGTTAGATGTCAATACGCAGGTTTTACTGGTGCTGATGATCGCTGTCGCTTTGATCAACATGATCTCTGCATTGCTCATCATGATCCTGGAACGTACCTCAATGATAGGTATGTTGAAAGCCCTTGGGGCAAAAAGCTGGGCTATCCAAAAAATATTCCTTTATAATGCCGCTTACCTGATTGGCGTTGGCCTGCTGCTTGGTAATTTGTTGGGAGTAGGCATCGGTCTATTTCAGCAGAAAACCCACTTCTTAACGCTGGATGCAGCATCATACTACATGCGCTTTGTACCGGTGCAGTTTACCGTTACGGACGTAGTATTGTTGAACGCGGGTACTTTGTTCATCTGTCTATTGGTGCTGATTATCCCGTCCCTGCTGGTTACACGTATAGCGCCGGTAAAGGCCATCCGTTTTAAATAAAGTGACAAGCCGGTGAAGCCAGGGGCTTTCTAACATTCGCGTAATAGAATTATCTTTGCGGCAATGTTAATCAACCAGTTCTATGATAAGGGTTTGGCACATGCTTCTTACGCAGTGCTCCGCGCAGGTAAAATGATTGTGATCGACCCTGCCCGCGACCCGCAGCCGTATTACGATTTTGCTTCGCTTCACGAAGCGGATATTGTGGGAGTAATTGAAACCCACCCGCATGCAGATTTTGTGAGTTCGCACCTGGAAATTCATGAGCAGACAGGCGCTACCATTTATATCAGCAAACTGGCAGGCGCAGCCTATCCGCATCAGACTTTTGACGAAGGGGATGAAATTAAGTTGAATGACATCAAGCTGATTGCCATTAATACACCTGGCCACTCGCCAGACTCTATCTGTATTTTGGTGGAAGACGAAACAGGTAAACGTACCGCAATATTCACCGGTGATACCTTATTTGCAGGGGATGTCGGTCGCCCGGATCTTCGCGAAAACGTGGGGAATATCACTGCAAAGAAAGAAGAACTGGCGAGGCAGATGTACCATTCTACCAGGGAAAAATTAATGACCTTGCCCGAGGATGTGATCGTTTATCCTGCCCACGGCCCCGGTTCGCTCTGTGGCAAAAGCATGAGCCCGGATTTACAAAGTACTATCGGTAAGGAGTTGCGTGAGAATTACGCCCTGCAACTGATGGACGAGTTGAAGTTTGTACAGATGCTGACCACCGATCAGCCTTTTATGCCCAAATATTTTGGTTACGACGTAGAATTGAACAAACAGGGAGCACCGGGTTTTAAAGAAAGTATAGCGGAAATTCCCCGTTTAAACCTCGATGCTGCGTTAGAAGAAGGCATTATCTTAGTGGATGTACGCCCCGAAGGCGAGTTTAAGAAAGGGCATGTTCCCGGTTCGTTCAATATACAACTGAACGGCAAGATAGAAACCTGGTTAGGCGCGGTTTTGTCGCCCAATGAAACGTTTTATTTAATCGGATCGACCGAACACCAGTTAGAGGAAGCTATTAACAAGGCGGCTAAAATTGGTTACGAAAAGAATATCAAAGGCGCATTGCTAACCCCGGCAACGGCAACAGCTACCTCGGCTGGCTTTAACGAAGAAGATTTTAAGCAACACCAGCAAAATTATACCATTGTTGACGTACGTAACTGGAATGAGATTAACCACGCCAGGATTTTCGATCAGGCCCTAACTATTCCATTACCCGAGCTGAGGGAACGCGTTGGCGAGATACCTACTGATAAACCTATCGTAGTGCATTGCGCAGCAGGTTATCGTTCCGCAGCGGCCAGCAGTATCATTGCCGCCGAAATTACCGCAGTGCCCGTTTACGACCTCAGTGATGCAATCGTAAACTACGCTGCAAAAGGTTAAAAAGAAATGGAAGTGCAGCAGCCCGAATTGACTATCGTTACCACGGCAGATGGTTCTAAAACCATCTTTAACCCGCAGGTTGGGGAGCACTATCATTCCAAGCATGGCGCATTGCAGGAAAGTAAACACGTTTTTCTGGATGCCGGGTTGAAATATTTTTTGCAGGACAAGACAGTACCGGAAGTAAGTATACTGGAGGTTGGCTTTGGTACGGGGCTAAATTTTCTGCTCACTGCGGATTATTGTACTGCCAATAACCTTCAATTGAATTATACGGGTATAGAAGCCTACCCGCTATTAGCTGAAATGATTGCAGGAACGGGTTATGATGCGTATGTTTCCGCAGAGACGTGGCAAGCCTTTAACCAGTCCTATCGACAGGCTTTGCAGGGAACTACGCAGTTATATCCAAACGTGGAGCTGAACATCGATACCCGGCTACTGACTGATTTTGAAACTTCACGAAAGTTCGACGTGGTATATTTTGATGCGTTCGCAGCTATTCACCAGCCAGAGATGTGGAACGAAGAGGCTATTAGTCATACTGTTAAGTTTATGAAACCGGGCGGTGTATTTGTAACCTATGCCATTACCGGCAACCTGAAACGTACGCTTAAAGCGCTGGATTTCAAGGTGGAAAAGGTGCCGGGAGCGCCGGGTAAGCGCGAAATGCTGCGCGCAATTAAGCGCTGATACAATTTTTGCCATAGGTTTTCGTATTAATAGGAGGCTGCACCAGCAATGGGATAATAAATCCTATTTTTGCAGTAAATTTTTACCTATGGCTTTAACACCTCCGGTTACATCGCACACCCCAGCAGGCGCTTTTGAACGGCTGCTGACCATCATGAATGATCTTCGCGCTAATTGTCCGTGGGATAAAAAGCAGACGATGGAAAGCCTGCGTCACCTCACCATCGAAGAAACCTATGAACTTTCTGACGCCATTTTGAGTGGCGATATGGATGAGATCCGCAAGGAACTTGGCGATATTATGCTGCACCTGGTTTTTTATGCCAAAATCGGCTCGGAAACTAACGAGTTTAATATTACAAGCGTGCTAAACGGCATTTGTGATAAGCTGATCAACCGGCACCCGCATATTTATAGCGATACGGAGGTGAATGATGAGCAAGATGTGAAACGTAACTGGGAGCAGATCAAGCTGAAAGAAGGTAACCGCTCTGTATTGGGTGGCGTACCTGCTTCATTGCCTGCTTTGGTGAAAGCTTCCCGTATCCAGGAGAAGGCCCGCGGGGTAGGTTTCGACTGGGAAAACAAAGAGCAGGTTTGGGAAAAGGTAGAAGAAGAGATCAAAGAATTCCGCGATGAGTTTAATGTTGCCGATGGCGAATCGATAGACCAGGAGAAAGCAGAAAGTGAATTCGGCGACCTGCTGTTTTCGCTGATCAATTATGCCAGGTTTATTAACATCAATCCGGAAGATGCGCTGGAGAAAACCAATCGCAAGTTTATTAAACGCTTCACTTATCTGGAAGATAAGGCGCGCGAAAATGATCGCCAGTTGCATGATATGACACTATCAGAAATGGATGTGTATTGGAACGAGGCGAAGAAATTATAGAATTTTTTAAGTCAGTTGTAGCGTAACGCAAACTTACCGCGTAACGTAGATAAATTAGATAACGAAGAATAGTGTATGCGTAAATTAATCTACTTATTACCTTTTGCTATTATGGCTTTAGGCAGCTGTATGAAAAGCAGTTCAGATTCTACCCCGGTACCGGTACCCACCGGAACTTTTGCCGGCAAGTTTAAAGTGTTAAAAAGAAACGTCACCTCAGGCGCTTATGATACTACAAAAAAAATCAATATAACCATTGATATGAGCACTGCCACGGGCTATAAAGTGACAGGCGATACCACTACCCTGCATGCAGGAAGCTATGGCGATTTTGCCCTTAACGGTACGTATATTTTATTCAGCGATGCTACCGTGCCTAAAACAGGCGTTGCGCCGGGCAGCAAGATCCATTTAAATGGTTACTATCCGTATGCGTATAACGGTACCCAGCTACAGTTCTACACTACATTTGCCGATACCATGGCTTATGTTTACGAGCTGAAAAAGAATTAATTAAAGTTACTCGCAACCAAATTCGCCTGTGCATTTGATGTACAGGCTTTTTGGCTTAATTGTATATTTAGAAAAAAATAACCTGTCACTGTAGCGTTCCCCGGCGCTTTATCGTAATGGCTTTTATTAGGAGCTAAACATCAGCCGGAGCCAACAATCTGATTAATGCAAAATAACCGTGGCATGGCTGAGGAAGTACTGATCAGTCAATGTAAAAAAGGTAGCCTGAAGCATCAGGAATTGCTTTATAAGCAGTTCTATGGCTACGCCATGGGTATCAGTTTGCGGTATAGCTTTAACAGGGACGATGCTTTGGAAGCGGTTAATGATGCTTTTATAAAAGTGTTTAATGCCATAAATACCTACGACACCGGTAAGGTATTTAAGGCTTGGTTAAGAACAATTGTAGTGAATACAGCCATTGACAGGCGGCGCAAGGATATGAAACACCAGTTGAACCTGGAGTTAGACCACACCATGCACTTACCGGGAAGCAATCAGCCCCTGGGGCGATTGAATGTGAATGATATTCTGAAGATGATGGAGCTGCTGCCTGCCATTCAACGGACGATTTTTAACCTGTATGAGATAGATGGTTACAGCCATGATGAGATAGCCGAAATGCTGGATATCCCGGCAAGTTCGTCGCGGGTGTATTTGAGCCGGGCAAAAGAAAAATTAAGGAATTTGATCAATACAGAAGCAAAAGAATATGGAGGATAACCTGGATAACGAACTCAGGGACCGGATCCGCGAAGTATTCGATAATTACGAGGATGCTTCTGCTGATGCCGGGTGGGAACTGTTGCGGCAGCGTTTTCCCGAAGAAAAGAAGCGTCGGATCATCCCGCTGTGGTGGTATGGCGTGGCCGCGCTTTTCCTGGTGGCAATCGGTTTGTGGTTTTTATACCCGCAGCAGGAAGTGCAAAATGTAGTTCAGCATAAAAGTAAACCCGCAATTACACCGCAGCCGGATAGTGAGGTTAACCTGGCGGACAACGGGAAGAAAAACTCTGCTTCGGCTGAGGATAGTACGGCAGATCAAGAGAAATCAAAAATCACCAATACGGGAAAAACTTATCCTTCGCAGGCAGGTTCAAATTACATGGATGGGAAATATGCTACAGTATCAAAATCGGGAAGCAATGTATTGTTTGCTGAGGGCCCTAATAAGCAGCAGTCATCAATACAAGCCTATGCCCCTGATGAAAAGTTCGCTGGAAGTAAGGTTGATGTAGTTACAGAGGGGCAAAAAATTGTTGGGCTTGCACCTCAATCCACTGCAAATAGTGCTGGCGTGTTGAAGACTGTTGTTGCTGCTGGCGAAAAGTCTGTGGCAGATTCAGGGCAAACGGCTTTTGCAGGTGACAACAATATTGTGAAAACAAGTGTTGCCGCCAGCGCTCAACCGGCTGGTAATACAGCCGCGGCCATGTTGAAAATGATAGCTGATGATAAGGCACGTGAGGATGCGGCCAGGGCGCGCAAACAAACAGAAGATCATCCTGCAAAAAAGAAAATATCTATTGCTGTTTATGCAGCTACTTACTTTAACTATGCAAAAGGCAGCAGCAGTAACGATGTTAACCTGGGTGGTGGATTAACTTCCGATTTCAGCATTACCAATAACCTGAAACTGTCTACCGGCCTGGCTATCGCACAGAACAGTTTACGGTTTGATAACGCGGCTAGTGTTCCTAATGCGGTGAATCAGAAAGCCGCGGCGGCGGCAGTCAGCGCAAGTTATGCTGCCAGCCCGGCAAGTTTCCTGGCAGCGCCTGCAGTTTCGCCATCGGTGAAAAATGCGAGTGCTGTTTTAGTTGGCCTGGATATTCCTATCAACTTTAAATACCAGTTTAACCCTCAAAAGTCAGATACCTACGTTATGGCGGGTATTAGTTCCGGAACGTACATCAATGAGACCTACCGGTCTACGCTTGATTACCCGAATAGCTACGCCAGCTTTGTTACTGTTGGAAGCGGTTTCAATAGTTTGAGCACTACGCAGCAGGAGAGCACTACGAAACAACATTTTAACACCTTTGACTTTGCCCGGACACTGAACCTATCTTTTGGCGTGGGCTATCCGCTTGGTAAATATAACCGGCTCATCGTCGAACCGTTTTTGAAATATCCCCTTGGTGGATTAGGATCGCAGGACATCCGGTTCGGTGCAGGCGGAATAAATCTAAAACTTAACTTTAAATCTGCTTCTAAATAGTATTTTTGCTACCAGTAATATAATGAAACCTATACCATCTATCTTGTTCCGCATTGCCTGTGCTTTTTCTCTTTGTTTTCTGTTTAATACTTTTGCTTATGCCCAGTTTTCTGTCGGCGTTTCCGGTGTGTTGTTCAATCATTTGGGCTCCGCTGCAGCAAACAGTACCGTGCGCACTGTAAAATCCGGGGATCAAGCCTATTTTGTAGCAAACCCCTTTAGTGTCAAAACAACTGCCAGCTACGGGTTCTTTATGCAGTTGCAGGGACATAACAGTGCAGATGTAGTAACCGGCTTAAAAATAGGTTACGATAAAATCAAGAGCGAGAATACGAATGTAATCATACCTGACCCTGTTTCTCCTTCGCGCGGCAGTGATTATTTTAACAATGATTACTTTAACCTAAACCCATACCTGGGCAGGCATTTTGAATTTAACCAATTAGCCGTTGAACTTACTGTTGGCGCCGAGGCTGCTTTTGCAGTGCAAAGTACAGAAACGTTTAAAGCGGGTACAACGGGTGCGCCCATAAACCAAACAGCCAGCAGGGGGCGTTTCACAGATTGGCGTGTAAAGCCCGCACTGGCCCTCACCTACAAGCGGGTGGGGCTGGATTTTAGCTATGCACGCGGCTTAACAAATTTGAACAAGAGTAGTGTAACTTCAATAGAGGGTGGAGCATACAGTCAACTTTTTAGATTGGGGTTAAGCTATGCACTTAATTAAGGCTTTCCATAAATTGATAGGCTGACTAAAAAGGAGCGATTGTCGATTTGTAAATGCTACCTCTGGCGTTACTTGTGTATTATCTTGTCAAAAGTGGGTGTTTTAACGGGGTAGCCAACAGATTACTTGCTGTATGTTTACCATATGAAAACGTCTCTGAAATTATTCTTATGGTTTGGGGCCTTCGTTACTGTGTCCCTGTTGTTTGCCATACTGGCTTTGAGCGTAGTTACGCTTGCCAAGTAGCTTTCTAACGCTTGGGCCGTCCGGTTTAAACAACAAAGCCCCCGAACTTTGTCGGAGGCTTCTGGGATTTAAAAATTAAGACCCGGTATTTTTTACCAAACCTTAATACGGTCTTCAGGCTTCTTGTACATTTTATCGCCTGGTTTAACGTCAAATGCCTGGTACCATGCATCAATATTAGTTAAAGGTGCGTTGGTACGATATTGTTCCGGAGAGTGCGGATCTGTTAAGATACGTGAAGCAGCCGATTCCGGACGCTGTAAACTTCTCCAAACCTGAGCCCAAGATAAGAAGAATCGTTGATCTGGCGTAAATCCATCGATTTTTGCACCAGATTGTCCTTCTTTTGTTTTCTTGAAGGCTTCGTAAGCGATATTCAGACCGCCAAGGTCGGCCAGGTTTTCGCCCAAAGTTAAACGGCCGTTTACGTGCATGGTGTCCAGGACGGTGTAATGATTGTACTGATCTACTACCGCATCCGCACGGGTTTTAAACTTGTCGGCATCTTCTTTCTTCCACCAGTCGCGCAGGCTGCCGTCGGCATCAAACTGACGGCCCTGATCGTCAAAACCATGGGTCATTTCGTGGCCGATTACCGCACCGATACCACCGTAATTGATCGCATCATCAGCATTAAAGTCAAAGAAAGGGAATTGAAGGATACCGGCAGGGAACACAATCTCGTTATTAACAGGGCTGTAGTAAGCGTTAACGGTCGGCGGTGTCATACCCCAGCGGGTTTTATCTACCGGTTTGCCCAGGTGGCTCACCATTTCATTATAACCCCAGATAGAAATACGCTCCAGGTTGCCATAATAATCATTACGGGCAATGGTAACGCCGTTATAAGCTTCCCATTTGTCAGGGTAGCCTATTTTAACGGTAAAAGCGTTCAGCTTTTTAAGCGCACGCGCCTTGGTCTCTGGTGTCATCCAGTCTAAACGCTGGATGCGGCCGCCTAACACGCCTTTCAGGTTGTTCACCAGGTTAACCATATATTGCTTTGCAGCAGGGGTAAAGTATTTCTCTACATAAAGCTGGCCCAGCAGTTCACCTAAAGAACCATTTACCATCTGTGCCATACGCTCTTCGCGCGGGGCCTGAACTTTCTGTCCACTCAATACACTGCTGAAGTTAAATGCAGCTTTGCTGAACGGCGAGCTTAGTTCTGTAGCGGAACCGCGCAGCACATAGCCTTTCAGGTAAACTTTCCAGTCTTCAACCGGAACGCTTGCCAGCATGGCATCAGCACTCTTCATAAAATCTGGCTGTGCCACCAGGATGCTGTCCTGGCCTTTGATCTTTAATTCAGGCAACAAGGTTACCCAGTTCAGGTGCGGGGTAGTTTTGCTGAAGTCTGCAACAGAGAACTTGTTATAAGTTTTATTAGGGTCGCGCATGGCTACGCGGCTCATTTGCAGTTTAGCCAATTCGGTTTCGATGCGGATAATTGTAGCTGCATTTTTTTCTGCAGTAGCCTGGTCTGTACCGGTTAAAGAGAAAAGGGTAGTCAGGTAAGTTTTATAAGCATCTAATACCTTTTTGTTACGGGCATTATCTACCAGGTAATAATCACGGTCTGGAAGGCTGGTGCCACCCTGGCCCATGCTGGTGATATATTTATCAGGATGTTTGGAATCTTGTCCGACACCAAAACGGAACAGCGGGCTGCCCACACCATTTACGCGCTGATAAACCAGTTCATTAACAACGCCGTTCAGATCCTTAATTTTATCTACACGTGCTAAATCACCCTTAATAGGCTCATAACCTCTTTTTTCAATGGTTACGGTGTCCATGCCGCTGGCATACAAGTCTGCTACGCGCTGCTTTACGCTGCCTTTAGGAAGGCCTTTCTGCGCGCTAACTTCTTTCAGAATAGTTCTTAGCTTTTTGTTGTTTTCCTCTGCCAGGATGCTGAAGCTGCCCCAGCGGGTTTCTTTGGCGGGGATAGTATTGTTTTTTAACCAGCCGCCGTTAGCGTATTCAAAAAAGTCGTCGCCCGGTTTTACAGATGGATCCATGTTGGCCGGATCAATAAATTTCTGTGGCGGATTTGGTTTCGGGTTTGTCCCATCGCCCGATGCGAATGCGTTTGCAGACATGCAAAATGCGCCTGCAAGCATCAAGTAAGTTAATTTCGATTTCATGAATTATTTAAAGAAAATTTGAAGTTAATAAAATATTAAGGTGCTGTGCAAGAGAAAAGTCTGTGGCGAGGGACGCGAATTGTAGCAAGGCCCGAAAAATATTTCGTTAAGGCTTCTAAACGCATTTTTAAATATTAAAAGAGGAATAAAACAAGTGTAAAAATTTTGTGGGACTTGGGATTGGCTAATAGACCATAGTCCATCGTTTGTTATACATAATCTATAGTAGATAGGTTGTAGTCGATGATCTATTGTCCATCGTCTATGGTCCATAGTCGTCTTTAGTCTTTTATCCATCGTCCACGGTCTATCATCTATGGACTCTCGGTACAAAACCTTATTTTTGCAGCTTATGAGTATTTCAAAAACATATCAACCCAAAGAAGCAGAAGACAAGTGGTATAGTTACTGGTTAACGCATAAATTTTTCCGTTCTGTACCGGACGAACGCGAGCCTTACACCATCGTCATCCCGCCGCCAAACGTCACCGGGGTGCTGCACATGGGACATATGTTAAATAATACCATACAGGATGTACTGATCCGCCGTGCCCGTATGCAGGGGAAAAATGCGTGCTGGGTACCAGGTACAGACCATGCCAGTATCGCGACCGAAGCTAAAGTAGTGGCGATGCTGAAAGAGCAAGGTATCAGCAAGAAAGACCTTACCCGAGAAGAATTCTTGAAGTATGCCTGGGAGTGGAAAGAGAAGTATGGCGGTATCATCCTTGATCAGCTGAAAAAACTGGGTGCTTCCTGCGATTGGGACCGTACCCGCTTTACCATGGAGGATGATCTGTCTGAAGCGGTAATTGATACCTTTATCCACCTGTATAAAAAAGGATGGATCTACCGTGGTGTGCGGATGGTAAACTGGGACCCGCAGGGGAAAACTGCGGTTTCTGACGAAGAAGTAATCCGCAAAGAGGTAAATCAGAAACTTTATTATATAAGGTATGAGATTGCGGGTGACCAGTTGCCAGCTACCAGTGATGAAAATACTGACAACTCGCAACTTGTAACTCGCAACTACCTCATCATCGCCACCACCCGTCCGGAAACGATCATGGCGGACTCGGCTATTTGTATCAACCCGAACGATCCGCGTTATACGCATTTGAAAGGTAGGAAAGCGATGATCCCGCTGATCAACCGCGAAATACCGATCATTGAAGACGAATACGTAGAGATGGAATTTGGTACCGGTTGTTTGAAAGTTACACCGGCGCACGATCTGAACGATTATCAGCTCGGCCAGAAACATCACCTGGAAGTGATCGATATCCTGAATGATGACGGTACCCTGAATGAGAAGGCGCAGATACTGGTAGGCGAAGACCGCTTTGCGGCGCGTAAGAAAATAGCCGTATTGCTGGAAGAAGCCGGTTCGCTGGAGAAAGTAGAAGATTATAAATCGCAGATCGGTTTTTCTGAACGTACTGACGCTGTTATCGAGCCGCGACTTTCTATGCAGTGGTTTTGTAAAATGGGCGAAATGGCTAAGCCAGCGCTGGGTTATGTGTTAGATGGCGAGGTAAAACTGATCCCCGATAAGTTTGTGAATACCTATCGCCACTGGATGGAAAACGTTCAGGACTGGTGTATCAGCCGCCAGCTATGGTGGGGGCAGCGCATACCGGCCTGGTATAACGAGAAAGGCCAATGGGTGGTAGCCAAAACCGAAGCAGAGGCGAAAACCGAATTTGAGAAAGCAGGTATTGCTTATCAATCCATCAGCCAGGAAGAAGACGTGGTAGATACCTGGTTCTCTTCATGGTTGTGGCCAATATCTGTATTTGATGGCTTTAAAAACCCGGACGGTGCAGACATCAACTATTACTATCCGACAAATGACCTGGTAACCGCGCCGGAGATTTTATTCTTCTGGGTGGCCCGGATGATTATGGCCGGGCACGAATTCCGCGGAAAGAAACCTTTTACAAACGTGTACCTGACCGGTATTGTACGGGATAAGTTGGGCCGTAAAATGTCTAAATCTTTAGGCAACTCGCCCGACCCGCTTGGACTGATAGAAAAGTATGGTGCAGACGGCGTTCGTGTAGGTATCCTACTTTCTTCACCGGCAGGTAACGACCTGATGTTCGACGAAAGCTATTGCGAACAGGGCCGTAACTTCGCTAACAAAGTGTGGAACGCGTTCAGGCTGGTAAAGGGATGGTCTGTAGATGAAAGCCTTCCTTTTGTAAATGATAAAGCGGTGAACTGGTTTAGCAGCCGGTTCAGCGAAGCACTGCAGGAAATTAACGATAACTTCGGCCAGTACCGCCTATCAGAAGCGCTGATGGCCACTTATAAACTTGTATGGGACGATTTTTGCGCATGGTACCTGGAGATGGTGAAGCCGGGTTACCAGCAGCCCATCGATCAGCAAACGTATAAAGCTACCGTATCCTTTTTTGAAGATATTTTAAAGCTGTTGCATCCATTTATGCCTTTCCTTACCGAGGAGCTATGGCACGACGAGATCTTCGGAACCCGTGCGGAAATGGACTGTTGTATTGTGGCGAAAATGCCCGTTTTTGTAGAAATTAATCCACAGGTTTTACAAGAGGTTGAAGCAATTAAGCAGGTAATCTCGGGTATCAGAAATATCAGGAACACCAAACAGATCTCTCCGAAAGATGCGCTGGAATTAAATATCCGTCATAATTCGGTTGTCGACTATCCGGCTTATAAAGAAATGATCTGCAAGCTCGGAAACATCAGCGAGGTAAGCATGGTGTCAGAACAGGTTGCCGGGGCGGCAGGCTTTATGGTACTTACAGACGAGTTCTACGTGCCGCTGAACGAAAATATAGATGTAGATGCCGAACGTGAACGTTTGCAAAAAGAACTGGAATACCTGCATGGCTTCCTTAAATCTGTAAACGCCAAGTTAAGCAACGAGCGTTTTGTGCAGAATGCCAAACCAGAGATTGTAGAGAATGAGCAGCGCAAACGCGCCGATGCAGAAGCCAAAATAAAAGCCATCGAAGAAAATCTGAACGTTTTGGCAGGCTAATTGCAAATAGTTAATGCTTAAAAATAGTGGACCTTGTTATCGTAACATTATTCCGCTATTTTTAAGGTTAGCTCCCTTTTGCATCGGCCAATATGTCGCATAAACCAGGTTTTTTAAATTTATCGTTAAAGCAGATCATACGCAAGGATCATTCGATTCTCGACGTTGCCCGTATTCGCCTGCTTTATTATGGCTTATGGCTGGCTTTTATTGCGGTAATTGCGTTGATGATTACTTTCGGTGCACAGGGAAGCAATCTTTCTTTATATATGGCACAGGGGGCTTCACTTATCCTGTTAGCCCTTTTTAAATACTTAACCTGGCGTGCAGATTGGCGGCGTATTGCGCATGTACTGCTCATCCTGATCACCGTTGCTAACCTGGCAAATGTGTACGTGGTGTTGCAGACCGTAAACCTGGTTACCCTACAGCTCATCCTGATCATCGTACTGTTTAGCTTTTACATGTTGGGCCAAAGTTTCGGCTTGTTTTACTCACTGGTAAATATCATCCCGGTGCTGGCCTTTATGGTGCTGGAATACCACAGCGGTTACATCATCAACTTCAAGCCAGAAAAGGTAGATGATTCTGTGACCATCATTGCCGTATTGGCCAATTTCATCCTGATCATTTTCATCCACAGCCATTTTTACGGCGCTTTTTTAAAGAACATCAGGCAGCTGAAGCAAACCAGCGAGAAGCAATCGCAATTGAACGCGCAGATGGAAAGTGCGATCAATAAAGCAGAGAAATCATCGCAGGCGAAGTCTGAATTCCTGTCGACCATGTCGCACGAGATTCGTACCCCGCTGAACGCAGTGATTGGTATGTCCAACTTGCTGATGATGAACAACCCACGCCATGATCAGAAAGAGAACCTGGAAATATTGAAGTTTTCTGCCAGCAACTTGTTGGCTATTGTGAATGACGTGCTCGACTTTAACAAGATCGAGTCGGGTAAGTTAGAGTTCGAGAATATCCGTTTTAACCTGGCCGAATTGCTGCACAACATCTGCGGAAGCCAGAATATCAAAGCAAATGAGAAAGGCTTGAATTTTCATTTGCAGATAGACGAATCGCTAAAACATAGGACCATCATTGGTGACCCTACGCGGTTAACGCAGGTAATCTTTAACCTGGTGAGCAATGCCATTAAGTTTACCGATAAGGGTAACATTTGGGTGAAGGCAGCCTGTATAGAA
This sequence comes from Mucilaginibacter straminoryzae, assembly GCF_022953055.1. Classification (GTDB taxonomy): domain Bacteria; phylum Bacteroidota; class Bacteroidia; order Sphingobacteriales; family Sphingobacteriaceae; genus Mucilaginibacter; species Mucilaginibacter straminoryzae. The sequence continues at coordinate 168,188 of NZ_JALJEJ010000004.1, read as the reverse complement.
GATCGTCACAATACCATCACCATTAGTTTTTCGATTAAGGATACCGGTATTGGTATTAAGAAAGAAAACCTGGCGAACATCTTCCAGCCTTTTGCGCAGGAATCCATGACCATTACCCGGCAGTATGGCGGCACCGGTTTAGGACTGGCTATTGTAAAACAATTGCTGGAACTGCAGGGCGTAAATATGTATGTGGATACCAAGGTGAACGTGGGGTCTGAATTCTCATTCAATATGCAATTCCCGGTGCCCACAGATCAGGAGGTTAAAAAGCCGGTGGTACAGCAAATACAAGCAAAGCAGCAGGTGGAACCCGCTCCTGTACCTACGGCAGAACAGTCAGCAGGTGTGTTAAGTGAAATTAAGGTGCTTATTGCAGAGGATAACCCGGTGAACGTGATGCTGATGAAGAAGCTGCTTTCTAAGTGGGATATTACGCCTACGTTTGCAGAGAACGGTGCACGGGCAGTTGAACTGGTGCAATATGGTAATTTCGATATTATACTGATGGACCTTCAAATGCCGGTAATGAATGGCTTTGATGCTTCAAAAGAAATAAGGAAGCTGCCGGACAGCCGCAAATCTAACGTGCCAATAGTCGCGCTTACCGCATCTGCGCTGGTAGACATCCGCGAACAGATTTTTAGCGCGGGTATGAATGATTATATCTCTAAACCATTTAAGCCGGAAGACCTGCGCGATAAGATGCTGGAACTAACCACCGTAGCCTAATTACCGGTAAGCGGGCAGTTCGGGCAAAAAAGCATAGCGTTCTTCACTAAAATCAATCCGGCAATAATAATGACTGAGGCCATTGGTTACGGCAAGCAGCGGCAACCGGTGTACCATGTTATATCTTGCCGCCTGGTCGAAAACCTGCTGGTCTATCTTCACCCCAGGGGCTTTGCATTCTACCAGTAGAATTTTCTCACCAAGCGAATTGTAAACCACAATGTCCGACCGTTTGGCCAGTCCGTTCAGTTTCAATCCGCCTTCTAATTTGATCAGCGTTTTGGGGTAGCCTTTTTGATTGATCAGGTACTGTACGAAATGTTGACGTACCCATTCTTCTGGTGTTAAAACCAGTTCTTTCTTCCTGATCTCGTCAAACAGCAGCAGACGGCTTCCGTCATCCCTTATTTTAAAAGGATAGGGTGGTAAATTAAGGGGCTGCAATACGCTCACGAAGGCAAAGTTAAGCTAAAAACCAGCACCCGGACGGGGATGTTAAAATTTAGGAAAGCTGCACAACCTACCTGCATTATTTGTAATTTGCACCAGATTGGTATGACTGCTGCAGATATCCTTAAAGATCTTAAAAACCGTAAATATAAGCCCGTTTACCTGTTACACGGCGAGGAGCCGTATTTCATTGACGTGGTAAGCGATTACATAGAGCACCAGCTGCTGCCCGAACATGAAAAGGGCTTTAACCAAACGGTGCTGTATGGTAAGGATACCGAGATGATGACGGTGCTGAACGCGGCCAAACGCTACCCCATGATGGCCGACTACCAGGTGGTATTGGTTAAGGAAGCGCAGGATTTGAAATGGGGTAAGGATGATGACGATAAGAAAAGCATTAATCCTTTACAGAGCTATCTGGAAAGCCCACTGCCAAGTACCATCCTTGTTTTCTGCTACAAGTACGGCAAATTCGATAAACGTAAGAAGGCTTATAAAGCGATTGAAAAGACGGGACTGATCTTTGAATCGGCAACGTTGTATGATAATAAGATTCCCGGCTGGATAGAAGGTTACGTGGTTGATAAGAAATACAAGATAAGTTCGCAGGCCGCAAATATGCTTGCCGAGTATCTGGGGAACGATCTTTCTAAAATTGCCAACGAACTGGATAAACTGATGCTGAACATTGCAGAAGGGCAGGAGATCACCCTTAAGCAGATTCAGGATAATATCGGCATCAGCAAAGAGTACAACGTTTTTGAGTTGCAAGCGGCGCTTGCACGTAAAGACGTGGTGAAGGCAAACCAGATCATCAATTACTTCGAGGCTAATCCAAAATCAAACCCCATTGTAGTGATACTGGCCAACCTGTACAGCTACTTCAGTAAAATTTTACAGTGGCACTATCTTAAAGACCGCTCGCAGCAGAATGTGGCGCGCGAGTTGGGTGTTAGCCCGTACTTTGTAAAGGATTATGAACAAGCCGCCCGCAGCTACGATTACGGGAAAAGCATGCAGGTGATCAGTTTACTGCGTGAGTACGATCTGAAAACAAAAGGTCTCGATTCAGCTGCTACGCATGGCGAGCTAATGAAAGAGCTGCTTTTCAAGATTCTGCACTGATCATTCGCCGGTATCGGGCTGATAATCCAGGTCGAACTCCAGATCGTCTGTATTAAACTGCTGTATCACGCCAGATTGCAGTTTTACTTCTACCGCATCATCGTCGTTAAACTGTTGTGCGTTCACAATTCCCTTTTCATCTGTAGCGGTTATAATTACCGCATCGCCATATTCAAATAAGCCGTTCTTCATCTTCTCGGGTTTATTTAGCTGTAACACCAAGAAGATGAAGAATGTTTATGCCAATTAATGTATCGGCCTTAATATGCGGTTCCAGCGAATTTTATCGAGGAAGCTTCCTGTGCTATCGATACTCATCCAGGTGATCATCGCTTTACCTACGATGTGATCTTCGGGCACAAAACCCCATACGCGGGAGTCTTCTGAATTATGGCGGTTATCGCCCATCATCCAGTAATAGTTTTGCGAGAAAGTATAATCTGTAGCCGGTTTTTGGTCTACAAAATATTGGCTTCCTTTCTTTGTAATATGATGATGTTCGTACGCGCTGATGGTAGTTGCGTAAAGCGTAGCGGTAGAATCCGTCAGGCGGATTTTCCAGCCTTTTTTAGGAACAGTAAGCGGACCGAAGTTATCCTGGTTCCATTTGTAAAGCGCCTGGTGTGGGAATATTCCCGGATCATACAAGCCTTTTGGTTCCACCACGGCTTCCATCGATTTAACGTTAGATATCTTTTTCACCGCCTGTAAGGACTCATTAGGGATGATCATCTCGTAACTATCTTCTGTTGGCTGGCGAAATATTTCTACGTGCAGTTGCTGCAATAATTCGGGATTAAGCGGTCGGCCGTCGGTTACCACCAGGTAAGAGGTTTGTGCTTTTGGCGCATTTTTAACGGCAACGCCGTTGGCATATACCTGGGAGTTGACAATGGTGAGCACGTCGCCGGGCAAGGCCTGGCAACGCTTAATATAATGCACGCGCATATCAACCGGTTTAGCCGTATCTGGCGGGTAGTTGAATACCACTACATCGCCCCGTTTTACTTCTGAAAGGCCCGGTAAACGGTAGTAGGGGAGCTGCAGCTTGTCCCAATAAGTTTTTATGCTGTTGTTGAAAACGGTTGACTCGGTAAAAGGAATAGCTATTGGCGTAATAGGCATCCTGGGGCCGTAGTTAAGTTTGCTAACAAACAGGTAATCGCCGGTAAGCAGCGAACTTTCCATAGAGCCGGAGGGAATAGCATACGCAGAAAATAATAATCCGCGAATGATAGAAGAGGCCACCACGGCGAATAAAAGGGCATCGGCCCATTCACGTGCTTTACTCTTTTTAGGCTTGCTAACTACTGTCTGCTTCTTAAAAAAGTTCCATTTCATCAGTCCGGTTGTTTATTAGGTTTAAAAATTAGAGTGTGCGAAAGCTGCTTTGTTACAGTAAATGAAAGTTTTAGCATCAGGGTATGTAGTATGAACAAGGGAGGCTGTAACAATAAGGCGAGATTATTCACTTTTTGCTTTTAGCGCCTACGTGTTCACAAACAATATTTATATTAGACGCTCTTAAAAACCATGTTAAATCTACAATTATCATGAAACTGGATAGTCGCCGCGATTTCCTTACCAAAGCTGTTACTGCGGGCTTAGCGGCAGTTACCGTGCCTGCCATTATTACCTCTGCTTTTGCAGAAAGCAGCCTGAAAAAGAAGGTAGAACTGAACGAAAAGGATGTGATCCTGCTGCAGGGAGATTCTATTACCGATTGGGGCCGCGACAAAAAGCAGACAGTGCCTAACAGTTCCGGCGCTTTAGGTAATGGTTATGCTGCTGTAGTAGGCGGTGGGTTGCTTTACAAATATCCGACTAAAGCCTTACAGGTTTATAACAAAGGCATCAGCGGGAACAAGGTTTACCAGTTGGCAGATCGCTGGAATGACGACTGCCTGGCGCTGAAGCCAAACGTGCTGAGTATTTTAATTGGTGTTAATGATTTCTGGCATACCTTAACCGGCGGCTACAAAGGCACCATAGATACTTATCGAAAAGATTATGCGGCCTTGCTTGACAGAACCAAACAAGCGCTGCCGGACGTTAAACTGATTATTGGCGAACCGTTCGCGTTAAAAGACGTAAAAGCCGTTGACGATAAATGGTACCCCACTTTTGACGAATACCGGGTAGCAGCAAAGGAAATTGCACAACAATATAATGCCGTGTTTATTCCTTATCAATCTATCTTTAATAAGGCTCTTGAACTGGCCCCCGGCAGTTACTGGACTACAGACGGCGTACACCCAAGCGTGGCAGGTGCTAACCTGATGGGCCACGCCTGGCTGGAAACAATTAAGGGTTAGTTTTTAGAAGCAAGATATTAGAGACAAGAAGCAGGACCTTGTTTCCTTTGTCTTATTTTATCGCGTTAGAAAATAGAGAGCCAGGGAGCGAGAAATTTGCTTACTGGCTTTTTTAGTTGCCATTAACTCTATGTAAATCTTGTCTCTTGTTTCTTGATTCCTGTCTCTTGCCTCTTGACGCTCAAAAGGGTATCTTTGTATGTAAATGATTGCTATAAATAACCTTACGTTCGAGATTGGTGCGAGAGCTCTTTATGACGAAGCCAACTGGCATATTAAACCCGGGGAAAAAATAGGCCTGATCGGTGCTAACGGTACCGGTAAAACTACCTTACTGAAGTTGATCGTTGGTGACTATACGCCCACCTCTGGTTCTATTTCAAAGTCTAAAGACCTGACCATTGGTTATTTAAATCAGGATCTGCTGTCTTATGCTTCAGAAAAATCTATCCTGCATGTGGCAATGGAAGCATTCGAACGCCAAAACCAGCTGCATACCGAGATTGAAAACCTGCTAAAAAAGCTGGAAACCGACTATAGCGAAGATTTACTGAATAAACTGAGCGATAAACAGCACGAGTTTGAATCGCTCGATGGTTATAATATCGAATACAAAGCGCATGAGATTTTAGCAGGTCTGGGTTTTACCGAAGAAGATACACATCGTAAGCTCAGCACCTTTTCTGGTGGATGGCGTATGCGTGTAATGCTGGCTAAAATTCTGTTACAGGCACCGGACATCCTGCTGCTCGATGAGCCTACCAACCACTTAGACTTACCATCGATCCAGTGGCTGGAAGAATACCTGCGTAACTTTGAAGGTGCCATCGTCATCGTATCACACGACCGCTGGTTCCTCGACAAGGTAATTAACCGCACGGTGGAATCTCGCAAAGGGAAGTTAACTGTTTACGCTGGTAACTATACCTTCTACCTGGAAGAGAAAGCCCTGCGTGAAGAAATCCAGCGCGGGGAGTATAAAAACCAGCAGGCCAAAATCAAGCAGGAAGAAAGACTGATCGAACGTTTCCGGGCGAAGGCTTCTAAAGCTAAAATGGCGCAGTCGCGCATCAAGATGCTGGAAAAGATGGACCGTGTGGATGATGTGGATGATGATAACCCAACGGTAAACTTCACTTTCAAGTTCAGCAAGCAATCCGGTCGAAATGTAGTAAACATTGAAGATCTGAGTAAAAGCTACCCTAATCTTCAGATCTTAAGCCACTCAGATGCTGTAATTGAAAAAGGCGACAAAATTGCGCTGATCGGTGCGAACGGACGTGGTAAGTCAACCTTATTGAGAATTATTGCAGGGACAGACCACGAGTTTACCGGTAAAGCGGATACTGGTTATAACGTAACCAAAACCTTCTTTGCGCAGCACCAGTTGGAATCGCTGCATCTGGATAACGAAATCCTGGCAGAGTTGCAGGCTTTTGCGCCACGACATACCGAAACTGAATTGCGTTCAATTTTGGGTAGCTTCCTGTTTACAGGCGATGATGTGTTCAAAAAGATCAGGGTGTTATCCGGTGGCGAGAAGTCGCGTGTGGCATTGGCTAAGGCATTGACTGCTGACGCTAACTTCCTGATTCTGGATGAGCCTACCAACCACCTGGATATGCAATCGGTAAATATCCTGATCCAGGCCCTACAGCAGTATGAAGGAACGGTGATTGCCGTATCGCACGACCGTCACTTTCTGGCAAATATTGCCAATAAGATATGGTTTATTGAAGACCAGAAGATCAAGGAATATCCGGGTACGTATGTAGAGTACGAAGAATGGATGGCTAAAAGGAAAGTTCAGCCTAAAGCCGCTGCATCTGCGCCAAAGAAGGAAGAAAAGAAAGAAGCGCCTAAGCAGCAACAACCCTCTGAAGACAAAAGCAAGCAGCTGAAAAAACTGAACAGCGATCTGCAAAAAATGGAAGACCAAATCGCTGCCCTCGAAAAGGAAGTGAAGCAGTATGAAGAAAAGCTGGCAGATCCTGCCGTATTTAATGATCAGGCAAAGCTTGCGGATACCAACAGCGGGTATCAGCAAAAGCAGAATCAGCTAAAACTACTACAGCAGCAGTGGGAGACACTGGCCGAGCAGATTATGGAACTGGAAGCGTAGCTTTGCTTTGATGTCATTGCGAGGAGGAACGACGAAGCAATCTTAACAGATAAGTACAATCGGCCCAGATTGCCACGACCTTTTCAAGGTCTCGCAATGACAGCTGTTTTAAAATAAAGAACAAAAGAAATTAAAGTAGAAATGTCATTGCGAGAAGGAACGACGAAGCAATCTCAACGAATAATCACAATTGGCCCAGATTGCCACGACCTTTTCAAGGTCTCGCAATGACAGCTGTTTTAAAATAAAGAACAAAAGAAATTAAAGTAGAAATGTCATTGCGAGAAGGAACGACGAAGCAATCTCAACGGATAATCACAATCGACCAGATTGCCACGGCCTTTTAAAGGTCTTGCAATGACAATATTTAGTTAAACACATTTAAACCGTCATTGCGATGAGCAAATGCGAAGAAGCAATCACCAATAATACCTTTCTTTCAAAAAGAATTAAGATTGCTTCGTTCCTCGCAATGACGATGTTGGGATTAATTTCTCTTTCCTCTACAGCCCAACCCTATACCGATCAAACTTTTCAGCCGCAAATAAAAACCGTTCAGTTTTACAATGCGGCAAAAGAAAATTCTTTACCGGTAATTACGCTGAATAGCGCGGAACAACTCTTGCTTAGCTTTGATGATCTGAGCACCAATAGCCGGAACTTTAGCTATACCATCGAGCATTGTGATGCCGCGTGGAATTCGTCGCGCATATCGCCAACAGAATACCTGCAAAGTTTTACGGAAGACCGGATCATGGATTACCGCTACTCTGTAACTACGCTGAAGAAGTACATCCATTACGAACTGACGCTACCCAACAGGAACATTGCGCCAAAGCTTCCGGGTAATTATGTGCTAAAAGTTTACGAGGATGGCGACCCGAATAAAATAGTGCTAACACAACATTTTTACGTGGTCAGTTCGCGGGCAAGTATCCAGGCAGAAGTAGTACCATCGGCCAATGTGGCCCTACGGCAAACTAACCAGAAGGTAAACTTCCAGGTAGATTTTGCGGGTATGGCGGTACAGAATCCTTATAGTGATATCCGAGTGTTGGTGATGCAAAATGGGCGGTATGAGTTGGGGCAAATGAATACCCGGCCCACTTTTATTCGCGGGTCTTCGCTGGTATATAACGACATCGCGATTAATGATTTCCCTGGCGGTAACGAATTCCGGCATTTCGATATCCGTTCGCTCCGGCTTAACTCCGAGCAGATAGGCCGTATCTTTCGCGATACCGCCAACACCGTTTTACTGCTGACAGACCAAAAGCGCGGGCAGGATAATTACCTGTTCCAGTATGATAATGATGGCGGCTTTTTCATCCTTAACCAGGAAGGCCGCGACCCTAAAACGGATGCCGATTATGCACGGGTTTATTTTAATCTGGCAGCTTCCGGTTCTTCTGCTGATCAGGAGGTGTACCTGGTTGGTAAATTCAACAATTACCGCACCGATGCCCAAAGCAAAATGGAGTACGATGCTACCCGCGGACGATACTACTATAACGCATTATTTAAGCAAGGCGTTTACGATTACGAATACGTGATGCTGAACAGTAACCATCAGCCGGATATTTCTACAACAGAAGGTAATCATTTCGAAACCCAGAATACGTACCAAATATTGGTTTACTACCGTCCGCCTGGCGCACGTTGGGAAGAGCTGATCGGTTTCAGGCAGATCAGCACAGTGGGAAGGTAAATAGGGCTTGGGTTAGTGCGATTCCTTCCCATTGGGAAGGAGGAGGAAGGGGTTGAAGAAATAAACCCCTCCCTGACCCTCCCGAGGGAGTGATATCTAACTTTTCATTATTCTGTCATTCACTTCTTCTCCCATTCGCTCATTTAATCATTAGGTCCTCCCAAAACCTCGTCTATCGCGCCAAATACCTTTGCTTCTTTAGCGGTTAGCCAGTAGTCACGGTCGGTTATTTCACGAACCTTCTCGTAGTCCTGCCCACAGTGCCTGGCGATAATCTCATTCAGTTCCTGCTTTAGTTTCAGGTACTCGCGGATCTGGATTTCCATATCAGAGGCCTGCCCCTGTGCCCCGCCGTGGGGTTGATGGAACATAATCCGCGAATGTGGGAGTGCAGCCCGCTTACCTGCCGCACCTGCGCAAAGCAGTACGGCGCCAAAGCTGAGGGCTACACCTGTGCAAATCGTCGCTACATCGGGGCCGATGAATTGCATGGTGTCATGGATACCGAGCCCTGCGTATACAGATCCGCCGGGCGAATTAATATACATCTGGATATCTTTTTTGCTATCCACAGATTGCAGAAAGAGCAGTTGCGCCTGGATAATATTTGCTACGTTATCATCGACCGCACTGCCCAGAAAGACAATACGGTCCATCATCAGGCGCGAGAATACATCCATCTGCGCTACGTTTAACTGTCGCTCTTCGGTGATGTAGGGTGTCATGGCACGGGGTTGAATGGCCGCTTCTATAGTGCCGATAAACTTTTCGACATGGGTGCTGTTAATACGGCGATGCTTTACCGCATAGGCATAGAATTCCTGTTTGTTAATTTGCATAACAAGATGAGTTTTTAAGTAAGAAATAAGTGGATTACGCTTGTTTAGCGGCGAAACAGCTGTTTGATCATCTGCGCAAATGACCGGTGTTGCGGTTCGCTGAACAGCTTTTGATGAACGGCTTTCAGTTCGGCCTTTAACTGCTGCCGACCGTATTGTTTTATAATGGAATAAGTATGTTGCTGTGCATCTGTGTTCTCGCGCAGCGTTTCGTTTAAAAGCAATTTCGCTTCAAAAAGTAAACGGTCTTGCGGCTGGTTTTTGTGGTGAAGATAGTTTTCTATCTCGGCTACCTCATTCAACAAAGTCCTCATACTGCAATGCTTTTTGTTTAACGGTTGCTCTTACTTTCTCCAGGCACTTGTACTTCTGCACTGTTGCGGAACGTTCGCCCGAGTACCCCAATAACGCTGCAATGTCTTTCAAAGGCAACTGGTCATAATAGAATGCCCGAAGCAGGTTCATACACTTCTGGCCGGCATTTTCCAGGTAGTGCATCAGTTTTTCGACCGCGGGTTGTACCGGCTTGTCTTCAGCAATTAAATCGTCAAACTGCTCGTTAAACGGCAAATTCTTTCCGTTATTAAACCTTTTTAACCACAGGTTCTTGCAGATACCCATCAGGTAGGCTTGTTCGTCTTTACAGTCCATATCGCCTGATACCACTTTTTCATAGTAGATCACTACGCTGTCCTGGAAAATATCTGCCGCGTCGTCTTCGTTTCCGCCGCGCCTGCTAACGTATCTGGCTACTACCGGAAACACCTTTTTATAGAGCGCCATAAAAAAGGCTTCACGTTCTTTTATCGTTGTTAAAGCAATCGCTCTCATAAACAGTGCTTTTATACAGATGTACCAAAAAACGGTTAAATATCACCCTGAAAATTTAAATTTTTTTGAAGCGGATACAAAAGGATGAAATCTACCCTCCACAACCCGTGGTATTAATAATTATCTTTGCCCGAGTATGACAAATAAAACACCTGCCGGAAGCTATACTGTGATGAACGAATTGGTTCTGCCGAACGATACCAATACCCTGGGTAATTTAATGGGCGGTCGCCTGCTTTACTGGATGGATATTGCTGCGGCAATGTCTGCACAAAAGCATTGTAACCGTATGGTGGTGACAGCTTCGGTAGATAACGTTTCATTTAAGCAACCCATAAAACTGGGCGATGCCGTGATGATTGAAGCCGTGGTAACCCGTGCTTTTAACACCTCTGTAGAGGTGCGGCTGGATGTTTGGGCGCAAAATATCCCCTCCAATACCAAAATTAAGAGTAACGAAGCCTACTATACCTTTGTGGCTTTAGACCAAAATAATGTGACTGTACCGGTACCAGAACTTCACCCTGAAACCGAGCACGAAAAGCAATTGTATGATGGTGCTTTACGTCGCCGCCAATTACGCTTGATATTGGCCGGCCGTATGCAGCCTGACGATGCCACGGAACTGAAAGCGTTCTTTGTGGACAGAGAATAAGCGGCAGGCTTATTGCGTATCCCGTATTGGATCAATACAAATAGCTATGAAAACTGCAGGCGCCATCAGGCTTTTAAAGGGTGATATTACCAAACTGGAGGTAGACGCAATCGTTAATGCCGCTAACAGCAGTCTGATGGGCGGGGGAGGAGTAGATGGTGCCATCCACCGGGCAGGCGGTCCGCAGATTCTGGAAGAATGCCGTGCCATTGTAGCAAGGCAGGGAGGCTGCAAAACGGGTGAAGCCGTAATTACAAGTGGCGGTAGGTTGCCGGCAAAGAATGTGATCCATACCGTTGGCCCGGTATGGAACGGAGGGAACCGAAACGAGCCTGAACTGTTGGCGTCTTGTTATTTAAACAGTGTGCAATTAGCATTCCGGAATAGGATCAGTACTATTGCATTTCCAAATATCAGTACCGGTATTTATGGCTTTCCGAAGCCGGAGGCCGCCGAAATAGCTGTTACTACCGTGAAAAACTATCTTGAACAGCAGCAGCTTCTGCAGCAGGTAATCTTCATCTGTTATGATGATGAAAACTTTTCCATCTACGAAAAGCTTCTGGTGTAGCTGCTGCTGATATCCACCTAAAAATGCCCGCGGATTTTCTGTTTAATCTCTTCGTTGTAAAACGTTCGTAACTTATTATGGATATGCAGCGATAACGGCGGCATGGCAGAAGCCTGTACGTTGTTATGAACCTGCGTTACCTTGCTAGCGCCCGGGATAACGGTAGTTACCTCGGGGTGATCCAATATCCAGCGTATCGCCCATTGCGCCATACGGTGGTCTGGCAGCATACGGTTTATTCGCGCCGCGAGTTGGATACCCTCGTTAAACTCTATACCCGAAAATGTTTCCCCTGCATTAAAGGCATCTCCGTTGGCGTTGAAGTTGCGGTGATCGGTAGGGGCGAAAGACGTGCTTTCATTAAATTTACCCGTTAACAATCCACTAGCCAGCGGAACACGGACAATCAGCGCGACACCCTTTTCTTTGGCTTTGGCAAAAATTTCATCCGCCACGTGCTGACGGAACATGTTGAAGATGATCTGAAGCGACGCCAAACCTTCCTGCTCGAGGCAGATCAAAGCCTCTTCGCTGGTTTCCACACTCGCACCGAAATAACGGATCAAACCCTCTTGCTGCAGCTTACGCAGGTGATCGAACACCTTACCAGCCCGCATTTCTTCTGTCGGGATACAGTGCAGCTGTTCCAGAAATAACTGGGACAGGTCGAGGTTCTTTAAGGAATCCTCCGCTTGGCGTTTCATGGCATCGTAGGTGAAGTTTTGCGGCCAGCCGTTCCCATCGTCGCCTCTGCGGCCCAATTTTGTTGCCACAAAGATTTCCTTATCGGTAGTTTTTAAAAAGCTGCCGATCGTGCGTTCGCTCACACCCATGCCGTAAACATCGGCCGTATCAATAAAATTACCGCCCGCATCTACATAAGCCTGTAAGATCTGGTGTGCTTCATGCTCATTCACATTGCCCCAGTCGGCGCTGCCGAGTTGCCAGGTGCCCAGCCCGACTTCGGCTATTTTAACTTCTTTAAACTGTCTGTAATTCACGCTTTAAATAAGAAACCTTTAATATAAATAGTTTTAATAAAACTTATCTTTTCGATGATCCGATTTTCTGGATTAAGCCTTCCTGATTGATCGCGACAACCGTTGCTGCACCTATCGTTGAAATCGTTGCCATGAACAGGTTCGGCGTAGCCTCAAGGTTGACTTTATTGTCGCTGCTACCCACGTTAATCGTCTCAGGGAAATTCAGTTCCGCCAAGGTAGTCGCATATCGGTGATGAGCCTCTTGATATTGTTTTTGCTTGTAATAAAGCAGCCACAGGTACTTGCGTTGCTCTTCTTCATAAGGTAATTGAAAAGCAGGTGGGGTTTGTTGTTTGGTAAACTGCAGGTAGCCCCATCTTTCGGGAAAGTGCATGTTAATGACCGCTTGCGGCGACCATACCCAATTATGCTCGGGGTGGCTTTTAGTGCTGTCTATTACCTTGACATATTTGCCGTTTACCACTTTGGTATCCCACTCTACGCGCGAAAAATTGATGCGCCACAAGGTGCCTTCGGTCACCCCGTTGCGTTCGTTATCACCGATACCTAACGCTTTAAATGGAATGGCCATCTCTACCGTCCATCCGCGGTCAGTATCGTTCGACTTATTCAACGTGCCCTGAATTTGTACCGCCGAACGCAATCCGGGCGTATCCCAACTGATTAAGGGAGTGCCGCCATTACGGTAGGGCTTGTTCAGAAACAGGTCGAAAATGGTATTAAGCGGATTGATTTCAATCTCGAAGTATCGATGGCTGGTATTCGCCGGGTCGATGAAGACTTCAAAATCATTATCCCAATAAACTATAGCGTCATGTTGTTTGATGGAAGCCCATACCTGCGGGTCTTTCAGCTCTGCAGCAATATAGAGGTAGTGATCGTCCCAAAGCATTTTTACCCTAGTGGGATATGACGGCTTGGGCTGCGTATTGCCTTCAATGTCTTGAAATTCTGCCGTCCAGGATGCCTTTTGCCAAACGGCGTCATTGATATCACCATCAATTTTCGGTGCAAGGCTGGTGTAACCTACCATATAATTTAAAGGCGAAGTAAATAGCTCTTCAAATCCCTTGAACAGATCCTGCGCGAAAGCGCCTTGAAAAGAAAGCAGGAGGACGGTAGAAAAAAGAAGTTTAACCAGTTTTTGGTTAGGGTAATTATTCATGAATACTTATAGGCGATGAATGGAAAAGCATGTGCTTTACACATTGAGAAATTAGGCTTAAGGCAGGATTACCGTTGAATCAAAAGCGTCAACAGAAATTCCTGAAGGCTTATAATTTATCGTCTTTTGTAGCGCGTCGTCCAAAGCATTTTTGAAGTTCGCCGCTAAAAAGTAACGCCAATGCAGCTCCGATGCCAGTACCTACGGCAAAGTTCTTAAGGGCAACACCTATCGCCACACCAACACCTATACCTATGATAAAACCTTTCTTGTTCATTTAGTAAAGCTAACTAATCGCGGGCAGAAGTCATAGTGTACTCACCAGGGTTTTACTGCTTACGAAATAAAAAGTGAATGTTAACTCCCCAGTTCAATAATACGATCGAACTCTTCACGCTTTAGACCCATTACGGATAACCTTCCCTGGCGCACCAGGCCGATATCTTTCAACTGTTCATCAGCTTTAATCTGCTCCAGTGTGACAGGTTTTTTCAGGCTTTCTACTGGCGACAAATCTACCACTACCCAGTTCGGATCTTCGGTTGTTGGGTCCTGGTAGGCTTCTTTTACTACTTTAGCTATCCCGACAATCTCTTTACCCTCGTTACTATGGTAGAACAACACCAGGTCGCCCTCCTGCATGGCGCGCAGGTTATTGCGCGCCTGAAAATTGCGCACACCGTCCCAAAAGGTGCGCCCATCCTGATTAAACTTTTCCCAGCTGTATTTAAAAGGTTCTGATTTAACTAACCAATAGTTCATTTTCTAAGTGTTTAAAAGCCGTTTTTTCGATTTGGTGGTAAAATAAGTGGCATTTGCATCAAGAAAAAGCATGATGAAAACACCTAAAAAACCTTCTATACCATTCAAATCTGTAACGGGTACGAATTTAAGTTATTTGTTCCTGAACAAACAACTCGAACTTTGGAATGAATAAGGAGAAGAACTGGCGTCTTAACCAAAAAGGGTTTATTGCCCTATCACTCCAGCTATTTCTTCGATTGGAGCGTTCTAACATGAAACTTTCTTGTTGGATGAATACAGACGGATATTACAAGGTGCTTAGGGCCAAGGAAGTGGCTCAATGTAGCTTCGAGTATATCCCTCTTGCAATGTTCAATGAGTTTATTTCTTTTGTGGTGATTAATGGTGTTGCTATTCCTTTAGTTATTATTTTTAACTCCATTATGAAGTCCATACTAACCTTATTGCTATCCGTATTTACAAGCGTTGCCTTTTTTCAAACCTCTATGAAAGGTGGTGCGGAAGCTAAACAGAAGCTTACAGCCTTTATTAAGAAACCTAAATTTGAAGGAGAGGCAGGAACGGCGTTTAACGGACTATCCAATCCTAAAATTAAATCAGAACTTACTTTAATTATAAACCAAGCAGCTAAGGACTTTCTCAAAACAGCTTCTAATCGTCCAACAGAGGAACAGTACGAGCGAAACATCGGAGCCGGATTAAAACGATTTGATAGGTACCGTCTGCAACTTGATTCGGAGGACGAAGATAAGGTTTGTCATTATTTCGAGGAGTTAATGGATTGTGTTGGGCTGGCAAGCTCTAACGGACAATTGAATAAATGGAGATATGGATTCGATCCTGCAAAGAAGCCGTAATAGATGCTCTTTCTAAAGTTAACTTCCAATGGAAAATTCATTTTTGTCGAACTAAATAGATTGTCAATACCATAAAAGGAAGTTTGTACATAAGTTTTCGGAGCTTTGGAAGCAACATTATCGCCTTACAAATCAGACGTAGGGAAATGCTGATACGTCTTATAGTACCCATTAAAGTACTTTCGGAAAATCCTACCTTTGCAGCATGTATTCACTGCTAAAACCTATACTATTTCAGTTCGACCCGGAACAGGTTCACCACTTCGTAACAAAAAATCTGAAACGGTTTAACCGGTTCCCTGGTGGGGCAGGTCTTAGTCGCGCGTTGTGGAAGGTAGAAGATGCCCGGTTAGAGAGGGAAGTATTTGGATTGAAGTTTAAAAATCCCGTCGGGTTGGCAGCAGGGTTTGATAAAAATGCAGAGTACATCAGCGAGATGGCTAACCTCGGATTCGGTTTTGTTGAAATTGGTACCGTTACGCCATTGCCGCAGCCGGGTAATGATCAGCCGCGGATGTTCCGTTTACCTGCGGATGAAGCGTTGATCAACCGCATGGGCTTTAATAATAAGGGTGTGGATATGGCGGCAGCACGGATCGAGGCTTATCGTAAAAATCAGCCCAAATCGCAACAGGGGCTGTTGATTGGCGGAAACATCGGCAAGAACAAGAATACGGCGAATGAAGATGCAGTTAGCGATTATATCAAATGCTTCGACAGGCTGTTTGATGTGGTTGATTATTTCGTAGTGAATGTGAGTTCCCCTAATACGCCTGGATTACGGGCTTTGCAGGATAAGAAACCGCTGACGGAGATTCTTAGCGCCCTACAGGAAAGAAACCATAAAAATGGTATCAGCAGGCCTGTACTGTTGAAGATTGCGCCGGATCTGACCGATGAGCAACTGGATGATATTATTGACATTGTTGCAGAGACTAAAATAGCCGGTGTTATCGCTACCAATACTACCATCAGCAGAGCAGGGCTGGTATCGCCGGAAAAGATCACTAAAGAAGCGGGCGGGTTGAGTGGTAAACCTTTAACAAAACGTTCTACAGAAGTGATCAGGTACCTGGCAGAGAAGTCGGGCCGCGCTTTTCCGATCATTGGCGCAGGGGGGATTCATTCTGCCGAAGATGCGCTGGAGAAACTAAATGCAGGTGCATCGCTCATCCAGTTATACACCGGGTTTATCTACGAAGGCCCGGCGTTGATCAGCCGGATTAATAAGAAGCTATTGAACCCGTCTAATTAATGAGCTTTCTGCTCTGCTTTCAAAGTCCTCTCCTTTGGAGAGTAATAGCCCATTAAGTGACAGCGGCGATTTTATTGATTAGCACATCAAAAATGAGCCTGTTGTCACGATGATTGTATTTAAAAGTGAATTCATCAAGATAGGACTGTAGATAGCGGGCTGATATTTTATGGTATTGACCATAAATACCACGCTTAAGTAATGTCCAAAAGCCCTCAATGGTATTGGTATGGTATTTACCCCTTGCGTATTGTTCCTTGTCCTTATTTAACACCTGATGCTCCCGGAAGATTTTGCTTAGACCGGCATAGCCGCCAAAGCCATCAGTAACAATGGTGGCGTCCTTACTGACCGTTTTTTCAATAATCGGTTTGATCGTTACACCATGCGCTTTATCGACTACCTGAAGCCTTATTCTACCATCCCGCTCTAATAAGCCGATCACTGGCTGTTTATCCTGGTAACCTGTGATTTGCAATTTATTATCACGCCTGGCCTGACGTTTTTTCTTTGAATGGTTTGCTTTCTTGCCTCCTATGTATGTTTCATCAATCTCAACAATCCCTTTAAACAGACTAACATCTTCGCCTTCTTGCATCGCCTTACGAATACGCATCTGTAAATACCAGCCTGTTTTACGATTAACACCCAGATCGCGACTCAACTGCCGTGCAGATAAGCCTTTTTTCGCATTTAAGATCAGTGATATGGCTAAAAACCACTGGGTAAGCGGCAGTTTAGTACTTTCAAAAATCGTTCCCACCAAAACGCTATAGCTTCGGTTACAGCCATGGCATTGATGACGATAAGTTTCGTGTCGCTTACTACTTCGTTTACTCTTGCAATAAGGGCACTCCGGCTCGTTTTGCCATCTTAATCCTTCCAGATAAGCTATGCAGCTTGACTGATCCGGAAAACGATTGATCGTTTCTATGATGTTCATTTCCATAAATATACATATTTTTTATGTCTTTTTATGGGCTATTACTCTTTGGAGAGGATTCAGGAGAGGTTCTTTCGCAAATTCAAACGAGATAAAAAAAGACATAAAAAAATCCTGCTGATTTTTACATCAACAGGATTTTGAAATATCTTTTAAGGTAAAATTATTTACCTGCAAGCTGAGCTAAAACCTCGTTGTTTTTAGCAATCTGGCTTTTCTTAGGTTCAGCAGAACGGTCGCCTAACTCTAAGTTAGTCGCATTTTTAAGAAATTGAACCTCTAAGCGAGATACAGTTTTATTTCTTCTGTCTTTTCTTTTTAAACGTGTAACACCCATGGTATTAAAAATTTCTAAATCCTTTATAATCCCTTTATTGGAGGTCGGAAGCGGATTCGAACCGCTGTACGAGGTTTTGCAGACCTCTGCCTAGCCACTCGGCCATCCGACCATTTTAAGGACTGCAAAGATATTAATTATTTATTCGCAGACAATATTATTTCAATGTATTTCTGGAAATTTCTGAACAAAATATAGCGGTTGCTATCGCCACGTTCAATGATTCGGCCTTTCCGGCCTGCGGAATAGTTACTGAAGTGCTGATCAGCGGTAAAATTTCCGGTCTGATACCATTCCCCTCATTGCCCATCAGCACTAATCCTTCGGTACCAAATGAGGTCTGATAAATGTTTGTCCCATCTAATAAGGCGCCAAAAACAGGCAGCTTTAAAGCTGGTAATAGCTTGTTCAAATCAGTATAGTGGATATTTACTCGCGATAGCGAACCCATGGTGGCTTGTACCACCTTTGGGTTATAAACATCAACGGTATCTTCAGAGCAAATGATGTGCTGTATGCCAAACCAGTCGGCCGTACGGATGATGGTACCCATATTGCCGGGGTCCTGCACGCCATCAAGTACAATAGAAAACTTATTTCGCAACAAATTGTAATTAATGTCCTGCGTTGCAGGTATGCGAATAAGCGCCAGAACGCCGGACGGTGTTTTTAATGCAGTTATGCGCTTAAGTTCTGCTTCTGAGATTTCCTGGGTGTTTATTTTCTTGGATAAATTCAGCAATTTTGGGGCAAACTGCGGCGTGTAGTAAATCGCTTCTGTATCATAGCCAGATTGTGTAAATTCAACAACTGATTTTAGCCCTTCTGCAATGAACAGATGATGTTGCCGACGAAATTTTTTATGTTGTAAGGAAGAAACTAAACTGATCTGAGATTTTGAAAGCATATATACAGCCGGCCGGTTACCGCCTTACAATATTAACCATTTTACTTTTGTTTTTGCTTTCGGCCTGTAGCCTTACCCGCAAGCTTAAGGATGACCAGGCGCTGGTTCGTAAGGTGACCATTACCGGTGTAGATAAAGAATTTAACGAAGCCTCTTACCTTTATGTAGATAAAGCCCAGCAGCCTAACAATTGGCTTAACTTGCAGTTCTACCTTACTTTTAGCCGTAATGGGAAGAAGGATATTGGCGAAGCGCCATCCATTTTAGATAGCGGCCTGGTTGAATTTTCAAGGACACAGATAGAAAAATTCCTGCACAACAAAGGGTATCTGAAAGCCAAGGTGACGGATTCTATCACCGTGAAAAAGAAGCGGGCGCATCTGTACTTTATGGCAAATGAAGGGCCGCTGTTTAAAGTCCGCAAGTTCCAGGATAGTATTACGGATCCACGGGTAAGGGCTTTATACCGACAAAACCGCATCACTTTTTCGCACATTCAACCCGGCGGGCGTTTTGATACCGACAGCCTGGCTTATGACCGCGACGAGTTCTACCAGATCATGAAACGTAACGGTTACTATGATTTTTATCGTCAGTACATCACTTTTAATTACGATTCTACTTTTAATAAAAGTGTGGTAGACGTGAAAATGCTAATCGATAACCCAGACGGTAAGTCGGCCCATCCAGTTTATACCATTAACAATACCTTAATCGTGATTAACAACAGTAACGGGCGCGCCACGGGTAAGGCGGACACGGTGCAGGTTGATTCGCAGTTCAGGTTTGTTGATTTCTCTAAACGGTTTAAACCCAGGGGTATCACTACTTACATTTTTCAAAAGAAAGGCGAGCTTTACGATGCCGATAAACAGAATTTAACCACTTCACGGTTATCAGAACTAAATGTGTTTCGGAACGTGCCCAACCCGAGCTACGAGAAGTTGCCCGATAGTACGCACAAGCTGAATACCCGGATTGAAATGATCCCGCTTAAACGGATGTCGGATAGGGTGGAGGGTGAGTTCCTGTTCAATGGCGGCAGATACGGGTATAACCTGGGTAACACCTTCACGCATCGTAACCTGTTTGGTAAGGCCGAAGTGCTGGAGATAAAAACCAACTGGAGCGTTTTGTTTGACAATGGACGTAATTCCGGTAGTTCAAACGCAATCCAGAACCAGGATTTCAAGATTGGAGGTAACCTGATCTATCCGCGTATTATTTCCCCGTTTGATCTGCCGATATTAGGTAAGTATGGCGTGCCGCACACCACGTTTTCTTCCAACTACCAGTTGTTCTACCAGAAAGACCTGGTAAAGCGACAAAGCTTCATCAATTCGTTAACTTACGATTGGGCCGAGACTACCCGGAAGCTGCATAGCTTAACACCTATCAATATCGAATTTTCGCGGGGAAGTATAGATCCGGCCGCACGGGATACCCTGATTAAACAAGGGCGTTATTCATACATCTACCTCATCGGCCGTACCGTTTATACGGTGGGTAGCCAGTATACTTACCAGCAGAATGCCAACAAGCTGAATAGCCTGGAAAACTTTATTTATTTCCGCGGATTTATAGACGTTGGCGGTAACACACTCGGTTTACTAACTAATTTGCTGAATACTCCGCGGGATGGTGAGGGGCAGCGCAAGTTTTTAGGTTATACCTATGCACAGTACAGTAAGTTCGAGACAGACGTAAGATGGTACCGTCACCTCGGCGGCGAGCGGCAAATCGTTTTCAGGCTGAACCCGGGTATTGGCATTCCGTACGGTAACAGCAACCAACTGGTGTTTGAAAAGAACTTCTATACCGGTGGAGCTAATGATATTCGCGCCTGGTTGCCGCGTACGCTCGGCCCGGGCCAGTTTAACCGGGCAGATTATTACGGTACTGACGGGCTTAGTCGCGCACGTTTCAAATACCTGGATCAGTACGGCGAGATCAAGATCGTCGGTAATACAGAATATCGCTACACCCTTGCAAATAACTTTTTCGGAACGAAACTGAAGGGTGCTTTCTTTGCAGATTTTGGTAACGTATGGCGTTTGCCGGATTCTATCGGACGTGCACAAAACCCGGGTGGCGAATTCAAGTTCAACCGTATCCTTAAATCTTCGGCCATCGGTATAGGTACAGGCTTCCGGTTTGACCTTACGTTCTTTATCTTCAGATTTGATGCGGCCTTTAAATTCAAAGATCCGCAGTTTGAGGGTTCAGACCAATGGGTATTCGTCAAGCACTTTAACAACCTGTTCCATACCGGCAAATTCAAAGCAGATTATTCTGACAAGAATGGTGAAGGCTATCACTTTATGCAGCTGAACTTTGGGATAGGTCTGCCGTTTTAGAACATATGCCTTAAGCCGTCAAAAATGCTCTCAAAGAAAGTTGGGATGCTTAGCCCGTTCTTATAGTTGAAAAACAGGAACACAATAAGGGCGATAGCGGCAATAATGATAAAACGTTTGAACAGGTAGCCAAGGAAGATCAGCGCTAACGGGATAATCACCAAAAGCATCCAACTAATATGGATCAGGGTAAGATCGTGCCCGTGTTTGTAAACGTAATATAACATCCCGCGCGAGCCGTTATCCTCATCGACGTGTTTTACGTATAAGAAGCTCGATTTCTGGATCTTGTGATGATAAAAGGCAGTACCCTTGTCGAAATGGAGCGTATCTTCAAATCCATTCACCGTAAATATGAAACTGCCGTTCACGGTTTCGTCGATGTTCTTAGCCGTGTCAATCGCTACTACGGCAATCTCATCAACCGCAAACGGATTCGATTTTGCCATAAATTGATTAAGCGTTATCTTATCCGCATAGCTGAATTTTACGGCAAATAATAAGAAAAAGACAAGAGTATGTTTTAGTCTCATAAGTACTTTAAAAGCTGCCGTTAAATTAAGTAAAAATTGCCCTACTTGTTCAGCAAATAAATAGCCGTGTTAAGGGCGGTAGCATAGCTTACCCAAAGCAGGTAGGGTACTAAAAGCCAGGCCGCAGTTTTACTGATTTTAGCGAACGTAATGATGTTTAGTAAGATCAATACCCATAAGGTGACGATGATCGTCAGGGCGCCTAAAATTTCGTGATTACCAAAGAAGATGATCGACCATGAAAAATTAAACACCAGTTGGGCAATGTATACCCAGGCTGCCTTTTTAAACGCAGGGTTGTTACGGTTCTTCCATACCATATAGGCCGCAATACCCATTAGAATGTATAACGATGTCCATACCGGGGCGAATAGCCAGGACGGCGGCGTAAATGAAGGTTTATGAAGCTGGCGGTACCACCCGGGTATTTCTGGCCGGGTGTACAAAGACGCCACAAAACCAATGGCTAAAGGGATCAGCAGGTTAAGTACAAGCGGAAGGATCTGAATTTTATTTTTTGGGGATGACATCGGTTGAAAAAGGTTAATAAGCCGCAGATAAACTAATCTTCACCTGCGGCTTACAAATTTAGCTATTCCAGTTGGCGCAATTCACTTTCTACGGTGAACAGTGCGTCTTTTATTATTTTTAACTGACGTTCTAAGACAGCACGATGTTCGACCGGAAGGTAAGTATCCTTCAGCTCGGTTTCATAAGCGTTTACTGCCGCTTTATCCCCGGTGATGCATTCGTTCAGGATTGCCTTATCATCATCGCTGCTTAGCGCAGTTTTAATATCTATCCATGCCCGGTGCAGTGCGCCAACTGGTCCACCGCCGGTATCAGGGTCGCCGCCGTTAAGACGTACTAATCCTTTTAATTCTACCGCAAATTCGGCACGCTCTACAGCCATACGTAGAAACGCTGCTTTTAGTATGGGGTTGTGCGCTTGTTCTGCTGCAGTGTTGTAGCCTTTTTCGCCATCGTTGGCTATCGTTACCAGGTGGTTTAAACCTTCAACATTTATTTCGTGGTTAGTTGCCATAAACAGTTTGTTTAAGGGAACTACAAAAACACGCTAAGATAGTTTTGCGATTATGAAGCGTTGTTTTTACCAGCCGATTTTTGCTTTGGCTTTCTTCCCCCGCGGCGCCGTTTGTTAAACTTCGGTTTGGTTTTAGGCCCTTCGCCAAGTTCGGCAGGGAGGGTGCTTTCCGGTATTTGTTTATCAATCAACTTCTGGATGTTGGCCAGCTTGCGTAAATCGCGGTCATTCACCAGGGTAATCGCCGTACCGGTTGTAGCAGCACGGGCTGTACGGCCAATGCGGTGAATGTAATCTTCCGGGTCTGCGGGTACATCATAATTCACCACCAGGTCTATGCCTTCCACATCGATACCGCGTGAAAGGGCATCGGTGCCGATAATCACGGGTAGCTTGCGGTTTTTGAAGTCAAGCAGGATCTGCTCGCGCTCGGTCTGTTCGATATCTGAGTGAAAAGCTTCCACTTTCACCCCGGCCGATTTCAGCGCCTTTGCTAATGATTTTACCTTCTCTTTGGTTGACGCAAATACGATAGAGCTGTTAAACCCGCTTTTAAGAATAATTTGCATCAAGTGGTTCTTCTGCTCGTCATGCACGCGGTAAACCTGCTGATTAATGCCTTCTGCAGGTTTGGATATCGCAATGTTGATCTGCTCCGGGTCTTTCAGGATAGAACGAGCCAGCGTACGGATCTTAGGCGGCATGGTGGCAGAGAACATTAACGTCTGCCGTTCTTTTGGCAGATAGGTAATAATCTTCATAATGTCGCTGAAGAAACCCATATCCAGCATACGGTCGGCTTCGTCCAGTACAAAATGGGTAAGGTGGTCGAGCTTTAGTGCGCCCGAACTCAAAAAAGAGATCAATCTTCCCGGCGTTGCTATTACAATATCAACCTTATTTAAAATGCCTTTTCTTTGCTGTTCATAGGCAATGCCATCGCCACCGCCAAAAACGGCAAGCGAACTGACGTCGGTAAAATAGGCGAGGCCCTCTACCTGCTGGTCTATCTGCTGAACCAGTTCCCGTGTAGGGCCAAGGATCAGCGCACTGATCTGGTCTTTATCGCTATGACTGATGCTGTTAAGCACCGGCAGCAGGTAAGATGCGGTTTTTCCTGTACCCGTCTGTGCGCAGGCAATAATATCCTTACCTTGCAATATAACAGGAATAGCTTGCGCCTGAATGGCGGTAGGGGTATTATACCCCATGCTCATAATCCCTTCTGTTAGCTGTTCGTTAAAATTAAAATCCTTAAAAGTCACTCTTCTGTATCAAAAATTCGTGTACAAGTTAAGGATTTTTGCAGACTATGTGTTTTTCGTACATTATATTATAAATCAGCTAATATTAGTTCCATTATACAGGGCTACAGGAATTTTCGATCATTTTTGCTACTGTTCTCGCTAATAGACTTTCAAGTATGATTGTCGGTAAATGAAAATTTAAGCATCCGGGATAAACTTTGGCGAAAATTAAGTATATTGCTAAAAGTGTTAAAACAGAATAAAATGTGTTTTTTGAGATAATAACACCATTTTTTATTCCGTTTAATTAGTACATGGTTTAACATTTGCTTCTGAGAGTTATGCAGTCCGGACACAAAACGATATTGATAGCAGACGATGACGTAGCGATAGTAGATTCTATGGCCGCCATACTTGATTTTGCAGGTTACGAGGTTTTGCAGGTTTTCGATGGTACCTCTGTTATCGAGTCCGTAAAGGCAAAGCCAGATCTGGTGATACTGGATATTGCCATGGGCGGGCATAACGGGCTGATGGTGTGTCGGCAATTGAAGCGGCAGGTACGCACGCAGCATATCCCGGTACTGATCATGTCGGCCGGGCATAATGTGGAAGAGAAAGCATTTGAGGCCGGTGCCGATGATTTCCTTGCCAAGCCCTTTGATATGGACATGCTGCAGCAACGCGTATCTAACCTGCTGCTGAAAACGGCGTAAAGACTTCTCTGCGTATTTTATTCGGGGCAATTTTTCTTTCCATTCGGGTGCTTAAAACCCTGAAGAATGTTTGGCTGTTATCCTGAAAAGAGGATGAACCATGGCCGCCCGGAAAAACAAAGCATCAGCTGATATTGATAATCTGTTAAAAGAAGCACCAGAGGCGGTTTTTCCTGCCGGGCTAAAGCCCATGCTGGCAACGCTGGTAGATCAGCCGTTTGACGACCCTGATTGGGTGTATGAGGTGAAGTGGGACGGTTACCGCGCACTCTGTTTTGTGAACGGCGGGCAGGTAGAAATCCAGTCCAGAAACAGTAAATCTTTCAACGAAAAATTTTATCCCATTTACCAGGCCCTGCAAAAATGGCCGGACGACATGATGGTAGATGGGGAAATTATTGTAGTTAACAATAAGGGTATTTCGGATTTCAGCGGTTTGCAGGGCTGGCGAAGTGAAGCCGATGGTGAATTGATCTACTATGTGTTCGATCTGCTTTATTACAAGGGACACGAACTGACTTCACTCACTTACCTGGAACGCCGGGAATTACTGGAAACTGTATTACCTAAAGGAGACGACCGTATTCGCCTCAGCCAGGTATTTAAGGCTGGGGGTAAAGAGTTTTTTGCCGCAGCTGATAAATTGGGTCTGGAAGGTATTATTGCTAAAAAAGCCAACAGTTTTTATCAGCCGGATGTGCGCTCTAAAGACTGGCTGAAGATTAAGACGCAGAAACGCCAGGAAGCGGTGATTGGCGGATACACCCATAACGAAGGCAGCCCGAAGAAGTTCAACGCGTTGTTAATGGGCGTTTTTCATGGCGAAGAATTTCAATATATAGGCCCCGTAGGGACTGGTTTTAGCGATAAGTTGCAGAAAGAAATTGTAGAAAAGCTGCAGCCGCTGGTTACCGATGAATGCCCTTTTCCGGTGGTGCCCGATTTTAATAAGCCATCGCGTTTCCGGCCTAACCCGCCAAAGGCTACGGTTACATGGGTGCGACCTGAAATGGTGGGAGAGGTAGCCTTTCGTCAGATGACGCCCGATAATATTATGCGCCACGCTTCTTTCCAGGGGCTGCGTGAAGATAAAAATGCCAGGGAGGTCACCCTGGAGATGCCCGGCCATACCGACAACCTGGTTGACGAAGAACACCCGTTTGCTAAGGAGAAGATGCTGGAAGCCCCTAAAGCGAAAACACGCAAAACCTTGTTGAACCCCAAGGAGCAATCACAAATGCGAAACATCAACGGGCACGATTTGAAGTTTAACAACCTGAACAAATTATACTGGCCGGAGGATGGGGTGACGAAACGGGATATGCTGAATTATTATTATCAGATAGCGCCCTACATTCTTCCTTACCTGAAAGATCGCCCGCAGTCTTTGAACCGCTTCCCGAATGGCATTCATGGCATGCATTTCTACCAGAAGAATGTGAAGGATAAAGCACCCGACTGGATCAAAACTTTCCCTTATACCACCAGCGATGGCGAACATAAAGAGTTTTTAGTTGCTACAGATGAATATAGTTTGCTCTATATGGCTTCGTTAGGGGCTATCGAAATGAATCCCTGGTTTAGTCGTGTCGATTCACCAGATAACCCGGATTATTGTGTGATCGACCTTGACCCCGACCAAAATACCTTCGAACAGGTAATTCAGGCGGCGCTGGAAGTAAAAAAGGTGCTTGATGCAATTGGTGTGCCTTCGTACTGCAAAACATCCGGATCAACAGGCATGCATATTTACATCCCCCTGGCAGCTAAGTATACCTACGACCAATCGCAGCTATTTGGCCGGCTGCTGGTGAATATCGTGCACAAACAAATACCGGATTTCACCAGCGTCGAGCGTATGATCGCCAACCGGCACGGCAAAATGTATCTGGATTTTCTGCAAAACCGCCCGGGTGCTACCCTGGCCTGCCCGTATTCGCTGCGGCCTAAACCGGGTGCCACCGTTTCCATGCCTGTACATTGGGATGAGGTAAAACCCGGCCTGAAGATGAGCCGGTTTAATATACATAATGCCGTTGACCGCGTTAGGGACGAAGGCGATTTGTTTAACGGAGTTTTAGGTAAGGGGATAGATCTGGAGATAACGTTGGCCAAGGCTAAAAGCATATTTGAAAAATAAACTACCGTAGCTTGGTATTGGTATAATAGCTAATAGCCTTTTGTAAGAACAGTACGAACTGTTCGCCGTTTTCGTATTTATTCTGGTAGAAGCGCTCGTCCGCAACGTACAATTTTCCTAAGCCTTCATAAGCGTCTGCCTGTTTATCGGCGAAGTTCTCCGTTCCCCAAAATCTGCGGATGTTCTGATAATGCCTTGCAATTTCGAACTGAACAGCCGGGCATTCGGGTGCTTCGCTCATTAATTCAAAAAGCGCGTTCATGATTTGCTGTTGTTCGTCCTTTAATCCCTGCAAATCTGCTTTACTCAATTTCATCAACGACTGCTCGGCATATGCTATATTTTCCTCGCCGTATTTTTCCGCGGCCTCATTTCTAATGGCCTTTGCTTCTTCTTTTGATAGGCCTTTGTAAAGTGATTCTGGTTCCATGGTGTCTCCTTTTTTTAAATGTTCAATGGTTGTTTTTATGGTTCTTAGTGCAGCTTTAAGCCGGTCAACTTCTGCCTCCAGATAATGTTGGTGTGCTTCTAACGCGCTGATCGTTTCAAAGTCGGGGCTTTGAAGTATGGTGCCGATTTTTTCTAATGGCAGATCCATGGCTTTGTAAAGTAAGATCTGCTGTAACCGCAAAAGTTCTTTATCGCCATATACCCTATATCCGGACGATGTTCGCGTTAAAGGTTTCAATAAACCTTTCTGATCATATACGTGCAGTGTTCTTACACTGATCCTGGCCATTGCCGAAAGTTGTTGAACGGTATATAACTGCTGATTATCCTTTATCATGATACAAAGCTAAACCATGACCGTAGGTGAGGGTCAAGTAATTTTTTCAAATCGTGTAAATCAGTGTCAGGAATATTACAAAATCAGCATAATAGTGTATGCGTTTTAACTTTATTTTAGCCCCTCAAACTATGTAAAAGCAATATGATCAAGATACTTTTTGCAGCTATTATGGTTGTTACTATGATGTCCGCGTCGGCGCAAACCGTTAATATCAGCGGCGACGTTGGCAAACCCTATACGCTTACCACTGCTTTTTATCAGCGGCTTAAGCAGGTGTCGGTTAAGGCGGTAGGCCATGATGGCAAAGAGCATGAATATACCGGAGTTAAGCTGGCGGATATTTTAAGCGAAGCAAATGCAATCCCCGACAATAAACTCAGCGGCAAAATGTTGGCAAAATACATACTGGTAAAAGCTGCGGACAACTACCAGGCCGTTATTGCATTGCCGGAGATCAACGAACAGTTTACCGATAAGGTGATCATACTGGCAAACAAAGAAGACGGAAAACCGCTGGCCGCCAACGCTGCACCTTACCAGGTCATCATCCCTGGGGAAAAGAAATATGGCCGGTGGGTAAGGCAGGTAACAGCTATTTCTGTTCTTACCGCAAAAGAGTAACGATGAAAAGGTTTTTATTAGCAGTTGGCCTGCTTGTTTTCTCGACGTTCGTTCAGGCGCAGAAAGTGCGGGTAGCTGTTGCGGCTAACGCACAATTCGTGGCTCAAAAAATTGCTGAAGCATTTAAAAAGCAAACCGGTATCGAGGCTGAATTGATCGTCAGTTCTTCAGGCAAGCTCACCACCCAGATTGAGCAAGGCGCGCCATTCGATGTTTTTCTTTCGGCTGATATGAAGTACCCGGAAGAACTGTACAGTAAAGGTTTCGGTTTGGAGAAGCCACGGATTTATGGCTACGGTCAACTGGTTATATGGACTTTGCATCAAGATGTACCGTTAAAACAGGTGGCCGATCTTCAGCAAAAAGCATTTCAAAAGATAGCTATTGGTAACCCGGCGCTGGCACCTTATGGCGAGGCGGCTATGCAAGCAATAAAAGCGCTTCGGCTTGAAGCCACGCTGAAAGATAAGTTCGTATACGGCGAAAGTATCGCCCAGGTAAACCAGTACCTGCTTACCGGGGCAGTTGATGCTGCATTTACGGCAAAGTCCATCGTGCTTGATCCTTCGTTGCAGGTTCGCGGCAAATGGATTGCGGTTCCCCAAAGGTTTTATCTGCCGATAGCGCAAGGCATGCTGATAATTAAGCAATTAGATCAAAAAAATTTGAATAATTCCTATAAGTTTTATAATTTTCTCGTCAGCTCTTCGGCTAAGCAAATTTTCAAACTTTACGGGTACAAATAAATGGGCATAGACTTGCAGCCATTGTGGCTTACGTTTAAACTGGCGTTCATCACTACACTTTGTTTGTTGGTGCTGGGGATACCCGTTGCGGCCCTTTTGGCAAAAAGTAAATCGCGTTTAAAGCCCTTTGCAGAAGCGCTGATCGGTTTGCCGTTGGTGCTGCCGCCTTCCGTGCTAGGTTTTTACCTGCTGTTAATATTAAGCCCGACGGGTTGGCTGGGTAGCTTTTTGCAGCAATATTTTAATCTTCGCCTGGTATTTACCTTTCCCGGGCTGGTGGTGGGCTCGGTTATTTATAGCCTGCCGTTTATGATCCACCCCATACAGGGCGGATTACAAAATTTACCTAAAAGCCTAAAAGAAGCTTCATGGACCATGGGGCATTCAAAACTGGTCACCTTCTTTAAGGTTCAGCTTCCTAATATACAGTCGGCCTTGCTTACCGGTATCGTACTGACTTTTGCGCATACGCTGGGTGAATTTGGCCTGGTGCTGATGATCGGTGGCAGTATACCTAAAGTGACCAAGGTTGCTTCTATTGCCATCTATAACGAAACGGAAGCGCTTAACTTTTCTGCCGCGCATACTTATTCGGGTATACTACTTGTCATATCTTTTACCATATTGCTGCTTGTTTACTTAATGAACAGGCGTGTGGGCCGCGGCAGGCTGGCGATATGATCGGGATAAGAATTCAAAAAAAACTTCAATTAGCAGACCAGGCAACTGAATTACAGGTCGATATCAACCTGCCCAAGGGGAAGATAACAGCCTTGTCCGGGAAATCCGGTGCAGGCAAAACTTCTCTGCTGAAGATGATTGCCGGGTTAATGAAGCCGGATGAAGGCCTGATTACAAGCGGCGATGAAACCTGGTTGGATACGTCTGCAGGTATAGATATGCCCCCGCAAAAGCGAAAGCTGGCCTTTGTTTTCCAGGATTACGCGCTGTTCCCTAACATGACGGTGGAAGGCAATCTGCGTTATGCAGCTGGCAAGTCAGTCGATGAAAAGTTAATCAGGCATTTGCTGGAAATAACACAGTTGTCTGGCTTTAAAAAAGTAAAACCTTTACAACTCTCCGGCGGGCAACAGCAGCGTTTGGCGCTGGCCCGTGCCCTTGCGCAGCAACCCGATCTGCTGCTGATGGATGAACCACTCTCGGCACTCGATCTGGAAGCAAGACAGCAATTGCAGCAGGAGCTACTGTTGCTGCACCGCGAATTTAAGTTTACGGCGATTTTGGTTAGCCATGACATCTCAGAGATTTCAATCCTGGCCTCGAAAGTCATTCAACTGGCAAACGGACGGGTAGCAGCTTTTGGAACTATCGAAGAGCTATTTGGATCGCCTGATAGGAATACGTTAAAGTTAACCGGGCGGGTAATTGGTGTAGAGGAGCAATGGTTAATCGTATTAGTAAACCAGCAGGTTGTCCGGTTGAAAAAGCAAAATCAAAATTACCAGTTGGGGGAATCCATATCCGTTCAGATCAATCCGGATCTATTGCAATATTAACGTCCTATTGCATCGATGCGGGTTCTCCGTCTCGTAATTTTTTTAACTTTGGTTTTATCAGTTATGGAAATATTGCTTTTTGGTATTACGCGCGATATTACGGGCCAGCAAAGGTTAAATGTTCCTGCAGACCAAAATATTGTTACCGTTAAAGGTTTAAAGCAGTGGTTGGTTGAACAATATCCGGCGATTGGGAAGTTAAGCTCGTTAGCGGTTGCTGTTAATAATACCTATGCCGAAGATGAGGATAACCTTACACCGGAAAGCGAAATTGCGCTGATTCCACCTGTAAGCGGAGGTTGATATGCTGGTAAAACTGACGGATTGTATCGACATTAATGAGGTTTACGAATACCTCTACAGCGATGAAGCAGGTGCCGTGAATACCTTTTTAGGAACGGTGCGTAATCATAGTAAGGGAAAAACAGTTATTAAGCTGGAGTTTGAAGCTTACGAACCCATGGCTTTAAAAGAACTGAACCTGATAGCAGAACGCGCCAAACAGCAATGGCCCATATACAAAGTTGCCATTATACATGTAGTTGGCAGTAAACAACCCGGCGAAGCCGTGGTTATAACAGGGGTATCGTCTGCACACCGGGAAGCCTCTTTTGAAGCCTGCCGGTTTTTAATTGACGAACTGAAGAAGACAGTGCCCATCTGGAAAAAAGAATATTACGAAGACAGCAGCGTTTGGGTTAACGCACATCCATGAAAGAGCAATTATTGGTTGATCAGTATGGCAGGCAGTTAAATTACCTGCGTCTTTCTGTTACAGACCGCTGTAACTTCAGGTGCTATTACTGCATGCCCGAAGAGGGGATTAATTTTGCATCGAGAACGGAATTGTTGTCTTTTGATGAGCTTTATACGCTTTCTTCGTTGTTCTGTAACCTTGGCGTAGATAAGATTAGAATCACAGGGGGGGAACCTTTTATCCGCGTTGGGATTGATGATTTTCTTTACCGCCTCAGCGCTATTCCGGCACTCAAAGAAATTACGGTTACCACCAATGGTACGCTGACATATAAGCAGCAGCAGGTGCTAAAGGATACCGGCGTGCGAAAGATCAATATCAGCCTGGACTCACTTAATGCGGAACGCTTTCGCCAGATCACCCGCCGGGATAGCTTTAAAAAAGTTTACGAGGGAATCTTTAATTTACTTGCCGATGGTTTCGAGATTAAGCTGAACTGCGTGGTGGCTGAAGGAAAGAATATTGAGGATATTATCCCTTTTATTGAACTGACCAAAGCTCATGCGCTGGCAGTCCGCTTCCTGGAAGAAATGCCTTTTAATGGTAGTCTGGTTGCGGGTAATTCGGGCTGGGATCATCAGCAGATTTATAACTACATCGCGTCAGCTTACGCTCATATCAATCGTTTGCCTGCCGCGCCGTCATCAACATCGGTAAACTACCAGGTAGAAGGCTATCGCGGAAGTTTTGGCATTATACCCTCATTCAGTCGCACGTTTTGCGGCGCTTGTAACCGTATCAGGCTTTCTGCAACCGGCGATCTGCGCACCTGTTTATATGGGCCTCCTGCCGCCAATTTAAGGGATGCCACGCGAAGCGGAACATCTATGGACGGTTTGATGGAGATGATCCTTGATGCCGTGGCGAAACGTAAAAGAGATGGTTTCGAAGCCGAGGAGGCTGGCCGGATGTCTATTCATACTTCCATGTCTGTTTTAGGGGGATAAGCATGAGTAACAGATATATCCGGCAGGAACAACTGGCAGGCTTTGGCAAGGCCGCACAACACAAGCTTCGCGAAGCTAAAGTATTGGTAGTTGGTGCGGGTGGTTTGGGTGTGCCGGTTTTGCAGTATCTGACAGGAATGGGTATAGGGACTATCGGTATCATGGATGGTGACCAGATCAGCCTGACTAATTTGCACAGGCAGGTGCTGTACGCAGAAAACGAAGTAGGCCAATTGAAGGCCATCGTAGCCGTTAATAAACTCTGTAAACTAAATTCGGAAGTAAAATTTAATACCCACACCAACTTCTTAGACGTTTCAAATGCTTTGGAAATTATTGTCGGGTATGACCTGGTGATTGATGCCAGCGATAATTTCGGTACCCGTTACCTGATAAATGATACTTGTGTTATCCTGAATAAGCCGTTCGTTTATGGTGCGGTGCAACAGTTTGAAGGGCATGTAGGGGTATTTAATTATCAGGGTAGTAGTACTTATCGTTGCCTTTACCCCAATCCGCCTATTGCCACTGAAATACCCGATTGTAATACGGCAGGGGTGTTGGGGATCACGCCATCTATTGTGGGCAGCTATCAGGCCTTACAGGCCGTTAAAGTGATCTGCGGACTTGAAGGGATATTAGCAGGGCAAGTGCAAATCTTCGATTTTCTAAGCAATCAGCAATACATACTAAAAGTAAAAACCAAACCAGAAAATCTGGCGATAAAATCTTTGCAGCGACAATATGATACACCCGTGTGCGAACCCGCAGGAGGGGAGTTGACGGTTACCGAATTGTTGAAGTGGCAGGAAGAAGGTAAGCCTTTTTTGCTGTTAGATGTACGCGAACAGAAAGAATTCGCTAAAGAACGTTTGGCATTCGCGCAGTCTTATCCACTATCTGCGTTAGGTCAGCAACTCGATAATCTGCAAGCTCATTTGCCGATGGTCGCCATTTGCGAGATAGGAGGCAGAAGCTCGACTGCGGTTAAGATGATCAGGAAAGTGTACCCATCTGCAATTATTTATCATGTAATAGGCGGCATGGAAGCCTGGCTGGATGAAATTGGCGACCAATATATCATAGAACCGCACTTAAACTCGCCTGAAAGATGATTTCTGTAGAAGAAGCCAGGCAATTAATAGCAGCAACTACGGTAGATTTCGGGATTGAGGAAGTCGGCTTGCTTCAATGTCTCGGGCGAGTGTTGGCGCAGGTTGTTTTGGCCGACCGTGATTATCCACCCTTTAACCGCGTCACCATGGACGGTGTGGCCATCCTTTCTTCCAGATTCGGGAGTGGGCAATGCGTATTTCCTGTTGAAGGCATACAGGCGGCAGGCAGTGCGCAGTTAACATTACATGATGCCAATAATTGCCTGGAGGTGATGACCGGTGCAATGCTGCCAAAGGGTTGTGACGCTGTAATACCTTATGAACAGATAGAGATAAAGGACGGCATCGCAAAACTGCTTACAGAGGAAGTAAAGCCTTTACAAAACGTACATCTGCAGGGGACAGATAGCAAAGCCGGGCAAAAATTATTATCGCCGGGAGCAATCATCACACCGGCTGTGGTCGGTTTGCTGGCGGCATCGGGTTTAAATAAAGTGCAGGTGAAGCGCCTTCCAAAGGTAGCTGTTTGTGCTACCGGCGACGAACTGGTCGAAATTGACGAAACGCCGTTACCGCACCAGATCAGGCAGTCTAACAGTTATATGTTGTTGAGTACGCTGCAAGCGGAAAATATAAGTGCAAGTCGCCATCATTTAACAGATGACCCTGCTGCGATGAAGGATCAGCTAAGGGAAATTATTGCGTCGAATAATGTTGTTCTGCTATCGGGCGCGGTTTCAAAAGGCAAGTTTGATTACTTGCCGCAAGTGCTGAACGGATTAGGTTTTGAAACCATTTTTCATGGTATTGCACAACGGCCTGGTAAACCATTCCTTTTCGGTAAAATTAAAAACGGACCGGTGGTTTTTGGCTTCCCGGGCAACCCGGTATCCACCTTTGTTTGCTATCATTTGTATTTCAAACCTTGGCTTCATCAAAGCATAGGGAAAGAACATCAGCCTTTAAAGGCCTTTTTGGGTCGTCCTGTTACTTTTAAACCAAACCTTGCTTATCATGCCCTGGTTCAGCTTTCTTATCCTGAAGGTCGCGTGATTGCGTCGCCTGTGGATACCTCTACTTCAGGTGATATGGTGATGCTCGCCCAGGCGCAGGGTATACTTACGTTACCAGCGGGGAGAGATGAGTTTGGCACCGACGAAGCCTTCGAACTCACCCTGGTCTGATGCCTGCTTTTTCTGCCAACGGCAGATAATTTATAACTTGCCTTAAATTTAAGATTGAATGGATTTTGTTAAACCAGATCTTCGTACGGTCAACGTAATAAGGTATGTAACGCCCCTGCGTGAAGGTGGCTCGCTGCCTGCGATTGCCGAAGCCGACGACGACTTTTTATATGTGCTGAAATTCAGGGGGGCCGGTCAGGGCGTAAAGGCGCTAATTGCTGAACTGATCGGCGGTGAACTGGCAAGGGCAGCAGGTTTACGCATGCCCGAAATTGTTTTCGCTAATTTAGATACTGCCTTTGGCCGTACCGAACCAGACGAGGAAATACAGGACTTGTTAAAGGCCAGCGTGGGGCTGAACCTTGCAGTGCATTACTTATCCGGGGCGATCACATTCGATCCGGTGGTGAATGATATTGATCCGCTGCTGGCTTCTAAAATTGTTTGGCTGGATGGTTTATTGATGAACGTGGATCGTACCCCTCGAAACACCAATATGTTGATGTGGCATAAAGAATTGTGGGTGATCGATCATGGCGCATCATTATACTTCCACCACTCGTGGACTAACTGGCAGGAGCAGGCGGTGAAGCCTTTCGTGCAGATTAAAGATCATGTACTGTTGCGCAGCGCAAGCGAATTAGTCGCGGCAGATGAATTTCTGAAAAGCAAAATAACGCCGGAGGTGATCCGCGCTATTGTTAGTTTAATACCCGAAGACTGGTTACTGACCATGCGCGAGGGGACACCGGACGAGATCAGGGAGGTGTACGCCAGCTTCCTGGAAATGCGGCTACAATCGTCAGATATATTTTTAAAACAAGCGCAAGATGCCCGAGAGACACTTATTTGAGTACGCCGTTATTCGCGTAGTGCCAAGGGTAGAGCGCGAAGAGTTTTTAAACGTCGGTGTGATTTTGTACTGTAAGCAACGCAAGTTTTTGCAGTTGCGCTGCAACGTTGATGAGAACCGCTTGCAGGCTTTGTGCTGCGACCTGGATTTGGACGAGCTGAAATCGCACCTGAATGCCTTCGAGCAAATATGTATTGGCAGTAAAACCGGCGGGCCCATCGCGCAGCTGGAACCGGCAGAACGCTTTCGCTGGCTGACAGCCTATCGCAGTACCATTGTACAGGCTTCACGGGTTCACCCTGGTCTGTGCATCGAACCAGAGGCCACGCTTGAAAAACTTTATGCACAATTAGTATTATAGTTAAAACCTATGGAAACACCACGCGATTTTTCAACCATTAGTCCTTCGGCAAAATCATTGCTGTTTTTAAAAGGCCATACCCAAATACCTTACGCCTTGCAAGCGGCGAAGTTAATGGCGGCCCCGGAAAACTTCGAGCCGGATTTTGCCAAAAAGGACACGCTTTTCTGGAGCCGGGTTTATCACTTCGAAAGTCGCTACCGCAGCATAGATTACCTGCTGGAAGGGATAGATGCGCAAAATATCCTCGAACTGTCGTCTGGTTTTTCTTTCCGAGGTTTAGAAGCGGTTAAAACGCCCGGTGTCAACTATATTGATACGGACTTGCCAAATGTGATTGAACATAAAAAGCATCTGATACTACAACTGGAAACTTTTATCAGCGACAGGTTGCAGCTTTTGCCGCTGAATGCTTTAAACAGGGAAGAATTTGCAGCTGCCGTAAACCAGTTCCCGATGGGAAAATTGACTATTGTGAACGAAGGTTTGCTGATGTACCTGAACATGGAGGAAAAGCGAACATTGTGCCGTAATATACGTGCAGCCTTAGAAGAGCGGGGTGGTTATTGGATTACAGCCGATGCCTACGTTAAAACCCCCGAATTTAATGCGGCCATTAGCAAAAGTGATAAGCTGAACCAGTTCTTCGAGAAGCATAATATCG
The DNA here is from genome assembly GCF_022953055.1 of Mucilaginibacter straminoryzae. GTDB lineage: Bacteria > Bacteroidota > Bacteroidia > Sphingobacteriales > Sphingobacteriaceae > Mucilaginibacter > Mucilaginibacter straminoryzae. The sequence continues at coordinate 132,011 of NZ_JALJEJ010000004.1, read as the reverse complement.
AAGAAAATAAATTTGACAGCTTTGAACAGGCAGAAGCTTTCTTTTTGGAAAGCGGCTTAGCAATCGACAAAGAAGCTGAAGTTGCTCCCGGACAAATTTCTTCCTTACCGTATTTGTTAGCATGCTTAGACCCGGAGCAATTGGCCAAATTAAGGCAAGTGCCTAAAATGCAGAAAACCTGGCGTTTAAAGCTGGCTTAGCCTTGTTTAAAATCTGCGAGTGTGATTTAGTCGTATATCATCAGAACAAAACCTTTACTATATGGTCTTTCTAAAGATTCTTATTGAAGGATAATAAAAACGATATGATGACTATGAAAAAGCTATTTTACACAATTTGTATGGGTGCTGCCCTATTTTCGGCAGACCGGGCGGCCGCGCAAAGCAGCGGCAAAGGATGGATGGGTAGTGCGGCGGGTACGGCACAAATACAGGTTACCTACAGGAACACTAACCTGGATCAGTTGAACGGTGTGCTTAACCGTAATGGCATCCCGTCTTTAGGCGGTAACGATGTTTGGTTGAATCTTTCTATGAACCATATCCATAACAAATTTATTATGGAAGATGGTTTAGGTTTCACGCCGACCTCTACAGCAGAGAACAATGGTTTAAAGGCAAAGCTAAATCAGTACCAGGCGTATCTTCGTGCGGGTTATGATATTGGTAATAGCCCGGTAGCAAGGTTTTTCCCATTCGTGGGTGTTAATTTTTCTGCGGCAATGCTGCGTTTGCAAGATGATAGAAGAATGAACGCCGTGAATGATTTTTCGCAGGAACTGCTGAACAGTACTTCGAGCAAAAACTTATACCAGGGTAATTTTGGCGTGGAATTGGGTATGGGATTCGATTACCTGATTAAGATGAAGCCAAAATCAGTGGACTGTTTTACTATTCAACGCAGCATCCCCATCGGTGTAAGAGGTGGCTATTATATCAACGCCGCGCGCAGCGACTGGCATGTAGATGGCCATTCTTTAGATAACGGGCCAGATAAAAACCAAAGCGCGGTATTCCTTTCTGTGAATATTGGTTTAGGATACGCGATCAGTAAGTAAGGGCTAAGCCTTTTTGCTTACTTTCTTTGAAACTTTTTTTAAAGCCGCTTTCTCCAGGTTTTGCTGAACGCGATATTTTACGATATCCGTCACCAGATCAAGAGGGAGCGGCTTATTTATGGGGAAACGGATAGTACCTTTAGATAGCTCGTAATCTTTCAATTGACCCTCGAACTGCTTTACACCCGAAGCACCGGGATAAAGGCCGATGTGGTTTTTGAAAGCGGCAAAATGTACCAGGTTGCCCTTAAGTTTAAAAGTAGGTATCTGGTAACTAATGGCCTCTTCAGCCTCCGGTGCAGCTTGTTTAATGGTTGCTCTTACCTGTTGCAACAATTTCTGAATCTCTTCCGGGTATTGATCGATGTATTCATCGATGGTCGTATAAGTAAGGTTCTTATCCATAGTGGTTAATCGGTGATACAATATCGCTTAAATGGAAGTAATCATCAACTAATTATTGCCTAAATTCGGGTATGTATCCGCAGCTAATAAGCCATATCGGGAAATACGTGCAGCTTACTCACGATGAGGAGCAACTGCTTTGCGAATATGTTGAACTACGGCAGTATAAGAAGAAGGCATATTTGCTTGAAGCGGGGAAACATTGTCCCGGTAACTTCTTTACCCTAAAGGGCGTTACGCGAATGTACCTGATCAATGATGACCTGAACGAGCAGATTGTACAGTTTAGCATTGAAAACTGGTGGATAGCCGACTATGATAGCTTGCTGAACAAACAACCTGCGCGATATTACATTCAGGCATTGGAACCTACTGAGGTATTGCTATTGCCGGATAAAAACGTAGAACACCTCTTTGACCAAATTCCTAAGCTTGAGCGCTACTTCCGCATCATGATGCAGCGGGCTTACGTAGCTTCGCAACGGCGCATCGGTTTTATTTACGGCATGTCTGACGAGGAGCGTTACCGCCATTTCCTTAAACTTAATCCCGAGTTTGTGCAGCGTGTGCCGCAATATATGCTTGCTTCTTACTTGGGGTTTACGCCGCAGTTTATGAGCCGTATCCGGGCAAAAAAGGTTTAATTTCTTAAACTGGTTCATTTTTTAGGGGACTGCTGTTGCTCAACTTTGTCTCAACAAAAAACAAATATCATGAGCAACAGAATTAAAATCGACAAGGTAGAAGCAGCGGGTTATAAAGCAATGCTGCAAATGGAAAGCTATGTACAAAGCAGCGGCATAGCTCCGCGCCATAAAGAGCTGATAAAAATACGTGCCTCGCAGATTAATGGTTGTGCTTTTTGTATTGACATGCACACCCGCGATGCGCGTAAACAAGGCGAAACAGAGCAACGCATTTACGCATTGAATGCATGGCGGGAAACCCCTTTCTTTGACGAGCAGGAGCGTGCTATCCTGGCGCTGACCGAGCAGGTGACGCTCATCCCTAATGGCGTATCGGATGAAGTTTATGCAGAGGCGGAAGCCGTGTTGGAGCCAGATTATCTTGCCAAGGTAATTATGGCAATTATCACCATCAACGGTTGGAACCGTATTGCCATATCAACAGGTATGAAGCCGGCTAAACAAGCTTAATCGAAATGGGGTGATGCTGCTTTATGCAGAAACAGTAAAAGATCGCAAAAGGGCCTTTTACTGTTTTATTTCTTAATTACAGGATCGTAACATCTGAAAAAAGAAGTAAGCGAAAACAGCAAATGTTGCCAGCAATAAGTACTTCAGCAACGGAGGCGTTTTCGGTTCTTCGGGGTATTTATTATCGCTCATCATGCTCAGACTTGGGAAAAAGCAGTTGGTGTAATAAATGTAGAAGTTATTTTAGACACCAGCAATTTGTCGGCATATTCCGGTACGGAACTGATCTTTTTCCACTCTGGGTCGCCGCCGAAAGATTTCCATAACCGACCGTGCGCATCCATATCATCAAAGGTGATCATATAAGTGAGGTTAGGGCGTAGCGGCCCGATCACGGTTTCGCCAAAAAATACCGGGCGAAAACCTAATCGTTTAAAAATGTCTATTTCGCCTTTATCGTTAAACATTTCTATCTTTTTTTTGCCCGCTGCTTCCGATGCGCTTTGATATTGCCGTAGTTCAAAAAAGCGGGCTTTCGCTTCAGGAACGCTGATCATAGGCATATGCGCAAAAGCTTTCATCAACGAGCTTTCTATACGTTCATAAGCAGGGCTATCTGAGGGGGCATTTAGATACGTTGTACCGGCTTGCTGAAAAGCAGCGTCCTTACTTAACTGCTCCCCAATTTGGGCCACCTGTGCAATGCTTTTGTAAGGTATGATCACGTAGATGCGGGTTTGTCCGGCAGGTTTCAATTCTGTAAAAACCCCTACGTTTTTTATACCGAGTTTATTCAACGCAGGTATCGCGGCAGACTCATAAAAGTTCTCTACCAGTTTTTGTTGATGGTCATCTTTCAAGGTGTAAACCCTCAATTCATAGTATTGCTGTTCTCCGCTTTTTATTCTCGAAGCTTTTGCTGCTACTGTTTTTCCCAATGTAGCAGCCGCACCAGCCATTACAGATGCTTTAACAAATGAACGTCTTCTCATGAGGTTAAAGATAGTCTTTGATTACCGGGAAATAAATTATTAATTAAAGAACGTATGTTTCTTTAGAGTTGGTTTGATCATTGCTAATAGAAGGAAATTTAAGAAAGACAGCCACTGACTAACTGGTAAATGGCAATATGAATTACTTTCTTTGAATCTTCACAGAATCATTTATTTTCATTTGCAATAATTCATTTAAAAACACCTGATATTTCACGTATTGATTATTAATGGCCTCTATGAAATAAAAAACATGATTTGCTGGTTTTTTTTCGCTGTGCTGTGTAGCTATTTGTATTAACGACCTTAGTGTTGCTGAATTTTTTACTCTCGTATCATTTGGATTTATTAATTCACCAGGTTTAGATACATGACGGGTAAATGTATAATCGCCATGCCATGAGTTGCACGAACACATTAACCGGTAACTAAAGTACTGTCCTTCTTTTCCACCTATTAAAATCACTCTATCTTTTAATGGTATTTTGCTAGTATCAACCACGTAATAAATAGTGTCCTTTTTTAATTTAATATGAGCCGCGTTGCACGGCAGTACAAATAGTAAGTGTATAGTTATAAGTTTAAAACCTATGGTTTTTTTCATATCGTTTATCTTGAGTTAACAACCGGATTTTGGGAGGCGATCACTGTTTTTAGCATTCAAATTATCTCGCCAAAATTTATTTAATTCTGAATCTGTGATACCATTATTAATTTTCATATCGTTGAATACCTGCGTAATTATAGCTTTCATATCAGCAGAAACTCCACTGCTATCAATCGTATCTAGTCCGTAAAGCATAGTCATCACATATTCTTTTTGAGTATGTCTGTTTTGGTCCCATGATGATAATATTCCGACGGCTTTATTAAAATAGTCAGTCAACATTTCGTAGTGATCAGCGTAATTGGACGGAAGGCCTTTAATTGTATAAAATGCATCTAAAGCCGAAAACCAATCAGGATAATTATTATAACCGTTATTAGCATTGTAGTAAGCTAAGTTGATATTATATCGTAAATATGCGTGTAGTGACTCATGAATCATGGTTGACGCGATAAATAGTTGAGAACTATTATCTAACAATGATGTATTTAAAGTAATTATCATTGATGTACCCATACCTGACTGCGGATCCTCTCCCGTAGCACCTTCTTGATATGTGTACTTTCCGGTCTGAGAATCATACTGATTCCAAGGTAATGTGCCGTTTTGCCAAGTCAAAGAAGGGCGTTGGCTGGTTTGGAATTGTGTAATAAGCGAGACATAATCTTGCTGCTGCATTAAATTTTGCAAAATAAGAGCATCAGCACAGGGATAGTTTGTTCTAAGAGGGGTAGTAATAACTTCAACTGTTATAGGAGTTGGTACTGGGCATCCATTAACCTTTTTTCCTTTTTGACTTTGGTCTTGCGGAGTACAGTCAATTCCTGCACTACCTCCGGGCCCTCCACCACCTACAAAGGCATAATCACCGGGGCTTATTCCCACAAATGTACCACCATCTGGCCCTCCTGCACCCATAGGAGGAGAGAAGTAGCAATGCCACTCTGAGTAATCATATGATATATAAGTGGTGTTTACCTCCTTTGGCTTTGAAGAAAAATTAACCGTAACTGATACATAGTAAGTTTGAATGATGCAATTTACGTCATTAACTTTTTTTAGATCATTAGTCCTAATGTTATTTACCGGCGCAGGTGGGCCAATTGTATGTGTTACAGATCCTTTTGAATATTTATAACCTGTAATGTAATTACCCATCCAATCTTCCACTAAGATATCGCCTCTAACTTTTTACTCTTACTTGTGTCAACAAGGTAACTATCACTTGGAAACTTTGTTATTAACTCAACGTGTTTTTTACTTTTTTTATCAAGATAAAATATCAGATAAGTAAATGATGATAGGTTCCAAGTTTTTCCGATAGCTTTACAATACAATTCCTTATTAGGGTATTTTATTGGTATAGTTACATATTTTTGTTTCGAAATACTTTCCTGAACAAATGCGCTATCAAAGTTTGCAATTTTGTCCTGCAATTGTCTATAAGTTTTAAATGACTTATCAGATGTTAAAGTTGAGTTGTTACTTTTGAAAAGAATTTCTTTTTCGAAGTAGTTTTTAGCGTCTAAGATTAAGCTTTTATCGTTTTCGGTACTTTTCGAAACATTTTGAGAAACGTTAGTATCTTTTTTGCAACCAAAAAATAAAACGACGGATAAAAAGAGAAAAAATTTGGTTTTTGTCATATGTGATAAGTATATTCCAATTATAGGAAAAGTTATCTTAATTTTTTGACTTTTTATTAATTCATTTTCATAAAGTATTATCCATTTCTTTTTTGAAATATCTTAAATTTTATTACGTCTTGATAGGATAAATTGATAGTCTTAAGAACTGCTACTAGTCTATCTTAATGGTTTGAAAAAAGCGGCTAACAAAGAAAATAACCGAAAAATAAAAAGCCCTCTAAATTCATTAGAAGGCTTTTGAAAAAGTGCTCCCGAAGGGATTCGAACCCCTATCTTCAGAACCGGAATCTGAAATTCTATCCATTGAACTACGGAAGCAATGCAGCGCAAAGATAGAATTTTTGACGTTACTAATCTGCGTGATTTTAAAGTACTTTAATTTCGAAGTGCTACTTACTGCCATGCAGTAGAAAGTCGCGCAATTGGTCAATATCATCAGTCCCGATCACATCAACCCCAAGGTCTTGCAGCATTTTCCATCCCGCGGTATTATCAAGAGCATCCCAAAAACGAATGGGTTTACCCATCGCATGTACGCGGTCGATCACGTTTTTAAGCCGTTCGCGGTCTTTTTCGGGCAGAGCCCCGTCGCCTTTCCAGGCCGAGTAGTCTGAAAACCGCAGGCTGATCTGCCCAATTTTTGGCAGTTCTTCCGTTGTGTAGTTCTGTTTCAGGTCTTCATCAAACAGGATATATTCTGGGTAGGATTTAAACAGGGCAGGAGGTGGCCTGTTACCGCTGATCAATATCTTTAACCGTGGTTCTTCATCTTGGTTTGTTAAATAAGTAAGTAAAGGCTTCAACTCTTTAATCAGCTCTGGCATAATTGTGCTGTAATCTTCCTTATTATCAATCAGAAGCGTTACCCTACGCGCGGTATCTTTTTTAAGTTCCTTTTTCAGCGGCTCTAGATACAATTTCTCTAACGTACGCCCTGGCGACAGTTTTTCTTTGTCGTGCCCAACCAGTAATGTTCCATTGCGGAAGAACACATCCGCTTCTATAGCGCCAAATCCTGCGTCATAAGCATGGTGAAAAGGGTTTGATTGATTGTAATCATTATGCGAATGTGCATGGGGTAAGTACTGAGCGGTTGTGTTCAACGCATTCAGCAAAGTAGCCCAAAACACAAGTAGGGTAAACAGTTTCATTTCTTTTATTGAGCCTGCAAAATAAATCGGTCGCAGTTAGATAATTATTAAATTCAAGCTATTTTTAAACTTATTAGCGGGATAATTTAAACGAATTGTGTAACTCAGTTTACAACTTATTCGTTTAAGTTTGACTAATAAAGCAACAGTAATTAATGTCCGTTTGGTTGGTGGGGAATTTTTAGTCGGAATACTGCTGCCTTCTTGATCTGTTATCATTATTAATGCCCCTAATAAATTAAATTATATGAATGATTTGCGTGCTGCTTTGCCCAAACAAGTTGAGCAGGCCACCTGTTGTAAAAAATGTAAGAATAAGCTTCATCACCGTGTCCACCGTGGTTTTTTAATCAAGATGCTGTTCCCCAATGCCCCGATCCGCAGGTATATATGTACTAACTGTTTAAAAAAGCAATACGTGTATATAAAATAAGCGGTTGACAGATTATCGCCCTGGATAGTTACTAAATAATTAAAGTTCGTTAAATTAGCCCTTACCATTTATCATAATGGGGCCTATTAATGCCTGCTTTTAATTCTGAAGTTAACAAGTATTACCTTTTTATAGACTCTGAGTCGTCCGGGTTGCCATTAAACTGGCATCAGCCCTTGTCAGAGAGTGGGAACTGGCCCCGTGCGGTGCAGGTATCATGGATCATTTATAATGAAAACCGTGAGGAGGTAAAGCGTGAGAACTTTTATATCCGGGATGATGATTTCGAAATAACAGCGGCTGCAACAAAGGTTCATGGCATCACGTCGGCGTTTCTAAAAACCAATGGCGTTTCCCGTTCCGAGGCGCTGTCTGTTCTGGCAGCAGATCTCCGTGAATACCAGCCGCTGGTGATCGGTCATTTTATTAAGCTGGATTATTATGTACTCTCTGCCGATTTTCTGCGGATGGGTACAACAAGTGCTTTAGATAACTCGCCGCTGTTCTGTACCATGGTTGCTTCCGGGCAATTGAGGCGTAGTGTGGTTGACCGACAGTTGCATCTCGAAGAGTTGTATTACCTGCTTTTTAACCGGGACTTGCAGCAGCAGCATAACGCCCTTGCGGATGCCGCCGCTACCGCTGAATGCTTTTTTAAGTTGTGGGACGAAGGTGAGTTGGGGCATGAGGTGCTACGCCGGCAAAGTATGGAGGCGCAACGTTGGCGCGACCCTTCTAAAACTAGTAAAAACGGGTGCTTTCCCGTAATTTTGATTATTCTGATTGCTGTACTGATCATTTATATTGCCGGGTTATGAATGAATATGTGGTGTTTCTAAAGCAAATAGCTCCGTTTAACCTGTTGCCTGAAGAGGTTTTAGAGGAAGTCTCTGGCCATTTGGAGGAAGTAAGGTATCAGAAGGATACCATTATTTATCAGCAGGAAACTACCAAGCTTCGCGGCGTAGACATAATTGTTGAGGGGCACTACGAATCTTTTTTCTATGATAGTACACAGCAAAAGCGACTGCTGGAGGTTCATGAGCCTGGCTTTTGTTACGGCGGCGTTTCTATTCTGCTTAACCAACGGCAATCCTTAAGAACAGTAATGGCTGTAAAAGGTACGGTAGTTTACTTTTTGCACCGAAAATACTTCAGGGAGCTTTGTAAATCGCACGAGTCGTTTTTTCAATACTTCTCAATGGAGTTCGGCAAGCGGATGCAGAATGAAGAGTTTGCCCATTTCTTTAAACGCCCGGCTGCCTTTGAAGACAGCTTTATTGCCGCAGACGAGGTTTATTCAAAACGGATTGAGAGTGTTGAGTACCGGCCGATTGTGCAATGTGACGGTGATACCTCTATTGCGGACGCCGCTAAAGTAATGGCAGCAAATAAGGTAAGCTGCCTGTTTGTGACTGATAAAACGGGGCAGATCACCGGTTACGTAACAGATATTACGCTTAGGGATAAAGTAATCGCAACGATGAAAAGTCCGCTGGATCCGGTGATGACAGTCATCGACCAGCCCGTAGTGAGCGTTAATGCAGAAGCTTTTGTTTATGAAGCAGTGTTAATGATGTTCAGCACTAAAACGCGTTATCTGTTAGTAGAAAGAAATGGGGAATATTTAGGTTTTCTAAGCCGCAATAAATTATTGAGCGAACAGGCGCAGTCGCCGCTGGTCTTTATCCAGTCGGTAAAGTCGGCTATATCAGATGATGAATTAAGGCGTAAGTGGGAGGCCGTTCCGCAATTTGTCAACCAGTTGTTACAGCGTGGCGTTAACGCGCAAATTGCCAACCAAGTAATTACTACTGTTACCGATACTATCACGCAGAAGATAATAGAAACGGCGATTGAGCAGTTCGGTGCGCCACCTGCAAAATTTGTATACATGGTGTTGGGCAGCGAAGGCCGGAAAGAGCAGACCTTTAAGACCGACCAGGATAACGCTATTATTTACGAAGATAAAGCCAACGAACATCGCGAAGAGGTGAGGGCTTATTTTCTGCAATTAGCCACTCAGGTTTCTGAACGGTTAAATGCGATTGGCCTCAGTTTTTGTACCGGCGGTTTCATGGCCTCAAATCCTAAATGGACTCATTCGCTCTCGCACTGGAAACGTAATTACCAGTACTGGATGGATGAATCTGTCCCTGAAACAGTTATCAACTTTTCTACTTTTTTCGATTGCCGCTGTATTTATGGCGAAGTAGCCATAATGGACGAATTGAAGACGTTCCTGAACGAACAACTACAGCAACCGCTGGAAAAATTGTTTTTCCACATGGCGAAGAATGCGCTACAGTACGAGCCGCCGCTTACGTTTTTCCGCACCATTCGCACGTTTAAAAAAGGAACACGCGAGGTATTCGATATTAAAAAAACAATGGCGCCTATTGTCGACCTGATACGCGTATACGCCCTCAGACATCGCATATTCGAGGTGAATACCGGCGAGCGTTTCCGTGCATTAAAGCAGCAGGGCGTTTTTTCTGAAGCCGAGTATAACGAATTGAGCCAGGCTTACTATTTCCTGATGACGATGCGGCTGAAGAAACAGGCCTACCAGATTATGCAGGATCATACAGAGCCGGATAATTATATCGATATCAGCCACCTGAGTACCATAGAACGCGTTACATTGAAAGAAGTATTTAGCGTGATCAAGAACTTCCAGACAAAGGTAAGGCTCAGCTTTACGTCCAGTATTTTGTAATACAACCCGTTTAAAAAAGAGGAACGCGCCCTTGCGGCGCGTTGTCTCAAACCAATTAATCAGAAAATGTATTATAAAGAAAACTAAAACTTATTACTGTGCTGGTACCACACTTTTTAAGGGTACCACGCTGTTCAAATAAACCTCTATGTTGGTATAACCACCGCCATTTTTAGCGGGTAAAGAAGCATCATTGTCATTTTTAGGATTTAAGCCGTGCTTAATTTCATATTCGTCCGGCATGCCGTCCTTGTCAGTGTCTTCGTAAGGTGTCCCTTTGTACTCGGGGTAGCCACCTACCTGGTTTACATCAGTAATGATCCCTTTCTTGTAAGAATCGTCCGGTAAGCGATGTTTAACAAACTGGCTGCCGTTGCTGTTGGCGGTATTGTCTACATAGGTGATCTTGCCGGTGCGCACATCGTTGGTAACTCTTACATCAACAGCATCGCGCTTGGGCAGGCTTGCACCGGCATTCGCCAATACATAATCATAAGCCTTCTGCGCATCAATCGTAGTCACTTTTGCCATAGCGAATGGCTTGTCAGATTTAATACTGTCAGTATATCTTCCGGCATCAGGCATATCGGCAATCTGTATACCGCCATCCCAGTTGTTTTTGGTTACGCGTTCGTTGCCATCCATTACATTGCCGTTGGCGTAAACCCTGCCAAACAGGTTCTTGCTTTCCTTAGAGCGGCCAGATTCCGGCTTAAGGATACGGTGCCCCACCGGCTGGTCTTTCGGGGTGATCGGCCCCGGTTTGTAATAGTTATTGATAAAGTTGAAGAACGAGTTGTTATCACCTCCGTCAGCACTGCGGTTCCACCAGTTGAACACCACGTTATTTACAAAACCAAAGTCGCCGTACATGCCAACAGAGGGGTTACGTGCAATATTATTCGCCCAAAGGTTACGCATAAAAGTGCTATTCAACCCGCCGATGGTACTTCCAAAAGCATGGTTATAGGTATCCAGTGCTTCAGAAAAAATAGAATTCTGAATGGTAACGTTCACCGTCGGCATTTTTTCCTGTTTCGATCCACCCCTGTCATAAACGTGGCGATAGATGGACATGTTTTCGTCCAAACCCCAACTGGCAGAAACATGGTCGATGATGATGTTTCCAACCGGGTTACCGCCTAAGGCATCGTCCCTGCGGGCCACATCTGTAGCGCCACGCCGGAAGCGCATATAACGGATCACTACATCGTGGGTATTGATCCAGGTTGATTCACCAGCGATACAAACCCCATCGCCGGGCGCTGTTTGCCCTTCAATTGTAATATACGGTGCGCGAATGATCACCGGGGTTTTCAAACGGATAATTCCGGATACATTAAACACGATAATTCGTGCACCGCCTTGTTCGCAAGCCTCCCTAAAGGTACCCGGCCCACGGTCGGCCAGGCTGGTAACCACATAAACCTTACCGCCCCGGCCCCCGAAGGAATAGGCACCGCCGCCTTCAGCGCCGGGAAATGCCGGTATCTTCGCTTGTGGCAAATCTGATGGTTTTGCTGCCCAGGGAACAAATGGTTTGCCGTTTTGCTCGTCACGCTGAATAATAGGCAGGGCTTTGTTCCAGGCCTCATCAGAATGCTTCTGCTCGGTAGCCAGCATTGAATCTGCTACGGCTTGCACCTGGGGCGGAATAGTAGGGTACTGCGCAAAAGCTTTCTCCACACCTGCGGCGGCAATAGCAGCTAATACTATAAAAGCATATTTATTCATTGTAAGCAATTTACCGGGGCAAAACCCGGCCGGTTTTTATAATTGGTGACGGTTTCAAATATCCGTGCTGATGAAACAGCGTTTTTGTAATATTTTTTCAAGATGTTATATCATATTGTCTTTAAAAGCGGGCCGCTTTTTGCAAAAGGTATTTGAAGATAAAAAAGGCTCAAAACTGCCTTTATTGTACATCTCAATGGATTGTTTGCTGTCAACCTAAAATGCCTGATTGTAATGCCGCTGCTGCAAAATGATAATATTGTACAGGAAAAGGATAATGTTCGGGTATAAATGAACCTTGTACCGATACATCTTTGTTACAGACAGCCAATTGTATAAACGCTTGTATTAACTGTACTGTAAATAGCTTTAAACGGAAGCCTTCTGTTTGAAATTCTTTGCTTTTCTCCGTGTGATAAGAAGCGTTAATACAGCTCTGAAATTGGCTTTGATAATTTACTTGAGAAACTAACACGTGAGCGGTATACTTCATATTACATTTCCGCGCAAACTGCTTTTTGGTAAAGGTTGTTTGCAAAGCCTTGCTGCAGATCTGAACGCGGCAGGATGCAAGCGGCTGTTTGTACTTTCCATTGAACCCCTGTTGGATGCTTTAAGCGAAACGCTAAGCCAGATAGAAAGCTACGGAATTTTAACTGAAAGCTATACCGGTATATTACAGGAACCCTCATTTGCAGATTTTGAGACGGTATTCGAAAAAGCAAGAGCTTTTAATCCGGATACCGTTGTTGGCATAGGCGGGGGCAGTGTGCTGGATGTAGCGAAGGTAATTGCTGCCCAGTTGGGGAATACCCAAACGCTGGCAGAAATAGCAGGTATTAATCTGCTAAAAGGCCGCAGCCGTCAGTTGATTTGTGTGCCGGCTACTGCAGGCACGGGCAGCGAAGTTTCGCCTAATTCTATCCTGATCAATCCCGAAGGGCAAAAGGTAGGCATTATTAGCCCCTACCTGGTACCTGATGCTGTTTATGCCGATCCGCTGCTGACGCTGAGCGTACCGAAAGCCATCACTGCCGCAACGGGTATAGATGCGCTTACCCATTGTATAGAAGCTTACACCAACAAATTTGCACATCCGTTTATTGATGCCCTGGCTATAGAAGGCATAAGGCTGATAGCACAAAGCCTTGCAGAGGCGGTTAATAACGGAGCTAATGAAGAGGCACGTACCGATGTAGCGCTTGGTAGTCTGCTTGGTGGCTTTTGCCTGGGGCCGGTTAATACTGCAGCTGTACATGCACTGGCTTATCCGCTGGGAACAACCTACCACATGCCGCACGGCTTATCCAATGCCATTATGCTCCCCTTTGTGATGCGTTTTAACGTAAGCGCTTCGCCCGAAAAATATGCAAAGGTGGCATTGGCAGTTGGGGCTGAACCTAAAGCAACAGACCTGGAAACAGCTTTGGAAGGAATCCGGGTGATTGAGCAGATCATCGCTAAATGTGACGTGCAATTAGGTTTGCAGCATGCCGGTGTAAAACAGGAGGATATTGCTGCCCTGGCTGCAGACGCATTAAAAATACAACGACTTTTAAAAAATAATCCACGTCCGGTTAGCCTGGAAGATGCGGTGGAGATTTATAACGACGCTTACTGATTCAAATGACCAATAAAAAATATAATGGCATTATTATTCCGGCGGTTACGCCGCTCACCCAAACTTACCAGTTGGATGTGGCGGCCGTGGACAGGATGATGGCCTATTTTAGGGAGAACAATGCTTCTCCGTTTATTCTGGGTACCACAGGCGAAGCCCCCTCTTTGTCTTTCAAATTAAGAGAAGAATACATCAAAGCAGCATCAGGTTTTAAACAGGATGGCGAAATGCTTTATGCGGGAATTGCAGGGAACTGTTTTGAAGAAACCTTAGACATTGCTGTAGTAGCCGCTGAATACAATGTTGATGCCGTTGTTGCTACTTTGCCATCTTACTACCAGCTAACAGAGCCGCAGATGAAACGTTACTTTGAACGTTTGGCGGATGCCTGCACCGTTCCATTAATTGTTTATAATATCCCGGCTACAGTTCACCAGACTTTACCCGTTCACCTCATAGAAGAATTAAGTTATCACCCTAATGTGGTGGCCGTAAAAGATTCTGAACGGAATGACCGCCGCTTATTTGAGTCGTTAAGGTTATGGTCAGACCGGCCCGACTTCAGCTATTTCCTGGGATGGGCGGCAAAATCAGCCGTGGCGTTGATTAACGGTGCGGATGGTATTGTGCCGAGTACAGGTAATATTAATGCAGAGATCTATCACGAAATGTGGCAGGCTGTTGAACAGGGCGACCATGCCCGGGCAAACGCGCTTCAGAACGTTTCTGACGAATTAGGTAACCTGTACCAGCAGGGTCGGACGCTTGGCGAATCGCTTTGGGCGTTGAAGACCCTGATGCAGGAGAAAGGACTCTGCGAGCCCTACGTGATGCCGCCGCTCGAGCCAATGTCTGACGATGAGAAGGTGAGCATCTTGGATAGCCTGAACGAATTTATTAAAGTAGGAACTAAATAACCGAGAGGCGTGGAACTAAAACCAATATTGGGAATTACCATGGGCGATCCGGCGAGTATCGGGCCGGAGATTGCCTTAAAAGCTGTTCTTGATCCTGCTGTGCAAAGCATTTGCCGCCCGTTGATTGTGGGTGATGCAAATGTATTTGAACAGATTGCGGGGATGTTGAACCTGCCTGTTAAAATCAATGCCGTTAGTAAAGTTGCCGATGCCAGGTTTGAACCGGGTATCGCAGATGTTTACGATCTGCGGCAGACGGATCTGTCGCAATTGAAGTTTGGCGAAATATCTGCAATGGCAGGTAACGCGGCTTTCCTGGCTGTAAAAAAAGTAATTGAACTGGCTATGGCCGGCGAAATTAACGGGACAGTAACAGGGCCGATCAATAAGAAGTCGATCAATGATGCCGGCTACCATTATGCCGGGCATACTGAGATATACGCAGATTTTACCGGTACAAAAAAGTATGCGATGCTGCTGGTAGAAGATCATCTGAAGGTGATCCACGTGTCTACACACGTATCGCTGCGGCAGGCTTGCGACCTGGTAAAGAAAGATCGTATTGTAGAAGTAACCGAATTGCTGCATAAAGGGCTGATCAGTCTGGGCGAAGAAAACCTGAAGATTGGTATTGCAGGATTGAACCCGCATGCCGGGGACTCTGGTTTGTTTGGTACAGAAGATGAAGGCGAAATTAAACCCGCGGTTGAAGAAGCCCTCAGCAAAGGTTATGATGTAGAAGGCCCCGTTCCGGCAGATACCTTATTTTCCAAGGCCGCTACCGGTTATTACGGTGGTGTCGTTGCGATGTACCACGATCAGGGGCATATTCCCTTTAAGCTGACCGGTTTTAAATGGAATGCCGAGAAGAAACAGATGGATAGCGTAAAGGGTGTCAACATTACATTAGGTCTGCCCATCATCCGTACATCGGTAGATCATGGTACTGCGTTTGAAATTGCCGGCAAGGGTATTGCCAGTCCGGACGCGATGGTGCTGGCCATAGAAGCTGCAGCTCGGCTGGTGAAGTATCGCCAGCAGTAGTATATTTGGCGCATGATCGTTGTTATTGCGGATGATCTTACCGGGGCTACCGAAATAGGGGGGATTGGCCTGCGCTTTGGCTTGAAAACGGTAGTTTCTATCAAAGCAGAAGTACTTGCTGCTAACACGGAATTATTGGTAATCAATACCAATTCCCGCTCACTTAAATTAGAAGATGCCCTGCAAGTTACGCGCGAGGTAACGGCAAAAGTACGCGCATTAAATCCACAACACATTTTTAAAAAAATAGATTCTGCACTCCGTGGATATATCCCGCAGGAGGTAACGGTTCATTTAGAAGAATTAGGCCTTAATAGTGCGCTGGTCGTTGCGGCAAACCCTGCCCTAAACCGTTTTATTGTTGACGGAATTTACTATGTAAACGGCATACCACTGCACGAAGCGGGGTTCGTGACTGATCCCGAATTTCCTGCATTTACTGCTGATGTAGTACATTTACTATCGGGCAAGGATATTGCGGTAACTGTCCGAAAGCCAGGCGAACTAACCAACGAAAATGGATTAGTGATAGGAGAGGTAGCCCGGGAAGAAGATTTGCACGTTTGGATGAAATACTATCAACCGGAAATATTTCCGGTGGGTTCCGGCGGTTTCTTTGCAGCATTTTTAAAAGGCTTGGGTTATCAACCTCAGCAAGAAAACTTTGCTAAACGGTCAGATTTGCAAACACCATTGCTCTTGGTTTCAGGTACCGCACACCCCGAAAGCGCAGGTTTATATAAGCAGTTGAAAGAACAGGGTAAGCCCGTAGTTTATTTAAATAAAGCGCTGTTTGGCGAACAAACAGGGGAATGGATAGCTGAAGTTGTAGCACTGCTTCAGCAGGAAGGAACGGTAATTATCACCTTAGACCCAGACAATACACCCGCTTTTGTTAATCCGGAATGGCTGCGCGTAAAAACTGCAGAGCTGGTTTATATGCTGATTGCGAAGGCAGGCATAAAAGAACTGATCATTGAAGGTGGTGCAACCGCTGCCGAAATTCTGAAGGAGTTACAAGTAACGCAGCTTACCCCGGTGCAGGAATTTTCCCAGGGTGTTATCCGCATGAGAGATGAAAGCAGCGGCATCTATATCACCACCAAGCCCGGTAGTTACCGATGGGCTGACGAAATACATCCTTCGGTGCTGTAACCAATAAATAATCCCAATTTGGCTTAAAGTTTTGATGTCATTTCGACGAACGAGGCGGGAAAAAGCATTGGAGTGAGGAGAAATCTTCTATATCATGTACTTTTTCTTGCTTATCTCAGAAGATTTCTCTTTCGCGCAAACGCGCATTTCCTCCCTTGCTCTTTCGAAATGACAGTTTGAGATAGTTTATTTCTTTTCCCCAAGACTACATTATTATTTGCCTTGCAGGTACTTTCTCTTGTAAGCCAAAGGCGTCATCTTGGTCACCTTTTTAAAATGGCGGTAAAAGTTAGACACATTGTTGAAGCCGCATTCATAACAAATTACTTCCGTAGGTAACTTGTTTTCAATCAGCATCCGGTAAGCATGACTGATCCTGATCTCGGTTAAAAAATCATAGTAAGTCTTCTTGGTCATCAGCTTAAAATACCGGCAGAACGATGTAACGCTCAGGTTACTGATGGATGCAATTTCTTCCAGGCTGATCTCATTTTTATAGTTGGTCAGCGTGTACGAATAGATCTTTTTCAACCGTACAATTTCGGCCTCGTTAGAAGAAAGGAAGGTTTGCGGATTGGTGGTGATCAGGTCTGTATTTTCTTCGTCGATCAGAATGTCAAAGATCTTCAGCAACGAAATTATGCGGGTCAGGTTATTAGCTTGCAGGGTCTCTTCCATCAGTTTGGCTATCTGCTTGCGGGCATGGGGTTTTACCATTAAACCGTTCTTGGCCCTTTCAAACATCTTCGCCATCTGGAAAGTTTCTGGCAGATTAAGCATCTGCGGCCCCAGAAACTCCGGCAGAAAATGGACCACAATGGCTTCTACGTTCAGGTCAGGGTTGTTCTGAAAATATTCTTCCTTACAACGCCAGCAATGCGGCAGATTTTCGCCCAAAAGCACAATTTCCCCGGCAGAAAAGTTATTGATCTTATTACCGATAAATCTTACCCCTTCGCCCTTGATAATGTAATGCAGTTCCAGTTCGGGGTGATAATGCCAGATACCTCTGAAGCTTGGCTGAACATCGCGGCGGATACTGAAAGAATTCTGCTGGGCAATCGGAACTTTAAGAAAATGGGCCTTCATAATTAGGGGGTCTCAGGATATTTTTGTTCAATAATTAACTGGTTTTATACCTGGTACTGACCAAAGTTAGCTCAAATCTATAAGATATTAGCATAAAGACACTATGTAATAAAACTTTTAGATAACTTTCGTCATCGTACCTTTCGAACACCAATTGTAAATGATTATTAAGTTTAAAATGGCTGGCGGCAACACCCGTGGTATTGCGAAGAAGATAACTGTTTGCAAGCTGTTACTCCTGCTGGGTTGCGCTTATGTTAATAACGGTTTAGCGCAGGTAAAAGTACTGAGCGATGCCAAACTGAAAAGTTATGTGAATGAGTTTAACCTGGCCGATACGGAAACCGTAAAGAACTATGTTACGAATGACCGTGCCGCTGCCTGGATGTCTGATAACGTGCCGCTGTTTGAATGCCCGGATTCTGCTATTGAGAAAATTTATTACTACCGCTGGTGGACGTTCCGTAAGCATTTGAAGCAAACACCAGATGGCTTCGTGTTCGATGAATTCATTACCCCGGTTAACCACGCCGGCATCTACAATACGGTGAGCAGTGCGTTAGGCCATCATATTTATGAAGGCCGTTGGCTGCGCAACCCGCAGTATATTAAAGATTACATCAACTTCTGGCTGTTTGTAGACCCTAAGCAAAAGAAGCCGCATCTACGCGCATTTAGTAGCTGGCTGCAAGATGCGGTATATCATTTCTACCTGGTGAACCAGGATCAGGCATTTGTGAAATCGGTATTACCGGCTTTAGATCAGGATTACCGCGCTTGGGAGGGTGAGAAGATGCTGCCAAACCACATGTACTGGCAATTTGATGTGAAAGATGCTATGGAGGAATCTATCAGCGGTTCTCGAAAACAAAAGAATATTCGTCCCACTATCAACAGTTATATGTACGGTAATGCGAAAGCGCTGGCGCGGATGAGCAAACTGATTGGCGTAGACTCTTTACAGAAAAGATACGCTGAAAAGGCTAAAGAATTAAAAAGCCTGGTGCAGGATAAGCTTTGGGACGATAATGCTTCTTTTTTTAAAGTGCAGTTCCCTGACGGCAAATTGTGCGATGCCCGTGAAGAACTTGGCTATATTCCCTGGTATTTCAACCTGCCGGATGATAAGGCAAAATATGCCAAGCAGTGGGATGAACTGGTAGACGAAAAAGGATTTGCCGCTCCCTGGGGGATTACTACGGCAGAACGCCGTCACCCGCTGTTTCGTACACATGGCACGGGTCATGGTTGCGAGTGGGATGGCGCCGTATGGCCTTTTGCAACGTCGCAAACTTTGACCGGGTTAGCAAACTTGCTCACCAGCTATAAGCATCAGAACGATATGTCTAAGCAGGTGTTTTATGATAAGCTGGAACAGTATGCGCTATCGCACATCAAACGCGGTAAACCCTATTTAGGCGAATACCAGGACGAAAAGACCGGCTACTGGCTGAAGGGCGATAACCCACGCAGCAGTTATTATAACCATTCTACGTTTTGTGACCTGGTGATTAACGACCTTATTGGTGTTAAAACCCGCGATGATCAGAAACTGGAGGTATTCCCCCTGATACCCGCTAATAAGTGGGATTGGTTTTGCTTGGACAATGTGCTTTACCACGGGCATAACATTACGGTGCTATGGGATAAAACCGGCAGTAAATATGGTAAAGGCAGGGGCTTGCAGATTTACAGCGACGGAAAATTGCTGAGCAGACAAAGCAAGCTAAAACGCGTTTTAGTAAATCTGTAACGGCTGGCTGAAAAAGATAATATCCTACAGAAGATAGAAAAAATAAGTCAGCAATTGAGGGTTTAGTACCGATACTTTTGATCGCGTATAAACCAATTTGCTAATATTTTATCCTGAAACGTATTGTTGCGAATAACGCGCGTGCAGTAATGCCTTTTCGTAACTATTACGGCTGATAACGGTATGAGAAGCCTGAAAAACTACTTTTTAATTCTATTATTTATTGCGGCATGTGCTATTTCAGCTAATGCTGCTGCTATAACTGTTGCTATCAATCCATCCACAACTGTCAAAAAAAATAGCCGTGTTAGTTATGGTATCCAGAAGCTGAGCGAATCACTTAAAAAGCATCAGTATTCAATCGGTTCAAAAGGTACGGTTACCATTAACCTCGGGTTAACTACCGATGCCGTATTCCGCAAGCAACTTCGTGTCGCGAAACTTCCTGGTAAAGAAGGTTTCGTGATCAGCAGAACGGCTAACAGAATCTTTATTGCAGGTGCAGATTATTCAGGTCTGTTATATGGTTGCCTCGAACTGGCTGAGAGAATTAATGCAAAAGGCGCACTGCCCGAAAAAATCAGCTTTACAGACCAGCCTGAAATGATCCTCCGCGGGGCATGTGTTGGCTTGCAGAAACCGCTTTTACTGCCTGGGCGAGGCGTTTATGAATATCCTTACACCAAAGAAAACTTTCCCTGGTTTTACGATAAAGGTTTATGGACCCGCTACCTGGATTCACTTGCCGATAACCGCATGAATGCGCTTTACCTATGGAACGGCCACCCGTTTGCCTCACTGGTGAAGGTGAAAGATTACCCTTACGCGCAGGAAGTAGACGAAGCGACGTTCAAGAAGAACCAAGAGATGTACGACTTCCTCACCAGGGAGGCCGATAAACGTGGGATTTGGGTAATTCAGGGCTTTTATAACATTATTGTATCTAAACCTTTTGCAGAACACAACAAACTTGCAACGCAGGACCGCAACCGCCCGATTGTTCCTATCATTGCGGATTACACACGCAAGTCTATCGCGGCATTTGTAGAAAAGTATCCAAACGTGGGCTTGCTCATCACTTTGGGCGAAGCCATGGAAGGCGTCGGTCAGGATGATGTAGACTGGCTAACCAAAACGATTATTCCGGGCGTAAAAGATGGCTTAAAAGCATTAGGCCGAACAGACGAACCGCCGATTGTGCTTCGTGCGCATGATACCGATGCGCCTACTGATATGAAGTACGCTTTGCCGCTATACAAAAACCTGTATACCATGGCGAAATACAACGGCGAGGCGTTAACAACCTACACACCCCGCGGGCCATGGGCACAACTGCATCAAACGTTAAGTAAAATTGGCACAGTGCATATAGAGAATGTGCACATCATGGCTAACCTGGAGCCTTTCCGTTATGGCTCGGCAGACTTTATTCAAAAATGTGTGCTGGCGATGCATAATGTGTACGGTGCAAAAGGTCTGCATATTTATCCCCAGGCATCGTATTGGGACTGGCCTTACACTGCTGATAATACCAACCCGCGCGAGTTACAGTTGGAGCGCGACTGGATTTGGTACAAAGCCTGGGCGCGGTACGCCTGGAACGTTCATCGCGATCGTGAAGAGGAGAAAAATTATTGGGGGCAAAAGCTGGCTGACCGCTATGGCTGCGATTTGAGTTCGGGTAAGCAAATTTTAGAAGCTTATGAGCAAACTGGTGAAATTGCTCCGCAATTGCTGAGAAGATTTGGTATTACGGATGGTAACCGCCAGACCATGACATTGGGTATGCTGATGAGCCAGCTGGTGAATCCGGAGAAATATGGATTATTTACACTACTGTATAATTCTGAAGGACCAGAAGGGGAGATGCTGAGCGAGTATGCCGAAAAAGAATGGAAGCACCAGAGCCATGTTGGCGAAACGCCGGTAATTGTAATTGATAATGTTAAAAAGTACGGCAAAAAAGGGGTAGAGGCTATCGATGCTGCGGCTTCTGGCGTAAAACGAAATAAAGAAGAGTTTGGCAGACTGGCCAACGATATGCGTTGTTACGATGCTTTGGCAAATTCTTATGCCCACAAGGCACAAGCGGCACTAAGCATTCTTCGGTATAAATATTCTGAAGATATTAGCGATCTGGAAAAGGCTGATATCGATATGCAAAAGAGCCTGGAGTATTTCAACCAACTCACCAGGCTGACCGAAAATACTTACCTGTATGCGAACAGCATGCAAACCAAGCAGCGTAAGATACCGGTTGGCGGTAATGATGGTAAAATGAAAACCTGGGTTGAACTGTTGCCGGTTTATCAGCGCGAACTGAGTCATTTCAGGAAGAATATCGACTCGTTAAAGACTGCGGGTAACACCAAAAGCACTAAAGAGGTACAGCGTTTTGCCAACGCCGATGTAAAGCTCTTAAACGCCGATTTCTATACCTTACAGCCGGGCGAAATTGCCTATGCCGATACCGCCGCACAAGTGCAGGGCTTTGCAAAAGAGCTGGCCGGGTTAAAAGCCGTGAAGCTGAGTAAGGCGAAGCAGGTAAGCGAAGGAACCACGGTTAAATTCTCGAACACTAAACCTGTTAAAGTACTGGTAGGCTATTACGTGACAAAAGATAAGGGCTATCTGCAACCACCTCAATTGGAGACAGATGCCAGTGCGAACGATTATGGACAGGCGGAAGCTAAAATAGCAAATGCAATCGCTGTGGCAGGCCAGCCTGCCGTGAATATCCATACGTATACATTTAAACCGGGGACTAACACACTTACGCTTGGCAAAGGCGCTTGTTTAGTCCTGGGTTTTGTTGATGATATGCAAACCATACCTGTTTATGATGCTGGTTTTGGCGCAAATGGCGCGCGCGATCTTCGCTGGCTTTTCAATTGATAGATGGGCAGTATTTGTAAAAAACATATCCGCTACAATAAACGTCGCCTGGGGAATTTCCTGACCGGCCTTGCTGTATTGCTGTTGCCTTTTATCGCTTTTGGGCAGGAGAGCCGGAAAGATATTAGCTTAAACAGCAACTGGCAGACAATTGCCAGCGAAATGGACAAAAACGCTTACAATGGTTTTGAAAAGCCTGGCTTTAATAAAAAGGATTGGATTAACGTTAACGTTCCGCATAACTGGGATACCTACGAGGGCTATCGCCGTTTAAAACATGGTAACAAACATGGTTACGCCTGGTACACCAAAACTTTTAAGGTAGATAAGCAGCCCGCCGGGAAACGATATTTCTTGTATTTCGAGGGCGTAAGCTCTTACGCCACCATTTGGCTAAATGGTCAGCAAGCGGGTTATCATGCCGGGGGACGTACCACTTTTACGCTCGATGTAACCAATCTCATCAAGTCCGGTGGAACCAACTACCTGGCTGTGCGGGCGGATCATCCTGCGTTTATTAACGACTTGCCCTGGGTTTGCGGCGGATGCTCGGATGATCCCGGTTTTTCCGAAGGATCCCAGCCGATGGGCATATTTCGACCGGTACATTTAATGATCACCAATCCGGTTAGGGTAGCGCCCTTCGGCGTTCATCTTTGGAATGACACTACCGTTAATGATAAGCTGGCCAGAATCAACCTCGAAACCGAACTGAAGAATTACAACCCGGGTACAGTGAATGTTCAGGTTTTAAATCAGCTGAAAGATGCTTCTGGCAAGGTAGTGGCGCAAACGCAAAGTAATGTTAATATTGCTAATGGTGCCTCACAAGCTGTTTCCCAAAACCTAACCGTAAGCGGCACCCATTTGTGGTCGTTAGAAAATCCTTACCTGTATCAATTGGTAACTGACGTAAAGATCAACGGTAAGATCGTCGATCACGTCACCACTCCCTACGGTATCCGCTGGATCAGTTGGCCAATCGGTAAAGCCAATAGCGACGGCCGGTTTTATCTAAATGGCAAACCGGTGTTCATCAATGGTATTGCAGAATACGAGCATTTGATGGGCAAAAGTCATGCTTTTAGTCCGGAAGAAATTAAAGCACGGGTAATGCAGGTAAAGGCGGCAGGGTTTAATGCCTTCCGCGATGCGCATCAGCCGCATAACCTGGAATACCAGCAGTATTGGGATCAGGGTGGTATACTCTGGTGGCCGCAGTTTTCTGCCCATAATTGGTATGATTCACCCGCATTTCGCGAAAGCTTTAAATCGCTGCTGAAAGATTGGGTAAAAGAACGGCGTAACAGTCCGTCGAATATTCTTTGGGGATTGCAGAATGAGAGCCATTTGCCCGAAGATTTTGCCAAAGAATGTTCAGCCATCATCCGTCAGCTTGACCCTACGGCTTCATCTCAAAGAAAAATCACCACCTGCAACGGTGGCAAAGGAACGGATTGGGATGTGCCGCAAAACTGGACGGGCACCTATGGAGGCGACCCGTTAACGTATAGCCAGGACCTGCAAAAGCAGTTGTTGGTCGGCGAGTATGGCGCTTGGAGAAGTTTGGATTTACACACTTCGGGCGATTTCTCTAAAACTACTGTTTTGAGCGAAGACCGTATGGCGCAGATCATGGAAACTAAAGTGCGCCTGGCCGAAGCGGTAAAAGATAAAGTAGCAGGGCATTTCCAGTGGCTATTGTATTCGCACGAAAACCCTGGACGGTCGCAGGGGGGCGAAGGTTTGCGAGAACTTGACCGGATTGGTCCCGTTAACTACAAAGGCTTGTTTACAGCCTGGGGGCAACCTTTGGACGTTTTCTACATGTATCGTAGCAATTATGTGTCGAAAACGAAAGAACCGATGGTGTACATCGTGTCGCATACCTGGCCAAACCGTTGGTTAACACCGGGTGAAAAAGATAGCATCAGCGTGTATTCCAACTGCGATGAGGTAGAGCTTTTTAACGATGTCAACCAGCAATCGTTTGGCAAAAAGAAGCGTGGCCCTGTAGGAACGCACTTCCTGTGGAACGGGGTGGATGTTAAATACAACGTGCTCTATGCAGTTGGTTATGTGAACGGCAAGGCCGTTGCAAAAGACTACATCGTGCTGAACCACCTGCCCGAAGCGCCGCATGCAAAGCAGCTATACAGTCAGGATAAAAGTATTTTAAAACCTGCGGCGGGTTATCATTATGTGTATCGGGTTAATTGTGGCGGTCCGCAATATAAAGACAGTTACGGCAATACCTGGGCAGCAGATACCCATCGTAATGACGATGATTCTTTCGGCTCACGTTCCTGGACGGATAGTTTTAAAGATATGCCCGCTTATTTCGGCAGCCAGCAAAGAACGTTCGACCCGATAAAAGGCACTGCAGATGGCGTGCTTTTCCAGACCTACCGGTTTGGGATTGGCAAGCTGAACTATAACTTCCCACTAAAAGACGGCGACTACCGGGTAGAACTGTTTTTTAATGAGCCCTGGTATGGCGCTACCAATATGAATTGTGCGGGCTGGCGCCTGTTTGATGTCGCAGCAAATGGCAAAACAGTCGTAAAAGGTTTAGATATCTGGAAAGAAGCTGGTTACAATACAGCCTTAAAAAAGACTTTCACGGCACACGTAACCCGCGGGAAGCTAAACATAGCCTTCCCGAATGCAGAGGCCGGTGAGGCTATTATTTCGGCTATAGCGATTAGTTCTTTAAAGAATAATAACGCTGCGCCGCAAGCTACTTCTTCAGTTATTAGTACAACAAAAGGTTTGGTTAGTGAATGGTTGGATTTAGGTGATAAAGTTTACACCGATAGCAAGGCAACTATCGCAAACCTGCCGCCTGTTCTTTACGGGGCAAGCTGGATAAAAGCTGCTGATAAAGGCGAAGCAAACCCCACGACTATTAACGCCAATGCCGATTGTCATATTTATATCGGCTGCCAGGGTAATCGCCCGGCCTGGTTACAAAACTTTGAGGTAACGGGGTTAAACGTCCAAACGGATGAAAACGGTGGTACTAATCTTTCGTTGTACAGGAAGCGGTTAGCTAAGGGCGAAAGTTTGCTTGTTCCGGCAGATCAACGTTATTTCATCGCTGCTCTACCTGTAGATCATATGGCACCTGCCACAGATCTAAAAAAGACAGTAAGTTATCGTGCAGACATTGCTCAAGTCGAAGGCAGTGGTATCACAACCGATACACTTAACTCGAGGAAGGTAATCAAGATTGAGAAGGATGCCACCGGAAAAGTAGTTTTCCCATTCTCGCTTGGTGTGGCAGATCAATACGCTTTACGGGTAAAATATGCCAACACCACAGATAAAACGTTAACTGCAAAAGTAGAACTGCTGGCGGCTGATGGCACGATAATGAGGACTGATAGCTTGCAATTCAGAACGCTTAAGCCGGGCAAAACCTCAACGGCAGGTACTACAACAGGCACCAGTGTAAACGCCGGTGAATATAGGCTGGTAATTACACCGATTGACGCGGGAGGATTAATCATCACCGGAATAGAGATTCAATAGTGAAAATTAAAACCTACATCATTACGCTCTTGCTGCCTTTAAGTACGTTTGCTCAAACGTTGAAGGTGACGAACTTAAGGTGCGATTACCGGACTAATCCCCTTGGCATTGAGTCTGCGGCTCCTAAATTAAGTTGGGAACTGCAATCCAACCAGAACAACACGGTTCAAACGGCTTACCAGATCCAGGTAGCCGACGATTCTGTTGCGTTTCTTCAGCAGAATCATCTTGCTTGGGATAGTAAAAAAGTAAATTCTTCTGCATCAGTCTCTGTAAAATACGCTGGCGCTAAGCTTCAGCCTGCTCATACTTACTATTGGCGGGTTATTGTCTGGGATAATCATCAGTACCAGACTACAAGTGAAATTGCGAAGTGGCAGATGGGATTGCCATCGAAGACGGATTGGAAAGGGGCGAAGTGGATAGCTTATGAAGAACTGCCGGATTCTGAAAGGATAGTTCCGGCGATACATGGCAAAGGGCCTAAAAAGTTGGGTGCTGCGAATGATGTATTGCCGCTGATACGTAAGAATATTTCTATTCAAAAGCCTGTCAAAAGGGCTACCATGTTTATTTGTGGCTTGGGGCATTTCGAGTTGAGCATTAATGGCAAAAAGTTGGGGGATCACTTCCTCGATCCGGGATGGACAAAATATGACCAGCAGGCATTATACGTGCCGTTTGATGTAACAGCCAACCTGAAACAGGGTAATAATGCGCTGGGTATAATGCTGGGTAATGGGTTTTACTACATTCCTCGCGATAAGCGTTACCGCAAACTAACCGGCGCGTACGGGTATCCAAAAATGATCTGCCGTTTGGCGATTGAGTATCAGGATGGTACTTCCGGCGACGTGGTAAGTGACGAAACTTGGCGCATGGC
The DNA here is from genome assembly GCF_022953055.1 of Mucilaginibacter straminoryzae. Taxonomy (GTDB): domain Bacteria; phylum Bacteroidota; class Bacteroidia; order Sphingobacteriales; family Sphingobacteriaceae; genus Mucilaginibacter; species Mucilaginibacter straminoryzae. Next base: position 105,216 of record NZ_JALJEJ010000004.1, on the reverse strand, counting down.
TCCCGGTCCGGTTACTTTTAGCAGCATTTATGCCGGTGAGGATTATGATGCTACGAAAGAACAAAAAGGCTGGAACATGCCCGGTTTTGACGACAGCCAATGGCAGAAGGCAAAACAGGTAAGCGGTGTGCCGGTGTTAAATGCACAAACAGCAGAACCACTGCAGGTTTTCAATCATTTTAAACCGGTGAAAACCACTCATCCTACCACCGGTAAATGGGTGTTTGATCTGGGGCAGAATGCTTCCGGTATTCCTTATATCAAAGTTAAAGGCCACAAAGGCGATACGGTAAAGATCACCCCATCAGAGCTGATCAATCCGGATGGTACCGCTAATCAGAAAGGCTCAGGCGGCCCGGCTTATTTTACGTACGTGCTGAAAGGCGAGGTTGAGGAAGAGTGGCAGCCGCAGTTTACGTATTACGGTTTCAGGTATTTGCAGGTAGAAGGTGCAGTCCCTTTTGCAGCTTCAGAAAAGGCAGGGGATATGCCGGTATTATTGGATATTCAAAGCTTACACACGCGTAATGCAGCAGAAGCGGCTGGAAGCTTTAGCTGTTCAAACGAGTTGTTCAACAATACTTTTTCATTAATTGATTGGGCAATTAAAAGCAATATGGCCAGTGTGTTTACCGATTGCCCCCACCGGGAAAAGTTAGGTTGGCTGGAAGAAGCGCACCTGATGGGGGCTTCTATCCGCTACAATTATGATATTGCTACCCTGGCCAAAAAGTGTATCAGCGATATGCGGGTAGCGCAAAACGAAGAAGGACTGATCCCCGAGATTGCGCCGGAGTTTGTCCATTTTACGAATCCCTTCCTGGACTCGCCTGAATGGGGAAGCAACGGTATTATTCTGCCCTGGTACGTTTATCAATGGTATGGCGATAAAGACGTTCTGGCCGAAAATTATAGCATGATGAAGCGTTACCTGGTTTATTTGAAAGGGAAAGCAAAAGATCATATCCTAACGCAAGGCTTGGGCGATTGGTACGATATCGGCGAAAAAGCACCCGGATTATCACAAAATACAACTAAAGGTATCACTGCTACCGCGATCTATTATTACGACCTGACGATTGCGGAAAAAGTAGCCCGCTTACTGAATAAACCGGCAGATGCCGATGATTTTAAAACCGAAGCGGTAAAAGTCCGCAATGCTTTTAATCAAACGTTTTTTAATAGCTCGACCAAACAATACGGAACAGGAAGCCAGACTTCCAACGCCATGGCGGTTTACATGGGGCTGGTAGAACCGCAATACAAACAGGCGGTGGTCGAAAATATTGTAGAAGAATTAAAATCGCACAATAACAGTTTAACAGCCGGTGATATTGGTTATCGGTACCTATTGCGGGTATTAGATGACGCCGGGCGATCGGATGTGATCTACGCAATGAATAATCGCTCTGATGTTCCCGGTTATAGCTACCAGTTGGCCAAAGGCGCGACTGCGTTAACAGAATCTTGGCAGGCACTGGCAGGTGTTTCCAACAACCATTTAATGCTGGGCCATTTGATGGAATGGTTCTACAGTGGCCTGGGTGGTATATGCCAGGCAGAAGGCGATGTAGCCTTTAAGAAAATCGAAATCCGTCCCGAAGTGGTCGGTGATATTACCAGCGCACGGGCAAGCTACCATTCGCCATACGGAAAAATTGCTACTGCTTGGCAGCAAACAAAGGGCATGTTTAAGCTTAAAGTAGAAATTCCGGTTAATACTACGGCAACGGTTTATCTGCCTGCAAAAGCTACTTCACCGGTCAGCCTGAACGGAAAAGTGTTGAAGACAGGAGTGAAGCATGTGCAGCAAAAGGCGGTAGTCGAAATTGGTTCGGGAACCTATCAGTTTACAGTTAACTAAATACCATGACGTTCAAAAAAATTGGGTTCATCATATTGTTGGTTGCAGGTTTTACATTACCATCTCTGGCACAGCAAGCCAAAAAGGAAGTACCGCAGGAGGTAATTCAGCAGATTTACGACGAAGTAAAAACGCCTTACAAGTATGGGATGGTGGTAGTACCGGTGGATAATTCTAAAAAGCTGGACTGCCCAAGCGTCTTTAGGAAGGGTAACAAGTGGTACATGACCTATATTATTTTCAACGGTCGCGGTTACGAAACCTGGCTGGCCGCCAGTAAAGATCTATTGCATTGGCATACCAAAGGCCGCATCCTTTCCTTTTCTGATACCACAAACAGCAAAGATTGGGATGCGAATCAGAAAGCGGGTTACATTGCCTTGCAGGATTACAAATGGGGCGGCAGCTACAAATTGCAACTTTATAATAAGAAGTACTGGCTATCTTATTTCGGCGGTACAGCTAAAGGTTACGAGAAGGGATTACTTTCTATCGGCATTGCTTATACGGATAAAGATATTACAAAGCCGCACGAATGGCAGCGGCTGGATCATCCCGTGTTAACCTCGCGCGATTCTGATGCACATTGGTATGATAACCACACCATGTACAAGGAAACGGTGATATGGGATAAGGAGAAGCTAACGGGCCATCCGTTCGTGATGTATTATAATGCGAATGGCGATAGCGTGGACCGTAAGCGTGGGGCGGAGCGTATTGGCATGGCTGTTTCTGATGATATGGTAACCTGGAAGCGTTTTGGTAAGAACGCGGTTTTGGATCATGGTAAAGGCATTACCGGCGACCCCTATATCCAAAAGATCAACGGCGTTTATACCATGTTCTACTTTGGTGCTTTCTGGCAAAACAGGGGAGGCGCATTCAACCGTTTCGCCTGCTCTTATGATTTGGTGAACTGGACGGACTGGAACGGCGCGAACCTCATTGAGTCATCAGAACCTTACGATAATATGTTTGCCCATAAATCTTTTGTGGTAAAGTATAAAGGGGTAGTATATCACTACTATTGTGCGGTCAACAAAGCCGACCAAAGGGGAATAGCCGTTGCGACGTCGAAAGATATGGGTAAAAGTACCCTTGATTTTGTTGCTCCGCCACCATCAAAAGTTAAGAAGAAATCATAGCTATGCGTTTTCCAAAATTCAATATTAGCATATTATTAGTACTATTGTTAGTGGTGGCATTCTACGGTCATGATGCAATGGCACAGCGTATCACACAAAATTTCGACCGCGACTGGAAGTTCTTCCTGGGCGATGATTCTTTGGCACGCAACCAACAGTATAATGATGTGCATTGGCGAAAGCTGGAACTGCCGCATGACTGGAGTATAGAAGGGCAGTTTAGCGATAAAAATAATACCACCCAGGCCGAAGGCGGGTTACCCGCAGGTATTGGCTGGTACCGTAAAACCTTTACCGTACCTGCCGCCTATAAAGGAAAAGATGTGACCATTACCTTCGACGGTGTTTACCGCAACAGCGAAGTTTGGATAAACGGCCATTACCTTGGTAAGCGGCCGAATGGTTATATCACCTTTAAATACGATCTGTCACCCTACCTCGATTATGGCGGCGATAATGTGCTTGCTGTAAAAGTGGATAACTCGGCGCAGCCTAATTCGCGCTGGTATAGCGGTTCGGGCGTCTACCGCCATGTTTGGTTAACGGCAAAGGCCAAAAGCCACTTCGTTAACTGGGGCACTTTCATTACTACCCCAACGGTAACAGCTGCATCGGCAACTGTTCATATCAAAGCGCAGATCAATTCAGTAGAAAGCGGTCTGGCAGTCAAGGTCGATATTTACAATCCTATAGGTAAAGTCGTGGCATCTGTCAATATACCCGTGGTCGGTAATGTGCTGGATAAGTCAGTCACTATTAGCAAACCTCAATTATGGTCGGTAGATAAAGCTGCCTTATATAAAGTAGACTTGCAATTAGTGAAGGCAGGCAAAATTTTAGATAATGAAACGGTTAACATCGGTCTTCGTTCGTTCCGTTTCAGTGCGGATAGTGGCTTCTTTCTGAACGGGAAAAATATTAAGATTAAAGGTGTTTGCATGCACCACGACCTGGGTGCGCTTGGGGCCGCTGTTAACACAAGGGCTATGGAACGCCAGTTGCAGATCTTGCAGCAGATGGGCTGTAATGCTATTCGTACCTCGCACAATCCGCCGGCGCCCGAGTTTCTCGACCTTTGTGACCGGATGGGGCTCCTGGTAATGGATGAAGCGTTTGATATGTGGCGGAAGAAAAAAAGCAAACACGATTACTATAAGGATTTTCCTGAATGGCACGAAAAAGACCTGACAGACCAGGTGCTGCGCGATCGTAACCATCCGTCCATAATTATGTGGAGTATTGGGAATGAAATTCGTGAACAGTTTGATAGCACCGGGATCAGTATCACTAAAGAACTGGTAAATATTGTCAAGCGTGCCGATCCCACTCGTCCTGTTACCTCGGCTTTAAGCGAAGCTAATCCTGATAAGAACTTCATTTATAAATCGGGTGCGCTGGATGTCATCGGGTTGAACTATCACCAGGAAGTTTATGCAGATTTTCAGAAAAACTATCCGGGGAAAGCTTTCATCGGCAGCGAAACCATGTCGGCATTGGAAACGCGTGGCTATTATGATCAGCCTGCCGACACCACCAGGCATTGGCCCCAAAGCGCTAAAAAGCCGTTAACAGAAGGCAATGCAGAACTTGCAGTTTCTGCCTATGATAATGTGGCTGCTTACTGGGGTTCTACACACGAAGAAACCTGGAAGATCATTAAAAAATATCCTTTCCTTTCCGGCTTATTCATCTGGACAGGATTCGATTATATTGGCGAACCTACGCCTTATCCATGGCCAGCACGTAGTTCTTATTTTGGCATTGTAGATCTGGCCGGCTTCCCGAAAGATGTATACTACATGTACCAAAGTGAATGGACCGATAAGCCGGTATTGCACCTGTTGCCACACTGGAACTGGAAACAAGGACAAGCCATAGATGTGTGGGCCTACTATAACCAGGCAGACGAAGTAGAGCTTTATCTCAATGGAAGATCGCTTGGTATACGCAAGAAAACCGGCGACGACTTGCATGTTAATTGGAAAGTGCCATTTGAGGCGGGGACTTTAAAGGCGGTATCACGGCAGGCAGGCAAAGTTGTTAAAACCGCAGAAGTAAAAACAGCAGGGAAGCCCGAAAAGCTAGTGCTTTCTGCAGACCGTTTATTCATAAAGGCAGATGGTAAGGACCTTTCATTTATAACGGTTAAAGTGCTGGATGCAGCTGGAAATGTAGTTCCTGATGCTAACGATATGATCACTTTTAGTTTAACAGGCAAAGGGAAGATCGCCGGGTTGGATAATGGCGCGCAAGCAAGTTTGGAATCTTTTAAGGGAAATAAACATAGCGTTTTTCACGGTTTGGGTTTGGCAATTATACAGGCGGGTGATCAAGCCGGTACGCTCACCCTTAAAGCGACTGCGCCGGGTTTGAAACCAGCTCTGATTACCATCAGGCAAAATTGACCGATAAATTTCGCATAAAAGGATAATATCCTACAATAGCAGGCAAAAATTGCGTAAGGAAGGTTTTTAACAGCCTTATAAATTTGCCTTTATCACCTTTTATAAAAAGCATTTCTGTTTTATTGCTTTCTAAATTAAACGAATAATGACCACTGCTTCGCCCTTAACTAGCCTCTTAAGATGATGCCGTATATTATTTTGTTGCAGGTAATGGTGTTTAGCGAGTTTTAGTTTTTGTAATATTTTATGAACATGATAGCGAACGATCAACAAACAAATGGATTCATCCCGGTAATGCTTACACCGTTTAAAGAAGATGGCCAGGTTGATTATATGGGTTTAACCCGTTTGACTGAAACCTACATAGAAGCGGGAGCAAGCGGCTTGTTTGCCAATTGTTTATCAAGCGAGATGTTCGAGCTGTCACCCTCAGAACGTATTGCCGTGGTAGCGCACGTGTTAAAGGTGACTAATAACAGAGTGCCGGTAGTGGCCACCGGAACCTTCGGTGGGCCAATTGCTGCTCAGGCCGAATTTGTAAAAGAGATGTATGCTACCGGTGTACAGGCGGTAATTTTAATTACAGGTCTGCTGGCGCAGGAGCATGAGGCGGATCAGGTGTTTGAAGATAACGTAATGCAGTTGTTGAGCCTTACCGGTGATGTACCTGTAGGCTTCTATGAATGCCCGGTACCGTATAAACGATTGATCACACCTGCCCAATTAGGCAAATTCGCCAGAACGGGGAGGGTGATCTATCATAAAGACACCTGCCTGGATATTGAGTTGATCCGCGAGAAATTAGCCGCTATTGAAGGCACTAAGTGTAAATTGTACGATGCTTACATGGTACATGCAGTGGAATCTTTAAAAGCAGGGTCGGCCGGACTGTCATGTATCCAGGGAAATTACTTTCCCGAATTAATTGTATGGTTGTGTAACCATTACGATAATATCGAGTATAAAGAGCAGGTAAATGCCGTGCAACAGTTTTTGATAGACAATATGGACTTAATGCACCACGTATACCCGGTTACTGCGAAATATTGCCTTCAGAAGCGTGGTGTAGATATTTCTATATTTACCAGAAGGGATGTAGGCAGCTTTACTTCGCTGGTGCAGCATGATATAGACGTGCTGATGAACCAGTATCATTTATTGAGCGAGCAGTGCCACATTGAACAGGTGATAGGCGTTTAATAGCATGGTGATCTATCGCCTGAGATGCTTAGTGTTTATATGCTAACATTGTATAATAAATAGATAAAAAACAGCAAAGAACAACCCCACGGCTCAGCCATATTTGTAATAACCAATTCGCTGTAGTAAACGATTATAAATTATAAACCACAGCCGTAAACCAATCCACCTTGCTATTTTGCGACGTACCGGTCACACACCGTTTGTTTAAAAATTAGTGGTCAGGATTAACGGCAGCTGCAATTGTACTTGTGACAATTATTGCAGTAAAATTTTTGATGATGAAGAGAATCAATCTGTTAGCTCTGGCTATGTTTTTTGTAAGCATTGCCGTAACTGAAGTACGCGCCCAGGAGCAATCTGCCGATAAACAACTGGCTTATCAAAAGATGATCAACCAGCGGGCTTACAAAATTACTGCTACGCTTGGCATTGCAGATTCGGCAAAATTCTACCGTGTCAACCGCATCATTGCTAACCAGTATACCGGCCTGAATGATATTTATACCCAGCGCGACCAGCAGATAAAGGAAGTTAAAGCCACTGCGGCCGATAATAAAGATGCCGCAAAAGCGCGGTTAGACAAGCTTACAGCCGAAGTGCAGGCAAAAGTAGATAAACGCCACGCGCTGTATCTGGACAGCCTTTCAATGTTGCTTAGCGCTGAACAGGTAGATAAGGTTAAAGACGGCATGACCTATAACGTAAAGAACGTTACTTACAAGGCCTATAACCAAATGATGCCGGATCTGACCGCAGAACAAAAAAGCCAGATTCTGCAGTGGCTGATCGAGGCGCGCGAACATTCCATGGATGCCGAAACATCAGAGAAGAAACATGCCTGGTTCGGTAAATATAAAGGCCGGATCAATAATTACCTTTCAAAAGCCGGGATTGATATGAAAAAAGCCGAAGCCGACTGGCAGGAGCGGATCAAAGCCCAGGCGACGCCTAAAAATTAGCAGTTTATTTACCCCTGATTGATATAACTGATAAACTATCTATTAACCCATTAAACCATCCATTTTTTAACCAATTATGTATTAACCACCGATTATGAAAAAAATTTACTTACTATTTTTATTCCTTGCTGTGGTGTTTACTGTACGGGCGCAAACACGCACGATCACCGGTACGGTAACCAGCAGCGATAAGAATGAACCGCTGATAGGGGTAAGCATTCTTGTAAAGGGAAGTACCGCAGGTACACAAACAGATGTGAACGGTAAATTCTCTATCAAGGTTTCCAATATGCAGAATGTTACCTTGGGCATTCGTTACCTGGGTTACAATTACCAGGAACAAACACTTGCTCCAAACAAAACTACGCTGGACGTAAGGCTTGTTCCAAGTGCAGCTAATAACCTGAGCGAGGTTGTAGTTACCGGTTACGGACAGCAAAAGAAAGCTACCTTAACTGGTGCAATTTCTGTTTTAGACCTCAAAAAAGTAGAAGACGTACCAGCACTAAGTTTAAGTGCAGCGTTGAGAGGAACTGCACCGGGCGTTTCTGTAGTGGGTGGCGTTGCCCGTCCTGGCCAAAGCGCAAACATCACTATTCGTAACCCGGTATCTTTTGGTAAAGATAGCGAGCAGGGCACCAACCCGCTTTACGTTATTGACGACGTGATCAGGAAACAGGCCGATTTCGAGGCATTGGATCAGAACGAGGTGGAGAGCATATCTGTTTTGAAAGATGCAGAAGCTGCTATCTATGGTGTGTCGGGTGCTAACGGTGTGGTTTTGGTTCGTACAAAGAGAGGTAAATCTGGTGCGCCGAAGTTCAGTTTTGCAAGTTCTGTAGGTGTATCTAACGCAACTCAATTGCCAAAAATGATGAACTCTACGCAGTTAGCGCAGTTCACTAATGATTACCTGGATGCTGCCTGGAGAGCCACAAGCACACCTGGTGTGCCTTATGATATTACCCAACGCTATATCAGCCCTGTTGACGGAATGAAATACGACAAGGGGGTGGCCACCGGTAATAAAGAAACCCAGTACTACACTACTGATGAGATGGATTATTTCGCTAACAACAGTACAAACTGGCTGGACAAAGCGTTCAACAATGCCTATGTCTATCGCGAAGCCCTGAGCATGAGTGGTGGTACAGATAAATTAAACTATTTCATCGGTGGCGATTATGTAAATCAAACCTCTAACTTTAAGGGTGTAAACTCTTATAAATACGGTTTAAGGGCGAATATTGATGCAAAGCCAACTAAGGGTTTAAATGTTTCGGTATCGTTAAGCAATAACGTAAACTTTTCAAAAAGTTACTGGTACAAGCTAAACAGTACTACAGAAAGCTTGGACAACGACGTTGCATCACTACAATTAGTTTACCCATGGCAGCAATACTACATAAATGGCAACCCGGTAATACTAGGCCCAAGCACCAGCGGTGGTATTGAAAACGTTAACTTCTTTCTGGTACAGAACTCAAATAACTTTACTTCAAACCAAAGCTATGTGATGAACATGCTTGGGAAAGTTACCTATGAAATCCCAGGCATTAAAGGTTTATCAGCAACCGCTACTATTAATAAGAATATCAACAGCTCTAACAACAAGCAGTTCGGTACAACTTTCCAATACTTTAAATATGCAGGTACCGGTGCTAACAACCACATACCTGGTGGTGCATTGGTAAATACTTTTAATATTAAGAATGGTGACCGCGTTCGCTTGAATCCTGTTTTCTCACCTTCATATCAGTTAGATGCCGGTTTAAATTACAACCGTTCTTTCGGCAAGCATAATTTAACGGTGCTGGCATTATGGGAGCAACGCGAAAATAGTACAGAAGGTGTAGCTGCCATGACAGAGGGTGTGGTAGTAGGGGCGTTGCCTTATCAAACCTTTACCGTAGGTACGCAAACTTCTACGCAATCAGGTCAGTTAGGACAAAATGGCTTTCAGTCTTTTATCTCACGTCTGAATTACGACTACGACAACAAGTATATCTTACAGTTAGTATACCGTGCAGACGGTAGCTCGCGCTTTGCGCCAGGCAATAACTGGGGTAGTTTCCCTGCAGCATCAGTAGGCTGGGTAGTTTCTCAGGAAGGCTTCTTCAAGAAAAATGTGAAATGGATGGACTTCTTTAAACTGCGTGCTTCCGTTGGTATAACCGGTACAGATGCTACTAAAGCTTATCAGTACATGGCTTCATATAACCTGGGTACAGGCAGCAGCGGCGGTGCAGTATTTAACAATGATGTTAGAAGTATTGCGATCAAAACAAACGTGGCTATCCCGAATGCCGATGTTACCTGGGATCACGTAACTAAAACAGATTATGGTTTCGATATGGAATTCCTGAAAAACCGTCTGACTGTCTCAGGCGATTATTTCTGGAACCACGGTTATAATTTACTTGCTACATTAAGCTCTTCCGTGCCGGCAACCATTGGCGCGGCCGTACCTACAGAGAACCATAACATTGTGAATATGTTCGGTTATGAGGTTTCTGCCGGTTGGAGAGATCATATCGGATCGAAATTCACATACAGCTTTACGCCGTTCTTTACCTGGTTTGATAACAAGAATGTTCTGATCGACGTAGCCTCTGGTGACGTAGGTACCCTTCGTGATCTTACCGGAAAGTCAAGCGACCAGGGATTATACGGTTTTAAATCTTTAGGTATTATCCGCACCCAGGCAGATGCCGATGCAATTATTGCAGAAAGAGCAGCTGCAGCAGGTGGTGCTTCTAAAGTGAAGATCAAAAATGATTTTGTTCAGCCAGGTATGATCAACTATGTTGACGTTAACGGCGACGGCATTATTGACGATAATGATAAAACCTACGTGAGCAAACGCTCTAGCAACCATAATAGCCTTGGTTTAAACTGGAGCTTAGGGTATGCCGGCTTTAACCTTAATGTGGTAATGGGTATGGCATGGGGTGGCAAAACAAGTATTGGTGGTATTAAAGCTACTGCGCCAAGCGGTAACAGCGTAGCAACCTATGATAACCGTGCCGTATACTGGACCGACCACTGGACACCGACTAACCCAAATGCAAAATATCCTAACCCTTATTTCTCAAGTATTTACGAGGATAGCGATTTCTGGCTGGTGTCTTCAACCACTTTAAATATTACAAACGCAACATTAAGCTATACCCTTCCAAGCAAGATCAGTAACAGACTGGGCTTATCTAACATCAGGTTATACACGGTTGCAACCAACCCAATTCAATTTATCAATCCATTCCCTAGTCACTACCGCGATTTTGCTTCAGCGTTGGCCACATACCCTGCGCTTAGAACGTTTTCTTTCGGTTTAAATGTTGGATTCTAAAATCTGGATGATCATGAAAAAACTTACAACAATCATATTAGCGGCAGGCGTAACCTCTATTGCGGTTACCAGCTGTAAAAAGACGCTTGATAAACAAGATCTGAGTAGTTTTACTGCCAGTCAGGTTTATAACGACTCTACTACCACAAAATTAAGTGTAGACTATATTTATGGCCAAAATCAGCCGGCCTGGTTTGGAAATTCCAACGGAAGCATCAGTACGCAATTGCAGGGCTTAACAGATGAGCAATACTCTGATAACGCCTATGTAAAGGGTACTGTTACTGTAGACAACGTTACTGACATCGGTACTTCCAATACTTCTGGTAACTATGTGAAGATCCGTACCATTAACATGTTCATTCGCGACGTTAACGCCGGTACATTACCAGATGCTCAGAAGAAACGTTTTATAGCGCAGGCACTTTTCTGGAGAGCTTACCGTTATTTCGAATTGGTAAAATTATACGGAGGCGTGCCATTAGTGTTAACGCCGTTAGATGCGGTGGGCGATGAAGCTAAAGCGGCAGCTTTGCTTCCACGTAACAAAACTTCCGAAACCTTCACGCAGATTGTAAAAGACCTGGATACCTGTATTAAATATATACCGGTAAAATGGCCCAACAATGCAGATTATGGTCGCATTACGCAAGGCGCTGCGCTGGCTTTTAAGGGCCGGGTACAATTAACTTACGCCAGCCCTCAGTTTAATCCTGGTAACGATATGGCCAGATGGCAGGCTGCCTATCAGACCAATACGCAGGCGGTGTCGGTACTTTCAGCTAATGGTTTCGGATTATATCCTAAATGGGACGTAACCATGTGGACAACAGATGGCAGTTCGAGCGGTAGCAGGCCTCAAAACCCGGAAGCGGTGCTGGTAACAGGTTACAATACCAAAACGGCGGATATCGAGGCAAATTCAAACTCTTATGCTAACAATACGGTTCCTAAATACATAGGTACTACAGGTGGCTCTAATCAACCGACCTGGGACCTAGCAAGGGCATTTCCCATGAAAGACGGAAAGGATACCCTGACTTCAAAGTACTCTTATTCAACCCAGACGTTTTGGAAAAACCGCGATCCGCGCTTTGAACAGACCATTGCTTATAACGGCGCTAACTGGTATGTTGGTGGTAATTCGGCCTACAGAATCTGGACTTACCAGTACTATAACAAAGCCAACAGTACATCCACTACATCAAGCACAGAAATTACCGGCCCAACAACAACCGGTTTATATCTGCGCAAAGCGGTAGACCCAACATTAACCGGTCAGAACTTCCTGTATTCTGGTACCGACTGGATCGAGATCCGTTATGCAGAAGTGCTCATGAACCAGGCAGAGTGCGCGGCAGAGATCGGTAACTTAGGTCAGGGCCAGGAAGCTTATGCTAACCTGATCGCTATCCGTAAACGTGCAGGTATCGAATCAGGTTCTGATAACCTGTACGGTTTAACAGCAAACATGAACCACGACCAGATGATCAATGCGATTATGAAAGAAAGACAAATTGAGTTTGCTTTCGAAGGTAAACGCTATTGGGATCTTCGTCGTCGTAAATTGATCGAAAGCACCTTGAACGGTAAAAGAAGAATGGGTGTGATATTCCAGTTGGTAAACAACAACAGCGGTACAGATTATATTCAAGGTACCAGGGACGGTTTGGCTAACACCAACTTCGACCAGTTGTACAGCACTTATTTCACCGTGAAGACCAAAACGTTAGATAGCTATAACATTGCTTATCAAACTGCTGATTACTTCTTTGGTATCCCAACTGCTTCCCTGCGCAATAACGCTAACCTACAGCAAAATAATACTTGGGGTGGGCCTTTTGACCCATTGCAATAGTGATATAACTTATATAAGATCTAAGGGGCCTTTGCGCCCCTTTTTTGTTTTAAAAAGTTGGGGTATTTGTATGATGTTGCCAATTGTTCGGTTTTGGATGATGTACAATCGATTTCGAAAAAGTTGCTTTTTGTATGCATTGGCATGTTTTGTAACATATTTGAGATAATTTTTACGCAACTTAGGTGTGGGTTTCTAAAATGCTAAAATCATATAAAACCTTGTCAACATTTTATAGTAATAAGGTAGCGGCAAGGTGCATATTTGAAGAAGTAGAATTACCAATTAAAATACCTGAAGTCTTAATTATCTAACTTTAAAACAGTGCGAAAACGTGGTCTATAGCGTTTTAGGAAAAGCTGTACAGAAGGTGTAATCAGGTGCAGGTTGAAAAATTTAGAATATGAAAATCAAGATTCTTCCGTTACTGGCCGTTGCTGCTTTATCTGCTAATGCTGCCTTTGCACAGTATCCGGACATTCCACAACAGGTTAAACAGGAAACCGAAGCCATGATGAAGGCTGCGCAGGCGCATTCTGATTCTGCATGGCAGGTGGCTTTGCCGATCATCCAGGCAGACCAGCGTCGCGGTAAGGTATTTGTGCCCTGGGCGGCCAGACCTACCGACCTGCCACAAGCCAAGATACCTGCATTTCCAGGTGCAGAGGGCGGTGGTAAATTTACTTTCGGCGGTCGTGGCGGAAAGGTATACGTAGTAACCACGCTTGCAGATGACGGACCGGGCAGCTTACGCGAAGCCTGCGAAAAGGGCGGTGCCAGAATTATTGTATTTAACGTGGCGGGTATCATCAGGCTTAAAACACCGTTGATGATCCGCGCACCTTATGTTACCATCGAGGGGCAAACCGCTCCGGGAGATGGGGTATGTATTGCCGGAGAATCGGTATGGGTAAATACGCACGACGTGATTATCCGTTACATGCGTTTCAGAAGGGGCGAAACTAATGTTGGCCGCAGAGATGATTCGTTAGGTGGTAACCCGGTAGGCAATATCATCGTAGACCACTGTTCTACAAGTTGGGGACTTGACGAAAACTTCTCGATGTATCGCCACATGTTCGACCCGGGCGATGGTTCTAAGGAAGAAAAATTAGGTACTGTAAACATCACTGTTCAGAATTGTATCTACTCAGAAGCGCTGGATTACTGGAACCACTCGTTTGGTAGCACTACCGGTGGCGAGAATTGTTCGCTGGTGCGTAATATTTGGGCTGATAATACCGGCCGTAATCCATCAGTAGGATGGAACGGTGTATATAACTTTGTGAATAACGTGGTATTTAACTGGCATCACCGTTCTATGGATGGCGGCGATTATACCACTAACTATAACATCATCAATAACTACTTTAAACCTGGGCCGGTTACGCCGAAAGACGAACCGGTAGGGCATCGTATCCTGAAACCGGAATCGGGTCGTAGTAAGCTTAAAGAAAAGGTTTACGGTAGGGTTTACGCTGTGGGTAATGTGATGGAAGGATATCCGGAAGTTACTAAAGACAACTGGAATGGCGGTATACAGGTAGAAACTCTACCTAACACCGGGCAGTACAAGGATTACATGAAATCAGACGTGCCGTTTCCCATGCCGCCGATAACCATTCTATCCGCTCAGCAGGCATTTAATTATAATCTTGTCAACGCGGGCGCTACTTTGCCTGTCCGCGATGCGGTTGACAAACGTATTGTAGAGCAGGTAAGAACCGGTAAGATCACTTACAAGGAGATGAACACCGATACGGTATTCCAGTTTAAAGTGCGTAAATTGCCTAAAGACTCTTATAAACTGGGCATCATTACGGCGCCATGGCAGGTGGGTGGCTACCCTGATTATAAGGGGACACCTTATAAGGACAGCGATAACGACGGTATGCCGGACGAATGGGAAATCAAACATGGTTTGAACCCTAAGAGTGCGGCAGATGCCAGCGCACCGGCTAAAAATGGTGGTGGGTATACCAATATCGAGGTTTATTTAAATACAGTTGCCGAAAAAGGGGAAACTAAATTGCCTGTTGCGCAGAAATAGGTGAACCTGTTTAACTATGAATTTTAAGTTTAATATCGGTGTTTGGGGCTGTCTGCTTGCTGCAGCGGTTTTGCAACCATGGGTTGTAGCAGCTCAAAACAACAAAAAAAATAATAAACCGGCTTCTCCCGTCCTGGTACAAAAGGACGGGAAGCTTGTTTATACAGCAGATGAAAAGGGCGACCGTGTGCCCGATTATTCCTACTGCGGGTACATGGCGTCTGAAGCTCCCATTCCTGATGCTGCTGTTAAAGTTTTTGTACCGGTAAAACCCGGCGATGCCACTGTAAGAATACAAGCCGCCCTGGATTATGTTGCAGGTTTACCGGCGGATAAAAACGGTATTAAAGGTGCAGTACTGTTAGGTAAAGGTATTTACCAGGTAAAAGGAAGTCTAAAAATTAAATCTTCGGGTGTTGTACTCCGCGGCAGCGGGATGACCGAAAGTGGTACCATGCTGATCTGTGCGGGTACAGACCGTGAAACGCTGATCAATGTAGCCGGTAAAAATGATTTAGCTGCCGAAGCTGATGTGAAAATCACCGATACATACGTCCCCGTTAATTCGATTTCATTTCATGTTGTTGCTGCCGGTAGCTTAAAAGCAGGAGATCATATCCTGGTTAAAAGGCCAAGTACGGCAGCCTGGATTAACCTGTTAGGTACAGAAACTTTTGGTGGTGGTTTAAGTGCTTTAGGCTGGAAGCCCGGCGACCACAATATTACATGGGATAGGGTGATTACCAAGGTAGACGGCAACACCATCACCATTGATGCCCCCATTACTACTGCGCTTGATACTGCTTACGGTGGCGGTACTATCGCCCGTTACCAATGGGATGGGCGCATTAACCAGGTGGGCGTAGAAAACCTGTTACTGAGATCGGAATACAACAAGACCAACCCAAAAGATGAAGACCATCGCTGGATGGCCATTACCATAGAAAATGCTTCAGACGCCTGGGTCCGGCAGGTAGCTTTCGAGCATTTTGCCGGGTCTGCAGTTTATGTGCTGCCAACGGCGAATCGCGTAACGGTGGAAGACTGCCGCTCTGCCATGCCGGTGTCGGAGATTGGCGGGCAGCGCCGCTACACGTTCTGGACAATGGGCGGGCAGACCTTATTTCAACGTTTATATGCTGATAACGGCTACCACGATTTTGCGGTAGGCTTCTGTGCACCGGGGCCAAATGCCTTTGTACAATGTATGGCGGAGCATCCGCATAGCTATAGCGGCGCCATCGATAGCTGGGCATCCGGGGTGCTGTTCGATGTGATTTATATGGACGGCCAGAACCTGGTTTATAAAAACCTGGAGCAGGATAACCAGGGCGGGGGTTGGAGCGCGGCAAACAGTACTTTCTGGAATTGTTCTGCCGCCAGGGTAGATAATTACCGCCCGCCCGGTGCACAAAACTGGGCCTTTGGTACATGGGCGCAGTTCGGTGGGAATGGTTATTGGGAAGAATCGAACGCTTCTATCAATCCGCGGAGCCTGTTCTATGCACAGCTAAGCAACCGCCTGCAAAAGGATATTGAAAAACAAGCAGGCATACTGCATATCAGTACAGAAGCATCCAGCAGCCCTACGGCAGAGCAGGCTGCCCCGCTGGTAATTGAAGCCAGAAAACCTGCCTTCACCCTTAAAGACTGGATAGCCGGAGCATCGGCGCGTAACCCCATACCTGTTTCCTCAAACGGTGTGAAGACCATCGATGAGCTCGGTGTTAAAGCACCTGCAGCCTCACCGCGTGCATCTGCATTAACGGTTGCCAATGGTTGGCTGGTAAGGGGGAGCGAAGTATTGCAGGGCCGCCACTACGAAACACCTTGGTGGAACGGAAGCATTAAGCCTGCTTACCTCGAAAAAACGGCGAAGCCCGATATTACCCGCTGGGTACCCGGCCGCACTGGAACGGGTTTAACCGACGACCTAAATGAGGTTGCCAACTGGATGCAGAAAAGTAACACCATTGTATTAGAGCATAATTACGGTTTGTGGTATGAACGCCGTCGTGACGATCACGAAAGGATAAGGAGGGCAGATGGCGATGTTTGGCCGCCGTTCTATGAACTGCCTTTTGCACGCAGCGGACAGCAGTCTGCCTATGATGGCTTAAGTAAATATGATCTGACGCAGTATAACCAATGGTACTGGAACCGCTTAAAACAGTTTGCCGATCTGGCAGATGAACGCGGACTGGTGCTGATGCACCAGAACTATTTTCAACATAACATTATTGAAGCAGGTGCACATTACACAGATTTTCCGTGGCGTACGGCTAACAACATCAACAATACTGGTTTCCCCGAGCCGGTAAATTATGCGGGTGATAAACGCCAGTTTATGGCCGAACAATTTTATGATGTAACCAATCCGGCCCGTCGTAAACTGCATATTGCCTACATTAATAAGTGCCTGGATAACTTCGCGAACAACAATGGTGTCATCCAAACCACCAGTGCCGAATATACCGGTCCGCTTAGCTTTATGAAGTTTTGGGTAGAGACGGTGAAGAACTGGGAAGCAACGCACAAGAAAAAACAGCTGATTGGCTTGAGTGCTACTAAAGATGTTCAGGACGGGATGCTTGCCGATGCTGTCTTAGCGGGTACTATCGATGTAATCGACATCCGTTACTGGTATTATCAGGCAAACGGAAATGTTTATGCGCCTCCGGGCGGGCAAAGCTTAGCGCCGCGCCAGCAGGAACGCGTTTTTAAGCCTAAAGCTACTTCTGCCGAACAGGTTTATCGCGCCGTTCGTGAATACCGCGACAGATATCCGCAGAAAGCCGTTTTATACTCTGCAGACGCATATGACAAATTTGGTTGGGCAGTGCTGATGGCAGGTGGTTCTTTACCGGTATTGCCTGCAACTACAGATAAGGATTTGCTGAAAGCCGTATCCGGTATGAAGCCTGTAGGCCCGGTTGCCGGTGCTAACGGACAATGGTTGCTAAGCGGCAGGCAGGGTTACGTAGTTTATAGTAACTCTGGTGCGGAAGCAACACTGAATTTAGATGCAAACACTACTTATCAGCTAAAATGGATTAATCCGGCTGATGGTAAAGTATATCAAACCACTTCCCAAAAGGGCAATGGCAATACCACGGTAAAATCGTCCGGTAACGGTGCATATGTGCTTTGGGTAAGTAAAAGTTAACAATTATAACCAACGCCGTATCATCACGGCTTTTATGAGAAAGATAAAATGTTGCAGGGTATAAAATACTATACTTTGATATTGTTGGTAACGCTTGCATTCACTTCTTGCCGGAGTGCGAAAAGCGTTTACCTGTTCACGTCTTTCCATGAACCTGCCGATAGCGGCCTGCGTTTTCTTTACAGCTACGATGCCTACCATTGGAAAGAGCTGAATCATATCTTCCTGAAGCCGCAGGTAGGGGAGGCTAAAATCATGCGCGACCCATCCATCGCCCAGGGACCGGATGGCATTTATCACCTGGTTTGGACAACCGGCTGGAAGAACGACAAGGGGATAGGTTATGCCAGTTCAAAAGACCTGATCCACTGGTCGGCAGAGCAACACATAGAAGTGATGGCTAACGAGCCGGAAACGGTTAACGCCTGGGCGCCGGAGCTTTTTTATGACGATGAGCAGAAACAATTTATCATCGTTTGGGCTTCCACTATTCCATTCCGCTTCCCAAAAGGGCAGGAAGATGAGCGGAATAATCATCGCCTCTATTATACCACCACTAAAGATTTTAAAACGTTCTCACCGTCTAAACTTTTTCTTGATCCGCAATTCAGCGTCATCGATGCGCAGATCTTGAAACGGGCAAAGAGCGATTATGTGCTGGTGATGAAAGATAATACACGGCCTAACCGCAATATACTGGTTGCCTTTGCAACAAACCCACTTGGACCTTATCACAATTATTCTAAACCCTTCACCGAAAATTTCTCTGAAGGCCCTTGTGCCATCAAAGCTGGGGATGACTGGATCATTTATTACGATTCTTACCAGGCAAAACGCTATGGCGCCGTGCTAACGAGGGATTTCAAGACCTTCAAGAATATTACCGATGAGGTAGATATCCCAAAGGGCCATAAGCATGGGACGGTTTTCAAAGTAGACCGTAAAACGTTAAACAAACTGAAAGAAGCGGCGGGAGCATCTAAAGATTGATGAAATGTTATTGAACAAAAAGATATATCGCTTTTTACTATTTGCAGCCCTTTATACGGGGCTGTCGGCGCATGCGCAGGATACCGTAAGATACATTGGCAAAACGTTGTCGAACGTAGATTATCATCATGGCGAACTAAGTCCGGCGGTGGGGGTACATAATATCCAGATCTTCCGGGCCAATCGCGAGCATCCTGAAAAGGCCGATGGCTTTGGCTTCACATACAACCATGCGCCCATGATGGCCTACTGGAATAAGCAATTTTATGTAGAGTATCTGAGCGATAAGGTAGGCGAAAGTGTTCCACCAGGGCAAACCTTGTTACTCACTTCAAAAGATGGCGAAACTTGGACCAAGCCCGTTGTGGTATTTCCGCAATACCGCATTCCGGACGGTACCACCAAGCCTGGTAAAAACATAGTGGCAAAAGACCTGATGGCGGTGATGCACCAGCGTATGGGTTTTTATACCTCCAAATCTAAAAGGTTATTAGTGCTGGGTTTCTATGGCATTTGCCTGGATGCCCATGACGATCCGAATGACGGATTAGGCATCGGCAGAGTGGTGCGGGAGGTTTCCCCTGACGGTAAATTCGGGCCGATCTATTTCATCCATTACAACCCGCAGTGGAACGAATCGAATACTTCTTATCCGTTCTACAAGAAAAGCAAAGACAAGGGCTTTGTACAGGCATGCGACGAACTAATGGCTAATCCGCTTGAAATGATGCAATGGGTGGAAGAGACCGACAAGAAAGATCCACTGATTCCTTTGCATAAAGATTATAAGGCTTTCAATTTTTACCACTTACCTGATGGCCGGGTAGTAGGGCTCTGGAAATATGCATTAACGGCCATTAGTACAGACAATGGTAGAACCTGGCCGACCAATGCCAGCCGGGCACCTGGCTTCGTAAATGCCAATGCCAAGGTATGGGGGCAGCGCACTACAGATGGTAAATATGCCACGGTTTATAATCCTTCTGAATTCCGCTGGCCTTTGGCGGTATCGGTGAGTAAGGATGGTCTGAATTACGAAAATTTGTTGTTGGTAAATGGCGAGATAGCTACCATGAGGTATGGCGGCAATTACAAATCGTACGGGCCGCAGTATGTGCGCGGCATTACCGAAGGCGACGGTACTCCGCCCGATGGCAAGTTGTGGGTAAGCTACAGCATGAACAAAGAGGATATCTGGGTAGCTGCTATCCCGGTTCCGATCACTGCTGATCCGGGCGGGCAGGCCAATGATGTATTTGCAGATCTTCCTGCTGGTAAAGAGTTAGAAAAATGGAATATCTACAGCCCGCTTTGGGCGAAGGTAGCGATTGATAAGGGGCCAGACGGTCAAAAATGTCTGACCTTAAAAGATCAAGACCCGTTTGATTTTGCCAAGGCGGAGCGCGTAATTCCCGCATCGCAAAAAGTACAGGTAGAGTTTGATCTGGCTGCAGGGCAGAACAATACCGGCAAATTGGACATCGAATTTCAGGACGAAAAAGGCCATCCGGCTGTTCGGCTGACGTTAGATTCTGCTGGGGCTTTTGTTACCAAGGCGGGGTATCGTTTAAAAGGTATGATGAAGTACGAGCCGAACAAGAATTACCACGTTACGGTGAAGCTGCATACCGGCACGCGCTTTTATACTGTTAATGTTAATGGTAAGGATGTTACTACAGGTTTGTTCTTTAATCCGGTAGCAACCATCAACCGGGTAACATTCCGTACAGGTACGGTTCGGCATTTCCCGGATGCGGATACCCCTACAGACCAGGATTTCGACCAAAAGAATGCCGGGGAAGCTGCTCCGCTGGCTACTTATTATATCAAATCATTTAAAACCGCTGCTTACTAATGTTTTTGAAAAGGATCATCGGGCTTTTGATATTGTCGGCATGTTTAGTACAGGCACGTGCCACCGTTGTATTACCTAAAATACTGGGCAATGGAATGGTATTGCAGCAAAAACAATTCGTACCCATTTGGGGAGCCGCGACTCCCGGCGAAAAAGTTACCGTTACGTTTAAACAGCAAACAAAAACTACAACTACAGATGCAGACGGTAACTGGCAGGTGATGTTAAGCCCGCTTGTGGCCTCTGCCGATCCCGCAATCATGACCATCAGCGGGACAAATACCATCCAGCTAACTAACATCCTGGTAGGCGAGGTTTGGTTGGCATCGGGCCAGTCGAACATGCAGTATGAGATGCGGAAGAACAGCAAGGTAAAGAAGCCGGATACCAGCACGGTTAATTCGCCGGTCGATGAACTGGAACGCGCACATAATCCGCAGATCCGTATTTTTCTGGTGACGCAAAAGAATTTAAGAAAGCCAGATTCACTGCACACCGGGTGGGATATTGCGGAAGATTCTGCCTTGCGAAATTTTAATGCGGCCGGTTATTTCTTCGCTAAAAACCTGCAGGCAAGATTGAAGGTACCCGTCGGCATTATTTCCTCAGCTATTAGCGGCAGCCGGATTGAACCCTGGGCGCCGAAAGAGGCCTTTGACCAGGTGAGTTATTTTAAAGAGCAGGATTATAAAATAGAAGGCGAACCGGGCAAGTTTTACAATACCATGATTGCCCCGCTAGCTCCTTTTGCCATTTCCGGCTTTTTGTGGTACCAGGGCGAAAGTAATTGTTTCCTGGGTGAAACCATTAGCTACACTTATAAAATGGAGGCGCTGATCAACAACTGGCGCAGTACCTGGCATAATCTCAAACTGCCTTTCTACTACGTGCAGATTGTGCCCTACTATTATTCTAAAGCTACCGGTAAAGTACCCTACACGGCAGAAACATTACCCAAATTCTGGGAGGCGCAAACCGCTGCTTTGGCAATCCCGCATACAGGGATGATCGTCACCACTGATTTAAACGACGATATTAAAAACTTGCATCCACCATTTAAATGGGAGGTAGGCCGAAGGTTGGCGCTGTTAGCGTTGAAGAACACCTATGGGCAAAAGCAGGTGGTAGCTTCCGGTCCGGTTTATCAGAAGATGAACATCAAGGGGCAGCAGGCAATCCTGAAATTTAAAGACGAAGGAACAGGCTTGGTGAGTCATGATGGTAAACCGCTCAGCCATTTTACCATTGCAGGGGCAGATAGCATTTTTTACCCGGCCACGGCGACAATAGAAGGCGATAAGGTGGTTGTATCTGCACCGCAGGTAAGCAAACCTGTAGCGGTACGCTTCGCCTGGGCCGAAGATGCACAGCCCAATTTTTATAATAAGGAAGGCTTACCGACCCGGCCCTTCAGAACCGATAACCCGTTACAATTTAAACCCTGATGCTGACCCGACTTAAAATAGCTCAATTTATCACAGCCTGTACGTTGCTGTTAAGCGTAGTTAACGTCTTAGGGCAGAAAACACAACGTGTGTACCTTTCCGGCACGGGGAGCGATCATACTGTCAAATGGGATTTCTTCTGTACTGCAGGGCGTAATTCCGGTAAGTGGACCACCATTCCAGTTCCTTCAAACTGGGAATTACAGGGCTTTGGCAAATACAATTATGGCTTAGATAAAGATAGCCTGAAGGGCCGCGAAGAAGGCTTATATAAGTATAATTTTAAAGTGCAGGCCAGTTGGAAGGGCAATAGCATACAGATCGTGTTTGAAGGCTCCATGACGGATACTGAAGTGAAGATCAATGGACAGTCAGTAGGAGCGATACATCAGGGATCATTTTATTGCTTTAAGTATGATATTACCCCTTTGCTGAAGTATGGGGGGGATAACCTGCTTGAAGTCCGCGTTGCAAAATACTCTGCAAATAAATCTGTTAATGATGCAGAACGGAAAGGCGATTTTTGGGTGTTCGGGGGTATTTACCGCCCGGTTTATCTGGAAGCTGCCCCTGCGCAACATATCCGTAGTGTAGCGGTAGATGCTAAGGCAGACGGCCAGTTTAAAGCAAACTTAAAACTTGCCGGAACGAGCACTGCATCAAAAGTGACGGCGCAGATTTATACCCTGACAGGTCAAAAAGTAGGCGCACCGTTTACCGGCAGCATCGCAAAAGGAGATACTGTTGCCCGTATCCAGGGTAAAGTGGTTAACCCCAAATTATGGACACCTGAAATGCCAAACCTTTATAATGTAGTATTTACCCTTTCCGGTAAAGCAGGTGCTATCCACACCGTTACCCAGCGTTTCGGTTTCCGTACTATCGAACTGCGCGAGCGCGACGGTATTTATGTAAACAATGTTAAGATTAAATTTAAAGGCGTTAACCACCATTCGTTCTGGCCAACCACCGGGCGTACGACCAATAAAACGCTAAGCATTGAAGATGTAAAGTTGATGAAGGATATGAACATGAATGCGGTGCGCATGTCGCACTATCCGCCGGATGATCACTTCCTGGATGTTTGTGATTCCCTTGGCCTGTTTGTGTTGGACGAGCTTTGCGGTTGGCATAATAAGTACGATACGCCGACGGGTTCAAAACTGGTGCATGAAATGATTGAGCATGATGTGAACCATCCGTCCATCGTGATGTGGGACAATGGTAACGAAGGCGGCTTTAATTTCGAACTCGATCATTGGTTTGATGAACTGGATATTCAAAAACGCCCTTTGATTCACCCTTGGGCTGTTTTTCGCGGCACTGATACACAACACTACATCAATTATGATTACGGTGCGGGGACGCACTTGCACGGCCACGATATTGTTTTCCCGACGGAATTCCTGCATGGGCTTTACGATGGCGGCCATGGTGCGGGTTTAGATGATTACTGGGAACAAATGTATCGTACGCCGCTTTCGGCAGGTGGTTTCTTGTGGGTATTTGCAGATGAAGCTGTTGTGCGAACAGACCGTAACGGAGAATTGGATGCAGACGGCGATCACGGCCCGGATGGTATCGTCGGACCATATCACGAAAAGGAAGGCAGCTACTACACCATTAAGGAAGTATGGTCGCCTGTTTACCTGGCTCCTAAAGAAATTACGCCTGCTTTTGATGGTAAACTTACCGTTCAGAACCGTTTTATCTACACCAATCTAAAGCAATGCTCCTTCACCTGGAAATTGGCTTCTTTTGATGGTCCGCATTTGACCGGATCAAAGCGCGCTATCACAGGTGGGATCAATGCGCCTGAAGTAGCGCCCGGGCATTATGGCGAATTATCCCTAAAGCTTCCCACTAATTGGAAAACCTACGATGTGCTGTACGTTACGGCTTTCGACCCCGCCCGTCATGAACTGTTTACCTGGAGTATGCCGATCACGCTTCCTGCTAAAATGGCTGCAAAACTGGTTGACAAGTCAGGAGCAGCAAAGCCTGAAATCTCCGAAACAGATTCGATCTACCGCGTTAAAGCAAACGGCGTTCAACTGGAATTTAGCCGTAACAATGGCGTGTTAATGCAGGTGAAAAACGGTAAGGGAAATATCCCGTTCAATAACGGCCCGGTACTATCACAAGGCCAGGCACAGGCTGGTTTTCAAAGCCTGAGCCACCGGTATGAAGGCAATAACCTGATTATTGAAGCGCAGTTCGGCAAAAAAACTATCGAAAAAGAATTGAAATGGACCATCCATTCTTCCGGCATCGTTCAACTGGATGTGAAATACTTCCCTACAGATTACGAATTTGATTACATGGGTGTAAACTTTTCCTTCCCTGAAAGCCAGGTGAAAGGAATTACCTATTTAGGCAGCGGCCCATACCGTGTATGGAAGAACCGCTTAAAAGGAACTTCTTTAGGCGTTTGGAACAAACCCTACAACAATACCATTACCGGGCAGGGCAACGTGATCTATCCTGAATTTAAGGGTTATTACAGTAATCTGTATTGGGTGAAACTGCAAAACACCAGCCAGCCGGTAACCATTTATTGTGCCAGCGAAGATGTCTACCTGCGTTTGTTCACACCGGCTAATCCTAAAAATGTGTACAATACGGCCCCGCCTTTCCCGGTAGGTGATATTTCGTTCATGCACGCAATCCCGGCTATCGGTACCAAGTCGCAAAAAGCAGAAAATACAGGTCCGGCGGGTATTAAAAACCGCTATTACGATTACAGCCGCGATCCGGAGTACGCCAAGCCGTTAACCTTATATTTCGATTTTTCGGGTAATGAATAAAGTATTTTCACATATCAGGCTGATCGCATTGTTGGTAGTTTTTTCAATTACTGCCGTAGTTGCAAATGCTGCCATTACCTTAAGCAGTACAAAGTGTGAAATGCTG
This sequence comes from Mucilaginibacter straminoryzae, assembly GCF_022953055.1. Classification (GTDB taxonomy): domain Bacteria; phylum Bacteroidota; class Bacteroidia; order Sphingobacteriales; family Sphingobacteriaceae; genus Mucilaginibacter; species Mucilaginibacter straminoryzae. Next base: position 80,014 of record NZ_JALJEJ010000004.1, on the reverse strand, counting down.
GTAAACCCTTTGGGCATCAATACTACCGCACCGCGCCTAAGCTGGGTGATTAACAGTGATGCGCGAAATACGATGCAGACAGCCTATCAGATCCTGGTAGCCTCTACACCAGAAAAATTGGCGGCCGGTAAGGCAGATCTTTGGGATTCTGGTAAAGTGCCTTCTGATCGTTCCATCATGGTCAAATATGCGGGCAGGCCTTTGACAAGCCGTTCAGCATGCTACTGGAAAGTTAAAGTATGGACCAACAAGGGCGAAAGTGGCTGGAGCGCGGTGAACCATTGGTCGGTCGGATTATTAAAACCTACCGACTGGTCGGCCAAATGGATTGGTTGGGAAGCAGGCTTTCCGTGGGATAGCGTATCCAAGTTTTCGCGGCTTTCTGCCCGGTATTTCCGTAAAGAATTCGCCGTTCAGCAACCGATAAAAAAAGCAGTGCTTTATATTGCCGGTCCGGGTCATTACCAACTGTTTGTAAACGGTACCCAGCCTGACGACCAGGTTTTGGCGGAATCACCTACGGATTATACTAAATCAGTAAAGTATAACACGTTCGATGTTACTAAAACCATCAGCAAAGGGAAAAATGCGTTAGGTGTGGTGTTAGGCAACGGTCGTTTCTTTACCATGCGGCCAAAATACAAACCGAAGAAGATTAAAGAATTTGGCTTTCCTAAGCTATTGCTACAGTTGGAAATTACGTACCAGGATGGCCATAGACAGATGATAACCAGCGACGATAGCTGGAAATTTACGGCAGACGGGCCGATTCGCTCTAATAACGAATACGATGGGGAAGAATATGATGCGCGGAAAGAATTATCGGGCTGGAACCTGGCAGGGTTTAACGACACGAACTGGCTTAAACCGCAGCTAACACCATCGCCGGATGGTAAACTGGAAGCCCAGATGAACGAACCTCAACGGGTTCTGCAAAAGATAAAGCCGGTAAGTATTAAGCAATCGGGCAGCGCCTGGATTTTAGACCTGGGCCAGAACATGGCGGGTTGGCTTCAGTTAAAAGTTAAGGGTAAGGCTGGTGAGCAGGTTACACTACGCTTTGCCGAGACTTTGCAGAAAGGTGGTAGCATTTATACCCGTAACCTGCGCGACGCCAAATCCACCGATGTTTATACGCTGAAAGGAGCAGGGATAGAAACCTGGCACCCGGATTTTGTGTTCCACGGATTTCGTTTCGTAGAAGTGAGCGGTTATCCGGGTACACCTGCAATCGATGATTTTGAAGGGCAGGTAGTTTCAGACGATTTGGAAAATACCGGCACGTTTGAAACTTCAGATTCCACCATTAATCATATTTACAGAAACTCTTATTGGGGTATCCTGAGCAACTATAAAGGCATGCCTGTAGATTGCCCGCAGCGTAACGAGCGTATGCCATGGCTGGGCGACCGCGCGGTAGGTTCGTTAGGCGAAAGCTTTGTTTTTGCCAATGGCAACCTCTATGCAAAGTGGCTGGACGACATCGAAGAAGCGCAAACCCCGGAAGGGGCGATCCCGGATGTTGCCCCCGCTTACTGGAACTATTACAGCGATAACATGACTTGGCCGGGTACTTACATCCTGGTAGCAGATATGCTGTACAACCAATTTGATGACAAAGCCCCAATAGAAAAGCACTACGCTTCGATGAAGAAGTGGCTGGATTACATGCGCGCTAAGTACCTGAAGAATGATCTGATGACGAAGGACAAGTATGGCGACTGGTGTGTTCCGCCGGAATCGCCGGAACTGATCCATTCTAAAGATCCGGCCCGTAATACAGATGGTACGCTCATTGCAACGGCTTATTATTACCACCTGCTCAGTCTGATGAAGGGCTTTGCTATCCTGCTAAATAAGCCTACAGATGCCGCAGCTTTTGATGGGTTGATGCGTAAAACTGCAACTGCTTTCAATGTGCGTTATTTCGATCAAAATACATTCAGATACGATAACAATACCGTAACCGCTAACCTGCTGCCGCTTTATTTTGGTATGGTGCCGCAAGCGTATCAACAGCAGGTGTTCGGGAATATCGTAGAAAAGATCAAAGAAAATAACGTGCATATCAGCACTGGTGTAATTGGTACGCAGTGGCTGATGCGCTGCCTCACTAAATATGGTCGTGCTGATCTGGCCTACCGCATTGCCGCCAACGGCGACTATCCGAGCTGGGGGTATATGGTTAACCATGGCGCTACTACCATCTGGGAGCTATGGAATGGCGATACTGCCAACCCGGAGATGAATTCGCACAACCACATTATGCTGCTGGGCGATCTGATTGCATGGTACTACCAGGGTCTGGCGGGTATCAGGGCGCAATCGCCGGGTTTTAAAACAATAGAAATGAAACCGGCTTTCGATTCGGGTTTAAGTGATGTAAAGGCAAGTTACCGCACACCTTACGGCTTGATAAAAAGCGCATGGAAGAAAACGGGTAATGGCTTAAACTGGCAGGTGACTCTTCCGTCGAATACCAAAGCCGTGTTAGCTATCCCGGCGAAGAACATTGCGGCGATTACAATTGATGGAGCTGCTATCGCCGGTCAGAAAGATATTAAAGCAGCGGTTGAAAAGAGCGGGTTAGTGAAAATAGAAATCGGTTCTGGCGATTACAATTTCAGTGTGAAAAATTAAAATGTTGGTGATGGTTAAACTCAAAATAGCTATAGTACTTATTGTCTTTGCGATGGCTTCATCAGCTTTGGTTAAAGCGCAAACGGCGCCCTGGAAAGCAGGCGTAGTTAAAGATGAATTCATATACGAGAAGGCTCCGTACAAAGAGTGTCACGCGGCAACTATTGCAGAAACGCAGAAAGGTTTGGTTGCTTCGTGGTTTGGCGGCACCAAAGAACGCAACCCGGACGTTTGTATCTGGGTGAGCCGTTACGAGAACGGAAAGTGGACAGAGGCTGAAAATGTAGCTAACGGTATTCAGAACGATACTTTGCGCTTCCCTTGCTGGAACCCGGTTTTATTCCAGGTACCCAACGGTAATTTGCTGCTGTTTTATAAGATCGGCCCAAAGCCCTCAGATTGGAAGGGGTATATGAAGACTTCGGCCGATGGCGGCAAAACCTGGTCGGCGCAGATCGCTTTACCAGACGGGTTCATCGGCCCTGTAAAAAATAAGCCGGTGATGCTGAAGAACGGTACCATCCTTTGTCCTTCAAGTACCGAGGGCGATGGCTGGAAGGTACATTTCGAAGCATCTACTGATGGCGGCAAAACCTGGAAAATGATCGGCCCGATTAATGAAGGTAAAGATCTGAAAGCAATTCAGCCAAGTATCTTAACTTATAAAGACGGCCGTTTGCAGATCCTTTGCCGCAGCCAAAACCGCGCGATACTGGAATCATGGTCAACTGATAACGGGAATACCTGGTCGCCGCTGGCAAAAACTTCGCTGCCAAACAATAATTCCGGTACGGATGCGGTAACGCTTAAATACGGCCGGCAGGTATTGGTTTACAACCATGTGCTGCCTCCGGGCAATTTGGCTAAAGGCCCTCGCACACCCCTCAACCTGTCTGTTTCTAAGGATGGAAAGACATGGTATGCAGCGGTGATCCTGGAAGATTCGCCCATCAGTCAGTATTCTTATCCATCGGTTATTCAAACCAGAGATGGCATGATCCACGTGGTGTATACCTGGCGCAGGCTACGGATCAAACACCAGGTGATCGACCCTAAGAAATTAGTATTAAAAGAAATTAAAAATGGCGAGTGGCCCGCTATGCCCGGCTATACTGCGCCGGTAGTTACAGGCGATTCTAAAGATTTGTAAGATGAAAAAGTATTTGCTCTTGATGTTCGCACTTTGTGCCCCTTTGCTGTTGCTGGCGCAGCAGGATGCGGATCACCAATACCGGAAATCGCTGAAAGAGGTTTTGGACGAAATTCAGCAGCGTTTTAAAGTGCGGGTGAAATATACCGATGCCCAGGTGAAGGATAAGTACGTTAATTATGCCGATTGGCGTTTCCGCAACACTGCGGAAGAAACCCTGGCAAACGTGCTGGCTCCGCTGGATATGAAGGTGAACAAGGAAGGGCCAACCACTTACAAGCTTAAAGAGTTTGAATATTTCCGCTGGGCGGTACAAGACGGCTGGAAAAAGCTGGATAGTATAGCCAAGCAATACCATGATAAGGCTTCGTTCGAAGAGCGAAAAGCAATGCTACGGCCGCAGCTGTATAAAGCGCTGAACCTGTCGCCGCTGCCCCCAAAGCCAAATTCCAAACCGATTATTACCGCTAAAAGAATTTATGATGGCTATTCTGTTGAAAACATCGCCATCGAGATTTTACCGGGGCTTTACATCAACGGATCACTCTATAAGCCGCTAAAGATCAAAGGAAAAATTCCGGTGATCCTGAGTCCGGATGGGCACTGGCCGGAACAGCGCTACCGTGCAGATTGTCAGCTGCGTTGTGCAACACTGGCGCGTATGGGGGCTATAGCCTACAGCTATGATCTGTTTGCCTGGGGCGAATCGCTGCTGCAGTTTAAATCCGACGATCACCGAACAGGTATGGCGCAGGTAATCCAGACGCTGGGTGCAATACGCATCTTAGATTACGTGCTGACGTTGAAGGAAACCGATCCGAACCGGGTGGGGATCAGCGGTGGTTCTGGCGGAGGTAGCCATACGGTATTAATGGCGGCATTAGATCCACGCATTAAACTGAGTGCGCCGGTGGTTTCCGTTTCTTCTTATTTCTATGGCGGCTGCCCTTGCGAAAGCGGAATGCCGATTCATTCCTGCGCGGGCGGTACGGATAACGTGGAAATAGCGGCCATGGCAGCACCAAATCCGCAATTATTAATTTCCGATGGCAAAGATTGGACAGCTGAAATGCCGCAGCATGATTTTCCTTACCTGCAAAAGATTTACGGTTATTATGGAAAGGCAGACAATGTAGAAAATGTTCATTTGCCGAAGGATGGGCATGATTTCGGGCCGTCTAAACGCTTTCCGCTTTACCGATTCATTGCCAAGCATTTCAATTTAAATATCAAGGCGATTGAAGGTCAGAACGGGGGGATTGATGAGTCAAAAGTGACCATAGAGAAAGCGCCGCAAATGTATGTTTTCGGCGAACATGGCGAGAAGCTGCCTGCTAATGCGATCAAAGGTTTAGATCAGCTTCAGGCAGAATTTAACCGTATTACCAGTCAAAATTCTTCTAAATAAATAGCGATGGAAAGGTTTAAAAAAGCTTTAAAGGGTTTTGCTTTACTCGGTTTATTAAGTGTGACGTTTACAGTTAACCGTGCAGCAGCGCAGACGAGTCAGCGTTATAAAGTTGCCGTGGTTGACCTGATGATCCTGAAAAGGCAAAAATTGGGCGCCTTGCAGCTGTCTAAAGATTTGGGTGCCGACGGGGTAGAGGTAGATATGGGCGGCTTAGGTAACCGGGAGACCTTTGATAATCAGCTGGCGAAAGATTCGGTAAGAAACCTGTTCCTGGCTAAAGCAAAAGAACTGAACCTGGAGATATCCTCCCTGGGCATGACGGGCTTCTTCGCGCAGTCGTTTGCGCAAAGGCCGACGGCCGTAACAGCGGTGACAGACTGTATCAATACCGCGAAAAGCATGAATGTAAAAGTTGCTTTTTTGCCTATGGGTGTGCAGGGTGATCTGGTGAAGAACCCGGAGTTAAGACCAGCCATTGTAGAACGCTTAAAAGAAGCGGGTAAAATTGCCGAGGAGGCCGGGGTGACCATCGGTATTGAAACTTCATTGGACGCCAAAGGCGAACTGAAACTATTGAAAGATGTAGGCTCGCCTGCCGTAAAAAGCTATTTCAACTTTTCCAATGCAGTAAAGAACGGCCGTGATATTAGCGATGAGTTGAAGGTACTCGGGAAGAAGAACATCGTCCAGATCCACTGCACAAATGAGGATGGCGTGTGGTTACAGAATGACCCGAAGATCGACCTGAAAAAGGTTAAAAAGACCCTGGATAAAATGGGCTGGAGCGGCTGGCTGGTGATCGAGCGTTCGCGCGATGCCAATGATCCGCGTAATGTAAAAAAGAACTTTAGCGCCAATACAGCCTACGTAAAATCAATATTTCAGGCAACAGAATAATGTTCGGCAAAAAGGCAAATATCGTGTTATTAGCAGTTGTATTGGGTTTAACCCGCGTGCAGGCTGCAGATATTTGGATATCGCCTTTGGGTAACGATGCCAATGCCGGTACCAAAGAAAGCCCGATGCGCACGGTTGCGAAAGCTTTACGGAAAGCACGTGAAATGCGCAGGCTGAAAGATTCAACCATCGCCAGTGGAATTCACATCATTTTAAAGCAGGGGGAGTACGTATTAGAGGAGCCGCTTCGTATACTTCCCGAAGACTCCGGTACGGAACAAGCCCCAACATGGATAGAATGCGAGCAGGGTGCCAATGCCGCTATCAGCGGCGGGCTGAACATCGCGGGTTGGCAATTGCTCAAACAGCCGGTAAAAGGGTTACCTAATACAGCAAAAGGGAAAGTTTGGGTAGCAGATGCCCCGCGAATAGCGGGCAACCAGATCTTGTTCCGGCAGCTATGGGTAAACGGCAACAAGGCCATCCGAGCCAGGAGTGTTAACAATTGGGAGAAGATGCCCCGGATTATTTCGCTCGACAAACAAAAGGAAGAAATGGTTATTTCGTCTTCAGCTCTGCCTTTGGGAGACTACGTCCAATTGGAAATGGTAATTCACCAGATGTGGGCCATTGCCAATTTGAGAGTTAAGACAGTTGCTAAACAAGGCGAGCAAACCAAACTGACATTTTATCAACCCGAAAGCCACATCGAATTTGAACATCCATGGCCTTCCGCAGTGATAGATAAAGATGGGAAGATGAACGGCAACTCGCCGTTTTATTTAACCAATTCACTTGCCTTTTTAGATACCCCGGGCGAATGGTTCGAGGATATGCAGACCGGCAAGGTTTATTACTGGCCACGCAAAGGCGAGGATATGAGCAAGGCCACAGTTAATGTTCCTGTATTGGAAAACCTGGTGGAAATTAAGGGTACGGCAGAACGGCAGGTAAGCAACGTTCACTTCAAAGGCATTACGTTCGAATACGCCACCTGGCTTCGGCCTTCGCTACAGGGGCATGTGCCATTACAGTCGGGCATGTACTTGCTGGATGCGTATAAGCTGAAAGTGCCAGGCACGCCTGAAAAGCCAAAGCTGGAGAACCAGGCCTGGGTAGGCAGGCCACCTGCGGCGGTACAGGTTTCTTATGCTAACCACACCTCATTTAACAATTGCACATTTCGCCACCTGGCTTCTGCCGGATTAGACTATCTGAAGTACACCCACGACGACGAGATTTCGGGCAACCTGTTCAAAGATATCGGCGGCTCGGCTATACAGGCTGGTGTGTTTTCTGAAGAAGGTTATGAAGCGCATTTGCCCTATAACCCGGCCGATGTAAATGAATTTGTTACCAAATTGAATATTAATAATAACCTGGTAAATGATGTCACTAATGAAGACTGGGGCTGCCTGGGCATCAGCGCCGGTTTTGTAAAGAATATCAACATCTCTCACAACGAGGTTTGCGAGGTAGGTTATACCGGCATCAGTGTAGGCTGGGGGTGGACCAAGGCTGCCAATGTGATGAGTAATAATATCATCCGCGCGAATAAAATACATCACTACGCCAGGCACCTTTATGATGTAGCCGGGATATATACCCTTTCGGCCCAACCTGGTACCATGATTACCGAAAATGAGGTGGATAGCATCTACAAGGTTTCTTACGCGCACGATCCGCACCACTGGTTTTACTTGTATACAGACGAAGGTTCTTCGGGCATTACGGTGAAAGATAATTGGACGCCTGCCGAAAAATACCTGAAGAATGCCAATGGCCCGGGTAATGTATGGGAAAATAACGGCCCGACGGTAAGTAATACCATCCGGCAAAATGCGGGGTTAGAACCCCAGTTTCGCTACCTGCTGAAAAATGTAGAGGTGAATAACGATAACCAGCCGATCAACCACGCAGAAAAGGAGGAGCAGCAATGAGACATTCTATCTGCTATTTACTTGTAGTAGCCTGGATTATGGTTGGTTCTCGGGCTAAAGCGCAACGTACAAGTACGCATCCAATAGTTATCGAAGTAAGCGGACCGGTAGGTAAATCTCTAAATACTAGGTTGTTGAATCGTATTGCTTCCCACTATCGCATTGCCGATTCAGCCATATATCATTGGAAAAACCACCTGGTGTTTTATGGCGATTTAGCTCATACCGCTGATCTTCAAAAGGCTTTGGCAAAGGCTTACATTGGCGCTCAGGTAAAGCAATATCCGCAACCCTTTTACCGCTTTAATCGACAGCAGCATTGTAAAGGAGCAAAAATAGCGGGCGAGTGGACGAATATAATTTTAACTGCTAACCTGGTGAAAGCCCCTGCTATGCAACAGCAGTACCTGCAATACCACGCCAGCCAGTTTACGAAGTGGCCCGAGGTAGCAAACGGGTTCTGTAATGCAGATTTTCAGCAGTTAATAGTGTATAAAAGCGGCAGGCAGTTAATGTTGGTGATCAGTATACCCAAAGGTAAAACTTTGGATGAGCTGAACCCTAAAACCACCGAGAACAACCCGCGAGTTGCAGAATGGAATAATATCATGAAGAAATACCAGGAGGGGATAGCTGGTACAAAGCCGGGCGAAACCTGGGTGTTTTTAAAACCAATAAACGAGCAATAAACCCGAAATAGAAGATGTTAAAATTAGGGATTTTAGGACTGGGAGAAGGCCGCAGCACCATGTCGGCGGCGTTAGCCAGCGACAGGTACGAATTGAAAACCATCTGCGACCGTAACCAGGAGTTGTGCGAATACCGTGCTAAGGAATTTGATTTTCACAACTATACCACCAATTACCAGGAGATGCTGGATGATTCGGAAATTGATGTGATTGCTATTTACACGCCCGATCATTTACATGCAGAGCATGTAAAGCAGGCCTTGCTGCATGGCAAGCATGTGGTATGTACCAAGCCTTTTATTGATGATCTGTCCAAAGCGCAGGAATTACTAAAGATTGCCGAGCAGTCGGGTAAAAAAGTATTTATCGGGCAAAGCTCCCGTTTTTTTGAACCGGCAAAACGTCAGCGGAAAGATTTTGAAGCGGGATTGATCGGCGAATTGATTACCGTCGAAAGCCATTACCATGCCGATCATCGCTGGTTTCTGGAAAAGCCTTGGGCGTTAGAAAGCGCCTTTAAGTGGTTGTATGGCGGACTGAGCCATCCGGTTGATTTCATTCGCTGGTATTTGCCAAACGTAGAAGAAGTAATGGGTTACGGCATGATCAGCAGTAACGGCAAGGCGGCAGGTTTGAAAAATGAAGACACCATGCACTTTATCTTTAAGGCAAGTGACGGACGGATTGCACGAGTAAGTGGTGCTTATACCGGGCCGACACAACCCGCAGAACGCGATAGCGGCATGACAGTGATCCTTCGTGGAACGGTAGGCGCTTCACAAGCGGACTATCATGAACTGCGCTATTCGGTAACTGATAAAACCGGCGAGGAGAAGATTGTGCGTTGGGGCGATGCTACCATGAAGCATTACTTCCGGTTCGAAGGGCAGAGCCACCACGCAGGGGAGTATCAGAACTACCTGGATTATTTTGCCGATAGCATTACTGAAGGCTTTACGGCCTACCCGGATATTAAAGAAGGTATTGGTACCGTGGCCTTGCTGCAAGCGATGGACCGTACACTGAAAACAGGCTTACCCGTAAAGGTAGCGGATATATTGGCCGAGTACCAGCTTTCAGCAGCAGCACTTAATTAATATCTATGGGAAATCTGGTACAACATCTTACTACGCTAGACTACCTGATTGTTGTTGGCTATCTGCTGGTGCTGATCATTATCGGCTACCGGGTAAGTTTTAGTAAAAAAACAAAACAAGACGAAACGCTTTTCCTGGCTAATAAATCGCTGGGCTGGGCCAGTATTGGCTTTAATATGTGGGGCACCAACGTGGGCCCTTCTATGCTACTGGCCTTCGCCAGTATTGGCTATAGCACGGGTATTGTGGCAGCTAATTTCGATTGGTACGCGTTTGTGTTCCTGATGCTGCTGGCATTGGTGTTCGCACCAAAATACTTAGCGGCGAATGTCACTACCATGCCGGAGTTTATGGGTAAGCGTTATGGCGATTCTACCCAGAATATCCTTGCCGTTTATGCGCTCATCAAAATCCTGATCTCGTGGCTTTCGCTGGGCTTGTTTGCCGGTGGCTTCCTGGTTCGACAAATCCTGGGTATTTCCATGTGGCAATCCGTGATTGTGCTGGTGTCTTTCGCAGGCTTGTTTGCTTTTGCCGGGGGACTGAAAGCCATTGCGAAGGTCAATATTTTTCAGATGATCCTGTTGATCTTGGTTTCGCTCACGTTGACCATTTTGGGTATCAGTAAAGTGGGTGGGCTTTCTGCGCTTTACCATAAAGTGCCGCATGATTACTGGAATTTAATTCACCCCGCCAGCGATAAAAAATATCCCTGGTATGCCATTCTGTTGGGCTATCCGGTTTCGGCTGTAGCCTTTTTCTGTACAGACCAGGCGATGGTGCAGTCGGTGTTAGGGGCGAAGAACCTGGAACAAGGTCAACTGGGGGTTAACTTTATCGGCTGGCTAAAGATATTGTCGCTGCCGCTGTTTATCCTCACCGGCGTGTTGTGTTATGCGCTGTTCCCGGGTTTGAAAGACCCTGCAGAGGCTTACATGACCATGGTAACGCACCTGTTCCCTCCGGGGATGAACGGGTTGGTGATCGTGGTGCTGATTGCCGTATTAGTGGGTACCATCGGTTCGTCGCTTAACTCTTTAAGCACAGTTTTCACAATGGATGTTTACGTAAAGAATTTCAACCCGGATGCTACCGATAAGGAAATTATTAAGATGGGCCGCATTTCTGTTGTGGCAGGTTGCGTATTCGCCATTGTTGTCGCCCTGGCAATCGACAGTATCAAGGGGTTGAACCTGTTCGATGTCTTTCAGTCGGTTTTGGGGTTCATTGCGCCGCCTTTATCTGTTGTATTCCTGCTGACAGTATTTTGGAAACGCACTACCCGGAGGGCGGTGAATTTTACGCTTTCGGTAGGTTCGGCTTTTAGTTTAGGCGTGGGAGTGGTTTACTTATGGGTGCTGCCGCCGGATACGCATCCTTTCTGGCCGCATTACCTGATGCTGTCGTTCCTGATTTTTGCTTTCCTGATGCTGGTTGCCGTCATGATCTCGCTGTTTGACCATAGCGGCACAACCTATACGGCAACAGAAGCCGAGCTGAATGATATTGCGAAACCAACCCAAAGGGTAAAAATAGCCTGGGCGATGCTCGTTATCGTCATGGTGGTACTTTATTTCATTTTCAACGGACATTAATTATGGGTAAAAGCTTTACGAATAAATTAGTCAGAAGGTGGTTCAAGGCCGTTATCATGCTACTGTCGATGACTTCCTCAGAAGCGGTGTTCGCACAAAAGGCATCATGGATCTGGTATCCCGGAGATTATGAGGTATGGATGAGCAACCGCATGCAGAACCGCCGTACAGAAAGAGGTTCTTTCCTGCCGCCATTCTGGAAACTGGACAGCCATTATGTACTGATTGATTTTCATAAAGATTTTGTGCTCGATGCACCTGAAACGGCCAATGTTTATGTAGAAGGGCAGTACAACCTGAAGATAGACGGTAAGGCGCTGCCAGGGTATCCGAAGAAAATTGAAGTACCTGCAGGCAAGCATCGTGTTAGTCTGAAGATTTATAATCAAGCCAGCGTACCCGCGGTGTTTATCGAAGGCAAGCACGTGTTTACGGATACTTCGTGGCGGGTCACTTATGAGGATAAGGAGTGGATCGATGCATCCGGTAAAACTTCAGATATTTCTTCCACCAAATATTTCCCTGCCGGAAGCTGGAATTTTCAAGACCCTAAATTAGCACCGTCTGCTTTCCGCCTACCTGTTCAGGAGCAAAAGGCGGCGGATGTTCAGAAAGAAGATCATCACTTTTTTGCAGATTTTGGCAAAGAGACCTTTGGCTATGTAAAGCTCCACAACCTGAAGGGTAAAGGAAAGATCAAGATTTACTATGGTGAATCTAAAGAGGAAGCGCTGGATACGCAAAAAGGCGAACTGGCGGATGAGATCGAGGTCAATCAACCAGAAGCTGCGGATTATACATTAGAAGGCAGCCGTGCTTTTCGTTATGTGAATATTCAGTTTGAAGGCCTTTCTGCTAACGATGTTTCCATGCTGTATGAATACAATCCGGAGACACGTCGCGGCAGCTTTAAGTGTTCTGACGAGGAGATCAACAAGATATACGATGTCGCGGCCTATACGCTGCAATTAAACACCCGCGAGTTTTTCATTGATGGCATTAAGCGCGACCGGTGGGTATGGTCGGGCGACGCTTACCAAAGCTACCTGATGAACTATTACCTGTTCTTCGACTCGCCCGAGGTAACACATACCTTGCTCGCACTGCGCGGCAAAGACCCGGTGACCAGCCATATTAATACCATTATGGACTATACGTTCTATTGGTTCCTGGGTATTTATGATTATTACCGCTATACCGGCGACCAGGCGTTCATCAAAAACCATTACGAACAAATGCAAACGCTGATGAACTTCTGCCTGAAACGGCGCGACCAGGACGGGTTGATGGAAGGTTTACCAGGCGATTGGGTATTCATTGATTGGGCGGATGGATTAAGCAAACAGGGGCAGGTAAGCTTTGAGCAATTATTGCTTTGCCGCAGCCTGGAAACCGTGGCGCTATGTGCTAAAATAGCAGGAGAGCAGGCTGATGCCGTTACTTATGATGCGCAAGCTTCAGACCTGAAAAAGAAACTGTTCAGTTACTATTGGAACCAGGATAAACATGCCTTTGTACACAGCCGTATTAACGGCAAGGCAACGGACAATGTCACCCGGTATACTAATATGTTCGCAGTGTTTTTTGATTACTTGAACGAGCAACAGCGGCAGGATGTAAAGAAGTATGTGCTGCTGAACAACCAGGTGCCGAAGATCACCACGCCTTATATGCGTTTTTACGAGCTGGAGGCCCTTTGTGCCTTGGGCGATCAGGCTAAGGTATTAAAAGAAATGAAAGACTATTGGGGCGGCATGCTCAAGTTAGGTGCAACATCTTTTTGGGAGGAATACAACCCCGCAAAGAGCGGGGCAGAACACTATGCCATGTACGGCCGCCCGTTCGGTAAAAGCCTTTGCCACGCCTGGGGAGCAAGTCCTATTTACTTGCTGGGTAAATACTACCTGGGTGTAAAGCCTGAAACAGCCGGTTACGAAACCTACAGGATAGAGCCGGTTTTGGGCGGCCTGCAATGGATGGAAGGTACGGTACCGACGCCGAAAGGAGATATTAAGGTGTATTGCAGCAAAGTGGAGATGAAGATTAGTGCAGCCGCGGGTAATGGTGTACTACGCTTTAAAAGCAAAAGCAAACCAAGCTGCAAAGGCGCAATAATTAAAAGCCTGGGTAACGGCAAATATGAGATGGCCGTTAGCGGTGGTAAGGATTATCAGATAAAATATTCGGCTATTTAAGATATGAAGTTAAGCTTTGGCGCTGTCCTTTTTATGGCGTTGTTCCCTTTAAGGTCGTTCTGTCAGCTGGTGGATAAAACACCGGCCGCGGTCCCCGTTGCGCCCGAAGTTTACCGGGAAGTGCCGTGGGAGAACCCGCTGATCGACGGCATTAACCGCGATCAGTCGCGTGCCACTGCCTATTCTTATGCCTCTGTAAAAGATGCTTTAAGTCTGAGCAGGGAGCAATCCGGCCGTATGCTTTCGCTTAATGGCCAGTGGGACTTTCATTATGCCGTTAAACCAGCAGATACCCCTGCTAACTTTTATAAAGGCCTCGTGAGCGGCTGGAAGAAGATCACGGTACCTTCAAGCATAGAAATGCAGGGATATGATAAACCGATCTATAAGAGTGCGGTGTATCCTTTCCGTCCGGTAAATCCACCGCATGTGCCGCAGGATTATAATGGCGTAGGCTCTTATCAGCGGACGTTCACCCTGCCTGCTAATTGGAAAGACATGAACATCACGCTGCATTTTGGCGGGGTAAGTTCAGGTTTTCGTGTGTGGTTAAACGGGAAGTTCTTAGGTTATGGTGAAGACAGTTTCCTGCCTTCTGAATTTAACGTCACACCTTATCTGAAAGCGGGTGAGAACGTTGTTTCTGTACAGGTGATCCGCTGGACTGACGGTTACTTTTTGGAAGATCAGGACCAGTGGCGCATGAGCGGTATCCACCGCGAAGTGATGCTGTTGGCAGAACCGAAGCTGCGGATAGCTGATTTTCATTGGCAGGCCAAGCTGGATAAAGATTATAAAGATGCCTTATTGAGTATCCGGCCAAGGATGGAAAATTTGACAGGCCAGCAGGTAAAAGGATACGTGCTGAAGGCGCAGCTGTTCAACAAAAACGAGCAGCCTGTATTTAAGCAGCCTTTACAACGGAGTGTAGAAAGCATCATTAACGAAATTTATCCGCGACTGGATAACGTGAAATTCGGCCTGCTGGAAGCGAAGGTAAATAACCCGGAAAAATGGAGCGATGAAACCCCCAACCTTTACACCCTGACTTTGAGCCTGGAAGATAGCACGGGCAAAGTGCTGGAGGTGAAAAGCTGTAAAGTAGGTTTCCGTAGCATCGAATTTTCTAAAACTACGGGCAAGCTACTGATTAATGGAAAGGTAACTTACCTGTACGGCGTTAACCGTCCGGATCATGACCCTGTAAAGGGGAAAGCGTTATCACGCGAAGATATTTTAAGGGATGTTCGTACCATCAAACAGTACAACTTCAATTGTATCCGTACCAGCCACTACCCGATGGATCCATATCTGTATGACCTATGCGACGAGTACGGTATCCTGGTGATCGATGAAGCAAACCTGGAAACGCATGGACTGGGTTCTAAACTAAGTAACGATCCCATGTGGACGGGCGCTTACCTCGACAGGGTTACCCGCATGGTAAACCGCGATAAGAACCACCCGAGTGTAATTATCTGGAGCTTGGGCAACGAGGCCGGCCGCGGACCCAATCATGCGGCGATGGCTGCCTGGGTACACGATTTTGATATTACCCGTCCCGTACATTACGAGCCCGCGCAAGGTACGCCTGCGGCAGAAGGATATATTGATAACCAGGATCCGCGCTATCCAAAAACCAATGATCACTCGCATCGCCTGCAAAACCCGATCGACCAACCCTATGTGGATATCGTGAGCCGGATGTACCCCAGCATCTACACTGCGCCACTATTGGTAAATCAGCAGAATGGCGATAACCGGCCCATCTTTTTTGTGGAATATTCGCATGCTATGGGGAATTCAAACGGCAACCTGCAGGATTTGTGGACGCAGTGGCGTTCTATCCCGCGTGTAATCGGCGGTGCCATCTGGGAGTTTAAAGACCAGGGCTTACTGAAGCACGATTCAACCGGAACAGCCTATTACGCCTATGGCGGCGATTACGGCGAAAAGTACTATGACGACTTTACCATTAAAGGAATTGTAGCCGCGGACGGCCGCCCCAAACCAGAGATTGAGGAATGTAAACATGTATTTCAGCCAGTAACGGCAGAGCTGAGCAATCAAGCAGAACGGCTGATAAAAGTTACCAATCGTCATGCTGCAAGATCCTTGGCGGACTATAAACCTGTCATTGAAGTTTTAGAAGATGGTGTGGTTATTTCTACCAAAACGTTATCACCTATCGCTTTGGCAGCCGGAAAAGATACCGTTATCAGTATTGCGAAATACCTGCCTGCCTTAAAGCCGGGTAAAGAATACCTGGTGAATATTCGCTTTTTGTTGGCAAAAGTAGAAGTATGGGCGCCAGCCGGGTTCGAGATCGCTTACGATCAACTCGCATTGACAGGAAGAAAAGCAGTTGCAACGGTAACTAACAAGGCCGCGGTTAAAGTAACGGAAAACAATAATGCCTACGCGGTTACCGGCAGCGGTTTTAAGATATTATTCAACAAAGAAGACGGGGCATTATCCTCGTACATATGGAAGGGTAAAGAGAAGATGTGCCAGCCTTTGCTGCCGCATTTTACCCGGCCTATGACAGATAACGACCGTCGCGGCTGGAAGATGGATAAAAAGCTAAAGCCGTGGTTTAAATCAACGCCAAAGCTGGTTAGTACTGGCACGAACAGGCAAACTGATGGCAAAATTACAATAAATAGCACCTACACCCTGATCGGCGATAGTGCTAAGGTTACGGTTACTTATGTGATTAACGGTAACGGGGCTATCAAGGTTGACTATCAGCTTACCGCTGATCCAAAACTACCTAATATTCCTAAAATAGGGATGCAGGGGGGGATAGACGCCACGTATCAGCAGATCAGTTGGTATGGCCGTGGGCCTTTCGAAAATTACATCGACCGGAATTCAGGTGCCATCGCTGGCATCTACCATATGCCGATCAATTCATTTATGGAACCGTATGTGGTTCCGCAGGAAACCGGTAACCGTACGGATGTACGCTGGATGTTTCTGGGCGACGAATCTAAAAAGCAAGGCTTGCTGATTATTGCGGACAGTTTATTAAGCATGAGTGCCTGGCCTTATACCGAACAAAATATTGCTACGGCAAGGCATACCAACAAGCTGCATGATGCAGGCTTTATCACGCTGAATATCGATCTGAAGCAAACCGGTGTCGGCGGTAACGATAGCTGGTCTGAAGTGGCAGCGCCATTACCTCAATATCAAATACCTTCAGGTAATTACCACTACAGTTTTTACCTGTTGCCTTTTAATGGAACGGGGGCGCAAGCGACAAAAGGAGTGTCGGGATTTAAATTTTAAGGTATGAAAAAGTTGGCTTTACTTGCGCTGATCTTAGTTGCCTGCCTGAACGGGATGGGGCAGAAAAAAGGTACTGCTCCCGCTGATGTTGTCACCCGGGCTTTTCTTCACCCCTCCGCCGCTGCAAAACCGAGAGTGTTATGGTACTGGATGCAGGGTGCGGTGACCCGCGAAGGAATTACGGCAGACCTGGAAGCCATGAAGCAGGAAGGCATAGGCGCGGCTTACCTGGTCTGTATTAAACCGCCTGCTAATCCGCCTTATATTAATCCGCTGGTTGTTCAGTTAACGCCGGAGTGGTGGGGTATGGTCAAGTTCGCCGTGCAGGAAGCCGGCAGGTTGGGGCTGGAATTGGGTATCCATGATTCTGATGGCTTTGCGCTGGCTGGTGGTCCCTGGATAACGCCTCAGCTTTCTATGCAGAAGGTGGTTTCGAGCCAAACCCGGGTGAAGGGCGGCACAACGTTTACTGATACCTTAATTACGCCTGCACATTACAAAGATTACTACCACGACATTAAAATACTGGCTTACCCGGCTTTGCCCGGTTCGGGCGTAACTTCTTATAAGCAGGTACCCAAAGTGACAACCAGCGTAAAGGATATTGATCCGCAGTTTCTGGTTGAAAAAGGTAATAAGAAAACCTTCAGCAGTAGCGATCCCTGTTGGATTCAGCTGGGATTTAAAGAGCCCTTTACCTGCCGCTCTTTACAGATTCGCAGTGCTGCACCAAATTACCAGGCAGAAAGGTTGACAATTGAAGTGAGTGATGATGGTAAAGCCTTTCGGACACTAACGCAACTGAAAGCGCCACGACATGGCTGGCAGGATGGAGATGCACCGGTCACCAATGTTATTCCCACCACCACAGCCCGTTTTTACCGGTTGGTTTATGATAAAGAAGGTTCTGAACCCGGTGCCGAAGATCTTGATTTTGCCAAGTGGAAGCAAAGCCTCAAGATCAACGCGATAGAATTGTCTTCAGAGCCCAGGATTCATCAGTATGAAGGAAAAACGGGCGAAGTGTGGCGAGTGAGTGAGCGTTCTACCGCACTGCAACTGCCCGACGAATTGTGTATACCCAAAGATAAGATTATAGACCTGACGGACAAACTGGATAAAGCCGGTCGCTTGAATTGGAATGTTCCTGCCGGCGACTGGGTAGTTGTACGGATAGGTCATACTTCTACCGGGCATACCAATGCCACGGGTGGGGGTGGCATAGGCCTGGAATGCGATAAGTTTAATCCTGCCGCGGCAGAATTGCAGTTTAACAAGTGGTTTGGTGAAGCCTTGCGCCAATGCGGACCAGAGTTGGCGCGAAAGGTGATTAAAAACTTTTACATTGATAGCTGGGAATGCGGCAGCCAAAACTGGTCGGACAATTTTGCAGCCGAGTTTAAAGCGCGGCGCGGTTACGATTTAATGGCTTATCTACCCGTGATGGTTGGCTTGCCGGTAGAAAGTGCAACGGTTTCTGAAAAAGTATTAAGCGACGTTCGGGAAACCATCGCAGAACTGGTTCGTGATAAATTTTATGGTACGCTGGCAAAACTGGCCCACCAGAACGGTTGCCAGTTTAATGCGGAAAGCGTTGCGCCTACCATGACGAGCGATGGCTTGTTGCATTATAGCATGGTAGACGTTCCGATGGGCGAATTCTGGTTACGCAGCCCGACACACGATAAACCTAACGATATGTTGGATGCGATTTCGGGCGGGCACATTTATGGGAAGAATATCATCCAGGCAGAGGGCTTTACCGAGTTGCGAACCGTGTGGGATGAACATCCGGCCATGCTAAAAGCTTTGGCCGACCGTAACCTGGCCGCTGGCATGAACAGGCTGACCTTCCACGTCAACGTACTAAACCCATGGCTTGATCGAAAACCGGGAATGACACTGGATGGCATAGGCTTGTATTTTCAGCGCGACCAAACCTGGTACAAGCCCGCGAAGGCCTGGGTGGAGTATCTTACCAGGTGCCAGGCCTTGCTGCAACTGGGGCATCCGGTAACAGATCTGGCGGTATTCACTGGTGAAGAAACACCCAGACGTTCTATTTTGCCTTACCGTTTGGTGAATACGCTGCCGGGTATTTTTGGTCAGGAGCGGGTAGCTACAGAGCAGGTTCGCCTGGCGAATAAGGGTTTACCGCTGAGAACCATTCCTGATGGTGTGACCAGCAGCGCCAATATGGCCGATCCCGAAAAATGGATTGATCCACTAAGAGGTTACCAGTATGATTCTTTCAATAAGGATGCCTTGCTCAGGCTGGCGCAGGTGAAAGACGGTAAAATGATTTTACCCGGCGGCGCGGCCTATAACATTTTGATTGTCCCAGGCGATATACCGATGAATCCGCAGGCTGGCAACATTTCGCCGGAGGTAGCAAAAAAATTAACTGCATTGGCTAAACAGGGCTTAAAAATAGTTTTGGCGACAGCATTGGAAAAAGCTCCCGGAATGTCCGACGACGCAACTGTTGCACAGGCAGGTAAGGAATTAGCTGCTTATCAGAACGTATTAAAAGGGGCATATCAGCAAGAAACTTTTGAAAGTGTGGGTTTAGCGAGAGATTTTTCAGCGACGGATTCCGCAGGTCATCCGGTGAATGATCTAGCGTGGGCGCACCGCCAGGGCGAAGGTTTCGACTTGTATTTTATATCGAATCAGCAGGACGCGGGACGAACTGTTAGCATTAGCCTGCGTGTGGGTAACCGTGTTCCCGAAATTTTCGATCCGCTTACGGGCACCATCCAACAGGCTAAACAGTATCGCACTTCATCAAAACAAACCAGTCTCACTTTAAAGTTCGATCCGTCTCAGGCGTTATTCGTCGTGCTTAGGAAGCCCGCTTTGGGTAAGGCCTCAAACAAGGGGGATAACTGGAATCACTTTACCCCGATTCAAACCCTGGAACAAAAATGGCAAGTTCAGTTTGATGCAAAAATGCGCGGACCAAAATCTCCCGTAGTATTTAATGGGTTGAGCGACTGGTCGAAGAGTATGAATGACAGCGTGAAGTATTACTCCGGTACGGCGGTTTACCGGCAACAGTTCAACTTTAAGAACAGCGGTTCTGGCAAAACATATATCGATTTAGGTAAGGTGACTAACCTAGCTACTGTAATCGTCAATGGTGTGGATTGTGGTAACGCGTGGACACCTCCTTACCGCGTTGACATCACTAAAGCTTTAAAACCCGGCATGAATCAACTGGAAATTCAGGTAACCAATACCTGGGCCAACCGCATCATGGGCGACCATAACCAACCCGAGGAGAAGCGCCTCACCTGGACGAATGCGCCCTATCGGTTAGAAAATAAAGCTTTGCTGCCTGCCGGGCTTTTAGGCCCGGTAAGGCTATTAAAAACGGATAATTAAGAAGATGAGAAAGCTATTTGTTGTATTGTTTCTGGCGATTGTTTGCGCTGCCTCGTACGGGCAAAAGAAAGCCCTGGTAAACACATCGGCCAGTCCGTATGCTAAATTAAGCAGCGTGGATATGGGCGATGTAAAATGGACGACCGGTTTTTGGGCAGACAGGTTCAGGGTGTGTAAAGATTCCATGATACCAAATCTCTGGCGGATTTATACTGATCCGAAGATCAGCCACGCCTATGAAAACTTTAAGATAGCTGCCGGGCTGGATACCGGATCGCATTCTGGGCCACCGTTTCATGATGGCGACTTCTACAAGTTGCTGGAAGGCATGGCCATGATGTATGCCACTACGCACGACCCTGCGCTGGATAAAATGATGGATCAGGCTATTGCCGTAATTGCAAAAGCGCAACGGGCCGACGGCTACATCCACACACCAACAATTATTGCCGAACGAAAAAAAGGCAATGCGCAAACCTTCGGCGATAAGCTGAATTTCGAGGCCTATAACCTTGGTCATTTAATGACCACTGCTTGCGTGCATTACCGCGTTACCGGCAAAACCACCTTGCTGAACGTGGCTGTCAAGGCAACAGACTTTCTCTATAACTTCTACAAAACAGCCACGCCGGAACTGGCAAGAAATGCCATTTGCCCATCGCATTATATGGGCGTGGTAGAAATGTACCGTACCACGCATAACCCTAAATACCTGCAACTGGCTAAGAACCTGATTGACATCCGTGGCACTGCGCCGGAAGGGACGGACGATAACCAGGACCGTATTCCTTTGCGCAAGCAGCAGTCAGCCATGGGGCATGCGGTAAGGGCGAATTACCTGTTTGCTGGTGCGGCTGATGTCTACACCGAAACGGGCGACACATCGATCTTAAACACACTCGACCGCATGTGGAATGATGTGGTATACCGCAAAATGTATATTACCGGTGGCTGCGGTGCCCTGTATGACGGCGTTTCTCCGGATGGAACTTCTTACAACCCAACAGATGTGCAGAAGATACACCAGGCCTATGGGCGCGATTACCAGTTGCCAAATTTTACTGCCCATAATGAAACCTGCGCCAATATTGGTAATGTGCTCTGGAACTGGCGCATGCTACAGGCAACCGGCAAAGCGCAGTATGCCGATGTGATGGAGCTGGCGTTATACAATAGCGTGCTCTCTGGCATTAGCTTAAACGGTAAAAACTTCTTATATACCAACCCGCTGAGTTATTCTGATGATTTGCCTTTTAAACAACGCTGGTCTAAGGATAGGGTAGGTTACATTAAGCTTTCTAACTGCTGCCCGCCGAATGTGGTGCGAACCATTGCCGAGATCAGCGACTATATGTACAGTACATCAGATGAGGGTTTATGGGTAAATCTATATGGTGCGAATAACCTGCAAACTACATTGAAGGACGGCGGCAAGATTAAATTAAGCCAGGTGACAGATTACCCCTGGAATGGCAAAGTTACGCTGACCATGGATGAAACTTCAGGTAAAGAATTTGCTTTGTTTTTACGCATTCCGGGTTGGTGCAAACAAGCTGACTTAAAAGTAAACGGCGAAGCGCAAAATAGCAGCTTAACAGGCGGTACTTATGCCCAAGTGAAGCGCAAATGGAAAAAAGGCGACCGTGTTGAGTTGGTGATGGATATGCCTGCAACATTAATGGAAAGTAACCCCTTGGTGGAAGAAACGCGCAACCAGGTGGCTGTAAAACGCGGACCGGTAGTCTATTGCCTGGAAGGGGTAGATCTGCCTTCGCAAGCGGTGATCAGCAATGTGGCTATTCCGACTGGTGTAAACCTTCGCCCCAAAACAATACAGGTAGCCAATACCGAGATAGTCGCTTTAACCGGCGAGGCTGATTTAAGACCGGCGAAGAACTGGAATAACCAGCTTTACCAGGAAGTAGGTGCAAAACCGGCAGAGAAGATCAGCATCAGCCTGATCCCTTATTACGCATGGGGTAACCGCGGCCATACCGCCATGGAAACCTGGATACCGGTTGATCGTTAATAGGCGCTGATCACATCCTTCTCGCGTTCTTTGGGGAATACTTTTAAAGAGGTAACCTTGCCGTTGGTCAGGGTTGCCTCTACAGTAGTGTTGTAAGGTGCGTGCAGCTTAAAATGTACGTTCCAGTCTTTTGGCCATGCCGGGAACAGGTAGATTTTCCGGTCGTTGGTTTGAAGCAGCATTTCCTGTAACCCGATCATGCCGCTGCCGCCCCAGTTATGGTCGGGCACCCAATCGTAGCCAGGGCCCCAGAATGCAGGGAATCTTCTTCCCGAATTTTTGAGCTTAAAGAGTGTCAGCTCTGCCGCTTCGTTTGTCAGTCCCAATCTTGCTGCAAAAATATTATCCTGTTTCCAGCCCTTACCGCTCCTGAACTTAATTGCCAGGGTATCATACTTCCAGGTATTCAAAGCCGTCTCTAAATCGGGTTTGCCTACGCCGTAAATTTCCCAGGGAAATACCGGGTATAGCTGCGTAGTTTCAGTATTGTTAATGCGTTGCCAGGTGAGGGCAGGGGCAATAGTTTTGTGCCCGTTTATCTCGGTATAATTTAAAGGCGGTATGCGCTGCAACATCTGCTGCCATTGTTGTTTCTGCTCGTTGTTTAAATATCCGTCAGGCAATGCCAACAGGCGTGTTAATACCGTACGCAGTGCGGCAATGGTAGAGGTAGAATTATAAGCCATCTTATAGGTCTCGCCACCAGAACCGGGAAAGAGTACCAAATGCCCCGAGCCATCTAAAGCCTTATTACCACGCTGTTTGGCCAGGTACTGGTAGTGTTCGTCAAAAAAGGTGAGGCAGCTTTCAATGAAGGGGATATAGGTTTGGATGTTACTGCCGTTATAACGTTCCGTTTCCAGCATCATCAGGCAAAATTCAATAACGGTATCCCATTCATATTCCAACCAGGCGTTGTATTCCAGGCCCTTATCGAAGTTAGGCGGACGTTTCAGGCCATACTCGGCACGGTTTGGTAGGCCAAAGTTCTCGAGTTGCTCCACAAAACAGGCCCCGTTGTGCCCCCAGTAAAATTTGCTTCTTAACTCGGCGTTCTTTAACAAACGCAGGTAAAACGCAAACTGCGGCAGCATCAGGTCAAAGTCGCCATTCTTTAGCATGGGCCAGTAAACCAACCGTTGGTTTTGTGCTGTCATGGTACCGCCGCCCCAGTTTCTAAAATCGGGTGTAAAACGGTACGCGGTATCTGTATAAGCAGGGTCGACAGTGAATAATCCTCCGTTAAATTTGGTAGGGTAGTGCCCATAAGCATTGCAGCCCAGCATGTAACGGAACAATTGATAATTACGCCCTGCCTGCCAGGCTACATTAGAAGTGTCTGCATTTGTAGGGTTGATGTTGATGAAGCTTCTATACCAGTAGGCTTTCCACCAGTTTGCCGTGGCTTTCCACGCCGATGCCTTGTTATGTGCTGCTTCTGCAATTACTTTGTTTAAACCCGTTCGCCATTGCTCAACCGTGCAGCTATCAGCAGTATTCAGGTAGATCTTCAGGTTGGTTGTCTTCGTAGGGCGGATGTTTTGCAGTGTCCACCCTTTAAAGTCGGTATTCCGGTAAGTGCCGGTGTAAGTATTACCGGGCTTCATGCGCTCGCCGGTCATTCTTCCGCCAAAGGTTAGCCGGTAAAGCGGGTTATAAAGCTGCTGCTTAATGCCTGACAGTCCTTGCTGCCGCACAGTCGCGTCGAAAACAGAGGTGTCCAGGTTATGGTGATAGAATTCTACGCCGCTTTCGGCAAAGCGAATGCTATCTTTCAGCGTCTTTACGTTTACATTCGCCTCCCACTTGTACGAATCCTGGTTATTCTCGCGCCCCTTCACCGGCCGGTCTTTATACCGCCAGCTTTCATAGGCGGCAGTAGCAGTAACAGGCTTGCTGGATTTTATTTCGACGGAAATAACCGGGCGGTGTACATCTACCCAGATCTTAATGGCAGATGAAAGATTGCCGTTAGCGGCTTTTACAATTACGGAACCACCTCGCAGACTTAGCTTTTGTTCGAATTGCTGCCCGTTTAAAGGGCTTGGGCTGAGTTTGATACGTACTCGCCCCAGTTTGAGCATCGTATTGTTTTCATCGAAAGTGCCGCTGCGGGCAATGTAAAAGAGCAGGTCGCCGTTTTCTACCCAAACATTAAGGCCCACATCGCCACCGCCACAAGGCATAGATTCGCCTGCATTCTTACTCGGCGTGTTCCAGCTCACGTCATATTTACTGATTTCTGCAGCGGGTTGCGCCAATAGTGGGCGAATGGCAGACAGCAGCAAAAAAATCAGCAGCCTTAATTTCATACGGCTTGTTTAAGGCTTTCCTGCTGGGCGGCTAATTCCTGCTTACGCGATTCGCGCCAGCCTTTGTAAAGCAGTTTGCTGTCGATATCCGGTTTCGGGAAGAACAGGCTGGCAACATAGCCGACGATGATCACCACAAAATGGCTGTAAACGCCCAGCATATATTTATGCTGGCTGAAGTTGTATTTTCCTAAGTCGAGCAGGATATGTTTGTCTTCACCTAAACCAATTTTGGCAGAGGTAAGAAAGGCATATGAGGTGAAAATAATACAGGCGATGATACCAATGTTCAGGCCCTGGCGGTTGGCCCGGCTGCTAAACAGGCCTAACAGGAAGATACCTGCAATACCGCCGGAGAAGATCGCGTACAACGTGAATACAATCCCCAAAACGCCTTCCTCGCCCGACATGATGTAAAGCGTGGCGATCAGAATAGAACCTATCCCGGCGGCGACTACAATCCATTTACCGGCCTTTAAGTATTCGGCATCGCTGCGGTTTGGGCGAAGCTTTTTATAATAGTCTTCTACGCCAATAGCAGAAAGACAGTTCAGATCGGCGCCAAGGCTGGAAATAGCGGCAGAGATCAAAGCAGCAAGAATTAACCCGACTACGCCCGTTGGCAATTTCGTCATGATGAAATAGGGGAACACCGCATCGGCCTTAATGCCCGCCGGCAATGGATTCTGCTGGTAGAAGGCAAACAGCGCTGTACCGATGAACATAAACAAGGCCCATAACGGTACGGTCAGCGCCACACCCATCAGTGATGCGCGGATAGCAGCTTTGTCTGTTCTGGCTGTCAGATATCGCTGTACCATGGTTTGGTCAGTTCCGTATTTCTGAATAGCATAAAATACGCCGTTAATCGCCATGACGATGAAGGTCAGCTTTTTGAAATCCCAGGTATAAGGGCCAAAGTTGTTTTTATGATTAACGGTAGCAATGTGCCATAGCTCGGGGAAGCCACCTTTGATAGAAAATATCAGAATAACGAATGAGGCGATGCCGCCAACGATTAGCAGGAAGCCCTGCACAACATCTGCCCATATCACGGCTTCTACGCCACCCATTAGCGTGATCACCACGATAACCACGCCGATCACCCAGGTGATCAGGAAAGTGTTGGTATTCGTCATGTTAGAAAGTGCCAGCGCCAGCAGGAAAAATACCGTTCCCATTTTAGAGAAATGCGTGAGTACGAATGATACCGAGCTGTACATACGGGCGAAGGTTCCGAAGCGCTTTTCGAAGTACTCATAGGTACTCAGGCCGATTACCCGGCGGTAAAGCGGCACAATGAACCATACCATCACTAACAGCACGATAGGCACCATCATGCCTTGTACCAGTAAGATCCAGTTAGAGGAGAAGCCTTCGCCGGGGTAGGCCAGAAACGTAACACTGCTGATGAGCGTGGCCATGAGCGACATGCCGATTGCCCAGGCAGGGACAGAGCCGCGGGCGACGAAGAATTTTTTGGTAGAGTTTTGCCCCCTTGAAAACCGCAGACCAATACTTAGCGAAACCGTAAGCGCCAGTGCGATGATAATATAATCTGCCAGATGTAAAGTTTCGTGTTTCATTATTCTCCCTGGATAGAATCCGTTGCGCGGCAACTTGCCAAATACCGCACATTTGTGGTTAGCTCAAATGCGGATACGGCCAGATTCTAAGAAATACGTTTGTTAATTCAGATTTATAACTGCCAAATTTATCGTTCAGTAATAGCTTCTTGTTGTAGCATTTATACTAAAAGTTGTATCATGTTAGCATGGGTTATTTTGCATAGGGGTAAAACGCAAACACGAGAGCAATTTAATAAGAATAACATTTTCCTCATCATTCAACTGAAAAGGTGGGAAACAAAAAAGGCAAGGATAGCTATCCCTGCCTTTAATATCTATTTCAGAAAAATATTATACGTTAAACCTGAAGTGCATAATGTCGCCATCCTGTACAATATAGGTTTTACCTTCCACGCTTAATTTACCGGCGTCTTTACAGGCATTTTCAGAACCGTACTTTACAAAGTCGTCATACTTGATCACCTCGGCACGGATAAAGCCTTTTTCGAAATCACTATGAATTACACCTGCAGCCTGCGGCGCAGTAAAGCCCTTGGTGATGGTCCACGCGCGTACTTCCTGTACACCAGCGGTAAAGTAGGTGCTTAAGTTTAAGAGATGATAAGCGGCCTTAATTAATTTATTTACACCAGACTCTTCCAGGCCCAGATCTTCCAGAAACATCTGGCGCTCTTCGTAGCTTTCCAGTTGTGCAATTTCAGATTCAATCTGCGCAGAGATAATCAGCACCTGTGCATTTTCTTCCCTTACGGCTTCTTTCACCCGTTCTACATAGGCATTGCCGGTATTGACAGATTTCTCTTCTACGTTACAAACGTACATTACCGGTTTTGCGGTCAGCAGCCAAAGATCTTCAATGTGTTCTTTATCTTCTTCGATAACCGGAGCCGTACGTGCAGATTTTCCAGACATCAGGTGTTCGCGATAAACGGTTAACACATCAAAAGCTTTTTTAGCGTCTTTATCACCGGTTTTGGCAGCCTTTTCTACTTTTTGAAGTTTCTTTTCTACCGATTCAAGGTCTTTTAGCTGAAGTTCGGTATCGATGATTTCTTTATCACGGATAGGGTCGACAGAGCCATCTACGTGGATCACGTTGTCGTCATCAAAGCAACGCAAAACGTGGATGATGGCATTCGTAGCGCGGATGTTTCCTAAAAACTGGTTGCCCAGGCCTTCGCCTTTGCTGGCACCTTTCACAAGGCCGGCAATGTCAACAATCTCTATGGTGTTAGGCACTATGCGCTGCGGATTAACCAGTTCAGCCAGTTTGGTCAAACGCTCATCCGGCACGGTAATCACGCCTACGTTTGGCTCTATGGTACAGAACGGAAAATTGGCCGCCTGTGCCTTTGCATTTGATAAACAGTTAAAAAGCGTTGATTTTCCCACGTTCGGTAAACCAACTATACCGCATTGTAAACCCATTTTCTACTAGTTGTTTGGTGTATTGAGTAACTTACAACTTGCCAAACGAAAGGATAATTTAACCTGTTATTAACGTTAAGTTTTTGCAGGAAATTAATACGCCGGCGCTTGGTAAGTGCCCTCAAAAATCCCGCAAAGATAACATAAAAAACATCGTGATATTTTGAAAAAATAAACGACTTTTGCCAGCGTTAACAAAAGGCAGTAAACACATACACCAATGTAAAAAAGGAGCATCGATATGGAAGAAATGGTTGAGCAAATAGAAACATTGCTGGAGCAGGGAGATCATCAACTGTTGCAGGATTATTTGAACGACCTGAACATATCTGATGTGGAACACCTGATAGATGAACTGCCCGAGCATGGGCCGCTATTTATCGAAACCCTGTCTTTAAATCGTGCCGTTAACGTTTTCCGTATCCTGGATTTCCCTACCCAGGAGCGTATTATCAAAAAGCTTTCCGGAAAGAAAATTGCCGACCTGATCAACGAATTGCCGCCGGATGACCGTACTGCGCTGTTCAGCGAATTACACGGCGATGCAGTTAAAAGCCTGATTGTTCACCTCCCGCCGGATGACCGTAAAGAGGCCCTCATCCTCTTAGGGTACGAGGAAGACAGCGTAGGCCGTTTGATGACGCCCGATTATATCGCGGTTAAGAAGACCTGGAATGTAGAGCGGGTGCTAAACCACATTCGTCGCTATGGAAAGAACTCCGAAACCATCGACGTACTGTACGTAATTGATGATAAGGGTACATTGCTGGATGATATCCGGATCAGGGAGATCCTGTTGGTTGCGCCAGAGACGAAGGTGAGCGATTTGATGGATAACCGCTTGATTGCCTTGGATGCGAATGCCCCTCAACAGGAAGCCATCAACATCTTCAGGATGAATAACCGTGTGGCGCTGCCCGTGGTAGATCAGGAAGGGATACTGTTAGGGATTGTAACCGTAGATGATATCCTTTGGATTGCCAACGAAGAGTATACCGAAGATATCCAGAAGATTGGTGGTACCGAGGCGCTGGACGAACCCTACCTGGATATTCCGCTGCTGAAGCTGGTGAAGAAACGTGTGAGCTGGCTGATCATCCTGTTCCTGAGCGAAATGCTTACCGCGACTGCCATGGGTTATTTCGAAGAGCCAATTAAAAAAGCCGTGGTACTGGCCCTGTTTCTGCCGTTGGTAATGTCAAGTGGGGGGAATAGCGGTTCGCAGGCGTCTACCTTAATTATTCAGGCCATGGCGCTGGGTGAAGTAACCGTTGCAGAATGGTGGCGCGTAATGCGCAGGGAGATACTGTCAGGCTTTATGCTGGGGTCTATATTAGGAGCGATAGGTTTCTTCCGGATCTTCGTCTGGACGCTATTTAGTAATATTTACGGCCCGCACTGGTTACAAGTAGGCCTTACAGTAGGCACTTCGTTAATTGGTATTGTGCTGTGGGGCTCATTAGCAGGTTCTATGCTGCCGTTGTTGCTTAAAAGGCTCGGGCTTGACCCGGCAACCTCTTCAGCACCATTTGTAGCGACACTGGTAGACGTAACCGGCCTGATCATTTATTTTACTATCGCAGTAATGATTATGAAGGTTTGATGTTTGTTTAGTGAAAGCAGTTGCCTATTTTTAAGCAAACTAAATCACACTAAAACATGGACGAAACACTTCAGCCTGAAGTACCAGAACTTCAACCAACACCAGAACCAGAATTACTACTTACACCAGAAGCCCAGTATTATTTAAATGAAGGCGCAGGCTGGGCCAGATTTCTCGGAATAATGGGATTTATCGGCAGCGCTTTTATTTTAATCATGGCGATCTTTGCCGGATCTGTTTTTTCTATTTTGGGAAGAATGTCACCAACACCAATGCCGGCCGGTGTGGGCGCATTTATTGGCATAGGGTACGGCTGTTTTGCCCTGCTATACTTTTTTCCATCAATGTATCTATATCAGTTTGCCAACCAAGCCAAACAAGGGATATTGTTTAAGCATACACCAAATATCACAACGGCCGTAGCCAAACTTAAATCGTTCTTTAAGTTTTGGGGAGTTTTAACAGTGATCATGATTGCTTTAATGGTGCTATCCTTCGTCTTTTCAATAATGATCGGGCTGAGAAGCCACTAATTGGTGATAGCAATGTGATAATAAAAAAAAACCTGCTTTAAGCAGGTTTTTTTTTATATCTCGAATGAAAAATCGTCTTCTGTAGCTTGGGCTACTTCTGGCGTATCAGAATATTCGTATCGTTTTTCAACTACTTCCTGGTGATCTTTGATGTAATCTACAGTACCTTTCAGCCCTTCTGCAAATTTTTCGAAATCTTCTTTATATAAAAAGATCTTATGTTTTACAAAAACACCGTCTTCTAAACGTTTTTTACTTTCTGTGATTGTAATGTAGTAGTCGTTAGATCGTGTTGCTTTAACATCAAAAAAATAGGTCCTTTTCCCGGCTCTTACCTTCTTTGAGAATACTTCCTCCCGCTCTCTGTTTTCAAAATCTCCCATTGTTTAAAAGTGTTGTCTTAGTTTGATTGCATAAATATAAATAAATTTTCAAATAGCAAGGAATAATTAAAATATTGTTCTGGTTTTTTAAAACTATAGCAATAAATAATTGTATGGTGCGAGAGCTTGTACGGAAAAACCGGTCGCTTGTTATATTATTTAAATAATAATTAATATTCTCAGGAAAGGGGAAGTGCCTGATAGTTAGTTTTTGCGTATTACGATTCGTTTTCCTGCTCTTCAAGCAGTTGCTTTTCATAAAGGTCGAAGTAAATGCCTTTTTGTTCCATCAGTGATTCATGCGTACCGCGTTCTGCAATGGTCCCGTGGTCTAAAACTAAGATCTGGTCGGCGTTCTTAATAGTCGATATCCGGTGGGCGATGATGATGCTGGTCTTGTTATTCATAATCGACCCCATATTGTTCAGGATCTCTTCCTCGGTTTTGGTATCCACTGCTGAAAGGCAATCGTCCAGGATCAGGATCTGCGGTTGTTTAAATATCGCCCGGGCGATAGAAACCCGCTGCTTTTGTCCGCCAGACAGGGTAATGCCGCGTTCGCCGATCATGGTATCGAAACCTTTGTCAAATTCTACAATGTTTTGGTATACCGATGCATCTTTGGCTGCCTGCTCAACGGCAGGCAGATCCATCTTATCAGCACTAAAAGCAATGTTGCGCGCAATGGTATCAGAGAATAGGAAAACTTCCTGTGGAACAAAGCCTACTTGTGAGCGGTAGGTGTTCAGTTCAAGGGTAGGCAGGGTAACACCATCAATCGCAATGTCGCCGTCGGTAACATCATACATCCGCATGATGAGGTTGGCAATGGTAGATTTTCCCGAACCGGTACGACCAATGATGGCCACCATTTCTCCCGGGCGTGCAGTGAATGACACATTTTTTAACGCTTGAATGCCGGTATCCGGGTAGGTGAAAGAGACGTTGTTAAACCTGATTTCACCCTTTACCTGGTGCATCACATTCCCCGACACAATCTCAGGCGTTTCTTTCAGAAACTCATTAATCCGTTTTTGGGAAGCGGCCGCCCGCTGGATCAGCGAAGTCACCCATCCAAGCGCCATTACCGGGAACATCAGCTGATTAAGGTAAACGATAAACTCGGCGATGTTGCCCGGTGTAACCGTACCCTTCATTACTTCCACACCACCTACGTAGATAATGATCACGTTGCTGATGCCGATCAGCAAAAGCATCATGGGGTAGAAGAGGGCCTGCACGCGAACCAGGGCCATGGAGTGCGTCTTGTAATTCTCGCTTTCTACCGCAAAACTATCGCGTACAAAGTTTTCACGCACGTATGATTTAATCACCCGGATACCCGAGAAGGTTTCCTGGATAAAGCTGGATAGGGCAGAAAGCCGCTGTTGTATCTTCTCGCTCCGGAAGTTGATAATGCTGTTGACGTAGTAAATACTAAAGGCCAGTACAGGTAGGGGAAGTACAGAGAATAATGCCAAACGCAGGTTAACGGTCGTCATGGCGTAGATCACCAGCACAAACAGCACAATCGTATTCACCGAATACATAATGCCCGGGCCCAGGTACATCCGTACACGGCTCACGTCTTCCGTCGCGCGGTTCATCAGGTCGCCAGTGCTATGACGGCGGTAAAAGGCCAGCGAAAGGTTCTGGTAGTGGTTGTAAATGGTATTTTTAAGGTCGTATTCGATATGGCGCGACATCAGGATCAGTGTTTGCCGCATCAGGAACAGGAACAAACCGCGGATCAGCGACAGCATAAGTACCATTAACCCGAAAAGCAGCAGGCTGGAACCAAAAATATCGTAGATCAGTTCCTGGCGGTGGAAACCGCTGTAAAGCCTGTAAATGGCGATGTTTTCCGTAACCAGGTCAAACGCTACCCGCACTACCTGCGCAGGTAACACACCGAATACGTTTGAAATAATTACAAAGATGATACCTGGTATAAATCGCCAGCGGTATTTATATAAAAACTTATTCAGGTAAGCCAGGTCTTTCATCGCGTCGGCAGCAAAAGTACAACTTTATCCAATTCCGGATTTTAATTTCAACGCCTGTTTCGTCGCTAATTTCAATCGAATTGTCATAAAAACAAGCGGTTTTGGGCTTTAATAGGATAAGATTTGCAGCGAACCGATATAAAATATCATAAAAACATCTACTTTTGTCGTGGTGATATTCAAAAACCTTGTTTCATGCCGTTAACGGACAATACACCTTCTTCTATATTCGATTTGCTACAGGCGCTCGGCCATCAGAAGGTTGTTTTCTGCAACGATCCGGACACCGGCTTAAAAGCCATTATTGCTGTTCATGATACCACGCTCGGCCCTGCCCTGGGCGGCACCCGTATGTGGACGTATAAAAGCGAGACGGATGCTTTGCGCGATGTGCTGCGCCTTTCTAAAAGCATGACTTACAAAGCCTCTGTATCCGGTTTAAACATTGGTGGTGGCAGTGCGGTAATTATGGGCGACCCGCGGCGCGACAAAACCGAAGCCATGATGCGCAAGCTGGGCAGGTTTATTAAAAACCTGAACGGCGAGTTTATCACCGCCGAAGATATGGGTACCAACACCCGCGATATGGAATATATCCGGATGGAGACCGAGCATGTAACCGGCGTACCTGAGACAATGGGCGGTAGCGGCGACCCGACACCGATAGCCGCACGCGGCGTTTTAATGGGGATAAAAGCTTCTGTTAAAGAGTTGTTCGGGGCAGATACTTTGGTTGGCAGGTCTGTTATTGTGCAAGGCATTGGCCATGTGGGCGAAAACCTGGTAAAGCTGCTGCGCGAAGAAAGTGCAAAGGTGTACGTAAGTGATATTAACGAAGAGCGCGTTGTACAGGTGTCTAAGAAATATGGTGCACAACCGGTGGCGAACAACACCATTTTTGATATCAACGCAGAGATCTATGCGCCGTGTGCATTAGGTGCTACCGTAAACAGCCGTACCATCGGTAAATTAAAATGTGCCATCATCGCCGGGTCGGCTAATAATCAGCTGGAGGACGAAAACATTCATGGTAGGATGTTGTTGGACAAAGGAATTTTGTATGCGCCTGATTACGTAATTAACGCCGGTGGCCTGATCAATTGTTACTCAGAACTGATGGGTTTCAGTAAAAAACGCACCCTTCAGCTTACCGAGAACATTTATAATGCCACCAGAAACGTTTTAAAACTATCGAAGGCCGAAAATATAAGTACCATAGAAGCTGCAAATAAAATTGCTGAAAAGCGCATTGCAGATATTAGAAAAATAAAATCATCATATTAATATAAGTTTATCTTAAACCGGGGCGATGGCCCCTCAATCGTTCTTATTACATGCTTAACAGAAGGCACCTCAGGGTAAAAGTATTACAGGCATTATATGCCTATTATCAGACAGAAAAAAAAGAATTAAAGCAGCACGAGAAAAACTTGTTGCAGAGTATTGATAAGGTATACGAAATGTATATCTGGATGCTCTCGCTGATTAATGAGGTGGCAGACTATGCACATACAGATGCAGAAGAGCGTGCCAATAAGTACATCAAAACGGCCGAGGACATGGCGCCTAACCTGAAGATCACCGATAACAGGTTCCTGCAGTCGCTGCGTCAAAACCCTGATTACGTTGCCGCGGTTAAGAAATACAAGGTTTCTTGGGATTTCGACCCGGAATTGGCAAAATCACTATTCTCTATCCTGAAAAATTCCGCAGAATATAAAGACTACCTGGAGTTTAAAGACGATACCATCGGTACGGATAAAGATATCATCAAGTACATTTTCAAAAAAGTGATCCTGAAATCGTCACTTGCAGAACAGGTGTTCGAAGACAAATTCATCTTCTGGCCGGTAGATAAAGATGTATTGCAGGCATTGATCGCAAAAACATTCAAGAACTTCTCGTCAGAAAACCCGAAAGAGAATCAACTTGCCGAGGTTACCGGCAATTGGGTTGAAGACCGCGAGTTTATTGTTAACCTGTATACAGAAACCATTCGCCACGATGCGGAGTACCAGGAACTGATCAATAATAAAACACAGAACTGGGAACCGGAGCGTATCGCCATGATGGATACGCTTTTAATGAAGATGGCAATTACCGAATTTGTTAACTTTGCATCGGTACCGGTTAAGGTTACCATTAACGAATACCTGGAAATAGCGAAGGAGTTTAGCACACCTAAGAGTAATGCCTTCATTAATGGTATTCTGGATAAGATTTTATTTGAATTAAAAGCAGCCAACAAGATCCGTAAAACAGGTCGGGGCTTAATAGAAGAATAACCGATGAAAAAACTTATTCTGACAGGTATGATTGCAGCTGCAGTGCTGCAGGCTTGTAACCAGGCTAATTCAAACAACACGGCAACAACCACCGGTAACACTGTTGCAGCCCCGGTAGTAACAACCATTAAGTTTGAAACCGAAGCGCATGATTTCGGTAAGATCAAGCAGGGTGAAATCACCAAGTACGATTTTAAGTTTACCAATACAGGTAAATCTCCGCTGATTATTGCCAATGCTACTGCAACGTGTGGTTGTACTACGCCAACCTTCCCTAAAAAACCGGTGGCCCCGGGCGAAACAGGCGTGGTGCATGTAGAGTTTAACAGCGCAGGTAAAATGGGCATGCAGGATAAGCAGATTACCGTTACGGCTAATACCAACCCGGCAGATACACGCGTACACCTGGTAGGCGAGGTGCTGACACCAAACACTAAATAATTAATTTAACAAATGATAGCAACTATTTTATTACAAGCGGCGGCAGGCGGGTTTGGTAACCTGGGATCATTACTTCCAATGGTACTGATCATCGTGGTTTTCTATTTCTTCATGATCCGTCCGCAGGTTAAAAAGCAAAAAGATCAGAAGAAATACGTAGAAGAGCTTAAAAAAGGCGATAAAGTAATTACTACCGCCGGCATACACGGTCGTATCGCTGATATGAACGAAACTACTTTTTTAATCGAAGTAGAAAGCGGTGCAAAAATCCGTTTCGATAAAGCTTCTATTTCCCTTGATGCTTCAAAAGCGCTGAATACGCCGCCTGCTGAAACCAAGGCATAAATTAAAAACTTTAACTTAGTAAATGCCGTTCAGTTTGATCACTCATTTGAACGGCATTTTAATTTAAAAGGTAGCTGAAATGGCCATTATTAAGTTATCCGAAGCAGAACGCAGACGTTTAACCGCTTTCATCACCTGTTTGGTGCTGGCTGCGGGTGCATGGATACTTACTGCCCTTTCAAGCAATTATAATTACAAGGTAAAGCGCATACTGGTTTACAATAACGTACCGCAGCGCCGTGCCTTCAGGCCGTTACAATCAGATACGGTAGATGCAACAGTACAGGGCAGCGGCTGGCGGATGTTATATGCCGGTTTTAAGCCGGTAGATGAACGGGTAAATATCGACCTGCATACACTCGAAAGCCAGAATTATATTGCGCTGAACTCGCAATTGGATCAGATCAACCGCCGCAAGGAAACAGATCAACGGATTATGTCTTTTGATCCGGATACACTTTACTTCGATTTTACCAACCGCAGTACACGCAGGGTGCTGGTAAAGCTACTATCGCGGATTGATTATCAGCCGCAGTTTATGCAGTCGGGCAACATCGTTGTCAGTCCGGCTTATGTTACTTTAAGCGGCCCCAGCAACCTCATCAGTAAGATTGAATACTGGAAAACAGATTCACTGAAACTACAGGAGGTAAACGAATCTGTAGCTACCCGCGTTAACTTAGTGCCTTCCAAAGAAGCAAATATTACCATTTACCCTCGTACAGTACGTGTACAGGTACCCGTAGACGAGTTTACAGAGAAAACCATAGAGGTGCCGGTAAAGCTGGTGGGCAATACCAGTTATTACGATGTGAAAATCTTCCCGCAAAAGGTAAAGGTAACCTTCACCACTTCTTTAAGCCGTTACGCAGAAACCGACGAGAATTATTTTGACGCTGTTGCCGATCTGACGCTTTGGAGTAAGCGCGACTACAACGTACTACCGGTACAATTTACCAGGGTACCTGCATACTGCAAAATAGTAAAGATAGAGCCCCGCAATATTGATTTTATAGTAAAAAAGTAAATGATTAAAATTGGTATCACCGGGAATATCGGAAGCGGAAAAACAACCGTCAGTAAGGTGTTTGCACTACTTGGCGTGCCGGTGTTTTATGCAGATACCGCAGCCAAAGAGGTGATGGTGAAGGATGCCGAACTGATGGAAGGCCTTGTGAAGCTTTTCGGCAAAGAATCATACCTGGAAGACGGGGTTTTAAACCGTAAATACATTGCTTCAAAGGTTTTTAACAACCCGGACGAACTGGCTAAATTGAATGCACTTGTACATCCTGCGGTTTTTCGCGCTTTTGATAATTGGGCCGTAGCGTATGCAGATGTGCCTTACACCTTAAAAGAGGCGGCGTTGATGTTCGAGAGCGATTCTTATAAAATGTGCGACTATACCATCGTGGTAACAGCCCCTCTTGAAATGCGGTTGCAAAGGGTAGTTGGGCGCGATCATATTACCAGGGAAGAAGCCCTCGCCCGCGATGCCCGGCAGATGAACGAAGAAGAAAAGATCAGACTGGCAGATTACCGCATTTGGAACGATGATAGCCGCCTGGTTATTCCCCAGGTGCTGGAACTTCATCAGCAGTTTTTAAAACTTGCCGCAGGCAAATGATACACGAAGATTTTATTTACATTACAGATAAAGGGATTTATTGCCCTTACGGCCGTTTTTATCTTGATCCGCAGCAACCGGTTGATAGGGCTGTCATATCCCATGCCCATGGCGACCATGCCGTAAGCGGTAACAACGAAGTTTATTGTACGGCAGCTACCGCCGCTTTTATGCAATTACGCTACCAGCGCAATGCCGCAAAAACGTTTAATATGATTGCTTATAAGCAAGCTTTTACTATAAACGGCGTGGAAATAAGCTTTTTGCCCGCAGGACATATGTTGGGTTCGGCTATGGTGTTGATGACGTACGATGGTGTAAAGTACCTTTATACAGGTGATTTTAAACTACAGGCGGATGGTAGTTGTGAGCCGATCGAGTTTGCGGAGGCCGATGTGTTCATCACGGAAAGTACCTTTGCTGATCCGGCAATCACCCACCCGGATCCTGTTGCTGAAATTCAAAAACTTAACGAAATTAAAGTTAATATCCTGTTGGGCGCATACGGTTTGGGTAAAAGCCAACGGTTGATCCGGCTGATAAACGACCACGCGCCTCAGAAGAAAATACTGGTGCACCACAAAGTAATGCCATTGTGCGCTGTTTACGAGAAGGACGGTTTCCATCTGGGGAACTACCAGATCTATAATCGTAAACTGATGAAACAGCAGGACGAATACGTTTACATCGTCCCGCCGTTTACGTTTGATAGTTACATCCGCGCTACGGGTGTAAAAAGGCTGTTTGCCTCTGGTTGGAAAAACCTGCAGGTGAACCAGAACGATACCTTGTTTATTTCAGATCATGCCGATTGGAGCGATATTTTAGCGGCCGTAAAATTGGTGAAGCCGCAGCAGATCTGGACGCTTCATGGTAATGGCGAGCGTTTGAAGGCTTACTTTGAAGGTAATATCTTTGTAAAGATCTTGAACTGATGTTACAGGAAAACGTGGATTACTATATCAACGAGCAGGGGTTATTTGTGTTCACTAAAGAGTACCACCTGAAGCGCGGGTACTGCTGCAAAAACAAATGTTTGCATTGCCCGTGGAACTATGGCAAACCCAGGCCGCCTCGGGAAATAAAAAATAAATAAACATATTTGTATTACTTTGCATTTTACAACCATGACGATAGACGAGGAGATACAAAGTAAGTTTGAAGATAACATTCATCGTGCTGTAGTAAACCTGCACTATACGGCGGGCTGGCTTGGTAATATCCAAAGGGAGCTTTTCGAAAAGTATAACCTCACGACGCAACAGTTTAACATCCTTCGTATCCTTCGGGGGCAATATCCCAACCCGGCTACCATCAATTTACTAAAAGAGCGCATGGTAGATAAAATGTCTGATGCTTCGCGCATTGTAGACCGCCTGGTTCAGAAAGAATTGGTTTCGCGGTGTACCAACAGTAAAGACCGTCGCGCAGTTGATATCAGGATCAGTAACAAAGGATTGGAAGTGCTGGAGGTGATGGACCGTGAAGCCAAACCAAGTGACCTTTTCAAAAATAATTTAACCGAAGAGGAAGCAGGCCAGCTAAGCGCACTGCTCGATAAATTTCGCGGTTAAACAACTTCTACCAAAAATCCGCCCAAGGCTATCCCTGTACCTGCCAGTACGGCAATCAGTTTTCTTCTGTTGAATTTATGATCGGGCCCGGCCTCGAATAAAATGGTGGTACTGATGTGCAGAAATATACCAATCACCACACCCATAATCCGGTTAAAATAGTGCTGCAGGTTACCCACTCCGCCGCGGCTTAAACTATCGCTGAAAAAGTACCCTAACGGAGCCATTAGTGCAAATAGCACGATGAAAAATAAGGTGGCGTTTCTGCTTTGGTTATTGTGCAGCAATACGGTGCCCAAAGCAAACGCAGCAGGGATGTGGTGCAGCGCAATTCCAAATACCAACTGCGACTGATAACCTTGTGCCAGCGGCATGCCTTCCAGAAAAGCGTGTAAACAAAGGCTGGCCATAATTCCGATAGGGAAGGCCTTGTGTGCATGAGTATGCATGTGGCCGTGTTCAATACCGTCTGAGAACTGTTCCAGCACAATCTGGAAAAGAAATCCTGCGAGTATAAATACTCCTACCATATTGTCGTTGTTATGGTAGGCGTCTGGTATCAGGTGCAATACGGTGATGGCAAACAAATACGCCCCGCTGAATGACAGGATGAGTCTGAGCTTTTTATGGTGATCACCCTTAAAAAGAAATACAGACACTCCGCCGATAAAGGCGGCAGAAAAAAGCAGGATAGATTGCCAGATCATGTGGTATAGAATGCCGTATTAAATTTTTTGTTTATGGTAGCGAAAATAAAACCGATCAATGAACCGTAGACGGCACCGCAAATTACATCAACCGGGTAGTGTACACCTACATATACTTGTGCAAAGCTAATAGAAGCTGCCCATAAAATTGTCCAGAACCATACCCGCCGCCACCTTTTATGAAATACCAGTGACAGAAACAGTGCGATTGAGAAATGATCTGTTGCATGCGTGGATGGAAAACTGTAGCCTGTTCCGCATCCAACCCGGTCTGTAACAGAGTCTTTCAACGCAACATCATTACAGGGGCGTATCCGTCGGACGGTCTTTTTAATCAGCGTGGCGCTGGTAAAATCGGCCACACCAACGGTAATGGCTAGCAGCAGTATCACCACCACACCCTGTTTCTTATATTTCCAGGTGGTGAAAATAATAATGAAAATATAAAGGGGGATCCAAAAGCGCGCATTACGAAGTATGGGCATCAGCCAGTCGAAAAAGGCATTGCTCATTTCGTGGTTGATCAGGTAAAACCCATGGCGGTCAAGCTCTAACAGATGTTGCAGCATACACAAGATAAGCGTGCTAATATAGCCATTATAAGCGGCGGTTAAAACAGTTATAAAACTGTATTGGCGGTCATTCTATTTTGTTATTTTTGCCGTCTATATAAATTCAGGATTTTGACACTTATAAAATCTATTTCAGGGATACGCGGAACAATAGGCGGCAGAGCGGGCGAAGGATTAACGCCCCTGGATATTGTGAAGTTTACGTCGGCATTTGGTACCTGGGCGGTAAAGAAAGCCGGGCTGAAGAAAATAGTGGTAGGCAGAGATGCCCGTATCTCTGGCAGTATGGTGAATAACCTGGTGATCGGTTCCTTGCAAGGCTTGGGTATAGATGTGATTGATCTGGGCCTTTCAACCACACCAACTGTGGAAGTAGCCGTTCCTGGCGAAAAAGCTGCAGGTGGTATCATCATTACCGCCAGCCATAACCCCAAGCAATGGAACGCGCTGAAGCTATTGAACGCAGATGGCGAATTTATCAGCGATGCAGACGGTAAAGAAGTGCTGCAAATAGCAGAAGACAGCGATTTTAACTATGCCGATGTGAATGACCTGGGCAAGGTAACCGTTGACGATACCTGGATGCAAAAACATATCGACGCCATTTTGGCCTTGCCGCTGGTGGATGTTAAAGCCATACAGAAAGCTAATTTCAGCGTGGTGATAGATTGCGTAAATTCAACCGGCGGAATTTTTGTTCCCGCCCTGCTTGATGCTTTAGGTGTAAAAACCGTTCATCCGTTATATTGCGAGCCTGATGGTAAATTTCCGCATAACCCAGAGCCGTTGCCGGAAAACCTGACCGAATTATCGAGAGAGGTAGTAGCCAAGAAAGCGCAGTTAGGTATAGCAGTAGACCCTGATGTGGATCGCTTGTGCTTTGTAGCAGAAGACGGCAGCATGTTTGGCGAGGAATATACATTGGTTGCCGTGGCAGATTATGTACTGAAACATGCCAAAGGCAACACGGTATCTAACCTTTCGTCAACCCGTGCCCTGCGCGACGTAACCGAAGCCGCAGGTTGTACTTATGAAGCCGCGGCGGTTGGCGAGGTAAACGTGGTGAATAAGATGAAGGAGACCAACGCCATCATCGGTGGCGAAGGTAATGGCGGGGTAATCTACCCTGAATTACACTACGGCCGCGATGCTTTAGTAGGTATTGCCCTGTTCCTGACACATCTGGCTAAGTTTGGAAAGAGCGTTTCCAGGCTACGTGCTACTTATCCTGGTTATTTTATTTCTAAAAATAAGATTACGTTAACGCCTGAGATGGATATTGATGTGCTGCTGCAAAAGGTGGAAGAGAAATACAAACGCCAGCCGCATAGCACAATCGATGGTCTGAAGATAGAATTTGACAAGGAATGGGTGCATTTGCGCCGTTCAAATACAGAGCCTATTATTCGTATCTATTCTGAAGGTAATTCAGAAACCGTAGCGAATAACCTGGCAAATAAGATAATTGCCGATATTAAAGAGATTTTGCAAATAAGCTAATAGTCCGAAAGTCAGTAAGTCCGCAAGACGGAATCAATGACAAATGACTATTGCCCAACGACTAAAAACTATGCGTGTTTATTTAGATAATGCTGCGACTACGCCGCTCGATCCGGAAGTGCTGAAAGAGATGTACAAAGTAATGGAAAGCCAGTTTGGCAATCCTTCATCTATCCACGCACACGGCCGCGAGGCGCGTACCGTTATCGAAAAAGCACGCCGTACGGTAGCCCAGCTACTGCATACTTCTCCGGCAGAGATATTCTTTACCTCTGGCGGAACAGAGGCCGATAATATGGCTATCCGCTGCGGTATCACAGGCTATGGTCTGAAACACGCCATTACCAGCCTTATAGAACACCACGCTGTGGTTCATACGCTGGAAGCGCTTGAAAAAGCCGGGCAAATTAAACTGAGCTTTGTAAATGTTGACGCACAAGGCCATATAGATTATCAGCACCTCGAAGAATTACTGGCAAATAACGAACGCAGTTTCGTTTCCATTATGCATGCCAATAACGAGATAGGTACGCTGAACGATATTGAACGTATAGGCGAGCTTTGCGAGCAGTATAACGCCATTTATCATTGCGATACGGTACAAACTGTCGGCCACTTCCCGCATGACCTCAGTAAGCTTAAAATTCATTTCATGGTATGTGCGGCTCATAAGCTGCACGGCCCAAAAGGTGTGGGCTTTTTGCATATCAATCATCGCGTAAAGATTGACCCGATGATTTACGGCGGTGCGCAGGAACGTAACATGCGCGGCGGTACAGAAAACGTATACGGCATTGTTGGCCTGGCCAAGGCGCTTGAACTGGCGTACGAGCATATGGACGAGCATCATCAATACATCCAGGGATTAAAAAGCTATATGGCGGATAGCCTTAAAGCGCAAATCCCGGGCATTCATTTTAATGGTGATACTGATCCTGAAAAGAGCCTTTATACAGTACTGAACGTATCTTTCCCAGAAATGGAGATGGCAGATATGCTGCTCTTTAACCTGGATATCGCCGGTATTTCCGCATCGGGTGGCAGCGCCTGCAGCTCGGGTACCAATATCGGTTCGCACGTGCTGAATGCCATCGGCGCCAATCCAAATCGTCCGGCTGTCCGCTTTTCTTTTTCGAAATATAATACCAAAGAAGAAATAGACTACGTGGTAGGTAAAATCAAAGAGATTTGCCTGGTAAACGCTTAACCGGCTCTTTTTTCAAATAAAAACGGTTTATTTAGCCCTTTACTTATAGTTAGATTTAAGTAACGGTTTATTTTTATTCTTAAAACAATCCCCACTTTCCGCAGGTTATAATAGTACCAAACAAAAAACAACTATTATGGCAGCTTTTAATGACGCTCCTCTCAAAGAGAGGGAAGATCTGTATACCACTGATGAGCTTAACTATAGTCGCTTTTGGAGCGTTGCCACCCCAGACCCGGATGACGACGATCTGCTGGAGGATGATGACGACCTGGATGAAGATGATCTGGACGATGATACATTAGGTGATGATACAGATTTAGATGATGAAGATTTTGAAGATGATGATCTGATTGACGACGAAGAAGAAGAGGATGATGACGACATTGTTGCCGGCACCAATCAAACTTTCACGGCTGAAGCAGATACCGATCCGATTGATGATGATGAGGAATTAGACCCAGATCTTTCTCCGGACGAAACGCCTGAAAGGGAAGAGTCGGATAACGAAGATCTGCGCTATCCAAAAGAAACAGAAACCCGCCCGGGCGATTCTCAAAGCAGCAGCGACTGGAGCGAACAAATCGACGTAACGCCACCAACACCGCACGAATTTCCTGGCGAGGGTAATACCAAGGCAGACTTTCACAGCCGTCCGTTCGGCCGCTCCAGCAGCCGTATCATAGGCAGTGACCCAGGTTTGGGTGGTGAATAAGCTTTAAAAAAGGGAACATATATTTAGAGGAAAAAGGTTTGCAGTTTACTGCAAGCCTTTTTTGTTGGGCTGACCATATTAAAACACCTCGTTTAAGCCCAGAAAGATGCCCTTAGAGCCATAATGTCCCACGCCATAGTCCAGACATACCGCCGAGCGCGAATATTTGTTAAACAGGAACCTTAGGCCAGCGCCGCCTCCGGGTTCCCAATACTCATACAGCTTGATATTGCGGCGGTTGTTGGCGGTTTGTGCGTTAGCAAATAATACGCCGCTGATCAGCTTATTGGAAGTGATAGGGAAACGGTATTCCGTTTCCGCATAGGCAAATGAAAATCCCTTAAAACGCCCGATGGTATAACCACGTCCGATGCGATTAGCCACATCTGAGCCCGTTCCGGGCAGTTCCAGGTAGGGGATAGAGCCGCCCAGCAAATAATTACCCCAAAGCCAGAAAGCCAATACATGCTGCGGGTTTTCCTTGGAAAGCGAAACATATTTCCGGGCCTCTGCCTTCAACTGCACGGCGTTTTTGGTACTACCAAGCCATTGCTGGTTTACCCGAAGTACAAAATCAGCGTAAACCCCTTTATAAGGGCGGTTTGGCTGATCGCGCGAGTTAAATTGCAGGTTAAACAACATGCCGCTTGCCATGTAACCGCGTGGGTTGTAACCTTTGATCATACTGTAGCGGAAGTTGTGCGACCGGAAATTATGGGATTCATTGTGGATGTTATCGATACCCGTATACCAATCTGCCACTACACCTGCACCGGCATAGACATGGGTAAACAGTTTGCGATAAATATGTTCATCAAACTTGATGTAGGTAAAGTTGATCGGGAAAACGTCCGAATTATTCGCCAGCGGTACACCGTTTAAAGAAAACTCCCCATCGCCCTGGTGCTTTTTCCCCGTTCCGACGCCATAATCGAAAGCCACGGTGCGTCCGATTTCTACCTTTCCCTGAAGATTTAAGACATTGTTGGGCGTAAATGTATTGTGACTGAATTCGCACGAAGCCAGTTTATTAGTAGAAGCGTAAGCGTTCCAGTGAAAGGTAGAATAAGTGGTTGTGGCTGGGTCTCCAAAGTAGCACCCGCCAACCGAGGATACGCCTAACTGGAAACCAACACTTGGGTTGTAACCTGCGGAAGGCAACACAGAAAAGAAGGATTGTCTTTGTGTCGTATCGGGCGGGGCAGGGGGCTTGTTCCTCATTTTCCTCACCACATCGCGCACGTCTACCTGTCCCCGGATAGAATCCGGTTCGGCCAACTGGGCTTTGGCATTCGTTAGGGGTACTAAAAAAACAAGTACACCAAAAATATACTTGCGAAAAACTATCTTGAATGTCAATTATTCAGGCTTATAATGAGCCCAATATAACAGAAATGTTACTATTTGACAAATTGATGACAAGTAAGTTTTAAACAAAAAAGAGCTGAAAATTTCAGCTCTTTTCGTATTGCTTAATAATCTTGCTTTTCTGTTTCGCGCTTAATCTTTACGAACTAATCGCTCAAATTAATTTGCCATCATCTTCAGGAATGAAGCCAGTTTTTCTTTCATTTCGCGACGGTCAACAATAAAGTCGAGAAAGCCATGTTCCTGCAAAAACTCCGCAGTTTGGAAACCTTTTGGCAAATCTTTTTTGATGGTTTCCTTGATTACACGCGGGCCGGCGAAGCCGATCAGTGAACCTGGTTCGGCAATATTAATGTCGCCCAGCATCGCATAAGAAGCGGTTACACCGCCGGTAGTAGGGTCAGTAAGCAGTGAAA
The DNA here is from genome assembly GCF_022953055.1 of Mucilaginibacter straminoryzae. Lineage (GTDB taxonomy): Bacteria > Bacteroidota > Bacteroidia > Sphingobacteriales > Sphingobacteriaceae > Mucilaginibacter > Mucilaginibacter straminoryzae. The sequence goes on along the minus strand of NZ_JALJEJ010000004.1, from coordinate 35,079 downwards.
TATACGGCACACGTGCTTGTGCCAGCAATGCAAGTTTAGCAGAGGTTTTCGCCATTTGCATCAGCGAGAAAGCCGCTTCCATCATCCGTGCACCACCAGATTTGGAGATCATCAGAAACGGCACCTTATGTTGGATAGAATAATCGATAGAACGGGCAATCTTTTCGCCCACTACAGAGCCCATAGAACCGCCTATGAAGTTAAAATCCATACAAGCTATCACTACGTCCTGGCCGCCCATTTTACCAACGCCGGAGCGTATGGCATCTTCAAGTCCCGTTTTTGCAATGGTATCCGTCAACCTGTCGGTATATTTCTTGGTATCCACAAAATGAAGTGGGTCGCCAGAGCGCAGGTGAGGATATAGTTCGGTAAACTCGTTATTATCAAACAGTATAGAGAAATACTCTTTTGAGCCTATTCTGAGGTGATAGTTGCAGTAATGGCACACATACTGGTTTTCAACCTGCTCTGAGTAATGTAATGGCTTTTTACAGTTGGGGCATTTGTTCCAGATGCCATCCGGAGCTTCTTTTTTTTCCTCGGTAGAAGTTATAATTCCTTTTGATTCACGTTTAAACCACGCCATTTATCTAACTTTCTTTTTTTGTTGGGTTATGGAAAAAGTAAGTGCAAAGAAACAAAAAATTAATGCAATACAATGTTTTACCAATGCACGTATTTTTAAAACTCAGGCGTTTTTATTGTTAGTATGCTATCTGCAAACGCATAAATAAATAATTTTTATAACTTCGAAACCAAAATAGGCTTCAAATGGATATTAAGAACTATAAAGGAGTACTGCACGGCGATCAGGTGCAGGAGCTTTTCGAAGCAGCTAAAAAGCACCAGTTCGCGCTTCCAGCTGTCAATGTTATCGGTACCAATTCAATTAACGCGGTAATGGAGACCGCCAAAGCAGTAAATTCACCTGTTATTATCCAGCTTTCTAATGGCGGTGCGCAGTTTTACGCGGGCAAGTCGTTAGATAATTCTAAGCTACAGGCTTGTATCCTGGGCGGTGTATCTGCTGCCAAGCACGTTCATCTATTAGCAGAGCACTATGGCGTAGCAGTAATTCTGCATACAGACCACGCTGCAAAAAAATTACTGCCATGGATAGATGGTTTATTAGAGTACGGCGAAAAACATTTTGCTGAAACCGGCAAACCGCTGTTCTCTTCGCACATGCTGGATCTTTCTGAAGAGCCGATTGAAGAGAATATCGAAATTTCTGCCAAATACCTGGCGCGCATGGCTAAAATGAACATGACCGTTGAAATTGAACTGGGTGTAACCGGTGGCGAGGAAGACGGCGTAGACAACAGCGATGTAGATAGCGCACGTTTATATACCCAGCCAGAAGAGGTTGCTTACGCTTATGAAGAACTTTCTAAAGTAAGTCACCGTTTTACCATTGCTGCTGCATTTGGTAACGTTCATGGTGTTTACAAACCGGGTAACGTAAAACTGCAACCGGTAATTCTGCACAATTCACAAGAGTTCCTGAAAAAGAAACATAACCTTGACGCCGAAAAGCCAATCAACTTTGTGTTCCACGGTGGTTCTGGTTCAAGCCAGGAAGAAATCCGCGAGGCGATCTCTTATGGTGCTATCAAAATGAATATCGATACCGATATGCAATGGGCATTCTGGGAAGGTATTAAAGATTACTATCAATCTAAAGAAGGATATCTGCAAAGCCAGATTGGTAACCCTGAAGGCGAAGATTCTCCGAACAAGAAATATTATGATCCGCGGGTATGGTTACGCAAAGGCGAAGAAACCTTCGTTAAGCGTTTAACCCAGGCTTTTGCCGATCTGAACTGTTTAGATGTAAACAGCAAACTATAATATTTTATATATTTCTATTAAAAAGCGTTTGTACTGTTGAAGTACAGACGCTTTTTTTATTGCTAATTTGTAGCTTTAATTTCTAAAAGAATACCTATGTCTAAAAAGAAAGAAAATTTCGTTGAAAGGTTTGCCAACTGGGCTACCGCTGCAACGGGTAGTTCGGCGGCCTTTATTATAGCTACCTCTGTAATTATCATCTGGGGCGTGACGGGGCCATTGTTCCACTATTCAGATACCTGGCAGTTGGTGATCAATACCGGGACCACCATCGTTACTTTTCTGATGGTGTTCCTGATCCAGAAATCGCAGAACAAAGATTCGCGTGCGTTGCACTTGAAGTTAAATGAACTGATTGCCGCGCACGAAGGTGCCAGCAACCGCATGGTAAGTATTGAGGATTTGAGCGAGGTGGAACTGGAACAGATCCGTAATTTCTATATCAGGCTGTCTGAATTGGCCGAAAGCGAAGATAACCTGGGTTGTACCCATACGATAGACGCTGCCGATCTGAACCATTCCGCTAAAGCGCAAAGAAATAAAACGACAACAGAACGTATTAATGAGTCTAAACGAAATAAAAGTAAGCAAAGTAAGTAGCCCGGCCGACCTTGAAAAAGCGTTTGCCGTAAGGTACGAGGTATTTGTAGAAGGGCAGGGGGTACCTGTTTCGTTAGAAATGGAATTTAACGGCGTTTCAACGCATTTTCTCGCCACGGTTGATGATATACCTGCCGGGGCTGCAAGATGGCGCCAGACGGAGAATGGCTACAAACTGGAACGCTTTGCTGTTTTGGATAAATATAGAGGGCAGGGCGTGGCACAAGCTATGGTTAAAGCCGTATTGGCTGATATACCTGATGACGATAAACCGGTGTACCTGAATTCACAGCTACAGGCAGTCAGCTTGTATGAAAAGTTTAACTTCGAAAAATCAGGACCAGAGTTTGAAGAAGCCGGTATCAGGCATTATAAAATGGTGCTGAAAAGATAGTCAATGATCATTGGTCATTGAGTCATTAGTCAATGGCTATTAATAAGTGGCTATGTTAATAAAATAAGCTTCACATAGTTAACATCCGTCTTGTCATTCTGAACGAAGTGAAGAATCTGCCTTTAAGGAACTGCACAGAGTGACCGCCGTTAATAATTGTCACTCGCTGCAAGCGAGCGACTACTTTCCTTGTTTTTAGCAATCACGGGAAAGATAGCTTTAGTATTTAAACTTAAAGCAGCGGCGGCGCTCTTGCCGAGTGGGCATTCATTAATTATTCATGTCATTGCGAACTGCGATAGCAGTGTGGCAATCTCATAGTAGGTTAAAAGGCCAGGCTGGCTGGCAAAAACCAGTTCGCCACGTCTGCCGCATTCGCCGCATTCGCCACGTCTGCCGCATTCGCCACGTCTGCCGCATTCGCCACATTTACCGGGCTGCCACCGGTTTACTGACTTTTAAGTCAAGATTTCTGCCAATATAGTGTCAGTTGAAGCACAAAAAAGGCCCGGCAAATGCCAGGCCTCAATCACTTAATAACTCAATAACTAATTATCCGGCTTGCGGCGTTACGGCATCGGTTTTAGGCTTTACTACCGCCTGGTCATCTGTCAGGCCTTCACGGATAAACTTCCGCATAATCAGCCTTGTACCGCCGTTATAATTCACGTAGCTGCCCAGCCAGTTAATAAATACAATCACCTTGTTGCGGAAGCCTAATAGCGAAATCAGGTGGACGAACATCCAGATCAGCCAGGCAAAAAATCCCTGGAATTTAATCTTACCTAAGTCGGCCACGGCCTTGTTACGGCCTATCGTCGCCAACGAACCTTTATCATTGTATTTAAAGGCGGTAAGCTGCTCGCCTTTAAGAATACCCCTGATGGTTTTCGCTACAAATTCGCCCATTTGTATGGCAACTTGCGCTACACCTGGGTGTCCTTTTGGTGTGGCCTCTGTAATCATGGCAGCCACGTCGCCAATGGCAAATATGTTGGTGGTACCGGCTACCACGCACTGTTCGTTAACACGGATGCGGTTACCGCGCTCGATGTTTTCTTTTGCGATACCTTGTGGTACCACACCCATTACCCCGGCAGACCAGATCACGTTCTTGGTCGGGATAACGCGTCCATCTTCAAACTTAATTTGCGCGCCGTCATAGCTTTCTACTTTAACGCCCAGCATCACTTCCACACCCATGTTCACCAAAAAGTCTTTCGCCTTTGCAGAAGCCTCGTCAGACATCGGGCCTAATACCTTCGGCAGAAAATCTACCAGGTAAACCTTCATATCCCCCTTGGTTAGCTCGGGATAGTCTTTGGTCAGGATATAATTCCGGTACTCTGCCAGTGAACCTGCAAGCTCTACACCGGTAGGCCCAGCACCGACCAATACAAAGTTCAGGAAAGGCTCGCGCTCTTCCCTGGTTTGCTTTAGAACGGCTTCTTCCAGGTTCTGAAGGATCAGGTAGCGCAGGTTCAATGCCTCGGGGATGGTCTTCATCGGCATGGCATAATGCTCAATTTCCTTGTTGCCAAAGAAGTTGGTGATAGACCCGGTAGCAATTACCAGGTAATCGTAAGCTATTTCGCCAATGGTGGTATCAATGGTATTACGGTCAGGGTTTACGGCAGTTACTTCTGCCAGCCGGAAGGTAAAGTTTTTCTGGCCTGAGAAGTTCTTCCGCAATGAAAATGCTATTGATTCTGCCTCCAGGCTGCCTGTAGCCACCTGGTAGAGCAGGGGTTGAAACATATGGTAGTTATGCTTATCCAGCATTAAAACTTCAACGGGCTGGTCGGCCAGGTGCTTGGCAACCTCTATGCCACCAAAGCCGCCACCGACAATCACTACCCGCGGAAATCCTGTTTTAGTTGTTGTAGTCATACAAACAGACAAATTTTAGTATAGATTGATGCAATAGTATAATAACAAAAAAGGCTCCAAATGTTCTTTGGAGCCTTTAGTAAATTCTAATTATCGTGTAATTATTTTAGCTCCTTTTTATCAAAGTCAACGATAACCGGTGTAGCTACACAGATGGATGAGTAGGTACCGAAGCATACGCCGATCAATAACGCGAACGAGAACCCACGGATCACGTCGCCGCCAAAGATAAACAATACTACCAGTACAAACACCACGGTAAGGGCTGTGATAATGGTACGGCTTAAGGTGCTGTTAATCGCTTTGTTGATTACTTGTTTGGTATCATCAGTACCCGAGCGGTGGCTCAAGAACTCGCGGATACGGTCAAATACAACCACGGTATCGTTAATAGAGTAACCAATTACGGTCAGTATCGCTGCGATAAAGTTCTGATCAATATCCAGCGAGAATGGCAACAGACCGTGGAACAAAGAGAAGAACGATAGTACCAGCAAAGCATCGTGCGCAGTTGCAATTGCTGCACCCAAGCTGAACTGCCATTTGCGGAAACGGATCAGGATATAGATCGAGATCACCGCGATGGCAAATAATACGGTCCAGATAGCCGAAGTTTTTAAGCTGTTGGCAATGGTAGGACCTACTTTTTGCTGGCTTACGATCTGGAATTTCGGATTGATCTTGCTCATGGACTGACGCAGGGTGCTTTCCACCTTGTTGTCAGCATTGGTAGAGTTATCGGTGATCAGGTAATCTGTAGTGATGCTTACCTTCTGATTGTCGTTTACAAAGGTCTTAACAATCGCTTTTCCATCGCCGAAGGTCTCGTCCAGGTTTTTACGAACGTCTTCAATATTTACGTCTTTGCTGAACTCGATCACATAGTTACGGCCACCACGGAAATCTACACCGTAGCTGAAACCACGGGTAAACATAGAGATGATACCTGCAAGGATGAAAATACCAGAGAAGGCGTAGAAACGGAAACGGTTGCGAACGAAGGCAAAGTTTGCGTTTTTAAACGTATGGGCGCTCCATGGGTTAGAGAACTTGATGTCCCAGCCTTTTTCAAGCATCCACTCGAAAATAAGGCGAGAGATTAGTAATGAACAGAACAATGAAGTGATGATACCGATCATCAGCGTAGTTGCGAAACCTTGTACAGGGCCGGTACCAAACACAAACAGGATTAAACCTGTAATGAAGGTACTGATGTTAGCGTCAAGGATAGAAGACAAAGCATGTTTGTAACCGTCTGCAATAGAAATGCGGATTGATTTTCCAAGCGCCATTTCTTCACGCACACGTTCGTAGATCAACACGTTTGCATCCACACACGTACCCAGGATCAATACGATACCTGCCACACCCGGAAGCGTTAACACCGCGCCGAGGTTGGTAAGTACACCCATCAGGAAGAATACGTTGATGAATACGGCAACAACAGCTACGGTACCTGCACGGTTGTAATATGCAACCATGAATACCAATACCACGATCAGGCCGATTACGCATGATGCCAGACCGTTATTAATAGCTTCCTGACCAAGAGACGGACCAACCACGTCTTCTGCAACAATGCGCGCAGGAGCGGGCAGACGGCCGGCTTTCAGGATATTAGCTAAGTCTTTTGTTTCTTCTTGTTTAAAGTTACCAGTGATAGAAGAACGACCACCAGAAATTTCGTTGCTTACGCGTGGTGCAGATACCACGTTCTCGTCAAGTACGATAGCGATACAACGGTTATCGTTTTCGTCTTTAGGGTTACCGGCAGCAGCAGCGGTGATTTCGCGCCATTTTTCGGCACCTTCAGAGCTCATGTCCATGGTAACCTCGTAACCGCCTTGTTGCTGGCTAACGTCGCTGTTCGCATCAGTAATTACGTCGCCGGTTAATACGGGGCCGTTGTTTGCACCAGAAAGTTTGATGGCATAAAGTTCGAAACTGCTGATCTTATTCATTTCACGCGGCTTTGCACCCCACATGAACTTAATATTTTGCGGAATAATTGCCTTAACCTCTGGCGTGCGGAACAGGTTATTCACTTTTGCAGTGTCCTTAGTTTCTGCATAACCAACAACCGGGCCGGGAAGATATTGTATTTGGTCGTTACCTGCACGATATACTGCCGGAGCAAGCAGGGAGAATAAAGGATTCTGAGAGGCAAATTGTGCTTTATTTGCTAAAGCGCTGGTATCTTTTGCCGAACTCTTTTTAACCTTGCTTAACAATGAACCACCCGCTTTTGCGGTATCTGCTGTAGCAGCAGTTGCTTTGGTGGTATCTTTAGTGGTTTTGTTTTTAGCAGCAATAATGCCGTTAATGTTATTTAACAGGCCTGCAACTTCAGTGTTTTCTGCAGTCTCATAGAATTCCAGCTTCGCAGAACCTTGTAACAGCTTGCGTACACGTTCTTTTTCTGTTACGCCAGGCAGCTCGATCAAAATGCGGTTAGTACCAGGCTGTAACTGAATGTTTGGAGAAGTTACACCAAATTTATCAATACGGGTAGAAAGGATGTTGTATGATTGGGTAACCGCAGCGTTAGCCTGATCTTTCAGGAAAGCTTCAACCTCGCTGTTGCTGGAGTTAAATTTAATGTGTTCCTGGTTTTCTTTAGTTGCAAATATCGGGGCCAGCTTTCCGTCCGGAGCAATTTTCTTGTACTCGTTCATGAAAAGCGTAATGTAATTCTCCGGATTGGTGTGAGAATCAATTTCTGCTCTTGATAATGCCTGGTTAAAGGCCGGATCAGTGTTATTGTCAGAAAGCGTTTTGATCAGCTCACCTAAAGAGATCTGCATGGTAACGTTCATACCGCCTTTAAGGTCGAGACCTAAAGCAAGTTCGCGTTCTTTACAGTATTGATAGGTGTGTTTGAACACCGGATACACCGGCTGGTTTGAAATAGAATCAAGATATGCTCTCTCTTTTTCTGCGTTACCTTTCGCATAGTCCCGCGCATCAGCCTCTACTTTACGGGCAACCCACGTAAACGAAAGCTGATACAAGCATACAATAGCCAGCAGGATGGCGAAAAATTTAATAACCCCTTTACCTTGCATTGTTGTGTTTAGTATATAATTAAATAGTTTATAAGCTTTTTAAACAAGTCGGCAAATCTAACAAAATTTTGCAACCCATAAATTTTAATTCAAACAAATTTAACTGGCTGTTGTTAAGCGCGCTCAAGGGTTATAAAAGAGTAGGGGTAGAGGTGTTTTTCATCCGTTCCGAAATCTTCCCTTTCGATGGTTTTCCACTCTTCGGGGTTCAGTTCAGGGAAGAAGGTGTCGGCATCAAAGCTATGGTGTACAACGGTAAGATAAATGCGATTGACCTTCGGTAGCGACAGCTTGTAGATTTCTGCACCGCCTACAATAAAAACTTCAGGCTCAGCTGCACACAAGGCCAGCGCATCATCCAGCGATTTTACCACTTCGCAACCTTCTATAGTTATATCCTGCCGGGTGATAATGATGTTACGCCGTTTTGGTAGCGGTTTACCGACCGAATCAAAAGTCTTGCGGCCCATAATTACAGTGCCGCCGCTGGTAATATCTTTAAAATGCTTAAGGTCTTTAGGCAAGTGCCACAGCAACTGGTTATTCTTGCCTATGGCATTATTTTCTGCAATAGCGACAACGATGGTGATGTATTGGTTCATGAGGTGACTATAGGTGTAAAGTAAGTTGTCATTCTGAACGCAGTGAAGAATCTTCTCGTATAGCATTATTTACAGATGCTTCGACAAGCTCAGCATGACAATTCGTAGTTAGATATCACAATATGTACAGTCGATAATTGTTCGCCACTAATGACTAATGACTAATGACTAATGACTAATGACTAATGACTAATGACTAATGACTAAATCACACCGCCACAACGCCTTTAATATGCGGCCACGGATCATAGTTTTCTAAAGTGAAGTCCTCGAATTTAAAGTCGAAGATATTTTTCACTTCTGGATTGATCTTCATTGTTGGCAATGGCCGTGGTTCGCGCGATAGCTGTAAGCGAACCTGCTCCAAGTGATTGTTATAAATGTGGGCGTCGCCGAAGGTATGGATAAAGTCGCCGGGTTGCAGGTCGCATACCTGGGCTACCATCATTGTAAGCAGGGCGTACGAAGCAATGTTGAACGGAACACCCAGGAAGATATCCGCGCTGCGCTGGTAAAGTTGGCAGGACAGTTTGCCTTCTGCTACATAAAACTGAAACAGGGTATGGCAAGGCGGCAGCGCCATCTGATCCACATTGGCCACGTTCCAGGCAGAAACAATCAGTCGCCGTGAATCCGGATTTTTTTTGATCATGTTGATCAGGTTCGTGATCTGGTCGATATGGCCGCCGTCAGGCGTTGGCCATGAACGCCACTGGTAACCATAAACCGGTCCAAGGTTGCCTTCCTCATCCGCCCACTCGTCCCAAATGCGGACGCCGTTATCTTTAAGGTACTTGATATTGGTATCGCCTTGTAAAAACCAGATCAGTTCATGGATGATCGATTTCAGGTGCAGCTTCTTCGTAGTCACCAGCGGAAAACCTTCCTGCAGGTTAAACCGCATCTGGTAACCAAATACACTTATCGTCCCAGTACCGGTACGGTCATGCTTTTGCGTGCCGTTATCCAGTACATGCTGCATCAAATCGTGGTATTGCTTCATTTTGGTTATTTAGTTATTTGTTTTTGAGTTATTGTGGTTCCGGCTCATTTAATAACATAGTAACTCAGTAACCTGTAACTATAGCTCAACCGCAAAGAAAAAAAATCTAATTTTGACATCCTAACTGTTGTGCAAAACTACAACACGTGGTGGATAATTATATGATCGTTTTTCCAAACGCAAAAATCAATATCGGTTTAAACATTACGGCTAAAAGGCCGGATGGTTATCACAATATCGAAACGGTTTTTTACCCGGTAAAAATTAATGATGCGTTAGAAGCTATTATAGCCCCTCTGTTGAGTTTTTCATCCTCCGGGATAAATATACCCGGCGAGCCGGAGAAAAACCTTTGTATCAAAGCTTATGAGCTCGTTTCTAAGGATCACCCGCTTCCGCCGCTGGAAATTTACCTGCACAAGCACATCCCGATAGGTGCGGGGTTGGGTGGTGGTTCTGCCGACGCTGCTTTCTTTATTAAGTTACTGAACCAGCAGTTCGGGTTGAACTTAACTGTACAGGCAATGCAGGACTATGCACGTCGGCTCGGGGCAGACTGCGCTTTCTTTATCGAAAACAAACCCGTGTATGCTTTTGATAAGGGAGATCAGTTCGAAGAAGTGTCGTTGGATCTAAGCCGGTATCACATTGCCCTGGTAATGCCCAATGTGCACGTCTCTACAGCGGACGCCTATAGCGGGGTAAAGCCTGAACCGTCCGGTCAGTCATTAAAAGAATTGGTACAACTACCGGTAAGCGATTGGAAGGGCAAGATCAAGAATGATTTTGAACCTTCTGTATTTGCGAAATATCCCCAGATAGGAGCGGTGAAGCAAGCGCTTTACGAAGCGGGGGCACTTTATGCCAGCATGAGCGGCAGCGGTGCTTCTGTTTTCGGGATATTTGAAGCCCCGCCCCAATTAAAGCATCTCGAGGCGGAGCATCAGGTGTTTTACGATCTTTAAAGGCCTGCGTCGTTACTGACGCCTTTGCCAAAGGCTTCGGCCCAGTCGCGTTCGCTCCGGCCTTTTGCCAAAGCGGTGAGTAAACGGTTTTGGATCAATGCGACAAGCGGCATGGGGGTCTGGCTTTCCTGGGATAGCTTCGCCACTAGGCTGGCATCTTTATAACCCAATTGCGAAGTGAAGCCAACAGGCTCATATTTATGCTCGGCAATCAGTTTGCCATAATTTTTAAAGATGGGTGCATTGAATATGGTAGATCCAAAGAAGTCTGCAACGGCAGTTCTTTCTATCCCAAATTTTTCTGTCAGGGTATAAGCTTCCGCCATCATCTCCATCGAGGCCTGGATCATGAAATTACCTGCCAGCTTAACCACATTAGCCTGGCCGGCTTCTTCGCCAAAGTTAAAAATGCCCTGGCTGGTGCTTTCCAGCAGTGGCCTTGCTGCTTCCTGAATTTCCTGAGCGCCTGAAAGGCAAACCCAAAGTTTCTTAGCGGCGGCAGCATCCGGCCGGCCGAAGACAGGAGAGGTGAGGTAGCGGCTACCGGCTTGCTCATGCAATTGCGACAAATGCTTTGCCGTGTCCGGTGCGATGGTGCTCATCGAGATATGAATTGCACCTTTAGGCAGGGTTTTCAAAATGCCCTCTTCCCCGGTGGTGGTTTGGGTAACCACTGTATCATTCGATAAAACGGTCACGATAAACTGAACACCATTTGCAGCTTCTGCGGGGGAATGGCAAACGGTGATGTTGTCCTGGTCCAGCTCTTTTGTTTTTTCAACGGTACGGTTATATACCTGCAGGTGGTAACCTGCTTCTATAAAATTTCGTGCAATGGGGGTGCCCAGGTTACCCAGGCCTATAAATCCGATTTTTGTTTTCATGTGGATAGTGTTAAGAATATATAGTTAACTAATATAGTCGCGGTCTTCGTCGCTTAGTGTACCCGGCCTGCGTTTTTGTCGGCTGCCGTCTTCATCGTTTTCCAGGTTGTCATGTTCGTACATCTCCACTCGTTTAACCTTACCCGGTCTGCCTGCGATAACGCCGACCAGGAAAGAACCAACTGCAACGGCTGTAAGGATCACCAGCTTTGGCATCTTCACATCGGTGAACAGAAGGGTCACTTTTACTTCGTCTGTATTTTGCATAATCACTACGGTGATCAGTATGGTTACCACAATGGCGAACAGGGTTGAAACTCTCATGTTGATGGTTGGCTTCTTGCTGCGCCAATATCAATCTTTTTTATCAGGCGATCAAATCGGCAAGGGCACAACAATGTAAAGTTTTGATAGGGCAAAAAAGGGGAGTAGTCAAGGTGTACCGACTTTGGCATGGTAATAGCAATATTTTCTTTGTAATTAAAATTACACAATCCCTTTTGTGCAGGACATCTCCAGCGGTCCGTAACACAAAAAGCAAAATCACCCTGATAATTAAGCTTCCTTAAATTCATTACGGTACACTTACCGGTCTAACGCGCCTGTAAATACAGAAGTGAAAATTTTGTTTAATTAAATGTTGTAACCATCTGAAAAACAAAATTTAGTTTACCCAAAAATAGTACTTATAATGGGATTGCTAAAAATTATAGTATTTTGCTTTTGCTAATCGTTTGTTTACTTTCAGTATGACTTTAATAATTAGAATTTATTCACTGATTATCAGTTAAATATTTATTCAATTATTTTGATAGTTAAAGTGGCAAAAAACGTTTAAGATGCATTTACAGGAGCGTTTTGACAGGCTTTTAAAGAAGGTAATTTTTGTCTGATGATACACTTAGTGATTTTTGCAAAAAATGCCCTGTGTGCCGTAGAGGAAGTTAATCTGCTGCGATAACGGTTTTAATTAAGCAAGGTGGAATACGCACTTAACAGGAAGTTAAATGCCAGGTGATGATCAGAATTGGAAAGAGCTTAAGCTTTAGCGCGAAATTTAGTGACCTGTTTTTGAGCCAGTGGAAACAGGAAGACAGTAGACAATATAATCAGCGCACCTATCCAGAAACCCAGCGTCATGAGGCGCAACTCGCCGAAGAAAAGGAAAGACATGACGATGCCGTATACTGGCTCCAGGTTGGTGATAAGCGCTACTTTGAACGCAGAGAATTCGCGCATTACGGATACCCCCGCTACGTAGGCCAGCGAGGTGCATACAGTGCCTAAGATGAAAAGATAGCCAAGGTCTGTAGTTGAGGGCAATGCAAATTTCGAGAAACCGCCGGTAATTAAAAGGTAGGCCGAGATCCAGACGAACGCTCCGGTAAGCTCGTAAAAAGCAATCACCGGGGCTTCCAGTTTCTTTACCTGTCGCGAGTTGATGATAGAAAATAAGCTAGCGCAGGCAGCGCAAATAAGCCCCATAATGATACCCTTAGTGTAACGGGTTTCAAATTTGAAGATCAGGATAATGCCGGCAATGATTAGTATACCTGCTGCAATTTCCAGCCTGGAAATCTTCTTACGGTTAATCAGCGGTTCAAAGATCGCGGTAAAAAGCGTGACAGAAGAAAGGCAGACCAGGGCTACAGAAAGCGTGGAAACCTTAATGCTGGCGAAGAATAAAATCCAGTGCCCGCCCACTAAGGCGCCTGTAAAAAACAGCCCGATCACTGTTTTTAAATCTGTTTTAAAAGCCGTTCTGTTGAATTTAAAATAAAGGAACAACGTGCTTGAAGCAATCAGCACACGATACCAGACCAAGTCTATCGCCGTAATGCTGATCAGCTTTCCGAGTACGCCGGTAAAGCCCCAAATGAATACGGTAAAATGTAAGATCAGCAGGTTTTTGTTAAGGCCACCGCTGTTGCCTTCGTTGGTGGCTGTCGCCATTATTTAGGGGCTTTGAGTAGTAAATAGTAGCCTAAGGCGCCGAATAAAACATTAGGGATACATACCGCAATCAGCGGTGGCATATTGCCTTTAATGGCAAAAACAAATGCAAAACGATCTACCACGATGTAGGTAAAACACAAGAAAATCCCGATCCCGAGGGGTAACCCTATCCCTCCCCTCACTTTACGTGAAGAGATGGAAACCCCGATAATCATGAGTACATAAGACGATAGGGGGTATATAAACCGCTTGTATTTCTCAAAAAGCATGTCGGTGAGTGCGCCGGTGCCACGCATTTGCTCGCGGCGGATGTTCTTGTTCAATTCCCACATAGACATCGCGGTATATACCTTATCGTGCGTTTCAAAGTCCTCCGGCCGCATATCCAGCACGGTATCTTTTCTGGTTTGATTGATAAACTTCTCGTGAAGGCCGTTTATGCGCCTCACGCCATAGTCCTGAAGCGACCAAACGTGCTTCACCGAATCAAACACAATGCGGTTAGCTACCAGTTTTTCCTTCATTACATCACCGTCAAACTTCTCCATAATAAAGTTGTAGCCGGTATGCTGGGTAGGGTCGTACGATTGCAGGTAAACATAAGTTTGTTTATCCAGCTGCATGTGTACCTCACTTTTGGTAGGGTCAGAATCGTTAAAATACGTATTCTCGAACTTGATATTCAGCTTGTTGGTAAATGGGATCAGGTATACGTTCGCAAAAAAGAACACGATAAAAATTGCGCTCGATGCTACAAAGTATGGCCTCAAAAAACGGTTAAAACTGGCCTTACTGCTTAGTATAGGCACAATTTCGGTCTGATTGGCCATCTTCGCGGTAAAGAAAATTACCGCAAGAAAGTTAATCAGCGGCAGCAGCAGATTAAGATAAAAGGGCAGATAGCCGCCGTAATACAAGAAAACGATGGCGCTGAGCGGGGCGTTGTGCTTCAGGAAATCGTCCAGGTGTTCGGATATATCAAACACCACAATAATCACCATGAACAGTACCACCGTAAATACAAAAGTACCCAGGTACTTACGGATAATATACCAGTCTATAACCTTTATATATCTGTCTAACAGTGTTTTCATGTTATAATCTTTGGGCTAAACGCTTCACCATCACGTTTTTCCATTCGTAAAATTCGCCCGAAATTATTTTTTCACGGGCTTGCGTTACCAGCCAAAGGTAAAAATGCAGGTTATGTAAACTGGCAATTTGCGCCCCTAATATTTCTTTAGAAGTGATCAGGTGGCGCAGATAAGCTTTGCTATGCTCACGGTCGGCCCATAAATCGCTGTCTGCTTCAATGGGTGAAAAATCATCCTTCCATTTTTCGTTACGGATATTAATGATGCCCTCTTTGGTAAACAACATTCCGTTACGTGCATTCCTGGTAGGCATCACGCAATCAAACATATCCACACCTAAGGCGATGTTTTCCAGGATATTAACCGGTGTGCCAACGCCCATTAAATAACGCGGTTTTTCCTTTGGTAATATATCGCACACCAATTCTGTCATGGCATACATTTCCTCGGCAGGTTCACCGACAGATAAGCCGCCGATGGCATTGCCTTCCCGTTCAAACGAGGCAATTACTTCGGCGGATTTTACGCGAAGATCCTTATAAACAGAGCCTTGCACAATAGGGAAGAGGGTTTGGCTGTAACCATACTTAGGTTCAGTGCTGTCGAAGCGGTCGCAGCAGCGTTTCAGCCAACGGTGCGTCATTTCGATAGACCGCCGTGCATAGCCGTAGTCGCAAGGATAGGGCGTACATTCGTCAAAAGCCATAATGATATCGCCACCGATGGTGCGCTGAATGTCCATTGCCGCTTCTGGCGTAAATAAATGCTTAGAACCGTCAATGTGCGAGCGGAAGGTGACGCCTTCTTCCTTAATCTTGCGTACTTCTGTAAGGGAATATACCTGGTAACCACCGCTATCTGTTAAAATCGGGCGGTCCCAGCCGTTAAATTTATGTAGTCCGCCTGCTTTTTCCAGCACGTTCAGTCCGGGGCGCAGGTACAGATGGTAGGTATTACCCAGGATGATCTGGGCTTTGATATCGTTCTTAAGCTCGTGCTGGTGAACTGCCTTAACCGTGCCGGCAGTACCTACGGGCATAAAAATCGGGGTTTTTATTGTTCCGTGATCGGTTGTCAACTCTCCGGCTCGTGCCTTTGAAAACGGATCTTGTGCTTGTAAGTTAAATTTCATTTTAAGGATGCAAAAATAACATTTTCAGGTAGTTTAAATTGTCTTGATATTTTAACTTCTTCGGAGATTATTCATCTAATTTTAACAACTTTGTCACTGCAAATTTCAAGGATTTGAGTATACCCCTACTACAGCAAGTTTTATTGGCCGTTTTGGCATTCGGTTTCGTCGTGCAACTGTTCTATCTGCTGGTTTATCATCTGAAACTGAATAGCTATAAGGCAGAGGAAGCTCCTGAGAAAGAGTGCGTTCCTGTTTCTGTTATCATTGCCGCCCGTAATGAAAGGGACAATCTTGAACGTTTCTTACCGAAGATATTGACCCAAAATTATCCCGATTTTGAAGTGATTGTAGTAAATGATTGCTCGGTGGATGATTCCAATTACTTGTTAGACGAGCTGCAGGCGCAATATTCAAAGCTGAAGATTGTTACCGTTACAGAGAGCCGGCAGTTTAAAACTGGAAAGAAATTTGCGATCACGATGGGGATCAAAGCGGCAAAACATCCGTATTTGTTGTTTACCGATGCAGATTGCGAGCCTGAATCAGAAAACTGGATCAGTTGTATGGCTGCATCATTCTCTAATCCTGAGCATCAGATCGTTTTAGGATATTCGCCTTACGTAAAAACCAAAGGTTTGCTGAACGCGCTTATTCGCTTTGAAACTATTAAAACCGCCATCAATTACTTTTCAGCCGCGCTTAAAGGTAATGCGTATATGGGGGTTGGGCGTAACCTGGCTTATCGTAAAGATTTGTTTTTCAATAACAAAGGCTTTGCTTCGCACATGCACATCATGTCTGGAGACGATGATCTTTTTGTGAATGAAAATGCTACCCGTAATAACGTAGCTGTAGAGATCCGCACGGATTCTTTTACCTGGAGCGAACCTAAAGCCAGCTTTGGCGAGTGGTTTCGTCAGAAAAGAAGGCACATGGGGGCGGGGAAATTTTATAAGGCCCGCCATAAACGGCTTTTAGGCCTTGATGCCATCAGTGGCCTGTTGTTTTATAGTGCATTTACGGCATGTTTGTTTTTTAAACCGGCGTTTATCATCGCTTTGGTTGTGTTTGTTCTCCGGCTGGGTTTGCAATTGCTGATTTACAGCAAACAATTCAGGCAGTTAAAAGGTAAAGATTTATTGTGGACCTTGCCTTTTTTAGACGCACTCTACTACCTGTACCTCAATTTTTTTGGTTTGATCGGAAGCTTAACAACTACAAGAAGATGGAAGTAAATGCCCATTTTACCGAAAACGCGAAGAATGACTATCAACTGGTGCTGAAAGCCAGGGAAGGAGATCAGAAAGCGTATGCCAGCCTGATGCAGCGTTATAAAGATTCTATTTACTTTATGGCGCTCAAAATGGTGAATAACCGCGAAGATGCGATGGATTTAACGGTGGAAACCTTTGCCAAAGCATTTGAAAAGCTGGATAAGTACCAGCCGGAGTTTGCCTTTAGTACGTGGCTATTTCGGGTGGCGACTAATAATTGCATTGATTTTATCCGCAAGAAGAAGCTGAATACCACATCGCTGCACGGTATTGTAGATGATGATGGCGACGACCGGCCGCTTCAGATAAAAGCCGATGTGCTGAACCCCGAAGAGACTTCCATTAAAAAGCAGCAAACCGCCGAACTGAAAGTATTGGTGGAAAGTTTGCCGCCGCGGTACCGTAACCTGATCACCCTGCGTTATTTCGACGAGCTTTCTTACGAAGAAATTGCCCAGGAGCTGAGCCTGCCTTTAGGTACAGTAAAAGCTCAGCTATTTAGGGCTAAATACTTGTTGGGCAACGTGATAAATAGAAATAAAACGAATGACTTCTGATCTGATCCTGCATTATTTCCCCGATCTTACCCCCGAACAGCAACGGCAGTTTTCGCAGTTGCAGGAACTGTACGAGCTTTGGAATAACCAGATTAACGTGATCTCGCGCAAAGATATCGATCAGTTGTACGAGCGGCATGTACTGCATTCGCTTGGTATCGCCAAGGTGATTTCTTTTTTGCCGGGCGAGAAAGTGCTGGACGTAGGAACAGGAGGGGGCTTCCCCGGTATCCCGCTGGCAATTATGTTTCCCGAAACCGACTTTTTGCTGGTAGATTCTATCGGGAAAAAAATAAAAGTGGTGCAGGAAGTAGCCGCGGCCATCGGCCTTAAAAACCTGAAGGCAATGCATTTACGCGCAGAGCAGGCAGATGTTAAGTTTGATTTTGTGGTTTCGCGGGCGGTTACCCAGTTGAAAGACTTTTATCCCTGGGTGAAAGGTAAGTTCAGCAAGCAATCAAAAAACAAGCTGAAGAACGGCATCTTATACCTGAAAGGGGGAGACCTGGTGCACGAAATTGCAGAATCGGGCCTGAAGGTGCAGCGCTTTTACCTGAAAGACTACTTCGATCGTGAATTTTTTGATACCAAACAGGTGATTTACGTGCCTGCTCAGTAATCTATAGACCAATAAAGGCTGAAATCACGCTATCAGCTTGAATAACACCCCATATTAACTCTAAATTATCTTACCGGGTAGGGGCATGCCTACTTCTCTATTAATTGGTTAGCTACTTCTTCGCCTTCTGCGAGAGCAGAATCAGCTCAGCAAGGTCTGTAATGTCCAATTTTCCTTCTTTGGCCAGGTAAGTAACCAGGTCTTTCACCGAATTATTAAACCAGGTTTTCATCATTCCGTCGAAAACAAACTTCTTATAATCAGCCTCCGTGATCAGCGGATGGTACACATGCGTGTTTCCAAAGGCCTTATGGCCCAGAAACCCCTTGGTTTCCATTACCCTAACTACGGTAGACACGGTATTGTATGCCGGCTTCGGATCGGGCATTTTAGCCAGTACATCCTTCACCACACCCTCTTTAATCTGCCATAGAATCTGCATTACCTGCTCTTCTGCTTTGGTTAGTTCTTTCATTTCGGGCAAAAATAGGCACAAAACCCCAACTATAGTCGTAGTTTTGAATAACTATTCAGATAGTTGATAAACTATTCAAATAGTTTAAATATCCCAAAAAGCTACTATTTTCATAGTTGGTGAACTATTTATGTAGTTTAGATCTACAAAAGTGTCTGATTATCAGTTATTAAGCGATTTTTAAGCCTCCAAAGACCATTTTGGACAACTTCTTTTTAAAAACCGAAAATTGGGAGCGATAAAAATTACCTTACATTATGTTAAGTAGGATTGCGCGGTCAATTTTGGGTTTTTAGTGCTCTTTGTGATAGACAGAATGGCTAAAAAACGTACCTTGTGGGCTTATTATGTCTCTTTTACATCAACTAGCCTTAACTTTTATCAGGGGTGTGGGGCCCGTCCTGGCAAAGAATATGCTGGCTTACGCAGGCAGTGCAGAGAATGTATTTAACATAGCTCCTGCTAAACTTCTGAAAGCGCCGGGCGTTGGAGAGAAGCGTTTAGAGATGCTCGACTTTAACAGCGCGCTTAAACGGGCAGAAGAAGAATTAGCCCTTATAGAGCAGCATGGTATTGATGTGGTATTTTATACAGACCCGAAGTATCCAAAGCGACTGAGGGCTTGTAATGATAGTCCTGTGCTGCTTTATACCAGGGGCGATATGGACCTGAACAACGGAAGGGTGGTAAGTATAGTCGGCTCGCGTAAAACAACCGAGTATGGGCGGTTGCTATGCCGCCAGTTGGTTGCAGAGCTGCAAGCTTACGATGTATTGATTGTGAGCGGCCTGGCTTATGGCATAGATGGCGAAGCGCACAAACAGGCCCTGCAGTTAGAAATGCCTACCGTAGGTGTGGTAGGCCATGGGATGGGCAGCATGTATCCGGCTGCGCACCGTAGTCTGGCCGATAAAATGATGAAGAATGGCGGTATGATTACCGAATACCCATACCATACGATTGCTGATCCAAAGAACTTTCCTACCCGTAACCGTATTGTAGCTGGCCTGGCAGACGTTACCGTGGTAATAGAAGCAGGCATTAAAAGCGGTACTTTGATCACTGCCGAGATTGCTAATTCTTACAACCGCGATGTATTTGCTTTTCCGGGCCGTGTCGGCGATGAGCTATCTGAGGGCTGTAACTTCCTGATCAGGCATCATAAGGCCGGTTTGCTCACTTGCGTAGAAGATCTGGCGTTTATTATGGGCTGGGAGAAGGGCGATAAAGAAGCCCAACCAAAGCAAAGCCAGTTGGCGCTGGCGATGGATCTTTCCAGCGAGGAACGTTCGATTATTACGGTTTTAAATGAGCACCCATCTATCGCAATAGACGAGCTGACGTTGAAGCTGGGGATGCCGGTAAGCCAGCTGACCATGAATTTGCTTAACCTGGAAATGCAGGGCTTTATTCGCTCTATGCCTGGTAAAACCTATGCGTTGAATTAATCGGCAGGTTCATAAAACCATGCTCTTACGCCGCTTTCCTTCGTGATTTCTTCCCAGCGGTCTTCTTCAAATAAGATGAGTATAGCCGCCGCAGGGCTTAAACTAACGTATTTCCCCGTCAGATAAACGGCAATATCCGTGAAGGCAGGATTATGGCCTACAAGTGCTATAAACTGGTGCTGGTCCGGCAAACTGTTGATCAAGCCTAATATCGTCTTGGTACTTGCTTCGTAGATCGCTTCGATCTTTTCAGCTTTTGCAATCCCCGTTCCTGAAATGACAATCTGCGCGGTACTTTCTGTTCTGGTAGCAGGGCTCATGATCAGCAGTTCGGGACACATTCGTGCTGCTTTCAGTTTTTCTGCAAGTTCCTGAGCGCATTGTCGTCCCCGGGCGGTTAACGGGCGATCAAAATCGCTTGTGCCGGTAGGGTGTGCCGCTTCGGCATGTCTGATCAGTAGCAATTGCTTCATTGATTGAATAAAATTAGTGAAGTACGTAGCCCAGGCTTAGTACCAAAAGCCTGCTTTTGATAGCGCTGGTGCCGGTGTCTTTTAGATTTGGGGTACTCAGGTTTTTCATTCCGAACGCATATCGCAGGTCGAACAGCAGGTGGTTATCCAGTTCAAGCCCGGAAGTGATGTTCAGGCCATAATCATACCGCTGCAGATATTTATCATTACCTATTTCCAGGTCGTCGCTGGTAACACTGTTGGGTGTTTCGTATTTGTATTTACCAGATAAAGCACGCGCAAAAAAAGCACCTCCACCGATAAATATTTTACCCAATCCCGAAAAATTGAACCGTTTTACCAGGTTCAAAGGCACATCTGCGTATTTGATTCTGGATGTGGTGGTGATGGCGTCTTCAACCACCTGCGCACCTTTTTCGCTGTAATTGATACCGGCCTGCAATAAAAGGTCTTCTTTGAGGTAATACTTAACAAAGCCGCCTGCATTAAAAGTTCTTATAGAGTTAACCTCTATAATCTCCTTGTTAGTAACGCTTTGATTTGCTATGCCGCCGCCAACTTTTAAGCCATATCCCCACTTTTGCGCGAAACCGGGAATAGACAACAACAGAAAAAATATGTAAAGGATGTGTTTCATCTTTAACTATGCTTCTTTTGTAAAGTTAACAAGTATATCTTCCGGAATATCATTCATGCACTTAAAATGCTTTAACGGGCATTGAGGTAAACCATACCTGGAGCAGGGTCTGCAGGGCAGATCAACACCGACAACCAGGGCGTCTTTCACATGATAGGGCTGTACGCCTACCAGTTCTGGCACGGTGCTACCCCATATAGAGGCAATAGGCATGTCAAATGCTTCAGCGATATGTGTGAGGCCGGTATCAAAACCAATAACACGTTGCGCTTGCGATACTAAGAAAACGGATTCGTCCAGCGATATGGTTCCGCAGGCGTCATGTACCTGGTTACCCAGCGCAGTTGCAATTACTCGGGCATTTTCTTTTACATCCTGGCCACCCAAAAGAACAATTGGCTGCTTAATTTCCCGGCAAATGCTGATTACCTTTTCATTGGGCATGCGCTTGGTGAAATGGTTAGCGCCGATGATAAAAGCAATATAACCCGACTGGTGGCTGGCCGGAAGCAGGTCGGTCAGCTGGTAATTCTTTTTGATATAGTAGTTGATCGGGCCGCCATCGTTATACACATTTAAAAATTCAACTGTTTTTAAATACCTGTCTACTAAATGTATAGGAGGTATCAGCTTCAAGTTAAATTTAAGTGACAGCCACTTGCGTATACGCTGTTTGTTATAGGTGGACGACTTAATACCTGTGCGGAATTTAATGATTGCTGTGCGCAGGTTGCTGTGTAGGTCGATGACATAATCATAGCGCTCACTCTTGATTTCTTTGATTGTAACTCCCAGTGATTCTCTCAACAACAGCAGCTTATCTACGTAAGGGTTTCCTTCATAAATGTACCTGAAGGCTGGCTTGGTGAGGAAGTGGATTTCAGCATTCGGCAGTTGTGTTTTTAAACACCTGACAACGGGTGTGGTATAAATAATATCACCCATTGAACTGAACCGGATCACTAAAATTTTCATACGTTAATTCAGCAAGCGTTCTGGCTCCTGATCTTATTGATAATAGCGGTTGACGAATAGCCGTCGACAAAGGTAATGGTTTTTACCTCGCCGCCGTTGGCAACAACATCTGGCGCACCCACAATACGGTCGAAAGTGTAATCGCCGCCTTTTACTAAAACATCGGGCAATACGGCTTTGATCAGGTTTGCCGGTGTTTCTTCTTCGAAAATAATCACCGCGTCTACAAAAAATAAGGCTGCTAAAAGCGCAGAGCGGCTTTCCTCATTGTTGATCGGCCGGTTCTCGCCTTTCAGTTGCTTCACCGAGCTATCTGCATTGAGGCCGATAATGAGTTTATCGCCCAGTTCGGCAGCTTTAGCCAGGTAGGTAAGGTGGCCGATGTGGATCAGGTCGAAGCAACCATTGGTAAAGACAACTTTTTTGCCCTCTGCTTTCCACTGCTGCACGTCGTTTAACAGCTGCGGCAATTGGCGGATCTTATTTTTTAGTATTGATTCTGCGTTATTCATCATTGTAGCACTTAACGTTCTTTAACCCCGTTTAGCTTTAAAAACTTCCGTAATTTCAGCTAAGCTTAATGCGTTAAGACATTCTTCTTTTGTCAATCCACCTTTGCGCGCCACCAGTACCCCATATTTCATGTCGTGAAAGCCTTCGTTACGGTGGGCATCGGGGTTAATGGAAAGCCTTACACCTTTTTCTAATGCGTAGGCATGCCATCTCCAGTCCAAATCGAGGCGATGGGGGTTAGAGTTGATCTCGATCACGACATTATTTGCCGCACAGGCGTCAATTACTTTTTTATGATCGATATCGTAACCCTTTCTCGAAAGCAATAAACGGCCTGTAGGGTGCCCCAGAATGGTGGTATACGGGTTTTCAATTGCCTTAATTAACCGTGCTGTAGCTTTCTGCTCGTCCATCTTCAAATTGGAGTGGATGGATGCGACAATGAAATCGAACGTTTTTAAAATATCTTCCGGATAATCTAAAGAACCGTCGTTCAAAATGTCCGACTCGATTCCTTTAAAAATGTGAAAACCTTTAAGTTGGGCATTCAGACGGTCAATTTCCTGGTGCTGCTCCAACACCCGTTCTGCGGTAAGGCCTTTGGCATACACCGCGCTACGGCTATGGTCTGATATGCCCAGGTATTCCAGTTTCAGTTCGTCGCGGCAATATAAAGCCATTTCTTCGATCGTGTTGACGCCGTCGCTCCAGGTACTATGGTTGTGTAAAGATCCTTTTAGATCGCCCAATACGATCAATGCGGTGTTAGCAGGAGCGTTGAAGGCTGTTGTTCCTACCCGTTGTTCAGGGTGAATCCAGTTTAAGCCTGCTTTCTGATAGATAATTTCTTCAGATTCCGCATCATGAATGTCAAGGTCTATCCGTGATAAAACGGCCTTCACATGATCCTCATCGCCGGTACGGGTGAACAATTCCAGGTAATACTGCGCTTTGGGCACACAGGTGATTGCCACCTTTAAACCTGTTTCGGCGGTACCTTTTAGGGTGCAATTTTCCAGGCTGATGTCTGCAAGCAAGGTAGAATCTTTGATGACATCAATTGCCGTTTCGGGATCACGTGTACCGATCACTATCTCCAGTTCGGTGATGATCTCGTCGCAACGGCGATAGCCGCCTGCAAAATTCTTTAATGCTTCCGGCAGGAAACCTTTGATCTGGTCCATCAACATCTCTGCCTCCGGTTCCACCTGCATATACAGGAAACAACCGTCGCCGGCCATCCTGAATTCAATGGCTTTACGGATCTCTTCCTGCGTTTTCAGGCCGAAACCTTTCGCTTCTATCAGCCGGTTTTCGTTACAAGCATAATAGAGTTCGCCTACGTTTTCTATGTTAAGCTCTTTCCAGATAATGGCAATCTTTTTCGGGCCGATACCCTTAATGCCCATCATTTCTACAATCCCTTCAGGCGTTTGTGAAAGCAGGTCGTCAAGGTCTGTAATATGGCCGCTGGTTAAAAGCTCTACAATTTTAACGGCAGTACTTTTACCAATACCCTGTATCTTTTCCATTTCTTCCAGGCTTTTGCCTGCTAAAGGAAATGGTAGTTTATTTACCTGAAATGCAGCATTAGCGATAGACTTTACCTTAAAAGGATTCTCGTCATGCAGTTCCATTAACTGCGAAAGTAGCTTCAGCGTGCGCGATATCTGTTTGTTCTCCATAGCGGTAGCGGTAAAAATACAAAAGCCGCCCTAATTGAGCGGCTTTCCGATCATAATTTATTTGGCCCACCCAACCATCCCAAAGGGAGGGCCTGGATATTTTCTCCGATAGAAAGGGCTACAGAAATCAGTTATTTTACCACCACGTCGTAAGGTAAACGGGCCTGAGGTGTACGCATCATTTCCTGAACAGATTTGATCTGCATGTAGTAGCGGTAGTTTTCACCCAGTTCTGACTGCATCATGCGTGTCCTTACTTCAGTACTTAAACTGCTGGCTGCTTTGCTAAACATGTTTTTCTGCTCAGGGTAGGCGACAACCTTATAATCGCTCACTTTTGCCTTTTTGGCAGCAGAAGCGATGGCATCGTTGATAGAGCCTAAACGGTCTACCAAACCTAACTTTACAGCTTGTGCGCCTGTCCATACGCGGCCCTGGCCAATACTGTTGATATAAGTCTGTGTTTTATGTCGCCCGTCAGCAACGGCTTTGGTGAACTCATCGTAACCGCGGTTAACCTGGTTTTGCAGAATTAAGCGCTCTTCGGGTGTAAGCGGGCGGCTGATATCACCCAAATCTGCGTATTTACCGGTTTTTACACCATCGAATGTAATGCCCAGTTTATCGTTGAACAGTTTCTGCATATTAGGCAGGATAGCGAAGATGCCGATAGAACCGGTAACGGTATTCGGTTCAGCAATGATAGAATCAGCTGCGCAGGAGATGTAATACCCTCCGGAGGCGGCGTAATCGCCCATGGAAATGATGATTGGTTTTACCTGGTGGATCAATTGAACCTCGCGCCAGATCACTGCTGATGCCAGCGAGCTGCCTCCGGGTGAATTTACGCGGAACACAACTGCTTTTACTTTATCATCCAGGCGGACTTTGCGTAGCGCAGCAGAAATTGTTGTTGAACCAATCTTATTGTCGTCGCCGTCACCGCTGGAAATTTCGCCAGAGGCGTAAACTACCGCAATTCGTTTATCTGAAGAGCCTTTGTCTTCATCACCGTCAGATTTAGTATGGGTATAGTCGGCAATATCCACGCTTTTAACGGTACTCTTTTTAGCAGTTCCGGTACGGCTTTTCAATTCATCCAGAATCTCGTCTTTATATTTCAAGCCGTCGATCAGTTTATACTTAACCGCGTCCTCTGGGTTTTGCACCTGAAGGTTGTTGGCGATGCTGCGAAGCGAATCAACCGGTACATGTCGGTAAGCACTGATACCGGTAAGGAAATAGTCGTACAGAGAACCAAGGTAAGAGTTCACCTGCTCGCGGTTGGCATCGCTCATTTTATTTAATACAAATGGCTCTACCGCACTCTTATATGTACCCACTTTAATTACCTGCGCTTCAATACCTAATTTATCTAATGCGCCTTTAAAGAAAGTGATCTGGGAGCTGAAACCGCCAAAATCAAAAATACCTTTAGGGTTCATGTATACTTTATCGGCAACAGAAGCCAGGTAGTAAAAGCCCTGGGTATAAACTTCTGCGTAAGCAATGATAAATTTGCCGGATTTCTTGAAATCAATCAGCGCACGGCGAATCTCTTCTGTAGTGGCCTGGCCAGAAAGCATGTAGCTTTCTGAAAGGTAAATACCTTTGATATGCTTATCGGTTTTGGCTTTTTTAATGTTCGCAAGCAGATCATTTAAGCCCGTTGTTTTGTCGCTGTCGAAGCCCGGTATACCGAGGTTGGCTAATGGATTATTGGGGGTGCGCTCGGGGATAGGGCGATCAAGGGAAATGGTAAGGACAGAATTATCTTCTACATTAACATCTTTATCTCCGCTGGCAGAAACTACCACACCAACCACAATCAGTACAAGTATCAGCGAGGCAACAATAATACCGACAACGGTGGCTAATACAAATTTGAAAAATTGTTTCATTAAATGATCTAAATCTTGTTATCTATGCAAACTTAGCATTACAAACGCTTATTATTAAGAGCGTAGTCTATAATATTTGTTACAACATGTTTGATGTTTTTTTATTGCTTGGAAGCAATCTGGGCGACAGGTTTTCTTATCTGGAAAAGGCCCGCCGTGCGATAAGGGACAACGTTGGTGAAATTATTAAAAAATCATCGGTTTATGAAACCGCCGCATGGGGAAAAGAGAATGATCCCGATTACCTGAACCAGGTACTGGAAGTGCAAACAAAGCAAAATGCCCCGGATTTGTTAAAAACGCTGCTTGAAATAGAATTAACGATGGGGCGGGAGCGGAAAGAGGTTTGGGCCGCAAGAACGATAGATATTGATATTCTTTTTTTTGAGAAGGAAATTATTGATCAGGATAATTTAATTGTTCCTCATCCGCGCCTGCATTTACGTAGATTTACGCTGGAACCCCTTGCAGAAATTGCCCCAGATTTTGTTCACCCGGTATTGGGTAAAACCATCACAGAATTAAAAAATGAACTTCCGGATAGTTTAACTGTGAAAAAATTATAAATTTGAATAATTACGTTAATCCTTTTTATGACTGATAATCAAGACCTTGACCTGTCTTTTCTTTATGAAATAGCAGATGGAAGCAACGAATTTATTGTTGAATCTATCGATATGTTTTTGTCGCAAACGCCAGAACTGATGCATACGATAGAAACAGCTATAGCAGAGCGAAACTGGTCTGTAGCAGGTAGTGCTGCACATAAATTAAAACCTAACCTAGGGTTTTTCGGTATGTCCGGAAGCCAGGGCACCATGCAGGAAATAGAGCATCTGGCTAAAACCGGTGCACCAGACATTCAACTGATAGAAGGCAAGTTCAACCAGGTGAAAAGCGTAATTACCGCAAACCTGCGTAAGCTGCTACAAATAAAAACAGAGGCTGAAGCCCAGCTTTGAAGAAATTTAAAGGGCTTTGATCTCGAAGTTATAGCTTTCCATGATCAGGTTTGCCAATAAGCTTTTGCAGGCCTGATCTACTTTCTCATGAGCAACCTGCTCATTTTCTGCTTCGATTTCTAATGTGATGTGTTTGCCGATACGTACGTTCTCAATTTCGGACAGACCTAAGTTTTTCATACTTCCTGAAACTGCTTTTCCCTGCGGATCAAGAATTTCTTTTTTAGGCATTACGTCTATTTCGGCCTGGAACTTTGTCATTTGGCAATTTTAAATTGTATTACGGATAGGGTGATGTACATTACGATAACCACCGGAACTGCCGCAAATTTAAAAAATAGAATGAGAATTGCCGAAAACAGCAGCAGTAAATAACGATAGATATTTTTCTGAAAGTCTCGGTTTTTAAATTTCAACGACATCAGCGGCATTTCTGCAACCAGCAATGCGCACATAATCAGCACGAAACAAGAAAGGAAGTACGGGTTGAGGATGTAATCTGCAAAATAAGCCTGGTTGTCTTTCAGGATCAGTGGGAAAGAGGCAATCAGTATGGCATTTGCAGGGGTAGGTAAGCCGATAAAGCTGTCCGTCTGCCGGGCATCATTGTTAAACTTTGCCAGGCGCAGCGCAGAAAATACCGGTAACAGGAAAGCGATGAAGTTTAAGTATTGGCTTACGTGGTCTATCTGCGGCGATTGCAAAAACAATTCGTAAAGGATCACCGACGGTAATACGCCAAAGCTGACCATGTCTGCCAGTGAATCAAGGTCTTTACCAATCCCGGAAAAGGATTGCAGTACTCTTGAGGCTAAACCATCAAAAAAATCAAAAATAGCTGCCAGGAAAATGCAATAGGCAGCAAAGATCAGGTTTTCCTGAAAGGTAAATACGATACCTACGCAGCCACTGAAAAGGTTAGCACAAGTGATGGCATTAGGAACGTGTTTTTTTACTCTCCTCCTCATTTTACGGTTGTAAATATAGCAACCTATTATTAAGGTTTTATGAAGTCGGGTGTTTTTAATACTTCATAAAACCTTAATAGGATTTGGAATATCAGGAGTTCATGGAGATCAGGAACTCTTCGTTGGTTTTGGTACCTCTGATTTGTGCCTGTAAGAATTCCATTGCTTCCTGCGAATTCATGTCGGCAAGGTGGTTTCTCAGGATCCAAACGCGCTGTAAAGTTTCGCGGTCATGCAGCAGATCGTCGCGGCGGGTACTTGAAGCCGTAAGGTCGATAGCAGGGAAAATACGTTTGTTAGAAAGTTTACGATCTAACTGAAGCTCCATGTTGCCGGTACCTTTAAACTCTTCAAAGATCACTTCGTCCATTTTAGATCCGGTTTCTGTCAATGCTGTAGCGATAATGGTTAATGAACCACCATCTTCGATATTACGGGCCGCACCAAAGAAACGTTTAGGTTTGTGCAACGCATTAGCATCCACACCACCTGATAATATTTTACCAGATGCAGGGGCTACAGTATTATAAGCACGGGCCAGGCGGGTGATCGAATCCAGCAGGATCACCACATCGTGTCCGCATTCCACCATGCGTTTTGCTTTCTCAAGCACAATGTTTGCAATCTTAACATGACGTTCAGCCGGTTCGTCAAAGGTTGACGAAATTACTTCTGCACGTACACTGCGCGCCATATCAGTTACCTCCTCCGGACGTTCGTCAATCAGCAGGATAATCAGGTATACTTCCGGATGGTTTTTGGCGATAGAATTGGCCACATCTTTCAGTAACATGGTTTTACCTGTTTTTGGCTGGGCCACAATTAAACCACGCTGACCTTTACCGATAGGGGCAAAAAGGTCCATAATACGGGTTGAATAATTTCCCGGATCGGTGAACAGGTTTAAACGCTCCTGCGGGAAAAGCGGCGTAAGGTGATCAAATGGAACACGGTCGCGCACTTCTGCCGGGATACGGCCATTAATCGCTTCTACACGCACCAGCGGAAAATATTTTTCACCTTCTTTTGGCGGGCGGATGCTACCGCGTACGGTATCACCGGTTTTCAGGCCAAACAATTTGATCTGAGATTGAGAAACATATATATCATCCGGCGAAGTAAGGTAGTTGTAATCGGATGAGCGAAGGAAACCATAGCCATCTGGCATAATTTCCAACACACCTTCGTTCACAATTACGTTATCAAAATCAAGGTTGATAGGTGGCTCCTGCTGCTGTTTTTGCTGCTGCTGGTTGCCATTGTTTCCGTTATAAGAACCGTTATTCCCGTTGCTGCCATTCTGAAAGCGTTTTTCAAAACGCGGGCGTTCGGTTACAACAGGTTCTGCCGGTGCATTAGGCGCTTGTGTAGTTTCCTCAGCAACGGTTTCTTCAACCGGTGTTTCTACGGTTTCTTCTTCACCTGCCGTGGTTTCTTCCTCACCTGCGCTAAACAAATCGGTATCTAAGGGTACAGACTCGCGTTTAGGCTGCGGGCGTTGAGGTTCGGCGTCTTTTTTAGATTTTACAGTGCGTGCACGTTTGGCACGTGGTTTATCAGCCTCTGCATCAGAAGATGCATCTGCTTCAGTATTTTTTTGAGCGTAGCTTTCGTTAAGAAGATCTTGTTGGGCACGGGCAGCTTCAATTAATTGCTGCTGTTCGCTGATACGGCTGATCAATTGCGGTTTACGCAATTCATCCGCTTCTTCAATACCCATACTTTTTGCCATCTGGCGCAACTCGGACACGAGTTTGTCATTCAATTCAATTGTATCAGACATGCGGAGTATTTAATTCAAAAAAGGAAAATTTTTGTTGGGAGTTTAACCTGCAAAAATGTGCGTAGCAAATGCTATGTTCATTTTAATTTTATCAATCTGTAAACCGGGATATGATCGTTTCTCAGATGCAAGAAAACTTTTTGTCAGGAAAACGATGCAATTCTACTTATAAAATTATTTATTTCAAAATTTTTGAAAAATATATACATACGATTAACACTTCCGTTAATTTTTAGTTTTTTTGAACCCGATAAAAAAATCAGAACAAAACATGCTTTCGCGACAGCAATTAATAACGCACATCAGGCAGAAAAAGTCTTTCCTTTGCATCGGTCTGGATACTGACATTCATAAAATCCCGGCATTTTTACACCGCTATGATGATCCTGTGCTGGAGTTTAATAAACGGATTATTGATGCCACCCAGGATCTTTGCGTAGCCTATAAACCTAATGCCGCTTTTTACGAAAGCCGTGGGGTAAAAGGATTGCAAAGCCTGATTGATACCTATCAATATCTGCCGAAAGATTGCTTGTCTATTATTGATGCCAAACGCGGCGACATCGGTAACACTTCAGATCAATATGCCAATGCTTTTTTTAACGAAGCAGAATCAGGTATGGGTTTCGATGCTATTACCATTGCACCTTATATGGGTAATGACAGCGTTATCCCTTACCTTAAATATGAAGGGAAGTGGATTATATTGCTGGCCTTGACCTCTTCTGTTGGCAGTAAAGATTTTCAATACCTGCAGTCTGACGAAGGCTTTTTATACCAAGCTGTAATTAAAAAATCAGCTACCTGGGCCGGTGCAGACCGCCTGATGTATGTTGTAGGTGCAACCAAAGGCGAAGAGTTTGCGAACATCCGTAAACTGGCGCCCGATAACTTCTTGCTGGTGCCCGGGGTAGGCGCGCAAGGGGGTAGCCTGGAAGAGGTATGTAAATATGGTATCACCAAAGAGTGCGGCTTGCTGGTGAATTCATCACGTTCTATTATCTACGCTGCTAATGACGAAACTTTTGCCGAAGCCGCCCGCGAAGAAGCTAAAAAACTACAACAGGCAATGGCGCAGGAACTGGAGAAGGCGGAGATTATTTGATGTGCAGATGTGCGAATGTGCAGATGGTCCCGTCTTAAGACGCACAGCCGTCAAGAAAAACTATTATTCCCTCCCGTCGGGAGGGTTAGGGAGGGGTTAAGCTATTTATTACTCCTTCCCTGGTGAAGGAATCGCAATTCTCATTTTAATAATATTACCTCTCTATAACATGTGGGCTCTCCAGAGGGAAATTCATAATTGAGGCAATCACTCAAATTAATTTATAGATATTCACATCTGCATATTTGCACATCTACTCATTAATCCTTACCCAGCGCAGGGCTCAATAAATAACTGCTTGTAATGCGGGTATTTAGTTTGGATATCATTCCTGATGCTGACGATAGCTTCGTCCAGTTCATTTATAGACGTCGTGATCTTAAAGTTTACCTTCAAAATCATGATCACTTCTTCAGGCGCCAGGTAGGTAGATTTTTGGCTGGTGACTTTGTTAACTGCGTTATGTGCTTCGGTAATTGCAATCACCTGTTGTAATTCTTCTGCCGAAGGGGTTTCGCCCATTAACAAACTGCGGCTTTCGCGGACTAACAGGATCGCAACCAGCGTAAGCAGAATGCCGATCATGATGGAGGCGATGCCGTCTATATAAGGGTTATGCAAAATTTGCCCTAACAGAATACCAAAGAAGGCAATAGCAATACCGATCACATCGGCCGCATCTTCAAACAATACCACAAACGTAGAAGGGTCTTTACTTTGCCTAACCGCCTGCCAGAACGGTGTTTTCCCGCGCTGGCGTTTAAATTCTTTCATGGCCGTGATAAAAGAAATGCCATCAAACACAAATGCAAAACCCAATACGGCATAGTTCCAGATCGGATTTTTAACTTCTTCGGGGTTGCGTAAATGCTCGATCCCCTCATAAATAGAAAAGCCGCCGCCCATGGCAAAAAATAGCAACGATACCACAAACGCCCAGAAATAGAGTTCGCGCCCATAACCGAAGGGGCGTTTTTCGTCTGCCGGTTTCTGGCTGCGGCTGATACCCAGCAATAGTAAAACTTCATTACTGGTATCCACTAGCGAGTGGATACCTTCTGATACCATGGCCGAGCTACCCGTAAAAGCTGCCGCGACAAGTTTAGTGATCGCTATGGCAAGGTTTGCGCCTAATGCGGTATAAATAGGAGTTTTAGATGCAGACATATTTTAGCACAAATGTGTGTAATAGCGGCCAATAATCATAGCCGAAGTTGTGTTGCAGGGGTATAAAACGAGCTATTAAAACCTTTAAATCTGCCAACAGTTTTAATAGAATGAGAAAGCTGACTTGGGCGATTTATGCGGGGCTTATTTTTCTGGCTTGTGGGTGCAGCAGAACTTCCGGGCCGATGGCCTTGTTTAAGAAGATGTCGCCTCACGATCAGTATGCACAACGTTTGAAAGACGCCGGATTAGACCGCACGGCTATGGGGGCTGCCTGGATACAAAAAGCGTCTTCGGCTTTTACTAATGTCCTGAACGTTATACTTCCATATAAAGAATTAGGATACTTTGAAGGTAGCAAAGTAAATGCAACAGCGCTTAGGTTTGAAGCAAAGCGCGGGCAAAAATTACATATTGCCCTAAGCAAAAAGCCCGCTGCAGGTTTCACCATATTTACAGATCTATGGCAGGAAAGAACAGGTGACCAGCCCAAGCTATTGGCTTCGATAGATACTACTTCGCTACGGCTGGATTATGATATCGATGAAACGGGGAAATATATAGTCCGCCTCCAGCCTGAATTATTGCGCGGCGGTGAGTACACGCTGACCATTACTACCGGGCCATCATTAGGTTTTCCGGTTGCTGCCGCGGGAAAACCACATATCGAAAGTTTTTGGGGGGCAGCGCGCGATGCAGGTGCCCGCCGGCATGAAGGAATTGATATTTTTGCACCAAAAGGCACGCCTGCCGTTGCTGCGGCCAATGGTACAGTAACCAGTGTAACAGAGAACAAACTGGGTGGACTGGTGGTTTTTATGCGCCCGCAGGATAAAGACTATACGCTTTATTACGCCCATCTTTCTAAACAATTGGCCCGAGACGGACAACAAGTAAGAGTAGGAGATACGTTGGGGTTTGTTGGAAATACGGGGAATGCAGCAGGTGGCCCAACTCATTTGCATTTTGGTATTTACGCTTTCGGCGGCGCTATCGATCCCATTTATTTTGTCGACCGGGATATGAAATTGCCCAGACCAATTACCGGCAATACCAATTTGTTAAACGCTACGGTAAGGCTACAACGCCGCTCCGGCTTGTTTACGGAACCCGATAATGTTTCGCACAAAAAGCTCGATCTTCCTGCAAATACCATACTTACCGCCGAAGCCGCGACTGATAATTGGTTTAGAGTTGCCACGCCTGAAGGCGAAACAGGTTTTATACCAGGGCGGGATGTAGAAAGTACGAAAGAAACTGATCGGCTGACTATCAGATTAGCTACGGCGTTATTAGATGCTCCTGCATCATCTGCTTCCAGGAAAAAGCAACTAGCAGAGGGTGACCGGGTAGAGGTTTTAGGTCGATACCATAATTATAACTTGGTAACCGCAGGGGATACCACGGGTTGGGTGTTGATGAAATAGGCCTTATTAAATTTTTAACTAGCCCTTTGCTTAGGCTGTGGCTAATTCAGGCACAAACATCACCTTTTTATGCGGATGTTTTTCTGCATGGGCCAGCACCATATTCCGGATGTAATCATTACCTGGATACGGCTTCAAGTGAGCTTTTAACTGTTCCATATTATTAACCTCGAAGTAGTGCGAAATGTAGCCCATTCCGTAAAATTTGCCTTCTTCTATTAAAATGCAGCTATGCTCGTCGGGCAGGCGGCCTTCGTCGCGCAAGGCAAATGTAGGCAGGGCATGTTTCAATTCGTGGAGCGCATTAGCTACTTTGGCGTTATAATCGTTGGGCTCTTCATGCCCTTCGCATGCACAAAGCGCCGCATTCGGCCCGGTACAAACGTGACTATTCTTTTGTATGAAGCAAAGTTTCGGGCAAAGTCCAAACTGGTCTATCAAACGCATTAACAGCGTTCGCCCTTCAAACATAGATCCGCAGCTGTACACAGGTGTGCTATGTTTCCTGCGTTTATCTACAGCTAACCGCATGTAGCCGCGCTGGTCTTCAAAAGTATACAGCCCGTAACCGAATTCTGGTCCTTTCTGCGAGCGGTTGTACTGCGGCCA
The DNA here is from genome assembly GCF_022953055.1 of Mucilaginibacter straminoryzae. GTDB lineage: Bacteria > Bacteroidota > Bacteroidia > Sphingobacteriales > Sphingobacteriaceae > Mucilaginibacter > Mucilaginibacter straminoryzae. The sequence goes on along the minus strand of NZ_JALJEJ010000004.1, from coordinate 1,059 downwards.
AAGGCGTTTGATCTCGATGTTCTCTAACACAAAAGCCATCAGTTCGGTGCCGCATTCCTGGAAGCTGATCCGGTGGATATTCCGCATAAATTCCTGCCGCTGGTAGCCCGTGTTGTTGCCTGTAAAGTGACTGCAAACCCGTTTTTTGATATTGACGGCCTTGCCTACATAGATAACACGATCATGCGCGTCATGGAAATAATAAACTCCGGGTGTATACGGTAGCCTCTCAATATTGCTTTTGGGCAGATTCGCCGGCAGCACCTGCTCACGCGAGCGCTGTTTTAACGCTTTTTCTATGTGGCCTTCTTTGTCCTCCTGCATCAGCAGCGAAAACAACATCGCTGTAGCTTCAGCATCGCCACCTGCGCGGTGCCGGTCGTAGTTTGGTATGTCCAGATGGTTGCAAAGCTTCCCTAAACTGTAAGAGGGTAGGCCGGGCAGAATTTTCCGGCTCAGGCGCACAGTGCAAAGCTTATTGCTGTTTAAGTTGAAGCCCGCTAATGAAAGGTGGTGCCTAACGAACGAATAATCGAAATTGACGTTATGCGCCACAAAGATCTTATCCTGAAGTAACTCGTAGATTTCTTGTGCAACTTGCTTGAATGTGGGTGCCGTAGCAACCATCTCGTTGCTGATCCCGGTGAGCGCGCGAATATATACGGGAATATCGCGACCAGGGTTAACCAGCGTTTGATACCGTTTTACCACTTCTTTGCCATCGTGCAGGCAAATCCCTATTTCTGTAATGCCATTTGCGTTGGCATGCCCTCCCGTCGTTTCGATATCCACAATGGCGTACATAAAACAAATATAAATATTTGCTAATTATTTTAGTCAGGAAAAAATTAAAGTTAGCGATTGCTGTTAGAAGCTCAATGGCAGTCGCTTGGATACTGCCGAGTGACTGCTATTTAATAGTTGCCACTCGCTGCAAGTGGCTGTTGCACAACTAAGGTACAATTAGTATCTTAAAGCATGCAAGGGAAGAAACATTATCAGGAGAAACTGTTTACCAACTTTCAATTGTCAGAGCGTATTCCTTTAGATAATCTTTAC
>NZ_JALJEJ010000003.1 GCF_022953055.1 Mucilaginibacter straminoryzae | reverse complement strand
CCCCACAAAGTGATGAGATAAAAGCTGCGTCAGCCGGGTTTGCACAAAATAAGCTATATTCACAGAACCCATCTGACAACTTTTAAAACCTACCAACTGTCAGATCAAGTTGTGGCTATTACACCTGCGGCTGCGACCGGTTGCTGCATTCCATTCCGCAGCCCCTCTCGCCGCTATGGCAGGCCCGTATTCGTTCCTCATACCGGCCTGATGACTGCTTCAATTACATTTACCAGTCATAGCACCGCTACCACAAAGTTAACGACGCAGGAAAACTGTCAAGGTTGTAGTAAATAGCAGCTTTCGCTGCTACCCTTGACAGTTTCCCTGCTTTAAGTTTCGGTTGTTTAAGCGGTGATATGACCCGGTTCGTACTTAGGAACCTGAAACTTCGTATTGATTAAGTTGCAAACCTCGCTCCGTTTTCCATTCGACGGGTCCTCTTGCCGAACGTCCTAGTATCATTGCAGCGGCTCGGGACGGTGAACTGAACGAGTAATCGCGGGTTAGCTTAAGGTATTCCTCCGACTCAATCAAAATTCCATCTTGTAGCATCTTTGTACGTTCATTTCTAATGCTTTCTGGCAATGATGATTGGTAATCTATGACGAATTGGGAATTATTAAAGACAATAAATCCTTCTGTCGAGGGACTTCCCTTTGCTGTAACACCAGAAGCATTCTTGCAATAGAAAATAGCGTCTTGATTATCAGTAGTGCTGACAGTTTCCGTTATCTCTTCAAACATTCTATGGCCCAGCGTAGCAGTTAAGAGCTTTATATTTGCTAAGAACTCTTCTAACTCGGCTTTCTCGGCTTCTGATACCGAAGACTTCGTAGGTGTATTTTGAGTCGAAACATCATACCGTCTGGAAGATTGCCCGATATTATGGAGCCGATTTTCCAAATACTTTATACTTGCTTTATTTAAATAGTCATCCTTGCTAACAAATAATATCACTTCATTCCAAAAATCCTTTTTGATATCATGACTCTTTATTCTGTCGATTACAGGCTCTCCTTCGCCGATATAAGCTGCATCTTCATTGTTCTCGTTTTTACCAAATAGTATATATACACCGGCCTTGTGGAGTTCATCTCGGCGTAAATAGTCTTTAACTTTGATTCGAGGAATCTTAAATGCTTTTCCAGTCCAATTAGAAAGTTCCGCTGTGATCATTCCGTTAGGAGAACCTTCGACCAGGAATAGCCGTATAGTTTTACCAAATGACATGATAAAGTTAATTTAGATTTTCTCTTATTTAATTTTCAGTTGGCGTATCTTCATTCTCAAACAACGGTGTTGTAGTTCTTCTTTCTTTAGAATTTCTTTCTAAATATTCTCTATAATCTTGATTTACATATCTTATCATCGGCATCATTTGACCCCTCATTTCATTCAAAGCGTCAAAAACTATATGCTTCACTTCAGTTGATAGCATTGTAAATGCGTCAAATTCAGGCCCCAACTCATTAATGATATAATCAGGATTAAACCTAGATTCATAGAAGGTATTGTCACTTTTAATAAGGAAAGTTCTAAGTCTCATTACTTGGCCCCCCGAGGTGTTAAAAGGCTCTGCGTTAATAATATCTTTCACTCCGACTATCTCTCTTAAAAAGGTTTCCCAAGTTATATTTCCGTTCAAAATTTGTGAATAACTAGATAGCTTAAAGCTTCGAAGAATATCAATTAACCGTCTAAATCTCACAACGCTACGAGCCACTTCACGCTCATTAGTATTGCCGATACTGGTTAAAATAGCTGTTTTTAGGTCTTCAAATTGATTAGTTAGTATATCTATACGCTTTGTTTCTAGCTGCTTATTACGCGTTTCATTTAACAATCTTTGAAATAATCCGGCCCACTGTTTTTTTAAAGCTTGCTCTATATCCTCGAACTTTCCGAAAGTATTAATGCTATTACCACGAGTACGGTGGCGTAAAAAGTTGATGAATTCAAATATAAACTCTGCTGTTTCCGGTTTATCAATTGATGGAAACTCTATGTCTTTTAAAATTGTCTTACTTTTATTTTTTTCATAAAGCTCATGGTCATTCCAAAGTCTGTTATCGATAAAGGTGAATATTGGAATTTCGATCTCCACCGCTTTTAAAACTTCCAATTGCGTTACTGAAATGTTATCTTTCTTTTTTAAATGATCTACACTTTTCGATTTATCAATTAAAGCATCAAAATCAATTTTGGAAATAGCCTCTGGGATAGCCCTGCCCCCAAATCTCGATCCAACAATTAAAAGAATTAAGTCGCAGGTAGCGATTTCTTCAATACAAGATGTATGCGTATGAATACGTGGATCATATAATATATCATTATAATCACTCATTATTGGTTCGTATCCCATTGAAGATATAAATGATCTAATTTGCCCTCTTATTGGAGCTAGATCATAGCACGTGGATGAAACAAAAATTCTTAATGAAGCCATAAAGTCTTGTATAAGTTTAGGTTTTTTAATTTTTTAGTAGTTGCTGATTCGTGAAAAAATACTAACAATTATAGTAGTGTGCGTTTACACCGCCAACACCCGCTTTATTGTCTCCTGCATAGCAATCTTAAACGCGTCATCCTTTGAAATAAGCTTGTAAAGGTCTAATTCATCTTTCCTTTGCCTCGCCATTACTTCATCAAAGATCTTTTTGAATGCGATTTCTCGATTTTGTAAATCTAAGTTCTCAGCATACTTCTCCTTAAAGTCGGGATGCAGGCGAATTTTGTTTGCGAGGCTAACGAATTTAACTCGTTGCTCTTCTGGTGTTACCTCCCAACCTTGAAAGAACCGTTCGTTAAAGCTTCTGATGATTAATTCAAGTGGGTCTTCTTCTTGGTCGCTTCCGTGAGCACCTCGAGGATTTGGGTTTTGCGGTTCCAGTTGGGTTTCAGATTGATCCAAACCTATGGAAGCATTTAATTTAACGCGTTCCAAGCCGTAAGAACTTAGATCCACAGAATCCAACAATTCATCAAGTTCGTCTCGGCCCGGATCAGTAATAAGAAGCTTTGGTATAAGGAACTTCAAAAACCAGAACAATTTCTCCCAAGCTATAACCTCGAAGGGCAATATTGCGGCCACCTGTCCATAGATCTTAACAAATTGCTTCGCCTTGATTTTAAAGTCGGCCTTAGCATCATCTTCCAATTCTAACCCTTGATTAAAACGGTCTGCCGGAATATCAATTATAGGACTTAACTGTTGAGCATTAACCTTATCAAAGTACTTCTCTACAAATTCCTCCACCTCGCTCCACTCGTAAACTCCCACCTCATCCAGGCTGCCCTTCAATTCGTGCAGAACGTTTACATCGGTTGCCTTGCTCAGGGTGGTTGAGGTGTAAAAAGGATCAAAGGATGCTTTGATCTCATCAGTGGAGTTAAAAAAGTCAAGTACAAAAAGGTCTTCAGTTCTTTTTCCTAACCTATCGGCTGCCCGGTTTAATCTCGAAAGGGCTTGAACTGCCAATACTCCCTGCAACTTTTTATCAACGTACATTGCCGTTAGCTTTGGCTGATCAAACCCAGTCAGGTATTTATTTGCTACTACTAATATCCGATACTCATCCATATCGAAGTAACGAGCAATCTTATCACTGATATAACCAGGATCAGTTGGCTTAGTGGTATCTAACTCTTGAGGAAAAACATTTAATGTATCTTCAGTATACTCAACGCCATCTACTACCATCTTTCCTGAAAACGCAATTGCTATTCTGAACGGACTTCCCCGCTGTTTTAATAAATCCCTCACCACAAAATAATACCTGATCGCTGATTCGATGCTTTGCGTCACCACCATCGCTTTAGCCTTGCCTTTAAGCTTTTTAGCATTAACCACCTTCTTAATAAAGTGGTCTAACATTATCTCAGCTTTTATAGCAATGGTTTGGGCATGCCTTTCTACAAATACACGTAGCTTTTTCTGAGCTTTAACGGTATCAAACAAAGGATTGTCCTCAATGGATTTCTCTATCTCGTAGTAGCTTTTGTAAGTGGTATAATTAGCAAGTACATCAAGGATAAAGCCTTCCTCTATGGCCTGTTTCATGCTATAGAGGTCGAAAGGTCGATATTTTCCGTCCTCTCCCTTAATGCCGAACTTTTCAAGGGTAGCATTTTTAGGGGTAGCTGTAAAGGCGAAGTAGGAAGCATTTCCTGCCATCTTTCTACCACGCATTGCTGCAAGTATTTTATCCTGCGGGTCCTCGTCTTCCTCCTCAACATTTCCGCTCATGGCTCTGTTCAGATTGTCTGCAGCAGAACCACTTTGGCTACTGTGTGCTTCGTCTATGATAACGGCAAAACGTTTATTAGATAAATCGGCGATGCCTTCAACAATGACAGGGAATTTTTGAATAGTTGTAATGATGATACGCTTACCACCTTCTAAATTTTCTTTGAGTTCCTTTGAAGAATAGGCTGGAGCTACTATGTTTTTAACTTCCGAAAAATCCTTAATGTTCTCCCTGATCTGCTTGTCGAGAAGGCGACGGTCTGTTACTACAATGACGGAGTCAAACAGAGGCTGAGACAAACCTCTTCCACCAGGAGTAGTTTCGCTATCAGGATAGGTTTCAATCAATTGGTAAGCGGCCCAGGTTATGGAGTTGGATTTTCCCGAACCTGCTGAATGCTGAATAAGATAGGTTTGACCTACACCCTTTACCGACGCATCTTTAATTAACCGCCGTACAACGTCCATTTGGTGGTAGCGCGGAAAATAAAGATTCTTCTTACCAATTGGGTCGGTCTCTTTGCCGTCCATACGCACGAAGTGCTGAATAATATTCGCAACACTATGACGCGTCAGTACTTCATCCCACAGGTAAGCCGTTTTATGGCCGAAGGGGTTTGGGGGATTTCCTTTGCCAAAGTTATGGCCGAGGTTGAAAGGTAAGAAGAACGTTCCGGCACCATTTAGCTTGGTCGTCATGTAAACTTCGTCCGTGTCAACAGCAAAGTGAACGATACAACGGCCAAAGTTTAACAACGGCTGGGTAATATCACGCTTGTACTTGTACTGGTTTTGTCCGTGTACTTTTGCGTTTTGCCCTGTCCAATGGTTTTTGAGTTCCATAGTAGCAAAAGGCAATCCGTTAACGAACAGCACCATATCTATCTCTTCGTTTGGGTTGCTTAATGAATAGCGCACCTGCCGTGTAACGCTGAACTCGTTGGCCTCAAAATTATCTCGGATCGTTTTGCTGCTGCTGGCCAATGGTAGCGGGTACAGGAGTACGAAATGTGCGTCGTCGACCTCCAAGCCCTTCCTGAACAAACGGATGATACCATATTTTTTGATCATACGGTCAAGCCGTTCCAAAATTTTCAGTTTCCAGTCGCTTTGCTTTTGGAGTTTAGCAAGTTCGTCTTTTTGTGTATTCTCTAAAAAACTCCAGAAACGCTCCTTATCAATAGCGAAACGGGCATCAAAATCGTGAGGCTGACCAATGTAGTAGCCATTACCAGACTTATATGCACCTAACGGCTCTGCTACCGCATTAGTAGCAGCTGCTTTTAATTCTTCAGTACAAGAGCCGGTAAGCCGCTTTTCAATTGCAGCTTCTAAGGCTTGCTCGTTGGTTTGACTTGGCATAGGTTTATAAGGTGCTTAATATTTTATGTGCCGCTCTTATATCTGATGTCTGATTTGGGTTTGATTTTTGTTCAATTGATGCAAGGCAAATTTTTTCGGAACTTTCATTAAAATAGACTCTAAGTGCCACCGGTCGGTAAACTCTCAATTCGTAAACCTTACATTGGTTATTTTCAGGTGTTACATCGGCTATAATTTTTGTATCAGGATAATACGGCGTCGCTAGTCCGCGTTTTTTCGCTTTTATAAAGTCATCAATTATTGATTGTTGCACAGAGATGTCTAAGCTCAAAAAGTCCCTTTTAAAACTGGCTGGATAGCTGCAAATTCCTAAGTTCGCTAACAATTTTTCGAATAGAGATAGCAATCTAAATTTATATCGTTGATATGAATTGTTATCCAAAATTTGATTATCTTCTGAAATGTTGCAGCCATTAAAGTTAATGCCTAAAAACGCATTATTGTCATTGGGATAATGTTCAATTGCAATATCATCATTGTCAATATATTCTTCAATAGGAGATAATTGCTCAATAAAAGTTATAATGCTTTGTTCGAGTTGACCATAGCTTGAAAACAATCTAGCATATTGATCTAGATAATAAATCGAACTATGTTTGCTGAAAACATCTTCTTTATGTCTTTTTATGGCGATCAATTCCGACATACCTAATGCAAATTCAGTATAATCGTCAATGCTGATAGCTTCATTCACCAAAAAAAAATTGTTCATCCCTTTCTTATTTTGAATAGCTCAGCAAAATCTATTTGGCTTTGGTCAAAAAAACCAGTAGGCCATTTGGATAGCTCCCCTAATTTGTTAATTGAAATTGGTTCTACATCAGGTTGAGGTTCGCCTTCTTTTTGTGAAAAGAAATTTATTGTGACTAATTCGGGTTTTATTTCCGCTTTTGCCGCTGAAATTTGAACGCCGTTAATTATATGGTCACTATGCGTTTCTACAATTACATTAACCCCAGATTGTGCTATATGTGCTAAGAAACGCCCGATCTTTGACTGCGCGGATGGGTGTAAGTGTGCTTCCGGGTTCTCAACTACCATATAACTGCCTGATTTGGCTATTAAACCAGTTACTAGAATTGGCAATACATAACTTATACCGAAGCCAATGTTTGTGGCTATGGTGGGTTCCCCTTTTGTGAAATAGTTATCTACTCTGACCTGTGCAGAATGAGTTTCCGTGCTATAACTCGCAGATACTTTTACACCAGGCATTATCTCATTTAACCATGCATTGACTTGTTGTTCCAGGTAAGGGCTTGGAGCTTTACTATGCTTCCTTTTTTCATCCACTCTGAAATTATAATTAAAATTTGTGTCTCCCAGTAATTGAGCAACATATTCACCCTGAAATCCGGCATTAGGATAGTCATAAAATTTTATGGCCTGACTTATCCTTGGTCCCATTCTTTCTGCATTTAGATAATAGAATTCCTGCATGAATAAGCCCGACTTGTCAGATTCGCCAACTACCGCAATTGGTGTCAACCAAAGTTCACCATCATTGGAATCGTAAACGATTTTAAAAGTTCCTACGCCGTTTGTGATGCCCAACTCAATTGTATCCTTTTTATAATTGCGCGGTAAAATATAGTTGCTATTACCTAAAGCCAAGCAATATGAGCCATTTAGTTCAACATTCAGACCGTTGGGTTTAGTGATTGAATAAAACCCGGAATCAAATCCTTCGGCGTTATCCCATTGCGCACAATGCTCAATTGTGCGTCTTAAAAACAATAAAGCTTGTATGGTCGTACTTTTTCCATTCCCATTTGCACCAGCTAAAACTGTTAACCTATTAAAGCCAACTTCTATATTATAAAAGCATTTAAAGTTTTCTATCCTTAGATAGTCCATATCAGTTATTTAAATGTTGCTTTAATAATTTGTTACATTGTTTAAAAGCGTAGACAAGGTTCGCTTTAGAATTGGTTCCGTATGACAGATACATCCAAAAATTGCGGTCATCTTTTATGCTTTCTGCGAGCGGTTGAAGTAATGCATTTTTTTCATTTAATTGTTTCACCTTCTCATAGTCGTATTGCGACAATAGAACCGACCAGCAAACAAACAAAGCCTTGTTGATAAGTTGCTTATAAGCCCCCGGTACAAGGTCGACTGGAGTCACTTTTCTAAATGCGAACCTACTACCAAATAAATATTCAGCGTTTTTCATAGCATTAGAAAAGGAACTTACAAAATGCTCTAATTCGCTCGTGCTATGCTTAGATAATTCATCGGTAAGTTCATCAAGAGATGAGTCCATATAGCCATTATAATTGTCTATGGTTTTATTGGATTGTACAAGTCTTAAAAATAAAATAAACCTCAAGGCGATCTCTTGATCGTCCATTCTCGTCGGTTTAATACTTCTATCAGTGGCTGTTTTGAATTCTTCTAATTCAGCCATTTGTTTAAGTATAGTACGTAGGGCTTTACTAGCAAGGCAATTTCTTATTTCCTGATTATTCAATGGCTTTCCGCCAGTATTTATTCTTCTGAATATGTCATACTTTACTTTAGCTGGTGAAGAAGGATCAATGACGTTAACGGAAAATTGAGTCATGTTAAACCATCTAAAGTATTTTGGGTCAATCCCTTTTTTGCCGTTGTGATCTGTATAATACCTGCCCTCACAGGTATCTTTCAAATATTCAAGATTTTTTAAAGGGAACTTATTGTCCATAAATTCCTTAATCGTCGTTAATCTTTGCAACCCGTCTACGACTGATATTAGGCCATCTCTTTCTTCTGCGAAATAAAACATTGGTAATGGAATGCGTAATAAAATGGATTCAATCAATCTCGATTTTTGAAGGCTCGTCCACACATAATTTCTTTGAAAATCCGGATTCAAATCGATGTCTTTATTGTTAATCATTTCGTCGATTAACTTGACGCTAAATTGCTTTGAGTTTACCTTTATGAGGTCAGGATCGTAAGGATTAGCTTCTTCAGTAATACTGGTGTCTGAATTCTCGGTGCCTGATTGTTCTGCCTCGATAATATCAAGAACAAGCTTATCTAGTTTTATGTACAAAGTCTCGTTATCTTCTGTTATATTGGGGTTGGAGGAAATTACTTTTAATGTTCTATCACTAAGTTGTAATTCCATCCAGCTTTTCTTGTGTTCATCTATTAAACTGAAGATATTGTTATTCCCTTCTTCATCATTTCTAACAGGTACTAATAGAAGCGTATCGTTTCCATTAACTGCTAACTCTATAATTGCTGCCATACTTGTTTAAAACTACAAAATTTATCCTACTCTTATTTTACCCGTTACCGCACTATTAATTAAAGTGGCTTTGTATTCTTTTAGCTTTTCGATTGTCTTTTGTTCTACACTTATAGATTTATTATATTCCAACTGCAAACCCTCGTAATAACTAATTATTTCCTTTTGCTCTAACAAAGGCGGGACAATTGATTTAACGTTGTAAAAATTCTGGTTAGAGAGGTTTTGCAGACCTACAGTCATGCCGTTTGAAGCACCAGCATATATAGTTTTATAATTTTCCGTATGAAACAATATTTCAAAGTACTTTGAATTAACCTCTTTTAAAGGCTCAAATACTCCATAATGGAAAGTTACGATACCTCGATAGGAAGATTCAAAAAATACTCCTAAATGTCCCTTAAATCGATTTACAATAAGGTCTCCCGGTAAACACAATTTAAAATTGTTACGATGGGACGGACTAAGCGACCGTTCTCTCATCTCCTCCGATGGAATTACCCCATCTACTTGTGACAAAGACAATGGTAGCTCGTAACTGTTGGTAATTTTTCTGCTGTTTTCTCGAAACAACCGTCTATTGAACTTTACCTCCCAATGCTCGGGTATTTCCCCAATCCACTCAACGCCACTATCCTTTAATTTTACATTCCGATCTAATCCCCGCGTTACTGCTTTATGTATTAATATCTGTTGCCGTTCTTTTAAAAGCTCCATTTGCCTTTCCTTTTGCGCTATGGCTTTGTCGATCTGCTCGATCTTTTGATCTAGAAAATTGGCAATAGCGGTTTGCTCTGAAAGAGGAGGGCAAAAAGTTTTAAAGGAAAAAAAGTTTTCTTTGGATATTGTATTTCTCAGGCCGGTATAAAGTGGCTTGAGCTTTTTGTGAGCATCAAGATTTAAGTAGAAATAAAATAAATACTTTTTGTTATATGTGGGACTTACCTCCATCACAGTATAAGCACCTGTTATCATTCCCTCGAAATTTGATAATCCTACAGTACGAGGTGTTTCTTCAACATCAAATAGACAAAACACAAAATCACCCTCTTTGACTTCTTGATAAGTATCAAATTCAGCTGGGAATTTGCCTTGCGGATTTTCCATGTCACGTATAATAATCCCATTTAAAGTCAAGGAAAGTAGCGTATATTCTTTTGACCGCTTTCCTACCAGATTTTTCCTTAGCCGAAAGATGAACTTATTTGCTAAAAAACCCCAGTGTTGCGGAAGTTCTCCCAACCACGGTACGCCGCTATCTTTATAAGCTTCATACTTACTCATTAAGTCAGCCTTTTTATCCACCACCGCTTCCATTATTGCATCAGGTTTAAAATTTCGTGGATCAAACCTTCACTCTCTGCTTCCAACTGAAGAATGTCAGCTGTTACCTCTTCCAGGCTGCGTAATGGCTTGTGCTGGTAAAAGTATTTGTTAAAGCTTATCTCGTAGCCTATTTTGGTAGCATCCATATTTATCCAACTTTCATCCACATGCGGCTTCACTTCGCGTAAAAAGTACTCATGTATGCTTTCATTTAAAGGCACATTCTCGGTATCTCTTAAATCGCCCTCTGTCTCATACTGCAGGTATTCGCCTTTGTGTTCAGTTGGGTAATAGCCGTAATCGGGTAAGTGTTGTTCTTCGCAGCCTAATCGATCCAATAACGCTTCCAGCTTTTGGCCTTGTAGCTTTACTGTGCCTTTTACCACTTTTTCGGCTTCTGCATTATACCAGCTAACCGCATTTAATATCGCGTTCTTTTCAGAAGCACTTAATTTTATTTTTTCGGCTTTAAGTACAGCATCAACCTTAGCTCCAAAAACATTAAAGTCGTTAAAAACTTCGCCGCCAACCTGTTCCATTAATTGTTTGGCAACGGCAATTAAGTCTAATCCCTTTTGCCAGGTTGCAGGAGCCACTAAAGTTTTACTTTGCTTGGTATTCAAACTCAATTCATTTTTTTCGCACCAGTCTAATATCGCCTTTTCATGTGCAGGCAGGTTGGTATAAACGTCTTCGCCAAACTCCTCGTACGCCCATTGCATAGGTTCCCGTAGTGTTTTATCAAGGCGTAGTTCTTCGATGCGTTCATTTGTAAATTGAGCTTTGAGGCGTTTAGGTCGTTCTATCGTTACCTTGTAGTAACCAAAGTCAGCATTGTTAAATACTTTAGCCGCAATGCCATCTTCGCCCTCGCGCTCCACCTCTTGCATACCCTCATACACATTTACTATTTCGCGGATATGTTCAGGAGCAAACTCGCAGTTCTTATTACCCAGGTTTTTCCGCAGCTTACGATAGCGCTGTCCCGCGTCAATCAGTTGTACTTTGCCTTTTCTATGCTCAGCTTTGTTGTTACTTAACAACCAGATGTAAGTGGTAATCCCCGTATTGTAAAACAAGTTGTTGGGCATTTGGATAATTGCTTCCAGCCAGTCGTTCTCAATAATATATCTGCGGATATTGCTTTCGCCGCTGCCTGCGTCACCGGTAAAAAGGCTCGAGCCGTTATGAACCGAAGCAACGCGCGAGCCGGTAGGGTTTTGGTCCAATGGTTTCATTTTGTTCACCATCTCCATCAGGAACAGCAGCTGCCCGTCCGACGAACGGGGCGTCGCATCAACGTTCTCCTCATTACTCCAGTAATCCTTGAGTTTTACCTGGAAACGAGGATCAATAATTTCCTTGCCATCCTTAATATACTTCAGTTCGCTTGCCCATGATTTACCATAAGGCGGATTGGATAGCATGAAATTGAAGTGCATACCGGCAAACTCATCCGTACTTAAAGTAGAACCGACACGAATATTCTCGGGGTTATTCCCCTTGATCATCATGTCCGACTTACAGATCGCATACGTCTCGTCGTTGATCTCCTTACCGTACAAATGCACGTCTCCTTTCGCCCTGATCTCACCCTCCTCATCCTTGATAAAGTTCTGCGATTCGGTGAGCATACCTCCCGATCCACAGGCAGGGTCATAGATAGTCATAACCGGAGGCAGGTTATCCTTAATAGGTTCAAAGACAAGATGGGTCATCAGGTCAATTACTTCCCTCGGGGTGAAGTGCTCACCGGCCTCTTCGTTGTTCTCCTCATTAAACCGGCGGATCAATTCCTCAAATACGTAGCCCATTCCAAGGTTTGTCAGAGCAGGTAGCTTACGACCGTCGGGATCGGGCTTTTCAAAAGGCGTAAGGTTAATATTTGGGGAAGTAAATTTTTCAAGAACGTTAAGCAATACGTCCTTTTGCGCCATGTGGGTTACCTGGCGTTTAAGGTTAAATTTTTCGATGATCTCCTTTACGTTAGCACTAAAGCCATTTAGATAATCGGAAAAGTTGCCTTCTAAAATTTGTTGATTATTGGTCGCTGTATCCTTTAAACGTTGTAACGTCCACTCACTGGTATTGTAAAACACAAAACCAGACGCTTCGCGCAGCCCGCTGTCGTCCCACTCGGTAAAACCAGCCTCGTCTCTCTGGAACGCTAATTCTTCCATCACAGCTGCTTTGGTTGGTTCGAGCAAAGCATCCAGTCGCCGCAGCACCACCATTGGCAAAATTACATCTCGATACTTCCCGCGGACGTAAACGTCTCGCAAACAGTCGTCTGCAATACTCCAAATAAAAGATACGAGTTTATTATGGACAGAAGTATTCATGTCTTAAGGTTTAGAAAATAGTTTCAATTAATAGGGACAAAATAAGGTATTCTGGTATACTATCAAATAGCATTTTGTCAGCGTATTTAATATTTGATGAAGTTTTACTAATATTAGCTTCTCAACCTCAACACTCATGCCCCTAAACGAACTGGAGAAACATCCTTATTTAGACTATCATCAAACATTGCCGTTAACTCTCCAAAGACCAAAGTCAGAATTCACCGGCCTGATCATTGGCACTTTTCCAATTTATGATATCACCATGTCTCACGATGGGCAAACACACCGATTTGGTAATGGTGCCAGGATGCAGTTTTTCTATGGCAGCAGTGAAAATAGCTTTTGGGAAACGTTAACTACTATACTGAGAGTTGATGACGATGATAATCCTTTAAAAACGCCAAATGCTAAAGACGGAACGCTGCGGGCAATCAATCTACTAACAAGCAGGGGGTTATTGATTACTGATGTTATAAAATGTACTAACCGTTATAACAATACGACTAAAAACGGCAAATGTCCACTGGACCAAAGTCTTTTGAACTGTAAAGGAGCGCCTCTTGAAACACTTAAAGGGTTTCAATATAATAACGGAATTAAGGATATCTTAAGTCAATATCCAGGCATAAAGAACTTATTTTTTACGAATACCGGAGTTTCAGGAATAACGCCCTTTGGTTTATTTCAAAAAGAGATCTTTAAAAATAAGATTCAAATAGTGAACGAATACAAGGCGGGTACCAGATTATTTGCTCAGACGATAAGAATTGATAATAAGATGTATGACGCATTTTTCCTGCCATCACCCGCAGGCGAGGGTTTTAGGGGCCTAAGTTGGGGAGATAAGCGTCCATTGAAGGTATTGCAGGATTATGTGAGAAGTAAGAATCCTAAATTGTACAACGAATTGGTTAAACTGAAGCAATCGCAGCGGTCTATAAGGCAGAGTAATGACCTTACAAATCTCAGAAAAAGCTTTTTTGAAGATTGTTGGAGGGCGGCTATCGTGGATAGAAATAAGGGGTTCTTTAGCAGCTTGCAACCTAAGCTTTGATTGATTCATTTCTTGTTAAAGTTATCAATATTGCCCGCTAACTTTGCACATCAGAATCCTTTCCTAATTTTCATGCTTGCTGCTGCCGGTTGTTTAAGCGATGCAATGGGTAAGTGTGTTTGCCTAGCCCTAATCACATGTAGCCCCTCGTTTTTGAAACTTAATGAAGTTTATTTACATAGCATTTATTCATCTGGTTTGTAACCGATCCTCTTTCTATTATTATTAGCAGATTGTTGAGAATCGATTTTATTTGATAACTCGTCCAAATAAGCGAAAACGATCTCCATGTTTTTGCCATGATTAAATAGTTCATTTCTGATTTTTTCTATTTCTAGTCGTATCTCGGTTGTGTCAGTCAAAATTTGTCTGACATGCACAAAAATTCGCATGATACGGATGTTAACCTGTATTGCCGCAGGGCTATTTAACACACTTGAAAGCATACTTATGCCTAGCTCAGTAAAAGCCATAGGCGCATACTTGAAATTTTGCCCTTGTTTCAAGGTGCCAATTTGGCTCCTTGAAATCTGATACTCTTCAGGGGTTAATTCGAACATAAAATCGTCGCCTGGGAACCGCTCAATATTCCTTCTTACCTGGCGCTTAAGGTGCTTGGTCTCTACTTGGTACAGTTCTGCGAGATCCTGATCTAACATCACTTTTTGACCTCTGACGATATAGATCTTGCTTGAGATAATTTCGTCTGTTATGAATACTTCTTTTTGCATGATGTGCAGTTAAGGTTATCACAAAGTGTGATAACCGTTTTCGATTTTTGACAATTTATTTTCAGTGACTGTTAGCTTCTCTTTCAGAACAGCCATATCTTCGCTTACCTTAGCATCTAAGATTTTGGCGTAATGTTGGGTAGTGCGAATATTACGGTGACCAAGCATTTTGGAAACACTTTCTATAGATACGCCGTTTGACAGGGTGACTACTGTAGCAAAAGTGTGCCGGGCAATATGAAAGGTCAATTCCTTGTTAATGCCGACCGCATCGGCAATCTCTTTTAAATAGCTGTTCATCTTTTGATTGGACAGTACAGGCAATGCTTTATCGTTGTGTAAGCATTCTGGATTATCCTCATACTTTTCCAATATCTTCAATGCGGTAGGTAATAAGGGGATACGGGATGTGGTCTCTGTTTTTTGACGTGAAGTAAAGATCCATTGTTGCCCATCAATACCTTTGATGATCTCAGACCTTTTAAGTTTCTTGACATCAGCATAAGCTAATCCGGTGAAACAACTGAATAGGAATATGTCCCTGACTTGTCTGACCCGATTGGTGACCAGCTTAGCATCGGCCATAGCTTGAATTTCGTCTTTGGTCAAAAAATCTCTAACGACCTCTTTTACTTTCGGCTTGTAATTAACGAACGGATCTTTGTCCAGCCAGCCATTCGCTATACATAGCCTGATGATCTTCTTAAAGTTCTTGACATATTTGACCGTCGTATTATTAGCGCAATTGCATTCTGACCGTAAATAGAAATCAAAGGATGTGATAAACTCGTGATCGACCGCTTTGATGTCTATATCAGCTTTCCGGTATTGCCAATGAATAAATTCAGTCACATGCCTGAAAGTAGTTTCAAAGATGGTCAATGTCCCCTGTGAATATTCTTTTCCGATTAGCATCTGCAGACGCTTATTGTGTTCCTTGAAGATGGGGATCAGCATCTTTTGCCTTTCCTTTTGCTCCTTGCCAAGCAATCTGTTTTTGAGATCTTCCACACAGATATTGGCATTTGCATTCATCATTTTTCTGTGCTCATCATAAACCTGCTGTTCAAGGGTTTTGAGGTAATGGTTAAAGACACGCGCTTCTTCATTTGTGCCAGTCATCTTCTGCTGGTCTGCATTCCAGCGTTCCGGTTTAATATACCGGCGGGTGGTAAATTCAACACGTTCTCCTGCCACCGTCAACCTGAGATAAACTGGGGCTTTACCGTCTTTAAGTGTTTTGCTCTTTTTCAACGCGAAGTTGATACAAACTGTTCTGATCATCGCCTTAACGATTAAGGGTTAATAATTAAACTTTTTAGCGGTTCAGCGAGACCTAATTTACGAAGGGCCGAATAGGTCTCGCAAGAGGTCTCGCTTCGATTGATATGAATTGCGTTGAAATGAGGTGGCTATAAAGCAAAAACGCCCCAGATCGTATGATCTGAGGCGTTTTCCAAAACTTTGACATGTTATTTGCGGTGAGGGAGGGATTCGAACCCTCGGTACAGTTTCCCGTACGTCAGTTTAGCAAACTGATCCTTTCGGCCTCTCAGGCACCTCACCTTATTCGTTTAAGAATATCCCCTTGTTTTTGGGTCTGCAAATATAGCAATTCAGCAAAACGCACAAAATAATTTTTCGATATTCTAATAATTAATTCGCACGTGGTAAATGCTCATTAGCATTTTTTTGAATATCTCCTTGATAGTCTGCAGTTCTTTCAACGTGATGTTGCTGTCATTTAGTTGGCCCTGATCTAATTTGTAGCTCACAATACGGTCTACCAGGTTACTGATCGACTGCTCATCGGGCTCTTTCAACGCCCGTGAGGCCGCTTCTACCGAGTCTGCCAGCATCAGAACGCCCTGTTCTTTTGAAAAGGGGATAGGTCCGGGGTAACGAAACGTGTTCTCGTTGATGATCTTTTCGGGAAAATTTTTCAGGAAAGACTGATAAAAATAGTCTACCCTGGTATTTCCATGGTGCGTGCGGATAAAATCGATCACAATCTCTGGCAAATCGTTCTTACGGGCCATGTCTGCCCCGGTGCTGACGTGGCGGATAATGATTTGTGCGCTTTCTTCATAAGAGAGCTTATCATGCGGGTTAAAGCCCGATGTTTGGTTCTCAATAAAATAAAGTGGGTTCTCCATTTTACCAATGTCGTGGTAAAGCGCACCGGCTCTTACCAATAGTGCGTTGCCACCGATACTGAATATCGCGTTCTCTGCCAGGTTAGCTACTTGTAGCGAGTGTTGGAAGGTACCCGGCGCAGTAAAGGCCAACTGGCGTAGCAGCGGCGCGTTGGTATTGGTCAGCTCGATCAGCGTAATTTCTGAAGTAATGCCAAATACACGTTCGAAAGCATAGATCAGCGGATAGGCCAGCAAAGTGAGCAAAACACTCACCACAAACGGCAGGAAATCCATCCAGTCCAGGTTGATGATCGTACCCTCCCTGATGAAAGAAATACCCAAAAAAGCGACCAGGTAGTTGAAGATGATGATCAGCGCCGAGGTAAGGAACTGCTCGCGACGGATCAGGTTCTTGATGCTGTAAATGGATACCATCCCCGCTGTGATCTCATAAAAGGCAAATTCAAAACTGTTAGGCACAAAAAAGCCTGCAACAAGTATCACCAGCAGGTGAATGTTCAGGGCCAGGCGGGTATCAAACAATATCCTGATGATGATCGGTACAATACAGTAGGGGATATAATACAGGTTTGGTAACTGGATGCGGATCGCCCATGAAAGCGTTGCCAGCATGGCGGTTACGACCAGCAGGATCAGGCCTACCAAACGGTTGTCGAAATAAATATCTTTCCGGAATAGGTACAGAAACACGATCAATAGCGTGATTACAATCGCCACCAGCAGAAACTGGCCTAACAATACCAAGCGGCGGTCACCATTAACCCGGGCATTATCTTCAAAGGCTTTTTTATACGATTCCAGCTTCTGGTATACATCATTATTGATGATGGAGCCCTTTACTACAATAGGGTCTCCTTTTTGCACCATACCCCGGGTGATAGAAAGCCCGTCTACCACTTCTTTTTCAAGCCTGCGGGTTAATTTATCGTCATAGAGCAGATTATCCTGGATGCGGTTTTGCAGCAGGTTCATCAGAAACGCATGGTCGAGATTGGTTTTGCTAAGGTATTCTTCACAGTAGGAGAGGGCTTTCTCTTTTGTGAACAGGTCTGCCGTGTTTTTTTCTGCCGCAACGTTGTGGTTAAGTATGGTAATACTGTAGTTCTCGGTAATGGTACGGTATCTTCCATTTAGGGTAAGTACGCCCTTCTGATAAACATTGTTCAGCATTTCCAGGCCTGCCTTCAGGTAACGCTCTTTCAAGTGCTCGTTTAAACCGGCATCGTGCCATTTGATCTCGAAGTCGCCTTTAAAGCCTTCTTGTTGCTGCTGCCCCATGTCCGTATTTAACTGGTAGATCGGCTTAACGGTCTTCAGCGCCTCCAGGCGGTCGGCCTCAATTTCCTGCGGTGTTTTCAGGATGGCGAAGTTATAGGGCGATATCAGGTCTTTCTGGTTCCAGATCCGGCCTTTCTCGTACTCGTACCTGAACTTGGCCTGCTTTGGCAAGGTAACTACGATCACGACAATACTGGCCACAATCATCAGGAACTTCAGATTGCGGGCGTATTTACGTAAAAGCGCCTTTTGACGCGATGCGGAAAGTTTTGCCATAGCGGTTACACTACTTTCTTAAGAACAGGGCTAATCTACTTAAAATTCGTTATCAATTGCGGCGCACAGGATATGGCCGATCAGAATATGCATTTCCTGAACCCGTGCGGTGGTGTTGACAGGGATGACGATATTTAAGTCACACAAGCTATTCATTGCACCGCCATCACGGCCGCTTAACCCAAGGGTATAGCATCCGATCTGCTTACCGGCTTCCAAACCTTTGATTACATTTTCACTGTTACCGCTGGTAGATATACCTATTACCACATCGCCGGGTACAGCCAGGGCTTCCACCTGCCGTGCGAAAATGCGTGCGTAGCCGTAGTCATTACTGATGGCCGTCATGGCAGAGGTATCTGTTGTAAGGGCGATGGCAGGCAAACCGCGGCGTTCTTTTACGAAGCGACCGGTAAATTCCGCAGCAATGTGCTGGGCATCAGCAGCGCTGCCGCCATTGCCGAAAATCAGTACCTTGTTTCCTTTCTTAACGGCGTTAATTACGTTTTTAGCGGCTTCGCCAATCACGGGCACTAACTGGGCTAATACTGCATCCAATGCCTGCCGGTGTTCATTTATTTCTGTTAAGATAAATTGCTCCATGTTATTTCATTCGTTCTAAAACCTCATCCACCGTAGTAACGGCACTGCCTATTTTACTTACCACAATAGCGGCGGCGTGGTTTGCAAAGGTACAAGCTTCTTTGACAGACAGACCTGCAGCAAGGCAAATGCCAATACCAGCCAGTACGGTATCACCAGCGCCGGTGACGTCAAAAACCTCGCTAGCCTTGGTAGGGATCACCTCCAAATGGTCATTATAAATCGCCATACCTTCTTCTGATAGCGTAATGATGACGGTTTTAGCGTTGATTAATTGTTTCAGTTTATCAGCAGCCTGCTCCAGGCTGGCGCGGTCTGTAATATCGACACGGGTAGCTATAGCTGCTTCTTTCTTATTTGGTTTGATGACCGAAGCGCCGAGGTATTTAGAAAAATCCGTTCCTTTTGGATCAACAATACTCAGAATGCCTTTCTGGTTGGCCAGTTCTATTACACGGCGTAATACGTTTTCTGTCAGTACACCCTTGGCATAATCAGAGATCAGCAGGATGTGATAGTCGCCCAGGTGCTGCTCTACAAAATTGACCAGCTGGTATTCCGACTGGCTGTCGACCGGCTTACGGGTTTCGCTATCAATGCGGATCATCTGGTGATTGGATGCCAGTATCCTTGATTTTTTTGTAGTGATGCGGCCAGGCTGTCGGAAAATGCCGGTGGTATCCGCACCACTGTCTTGCAATAGCTGGCAAAGTTCATCGCCGCAGCGGTCGTCGCCAACCACGCTTACCATGTTTGCCTGTACCCCAAAGCTGGCCAGGTTTTTCAATACGTTACCAGCACCACCAAGCATTTCCTCATCGCGGATCACATCAATAAGTGGTACGGGCGCTTCTGGTGATATGCGTTCAAATTTGCCCCATACATAATGGTCGATCATCAGATCGCCGATTAGCAATACCTTTATATCGTTTAGTTTTTTTAATAAGTCGGTGTACATATCCTTTGTGTGCAGCTAATGCTTAAAGCGGACTTTTGATGTTCAAAAAAAGAGGCGCAACGCCTGTTCAGCAATAGAACGTAATCAATTAAGCCCTCAATCATATTACGAATAAGCCATCAAAAATAGAAAAGTTCTGAAAATTATATCATAACGACAAATTGTGCGTTTCGTTTTGAAGCGGGAGATTTTACCTGCCGATAATACAAAAAGCAGTAAATTGCCCCACCAATTGTTATCGCTATTATGAAAGAAGTTTATATCGTATCAGCTACCCGTACTGCCATTGGTAGTTTCGGCGGCAGCCTTGCTTCGCTGTCTGCAACGCAACTCGGCTCAGTAGCTATTAAGGCAGCCGTTGAGCAATCGGGTTTGCAGCCGCAGCACATACAGGAAGTTTATATGGGGAATGTGTTGTCGGCTAATCTGGGTCAGGCCCCGGCTACACAAGCTGTGCGTTTTGCCGGATTACCCGACCTGCCTGCTACCACCATTAATAAAGTGTGTGCATCCGGTATGAAGAGTATTATGCTGGCCGCGCAAAGTATTGCCCTTGGCGAACAGGATGTTATTGTGGCCGGTGGTATGGAAAGTATGAGTAACGTGCCTTACTACCTGGATAAAGCCCGAAATGGGTACAGGCTGGGGCATGGGCAAATAACCGACGGCTTAGTGAAAGATGGTTTGTGGGATGTTTATAATGATTACCACATGGGTTCTGCTGCAGAATTATGCGCTGCTGAATGTAAGATCAGCCGGGAAGAGCAGGATGCTTTTGCCATTGAGTCCTACCAACGTTCGCAGGCAGCGCAAGCCGCCGGACGATTTAAAGACGAGATTGTACCGGTAGAAATTAAAGAT
This sequence comes from Mucilaginibacter straminoryzae, assembly GCF_022953055.1. Taxonomy (GTDB): domain Bacteria; phylum Bacteroidota; class Bacteroidia; order Sphingobacteriales; family Sphingobacteriaceae; genus Mucilaginibacter; species Mucilaginibacter straminoryzae. The sequence goes on along the minus strand of NZ_JALJEJ010000003.1, from coordinate 550,318 downwards.
AAAAAAGGCAGCATCACCGTGTTCGATCAGGATGAAGAGCCTGCTGCCGTAAAGTTTGATAAGATACCTTCACTAAAACCTGTATTTGCAAAAGAAGGTACAGTAACTGCGGCAAATGCTTCTACTTTAAATGATGGCGCAGCAGCCTTGGTGCTGATGAGTAAGGAACGTGCCGAAGCGATGGGCATTCAACCATTGGCAAGAGTAGTAGCTTATGCAGATGCGCAACAAGCGCCCGAGTGGTTTACCACTGCCCCTGCTAAAGCCATCCCGCTTGCATTGCACAAAGCTGGGTTAAGTGCAGACCAGATCGATTATTTTGAGATCAACGAAGCATTTTCTGTAGTCGCTTTGGCAAATAACCAATTGTTGAAATTAGATAGCGCTAAAGTGAATGTAAACGGAGGGGCGGTATCATTAGGACACCCGCTTGGTGCATCAGGTGCCAGAATTGTGGTAACTTTGCTCAATGTATTGCGTCAGAACGGTGGGCGATACGGCGTTGCCGGTATCTGTAATGGCGGCGGTGGTGCCAGCGCAATCGTGATAGAAAACTTACGCAAGTAGCTTTATGAATAAAACAGTTATAGTTTGTGTTTTTTGCCTGATGTCTGTTAGGCTGTTCGCGCAGCCTGGAAGCAGGCAGGATCAGTTCCCGGTATACCGCGACAGCCTGAAGCACCTGGGGTTAAAAATGGTGAACCACCCCGAAGAGCTGGAGCGTAAAAACGCGAACTATAACTTTATCCGTACGTTAATCAGCACGTTGAAATTGCCGGGTTCGTATCAGTTTCAATTCGATTCTGTAAAGGCAATTACCACGGTGAATTCACCGGATCAACGGTTCCGTATTTTTACCTGGCATGTGATGAATGATGACGGTAGTTATCGCTTCTATGGCGCTATCCAGATGAATACCGGTAAAGGAGGCTTAAAGCTATATCCTTTGGGCGATTATTCTCCTTTTATGAAGAATCCGCAGGATACCGTTACCGACAACGGGAAATGGTATGGCGCGCAGTATTACCAGGTGATCCCGGTGGGCGAAACCAATCCGTATTATGTATTGCTGGGCTGGAAGGGCTATACGCCTAAATCTACCAAAAAGGTGATAGAGGTTTTATCGTTTCCTGACAATAGCGGTAAGTTGGTATTCGGCGCGCCGGTATTTATTGATAAAGGACCAGTCAAGAACCGGGTAGTTTTTCAGTATACCAGGCAAGCTTCTATGTTGCTGAAGTATGATCCCACTTCACGTTTAATCGTGTTCGACCATCTTGCCCCGCCTGATAAGCGCTTAAAAGATCAACCTGATACCTACGGGCCTGACCTCACTTATGATGCTTACCGCCTGCGCAATGGTAAGTGGCAGTTTGAAGAAAATGTAGATATGCGTAACGCCGCATCTGCAACGGATGAACAGTATATCGATCCGAAGAAAAAGCCCTGATTTTCGTCCCACTTTGGTACTTGTGTTTTTTGCCATATTGTTAATAATAGGGCCTAATGTTTGCTTCTTATTGATATAACTTTTGTTTCTATTGGCTATTTTGAAAGTTTCATTTGCAACAAGTTCTTTACTTAATACAAAATTAACACCTATCTATCATTTCCTAAACATAGCCGGGGTTATTTTGCAGGTAATATGGAATCCGCAAATATGCCTTTAATAGTGAGCCTGGAGAGTTTTGAGGGCATATTCAAAGATAACTACACGCCGCTTTACCGATACGTTTCGGCCATTACCAAAGATGAAGACCTGGCTAAAGACGTACTATCTGACCTTTTCCTGAACCTTTGGCTGCAAAAAGATCAATTGCAGATCCGCGAGTTAAAGCCTTATTTGTTTCGCGCAGCCAAGCACGGTGCATTGAAAGCCATCAGTCCGCGCCAGACACTTACCCAACTACCCGATGATGCTTTTGACATTCCGGCTGATACTTTCAATCCGTTCGAGAAATTTGTAGCGAAGCAATCCATCCGGATCGTTGAAGAGCTGGTTAATAAACTGCCGCCTTTGCGTAAAGAGATGATCGAGCTGCGTTTGCTGGGACTGAAATATGCAGAAATTGCTGAAGTACTTGAAATTTCTGAAAAGAAAGTAGAGTACAATATGCGCGAAGCCATTGAGCAGTTGAGCCATACCATCAGCCATAGCGGGTTAGATAAGGCAACCATTGCCGGTGGCCTCATGCTGATCAACGTTTTTATGATGCTGGGATAATCTCTGTCCCATTAATTCTATCTGCGTTTTCCCGTTCCCGGTTTTATTACGGACTGTCCTTTAGTTTTTCTGGCAGGTGATATTAGTTTCCTTAATAATTACTGCTGATTCTTAACAAAATCTTAACTAACCTTTAACGATTTCTTTTGGTGGAAACCGCCTTCCATATACTCTTTATGGAAAAGAAGATCAATTGAACTGGGAGCTACTAATCAACTACGTCAACGGGACGTGCAGCCCTGAAGAGCAGGAGCAGGTAAAGAATTGGGTTAACGAACAGCGCGAGCACTATTACGTGGTTGTTTATCTGCAAGAGCGTCAGAAAAAGCTGAACAAGCCGCTGCATCAAACAGATATCGATGAAGAATGGCTGCGGTTGCTTGGCCGGATTTTTACACCTTCGGTTACCCCGCCAAAGCGTGGATCTAATGGACCTAACTGGCTCATCGGCATTGCCGCAACTTTAATCCTTATTTCTTCACTGGGTACATTGTGGTTCCTGCAACACAGGGGTACCGGTGCAGAGACGGTAGCCGCCCAAACGGTAGCCACCCGAAATAACCAGGAACTGGTCATACTGCCGGATGGTACGCACGTATACATGGCGCTCAATTCAAAACTGGTATACCAATCTGATTTTGGCCAAAGCAAAAGAGAGGTGACCCTTAACGGCGAAGCTTTTTTTGATGTAAAGCACCAAACAAAAGCCCCCTTCATTATTCGAACCATTAACCACCATACTGTTACCGTTTTAGGTACTTCATTTAACGTTTACTCGCGCGCTAACCATAGCACAGAAGTAAAGGTAGCTACCGGTTTGGTAGGGGTAAGCCGAGGCAACAAAACAGAATACCTGAAAGCCGGTCAGCAACTGGTATGGTCAGATATCGGCAGCGCGATGGTCAGGTCTGTTTCACCCCGCGAGGCGGCAGGCCTGCCGTTGCAAACCCTGGTATTTGATAACGATAGCATAGATGCCATTGCCACCAAAATAGAACGGTGGTATAATGTTAAAGTAGAAGCTGCCCTTTCGGTTCAAAAATACCATCGCTTCAGCGGCGAAATGAAAGATACCGGCCTTGAAAATCTGCTCAAAGGCTTACAGTACGCCACCGGAATACACTACAAATATAAAGACCAACACACTATTCTTCTATTCTGATATTCGCAATGAAACAACTCAAATTATTACTTTATCGAAAACAAATTTACTTACTGCTATTGCTGCTTTGCGGCGCCCTTACTTTAAGGGCACAGGTAAAAAGCGATAGCCCTATTACCTTCCCGCAAAAGCGGCTCACACTGCAAACCGTAGTGGACGGCCTGCGGAAAAAAGGGTACAAGGTGTCTTTTGACACAGATGTAAACATGCTCTCTGTTGTCAACCTGCCTTCAGAAACCCTTTCGTTTGATAAGCTTGCCGTAGCTTTAGAACAGCAGGAGGGTATCGGCGTCAAAAATATGGCAGGTAACGTAGTGCTAAAACGCTTGCAAATGATTGCGGTAAGCGGTTTAATTACTTCAGCCGATGATAAACTACCCCTTGCAGGTGTAACCCTTACCAATAGCAGCCGTACCTTTCTGGGAACTTCTGATGTTAATGGAAAGTTTTCTGTAAGGATAGCCCGCGGTGATAAGCTTAACTTTTCCATGGTGGGCTTTATTACCAAAAGTCAGGCTTTCAATTCGGCTACCAATGGTGTGAGCATCGCTTTGGAAGTTTCAAATTCTGCCCTGAAAGAAGTGGAGGTTACTGCGCTCGGTATCAAGCGCGAAACAAAAGCGCTTGGTTATGCTACCAGCAATGTAACCGGCCAGCAGATTGCCGAAACGATGCCAAACAACTGGACGGAAGCGCTGGAGGGCAGGGTGGCCGGTTTAAGCATGGTGCGTTCTAACAGCGGCCCCGGCGGTTCTAATAAAATTATCCTTCGTGGCGAAAATAACCTTACCGGTAATAACGAGGCGTTGATTGTGGTAGATGGGGTAGTGATCAATAACAGCAGCGGCCGCCGCACCGGTAATCCGGGTGAAAGCGCTTACGGTACCAGCAGTGACAATATGCCTGCCGACTATGGTAGCAGTATCAACGATATTAACCCGAACGATATCGAAAGTATCACCGTACTGAAAGGCCCGGGTGCATCGGCGCTATATGGCCAGCGTGGTGCTAACGGCGCGGTAATCATCACCACAAAATCCGGAACGGCTAACCGCAAAGGGTTTGGGGTAACCTTCAGCTCTAACGCGTCTATAGAAAGTGTTAACCGCTGGCCAGATCTTCAATACGAATACGGCCAGGGTACAGGTGGTTCTAATTACTATTCTTATGGCGCAAGTGCAGATGGTGCCAGCACCAGTGGTACCAGTTCTGCTTACGGCCCTAAGTTTGACGGGCAAATGTTTTACCAGTATGACCCCGTTACGCAAAAGCAGGGTGCCACCCGTACGCCATGGGTGCCTTATCCTAATAAGATCCATAACTTTTTTGATAAAGGCAAAACGTTGCTTAACACCGTAAGTGTTGACGGCGGTACCGATAAAACAACGGCAAGGTTTTCATTCACCAACCTAAAGAATACCTGGATAGTACCTAATACGGGTATTGGCCGTAACTCTGTCGCGATGTCGGTTAACTCTAAACTGAATGATAAGTTAACCATTACCTCTAAAATTACTTATACTAATAAATTCAGTGATAACCTTCCGGGGGCTGGTTACGGTAACCAATCTTTAATGTACTGGTTTATTTTCTGGCAACCTAATGCCGACCCGGATTGGCTGAAAAATTATTGGAAGTTAGGTCAGGAAGGACGTGCCATTCAATATCCTTTCAGTTCATTTCCGGAAAATCCTTATGCCATTGCTTACGAGTTCATCAACAAAATGAACCGTAATCAGCTAACCGGTAATATACAGGCTACCTATAGCATTACCAAAGCCCTTAGCTTGCAGGTACGTACCTCGCTGGACATGAGTTACGAGCAGCGCGAGCAGGATCGCCCGTATGATGCCGGTTCTAAATTTGTAAAAGGTTCTTACCGTACGCAGAACATTTACAGCCAGGAAGCCAGTACGGATTTCCTGATACGCTATAACACCAAGTTCAATAAGGATCTTACTTTTACTGCAACCGCAGGTGGTAGCGTTCTTAAAAATAAGTACAATAAAGACGAGATCCGTGCCGACTCGCTAACGTATCCGGGCTTATACTCGGTGTCGAACGCAGCCGGACCGCTGGTAACCATACCAGATAAGAGCAGCTACAAGATCAACAGTATGTATGGTTTGATCAATTCCTCTTACAAAGATTTTCTTTATTTAGAATTAACCGGCCGTACCGACTATACCAGCGTACTGGCAACGCCATTCCGTACCACAAACTCTGGCTTTTTCTATCCTTCAGCAAACGCCAGCTTCGTGCTGTCTGAAGTAGCTAAACTGCCGAAACAGATCAGTTATGCCAAATTCAGGGTATCTGCGTCGCAAGTGGGTAGCGGTGGAACTACGCCTTACATTACTTCTTATAACTACAGTATTGCCGGCGGAGGTTTATATCCGGGAGGTTCGTTGCAAAACCCTACATTACTACCTAACCCTAACTTGAAACCGTTAAAGACAACTGCTTACGAGGTAGGTTCAGACATTCGTTTGTTTAACAGCCGTTTAGGGTTCGATCTTACACTTTACTCCGGCAATACCCGTAACCAGATCCTGTCGCGGATTGTAGACCGCTCATCGGGTTACAGCCAGGTGTTAACCAACATTGGCCGGGTTAACAATAAAGGCATTGAACTTGCAGTAAATGCTATCCCGCTACAAAAGAAATCATTTAAGTGGGGCATGAACTTCACCTTCTCTGCTAACCGTAACCGTATTGCCGAACTTGGTGACAGTTCTGTTGTGATCAGAACGGGTCCTGTTGGTGGTGGACAGATTGTTGCTAAAGTAGGCGGCAGCATGGGCGACTTGTATGGCCGCGGCTATGTACGTTCACCAGACGGGCAAGTGGTTTATGATGAAAAAACAGGCTTCGCTAAAATTACGCCAGACGTTATTTACCTGGGTAATACCACGCCTAAATACCGTGCAAGCGCCGGAAGTAACTTTAGGTATAAACAATTTAGTTTAAGTGTATTGTTTGATGCGCAGTTTGGTGCAGTAGCCCACTCGCTGATGAACTACAAAATGGTGGAGCAAGGTAAACTGAAAGTTACGCTTCCGGGCCGCTATAATGGTATTATCGGTAATGGTGTGGTTCAGAACCCCGACGGTAGCTATCGCCAAAACGATGTGCTGACATTTGACGTGGACTCTTATTACCGCTCTCAAATGGGTACGGATAACGCCGAGGGAAGTACCTTCAGTACAGACTATATCAAATTCCGTGAGGCAAGGTTCGATTATACACTTCCGGCGAAACTCACCCGCAGATTAGGTCTGCAACGCGCATCCATCGGCGTTTACGGTCGCGATCTGTTTATCTGGTCGCCGTGGCCGATGTTCGACCCCGAGTTTGGTACCCTTGCCGGTAGCGACATCGTAACCGGTTTCGAAGTTGGTCAGTTCCCCTCAACCCGCACAATGGGCCTAAACCTGGTTGTTCAATTTTAAGAATTAGCACAAATGAAAAGTACAAGATATCGTGTAATAGGTGCAGTGATGTTGTTAGCCATGGTGCTGCAAGCCTGTACTAAAGATTTCCAGAATATTAATACAGACCCTGTTAATACGCCGAACGCCTTGCCGCAGCAACTGCTTGCACCGGCGTTGGTGGCAACGCTTAGTGCGAATATGTCGCGTAACAGAAGTTTCGATAACGAGTTAATGCAGGTAACGGTAAGCCAGACGGACGACGAAGGCGCTATTTTTCGTTACGAATACCGTAATACCGTTTCAGACGGTTTATGGAATGCATGGTACCTGCAGCTGACCAACTTTAAGGATATTTATAAAAAGGCCAGCGACCCGCTGACACAGAATAAATCGTACCAGGGGATTTCGTTGATCTGCCAGGCCTGGATCTATTCTTTATTGACAGATACCTACGGTGATGTTCCTTATTCTGAATCGAATCTGGGAAGGGATAGCGCGATCTATGAACCGAAGTTTGACAAGCAAAAGGATATTTATTTGGGCATATTCCAGCAATTGGAAGCAGCTAATACTTTGCTTAGCGCTAATACGGCCATTACGCCAAACAGCGACCCGGTGTTTAACGGTAACGTAAGCCGCTGGAGAAAATTCGGTAACTCGTTGTATCTGCGTTTGCTGATTAAATTAGCGGATAAAGCTGAAGTTGCGTCTGACGTTCAGTCCAAGATCAAACAAATGGTTGATACCAGCCCGTCTACGTACCCGGTAATGGCCAGCAATGATGATGCTGCCATCCTGAAATGGACGGGGGGCGTATATACTTCTCCTTACCAAACCATCCGCGAGCAGGATTGGCGCCAACCAGCTATCGGTAGTTTCTTTATCGGTCACCTGGTTGACTGGAATGATCCACGCATCAATATCACCCAATACGGAACCAGCGGTTTCAACAGGTGGGGGATTGCGCAAGGTCCGGGCGGCTTTGCCGGTGTGCCGAGTGGTTATTCACCAGGCGGCGGTTCAACAAAGCAGTCTTATTTCTATTCAAATACTTCGGCAGTAAGCTTGCAGACAGACCCAATGACCGGCATCCTGATGAATTATGCCGAATTACAATTCATACTGGCAGAAGCATCGGCAAAAGGCTATATCGCTACCGGTACTGCCCAAAACTATTGGGAAAACGGCATTCTGGCAGGCTTAAAATACTGGCTGCCTACCTGGCCTAACCAAACCTCAACAGGTACCATTAGCTCACCTACTACCAGTACGCCAGAATTCAGGAAGTATTTGTCAGATGCGGATCTGTTCTGGAACGATGCAGACCCACTTGAAGATAAGATGGAGAAAATCCACCTGCAGAAATATTATGCCTTGTTCCTGGTAGATCTTCAACAGTGGTTTGAATACCGCCGTACCGGTCACCCTGTTCTGCCTAAAGGTTCTGGTTTGCGGAACGGAGGAGTGATGCCTGCACGTATGGTTTACCCGGTATATGTACAATCTGCCAACCCGACTAATTACAAATTAGCAGTTGCCGCACAAGGGCCTGATGCGATTTCTACCCAGGTTTGGTGGCAGCGAAAATAACGACAGTACTTTTTTAAATAGCAATTATTTAACAAAATGAAAAAGACAATCTTTTACCTCTTTTTATTAATATCGGTCTTTATTTGGGCGGGTTGTAAAAAGGGCAATAATTACCCGGGCGGCAAGATTAGCCCATACATCCCAATCTATGATCTGCGCGAACTTTACAAAGGCGGCGATGTACAATTAACGGTAGAAAAAATGTACGGCTCTGATAAAATAACAGGGATAGTAGTTTCAGATTATTCGGGGCAAAACCTGCCAAGCGGCTTGCTGATGATCCAGGATAAACGCCGTCTATCGCAGCTGCGTGGTATCGCTATCCCTATCGGTGCGGATGCGGCTAATTATAACTCTGGCGATTCGGTAACTGTTACCATCGCTGGCGGTGTACTTACCCGCGATAATGGCATGCTGCAAATCAAAAATGTATCGGCAAGCTCTGTTACCAAAATATCAAGTAACAACCCCATTGCTGCTAACCGTGTTCCAAGTAGTTCGATCTTAGCAAAGCCTTCTGATTATGAAAGCACGCTGGTTGCTATTGTAAAAGGCGGCTTCGACCCGATACCTGCCCCTACGGATACCTATGCTGGCGATAAGGCCTTGAATGATGGTTTCGACAACATTACCCTGCATACAGAAGCTAACGCAACGTTTGCCAATAAAGCGTTGCCGGTAAGCGCAAATTTTTATGGGGTGGTGCTGAATACCCAGGCCGCCGATGGCAAACTGATACCCCAGGTTCGCCTGCGTAAAGCAGATGACGTGCAGGTGCTTAGCTCTACGATTTCCGTGACACCAATCGTGATAAGTGGTTTTATTAATGACGTTTCTGGTACAGATGGCAACTACGAATACATTCAATTACTGGCTACCCGCGATATCGACTTTTCTAAAACGCCATACTCGGTTGTGGTGACCAATAACGCTGGCGCATCTACCCCTACGGGTTTCCCGGCTAACGGTTGGGCTACCGGTGGCGGTTCTGTTGCTTCTGGTTCTAACGTTGCCACCATGTTCAGGACGTTTAAATTCAACCTGACTACGGGCACGGCCAAAAAAGGTACCTTCTTCTACGTAGGTGGTGCCGGAAAAACAATCAATGGCTCCGGTTCTACCAGTATTGCAAGCGCCAACTGGATCAGGGCGTTTAACTATACCACACAAGATGGCGACGGTTTCGGCGCAAGGAACACCGGCTTTTTTGCCAACAGCGGAAATGCCTTCGGTATGGCAGTGTTCAACGGTACAGCAGTAACCAAAGACAGCGAACCGATAGATGTAATGTTCGTAGGTTCTGGCGGTTCGCTTTTCTCTGGCGGTGCAAACCCGCAGGGCTATAAGATTACCAATACGGATTTGTACGATATTATCAATCCTATTACCCTTCAACCGCAACCATATTATCGTCAGGGTTCTAACACGTTATGCCTGGCTTATACAACACCTGCCGACCAGGGATTTTATTATAAACTGGGCGGTATCTACAACGTACGCCTTGGCAGATGGGTTAAAGCACGTGCGCAGTCAATCGTGCAGTTAAGCAAAACTTCTTCTATCAACGAAATAGAAGGCGAGTTCCCTGCAAGCACAACAGACAAGCCTGGCATTGTACCTACCAGCATTAAAGAGTAAAAAGAATCATCATTTATATGAAAAAACTGCTCATTACACTAACGCTTGCAACAGTTGCCATTTGGGCGAAAGCACAAGTACCGGTGATACAAAAACCAGGATTGACAGGGACAACAGGCACCATGGTGCAACCCTTCCTGTTCTCTGTAAATACCCTGACTGCCGAAACACCGTTCTGGAATTTACAATACTCTGGCAGTTACGGCGAACGGACGGCTTACCCCTTCGGTTATGACGGGGTTGACCAGCAGCTATCTGTAAAAGGGTACCTGGGTAACCGGTTTACCTTGTTCAGTAGCGCGGCGTTGGGCTTTGATCATGCTGGTCATGTAGCCAGTGCCCAACAGGCAGAGGTGATTCGTGACTTTATCGGTGGCAAGAAAGCATTCGGCGCAAGGTTCGGCTTGGGTATGGGCGTTAGTCATGATTTTTCGAACACCACGGCCATTTTTAGTCGCGTTACCGGCAGTTTTGAAGTTGCCAAATGGCGTGTTGGCGGTAACCTTCGTTTCGAGAAAGCCTTTTCAACCCGTCGGGATGATATCGACCTGATTACCAGTTTTGGTTTTCACCACCGTATTGCGGGCAGTTTCTTTGCAGGTGTAGAGGCGATAGGGCAAGACCTGGAAGGTTTCTGGGAGCAGGACGAAGCCGAAGGCGGTGCAAAATTATTGGTAGGGCCGTCTATCAATATGGCGCCTGCTAATTCACGTTTTGCATTTTCTATTTGTGGCGGCCCGGTGTTTTATGCTACCCACAGCACGGTAATGCCTTCGCAAGCTATCCGGGATATTCCCCTGCAAAATGGGTTTACCTTAAGGGGCATGGTTTCATTTAATTTACATCAATAGTTTATAGCAGGTCTGTATGAAAATGAGGATTTTACTAAGCGCAACGTTAGCGCTTTCAGTTGGTGTAGCTGCAGCACAGGTGCCCGGCAAGCTAAAGGAAACCGGGCAGGTATTGTTACCCAACGGATGGAAACTAAGCCCGGCAGGCCGTTCTTTGCCACTCGGCGACTTGCCCTTGAATATTAAGTTAAGCCCGTCTGAAAAATTGTTGGCGGTAACCAATAATGGGCAAAGTACGCAGGAACTGCAGTTGATCGATCCGCAGAAAGAAAAGCTGCTGGATAAGGTTGAGATCGGTACCTCGTGGTATGGTCTGGAATTCAGTCATGACGAGAAACATTTGTTTGCTTCCGGGGGCAATTCCAACGTTATCCTCGATTATGAAGTAAAGGGTGGAAAGCTGCGTTCGCCTGATACGATCAAATTAGGTGAAGCCTGGCCGGTGAGCAAGATCAGCCCGACTGGTATTGCTATTTCTAAAGATGATAGCCGCCTTTACACCGTAACCAAAGAGGATAACAGCCTTTATACGATCGACTTGAAAGAGCGTAAGGTAATCAGTGCGGTTAAACTGCCGGATCTGGGTTATAGCTGCCTGTTATCTAATGATGAGAAGTATTTGTACATCTCGCTATGGGGCAGCGACCAGGTGGCCGTTTTTGATTTGAATTCGCAAAGCATTGTTTCAACCATTAAAACAGGCAGCCATCCTAACGAATTACTGCTGAACAGAAAAGGAACCTTACTTTACGTTGCTAACGCGAACGATAACTCCGTATCAATTATCAATACCGCAAGTAACAAAGTAGTAGAAACCCTTTCGGCAACACTATACCCAACTAATCTTACCGGGTCTACTACCAATGGTCTGGCGTTATCTGCTAACGAAAAGACCCTCTACATCGCCAATGCAGATAATAACTGCCTGGCGGTTTTTGATGTTTCTACACCGGGAAACAGCAAGAGCAAAGGGTTTATCCCCGTGGGATGGTACCCAACCAGTGTAAAAGTTACCGGCAATAAAATTTTGGTGAGCAACGGCAAAGGGCTGGCTTCTATGGCTAATCCGGAAGGCCCTCAGCCTTACGCAAAGGATGATGATAGTGGCGTGCATGTGGGTAGTACGGCTAACAGCCGTCTGCAATATATTGCTGGTTTATTTAAAGGGGCCTTATCTGTTATTGATGCACCGAATGACGAGCAGTTAAAGGTTTATACTAAACAGGTTTTTGCTAACACGCCTTTTAATACCAATAAGGTAGCCAAGGCAGACGGCGAACAGGGCAATCCGGTTCCGCGTAAGTTGGGAGAGAAATCGCCGATTAAACACGTGTTTTACATCATTAAAGAAAACCGTACTTACGATCAGGTTCTGGGTGATATGGCTAAAGGCAACGGCGATAAATCTTTATGCTTGTTTGGCGAAAAGATTACGCCTAATCAGCATTTCCTGACCGACCATTATGTGCTGCTGGATAATTTTTATGTGGACGCAGAAGTAAGCGCAGACGGCCATAACTGGAGCATGGCGGCCTACGCGACAGACGTGGTAGAAAAAACCTGGCCAACCAGTTATGGTAAGCGCGGTGGCTCTACCGGGTATGAGGGCGTAATTTCTGCTAACTTCCCTAAAGACGGTTACATCTGGGATTATTGCCAGCGTGCCGGGGTGTCTTATCGCAGTTACGGCGAGTTCGGCTCTTACGGGCAAACAAAGTATAAAGCATTGATGGGTAAAATGTGCCCGCAGGCGCCGGGGTTTGATTTGGACATTCCCGACCAGGTTCGTTATGATGCATGGGCGCATGATTTTGATTCGCTGCTGGCCGTAAGCGCTGTTCCGCAATTAAGCACCATACGGATTTCTAATGATCATACCAGCGGGCAAAGGAAAGGTAAGTTTACACCGATAGCTGCCGTGGCAGATAATGATTTGGCGGTTGGTAAGTTGATCGAGCACCTTTCTCAAAGCCCGATCTGGAAAGAGTCAGTAGTATTTATCCTGGAAGACGATGCACAAAACGGCCCAGACCATGTGGACGCTCACCGTTCGCCTGCTTATGTTGTTGGCCCTTACGTTAAGCGTAACACGGTTGTTCATAGCATGTATTCAACATCAGGCGTACTGCGCACCATCGAGCTTATTTTAGGTTTACCTCCAATGAGTCAGTACGATGCGGCCGCACTGCCAATGTATGAATGCTTTACTTCCAATGCAGATTTTACACCTTACAAGTGTATCCCTGCAAAGGTGGATATTACCGCACGAAACACCGCGATTAACAAAAGCAGCAAGCGCTCTGAAGCTTTCAATTTTAAAAATGAAGATGCGGCGCCCGATCTGGACTTGAACGAGGTGATCTGGAAGTCTATCAGAGGCGAGGATTCAGTAATGCCCGCCCCAAAACGCAGCGCCTTTGTAATGCTGGAAAAGAAGAAGAAAAAAGATGACGACGATTAAATAGCTAAACCATCACAATAGGAAGGCTCGCAAAAAATCTGCGGGCCTTTTTTATTCGTTCAATTTGTTTACTCATTTACAAATTGCTGTAAATATCTCGTCTGAAATTGCCCTTAGATGTAGTTAAATAGCAGAAAAATGGCAATATTGCGTTGTTTTTATTAACCCAGAAAAAATTCCACTTCGATGCTTAATCGCCGCAAATTTTTATCCTATACAACCCTCGCAGCCGGTGCATTGTCTGCTCCGCGTGTGTTTGCAAAATCTTCTTTCAATCAAAAGATCGCTGGCAACAAACCCATTGTAATTTCTACCTGGGATTTTGGTGTGGCTGCTAACCAGGCCGCGTGGAAAGTGTTATCTACCGGCGGGCGGGCTTTAGACGCTGTAGAAGCAGGTGCACGCATCCCAGAGGCTGACTTAAAGAACCATAGCGTGGGCGTAGCCGGTTACCCGGATCGCGACGGGCACGTAACGCTTGATGCCTGCATTATGGACGAGAAAGGGAACTGCGGCGGTGTAGCAGCAATGGAATATATCGATCACCCGATTTCGGTAGCAAGGCTGGTGATGGAAAAAACCCCGCACGTGCTGCTGGTAGGCGAGGGTGCAACGCAGTTTGCAGTAGAAAATGGGTTTAAGAAGCACCAGTTGTTAACGCCGGAATCTGAAAAGGCCTGGAAGGAGTGGTTAAAAACTGCGAATTACAAACCAGAGATCAATATCGAGAATAAACATTTTACACCTGCTAACATGCCGGGCGGGCCGAATAACCACGATACCATCGGTATGCTGGCGATAGACGCAGCCGGAAATATTTCTGGTGCGTGTACCACCAGTGGAATGGCCTTCAAACTGCGTGGCCGTGTAGGGGATAGCCCGATCATTGGTGCAGGCTTGTATGTGGATAACGAGGTTGGCGGCGCGACATCTACCGGCGTAGGTGAAGAGGTGATCCGCAACGTTGGAAGTTTCCTGGTGGTAGAATTGATGCGCCAGGGCTATACCCCTGAAGATGCCTGCCGCGAAGCCGTTAACCGCATTGTAAAGAAGAAAGCCGACGGCGCGAAAGATTTACAGGTAGGCTTTTTAGCGATTAATAAGAAAGGGGAATACGGGGCTTATGCCATTCAGAAAGGATTCAGTTACGCAGTTTGTAACGCAGAAAAGCAAGACCTGATCATTAAAGGTAAAAGCATTTATTAACAATACATGATCCGGATAGAGATTTGTGCCAACTCGGTAACTTCTGCCTTGATTGCCCAGGAGGCCGGTGCTTATCGTATTGAGCTATGCGATAACCTGAAGGACGGCGGGACTACGCCTTCTTTCGGGGTGATTAAACAGGCACGCGAACTGTTGCATATTAAGTTATATCCAATCATCCGCCCACGTGGTGGTGATTTCCTGTATACCGACCTGGAGTTTGAGATTATGAAAGCGGACATCGAACAGTGTCGGCTAGCTGGTTGCGATGGCGTTGTCTTTGGTATACTAACGCCTGAAGGTGATGTAGATAAACTGCGCTGCGCAGAACTGAAACGTTTAGCCGGCAATATGGGAGCTACTTTTCATCGTGCATTCGACCGTTGCCGCGACCCGAAGCAGGCTCTTGAAGATATTATAGAATTGGGATTCGAACGTGTATTAACGTCCGGATTAGAAGAAAATGCCGTTAAAGGAGCATCCTTAATTGCCGATTTGGTGAAGCAGGCAGATGGAAGGATCAGCATTATGCCCGGGGCAGGGGTGAGGCCTGAAAACCTTGAACAATTGATAAAAACGACCGGCGCCCAGGAATATCATACGACGGCAAAAGGTACAGTAGAAAGTGAGATGCTATTTAAAGCTGTCAGGACAGGTAGTTACCAGGAGGAATTCGTTTTAGAACAAACCGATAAAGCAGTAGTAGAGGCGTTGGTTGCTATTGCAAAGGCTTTTTAGTAATTCAATGTATAGGAAAAACTGTTCAAAATTTGGTGTCATTTCGACGAACAGCGTTTGGAACGTGCGTGGGAGAGGAGAAATCTTCTTCGACTAGCAAATATCAGAAGATTTCTCTTTCGCTATGCTCAATTTTTAGGTATTTCAATATCGCGCGCGTTTGTAATGCGTGCGTATTAGTGGTGACGATTTAATCGTGATAGTTTAGTCGGCACGCGTTGAAAACGCGTGCCGGGGATAAAAAAATTTATCAATAGGTTCTTCTGTTCTTTACCCAGGAATTATTTGCAGAAGTTACAGAAGCGGGCAGTACTACCTGTCGTCTTTCGCTTAGCAGTTTTTCCATCAGTATAGCGGCTACTTTTGCTTCATCTTCATGTTCTTCATTCAGCGATTCCGGGCTGAAATATTTCTTTACAAAATGGGTATCGAAATTACCTGATGTAAAAGCCTGGTGCTGCATTACAAATTTGCCGAAGGCAAGGGTGGTAGTAATACCGGTAATCTGGTATTCATCAATCGCGCGGATCATCCTTTCAATAGCTTCTTCTCGGTTGCTGCCGTAGGTGATCAGCTTGGCGATCATTGGGTCGTAATAGATCGGTATTTCCATTCCCTGTTCAAAACCATCATCTACCCGTACGCCAGGTCCCTGCGGTGTGATGTAGGTTTGCAATGTGCCGATATCTGGCAGGAAGTTATTAGCCGGGTCTTCGGCATATACGCGTAATTCGACGGCATGACCATTTATTTCCAACTCTTCCTGTTTAAAGCTTAATACCTCACCTCGGGCAATTTTAATCTGTTCCTTTACCAGGTCTAAGCCGGTTATGAGTTCCGTCACCGGGTGTTCTACCTGCAGGCGGGTATTCATTTCCAGGAAGTAAAAGTTCAGGTTTTCATCCAGGATAAATTCTACAGTTCCGGCACCGGTGTAGTTAACAGATCGGGCCACATCTACCGCACAACGGCCCATTTTCGCCCGGATTTGCGGTGTTAAAACAGACGACGGCGCTTCTTCTACTACCTTTTGATGGCGACGTTGTACAGAGCACTCGCGTTCGAACAGGTGGACAATATTACCATGCGTATCGCCCAGGATTTGTATTTCAATATGTCGTGGCGACGAAACATAGCGTTCGATGAAAACAGAACCGTCGCCAAAGGCTGATGTCGCTTCTGATACGGCCAGCTGCATCTGCTCTTCAAAGTCTTCAGCCTGTTCTACGATGCGCATCCCTTTTCCGCCACCGCCGGCGGCAGCTTTGATCAGAATTGGGAAGCCTACTTCTATCGCCCGGTTCTTCGCTTCTGCTACATCAGTAATGGCTTCCTCGGTGCCGGGCACCATAGGGATGTTATATTTTAAAGCGGCAGCTTTGGCAGCCAGCTTATTACCCATAATCTCCATTGCCTCTGGCGATGGGCCGATGAGCGTCAGTCCGGCTTCACGAACCATTTTTGCAAAAGCAGGGTTCTCGGACAGAAATCCATAACCCGGGTGAATGGCTTCAGCACCTGTTTTGCGGCAGGCATCGATGATTTTTTCGCCTACCAGGTAAGATTGATTAGCAGGTGCTTCACCGATAAACACCGCCTCGTCCGCATACCGCACGTGCAACGCATTACGGTCGGCAGCAGAATATACAGCTACGGTTTTTATACCCATTTCGCGCGCAGAGCGCATGACACGTAAGGCAATCTCGCCTCTGTTGGCTACCAGGATCTTTTGCATGGATTCAAATATAGAATTATAAAGAAGAAAAGGTAACGGTATTTAAGAAGAGGGCGGAGCCGGAGGCGAGGGTTACTCTTGCACGAATTTCTAAGGCATGCTCGTAAAGTTATAGCGATAGAGTTGCTATTCTATGTTAAGCACGCGTTACAAACGCGCGTAATATAAATTACTCCGGCGCGCGTTTGTAACGCGTGCCTGTAGGTTGAAGCGATTTAATCGCCAAGGAATGTTAAGCGGGCTTTGTAATTTTAGCGCCGAGCAGGCGAAGACACATTGTTTCCCGATGATAAGATCATCCAAAACAAAAAACGCCTGTGCATAGCACAAGCGTTTCGTAATATCTTAACGGCCATTACCCGGAGGAGGCGTTGCCGGTGGCGTACCTGCCGGAGTTGCTCCTGCCGGTGGGGCAGCTTGCGGACCGCCATTACGCGGAGGTACCGGTGCGCTCACTACTTCGGGGTGCGGGTTGCCGCGGTGACAGCTGTAGCAGTTTACACCGGTGGTCATCATCACACCTAATGAGTCTTTTTCTGCTTTGAAATATTTCTTGTTGATGCTGTTCATCATCTTGAACATCTCACGAGCGGCGTGTTTTTCTGGCTTGGCGTCGCTTGCCCAATCCATCTTTTTGGTTTCAGGGTTTGGCGAGTGACAGAAATTACAGCGTACGCCTAACGCGTGCGACCATTCGTCCATGATATGATCAACCTGGCGGAAGGTTAAATTTTTAGGTAATACCTTCAGATTAGTGATCTTAGGTTCGGGGCGGCCGGGTTGCATTGCCGTAAAAGCGGTAAAAACAACTACCGAGGAAAGGCTTAATGTGGCTAAAAGTTTTTTATTCAAGGGGATCATCTTTTGAGTATGAGTTGTAACATCGAAACTACGAAATAATTTTCGATTACAATAGCATGACAAAAAAGTTACATTCTTCAGCTGGCTTCGGCCAGCTTCTCGTTTTCTATAATTCGTAACAAAGCATGCTCAGCCTCGTTCAGTTCAGATGCCACATGTTCTTTATCCTCATCTAAACCTTGTATGTATTTGAACAAGGTTCCATCCTCATAGCTTTTAATTACGCTTGGGTGTACGTAATATTTCTTACAAACCGTACGGGTATTGCCGAGGTTTAGGGCAACTTCGTCTAACACACTTATAATCTTCTTTCGGCATTCTTTCTGGTTGGTATATTCCCCGGCTTCTTTAAACGCAAACAAAGCGCTCACACTGCCAGCCCAGGTGCGGAAATCTTTGGCAGTGAAATCCTCGCCGGTAATATTTTTAAGGTAGGTGTTTACGTCGCCGGAATCAATGGTTTGCCGGTCGCCATTTTCATCATAATACTGGAAAAGTTCTTTACCGGGGATATCGCGGCATTGCTTCACCAGCCTGGCCAGGCGCTTACTTTGCAGGTTGATTTTATGGTAAACGCCCTTTTTTCCCTTAAAGGCAAAATTGATCTGCGAACCCTCGATTTTTACGTGTTTGTCCATCAGTGTGGTTAAGCCGAAAGAACCATACAGCTTTTTGTAGGATTCGTTTCCAACCCGGATGCTGGTCAGCTCCATTAGTTTCACAACCAAGGCGACAACCTTATCATGATCTAAGTCGCGGCGGGACAAATCCCTCGCTACCTGTTCCCGGATAGCAGGAATATGTGATGCAAAGGCCTGGAGGCGATGGTATTTAGATTGATTTCGGATCTTATTCCAATCCGCATGATAGCGATATTGCTTACGCCCGGCAGCATCTACGCCGGTGAACTGCAGGTGACTATTCTCATACGGTGAAATCCAAACGTTGGTATAAGCAGGCGGGATCACCAGTTTGTTGAACCGTTGGATCAGCTCTTTATCCTTCACCGTGTTTCCTTGCGGATCGAGATAGCTCCATCCTTTACCCGATTTTTTACGGGTATAACCCGGAGAGCTATCAGCAACATATCTTAATCCGACAGCTTTTGCGGTTACTACAGGGTCGCGGCCAATCTTTTCGAGCTTCTTTACCAGGCGGTTCATAATTATTCTTACAACACACGCCTAAGGTTTAAGTTTTAATAGACCGTTAGTCAGTAAGTTCGTTATAAAAAGCTTTATGGAGCTACCGCCTAACCATTAAATACTACCAAGCACCTTCACCGTATGCTCTACCTGTTCCGGGTGAACATCCAGGTGTAAGACAAACCGGATGCGATGTTTATCCGTTGCGTTTGCTTTAATGCCTTGTGCTTCTAATTTAGCCAATATTTCTTCGGCAGGTTTTTCGGTATCGAACAACACGATGTTCGTTTCAGCCGGAACAACGTTGGTTACCCAATCACATTTTGCCAATTCTTCTGCCAGGATATGGGCATGTTCATGGTCTATCTTCAGTCGATCCACATGGTGGTCTAAGGCGTAGCTTCCTGCTGCAGCTAAAAACCCGGCCTGGCGCATACCGCCGCCCAATACCTTACGAATGCGGCGTGCATATTTGATGGTTGCCTTGTCTGCCAGTAAGACAGAGCCAACCGGTGCGCCTAATCCTTTAGATAAGCAGACAGAAATGCCATCGAAGTATTTACCATAATCCACTGCTTGGTCTCCGGTTTGTACAAGTGCGTTAAAGATCCGCGCGCCGTCGAGATGCAGTTTTAAACCTTGCTTTTTACAAAGTTCAGCGATAGGTGCAATCTGCTCTAAGGTATAACAACTGCCGCCGCCTTTATTTACCGTATTTTCAAGCACTACCAGGCTGGTATGCGGGTAGTGAATATTTTCTGCGTTAATTTCGGGATCGATCATTTCTGCCGTCAACCGGCCGCGATCGCCATTTAATAAACGGGTAGATACTGCGGAGTTAAATGCAATGCCACCGCCTTCGTAACGGTAAACGTGTGCAGTCTGGTCGGCAATCAGTTCGTCTAAGGGTTGGGTGAAACATTTAATGGCGATCTGGTTGGTCATGGTGCCAGACGGGCAAAAAATCCCTGCTTCCATGCCAAACATCGCCGCAGCTTTTGCTTCCAGTTCGTTAATGGCTTCGTCCTCGCCAAAAACATCATCTCCCACTTTAGCGCTCCACATGGCTTCCAGCATGCCTGGGGTAGGTTTTGTAACGGTATCGCTGCGCAGATCAACAGTTATCATAATTGGTATAAAACTTCGTTATTTGTATTTATTAGTTATGCGTTCAATTTTAATCATTTTATTGTTGATGCTCGTTGTTGTATCAGCAAAATCACAAAAATGGCAGCCCGGCTATTTTATGGATATCAAGAACAACCGGATGGATGGTCTGATCAACCCTAACCCGGGTGGCAAATCGCCGGTTAAGGATGAAGGTTTTATAGCTTTTAAAACAAATAAAGATGCCAATGAAATAAAGCTTAGCTGCAGCGACCTGAAATGGTTTGTGGCCGGGAAAGATAGCTTCGTGGTGGCGCATCCGCCTAATGGCGTAAACTGGGCGCATGAACTGGATTTTGTAAAAGTAGCATTAGACGAGCAGCTGAAACTATACGTACTGAACGGATCATCGGGAAAGGGTAGCGGTAGCGGGGTACATTTCTCCCCGGGGTTTGGTCTGGGTGTAGGCGGCGGTAGTTATGCGGGTGGTGGTGTCGGGATCTCGCTGGGCGGCGGTGGTGGTAATGGCGGCCGTTCCAAAGCTGTTTATTACTTCGGGGTGAACACTGCCGAACTGACCGAACTGAACTACCAGAATTTCGAAGATGTAATGAGCGAAATTATGGGCGATGAGCCCGAAGTAGTGGAGCAAATTAAAGCGCACCGTTTCGGCATGGGTAACCTGGATAAATTAATCAACTACTTTAAGCAGGTAAAGGCTTCGCATCAGTAAGCGTTACCTTATAAATTTTATTGCGGGCTGATAAAAGGTCGATCTCGATAGCATGCTTCTGATCGAATTTGCTGCTACCAGCAGGAAATTCAATACGTACATACTTAGGATAGACAACAATACAGTTTCAACATTTCCTAAATGGGGTAAATGGCCGATCTTACCCATGATTCCGCCAATGTAAATTATAACAAAAACGATATTCCAGGTAATTTCGAAGTTGAGCATTTTTTTTATTTCCAGTTCCTGATCGCGCAATTCTTCTCTTTTAAGTATCCAGATGGTCAACGGAACAATCACGCTAAGAAACGGGAATATGATGAAGCTTAAAGCAGTGAGATTAATCAGGCCAAGGGTGCCGTTTTTTGATTTCGGCCCGGACTTCACCGTTCCTATAATTAAATCCGTAGTTTCTACAGAAAGCGCACCTGCAATTTTTCTAAGCGTATCTCCGTAAGGCGATGTAGCCCCGTTTTCAATGCGTTGGATGGTTCTGAGGCTTAGGCCGGCTTGTGTTGCTAACGTTTCCTGGCTTAAGCCTTTTTCAATTCTCAGTTGCTTAATTTTTTCAGCAGTTGTCATGTATGATGTGTGATGTAAGAGGTTAGGCAAATATAGCGGCTCAATTGCTGTTTTAATCAGAAATGGAACCGTCAGCTTTGCGACAACTTTACGACAACGCGGTTTGAGCTGCTATAGAAGTGGTTTCATTAACCGGTGACAGATTTTTAGCCGATTGTTTTTTGTCGTTCCCGAGATAATTTTTAAAGATGAGATCGTAGGAAAGGATAAACCAAACAACAATACATGGCCAGGCCTTCATCACATACTTGTTAATATAGCCACGACGAATGAAAGGCGGCATCGCGTCAGTAGGGCCGAGGCCAGTAATCACCAGCAACAGCACCAGTAAAACAATATTTCTTTTGCTGAAAGGTTCGTCCTGCGTAAGCATCCATAAAAATGCGCCTGTTACGGCAATGATATAGGTGGGGTGTTCAGACCCGGTGCTGAAGATCACGACCATGATCAGTGCAGACGCCAGTATGTGCAGGCGGAACGTAAGCGATTGGTATTGTTTTAACCTTAGTAACGCAGTGCCAAAAATAGCGGCACCGCCAATTAAAAATGGCAAGTTCGGAACATTTGGATTGCGCAGCAGGTGGCGGACAGTACCCATCAGGCAAATATCCTGCGATGTTTTCAGCCCCACATTGATGGCATTTTTCTCCTGTAGTGAATGGAACCAGTCTGCATAGGATTGGATGATAAAATGCGGACTGGAAATAGCCATTGGCAAGACAAAAAATATGGCCAGCCACATTAAACCCGTCCAGATGAATTTCCATTTGTTTTCTGCAAAAAGAAAGAAAACCAGGCCAACAATAGGGTAGATCTTAATCAGTGTTCCCAACACAATAAAAAAGGTGCTCCACTCTTCTTTTTTACGTTCAACAAAAACAAAGCTGAATATGATAAACGCCGTTACAATAGGATTAAACTGGATATAGTGTTCTGCATTTGCAAACTCGATAGCACAAAGCAGCAATAGCAAATTCTTCTTTTTCTGATCTATTGGGAGCAAAGTGATCGCCCATATCAGCACAACAGCATTCAGTACAGACCAGACTAAAAACCCCGCCCAGGTTGGCAGAATAGCCATCGGGGCAATAATCACACTGAACACCGGGCCGTAGTGGTTGGTGTCGTAGTATTCAGACTCGTAAATGCTATACAGATTTTTTTCGGCTACCGTGTGATGGTAGACATATTTGAAGATAAGGTAGTTATTCTCGCGATGATGGAAATATTTATACTGCCAGCAAAAAATGGCAACAAGTATCCATAACAGACATACTAACCAGTAGTTGTTTAAAAAGGGGAAACGTTTCTTCATGCAACAAATCTGTTACGAAGTTAATTCTTAATCATGAATTAACAATGGTTAAAATCAGAGATGACATGAATCAGATATTCTGCGCAATAACAAAGCCTGATGCCCATGCCCACTGGAAATTATACCCGCCCAGCCAGCCGGTAACATCCACGCATTCGCCGCCGAAAAATAGGCCTGGTACTTTTTTGCTTTCGAGGGTTTTAGAAGAAAGTTCGTCTGTAGAAACGCCGCCGCGCATCACTTCAGCTTTGTCGTATCCTTTGGTTCCGGCAGGGGTAACTTTAAACTCGTGGATCAGCGTTTCGATGTTTTGCAAGTCGGCTTTTGAAAGTGAAGCCAGGTTTTTTTGAATGGGAAGATAAACACCTAACGCTTCTGCAAATTTTTTGGTGAAAAGCCCTGAAAGTAAAGTTTGCAGTAACTGTTTAGGATTTTCCTGGAGGATGATGTCCACTATAGATCGGTTCGGCAAAAGATCAATAAATATACTTTCCCCGGGTTTCCAGTAGGACGAGATCTGCAGAATGGCGGGGCCGCTTAATCCCCAATGTGTAAACAGGATGTTTTCTTCGAAGCTGGCCCTTTCGTTCCATACGCGCGAGAAGATACTGCTGCCAGAAAGTTGCTCGTACCAGCTCTGTTGTTTGCCTGTAATGGTTAAAGGCACCAGCGCAGGGGCGGTCTCCGTAACTGTAAGACCAAGCGTACGTGCGGTGCGCATCCCAAAGTCTGTAGCGCCCAGTTTACTGATGGGCAGCCCGCCGGTTGCCATTATTACCTTGGGTGCATATAGTTCGTTTGATTTGCCGTTGCGTTCGTAACTTACCGTAAAGCCATCTTTAATGGGGGTGATAGCCTTTGCCTTGGTGTTCAGCCGGATCTCCTGATCCAGTTGCTCGCAAAGGTCCGTAAAAACCTTTACCACGTCTTTGGCCTTACCGCTTTCGGGGAACAACTGGCCTAAAGTTTTTTCGGCACCATTGATACCATACGTTTCAAAAAAAGTGATGGTATCCTCAACAGTCCATTGCGCAAAAGCCGATTTACAGAAGTGTTGGTTTTGTGAAATGAACTGATTGGCCGTGGTATGCAAGTTGGTATAATTACATCTGCCACCGCCGCTGATCAGAATTTTTGCTCCTGGTTTGTCGTTATGTTCTAAAATAAGGGTACGCTTACCCAGAAAACCCGCTTGCACCGCGCACATTAGTCCGCATGCACCTGCACCAATAATTATGGCATCAAAGCGGTTTTGTTTTGTTAAATTTGTACCCATGGCTCCAGAAGCGCAAATATCAGAATTCGGAAAGATTTTAATCTTTTTAATTGTAGGTATCGTCATGACGGGTGCCGCCTCTTTGGCAAACAAGCTGTTAGCGCCAAATAATCCCAATCCCGAAAAGCTGACCACCTACGAATGCGGAGAGGAACCAACCGGTAACGCCTGGATTCCTTTCAACCCGCGATTTTATGTAATTGCGTTGGTTTTCCTGCTTTTTGAAGTGGAAATGGTATTTATTTTCCCATGGGCAACGGTATTTGCAGACGGCAAAATTAACCAGGTATATCCATCCTGGTCTAAATTTACGGTGGTGGAAATGTTTATCTTCGTAGGGATACTGATCCTGGGTTTAGCCTATGTATGGCGCAAAGGCGACCTGAACTGGATTAAGCCAGAAATTGTTCTGCCCAAAACGGACGCAAAGGTACCGGCAGAATTATATGAAAAGCTTAACCGCGAACAATCAGCCTACCAGGTAAGACCCTTTTCGATGGAGCCTGTTAAACAGGAAGAGATCGCTAAGCCAGTAGTTGAGGCGGAGACAGCAGTGCGTAAACCCATGTTTAAACCAAGTTTTAAAAAGCCCGGCAATGACACAGGAAATGAATGAGAACGGTGGTATTGTAGTTACCAAGTTTAACGATTTACTTAACTGGGCACGTATGTCTTCGCTATGGCCGTTAAGTTTTGGTATTGCCTGTTGCGCCATTGAAATGATGGGTTCTTACGCCTCTACGTATGATTTTGAGCGCTTTGGTGTATTCCCCCGACCGTCTGCCCGGCAAGCGGATGTGATTATCATTGCAGGTACAGTAACTTTTAAAATGGCGGAACGGATCAAACGCCTTTACGAGCAAATGCCAGAGCCGAAATATGTGATCTCGATGGGCTCATGCTCCAATTGCGGCGGCCCGTACTGGCAACATGGCTACCATGTAGTAAAAGGGGTTGACCGGGTAATCCCTGTTGATGTTTACGTGCAAGGCTGCCCTCCGCGTCCGGAATCCCTCATTGGCGCTGTACTGGAACTGCAAAAGAAAATTGATGGCGAGAACGTGCTTATAATGTAAGCGTTTTCTTTAGCGTCGAATCTTTTCAATACTCTTTTGTAACTAATCAGCTCGCTGCTGCTTTTATTTAACTAATTGGAAATTACCCTTTTATTTACGCTATTTAATCAGTAGTTTTACGATACCAATTATTTACTTAAAACAAACTCCGTGGCGCCAAGAAAATTTTACCCTACGCTGCTGCTTACTTTTTTGTTAGCAGGCACGATGGATGCATTAGCGGCTATCATCTTCAGCAGAAGTGCTTCTCCGGAAATGATCTTTCGCTTTATCGCCAGTGGCGTATTCGGAACGGCGGCTTTTACGGGTGGTAAATCTATGGTTGCGCTGGGCGTATTGTTTCATTACCTCATTGCCTACATTTACACCGCTACCGGTTTTATTTTGTATCCTAATATCCGCCGGGTGTTTCGCAATAAGCTGCTAATCGCCTTTTTGTACGGCTTCTGCATTTGGGTTATCATGAATTATGTGGTGCTGCCGTTAAGCAACACACCCAAGAGCCATAAGCCTTTAACATTATATAGTTTGGCAGTAGGCCTTGGCGCATTAGTATTTTGTATTGGTTTACCCATTGCCGTAATGGCAGGTAAATACTACCGCATCGGACCGAAAAAAACACCTGCGTTGATCTGATTTCCGCTCACCCGCTTTTTCTTGTTGAAAATATTACAAGCGGCTGAATGCCTGGCAGGCCTAAACATTAGAAAATGATTTAGCTTTGCAGGCGAAAAATTTCCGCAATGGCGGATCATCAACATATGTTTACCGGAATTATTGAAACCCTGGGCACTGTTACTGATCTTTATCAGGATCAGGGCAACCTGCACATTACCGTAGCCTCCAGCATCGCTTCTGAATTAAAGATAGACCAGTCGGTAGCGCATAACGGCGTTTGTTTAACCGTTGTCGCTCTTGCTGACGGCCTGCATACTGTCACTGCTATTGAAGAAACACTAAGCAAAACCAATTTAGGTGGATTAGCGATTGGCGACGAGATCAACCTGGAACGCTGTATGCAAATGAACGCCCGGCTTGACGGGCACATTGTTCAGGGCCATGTAGACCAGACCGCCCAATGCGTTGCTTTTGAAGAGCTTGACGGCAGTTGGCTTTATACCTTTGAATATGACACCGCTACAGGTAATGTGACGGTAGAAAAGGGTTCTATCTGCGTAAACGGTATCAGCTTAACAGTGGTGGATTCTAAGCCCGATGGTTTCTCGGTAGCCATTATCCCATACACCTACGAACATACCAATCTGCATAACATCAGCGTAGGCGATATTGTTAACCTCGAATTTGATATCATTGGCAAATACGTTGCCCGGTTGATGCAGCGCTAACGGTGTAGGCTTTCTATCCGTTGCTTGCTGAAATCGATAAATGACTTTTGTTTATCGAACGGTGGTTTCATTTGCAGGTATTTCCTGTAGTACCTGATGGCGTTCACGGTGTCCCGGAGGTCGGTATCATAAATAGCACCTATCGCATAGTAAGCCATAGGCGTTTCGTTAAAGGTGATACCGCGCTGGTAGGCCTTCAACGCCATTTTGGGTTGATGAAGTTGATCGTAACAGTTACCAATTTCTGCATAGTAAGTGCCTGTATTGTCCGAAATACCTTCCTTTATCGCCTTCTGCAGATAGAAGATAGCCTTGTTATGATCCTTTAACGCCTTGTAAGCCATACCCATGTAATAGTATGAAGTCTCGTTCTGCGTGCCCACGCTATCCTGTATTTTAAACGTGTTGATGCAGTTGTTATAATCCTTTAACGCAAAATGAGAAACTCCTTTGTAGGTGATCACCTGGCTCGAATGATCAAAATTACTCATCAGTTTATCACATACGGTAATGGTTTCGGCATATTTCTTTTGCATATATAACGCTTGTGCTTTGCCCTTTAACAGCAACAGGTTAGCGGTATCTGCCTGTAGTGCACGGGTAATTATTTTATCGGCCTGTTCATAGCTTTTCAGGCTGATCAGATAAGTCGCCAGGTCGAACGCCGTATTGGCATCTTCCGGGTTTAAGCGGTTGGCCTTAATGAGGTAGGTAATCGCTCCGGCTATGTCTGCTGTTTGGGTAGATATTAACGCCATTTGCTTGTACACCGCCGCGTTGGTACTATCCACACCCAGGATCTTTTTATAGTAGGTTAAAGCTTTCTGGTTATTACCCCTGCGGAAGTTTATACCTGCCATATTGAACAGGATGGAAAGGTTGGTAGAATCTGCATTGTATAAACGTTTGTAATACCCTTCGGCATCCGCTAACCGGCCAGCCATGTTAGAACTGTACGCAAGTTGTGAGATGATCTTTGAATCTGTCAGCGGTTCCGGGTACAGCTTTTTCAGATAATCGGCAGCATCTGCAAAACGTTGCGTTTGATAATATTCTACCAATAGCGAATCTTTTTTTGAAGTGTTTTGTCCGAGGGTGGCAGTAACAGAAATCGTCAGCAGTACAATCAGCGATAACAGAGCTTTCATAACGGTTAGTTTTAAACTAAGTTATTAGTTTATTGTGGAATGGCAAAGTGTTTGTTATAAATAGTTTTTTAACAGCAACTAAATTTTAAAAACATGGATAAGCTTAAAAAATTCGAGTTGATGGAAAAGATCGTCCGCGAGTTGGAAGATCTGAGAAATAGCCAGCAGGCTTGTATGCAGAAGATAAGTAAGATTGAAGTAGACAATATTGAATTAGGTGACAGAAGGCTCGAAAAAGACCTGCCGGACATGCACCAGCGCATTGGTGATAACCTGGATAACATTGCAGCTATATTAGATAGCTTTGCAGAACAGACATCCGAATTCAGCAACAAGAATAATATTGCTGCCCTGAAAGAACAGGAAGCCATCAGCAGTCGCTAAGCAATATTTTATAAAACAGAAAACGCCCGGAAATACCGGGCGTTTTTGCTATAGCGATGTTTTTACTTATTCAATACTTTTACCCTTCATAGCTTGGCTAATGGCCATATCCATCACACGTTCGGCAAACGGCCGGGTATAGTCGTTCAACTCTTCAATCTTTTTATGGATAGTATCTTTATCACCATTGATCAGTACGTCTTGTAAGGCCTTTACGTACTGTTGCGTTTGTGCAATTTCATCAATGCTCAGGTAATCGCGGTTCTTTTCCAGGAAGCGTTGGGCGGTATACACCATTTGCTCGCCTTCGGTACGGGCTTCAATCGCCATACGCTGGCTTACATCGTCTTTGGCATGGGTGATGCTGTCCATCAGCATTTGTTCCACCTGCTCGTCCGTAATGCCATAGGTAGGTTTTACTTCCACTTCCTGTTTCACACCAGAACGCAGCTCGATGGCCTGTACTTTCAGGATGCCATCTGCATTCAGCATAAAATTAATATCCACTTTCGGCAAACCTGCAGGCATAGCGGGGATACCCTTTAGGTCGAATTCTGCCAGCTTACGGTTTTCTTTCACCAGGTCGCGTTCGCCCTGATAAACGGTCACCTTCATATTTACCTGCCCGTCTACCGAAGTGGTATACTGTCGGCCTGCTTTTGTAGGAACCTTTGAATTACGCGGGATGATCACATCCATCAGGCCACCCATAGTTTCAATACCCAGCGACAGGGGGGTAACATCCAGCAACAATATATCGCGGCGGTTACCGGCGAGAATATCGGCTTGTAGAGCAGCACCCAGGGCCACTACTTCATCAGGGTTAACATCATCATGTACCGGGCGACCAAAAAACTCGCCCACCTTTTGCTTTACCAGCGCCGTACGGGTAGATCCGCCGACCATGATTACTTCGTCGATATCTTTGACGGTTAACCCGGCATCTTTCAGCGCATTGCGGCAGCTGTCGATGGTTTCCTCTACTTTAGGTGCAATCAGTTGCTCAAACGTGGTGCGGTCCATCGTACACCAGATATCGCCAATCTTTTCATTGAACAGGCTCTGATGTGCAAAGGCTTTTTTAGCTTCTTCGGCTTTCAGACGAAGCTGTTGGGTTAATTCGTTATTCGCCTGCAGCTCGTTTTTGTCCAGCTTATTTTGTACTATCCAGTAGTCGGCAATCGCACGGTCAAAATCGTCGCCACCTAAAAAGGTGTTACCATTGGTAGATAATACTTCGAAGATGCCATTCTGGATCTGCAGGATAGAAACATCAAACGTACCACCGCCCAGGTCATAAACGGCAACAGTTTTTGTTTCGTCGGGATTCAGTCCGATACCATACGCTAAACTGGCTGCAGTAGGTTCATTCACAATACGTAAAACGTCCAGCCCTGCAAGTTTGCCTGCATCGCGAGTAGCCTGGCGCTGCGAATCATTAAAATAAGCCGGAACGGTAATTACAGCACGGTTAACCGGCGTCTTTAGGGCATGTTCTGCACGTTCTTTTAGCTCTTTTAATATCAGTCCCGAGAGTTCGATAGGGGTGTAGAATTTATCGCCCACCTTGATTTTTACCAGGCTTTCAGAATTATCGTCGATCACTTTGTAAGAAAAGAAGTCTTTATAGTTCTCGATGTCTTTGTACGAACGGCCTAATAAACGTTTAACAGAAAATATGGTATTCTGCGGGTCAGTCGTCAGGTAGGCTTTAGCATCATTTCCAACGGTAATCTCGCCAGTAGGGCCAAAATGTACTACCGAAGGCACCAGTACACCTTTTCCTGCATCATTAATTACCTGCGCGTTTTTATCCGGATTGATAAATGCAACCAGCGAATTGGTAGTGCCCAGGTCTATACCAACAATAATATCTTCCTGCTGCAAAGACCCGGTAGCCAGGTTAATGGAGACTTTAGCCATAGTATTTTATTAAACAGGTGCAAATGTATACCATTTTGTAACATACACTGTCATTAGAGTGTATATTGACCGTGTTTGCTTTGTTGCCTTTAAGTATTTACATTCACGGTGATGTTCAAATTTTTTACCCCTAAAAGTATCCTGATAGGTACGTTACTGGTTTTTAACGTAATCATTGTCCGTGCGCAGCAGTTCGGCGGTAATCCGCCATCGGTTAAGTGGAAGCAGATCAACCTGCCTGCCGCAAGGGTGATCTTCCCTGCCGGAGCCGACTCTACAGCCCGCCGTGTTGCCAGTATCATCCAGCAAATGAATAACGCGGTAAAGCCAACAATTGGTACAAAACAGCGGCAAGTGAACATCGTGCTGCAAAGCCAGACACTGGTTTCTAACGGGTTTGTGATGCTGGCGCCGTTCAGGAGCGAGTTTTACCTGACACCCGAACAGAACAGCTTTCAGTTAGGCAGCTTGCCCTGGGCAGAACAATTAGCCACGCACGAGTTTAGGCACGTGCAGCAGTATAATAATTTTGATGTTGGACTGTCGCGCGCTTTGCACATTCTTTTCGGCGAAAGCGGACAGTTGCTGGGTAATACTGTTGCCATACCCGATTGGTTTTATGAGGGCGATGCTGTATTCAACGAAACCCATGTGACCGACCAGGGCAGGGGGCGGCTGCCTTATTTCTTCAATGGTTTCAGGGGGATATGGGAAGCGGGGAAGAATTATAGCTGGATGAAGCTGCGCAACGGTTCGTATGTAGATTACACGCCTGATTGGTACCCGCTGGGTTATATGATGAACGCTTATGGCCGTGAGAAGTACGGGCCGATGTTCTGGCGAAACGTAACGCATAGCGCAGCCGCATTTAACCGTTGGGTTTATCCATTTCAGTATGGGATAAAAAAATACGCGGGTGAAGATTACAAGCAGTTCCGTTCAGAAGCGCTGGATTATTTTAAAGAGAAGATAGTCGACCCGGTAAACCTAAAATCACAGCTGTACAAATCGAATCAGCATTTTATCGCCGATCAGGAATATCCCGCCGTAGTGGACGACAGCACGCTGATCTATGTAAAAAGTACGTATAGCAAGCGGCCTACGTTTGTGATCCGGAACGGGAGGAATGAAAAAGAGATCAGGGTGAAAGACTTGTCGCTCGACCGCTATTTCGATTATAACAATGGCAAGATCGTTTATGCCTCCTTTAAGCCAGACCTGCGCTGGGGCTACCGCAATTATAATGAACTACGCATTATGGATGTAGCGAGCGGAACGGAGAAGAAGATCACCAGCAAAACAAAATATTTTTCGCCTGCTTTTAGCGAGGATGGCAGTAAAATAGTGGTGGTACAGGTAGAGCCGGGAGGTAAAAGCACTTTACAGGTGCTGAATACCGCAGACGGCACGGTGATTAACGCCGTACCTAATCCGTCTAACTTATTTTATACCTATCCAAAGTTTTACCATGATCAGTTATTGGCTGCCGTGCGAAATGCGTCCGGTGCAATGACCATCGCTTTGATCAACCCTGCCAGCGGAGATTTTGAAGCCTTAACGCCCTATAGCAAAGCGCCGGTTTCGTTTTTAAACGTTGCTGATGATAAGGTTTATTTTTCGGGTACTACGGGCATGAATGATCGCTTGTATGTACTGAATATGGCTGATAAAAAGCTGTACCGCTTACAAAATGACACCCTGCAACATGCCATTGGCAATTACGAACCTTTTGTAAAAGGTAACCGGCTGGCCTGGGCAAGTTTTACTGCTTATGGCTACCAGTTACACCAGGCAGATCTGAACCAGATACAGCAGGAACCTGTTGAGCAAACCGGGCAACTGCAGGATTATGGTATTTCTTCGCTGAAAAAGGATTCGGCGGCTGACCTATTGGCAAGGGTAAAAACGGAGAACTATCCGGTGAAGAAATACAGCAAACTGCACAACTTCTTTAACTTCCATAGCTTACTGCCAGATTTTGAAGATCCTGATTATACGCTGTCTATCTCGGGCGAGAATGTGATCAATACCTTCCAGTCTGAATTATACGGAACCTACAACCGCGATGAGAGCTATAAAAAGTTCGGCTATAACGCTGCCTTCGGCGCCTGGTTCCCTTATTTAGTAGGTGGTGTAAATTACACGGTTGACCGCCGGGCGACTTACCGCGGGCAGTACGTTTATTGGAACGAATCAGAAATACATGGCGGCTTGCGTGTGCCTTTAAATTTTAGCGGTGGCACGCATTCTACTTTCCTTACCGTAGGTAGCGAAACGTATTACAGCAACCAGCATTTCCAGAAGCCGTTTCAAACGCTTTTCAGAGATGGTTCATTTACTTATCAGAACACGTATCTCAGCTTCAGCAACCAGATACAGCAGCCGGTGCAAAATATTTATCCACGTTGGGCACAGACATTTGGGTTGAGCTATCGGAAGGGGATCATCAGCCAGTACAACTACCAGGTATTGGCAACTTCAAACTTGTATTTTCCCGGTTTAGGTAAAAACCATAGCCTGGTGTTTGGTTTGGCGCATCAGCAAAGAAGCAAGGACGCCGTGATTGATTTTTCTAACAACTTTCCGTTTTCGAGAGGGTACACGGTTTACAACCTCTACAAAATGGATAAGGTAAGCGCAAACTATCACTTCCCGATTGCCTACCCCGATAAGGGCTTTGGTGAACTGATCTATTTGCTTCGGTTACGTGGGAACTTATATTTTGATTACTCGCATGCACAGGATTTCTATACCAACAACACCCAGTTCAAAGGTGATTTCCGTTCGACAGGTGCGGAGTTGTTTTTTGATACCCAGTGGTTTAACCAGTTGCCGTTAACCTTTGGCTTAAGGTACACCCGACTGCTGGATACAGACCTGGGCGGCAGGGGACAGAATAGGATAGAGCTGGTAGTGCCGCTAACCCTCTTCTGATGCCGAGGCGTTAAGCAGGTCTACCAGGCGGCGAACTTCTTTGGCGCTTGTTTGTTCATAAGCATACAGGTAGTGTGAGCGGTTGCCCATCAATATTTGTGTATTCTGGAAATCCATGCGGCCGTAAATGGTAGATCTTGCCGATGTTTGTATGGCTTGTACACCCGTAAACTTCAGTAAGTAGTTAACGTTGTTTTCGGTGATGCCGCTCCCTGCAATAATATTGATGCGGTTACCGGCTTGCGAAACCAGCTTGTTGATAGTAGCCGCGCCTTCCATGGCAGTTGTCTTACCGCCGGATGTAACCAAATGTGTAAAACCCAGGCTGATGAGGTCTTCCAGGGCATCCTGGTAATTGATACACGTATCAAATGCCCGGTGAAAAACAATACGTAAACCTTTATTGCGCGCCCGGGCAATTAGTTGTTCGCAGCGTTCCTTATCCACGGTGCCATCGGCATTTAATACACCTACGGCAATGCCATCGCATCCGGCATCAATACAAATTTCAGTATCAGCCAGCATGATGTTAAATTCCGTATCGTTATAAAGAAAATCACCCTCGCGTGGGCGGATCAATACGCTCAGCGGTATGGTAAGCGATTTCCTGGCGGTAATGATCTGCCCGTATGAAGGGGTGGTGCCCGCCTGGTTCAGATTTTCGCAAAGCAATACACTATGGGCGCCACCAAGTTGTGCAGCCGCAGCAGATGATGCTGAATTGGCAAATACTTCAAGCGAGACAGGGTTTCTCATTCGTATTAGGGTTACACATTATACGAATAAATTTCAATAAAAGTAACTTATGCTGTAAAATCTAAAACAAGCAGCCTCATCATCGGGCGAAAGTCATACGCATACCCATACTTTTTTCAATCAGACTGCTGTTGCTGTAGGCCAGGTTGCCGGATACAAAAGTATGTTTAATTGTAGCCGAAAACGTGGTATCCTCGAAAGGGCTCCACTTGCATTTATATAACAGGTTTTCTTTGGTGACCGTCCACGGACTGTTTAAATCAGCCAAAACAAGGTCGGCAAAATAACCTTCGCGAATAAAGCCCCGTTTCTCTATCTGGAAGCAGATAGCCACATTATGCGCTGTTTTTTCTGCGATCTGTTCCAGGGTGATTTTTCCCTTCTTGTGCATTTCAAGCAAAGCGGGTAAGGCATGCTGCACTAATGGCCCGCCCGAAGGTGCTTCCAGGTAAGGTTTGGCTTTCTCTTCGATGGTGTGCGGTGCATGGTCGGTAGCGATCACGTCTATACGTCCGTCCAATACGGCCTTCAAAATACCTTCGCGGTCCTCTGCTGTTTTAATAGCCGGGTTCCATTTAATGTTATTGCCTTTGGTTTCGTAATCTTCGTCAGAAAACCACAGGTGATGCACGCAGGCCTCTGCTGTAATGCGTTTCTGCGCCAGCGGCAACACATTGTTAAACAGGTGCGTTTCTTTCTCGGTTGAAATATGCAGTATGTGAAGCCTTGTGCCGTTCTTCTTAGCAAGCTCTACCGCAAATGATGAAGAGAGATAGCAGGCTTCGGTATTACGGATCTTTGGGTGAAATTTAACGGTAATGTTTTCGCCAAGCAGTTGCTTATAATGCTCTAGGTTAGATTTAATGGTCGCCTCATCTTCGCAATGCGTAGCAATCAGCGTAGGCGATTGGCTAAAAAGGTTTTCAAGCGTATTCGGATTATCAACCAGCATATTGCCTGTCGATGACCCCATAAATACCTTTACACCACAAACATTCCGGATGTCTGTTTTTAAAACCTCGTCCAGGTTATCATTAGAAGCGCCCATGTAGAACGAGTAGTTGGCTAATGACTTTTGCGCCGCCAACTGATACTTTTCTTCTAACAATTCCTGCGTCAGCGTATTAGGCACGGTATTCGGCATCTCCATAAAAGAAGTGATACCGCCCGCAACTGCCGCCCTTGATTCGGTGTACAGATCTCCCTTATGCGTCAGTCCCGGTTCGCGGAAATGCACCTGGTCGTCTATCATACCTGGTAAAAGGTATAAACCTTCGGCATTGATCTCCTGGTCGGCATGGCTATCGATCTGACTGTCTATCCGGTCTATAATTCCGTCTTTGATCAAAATATCGGCAACAAACTGTTGGCCTTCGTTAACCACGGTGGCTGATTTGATGAGGGTACTCGGCATGGGTACAAAGATAGTTTGTTTAGAAGCAAGAGCCAATAGATGGGAAACAAGAGGCAAGAAACAAGAGCCAAGATTTAATTACTTTGTTATACTTGAAAAAAGAGTCTTGTTTCCTGTCTCTGGTTTCTTGCCTCCAAGTTCGGTCGCATGGCTCTTGTCTCTTGCTTCTCTAAAAGGTATCTTTGCGGCTATGGCTGTAGTTTTTGAAGATTTTAAGTTTAACCGGCAGATATTGAATGCCATTGCCGATGCCGGTTATACCGAGGCTACGCCTATTCAGCAGAAAGCCATCCCGCCGATATTGAACGGGCAGGATGTAATGGGCATTGCGCAAACCGGTACGGGTAAAACCGCAGCCTATGTGCTGCCGCTGATGATGAAGCTGAAATATGCGCAAGGCAAAGACCCCCGGGCGTTGATCCTGGCGCCGACCCGCGAGTTGGCGATGCAGATTGAGCAGAATATTAAAACCTTTGCGGCGTATACAGACCTGCGTACGCTTACCGTTTATGGTGGCTTAGGCCCAAAACAGCAGATAGAGGCATTAGGCCAGGGTGTCGACTTGCTGGTTGCTACCCCAGGGCGTTTTATGGATCTTTACCTTGCCGGGCATATTAATACCAAGCCCTTGCAGGTGCTGGTGCTGGACGAAGCCGATAAGATGATGGATATGGGCTTTATGCCGCAGATCAACCGCATACTGGAAGTGGTGCCGCGTAAACGGCAGAACTTATTGTTCTCGGCCACGATGTCGCCTAAAGTGCATCAGCTATCTGGAAATTTTCTGGAGTTTC
The DNA here is from genome assembly GCF_022953055.1 of Mucilaginibacter straminoryzae. Lineage (GTDB taxonomy): Bacteria > Bacteroidota > Bacteroidia > Sphingobacteriales > Sphingobacteriaceae > Mucilaginibacter > Mucilaginibacter straminoryzae. The sequence continues at coordinate 514,485 of NZ_JALJEJ010000003.1, read as the reverse complement.
CGACTGTTATTGAGGTAACACCGCAGGCTACACCTGCAGAAACTATAGCGCAAAGCATTTACATGGTGCCTGGTGTCAAGACAAAGATCAACCTGCTGCGCAACATCCTTGACAATACCGAGCATATCAATAAGCTGATTGTGTTTTGTAAAACGCGTACCTCGGCCGAAAGCGTGTATAAGTTTTTGGTGCGAAAATATAACGAGGACGAGGTAAAGGTGCTGCATGCTAACAAAGGGCAGAACACCCGTATCAACTCCATGAACGCCTTTAAAAATGACGAGGTGAAGATTCTTGTAGCGACTGACGTAGCAGCAAGGGGCATCGACGTGAGCAATGTAAGCCATGTGATCAACTTTGATGTACCAGTGGTGATTGAAGATTATGTGCACCGGATCGGCCGTACAGGTCGGGCGTTTCAGTCTGGCGAGGCCATTACCTTCTGCAACCCTGCCGAGGAATATTATCTCAAGAAGATAGAGAAACTGATCAGGCAGACAATTCCTGTCAAAGAACTGCCAGCCGAAGTTTTTGTAGAGAAACCTGAGTTTGAAGAACGGCAGGCGCAGGCCCGCGAGATTGATATGCAGAAACGCCGAGAGAACCCCGAGTTTAAAGGGGCCTTCCACGAAAAGAAAGCGGCTAATACAAAAACTAATAAGACGACAAAAAAGCCCGGCGCAACGGGGCCACGAGGCAATGCGTCGAAAAAAACGAAACCCAAAAGGAAATTTTAATACATGAAGCTGAAACTTACTCCGCTTAATTTTTGCACTGCTTTTTTTATCATCCTGGCAATTTATGTCTGGGTCTACGGCGGTAAAGCGGTAGCGACAGGCATTTACCAGCATTGGACCGGTACCATCGGTGCCGTATTTATGCTGTTTGCGGTAGTAGTGTCATTTCTTGATCTTATTTTTCGCAATTTCTTCCCGCAAATGAAAAACGTGTGGATAGTGGAGCTAAGCTTTATAACTTTGACCCTCGTAATATTCTTTTTGGTAAAATAACTTTTAATGAAAACAGCTGAAATAAAACTGACCATCCAGTTAGACGATAATAACGTTCCGGAAAACATCATGTGGGAATCTACCGATGCCCAGAACAAAGAAAAGCTTCCGGTAAAATCAATGATGCTTGCCTTGTGGGATGCCAGTTATAAAAATACTTTACGTATCGACCTGTGGACCAAAGACATGCCGGTTGACGAGATGAAACGTTTCTTCTACGAAACCCTGCAGACCATGGGCGACAGCTTCTTACGCGCTACAGGCGAAACAAACATTGTAGAAGACCTGCGCGACTATTGCGCCCACTTCGCAGAAAAAATGGAATTAGTTAAATAACACGATATGAGACCTAAAGCTATCCTTGCCGCCATTGGTTTTATCGCCATTATAGCCGGTACTTACTGCCCGATATTACGCCCTTTCGGTTTATTTAACTGGAACGTGTTTGATGCCAATAAACCTTATGGCATTGTGGTGCTGGTGGTAGCAATCGTCGGGCTGGCAGGTACGGTGATCAATCAAAAGCTGATCTCGAAAGGGGCGGCATGGGTATCGTTAGTGTTGGTGGTGCTGCTGCTGATTGCCGCCTTTATGAAGGTGCAAACCAGCTTTAGTTTTATCCCATTCAAAGGCATTGCGCAAGGCCTGGCCCGGTTGATTAAATACAAATGGGGCTGGTATGTGCTGTTTGCAGGCGCCATACTGGCTGTGCTCGGAAACCTAGGTAAAGACAAACCCGGCATTGCCGATTTCAGCAGGAACAACCAGCAGTTGCAGTAGGAGGGGCACGAAGTCAAGCAGTCTTGAAGATCGGCTAACTAAGCATTTAGAAGGGTTGTTTCTTGACTAAAACTGTGTCATCTCGAACATCGTGAGAGATCTTCTTGGTTGAAATTCATTTGGAAGAAGATTCTTCACTTCGTTCAGAATGACAAATCATACAAATATGATCCAAATTGTCATGCTGAGGCCCTCGAAGCATCTTCTTCCGTTGAAAAGCGAAGAAGATTCCTCGTTTCACTCGGAATGACAGGATGGAGAGAAGGGTGGAAACAACATTAAAACCGTGTCATGCTGAGGCCCTCGAAGCATTCTCCCTTGTTTTACCCTTCGACAAGCTCAGGTGACAAATCATACAAATATAATCCCCCTTGTTGTGCTGGGCTCAAAGACCTGTCCCGAACCAGTTTCGGGAAGCATTCTCCCTTGTTTTGCCCTTCGACAAGCTCAGGGTGACAAATCATACAAATATGATCCCCCTTGTCATGCTGAGGCCCTCGAAGCATCTTCTTCCGTTTAAAAGCGAAGAAGATTCCTCGTTTCACCCGGAATGACAGGATAAAGAAGGGTAGAAGCAGCAATCAAAAACCTCGTCATGGTGAACTCAAAGACCTGTCCCGAACCAGTTTCGGGAAGCGTTCTCCCTTATTTTACCCTTCGACAAGCTCAGGGTGACCTATCTACAAATATGATCCCCCTTGTCATGCTGAGGCCGTCGACGCGTTAGCTATTGTTTTACCCTTCGACTGGTTGACATTCTTCCTCATTAGGCTAAAGTTAAACCACGTCATCCTGAACTTGTTTCAGGATCTTTGTCTGCACTTAACGAACCATTTGCATTTCTGAGACGACCGTTTTATCTTTCACTATCATGAGCGACGGTCTATTTTCATCTTATTATTCCTCTAAATGGCTTGGTGCGTTTTTCTTTTGGACGGTAAAGGGCTTTCGCGGCGGTTGTAAAGACTACAACATCGAGAAATACGCTTTACGGAATGCCTGGACCGGTTATGTCCTCATGCTGATAGTGGCGGTTCTATTGTATGTTGTTTTTTAATAGTCATCCAGCATTTGAGGTAAGTTGTTGACATAACTCAAATGTGAGTAATAGAAAATTATGGGCTTAAAAATTCATTCATTGGCGGAAATTCCGGAAAACGTTACGAAAAGTTATTACTTGTATATTTTAGATTATTATAATTGGGATGAACCGATTGGAAATGTCTTAAGAGGTAGTTTTGATAAAATAGCAGAATTTGCTGCAAGAAACGATTCAATAGTAATTCAAGGATTTCCCGAAAGTCATTTTTATTCTGAATTATTATCATGGGAATCGATTAATGGTATCGATCCTAAAAATCTACTCCCAGCCTTAATGATTACCACTATACACCCTAAGTATTTTGTAGAGAGAAATAATAGGGAGACTAAAGGAGAGAAGATACCTGAAGATAGATTAATTTTCATCGAGATTGGCAAAGTTTGTAAAACGCCCCAAGATGTAATTAGATTGATAGAAAAGATTTTTAATGATATACAAGAAAAAAAGGAAATCAAAGATTTTAAAGTTAAAAAGGAGTTAAGATCGGGAATAGGGAAAATTTTAAACGATACTATAATTTTAGAACCTAACCTTGGAGGAGTTGGTATAAATATCAATAGCTTGTTTAGATTTTTTTCTGAAAGGAAATAAATAATTTCTACTGCTGGCGAACGCGTGCCGGGGTATAATTGTATGGTCAACACTGTCACGAAAATGGCAGTAATCCTAACTTAAAAGTCATAAAACCTGTGGCTGCCCCGGTAAATGTGGCGGATATGGCGAATCCGGCGAATGCGGCAGACGTGGCGAACTGGTTTTTGCCAGCCACCGGTTAAGGATGTCATTAGTCATTGGTCATCAGTCATTGTTCTCGGCTCCCCGCTCTTGTCATTGGTCATCAGTCATTGTTCTCGGCTCCCCGCTCTTGTCATTAGTCATTAGTCATTGTTCTCGGCTCCCCGCTCTTGTCACTGGTCATCAGTCATTGTCCTCGGCGCCCCGCACTCTGCTCCTCACTCTGTTCTCTTGCTTCTTATCTCTTGCTTCTAAATGTTACCTTTGCAGGCAATGTCGGTTATCAGTCAGACCAAGCACCTGTTAAAAAAAGAGATCCTGCTCGAGTGGCGTTCAAAATATGCCTTTAACGGGGTGCTGCTTTATATCGCTTCTACGGTGTTTGTCTGCTATATTGCCTTCAACCTGTCAGCCGGTTTCACGCAAAGTAAAGGCTACCCGATCGTTTGGAACGTGCTGTTTTGGATCATTATGCTGTTTGCAGCGGTAAATGCTATGGCGAAAAGCTTTATGCAGGAAAGCCGCAGCCGCATGCTGTATTATTATTCTATTGCCAGTCCGCAGGCCATTATCCTTTCAAAAATTATTTACAATGCCCTGCTGATGGCTTTACTAAGCATACTGGCTATCGGTATGTACATGATCTTCTTCACCAATACCATTGGCGATCCGCTTTATTACTTCCTCATCGTGCTGCTGGGCAGCGTTAGTTTTGCTACGGTGTTTACCATGATCGCTGCTATTGCGGCTAAAGCAGGCAACGGTGGTACGCTGATGGCAGTGTTGAGCTTCCCGGTGATTATCCCCGTGATCCTGCTGCTGATTAAAAGCAGCAAGTTCGCAATGGATGGGCTGGAGCGCAGCGCAAGTTATAGCAACCTGGGTGTCCTGGCAGCCATCAACGTGATCGTGGTAGGGGCATCGCTTATTTTGTTTCCTTACCTCTGGCAGGATTAATTCAAAATCCTATTTTTACGTTCACCAAGGCTTCATGTTTTTAATTTAAACTTGCGGGGAAATTTCTCTTATGCGTTATATCGCACTGTTTACCTTTTTTATCCTTACAGCGCTAACTGCCTCCGCGCAATACGGTACGGTTACCGGTCGCGTTTTTAATAAAGACAGCAAGAACGGCCTGGCTAAGGCCAGTATATTTTTAAGTAATGCCACGGTAGGCACCGTCTCTGGCGACGATGGCACCTTTACCCTTAGTGGTATCCGCCCCGGTCAATACGAACTGGTGGTGACGATGGTGGGCTACGAAGATTATACACAAACTATCCTGGTGGGTAAAGAGCCCATAAAGATCCAGGCTTCCATGACGCCCAAGGTGATGGAACTGAGGGAAGTGGTAATTACTAATGGTGGCAACTGGAAGCTGAACTACGCTAATTTTATTAAAGATTTTATCGGGACGGGTGATGATGCCAAGAAATGTAAGATCCTGAACCCGACAGATCTGGTGCTGATCAACCACAAAACCAAGAAATACCTGGAAGGGCACTCTTATGATTTCCTGGATATTGAAAACCGCGCCTTGGGTTATAAATTGCGTATCCTGCTGAAAGAGTTTAAAAGCGATCATCTCGAGAATGTGATCTCGTGGCAGGGAAAAGTGCTGTTCCAGGAGTTGAACGGTAGTGCGGACGAGAAGAAGAAATGGCAGGCACGTCGCGAAGAAATCTATTACGGTTCCGCCATGCACTTCTACCGCTCATTATTAGCCAGCAATTTAAGCGAGCCCGGTTTTGAAGTGCGCATTCTGCAGCGGGCGCCAAACCCTCAACGGGCACCCGAAGAATTAATTCAAAAAAAATTAGAGAAGTTTACCTATGCCGGTCCGCGCGATTCACTGAACTTCTGGCGCGAGCAATCGCAGATGCACCGGTACATTGAGCAACTGATGCCACAGCCGGTAACACCGCAGGATCTGATCAGGCAAACAGAACAACCGGGTGTGTACGCGCTGGTATTCCCTGGTTACCTATATGTGATTTACAAGAAGCGGATGGAGAAGATAGATTTTGCAGATTTTTACCGCCCGCTGGATATGCCCAATTACGAGGCCAGTATCATCACCCCCTATACGCAATACGCCCTGATTGATAACAATGGGGTGGTTATTTCGCCGCATAGTGTGTTGTATGAAGGCAGCTGGATCATGAGTAAGATTGCAGAGCTGCTCCCCGTAGATTATGCGCCCGGTGATAGCAAACCCTGATATTTGTTAAAACTTCTGTAGCTAAAAATCATTACGGGTAGCACAATTACAAAAATTCTATGCAAGCATAGTATGCAGTGCTTATTTGATTAACTTTGCTCCGTTTTTCTCGAATCATGAAGTTCATATACCAAACCTGGTGGAAGGTGCTGGCTGTTGTTATTGTTCTTTACACATTAATAGCCGGCCTGTTGTTAAATGTGCCTCACATGCCTATTCTGCATGAAACTATCCGTAACGTGTACTTTCACGTGCCCATGTGGATGGCCATGTTCACTGTATTTACCATTTCAGTGATCTACAGTATCAAGTACCTGATGAACGCCAAGCCGGAGTATGATCTGATTGCCGTTGAGTGTGCCAATACCGGTGTCTTCTTTTTCTCTGTAGGGTTGGTTACCGGTATGATGTGGGCCAAATTTACCTGGGGCGAATTCTGGAGTAACGACCCGAAGCAAAACAGTGCGGCTATTGCCTTTTTACTTTATTGCGCTTACCTGGTGCTACGCAATTCTATCGATGAAGAACAAAAGCGGGCGCGGATATCTGCAGTGTACAATATTTTCGCTTTCCCGGTAATGATCGTGCTGATCATGATCCTGCCGCGGCAAACAGATTCTCTTCACCCTGGCAATGGCGGTAACCCTGCTTTTGGTAAGCTGGATATGGATAATCACATGCGGATTGTACTTTACCCGGCGTTTATTGCCTGGAGCCTCATCGGGGTGTGGATTGCCACTTTGCGCTACCGCATTAGTTTACTTGAATATAAAAAGAACGCTATAGATTAACTGAAGAAGCTCAAGAGCTGTGCCTGACGTTAAGCAGCAGGCTGTTGCTCATGATAGCTTCATCACCATTTAAAAAATTATAAGAATGAAAAAGCTGATTCTGATTGCAGTGTTGTTGTTTTGTTGTGCTGCCACCTTCGCCCAGCCCGCCGGAGTTGAAATGGCCGACACGCTGCGCAGCTCAGGAAAAATTTATGTTGTGGTATCAACTATTGTGATTGTTTTTATCGGTTTGGCCATCTACCTGTTTATGATAGACCGCCGCCTGAAAAAACTTGAAAACGACAAGTAGTTTTTTACGTTTAACCAATTTATATACCTAATATTTTATTTATGGCTACTAACAATAATGCTGTCTACGGAGACACCCATTTCTTCGGGGATGTGTGCAAAAACTTTGATTATGCAGCACAATTTACCAAACACGATGCCGGTTTATTAGATCAGATCAAATCATGCAATAGCGTTTACCGTTTCCGTTTCCCTATCCGTAAAGGCAATGGTTTCGAAGTAATTGATGCATGGCGCGTAGAGCACTCGCATCACCAGTCACCTACCAAAGGCGGTATCCGTTACAGCGACATGGTGAACGAAGATGAAGTGATGGCGCTTGCTGCTTTGATGACCTATAAATGTGCCATCGTGAACGTACCGTTCGGTGGTGCCAAGGGCGGTATCCGCATCAACCCTAAAAATTATACTGTTCAGGAGCTGGAAAACATTACCCGCCGTTATACAGTAGAATTAGCCAAGAAAAACTTCATCGGCCCAAGCATAGACGTACCGGCACCAGATTATGGTTCTGGCGAACGTGAAATGAGCTGGATTGCTGATACTTATGCCACCATGAACCCCGGGCAGTTAGACGCGTTAGGATGTGTTACCGGTAAGCCAATTGCTTTACATGGTATTGCAGGCCGCCGCGAGGCTACCGGCCGTGGTGTGGCTATTTCTATCCGCGAGTGTGTAAGCGTAGGAGAGGACATGCAGAAATTAGGCCTTACCCCGGGTATTTCGGGTAAAAAAGTAATTGTGCAAGGTTTGGGTAACGTAGGTTACCACTCGGCAAAATTCCTGGCCGAGTTTGGTGCGTTAATCGTAGGGCTTTGTGAATATGAAGGTGCAATCTATAATCCGGATGGGCTGGACATTGATGCTGTGTTCAATCATCGTAAAGCTACAGGTTCTATCCTGGGTTATGCAGGCGCAACGCAAGAGTTTAAAAACTCCGGAGAAGGGCTTGAGCAACCTTGCGATATCCTTGTTCCGGCTGCGCTGGAAAACCAGATCACATCAGAAAATGTTGGCCGCATCAAAGCTAAAATTATTGCAGAAGGGGCAAACGGACCAACTACACCAGAAGCTGAAGCTGCTTTTTATGAAGCGGGCGGTATCATCATTCCGGATATGTATGCCAATGCCGGCGGTGTAACTGTATCTTACTTCGAATGGTTGAAAAATCTTTCTCACGTAGCATTCGGTCGTATGAACCGTCGTTTCGAAGAAAACTCTAACCTTAACCTGGTAAACATGGTAGAGGGTATTACCGGGGTTTCTTTAACACCTGTTCAGCGTGCCACCATCATCAAAGGCGCTTCAGAGTTAGAGCTGGTGAATTCAGGTTTGGAAGACACCATGATCCGTTCTTACCACGAGATCCGCGAGACTTACAAGAACAACAGCAAGATAGACACCTTGCGTACGGCGGCATTTGTCGGCGCGATTAATAAAATTGCCGTTTCTTACCAAAACCTTGGTGTTTGGCCATAATCCAGAGACAAGAAACAAGAATCAAGAGCTGCCTCAACGGGCGGCTCTTTTTGTTTGCTGACTATTGTCATTTCGACGAGGAACGAGGAGAAATCTTCTTAAGGCTTACATCTAAGAACAACTTTCACTTTGTTTCAAGATGATATACTTTTTGACATCTTCGATTTGTCATCCTATTATCACCTTAGGCAATTAAAGAACAATTCTAAATAACATATAGAACTTGTAATAAACATTATTAACCGCGCGTTTTGTATTTTTGCAAATCCTTTCAACGCAAAGTACAAATTCATGAAAAAGAGTTCTATCATAGGTATCATTGTTATTGCTGTTGCTATTGCAGTAATCATCAGCACCTACTCCAGTTCCAGTACTTACGGTACTTTTACCGATGCCAGTAAAACCAGCTCACCTTTACAGGTGGTAGGCCATCTGGTAAAAAACAAAGAGTTGTATTACGATGCCACGAAGGATGCTAATTACTTCTCTTTCTACATGACGGATAACAGGGGCGAGGAGTGCAAAGTGGTATTCACTGGTACAAAGCCGCAGGATTTTGAACGTTCCGAGCAGATTGTTTTAACCGGCCAAATGCAGGGTAAGGAGTTTCATGCTTCTAAAATTCTGATGAAATGCCCGTCTAAATACACCCAGGATAAAGTAGAGATTACAGAAACCAAGGCCAATAAATCGGCAAACCTATAGTTATTTAATGAGTACAGCTTTTCAAGGCGAACACCTTTTACCCGGTCAACTGGGCCAGTTCTTTATCATTCTGTCGTTCGGTTCGGCATTGTTATCTGCTATCAGCTATTATTTTGCTACTACCGATAAAACCCTTCAGGATAATTCATGGCTTAAGTTAGGCCGTATCGGTTATTTCGTTAATACCCTGTCTGTAATTGGTATCGGCGTTTGCCTTTTCTATATTATTTATAATCATCTATTTGAATACCATTATGCCTGGGCGCACTCTTCACGTACGTTACCGGTATATTATATCATTTCCAGCTACTGGGAAGGGCAGGAAGGCAGCTTCTGGCTATGGTGTTTCTGGCAAGGGCTTTTAGGCAATTTGCTGATCTGGAGAGCCAAGAGCTGGGAGAAACCGGTGATGACCATCGTCGCCTTATCTCAAGCCCTGCTGGCATCTATGCTGATCGGGGTGGAGATATTCGGGACGCGCGTAGGCAGTTCACCATTTATCTTATTGCGTGAGGCAATTCCGGGGCCAATCTTCAGTCGTTCGGATTACATGAGTTTCATTAAAGACGGTAACGGCTTAAACCCGTTACTGCAAAATTATTGGATGGTGATTCACCCGCCAACCCTGTTCCTGGGTTTTGCATCTATGGTGGTGCCATTTGCCTATGCAATTGCAGGCTTATGGCAAAAACGTTACCAGGAGTGGATCCAGCCTGCTATCACTTACTCGCTTTTTGCGGTTATGATTTTGGGTACAGGGATTATCATGGGTTCTTTCTGGGCGTATGAGTCGCTTAACTTCGGTGGCTTCTGGGCATGGGATCCGGTAGAGAATGCTTCTATGATTCCCTGGTTGACCCTAATTGGTGCCGTACACGTTTTAATTGTCTACAAAAATACTGGTCATTCTTATTTCACCGCTACCTTCCTGGTACTAATCAGTTTTGTGCTGGTACTATATGCTTCATTCCTTACCCGTAGCGGTATTTTGGGCGAAACTTCTGTTCACGCCTTTACAGACCTGGGTATGAAGTGGCACCTGGTGATAGATGTACTCATCTTCCTGGCCATCACCGTAGGCTTGCTGATTGCGCGCCGTAAGGATATGCCGATTACTAAAAAGGACGAGGAAACCTACTCTCGCGAGTTCTGGTTATTTGTTGGAGCAATATTTTTAGGTCTTTCCTGCTTCCACCTTATCCTTGTTACCTCTATCCCGGTTTGGAACTGGATTTTTGGCACTAAGCTGGCCCCACCGACAGAACCGGTAAAACATTATAACGTTATCCAGGCCTCATTTGCGGTAGTGGTGACGATATTGACAGGCTTCTCGCAATTCCTGAAATACAAAAAAACTGATACTGCCAAATTCTTTATCAGTACAGGTATCTATCTGTTCTTTTCTGCGCTTATCGGCTTTTTAATCGCCTATGCAACCGGTTTGTACAAATTACATTTTGTATTTACCCTGGTGATGATCGGGGCGGTGTATTCGCTGCTGACGAACGCAAAAATATTATCAGATGCGTTTAAAGGTAAGTTGAAACTGGCAGGCTCTGCAGTTGCGCATATCGGTTTTGGTTTAATATTGGTAGGTGCCCTTATTGCAGCAGGTACCAGTAAAGTGGTTTCTGAAAATAACAGCGGCATTGGTTTCGGGGATGAGTTTGCTAAAACCTCTAACCCGAAAGAGAACATTATGCTGTATAAGAACCAGCCGATAAAAATGGGCGACTATATGGTTACTTATATCGGTGATTCTATTGCGAAGCCGAACCATTACTTTAAGGTGGATTACAAAAAGGTAGATGCGAATGGCAAGGTGACAGAGGAATTCGTGCTGAAGCCAAATTCGCAGGCTAACCGTAAGATGGGACTGGTTTCTTCACCTGATACCAAACACTACCTGTTCCACGATTTGTATACCCACATCACGATGGCGCCGATTAAAAGTGATTTGGACGCTGCCGGAGATGACGAACACACCGAGGAGGATGACAATAAGAACTATGATGCGCCGGTAGCACACACGGTAACCGTAGGGGATACTATCCGTTTCCGTGAGGGCTTCATGATATTGAAAGGGCTGCAGAAAGAAGCTCACGTACAAAACATTCCGTTGAAAGATAAAGACGTGGCGGTGAGTGCCATGCTAGAAATACAATCGCACGGGCAAACCTATAAGGCACAGCCGATCTACATGATCAAGGATGGTAACGTATTTGATTTTTCGCGCAAGGTAGATGAAGCAGGGCTGAAGTTACGCTTTACTAAAATTGTACCCGAGCAGAATAAGTTTGAAATTACGGTATACCAGCAGCCAGAGAGTAAGAAGCCTTACATTGTGATGCGGGCGATCAATTTCCCGTATATCAATTTCTTCTGGAGCGGCACTATCATCATGGTAATTGGCTTCCTGCTATCTATTTTCCGCAGGAACCAGGAGCTTTCAAGAACAGGTTCGGGCAAAAAGGTAGCTTACCAGAAACAGCACGTCGAGGCGTAGGGGAAGGGTTTTTCAACCTTGATATGATTCTATTAGGCTGCTGATTTTACTAATACAGTTGCTTGGAGTATTGCTTTTACCGCTTTAAAAATTCTGCGATCTGCTTGTTTACCAATTCCGGTTTTTCGATAATAGGAAGGTGCGCGGCGTCGTCAACTGCAAGAAACTGCGGATGAAGGATAGCCCTTATAGAATCGCTGAATTTGAATGGAACGGTCTTGTCATCTTTACCCCAGATCAGTAATACTGGTTTCTTGGTTTGCTTTAGCTTCGCATAACTCTCTTTACCCACAAAATGATAGTTGTATTCTGTTGATGCGATGGCCCATCTGAAACCACGATAAGTCATTTGGTCTTTGTATTTAGTAGGCCAGTTAGGGTATTGCTTCGGATATTTAAAATCATTCACCTGGTTTAACGCGCGCTTGTCCGGCGTCATGGCTTCATCAAAAAGTGTGACGAACTGAGGCACTTCAGGGCGTGTGAGCTGATAGACCGGGTCTACCAGAACTACTTTATTCACCAGGCCTGGATAAGCGCCTGCAAAATCGGTAGCTACCCCTCCGCCGAAGGATACACCCGCCAATGATACCGGTTGTTTTAACTTCAGGGCCGTTATAAGCTCGTGAAGCTGATCCAGGTATAATTGGTTATGATAAGTAACGGATGGACGTTCAGAATACCCGCGGCCATACATGTCGTACCGTACCACACGAAAACCTTGTTTCGCCAGGTATTCAAATGTGCCATCCCAGATATAATAGGGCACGCTGAAACCGTGTAGCAAAATAACAACTTTGCCGGTATCGGGGCCTGCTACCTGGTAATGGGTGCTGCCGTTTTTGAGGGTGATATAATTGCCGCCTGCGCGTTTTCTATCTTCATCCGTCAGGTTTTTTTTCTCAACGTTCTTAAAAAAGAACAGGGCAGAAGTAAGTATGGCGATACAGATCACCAGAAATACCACAACAATACCCGTTAATCTGACTATTCTCATCTCGTGACAGTAAGGTTAATGGTTGTAATATAACTAATTTTTAAATTTATCTTATACTTGGAGCTGGTACAAAAAGCTAACGTATGCGAATAACTATTCTTGGTTCTGGTAATGTAGCCACTCATCTGGCGGCAGCCCTAAAAAATGCCGGTCACGCCATATGGCAGGTTTATAGCCCTCATTTAGACCATGCAGCGTTATTGGCCTATCATGTTAAGGCCGAGGCTGTTAATGATATAAACGCGATCAAAGCCGACGCGGATTTGTATATCATTTCTGTAAAAGATGACGCTATTATCACAATTGCCAGTCAGTTAGCGGTAGAGGAGAAGCCTGTTGTCCACACCTCCGGAGCTACCCCATTGGCTGCGCTGAAAAGATTTGGCGAGCATTCGGGCGTGTTTTATCCGCTGCAAACTTTCAGCAAGCAAAAAGAAGTAAACTTTAGGGAAGTGCCGCTTTGCATAGAAGCAGCAAGCGAATCTGTAAGAAATATTTTGACGCATTTAGGCCGCGATATCAGTAACCGGGTTTATGAAGTTAGTACAGAACAGCGGAAAATACTGCATCTCTCTGCCGTATTTGCCTGTAACTTTCCCAACTACCTTTATGAAATAGCAAGAGGGTTGCTGGCGGCTAACGGCCTGGACTTTGATTTGCTGCGGCCTTTGGTACTTGAAACTGCCGATAAAGTACAGCATAGCTTACCGAATGCGGTGCAAACTGGCCCTGCGGTAAGAAATGATGAGAAAACAATGCAGGCGCATCTGGGCATGCTGCAAGACGATGTTTTTTTACAAAATATTTACCGATTATTAAGCGAAGGCATCACTAAAATGAAGTCAAGCTAAACACAAGGCTCGTTAATTTTGTTACTTTTGCCCGATGAATGTTTACAACGTCAAGATAAATTTCGAGGAGAAGGATCACGAACCGGTGGTGCTGCCGATTGCAGAAGGAGAATCGGTTTTAGACGTCTGTCTTGAAAACGGTATAGAGCTTCAGCACAACTGCGGCGGTGTTTGCGGCTGTAGTACCTGCCACATTTATGTGAACAAAGGAATGGATAATATCCAGGAGATATCTGATAAAGAAGAAGACTTTATCGATCGTGCTGTAAACCCGCGTATCACCTCGCGTCTGGGTTGCCAGTGTGTAATTATCGACGGAGATATTGAAGTAACCATACCAGACCAATCGCAGTTTTTAGGACATTAACTGACGCTATTATTTAACGTAATAAGATGCAAGATAAATTTGAACTACCTATCCATTGGAACGATTACGAGGATATTGCAATGGGTTTGTATGAGAAATTCGGTGACGACTTTGATGAGTCAAAGATCTATCGTATCCGTTTCACCGATTTGCTGGAGTGGGTGTTAAGCTTACCCAATTTTGTGGGTACCCGCGAAGAAAGTAACGAGGGCCACCTGGAGCAAATCCAGAGCGCCTGGGTTTATGAATGGCGTGATAATCAATAATTTCAAGGGATCTATTTGTAACCATGCTTGATATTCTGAAAGAGATAACCACTTTTGTTTTTGATGTGGACGGCGTGATGACTGACGGCTCGGTTTATGTAACCGAAACCGGCGAACAGTTCAGGCAGTTTAATATTAAAGACGGTTATGCGGTGCAATTAGCGGTAAAGCTGGGCTACAATGTGGCCGCTATATCCGGCAGCCGCTCTAAAATATCTCTTCACCGGCTTAACAGCCTCGGCGTTAAGGATGTTTACATCGGCGCGCATACCAAAACAGAAAACTTTAAGATCTACCTGGAAGAGAAGCACATCAAACCCTTGAACGTGATGTACATGGGTGATGATATTCCGGACCTTGAAGTAATGAAACTCGCCGGTATTGCCGTATGCCCTGCAGATGCTGCCGAGGAGATCAAAGCAGTATGTTCGTACGTTTCCCCTTTTGTTGGTGGCCGCGGCTGCGTTCGCGATGTTATTGAAAAAGTACTTAAGGTTCAGCAAAAATGGCTTGGTGCCCAGGCTTATACCTGGTAATAGCCAACTTTGATACTATCATTAATCATCAACTGTTTCTTATGAAAGGTATTCACCAACTTCCGCAGATCATACTGGCCTCTAAATCTCCGCGCAGGCAGGAGCTGATCCGTTTGCTCGATTTTGATTTTAAGGTAGTATTGAAAGAAGTTGACGAGTCTTACCCCGAGGAACTGAAGCCCGAAGAAGTGGCTGTTTATATTGCGGAGCAGAAGGCAAAGGCTTATGATGGCGAACTGAACGGCGAAATAGTGGTTACCGCAGACACTATTGTTTGTATTGACGACCAGATATTGGGCAAACCCGAAGATGCGGCGCACGCCGTTGAAATGCTTCAACTGCTTTCGGGCCGTGTACACCGGGTGATTACCGGCGTGTGCATTTTGTACAAAGGCGAATACAATAAGTTTTTTGATGTATCAGAAGTGTTCTTCCGGAAGCTTACCGATGAAGAGATCACGGCTTACGTATCGCAATACAAACCGTTTGACAAAGCAGGTGCCTATGGTATCCAGGAGTGGATCGGGCTTACCGCTATTGAACGCATCAACGGCTCATACACCAATGTGGTAGGGCTGCCTACCGAGAAACTTTACCAGCAGTTGATCAGGCTGGTAAAGCAATAATTTCCTTTATTTTTAGCTTTTTTATTTGATTTTGGCGATGTTGTTAGTCCTGTTGTAATCGGGTAACGCGTTGTCTGGGTCAAGTTTTACGAAATCAACAGCGCGTGTAGTCGGGATGGTAAACGTGATCCGTTGATTCTGTAGCCAGGTTTCTACAGGCAGGTGCATCCGTAATTCGCCGCCGTCTTTATATTTCACTTCCAGGTTCATTGGAAAGGCCATCAGATCTTTGTTCACAACGGTTACACTAATGCCCTTTTTTACATCTTTATCGTTGTAATGCACATTGGTAACAGCAGCGTCGTATGCGTAATTGTTAAAATACCATCCCCGCCAGAACCAGGATAGATCTTCCCCTGCGGCGTTTTCCATGGAGCGGAAAAAGTCTTCAGGTTGTGGATGTTTAAATGCCCATTCTTTAGTATAATTCCGGAAAGCATAGTCGAACCGTTCTTTGCCAAGGATTTGCTCGCGGAGCAGCACCAGCCCAAATGCAGGTTTAAAATAGGTGATCGGGTGACGGTATTTTTCAGGCGTTGCGTCCGGGGTGGTCATAATCACCGGAGCCTTCGGATCGCTGATAATCTTCGCGATCTCATCTGCCGGATTAGTGCCGCCGGGTGCGTATTCATCATCGCGCTTAGGGGCATATTCGCCCTTATTAAACGCGTCCGAAGCATAAATGTCTATGAAGGTGTTAAAGCCCTCGTCCATCCAACCATAGCGCCGCTCGTTAGACCCTACGATCATCGGGAACCAGTTATGCCCGATCTCGTGCGCGGTTACCCAGAACAGCTCTTTGCCTTTGTCATTGATACCATCGAAAACAATGCCCGGATATTCCATTCCACCCGCAACGCCGGCCTCGTTTATAGCAGTTGGATAGGGGTAGGGGAACCATTTTTTAGAGAAATGTTCAATTGATCCTTTCAGGTATTCTGTTGCCCTGTTCCAGGCATTGTCGCCCGCGCTTTCAACAGGGTAAACAGACATGGCCAATGATTTTTTTCCGTTAGGAAGATTTACCCTTGCGGCATCCCAGATGTAGGCAGCAGACGCGCCGAAAGCTACATCGCGGGTGTTAGCCATTTTGAAATGCCAGGTAAGCGTGCCTTTAGCAGTAGGTCTGGAAGCGGGATTGTTAATTTCAGAAGCTGAGCGGATCATTACCGTTTTATCGCTGTTTCGCGCTTCTTCCAGCCGGGCCATTTGCACGGCGGTTAGTACCTCTTTCGGATTCACCAATTCGCCTGAACCAGCAACCAGCATGTTAGCGGGAACGGTAACTTCGTAATCAAAGTCGCCATATTCCAGGTAAAATTCTCCGCTGCCTAAGAACGGTAGTGTATCCCAGCCCTGCGCGTCGTCATAAACACACATCCGCGGGTACCATTGCGCCACCTCATATATTTTGCCGTTTTTAGTTTTGAAGTAATCTGTACGGCCACCAAATTCGCCGGGGATGGTGTATTTATAGGTAACCAAGATATTTATTTTTCCGCCGTTAGCGGCTAAAGGTTTTGCCAGCCTGATCTGCATCCGGGTATCGGTGACGATATAATTGGCTTTTGTCGGTTTGTCTTTATCTGCAACGGTTTCCACACTCACGAACTGATAGCCGGTCGTATGCTGTTTAGGGACATCGCCTTTAAAATAATTACTGCGCGCATCACTCTTATACGTGTTCTGATCCAGTTGTAACCAGAGGTAAGAAAGCTCGTCCGGACTGTTATTGGTATAAGTGATTACAGCAGTCCCCGTCAGTTCATTACTGGCGGTATCAATGGCAACCTTTAACTGGTAATCGGCCCGGTTTTGCCAGTGTTTGGCGCCAGGGTTTCCATTAGCGGCATGAACTTCATTTCCGCGGGTTTGATGAAACAAAGGAGCGAAAAGCAATTGCGGATTGTAGATGCTTGATACGGTATCCGCATTGTTCCTGCTATCCTGAGCTTGAGTCTTGCTGAAAAAACAAAAAAAACAAAAAATGCAAGATGTAAAGATTTTCATGGGGTAGAGGCAAGAGTATTAGACGATAGCAATATACAAATCATTTATTATTCGCCGAAGTTGTGCGGGCGAATTCATTAAAAATGGAAAAAGTTCAGCGTCATTTATGGAATTACGGCTAAGCCTGCATCTCTATTTAAAATAACCGACGATGAATACTTCTTTCACCCAAATTACCATCAAAAACCCATGCCGCGAGGATTGGAACTTAATGAGCCCGGCCGAAAAGGGACGCTATTGCTCAAGTTGTAAAAAAGTGGTTCACAACTTTGCCGACCTATCTCATCAACAGATCATTGATATACTGAAAGCAAGCAGTAGTATCTGCGCTAAGTTTAATGATGGGCAGTTGGATGCCTTGAATAGCTACATCAGCAAGCCGGCAGCTAACTCAAACTGGTGGACGAGAAGTGCAGTAGCCATTGTATTGCTGGCTGGGCTCGCAGTTAACAAAGGTAGTTATGCTAAACCTAAAGTAAATCAAACCGTTATTGTAGATCAGCACCGTGATCGGGCAGCACATGATACTATAGCACAGCGTATAGAGCTAAGCGGGGTAGTGAAAGATGAGAGTGGCAATACTTTGCCGGGCGCGACTGTTAAATATGGGTTGCAAACGGTAGTGGCGGACGTGAACGGGCATTTTGCTATTTCAGGCCAATTTAATGATGATAAAATCACGGTTGCGATGGTTGGTTTCTACACCAAAACGTTAAACGTCCGCCCGGGTAAGCAATACTCAGAAATTACCTTGCAATTGAGCACTACGGTATTGGGTGAGCTTGGCTTTGTCTCGTATAAAAAAGTACCGTTTATGAAAAGGCAGCTTATCAAAATAAAAAACCTCTTCCGTTCACACCATTAATTCGGCCAAAGCACCTTCCTTTAGCGCATAGGTGGAGAGAAGCAGATGATCTGGATTTACTTTAGCAATACAATACCGGGTTAACACTGCCGCTACCACCACCATATCTACCCTGACAGGTGTAATACGCGGATTGGCTGCGCGTTGCTGATGTGTGGATTCTATAATGTTTTGCAGTATCGTTTGGAGTATATCGCAATTAAATTCATATTTCTTAATCGCATCAACCTCTATTTCCCGGCCATGATGGTATTCGGTTAGTTCTGCAAAGGTTTCAAAAGACCCGGACGAACCAACAAGACTATTTATCTGATGTTTTTTTAATTGCTGAAACAACAGGTCCAGCGCTTCGTCTAAGTAGTGATGCAGCTGTTCGATTGATTCCTGATTGATGGGATCGGTTTTATGGAACTTGTCCATTAAACGTGCCGCTCCTATCTCAAAGCTGTGTTTCCAGAACACCTGGTTCACATTGCAGATGATAAATTCTACACTGCCGCCTCCGATATCAATGATCAGGCTTTTTTCTTCGCTTAGACAGCCGGAAGCCTTAACGCCTAAGTAGATATAATTAGCTTCGGTTTCGCCGTCAATCACCGTGATTTCTATTCCCGCTTGCGCTTTTACAGCTTCGATAAAATCTTTTCCGTTTGCGGCATTGCGAAGGGCAGATGTGGCAAGTGTTTTTATGCCCTGTACGTCAAAGGAGTGAATAGACGCGCCGAAAGCTTTCATGGTAGTTACCCCGCGTTCGAAAGGTGCTTCCAGAATATAGCCTTTATTAATTCCGCCTTCGCCCAACTTTACCGGCACAGTTTCATGTTTCAATACCTCAAAATTATCGGCATCTCCCTCTGCAATCAGCAGGTGAAAGGTGTTTGTCCCCAGGTCCATTACAGCTACGCGTTTTTTCATAAGCAAAAAAGCGGGAGCTATAAGGGCTCCCGCTTCAAAAATATCAAAGTAAATGAAATTACTATTCTTTGTAAAAGAACCATTTGCTTAGTTCTTTAAAGCTTGCTTTTTTACCGTACATCAGCACACCTACGCGGTATATACGGGAAGCCACATAAGTGGTGAATAAAAACCCGACAACCATTAAGGCCATAGAAACCGCGATCTGCCAAACAGGCGGATCAAATGGCAGACGTACCATCATGGCAACAGGGGCGGTAAACGGAATGATAGAAAGCCAAACCGCCAGCGGACTGTTAGGCGCCTGGAATAATACCGAAACAGACAGGATGTAAGTAAACAGCAGCGGCAACGTGATCGGAAACATAAACTGTTGGGTTTCTGTTTCGCTATCTACTGCAGAGCCTACCGCTGCAAACAGGGCGCTATATAACAAGTAACCGCTGGTGAAGTAAAAGACAAAGCAACCAAGGATAAAACCAAAAGGTATGGTTTGGATAGCGCTCAGAAAGTTCATGATACCCACCTGTGAGGATTGCCCCGCTACTTTAGCGGCAACTACCGAAAGGACTGTCCACGCGCCAAATTGTGTTAGGCCAACCAAACCTACGCCGATAATTTTGCCCAGCATCAATTGGAAAGGCTTTACTGAAGAGATCACCACTTCAATAATCCGGTTTGTTTTTTCTTCAATTACGCCACGCATCACCTGTGCACCATAAATAAAGATGGACATATAGATGAGAATGGCGCAAGAAATGCCCACCCCGATGTTTGCACCCATACTGGTTTTCTTATCACCGGTTTCTGTTAGTTCGACAGGGCTTACAGAAATATCCGTTTTGCGGATGTGGTTAACAATGGCTGTATCAATATGCTGCTCTTTAAAGCTGTTGGCAATCGCAATATCGTTCATCTGCTTTTCTATCTGCGTAGTAAGCGGCAGCGGAGGTTTCTTTTTTGAATAGATCTGAATGGGTGCTTTAGGGTTGAATTTGGCCGGAATGTATAGTGTGAAAACGTCTTCATTTTCTTTAGAGCTTAACTTAGCCTGCGCCAGTGTTACATTAAGGGTTTGAAATTTAATGTTCGGCACGTTGTGAAACTGCCCTGCAAAGGCCCCGGTAGAGTCGACCACGTTTACGGTTTGCAGACTGGTAATTTCGCCGCTTTTCTTGGCGATAAACTTAATCACCGCACCCATCGCCAGTATAAGCAGCGGCACCACAAAGATCATGATCACAAATGATCTTTTCTTTACACGTGTAAGATATTCCCGTTGTATAATGAGTAGAACTTTGTTCATGAGCTTATCCGATTTGGTTTACTTTTTCAATGAAAATTTCGTGCATGGTAGGGATTACCTCTTGCAGCATATTTACGCGCACGCGAGGGATAAAGTACTGTAACACACTGTTTGAATCTGCGCCAGGTTTAAGTTTCAGTTTAACCATATAAGCGCCGTCGTCTTCGCCTAATTCGGCTAATTGCTCAAAAGGCTCGTTGCCGTTAAAGCTGATCTGCTCGCCCGCATATTCTACCAGATAAGTATCATTCCGGTAAGATTTGCGGATGGCTTTCACTTTTCCATCAAGGATCTTTTGCGATTTGTTAATCAGGGCAATAGAATCGCAAAGTTCTTCAACAGATTCCATGCGGTGGGTGGAGAATAGGATGGTAGCACCTTTACGGTTTAGTTCCAGAATCTCGTCCTTGATCACCTCGGCATTTACAGGATCGAAACCGCTGAAAGGTTCGTCGAGGATGAGCAATTCGGGTTCATGCAACACCGTTGCCACAAACTGTGCCTTTTGCTGCATACCCTTTGAAAGTTCTTCTACTTTTTTGTGCCACCAGTTTTCAATCTGCAGTTTCTCGAACCAGTATTTGATGCGCTTGGTCGCCTCGTGGCGGCTCAGGCCCTTCAATCGCGCCAGGTAAACGATCTGCTCGCCGATCTCCATTTTCTTGTACAGGCCGCGTTCTTCGGGCAGATAACCGATGCGCTCGATGTGCGACTGGTTCAGCCGCTCGCCATTGAAGTAAACTTCGCCTGAATCTGGCGCGGTAATTTGGTTGATGATGCGGATAAGCGAAGTTTTACCGGCACCATTCGGTCCCAGCAGGCCGAATATTTTACCGCTTTCTACTTCTAAGCTTACATCGTTTAACGCCGTGTGGCCGGCATATTGTTTCACAATGTGACGTATGCTAAGCATTGGATTTAATAAGATAGTTTAGTGATTTTAATTTTAGAGAACAGGTTACAATAGTTGTTACAAGATATAAGTAATTATTTAATTAAAAATTGATAAACAAAAAAACGCCACCGGTTTTCCGGCAGCGTTTTTCTTTTTGTCGAATGTCTATGCTTCGAGAGCCTCAGCATGACATTCGTTCCAGAAAGTCTTGCTTCTTGAATCTACGCCGCCGGTTCTCCGTCAGCGTTTTTCTTTTTGTCGAATGTCTGTGCTTCGAGAGCCTCAGCATGACATTCGTTTCAGAAAGTCTTGCTTCTTGAATCTACGCCGCCGGTTTTCCGGCAGCGTTTTTCTTTATCGAATGTCTATGCTTCGAGAGCCTCAGCATGACGTTCGTTTTAGAAAATCTTGATTATTGTCTCTCGGCTCTTGCTTCTAAAACGGCTTTTACTCAAAATATTCCTTCATCCGTTCAAAGAAACCTTTTTCGTTCTTACCCGGGTTAGGTTTAAAGTTGGGCGAGTTTTGCAGTTTTTCCAGCAGTTCGCGCTCTTCGCGGTTTAAGGCTTTTGGTGTCCAGATGTTTATATGGATCAGTTGATCTCCGCGATGATAAGAGTTTACTTCCGGCACACCCTTACCTTTCAGGCGAAGGATCTTGCCACCCTGTGTTCCTGGTTCTATTTTGATCTTAGCTTTGCCATCAATAGTAGGCACTTCAACACTGGTACCTAAAGCGGCATCAATAAAGCTGATATGCAGGTCAAAGATCACGTTGTTGCCATCGCGTTTGAGCGTTTCGTGCGGCAGCTCTTCGATCAGGATGATCAAGTCGCCCGGTACGCCGCCACGAGGGGCTGCATTACCTTTGCCGCTCATGCTCAATTGCATGCCTTCGCTTACACCGGCAGGAATGTTGATGCTGATGGTTTCCTCGCCACGAACAACGCCATCTCCATGGCAAACGTTACATTTTGAAGTGATCACGCTGCCTTCGCCGTTACAGGTAGGGCAGGTGCTGGTAGTTTGCATCTGGCCCAGTATGGTATTGGTCACCCTGCGCACTGCGCCGCTACCGCCGCAAGTCTGACAGGTTTGGAAAGCCGACTTATCTTTAGCACCGGTGCCATCACAGGTTTTACAAACTACCTGCTTGTTAACTTTTATTTTCTTCTCGGTGCCGTTGGCAATTTCTTCCAGCGTCAGTTTTACCTTAATACGCAGGTTGCTGCCCCGCGCCACACGACGGCCGCCACCACCGCCGCCGCTCTGGCGACCACCGCCAAAGAAGCTTTCGAACGGACTGCCGCCGCCAAAAATATCGCCAAACTGGCTGAATATGTCATCCATATTCATACCCTGGCCGCCATAGCCGCCTGCTGCCGAGCCGGCATTGGCCGCATGGCCAAACTGGTCGTACCGCTGGCGCTTTTCAGGGTTGCTTAATACCTCATAAGCTTCGGCAGCTTCTTTAAAGTTTTCTTCTGCCTGCTTATCGCCCGGGTTTTTATCCGGGTGGTATTTAATGGCCATTTTGCGGTATGCCTTTTTAATGTCATCCGCGCTTGCGCCCTTAGCAACACCAAGTACGTCGTAATAATCTCTTTTTGCCATAATATTTAATGTTATTATGTTACTGAGTTATTAAGTTACCTATGAACCGGCAACCAAACTCAATAACCAATAACTTATTAACTTAATAACTACTTACGCTCCTACAACAACCTTCGCAAAGCGGATCACCTTGTCATTCAACAAGTAACCTTTTTCTAATTCATCAACTACTTTGCCTTTTAAATCGTCTGTAGGGGCAGGTATATTGGTAATCGCCTCATGAAGGTCAGCATCAAAGGCTGCGCCTTTTGCTTCCATTTCCTTCAGTCCCTTACTGGTTAAAATATGCTTCAGTTTGTTTTGAACAAGCGCAACACCTTCTTTAACCGCTACAACGTCGTTCGCGTTTTCCATAGCTTTCAAAGCGCGCTCAAAATCATCCAGTACAGGTAGTAGCGATACAATTACTTCACGACCAGCAGTTTGCAACAGTTCTACACGCTCTTTAGAGGTACGGCGTTTATAGTTGTCAAATTCTGCATATAAGCGCAGGTATTTATCATTTGCCTGTGCAAGTTCTGCTTTAAACTTCTCTTCAGCTGCAGGTTGCGCAGCTTCGGTATTTTCAGTAGTGGTTTCGTCTGTAGCAGTTGTGGTATCGTTATTTAATTCTTCTGCCTGCACGTTTTGTTCTTGTTCTTTCTGGTTCTGTTCTGTACTCACGTTATTTATATTTTCTGATGCTTCCTGAGATTTCTTCTTTTTCAGCATGTTTCGTAAAATCATGTGATTGTTTTTATTGGCAAATCAAGTATCCTGCCATAGCCCTAAAACGGGACACCCTGTCAGCATTTGTTAGAATGTCACTTTCAAATTGGCAGGGTTTTTAGATGGTAGGTCATCGATCATAGTTAATAGCATTAATAGAGGCTATCAACCATGAACTATCGACTGAAGTTAAACAGCTTTCCCATCTTCAATCACCTGGCCGTTCTCGCATTTCACAATGCGTGAAGGGAAGGCGCGGATGATGTGGTAATCGTGCGTGGCAATCAGCACGGCCGTATTCGAATTCATACTGATCTGTTTCAACAGCATCACAATTTCTTCAGAAGTATCGGGGTCAAGGTTCCCGGTAGGTTCGTCGGCGAGGATAATCTCCGGATCGTTGATCAAGGCACGGGCAATAACCACGCGCTGCTGCTCGCCGCCAGAAAGCTCGTGCGGCATTTTCTTTATTTTAGAACGCAGACCCACTTTTTCAAGCACATCGAGCGTGCGTTCAGAGATCAATTTTTTATCCTTCCAGCCGGTAGCTTTCATCACAAACTCCAGGTTTTGTTCTACAGTGCGGTCTGTAAGCAATTGGAAATCCTGGAAAACAATACCCAGCTTTCGGCGAAGGAAGGGGATATCTTTGTCTGCAATGGCTTTCAGGTCATACCCTCCGGCATGGCCTTCGCCGGTAGTAATCTTTAGATCGCCGTAAATTACTTTCAGCAAACTGCTTTTTCCGGAACCGGTCTGGCCAATCAGCCATACAAAGTCGCCCTTGTCTACGTGCAGGTTTACATTAGAAAGTACCAGGTGCTTTTGCTGAAAGATATCAACGCCGCTCAGTTTTATAATAGAATTTCCAATCATATTGAAATCAGAGTTCGAGTTTAAGGATCTGGCCGAAAGGTAGTTCTTTCACCAGGTTCATAATGTAATCGGCTTTATCGCCCAGGCCGACCTTATCCAGTGATTTGTCCGGACGGTCTACCCTAAAATAAGCCAGTAGCGTAAACTTATCATCGCGCAACTGCACATAGTCGGGTATTTTGGCAACGCCTTTTACTTTAATGATATACATTTTACTGGATTTTCAGACTATAGATGAAAGACCAAAGATTAAAATTGATATTGTCCTTTGTCCATCGTCTATGTGTCCTTCCCTCAAAGGTATTGTTATTTTAAAGATTTGACAAGAATTGCATCGTATCCACCCCATCGGCATAATCCCATAATTTAGGTGCCTGGCTTTGTCCGAAGCCTACCAACTGGCTCTTAACATCCAGTTGCATCTGTGTGACCACGCACTGAATTTCTTCGGCATGCGCATTCAGTTTATTTACGGCCTCATCAAGTGTTGCGTAGGTTTGGTAAAACAGCACGGCCAGCTGCGAAGCAAGCTTCTCGTCCTGCTTCAACAGCAGGAACCCGTTATCCAGGTGGTGCTGTTTGTTAACCAGGTAAATTGCCTTGTTGTAATCGTAGTTATTGTGGTATTTGTGGTGATTGATAATTGGGTGGAAGCTTTCGATCGCTTCGAAAAATTTGGTAAAATCGTATCCTTCGGGTACTAATAAGCTAGATACATTGCGGCAACCCAAACCGTAGTAATCAAAAATATCGTGGCCTAAAAGGTTCAGTTCAGCATCTGTTTCGTATCCGCTTAATACGCCGATGCTGTTTCTGTTCTTGCGAATGATGTTAGGTACCTTACCAAAATAGTAGTCGAAATAGCGTGAGGTGTTGTTGCTGCCGGTGGCGATGATGGCATCAAAATCCTGCAGGCGATCTGTAAAAATGATCTGATTCTTCAACTCCGGCTCAATTTCTATCAGCATTTGCATGACATGTCGGATCAGCCGCGAATCCTGAGAAGATAGTTTAATCAGGGCGATGTTACCCGTAGCCAGCACACAAAGAATATCATGAAAGCCCACCATCGGGATATTACCGGCCAGGATCAGGCCGACGCGTTTAGGATAGCTTGCGCCCGTTTTGTAATTGCTAAGCCATTTTTGCAGATCTTCCGTGTTAAGCATGTGGCCAATTGCCCGTACGGAATGCTTTACATTTTCTGGTGTAAACCATGCATTATGAAAGCTTTCGTTACGAATAACGGCAGAAAGCGTTTCGTCCGGTTCTGCTAATTGCCTGCCAAGGCTGGTGAATATTTCTATGAGATGATTTTTGTCTGTTAGCGTCATATAGATAAGGTTTTTTTAAACCCTGTTATGCGTTTTTTGTTATATTTGCAAGCACTAAATAAAGTGCAAAGGTAACTCAGATTATAAGATTTTAATAATATGGCGATCAAAATCACCGATGAATGTATAAACTGCGGCGCTTGCGAGCCGGAGTGCCCAAATAACGCTATTTATGACGCAGGTGCTGCATGGCGTTTTTCTGATGGCACGGGCTTACGCGGTGTGATTGACTTTGGCGACGGTAATACCGTAAGCGCTGAAGAGTCACAGGCTGCCCTGTCTGATGATATTTACTACATTGTTCCGGATAAGTGTACCGAGTGCGTGGGTTTCCATGACGAGCCACAGTGTGCTGCTGTTTGCCCGGTAGACTGTTGCGTTGATGACGAAGATATCCGCGAAAGCAAAGAAGAGCTGCTTGCTAAAAAAGAGTGGCTTCACATGGGCGAATAAAGCTATTTTTCAGACTGAAGAAATGGAAGGGAACGGATAACGTTCCCTTTTTTTGTTTTATGCTCTTTTATAGTTCTATTTCCATCCGGACATCAGCCCGCGCATAGGGCGAAGGTTTCAGTGCCACATGCCTGAAGCCATATTTTACATATAAGTCTAGCGCTGCCGGTAATTTAGTGCTCGATCCCAGCCACAATCTATTCGCCCCCATTTCTTTTGCTCTCTTTAGAACGGCCTCCATTAGTTTAGTGCCGATCTTTTTTCCGCGGAATGGCGTAAGGATGCCCATTTTAGCCAGTTCATATTCGTGCTCACCGGTTTTAATGAGTGCGCAGGTGCCGACAATTTCATCATTGTATTTTGCAAACAGAATGTCGCCGCCGTTTGCTATAATTTCTTCAGGGTGCTCCAACTGCTCAATATCGTGCGGCTCAACTTTGAAATATTCGCTGATCCACTCCAGGTTGATGCTTTTAAAATACGGAGCTAAAGTGGCATTATATGGTATTATTTCAATGGTGTTCATCGTGTAAAAAGTTATGTTGCAAGTATAACGTTCGTTGGAATAATCTGATACATTTGAGTAAGAATTATGGAATACGGAATTTGTCATCTGGCTATCATCCCTATGCGGGCCGAACCAAGGGAACAGAGTGAAATGGTATCGCAACTGTTATTCGGCGAAACGTACGAGATACTGGAACGCACCGAGAAGTGGACGCGCATCATTACTACCTTAGATGGCTACGAGGGCTGGATCAGCTGGAACCAGGTAAAGAACTTACCCTCTGCCATAAATATCGAAGCAGATACGGAGTTGACCAACAGCGCCGTGACCGTAATTCAAAAGCAAAAAGATAACAGTACACTTTACCTGCCTTTTGGTTGTTCATTACCTAAGCATGCCGGAGATACCTTTGAAATAGCAGGGGAGCAGTACAGGCTTCATGGAATTATAGAACATAAACAAAGCCTGGTAAGCATGGCACGCTCGTTTTTGAACACGCCTTACCTTTGGGGCGGCCGGACGCATTTCGGTATCGACTGTTCGGGTTTTGTGCAGGCTATTTTCAGGCAGAAAGGGATATTGCTGAAGCGCGACGCGTACCTGCAGGCGGAGCAGGGCGAGCTGGTAGACTTCCTGCCCGAGGTGAAGGAAGGCGATCTTGCTTTTTTTGATAACGACGAAGGCCGGATTGTACACGTGGGTATGATGCTGAACAAGGAGCAGATTATCCATGCATCCGGAAAAGTGAAGATTGAAAAGTTAGACGACCATGGTATTTACTCGGAAGAGTTTAAGCGGTATACGCATAAGTTGAGGATTATAAAGCGGTACAGCCTCTCCCCAAACCCCTCTCCGAAAAGAGAGGGGCTTTAAAATGCTCCCTCCCACTGGGAGGGGTAGGGAGGGGTTCGTTATTTACCCCTTCCTTCTCCTTCCCGAGGGATGGAATCGCACGTGCTCTACTCTTGTTGTCAGCTCAACACTCTGTTAAAACTTAATGCCTAAGCCGTCTTGATTCGGTCGGCTTTTGAAGTTAAGATCTCGCCTACTGCTTCTTTGCCCTAAAACTCTCTATCCCAGCCTAACACCCTTTTATCATCGCTGACGGAAATTAGTTGGTTGTCGTTCCAGGTCAGTTTATTAACAGACAGCAGATGGCTGGGGTAGCCCTTTTCGCGGCTGATAATCTTATAAAGTCTAAAATCATCTACACCCCAGATCTTAATGCTTTTATCCATGCTTGCCGTAGCAAAGTATGGGCGGGTAGGGTGGAAGCAGATGTGGTTTACAGCAAATAAATGCGCAGGGATGTTTTTGATTAGCTGATGGCTGATGCTATCCCAAACTTTTACCTGGGCATCGCGCGCGCCGGAAATCAATAAACTGCCATCCGGAGAAAATGCTGTTGTAAATACCGCCATGGTATGGCCTGTCAATGTACCGGTATGACTAAAATCTTCCGCCTTGTAAACTCTTACGCTATGGTCGCGGCAGCCAAAAGCAATTTGTTGCTCGTCCGGAGAGATTGCAATAGAGCGGATCGTATCTACCGATACCACAAAGTGGTGCAGGAGCGAGAGTGTTTTTAAATCCCATACGGAAACGCTTCCATCTTCCGACGCCACTAACAATTCGCTTTTACTTTTGATGGTTTTTATATCAAATATGGGCTTGATATGATGCTGCAGCCTATGCGTAACCTTTTGTTCAATAAAGTCAAATACGATGACTTCGCCACTACGGGTACCCGCAATAAGATATGGAAAGCCTTCGGGGCAATGTAATGCGTATACCGAAGCATTTACGGGGAACATTACCTTGATAAAGGCTTTTTCAGGAATGCTCCATTCTACAACACCCCTGTCATTACCGGCAGTAAATAATATTCCCGGCTTCTGCGACAGTTCTGCACAAAAGATAGGGTTTTGGTGTCCGGTAAGTTCAAAAGATAGTGTAGCGTTCATGCCCCCTAACCCCCTGAAGGGGGAATGTTAAGTTAGTTTTTATTGGAATTAATAGCTTGGCTAGCTCCCCCTTCAGGGGGCTGGGGGGTATGCCTTCCCTCTAAATTCTTAGCTATCGTTTCCAACGATAAGCCTTTCTCTCGCAAAAGTACCAGCAGGTGGAACACCAGGTCGGAGGATTCGTTAATCAAGTCTGTCTCGGTTTCCGCCAGTGCTGCAATCACGGTTTCTACACCTTCTTCGCCAACTTTCTGTGCTATTTTGTTCAAACCTTTGTTGCGAAGTTTATTTACATAAGAGCCTTCAACCGGGTTCTCGTAACGGTCTCGGATAATATTCTCCAGTTCGAGGATGAAATTCTGATTGTAAGTGGTGTTAAAGCAGCTGCGCGAGCCGGTATGGCAGGTAGCACCTTTTGGATGAACCTTAATCAGGATGGTATCCTGATCGCAATCAATATGAATGCTTTTTACGTGCAGGAAGTTGCCGCTGGTTTCGCCTTTGGTCCAAAGGCGGTTTTTAGAGCGGGAGAAGAAGGTAACAACGTTTTCTTTTACCGTCTTTTCGTAGGCCTCGTGGTTCATATAGCCCAGCATCAGTACTTCCAAGGTCTGGTTATCCTGAATAACAACGGGTACCAATCCGCCGGTTTTATCAAAATCTATTTCCATTGATCTTTTGTAATCACATAAACTACCCCCGGTTTATCATCGCAATCTTGCTGATGGCTGAACTGCATTCCCAGCTTCTTCATCACGTTGATAGAAGCTGTATTTGGAACCATGGCGGTAGCTATAATTTTTTCCAAATGTAAGGTGTTGAAACCGTAGTTGAGGCATACAATTGAAGCTTCCGTAGCATAACCTTTACCCCAGTAGCGTTTATGCAGCCGATAACCTAAATCTACAAGTCCGTCTTCTGCATGATATTTTAGCCCGCACCAACCGATATATTCACCGGTAGTTTTCAGGAACATATTCAGACGACCCATTTGATATTTGCGATACTGGTCGTACCCGCGAATAAGTGCTAATGCTTCATCAATATCCTCGAACGGACCGTCGCCGGTATATTGTACTACTTCAGGATCGCTGTTTAGTTCCAGCATTCCAGCTGCGTCTTCCTCGCGCATTTCGCGCAGGATCAGTCGTTCGGTTTCCAGTTGAGGGTGCATTATCTTACATTGATAAGGTGCTTTCTTAGTTCTGATTTCAAATCCGGGATCAAGATTTCACCGTAATGAAATACAGACGCCGCTAGGGCCGCATCTACATTGGTTTGCTCAAATACATCAACAAAGTGCTGCATATTACCTGCACCGCCAGAAGCGATCACCGGAATGTTGACGGCATCATTCACCACCTTCAGCAAGGAATTATCGAAACCGGCCTTAGTACCATCATGATCCATCGAAGTAAGCAGTATTTCGCCCGCCCCGCGACTTTCAGCTTCTAAGATCCAGCTTAAAGTTTCCTTGTCCGTGGCGATACGGCCGCCATTCAGGTGTACGATGTTCTGATTAGCTATATGCCGGGTATCAACCGCCACGATTACAAACTGCACGCCGAATGCCTTTGCCAGGTCGTCTATCAACTGTGGATTTCTTACGGCTGCGGAATTGATAGAGATTTTATCTGCTCCGGCATTCAGCAAGGCATCAGCATCGCTGATTTCATTGATCCCACCACCAATGGTGAAGGGGATATTAATCTGCCGGGCAACAGCTTTCACCAGCTCTACCATGGTTTTGCGCCGCTCGTGCGTTGCTGTAATATCCAGGAAAACCAGCTCATCTGCACCCTGCTGCGAATAGTTCCAGGCCAGTTCCACGGGGTCGCCCGCATCGCGCAGGTCTACAAAGTTTACACCTTTTACCGTGCGGCCATCTTTCACGTCGAGGCAGGGAACAATGCGTTTGGCGAGGTTCCCTTGCCCCCTGAAGGGGGAATTTATGGTTTGTTGTAAATTTTCAAAAGGCATATGAATTATACCAGCTTGTCATTCCGAGCATCGCGAGGAATCTTCTTCATTTTATTCAGAAGAATGTCTCACTTCGTGGGGCGAACTATTAAATAATTTGATTTTTAGATTGCTTCGTTCCTCGCAATGACGCATTTAATGTCTTGGTTCTTGCTTCTTGAGTCTTGCTTCTAAAGTTAAATAGATACCAGTGCCTGCAGGTTCCAGTTCTTTACTTCTTCAATTGTAATTCTGCCTTCATAGATTGCTTTACCAACCACGCATGATTCTACCTTGATCTTGCTCAATTGCTCAATATCCTTCATAGAGCTTACGCCGCCCGATGCAATCAGCTTAATAAATGGCGAGTGTTCCAGCAATTTCTTATAAAGCTCGATACCTGCGCCGCCCAGCTTACCGTCTTTACCGATATCTGTACAAAGAAAGCGGAAGAAGCCCAGTTGCAAACACTTATCCACGTAGTCCATCAGTTTGATGGGTGAGCTTTCCATCCAGCCTGAATATTTGATTACCTCGTCCAGCACGTCAATAGCTACTACGATAGAATCAGAGCATTTTTCCTTACCGCAAAGTTCCTTGCTCAGGTCCTCCAGAAACGAAGGATTGGTGATGGCCTGGGTGCCTACAATAACACGGTGAACGCCTGCATCAATCAGTTCCTTAACTTTATCAATGCTGCGTACGCCACCGCCGTACTGTACCTTCATATCTGTTTTTTTAATCACGCTGAACAGGTACTCCTGGTTGCTGAAGTCGTTCTTTGCACCGTTAAGGTCTATCACGTGAATAAAGTTTGTACCGTTAGATTGGTAGCGCTCGATCATTTCTTCCAGTGTAACGTCATACTGCGTTACCTGCTCATAGTCGCCTTCGCGAAGACGTACCACCTTGCGGTTTAAAATGTCGATTGCAGGAATAATATACATGCCTTTAGATTTTTGTAAAGTTTTTAAGTAGGACTTCCCCGTATTCGCCTGATTTTTCAGGATGGAACTGTACTCCAAAGAAGTTGTCATGCCAAATTGATGCCGAAAAAGTGTTAATATAATCTGTTGAGGCTAAAGTATATGCCTCGTTAAACTCAATGAAATACGAATGTACAAAGTAAAAATGCGAACCGTGAGGGATATTTTCAAATAAAGGATTGTCTTTTTGCGAGAAAACCTTGTTCCACCCCGTGTGCGGTACTTTAAAACCTTCCGTTTCCGGGAATCTCAGCGTCTTTACCGGGATGATGTCCAGCAGATCGGCATTACCTTCTTCAGAGTAGGAGGTAAGCAACTGCATGCCGACGCAAACCCCGAGCGTTGGTTTCTTCAACGCTTTGATCTTAGGCACCAGTCCGGTTTCCTGTAGCTTTGCCATAGCAGCACCCGCATGACCTACGCCGGGTATGATATAACGGTCGAACTGTTCAAAGTCTGCTTCTTTATGGATCATGCCGTAAGCAAGCCCCAGACGGTCCAATGCCGAAGTAAGCGAGAAAATATTACCTGCGCCGTAGCGCACAATTCCAATGCCCCCCCCAGCCCCCTGAAGGGGGAGCTTTTCGCTTGAAACAGTTGGTAACGAAACTATTTCTTGTTTAATTTTATCTATCACGATTTCTGTTTCCACCAAAACCTCTTTGTTTGTAAAACGAACTGTTTTTATTCCCTCGCTTTGAAAGTAAGCTTCTTTTTCAATGTCGTTCTGCCTAACTTCTTGTAGGTTGTGTATGCTGCCGTCTACCTCTATAACTAACTTGTGTTGATAAGAATAAAAATCGGCAATATATGCACCAAGCGGGTGCTGCCTGCGAAATTTACAGCCTAATTGATTATTGCTTAGATATCCCCAAAGTAGCCTCTCAGCAGCAGTTGGATTATAACGCAGGTGTTTTGCGTTGTCGAAAACCATGCCGTTAGCCGCCAGGGATAATTTTTTGCTCATATTTAATTTAAACTCCCCCTTCAGGGGGGTAGGGGGGCTTATAGCACTCCCTTAGTGCTTGGTAAAACCATATTGTTAGCGTCTCTTCTTACAGCCATTTTAATGGCTTTGGCAAAAGCTTTAAAGATAGCTTCTATTTTGTGATGTTCGTTCTGGCCTTCCGCTTTAATGTTCAGGTTGCATTTTGCCGCGTCTGAAAAAGATTTAAAGAAATGGTAGAACATCTCTGTCGGCATTTCGCCTATCTTTTCGCGTTTAAATTCGGCATCCCACATCAGCCAGTTGCGGCCACCAAAATCTATGGATACCTGCGCCAGGCAATCGTCCATCGGCAGGCAGAAACCGTAACGCTCAATGCCCCGTTTATCGCCTAAAGCTGTTGCAAAAACTTCGCCCAGGGCAATGCCGGTATCCTCAATGGTATGGTGCTCGTCGATGTGGAGGTCTCCTTTAGCATCAACGGTCAGGTCGATACTGCCGTGACGGGCAATCTGATCCAGCATATGGTCGAAGAAATGCACACCGGTACTGATCTTAGCGTCGCCTTTGCCGTCCAGGTTAATTTTGATGTAGATATCGGTCTCTTTAGTGGTACGGCGGTGCTCCACTTCGCGCTCACCCAGTTTCAAGAACTCGTAAATGCGCTGCCAGTCAGTGGTTTCCAAGGCGATGGATCCTTTTACCGATTCGTTTTCTTCTGATGTAAATTCGCTTCCACCTAAGTTAGACTGATTATTTAACCAGATTGACTTACAACCCAGATTTTTAGCCAGTAACACATCATTTTTACGGTCACCGATTACATAAGAATTGGCCAAATCATACTTAGACCGGTCGAAATAGGCGGTTAGCATGCCTATGCCAGGCTTACGCGTAGGGGCATTATCTGCCGGAAACGTTTTATCGATATGCTGGGCAGAGAAGATAACCCCTTCATTGGCAAAGGTTTTAATGATCAGCTCGTGCACTGGCCAAAAGTTCTCTTCGGGGTGACTAACTGTACCCAAACCGTCCTGGTTGCTGACCATCACCAGTTCAAAGTCTAACTCTGCTGCAATTTTGGGCAGATACTGTAAAGCCTTCGGGTAAAACTCCAGTTTGTGGAACGAATCAATCTGCTGGTCGGCCGGTTCAGTAATCAGCGTTCCGTCGCGATCGATAAATAGTATTCTTTTTAACACGCTCATTTATAAAGCTGTAAAGTTTCTAATAATTTCTGATTTTCTTCTGGTGTGCCGATGGTAATGCGCAGAGAACCTTCGCAAAGATCTACTTTTGAACGGTCGCGCACGATGATTCCATGCTCAACCAGGAAGTTATAAATACCTTTTGCATCAGTGGTTTTTACCAAAATAAAGTTGGCATCGGAAGGGTAAATATCTAAAACGAATGGTAAATGCTTTAGCTGAAGTACCAGTTTATCCCGTTCGGCTAAAAGCTCTTTTATCCAAACGTTTACCAGGTCTATATTTTGTAAAGCTTGAAGCGCTAATTGTTGTGAAGCCTCGTTGATGTTGTACGGTGGTTTCACCTTGTTCATCACCTCGATGATCTCTTCGCTGGCGAACGCCATACCTACGCGCAGGCCCGCAAGGCCCCACGCTTTAGATAACGTTTGCAACACTACCAGGTTTGCATATTCTGTTAATTCCTGGATAAAGCTTTTCTGACGGCTGAAGTTAATGTAAGCCTCATCTACTACCACAAGTCCGTTAAAGTTAGCCAGTAAGGTTTCGATATCCTCGCGGTTGATAGAATTACCGGTAGGATTATTGGGCGAACAGATGAAGATCAGTTTGGTGTTTTTATCTATCGCTTCGGCAATACCTTCCAGGTTCAGCTGATACTCGGGGGTAAGAGTAACCTTACGGGTTTGTATATCATTAATATTTGCCGAAACTTCGTACATGCCGTAGGTTGGCGGCACCAGGATCACGTTATCAACCCCGGGGTTACAAAAACTGCGGAATAAAATATCAATTGCTTCATCGCTGCCGTTACCCAAAAAGATGTTACGTGGCGGCACACCTTTAATCTCGCTTAGGCGTTTCTTTACCTGGTATTGCAACGGATCGGGGTAGCGGTTATATTGCTGCTCTAATGGAGATCCAAATGCATTTTCGTTGGCATCCAGGTATACACTGGCTTCACCTTTAAACTCGTCACGGGCGGATGAGTAAGGCACCAGGTTTTTTATGTTTGGTCGAAGTATGTTTTGTAAATCGAACATGGTTTTTTGTTGTACGTCATTGCGAGGAGGAACGACGAAGCAATCTTTTTAGTGGGGATTGCTTCTCCGCCTGCGGCGTATCGCAATGACGTTAGTTAATAAGTTAAACGTCTTGTCTCTTGATTCTTGCCTCTCTCTTTATGCCAGCCTCACCGTTACGGCATTCTTATGCGCATGTAGGCCTTCCAGTTCGGCGAGTATTTCTACTGCCGGGCCGATATTTTGAATACCCTGCTGCGTCAAATGCTGGAAGGTGATCTTCTTCACGAAAGAATCAACCGAAACACCCGAATAAGCCCTTGCAAAGGCGCTAGTAGGCAAGGTATGATTTGTGCCCGAGGCATAGTCTCCTGCGCTTTCAGGTGTCAGGTTTCCCAGGAACACCGATCCTGCATTGATAATATCGTCGGTAATTAACGACCAGTCTTGTGTAGCTAAAATCAGGTGCTCTGGTGCATAGGCATTACTGAACGTCATTGCTTCTTTCAAATCTGCAACAATAACAGCATAGGAATTTTCAATAGCTTTTCCGGCGATCTCTGCTCGTGGCAATACGGCCAATTGCTTGTCCAGCTCTTGCTGTACACCCTTAAGTAGGTCGGCAGAGGTTGTCACTAACACTGCCTGGCTGTCAATGCCGTGTTCGGCTTGGGCCAGCAGATCGGCAGCAACATAAACCGGGTTGGCTGTATGATCTGCAATTACCAGCACTTCAGACGGACCGGCAGGCATATCGATAGCGGTACCGGTAGTGGATTGAATGATGGTTTTAGCTTTAGTGACGAACTGATTACCCGGACCAAAGATCTTATCGACTTTGGTGATGGTTTCAGTACCATAAGCCATAGCTGCTACAGCTTGTGCACCACCGGCAAGGTATATTTTATCAATATCGAGCAGTTGCGCCACATAAGCTATAAAGGCGTTTACCTTCCCGCTTTTCTGCGGAGGCGAGCATACTACGATTTCTTTGCAACCAGCCAGCCTTGCGGGTACGCCCAGCATCAAAAAAGTGCTCGGTAACACCGCGGTACCACCCGGGATATAAAGCCCAACTTTTTCAATGGGGCGTAGTTCGCGCCAGCAGGTAACACCCGGCATGGTTTCTACTTTCCCTTCGGTTTTTAACTGCGATTGGTGGAACTTATAGATATTTTGATAAGCAAGTTGTAGGGCTTCCTTTTGTTCGGGTAGTAAATGATCTGCCAGTTCGGCAATCTCGGCTTGGTCCAGGTAGAGTTTTTCTAACTGCACCTTGTCGAACTTTTCAGCATAATCCAGCAATGCTTTATCCCCATAGGTGATCACATTGCTGATCACTTCTTCCACCACAGCCCTGATCTCGTTAGCCGGATCTACATTGCGCTTCACCAGTTGCTGTAGGTCTTCGGCGCTTAAATCTGAGTAATTATAGGTCTTTAACATATCACCTCTCCCTAAATCCCTCTTCAGAAAAGAGGGTGTTTTATTTATTATGATCCTTCCCCCTTCAAGGGGGATAAGGGGGTGTTACAATATGATCTTTTCTATCGGCATTACCACAATGCCCTGGGCGCCTGCTTGTTTTAACAAGGTGATACGTGCCCAAAAATCACGCTCCGGAATAACAGTATGTACAGCTACCCAGCCCTCATCGGCTAATGGCACTACAGTCGGGCTTTTAACGCCAGGCAATAGCTTCAATATTTCATCCAGGTTTTTGCGCTCTATGTTCAGTACCACGTACTTGGTTTCTTTTGCGCGAAGTACAGATTGCACACGCTGGATCAATTCCTGGATCAGGTCTTCATTTTCCGAACCTTTACGGCCGATCAGTACCGCCTCTGACGACATTACATCAGCAAATGGCTTCAGTCCGTTGCTTTTTAAGGTACCGCCGGTAGAAACCAAATCGCAGATAGCATCGCTAAGGCCTAAGCCTGGTGATATTTCCACCGACCCTGAAATGGTACGGATATCAGCAGTGATGCCATTATCCTTTAAAAATTTGCCTAAGATAACCGGGTAGGTAGTGGCGATAGATTTACCGTTAAGCTCTTTCACATCCTCAATGTTGCTGGTGTTTTGCACCGCAATCTTAAGGGAACATTTGCCAAAACCCAGACGCTGCAAATAAGCTACGTCTACTTCCGTCTCCTGGATCACGTTTTCGCCTACAATACCCAGATCGGCAATGCCATCCTGTACGTATTCAGGAATATCGTCATCACGAAGGAAAAGTATTTCAAGAGGGAAATTAGAGACAGGAGAGATAAGGGAACTTTTATAATTCTCGAAGTTGAGTCCGCAATTCTTCAGCAGATCAACAGATTTTTCGTTGAGCCGACCCGATTTCTGGATCGCTATTTTCAGTGTTTTCAAAATGGAATGTTATTAAACTATAATTAAACGGAGGGTTCATATTTCACGTAGAAACATACATCATATTATCGCCACAGGGGGCGATGGTGCAGATGGAGATGATGTAGTGTGAAAACCTTCATTTTTTATTATAGCTTACCGTTGGTGAGCGATGCAAATATAGACAGTTATTTAAAAAATCAAAGTAAAATTTAGAATCAAGAAACAAGAATCAAGAACAGGATATAGAACCAAGAGACAAGAGTCAAAAATCAAGACCATCTTCAGTTTTTGTCATCCAGAGCGTAGCGATGGATCTGTACATTAATATATTAAATAACCTCGCATGATAGGTGATCGCCAACAGAAAAGAGTTGCGAAGAAGTATTAGTTTTGCAAACTAAAGCGCAAAGCATTCGTGGGCGACAGTATTAAAACTAAAATTTCTTATTTCTCAGAAGATGTTATCAGAGGCATTACCCTGCCCGAACGTTTTACATTCCCCTTTTTTTACGAACCCCACGCCTTAACTAAAATAGCTGCCGCCGAATTACAACATTACCTTGAAGCGCAAGCCAGGCTAGACCATAATTTTGGTTTGGATGAAGAACAGGAAGGGATCGCTATTGGGAAAATGTTCGGGGTTTTAGTGGTGAAGGACCGGGAGGGGAGAGTCGGCTATCTTTCGGCTTTTTCGGGCAAGCTGGCTAATTCTAACGATCATCCGCAGTTTGTGCCCCCGGTTTTTGATATGCTGGTGGAGAATAGCTTCTTTCTGAAAGAGCAGGAGGTGATCAATGCTGTTAATGCGGCAGTAAACCAGATAGCCGCAGACGAAAACTACATTCGGTTGAAATCGGATCTCGAACGGCTGACCACCCAATCGCAACAGGAAATAACCGACTTCAAGAAGCTTTTAAAAAGCAATAAAGAAGACCGGAAAAAGTTACGGGAAGAAAAAAGAAAGGTACTGAATGAACTGGAGTATGCCGAGTATGAAGCTTACCTGATTAAACATAGCCTGCATGATAAACATCAGTTGAATATTCTTACCAATAAATGGAAGCGGGTGTTAGATGGTATTCAATCTGAATTGGCTGGTTTTGAATCTGAAATAGAAGCATTAAAACAGCAACGCAGAGAGCGTTCTGCTGCTTTGCAACAGCAATTGTTTGAGCAATATGTATTCCTGAACAAATACGGAAACACCAAAAGCCTGCACGAGATATTCAGCGCTACTATTTACGAAAAACCTCCATCAGCAGCAGGCGAATGTGCAACTCCCAAGCTTTTGCAATATGCTTTTGCTAATGGGTACCAGCCTTTAGCCATGGCCGAATTTTGGTGGGGCGCCTCGCCGAAATCTGAAATAAGAAAACATAAACAGTTCTACCCGGCCTGTACGGGCAAGTGTAAACCCATACTGGCCCACATGCTGGAGGGGATGCCGGTGGATGAAGACCCGTTTTTGCATAATCCAGGGGAACGCGCCAATCTGGATATTATTTATGAGGATGATTGCTTTGCCGTGGTTAATAAACCCGCCGGACTGCTCTCTGTCCCTGGCGTGAACATCCATGATTCTGTTTATAGCAGGCTGAAAGTTAGATGGGAAACTATCGAACCGTTAATTATTCATCGCCTGGATATGGGCACCTCGGGTTTGTTGGTGGTGGCTAAAACACCCGAAGCGCATA
The DNA here is from genome assembly GCF_022953055.1 of Mucilaginibacter straminoryzae. Lineage (GTDB taxonomy): Bacteria > Bacteroidota > Bacteroidia > Sphingobacteriales > Sphingobacteriaceae > Mucilaginibacter > Mucilaginibacter straminoryzae. The sequence continues at coordinate 475,595 of NZ_JALJEJ010000003.1, read as the reverse complement.
AGAATATTCAACGTCAATTCTTAAAACGAACCGTTAGCAAACGTTATACGGCATTGCTTTCTAAGGCAATACCGGGAACAGAGGGCGAGATCAGCCTGCCGTTGCGGGGCGACTTTTATAATCGCCCGCGGCAATTGGTTTGCTTTGAACACGGGAAGAAAAGTATTACCCGATGGAAGGTAATACAACAGCAGGACGGCTTGACCCGTATAAACTTCTGGCCGCTTACCGGCAGGACACATCAGCTTCGTGTACATTCGGCACATGAAATGGGGCTGAATGCACCTATTGTGGGTGACGACCTTTACGGAACTTCAGCTGATCGCCTGCACCTTCATGCGGCTTACCTGGAGTTTCTTCACCCGAAAACCAATGAGAAAATCAGTTTTGAGGTGGTTGAAGATTTTTAAAATCTGATATTGCGTTTTGTATTGAGACTACCGGGCAACGGTTAGCTTGCTTTTTATGCCGTTAGCAATAAACCAACCGCCTATTATTTTGCCGCTTTTATCCCTTACAAATTCCATCTGGCGGTCTGTTCCATCCGTATAAAAAAGCTTATTGTTTGATTCTGCTTTTAACAGCAGATCGGGACTGCCCGCAGTAGTTCTGTACAATTTGCCATCTTTATAAATAATGGTAATCATTGCGTTTTTAACAGGTAAATGCCTTTCAAACGTGCCGGCAAAGCTGTTTAACGTTTCAGATTTAAGCGTTACCTCATGGTGAATATAGGGCGGGATTACCTCCTTATTGAACATTATCGCAGTGACGGCAGAAGCTAGGGCTGTTACATTCGATTCGTTATTAGACAGGATAATAACGGTAATATCCTGATCTACGTATCGCGTTAAAATAGTTCTGTAGCCGATCCAGCTTCCGCTATGGCTAATAAGTTTTCCATACTGGTCTGTCGCGGTAAATACCCCATAACCATAGTAAGCTTTATTAACGGTGTCCATCAGTGATTGGTCTGCAAACATTTCTGCCTGTAAAGGCGCGCTGATTAACCGGTGGTTTTTTAACGCGCGGTCCCATATTAACAGGTCGCCAGTGGTAGAATTAACTACGCCATCGCCAGCGATACCATCCAGGTAGTAAACCACGTCGTACTTTTTCAGGCTATCAGGCAATACGTATCTTTTCAGGCTGTCTTCATATACATAACCATAAGCATAATTGCTGATGGTGTCTTTTTTTGAACGCCGGGTATTATAAATACGGCTGCGGTCCATTTGTAAAGGCTTAAAAATATGTTGCCGCATAAACGTACTTAATGTTTGCCCCGATACCTTTTCTATAATGCTGGCAAGTAAAGCGTATCCAGTGTTAGAGTATTCGAACCGTGTGCCCGGTTTAAACTTTGCCGGTATTTTCTCAGCAGCCAGAAAGGCGATCATATCCTTGTTGAAGGCGATTTTTTGATGATCCCACTTGGGCTCCATTGCATCCATATAATCAGGAAGGCCGGCAGTATGGGTAAGCAAATGTTTGATGGTAACGCCTTCGTAAGGTAGTTCCGGGAAGAAATGCCGAAGACTGTCTTCTAGTTTTAGTTTTCCCTGCTCTTTCAGGATCAGGATGCCCATCCCAGTAAATTGCTTGGAGAGCGATGCCAGTTCAAACACCGTGTTGTTATTTAACAGTTGTTTTGTAGAATAATTACGGTATCCGAAAGCTTTCTGATAAATTACTTTACCCGCTTTTGCTACCAAAATATTCCCATTGAAATGGTTCACGTTTACATTGGCTTCCATTAATTGGTTAAGCTTAGCCTGGTAATTGTTTTGGGCAAATGTTGTAAGTGGTAGAAGTAGTAAGAGTAGCAGTTTTTTCATGGCAAGGTGTACTGAGGTTACGCCATAAAAATAGGGTTTTTATCTGTTCGCCAACTAACAACTATCTGCTATATTCATAAACCCCGCCGTCCTCAAACTCCTGGATTTTTTTTAATTGGTGACGCTGCCGGATATCCTGCAGGGGGATGAGTTCTTTATCATACAGGTCATTAAACCAAATGAGGTAATAATGCGGCTGGTTGTAGAAACGTTCTACGTCTTTCTTAAAGTATTGGTGAGGTACCAGTTTGGTGCCTGTTTGTCCGCTGAAGAAATAAACGGCATCATAGGCATCGGAGTAGATAGGGGTGGTAGTGCTGAAAAATTGAGGGTGTTTGCGCAGCCAGTCTACCAGGGCCGATTCTTTCCAGGTATCGTCCGTATAGCCAGGGTTACCGTAATCAAACTGGTCGTCGTAACGCTGGTAATCTATTTTATATAGTTTAATGCCGATGGTAATTGCAAGCAGTAAGCCTAGAGGGTATACACCATATTTAAAGTATACTTTTTTCTGAGGAACCCAAATCACCACCCAGCATGTGAGTCCCCATAATAAAGGTATATATATAGGTGCCAGCAAGCGGTCGTTAATTTGCTCGTAACGCGAAAAGGTAGACGAAAGGACGATGAATAGCCCATATACCAAACCAAAAGTGAGTGCAGTGATGAGATAATGATGTAACCTGCGGACAAAAAAATGGTACGCTATTCCGATAACCAGTACCATGGTTAAGAGCCAGGCAATAACAATTGCCGTAGTGGAATTACTAAGTTCGATACCTGCCCATTTGGTAACCACCGTACCAAACAGGGCCATGTTCTGATTAAAACCTGTGATAGAGGCTTCGCGCGGACCGGTAAGTTGCCCGGTAACCAGGTGATTGCGGACAAGGTTAGCAACAAGCAGGGAAATAGCGATCAAACCGAACGTAAGGATAGGCTTCCACTTATCCTTAAATTTTACTCCGGGTTCCAGCAGCAAGATTAAGCCACCCGCGCCAATCAATGTTACCGCCGCATAGCGGGTAATACAGCCGATTGCCGCTACTAAAGCAGCAATTATTAGCCATTGGGTATTTCTTTGTTTTAGATATTGCCCAAATGCCAGGATAAAAACCATGGCCTGGAAGATGAACAACGTTTCGGACCATAAATAACTATATACCTGTAAAAAAGCTGGGTTCAGAATAATGGCCGCAAGTATCACCCATTTATATAGCCATTTACCGGGTGCAAATCTTTGGGTGATCCAACCGGCCATAAAAGTAACTCCCGCGAATAATAACATGTCAATCGCAGCGCCTGCTATAATAGGGTCTTTACCGCTTAGCCAATAACAGATAGCCAGAAAAGTAGGGTAGAAGATGGGGAAGTCGACAATAGGCCTGCCCGTGAAAGTGTAGAACCTCCCGCTATTATGAATGTTTCGTGCCGTACTGGTATACATTACCGAATCTGGCGAAACACCAATGCCGTTATACTTGGTAAACAACCATACGGCAACCATTGCTGCAATTGCAAACAATAAAGTGTCAATATGTTGCAGATAACGGCTTGCTTTCATAGTTAGTCTATCAGGTTCAGCACATCGGCAATCGGTTGGTCGCTATCAATTAGGATACCTTTAACGCCGGCAGCAGTCCCCGCTTCCACGTCGCGTTCGCGGTCGCCAATAAAATAAGACTTTGACGGGTCAATGTCGTATTGCGCAATCGCCTTTAATAATAGTCCTGGTTTTGGTTTACGGCAATCGCAATCGCCTGTAAAGTTAGGGTGATGCGGGCAGTAGAAGATGTCTGTAAACTCCACACCGTTTTCCTTGTATAAGGCTTTCAGATGTGCGTGCATCCCGGCAAGTTGCTCTTCAGAGTACCAACCTTTGGCAATACCTCCCTGGTTTGTTGCTACTATTAATAGGTAACCCCTTTCCTGCAGCTCTTTTAAAACTTCAAAATTATGGGGCAAAACATGAAAATCTTCAATTTTGCAAACATAATCACCCATCTCTTTGTTAAGCACGCCGTCTCTATCTAAAAAAACTGCCTTATTTTTTCCTGTCATGTGTTATTGATAAAAGATTACAAAGGTAATTTAATGCAATAATTATGGGTCTTGATTATTATAATTTTATTAATACATATCATATTTTAAAAATTTCTAATAATCTCTACCTCTTGTGTAGCCTATTTTAAGGGTATTGCAAAAATATTTAAGACATTCAGATTTTTTCACAAATTCAGTAACTTCGTTATTATACCCATTTAAAAAAAGGTTCTTTTTCAATGGAATTAACTGATAGCCCCCAGGGCCTTTACCGGCCTGAATTTGAACACGACTCCTGCGGAACAGGATTCATTGCTAACATCAACGGACAAAAAACTAACCAGATTGTTCGTGATGCACTTACTATTTTAGAGAACATGGAGCACCGCGGTGCTTGCGGATGCGACCCGGAAAGCGGTGATGGCGCAGGTATCCTGATCCAGTTGCCACACGAATTCCTGATGGAAGAGTGTTCTAACCTGGAAATGAGTTTACCTCAGCCCGGCGAATATGGTGTCGGGATGATGTTCTTCCCAAAAGATTCGGTACAGAAGAAAGCCTGCCGTAACATTATCAGCTATGCAGTTGAAAAGCTTGGCTTGCAATTATTAGGTTACCGCAAGGTACCGGTTGATAATACGGTGATTGGTGAAACTGCCCGCCAGGCAGAGCCGGATGTAGAGCAGGTATTTGTACTGCGTCCGCATAATCTCACTAATACCGATGTATTCGAACGTAAGTTGTATGTACTGCGCCGTTACATTAACAAAACGGTTAATGAAACCATACCGCAGGCAGGAGAGTATTTTTATTTTACTTCGTTCTCTTGCAAAACCATTATCTATAAAGGCCAGCTGACTACTTACCAGCTGCGCAAGTACTTTACAGATCTGACAGATGAACGCGTGGTATCTGGCCTGGCCATGATCCACTCACGTTTTTCTACCAATACTTTCCCTTCGTGGAAATTGGCACAGCCTTTCCGCCTGATCGCTCACAATGGCGAGATCAACACGCTGACAGGTAACCTCAACTGGTTCTATTCCGGCGTAAACTCGTTGGCATCCCAGTATTTCACTAAAGAAGAAATGGAAATGCTGTTGCCGGTGATTGATAATAACCAGTCAGACTCGGCTTGTCTGGATAATATCATCGAGATCCTGCTTCACTCCGGCCGCTCATTACCACACGTAATGATGATGCTGATTCCCGAAGCTTGGGACGGCAACGAACAAATGGACCCGATCAAGAAAGCTTTCTACGAATACCATGCTACCTTAATGGAGCCCTGGGATGGCCCCGCAGCCATCAGCTTTACTGATGGTAAACGCGTAGGAGCCGTATTGGATAGAAACGGCCTGCGCCCATTACGTTATGTGATCACCAATGACGGTCGGGTAATTGCCGCTTCTGAAGCAGGTGTATTAACGATTGACGAAAGCAGTGTGATCAGTAAAGGTCGTCTGCAACCCGGTAAGATGTTGTTGATCGATACCGAAAAAGGGCAGATCATTAAAGACGAGGAAATTAAACAACAGATAGCTTCGCAACAGCCATACGGCCGCTGGCTGGAAAACTACCAAATTCACCTGGAAGAGCTGGCAGAACCGCGTTTGGCGTTCGCTTCTTTATCTTCTGATTCTGTATTCCGTTACCAGCAGGTATTCGGTTACAGCCGCGAAGATATTGATGTGATCATCAAACCGATGGCTATCGACGGTAAAGAGCCGGTAGGCTCTATGGGTACTGATGTGCCTTTAGCCGTTCTTTCTGATAAGCCGCAGCATTTATCCAGCTATTTCAAACAGTTTTTTGCGCAGGTAACCAACCCGCCGATCGACCCGATCCGTGAGCGTTTGGTGATGAGCCTGGCTACCTTTATTGGTAACAACGGCAACCTGCTCGACGAAGATAAAATGCATTGCCATTGCGTGAAGCTGAAACACCCAATCCTGACAAACCAGGAATTAGAAAAGCTGCGCAGTATAGATACCGGTTTGTTCCACGCTAAAACGCTGCAAACCTATTTTAAGGCAGACGGGCAACCGGGTTCGTTACAAAAAGGTATTGAGCGCCTTTGCCGTTATGCCGAAGATGCGGTGGAAGATGGTTTCGAGGTATTGATCCTTTCAGACCGTGCCATCGACTCAGAGCATGCACCAATTCCTTCATTGTTAGCGGTATCTGCTGTTCACCACCACCTGATTAAAAAAGGTTGCCGTGGTGCGGTAGGTTTGGTAGCAGAGATTGGCGATGCCTGGGAAGTACATCACTTTGCTACTTTATTAGCATTTGGTGCAAGCGCCATCAACCCTTACTTAGCACTATCAACCATTGAAAGCCTGAAACAGAGCGGCCAGATGGAAACAGATTTACCTGTTGAAAAACTGACCTATAACTTTGTAAAAGCAGTTTGCGATGGCTTGTTGAAGATATTCTCAAAAATGGGTATCTCTACCCTGCAGTCTTATCATGGGTCGCAGGTATTTGAAATCCTTGGTATCAATAAAGCAGTTGTAGATAAGTATTTCACCGGCGCAGTTACTCGTATCGAAGGCCTTGGCCTTGACGAAATTGCGCGTGAAGCTTTGGGTAAGCACCGCATGGGCTTCAACCATTCTAAAGGCGAAACCCGTTTACTGCCAGAAGGTGGTATCTACCAGTGGAAACGCCGTGGTGAAGCACACTTGTTTAATCCGCAAACGGTTCACCTGTTGCAGCATGCCACCCGCATGAATGATTTCCAGGTGTACAAGAACTATGCAAAGCTAATTAACGAGCAAACCGAAAAGCATTTTACCATCCGTGGCTTGTTAGATTTTACCCATCACCGCGAAGCTATTTCGCTGGACGAGGTAGAGTCGGCAGAAAGCATCATGAAGCGTTTTGCTACTGGTGCCATGTCATTCGGTTCTATTTCACACGAGGCGCATAGCACATTGGCTATCGCCATGAACCGTATCGGCGCGAAAAGTAATACCGGCGAAGGTGGTGAAGACGAAATGCGCTACCAGTTGCTGCCAAATGGCGATTCGATGCGTTCGGCTATTAAACAGATCGCATCTGCACGTTTCGGGGTTACTTCTAACTACCTGACCAACGCAGACGAATTACAGATTAAAATGGCGCAAGGCGCTAAACCTGGTGAAGGTGGTCAGTTGCCAGGCCATAAGGTGGACGATTGGATTGCAAAAACCCGTCACTCTACTCCAGGCGTAGGTTTAATCTCGCCGCCGCCGCACCACGATATTTATTCCATCGAGGATTTGGCCCAGCTGATCTTCGACCTGAAGAATGCTAACCGTGCTGCCCGTATCAACGTGAAGCTGGTTTCTAAAGCCGGTGTTGGTACCATTGCTGCTGGTGTGGCTAAAGCACACGCGGATGTGATCCTGATTGCCGGTTATGACGGTGGTACAGGTGCATCGCCGATCAGCTCTATCAAACACGCAGGTTTACCGTGGGAGTTAGGCCTGGCCGAAGCTCATCAAACATTGGTTCGCAATAAACTGCGCAGCCGTGTAGTATTGCAGGCAGACGGCCAGATGAAAACCGGGCGCGACCTGGTGATTGCCGCCCTGATGGGTGCCGAAGAATGGGGTGTAGCTACTGCGGCTTTGGTTGCAGGCGGTTGTATCATGATGCGTAAATGTCACCTGAATACCTGCCCTGTAGGGGTAGCTACACAGGATCCTGAATTGCGTAAGCTGTTCAGCGGTAAGCCGGAGCATATTGTGAACCTGTTCCGCTTCCTGGCCGAAGATATGCGCGAAATTATGGCCGAATTAGGCTTCCGTACCGTAAACGAAATGGTAGGCCGGGTTCAGTTCTTAAGAGTAAGAGACAATATCCAAAGCTGGAAGGCTAAGAAAGTAGATCTTTCCGGTATTCTTCACCCGGTAACTAATGCTAAAGGTTCTACACTTTATAACAGCGAAAAGCAAGATCACGGCATAGATGCTATTCTTGACTGGCAACTGATCGAAGCTGCGCAACCTGCGCTGGAAGACCGTACGCCGGTGTTTGCTAACTTCGAGGTTAAAAATACAGACCGTACTATCGGTACCATGCTTTCGAACGAAATTTCTAAGAAATATGGTTCAGCGGGTCTGCCGGATAATACCATTAACGTGAAGTTTAAAGGTTCGGCAGGTCAAAGCTTTGGTGCTTTCACTACCAAGGGCGTATTCTTTGAACTGGAAGGCGAAGCGAACGATTATGTAGGTAAAGGTTTGTCCGGTGCTCAACTGGCCATTTATCCTTCAGCCAACGCGAAGTTCACTCCGGAGAATAACATCATCATCGGTAACGTAGCCATGTATGGCGCAACATCCGGCGAACTGTTTGTACGGGGTATGGCTGGCGAGCGTTTTGCCGTGCGTAACTCTGGTGCGACTGCTGTAGTAGAAGGTACCGGCGACCATGGTTGCGAGTACATGACCGGTGGCCGTGCGCTGATTCTGGGTAAAACAGGCCGCAACTTTGCCGCAGGTATGAGCGGTGGTATCGCCTGGGTTTACGACGTAGACGGAACATTTGCTGATAACTGCAACGCGGAGATGGTTGACCTGGATCCGTTGTCTAAAGCAGACGAGGAGCAGATCATCAACCTGCTTAAAAAGCACGTTAACTTGACGAATAGCGAGGTAGCTCGTCAACTGTTAGGTAACTGGAGCGCTGCGGTATCAAAATTTGTGAAAGTGTTCCCGAAAGAGTATAAAAGAGTGTTACAAGAAAAAGAATTTCAAGCTGTAAGCTAAAAGATATGGGAAAGCCTACCGGATTTCAGGAGTTTAACAGAGAGCTTCCTGCTAAAGTATCGCCCGAAGAAAGGGTTAAAAATTATAACGAGTTTGTTGGCCTGTATACTGCTGAAAAGCTGAACCAGCAATCTGCCCGCTGCATGAACTGCGGCATTCCGTTCTGTCATTCAGGTTGCCCGCTGGGTAACATCATCCCCGAGTTTAATGATGCGGTTTACCGTAAAAACTGGGAAGAGGCGTACGAGATCTTATCTTCTACCAACAACTTCCCCGAATTTACCGGCCGTATTTGCCCCGCACCTTGCGAATCTGCGTGTGTGCTGGGTATCAATAAGCCTGCGGTAGCGATCGAAGAGATTGAAAAACACATCATCGAGATTGCATACGAGCGTAAGCTGGTACAGCCGATGGCTCCGCTGGTGAAAACCGGCAAAACGGTAGCTGTTGTAGGCTCTGGCCCTGCGGGTTTGGCTGCGGCTGCACAATTAAGCAAGGCGGGACATTCTGTTACCGTTTACGAACGTGACGATCGCCCGGGAGGGTTGCTGCGCTATGGTATCCCTGATTTCAAACTGGAAAAATGGGTGATTGACCGTCGCATCCAGGTGATGGAAGCTGAAGGGGTACAGTTCATCTGCAATACCGAAGTTGGTAAGGATATTTCATCTGAAGAGCTGGTGCGTAAATACGACGCTGTTGTATTGGCTGGTGGCTCTACTATTCCGCGTAATTTGCCTATCCCCGGCCGTGAATTGAAAGGGGTTTATTTTGCGATGGAATTCCTGAAGCAGCAAAACAAGCGCGTAAGCAATACGCCGTTTGATGCCGAAGATATCCTGGTGACCGGTAAAGATGTGGTAGTGATTGGCGGTGGCGATACCGGGTCTGACTGTGTAGGTACATCCAACCGTCAGGGTGCGAAATCTATCCGTCAGTTTGAAGTGATGATGCGCCCGCCGGAGTCGCGTACTACGGCAATGCCATGGCCTACTTATCCGATGGTTTTAAAAACAAGTTCTTCGCATGAAGAGGGTTGCGAGCGCCATTGGGGTATCAATACGAAAGAGTTTTTAGGCGACGAAAATGGTAATTTGCGTGCGCTTAAAGTGACAGATGTAGTTTGGGAAACAGACTTCTTAGGTCGCCCGATTAAGTTTTCAGAAGTTGAAGGTTCAGAACGCGAATTGCCTTGTCAGCGCGTATTCCTGGCTATGGGCTTTGTGCATCCGCAGCACATTGGTATGTTAGAGCAACTGGGTGTAGAGCTTGACGAACGCAAGAACGTAAAAGCTAAAGAAGGTGCATTCCGTACCAATGTGAGCAAAGTATTTGCTTGCGGCGATATGCGTCGTGGACAGTCGCTGGTAGTTTGGGCCATATCAGAAGGCCGCGAAGCTGCCCGCAAAGTAGATGAATTTTTAATGGGCCATACTTTGCTGGAAAGCAAGGAAGCCGTTAACTTCTACGAACAAGCTTTTTAACCAATTATAACTCCATATGAGTAGCCCCGGCAAGTCTTTGTCCGGGGCTTTTTTGCGCGTTGTGACATTGCGTTTACAGTAAAAGTAAGCCAAAGTAAAATCGTGCAAGTGTTGCCTACTTTTGTATAAGTCTACCGGTTTGGGGTACGATAACTTTGTCTCAACATTTAATCATTAAAACAATGTCAAAGACAATTTTCATCTCAGGTGCTTCTCGCGGATTTGGTAAAATTTGGGCAGAAGCCTTTTTAAAACGTGGCGACCAGGTTATTGCAACTGCAAGAAATACAGAAACACTAAACGATTTGGTAGAAAAATACGGGAACAATGTTCTGCCTATTCAATTAGATGTGAACGACAGAGCTGCCGATTTTGCGGCCGTTAAAAAAGCAAAAGACCATTTTGGCAAAATAGATGTACTGATCAATAATGCGGGTTACGGGCTCTTCGGTGCGATAGAAGAAACCAGTGAACAGGAAGCGCGTAACCAGATCGAAACGAATGTATTCGGTCTGCTGTGGCTTACCCAGGCGGTACTGCCGGTAATGAGAGCACAAGGCCACGGTCATATTATTCAGGTATCAAGCGTATTAGGTGTAGTCACTCTACCGGTATTAGGTATCTACAACGCTACTAAATTCGCCGTTGAGGGTTTAAGCGAAACCCTGGCTTCAGAGGTAAAAGATTTCGGTATCAACGTTACCTTGGTTGAACCTAACGGTTTTTCAACTGATTGGGCAGGCGCTTCTTCAGCCCAGGTACAAAACCCGCTGCCTGCTTATGATGGTGTCAAAGCAGCATTTCAGGCTGGCTTAACAGATGACTCATTCGGTAAGCCTGAAGCAACAACTGCCGCAATTATTAAATTGGTGGATAGTGAAAATCCTCCGTTACGTTTACCTTTGGGTAAAGTTGCACTGCCATTTATAAAACAGGTTTATGCGCAACGCATGAAAGAGTGGGACGAATGGAACGAGGTTTCCACAGCAGCCCATGGTTTTTAATTTGCTGTTTAAATAGTGTTTGATGGCAATACCTGCACTTTAACCAGTGCAGGTATTGTATTATATTTAATCTGTTATGAAGCATTATAAAAGTATCATTTCACTTCACCGCGAGAACGGCTTTAACCTGCCTGAAAACCCGCTATTGAGCTTACACCGTTGCAACCAGCAGTGCAGTATAGGCGACCGCGAGTTTACGACTGATTTTTATATGATCGGCTTTAAGAAGCTGAAGTCGGGCGTGATTAAGTACGGACGGACCAAATATGATCATGAAAACGGTTCGATGTCTTTTGTAAAGCCGCGTCAGGTGATCGAGTTCAAAGACCTGCATTTTGATGAAGATGGTTTCTTGATCTTTTTGCACGAAGACTTACTGAACGGACATTTCTTACATGACGAGGTTAAGAAATATAGCTTTTTCGACTACGAGGTGAACGAAGCCTTACACCTTTCGCCAAGTGAAGAGTCGACGATGTGGGAATTGTATCACCAGATTGAGCAGGAATACCATAACAACCCCGACGAATACAGCAAGGATATTATGCTTGGGCATGTAGCTACCATTCTGAAGTATGCGCAGCGCTTCTACAAACGCCAGTTTATGAACCGTGCTACGGTTACCGGTAATACCGTTTCTAAATTTAACCAGGTGTTGAATGACTATTTCAGCAGGGGATACCTGCAAACAAAAGGCTTGCCTTCTGTTCACGCCATTGCGGATGAATTAAATCTTTCGGGTAGGTACCTGTCCGATCTGTTGAAGCAGGAGACAGGCAAAACGGCGATAGACTTGATCCATATTGCTTTGATCTCTGAAGCGAAGAATATGCTTACAGGTTCAGATTATCGCGTATCTGAAATTGCTTATAATCTGGGTTTTGAAAATCTGCCGTATTTCTCCCGCTTGTTTAAGCGAGAAGTAGGGGTAAGCCCCAATGAGTTTAAGAAGCAGTTGGTGAATTGATTGTAATGCAAGTCATCCTGAAAAATGTCACCCTGAGCTTGTCGAAGGGTGTTCAGAATCTTTCTGCACTAAAAAAGGCAGATGTTTCGCAAATCAGCACTACATATTAATAATTTTCGAAGTTGTAAATGTGCGTCATTGCGAGGAACGAAGCAATCCCCAATAAACGAATCCCCTTGATTAGTGATTGCTTCTCCGCCGCTGGCGTATCGCAATGACGAATAGTTGATACTTATTCCTACTTCTCTGTCGGGTTTTTCTTCTTAGCCTGCAGCATCTCTACCATCTTCTCAATGCGTGTAGCGCGGGTCTTTTCCTGCTTGGCGCTTAATACCCATATTGCATATTCTTTCTTGTGCGACCATGCCAGGCTGTTGTAATAATCCAATGTACCCGGTGCTTGCGCTAAAGCATCCAGGATATCAGGCGGAAGCGTAATTGTTTTATTGTCAACGTCTACGTATTCAGCATACTCATTCTGCTTAATCTCTGCTTTGCCCACACCCGATGGTTTCACCTGGTCAATCGGTTTAAAACGAAGGGCCGTCCATGCGTCATTAATGGCAGATGATGCAACCGGCCGAAGGTGGTATTTTACCGTGGCTTCCCAGTCGTTCGTCATGCCTAAATCGGTAGGTATACCCGCGCTCCTTTTAGGGTAACAGATCCATAGAATCGTATCTGGTTTTAATACCTTATACAATTGCTCAAGGGCTATCGCTAAGTCTTTACTGTCTTTTACAAAAAGCTGCACGCCATCAGGTTTTCCTGTTATATCAGTAGACCTTACTACACCATCGGGTAAAGGTTCCAAGGTTTCCAGGTAATTACCCGGAGTATTCAGGAAAAGCCAGGTGCTGTTCGGTTTTATCTGCAGCTTTTTTGCAAGAGGGTTCATGACAGGTTATTTTGGTGGATTTAATTTCGCAAAAAAATCCCACAAAACAATACCCGCCGATACCACAATATTAAAGGAATGCTTGGTGCCGAACTGGGGTATTTCTATGCACTGGTCAATTAGTTGCATTACATCGTCGCTTACACCATCTACTTCGTTGCCAAAAATTAACGCATATTTTTTGTCAACATCGGGTTGAAAGGTGTTCAACATTAGGCTGTTCTCGGCCTGTTCAATGGCAATGATGGTGTAACCGGCAGCGCGCAGTTTTTCTACAGCTTCGGTCGTTTCTTTAACATACTCCCATTCTACAGACTGCGTAGCCCCCAGCGCGGTTTTTTCTATTTCACGATGAGGGGGCTGTCCGGTTATGCCACAAAGGATCACACCCTCAACGGCAAAACCGTCACCGGTACGGAATACCGAACCCACGTTATGCATGCTGCGCACATTGTCGAGCACTACAATTACAGGTAGTTTGTCCTGTTGTTTAAATTCATCTACCGATACCCGGTTCAGTTCGTCTAATTTCAGTTTACGCATCTGCCATACTTAATTCACCCACACCATCGCCGATCAGTGAACTGTAAACAGAAGGGGCGTAGCCGATTTTTTCGGTATAGTAATCAGTAAATTCTTTCACAAAACGGTCGAATCCATCTTTTTTAACCAGGGCGATACCGCAGCCACCAAAGCCTGCACCGGTCATACGTGCACCGGCAACATCGGGGTTGGTGCGGCCGTAATCAGCAATAGTATCCAGTTCTTTGCCGCTTACCTCGTACAAGTCGCGCAGTGATTGATGCGAGGCAAACATCAGTTCGCCGAAACCTTTCAGGTTGTTCGCAGCAAGTTCTTTTGCAGCCAGCTTCACCCGGTCGTTTTCTTCAATCACGTGGCGTGCGCGTTTCTTAACGGTCTCGTCAGTAATTAAGTGCTCGTGCTGGTTATAAGTAGCTGTATCAATATCGCAAAGGTTATCAATGCTTAGCTCTTGTTGTAATGCTTTCAAAGCAGTCTGGCATTCCTGCACGCGTTCGTTGTATTTAGATTCCGCTAGTTTGCGCAATTTGTTGGTATTAATGATAGCTAACAGGTAATCGCCCAATTTGCAATCGACAGGCTCATAATCCAACGTATCGCAGTTTAATTTCAGCGCCTTATCTTTCTCGCCGAAAGCAACCGCAAACTGATCCATAATCCCACTATTCAACCCGATGAACACATTCTCTACCCACTTAGAAAGTTTCACCAGTTCCAGCTTACTAAAGCCCGAATTGAATAACTGATTCAATGCAAAAGCTGTGGCAACCTCGATAGAGGCGGAAGAAGATAAACCAGATCCGATAGGAATATCACCGTAATATAGCATATCCAGTCCCTGCAATTGTTTACCTTCTTTCAAAAAATAGGTAATTACACCCATTGGATAGTTATACCAAACGCTTCCCTGTTTCTGATAATCACTGCCTACAGGTATTTCAGCTTTATCGTCAAAGTTCAGGCTTCTGAAACGGAATACGTTGTCCTGATTTGGGGCAATAACAAGATAGGTACCCGGGGTAATGGCACAAGGCATCACTAAACCGCCGTTGTAATCGATATGTTCGCCAATCAGGTTAACGCGGCCGGGAGAGAAAAACAAGTTCTGCGCTGGTTGATTAAATATTTGTTGGAATTGCTGCAACAGGTGCTGGTTCATATGCTTTGATGTATTGTTCTGGCAAATATGTAAAAAATACACTTATTCGCTATAGGTGCAAGTGTGATTAATGCAAACAATTCCTATACTTGTTGAATTTCACTATTAGCATATAAACTTAACAACCATGAACCAGTATTTAATTACCGCATATGATTACACCGATACAGAGGCTTTACAAAGAAGGCTTGATGTAAGGCCGCACCATTTAGACGGTGTACGTGCGCTTAAAGAAACAGGCAATTTTATAAAAGCCGGTGCGATATTAAATGCAGAAGGAAAAATGATTGGCTCTGTAATGATGGTGCAGTTTGAATCTGATGACGAACTGGAAGCCTGGAAACAGGGAGAGCCGTATGTGACGCAAAAAGTGTGGGAAACGGTAGACATTAAGCCAATTAAGGTTGCCGATGTGTAAACGATAATGGAAAAATATGCTTGAGGCCCTGAAGCCGTATATTCCTTATGGATTGGTGAAACGCTACAGGCGCTGGCTGCAAAATCAGCAGTTGCGCCTGTACAGAGGTGATAAGGTTGAATGCCCGCTTTGCCGGGCTATTTATAAAGAATTTGCGCCGAAGGGGCTTTCTGGCGGTAAGCATAACAGGTGCATCAACTGCCAGTCGTTACCAGGGCACCGGCTGCAGTATCTTTTTTTAAAAAACAAAACACCGCTGTTTAGATCTTCGGCCACTATCAGGCTGCTTCATATAGCGCCAGAAAAGCCGTTGTTTGATCAGTTGGTTAAACGCTCAAATCTTAAATACACCCGCTGTGATAAATCTCCGGATGCTTACCATCTAAGAGACGTGACCGAAGTAGAGGAGGTGGATGTGTCCAAAATGCCTTATGGTGACGGCAGCTTTGATGTGATCCTTTGTAATCACGTACTGGAGTATGTGGATGACGACCAGCAGGCCTTACGCGAGCTATATCGTGTGATGACACCCGGCGGCTGGGGGATCTTCCAGGTACCGATGGCTATCGGCCGCGACCGTACTTACGAGGCTGCTTTTATCACCGATGCAAAAGAGCGAAAAGAAGTGTTACGAGGGCATAGCGGCGTAAGGCTTTACGGACGTGATTACCTGGAACGGTTAAAAAAAGCTGGTTTCACCGTTGCAGTAGACTTGTACGGCAAGCAAATGAACCCGGAGGATGCCCGTAAATACGGCATTAACCCAAATGAGATGATCTTTCTTTGCAAAAAATAAAAAAGCATGGTTTTTAAGGCCATGCTTTCACATTCATAGGTAGTTGCAGGAGCGTTACTTCCTCATGGTATCTTTTACGGCGGTATCTTTCTTCGCAGTGTTGTTAGCGGCAGAATCCATTTTTTGAGCGGAGGTGTTCCGTGCAGCCGTAGAATCGCGCGCATTGGTATCCAGCATGGTAGAATCCTGGCCTTTGCCGGATACTCCGCCCTTACAGCTTGCTAAGGCAGCTACCACCGCTGCAGATAAGATTACTTTGTAGAATTGACGTTTCATATTTACAATCGCATTACTTTAACTCATAAACATTCTTTTTACTTAGGATGTTTTTAGTTTAAATCATAAAACAATGAGCAAAGCTAATTTTAAAGAAGAGTTTATTTTGGGGGGCGACTTGCCGGTTAAGCGGTTGGGTTACGGAGCGATGCGTATTACCGGTGAAGGGATCTGGGGACCTCCGGCTGATAAGGAAGAGTCTTTACGGGTATTGAAACGCGCGATAGAATTAGGCGTAAACTTTATAGATACTGCCGATAGTTACGGACCTAATGTTTCTGAAGAACTGATCGCCGAAGCCTTATATCCGTATCCACCCGAACTGGTGATCGGTACCAAAGGTGGCTTGCTGCGTACCGGCCCTAACCAATGGCCTGTTGATTCCAGCCCGGAGCATTTGAAAGAAGCTTTGGAAGGAAGCCTGAAAAGGCTGAAACTGCAATGGATCGATCTATACCAGTTACATCGCATCGATCCGAAGGTACCTGCAGAACGTACATTCGAGTTTTTGCAAAAGGCGCAAAAGGAAGAAAAGATCCGTCATATTGGCCTGTCTGAAGTGAGTGTTGACGATATTAAACTGGCGCAGCAGTTTTTTGAAGTGGTGTCCGTGCAGAATATGTATAGCGTGGATAACCGTAAGTGGGAAGATGTACTGGAATATTGTGAAGAGCATAACATCGCCTTTATTCCATGGTATCCTTTAAGCGGCGGAAACGTACATGCTGTGGAGACACTAAAACGCGTGGCAGAGCGTAACCAGGCAACGGTACACCAGGTTGCTTTAAGCTGGTTGTTGCATCATAAAGATAACATCCTGCTGATACCGGGTACGTCAAGCGTTAAACATCTGGAGGAAAACATGAAAGCTGCTGATCTGGAGTTGAGCGAGCTGGACATGGAGGAATTGAATAATATCGCGAACGCGGTATAACCAAATAAAAATGGCCGTTTTATCGCGGCCATTTTTATTTTTATCATGCTTCTTCTTCCTCGTTTTCGATGTTATCTTTGACGCTGTCAATTACCGGTTCATACCGCTACTTCCACGCACCAATGATCAATCCCATCAAGATCAGGGAGATTAAGGTGTAACCGCCATTGATGAAAATATATTTCCATGATTTTAGTTCGAAAAGGCTGTTAATGGCTATGGCGCTAAAGCTGATCATTCCTGCATGGACGCCAATCATGGTGGACATATGCAGATCGGCGTGCATTCCGCTGATAAACGTATTGAGCATTACCGCCATAATGAATGAGAAGACGGCCGTCATCCCAAATATCTTGCCCTTGTTGCCGGTAGCTACAATTTCACGCGTCAGTCCGCTTTCTTTTAGCCAGATATTACCGAAAAGAATAGGGGAAAACCATAGTCCGCCTACAAAAAATGCGCTTAAAGCTGCTATTAATACAGCCAGCCAGTTAAAGGTTACAGGTTGCATATCACTTTAAATTTTATATGAATATTAAAAATTATTTCTATAATAGGAAATATTCGTAAAAGAGCCGCTTTGTAACGCTTATTGTATGAAATACACGCGCTGTGTTGTTTATATGGGATTAGCTGGATATACTTGTAAAGCCAATTTTTGTTTAACCATTAAATCTTATTTCAATTTGAGATGAAATCTACTTTTAAATTTTTTGCTTTATGTTTAATGTGTGCGCCATTGCTTACGCAGCGCACCATGGCGCAGGGTTGCGTGGCCATTCGCAGTACGGGTGGTTTGTGCTCTATGGATGAGCACCCGGATAGCGCCCACCTGAATATGTCTGGCTGGTTGCTGAACAACAATATTCGTTATTACCGCTCTTTCCGTCACTTCGTAGGTACAGAAGAACAAAAACAACGGATAGCGCAGGGTACGAACGTGATCAACCATTCCTACACGCAGGATATCACCATTACCCGTTTGTTCAATTCAAGATGGTCGCTATCGGCGGATATTCCTATCCTGATCAACAGCCGGTCGTCGTTGTATGAGCACGGTGGTGTTAACCGTAACACCACCCATTCAGCAGGCCTGGGCGATATTCGGGTATCTGGTTATGCCTGGTTGTTAAACCCGGCTAAGGCGACTAAAGGAAATATCCAGTTAGGGTTGGGCATCAAGTTCGCTACAGGTGCGTACAATTACCAGGACTATTTCTACAATGTTGGCCCTAATGGTACACGGCGTTTAGGTCCGGTTGATCAATCTATTCAATTAGGTGATGGTGGCACCGGCTTTTCATTCGAAGCGAATACCTACTACAACTTCAGCCACAAACTAGGGGTGTATGGTAACTTTTACTATTTGCTTAGCCCCCGCGAACAAAACGGGGTGTCTTCTGCGCGCGGTGGTACGCCAAGCGCTACGGCAGTGGCTAATACGAGTGACGTAATGAGTGTTCCCGATCAGTTTATGATCCGTGGTGGCTTAAGTTACGAAGCAGGTAAATTTGTGTTTATGGCCGGTGTGCGCGACGAATGTTTACCATCCCGCGATCTTGTTGGTGGTAGTGCCGGTTTCCGCAGACCAGGCTATATTATTTCCGCAGAGCCAAGCATTTTCTACAGGGTGAAAAATGTATCAATTTATGCGAATGTGCCTATCGCTATTGTGCGTAACCGTACCGTTAGCTTTGCAGATCATATCACTACCGAACTAACCGGTAACCCGGCACATGGCGATGCTGCCTTTGCAGACTATGTGATTAATATGGGTGTAACCTTCAGGTTGTAATTACCCATCTTTATCAACAATAAGGGCTTGGTTAATTAACCAAGCCCTTATTGTTATAATGTAAGTTCTTCGTAAGCTGCGGTCAGGCTTCGTTGGATACCTTCGCCTTTCCAATCGGTAACGCCAGGCAGAGAAGTGGCCGAAAGTATCTCCGTACGCGTTTTGCCTGCGTTGATCTCGCCCTGTACAAAGGCGGTCAGTTTCTCCATGTAATTCTGCATCGCTTTCAGGTCTTCTACCGTACCGGTTACCTTATCAGGGTCGGCAGCATGGCCGAAAACAAACAGGGTGTCTTTATCAAATTGTTTAATCGCTTTCTCGAGCACCTGCGGCCAGTGTACTACCGAGGCCCCCGCGGTACGGTCTACAAATGGATAGCGGCGGTTAAACACCAGGTCGCCGGTGTGAACGATATTTGCATTCTCGAAATGGATCATGCTGTCGCCATTGGTATGTCCTGGTCCCCAGTAATAGGTCCGGATTTTTTCATCACCTACCTTAATCTTCCACTTCTCGTTGTAAGTAATGTCGGGGTATAACTGTTTATCTTCAGTTTTTTGCGCTTGTGCTACCGTTTTCTGGTTAGCCAGTGAATTCTGATGAGCAGCGACATGTTTCACCAGCCCTTTAAAGGCAATGTTGCCAGAAGTATGGTCGCCATGGTGATGGGTATTGATCAGGTATTGAAATGGCGCTTCCGGCATCTTTCTTAATTCGGCAATTAAATGCCCTGCCGGCACCGGAAATTCAGCGTCTACCACAACAATGCCCTCGTTATTAGCCATCCAGGCAATGGTACCGCCCAGTTCTGCAAAGAATCCGATGTTTCGCCTTAACGGTTTAAACTGATAAGAAGGGATATCTGCAAGCGCAGCAAAAGCTTTGTTACGACTAATTGCTGCACCGGCCAGCGCGGCTGAAGCAGCAGACAAAAAGTGACGACGTTTCATAGTTGATAGCTAATATACACGCAAAGGAAACAATATGTTTATGTATGAGATGTAAAAATATTGTAATGAATATTTTGAAGAAAGTTGAGGATTAAAGCAGATGTGATTAGTTCAATAACTTTCCACTCCTACTAAGCTTTCCACATCCGTCAAACTTTTCCACACCGGCTTTTAATCCGCGGTTAAGGCCTTAACTTTACGGATTAAATTATTGACAAGCTTGGCAAAAAACGCTACCAAAGAAACGCCGCTGATGCAGCAGTATAACCAGATCAAGGCAAAATATCCGGGCGCCTTGCTGCTGTTCCGCGTAGGCGACTTTTACGAAACTTTTGGGGAAGATGCTGTAAAGGCAGCTGGGATTTTGGGTATCGTGCTTACCAAAAGGGCTAATGGCTCTGCTTCGCATATCGAACTGGCAGGCTTTCCGCACCATTCACTGGAAACCTATCTGCCTAAGTTGGTAAGGGCTGGTCAGCGGGTAGCGATTTGCGATCAGTTAGAAGATCCAAAAACGACAAAAACCATCGTAAAGCGTGGCGTTACCGAACTGGTAACACCGGGTGTGGCGGTTAGCGATAACATCCTGCAACAGAAGCGCAACAACTACCTGGCTTCGTTATATTTCGAAAAGAACAGTGCGGGCATCGCACTTATCGATATTTCTACCGGCGAATTTCTGACGGCGCAGGGAAACCTCAATTATATCGATAAACTGCTGCAAAGCTTCAACCCAAGCGAGGTAATTTATCCCAAAAGCAGGAATAGCGATTTTAAAGATGCGTTCGGCGACCGTTTCTATACCTACACGCTCGACGAGTGGCCTTATAGCGGCGATTACGCAGAAGAAACCTTGCTAAAACACTTCGGCGTAAAATCATTAAAAGGTTTTGGTGTAGATAAGCTGAACCTGGGCATTGTTGCCGCCGGGGTGGCCTTGCATTACCTGAACGAGACCGAACACCGTAACCTGCAGCATATATCAGGCATCAGCAGAATAGAGGAGGAGCATTACCTCTGGCTCGACCGTTTTAGCATCCGAAACCTGGAGTTAGTGGGTTCTGCTAACGAGAACGCAGTCACTCTTGCTGATGTACTGGATAATACCTGTACACCTATGGGCGCGCGCCTGCTTCGCCGCTGGATTGTGATGCCCTTGAAGGATATCAAGCCAATCACAGACCGTTTGAACGTAGTAGAGCATCTGATTGCCCATGAGGAATTACGTGATAACCTGCAGCAATGTATCCGGCAGATCGGCGACCTGGAACGGTTGATCTCGAAGATCGGCTTGCAAAAAGCTAACCCGCGCGAAGTTTGCCAGTTAAAGAAGGCATTGTCAGCAATTGACAGTATCAAAGGATATTGTGCGAAAACAGAAAGCCTAGCACTGATCGCTATCGGCGAACAGCTGAACCCCTGCACCTTCATTTGTGAAAAGATAGGCCAGGAGTTGAACAGCGAGCCACCAGTGATGATCGCCAAAGGTGGTGTGATCGCCGAAGGTATCAACGAAGAACTTGACCGTTTACGAAAGATTGCCTACGGTGGTAAAGGCTATCTGCTGGAAATTCAAAAACGAGAGGCCGAGATTACAGGCATTCCTTCATTAAAAGTAGCCTTCAACAATGTGTTTGGCTATTATCTTGAAGTAACGCATGCGCATCGCGATAAAGTGCCGACAGACTGGATCCGGAAGCAAACGCTGGTGAATGCAGAACGCTACATTACGCCAGAACTGAAGGAATACGAAGAGCAGATCCTCGGTGCAGAAGAGAAGATCTTAGCTTTAGAAACCAAGCTCTACAACGAACTATTATACGCTTTGGCTGAATATATCAAGCCTATTCAGTTGAACGCGCAACTGATTGCCAGGTTGGATGTACTGCTGAACTTCGCCAATATTTCTGAAAAGAACTATTACGTGAAGCCTTATGTGAACGATAGCAACCTGATTGACATTAAAGGCGGCCGCCACCCGGTGATAGAGAAAAATCTGCCGCCGGGCGAGGCTTATATTACCAACGATGTCTACCTCGATTCTGAATCGCAGCAGATCATTATCATTACCGGTCCGAATATGGCAGGTAAATCGGCACTACTTAGACAAACAGGCTTGATTGTACTGATGGCGCAGATGGGCTGTTTTGTGCCAGCGAAGGAGGCGGCAATAGGTGTAGTCGATAAAATATTTACCCGGGTAGGTGCTTCAGATAATCTATCCTCTGGCGAGTCAACCTTTATGGTGGAGATGAACGAGACAGCCAGCATCCTGAATAACCTTTCTGACAGGAGTTTAATCCTGCTGGACGAGATCGGCCGGGGAACTTCTACTTATGATGGTATTTCCATTGCCTGGGCCATTGCCGAATTCTTGCACAATCATCCATCGGCCAAGGCGAAAACCCTATTTGCTACCCACTACCATGAGTTGAACGAACTGAACAATTCGTTCCCAAGGATCAAAAACTTTAACGTGAGTGTGAAAGAGGTTGGTCAGCAGATCATCTTCCTGCGTAAACTGGTCCCGGGCGGAAGCGAGCATAGTTTTGGTATCCACGTGGCGAAGCTGGCAGGTATGCCGCCTAAAGTGCTGGCACGTGCCAATGAAATTCTAAAGAAGCTGGAAGCAGAACGTACCGGCGGCGAACATATCAAGGAAAGCATTAAGAAGGTACAGAAGCAAGCCGTACAGCTACAAATGTTTTCAATTGATGACCCTGTACTGGTGAAAATCCGGGATACGCTGAATAACCTCGACGTAAATACGCTTACGCCCGTTGAAGCGTTAATGAAGCTGGACGAGATACAGCGATTGATTAAAAGTTAGCAGGAGCTAGGAGCGTGGTG
This sequence comes from Mucilaginibacter straminoryzae, assembly GCF_022953055.1. Lineage (GTDB taxonomy): Bacteria > Bacteroidota > Bacteroidia > Sphingobacteriales > Sphingobacteriaceae > Mucilaginibacter > Mucilaginibacter straminoryzae. The sequence continues at coordinate 452,880 of NZ_JALJEJ010000003.1, read as the reverse complement.
CGAGTGGTGAGTTATTAGCAAAGTCTAAGGCATTTTCAGAAACTCCCGCACCTCGACACTGAAGACGCGAACCCCCAATGTTGATATGTTAATAACATCTGTTTCCTGTCGCCGTATACGCAGTGTAAATTTATAGTATGCATTCGAAGTTGATTTGTCGCCTGGTTGCAGTTGTGCTGTTTTCTGCCTTTCTTTTTACTTCCTGTAAGTCGCGTAAGGTGGCGATGAAAGGTCATCCCGGCGAGCTGGTAAAGCCGCAGGATTTTATCGCTGAGAAGTACGCTGCGATGATGGGTGTGGATAGAAATGATATCCAGAACGGCAGGTTATATAATTTTATAGAAGAATGGTGGGGTACACCTTACCGTTTCGGTGGGCTTGATAAGAACGGAGTAGATTGCTCTGGTTTAACTTTTCTGCTCGAGCAACAGGTTTATGGTATCAACATTCCCCGGATGACCAGCCAGCAGATTAACGTGATCAAAAGAAAGTACGAAGACGAACTGCAAGAGGGCGACCTGGTATTCTTTGATTTTGACGGTAAGAAATTTAGCCACGTAGGCGTTTACCTGCAAAATGGCTACGTAGTACATGCCAGCAGCCGCCGCGGCGTTATGGTAGTTAAACTACGTGATCCCTCTATATATAAGTATTTTTCGCGTGCCGGATCTATTATCCTGCAAACAGGTGCAGCAAATTATTAATCTGCAAAAGTTAGCTGGTTTATTTATTCTTAGCCAACACCACATCAAAATAATCTGCGTTCCGTACAGCTTCAAAAAAGGCTACCAATTTATCATAGTCTTCTTTAGAATAGCTTCCATCTTTAAGCTGTAATTTTCGATGATAAATCAGTTTATTACCCACTACTGAAAAATCTGCATGATAGCTGCCGAAATTATCGGTTAATGTGGTGTTTAAAGGCTCGCTATCCGCGTGATATCCGGCAGGTAGGGTAAAGCTAATGGTTGCCTCATCGGTATATCCCCTGTTAATATATATTGGCGTATAACGGTTCCTGATCTCTTTTGGCGTTTCAGATAATCGGTTCACCGAGTTAAGTGCGAAGGAAATTCTTCCGTTTTCCGGTGTACCATATTCGTATGATTTCAGCTGAAGTGTTTCGTTGATTGATGGTTTGATTTCTTTTGTGGCCTTAAGGCTAAGCCCGGCAATTTCAAGGTTATTGATAGGGTAGGCTTTCCGGATATATTTCTGCTGGTCTTCGTACGACTCCAATAAAAGGTAATCTCGGTTCTCGTATTGTGTACCCTTAAAAGTTGTTTCAAGGGTGCCGGTTAACTCACCGTTCTCAGCCAGGGTAAACTCTCCTTTTTGTATCTCGCGGTTATCATCTGCGGTGTATTTCGGGGTTTTTAACAACTTACCGCCCTCTGCGGTACAGGCTAATACGGTCCGGTCATCCGTAAAATCGCCAAGGAACCCAAATGGAATGTGTTGACTGGTGCATTCCAGCCAGGTAGTGTCGCTCTTAAACGGCAGGCAAAGGATCACATGATTGGCCTGGTCTGGGCTTGCAAAGTCGGCCTGTAACGGGCGCTTATGGGTGTTGCCGTTCACGATACAATACCACGATTGAATGCCTGCAGCTTTAAGTAAAGCGTGCATGTAATTTACCAGTCCTTTACAATCGCCATAGCTCAGTTCGTCTACTTCTGTCGCTTTAAAGGGCCTGTAGCCGCCAATGCCTACCTGTATGCTGATGTACCGGGTTTTGTTCTGAAGATACTCGTAAAGCTTCCGGGCTTTTTCTTTCGGGTCGTTGATCCCATCTGTCAATTCTTTAACTTTTGCTACTGTTGCTGCACTCAGCTCATCCCTTCCGGTCAAAAGTTTATCATTTATCCATTTACCCAGTTCGTTCCAGTTGCTGTAGCTGCCATCGACGCCTTCATAAGTAAAGTTGTTGACGGCCAGCCTGACATTCGGCAGGTAATTGATCTTGTCGGGGCTGTAAGGCTCATGTCTGATAGCTTTAAAATTGCTGATGCTCCATTTATAAAGATCATTACCGGCATCATCTTTTCCGGTGATCAGCGTGCCCTTGTAATTCATTTCCTTGTAGCGTAGCTGCAAAGAAGGTTTGCACGATACGATAAAAGAGCTGTTTTCAACCGCCGTAGCTTCCGAACCTACGCCATACCAATGCTCCAGATTAAAAGTTTGGTTACTGAATAGCTCATATTCATATTCTACAGTATAGGGGTACGAAACCGATACCGGGGTGAAGTGTTTGTATTTCACATCTTCAAAAAGCGAGTTTGGTGTATAATTATCGTCCCTGAAATCTCTTTCCGAAATTTTAGAAACAGGCTTGCCAAACTCGTCATAGATCATGCCTTTGATGTTCTTAATCGTACGGCTTTTGTTGTGCCACAGCACTAACTCGCCTTCATCCGCTCCGTTCTTGTTCAGGACAGTGACGGCAAATTTGTACCGGTAAATCACATTGTTCTTCTCCCTGATGAATACCACAGTTTCATCTTTGCGGACAATTGCCGATGCATATGGCATCAATTCTTTGGGGATTGCGCTGACGCTATAGTTTTCCTGCGCGCGGGAGATATAGCTGCTGAACAGTAAAACAAAGCAGATAAAAAGTTTACGGATCATTTCTTCTTAATTACAATTTCTGCTTTTTCAGACTGGAGAAGTTTATTGTAGAACTCTTTCAGGTAAGGGTATTCTTCTGGCGAGTAAACCGGTTTTTCAAAAGAGTATAGTTGGGAATACGTACACCGGCCGCTATCAAAGGTGAAAGCAGAAACCAGCCTGCCGCAAGATAAAGGTAATGCGACAGCAACCGGCTCCGGAGAGGTTTCCAAAACATAATCGTTAGGGATAGTAAGGGTATAAACTAACTTATTATCGGCGGGCATACCCATATCTACCGGGTAGCTTCTTTCGTTAAGTGTAAAAGGGTTTACCGTCAGCTGGCCGAAAGTGAAAGGGCTGAAGCTGAGCCGCTGCATGCCTGTCCCGCGCGTTGGTTCAATCTCTATCTCGTAAATCTCTGCTAATGGAGCATCAAGCGTATCTAAATTACTCACGGATGATTTTAGGATTTTAATCTTGGTTGATTTCTCATCCAGGTTTTCGATGTATTCATCCAGTGTGTTGAACTTTTTAATCTCTTTGCGTTTTTCATAACCTTCATATCCAAGTGAATAACAGGTATAGGTGCCTTTCAATTTTCCGTTCGGCATCAGCGATAGCTCCAATGTAGTAGTTTTGTTTCTGCGTTGCGGCGATTTGATATCCATCCAGTAAGAAGGCTTTTCAAAGCTGATCACACGGCCCTGGTCGTTAATACAACGCATGGGCAGCATCCCAAATCCAAGCAGCGGGTCTGTCGCATCCAGCAGGTAATCTTTGTTATCAATGGTTGTTTTTGCAATAACGTAATCGAAGTCGCTTTCGGTGGGGTATAACTTATTTACGAGCCCATGTTCCCGGGTGGATAATAATACAGCATCAGTAGGAATATCGGCTGCTTTCAGCGCGGCAATCAGTGCCAGGTTAATGTCGCCTACTAAACCCGAGTGGGTATCCAGCGCTTTCTTAATGCCATCTTCGCTATATTTAGAATAAAAGCCGTTCCATTTGATATTCTTCTGAATGAAGGCATAAACAGCTTTTGCTTTATCAAGGTTATTGGTTTTTCCGGCAATCACGTCTTTGATCCGTTCGCGCATCAGTTCTTTTCTTTTGATCTGGCTGCCAAAAAACTCGCTGCCTTTTAAGCTACGGTCAATATCTTGCCAGTCTTTGGTTACCTTTACCCTTACGCCATTGCTCAGGTTGGTGTATTCAGACAGTTCAAAGTAAATACCTGACAGGAAATTCTTCGAGGCGGTCATGTAATCTTCTCTTTTAAATGCAGGAATGTTGTCTATGCCGTAGGTCATGTTAGAGCAATCGCATTTGATCCCGTTAACGCTAAGACATTCCCTGTCTAATTCTGCTTTATTTGTTGATAGCTTAAGCGGACCTCTTAAAATAGCGTTGTAGTTGTAAATAGCCGGGATACGGGCATTATATTCCGAATGAACCTTGGGGATATCAGATTGGAAAATCCAGTCGTGAAAGTTGAAAATAAATGGCGAAACAACCGTGTATTTATATTCGATGACACACCCTTTCCGCAGGCCGGGCATGGCAAACTTAGCGACATCATGGTACTTGTTTACACTGGTTTGAAATACTTTTCTTGGGTCAAGTTCAAGTGTCTGTAAGCCGCCATTCTCATCCAGGAACATGGTAACAGCTTTAATATCGCGTACGGTTTCAAAGCGTTCACCATCTTCTTTATAAAGCGGGATTTCTATATTGCCTTCGGCATCAAATGCCTGGCTATCAAAAAGCTTTATTTTAACATGGTATTCGTAATACATCACCATGTGGTTGCCGTCGTCGCTGATAAAAGTTTTGCCAAACTCATCTAAAACAACCGCGTGCGCGCCGGTATCTGGCAAGTATTTTTTTTGCTGAAGCGCATCATTTGCTACTGCTGCGAAGGGGAAATCAGAAGCGTAGGTTGCTGATAATAAAAGAGAAAAGAGGATGGTCAAATAAGAAATACGTTTCATTAGTTCAGGTTGAATCAACGGTTCAAATTAAGGTTTTTTACAAAAAACCGCTACATTATTGAAAAATTTAAATGTGGTTATTAGCCATACTTTTGCGACCTTTGTGCGGTACAGTCTTTTGTAATGAAATTAAATTTAAAACGTCCGCTTGCTTTTTTCGACATTGAAGCTACCGGTACCAATATCGGTTCAGACCGTATTGTAGAAATTGCAGTTATCAAATTAAATCCGGACGGCAGCGAGGAAACGCGAAGCTGGCGCGTTAACCCTGAAATTCCTATTCCTTTCGAGGTATCGGTGATTCACGGGATTTACGACGAGCATATTAAAGACGAAAAGACGTTTAAAGAACTTGCCGCAGAAATTGCTGAATTTATAGGTGATAGTGACCTGGCCGGTTTCAATTCCAATAAATTCGACATCCCGATGCTGATGGAAGAATTCCTGCGTGCAGATGTATCTTTCGATCTGGAGAACCGCCATTTAGTAGACGTTCAGAATATTTTTCACCAGATGGAGCAGCGCACCCTGAAGGCTGCGTACCGGTTCTATTGCGAGAAAGATATTATCAATGCACACTCTGCAGAAGCTGATACCCGTGCCACGATGGAGGTGTTTCTGGCGCAGTTGCAGCGTTATGAAGATAAAGAGGTTGAGGATAAGGAAGGTAAATTGCACAAACCTATCGTAAATGATATAGAGGCGCTGCATCATTTTACCAACCTGAACAAAACGGTTGATTTTGCCGGCCGCATGGTTTATAATAACGAGGGCCACGAACTGTTTAACTTTGGTAAGCACAAGGGTAAAAAAGTGGTCGATGTGTTTGAGGTGGAACCGAGTTATTACTCGTGGATCATGCAAGGCGATTTCCCGTTGTATACCAAACGTAAAGTAGAGCAGATCTACAAACGCTGGGCACAAGAGCGTGCGCCGAGGCCAAAACCTGCTCCTCAGGCAAAACCGGCAGATCAGCAGCAAAGGCCGTCTGCTCCTCAGCAACAGCAATCACGCGAACAGGGCGGTTATCAGAAAAAGCCTTTTGAGCAACGTCAGAACAGGCCTTATCAGCAAAATAACCAGCAGCAGTATAGGAAGAAAGACGAACCCGCCAAACCTGTTGATGATGATATGCTGAAAGCGTTATCAGATAAGTTTAAAAAAGGATAATCGGATTCCGAAATCTAATTTCGATTTAAGATAAAAAGGACGGCGAACGCTGTCCTTTTTTGTTTTTACTTGTAGAGTTTTTATAGTTTGTAATCGCCGTTAGTTGTGTTTTTTGTAGAAGATTTCTCTTCGCAATGCTCATCGAAATGACATCACTTTTGATTTGCGAGGGAATACGTTTTCTCACACACCCACTTTCTTCAGGAAGTCAATATTCCTTTTCAAGCCGCTGAATTTAGTTCTTTTAACGGCAGAATTCTTGAATATCTTTCTGAAAACATCTTCCGTAATTTCTTCCCAATCATTGGCACTCATGCCCAGCAGTTCTTCATGTGGTTTAAAAGCAGGCTCCTGGTGAAGCAAAGAAAACTTGTTCCACGGGCAAACGTCTTGGCAAACATCGCAACCAAACATCCATCCGTCCATCTTATCCTGAAATTCGGCAGGGATTTCGTTCTTCAGTTCAATCGTAAGGTATGAAATGCATTTACTGCCGTTAACAATTTGCGGCGCTACAATAGCCTCAGTAGGGCAGGCGTCAATACATCGGGTGCAGGTACCGCAGTGGTCTGCCGTCGGGGCTACATCGTATTCCATGTCCAGGTCAACGATCAGTTCAGCAAGAAAAAAGAAAGAACCGCGTTTTTTGTTGATCAGGTTGGCATTCTTGCCAATCCACCCCAGGCCAGCTTTTTTTGCCCAGGCCTTGTCTAAAACAGGAGCTGAGTCTACAAAGGCACGCCCGTTTACTTCGCCAATTTCCTGCCTGATGTAATCGAGTAACGCTTTAAGCTTGTCTTTAATCACTTGGTGATAGTCCGCACCATACGCATATTTAGAGATTTTAGGCGCATCGGGGTCGGTCTGTATTTCAGGTGTGTAATAGTTCAATCCTAATGAAATAACAGATCTGGCACCATCTACAAGCAGCCTGGGATTGAGTCGCTTGTCGAAATAGTTTTCCATGTACTGCATTTCGCCATGCATTCCCGCTTTTAACCAGGCTTCCAGGCGCGGGGCTTCTTCTTCAAGAAAACCAGCTTCAGATACACCGCAAAATACAAAGCCAAGCCGCGCTGCTTCGGCTTTTATCAGGTCAGTATATTTCTTGCGTGTGCCCGTCATCAATCACAAAGTTAACAAACGCCTGGTGTTTTAGTGTCCTGTAAATCTAAGCTTTATCAATGGCGGAATCTTGGATAAACGATAGTTTGAAACACTATAGCAGTAGCCGTGTTGTAAAAAGGAGGACCAATTTTAAACTGATATGCTTCAATTCATAAAAGATTTGCCCGAACATGTGGTAGGGATACACGCCATTGGCGAGGTGACGAAAGAAGATGTAGAACAGGTGCTTATCCCGCGGGTAGAGGAACTGGTTCAGAAACAAGGGGAGATTAACTACCTGCTGGTGCTGGAAACAGACGTGCAAAACTGGACTAGTGGCGCCTGGTATAACGATGTAAAAGTAGGGTTGAAAAACTTTACCCAATGGAATAAGATTGCTGTGGTAAGCGATCAGAAAATTGTAGAGTGGTTCAGCGACGTATTCAGGTTCTTAATTCCCGGTAAATCAAAAGGGTTTAAATTGAACGAACTGGACGAGGCGGTGAAATGGATTGCTGAACAAGATTAATTGAAAACTTGAAAACTAAAATGATATGATAACTAACGAAAATCAAAACAACGATCATACTAAACCAGGCGATGGTACCATCGGAGAAAATACCGATAACAGCGCCATTAAAAAAGATAACGAGCCAAATGTACAAGACAAACCGGACGAGGTACGCGTACCCACGGTGACACCGGGTAATGATAGCGGCGACCCCGGACCATCAACAGACCATCCCTCATCAGAAGGGGATGCTGGTAGCCAGGATGGCGACTCGTCCAACAAAGGTAAAGGGCCATCAGGCGAGAATCTATAAAATCAAAAAAGCAGCTTTTAAGGCTGCTTTTTTATTAAAAATCTATGCTGGCGTTTTATTACTTGATCGTGAATGAAGCCTGCAACTTGGCATCCGCAGAATTATCGCCTACTTGTAACTCATATGCGCCTTTGTAAAGCTGCCAGCCGTGTTTGTTGCTATCCCATTTTTGCAACTCGGTAACCGGGATGCTGATGGTAACGGTTTGCTCACCGCCTTGCGAAACACTTACACGTTTAAAGCCTTTCAATTCTTTCAACGGCATTTGGCCGATACCCGGGTATTTGATGTAAACCTGAACTACCTCGTCACCTGCCATGCTGCCGGTGTTTTTTATGGTTACAGTAAAGGTGATACTATCCTTAGCTGCATACGTAGTTTTAGGTTGGTTTTGCCAGGTGTAAGCAAAATTGGTATAACTTAAACCAAAGCCGAAAGGATACTGAACTTTACCGTTAAAGTAACGGTAAGTACGGCCCTGCATGCTGTAGTTGTCAAAGGCTGGCAAATCATTCACCGAGTTGTAGAAGGTAAGCGGCAATTTGCCGGAAGGGGAGACTTTCCCCAATAAAATATCTGCTAACGCATTACCGCCCTGTTCGCCGGGGTACCACGCTAAAATAACGGCATCGGCATATTTAGCTACTTCTGCAACATCCACGGCACTTCCGGAAGTAATCACCGCGATGATGGGCTTTTTAACGCCCTTACGTAACTCTTTCATAAACTTGATATGGCTGGCTGGCAGCGAAAGCGTTTTCTTATCGCCCCCTGCGGCAGACAGGAATGCGTCGCCCGCTTCGCCTTCGGTAACCGGTAATAAGCCTACTACAGCAACGGTAACGTCGGCATTTCCTGCCCCCCAGATACCGCCAAAATGGGTAGTGTCGGCTTCGCCTGCACCAAGGTCGTACTCTACACGGGTGCCTTTACTAACCGCACCTGATATGCCTTCTACAAAAGTCACCATTTGCGAGTTGATACCGTGGTAGCTACCCACTAAGGCATCTAAAGAAGCGGCATTCGGCCCAACCACCATAATGCTGTTAAAGCTGCCATCTTTTAATGGGAGAATGTTATTTTCATTTTTTAAGAGCACCATACTTTGCTGTGCAGCTTTTCTTGCCAGGGCAATATGTTGCTGGTTATGAATGCTGTCTGCGCCGTAGTTATAATAGGGTGATTGTTTAGGATCGTCAAAAAAGCCAAGCTTTAATTGGGTGAGTAACAGCGGGCGGAGTGCGGCATTCACATCTTTCTCGGTAATCAGCTTCTGGTTAACGGCATTTACCACATCATCTTGTAATACAGAAGAGCAATCCAGGTTGATGCCCGCTTTTATCGCTGCGGCGGCGGCTTCTGTTCCGTTCTTTAAATATTTATGTGTGGCGAAAACGTCGTCCAAAGCGCCGCAGTCGGTCACGATGTATCCTTTAAATCCCCATTCCTTCATTACAATGCTGCGCAAAAGAGAGGCATTTACAGAGTTGGGCACACCGTTTACGCTGTTATAAGCAGTCATTACGCTGGACACGCCGCCTTTTACTAATTTATTAAAAGCATAAAGGTAAGTTTCGCGCAGGTCTTTCTCCGTTACTTTAGCATTAAAGTAATCCCGCGTTGCTTCAGGGCCACTGTGTGCTACAAAGTGTTTCGCGGTAGCCGCTATTTTAAATTTACCTTCAATATCTCCTTGCATCCCTTTAACGTAGGCCAGGCCGATGCGGCTGGTCAGGTAAGGATCTTCGCCATAAGTTTCCTGGCCGCGTCCCCAGCGCGGGTCGCGAAAGATGTTGATATTAGGCGACCAGTAGGTTAAGCCAACGTACATTCCCCTGTCGCCCCGGGCTACGGCCGCATTGTGTTTCGCGCGTGCTTCGGTAGAAATGGCTGTTCCTATTTCAGTTACCAGGGAGGGGTTAAACGTGGCTGCCATAGCAATAGCCTGCGGGAAAACTGTTGCTTCTCCAGCGCGTGCCACACCGTGCAAGCCTTCATTCCACCAATTGTAGGCAGGGATATGTAACCTGTCTATCGCTTTGCTTCTGTAACCCAGCAAAAGCGCTTTTTCCTGGAGCGTCAGTTTTTTTAAAAGATCATCCGCACGCACTTCAGGGGAAAGATTAGCATTAAGGTAAGTTTCCTGCGCAACAGCACTTTTGGTAATTGAAACAACGATTGTAAGTAGGAGTGTTTTAAATAAGACCCGCATAGTTTGTTAAAAATTTAAAAACTTTTACATAATTAGTAAAAATTTGAGTAAATATGTACAAATAATTCCGACGACTGACTGTGTCGCGATAAAACGCTTCAACCGCAGACTCTATGAATATAAGAAAACTTCGTTTTATAACCCTCGCGATAGCCATTACAGGGTGCGTTAACGCCAATGCGCAAAGCCGTGCGGATAAGTTTGCACTTATTCCATACCCTAAAAGTTTAACGCCAGGCACCGGAAGTTTTCAGATCACCGATAAGACAACCATCGTTGCTTCAGGCGCTTTCGCAAACGAGGCTAAAATGGTAAACGTTTTACTTTCCCCAAGTTTGGGCAGCCAGTTAGCGGTTACTACTAAAGCTGCTAAAGGAGCGATCGTGATCAAGCGCGATGAGCGACTTACTAATCCCGAGGCTTACACGTTAACAATTTCGCCCCAGCAGGTAGTTATCACGGCTAAAGAAGGGGCGGGAGTATTCCATGCGGTAGAAACCATCAGGCAATTGCTACCTGTTGACGTAGAGCGTGCCATGCACTATAATTCGTTAAGCCTTCCTGCTGTGACTATTTCAGATGCCCCTGCTTACCAATGGCGCGGTATGCACCTGGATGTTGCCCGGCATTTCTTTTCGGTAAGTTATCTAAAGAAATTCATCGATATACTGGCACTGTATAAAATGAACAAGCTGCACCTGCATTTAACAGATGACCAGGGCTGGCGTATCGAGATTAAAAAGTATCCGAAACTGACTGAAGAAGGCGCATGGAGAACGTTTAATAACCAGGATTCGGTATGTATGCAGCGGGCGGTTGAAAACCCCGATATGGAGATTGATCCATCGCATATCGTAAAGCATAACGGCAAAACCCTTTACGGCGGTTTTTATACCCAACAACAGATGAAGGATGTGGTGGCTTATGCTGCCGCTCGCCACATTGATATTATACCTGAAATTGATATGCCGGGCCACATGATGGCAGCGATCAATTCCTATCCTTTTTTAACCTGTAACGGCGAGAATACCTGGGGTAAATTATTTACCAAGCCGATCTGCCCTTGTAACGAAACTACGTTCGAATTTGCCCAGAACGTATTTAAAGAGATCATGGCTATTTTCCCGTCGAAATATATTCATATCGGCGGTGACGAGGTTGACCGTACCGATTGGGGGAAATCAGAAGCCTGTAAGCAGTTAATGGAACGGGAGGGTATTAAGGACCTGCCAGGCCTGCAAAGCTACTTCATCAACCGGATGGAGAAATTCTTTAATGCCAACGGTCGTCAGCTGATCGGCTGGGACGAGGTGCTGGAAGGTGGCGTAACACCTACGGCCATGATCATGTATTGGCGCGTTTGGGTACCCGATGCACCCGTAAAGGCAGCAAAAAATGGTAACCATGTGGTAATGGCGCCAGGTAACCCTTTATATTTTGACAGTAAATACGATAAGAACTCCGCGAAAAATATTTACTTCTTTAACCCTATTCCTAAAGGGTTAACCGCCGAGGAAGCGAAACTGATTGAAGGTGCGCAGGCAGAAATCTGGACGGAGTATGTGCCTTCAGAGAAACGTGCCGATTACCAGTATATGCCAAGGATGACGGCGCTATCTGAGTTGTTATGGACAAACGACCAGTCTAAATACGATAGCTATAAACACCGGATCATTAATCAGTTTGCCCGGTTGGATGCCCTGGATGTAAACTATCGCCTTCCAGACTTGGACGATATGATCGATACCAAGGTATTTGTAAATGCTGATACGCTGAAAGTTAAATCGCCTCTACCTGGTATGGTGGTGCGTTATACCAATAACGGTACCATGCCTACTGCTAGTTCGCCTGTTTTAAATAATTATATCATTTACCGCAGCCAGGTAGTAAAACTGGCGGCATTCACTGCAAGCGGCAGAAGGGGAGATATTTATACCATTAATTATAAACAGCAACCTTATGCTGCACCTGTTAAGGCAGAAGATGCAAAGCCGGGAATTGTTGTGAATTATTACCCCGGCGATTTTAAAGGAACCACTTATTTGCCTGCAGCTGCTTCTGAACAAAAGTTTGTAGCGCCAGGCATTGTAGTTCTAGAAGAAGTAAAAGCGCCTTCGTTCGGCTTAAGGTTTAAGGGATATATTGATGTTCCGCAGCAAGGAATTTATACGTTTTATTTAACCTGTGATGATGCAGGCGTACTGAAAATAAACGGACAGACCACGGTTGATAATGATGGCATGCATTCGCCCGTAGAAAAGAGCGGACAAGCTGCCTTAGATAAAGGATTACATCCGTTCGAATTGAATTTTGTTGAAGGCGGTGGCGGTTATACGCTGAAACTTCAATATAGCCTTAATGGTTCGGCACCTAAAGATATACCAGCAAGCTGGTTTAAGAACTAACTCTGTTTAGGATTGATTGATTGTACAATGGGCCTGCGAATGCAGGCCCTTGTGCTTTTATAGCGGTTATCTTAAAGGTTTTATACCCGCTTTTCTGAGTTTATCAATGATGTTGTTCGCTACGGCGATACCTTGCTTGTTGCCTTCGTCTACACTGTCGCGGTAATGGATGCCGCCGTACAGTCGCGAGATAGACGCTTCGGAAGCTGCCTGTTTGAAGGAGCTGAACGAACGTGGTCCTACACCAAACGGTACTTCTGTATTATCGGTATAGCTGATCTTTTCGCCGAGTAAATAGGAAAGTAAATAGGCAGAGGCGTGTGAAACTACGGCATGTCCGCTGGTATATTCCGGGAACGGCGGGGTTTGCAGTAAAGGCTTCCAGTTGATGTCCATGTACTTGTTGATATAAGTTTCCGGGCGGATGCGGTTGCTGCGGTATTTCTCGTCCCAGCAACTAATGAACGAATCCATCAGCCCTATGCCCACAACAGAAAGCGTCAGGATAGACTGGTCAAAACCCATATTCATTTTCTTTAATACCAGTACGCTGATGTTCATCCAGTGGCCACCCGGGCTGATCTTTTTATAACCAATAGACATGTGGCCCGAGGTAGTCACAGCAAAAGGGTTACAATCCCAGAAAGACGCGATGTTTAATTGCTCCTGGCTGGGGTGGATAGATACATCACGAACTTCCTTCGCCAGTTTGTAGAATTTGCTGGTGCTATCTTTACTAAACGGAATGGGTGGAATGGGTTTAAACTGGCTGCACGAATCTATTACCAATGGTGTAATGGTATTCCAGTTAGGTTCCACCGCATCCATATACGCGGGTGGTGTAGGGTACCAGTAACCTTCACCCTGTTTAGGGGTATACCTTAACCGCGCGCTTAGCTTGCCGTAATTGTCGGCTTTTGAAAAATTTACCACAGTGGCCGAAGCCTTTTCTGCCAGCTTTACCGCTTTCTCTATACGATCTTCTTTAACCCCGTTCTTGCGTAGCAATTGCAGATAGTCTTTTTCATTGTCTTCAAGTGTGTATCCTGATGGCAGCAAGTTCTTAGCTGTTTCAAAAATGCTGTAGACCGCTGCAATCTGGTAATCGGCGTCTTTTGATTCGTCTGTCAGCTTTACCGCCGGATATTTTTTCACGAAGCTGTTCAAAGCAGGTATAGCACGGTTATGATCTGAAATGATCTGGTAAGCGCTCATCATGGCGTAGGCGTAGTAACGCGCCGCCACTGGCGGTGCCACCACATCGTGTATCATTACCATGTTAATGGCATTTACGGGGATGGCCAGATCTAAATAACCTGGTGCGGCAGGTTTGTTTTTTGCAAAGGTAGCGGCATTTACAAGCAGCGCGAACGCTGCTATCTTTAATATCTTCATTTATTTTCCTGATAAAACTGAATAGGTTCATTCGCGGTACCCAGAATAAGGTAGGTAACGCCTTTAATTTTTATTTCTACAGCAGATTTAACATCGCCTGTTACAGAAAGCCCGCTGGTGGATTGATCCGTGTAGTTGAAAGTACCTTTACCGTCGCCGGTTAATAAGGTTCCGTAGCTGGCATCAATACTTCCCAGCTTTAAACGGTTATCTGAATGATTGCCTAACAATAACAAGTCGGTTTTTCCATCTTTGTTAAAGTCATCTGCCAGGACAGTGGTTGTCATGGAGAACTGCGCCTGAAGCGGCAGTTTTACTTCTTCAAAACGGTTGTTCCGCCATAAAAAGCAGGTAGTGGTCAGCGTGTTTGCAGTCAGCTTTCCGGCTTTTTGCAGTTGCTCTGGGGTAAGGATATCTTTCATCGTTGCGTCCGCGTAAGCTTTGTATGAACTGAATTTCCTTCTCATGGGGTAGATCTGGTCGTTCAATTCGTCGCGGCTCACAAACGGATAGCTTTTGCCATCCATATAAAAGTTAAAGAAGGGATCGATAGATCCGTTTCCGTCAACGTCGAGGTAGTACAGTTCGGCAGGCTGCTCTGCGGTAGCTTTTAGCTGCGTATTTAACCCAAGGTTCCCGGCAATCAGGTCCTGGTTACCATCGCCGTCTACATCCGCTAAAGTTAATGCCGACCAGAATCCGCTGAAATCTTTGCCAAAATAATCTGTCGTTTTATCCACGAAGCCCGCCGTAGTATTCAGGTAAGCTTTCAATGGCATCGTTTCACCACAAAGGATCAGGTCTTTGCGGCCGTCCTTATTCAGGTCTATCCACTGCGCACCAGTTACCATGCCTACATTCGCAAATGGCGTGGCTACCGCTGTAAAACCGCCTTTGCCATTATTCACCAATAAATAGCTGGTAGGCGCAGAAGGGTATTGGCCGGGTATTACCCGCCCACCGACAAAAAGGTCGATGTCGCCATCGTTGTCAAAGTCGCATGGGCGAACACATGATTTGCTACTGGCATTAACCGACGGCAGGTTGTTAGACAGGTTGAAATAACCTTTGCCATTGTTGATGTAAAGTTCATCCTGTAATTCGGGCGAGGAAGGATCATACAAGCCATAACCGCCATGGGCAAGATACAAGTCAGGGTAACCGTCACCGTTGGCATCAAAAAATGCTGCGGCAGAAACAGTAGCCTTTTGGGCAGCGCCTTGCAGATCGCTGAACTGGAAGGTACCGTCGCGTTGTTGAAGGAAGATCTTCCCTGGCGATTGCTGGTCGCCGGTAATAAACAGATCATCCAGGCCGTCTTTGTTCAGATCTGCCGTTAAAATTACTGGTGATGTTTTTGAGTACATGAACAGCATCAGCAATTGTCTTTTAAAATCATTGATGTTGTTCGGCTGCGGTTGATATGGAATAATCGGTTTTACTTTTGTAAATAGCGCTTTTATAGCAGGTGCTGCGGCAACAAAAGGCTTGCTATCGGGTTCGTAGTTCAGCACCAGTTTTTGGTTGGCTTTTACGTTTTTAAGCAATTGGGTTTGGTTGCCCGGCCAGATGATCCGGATGGAATCCACTTTTTCTTCGTTGCCCAAACCAAAGGTTAAATCTGTAGGCATGCAGGAGAGGTAGCCCCTTGCCGGGTTAACTTCCTGGTATTGCTTTTTACCTTTACTGTACAGGGTTACTTTAGCGCCTACAGCAAACTTATTGGCGCCGGTGCCATTTAGTTTTAATGCAAGGTAGTTACCTGCGTTGTTTTCCCTGCTGGTATTTTGATAGATGGTGGCGCTTTCGTTAATGTTGTTTACCACCAGGTCCAGGTCGCCGTCATTATCCAGGTCTGCATATACCGCACCGCTTGAAACGGCTGCATTGTTAATCCCCCATTCTTTCTGATGATTGCTGAAGGTAAGGTCGCCGTTGTTCTTGAAAATGTAATTGGGCAGCAAGGTGGAAGGCATTGCAGTAACCAGGTCCATCAACTGAAAAGGTTCGCCAGCCATGGCCTTCTTTATTTTATAATCGCCCCAATAACGTAAAAAGTCTTTGTTGGTATAATCCCGCAGGTAACCGTTAGAGATAAAGATGTCTTTGTAGCCATCGTTGTCAAAGTCGGCAATCAGCGGGCACCAGCTCCAATCAGTAGCGGCAATACCAGCAAGCTGGCCGATTTCGCTAAAGGTGCCGTTGCCGTTATTTAATTGCAGCATATTGCGCATGTACTGCTTGTACAGGCCCTGGTTCAGCATCAGGTCGAACGATTCGTAGTTCTCTTCCAGTTGCAGTGATTTTTGCCGGTGGTTGTCGGCAGGCAGCATATCAAGGGTCAGTACGTCCGGTAATGCATCATTATTAAAATCGGCAATATCAACCCCCATTGAGAAGTGGGAGAGGTGCCTGAAGTAGTCTTTACTATGCTCGGTGAAGGTACCGTCGTGATTGTTTATATAGAGGTAGTCGGGTTCGTTGTAATCGTTGGTAACGTAAATGTCTGGCCAGCCATCTTTGTTTACATCAGCGATAGCCAGTCCAAGCCCAAACGTCAGCGGGTTTTGGATAATGCCTGCGCTCTTGGAAACATCTGTAAAGTGGTTGCCATCATTACGAAAAAGCTTATTGCTGGCATATACGTCGGTCTCGGCTTTATAACGCGCCAGTTCCATATTATCAATCTTTTTGATGTTATGGTTCAGCAGCATCATATCAAGGTCGCCGTCATTATCAAAGTCGAAGAAGGCAGCCTGTGTGCTGTATCCCGGATCATCCAGTCCGTATTCTTTGGCTTTTTCTGTAAAAGTCAAATCACCGTTGTTAATAAAAAGCTGGTTGCGTCGCTTGTCGGCATCTGTTTTGCCTGAATAACAGATATAGATATCCAGTAAGCCGTCGCCATTAACGTCGGCCATGGTAACGCCGGTTTTCCAGCTGCCGGGGCGACCCTCTAAAAGCTTAGAAGCATCGCGGGTAATATCTTTAAACTGTAAGTGCCCCTGGTTAAGGTAAAGTTTATTCTGGCCCATATTGGAAGTGAAGAACAGGTCTTCAAGGCCATCATTATTTATATCACAAACGGCTACGCCGCCGCCATTGTAAAAGTACTCGTAAGAAAGTACGTTTAGAGTTTCGTTTTCTTTAATGGTGTTCTTAAAGTCGACATGGGTCTGTTCCGGAGGAAGTATCCTGAACAGCGGCTGCTGGGCAAAGCTATTTTGCTTTGATGCAGCCAGGATCAGCAGGGTAAAAGTATAGCTTAAATAGCGCTTGATAGGGGAATATCGCATGGAGCAAAAATTGGAAAAACTCTACAAAATAGCGATTCAAATGAATTTAATAAACTAAAAAAGAGACTCGAAAGTCTCTTTTTTAGTTCTGGATCGCTCCGGATTATTTATCCCACCATACCCTGGTAGTGAAAGTGTCGCCGCCCATGCTGCTAACAGCTGCATTGTAGTTGGCGCCATTTGTCTGTGGCAGGGTGATTGGATAAGGCATTCTGCGAGGAATAGTACCTGATGGCACGTATTGGTTTGGATAAACCACTGGGGTTAATACAGGGTAACCTGATCTTCTCCAGTTAGCAAAAGCCTCGTTAAAGTCAAACAAAGTGCTGGTTAATACCCAGTATTCTGTGTTGATCTGCTGTAAAGCAGTAGTTGGTACTAACGGGTGTGTTGCTACGTAAGTTGCAATGTCGCTGCTGGCAACAACTGCAGCCGGAGTAGTGTTGTACTGTGCAAGTGCTTGCATATCTGCAGCCAGAGCGTTAGCCCAGTGTGTTGCTGCAACGCCTGTGTTCCAGCCACGTGATGATGCTTCTGCAAGCAATAATTCAGATTGGCCGTAAGTTAACAATACGTTAGCCTGGTTACGGTCGCCGTATACTGCAAAGCGTGGGCGAGAGTATTTACCATCTGGTGCAGCTGCGTCTGTAGCAGAAGCCGCTGGAGATGTACCAGGATAGTTCGGAGCTTTAGAGATATCTGTAGCACCACCGTTCTGGTCATAACCGTTAGGCATACCAATTTGTAAGCTTGCGGTATTGTTACCTGCCGCTTGTGTTTCATTGGCTGCTTTACCGGTACCGTTAGAAATTTCGGCAATAGCAGGGATACGAGGGTCATTGTTCGCTTTCATATAATCGATCAGCGTTTTAGACCATCTTACTTCGCGGAAATCATCTGGTACAAGGTAAGCTGCTGCGTTAGAGTTACCGTTACCGTTCGCATAGTCTGTTCTTACTAAAGCGTTGTCTGCAATGCTGGCCATAGTACCACTTGCATAAGCTTTTTCAGCGTATTTCTGGGCAGTTGCAGCGTCTACTTTTGTTAAACGCATTGCTACGCGTAACATTAAAGTATAAGCCATTCTTTTCCATTTAGAAATATCGCCACCGTAGAATAAATCGGCAGCAGGTTTGTCTTTAGATGCATCCAGTGCAGCTGCAGCAGCATCAAGCTGGCTAAGCATAGCGGTATAAATAGCCTGTTGCTTATCGAATACAGGCTGGGTGATACCTGCTTTAGCCTGACCTTCCTGCGAGTAAGGCGCGTCACCGTACAAGTCGGTAATACGTTGCATATATAATACACGAAGAATGGTAGCGCAGTTATCCAGGTTAGTGTAAGAAGCGTTGCCTTTAATCAGGTTCTTCATTTCATCAACCAGGGTTAACGCGCCGTAAGCAGTATTCCAGGTACGGCTGTAATAACCGGTACCGCTACCTCTTAAAATGTATTTGTCGCCGTTACCATAGTAATCATAAGTTGATGCAAGGCCCTGGATCCACATGCTTTGGAAAAGCAATTGGTCATACCCGGTTTGCGAAAACTGAATCTGCGACTGAGACATCAGGTAAGCCGGATTAAAAATATCTGCTGTAGTTTTATTCGGGTCGGTGTTAACCGCATCGAAGTTCTTTGTACAACTTGCTGCCAGGGTTGCACCGGCCAGCAGGAAGCCATATATATATCGTTTTTTCATTTCTCTTAATTTTTAAGTTTGAAGTTAAGATTGAAACCATAAGTTCTGGTCATTGGCAAGCTTGTACCTTCAATACCAGTATATTTCACGTCATTAGAGAAGCCTGATTCCGGATCGATGTTGTCAGATTTCTTCATGATGGTCCAAAGGTTACGTGCAACAAATGAAAGGTTAACACCGCTGAATGGAGTGCCGCGTAATACGGTTTGTGGCAGATTGTAACCAAATGTTACCTGACGCAGTTTAATGAAATCGCCGTTCAGAACGTTGTTAGCAGAGATTCTGCGTGCAAGTTCCTGGTAGTAAGTTTCTGCAGGAACAGCAACGGTATTTGGCGTGCCGGCAGCAGTTACACCTGTAACTACACCAGTTTCACGACCTGGCAAAGTTGATTGGTTCAAACCACGGAAAACGCTGTAATAGCTTGTTGCAGAAAGAATTTTTGCACCGTAACGATAGTCGATCAGGAATGAAAGGTTGAAGCTCTTATAAGTAAAGTTGTTGTTTAAACCACCATATACTTTAGGAGTGGTAGAACCCATTGGTTTAAGAGCACCTTTAACAGGGATACCGTTTGCATCAACAACGATCTGACCAGCTGAGTTACGAACGTAATCATTAGCCATGATCTGAGGGCCAGGTAAGCCAACAACCAGCGCTAAGCTTGCATTCAACGGACGGTAAGTACCTAAACCGATGTTAGAGTTAGTAGCTGGGTCTGTCTGAAGGATCTTGTTCTTTACATAAGTAAAGTTGAAAGATGGGGTCCAGCTGAAACCGTTTCCTTTAACCGGCGTACCATGCAATTCTAACTCTACGCCTCTGTTCTGGGTAGAACCAGTTGCGATGTAAGCATTTGTGTAACCGCTTGATTGGTCGATGGTACTGTTGATGATCTCGTTTTTAGTTTTACGGCTGAATACAGAAAGGTCGAACCCTAATCTGTCGCCAAACATTTTCATTTCTAAACCGGCTTCAACTTCACTTAATCTAAATGGTTTTAAGAACAGGTTTGGTAACTGAGAGCTGAAACCACCTGCCGGTACACCGTTGATAGAGTTGTTTACCTGGTAGCTTACATAGTTAGCATACGCAGGAGCGTCACCACTGGTTTGTGCGTATGATAAGCGGAATTTACCAAAATCAACATTCTTCAATTTCCAAAGATCAGAGAAGATGAATGCACCTGAAACAGATGGTGTAAAGATACCACGGCCAACACTGCTTGATATACTGCTATACGTGTCATAACGGCCTGTAGTACTGATGATCAGGAAATCTTTAATCGCAAAATCTGCAGAGTAATAAGCAGAGTTCACTTGTTTCTTAGAGGTGTTATCTACGATACCGCTGTTACGGCTTGCAAAGTTGGTGATACTATAGAAGTAAGGTAACACAAAACCGCCGTTACCGTTGATGTAGGTACCATAGTAGCTGTTTTTACGGATGTTACCACCTACAGATAAATCTAAGTTTATCAGGTCTTTCACCAGATCATGTTTAGCATTGATCAATCCGTCTACGTTGAACTCTTGTATTTGAACATTCTGGGTGTTCATGCTACCGTTATCGCTGCGGTAAGCGGTACCTGTAGGTTCAATATCAACACGGCTGTCATTGATGTTATCATAACCTAAACGTGCTTGTGCATAAATCCAGTTGGTAATGTTATACTTTCCTGATAATGAAGAAATTAAACGGTTACGAGTTGGATTGTGTACAAAGTTGTAAGCCGCGAAGTATGGGTTGGTAACATAAACGTCATTGGTAAAGGTTTGCTCTTTGCCATTTGCTAATGTACCAGGGGCTAAAATGTGCTGATCTTCGTTAGGAGCCAGGAACTGTACGTTGTTCGGGTTACCCGGACCGTCGCTCAATGAAGCTCTGTTTTTAGATTTCTCGATCAGGTAGTTGGCTACTACGCTTACTTCAAAGTTTTTGGTCACTTTAGAAGTACCGTTGAAGTTAAACGTTTTTCTGTCCAGGTAGCTGTTCGGGATAATAGAGTTTGCGCGTAGATCAGATAATGATAAGCGGAATGCACCATTCTCCGTACCGTTGGTTAAAGAAACGGTGTTGGTAAAGCTCGGAGCTGTTCTGTAGAAAGAGATCCAGTTGTTTTTTACCGGAGAATACGCGTAAGTTTTTCCGTCGAACTGAGGAACCTGAGAACCATCCATTTTTGCACCCCAGGCCAGGTTACCTGATTGTAAAGCGGCAGCTGCGTTTGCTGGTTTAACACCATTTTCGCCTTGTCCGTAAACTTGTTGATAATTTGTATTGTCAACCGGTTTATCAAACTGTACGTTGCTGTTTACTTCAACACCAAAACCCTGGCCTTTTTTACCAGATTTTGTTGTGATCAGGATTACACCGTTAGTTGCGCGGGTACCGTAAAGCGCAGATGCAGTCTGGCCTTTTAATACCGTCATTGTTTCGATATCATCAGGGTTGATGTTAGAGATACCGTCGCCGTAGTCGGCACCGCCCCATTCGCCAGATGAACCGCGTTGGGTATTATCCATCGGTACACCGTTAATAACGTAAAGCGGAGAGCTTGCATTAAAGCTTGATAAACCTCTTAATAACAATCTTGAAGAAGAGCCGGGACCACCGCTGGCACCAGAAACGCTCAAACCCGCTACGCGGCCTTCTAACGAAAGCGCAACGTTAGATTCTTTTGCCTTGTTGATATCATTCGCGTTAACTGTTGTTACGGCATAACCCAGTTTTTTCTGTTCTTTTTTGATACCTAACGCTGTTACAACAACCTCGTTAAGGGCGCTGGTAGCAGGTACCAGGCTAACGCGGATAGAAGTACGACCGCCTATGGCTACTTCCTGGGTTTGGTATCCAACGTATGAGAACTGTAAAGTTCCGTTTTCCGGAGCGGTTACGGTATATGAACCATTTACATCTGTAAGGACACCATTGCTGGCGCCTTTAACTTTTACAGATACGCCGATCAAGGCTTCGCCTTTTTCATCAACTACCTTACCGGTAATTCTGATGTCAGCATGTTGCTGGGTTTTAGTAGATACTGCTTTATAGGCAAGTGATTTAAGGGTTACGGATTCAGGTCTGTTTGCGGCAGAGGCATTTATACTTAGAAACAATAACGATGCAAACGCTGCCTTGACTGCTAAGCCGCGACCAGCTCCTGCTTGTCTGCTAACTGCGTCTTGCAGATTGTCGTGTATTTTCATGTTTACTTGATTTGGTTGTTAATTAGTTGAATAAGTGATACTTGGAGGGTATCTTGCATAACTATCTGTAGTTTTTGGAAGCGCTTGGCCTACCGTGCTGGGGCTATGAACTGTTCATAAGGGGCGACTATTTAATTGTTTACTGATAATTGGTTTTGTCTAATTGGGATTTGAACTCTCTGTTATAGAATTAAAAACTATATATTAAAAGTTGCATCCTAAAGTAAATCAAATTTTACAAAATCAAAATTCTTTTTTAAAATTTTAAAAAGTTTTTGTTCGTTTTTAAAAATAAAAGTTTTAATTATGCAGTATCGTAAATCTTATGGGGAATCCGAAATATCATGTGCTAATTGCAAATAGCGATACTATCAAGAGCCTGTATTATAACAAGGTGCTTACTAGTGGCGAAGTAAGCAGTTACACGGGTAAAAGTATACCCCATGTAATTAAGGTGCTTACCGAGCTTAAGAACAAAGGTTATATAGAGGAGCGCGGGCTGGCTACTTCTACCGGCGGGCGCAAACCTATTACCTATTCTTTGGTAGCCAAATCGCATTATATTGTTTCGGTAGCTATTGACCGCCATTCTGCCAGCCTGGTGATGGTGGACATGAACAATAACTTTATCGGCGAGGTTGAGCAGCATGAATTTGACCTCCACCATTTAAGCGCCGATAACCTGGTAGATATCATTTCGGCGTTTATCGGTAATAGCAGTGTTGCTAAATCAAAGATCATCGGTTTAGGTTTAACCATGCCGGGCTTTGTTGATACCGTAAAGGGGATCAACTATACTTATATGAATCTGCGCGATGATTCCCTTGTAGATTTTATTCAACGCCACCTTCATCTGCCGGTATTTATAGATAACGATTCTACCGCTATTGCCCTTGCTGAGCAAAAGTTCGGCGTGGCGGCAAACAGCAAAAATGCAATGGTGCTGAACCTGGGTTGGGGCATCGGCTTGGGCATGATCCTGAATGATCAGATCTTCAGGGGCGACAACGGGCTTGCGGGCGAGTTTAGCCATATCCCCCTTTTTAAGAACGGGAAGCTTTGCGATTGCGGCAAGCATGGTTGCCTTGAAACTGAAGCTTCTTTTGTGGCGATAGTAGCCAATGCCAAAGAGGCGATTGGAAACGGCGAAACAACCAGCCTGGCGAACTACCCCGAGTTAAATGCCGACCGGATTATTGAAGAGGCGATTAAAGGCGACCGCTTTGCGGTAAAGCTGATCTCAGAAGCAGCCTATCATGTGGGTGAAGGTCTGGCAATTCTGATCCATTTGATGAACCCTCGTATTATATTATTAAGCGGTAAGGGTAGTGTAGTAGGTAAGATATGGTTAGCGCCAATCCAGCAGGCGCTTAATGAGCATTGTATCCCAATGCTGACCAGCTTTACCGAGATAGCCATCTCTGATTTAAACAACCGCGCACAGCTTATTGGCGGTGCTGCGCTCGTGATAGAAAGTTTAGGCAAAACCTTCCAGGATAAGCTGGATACGTTGAAAGCCGAACCAGTTAATCAAATTCATTAAGAAAATGAAAGTCCGTTTTACAAGCCTTGCAGTTGTTATAGGGTTAATAATTGCAGGTGCACCGCTTAAAGCGCAGCAGCACAACATGCCTAAAGATTATGTTGTTCCGACAGATCCAGCCGTAAGACAAAAGTTGGCCCAATGGCAAGACCTTAAATTTGGCCTGTTTATGCACTGGGGTACTTATAGCGAGTGGGGCGTTGTGGAAAGCTGGAGCATTTGCCCCGAAGATGAAGGATGGACACAACGTAAAGGCCCTTATAGCGCTACCTATGAAGGTTATAAAAAAGCTTACGAAAACCTGCAGACCACCTTCAACCCGGTAAAATTTAATCCGGAAAAATGGGTGAAAGCAGCTAAAGATGCCGGAATGAAGTATGTGGTGTTTACTACTAAGCATCACGACGGTTTTTCGATGTTCGATACAAAACAAACCGACTACAAGATCACCAGTCCTAAGACGCCATTTTCAACTAATCCAAGGGCGAACGTTACTAAAGAAATTTTTAATGCCTTCAGAAAAGATAACTTCCTGATCGGTGCATACTTCTCTAAACCAGACTGGCATTCGCCTGATTACTGGTGGCCTTACTTCCCGCCGAAAGACAGGAACGTAAACTACGACCCTGCAAAATACCCCGAGAAATGGAATCAGTTTAAGCAATTTACCTACAACCAAATAGAGGAGTTGATGACGGGCTATGGCTCTGTAGATATTCTTTGGCTTGATGGCGGTTGGGTGCGCCCGCTGACGACTGTTGATCGTACTGTTGATTGGCAAAAGGGGATCAAGTTCAATCAGGATATCGATATGCCGAAGATCGCTGCAATGGCACGTCAGCATCAGCCAGGGCTGATTGTTGTGGACCGTACCGTTCCGGGCGAATATGAGAACTATACCACGCCAGAGCAGGAGGTACCGGCAACACCGCTGAGCAACCCGTGGGAAAGCTGTATTACCATGGGCAATTCATGGAGTTATGTACCTGGCGATCATTATAAGTCTGTTCCCGAAATCGTGCAATTATTGGTAAAGATCGTTTCGAGAGGGGGGAACCTGTTGATGAACATCGGCCCAGGCCCGGATGGAGATTGGGACACTGAAGCATATAAACGTTTACAGGGAATAGGTGAATGGATTAAAATAAACGGCGAAAGTATTTATGGTTCTAAAGCCATTGCACCATATTCTGATGGTAATACTTATTTTACCCAATCTAAGAACGGCAAAGCGGTTTATGCTTTTGTTCTTGGCGATGGCGAAAAAGTAAGTCTTCCATCTTCGTTGACTGTTAAGCTGAATAATACTAAAGGCCTGAAAGCAGCGCGACTGCTTGGTTCAAACCAAAAATTGAAATGGAAGACCAGCGAAAACGGGGTATTAATTACCATCCCTGCTGCTTTACAAAATAGCAACCTTAAAAATGCTGCGGTATTCAAATTCGAATACAGGTAGTAATTATCGGTCGCTTAATGTTTATATTTAATCAATAGCTTTGAAAAATAAATCTCTGCCATCGTTACTTAAAAAGTTATCTAAACAGATAGCATGTCTGCTCTTTGCCGTTAGTACGTTTCAAGCCCATTCTCAAAATGCATTCGAATTAAACTCTGGCTGGAAATGCGCGCCTATCCGCGACGTAAAAAACACCGGTGAAACTATTTCGGCACCTGCCTTTAACCTCAATAACTGGAAAAATGCGGTAGTACCCGGAACCGTGTTAACCACGCTCTTAAATAACCACCAGGTGCCCGATCCTTTTTACGGAATGAATAATGAACGTATTAAGGATATCTACGTAACCGGCCGCGATTACTACACTTATTGGTTTGTAAAAGATTTTAAAGTAACGGTACCAGCGGCGGATGGCCAGGTTTACCTGAACTTTCGCGGAATAAATTATAGCTGCAATGTATTTCTGAACGGCCATAGGCTGAATAGCAAAGTTCATGCGGGCATGTTCCTTCGCCAGTCCTATAATATCACTAAGTACCTTAATAAAAGCGGTGATAACAGATTAGCCGTGATTGTATATCCGCCGGATAATGTGGGTAACCCTAACGGTGGCCAGGGCGGCGACGGGCGTATCGCCAAAGGCGTAGGCATTCAATATACAGCGGGCTGGGACTGGATCCAACCAATGCGCGATCGTAACACCGGTATTTGGGATAAGGTAACTATAGAAACAACCGGCAGCGTAAATATAGTTAATCCGCATGTGGTGACGCTGGTACCAGGTGTGCGCAAACCCGAAGGGCCGCAACAACCGGCAATTATCCAGGCGGCGGCAGAATTACAAAACCCGTTAAACAAAGCAGTAAGCGGTACGCTGGTATTTACCATTAATAACGTTAAAGTTTCTAAAAAGGTAACACTCCAACCGGCTTCAACAACAGAGGTTAAGTTGAGCGACTTCATGCTGAACAACCCTAAGCTTTGGTGGCCTAATGGTTACGGCGAACATTATTTATACCCTTCGCAATTCCAGTTTATTACTGCGGATAATAAAGTATCCGATCAGGAAAAACTGAACGTCGGGGTAAGGGAAATTCAGCATACGTTCAATACGCACACCAACAGCCAGCAAATTGCGGTAAACGGGCAGAAGATATTTATTAAAGGCGGCAACTGGATTATCTCTGATGCCATGCTGCGCTTTACCGACGCACGTTATGATGCCGAAGTCCGCTTCCATCGCGACATGAACCTGAACCTGATCCGGGTGTGGGGTGGTGCGTTGATCGAACGTCCTGAATTTTACAATGCCTGCGATAAATACGGTATGCTGGTGTTTCAGGATTTCTGGATCTCTGGCGATGCGAATGGCAAATGGCTTGACCCATACAAAGCGGAAGACCAGTGGACACGCAGGAAATACCCTGACGATCATCAACTGTTCTTAAAGTCAGCGGCAGACGGTATTAAACTGGTTCGTAACCATGCCTCTTTAGCCATTTGGTGCGGTGGTAACGAAATTACCCCTCCGGAAGATATCCTGGTGCCGCTACGTGATTCTATCATGCCGAAATTAGATGGTACCCGTTGGTTTGTGGACTATTCTAATTCAGATAAAATGTCTGTAAATACCCTCGGCGGTAACGGCGATGGCCCTTACGGTATTCAGCCTTTATCTACCTTCTGGGAAACACACACCTATCCTTTTAACTCTGAAATTGGATCTGTAGGCGTGGGCGATTACGAATCTTTAAAACGATTTATCCCGGAACAAAACCTGGTAGTGCCGCAATATGCCAATGGCCGCGGTAAAGTAGATAGCGTTTGGGATTACCATAAATACATTGGTTACGACGCATCGATAGAACCTTACGGTAAGGTAAAAGATGCCGAAGACTTTGCCAACAAAGCGCAGTTGGTGAACTATGATCAATATCGTGGATTGATAGAAGGCTTTAGCTCGCACATGTGGGACTGGTATACGGGTGTGATTATCTGGAAAACCCAGAACCCATGGACGGCTCTTCGGGGACAGATGTATGACTACTATCTTGATCCAAACGCTTGTTTGTACGGGCTGCGTAATGCCAGCGAACCTTTACACGCGCAATACAACCCGGTAACAGGGATGGTATCCGTAGTAAACAACACCTTCGATACCAAACGTGATCTGATGCTGATTGTAAGGGCAACCGACATGAACGGACGCGACAGCCTGCTTACGCAGATTTTTGTGGAAGCGGCGCCATCATCTATGAAGAACTTCTTACCGATGAAAGCAGCTGTCGACAAGTTTGCTAAGGAAGAAGGTGTGTTCCTTACTTTGCAAATAAAAGATGTAAACCAAAAGCTGATCAGCGAGAACATCTATTGGCTGCCCGATGAGCAAGGCAATTATTCCGGCTTGAAAAAGATGCCGGCTTCAGCTGTAAAAATAACCTCAAAAAGAATCGCGCCGGGTAAGGTAGAAGTTACGTTGACTAATCCTAAAAATGCACCTGTGGCATTTTTTAACCGGTTGTCTATCGTGAATGCTGATAATCACCAACGCTTATTGCCGACGTTCTATAGCGATAACTATATCTCGGTTTTACCGGGTTCGCAAAAGTCGGTCGTGATCGAATACCCTTCCAGCCAAAGCAGCTCGCAAGTTTTATTAAGCGTGAGCGGCTGGAACCTGAAAGAACAATTACTGAAAATAGGAGAATAATAAGAAAGCAATCTAAAAACTGAAATACAACATGGCCAGGTTAAATTTATTGGAAGAAACGCGTTATGAGAAACTGCCGGTTACCATTTATGATAATCCATCAGTAGCATCTGTTGCCGTAGCGCGTCGTATAGCAGATCTGATACGTAGCAAGCAAGACCGTCAGGAAACTGCGGTATTAGGTTTGGCTACGGGCGTAACCCCCATCAGGGTTTATGCAGAGCTGGTTCGTATGCACAAAGAAGAAGGGCTTAGCTTTAAAAATGTGGTAACGTTCAACCTGGATGAATACTATCCGATGAACGCAGACGCGCCGCAGAGCTATGTAACCTTTATGCAGGACAATCTTTTTAAGCATATCGACATCGATCCTGCTAACGTTCACATTCCCGATGGTACCCTGCCGTTAGAGGCTATAGCCGATTTTTGTTTAGAATACGAAAGAAAGATCACTTCATACGGCGGCCTGGATCTTCAGATCCTGGGTATCGGTCGTACCGGTCACATCGGTTTCAACGAGCCGGGTTCTGCACCAAACTCAGGTACACGCCTGGTAACTTTGGATGACCTGACAAGAAGTGACGCTGCCCGCGATTTTGGTGGTAAAGAAAATGTGCCTACCAAAGCCATCACCATGGGTATTGGTACCATTTTCAAAGCCCGCGAGATTATCCTGATGGCCTGGAGCCAGAAGAAAGCGCCGATCCTGAAGAAAGCAGTAGAAGGCGAAATTTCTGGTGAAGTACCGGCTACTTATCTGCAACTTTCTGATAACGTAGAATTTGTAGTAGATCAGGATGCGGCATCTGAACTAACCCGTTTTGATACGCCTTGGTTAGTAAAAGATTGCCGTTGGGATAGCCAGACCATTAAAAAAGCGGTTACGTGGTTAGCCAAAACCTTAAATAAGCCGATTTTGAAGCTTACCGAAGAAGATTACAACAATCACGGTATGGCGCAGCTGGCGACAGAAAAAGGCCCTGTATATAATATCAATATTGATATATTCAACAAGCTGCAGCATACCATTACCGGCTGGCCGGGTGGTAAGCCAAATGCAGATGACTCACAACGTCCGGAGCGTGCCCAACCAGCGGTTAAGCGTTCCATCATCTTCTCGCCACACCCTGACGACGATGTGATCTCTATGGGCGGAACATTTATTCGCCTGGCAGACCAGGGGCACGAAGTACACGTAGCTTATCAAACTTCGGGTAACACTGCGGTTTGGGATGATGATGCCCTTCGTTTTGTAGAATTTGCTATCGACTTCAACAAATCGCAGAACATCAGCACCCAGGAGTTAGAAACTTTGTATGCGGATATGCGGGTGTTCATCGATAAAAAACGTCCTAACCAAACCGATACTTCTGAGCTGCTAACCGTAAAAGGTTTGATCCGTAAAGGTGAAGCTATTGCTGGTGCGCGTTTCGCGGGCTTGCCGGATGATTGTATCCACTTCATGAACCTGCCTTTTTACGACAAGATGAAGGTGAGCAAAAAAGTAAGTTACGAGGAAGATATCCTGGAAACGATGGAGTTGCTTCGTAAAGTTCAGCCTCATCAGATCTTTGCTGCGGGCGACTTTGCCGATCCGCACGGAACCCACAAGGTCTGCTTCGATATTATGTTGCAGGCTTTGAAACGCTTAAAGGAAACCGACGAGTGGACTAAAGACTGCTGGTTATGGCTATACCGCGGTGCATGGCACGAGTTTGAAATCCACGAGATTGAAATGGCTGTTCCGCTTTCTCCGCAGGAAGTATTACGTAAGCGTCACGCCATATTCAAACACCAGTCGCAGAAAGATACCCCAGTATTCCCGGGTGAAGATGCACGCGAGTTCTGGGTAAGGGCAGAAGACCGTACCAAAGAAACTGCCCGCGCTTATGACCAATTGGGTTTGGCAGAATATGAAGCTATCGAAGCTTTTGTACGTTATCCTTTTTAACGTACAAAGGTTTTACCAATTATATCTATCCTAAGTTATGAAGAGAAGTACGTTTATACAACAGGCCGGCTTATTAACAGCCGGGCTGTTTGTTAATAAATCTGTTTTTGCTGCTTTTGATGATCGCCCCACCAATAGGCCGCCGGTAGCAAAACGTAATTTCACCAGCACTGCTGTAGAGGACGCTATTAAACAGTTTAAGGCAAAGGTTCCGAATAAAGAATTGGCCTGGATGTTTGAGAATTGTTTCCCTAACACTTTAGATACCACGGTTTTTCATTCCACGTTGGACGGGAAGCCTGATACCTATGTGATCACCGGTGACATAGATGCCATGTGGCTACGCGACAGCTCGGCGCAGGTGTGGCCGTATCTAACCTTTATTAAAAAGGATAAGCATCTGCAGCAAATGGTTGCCGGTGTGATTAACCGCCAGATGCGTTGTGTACAGCTGGATCCCTACGCGAATGCTTTCTATAAAGACGAAACTAAAGAAAGCGAGTGGAAGAGCGACCACACCGACATGAAAAAAGGCGTGCATGAACGCAAATGGGAGATAGACTCACTTTGTTACCCTTTACGTTTATCTTACCACTACTGGAAAAACTCGGGCGATACCCAACCGTTTGACGATCACTGGAAAAAAGGGGTGAAGATTATCCTGGATACCTTTAAAGTTCAGCAACGCAAAACCGGTAAAGGGCCGTATCATTTCCAGCGTGATACCAACAAGCCGACAGATACATTACCGATGGACGGTTACGGTTTCCCGGTGAAGCCTACTGGGCTGATTTGCTCTATGTTCCGCCCGAGTGATGACGCAACCATTTATCCTTACCTCATCCCGTCGAATTTCTTTGCAGTAATCAGTTTAAAGCAAACTGCCGAGTTATTGCAGACATTGAAAGAAGGTCAGCTGGCGTCAGAACTGTTGGCGCTTGCGACAGAAGTAGAGCAGGCTATTCATAAACACGGTATAGTTAATCACCCGTATGCCGGTAAGATTTACGCTTTTGAGGTAGATGGTATGGGTAACGTTAATTGTATGGACGATGCCAACGTACCAAGCCTGCTGGCGCTGCCATACCTGGGTGCGGTAAGTACTTCGGACCCCATCTACCAGAACACCCGTAAATTTGTACTTTCAGGTAATAACCCTTATTTCTATAAGAGCAAGATCGCCGAAGGTATCGGCGGTCCGCACGTAGGTAAAGATGGAATGATCTGGCCGTTGAGCTTCATCAGCCGCGGTTTGACCAGTACAGATCCAAAAGAGATTAAGCATTGTATTCAAATGTTGCAGGCAACCCATGCGGGTACAGGTTTCATCCACGAGTCGTTTAATAAAGATAATCCTGCTGATTTTACCCGGAGCTGGTTTGCTTGGGCGAATACCATTTTTGGCGAGTTTTTGTGGAAGACGTTCCAGCATAACCCGCAATTGTTAAGCTAATAAAAAGTTAATTATCTGCCTTTTATGCAACGCTTCAAAATATTTGGTTTAATAACCGCCTTAACGGTTGTTTCGAATTGTGTTAATGTCTTCGGGCAGAAGGCCCCTGCACCTTACGGAGCCTTGCCAACCAAGGCGCAGCTTAACTGGCACGAAATGGAGATGTATTGCATTATCCATTTTGGCGTGGATACTTATACAGATAAGGAATGGGGGTACGGCGATGAAGACCCCAAGCTGGTTAATCCGGCTAAATTTAATGCATCGCAAATAATTGGGGCCGCAAAAGCCGGAGGCTTTAAGGGGGCTGTTGTGGTGGCAAAGCACCACGATGGCCTCTGCCTTTGGCCAACTGCTACCACAGAGCACAACATCAGTAAAAGCAATTGGCGCGGCGGCAAAGGCGATATGGTAAAAGAGTACCAGTTAGCCTGCCAAAAATTAGGTATGCAGTTAGGCCTGTACTGTTCACCCTGGGACCGTAACAGCGCTTTCTATGGCACGCCTGAATATGTAGAGATCTACCGCAAACAACTAAAAGAACTATACAGCAGGTACGGCAAGTTATTCATCTCGTGGCACGACGGCGCAAACGGAGGAGATGGCTATTACGGCGGCACGCGCGAAGTGAGAAAGATTGACCGCACTACTTATTATGGCTGGGATACTACCTGGGCCATCACCCGTAAAATGCAGCCATCGGCAGTAATTTTTGGCGATATAGGCGCAGATGTACGCTGGGTTGGGAACGAAGAAGGCTATGCCGGTGAAACCTGCTGGGCCACCTATGATCCGGTAGCGCCGGACCCTGGCAAAAAACCATCTAATGGTTATACCAAATATGAGTTGGGCATAGAAGGAACCCGCAATGGCAAACACTGGATGCCTGCCGAATGCGATGTATCACTAAGACCAGGCTGGTTTTATCATGCCAGCCAGAACAGCCAGGTAAAAACGCCTTACGAATTGCTCGACCTCTATTACAAAAGTGTAGGCAGAGGGGCGAACCTCGACTTAGGCCTGTCACCTAACCGCGATGGTTTGCTTGACCCGGAAGATGTAACCTCGCTAAAACAGTTCGGCGATATTCTAAGAAAAACATTTGCGGTTAACCTGGCTAAAGGGGCTACTTTAAAAGCCAGCAATATCAGGGGAAATAATGCCGCCAAATTCGGTCCGCAGTTTTTAACAGATGCCAGCAGGTACAGTTACTGGGCGACTGATGATGCGGTAAAGACACCCGAGCTGGTGCTCAACTTAAAAAGCAATACCACCTTTAACATTATCCGTTTAAGGGAAAACATTAAGTTAGGCCAGCGGATAGAAGCCATTGCGGTAGATGCGTGGCAGAACGGCAAATGGAACCAAATTGCTACGGCAACCAGTATTGGTTCAAACCGTTTGATCCGCTTGCCGCAAAATATTACGACAACAAAAGTCAGATTAAGAATTACTAAATCTCCGGTTTGTATCGCCCTGAGCGACTTTGGCTTATACAAAGAACCTGTTCACCTGGAGAAACCGAAAGTAACCCGCGACCTGAAAGGTAACGTGACCTTAACTACCAACGCGCCTGTTTCTGCTATCTATTATACGACAGACGGTCGCACACCAACCAAAGCTTCTGCAATTTATAAGGCAGGCTTTCCGTTAAAGAATGGAGGCGTAGTAAAAGCCCTTGCTGCGGATGGCAGCCAGGTGAGCGAAGTAGGTGTAGGCGAATTTGGTTTGAACAAAGAAGGTTGGAAAATAACAACAGATGTCCCCGCGGATCAGAATAACCTGAACCAGGTAGCGGATGAAAACCCGAATTCATTCTATTACGGTGGCAGCAATACAAATACAGATTTTACACCGTCTGCTATAACTATCGATTTAGGAAACAGCCACCCAGTTTCTGCAATTACTTACCTGCCGCGTCAGGATAAAAAAGCAGATGGCGTGGTAGACCAGTACAGTGTATCGGTAAGTAATGATGGTACCAACTGGACGCAAGTTGCATCCGGGGAGTTTTCGAACATCAGGGCAAATCCGGTTCAGCAACTGGTACGGTTTGCACAACCGGCTAATGTTCGTTTTGTGAAGTTTGAGACCAAACACGTATTGGCCGGTAATAAAATAGCCGTGGCGGAGTTAGGCGTACTAACGAAGTAACAATCAGAAAAATTACAACAGATAAAGTTTTAAGCGTTTTGAATATGAAGTTTTTAAAATTTGCAAAGGGAAGCTTAAGCAGCATGCTGATGCTTTCCGTTGCGGGGGCGATGATGACTAACCAGGCCTTCAGCCAGGCTAAGCCTAAAGAAAGCCTTACTAAATATGTCGACCCTTTTATCGGTACAGGTTTTCACGGTCACGTGTTCCTTGGAGCTAACGTTCCCTTTGGCGCCGTACAACTTGGTCCGAGTAATATTTCACAAGGGTGGGATTGGTGCTCTGGCTACCACATTTCAGATTCTACCATCGTTGGCTTTCAGCATACCCATTTGAGCGGAACGGGTATTGGCGACCTTGGGGATATTTCCATCATGCCGACTACAGGCGCCTTGAAAATGAGCAAAGGCACCATTAAAGATATGGAGAGCGGCTATGTTTCTAAGTTCAGCCATAAAGAAGAAACAGCCCGTCCGGGTTATTACGCGGTAAGATTGAAACGCTACAACATCGGTGTTCGCCTAACTACCACCAAGCGTGTAGGTTTTCATGAATACACTTTCCCGAAATCAGATCAATCGCATATTATTATTGATTTGCAGGAAGGTTTGTGTTGGGATACCCCTGTTAAAACTTACATTCATAAGGTGAACGACAGCACTATCGCCGGTTACCGTTTCTCTACCGGTTGGGCACCAGATCAACGCATCTATTTCTCTGCGGTATTCTCTAAACCGATCAAAAACTTCTCAGTTTATGATAGTACAGTAGTAAAACCGGGTACTTCATTCCAATCTGCGAAAGCGAAAGGCGTAGTTACTTTCGCCACTAAAGCAGGTGAGAAAGTATTGATCAAGGTTGGTATTTCGCCGGTAAGTGAAGTTAATGCGTTCGAAAATATCAAAGCAGAACTTCCAGGATGGAATTTCAATGCCACCGTTGCCGCGGCAGATGCAGCCTGGAACAAAGAGTTACAGAAGGTGGACCTGAAAACCAACGATCTGTCTAAAAAGAAGACTTTCTATACGGCATTTTATCATACCATGATCGCGCCATCTGTATTTAATGATTACAACGGCGATTATTGGGGTACAGATAAGAAAGTTCACCGTGGTGCAAAATTTACCAACTTAACCACCTTCTCGCTTTGGGATACCTACCGCGCAGCGCATCCGTTATTCACCGTTTTGCAGCCGGAGCGTGTAAATGACATGATCAACACCATGCTGGCGATTTATCAGCAGCAGGGCAGCTTGCCGATGTGGCACCTGATGGCGAATGATAACTACTGTATGGTGGGTTACAGCGCTGTTCCGGTGATTTCTGATGCCATCCTGAAAGGTTTCCATGGGTTCGATATTGACCTGGCTTACAAGGCAATGAAAAGTACTGCCATGCGTGATACTTTAGGTATCAAGTTTGTGAAAAAATTAGGCTATATCCCTGCTGACAGCACTGCAAATTCTGTTTCCATGGGTATGGAATACGCCATTGACGATTGGGCTTTGGCGCGGGTGGCGAAGAAACTGGGCAAGCAGGAAGACTACCAGTATTTCAGCAAACGCGGCGAAAACTACAAGAACTATTACGATCCTAAAGCAGGGTTTATGCGTGGCCGCCTTTCGGCAGATAAATGGCGCGAACCGTACAGTCCATTCACCTCTATCCACGAGCACGGCGACTTTACCGAAGGTAATGGTTGGCAATACACCTGGCTGGTGCCGCAGGATGTTGAGGGCCTGATGAAACTTTTGGGCGGCGAACAGCGCTTCACCCAAAAACTGGATTCGTTGTTTATCGCGCAAGGCGATATGGGTAAAGAAAAATCACCAGACATTTCTGGTCTTATCGGCCAGTATGCGCATGGTAACGAGCCAAGCCACCATGTAACTTACCTGTATGCTTATGCAGGTCAGCCATGGAAAACTGCTGAAAAGGTAAGGTTCATCGTTAATAACTTTTATACAGATAAACCTGATGGGATTATTGGTAACGAGGATGTCGGTCAGATGTCTTCGTGGTACGTGTTCTCGTCTTTAGGTTTTTACCCGGCTAACCCGGCAAATGGCTTATATGTGTTTGGTAGCCCGCTGTTTGATGAGGCTACCCTGCATTTCCCTGGTGGAAAAGCCATGCATTTAGTAGCAAAGAACAACAGCAGCAAGAATATTTATATCCAGAAGGTAACGCTGAACGGTAAGCCCTATACCAAATCATACATCTCGCACGCAGATTTAACTAAAGGCGGAGAGCTGGCATTCGAGATGGGGGACAAGCCTAACAAGAACTTCGGGAAATTAATGCAAGACAGACCCTACTCTACAAAACCCTAAGCCAAGAATTAGATTAACCTGGTATGAAAAAGATAATTGTTCTGATGTGCGCGCTGCTGGCTGTTTTTATGGAGACTAAAGCACAAAAGGGTTTTAACCCCGGCCAGTTACAGGTAAAGTGGGAAGTACTTCAGAATAATTATCAGGGTAAACAACAGTTCAGGGACGAACTGATCTTATCAAACCCGGGTGTGGGTGAACTGCCATCTTCAGGGTGGAAGATCTACTTCAACTTCCCGCGTATGATTTTGCCTGCAACTGTAGAAGGGCCGGTAAAGATGGCGCATGCCAACGGCGACCTTTTTTACTTTGAACCTGCCGCTGATTTTAAAGGATTGAAACCGGGTGATTCTGTCCGGATAGAATTTACAGCAGATGCCTGGGCGGTAAATATTACAGATGGCCCGGATGGTTTATATTTCGTAGAAAACGATAAGGAAAATGTGCAGGTAGCGCTGAAAAAGGTGATCGCTGTACCGTCGGAAAAGGCAGAGCAACTGATGCGGATCCCGGCAGATAAGATAGCGCCGGTAACGCCTAAAGAGGTTTATACACAGAACAAGGTAATCACAGACCTTCCTGAAAGTAGCCTGCCTATAATTTTTCCGACGCCATCGAGCCTGAGCAGGCAGCCGGGCTATTTTACCATAAGCGGCACGACTGCTGTTTCGTCCGATCCTGCTTTCAAAAAAGAGAGCGACTATCTGAAAAGTGAACTACAGCAAATCTTCAAGCGTAAGCCTTCTGCAGCCTTTAAGGGAAGCATTGTAATAAAGAAAGATCCCTCACTGAAAGCAGAAGCTTATGATTTAACCGTTGCTCCAAGTCGTATCACTATTTCCGCAGGAGATAGTGCCGGAGCTTTCTACGGTATTCAATCCATAAAAAGTATGCTACCTGCTGATGCATGGGCCGGAAAAGTTGCTACTGTAAACCTGCCTTGTGTTACCGTTAAAGATAAACCCCGTTTTGGATATCGCGGCATGTTGCTGGATGTAGCACGTAACTTCCAGAGTAAGCAACAGTTATTGAAGGTGATTGACCTGTTAGGGTTTTACAAATTGAACACGCTGCATCTTCATTTAAGTGATGATGAAGGTTGGCGACTGGAAATTCCTTCACTGCCCGAATTGACAAGTGTCGGCGGTCACCGGGGGCATACTTTAACCAATACAGATCATTTACAACCTGCTTATGGTTCAGGTCCGCATACCGATAACCCGGCTGGGAACGGCTTTTATACCCGGCAAGATTATATCGAGATTTTGAGATACGCCAATGCAAGGCATATCACGGTCATACCTGAAATTGAAAGCCCGGGCCATGCGAGGGCGGCAATCAAATCGATGGACGTCAGGTACAACCGGCTAATGAAAGCCGGGGATAAAACCGAAGCACACCGGTATTTGCTGCACGATCTGAAAGATAAATCTGTTTATAGTTCTGTTCAGAACTGGAACGATAACGTGATGGATGTTTCCATGCCATCTACTTATAATTTTATTGGCACCGTTGTAGACGAAGTGGTGAAAATGTACCGTGAAGCAGGTGCGCCTCTCAAGACCATTCACATGGGTGGCGACGAAGTACCGGCTGGTGTATGGCAAAAGTCACCTTCTGTAGAAAAGTTAAGATCAGAGCTTCCGGAGATTGAAGGCACCGAGCAGCTTTGGCTTTACTATTATACCCGCGTTGACGAAATTTTAAAGAAACACAACCTGTATACTTCTGCCTGGGAAGAAGCAGGCTTAAAAAAGGAGTTGGTGAATAATATCAGCAAGAATGTTCCGAATACCGATTTCGCCCAACGTCGGATGCATCTGTATGTATGGAATAATGTGTTGGGCGGCGGCGCCGAAGATCTTGCCTATCGGTTAGCAAACGGTGGTTTCCCGGTGATCCTCTCGTGTGTAACCAATCTTTATTTTGATATGGCTTATCATAAGGAATTCGCTGAACCGGGTTATTACTGGGGCGGATACTTAGATGTAGATAAGCCATTTAAGTTTATCCCGCTCAACTATTTAAAGAATAGCCATGAGGATAATTTGGGTAATATGATACCCGCCGAGGTTTTAAGCCACAAAGAGGCTTTAACAGCAACCGGAAAAGCAAATATCGTAGGTATACAAGGTCAGTTGTGGAGTGAAACTGTTCGTAGCAAAGAACGCATGGAATACATGTTGTTGCCAAAACTACTTGGACTTGCCGAACGTGCATGGGCGCCGGATCCGGATTGGGCAACAGACCCAGACCCGATTGCCAGCGAAGGTAAATATCAAAAAAGCTGGGTGGCATTTTGCAATCAGTTGGGGAAAAAAGAATTACCCAAACTGGACTATATCAACAAAGGCTACCAATACCGGATACCTACTGCCGGTGTAGAAATTGATGGTGGTATGGTTAAAGCGAATAGCCAATTCCCTGGTTTTATCATCCGTTACACCACAGATGGCAGTATCCCAACCGTTAAGAGCAGCGAGTATAAGCAACCTTTAACTATCAGGGGTAAAATTAACTTCCGGGTATTTAATAAAGCGGGCCGGGGTGGGCGCACTGTTTCTGTAACTAATTAGTGGCTGGCTTTGATAATGGCCACAAAAACCGTAAAATCGCGCTGACATCTAATCCAAGTCAACAAGGCATCTAAAATCAGCCAATGAAACTCAATCAAATTTTTTCTTTCTCATTACTTTTTCTAACCGGGATGACAGGCGGCATCACCGCGCAGGCGCAAGAAGTTAAAAAAGTAGCTGAACCTGCGGAATGGGTGAATCCGTTAATGGGCACCGCTTCCAATCCAGATCTTTCTAACGGTAATACCTATCCGGCTATAGGTTTGCCCTGGGGTATGAACTTATGGTCGCCACAAACCGGTCCGATGGGCGATGGCTGGATGTACAGCTATGACGCTACAAAGATCCGCGGGTTCAAGCAAACCCACCAACCTTCGCCGTGGATGAATGATTATGGCCAGTTTGCCATTATGCCCGTAACAGGTGGTATGAAGTTCGACCAGGATGCGCGCGCAAGTTGGTTCAGCCACAAGGCAGAGATCAGCAAGCCTTACTACTACAGCGTATACCTGGCCGATCATGATGTTACCGCAGAGATTGCCCCGACTGAAAGGGCAGCGCAGTTCCGTTTTACTTTTCCAAAAAGTGATAGTTCTTTCATCGTGATTGATGCTTTTGATAAAGGTTCTTATGTGAAGATCATCCCTTCAGAACGTAAGATCATCGGTTATTCTACCCGCCATGCCGGTAAGAAGATGGAAAATTTCAAAGATTACTTTGTGATTTATTCAGATAAAGCTTTCAACCTCTCGCGTACGTGGCATAAGAAAACCTTAGCAGGTGACACGCTGGAGCTAAAGGCAGACCATGCCGGGGCAATTATCGGTTTTAAGACCAAACGTGGCGAACAGGTGAATCTAAAAGTGGCTTCTTCATTCATCAGCTTCGATCAGGCAGAACTAAACCTGAAACGCGAGATCGGTGGTGATAATTTTGATCAAACTAAACAGAAAGCAAGAAATATCTGGAATAAAACCTTAAGCAGAATTTCTGTTGAAGGCGGCAGTGTAGACCAGACGCGCACCTTCTATTCGTGCTTATACCGCATGCTGTTCTTCCCGAACAAATTATATGAGCTGGATGCGCAAAACAAAACCGTTCACTTCAGTCCTTACAACGGCAAGGTATTGCCTGGATATTTATATGGCGGCACCGGTTTCTGGGATACCTTCCGTGCGCTTTATCCATTCCTTAACCTGATGTTCCCTTCTGTAAATAAGGAAATGCAGGAAGGCCTCGTGAACGATTATAAAGAAGGTGGATGGTTGCCGGAATGGTCAAGCCCCGGTTATGCAAACGTAATGGTGGGTAACAACTCGGCTTCAATTGTATCTGAAGCTTACCTGAAAGGTTTACGCGGTTACGATATTGATAAATTGTACGAAGCGCTATTGCACGATGCCAACAACGAAGGCCCGATGTCGGCAGTTGGTCGTTACGGTGTGAAGTATTACAATGAATTAGGTTATGTACCTTACGATGTAAAGATTAACGAAAACGCAGCCCGTACGCTGGAGTATGCTTACGACGATTTTGCCATCTATCAATTAGGTAAGGCATTGCACAGACCACAGGCCGAACTGGATATCTATAAAAAACGCGCAATGAACTACAAAAACCTTTTTGATCCTTCAACCGGGTTAATGCGCGGAAAAAATAAAGATGGAAAATTCCAGTCGCCGTTCAACCCATTCAAATGGGGGGATGCTTTCACTGAGGGTAATAGCTGGCACTATTCATGGTCAGTATTCCATGACATACAAGGCCTGGTGAACCTGATGGGCGGCCGCCAGAAATTCGTAAATAAACTGGATTCGGTGTTTATTCTTCCCCCGATTTTTGACGATAGCTATTATGGTGGTGTGATCCACGAGATCCGCGAAATGCAGATCATGAACATGGGGCAATACGCACACGGTAACCAGCCTATTCAACACATGATCTACCTATACAATTATGCAGGTGAACCATGGAAAACACAACGCTGGGTACGCGAAGCCATGAACAAACTTTACAAACCTACTCCTGACGGTTACTGCGGCGACGAGGATAATGGCCAGACTTCGGCCTGGTATGTATTCTCATCTATCGGTTTTTACCCGGTATGCCCTGCAAGCGACCAGTACGTGTTAGGCGCACCATTATTTAAAAAGGCAACGCTAAAGTTAGAGAACGGCAAAACTGTAACCATTAATGCGCCCGCCAATAGCGCAGCTAATAAGTACGTAACCAACATGACGTTGAATGCCAAGCCATACAGCAATAACTGGGTAAGCCATTCGGGTTTATTGCGAGGAGCGGTTATTAACTTTGATATGTCGGCACAACCCAATAAAAACAGGGGTACTAACCCGGCAAGTTTCCCTTATTCATTCTCGAACGAGAAATAAGTTACGGCTGTCTTAAAATAAAACAGAAGGCCCTTTGATAGATCTATCAAAGGGCCTTCTTGCTTGAAGAGCAGGGTAAAATAAGCTACGCACCTGGCTGGCTGGCAAAAACCAGTCTGCCACGTCTGCCGCGTTCGCCGCATTTACCACATTCGCCGCATTTACCGGGTCTGCCATAGGTTTTCTAACTTTTAAGTTAGTTTTTCCGTCAATAATCGGTGAAATAATGAAGGGACATAAAAGGCATTCGAGATATCTGTTTGTGAACGGTAGCAATGGGAATATAAATACATCCAGTCTTAATCTCGATTAATCCGCGATCTCTCGTTCACGCCATACTCCTCCGAAGGAGTCCTTTGGACTGGCCCGCATGTTTTGACATTTGGCCTGCGCGCTTTTATTGTAGCACTACAACTATAGCGACGAACGGGACATAACTATACTTATTTGTCACATCCAGCGCAGGCGGCAAACCCAGGCTTTGAAGTGGCAGAACAGACGCATAGACTGCGGTGCCAGCGACGAGCTCTTTTTGGTTACTTTTTCTTGACGGCCAAGAAAAAGTAACGTCCAGAAACGCGCTCTATATAACGTAACTTCTTATCGCTCACTTGATCATTTGGCATGGCTCGAACTCATGTAAAACACCAGTTCGCCACCATTCATAATATCACTATGCTTAATAGATAACCCTTCTAAAGGCTTGCCGTTAAGCTCAATCTTTTTTATGTAAACGTTTTTATCACCCTGGTTTTTTACGGTGATCTTGAATGTTTTACCACCAGCCAGGTTGATCACGGCATTATCTATAGCAGGGCTGCCAATGGCATAAGTATCAGCTCCCGGAGCAAAAGGATAGAAGCCTAATGTGCTGAAAATATACCATGCGCTCATCTGCCCGGTATCGTCGTTACCTCCGAGGCCATCGGGGGTAGGGCCGTACATTTTCTTCAGGATCATGCGGATACGTTCCTGCGTTTTCCATGGCTTGTCTGTCCAGTTGTACAAATAAGCTACGTGGTGGCTTGGTTCATTGCCGTGAACATAATTGCCAATAATGCCATCGCGGGTAATATCTTCGGTTTCGGCAAAAAACTTATCCGGCAATTGCATCGTGAAAAGCGAATCCAGGTAACGTACCACGCGCTGGTTTCCGCCCATTATATTGATCAATCCTTTCGGGTCTTGCGGAACAAATAGTGTATAGTTCCACGCGTTTCCTTCAATAAATCCCTGGTTTATGGTAGTCAACGGGTCGAAGTTTTTGCGAAAAGTACCATCAGCCAGTTTAGGGCGCATAAATCCAACTTTCGGGTCGTACACGTTCTTGTAATTCTGCGAGCGCTTTATAAATTCCTGGTAAATATCTTCACGACCTAATTTTTTTGCCATTTGTGCAATAGCCCAATCGTCGTAAGCATATTCAAGTGTTGAGGAAACTGACACGCCGCTCCGTTCGTCAGGGATATAGCCCTTATCCATATACTCGCCTATACCCTCATAATCCCGGTGGCGTGCAGTCGCAACGCATGCTTCCAAAGCTTTATTGGTGTCGAAATCGGCATTTCCCTTCACCACGGCATCTGCAATTACAGCCACCGCATGGTATCCACTCATGCACCAGTTTTCGTTGCCAGAGTTAGACCATACCGGTAGCATATGTTCCGGACTTTGATCGTAATGCGCCAGCATCGACTTGATCATATCTTTATTCCGGTCTGGATCCACAATATTAA
Source organism: Mucilaginibacter straminoryzae (assembly GCF_022953055.1). GTDB lineage: Bacteria > Bacteroidota > Bacteroidia > Sphingobacteriales > Sphingobacteriaceae > Mucilaginibacter > Mucilaginibacter straminoryzae. Next base: position 410,654 of record NZ_JALJEJ010000003.1, on the reverse strand, counting down.
AAAGCGGATGAAGTGCGCGATAAGTGTCCCAAAGTGAGAAAGTGGTGTAGTTGTTAAATCCTTCTGCTTTATGTACGTTTTGGTCAAGCCCCTTGTATTCACCGTTTAAATCTGCGTAAAGGGTAGGGTTGATCAACGCATGATACATTCCCGTATAGAAATTTTCTTTTTCGGTTTTGCTCTTAGTATCGATCACAATTTTATGCAGCTCGTCTTCCCATTGTTGTTGACCAGCTTGTTTAAACTTGTCAAAGTCCCAGCCCTGGGCCTCTGCTTTCATGTTAGCCAGCGCATTATCCATGCTGACAGGAGATAAGGCAACTTTGAGTTTGATCTTTTCGCCTTCTGTAGTTTTGAAATCGAACCAGGCCTTAATTTGACGACCCGCAATTTCGGGGAAGTTTTTAGTCTGATTGAATTTACCCCAGAATCCCCGGTAAACGCTCCCGCTGACATAGTTTTTGAAGCCGTGGCCGCTAAAAGGTTTAGAGAAAGAAATGGCAAAATACAATTGACGGGTACGTGCCCAGCCATTGGTTTGCCGCCAGCCGATGACTGTAGAATCATTCACTACCCGCAGATAGGTCCAAACGTTTTTTTCGGGGTAATTGTAAATACCCGCCATCATATCCAGAATGATGTGTGATTGGTCTGAAGCTGGAAAAGTATATTGATGAATACCCACGCGGGTAGTGGTGGTCAATTCCGCAGTAATGTTATGGTCGTCCAGCTTTACCTTGTAATAGTTGGCCTCGCTTAATTCATTTTTGTGTGAGAAAGCAGAACGGTAGCCGCTTAAAGGTTTGTCGGCAGTGCCCGGGTTAAGCTGCAGTTTGCCGGTAGTCGGCATAATCAGGATGTCACCAAGGTCGGAGTGACCCGTGCCACTGAAATGGGTATGGCTAAAGCCGACTATAGTTTTATCGTCGTATTGATAACCAGCACAATATTTGTAAACGTCGGGATTGTACTTGCCATTCTGGTCGTAGCTGATGGTATCCGTTTCGGGGCTCAACTGTACCATACCAAAGGGAACCGTTGAGCCGGGATAAGTATGGCCCATGCGTTGCGTACCTATGATGGGTTTTACATATTGAATCAGTTTTTCAGGTTTACCCGTCTGGGCGAAAGCATTGGCAGAAGCCAATGCCAGTAGTAGAAAAGGTAGTTTTTTCATCTATTTCAAATATAAGGAAAGGAGAAGGGGAAAAGCAGCGTCATGTTGTTTTAAGAGCCTCACCCTAATTTAAGAGCCCCACCCCAAACCCCTCTCCTGATGGATAGGAAATAAAGATCCTCCCTTCTGGAGAGTACCCGATACGCGCGCTTATATGTAACCAGTGACTTAAGAACAGCCTCACCCCCAACCCCTCTCCGGATGGATAGGGGCTTTATGCGCCAATTACTTTTATCTTGATTCTTGGCTCTTGCTTCTAATATCAGTCCTCTATTACAAAATCCTTTTTCAATTTAATATCTTCAGACGAGCTGCCGATCATGACCTGGAAAGCACCCAGTTCAACCGTCCAATTCATGTTTTTATCTAACAGGGCAAGATCGTCTGGGTGAAGGGTAAACGTTATGGTTTTGGTTTCGCCCGGCGCAAGCGTAACGCGTTCAAACCCGCGGAGATCATATTCATAAGTTGTCACACTGCTTACCTTGTCTTTAAGGTATAACTGTACCACCTCGTCGCCTTTTACTTTGCCGGTGTTAGTTACATCTACCTTTACGGTAATATCTGCCTGGTTTTTTGCTTTATCCGGGCTTACTTGAAGGTTTGCGTAAGAGAAGGTGGTGTAGCTTAAGCCATACCCGAATGGGTATAAAGCACCGTTTACACTGGTTTTACCATAACCATTCGGCCCGGAAGTGGGCTGATTGGCTTGTGAGGCGGGCTTAAACGGAAAGTTAAATTCAATTTGCCCCGTTGTTTTCGGGAAGGTAATGGGCAGCTTTCCACCAGGGTTGTTATCGCCGAACAACGTTTCCGCAATTACTTTACCGCTTTCGGGTCCGGGGAACCAGGCTTCCAAAATGGCAGGTACATAACGGTTTTCCCAATTAATGGTCAGCGGTTGCCCGTTAATCATCACCATTACCACAGGCTTACCCGTGGCCTGCAACGCCTGGATTAGTTTCAGCTGGCGGCCGGGCAAGTTTAAGCCGGTACGAGAAAGGCTTTCACCTACACGTTTGGCATCTTCGCCCACAACAGCAATTACTACGTCGGCAGATTTAGCTTTTTCGACAGCTTCGGCAATATCCGCCTGCTCTTTATTGGTTAACGGGGTTTCTATAATCTCGCTTTCTGGCCATGTCGCATCAATAATGTCGCAACCCTTCGCGTAGTTAACGGTAGCGCCGATACCCAGGTAGTTTTTAATCCCATCTAAAACAGTAGTTACCGGGTGGTGAGAAGGCCCGTACCTGCTGATACCGTAATTAGTCTCCATTGCCAGTGGGCCGGTAACTAAAACGTTCTTTAAGTTCTGTTTATTTAAGGGCAGCAGGTTATTCTGATTTTTCAATAGAACCATGCTCTCGCGGTTCATTTGTAAACCAACCGCTTCATTCTCTTTGGTATTTACAATGGCGTCCGCCGCTTTGGGATTTTTAACATAAGGCTGGTCGAACAGGCCGAGTTTAAATTTCACACGCAACACATCTGCCACGCGGGCATCAATAGTTTTCATGGATAGCTTCCCTTCGCGAACCAGTTCACGCAAAGGCAAAATATAAGTTTGCGGCATGGTAAAATTGGTGCGCACATTCAGCCCGGCTTCTACCACCTGCCGAACGGCTTCTTTGTAATCTGCCGCCACATGGTGCTTGCTATACAGATACTCCGCAGCCTCACTATCTGATACCACATATCCATCGAACCCAAATTGTTCGCGCAGCAGCTCCGTAAGGAAATAATGGCTACCGGTTACCGGTACGCCGTCCCAATCGTTATAACTGCTCATGACACCCATGGGATGTGCTTCCTGGATTACTCTGCGGAAAGGGTAGAGGTAGAGCTGATGCATCTCGCGCGGGGCTACGTGCGGGTCGGTACGGGTATTGCCATCGCGGCCACCTTTGGGTACGCTGTAAACGGCGAAGTGTTTCAGGGTAGAAGCAACGCCTTCTTCCTGGATGCCCAGTGTCATTTGCTTACCTAATTCTGCGATATGAAAGGGATCTTCGCCATAACATTCTACCACGCGTCCCCAACGCTGGTCGCGGGCCGGATCTAAAATAGGGGCATAAACATTAGTGTATCCTAACGCTTTAGCTTCGCGACCGACGATCTGGCCGGCAGCACGGACCAATTGTTTATCCCAGGTACTGCCGATGCCAATAGGTGCAGGCAAAGAAGTAGCCCTGTCGTGGTTCAAGCCATGAATACCTTCGTTGGTAAAATCAACCGGGATACCAATCCGTGTTTCTTCTATAAACCAACGTTGAATAGTATTGATGGCCTCGGCATGTTTGCTGTAGGGGAATGAGTATTGCGAGGTTGCGTTATCAGTGTAGGATGTCAGGCTGTTCAGCTCTTCGTCAATATTCGCAATGCCGTCCTTCCATATCTCGTTCTTCCATGAAGCCGCAGGCATTTCTTCTTTCAATACGCGCTTATATCCGTACAGGGTAGCCATCTGACATGTTTTCTCCTCCAGCGTCATTTGCGAAAGCAGGTCGTCTATCCGTTTTTGAATCGTCTGGGTAGGATCTTCAAAAACATCTTTTTTGCCGTTCTTGTTAAAATCTATCCAGCCTTTATGATAGATGTTTTTCTGCTGGGCAAAACTATATTGTGTGGCGCATAAGGCTAATGTAAGCAGGTAGGTTTTCCTCATAATTAGTTTTAGTGGTGAAGCCGCAAATTAAACTAATTTGCGATTGGAAGGTATTAGTAGTGTTATTTTTACACAATGAATAATGGGCGAGGCGCTGGATAGGTACAAGACTTTACTGAACGAGATATTACCGGGTACTTTTGTAAAGCCAGTGCGTTATAATCACTGCTTTAACAGGATTGTGCTCGATTGGTTGTTTCAGGATGTCTGGTATAAGCACTTAGAAAGGGCTAAACCGGCCGTGACGCAGGTAAGTGAAGCTCAATTATCGAAGATGGTTTACCGGATGGAACAGTGGCTGGCACAACCCCATTTATTGTGGGAAGATAACCGGAAGTCTTTAGCCTGGCGCCGGGATTATCGTCAGAAGGGATAAAACAAAAGCCACCGTTTTATTAGTGGCTTTCAGATAGAGCAAATAAGGTAAGTTAATTAAACAGCCGCTTCTTCAAAACCGGTAGAAACTGTTACCGCTTTCCAGTTGTCAAGATCTTTTTGCACATAAGCTATTTTATCCTGCGCAACCTGGTAAGCATCTGCACCTAAGAACAGGTTCAGCGGCGGGTTTTCTGCTGAGGCAACCTTAATGATGGCGGCTACACCCTTTACCGGGTCGCCGGGTTGCTGCTGGTCAATTTGATTTTGATGCATATCCACCGACTGGCGAACGTTGTCATATTCAGCAATTGGATTTCCTGGTGTTGCCATTGAACCTTTAGAAAGGAAGTTGGTGCGGAAATAGCCAGGCTGTACGATAGTCACATGAATACCAAAAGGTTTCAGCTCTTCGTAAAGTGCTTCGGAAAAGCCGTTCACTGCAAACTTGGTAGAGCAATAAATACCAGCACCGGGATAAGAACCAACAAAGCCACCAATAGACGATATGTTAAAAACGTGCCCGCTGCGTTTTGTACGCATGTGGGGCAGTGCTTGGCGGATGACGTTTAAAGAACCAAAAACATTTATATCAAAGTTTTTGCGAACTTCTTCATCTGTTAATTCTTCAACACCGCCCAATAAACCATAACCGGCGTTATTTACTATTACATCAATCTGCCCAAACTCGGCAATTGTTTTTTCTATAGCCTCTTTCACGCTGTTTTCGTTGATGAGGTCCATTGCAAGCGGCAGAAAGCCAGGTTGTTCTCCGCCTGCTGCTTTCACAAGTTCTTCAACGGTGCGCGAGGTAGCGGCCACTTTATTTCCTGCGTTTAACAGTTGTTTTACAAGTTCTAAACCGAATCCTTTTGAGGCCCCTGTAATGAACCATACTTTTTGATTTTCCATTTTATATATTTTTGATAGGTGAAATATTAATTATCCCTGGTAAGCCATAGCCTTGCTCAGCTCTTCATTCAGCAAGAATTCTTTTTCCAGAAAATCCAGTTTTTGCATCGCACGATCATATGCGTCGCTGCCCAGCAGCAGGTAAAGCGGCGGATTTTCTTCTTTGGCGATTTCTATCATCGCTGCGGCTGCTTTCTCCGGGTCGCCGGCTTGCATACCATCCATTTGCAAATAGCGCGTGTGTGTATCCCTTACGCGGGTATAGTCGGGGATAGGGTTTTTAGTCATTGCTAACGAACCCGAGTTTAGGAAGCTGGTGCGGAAAGCCCCTGGTGCGACAACCGTTACTTTTATGCCGAACTCCTGTACATCCTGCGCTAATACTTCGGAAAGGCCTATCACCGAGAACTTGGCGGCTGAATAAACTGCCCAACCTGTGCCAGGTGCAATCCCTGCGATAGATGATATATTAATAATATGCCCGGATTGTTGTGCCCTAAGGTAGGGCATCACGTTACGGATAACGTTAAGCGTACCGAATACATTCACGTCGAAGTTGCGGCGGCTTTCTTCGTCGGTCAGTTCCTCTATTGCGCCGCCGATACCGTAACCGGCATTATTAACTACTACATCAATACCTTCAAAAGTCTGGTAGGTGGTGTGAAGGGCTTTGCAAATGCTGTCTTCAGTGGTCAGGTCAACTTCCAGTGGTAGGAAGTTGGTCGTTTGAACATCAACCGCGCTGATCAGCTCGTTAAGGTTTCGCGAAGTTGCTGCTACCCGTGCACCTGCTTGCAAGAGTTGCTTCACCAGGCTAAGCCCAAGCCCTTTTGAGGCTCCTGTAATAAACCATGTTCTTTGCTCTGTCATAAATCTGCGTTGTTTTTGATAACACAAAATTAGGCCGGCAGAGCAGGCGACCGTTTACGCTAAACAAACAGATAATTACAAAATTCAAACATTTCGGAATGAACCGGGTGTAAGGGTGGTTTTCTTTTTAAAAAAATTATTGAAATGGGTAGGCTCTTCAAATCCCAGAGAGTAAGCAATTTCCGAAATATTCCAATCTGTATGCCGTAGTAATAGCTTAGCTTCGGTTAACAGGCGTTCAGAAATACGTTCGGTCGTAGTTTTTCCGGTGGTTAATCTTACCGCCCGGTTTAAGTGATTAACATGGACGGACAGCTGTTGTGCAAAGTCATTCGCGGAGCGCAGGGTGAACCTTTGTGAAGGTGCCTCGATAGGGAACTGCCGCTCCAGCAGTTCGGTGAAGACAGCGGTAATTCTTGAATTTGCATCCGGATGCTGGTAAAGCGTTTCAGACGGCTGGGTTTTTAAAGCAAAATGCGTTAGCTCTGTCAGGTAACTGCGGATCAGGTCGTATTTGTAGATATAATCAGACCGTATTTCTGCGATCATCTTCTCATATAAGCTGATTACTACATTTTCCTGATCCGTGTTAAGCGGATAAGATGGTACGCCGCCCGGCCTGAACATCGGCAGATCCTGTAATCCGTTTCTTAGCCTTTCGGTAAAGAATTCTTCAGTGAAAATGCAAAAGAAGCCGCGTTGCTCGCCGCCTATCCAATCATAGGTATATGGAACGTTCGGGTTAAAAAAGGTTAGTGTCGGCCCGGATACCTCAACACTTTTATTCGCATAGTGGTAGCGGTAGTGGCCATAACCTAAACCAACCTTATAAAATGTACGGCGGCTGTATTTAGGTGGCGTAGAATTTGGGCCTACACAATCTTCTGTTCTGAATACGTTAAAATGACCCAGATCTTTCTGTAGGTTATCGGGTAGCCAGTTTAACTTGTGCTTATAAAATTCTTCGAGTGTTTCTGCTTCAGCCATAAGCAAAGTTACGTAATTCAAACAGGTAAATGCAAGTACTGAACTGCAATCCTATCGGAGATAGAACGTTTTGACAATTTCCGAAATCGCTATTTGCTTATCAACGCTTCGCTTTTAATTCAAACTATTCGTTATTAATTTAATCCGTTTTTAAACGCTTTGTTATTTTCATCATCTCCGCGACTACTATCATTAGACCGAAGATCTTTCTGTAACTAATTGATCATGAGAAATTATTCGAATAGCTGAACTGATTTTTCGAAATATTGATCACTATTAAAACTTAAATTAGGAAAATATCAAAAAAATTGAATAAAAAGCTCGGATATCAAAAAGACGTTCGAGCTTTAATGATCATATTAGTTAATTTTGGTAAACGTTAATTTAGCTTTCATGTCATAAAATACAGTACGGTCCATTGTAAGAGTAAATTTGGAGAGATAATTAGTATAAAAAGAATAGGCACCACCAACAGATACTACCTCCTGATAAAAACCATTAACGGTAGCATTTAAAGTTCTAGCTGTCCCCTTAGCGCCAATTATACTACTTGTATTATAGGAATAGCTTCCGGCCATTGATCCGTCGACGGTAAGCGTAAAAAAATCTAGATTATAAAAATCAGTAAACGATATATCACATAGTACTAAACTTGCATAGCCTCGTTCTTTAAATTGTTCAAATTTATACGTATATGTGTGTTGAGGGTCGTTCCAATGCGTTGCAAATTCATCTGAGGTTGAATTATCTTCAATAACTTCGTTTGCTTTTTTTGTAGAATTGGAGTGAATAGATTTTGGGCTTCTAAAAACGATAGAATCTTCTAGATTTTCTTTTGTTCTGCTTTGTAGAAATTTTTCAAAATCTGCAAGTGTTGAAAAAGTACGACTTGCTGATTGTGCATCGTGATTAATGATCATCTTAAGCCCATATTTTGCAGCTATCTGTTTTGCTTGATCATCTAACGTCGATGATTTATTTTCTTTTTTACAGGAATAAAATCCAATTGTTACACCAAGAATGAGGAGCAGTTTTAATTTTACAGCCTTATTACGGCTTGGTTGAAAATAGTTTGATTATAGAGTCAACCGCCTTAAGAAATAGTAAAATCAGAGTTAGTGCAAGAAATACCTGAAATGTAACTAACAGCCCTTGGTATAGGTATAAAATATGAAGTGGAGCTGTTATCTTGAGCAAGATTCCTGAAATGATTGTAAGGAATAAAATCGGTCGCCAATAAGCAAGTAAACGCGATATTTTCATCATCTTTAAAGTTTAAGTTTTTGGTAATTTAGCATTTTAATCTGAAGTATCTGTGATTTTCACTCTATTAATTTTAAGTATAAAGTAGAAAAAACTATTTATACAGAGCTTTTAATCTGCGTACTAGTTAGGTAATTACGAGTGACTTCTGTAATTTATTGAATATGTGTGGCTACATTTTAAGTTGATCGCGGAACTTCAAGTATTTTACAATAAAATACAAATCTCTAAAACATTTGTTGGAATCCCTGACAGGCTTACCTTTGACAAAAATATCAACCAATGAAAGCATTTTTAGGTATGGGCCTGCTGGGGTCTAATTTTGTAAAAGCACTGTTAAGTAAAGGCGAACAGGTACAGATATGGAACCGTACGGCTGCAAAGGCAGAAGCACTGGCTGCCTTGGGTGCCATTGTAGCTGCAACCCCCGCCGACGCTGTACGTAATGCCGATATCATTCACTTGACTCTTAAGGACGATGAGACGGTAAACGAAGTGCTACAGCAAGCAGAAGCCGGACTAAAGTCAGGCGCTGTTATTATAGATCATACTACTACTTCGGCAGAAGGTGCGGTAGAAAGAACCGCTACATGGAAGCAAAAAGGTTTCACTTACCTGCATGCGCCCGTATTTATGGGGCCGCAGAATGCTTTGGAGAGTACCGGTTTTATGTTGGTATCAGGTGATCAGCAAGCAATCGCAACAGTTGAAGCCGAGCTTTCAAAAATGACCGGAAAACTAATGAATGTTGGTGATGCAGAGGGTAAGGCCGCAGGATTAAAGTTGGTAGGTAACCTGTTCCTGATTTCGCTGACAGGCGGGTTGATCGACGCGCTCTCATTAGCTAAAGCACAAAATATCTCGCCAGATGAGGTACTCAATCTTTTCGCCAACTGGAATCCTGCAAACATGATTCCTGCGCGTGTGAAACGTATCACCAGCGGTGACTATTCGCAACCGTCATGGGAGTTGAATATGGCACGGAAAGATGCCGGCTTGATGTTAAAAGCGGCAACCGACCTGATGGTGATTCCTGCGGTAGTGGCGGTTATGGATAAATGGATAAGTGAGGGGTACGGCAGCAGCGACTGGACAGTAATCTCACGCGAAAGCCTTTAGCGATAGCTGCAGATTTTATACACCTTCAATACAACGGTTTTGTTGGTGATAAAAGTCGGCTCTTATTTAAAATTCCTATATTCGCGATGGTAAAAAAATGCTCCTGATTCTTCAGGAAAACCTCAATTGAATGCAGTGCGATAATTGCATGATATAGGGTTATCTGAGATCGGGCGTATTATCGAAAGAACTTGAGAGATAATTTGTACCTATAATTAATGGCATTTAAAAAAATTCTACGCGCTGCGATATTATTCATCATCGTATTTGCTTCTTATACAGCTTATTCACAAACCAATTTAAGCGATGTACGTGTGGACGAGTTGTCTGATGACCAGATCCGTCAGTTAATCCAGCGTGCAAAAGGCGTAGGTTATACCACAGATCAGCAAATTGAGCAAATGGCCTCTGCCCAGGGGCTGAAACCCGAAGAGGTTCAAAAACTTGACCAGAGATTGCAGAAGATCAGAAAATCTGATCAAAGTGGAAGTAACGATAATACAACAGGTTCTGGCAGTGGATTGAATGGCTTAAGAGATAATCAGAACAGTAATTTAGATGGTCGTAGATACACCAATCCGGATTCTCTGCAAAGCGACACTTCAGGTAATTTTCGTAACAGGAACAATCAACGCCAGAATCGTGACGTTTTTGGAAATCTTGTGCCTAAAATATTCGGATCTGAACTATTTAAGAATAGCAGGATGACGTTTGAGCCTAATCTGAGGTTGGCCACGCCGATGAATTATGTGATCGGACCTGACGACCAGTTGTTGGTTGATATTACAGGCGATAATGAAGCAAGTTACCAATTGAAGGTATCTCCGGAAGGAACCATAAAAGTGCAGTATGCTGGATTAATTTCTGTTGGCGGACTAACGATAGAACAGGCTACTTCAAAAATCAAAGCTACTTTAGCTAAAACCTATCCGGGGTTACGTAGTGGCCGTACGCAGGTAGCTGTAAATTTGGGTAACATCCGCAGTATCAGGGTAAGTTTGGTGGGTGAGGTGGTTAAACCCGGTACTTATACCTTATCATCTGTTTCAACGGTATTTAATGCTTTAAGTGCATCAGGAGGTCCGAATGATAACGGCTCTTTTCGCAATATACAGGTGGTTCGCAACAATAAAATCATTGCCACTATAGATGTTTATGATTTCCTGTTGAAGGGTATTCAGCGGAATAATGTTCGCTTGCAAGATCAGGATGTGATTAACATCCCGGTTTACAAAACCCGGGTAGAGTTATCAGGTGAAGTGAAAAGGCCCGCTTTATATGAAGTTCAAAGTAATGAGAATTTGCAGGAAGTATTGAATTTCGGCGGTGGGTTTACCAACAAAGCTTACACAGCCGCTGTAAAGATTTTGCAAAATACGGCTAAAGAACGCAGGATCATTGATGTTAGCAGTTCAGATTACAATACTTACCATCCTGCAAACGGCGATAAGGTGGTCATTGAGGCTATCCTGGATCGTTTTGAAAACCGGGTTACTATAGAGGGTGCTGTTTTTCGTCCTGGCAAATACGAACTGGATAAAGGACTTACGCTGAAAGCATTAATTCAAAAAGCAGAAGGCTTAAAAGAGGACGCTTTTCTTAACCGTGGCTATATATCCAGACTCAATTTAGATAACACGCTATCGCTGATCACTTTTGATGTGCAAAACATCATGAACGGAACATCTGCAGATATTCCTTTGCAGCGTGAGGACAAGGTGACCATATCTTCGATATTCGACCTGCGAGACGAGTATAAGGTTCAGGTGCAGGGTGAGGTGCGTTTTCCTGGTACTTTTAAGTATGCTGATAATATGACGCTGGAATCTGTTATCCAGATGGCGGGTGGTTTTAAAGAAGGAGCTACACCCAACCGGATCGAAGTATCTAGAAGGGTGAAGAACAGTGACGCTAAATCTGCTACATCTACCGTAGCCCAGATATTTACTGTCAACGTCGATCAAAATCTGAAATTGGTGGGTGAACCGTTTATTTTGCAGCCATATGATATTGTTTCTGTCCGTAGCGCAGAAGGTTACGAAGTTCAGAAAACGGTAAGTATACAAGGTGAGGTATTATATCCTGGTATTTATACCATACAACGTAAGAATGAACGGATTTCCGACCTGGTTAAAAGGGCAGGAGGATTAACAGCGCTTGCTTTCCCGGAAGGAGCATCGCTTAAAAGGCCTGGGCCACCTAAAGATAAATTAAAAAAGAGCCGTACTGATAGCTTAAAAGCCGAAGACGAAAAATTGAGGCTGATTAATTTAAGAAGGCTGCAGATGGCGCAAGGGGTGAAAGATACATTAAGCCTGAAGGAGGATTCTGCCTCTGTACGTAGTGATATGGTTGGTATAGAATTGAAGAAGATTTTGCAAAATCCTTCAAGCCGCTACGATTTGTTATTAGAAGATGGCGACATTATCAATGTGCCGAAAGAGTTGCAAACAATAAGGGTTTCAGGTGAGGTTTTAAAGCCAACCAACATTATCTATAAGCCGGGGAAGACAATGGAGCAGTACATTAACGAGTCTGGTGGGTTTACCTATAATGCCAATAAACGCGGGGCTTATATCGAATATGCAAATGGGGCAATAAAATCTACCAGGAAGTTTCTTTTCTTTTATGATTATCCTGATGTAAAACCTGGCGGAGAGATATTTGTACCAAAGCACGCACCGAGAGAGAAACTTGGTATAACCGGAATTGTTGGGCTTTCGACAGCACTGGCTTCTTTGGCTGCCGTATTAGTAACTGTTTTACGTAAATAGCTTGATGCAGCGGCTCGTTTTTGGGAGTTATGCTATTAAGCAATAAAATAATCAGTAGAAACCCGGTTAGTCTATTTTAGGCGAAGCGGGTTTTAAAATTTACTATGTCTGTCACTATCGCGTTTATCATTACCGTTATCTTGTTCATTTTTGAGCTGTTTTATTTCCGGATAGCGGACTTTTACAATATTATAGACAAGCCTAATCATAGAAGCTCGCATACACAGGTAACTATAAGGGGTGGCGGCATTATTTTCCCTATTGCTGTTCTTTTATTTTATATTGTTTATCCAACAAGTTATTTGTGGTTCGTCGCTGGGTTGTTACTGATCAGCTCGATAAGCTTTGTCGATGACGTTAAATCAGTAAGTAATAAATTACGCTTTGCTGTACACCTGATTGCTGTTTTACTAATTTTTGTTCAGCTGTCTTTTTTTAGTATTCCAGCCTACTGGATTGTCTTGGCTTTGGTATTCTTCATTGGTGCTATAAACGCCATTAATTTTATGGACGGCATTAACGGCATTACAGGTATTTACGCGCTGGTAACCGTGCTTTCGCTTTACTGGGTGAATCAGGAAACATCTTATATTGAAGATCAGCTTTTTATTGTGGTTATCCTGTCAGTAATCGTTTTTCTGTTTTTTAATCTTCGAAAGAAGGCTAAGTGTTTCGCGGGCGATGTAGGTAGTGTAAGTATTGCCTTCATTATTGTATTTATGCTGCTACAATTAATCAAAACCACACAGAATTTTAACTATCTGCTGTTCCTGCTGGTTTATGGGTTAGATACGGCAACAACGATGTTTTTTCGTTACCTGCGCGGCGAGAATATTTTTGAAGCGCATAAAAGTCATTTCTATCAATTTCTGGCGAATGAAAAAAAAGTTCCCCATGTTACGGTATCTTTTATTTATGGCTTTATACAATTGGTTATTAATTTATTGATAATACTGTTACATCTGGCAAGTGTTAGTAGTTTTATTCTTATCGTTGCATCGTCATTGGCTATCTTTTTGGCTATACGGTTTGTTTTCGAAGGTAAGGACAAGCTATTGACAAAGCAGGTAACAAAAGGAGTTTAGTGATTTAGCTAAAGGATACAATTACCTTTTAACTTATGAATCAAATAATGAACCGCATGAGGTTAAAGATCTCGGCGTTAGTTTTAATTGCTCTTCTGATGGGCAATTCGTGTGCTAAACAAGTTAAGACAGACACCGTCGTTTATAGTAATGACTTTGAAAGCGGCAATCTGAAAGATATTACATCAGGCACTATTGAAGTTTACAACGGAACGCATGTATTGGGGCGCTACAATAAAGGAAGCTTTACGCTAAATCTGAACGGATTACCTAAACACGACATCATCAAAATATCTTTTGATCTTTATATTCATGACAGTTGGGACGGTAATAGAAGTTTTGCCGATAATGCCTATGGGCCGGACATGTGGAAGATGCAGGTAGATAACCAAACTTATATTAATACCACTTTTTCTAACGATACATGTCAACCCGGTTATATCTGTCCTGCGCAGTCCTATCCGTTAGATTATCCGGCTAACAATAACCCTAAAACGGGTGCTTTCCGGACAGATCTGCCCGGGGTATGTACGCAGCAGCCCGGAGTGAGGGTAACTACTCAGTACAAAATAGAGAAAACCATTGTTCATAATGCAGGTTCGGTTAAACTTCAATGTCTTGATGAATTAATAGACAAGTATGAAGCCGATCAAAAATGCAGCGAGAGTTGGTCCATAGATAACTTAGTAGTAAAGGCAATAGCGTTATGAGGAGATTTAAATACATTCTTGCGGCTTTTGTAGCACAGTTTGCTATAGTAAACATCCAGGCGCAGACGTTGCCCGTCGGAACCAATAGTTTAGAAGATTATTACCGGCGAGCACAATTGTTAGGAGAGGTGGATTCGTCTGCATCTTTCACTATCCGCCCTTTATTATCCGCTAAGCAATTGGGCGTAAAAAACTTTTTTACGCCAGACTCGGCCTATTTAAGTTCCGCAGGATATAAATCATCAGAGTGGTTGCAGTTCGGCAAGAAACTGCAAGTTAGGATTTTACCTGCCAGTATCCTGCTTCAGGAAAATACAAATCATCCCTACGGATGGAATGACGGGGCAATGATACCTGCAAGGGGACTCCAAACGCTAATATCTGGTGGATTATACATGCAATACGGCATCTTGAGTGTGCAATTACGGCCTGAGTTTATAAGCGCTGCTAACAGCACATTTGATACCTTCAATAAGAATCATTACGAAGTGATTGCCGCATGGTATCACGACTTTTATAACAATATTGATCTGCCTGCCCGTTTTGGTGTCAATAGTTTTAGCAGGGCTTATTGGGGGCAAAGTAGTATCAGGCTTAATTATAAGGCTTTCTCACTGGGGTTATCTACAGAAAACTTATGGTGGGGGCCGGGCATTCGTAATTCGCTATTGATGAGTAACGATGCACCAGGGTTTGCACATCTTACGTTGAATACCATTAAACCGATAAATACTTTTTTAGGGTCTTTTGAAGGTCAACTCATTGCAGGGCGGCTTAAAAACTCTAATCAGCCGCCTTTAATCCCCGAGTGGGAGTTTTTCAACTCATCTGTTTATATTCCAAAACCTGACGACCAGCGATATATTTCCGGACTGGTGTTAACATGGCATCCGAAGTGGGTACCCGGCTTGTTTCTGGGCGTGACGCGTACTGCACAGTTATATAATAAAGACCTTAACGGTATAAAAGATTACCTGCCGGTATTTAACGAGCTGAAATCTGTAACAGGCGACCAGGCGATTGATTATAAAAAAGATACCAGAAGTTCTGTTTTTGCAAGATGGTTATGGCCGGAAGAACATGCCGAAGTTTATTTTGAATACGGGCATAATAACTACACCAGTGATCTTAGAAATGTCGTGTTGGAGCCGCAGGATACGCGTGCTTACATAGCCGGTGTACGTAAAATAGTGCCTTTTGCCAATAAAGCCAATGGCGGTATTTTGGTTGGGGTTGAAGTTACCGAACTGGCCCAGACATCTACCGACAGAATTGCCGATGCCCAAAGCTGGTATATCAATAAATATGTTCGCCAGGGATATACCAATTACGGACAATCGTTGGGTGCTGGAATAGGGCCTGGCGGAAACCTGCAGTCTGTAGAGGTAAGCTGGGTAAAAGGATTGAAAAAATTAGGCTTACAAATAGAGCGTTACCTGCATAACGACGATTTTTATTATTACGCTTATACCCGCAGCAACGATTGGCGACGCCACTGGGTAGATATGAGTTTAGCCGCTAATGCAGAATGGAATATCGGACGTTTCATCGTTAGCGGGAAAATAATGGGTATAAAATCCTTGAATTACCAATGGTACCTCGACCCAAGTAAAGAAATAGTAGGGCAACCTTATTATGTGGGCGGCAGAAACGTTTATAATGTGCAATTACAGGCAGGTTTAACTTACAGATTTTGAGAGCTATGAAAAAACTAATTTTAATTACTTCTCTTTTCCTGCTGCAGATTGCCTTTTTTGAAAATTCTCAGGCGCAGACGCTGCCGGTGGGTACACCTGTTTTAGAAGAATACTACCGCCTGCAACAACTCCAGGGCAAGTTGGATTCTAATATATCTTTTGCTATCCGGCCGATTAATCCTAAAGTGTTGTCGCCGGATAAGAACGTGTTCTATCCGGAGGACGCTGACAAAGGATCCAGCGGTACTCTCTATAATAAAGGCGCTTTACTGTTTCAATTATTGCCCTTACAAACCATACAACAGTTTAATTCGCATCACCCATATGGGTGGAATGATGGATTAATGATTCCGGCTAAAGGCTATCAAACATTCTTCAGTGGTGGTGTATATTTTAAGTACGGACCGTTAAGTATACAGTTCAGGCCCGAATATGTGTATGCCGCTAATCCAAGCTTTCCAGGGTATGCTTCCGGGCACGGCGACCAAGATTTGAGTGCCTACTATGGTTACCATAACCTCATTGACGCACCAGAAAGATTAAGCGACGGCAGCTACAGCAAATTTAACTTGGGGCAAAGCAGCATTCGTTTGACATTTGGCCCTGTTTCATTTGGCCTGTCGAACGAAAATTTGTGGTGGGGGCCAGGTGTTAGAAATTCTATTGTGTTAACTAATAATGCTCCTGGCTTTAAACACGTCACCATTAATACCGTGCGGCCAATTAGAACTCCCGTTGGTTCTTTTGAGTTCCAGGTAATTGGTGCACGGCTTGACAATACTAATCGTGCACCGCTGGATGTTACTACCACATCTATCGGTACAAACCTTTACAATCCAAAACGTTCAGATTGGCGCTATTATTCCGGGTTTAATATTAACTATCAACCTAAATGGTTGCCTGGTTTATTTTTAGGTCTAACACGCGCTTTTGATGCTTATCATAGCGATATCAAAGGTTTCAATGCTTATGTGCCTTTTTTTACTCCGTACCAAAAGGTTAATGATAATGGCGGTACCGGAGACGCATTTGACCGCGATCAGGTCACATCATTATACGGGCGCTGGCTGTTTACTAAGGCCAAGGCAGAAGTTTATTTCGAATATGGCCTGAACGATAACTCTTATAATTTGTCGGACTTTCTGGGTTCGCCAGAGCATTCCAGAGCCTACGTTGCCGGAATCAGTAAATACATACCATTGGCAGGGCGGAAAGATCAGGGAATATTATTCAATACTGAAATAACACAGTTGTCTCAAACAGTGGATCGTTTAGTTCGTGACGCAGGGGGATGGTATATTCATTCAGGTGTAAGACAAGGTATGACGAATATGGGACAGGTGATCGGAGCGGGTACAGGTTCTGGTGGAAACTTGCAATCGTTTGATGTTTCATGGGTGTCGGGCCTGAAGAAATTAGGTTTTATGTTTGAGCGGTATGAACATAATGTGGATTTTCAGAATTATTATTTCGGCCCGATTAATGGAAATAGCAGGAAATGGGTTGATCTGGGTTTGGCTTTGAAGGGGAATTGGGATTATCAGCATTTCTTATTTACGGCTAAGTTGGAAGGGGTAAAATCGCTGAACTACCAGTGGATTTTGAAGAACTATACCAACAGCGATTATTACGTGCCTAACAACGATGTATTTAACCTGCACCTACAACTCGGTGCTATATACCGCTTCTGATTTCTTGAAGATGGCAGATGGTATGGCAGCAAGGTAACTTCGGGAAGTAAAAAGTAGATGATGGCTAAGAACTACCTTTATAACCTTTTGCTTACGTTGGCTAACCTGCTGTTCCCTATTATCAGCTTTCCGTATGTTTCGCATATCATTGGCCCGGAAGGAATAGGTAAGGTTCAGTTTGCTTTTTCATTTGCGCTATACTTTGCGTTGATAGCGGGGTTGGGCATACCGGTATATGGTGTTAAAGAAATTGCTGCCGCTGGTGATGATTCAGCTAAGCGATCGAAGGTTTTTTCTGAACTGCTTACTATTTACGTAATCACCAGCGTTTTACTAACCACTATTTATCTGGGCGTTATTTTTAGTGTTCCTTACTTCAAGGCCGATTTGAAAATGTACCTCAATGCAGGCCTGCTGATTATACTAAGTTTTTGCTCTGTTGACTGGGTATATACCGGGTTGCAACAATTTAAAGCAATAGCCCTACGGGCTGTATTGTTCAAAACGATTAATCTGCTGCTGCTTTTTGTGTTTATTAAACATCCGGATGATTTCAGGAATTACCTTTACCTGATGATGTTTTCCTTTTTGGGAAATAACGTGCTGAGTATATTTCTATTAAGAGGCAAGGTACAATTTACGCTGAAGGGATTAAAGATAACGCGTCACCTGCCTGCACTGATACTGGTATTGGCTACGATTATCGCTGCAAGTATGTATACGGAAATGGATACTGTAATGCTCGGGTTTTTGTCCGGGCATCAGGATCGCGCAGTGGGTTTATACACGGCTGCCGTAAAGCTGACTAAAATTGCGATCCCATTTGTTACCTCCCTGGGGATGGTGCTGCTGCCAAAATCGGGCAGGGACTTCGCGGAACAGAATCTGACCGAGGTGCAGCGCTCGCTGGATCAAACCTTCAGGTTCCTGGCGTTTTTCGGTGTTCCGGTAGCCTTTGGATTATTCTTATTAGCACCACAATTTATTTCGCTTTTTTCGGGCCGGGAATTTGCGGATGCGAAAACAAGCATGCAAATACTCGCGCCATTACCGCTGATTATAGGGTTTGGTCATTGCCAACTGAACATGATCCTGGTACCATCAGGGCATAACAGGGAAAGTTTTTTTTGTGTGGCGGGTGGAATGTTTGTTAGTGTTGTCGTGAATTTTTTATTGGTACCTCATTTTGGCGCATTTGGCGCTTCAGTTGCTAACCTTGCTGCTGAGATTGTGGTTACCTTCCTGTATTACAAAGCCATTGCACGGCATTTCGATTTCCGATATCAGTGGAAACTTATCTTTGAATCCGCTCTTTGTGCCGCGCTTTTTATTCCGGTGATTTTGATGCTTCAATACTTTACCTTGCCTTTAATTATTACGGTGTTATCAGGAGTGATGCTTTCTGCTGGGGTTTATATCACCGCTCAGGTAGTATTGTTTAAGAGCAATTTCATTTTTGATATTCTTACCTTTGTAAAGGCTAAATTTACAACTACTGCGGAGTGATTAATATTTCTGTGGCCATGACCACGTATAACGGGGAGAAGTATCTGGAAGAACAGCTTTTATCGTTGTTTAACCAAACACTTAAACCGGCAGAGATAATTGTGTGTGATGATTGCTCTACAGACGGTACGCAAGCAATCCTGAAAAAGTATAGTGATCAACACCTGTTGACTTATTATGTAAATGAATACCGTCTTGGCGTAATCGCTAACTTTAAAAAAGCAGTATCATTAGCACAAAAGGACCATTACATCGCACTGTGCGATCAGGATGATATATGGTTGCCCCACAAATTACAACAGTGTGTTGATGTGCTTACAGAGGTTGAAAGAGGCGAAAGGCCTGCCATTGCCTATTCAGACCTGGTTTTTATCGACAGTGACGGTAATGTACTTAATAAGTCTTTTCACGACCATATGGGCCTGAACAGATATGCGCATAATCTGGAAACCGAATTGTTTAATAATTTTATTAACGGTTGCACCATATTGATGAACCCTGCTATGCGCAATTTAATAGCCGATATGCCGGATGATGTGCCTTTTCATGATGCATGGATTGGTTTGTTGGGCTATACCTTTGGGGATGTCGGAACCATTCGGGATCAATTGATCTGCTATAGAAGGCATAGCAGAAATGTAAGTATTGAGGATGACGCCAACGCCGGGCGAAAGAAAAGATTCAAGCGTGCATTTGAAGAGTTTGCGAAGGCTTTAAACGGAAAGGATGATTTCCTGGGTGTACAGTTTACTATCGCGCAGCAATTTTACAAGCAGTACCGGCAGATAATCCCCGCAGATAAGCGGCCTGCATTCGAACACTTTCTGAAATTGAAAGACAGTCCATACCTGATAAAAAGGCTGGCATTCAGAAAAATGATTAAAAAGAATTTGCTCTAACTTCGGGCTGATTCAGCTCAACCGATGGCTGAGTAGCAGTGATGGTTGGTTCTTTTTTGCGTAACAGAAGCACCGTAATAGCGAACAACAAACCCGTTATAAATATACCTGCCGGAATTGCAACCGTATATTTCAGCTTATTTTTCTTTAGCGGAAGTTCTGGCTCATCTACAATGGTAACCGTAGGTGTTTCCTGCGCAAGCATGGTTTTGCTGGCTTCGAGGTTCTTAACCGTCTCTGAAAAAATGGTGCTTAGTACAATTTTATCACGCTCTTTTACCTCTACGTTAGCGTTTGCATTGGTATAGGCTGGGTTAAGATCCAGCAGGGTTCGATTGGCAGACGAAACAGCATAGGTTTTACGATTTAAGATAGCACCAATGCTGTCTGCACGGTTTTGTAAACGGGCAACATTATTACGTAAGCGGGTGGTTTTAGTAGTGATGTAAAAAGAAGTAGCCTGTTTAATCATCCGTTCGCAGAACAATTGGGCGAGCTTTTCATCTTTCATCGTCGTTGTAACCTCAAAAAAACCAAGCTTTTTATCTGTTTTTGAAATGCTGAAGTTATTTTCTAATACAAGTTGAGTAATCTCGTGCAGCAAACTATCCTGTAGTCGGCTATAATTTTTACCTCCAATAGGAAATGATACCGGCTTGTTATTGTTAAGGCTTGTCCACTGTTTTTGGAGTTTGTGTACCTGCGCGTATTCATCTGCCAGGGAGAAATTAGGCTTCGGATCATATGGCGATTCGAGGGTCTCTTCGATCAGTTTACGGCTCTTCAACAGTTCCTGCACATTATCACCAGCCAGTACGCCACTTCCGCCGCCGATGCCGTCGAGGCTGAACCCGAACTGACCCGCCAGTGAGGCCAGGCCGCTCATGCCGCCGCTTTTAGAATCATCAATTACAAAGGTCAATCTTGCGGTGTAAGTAGGCCGCTTGAAGTACGCCGCTAAAGCGCCTAAAAGCCCGCCAATGACCGCAAGCAGGAGCAATGTTTTCCAGAAGCGTAACACATAACGGATATCGTCAACGCGATCGTTCCAAAGTTTCTTAAAGGAAAATTCGGGTTCGTACGGATAGGGCGTATTGGCGTTGCTCATGGTTATTTCTTTAATATGGCGATTAAACCGATCAAAGCAGTAAGGGCTGAAGCGATACTGGCAAAGTCGCCTACGCCGAGCCTGAATTTCACTTCAGGGTCTTTTTCCGGCACAATAATTTTACTACCCGGTTTTACCTTCGGATAAACGCGGAATACCAGGAATCGCCTTACGGGCCTGTTTAACCCATCCGGATATTTAATGTAAGCACCTTTTAACCGTGCGTGCGAGGTAACACCACCTGCCGCATTAATATAATATTTAAAACGACCACCATCGTAATTAACCAACTGAGGGTTATTTACGGCACCCGTTACTTCAACAAAAACGTTTTGCCGCGGAATAAAAATGCTGTCGCCAGCAAGCAAGATCATTGTTTCGCGAATTTTAGGATCAGTACTTTCGTTCGTCAGATCAAGATTAACACGTACGCCATTACGGAAAACCTGCGCATTAGGTAATGAACCGTAAGGGGTAAGGCCTCCGGCACGTTTTAAAAATTCCTGTGCAGTTTCGTCACGGCGCTGAACAGGGTAGTCTCCAGGGAATAAAACTTCGCCCCGCACACTTACATTACCCAATGTATGATAATTTACCAGGCGCTGCACATAAACGTAATCCATGGGTTCCAGCAGTACATTATCGGCGGAGCCTTCAGTCATGTCGACTGTAAAAGTCTTCACCAGTTGATTGGCAACGCTATCCTGCTCATTTTTAATAATTCTTGAAACCTCCACATGGTGTACAGCGGCACGTTCGTCAAAACCTCCGGCCATCGCAATAACATCGGCAAGGGTCATTCCCTTACGGTAAACAAATTTAGACGGCGTTCGCACGTGCCCGTTCACGGTAACGGTCTGCTCTGCTATAAAGGTGCTTTTTTCCTGAATTACGACGGTATCTTCACGCATTAAAGGTACGTCATTCCTTCCCGCGGCAATTTCAAGCGGATTAAAGGAAATGAACTGTTTTTGAAGATCTGGCAAGGTTCGTTTTATATAACCGCGGTTGGTATAGGCTTCAGGCTTTAATCCTTTGGCCAGGTTTAACAAACCTGATAACGTTAAACCGGCAGTAAGTTCGTAAGGGCCAGGTCGGTAAACTGCGCCCTCCAGAACAATACGGTTAGCGTAGCGATTAGTGATGGCGCCAATGGTAACCACATCGCCATTGCGCGGAACAAAGTTGCCAAAAAGATTTACAGGCACGTCTTTAACGTCACGCTCCAGGTCGTTAATCTGTTCTACTTTGGCAATTCCTTTATAAGCCAGATCAGTAAAACCGCCTGCGTATTTGATCAGGTCGTCAAGCTGTTCGCCATCCTTTAATTCATAAATAGCTGGCTTTTTAACTTCACCCAGTATGCTAACCCGTTTGCGGTAGACCGGGATACGCAATACGTCCTGATCCTCCAGCCGGATATTACCCTCCATTAGTCCGTATTGAAGAAAACTGTAGAAGTCGATTGTTTTGTAAACACGGTTATTCCGGATTAACTCGATGTATCTTAACGAGCCGTTAGCCGTAGGGCCACCAGAATTGTAAAGCGCATTAAATACGGTGGATAGAGATGAAAGGGTATAAGTTCCTGGTGTTTGCGCTTCGCCCACAATGGTAATGCGGATACTGCGTGTATTGCCCAGTGTTACATTTAATTGAGTTTGCCCGTTGCGCAAGCCGGGGTAGATCTTCGTCATCTTACTGCGGATAGCCGCCGTTGCCTGCTCTATGGTATAGCCGTTAACGTAAACAATACCTGCGTAGGGGATCTGCAGGTTGCCTTCAGGCGTTACCTTGCTACGTACGCTACTCTCATTTAACCCGGTTACCAGCAAAATCAATTCATCACCGGGGCCGATCACATAACTTTTAGGGGTGGCCGCATTAAAGTTAGGCTCGAATTTAACGGTCCGCTGGCTGAAAAAATCCATTCCAAAAACGGGTAGTTTTGTTGCGTTTTGGGCGGTAGGACTAGTTTTAAGGGTAGGCGCAGGACGGCTTACGCTGGTGTCCGCGTCGCGAGAAAAGTCTATCTTTTCTTTTTCAGATTTCGAGGTAGTTTTAAGGCTGCCTTTTTTATTTAATCCCAACAATGTGAAGCGATCTTTCAAAGCCTGCACCTCACCTGCGGGAAGGCCTTTTTGTTCCATTAGCTTATAAGCCTGGTCTTCGGGTATGCCAGAATCCTGTAGCTTTTTCCATACCTGGGTTACCTGTTCATCACTTAATTCGCTAACCTTTATATTTTGAATATTATTTAGCGAAATTGAAGATTGCCCATTACTACTTTGCGCGGCAACCAAAAAGATGAAAAGAAAATATAATAGTAGTTTTGAAAATCGCATGAAAAGCTTTTAAAGTGCTATTGTTGCAAATATATAGTATTAAATCTGTCAAAAGCCATAGTTCACACCAATGCTTAACTGGTTAGGTACCGCCCCTGTTTGTAAAGCAGGCCTGATCACCCCGGCCTGGTGCTGATAAGCGGCACGCAGGTACAAGCGGTGCAGCCATTCGTATCTTGCTTCTACCAATAACTGCTTTTGCGCTTCTACCGGCCCCTGTTCTAAAAACTTAGGCTGAGGTTCAGCAAAATACTGATCGAGTACGGAGCCGTCACGGCCTTTACGGATATAGGTGAACTGCGCCATTGTAGTTAGCCGTGGAAGCGGATTATAAGAAAGCCATAGAATTGCTTTATCAGCGTTTTGGCCAATCCATTCGCCTAAGGAGTACCCTTGGTTTTCATAGGTTTGGGCGGGTATCAGGTTGTTATATACAAACGGATTTATACGGGTATACTCTGCCCCCAGGGTAAGGTAAGGGATAAATACATCTGTAACCGAAGCGCCTACGTTATAGCCTAACTGGTTACGGCTCTTTGCCGGGTCGAACACACTACCCAGTCTGATTTCGTCAATAAACAACGAGGCATAAAGGTGCGTATTCGGGATATTATTGCGCGAACTCGCCTGGAAGAAGAACTGCCCATTGGAGCCTGTGGTAATTTTGTAGCGGCTCTGGTATTGGTCGTACGCCTTATAGAAGATCAAGGGCACCAGGTAACCCGGATCAAAACTATCGCTGGAGATCATGGACTCACCAAGGCTGAGTACCAATCCTTTAGTTAGAAGAAAACTTAAACTATGAGTGGCAAAATATTTCGCAACGTATACTTCTCTTACGCCGCCGTAGAGATTAGTTCCAGTTCTGTAAGTGCGTGAAGAATCGATGACGGTAGACTGTAAAGAGGCGAACACATAGTTAAAATGCAGCCATTTCAGGGGTTGATAATCTAAACGAAGGTATGGGTAAGAAGGCGCCTTGTCTGACATGATTAACCTGCCGTTCTGCCCGTAACCATACAGGATCTGATCTTTCCCGATGCTGATCAATCCGTTGTTCCAGCTATACGTAATATTCGCACGTACATCGCTGTAATTAACCAGGTTGTGGTTGATGGAAGCTGTACGCTGAATGCCTGTTTCCGGCGTGAACTTCTTTGTGCTGTCTACACCGTCGCCCTTTTCATTGATGTCCTGGAAGTAAGCCTGGAAACTGAAGTGTTTTCCGGCTTGCCCCCACAACGCTACACCCGATGCCTGTTTAAAAACACTTTTATTTTTGCCTTTGGTGTATTCGTAGGTGAGAGCCGGGTCGGCACGTAGCAAAAAGTCGCCTTTGTTAACGTTTAATAAACGCCGGTTGCCGTATTGGTCGCGCTTAAAAAGAAGCTCGGTCTGATCTTTCAGATCCGGGTTAAACTCGCTGTATTCGTTCAGGTAAAAGTCAAGCTCTTTTTTTTCGGTATCGGTTAAATTGTCAGCCTTCCGCAGTTCAAAAAGCATTTCTGCAATGTGCTGACGTGTAACTGGCTGTACCAGGTCGTAGTAGTTAACTTTACCCTTCTGGGCCTGCCTGGCTAAAAATTTATATACCGGGTGATTGGGGTTTTCGAACACAGCCTGGGCCTGGAGCGAATTAACGGCTGCCAGCACAAGGCATGCTACGATGATCAGTGATTTTTTTAAGGTCATTAGCAGCAGATGAGGTTGATAAGTATGATGTTAAATTGGGTAGATGAATAAAATATAATTGTTTTATCTCAGTATCAAATTACTACAGCGCGATGGGGTACCAGTGCTTGGTAGGCTGCCAATGTTTGCTCGGCCGCTTTTCTCCACGTGTACTCTGCTTTTATTTTCTCTGCCAGCTCTGGGTTAAATGTCGCAGCGATTGCTTTATCAACCGCTTGCCTGATGCTGTCGGGGTTTTCGGGCGTACAATAGAAGGCATCTTCACCAAAATACTCGCGGGTGTCGCCTTCTTCAGTAATTACAATATTGCAATGCATTAAGGCCGCTTCCAGCGAGCTTAAGCCCGTAGTTTCAAACCAGCTTGCCAGTACATGTACCTTTGCCACCTGGTAGTAATGTACCATGTCTTCATGCGAAAGCCTTCCGGCGAATACCACGTTCGGCCCCGCTATGCTTTTACATTCGTTATAATAATCTAACTGGTTTGCAGATGGTTCGCCTATCAGCACCAGTTTATAAGCCGTGTTATTTAAAGCTTTAATTAAATTAAGTTGATTTTTGCGGTTCTCTATCCGTCCTACGCAAATCACCAGGTTATCGTCTTTCTGTATCGTCGGATCGTACGGGAACTTTTCGGGATTGATCCCATTCGTAACCACCCAGCCTTTAACTTTCTGTGTATAGAGTTCTTTTAACCTGTTTAGCTCAGAGTAGGAGTTGGGTAAGATAAAATCAGCCGTTTCCAATACGTGGACGATACTTTTACGTTGCCCGTTCAGAAAATAGTGCCTGCTCGGACAATGGTCTTTCCCGACGATCCACCTGGCAATAGTTTTGAAATACTCCATGCTGTCTGAATTGAGAAAAGAAAAGAACGCACCGATGCCTTTCTTGTTATATTTATAATAATTGCCGTAAGTGCAATGGATAGTAGATACTACAAAAGGCATTTTTGCTTTACTGCTGTGATAAACCATATCTCCCGGCCGCGGTATTCCAAAGAAATGGAGTATATCGTATTGTTCATATGGGATAGGATCAACAGAACGAAGAATATCCACTTCGACGCCGAGGTTACGTAATTGCCGTGCAGTTTGTTCAATTTGGACGGTATCGCCTCCTGCTATTTTATACAAGTTTAATCTTGTAACAAATGCTACTTTCATTCTTAAATAAGTTCCAACTTACCACACACTGGTATTGCAGATGCAGGCCAAAGGTAATGTTTAAAACCCGTTTCTGCTATTTTGCTTTTTGGCGCTGAAATAACGCACTGATTATTTTTTCAAAAGTTAAAACAAAATTGTGCTGCTTAAAGTTTCCCTTCCAAAACCATCGAAGTTATTTAATGTTTTTGCAATAAATTTTTGCGTGCTTTGTAATAAAAGTTCTTAGTACTACGTAAACCTAATAGGAGTATACATTGTTTATGAACTTTAAAAGCTTATTTTTGGGCTTTCTGGTGAACATACTACCGCTGTTGCATTTGTGTGACGGCTCTGAATAACTAATGAAGAAAAGAATCTACATCGCCGGTGCCGGTGGAATGCTTGGAGAAGCGCTACACCGCATATTTAAAGATGATTATGAATTAAGGTGTACAGATAAGGATGTGAATGCTGGTTGGCTGGAGTTTTTAGACTTCAGAAACTTTGAAAGTTACCGGGAAGATCTGTACAATTTTAAGCCTGATTATCTGTTCCATATCGGTGCACTTACCGATCTTGAAGAATGTGAACAGGAACCGGATAATGCTTATTTGACAAATACTACCTCGGTTGAAAACGCCGTATTACTGGCTAACCAACTGAATATACCAATGCTGTATATTAGTACCGCCGGAATATTTGATGGTAAAAAAGACTTCTACGACGATTGGGATGAACCCAATCCGCTTGGACACTATGCCCGTTCCAAATATATGGGCGAGCGTTATGTAAGAGAAAACGCTAAGCGTTACATTATCTGCCGTGCCGGCTGGATGATGGGTGGTGGCCCTGAAAAAGACAAAAAATTCATTAATAAGATCATTAAACAACTGGTTAGCGGAAAGCGTGACCTTTACGTGGTTAATGATAAGGACGGCACGCCTACTTACACTGTCGACTTTGCCAAGAATGTGAAGCTTTTGATGGAGAACGAATATTGGGGGCTTTACAATTTAGTTTGCCGGGGAGAAACCAGCCGAAGCGAAGTTGCTGAAGAGATTGTTAATATATTAGGGCTACATAGTGAAGTAACCATTCATGAGGTAACTTCAGATTATTTTAAGGACACTTATTTCGCACCGCGTCCGCCGTCTGAAAGGTTGATTAACAAGAAATTGGAGCTGCGCAACCTTAACATCATGCGCGACTGGAAAGTAGCCTTACGTGAGTATATTGCAGAATACTTTACAGAATATTTAGAAGATAAGATACAAATGGCTAAAGAAGCAGATATTGCGCTGAAGCCTGCTGTTTAATTATGCGTATTGCTGCTTTTGGGTTCCGTACCCTGCCGCCGGCTAAAGGGGCAGCCGGTGCGGACAAATTTGCTTTAGAACTTTTTCCCCGCCTTGTTAAACGCGGCCACCAGGTAATTGCCTATAACCGTCGTTATCCGGATGTTTTTGTAGATATCAAAGAATATAAGGGCGTTAAGATCAAGACTTTTAAAACCGTCCCCAAATCTGGTTTTGATACGCTGCTCCACTCGTTCAAATGCACCTGCCATATTATTTTTACCAATTCTGCTGATATTGTTCATATCCAAAACGGAGGGAACAGTATTTGGGCACTACCATTAAGACTTTTTGGAAAGAAGGTGTTCATTAGCCAGGATGGTGTCGACTGGAAGCGCGACAAATGGCCGTGGTACGGAAAACTATACCTGAAGATATCAGCCTATATTACGGCGTACTTTCCTAACCAGGTTATTTTTGATAATGTAATTGCCCGGAGGCTTTTTGAAGAGCGCTTTAAAAAGCAATTCGAGTTTATCCCGTTTGGCAGCGAGGTAGAGCCGGTTGCCAATCCGGAAAGTGTATTACAGAAGTTCAACTTGCAAAAAGGCGGATATTACCTGTTTGTGGGTCGCTTTATCCCCGATAAAGGTTTGCACTACCTGATCCCTGCGTTTAAAAAAACAAATACAGATAAAAAGCTTGTACTGATAGGCGGTTCGCCCAATCCGTCTGCTTATGAAAAAGAGATACTGGCCATGGGCAATGAGCAGATCGTGTTTCCCGGATTCGTCTATGGCGAAGACGTAAACGCTTTAATGTTAAATGCTTATTGTTATATCCAGCCGTCTGATGTGGAAGGGCTGTCGCCGGTGGTGCTGACGGTAATGGGGCTTAATGTGCCGTTGATCGTGAGCGATATTGAAGAAAACCAATATGTGGTAAGGGACACTGCCCGGACATTTAGAAAAGGTGATATTGATTCGCTTGCCCAGGAAATCAACTATTGTGAACAACACTACCCCGAGATGCTGCAGTTGGCAGAAAAAGCACAACAACGAGCCTTAAGCGAATTCAACTGGGACAAAGTGACGGACGACCATGTCCGGGTATTTGCAGAGAATTAACGTCCCGCAGCTTTTCTGCAAACATCAATGATCTGGTCGGCAGTTTTTGACCATGAAAAGTCCTCCAGATGTAATTGCCCCTTTTCGATCATTTCCTGCCTTAGCGCATTATCTTCCACAACCAGTTTTATTTTTTCGGCAAGGGCCAACTCGTCATCCGGACTGAAACAAAGTACGGCATCGCCACCAATTTCCGGTAGAGACGAATTATCAGCGACAATTACCGGCAGGCTGTTTTTAAAGGCTTCTAAAACAGGCAGCCCGAACCCTTCATTTAATGAGGGGAATACGTACAACAAAGCGTTTTGATAGAGTTGTTGTATCTCATCATCAGGAAGGTAACCGGTCAAGATCACATCGTTTTCAAGACCGGAGCTTTTGATAGCTTCTTGTATGTGGGTGTAATTCCCCCCTTTATCCGCAGCGGGAGTACCTCCCGCTAAAACCAGTTTCATTCCTTCTGGAAGTGCGCTTTTAGTGGAAGCAAAGGCATTAACCAAAGTGACCAGGTTTTTCCTGGTGTAATAAGCGCCTACATGCAAAATGTATAACGCCGGCTGCAGGTTAAACCTTTCTAGAACTGATTCTGGTAATGAAAGCTTTCCGGTAAAAGATTTTGGCGCTTCATGTACGACCACCAATTTGTCCAGCGGGATGCCCGTATAATAATTGATCTTTTTACGCGCGTGCTCGCTCGGCGTAATTACAAAAGGAGAGCTTTTTGCGGCGGGTATAGCGGTTTGCTTGTACAACCATAACCATATTTTGCCGTAATCCTGAGGTGTCTCAAAAAAGAAGGCGTCGTGGAACACGGGTAAGGTTTTGTAACCCAACTTTAGCAAGGGTGCAAAATTATCTACGCAAAGAACAACATCGCAATGGTTAAAGAAAGCTTTTAAGGGGAGTGTAACCTGTTTCCAGAAGTGGTAGTTGAAATGTTCTATCAGCTTGCCCGCTTTGTGACGATGCTGCCCAGCAGGCAACCAGGAATCCAGGAAGATGAACTTAACCTGTTGATCTGACTTTAGCTTAAACTCGCGGCAAATTTCCTCCAGGTAGGTTTTAACCCCGGTTTTAGCAACCCGTAGTTCGCGGATATCAACACCTATGGTCAGGGGGTTTGCCATGCCTTTATTCCAACTCCTTTTCAGGATGATCGCCTATTCTGCTTTTAATCACTTTTGCCGGTACGCCTGCTGCAATGGAGTTAGCCGGAACAGATTTGGTTATAACGCTCCCTGCCGCGATAACACAACCTTCGCCAATCTCCACCCCGTCTAAAATAGTTACTCCGCCGCCGATCCAGCAGTTGTTACCAATTTTTACACCTTGCCGGGTTAAACCCTGTTCCTTAATCTTTATTTCGGGGTGGGAGAAGTTATGGTTTTCAGAAAAAATCTGGATGTTAGGCCCGGTGATCACATCATCTCCGATCTCTATTCCGCCTTGTCCGCCCAGGTATGCACCGGCATTAATACCTGTCCGGTTGCCGATTTTAATTCCCTTGCCTTTATGCGATACAATGCCCGTAGCAATCAATACAGAATTGCGACCAATGGAAACGTCGTTGCCAAATTCAATGCCTTCGAATGAAAGCGCGTTGATAAAAACGTTGTCTTCCAGGATCAGGTTCTTACCCGCTGTCACAAAGTACTTATGCCTTACCTTAACATGCTGGCCTACAAAAACCAGTCCGGCAGATTTTTTAAAAAAAGGCTTATAGAATAACCCGCGAAAAATCTGCCCAAGTCGCGCATCTGCAATCACCAAAAGATCGCGGAGCGAATGCGTGCTTTCCCACTTATAGTCGGGATCATTCTTCAACTTCCGGATAATTTTCTCAAGCATATAGCGGTTGTTGGGTTAGTTGTGGTTCTTCAGCCGCCGCATATTGCATAATGGTAGATACGAACAGCCCTGATAAAAACCAGTTGAAGTAAGAAATATAAACAGAGGTTTCAAATTCTGAAGTGACAGATGGAATCAGGAAACCAATTTTAATCATGAACACGGCAATACACAATTTACGTTCTTTTCCTTTCAATATCTTCATCCATTTAAGGCCCTGCCGTATAAAGGTAATATAGATAGAAAGATATAACACCAACGCAATAACACCTGCCTGCACACCAATAATCAGGTATTGGTTCTCGCCCCCTGTAACTTCGCCATTTAAAGAGCTGCCTACCCGGCCTGATGCACCTAAGCCCAGCCCCAGGGGGTGAGAGATCAGCGCCATGATACCTTCGGCCCAGGCCACCAGGTGACCTACACTGGAAGGGTTGCTGAAATTTAAGGTGTTTATGGCTACGGCAAGGATACCCTCTGCCTTGTTCTGATAAAACAATAACTGGTAAATCAGGTAGCCCATTACTGCAATTACACTGTAGTTAATCAGCCGGGTGATAGTTCTCCTGTTGGTGAGATACAGGTACAGGTAGATCATGATCAGGTAACTGATGAGCGGCGCGCGCGAAAAAGCAAACGTAATAGAAGCTATCGTTGCGGCAAAGGCGGCAAAACCTAAAGGTTTATAATCTATCTTGTTATCGTCGCGGGTATAAAGCGCCATGATGACGGCGAGTGCGATCAGGGTAGCCCCGGCGTGTTCCAGTGGACTGGTATAGAAGCTGGCGAACCGTTTGTAGCCACCTTCAGACTCAAAGGTGGTGCTAAGGCCGTATTGACCTTCGGGTTCTATATTCAAAAAATAATAGAAATAATCGGCGTAACCGGTGCTTACCTGCAGGTGCTGATAGGTCGCAACTTCATATAACACAATGGCCCCGGCGGCAATCGTCATCAGCATAACGTAGTTAAAATACTTGTTGATGTATACCGAACTGATATTAAACAGCCTGCCCGTAAAATAAACCAGCAGGTAAAAAGACATGCTTTTAAATGCCAGCAGCCGTGCAGTAAACGGTTGTTCGCCGATAGGTAAAATGGCGTAAAGTAGGGTGTAACCCAATAAGGCGATAATCAGCCAGTCTACCAGGTGCAGTTTAGGCCATTTCTTAAGCGTTAAAACGTTAATGGTTAATACAATAAGTACCAGCAGTTCTTTAAAACTTTGAAATATTGGAATTAGTTGTTTGAAGCCCAGAAGAAAGGTAACCGTCATGGCGGTAGTGTATAACGACAGCCCTACGATGATAAAAAACAGGAAGGCCGACTTGTTACCAGACAGAACTTCCCTTAGCGCTACAATAAAGGAAACCAGGTAGATTAATGGAAAAATAAACATTAGCGCTTAACGGTTCTTGTTTCGAGGGTGCAATTTAAGTTTTATTGCGCTAAATCGTCAGCTTTATCATTAGCCCCTGCCATGATTATTGCCTTTGATGTAAAAAGGCCTTCTTTGATACCTTTAATCACCTGTCGCACTTTAGCGAATCTACCCCGCATGGTAAGGTATCCCAACAACCCGAGGATATAACCGCCATGATAAAGCAGATAAATGGGGGTGAAAACTGCCGAACCGTACAATCTTAAAATCCAGATGCGGTTACGGGTAGTATAGTAATGGATCACCGGCCAAAGGTATCCTTCTTTTTGTTTGGTTTTAGTTTTGCCCGAAACACCTGCCTCATGGTAAATTTTATACTGCGGCAGGTAGTAGATGCCGAAACCATTTTCACCCAGCCGGAGCGAAAGTTCGGTATCCTCGTAATACAAAAAGAAACGTTTGTTAAATAACCCGCTTTTAGCCAAAGCGCTGTTCCGGTACATCACACAACACCCGGTTGCCCAGTCGACCGTTTTAATCGCTGTTTCAACTTGCGTTTTCGAATAAACCTTTCCCGTAAATTTATTAAAGTAACATGGCCCGTTCCAAATGTTCGCCCTATCGTGCATCCAGTAAATGGCCGGCTGCACAGCTGCAACGGTTATGTTTTCCTGCAAATAACTGTAAAGTCCACTCACAACATCCTCATTTGTAAGGGTATCGGTATTAATCACTAAAGAATAAGTATAGCCTTCATCGATGCTGATCCGCAGGCCTACGTTGTTACCTTCAGCAAAACCAAGGTTTTGCCCGTTAGCAATAATTCTGTCGCTCGGCAGGGCAGTACGCAAAATATTCAGGGAATCATCCGCCGAACCATTGTCTAAAACAATCACATCAAACAATGAGGTATTGCAGTACTGTTTCAGGGAATTAACGCAGTTGATGGTATAGTCAGGCGTGTTATAATTAACCAGTATTACGGCAACTGCTTTGGGCATTAATTGTAAATGTTACGAGGCCATAAAAGTACAAAAATTAACGGGCTATGTTTGCCACAACCACAGCTGGTACCTGGACTGGCTATAAAACATTTCTTTCGGATAATTGGTATTTCATTCCTCGGCAGCCATCAAAAGTTGCTGATGCTATAAGAGTTTGGATTGGGATGAATACCCTTGGATAGGGCAGGATGTGCTGGTATTCGCCGGGCTTCTTCAATCTTTCTTCAAACTCTTTATTTAAATTTATTGCTCATATTTTCAATATTCATATGGCTATCATCGAACCGGTAAAACAAGATCCCTTAAAACCATCCGTAACCCGTACCTATCCTCTGGGCATCAGGCTTTGGCACTGGCTGAACGCCTTAGTGCTTTCAGGTTCACTGATCACCGTTCTGATCAACAGTACGTTACTTGATCGGCAATCGGCTTCTTCGCTGATTATGTCCGTCGAAACAAAAGGCGGTGCTGCGGTTACTGCAGATATGGCAAAAAATATTGCCCATGAACTGGAAGACAGCGTTTGGGATGTGCATGCTTATATTGGCTTAGCACTGGTTGCACTGTTGATCTTCCGGATCATTTACGAACTGGTTCAGCCTGTTTCGCAATCCTTATTTAAACGCATCAGCCTGGCAAAACTGGCTATGAAAGGTTCGGGAGAAGAACGCCAGCTGGCAAAGCACGACTATTTTGTGAAACTGATCTACGTACTCTTCTATATTGTTTTACTGGTAATGTCGGTAACCGGTACCGCGCTTTTCTTTAAAAGGAATATTGGGCTCAGTAAAGCTTTTTCGCACCAGATTAAAGAAATTCACGGCGCGTGTATGTATGCGGTTATTGCCTTCATTATTGTGCATATAGTGGGTGTGGTACTGGCCGAAAGAAAGGAAAGCAAAGGAATTGTTTCTGATATGATTAACGGGGGCGGAAATTAATCTTCCCCTTCTGTCAGTTCTACAGAATAGCTTCAATATCTGTTTGTAAATTGCGCCTGTTATCACATTATTATATTTAGAATGATCGACAGGATTATTGCTTTCTCTGTTAAAAATAAACTTATCGTTGGCCTGATGGTGCTGCTACTGATTGTGGCAGGTGTATTTTCGGCAACCCGTTTGCCAGTTGACGCTGTCCCCGATATTACTAGCAACCAGGTACTGATTATTACCGTTTCTCCGTCGCTTGCTGCGCCTGAAGTGGAACGCCTGATTACTGCCCCGGCAGAAAGGGTAATGGCCTCCCTGCCCAAGTTGAAAGAAATGCGGTCTATCTCGCGGTTCGGACTATCTAATGTTACCGTAGTTTTTAATGATGATGTAGATATTTACCTGGCCCGCCAGCAGGTAAGCGAGCGGTTGAGCCAGTTAAAAGGAATGATCCCACCCGGCGTGGGCGAGCCAGAAATGGGGCCTGTAAGTACAGGACTGGGCGAAATTTACCAGTATTACGTGGTACCCAAACCCGGATACGAAACACGCTATACCCTTACCGAATTACGCACCATGCAGGAATGGATTGTGCGCCGGCAGTTGCTGGGCGTGCCGGGCGTGGCAGATGTAAGCAGCCTGGGCGGTAAGTTAAAACAGTACCAGGTAGTGGTAGACCCCGAACGGTTAAAAGGCGCAGGCGTAACGCTGGACGAACTGTACAACGCCGTGCAGCAGAATAATGAGAATACCGGTGGCGCATATATCGAGAAAGGCCCGAATGCCTATTATATCCGAACCGAAGGTCTGGCAGAAAATATTGAAGATCTGCGGAATATCCCGGTTAAGAACCTTCACGGCTTTCCGCTGAAGGTGGGCGATGTGGCCCAGGTAAAAGAAGGCGACGCGCTCCGGTTTGGCGCGATGGTAAACAGCAAGTATGGCGAGGTGGCCGGGGCGGTGGTACTGATGCTGAAGGGCGCCAATGCTATGGACGTAGTGGAGCGCGTAAAACAACGTATTGAACAAATTAAAGGCAGGCTGCCAGAGGGTGTTACCATTGTGCCGTACTATCAGCGCAGCAAAATGGTGGGGAATGCCATATCTACCGTCGAACGCAATTTGCTGGAAGGTGCGCTCATCGTCATTTTTGTACTGGTGATCTTCCTCGGGAATTTAAGATCAGGTTTGGTGGTGGCATCGGTGATCCCTTTAGCCATGTTGTTTGCCCTGATTGCCATGAATATCTTTCATGTTTCGGCTAACCTGATGAGTTTGGGTGCGCTAGATTTTGGTTTGATTGTGGACGGTGCGGTAATTATTGTTGAAGGGGTGGTACACCGCTTTAAAGATAAGCTGGGTAACGCTACAGGTGCAGAAATATCAAAAGAAGAGGCGGATGAAGAAGTAAAGCAATCTACTTCACGGTTGATGAATGCCGCCATCTTCGGGCAGGTGATCATCCTGATTGTGTACCTGCCTATTTTAAGTTTGCAGGGTATAGAGGGTAAAATGTTCAGGCCGATGGCAGAAACGGTCGCTTTTGCATTGGTGGGTGCATTTATTCTTTCGCTGACCTACGTGCCCATGATGACGGCGCTAACCGTAAGCAGGAAAACTTCGGATAAGAAAAGCTTTGCTGATAAATTGATGGCCTGGATCCATCGTAAATATGAACCCCTGCTGCTTAAGGCAATCGGCTATCCTAAAATGGTGATCGTGATCGGGGTGGCGCTTTTTGCACTGGCCTTTTTGGTGTTCAGCCGCCTGGGGGGCGAGTTTATACCGCAGTTGGAAGAAGGCGACCTTGCACTGGATGCCCGTTTTCTTCCCGGTACATCCTTAAGCCAAACCATCCGCGGAATGAAGCAGGCTTGTGCCGAACTGAAGAAATTCCCGGAGGTGCAGCAGGTAACCTGCCGTATTGGTTCTGCTGAAATTCCTACAGACCCGATGTCGCTGGAACAGTGCGACATCTTTGTAACGCTGAATGAAAAGTCTGACTGGAAAACCGCGCATGATTACCCGACTTTGCAAGATACCATGAGTAAAAGATTGGCACAGATCCCCGGTTTAAATGTCGGGGTGGAATATCCTGTACAGATGAGGTTTAACGAGCTGATCTCTGGTTCTAAACAGGACGTGGTGGTGAAGATATTTGGCGATGATCTGCAGCAGTTGGCGAAGTTGTCTGGTAAACTCACCAGCATCATCAGCCACGTAAGAGGAGCCGCCGATGTGACGCCCGAGAAGATTGTTGGTTTGCCGCAGATGGTGATCCATTACAACCGGCCCCAGATGGCACAGTACCATGTAAGCATTAGCCAGGTGAACCATATTGTTAACGCGGTATTTGCCGGCGAAAAGGCAGGAAATATTTATGAGAACGAGCGCCAGTTTGATGTGGTGCTTCGCCTGGCCGACTCGGCACGGGCCAACCTGGATAATATCGGGCAGTTGCAGGTAGCAACTTCAAACGGGCAGGTGCCGTTGCAGCAATTGGCTACAATTGGTATTAAGGAGGGTCCGAACCAGATCCAGCACGACGATGGGGAACGCCGGATATCGGTTTCGTTTAACGTGCGTGGCCGCGACGTGCAAAGCGTGGTAAAAGATTTACAGCAGCAAGTGGGGCAGAAGTTGAAGCTTCCTGCGGCTTATCACATCGAGTACGGTGGCCAGTTTGAAAATCTGAATTCCGCTAAGAGCAGGCTGGCTATCGCTGTTCCGGCCGCTTTATTCATCATATTTATCTTGTTGTTTTTTGCCTTTGGCCAGCTCCGCGAAGCCCTGATCGTATTCTCTGCTATCCCATTAGCGGCTACCGGCGGGGTCTTTGCACTTTGGCTGCGGGGGATGGATTTCAGTATTTCTGCCGGTGTGGGCTTTATTGCTTTGTTCGGTGTGGCGGTATTGAACGGCATTGTGTTGATCAGTGAATTTAACCGATTAAAAACGGAAGGCGAAACCGATGTAACAGAACGCATAAAGAAAGGGACCAACAACAGGCTGCGGCCGGTACTGATGACGGCTACCGTGGCATCGCTCGGTTTCCTGCCGATGGCGGTATCCACCCATGCAGGCGCAGAAGTTCAACGTCCGCTGGCTACGGTGGTTATCGGCGGGCTGATTACTGCTACCCTGCTTACGTTGGTGGTGTTGCCTGCGCTTTACCGGCAATTTGCGGCAAGCAGATCTTCTAAAGGAAAAGGGGGCGCTGCCGCCGCAGTTATCGCGATATTGCTTTTAATGATAAGCACATCTACGCGGGCACAAGCGCCGATAGGTAAGCCGGTAAGTGTAGCAGATGTGGTTGGCCAGGCCCTGGCTAATAATAATTATTTGCGTGCGGCGCAGAACCAAACCTTTGCCTCTAAAGCCAATGTGGGTACCGCCTTTGAACTACCGAAAACACAGGTGAGTTATGATATTGGCCGCATTAATAGCCCTTATACAGATAGCCGTATTGGAGCCGTGCAGACTTTGTCTTTACCTTTTTATTATACTTCGCTCCAAAACCTTTTACAAGCAGAAAGCAGCCTGACCGCTATCCAGGAAGAGATCATTAAAAACCAGGTGGCTTACCAGGTACGCGACATTTATTTGCAGGTTGCTGCTAACCTGGCAAAACTTAAATTACTGGATAGCCAGGATTCGGTTTATCGAGAGGTGATCCGGTTGGAACAACTGCGGTTTAAGTTAGGCGAATCATCGCGGATTAATCTTACCAGTGCGGAAGCAAATGCCGCGCGGCTAAAAAATCAACGCAGGTTTATAGAGGGCGAGATCAGTCAGCTTCAAAACAGATGGCAGACATTGCTTAATACATCCGAAAAGTATCTTCCGGAAGATGCCGCGCCGCCGAAATGGTATAAGTCGATGCTTCCGGATTCTAATGCCGCGCTGCGCCACCCTGAAGTAAACCAGGCAAAACAACAAGTAGTAGTGAGCGATTTCCGGATCAGGAATGCCAAGGCCCGTGCATTACCAGAAGTGGTGCTGGGTTATAATAATCAAAGTTTTGCCGGTGCAGATCCGCGTAATAGCAATTATAACCTTACCCGCAGCGATCGATTTTCGTCTTACTTATTTGGTGTGAACATCCCTCTGTTCTTTAAGCCTTATAAAGCAGCTATGAAGGCAGCTTCGTACCAGCAAAAAGCTTCCGTCTATACCTGTTCTGCTAAACAGGCAGAATGGCTTAGCCAATGGAAGCAGGCTGCTGAGCGCTACAAGCAACAACTACAAGCCTTAACTTATTACGAAAGCGCCGCCGCTACCCAGGCAGATGAACTGGTACGTACAGCGACCTTGTCTTTCAAAAACGGTGGCATCAGTTACTTGGAGTGGGCTAACTTTTACAGCCAATCGGTTCAGCTACGTACAGAACGGATCGACGCTTTATTACAATTAAATCAGTCAGTAAATACCTTATGGTATTATCAGAACGAAACAGGAAAGCCATGATAAAAAGCTACAATTATATATTAATACCGTTAACATGTTGTTTGCTTGCCTGTAGCAGCAAAAAGGATAATCAGCAAGAAGCCGGTCAGTCGCAACAGGCAAAATCTCCGGGAAATAGCATTACGTTTAATACCGAGCAGTATAAAAACGGGGGAATAGATACCGGCAAGT
Organism: Mucilaginibacter straminoryzae; assembly: GCF_022953055.1. Classification (GTDB taxonomy): domain Bacteria; phylum Bacteroidota; class Bacteroidia; order Sphingobacteriales; family Sphingobacteriaceae; genus Mucilaginibacter; species Mucilaginibacter straminoryzae. Next base: position 372,403 of record NZ_JALJEJ010000003.1, on the reverse strand, counting down.
TACCGAGCAAAGAACTGGTGACCGAAATACACGTAACCGGCAAGGTTGACGTGCCACCGCAAAATATTGTCTCTGTAAATGTGCCCATGGGCGGCTTTTTAAAGGGAACAGGTATGTTACCGGGCCGTCCAGTACGCAAAGGGCAGGTGATTGCCCAGATAGAAAACCAGGACTACATCACCATACAACAAGACTACCTTACTGCCGTAAGCCGGATGGCCTTCCTGAAGCAGGAGTTGGATAGGCAAAGGGAACTGAGCCGCCAGCAGGCCAGTCCGCTGAAGCTGTACCAGCAAACCCAGGCAGATTATAACAGCGAGCAGGCACAAGCAGCCGGTATGGCGCAAAAGCTGCGTTTACTGGGCATCAATCCGCAAAAGCTTAACGCCGGTAATATCAGGTCTGTAATTAACATCATTGCGCCGATATCTGGTTTTGTATCCCAGGTTTTCGCCAATGTGGGTAAGTATGTCAACCCATCGGATGTGTTGATGGAGCTGGTAAGTACCGACGATATCCACGCGGCGCTAACCGTCTATGAACAAGATATTCCTAAAATAAAGATCGGCAGTAAGGTGAATATTACTTTGCCGAGCATACCCGATAAAACCTACCCCGGTGAAGTGATTCTGATTGGCCGGATGTTGGATACCAGCCACAGCGTACTGGTGCACTGCCACTTCTTAAAGGCCGACCAAAATTTGCTGCCCAATATGTTTTTGCAGGCTTCGATACGAACAAAACCACACGTTACCCAAGTATTGCCAGATGAAGCCCTTGTTAATTACGAAGGGAAAGACTATGCCTTTCTGGCAAGTAAACAAAACCAACAGGTGCGTTTTAACATGGTGCCGGTAACTATTGGTGCCAAACAGGGCGGCTGGAACGAAGTGAACTTCAACAAGCCCGAGTTTGCACAGCAAACCCTGGTTTTAAAAGGCGCATTTGCTATCCTTTCGGCTATGAAGAATGCGGGCGGAGATGAATAAAGAATATTAATTAAATATCTGTCTGACAGTTATTCATGTTTTGATTTTTTAATCCTTACTTTAACCTTTTGATGGACGGTTTTGGCCGACTGGTCTTCCATGGCTGCAAGCAGGTAAACCAGGCTTGCCGTTCCATCCATAGTGGGTTCATTGGTGCTGTAGTCGCCAAAGTCATCATGGTAAACCGCTAGGTCCGATTGAAAATCGGCATAGGTATCATCAGTATACAGTTTCAATCCTTTAAGGCCTCTGAAAATAGAGGTATACACCGGGCCATCTACCAAAGCGCCATCCAGCGGGTAGTTACACAGATGCGATAATGACGAATGAGGGTGTTGAGGGGTATCGCCATTGGCAGGTAAGCCGTAGATCATGCTTTTACCCCATGGGTTACAACCTAAAAGCCAATCCACGCAAGCCTGTTCCAATTCCTGGTACGTATTATCGCCACTCATCTTTCGGTACAGGTAGCATTGAATAGCAAAGGAAACCGTAAGGTTGTTAGAGCACCAGATGAACGGGACGCCCCGGTAGAAAGCATTGTGCTTGGCCTTTTGCCAAACGCGTTCGATGCCTCGTTTATAGTAACTGATCATCAGTTGCTTCTTATTGCCTTTAGATGCGTTGCCGATTTCGTAGTGGCCAAAGTTGTGGAACGGGTACCATTGGTAATGCCGCGCGGTATCTGCACCCATCCATGGCGTTACTTTTTCTGTATTTCCGTAACCGAGCGCGCTGGTCAGATACTGCGTTTGCCCGGTTAGCTGGTAAAGCATAGCGGCGCCGAGTTCCATATCGTCCACCCAGTTGTCTTCCTCATAAAAATAGGGGGCAAGGTTAGGGGCTGTTTGCGCTACCCCTGGTTTGGCAAGCCCATACTGATAAGCCGACAAAGCCTTTTGCTTTAGTAATTGCGAAAATTGTTGGTCTTTATGGTGATAAAGCATTGAACCCAGGGCAAATGCGCTGGTAAACTTCCCTGCGGTAGATGCCGTTCCCGTTGCGCGGTTTTTATATTTACCTAATCCCTGCGGCGAGCCGGTGAGGAAATAAACGGGTCTGCCGTTGCCTTTGCCATACCCATAATCTACAGAATCTTTAGTCGGCAGGCGAAACCCGGAGTGATCGCGGTCGTCGGCCAACTGGTTGAACATCCAGTCGGCCCGTGGATGCATTTTCATTAACCAGTCAAGCCCCCATTTTCCTTCATCCAGTACATCTGGTACGCCGTTTTTACCTTCAAGGCCATTACCCTGATACTGATCTGTAAATACCCCAGGGAAATCATGATAGGCCGCTAAGAGGTGAAAGGTGGCATTCGCCGATGTTGTTGCATATTGCAGGTAATCAGTAGCGTCATGCCAACCGCCGGATACATCGATATGCGTGCCGTCCGGCACCGGGCCATAGATAACGTAACCATCTTTAGTGTGGCAGGAGTCTTTTAAGAACGGGTTGAACCCGCTTCTTTGCTGTCTCATGTAACGAAGGGTGAAATCTGCGGCGCCTTTATAATTTTTATTGGAGATTACAAAGACAGGGGAAGTAGTTGTCCCAACCTTAAGATAATACCTGCCCGCTTTTTTAAAACTTGTAAAAGACAACCGGTAGCAGGAAGCGAAAGGCCCGTAATGGCCAAAGTCTTTCCCAAGCTTTGCCCTGAATACCGGTTTAGAAGTGGTGGCATCTATCAGTTCGAAATAGGGTTCGTCTGCTTTTACCTGCTTGGAGGCAAGTACCGCTACTTTTGTTCCGCCGGTAGGGTATCCCAACTGGTTGATGCGTATCCAACTTTGCCGTCCTGTTTGTGCCGATGCCTGCAATGATGCAAATATCAGGAATGCCATTACAGCCAACAGGCAGCAACGGGTTTCACGATCAACTTTTAGATAATTCGATCTGTACTTGAAGAACATATTATACAGGTAAGCTTCGGTGTCTGGCGAAATTGGTAAACGCCGACAATCCAAAACTACCCATATTTTATGTTGTTTCAAGTAACATCCTTATCGACATTCGGCTTAGCCTACCGGTAACGCGAAACTAAATGAACTACCTTCGCCAATGGCGCTTTCTACCCAAATCTGACCGTTTTGTGCCTCTATAAACTCTTTCGAAATGGCCAGACCTAACCCTGTTCCAGATTTGCTGCTACCATCGGCGGGGATACGGAAATAGCGTTCGAATAGCCGTTTCTGGTACTGCTCGTCTATGCCTTTGCCAAAATCACGAACTGAGAAGATCAATTTGCTGGCCTCTGCTTTTACGCTGATGATGATCCGCGACTTTTCATGGCTATATCTTAGCGCGTTGGATAACAAGTTGACCAGTACCCAGGCTGTTTTATCGGTGTCGGCATGTACCTGGGGTAAGCCTGTTGCGGCTTGCACTTCCAGCTTTACCTCTTTTTGCTCGGCCTGGAATTTTACGGTGTCTATCGCGTAATCTAATATCTTCAGCGGGTCGATAGCCGAGATATTCAGTTTAAGATTGCCTGTTTCTACCTGCGAAAGATCCAGCAGCTCGCTGCTGATCCGCAACAGACGGTCGCAGTCGCTTTTGATATTAGACACCAGCCCTTGCTGCTCTGGATTTAAGGCGCCTATACGCTCGTCATTCAGCAATTGCAGGCTCATTTTGATAGATGACATCGGCGTTTTTAACTCGTGCGAGATGGTAGCGATGAAATTACTTTTTGCTTCGTCACGTTCTTTAAATTCGGTAATGTTCCTTAGAATAATTACTTTCCCTGCCGATACAGAAGCTTGCCGTAAGGCATTGTCTTTATTAGCCTGAAGATTCGGGATATTGATTTCGCGGCTTTCTACCTTAAAGAAAGACTCCTTTTCGTTTGCGTAGATCTTCAACGGTTTTAAAATATTTTCCGTGCCGATGATGCTCTTCAGCAAGTCGTTCCGTTTAGTGAGTAAGTGGATGGGTTGGCCGGTAACTTCTGCCTTTTGCAGGTTGAAGATGGTTTCTGCCGCCTGGTTGATAAACAGGATCTGGTCTTGTTCATTCAGCCCGATAATGGCATCCTGCATTTGCTCAATGATGGTTTCTATACGAAGCTTTTCAGATTTCAGTCCCGCAAGGTTGCTGTTTTCCCATTCGTTCAGCCGCTCTGCCATCTGGTTAAAGGCAGCAGCAACGTCGCCGAACTCATCGTCTTTATCGAAATTCAAGCGCTGGCTGTAGTTTTTCTCACCGATTTCACGGATACCATCCTGCAGTAATTTTAGCGGCCCTGCTATAAACCCTGGGAAATTTACACTGAAGCTGAGCAATACCAGGAAGGCAAAGGTGCCTGCCATGCTAAGGTAGAGTGTAGCTTTTTTTACGGAGGACATCGCCGCTGCATTTTTCCGGACAATTGCGTTCATGTTCAGCGTTTCTATCGTACGCAGGTTTGCTCTTATGGCTTTCAGTAATTGCGGAGATGAGGGGCTTTCTGATGACAATTGATCAAAGGCTTCCCTAACTTGAAGTGTCGCTTCTTTTTCGCCTGCTTCTGTAATGTTTTTCTCTTGCTTTGCAAGCTCGCGGTTAAATTGCTGAAGCACATTTTTCTCAAACGGCGCGGCGTTTTCATCCAGTAGTGCGCGCATGTTTTTGGTATAGTTCAGCGTCTCGTAATTATCTTTCAGGATCACTTTTGCGCTGGCTGAAATCACCTGGATATAGTACAGCGCAGTTGCGCCGAAGAATATCACTACGATAAACAGGAAAGCAAATCCTAAGCGAAGTTTGGTTTTGATTTTCATTTTAATCATCTTTTAAGTTAACGGATCACGACAGGATCACAAGATCAGTACTGGTATGCGCCAGTTGTTTCAGCATCTGGTTAAATGCCGCCGTTTTAAGGATCACCTGTAACAGGCTGATGTGCGGTTTCCCCATACAGATTGTTGTAATTTCTTTTTCTTCGGCTACAACTAAAATGGTTTGGATGATGTCGTTGCTTTTCAGCCGCAACACCTCTGCACCCAGTTCTGTAGCCAATTTTAAATTGTTGATCAGGTGCCGTTGTTTATCTAATTTAATACGGTCGCCGCTTTCGTTTGGCGTCTGAACGTAAAGTACAATCCACGAAGACTGATAATAGGAAGCCAGGCGCGCAGTTTTACGGATCACTATTTTGGCCGTCTCTGCATTTGACGAGATACACGCCAGGAACCGCTCTTTTCGAAGTTTGATCTGCCTCGGAACCACCACATCTATCTTGCGTTCTACATAGTGTGCTACTTCTTTCAATGCAAGTTCGCGCAATTGCAGGATTTTATCTGCCTGGAAAAAGTTGCTCAGCGCCTGTTCTACCTTAGCTTTATCGTAGATCTTTCCATCTTTCAAGCGCTCGATCAGCTCATCCGAGGTCAGGTCGATATTCACGATCTCATCAGCTAATTCCAGTATTTTATCCGGAATACGCTCGGTAATAGCGACACCTGTAATTTTCTCAACCTCTTCATTCAGGCTTTCCAGGTGCTGGATGTTTACCGCCGAGATGACGTTGATGCCGGCCTCCAGCAGGTCGACCACGTCCTGCCAGCGTTTTGTGTTTTTACTGCCTGCTACGTTGGTATGGGCAAGCTCATCCACAATTACTACTTCTGGGTGGGTGTTCAGGATGGTTTGCAGGTCCATCTCTTCTAATTCTTTACCCTTGTAGAATATTTTACGACGGGGAATTACGGGCAGCCCATCCAGGGCCGCGAGTGTTTCTGCCCGGTTATGGGTTTCTACATAGCCAACCTGCACATTTATTCCATTACGCTGAAGCCCTTTTGCATCATGCAGCATCCGGTAAGTTTTACCCACACCTGCACTCATGCCGATGTAGATCTTAAACTTTCCCTTCCTGGAGGTTTTCACCAGGTCGAGGAAAGATTTTACAGATGGGTCTGTCTCTTTACTTTCCATGTCGTCAAAAATCTAAAACCTTTGAAAGGGGGCACCTGGTGCCCCCTTAGCATGAGTCCTCTCAATCAACCAAAAACACATGCTGTACCTTAGCTACTACCGGCTTTCGGCGTATAGCTCTTTTATTTTGTAGCTGTGCGACAGATTATCGTAAGTTGGTAGTTCATCGTCTGATTTAAACTCTGCACTAAGCTCATTCCTGAAGTGCTGGTTCTTACTGAACGTACGGCAGAGATTATTTACGCTTAGGGGTTGAATTTCAGAACCAACCAGACTGCTGAAATAGTAAAGTTTGGTTACAGCCGGTCCTTTTACCTGTTGCACGGCTTTGTTGCAGGAATAGAGGTAGAAGCCGGTGGTATCTATAACCCGGTAGGCTTCATTGTTGAAAAACCGGTAATCGCTGTTATCAGCATCGCGGTAGCCGTAAACTTCATTTTTAGCTAAGGTGAGCTTTTTGCCGCCGACTATAACGGTAATGTTTTTGCCGCCTAAAAATTCATGAAAGTAAATATGGTCCTGGCTATCTGCATAACTTAATTTGTGATTAAGATAGTCGGCTTGTGTAAGGTATAACCCAACATGACCTTTTGTTTGCGCTTCTGTTTTCAGGGTGAAAAACAGAAGCATTATCAATAATACATTTAGCGTTTTCATAATGAAACTTGTTTTAAATGATTAGAAACGGGTAATTAAGGCAACAATAACTCTGTTTTCAGAATTTACCAGATCTGGAGTAAATGAGCCTGTATTTGGAATATATGAATTAGGGTTGAAAGAAGTAGCAGGGTTAGCCTGGTAACCGGTTGGACCTGTTACACCACCTTTGCCTGCAAAGTAAGGCACGTTCATAAAGCGGTGTACGAGTTCAAAACGAACGGTCATCCAGTTGCTTGGATTGTAATCAAAACTGGTAGAGGCGTCCCAGCCAGACATTTTAGAGCCAGGTGTTGATGCCGCCAGGAACCCGTCTGTAGCTTGTCCCGGAGGCACTAAAGCCAGGTAACGGCTTGGGTTGCTCATGAAGCCGCCGCCGATAGTCCAGCCCCATTTCATTTCGTTGCCGAACCAAAGGCGGTTATACGCCATCGCGCTGATGAAGTTCGATGCGTTTTTGCCGAACGGGCTGTAGGTGACGTTACCCGGTGCAGTACCATTCTGGAAGCCAAAGTCTGCTGTTAACGTAAAGGCGGCACGCTTAATACCAGGACCTTTTTTGTTTGAAGCATCGAAATACAGGTGCTGGAACGAGTTGTCTGTATGGTAGCGTTTTACACCCGGTGCGCCTGCCACATCTGTACCAAAGTAGTTGTTGGTGATAAATGACGTACGCGGACTTGGCCTGGTGTTAACAGAAAAGCCGATGCCTGGCATTTTGTTAAACATCCCGTATGATTGCCATCCGTTGATGATCCAAAGCTCTACCTTGGTTTTTAATGAAGGGAACAACTGGGCACGGATACCATTAAAGAACCATGGGGTATTGTCTGAAGTGTAGGAAGGCTGATAGCTCCAGTTCTCAAAGTTGTTATAAGAGAACATACCGATGTAAGACATGAAAATACCCATATCTATGTTCAAGCCTTTCATCACGTTGAAATGGTAACCGCCGTAAGCCTCGCTTAAATACCGGTAAGCATCCGGCAGGTCGTATTGCCCACGGTAGCCGCTATAGTCGTTCCGTGGAACAACAGTAGAGCGGGTGCCAAACTGTGTCATGATACGGCCGCGTACGTTTTCATAGTGAAAATCACCGCCGATACCCACAAATGAGATGTCGACTTCGCGGTTACGTGCCAGCGCAGTTGAACCGGTAACGGTATTATCGTTAGGGTTGTGGTTAGACTGGGTGTAGTTCATGTCGAAAGTGAAATCCCCTGTAAAGAATTCATTGTCGATCAGTTTCTTGTTTTGGCGGTTTTGTCCGTTAATCCACGAAAAGTCAGCATAACTTAACGGCTGAACATCGTCGACTTTTTTGGTGGTGTCCTTTTTAGCGGCATCTGGTGTTTGCGCATAAACAGCTGTGGTAATGCCGGACAGTAAAAGCACCGGTAGCAATAGTTTTTTCATTTTAAAAATATTTCAAGAAGTATGAGTTTTTAGTTGTTTTAAGCGGGGTATCTTAAATTATTAGTCTTTATTTCATTTGGTCTAAAGCCACATTTAGCTTCAGTACGTTTACCCTTGCACCCGGGCCGAACAATCCCCAAAGTGGTTTCTCGGTTTGTGCGGCAATAAGGTCATTCAGTTTTTGCTCGTCCAGATTGCGGACCTGTGCCACACGTTTTACCTGTATTAAAGCGGCGTTAAGCGAAATATCCGGATCAAGGCCGCTGCCGGAAGCCGTAACCAGGTCGGCAGGGATATCATTCCGTTTTAGGTAAGGGTGATATTTCAGTAAGGTATCCACGCGGTTGTTCACCTCTTTCAGATAGTCGGGATTGGTTGGGCCTTTATTTGAACCTGCAGAACCGGCTGCGTTATATTGAACGGCAGAAGGGCGCCCCCAGAAGTATTTAGGTTTGTCGAACTTCTGTGCTAAATTGGCATAACCCACCACTTTGCCGTTGAGGCTGATTGTTTCGCCGTTGCCATTTCCATTAGAGAATTTACCGGCAAAGGCAATAAAAGCAGGGTATAAGATACAAAGCAGTATGGTGAGTACTACGGTAAGCCTGATGGCTTGAACGATGTATGATTTCATGATTGACCTCCTCTAAATCTCCTCCTGAAGGAGGAGACTTTAACTTTTTTATATAATGGAATAATTTTATTTAGCCCTTTTTAATAATGGTTAAGGGCAGATCGGTTTTTAGATAAACAGTGCGACTACCAGGTCTATTAATTTAATGCCGATGAATGGCGCGATAACGCCGCCTAAACCATAAATCAGCAGGTTTCTGCGCAGCAACGAACTGGCACCGATAGGTTTGTATTCCACGCCCTTTAACGCCAGCGGGATCAGTAACGGGATAATGATGGCGTTGAAGATGACGGCAGAAAGAATAGCGCTTTCCGGGCTGTGCAGTTTCATGATATTGATGCTTTGCAAAGCAGGAATAGAAGCAATGAACAGTGCCGGAACAATGGCGAAGTATTTGGCAACGTCATTAGCGATAGAGAACGTGGTGAGCGTACCGCGGGTAATCAGCAATTGCTTGCCGATCTCCACAATCTCGATCAACTTGGTGGGGTCGTTGTCCAGATCTACCATGTTACCTGCTTCTTTTGCAGCCTGTGTGCCGCTGTTCATGGCCACGCCAACGTCTGCCTGGGCAAGGGCAGGGGCATCATTGGTACCGTCGCCCATCATGGCTACCAGTTTACCACTGTTTTGCTCCTGCTTAATGTAGTTCATCTTATCTTCTGGTTTGGCTTCGGCAATGAAATCGTCTACACCGGCCTTTTCGGCAATAAATTTGGCTGTTAACGGGTTGTCGCCGGTCACCATCACTGTTTTTACGCCCATTTTGCGCAGGCGGTCAAAACGTTCGGCAATGCCGGGTTTAATAATATCCTGTAGTTCTATTACACCAAGCACTTGCTCATTCTCTGAAACGACTAATGGGGTGCCGCCGTTAGATGAGATGATCTTCACCCTTTCGGCTGTTTCATCAGGGAACTTGTTCCCTGCTTTTTGTACAAGGTTGCGAATAGAATCAAAAGCGCCTTTGCGGATGCGTTTACCATCCGGGGTGTCAATACCGCTTGAACGGGTTTCGGCAGTGAATTTTATAAAGGTGACTGAAGCCCCTCCCAAACCTTCCCCAGTAGGGAGGGCTTTGTATTGATTGATCAGTTTTTCGATTTCGCGCGGAGATTCCCCCTTGTCATTAAGGCTCAATTCAATAATCGATTTGCCCTCCGGTGTTTCATCAGAAAGGGACGATAGCACGCAGGCTTTGATCATCTCCGCCTGGTTAATGCCGGGCGCCGGCCAGAACTGAGTGGCTTTACGGTTACCAATGGTGATGGTTCCGGTTTTGTCCAGCAACAGGGTGTCAATATCACCAGCTGTTTCTACTGCTTTACCAGATTTTGTTATCACATTGGCACGCAGAGCCCTGTCCATCCCTGCGATACCAATGGCTGATAACAGACCACCAATGGTGGTTGGAATTAAGCAGACGAATAAAGAAATAAGCGCTGCTATGGTAATAGGTGTTTTAGCATAATCTGCAAAGGGTTGCAGTGTCACGCAAACAATAATAAAGATCAGTGTGAAGCTTGCCAGCAGGATGGTTAAGGCAATCTCGTTAGGTGTTTTCTGCCTTGACGCACCTTCTACCAGTGCAATCATTTTATCCAGGAAGCTTTCGCCTGGCTGGGTGGTTACCAATACCTTGATACGGTCTGAAAGCACTTTAGTGCCACCGGTTACGGATGATTTATCGCCCCCTGCCTCGCGTATCACGGGCGCAGACTCGCCGGTAATGGCCGATTCGTCGATGGTAGCCAGGCCCTCAATAATTTCCCCGTCGGTAGGGATGGTGTCACCTGCCTCGCAGTAAAATACATCTCCTTTTTTAAGGCGGCTGGATGATACAACAGCCGTGGTGCCGTCTTCGAATATCACATTTGCAGGTGTGTCTTCGCGGGTTTTACGCAGGCTGTCTGCTTGTGCCTTTCCACGTGCTTCGGCAATGGCTTCGGCAAAGTTGGCGAATAATACAGTGATCAGCAGTATGAGGAATATGACGAAGTTATAGGTGAACGAACCCTGACCGTGGTTGGTTAAGCTGTAAATGCTTACTGCCAGCATAATTACCGTACCCACTTCTACAGTAAACATCACCGGGTTACGGAGCATTACTTTAGGGTTCAGCTTGATGAAACTTTCTTTGAGTGCTGTTTGCACTAAGGCAGGTTCAAATAATTTATTTGATTGAGCTTTCATGGTTATTTCATTGAAAAATGTTCTGCAATTGGGCCTAAGGCTAATGCAGGGAAATAGGATAGGGCGTTAAGTACAAGGATGACAGCAAACGTCATGATGCCGAAGGTGACGGTATCGATCCGTAAAGTTCCGGCAGATTCAGGAACATATTTCTTTTTGCCTAACAGTCCGGCAATCGCCACAGGGCCGATGATCGGCAGAAAGCGCCCGAACAGCAGGACAATACCCGTGCTGACGTTCCAGAAGATGTTATTATCGCCCAGGCCTTCGAAACCAGATCCGTTGTTGGCATTTGCCGATGTATATTCGTAAAGCATTTCAGAAAAACCATGATAGCCCGGATTATTTAACCAGCTTGATGGCTTCACCGCCCAGTCTGCATTGCCATGATGAACGAACATGTAGCTTGACAGTGCGGTACCTGCCATGATCAGGAACGGACTAAGCAGGGTGATGAGCGCAGCTATTTTTACTTCCCGCGCTTCTACTTTATGCCCCAGGAATTCTGGTGTACGGCCTACCATCAACCCAGAGATAAACACGGCAATGATGAGGTAAACCAGGTAGTTGAGTATGCCTACGCCACAACCGCCAAAGAAGCCATTGATCATCATGGCCAGCAGCTGCCATAAACCGCTCAGCGGAACCATGCTATCGTGCATGCCGTTTACTGAACCGGTTGAGGTAACGGTAGTCAGGGTGCTCCAGTAGCCGGTAGCCATTGGGCCAAAGCGAACTTCCTTACCTTCCATAGAACCGGTTGGCTGGCTGATGCCCATTTTAGCGATCATGGGGTTTCCGCTAACTTCGCCAATGATAGTCGGTACCATAAACATCAGCGTACCAACCATCATCACCCCAAAAATGATCCAACCTAATTTTTTACGGTTGATGAAATATCCAAAGGCCAGGATCATGGCTACAGGGATAATGAATTGCGCAATGATCTCCACCATGTTGGTGAGGTAGTTTGGATTCTCCAGCGGGTGGGCAGAGTTTGCACCAAACCATCCGCCGCCGTTAGTGCCCAAGTGTTTAATGGCAATCATGGGTGCTGCTGGGCCGCGCGAAACGTTAACGGTATCGCCCTGAACAGTGATGATCTTATCTTTGCCCGCATAGCTGCTCGGTGTGCCATTGAAGGCCAGTATCAGGGCGATAATTGCAGAAATTGGCAGCAGTAAACGGGTAATAGAACGTACAAAGTACATCCAGAAGTTACCAACATCTGCAGTGGTTTTATCTCTGAAGGCTTTAAATACAGCAATTGCTGCGGCAATACCGGTAGCACAACTGGTGAAGTGCAGAAACATAAAAATAAAGTGCTGTGTAAGGTATGTAGCACCGCTTTCGCCACTGTAGTGCTGAAGGTTACAGTTAACTACAAAGCTGATGATGGTATTGAAAGCCAGATCAGCAGTCATGCCCGGGTTACCATCCGGGTTAAGCGGTAGTTTATCCTGATACAACAGCACAAAAAAGCCATATACCAACCAAAGGATGTTGATGGTCATCATGGCTTTCAAGAACTGTTTCCAGTCCATCGGCTTAGCCGGATTGATGCCCGATAACTTGAAGATTGCGTTTTCTATAGGTTTCAAAAAGTCTGTCCATACTTTTTCGCCGGCAAACGTTTTCGCTAAATATTTGCCAAGCGGAATAGCGATAAGCAAGGTGATAATAAATGAGGCGACAATGCCTAAGAGTTCGGTATTCATTGTGGCAGGGATTAAAATTTTTCGGGTTTTAGCAGTACATAGATCATGTAAATGAATACTGCGATGGAAATGATGAATAGAGCCAACATAGTTTTAAATTTTTTCGAACCAGTCTATTGATTTAAAGATGAGCCAGCAGCCAAGCAGCAAGGCGATAAATAAAATGATAGTGAGCATGATGTTGTATTTTGTAACACCAATGCCAAAACTGGCACCAGTTTTTATATTTTATTTATAAGTAATTGATTTATAGTGATTTGTAATTTTTTTGTTGTGCTTTTGGAAAAGGGGCAATAAAAAAAGCCTTCCAAAATGGAAGGCTTTTTACCGGGATGAAAAGCTTTGTCAGGCGATCTGATATTCTTCGATCTTTCGATACAGTGTAGTTAAACCAATGTTGAGTAACCTGGCTGTTTCTGTTTTATTGCCGTGCGTATAACGCATTACTTTTGCTATGTGTTCTTTTTCCATAGCGGCCATATCAAAGATGGTATTACTTGTAGCAGCATGTGTAAAAAAATCGAACGGCAGCACATGTGTGGTCAGTTTATCCCTGCCTACAATTACTGCCCGCTCTATCAGATTTCGTAGCTCGCGGATGTTGCCCTTCCATTCATGATCTTCCAATGCCTTTAAAAAAGCAGGATCTGTTTCTTTGATGGGATTGTTAAGTTTAGTGGAGAACTCTTTCAGGTAGTGGTTAACTAATATCGGGATGTCGTCTTTTCGCTGGCTTAAAGAGGGCAGGGTGATAGAGAATACCGAAAGCCGGTAAAACAGGTCGGCCCGGAAACGTTCTTTCTCTATCTCTTTATTCAGATCGCGGTTTGTAGCTGCGATGATCCGTACGTTCACAGTCTGCACGCGTGTATCACCCACTTTAATAAATTCGCCGCTTTCCAATACACGCAACAGTTTGGCCTGCAGCTCCAGGTTCATTTCGCCGATCTCGTCCAGGAAGATGGTACCGCCATTGGCTTCTTCAAACAAGCCTTTCTTTTCTTTGACGGCACTGGTAAAGGCGCCTGCCTTATGGCCGAACAATTCGCTTTCTAATAATTCTTTACTGAATGCGCTGCAATTGACGGCTACAAAGTTCTTATGATTCCGCGGACTGTTATAGTGGATAGCCTGGGCGAAAAGTTCTTTCCCCGTACCTGTTTCGCCGAGCAGTAAAACGGTGGTGTTCGTCAACGAAACCTTTTCTGCCAGTTCAATGGCCTGCCTGATAGGTTTTGATTTTCCGAGGATCGACTTAAAGCTGTACCGCTTGATGGCTTTATTCTCTAATTGGTAGAGTTTTAATTGTAATACAGCCTTGTCGTAGGCCTTGTAAAGCAGCGGGAGTAGTTTTTCGTTATCATCACCTTTTGTCAGATAATCAAACGCACCGTTTTTCATGGCCTGAACGCCGTCTGGTATAGTGCCGTATGCCGTAACGCAGATCACTTCTACATAGGGCTTGATTTCCTTAATCCTGGTGACCAGTTCAATGCCTTTGATATCAGGCAGCTTAATATCGGTGATCACCACCAGGATGTCTTCCTGCGATAACACTTTAAGACCGTCTTTAGCCTTGTTTGCCTCAAAAACCTGGAATCCCTCTAAACCAATGATGCGGCCCAGAAGGCCGGCAAGCTTAGTTTCATCGTCTATAATTAACACGCCGTTTTGCATTATTTAGAATTTATGCAATTGGGCTAATAAAGGTAATGCCAATAAATAGACTGTAAGCAGAATACGCCCTGCCCGGCAGCAACGACCTTCGGGGGAGAGACCGAATGAACCGCTGCGGTTATGAAGGCCTACCGAAATGGCAAGGATCTTTTCAAAACGGAAAAAACAGAATGCCTTTCCGCGTTAAAATCATGGCGAAGAGCAAGGTAGTTTTACTCAACCCTGAAGGGGTCCGAAAAGCTTTTGCCGGCCAGGAAAGCCTTCGCTTCGTCCTCCGTCAACAAGCAGTCTTCTAATTCGCTGATTAATTGCGCTTTGTTCAGATCCTGTCCAATAAAAACTAATTCAATTGTACGGTCTGCCCAGTCTTTAACCCATTTGCCTTCGATATAAGCTTTGTTTTCGATATAGTCCGGGTAACGGATCCTTTCTGCATAAGACATACTTGCCCACCAAACACCAGCCCTTTCGAGCCTGCTTGAGCCTCCGGCCTGGGAAAGGTTTAAGGCGTCATCCGGGCGGGAGGCTATCCAGAACATCCCTTTAGAACGGATGATGTTATCCGGAAATTCTTCTTTTAACCAATGCCAGAAACGAATCGGGTGGAAGGGTTTTCTGGCCCTGAATACGATCGACCCGATACCGTACTCTTCCGTTTCGGGTACATGTTCATTTTCCAGTTCTTTTATCCAGCCAGCCGACATGGAAGCCTTTTCAAAGTCGAACAACCCGGTGTTCAATATTTCTTCAGGCGCAACACGGCCAAAGGCCGACCGTATAATTTTAGCATCTGGGTTAAGCCGTTTCATCAGTGCCTCTAACAGGCAGATATCTTTTTCAGGGAGCAGGTCTGTCTTGTTCAGGATAATCACATTGGCAAACTCTATCTGGTCTGTCAATAAGTTGACAATGGTGCGCTGGTCGGCCGTGTCGTCTACAAGGTGACGGTCAAGCAACTTTTCGGCGCTGCCAAAATCTTTGTAAAAATTGTAGCAGTCAACAACAGTCACCATGGTATCTAACTGCGAAAAGCGACTAAGATCTATACCGGCATTATCATCAACAAACGTAAAGGTTTGTGCAACGGGAATGGGTTCTGATACCCCTGTACTTTCTATCAGCAGGTAATCGAAACGGTTTTCCCGGGCCAGTTTTTCTACTTCGATCATTAAATCTTCGCGAAGCGTGCAGCAAATACAGCCATTGCTCATCTCTACGAGTTTTTCTTCCGTTCGCGACAGCGTTTTTTCGTTCGCTACCAATTGCGCGTCGATGTTTACTTCGCTCATATCATTGACGATAACGGCGACACGCATATTTGCTTTGTTATGTAAAACATGGTTGAGCAGGGTGGTTTTACCTGCACCCAAAAAGCCGCTTAATACGGTAACCGGTAGTTTTTTCATTTTGCCAAGATTGTTAAAGCGGCAAACTTAGCTAAAAATTTCATAAATGCAATAATGTTGCATTTATGAAAATGAGCGAAAAATACTTATTGATTATCACTCGTTGTAACACAACGGTTCTAGCTAATCAGGATCGAATCTGGAAAATAGCGTATGACTATAATGGTTAGAAAGCAAACAATAGGATCAATATTTTATCGAAGTATTTATCGAACACTGGTCAACCTAATTATTTATTGTGATGCGTTAAGTCCGGCATTAATATAAGCCTAGGCTTATGTCTTTCGTTAATGTTTACCAAGCTTCCACTGGAGCCCATTATAAAACGTAACTGTTTTAGGAAGAATACGCTGCACCTTCTCGCCATCAGTACTTTGATACTCCCATTCTTCTGTTTCACTTGCACCAGGTGCCAATGTCTGGTTAAAATATCCCGGTAGCCAAATTCCTGTTGC
Organism: Mucilaginibacter straminoryzae; assembly: GCF_022953055.1. GTDB lineage: Bacteria > Bacteroidota > Bacteroidia > Sphingobacteriales > Sphingobacteriaceae > Mucilaginibacter > Mucilaginibacter straminoryzae. The sequence continues at coordinate 356,338 of NZ_JALJEJ010000003.1, read as the reverse complement.
ACCATCTACTTTTGCTGGTTTCCCATTTTTTGTGGTCACCATCCATTGTACAGTTGACCCAAAGATTGGCTTTTTTGAGACATTTTTAACAGTAATATAAAAATGCAGGAAACGATCGCCACTTTCTTTGATGACTTTCGTTTTTGCTGTCAATGAAATGGGCGACTTATACAATCCAGTAGTGTCCGGACTAACCCGTACAGGCGGTATTTTATCGCCTTTTTTATATAGCTCTGTGGGCGTAAAATCTAATGAAGGGGAATTAAAAAAGCTACCAGCATTGCTTAAAAGGTCGGGAGTTTGTTTACTTAATGGTGTAAAATATCCGCTAAATACAACTGAATCTCCGTCAGAAAGCTGTTTTTTTGTCTTAGCCATTGCGTCATCATCCATATCGACAGACATGGTAATGGTAGCGGAACGGGTAAAATCAAATCTGGAGGTAGTGGTGTCGGTAGTTTTTGGAACAGGGATATATAACTGCAGCACGCTATGCTCAGAACTTAAACTTTGACCAACGGTATCATTCATAACAACGCCAATCCAGCGATTTGCTTTAAGATCCGTTTGTTTTGATAGCCATTGGTCTATGGCTGTTTTCAGGCTATCTTCTAAAAACTGTTTACGAACGTCACTTAGACTATCTGGTATAAGTGATTTGGCATGTATCAACCGATCCAAAAATCCCTGTTCATCGGGTGGGAGTTTAACTTTAGGCAACGACTGTTTTGTTTTAACTTCGCCGCCGCCGCATGAAAATAAAATTGACAAAAAGAATAACGCAAAGAATAGTTTAACTACTTTCATGAAAGGTTTTGATTAATGGTGTGAAGATAAAACTTAATTCATATTCTTTTTTGAACGCTAAAAATATTCCTTAAGCCAACTATTTTCAACAGACTTTAAATTGGAAATGCATATCAAATAAAAAACCCGCTCTAAATATTTAGAGCGGGTTAGTGCGGAAGAAGGGACTCGAACCCCCACGCCTCGCGGCGCCAGATCCTAAGTCTGGTGCGGCTACCAATTACGCCACTTCCGCAGTTAGGATTTTGAGTTGGCAAAGATAGCCTTATGAACGGTAATTTAAAATCATTTTTTATTTTTTTACCCCTAAACGCTTGTCTATGTTGGTTATCAGGGCATTAAAATAATCAGGTGAATATATTAACCGGCTTCCATACCACGAAAATAGCTCGCCATCTACTATTTCTATCAACGCATCTGGCAATAGTTCTCGAAATTCAGCAATATGTTTCTCTTTAAACGGATAGGGTTCGCTGGAAAGGAAAATAACAGCGGGATTCAGGTTTACAATTTCTTCTGCACTAAGAGCCGGGTAACGGTCTGCAAGAAGCGCGTTTCTAAGACCGCAACGCGCCAACAAATGGTCTATAAAAGTGCCTGTACCAGCAGTCATATAGGGTTTACGCCAGATAAAGTAGAGCACGTCAAGCGGTTTTGAGATGGTCGTCAAATTACTAAACCCAGCTTCTATTCGGCGTATAAGATTTGAAGCAGTTTGTGTAGTACAGGTAAGCTCGCTTATCGCTTGGATCATCTGTAAGCTACCGGACAGATCGTTGATATCGCTCACCCAAACAGGAAATTCCTGCATTAGCTCCTCAATCTGTTCGCGATCGTTCTCTTCTTTATTGGCGATAATTAAATCCGGCTTTAAACTTCTGATCAGGTTTAAATCCAATTGTTTGGTAGCGCCAATAACAGCAGAATTTTGAAGGGCACTTGCAGGATGGCAACAATACTTCGTAACACCAGCTACACGCTCGCCAAGACCAAGATCGAACAATAGTTCTGTTTGAGACGGAACCACTGAAATAATCCGGGAAGGGTACTTATCCAGCACAATTTTGCGCCCTAACTGATCAATAAATGTCAGCTTAGTAGGCATTTTTATCACCGCGCGCGGTGGTCCAAACGGTCAGGAAGATAATTTTCAGATCTAACAGGAAGGACCAGTTTTCGAGATACCAAACGTCAAACTCTACGCGCTGCTCCATCGCCTCTAAAGTTCTGGTTTCGCCCCGCAACCCATTTACCTGCGCCCAACCAGTAACCCCGGGTTTTAGAAAGTGCCGTACCATGTATTTTTCAATCAGCTTAGAGTATTGTTCGGTATGATGCACCATGTGTGGTCTGGGGCCAACAATAGACATATCACCGGCCAGTACGTTAAAGAATTGCGGCAATTCATCCAAATTGGTTTTCCGCATAAAAGCGCCGATCTTGGTAATACGACTATCGTTTTTGGTAGCTTGCTTTTTGTCCGACTCTGCATTTACCCGCATGCTCCGGAATTTGAAGCATTTAAAAGTTTCATTTTCTTTCCCGGAACGCTCCTGAACAAATAAAACAGGTCCTCTTGATTGTATTTTGATAATTATAGCCAGTATAGGAAAAAGCCAGCTTAAAACGAATACGATAATGAACAAAGAAAAAGCAATATCAAAAACACGCTTAATAAAACGGTTAAGCATGCTTTCCAAAGGCTCTGGACGTAAGGATATGATCGGGATATGCCCCAGATTCTGGATTAAAGTAGGCCTGTTGGTATAGCTGTAATATTCCGGAACTATCTTAAAGCGGATCAGGTTCTTATCCGCATCAAGCATCAGCTTCTCTATTGAAGCTGCTTCAGAACTTGGCAAAGCACAAAAGATTTCGTGTACTTCGTTAGCGATTACATAGGCTAAACATTCGTCAGCTTTTCCTAAAAACAACGCTGAGTTATTCACCCTGGAAGGATCATCGTCGAAGAAGCCCAGCATATTATAACCTCTCTCTGAGTTCTGCTCAAAGTAATGGTAAAGATCCATCCCCTGGCGGCCCGCACCCACAATCACTACATTTCTCTTATCCATTAGCAAACGACGGTCGCCTTTCCTGATGCTCAGGAAAATAAGCTTCCATAAACCCAGTAAAAACCCGAATAGGGCAATTGCGCAAAACAGATAAGTGCGGGTGATGAAATAAGCCTTTGTACCAGTTATAATAATAATGGTGAAACAGATCAGCGCTACAAAAATCATGTATGTTTTAAACACACTTTGATACGTGCTGATAGAATCCTTATTCAGAACCTGCTCATAAAGGTTTGAAATATTAGCAGATAAAAGCCATATCAGGTTAAATACCAGTACAACCGGTAAGTAATTTTTATTATCTATCCAAAAAATGTAAGACTTATCTACGATAAGATAGGCAATAACCATACTGATATTGAGTATGATATAATCGATGGTAAGATTAATGGCTTTTATAAACGTAGCGTATCTGTGGATCATGCCCTCAGCAATATTATTAGGGTAGTTTGTTCTTGCTAAATTAATACAAAATTTTGATTAAAAATAGCTGAATTTTAACATAGTTGCATCCAAACTATTTAATCAATAGGCAAAATTAAAAATGCTTTATAAATTAAAAAAAGAGCCACTATGTGGCTCTTTAACAGGTTATTATCATATATAATTTTTTCAATATCATGCTATTGTGCTGCTTTTTTTTAGCGCAGATGCAATCACCTGATGCATGTCATAATATTTATATTCGGCGAGGCGACCGCCAAATATTACCTTGGTTTCTGTATCTGCCAACTGCTGATAGTTTTTCAGCATAGCTGTATTTTTCTCGTCATTAATGGGATAATAAGGCTCTTTACTTTCGTCCCACTCCTGGGGATATTCATAAGTAATCACTGTTTTATCCTGCGTACCAAATTCAAAATGCTTATGCTCTATAATGCGCGTGTAGGGTATTTCGCGCTCGGTATAATTCACAACTGCATTTCCCTGGTAGTTGTCGGTATCAAGGGTTTCATGCTTAAACTCCAGGCTGCGATATTCGAGTTTGCCGAAACGGTAATCATAAAACTGGTCTATTTTTCCGGTGAAAACGATCTGGTCCGCCATAGCATCCCATTCCTCTCGCGATTCAAAATAGTCCACATTTAACCGCACCTCAATGCCTTTCAGCAAGCCTTCTGTTAGTTTATTGTAACCACCGATAGGTATTCCCTGATACTTGTCGTTAAAATAGTTATTATCAAACGTAAACCGCATCGGCAAGCGCTTGATAATAAAAGCAGGCAGATCGCGGCAGTTACGCCCCCACTGCTTTTCAGTATATCCTTTTATTAATTTATAGTAGATATCCGTGCCAACGAGGCTGATAGCCTGCTCTTCCAGATTTTGAGGGTCTTCGATACCTGATTCTTTGATCTGACTTTGAATAATCGCCCTTACTTCTTCCGGCTTACGCACCTTCCATAACTGGTAGAATGTATTCATATTGAATGGAAGGTTATAAAGTTCGTCTTTATAAATTGCCAGCGGGCTGTTGGTATAGCGGTTGAATTCAACAAAGCTATTTACGTAGTCCCATAAACGCTTATCGTTCGTATGAAAAATATGCGCGCCGTAGCGGTGAACATTAATCCCTTCTACCTCATCGCAATAAATGTTGCCGCCAGCGTGGTTACGCTTGTCAATTACCAGACATGTTTTTCCCTTCTTTGTTGCTTCATGCGCGAATACCGCTCCGAACAGACCAGCTCCTACAACCAGATAGTCGTACTTTTTCTCAGCTATCACTTAATTTAAATTAGTTGATCCAACTTGTGTTAGTTCGATTGAAGATTTTCAATCCCGTTGATGTAACGGCAACTATCTAACTGGAATAGCAACTAATTGTTTAGCTCTTTGGGAAATTTATTTACTTAGAAATTAACAATTGAAAATATGGCAATAAAAGAATGGATTTTAGATTAACGATTATAAATTTGATAAACACCTTGGATCGTCCGGGTTTCTGGTGAACCCACTAAAACGGTCGCGATTTTTCTACCGACCATGATCCGTTCAGCTTCATCCAGTAATAATTCCTCTCCTACAATTACCGGATTAACGGTCATCATATCGGGTACTTTCAAAGAAGAAACATCGTTGTTTTTCACCAGCGCACGCCTTAAGTCGCCATCGGTAACAATACCGTGGATATATTCGCCGCTTCCTACGATCACCATTCCTAACCTTCCTTCAGACATTTTCAACAGCAAATCTGTAAATGAAGCTGAAGGATCAATAAACGGCAACTTGTCCCGTCGCATCACGTCTTTTACTTTTAATAATAGTTTCCGGCCCAGGTTTCCGCCCGGGTGAAAGCGTGCGAAATCAGAAGGTGTAAAATCCCGTGCTTCCATCAGCGCCACCGCCAGTGCATCGCCCATCACTAAAGTGGCTGTAGTAGATGAAGTTGGCGCTAATTCCAACGGGCAAGCTTCTTTTAAAACAGGAACGTGTAAATGATATAAACTATTTTTAGCAAGCGTTGAATTTGAATTACCTGTAATACTGATAATCAGATTTTTATTCCAGTTTAAGAAAGGAATGATTTTCAAAACTTCGTCTGTTTCTCCAGAATAAGAAACCAGGATCACGGCATCATGAGGCTCCACCATTCCCAAGTCGCCATGGAACGCCTCTCCGGGGTGGAGAAAGAAACTTGGTGTACCGGTACTGGCCAGCGTAGCGGCAATTTTACGGCCTATCAAACCCGACTTACCTACACCCGATACAATTACCTTGCCCTTGATGGCTAAAATAGCGTTTACGGCCCGGGTAAACTGATCGTCTAAGGACGCGGCAACGTGTTTTAAGGTATCAATTTCTATATCGAATACTTTTTTTGCCGTCTCGGTCATCATCAATAATCTATTAAAGGTCTGATAACGTTCTCCAGTTCGTGCAGCTTCACCATGTTTGGGCCATCGCTCATGGCATGGTCCGGATCGGGATGCGTTTCCATAAAATAGCCGCTTGCGCCGAAAGCCTTAGCCGCCAAAGCCATCATGGGCACAAACGTTCGGTCGCCGCCAGTCTTTCCGCCGGCACCACCCGGTCTTTGTACGGAGTGGGTGCAGTCCATACACACCGGGTAACCGAAAGCCTTCATATCATAAATATTGCGGAAGTCGACAGCAAGGTTATTGTAACCATACATATTCCCCCGTTCTGTTAAGATGATCTGACTGTTTCCGCTTTCTGCTACCTTTTGCGGTGGATACTGCATATCCTGGCCTGATAAAAATTGTGCCTTCTTGATGTTTACAATCTTTCCTGTTTTTGCCGCAGCAACAAGCAGATCTGTCTGACGACATAAAAATGCCGGAATTTGCAGGATGTCTGCTACCTCTGCAACCGGGGCAGCCTGATAGCTTTCATGAATATCGGTAGTTACAGGTAGGCCAAATTGCTCTTTAACTTTTAGCAGCATCTGCATTCCCTTTTCTAAACCCGGGCCACGATAGGCGCTTACAGACGTACGGTTGGCCTTATCAAAAGAAGATTTGAAAACAACAGGTACCTTGTATTTTTGCCCTATTTCGGCCACCTTTTCCGCTACGGTAAATAGCAGATCCTGGTTTTCCATCACGCACGGACCGAGTATAAAGAATGGCTTATCCAGCAATTGATTGAATAACATAACTAAAATTTAACGTAACAAAGATGAAAAATTTAAAGCACGTTTACGTAAATTAATAAGCTGGCTTAAAGGAAGGCTTTGCCATGGGGTATATAATATGGATAAACTGTTGGCGAGAGCCTTTTAGACTTCTTTACAGTTCTTTTTTCACGCCTGGCAGAACAATGCCGGACTTTTTACTTTAAGTAGATAGGGCGAATCTGCATAATGCCAAACTTACTTGTAGATTTGCCTTTATTGAAGAATAATCATGATCAATTACTTCGAATTTTATAACATACCCGAATCTTTTACCATAGATGAAGTTGCACTGAAAAAGCAGTTTTATGCGCTGAGTAAGGAATATCACCCCGACTTCTACGCGAATGAAGGAGAAGAACGCCAGCAAGAAATATTGGAACTTTCGACGATTAATAATAAGGCTTACCAAACCCTCGCTGACCCTAATAAACGTTTGGCTTACATTCTGAAGCAACATAATTTACTGGAAGAAGGTGCCAAACCGCAGTTACCTGCAGACTTCCTGATGGAGATGATGGACCTGAATGAGCGCCTGATGGAGGTGGATGATGCCGAACAACTGGCAGGTATACGCGGTGAAGTTTTAATTTTTGAAAATGATTTGAACAGCGCACTGGAAAAGCTTACGGCTGATTATCAGGAGTTAAACGACACGGCAAAAGAAAGCCGCTTAAACCAGATTGCAGATATTTACTACAGACAAAAATATTTGTTGCGGATTAAGGAGAGTTTAGATACATTTGCGTCCCGGTTCTAAGAACAACAATGCCCAGATGGCGGAATCGGTAGACGCGTTGGTCTCAAACACCAATGGCTGCAAGGCCGTGCCGGTTCGACCCCGGCTCTGGGTACTACAAGGGGTTGCTCACACGTAATAGTAAGAGTAACCCCTTTAATTTGCCTCCTAAAGGCCTTTTTAAATCGCGCTACCTACATCCTGAGTTTTTTCACTCCGACATTGCTCCGACATCAAAACAGTATGACCGTAAATGACGATACATCCGAAAGTTTGATTGCGGAACGAATGAACAGAACTTTAAAAGCGGAGTTTGATGGGCTAACTTCTTAAAACAATAATCATATAAGTACTACGAAACGTCCGCCTATTGTTAAATTATTTCGTGGTATCAGATCCGGATAATAAAAAAGTATTTCAACCTATAAGCCGGTTTTGCTATGATCTGAATTTTACATTATCTATATTAAGGAGCATTTTGTCAAACCGCTGTTATATGAATAAACTTACTACTCGAAAGCTCTTACAAAGGATATTGGGGGCGTTTTTAGTACTGTTTCTATATGTACAAGTAAACGCACAATCCTATACATTTAAGCCTAAAGATCCACAGTTATACCAGACGATTGCCCGCATGGACAGCCTGATGTTCGATGCCTTCAACCGACGCGATTTACGAGCGTTGCAAGACTTTTTTGCCAATAACGTCGAGTTCTACAATGACGGGGGCGGCCTGACCACCTACGAGCAAACCATGCGCAATTTTAAAACGCTTTTCGAATCTAATACAACATCCGGTTTGCACCGCGAACTGGTACCCGGCAGCTTAGAAGTTTACCCCATGCCCGGCTTTGGGGCTATCGAGGTGGGGATACACCGCTTTATTCATACAGAAAATGGTAAGGAAGAGGTAGGGGTACAAAAGTTTATACACGTGTGGCAATTGAGTAATGGAAAATGGCAGGCTACACGCGTGATCAGCCTCGGCCATTAATGCTCATTATGCCCAGGACTGAAGAATCTTCTGCCTATTGTAATTAATGGACGGTAAAGCCATAGACAATCGCAGATGTGTATAAACGCTATTTCTTATCTCTATGCCTGCAATAAAAACAAAAAGATGAAATATGTAACTTAGAAAGTTTATAATCTTAAATTTCGTGCTACAGAATTTGCCCCTAATGCTGAAAAAATACTTGCCGCTCTTTTTAATTATTGCCATAGCGGGCACCCCTGAGTTATCGTCCGCCCAAAACCATCTTGTTAAATCAGATCTGAAACAAAAGCTTGAAAAAGCGAAACAGAACTACATTCACGGAAATTATCCGGAAGCTATACAAGGTGCTTTATTCGTACTTCAATCAGCGTCTAAGAATAATGAAATAGAAATATCGGCAGATGCAGAAAACTTAATCGGGTTAGTAGACCTTACCCAGGGGCAAACCGCTGAAGCGCTTTTCTACTTCAATAAAGCAAAAGCAACCAATCAAGAATTAGGTAATCAAAATCACATATCGGCCAACCTGATTAATATCAGCATGGCACATACGGATCTGAAGCAACTTGATAGTGCAATCTATTACCTCAAGCAATCACTACAAATAAGCCGGTTACAGCATTTCGACGATCTTTTTGCGATGGGAAACAATCATTTAGCCGATTTATACCTGCGCAAAGGATATGATACCACTGCAGAAACTATTTTCAAAAGTGTGATCAATAACAAAAAGTATCAAAACAATTGGGAGAATAGTTTTGCCTATACCGGCCTGGCAAAGATTCGGTTTAAGCAACATCAGTATAAGATTGCGGCAACCTATGCAGACTTAGCCTATCAATTAGCGGTTTTGGCACACGCCAAATGGGATGCTGCGCAGTCACTTCAGCTTTCACACCAGGCGTATAGCATTCTTGGTAATTACAAAACCGCTTACCAACGTTTGCTGACTTACAAAGAAATAAGTGATAGCCTGTTCAATGCAGGTAAAGACAAGCAGATCAATAAACTGGAACTATTGTCAAAGACAGCAGAAAACAGGAATTTGCGTAATTCGGTGCTGTTGCTAAGCCAGCAAAAAAAGATAGACCGCCTGATTGCCATAAGTGCGGCCCTGATATTGCTCACGGTTGTTTTGCTTACTTTTCTGATCTATAAACGGGTAAAACATAAAAATCAGCTTTTGGTAAAAGATATTGATGCCAGGGCAGCACAAAACGCTATTATCGAAGCGACTAATTTAAAACTTCAACACCTTAACGGCGAAAAAGACCGTTTGCTTTCTATCATCAGCCATGATCTCAGAAGCCCTTTTGCGGCCTTACAAGGTACGCTGATGTTGTTTAAGGGAAACGATCTATCCCCCCAGGAACTGTCGGGACTTATTGAAGAACTATCGGCTCAGGTTGGTAAAACTTCTTTTATGCTGGATAGCTTGCTTACCTGGGCTGCTAATCAACTTGGTGGCGTTTCCACTAATCCAATAGCAATCAATCTTCCGGATAAAGTTGATAAAGTGATTAGTTTCTTTCATGCAACCGCTAAGGCGAAAGGCATCAGAATGATACACCAACTTAAAGAGTTGCCGCTTGTTCGGGCGGATGCTGATCAGTTGAGGATCATGGTGCAGAATTTACTATCAAACGCTTTAAAGTTTACCCCGGCCGGCGGGGAAATAACCGTTCACTACACCCTTCAATGCGAAAGTGTGGTATTGAATATTACAGACACCGGTGTTGGCATTTCTGCAGATGTCCTTGAAAATATTTTGAAAGGTAACGAGGATCATGTGTCTACTTACGGTACTGCTAATGAAAAAGGGATTGGCCTGGGCCTGCAACTGGTCAGGGATTTTGCCGTTAAAAACAACCTCATATTATCCGGATCGTCTGACCCTGGAAAAGGAACCACGTTTTCCTTAACATTTAATAAAGCCGAACTATGTGCCGCTAATTCCTGAAATGGTAGTGTTTGAAGAAATCTCAGCAATTAGTCTGGAATTCTGAAGTTTCCGTTCCTTTTTCGACACGCCGTCAAGATCAAAGTAACTGCTGCTGTACGGCAACCATCACCAATTCTGCAATATTTTTTACCCCAAACTTTTGTATCAGATTTTTGCGATGCGTATCTACTGTCAGCGGACTAAGAAAAAGCTCCTGGGCGATGACCTGACTGGTTTTACCGGACGCAATGAGCGCAAGTATCTCTTTTTCGCGACGCGTAAGGCGCGGAGTTTCCTGTACGCCATTTTTAGTAGGTCTGCTGATAATTTCCATCACCTCTCTGCTGTAACAGATGCGGCCTTCAATCGCTTCAGCAATACAATGCCGTAACTCGTTTATCGAACTGTTCTTAAGCAGGTATCCGCTCGCACCGTTTTGTATAGCCTGCATGATGATGCTTCTTTCGGTGTGGTTGCTCAGTATCAGAATCTTTGTAGAAAGCGATATTTCCTTCACTTTATGGCATAACTCAATACCATTTATATCCGGCAGAGTGATGTCTAAAAGAATAAGGTCTAACTGATGACCGGCCAGATAGCTCAAAAGTGGTTCTCCGCTGCAAAATCCTGCCACAATCTTTAGGTTTGTTTCGTTCGAAAGTAAGGCCTTCAATCCTTCAATCACAATTGGGTGATCATCGACAATGGCTGTCATCAGTTCAGACATCGGCGTTAGTATTAAGTTCGATATTAATGGTGGTACCCTCATTGATTACGGAACGCAGCTCAAATTTTCCGTTGAGGTAACTAACGCGGTTCTTCAGGTTATCCAGTCCCATCCCTTTTCGGTTTTCCAAAACACTGGTATCAAAGCCGGTGCCGTCGTCCTCTACGGTGATGAAGAATACCGAGTCATTTTGGCTGCATTGCACGAGTATATTTTTCGCCCTGGCATGTTTAATGGCGTTGGACAGCAGCTCTTGTACAATCCGGTAGATGTTGAGCTGTATGCTGATCGCAATATTCTTTTCGATTTGAAAGGACTGAAAATCAATATGCAGGCCGTCGCGCATGTAAAATTCGCTTAGGTCCTTAAGCGCTACTTCCAACCCAAACTTTAGCAATGTTTCTGGCAAAAGGTTACGGGCAATACGCCTTAATTCTGTTACAGAGGTGTCCAGTTGTCCAATGATGCGAAACAGGTCCTTGTCTTGCACAAATTTGTCTTTTGCACTTGTCAATCCGGAAAGGCCGATCTTCACGCCTGCCAGCATACCGCCCAAGCCATCGTGCAGGTCGCGCGCTACCCGTTCCCTTTCATTCTCCTCGCCATCCAGCATGGCTTTCGCAATCCTCAACTGTTGCTTCTGTTCCAGTTCGAGCAATTGCTGCCGGTAGTTGATCTCTTTTTGAATGGATAGTTTATGACTGTTCCGGGCATTCAGGATCACCATGGCCAGGATAACCAGTAGCGCTAAGCACCCCAATCCCAACAGCCAGTTAAATAGTTTTTCGTTTTTTGCGCTCAGTTCGGCCTGCTTATTTTTGTCCTGTAGCTGGATGATTTTTTTCTGGTTCTCTGCAGAGCGGTATTTGGTTTCCAGTTCGTTTATTTTAAACTCCATCTGCTTGTTATGCATGCTGTCTGTTAACTGCAGGTGTTTGTTTTGCCATTCATAGGCATCACGGTAGTTACCGGTCAGTTTATTGGTTTTAGCCAATTCGCCATAAAGCATGGCGCGGTCGTTTTCGCTGGTTAACAGCGTGCCATCTTTCATGATACCATGCAATATATTCAGCGCTTGCGGATACTTTTTTAACCGGACCAAAGCATCATACTTACGAAACAAAAAGCCCTGAAGCATTTGCTTTTGGTTATACCGCTTTGCAAGCGCAATCCCTTTATCTGCGCTCGCAATTGCCTGGGTATATGATTCTATAGTAGTGAAATATAAAGCCTCGTTATAATAGTAAAGTGTGTAGTTGAGCGAACCCGGAAATGGCTTGATTAATTCTGCCGCTTTTGCAAGTAAAATTTTTGCCTCAGCAGGTTTATTGGAATAACAGCTGATACTGACGCCATTCAGATACGCGAATAGCAGGTTGGTTGATCCGTTAACGTTTTTCTCAAGCAATGCTATTGCTTTGTTATTGTAGTCGGCAGCTTTGGCAAACTGGTAGTTATTCATCAGGATGGTAGAAAGCTGCGTGTAGAAATGGGCAATCATAATCTTGTCGCCTGATTTTTCAGCATAGGGTAGCACCTTCTCCATGGTAATGCGGGTAATAAACTCGTAACCTTTGTCGCGGTTCATTAACGCATAATTGTACCATGCCGCAGCCTGCTTGCTATAAGCTTCAGGTGTATGAAATGCGGCTAACGCTTTTTGTGCTTTGGTAAAAGCCGCAGACGCTTTACCGGTATCCCAGTTGAAATAATATTGCCCTTCGTAAAAATAGGATAAGGCGCGAAGGTAAGGCGATGTCCCCGCCAGTTGTTTGCCTTTTAACCAGAATGCCTTGCTTTTAGTGGTGTCTTTAAACTTCCAGTACTCTACCAGCATAAAACTGGCCAATGCCCTGGCGCTATCTGTATTTCCACGCTTTAGCACATTCTCTAAACTATCAACATGTCTTTTTTCATTTAGCGGAATTTGTTGTTGTGCTTGCGCGCCTAAGGCTAAAAGGGAGAATAAAAAGATCAATATTTTTTTCATGAAGGCACATCAGGTTGGCTTCAAATATCGCCTAATAAGTTAAAAAACGTAATCAATAGCTAAAAAATACCTAAATGTTGGTAGCTAAAAAGCCTCTGTTTCGGGGATGTTATCAAAGCTGTTGGCAAAGTAGTTTTGCAGTCTATCTATTATTAATTCAAATTAACTATGAAAAAGATCATGATTATTTGCGCAGGCCTGCTGTTTTCTGGTACTACGCTTACCAAAGCCCAGGCAATCCTTGACAAGATGGACAGAGCGGCTGACAAAGCTGACCACGCCGGCCGAACAGCCGACCGCACCAAAAGTACCGGTGATAAAATACTGAGTTTCTTTGGAAAGAAGAAAGACGGCACATCAACCGAGAAGACCACAGTTAAACTTTCTGGTGTTAGCTTCTCTACGCTTAAAGCTATTAATGATAAGCTGCAATCTGCAAAAGGTATTGAAAGCACTAAAATGAAGTATGGTGCTTCCGGCTCATCTATCGTTTTACAACACGCAGGGTCTACTTCTGATATTCTGAAGGTGTTGCAGAAAGCCGCTCCTGATGTTTTTGCTGAAAAAAATATCGACGGTATGGATGACGGTGAAATATCTGTCAAATTAAATTGATTGTAACCTAAACTATTATTTATCCGATAGCTGTCCGGGTGATGTACAGTCGCCCGGACAGCTGTTATTTCCAAATACCTATATGAAAAATATAATAGTTAAACAGCGCGTGCTCTTCATTATCCTGTCACTGTTCGTTTTCGGTAATTTTTCCGCCTGTAAGAAAAGCAGTGGTGATGCTACCGGTGGGCGGGATACCTATCTCTCCTGCAAGATCAACGGAACGCTGCACGAATTCAATTATCACGTTAACGCTAATGATAAACCTGCTACCGATACCGTACATTTTGTAGTGATCGGCGGTTGGGAAAAGCAGGACATGGTCACCGGTTTTGGCATTGATATGCAAATAGACAAAGGTGCCAGGGAGGCCACCTATGTTTCCAACAGCGCAAGCGGGTTGTTGCTTTCAGGCAAGTATTACATCCAGAACATGAAAGACGGAAAGATCATCAGTACGACAGTGTTTAACGGCGGCGACCTGGACGGCAGCAACTTTACCATGACTATTACCAGTTTGACGAAATGGGGCGTGAAAGGCACGTTTTCTGGAAAACTGAGGTTATTGGGCGGAGACGAGTCTGTTACCGTAACCGACGGTAAATTCTCTGCACCATACAATTGAATTTAGTTTACTTATCAGAATCAAGAAAAATGAAAAAATACGTTAAGATCATAACGCTACTGGTTGTTTTCAGTAGTTTCCTATTGGTTAATAGAGCGGGAGCGCAGGATAAAGCTTTTAAAGAGGATTTTTCCAGTTACCAGTTGGGCGCTTCACCAGCCAGTATAAAGACAAATGGGGCTGCCATTGTTGCACATCCGGCAGGGCAGGAGGGTAAATGGCTGATGGTGAAAAATCAAGCTACCTATAAGATTAACCGTATAACGCCATTTCCCGCAAATTTTACCTTAGAATTTGATGTGCTTGCAGTAGCAGAGCAGATAAAGGATATTTCAACGGTTTGCTTTGGCTTTGTAAAAGATAATGCGGTGAGGGGGCACCTGAGTAATGCGGGCGCTTTTGTACAGCTACACTATAGTGACGGTGATGCAGTTAATATCGGTAATTACGAACTAAAAAAAGAAACGGGCACTACATTCGACCTCGCATCAACCACAAATACGCCGCTGCATATAAAGCTGGTTGTATCGGGAACAAATATGGCGGTGTATGTGGGTGATACCAAACTGGCCGATACCGTACTTTTCACGCCAAGAGCTGCCAAATACTTTTACTTCAGCGGACCGTGGGAATACGCTAATGGTGCTAAACTGTACATCAGCAATTTTAAAACTACGCTATAGTTATCCCACGAAGTACTTCATACGACCCCGCGCTATCTACAGATAGGGCGGGTTTTTTATTATTGTCAATAGCATACTTTTAGATGGATGTCGCGGATTAGTTACCCGAAAAGGGTAAATGGGGTGCTATCCTATCGGCCTAAGAAATTAATTACCAGTTGCTCCCATTCTTCATCAAGCGTAGCAGTTGCGTGAGGTTTTCCGGCTTTGCGGTACCAGTAACCGGCATTCCATGAATCACCTTCTTTACGGTGCAGGTAAGCGTGTACCCAGGCCGCATCCGCATCCTGCAATTGATCAACTAAGGCGTGAGCACGGTGCCAGTCCCCTTTAGCATCGTACCAGAGACTCCGTAGCGGTGCTGCCCAGGATGCGTCAGGTGTAGGACCGGTAAGGGTTGCTTTAAAATCGGTTAATGCTTTCATCAGTTAGTAAAAATTTTAAAAAGAGCTAGGCGTAATGTTCAGCAAATTTAATGTTTGGAAAGCTAGCTATACGACTTAATATTTTATACACTCGATTTAGCGAAACGCTCGGGATATTAAAACAATAAGGTGAGATGATTAATCAGAATTAAAGCTAGTGGTACTTTGTGGTAGAAAGGTAATTTTTGTTAAGCCCTTCTATCATAGTGGATTATTTAAGAAATGATTATATTAGAATACTTAAACCACATTCACATGAAAAGACTTATCACCTGTAGCGATGGCACCTGGGATAAACCTGGGGACAAAGGCCAAAATGGCCAACCATTGGATTCTAATGTTTGTCTGTTATTCAATGCGATAAAGTCGATAGCAGATGACGGAACACCGCAGTTAAAGGTTTACGATACCGGCGTTGGCACCGGTTATAGCTGGCGGGATAAATTACTGGGTGGCATTACCGGCCTTGGGATCGATAAGAAGATTAAAGATATCTATACTTTTCTGGTGATGACCTATGAGCCGGGTGATGAGATTTATTTATTTGGCTTTAGCCGCGGTGCCTATACTGCAAGAAGTCTGGCGGGCCTGATCCGTAACACAGGAATTCTGAAGCCTGATTTTATACATCTTGTCGATAAAGCGTATGATCTGTATCGGGACCGGAATGAATACACCGCACCTGATAGCGATCTGATGCGTGCTTTCCGCCAGAACTACAGTTACGAAGATATCACGCGTATTAAATTTATCGGCGTTTGGGATACAGTCGGCGCGCTGGGTATTCCGCTGCCTGCCTGGAAGCTTTACAATAGGGAACGTTACAAGTTTCACGATGTTACGCTTAGCAGTACGGTTGATTATGCTTATCAAGCTTTGGCGGTTGACGAACGGCGCAAACCCTTCAATGCCTCTATATGGCAAGCGAGTTCCAACGCTGTTGATGGTAAACAGACATTGGAAATGGAACAACGCTGGTTTGCGGGTGTACACTGTAACGTAGGTGGCGGTTACGAGGACAGGGGGCTGAGTAACGAAACGTTAAAATGGTTAACAGATAATGCGAAGCTTCGTGGTTTAGAACTGGAAGACGTTAAACTGGAGCCTTATACCCCAAATCATTTGGGCGTTAAACGGAATTCTTTTACTTTGCCGTTCTGGTTCACCGGCCGGATCTGGCGCAATATTGAACATCCCGAAGATGGACCTCAGATCATAGATGATTCTGTTTTCAAACGGTTGGCTGCCGATCCGTCCTATCGTCCAAAAAACTTAAAGAAATATTTCCCAAAGCCGTAATATTTAACAAGGAACTATAACAGATCCTGAAATAGACGTGATAACCCGTCTGCATAAGGTGTACGTTTAATTAGAATACTGCGTAGAAATGTACTGTGTACAGATAAGAACACCTGTTTCAGCTGCTACACGTTAAAAGCTACCTTGTGATTTAGTATTCTTGTTTTTGCTAAAAAACGGTTATAACACTTGGTTTTATCCAGAAATTATTTCATAAATTCCGGTACAAAATCACGCTGCACATGTCTACCCTTAAAGCCCTTTTTACCAGTAAAAAAGGCATCCTTATCACCGCAGGCGCTATCGTTTTAGTAGCCGCTTCATTCTTCGCGATCCGTTATTATTTAAAGCCGAAGGCGGTTGATAAAACGTTTGCAAAATATATAGAATCCTATACTTCAGGGGTTATTTCCAAAGAAAGTACCATTCGTATCAAGCTGGTTTCGCAGGTGCAGGGTACGCACGCACAAAATGAACCCTTGCCCGATGGCGTGTTCAGTTTTAGTCCTTCGGTAAAGGGTAAGGCCTACTGGGTAGATGCGCTTACCATAGAGTTCAAACCGGATAAGCAGTTGGAAGCAGACCGGTCATATACCGCCACGTTTAAGCTCGGTAAAGTGATGGACCTACCAGACCGTTACCAGAAGTTCGAGTTTGGGTTTCAAACTATGGCGCCTGATTTTACATTGAGTTTCAATGGGTTGCAAACTTCGCCGCGCAATTCTATGGATAAAATGAAGTTGGAAGGGGTGGTGCAAACCGCCGATGCCGAGCAGAATGAGCAGGTGGAGAAGATCATCGCGGTAGATTACCCTTCTGCCACCCACGTTAGCTGGCAACATAACCCATACAACCATACCCATACTTTTACTTTAGACAAGATAACCCGGGCTTCCAATGCAGCTACGCCGCTAACTATTAACTGGAATGGTGATGCACTCAACGTAAAGAAGAAAGGCAGCAAGGCCTATGAAGTACCCGCAGTCGGCGATTTTCGTGTATTGGATATCCGCGCAGTGCAAAACCAGGAGCAATACGTGCTGGTGCAATTTTCTGATGCGATTGCAGTGGGGCAAGACTTAAACGGTTTGATCGGGGTAGAGAATACCAGTGAACCCTCTTATACGATTGATGGCAGTACGGTTAAAGTATATACTACCGAACGCCTGGATGGCAACTACAATGTGTTTGTAAATCCCGGAGTTGAAAACATCGCGCATCAAAAGATCAGGAAAACCTATAAGGCAAATGTGTTTTTTGAAAACAAGCTTCCCGCGGTAACTATCCCCGGCAAGGGCGTAGTGCTTCCAAGCTCGGGTAAGTTGATGATGCCTTTCGAGGCCGTTAACCTTAATGCGGTAGATGTAAGTATCATAAAGATATATGAAGATAACGTTGCGCAGTATTTTCAGAACAATGACCTGGATGGTGGTGCAGAGCTGCGTCGGGTAGGAAAGCCTGTGGTGCAGAAGACTATCCGGCTGGATGCCGATAAGTCGGTCAATTTGAATAAAAAGACCCGCTTTATGCTCGATCTGGACAAGCTGATTCGTACAGAACCGGGCGCAATCTATCGGGTGATCATTGGTTTCCGCAAAGAGTATTCCTTATATAATTGTACCACGGGCGGGCCTGTAAAAAGCGCCAACAACGAAGAGGAAGATTATTATGACGGGGAGAATACCAGCAGCGGCGGCAGTGTAAGCGACGAGGATGACGATTTCTGGTCGCGATATGATAGCTATTATCCCGATGGTTACAATTGGTCCGAGCGCGACAATCCGTGTACAGATTCTTATTTTACTAAAGATAAATGGGCCACGCGTAATATCATCGCGTCTAACATCGGGCTGGTGGCTAAGCGTGGTACAGATAACAGTATGGTTGTGGTAGCTACCGATATTTTAAGTGCACAGCCGATAGAAGGTGTAGAACTTGATCTTCAGGATTATCAGCGGCAGCTCATCACCAAGCAAACCACCGATGCTTATGGCCTGGCAAAATTTGATATTAAACGTAAGCCGTATTTGCTGGTTGCGAAACGTGGCGATGAGCGCGGTTACCTGAAACTTGATGATGGAAATGCCCTGCCGCTTACCAGGTTTGACGTTGGGGGGGATCAGGTGCAAAGTGGGGTGAAAGGCTTTATTTATGGCGAACGTGGCGTATGGCGGCCTGGCGATAGCATCTATGTGTCTTTCATATTAGAAGACAAGGCCAAAAAACTACCTCCAGACTTGCCGGTAGAGTTTAATTTCTATAATCCCGAGGGGCAGTTATATTCCCGGTTGGTACAGACCAAATCCGTCGACGGTTTTTACAGTTTTCATACCGCCACGCAAACCACAGATATGACCGGTAACTGGACGGCCAAGGTTAAGGTGGGCGGAGCCATTTTTACCAAGAATATCAAGGTAGAAACGGTGATGCCTAACCGCCTTAAGATCAAACTGGATTTTAACGGGCAGACCGAATTAACCAAAGGCGAAAATACAGGCGGTAGCCTAAACGCCAGGTGGTTATTTGGTGGTACGGCGCAAAATTTAAAAGCAAAGGTAGATGCTTATCTTTCGTCGCAAACCACCACATTTAAGGGCTTTGAAGATTATTCTTTTGATGATCCTACTAAGACCTTCAATACCCAGGTGTCGCCTGTGTTTGATGGTAATTTAGATGCAGAAGGTAATACACACATCAATGCCGATATAGAAGCCGAAGAGCAAGCGCCTGGTCAGTTAAGGGCCAATTTTTTGGTGAAAGTGTTTGAGCCCGGCGGCAATTTTAGCATTAACCAAACAAGCTTGCCTTATAATGTTTACCAGGGGTACGTTGGTGTTAAGGTGCCAAAAGGGAATGAACTTACCGGGATGCTGGTAACCGGTAAAGACCATGTTTTTGATATCGCCGATGTAGATACCAAGGGTAACCTGGTTAAAGGCCGTCGCACCGTTCAGGTAGAGCTGTACAAAGTAAAATGGCATTGGTGGTGGGATAATTCTGGCAACCAGAACAGCAACTTTACGCAGGATAAATATAATAAGCTATTGAAGACCGAAACCGTTACGCTTGTCAACGGCCGGGGACGGTGGAAAATGCGTATCGATCAGCCTGATTGGGGCCAGTATGTGGTTAAAGTAAAAGACGAGGAAACCGGCCATACCACCGGTAAACAGGTATACATCGACTGGCCAAACTGGGCACAACGCCTTCAGCAGGATAACCCTACAGAGGCGGCCATGCTTTCATTCACGGCAGATAAGAAAAAATATACCGTTGGCGAAGAAGCGGTGCTTACTATTCCGACCCCGGCTAATGGCCGCGCGCTCATTAGTTTTGAAAATGGTACGAAGGTGCTGAAAACGGATTGGGTTAAAACAGAAAAGGGGCAGACGCAATATCGCTTTAAGGTTGATGAAACTATGGCGCCTAATGTGTTTATAAACGTTACGCTGTTGCAACCACATTCACAAACCGTTAACGATCTGCCGATACGTATGTATGGCGCGATACCTTTGCTGGTTGATAACCCGGCAACCATTCTGAAGCCGGTGATCTCCATGCCGGACAAGATCCGGCCAGAGACGCGCTCGCAGATCACGGTAGCTGAATCTTCGGGTAAGGAAATGACCTATACCGTAGCTATTGTTGATGAAGGGTTGCTGGATATTACCAATTTTAAAACGCCCGACCCGCATGAAGCATTTTATGCACGCGAAGCCCTGGGAGTGAAGACCTGGGACTTGTTCGATTATGTGATCGGTGCTTATGGCGGCGATCTTCAGCATATCCTGAGCATCGGTGGTGATGCCGGTGGCCGTAACATGAATCGTAATATCACTGTTAACCGCTTTAAGCCTGTAGTGAAATTTATGGGGCCATTCCATTTGAATGCAGGTGAAAAGCAGACACATGCTTTTATACTTCCCCAATATATCGGTGCGGTTAAAGTGATGGTTATTGCCGGACATGATGGTAGTTACGGGTTCGCCGATAAAGCGGTGTCAGTGAAGAAACCCCTGATGATACTGGCTACGCTGCCGCGTGTATTAGGGCCGACGGAAAAGATCCAGTTGCCGGTAACCGTGTTCGCTACGGAAAATAACATTAAGATTGTAAGTGTAGATGTGCAGTCTAACGCCTTTAGTAATCTGGCGGGAAACAGCCATAAGACCGTTACTTTCACTAAGCCGGGCGATCAGATGGTGAACTTCGAACTTACTGTTAAAGATTTCATTGGCATAGGTAAGGTTAAAGTGGTCGCACGCAGCGGCAGCGAAACGGCGGCTTATGATGTAGACCTTTCGGTGAGAAATCCTAATCCGGGCGTCACTCGTGTGCTGGATAAAGAATTGCTGCCTGGTGAAAGCTGGAGTACTTCCTATGCAGCCGTTGGGATGAATGGCACGAATAGAACCACGCTCGAAGAATCAACCATTCCATCGCTTAACCTTGCCAAGCGGTTAAACTACCTGATAGAATACCCGCATGGTTGTGTAGAGCAAACTACCTCTGCCGTATTCCCGCAGTTGTACCTGGGGCAGCTTACCAATCTTTCTGACGGGCAAAAAGCTATGATTAACCGGAATATCCAGACCGGTATTAAAAAACTAGCCGGGTTCCAGTTACCGGACGGCGGACTGAGCTACTGGCCCGATGCTGGCAGCGCAGACGATTGGGGTACCAGTTACGCCGGGCATTTTATGCTGGCAGCGCAAACTGCCGGTTATGCCTTACCTATAGGTTTTATTGAACATTGGAAAACATATCAACGGCAAAAGGCACTGGCCTGGGCACCTAATACCCGCGATTTTTATGGTGCAGATCTGGTGCAGGCTTATCGCTTATACCTGCTGGCTTTAGCGCATGCACCAGAGCTTGGCGCAATGAACCGCCTGAAAGAATTCCCGTATCTGAGCGTTCAGGCCAAGTGGCGTTTGGCTGCGGCATACAAACTTGCCGGTCAGCCGGAAGTCGGCTTACGTATGGTGGCAGGGCTGCCGTTGACGGTAAAACCATATAATTCGATGTGGGGAACCTATGGTAGCGACCTGCGCGATGAAGCCATGACGCTGGAAACACTGATCTTGTTGGGTAAAAAACAGGATGCGGTAGTTTTGGTACGTACAATTGCTGCGCGTCTATCGCAAAATAGTTGGTACAGTACGCAAACTACCGCTTATAGCCTGGTGGCTATATCAGCGTATTGCGGTAAAAACACCGCTAAAAACAAGCTGATGTTCAATTACCATGTTGGCGGTACAAACGGTAATATAAATTCAGATGCTTATGTTTCTCAAGTGGGCGTGAAAAACCAGTCGGGTAAATTGTCAATTACCAACCGTGGTGGTGCGCGGTTATTCGTCCGGCTGATCCAGTACGGGCAACCTGTAACCGGCGAGGATGTAAAACCAATTAATAACCCTGACATATTGGGGATGCGCGTAAGTTACTTTACGCTGAAAGGTACGTCGGTAGATCCTTCGCAATTAAAACAAGGGACAGATTTTGTAGCACAGGTAACGGTAAAAAATCCGGGTAAATTAGGCCGGTATGATAATATGGCGTTAACGCAGATCTTCCCCTCAGGTTGGGAGATACTGAATACCCGAATGATGGAGGGTGGCGGCGATGCCTTTAAATCCTCAGAGTCAGATTACCGTGATATCCGCGATGACCGGGTGAATACCTATTTCAGCTTGCCGGAGGGTAAAGAGGTAACCTATTTTGTGATGCTTAACGCGGCTTATGCGGGCAAATATTATCTCCCTGCTGTTTACTGCGATGCCATGTATAATGCTTCGATAAATGCGTTGGCGAAGGGGCAGTGGGTAGAGGTGGTGAAGTAAGCGTTGTTGTAAAGGGCAGATGTGGTATAAACGTAAGAAGGTTGTAATCAGTGCCGGCTTGTTACTGGTGTTGCTTTTGCTGTTCTGGTTCAGTATACCGCGCAAACTGTTTCACGCACCAACGTCCTTTGTGATCGATGATAATAAAGGGCAGTTATTGGGTGCGTCAATCGCTTCAGACGGTCAGTGGCGTTTTCCATATAACCCGCAGGTGCCAGCGAAGTTTAAGGCCTGTATTATAGCCTTTGAAGATAAAAGGTTTGAACACCACTTAGGGATAGATTTTATTGCTTTTGGCAGGGCCATGAAGCAAAACATCAGGGCCAGGCGGGTGGTAAGCGGGGGCAGTACACTCACCATGCAGGTTATCCGGCTTTCTACCCGCCAGAACCGCACATTTTGGCAAAAACTGGTAGAAATTATAAAAGCATTTCGGCTGGAACTTACCTATTCCAAAGCTGAGATACTGGCATTATATGCAAGTAATGCCCCTTTCGGTAGTAATGTGGTGGGTCTCGATGCTGCTTCTTGGCGGTATTTTGGCCGTAGTCCGGACAAGCTTTCATGGGGAGAAATGGCAGCATTGGCGGTTTTGCCCAACGCCCCGTCTTTAGTCCATCCCGGTAAAAACAGGCTCATCCTGTTACGTAAAAGAAACCTGCTGATCGACCGTTTGCGCCGCCAAAACGTGATTGACGCTACAACGGCAAAACTGGCCAAGCTGGAGCCCGTTCCGGATAAACCCTTTCCGTTACCTTCTCTGGCGCCGCACCTGCTTCAGCGTTTTAAGACTGATAACGCCAGTCACCCGCAAGATGGCGGACGTATCAGAACTTCTATCGATATGCTGCTGCAACAGAACGTCGCTGCTATTTTAGAGAAACATCACCAGTTGTTGAAAGCTAACGATATCCGCAACGCTGCCGCTATAGTGCTGGATGTAGAGACCGGAAAAACACTTGCTTATGTCGGAAACGTAAATCATCCGGAAAACAGGGATTTTGAGAGCGATGTAGATGTTATCGCCGCTCCGCGCAGCCCGGGAAGTACGCTTAAACCCCTACTTTATGCGGCAATGATGCATGACGGCCTGATACTCCCTAACAGCCTGATCCCGGACATCCCGACACAGATTGGCGGTTATCATCCGCAGAATTTCGATCTGGGATATGATGGCGCAGTGCCCGCATCAAAAGCATTGGCGCGTTCGCTAAACATCCCCGCCGTTAAAATGCTGGTGCAGTATAAATACGACCGCTTCCATGCGCTGTTACGACGGATAGGGATGACAACCTTGACCCAACCTGCAGATCATTATGGATTATCCCTTATCCTTGGTGGTGGCGAAAATACCTTGTGGGAGCTTAGCGGGGCCTATGCCGATATGGCCCGCGTTTTAAACCACTATCACCGTGATAAAGGTTTGTATGATGCCGCAGATTATCACAACCCGGTTTATACCAATGTGTATAAATCCAAACCTGAATTAGAAAAAGGCGGTTTACTGGATGCCGGTTCTATTTATTACACCTTTCAGGCGATGGAAGAAGTAATGCGGCCCGGCGATGAACTGCTATGGCAGCAATTTAGTTCAACCCAGCGCATTGCCTGGAAAACGGGTACCAGTTTTGGTTTCAGGGATGGCTGGGCTTTAGGCATTACCCCCCGTTTTGTAGTAGGTGTTTGGGTAGGCAATACCAATGGCGAGGGCCGGCCGGGGCTGATCGGCGTAAATACCGCGGCCCCCATTATGTTTGAAATTTTCAGGCAATTGCCTGTAACCCGCGATTGGTTTGCCGTACCATCAGCAGAGATGGCAAGTATTGCAGTATGTCGCGAAAGTGGTTATCGTGCCGGTGAGAATTGCGAGCATATCGATACACTTTTCATACCGAAGGCTGGTCTTAACGCACCGGTTTGTCCGTTTCATCAACTGGTACATTTAGATCGTACACGCAAATGGCAGGTCAATTCTGCATGCGAGGCCCCGGCGAACATGTTACATGTCCCCTGGTTTGTGTTGCCACCGTCGATGGAAGCCTATTATCGTACCCGTAATTATAGTTACAAACCTCTGCCGCCTTTCCGCCCCGATTGCGGCGCGATCGTATCCCGGCCAATGGAGATGATCTATCCCAAAGACGGTTCAAAGGTTTATGTGCCATTGGAAGCTGATGGTACGCGCGGACGAATGATCTGTAATGCTGCACACCGGCAACCTGGCATTAAGATATTCTGGCATCTTGACAATAATTACGTCGGCGAGACGAAAGAATATCATCAACTTGCGCTGAACCCCTCTGCCGGTAAACACGTGCTTACGCTGGTTGATGCCAATGGCAATCGCTTGCAAACCTTTTTCGAGGTATTACAGCGATGAACGATTTTCGCGTAGAAATACATCATTTCTTTAAAGGAACCTTTGATGATTTTTAAGCAATCATAGATACATTTGATATCTTTAAGCAAATCATATTTATGAAAAAGTCATTTTCACTGTTCATGTTGCTGGGGCTATTATCCGCATGGAATTATTCATCTGCTCAAGGCAGGAAGTTTGTAGACGTGAGCGGCCTTGATCCGGCTGTTAAACCGGGTGATAATTTTTTTAGGTATGTAAACGGTCGCTGGTATGATACCGTGAAAATCGACAATGACCAGGCGGGTGTAGGTTCTTATTCTTTCCTTAACATCCCGCAAAAACGCTTATTACAAAATATTTTAGATAGTGTTTCCAAAGCTAAAAATGTACCGGGTAGTATTGAGCAAAAAGTGGGCGATTTCTATGCCTCTGGTATGGATATGGCAACCATCAACCGCAGGGGTTACGAACCAGTAAAACCTATTTTGGCGCGTATCGACGCGATCAACAGTATTCCGTCGATGCTTAAATTTGTTGCCGTTGAAATGATGTCCGGCAATCGCTCGATTATTTTGTTCGGCGTATCGCCTGATAATAAGAACAGCTCGATTAATGTGGCGCACGTTTACCAGGCCGGAATTGGCCTTCCGGAAAAAGGGTATTATTTTAAAACAGATTCGCCTACGCTTCATGTTCAGGAAGCTTATAAAACCTATTTGCAGCAATTATTTCAATTAACAGGAAACGACCGTGCAGCAGCGATCAAAAAGGCAGCTATCGTATACAGTATAGAGAAGGAACTGGCTGATGGAAGTAAAACCAATATTGAGCTAAGGGATATCAATGCCAATTACCACATGATGGCTGTTGCCGCTATCAATGAAACGCAACCGCATATTGGTTGGAAAAACTTTTTGGCCACCATTGGCGCCGCTACAGATTCAATAGATGTGGCGCAGCCTGCTTATTACGGTAAACTGGATAAGATGCTGAAAACAGTAAGTATTGAAGACTGGAAAACTTATCTGAAAGCATCCACGCTTCAAAATTACGCCGACAGATTAAGCCAGCCATTTGTAGATGCCACTTTTACATTTAATAAGGCATTATCTGGCGAAGACAAGCAAAAGCCGCGCAGGCAGATCATGACAGCCAATGTGGATAATTTGTTGGGGCAGGCCCTGGGGCAGCTTTATGTAAAACGATATTTCAACGAAGCGGCTAAAAAGCGCGTACTTGAATTGGTGAACAATTTGCAGAAGGCTTTCGAGATCAGGATAAATAACCTGGAGTGGATGAGCGACAGCACCAAGCAAAAAGCCAAAGAGAAGCTATACGCCATCACCAAGAAAATTGGTTACCCGGACAAATGGCGCGATTATAACCAGGTGCAGATCAGCAGGACTAAGTTTTTTGAAAATGTGCTGTCGCTCAATAAGAACGACTATAAATATGAACTGGCTAAGCTGAACAAACCTGTAGACAAAACCGAATGGCAAACCACGCCTTCAACGGTGACAGCCTACTATAATCCGCCGGTAAACGAAATTGTATTTCCCGCTGGTATATTACAATATCCATATTTCGATTTTGCAGCAGATGACGCCATTAATTATGGTGGCATCGGCATGGTGATCGGCCATGAGATGACACACGCTTTTGACGACCAGGGCGCCCAGTTTGATAAGGACGGCAACGTAAAAAACTGGTGGACAAAAGAAGACTACCGGAAATTTAAGGAACGAACCACGCAGCTTTCCAAGCTTTACAGCTCTTTTACCGTTTTAGACACCGTTCATATCAAAGGCCCGTTAACGCTGGGTGAAAACACGGCTGACAACGGTGGCGTAGCTATTGCTTATGATGCCTTTAAAATGACGGAGCAAGGTAAAAGCGGCGAGAAGATTGATGGCTTTACGCCCGACCAGCGTTTTTTCCTTTCTATAGCCAGAATTTGGCGGGTGAAAACCCGGGATGCCTTTTTACGCACTTATGTAAATACTAATCCGCATTCACCGGCAATGTGGCGGGTAAACGGTCCGCTGATGAATTTTGCTCCTTTTTATCGTGCGTTTAATATTCAACCCGGTGATAAAAACTATAAAGCCGAAAATGAACGGGCAAGAATATGGTGATGCAAATCTACCGGTACCATCGGTGATAATTTTTATAGAATTGGGTTGATTAAATAGCCTGTATGGTATCTTTTTTAAGTTAATGAAAAGCTTCTTTATCCTTTTAAAGAAGCTTTTTTTATGGCGTTTTAGTTTTTTTTGAAAAAAAAATAACCCCAAGGCAGTACGATGCTCCTTTTTTTTCGTCTTTATTATTAGTTTGAGCAATAAAGCCGACGATCGCGGCATAAAAACAAACTTCAAGTATTCATCATGACGGAAAAATCGGAAAGGCTTAACTATTTATTCAAACAGTATGCAAACAATAGCTGTACCCCTGCAGAACTGTTGGAGTTGATGCGTTTGACCGAAAACAGTGATGATGAGCTTTTACAAACCATGTTTGAGCAGGTAGATTTCGGGGAACGCGAAGAAGCGCAGTTACCAGATGAAACCGAACGCGAACAACTTTTTAGAGAAGTGGTGGAAGTTGACAGACGGCAGCGTTACCTGCGTGTGTACAAGTGGACGGCTGCTGCAGCTGCTGCCATAGTGATTGCCGGGGCGTCTATCATTTGGTGGAATAACAGATCAGCTCAAAAAGAGGTTGCCACACAAATGGTATCCCAGATCAGGAATGAGGTTCAGCCTGGCTCTAATAAAGCTGTACTGACGTTGGCCAATGGTAGAAACATCGTCTTATCGCCAAGTGATACCGGGCTTTTAGCCAGCCAGGGTAACGCAAATATTAGGCGGGTAGATAGTGGAACGATCGTTTATCAGCCAAAATCGGCCCCGACAGACCAGGTATTTTACAACACCGTTACTACGCCGCTTGGCGGCCAGTTCCAGGTGGTATTGTCTGATGGTAGCCGGGTATGGCTAAACGCAGAATCTTCCATACGGTATCCCAACCTGTTTGCCGGGGATGAAAGAGCAGTTGAAATTACCGGTGAAGCCTACTTTGAGGTTTCGCATAATGCCTCGAAGCCTTTCAGAGTTCACATTATTAAAGCTAACCATACGCCGGGCGGCACGGTTGAAGTGTTGGGTACTCATTTCAACATCAATGCCTATGACGATGAAGCTAATGTCCGGACAACCTTGCTGCAAGGGCGTGTAAGGGTACAGCAAAACAACCTTTCAGCAATATTAGCACCCGGGCAGCAATCTGTGTTAGATGCAGCGCTATCAAAGCTCACTGTATCAAAAGCAGATACAGACCAGGTCATCGCCTGGAAAAAAGGGTATTTTCAGTTTGAACATGCCGATATTAAACAGGTGATGCGACAGCTTTCGAGATGGTACAATGTAGAGGTGGAGTTTCAAGGATCAGGAGAAAATCACGACAAGTTCGGAGGGGTAATTATGCGCGATGCCCCGCTGAGCCAGGTGCTCCGTACACTCGAGATCAGTATGGTACATTTTAAATTGGATGGCCACAAGGTGACTGTTTTTTATTGATCAGTCAACTCCCGCCTAGCCTCCTAAAAAAAGTTTTAAAACCTTATCGTTTTAATTGATTGTGCATGAAAATGCGCGAATAGGATCCCTTTTGCCTAATAATTTATAACTATTGATACATGGAAATAATTTTTACGAGAAAGATACTACTGTATTTATGCCGGAATTTTAAAATAGGGCTTGCCTTGTTCCTGTGTGTTTGCATCAGCAGGGAAGGTCACGCCCAACAGGCATCGCCCGGAATTACTTTATCCGTTAAGAACGCTTCTATTGAAAGTGTTTTTAAGTCAATCACCAAACAGTCTGGCTTTGTGTTCTTTTATAATTACCGTTTACTGTCAGACAGCAAACCCGTAACCATCGAGGTAAAAAACGCAAATATTAAACAAGCGCTCGATGCCTGTTTTGCCGATCAGCCCTTTTCATACACCATCCAGGGAAAGCAGGTAACCGTAACCGAAAAGGTGCCTCCCAGTAAAGCGGCGGCCCCTGCAGACTGGCAGTTAAAAGGATCCGTAGTAGATTCGACCGGTAAGGGTTTAGATGCTTACGTTTATGTAAGAGGTGGAACCTACGTAAAGACCGATAATTTCGGGCACTTTACCATTAAGCTGCAACCTGGAGTGTCTATCGTGGTCAGCGCTATGGGGTTCGATACCCAAACCATACCTACTAACTCCAAGATGAGTGATCTGAGGATTACAATGACCCGTAAAGTGGTTAAATTGAACGAAGTGCAGGTGGTATCCACCGGTTACCAGGTACTGGGCCGCAGCAATATTGCGGGGTCCATCAGTTCCCTGAAAGGGAGCGACCTCTACCTGGATGGTACCACTACCATCGAGCAAGCCTTACAAGGCAAGCTGCCGGGCGTCGTGGTAACCAACCAGAGCGGACAGGTAGGTACCAGGCAAACCGTAAGGGTGAGAGGTACTTCAACACTGTTTGGCTCGCAAGATCCGATCTGGGTGGTTGACGGTGTGATACAGCAAGATCCCCTGCCTTTTAAAGCTACCGTATTAAGCACCGCTGCGGGGAGTGCAGGAACAGCTTCCAAAGATAATTTTGATTTTGTCCGCGATTATGTGGCTTCAGCTATCGGGTGGCTCAACTCCTACGATATAGAAGATATCAGTGTTTTAAAAGACGCTTCTGCCACGGCCATTTATGGTGTACGTGCCGCTAATGGCGTTATCGTAATCACTACCAAGAAAGGCGTCGCCGGTCCGCCGTCTATCAGCTATTCCCTAACCGCTAATTTATCTGATAAGGTAAGTTATGACCGCCTTAACCTGATGAACTCGCAGGAACGGATCGGCGTTTCAGAAGAAATTTTTAACCGTGGTTTGGTAGGCGGGAACACGTACGGAAGCAATATCGGTTTTTCGGGCGCCCTTAATGATTATCTATTCGGCCGGGCCACCTATGCCCAATTTAATGACCGTGTACAGTACCTGGAAACATTGAACAATAACTGGTTCGATATTCTTTTCAGAACGCCGCTTAGCCTTACACACAATCTTAGTTTATCTGGCGGAAATGCTAATGCGCGTTATTACAGCTCATTTTCATACAATAATACCAACGGAACGGCGAAGGGTAACGATTCGAAAGGCCTTACAGGCTCGGTGGGGTTAACTTCGCAGGTAACAAAAAAACTGAATCTATCCGCAAAACTATCTGTCTCCAGCCGTACTACAGATGGATTTTATATCGTCGACCCATATACTTATGCTTCTAAAACGAGCCGACTCATTCCAGCCTATAATCCCGATGGCAGCTTGTTTATGTATGCCAATTCATTAGGTTATTCATATAATATTTTAAACGAGTTGAATAACACCGGCTCTTCCAACAAGGGGCAAACTTTTAACGCCAACGTGTCAGCTAATTACGAGATTATCCGTGGCCTGAACTTTCAGTCGCTGTATAGTATCAGCAATTCTAACGTTACCGGCAATACTTATGCAACGGAGCGTACGGCCTATATCGCGCAGAAACGTAGGTATGATTACGGTGCTGCAAAACCTTCGGACCCTGATTATTTAAAGAGCCCGCTTCCGCAAGGTGGTGAATACAATGCGGATGATAACCAGAATACTTCATGGAATTTTCGAAACAGCCTGAGCTTTACCCGCACGTTCAATAATAAACATTTGTTAACTGTATTAACCGGGTTTGAATTAAACAGCACGCATTATACCGGCCTTTCTTCAACTACTTACGGTTATCTGCGCGACAGGGGGATGACGTTTGCCGTTGTTCCCGAAACTTACACTACTATAATCGGGTCAACCACAAATGTATCACCTAATGTTCTTACAGAAAGCCAGGTACACGTTAAAACGGATAAGCTTACCAATAATATGGGCGTTTACGGAACAGCAAGTTATACGTATGACAACCGTTATGTGGCGAATTTCAGTATTAGAAATGACCGTTCTAACCGCTTCGGACAGTTCACAGAAGAAAAGTTCAATCCGGTATTGGCAGGAGGTTTAAGATGGAACTTGGGCCGCGAGAAGTGGTTCGATAAAACCAGTTGGCTAACAGATATGAGCGTTAGGGGTACTTTAGGTTACCAGCGAAATGTTGTGAGTAACGCCAGCCCTAACCTGATATTGAAAATTCCTACAACACCATCTTCATCAGTGGTAGATAGTTTCACCGGCGATTACCTGCTTACCATCAGCTCACTACCTTATGCGGATCTTCGTTTCGAAAGAACCCTGAGTATGAACCTGGGCTTTGATTTCTCCCTGTTCCAGAACAAGGTACAGGCCACTGCAGAATATTATCAGAAAACAGCGAAGGATTTGGTTACCTATTTAACCGTACCGGCAGAATACGGGGTATTGAGCATGCCTATTAACGGAGGTTCGTTAACCAACCGTGGTTACGAGTTAAGCGCTGCCTTTACGCCTGTACGTACCAGCAAGTTTACCTGGTCTGTATCGTTGAACACGGCAAAGAACTACAATAATCTGGTAAAAACCGGCATACAGAACAATGCCACCTGGCGCACCGCGGCTTCAGGGCTGTTCTATAAGCAAGGCTATCCGGTTTCAGGCCTTTGGGCATTCGATTACACCGGTATCAACCCGGCAAATGGCTACCCGATCATCAATTTAGCAGTAGCGCCGGGCAGTACGCCAGCTTCAGACCCTACGTCATATATGAAATATGTGGGTAAGGCAGATCCTGATTTTACAGGTGGTATCGGCACCAGCTTCCGCTACAAAATGCTTTCACTCAACTCCAGCTTCTTTTTGCAGGTAGGCGGTAAAAAATTCAAAGCGCCGGCTTACTCGCTCATCAATGGCGTGCCTGCAGAAATTGAAAACCTTTCAAGGGAACTTTTAGGCCGATGGACACCGACCAATACGTCAGCTGCATTTCCTGGCTTACCAGATGCGAGAGTGGGTAACACTGTCGTCCTGCCTGATGGTAAAACCAATACAAACGTTTATGAAATGTATAATTACAGTACAGCACGTGTGGTTAGCGCCTCTATGCTGCGTTGCAATAACATCAGCATGAGCTATTCGCTTCCGGCAAGTATTGTAACCCGTTTAAGAACTAATGCGATCCGCTGCGGACTGGGTGTTACTAATCCGTTTCAGATCGTCAGTCGCGATTTTAACGGAATAGATCCGGAAGTTGCGACAGGCGCCCAGCCAAGGGTTCGCTCTTATTCACTTAATCTTAGTGTTGTATTTTAATAAAGCTGACAAGATGAAAAAAATCACTATAATTTTGAGCTTTTTAACATTGGTTTTAACCCTGGCCTCATGCAAGAAATTTCTGAAAGAAACCAGCCAGGACGAACTGATCCCGCAAAACGCAGATGATTTGGCTTCGCTGTTGTACAGCGATGGTTATCCATACCTTCAGGCTATGGATACCTATACCGATCTTCTGACCGACGATATTCAATCCAACGGTGTACCGCAATTAAATGGTGCCCCTAATACCACCTATGTTCCTTATCAAACCTATGGAACGCCTGTATATACCTGGGATCCAACTATGTTTGACAATATCACCGGCGCAGCAGGCTCAAACCTGGTTGACCAGAACGGGGTAAATTCCTGGACGATCTATTACAACAAGATTAAGGGTTGTAACGTGGTAATGGATTACATCGGCTCGGTTACCGGCACCGACAAAGTGAAGAACGGTATTCTAGGGCAGGCACTGTTTCTTCGCGCATTCTATTACCTAAAACTGGTTACACTATATGGAAAGCCATATAATGGCCCCGGGGTTGACCCAACTACCAGCCTTGGCGTTCCATTGATTCTTACCTCAAAGGTGAGCGATGTTTATCCTAAACGTAATACGCTGGCAGAAGTATACGCCCAAATCGAAACAGACTTGCTGACTGCTGCCAGTCTGCTGCGCGATAATTATACGCCCTCTTCGTTATTCAGGGTGAGCCATATCGCCGCTTATACCTTGTTATCACGGCTTTATCTTTATATGGGCCGCGATGCCGATATGGATAATGTAATAAAGTATTCAGAGATGGCGCTTGCGTTAAAACGCACGCTTACCCCGCTTACAAATTACTTTACCTCTGGTTCTACGTTAAGCAGTGCTGGTATTTATGACCAGACATTGAGCACAGAAGTTATCTGGTCTTACGGTTTCAACGTAAACAGAGGTTCAAACCCCACTACCTTTTTCCCTGGTTATAATACGTTTACAGGAATTGCCCCGCCGTTTTCTGTTTCAAATTCCCTGGCTGCCCTGTATGACAAAGGTAATGGAAGCAATACCAATTACGGCGACCTGCGCTATAAACTTTATTTCGAGACTTACAGTAACGGAGGTAGTTACCCTTTCAAAAGCGGTAAAATAGGGTTTACGCAAACTTATGGCGACAAGGGTATCCGCGTAGCAGAGCTTTACTTAAACCATGCCGAAGCCAATGCCCGCAAATATTTAAGTACCGGGCAGGCCAGCTACCAGGCTGCAGCCATGGCAGACTTAAATTACCTCCGTCAGAACCGTTATGATACCCGCAATACGCCTTATACATCGGTAAATATAGCAGATGCAACACAGTTGTTGAAGTTTTTGCAGGATGAACGGCGTCGTGAGCTTTGCCTGGAAGAAAATTTCAGATGGGTAGATATTAAACGGTGGAACCTGAGTGTCACCCATACCTTAATTGATCCGTCGGGTACATCATCTACCTATACGCTTGCCAGCGGAAGTAACAGCTATGCCTTGCAAATACCGTATGATGTGATGGCTCGCAACTACAATTTACAGCAGAACCCACGGTAAGGATAATTTTATAACGCGAAAAAAATTAAAGAAATGAGGATACTTAATTATATCATCATCGCATGCCTGGTGTTGGCAGCGGCTTCATGTAAAAAAGAAGCAGTACTGGTTGCCAGCAAACAAACTTTTGGCTACACCCTGCCCCAAGGCAATCATCCTTATGATAAAACCATAACGGATTTTTATAACAAGTACGGTGTTTACATGCTGTACAAATTCACCGATAAAGACACGTACTGGACACCAACCGGCTGGAAAAATGCCACTTTGGATGCTAACGGTGTCGGAACTACTGGCTATCTGGCAACCCCGGCCGATACTTCTAATGGTGATTATATCAGCCGTCAGATTACGGTTTTAAACAAATTGTGGTTTGGCTTCTATACCGATAAATTTCTAAAACAATTTTTGCCGACTAAGATTATGCTTTGCAGTAGCGTGGATTCTATTTACGCCACGTACATCTATAGCCCGGTTTATCGTATATTAAGAAACGATGCGGTTGTTGGCGCCTGGGCAAACTTCGATAACATAAACGTGAACTATGGTAATGCTGCTGTGATGAACATGACGCAAACAGATTCTATCAAGTTTGCCAAAAAAGTAAACCTCATATTCGCGCAAAGTATTATCACCCGCAACCTGGCGGCACCAACAGCTGATTTTACAGCAGTAACCAATTACGCCACTTACACCAGCCAGGCTACAGCTTATGCAAATGGGATATTAACAACCTATTACTCGAGCCCGACGGCTTTAACAGATTGGTCGCTATATATCCAGGCCATGGTAAGTTGTACAGAAGCAACGCTAAATAAAAGCCGTGTCAATACAGATGCCTCGCTCGTAGGGATTTTAAACCCGGTAAAGGACACCAATGGTAAAATACGGCAACGCTATAACATCGTCCGAAATTACTTTATAAACAATTATGGTGTAGACCTGCAGGCTATAGGTAATTACACGGGCAGGTAGCCAATGATACAACCAAGTGAATAAGCATTTTAATTATGAGAAAAATTTTCGTTAATAGTTTGTTTTTAATTGCCTTGATCGTGCCGGCCTTTGTGTTGGCACAAAACAGGCATATCAACTTTGAGCAGCAGAGCTTTCAGCAGGTATTAAAGAAAGCCAAGGATGAGCATAAACTCGTCTTTGTAGACTGCTATACCAGCTGGTGCATCCCGTGTAAAAACATGGCAATTCATGTGTTTACTGTGGATAGTGTTGCTGATTTCTTCAATACGCATTTCGTTAATCTTCAATCGGATATGGAGAAAGGGGAAGGGCCCGATTTGCGTAAAACCTATAAGGTGGAAGCCTACCCGTCATTCCTGCTTTTGAACGGGGCCGGCCAACTGGTGTATAAGTTCGTTGGCGGGATGAGTGCCGGTGAATTTATGGCGAAGATACGCGAAGGTATAAAACCTCATAACCGTGTTGAAGAAATGAACAAGCGGTACGCAAGCGGCGACCGTTCCCCAGCGTTTATCAGGGAATATATCCAGTTGAAGATCAACTTAATGGAAATAACAGAAGGTAAACAGATCGCTGCTGATTATTTTAATAGTTTGACAGATGATCAACGCGTTAGGCCAGAAAATTGGTTCCTGTTCGGCGAGAACCGGTACGCACTTTACCTTTCAAATGTACATAGTTTAAATTTTGATTACCTGGCCGACCACTGGGCTGCTTTTGTGCGGTATAATAACAAGGCTGAAGTAGAACACCGGCTTAAAACACTGTTTCGGCGTGTAGCAGAATATAGCCTTACCGGTGGCTATTTTAAAAATGAGCAGAGAAAAGAACTGGTGTTAAGGACCGATGAATTTGATCACTTGAAAAATCAGCTTAAAACCATGGATTGGACTGATAAGCAGGAGTATATCGATCTGATGGATGTATCGGCAGCCTGTGCAGAGAAAGATACCGCGAAGGTGACCAAATTACTTGCGGCAAACTTCGGTTTGTTATCAGCAGAAAATCAAAAGCTTATTTACAGCTATATGTTAGCGTATGACCGTGTTGTACGTAATGGTGATTTCGGTTTTAAAGAATTGGTACAACAGGTATGTGCCACTGGAAAAGACCCAAAGATAGTCGCTGCTATGGAGAAGTACAGGAAATAGATAATTTATGAAGATACTTAGCCAACTGGCCATCAAACGGTGGCCTATAGCTATACTATTGTATTTGCAGCTGTTTTCTGCCAGGGGGCAGCAGCCGGATTATACCGCCGAAGCAAAGTTTGACAGAGCAAAAATAAGTGCTTTAACAGGCACCATCAATCCGGTTCCGATGTTCTTAAAAGACGGCGAGATATTTTGGTATGCCTTTAAGGATGATGCCATTAAAGGGCATTATTGGGTTGATGCCCATACCGGTAAGCAACGGCTGATGTTCGATCAGGCTAAGGCAGCAAAAGGCTTGAGCCGGTTGCTACATGAACCTGTCGATAGCGCAAAGCTACGCGCTGAAGTTCCTATAGCATTGAAAGCCACCGACCACGAGGTGAACTTTAAATATAGAGATAAATCTTTCCTGTATAATTTTTTCAGTGGGAAAGTAAGATTGGCTCCGTCTGCATTGCCAAAACATTACAAAAGCCTGGAAATAGGGCAATATTCTGCCGATAGCTGCTGGATACTTTTCAGCGTTCAGCATAATTTGTATTTGAAGAATCTTCGCAATGGTAAAACAGACGCGCTATCTTCAGATGCTGTCCCATATTATTCGTTTGACATTAACAGTGGTGATAATACGAAGAGCAGGCAGGCGCGACCATGTGATGCGGTTTGGCTGGGTGCTACACCTTACTTTTACGTTATCCGCAAAGATACCAGGCGCGTAAAAAGCATGAGCGTGCTTAATAGTCTTTCCAATCCGAGACCAACCGCAGAAACTTATAAATATGAACTGCCGGGCGATAAGGAAGTAGCCCAGTACGAACTTTTTATTGGCGATACCTTAAGAAAAGCGATCAATAAAGTAAATCTGGGGCATTGGAAAGATCAGGAAGTAGAGGTGGTGGGGCAGAACATTGCTGAAAAGGAAATTTATGTATTGCTGAAAAAGAGGACCCGCGATGAAATGGCCCTGTGTGCGGTTAATTTGGTAACATTTAACGTTCGCCAGGTGATAGACGAAGTTTCCAAACCTTATTTTGACCCGGACATGTTTAATGTAAAGATCATCAATGGGGGGAAAAAGATACTTTGGTGGTCTGACAGGACAGGGTGGGGGCACTACTATTTGTACAACAGCAACGGTGTTTTGCTTCGCGAGCTTGGCCCGGGGAATTATACTGCCGGAAGGATCGCCTACATGGATGACCGTACACAGGCATTGTATTTTAAGGGATACGGCAAAGAACCTTCCAGAAATCCATATTATGCCCACTTGTACAAGGCAGATCTGCGTACCGGTAAATTAACCTTACTTACGCCGGAAAACGCCACTCACGCCATTTATTTTTCGCCAGGCGGCCGTTATTTTGTCGATACTTATTCGCAGATCAACCAAACACCGGTAACGCAGGTTCGCCGCGCAGACGGAAAACTAATCGCTGTTTTACAAAAGCCATCCTTCAAAAAACTGTTTGATTATGGTTGGCGGGCACCTGAGCCTTTTACAGTAAAAGCTGCTGATGGTGTTACAGATCTGTACGGGATTATGTGGAAGCCGTTTAACTTCGACCCGAAAAAGAAATACCCTGTTATCTCGCAGGTGTATCCGGGGCCACAAACGGAAACCGTATGGACAGACTTTACCGTTTTTGATAAATACAACAATGCGCCGCTGGCCCAGTTAGGTGTCATCGTGGTGTGTATGGGCCATAGAGGAGGCTCACCGCTACGTAATAAACCCTACGCCAGCTTCGATCATGGCAACCTGCGCGACGCTCCTTTAGCAGATGATAAAGCCGGATTAGAGCAACTGGCCAAACAATTCTCTTTTATCGATCTCAGCAGGGTAGGTATTTTCGGGCATTCCGGTGGTGGCATGATGGCGCTTGCTGCTATCTGCACTTATCCGGATTTTTATAAAGTGGCCGTTTCATCATCCGGTAATCACGATCAGGTCATCTATAATCGATTTTGGGGCGAAACCTACCAGGGTATTGAGGAAGTAAAGAATCCCAAACAGCCAGATTCAGTATCGTTTAAATTTATTAACCAGGCAAACCAGGCATTAGTTAAAAATCTGAAAGGTCACCTCTTATTGGTTACCGGCGATGTAGATCAGAATGTGCATCCGGCTAACACGCTTAGGGTAGTAGATGCACTGGTAAAACAAAACAAGGACTTTGATATGCTGGTGCTTCCCGGTCAGTCGCATCATTATGACGAGCTCTATGAACCCTATTTTGAAAAACGCCGTAACGGATACTTTGCAAAGTATCTTTTGGGCGATTCGTTGACTCACTAATCTTTACAATAAAAACCACAATCTTAATTCATTTTATGAAAAAAATCTTTGCGTTAGGTGTATGCCTGACGGCCCTTTCGCTTACCGTTAACCAGGTGGGCGCTCAAAACCGTACGGGTAAACCTGCGGAGCAACATGCCAATCCGCCGGCGATGCTGCCTCCGTTAACCTCAAAGGCAGAGCCGAAGCCTTACAAGGATATTATTACGGCAAAAGCCAAGACAGAAAAAGGTCTTTTCATTGTTCACCAGGTGGAGGATAAAACCTATTTCGAAATCCCTGACAGTATCCTTGATCGTGATATTCTTTTGGTAAGCCGTGTTGCTAAAGCCGGTGCCGACTGGCGTAATACAAATACCATGACCGGGTATGCCGGCGACCAGTTAAGCCAGAGCGTGATCCGGTTTGAAAGAACCCCTAATAACAAGATTTTCGTAAGGGAGATGTCTTATAACGAGCGTTCTCAGGACTCCACACGCGCAATGTATCGTGCAGTTACCAATTCCAACGTTCAGCCGGTGGTTTACGCTTTTGATATTAAGGCCTTTCATCCGGATACTGTTTCGGGCAGAAAGAACAGCGTAATAGATATGTCTGATGTAATTAACGGCGACGTTGACCTTTTTTATTTCGGTGGTAACAAGCAAAAGTTCAATATTTCATCTTACCAGAGTGACAAATCTTACCTGATCAAGGTAAACACGTTCCCAATTAACACCGAGATCAGGACGTTCAAAACCTATATGCGCACCGCTCCAACTACTACGCAAAGCGCTAATGGGATAAACACCACCAGTACCCCAGCGGGAAGGCCGGTATCTGTAGAGTTAAATACCTCACTGGTTTTATTGCCAAAAGTGCCGATGATGCCCAGGTATGGCGACGGTCGTGTGGGCTACTTCACCACCAGCTATACCGATTTTGATGTAGACCCGCAAGGCGTGAGACGCCAAAATATCATTGAGCGCTGGAGGCTGGAACCGCGTAAAGAAGATCGGGAGAAATATAATCGTGGTGAACTGGTTGAACCCAAGACCCCAATCGTAATCTATATAGACCCTGCTACGCCTGCAAAATGGGTGCCTTTTCTAATGCAGGGTGTGAATGACTGGCAAGCGGCCTTTGAGCGTGCTGGTTTCAAAAACGCCATCGTTGCCAAAAAAGCACCTACTTACCAGGAAGACCCGACATGGGATATCGACGATGCACGCCATTCTGCTATTATTTACAAGCCATCAACAGTACCTAACGCCAGCGGCCCGCACATTGTAGATCCGCGGAGCGGGGAAGTAATAGAAACGCACATTAACTGGTATCACAACGTAATGAAACTGGTGCACGACTGGTATTTTGTTCAGGCGGCAGCGATTGATCCAAAAGCCCGTAAAATGGAGTTTGACGATGAACTGATGGGTCAGCTGATCCGCTTTGTTTCATCGCACGAAGTAGGCCATACGTTGGGTCTATTACATAACTACGGCTCCAGTTCGGCCACTCCGGTTGAAAAGCTGCGCGATAAAGCCTGGGTAGAAGCCAACGGACACACAGCGTCTATTATGGACTATGCCCGTTTTAACTATGTAGCGCAGCCAGAGGATGGTGTCGGTGAAAAAGGAATTTTCCCGCGTATTGGCGAATATGATAAATGGGCAATTGAATGGGGGTATAAATTAATACCGAATGCCAAGGTTGCTGATGATGAAACAACAACGCTTAACAAGTGGATTATTGCCAAAGCCGGCGACAAACGTTATTGGTTTGGGGGTGAGGCAAGCGAAGATGACCCGCGTGCGCAAAGCGAAGACCTGGGTGATAATGCGATGATTGCAAATACCTATGGTATAAAAAACCTGAAGCGTGTAATGAACCATTTAACAGAATGGACCCGCGTGCCGAATGAAGATTATGAGAACCTGCTCAGCATGCACAAAGAGGTGTATAACCAATACTTGCGCTATATCGGCCACGTATGTAAATATATTGGCGGCAGATATGAAAATGATAAATCTGTAGAACAACCTGGTGCAGTATACACCGCAGTTCCTGCCGGTTTGCAGCGTCAGGCGATGCAGTTTTTAAATACGCAGGTATTTGAAACCCCAACATGGCTTATCGACAAAAAGATTTTAAGCTTGACAGGCACTGCGCCTACTGAGATAATGGATGGTTTGCAAACTTATTCTTTAGCCCAGTTGATCAGCCAGCGCCGTATTAACCGACTATTAGCGCAGCAAGTCAATGATCCCAAGGCTTATACAGCTAATCAATTCCTGCGCGATCTGGAAAATAATATCTGGAAGGAATTGGGCACCCATAGTGCTATCAGCTTATTCAGAAGAAACCTGCAAAAGAACTATATTGATAGATTAGCCCTGGTGGTAAGGCCACCGTCAAACCTGCCGGCGGGAGGAACAACAGATTACGTTTCCCTTGCCCGCGCAAGTCTTCAGCGCATCCGCAGCAAGATAATTGCGGCAAAACCTCAGATACATGACGAGGAAACACGCATGCATCTTGAAGATGTGCTTAGTCGCATTAATTTGGCACTGAGCAGCAAGGTATAATATCTTATATATTCCTGAAACAGCTGTTTTATCTAACGATAAAGCGGCTGTTTTGCTTTTATACCCGCTGATAACGGCTTTTATAGATAAATAGCTATTATTTTTCATCTATTTCTTATTAAAATAACATTAAAAAATCATTTTATTTTCTTTTTTTACTAAATTGCACTATACTAATTAATAAAAGATAGCTCCTGTACGTCATATGCGGCCCTTGCCTGTACATAATGAAAAGCGGTTGTTTGAAGAAATAGCATCTGGCAGCGAAAGGGCGCTACGGTTGCTTTATGACCGTTATTTCAATACGCTTTACAACTACGTCTTAAAAACACTGAAAGATGAAGGAATTGCTAAAGAAGTAGTTCAGGATGTGTTTTTAAAAATATGGGAGAACCGCGATTCGCTGGCAAATGTAGATGCACCTCAAGCTTATATCTACGCCATTACCCGCAATAAAGCTTTAGATTATTTCCGCAGATTGGTAAAAGATGCGCAGTTAGCGGATATTGTTGAAGAAAGCAATTTAAAAAGTCCGCATGCGGCTGATGACCGCATGAACGTTTCTGATTTGAAAGGACTGATTTTGGAAGCTTTAAATAAACTATCAGACCAAAAGCAAAAGGTTTTTAAAATGAGCCGGTATGAAGATTTCAGCCACGATGAAATTGCCGATCAGCTTAATCTGTCTAAAAGCACTATTAAAAATCATCTTTCAGAAACGCTCCGGTATTTGAAAGAGCAATTGAAGCTTACTTCTAATTAACTCCCAAGAAGCTGCTGAATTTTTACAGGAATCACAAAGGTTCTTTGTTGCAATTCCTATAAAGCACTATTTATCTAATAATCAAATATCATTAGGTTAAGGCTGCTGATCTCCCTTTACCGGTTTGGCTTCTGTTTGCAGCAGATCGAAGACCAGTACTTCGTTATTACCTTTCTTTAACCAGCTTGCAGGGCAATACAACTTATCCTGCGGACCAATATGCCAGTATCTGCCCAGGTTATGGCGGTTGATCCAAACAATACCTTTGGTGTAATTCGACAGATCGATATAGGTGTCCGCCGTATTTTTAAGGTTAAAGCCGCCTTTGAAGAACATCATCGGTTTTTGGCTGGTGTTTGCAGTTGATTTAACCGACCGGATGTAAAATTCATCGAACGGTAAATTGTAAATCTCCCAGTTCATCAGTGTCATACCATTCAGGCTTACGCGGTCGGTAATACCTTTACGGTCTATCATATACTCCGCGAAATTGATATGGCCCATCGCTTCCACCATTATTTCAAGTTCGGGGTCAGCAACATCCGTTTTAGGTAATTCTACAAACCATTTTCCGCCGTTACGTTCTATCTTGTCGATATATTTTCCGTTAAGAAAAACGTAAGCAAAATCGTGCGGTTCGGTAATCAGCAGTTTGCCGCTTTTGTGCCCCACCAGCTTTGTTTTATACAGTATCAGGCCCTGGTATTGGTTCATGGCTTCCATGGTTAAAGGCTGCGGGGATTTTACCGATGCAGGCAAATTATTCCAAACATCAGAAAACGCCGTCATTTGCACCTCTGGTATGGCCATGGTTGCTATGGGCTTGGGTACCGCAGGCAGTTTTTTATTTAGCGACTGGGAGATCAGCTTGCGGATAGCGTAATATTTAGGCGTCGCGAAGCCCTGTTCGCTTATTGGGGCGTCGTAATCATAACTGGTTACATCGGGTTGGTACTGCGTCGGGTTAAAAGCGTTTGCACCTGCGGTAAAACCAAAGTTAGTGCCGCCATGGACTACGTACAGGTTAAAAGAGCGGCCTGTTTTCATCAAAAACCGAAGCTCTTTCAACAGCCCTGCGGTATCTGGCTTTGCCCACTTTTCGCCCCAATGTGTTAACCATCCCGGGTAAGTTTCACTGCTGAACACCGGGACGTTCGGATTCATTTTTGCCCCTTGCTGAAAGTCTGCTTCGCTTGAACCACTATCCAGACCGATAGCCGCGCCGTCTACGGTTCCTGCTTCAAGTAGGGCAGGGGCAGGGCCGTCGGCAGTATAGAATGGAACGGTAATGCCGTTTTCAACCCAAAGCTGCTTCAGGTTGTTCATGTAAGTTTTATCATTCCCATAACTACCATATTCATTTTCAACCTGAACCATCAGGATCGGCCCGCCGTGATCACACTGTAGGGGTGCAATTACAGGTGCAATGTGCTGTACGTATTTTTTTACAGCAGCCATATAACGTTCGTCAGAGCAACGTACCTTAATATCCGGGATACTGAGCAGATAGGGTGGAAGCCCGCCGAAATCCCACTCGCCACACACGTAAGGCCCCGGTCTTAAAATAACCCACATACCTTCTTGCTGGCACAATTTTATAAAAGCAGCAACATCGCGGTTATCGGTCGTCAGGTCAAACTGTCCCGGTTTTTCTTCCAGGTAATTCCAGAAAATGTAAACCGCTATGGTGTTACAGCCCATGGCTTTTGCCATTTGTATGCGGTGCCGCCAATACTCGCGGGGTATGCGGGCCGGGTGCATTTCCCCGCTGATGATCTGAAACGTATTGCCATTCAGCATAAAATCAGTTCCCCGGAAACTAAAAGAAGTTGATTTTGATTGTGCGAAGCATTCTGGCGATACAAGGTTCAGAACAGAAAGCAATGCTAAGGAAAGACAGGTTTTATATAGCTTTTTCATGAATCAGTTGAAGATTAACTACAGGCAGTAGGTGGTAAAAATAATCAGCCGGCAGGTTGTTGTGCAAATATCTGCGACATTAAGTCGTAAAGTTCCGGGTGCTTTTCTTTGAATTTATCCGGCTTCTCGAAGAAGTATTCAGAGGCTACGGCGAAAAATTCGGCCTCATTTGTGAGGCCATAAGGGTTAATATCCGATTTGCCTTGCTGAATTTTCTGCATTTCCTGGTGCATCAACTGTAACCAGGGCTTCGCATATTCATGCGGAAGAAAATTTTCGGGTACGCCATCGGTAGATCCGTCGGATTTGTCCAACAGGTGGACGAATTCGTGGATGGCTGTATTCTCCTTTCCGCCGTTTGCAGCAAATGCTTTAACAAGGGCCTGTCGCGATAGCAGCATCTGTCCGTTCATGTAGCCAGAGCCCACCATGCCCATAATGTTCCGTCCATCGCCTTCAAATTGAAAATCATTGTCGAACGTATCCGGATAGAGAATAATATTGGTGAGGTTACGGTATTGCCAGTCGGGGAAGCCAAAAATAGGAATGATCGCACTGGAAGCAATCAGGGCTTTATCCAGGGCAGTTACTTCAATACCTACACCTTCGATATGTGTTTCGGCCAGAAAATGGTTGGCCATACTTATAAACCGCTGCTGCTGATCAGGAACTAATTTTTTGTAAAACTCAACATGGTTGTTTAAAATATTTTCTAAGTCGTGCTCTACAATGGACTGGTTGTCAATGTCTTTTTGTTTCGGCCTGAATAACCAAATGGCAGATAAAACAAGAACAATTAGGATGATGATGGCGAAGTACATGCTGATTTTTAAGGCGATGATTAGTTATCGCGATACAAGTATACATGATCGCTTTTAAAACTTTTTGATGTTATTCCTACTTATAGCAGTAAACCTATCAAAAGAATTATGAACAGAACGCTTGGAATTATTTTGCTGATCATTGGTATTGCTATGCTGATCTGGACCGGCTTTACCTACACCAAAAAGGAAAAAGTAATTGATGCCGGACCGCTACAGGTATCTGCAGATAAAGAAAAAACGGTGAGCTGGCCGCCGTACGCCGGTGGAATATTGGTAATCGGTGGTATTGTACTGCTGGTGACGGGAAAGAAGGGAAATTAAGGACACTTCTAAATCCTCTCCGCCAACTGGCGGAAGGATTTTATATTCCCTCTCCGTTGGAAATGGTTAGGGTGATGTCCCGTGAAGAATGTAGGTGGGGTTTATATTAATGGAAATTCCGCCCTTTATAAAATACTTCTTTTTTGATGCTGCTACGTTGATCTTCTACGGGAGGCATGGTGGTTTCATCGCTCCTGGAAAGGCTGAGTAGGGGTACGTCTTCCTGTTCGATGAAGGTTAGCTTTTTTAACAGGGGGTTCATATTATAGCAGCGCGATACCACTACATGGACAACGATGCCTTCTATCTGCAGCTTGCCTTCCACCATCAGTAAGCGCGA
The DNA here is from genome assembly GCF_022953055.1 of Mucilaginibacter straminoryzae. Classification (GTDB taxonomy): domain Bacteria; phylum Bacteroidota; class Bacteroidia; order Sphingobacteriales; family Sphingobacteriaceae; genus Mucilaginibacter; species Mucilaginibacter straminoryzae. The sequence goes on along the minus strand of NZ_JALJEJ010000003.1, from coordinate 311,536 downwards.
TTGGATGATCTCTTTACGGTATTTATCGAAATTATCGCCCCATACCACCAGGTTAGTTACCCCGGTTTCGTCTTTAATGGTAATGAATACTACGCCTTTAGCGGTGCCAGGCCGCTGTCGAACGGTAATCATACCGGCAACTTTAACACGGTCGCCGTTTTTTAAAGATGTGAGTTGATGGAGTGGCGTTACGCCCAACTGGTTCAATTCATACCGGACGAAACTTACCGGGTGTGCTTTAATGGATAAACCGGTAGTAGCATAATCCTGCACCACATGTTCACCTCTTGTCATCAGCGGTAACGAAATTTGCTCCCCTACGCTTTCTGACGGAAGGTTTTCCATCAGTGCGACAGGACGATCACCCAGTGCGGCTATTTCCCAGAGTGCCTCTCGGCGATCAAGGCCGATGGAACGGAAAGCATCTGCATCGGCTAATTTTTCAAGCGTCGATTGGGTAATGCCTACGTTCATGAGCTGGATGATATCCTGATAAGGCGCATTTGCCACAAGTAGCTGCATTTCTGCTTCTGATAGCCCTTTTGCCAGCCTGAACCCTAAACGCAAAGCATGAAAGGGACCGTCCTGTTCTTCAAGGGTGTGATCCCATTGCGAAAAGTTAACATCAATCGGGCGGATAGTCACGCCATGTTCGCGGGCATCATCCACAATTTCGGCAGGCTGATAAAAACCCATAGGTTGGCTGTTTAGTAACGCCGCGGCAAAAACATCGGGGTAATGGCATTTTAGATAGCTGGATATATACACCAGATGCGCAAATGATGCGGCATGGCTTTCCGGAAAACCATAAGAACCAAAGCCTTCCAGTTGTTTAAAAATACGGGCTGCATAAGCTTCATCGTAACCATTCTCCTTCATGCCATCAACTAGCTTTTGACGAAAACGGCTAACCATTCCTTTAGCTTTAAAGGTGGCCATGCTTCTTCGTAATTCATCTGCTTCTGTAGCTGTAAAGTTTGCGGCAACCATTGCAATTTCCATGGCCTGTTCCTGAAATAAAGGGACACCTTTGGTGCGATCCAATATTCGCTCAAGTTCAGGTTTCGGATACTCAATTGGATCTATTCCGTCTCGCCTCCTTAAATAAGGGTGCACCATATCCCCCTGGATTGGCCCGGGGCGAACGATAGCTACTTCAATCACCAGGTCATAAAATTCACGCGGCTTTAAACGCGGCAGCATAGACATTTGAGCGCGGCTTTCAATTTGAAAAACACCGATGGTGTCTGCCTGGCAGATCATGTCGTACACCTTTTCATCTGCTTGGGGTACGTTTTCCAGCGTGTAATCTTTTCCGTAGTGTTGCTTCGCTAAAGCAAAAGCCTTACGGATACAGGTGAGCATCCCTAGGCCTAAAACATCCACCTTTAAAATACCCAGTGCTTCCAGATCATCTTTGTTCCATTCCAGCTGTGTGCGGTTTTCCATCCGGGCATTCATTACCGGGCAAAGATCCGACAGTTTACAGCGTGTAATGACAAAGCCCCCGGTGTGCTGCCCTAATTGCCTTGGGAAACCAATCAGTTCTTCTGTCAGCAATAATACCTTATATAAATGCGGATCATCCGGATTTAACCCTTGACCGATAATCCGTTCGCGGTCAAAACCTTCTTCAGAGAAACTCCAGATCGCACCACCTAACCGCTTTATGGTATCTTCTGATAAACCCATAGCTTTCCCTACATCGCGTAACGCCCCCTTGTGTCGCTCCTGGGTAACGGTAGCCACAATACCGGCATGCTCGCGGCCATAGGTTTCATAGATCCATTGGATGATCTCTTCCCGGCGTTCATGTTCGAAATCTACGTCCACATCGGGCCATTCGTCGCGTGCATCAGACATAAACCTCGAAAATAACAGGTTCTGCTGCATGGGGTTAACGGGGGTAATACCTAGACAGAAACAAACCGTACAATTGGCCGCCGATCCCCGGCCCTGATGAAGGATCTTTAAATCCTCGGCTTTTTGAGTGTACTCATAAATGCGTAAGAAATATGGCGCAAGCTTTTTCTTTTTAAAGAATGCAAGCTCAAAATCTATTTGATTTAAAATTTTATCTGGAACATCTTCACCAAAAAACTTACGCGCACCCTGAAGGGTATAATCGCGTAAATGCTCATCTGCTGTGCGGCCGTCCGGGCTTTTCCATTCGGGTTCTAGGTATTTCAATTCATCTAAAGAAAACTTGCAGGCTTCTGCTATCTCCTGGGTGCGGTCTAAAGCGTCGGAGTATAGAATATATAACCGTTTCAGTTCGTTCAGTGGTTTCAGGTAACGCTCGGCATTCAAATGCAATTTATACCCGGCATTATAAATGGTACACTTTTCCCGTATACAGGTTTGGATATCCTGTAGTTCGCGCCTTTGCAGGTTGTGGTAATGCACATCATTGGTGGCTACTATTGGTATGCCGGTTTGCTTGATACGGTAAAAACGCTTGGCGTCGTCGCCGGTGTAGTAGCGTGTAGCGGAGATATATAACTCTTTACCAAAATGTTGGCGATATTCTTCTAAAGCTATTTTGAAATCATCATCAAAATCAAACTCGCTGTTTAAAGTATCAGGTGGGATTACAATGAACTTGATATCCTGCTTATGCTTATAAACGTCGCGCTTGTACAACTCACATTTACCTTTTTCTGTACGCAGGTTGCCTTTACTTAGTAAGGCACATAGCCGTCCCCAGGCAGTGATATTGGTTGGGTAAGCCAGCAGGCTTGGGCCGTCTGCCAAGTCTAACCGGCAGGCAGGAATAAATTTGATACTATTTGACTTTGCCGAAATATGTGCCCTTACCACACCGGCCATGCTGTTACTATCTGTGATAGCAATATGCGTATAGCCCAGCTTTGCCGCATGCTCTGCCAACTCCTCCGGGTGTGAGCCACCGCGCATAAAGGTGAAATTACTGGTTACCTGTAGTTCTGCATACTTGATCATATCATCAGGCAAAAAATCCATGAATGTACCATTGCGAGTCCGCATCGTCATAATGCCCTGATCGGAACACCCAATAGCGGCGGCCCTGTTCATCTTCAACCAGGTAATAATCGCGGTGCGGCGATTGCGTTAGCCACCATTCGGGCTCTATCCGTTCGGCATCTTCGGCTTTTCGGATGATGTGCTTTTCGCCCTTGTAAATAAACAGCATCGGCGGGTTATCCGGCAGGAGTGAAGTCACTTCTATGCGTTCGGGCTTTTTCAAAAGCAGTGATGGTCGCGGTCTGCCTGCGCGCCATTTACCGGTAGTGGTTTCGGATAGCGACAAAGAGGGTTTGTAAGCTCTTTCAGGCCAATAACTTTCTACCGGCAGGTATCGTTGGATATTTTTCGCGCCGATCTTGTTCGCCAGCTTATCTAATAACTCTGCAAGCTGTGGGCTTTCCAATCCGCAGCCCTCCGGTGTCCAAAGTATCTCTTGGTCTATCATTAAGTCTTCCACCTTCGGCGCTTCGAGGGTGAATAACTCGATACCCAAAGCAGGTTCAATGGAAGCGATTTTTAGTGCGAAGAGTTTAAATAAATGGTCGACCGAGCAGGAAGGTCGGCCGGTTGCAATGTCAGCGCCTACCAGTTTGCCGTCAACACGGTAGCATCTTAATATCGCTACACGTAAACCCTTGCCTTCGCTTTTTAGCCTGTTGCAAAGTGTTTCTAATAAATTCCTGATGGCTATTTCTATCCCCGTTGCCGTTTGTATGGGCTCCAGGCAAGGCAGGCGTTCCTGGTAGGGGTGCAGCGGATGGATCCATTGCAAATGTTCTGCTGCCGTACCCAGCGCTTCATCTATCCGTAGCAGCAACTGTTCGCCAAACCGCCTGCGCAGAGCAGATCGCTTAATGCCGATAAATTGCTGAACGGTATAAAACCCCAGTTTATGTAAGCGGTCAACGGCTGCTGTATCCAATCGTAAAGCCGCAGGAGGTAGTTTCAACAAAGCTTCTGTTTGCCCACCGGGCTCAATAATAGCTTTTTCTTTGCCGAATCTGGCTATGGCCCAGGCGGCACCGATGGTATCGGCAATAGCGCCGCGTACGTAATAGCCCTTACCTTTTAAGCGCTTGAGTATTTCCTGCAGATAACCTTTTTCGCCGCCCCATAAATGGGTACAGCCAGATATATCCAGCAGTAAACCGTCAGGTGCATCAACGGCAATTAAAGGGGTGTATCTAATGCACCATTCGCCAATTGCAGCAAGCAGTTTTTCGGCTTTGCCGGGAATAAAATCAAAAACCTTCAGATCGGGTATTACTGCTTTGGCATCTGCGGCTGTACTTCCCGGGATAATCCCTTGCTTTTCTGCCAACTGGTTTGCGGCCTTAATAATAATGCGGTTTTTCTCTGAAGCTGCAAGTACAAAAGGCACATCTTTCAGTTCGGGCTTGCGGATAGCGAGCCAGTCGGTAAGTAAATACCTGAACCAAATTGCACAATACCTTTTTTGCATGCCTTATCCAACTTGCCGTGTTAAATGTTGTTCCGTTTCTGCAAGAGGTTCTTCCACCGGTACAAAACCCTTGTTATTCCATTCAAATATCCAACTACCAGGGTTACCATTGCGGACCCTTAAAAGCTCAACTTGCCAGCGCGGGAAACCTACGCCGGGTAAACCATCGGGTAAGGCACCGGGCAGGTGCGTGATCTGCCATCGCGCTACACAGGTTGTGGTTGTTAGCTTTTTCAGGTCTGTTCTCAGCAAAAAGCCAGTTACTTTACTGTCTTCAACGGCCAGTTGCAGCCGTCGCGATTGGGCAAAGCTTACCTCGCGTACTTCGGCCACAACAGCAGCCAGTCCTTCGCATTTCAAGGCTTCTTCCATAGCCCATAGCACGTCTTTTTCGCGGGCCACATCTATAAAAATGACTTGTTCAGGAAGGATGTTAAAACTGAGCAAAGCCGGCGGATATAAACGTCTGTCGGCCGAGATCCACAGGCATACACCGCCGTTTTTCATTAATGCAGTTACTATGCCCGATAATAAACCTGCGGTAGCAGCGCCTTGCTCGCGGGTAGGGCAAAGCATCTCGTGGATAGCACCTGTAGGGAAAACGCCGTTTGGAAAAGCATCTTCCAACGGACCTAAGCCCATGCGCTTAGTTTCAGCCGCAGCAGGTGAAGCAAAGCCCTGCCACGACAGGATTTTCTGCTGCAATTGCTGGATGATACTGGCTTTTGACGCTTGCATTCGGAGCTAATTATTGAAACAAAAATGCTAATATTTTTAGTATTTATACAAAATATTTTTCAACTTTGTTTCAACTATGGATCATGAAACTCCTTTAATGCATGAAGCTAAAGCCTGGATAAAAAGAAAGAATGGAACAGGCGAGATTATCCGGATAGTGCAGGAATACCAACCCGGAGATAAGATCAAATGCTTTAAATTATATACAGCCTTTGAAGATGACGCCGATTATTTGGGCAGGATTTTATTTGATACCGAAAATTACTGGATTTACGATGGTGAAATATTAACTGTTGATGAACAGGAGCAATTAGCGCAGTTTATTATCAACCATGCTGAAAGGGTATAGCAAAAATAAAGGATAAGAACTTTAGTTGTAACAAAAAGCCTTTCCTGTAGTCTATAGGCGGGGATAAATAATTTGCAGAAGGTATCGCATTTGCTTTATACTGCTGCCGGTTACACTACTATAAAAACTACATGCCTGAAACTAATACTTTACAAAAGCTACTTTTATTTTTTACCGTTTGTTTCGCATTCTTAAATACTGCTTATGCACAAAGCAGGTTTACGGTAAGTGGTGTGGTGCGTAATGCAGCCACCGGCGAAACGCTGATTGGAGCGACGGTGAAGATACAAAGTGCAGACAAACGTTCTGCCACAACTACCAACGCTTATGGTTTTTATTCTTTAACCAATACCGCCGGTACTTACGATATGACTGTAAGTTATATCGGTTATAAAACTGTAGTTCAAAAGGTTAATCTTACTTCATCTATAAAACTGGATATCAACCTCACTGAAGGTACCGAACTGCAGGAGGTAGTAGTAAGGGGAAACCAGCGTAAGGACGAGAACGTGCGCAGCCCGCAGATGGGGCTGGACAAGATAGATATGAAGGTGCTGAACAACGTGCCGGTTTTATTAGGCGAAAAGGATGTTTTAAAAACCATCCAATTACTGCCGGGTGTTAAATCTGGGGGCGAAGGCAATACGGGTTTCTTTGTCCGCGGCGGCGCTGCCGATCAGAACCTGATCCTGCTGGATGAAGCAACGGTTTATAATTCAGCCCACTTGTTAGGCTTTTTTTCTACCTTCAATGCAGATGCCATTAAAGATGTAAGCTTGTACAAGGGTGGTATGCCTGCCCAATACGGCGGCCGCTTGTCATCCGTTTTGGATGTTAAAATGCAGGACGGCAACAATAAAAACTTTGGGGTAGAAGGTGGTATCGGACTCATTGCATCGCGCGTAAAAGTAGAAGGCCCGCTGGTGAAGGACCGCGCTTCGTTTATGTTCAGCTTTCGCAGAACGTATATCGATTACCTGCTGAAGCTTTCTAAAGATTCGACCATAAACAGCAATACCTTAAACTTTTATGATCTGAATGCTAAAGTGAATTATAAGCTGGATGATAAAAATACGATCTATCTTTCTGGCTACTTCGGGAAAGACAACATCGGTATTAAAGATCTTTTCGCCAATAACTGGGGCAATACCACCACCACTTTACGTTTGAATCATATTTTCAATAATCGATTGTTCTCTAATACTTCGTTCATTTTTAACAAGTACAATTACACCATCGAGCTGTTGGATGAGAAGAACAATGCCAAGGTTCAATCTTACATCCGCGATTTTAACCTGAAAGAAGACCTGCAATATTTTGGTGATAACCATACCCTACGTTTCGGTGTGCAGGCTACCCATCACCGAATTGCACCGTCTGATATTAGCAGCACGGCAGAGTCAAGCTTTAATTCACAAACCATTCCTAACCGTTACGGCCTGGAAGCAGCCGCCTATATTTCTGACGATTGGAAACTGACCGATCAACTAAACCTGCTTTACGGATTACGCGTTAGCGGCTTTTCTTTATTAGGCCCGGGTACCATCAATACTTATGACGATAATGGTAATAAAACATCCAGTAAAACGTATGGCTCGGGTGATTTTGTGAAATCATACTTCTACCCGGAACCACGCTTATCATTAAGCTATACCCTAAACCCCGAGAATTCTATCAAAGCGTCTTATAACCGCAATACCCAGAACATCCATATCCTGACCAATGCGAATACCAGTTCGCCGACAGATCAGTATGTGTTGAGCAGCAATAATATCAAACCTGAAATTGCCGACCAGGTAGCCTTGGGTTATTTTAAGAACCTGAGCGATAATAAGTACGAATTTTCTGGCGAGGTGTATTATAAGCGCTTGCAGAACCAGATTGATTACAAGGACGGTGCAGAGCTGATTGCCAATGCAGATGTAGAATCGCAATTGAAATACGGCGGGTTGGGCAGGGCTTACGGGCTGGAGCTGTATGCAAAAAAAGTAAGAGGCAAACTGACAGGTTGGATAAGCTATACGCTATCTAAAACAGAACGGAAGTTTAATGGCATCAACAACGGTAATTATTATCCGGCCCGGCAAGACCGCACGCACGATTTAGCTATTGTAGGCATCTATGAGCTTAGCAAACGCTGGACGGTTTCCGGTAACTATATTTTCAGTACAGGCAATGCGGTTACTTATCCGGCGGGAAAATACAACGTTGGTGGTTTAACCACGTATTACTACAACAGCAGAAATGCCAACCGGATGCCTTATACTTCTCGGTTGGATTTAAGTGCGACTTTGAAACCTAAAGAGAACAAAAGATTTGGCAGCAGCTGGACGTTCGGGGTTTATAATGCCTTAAACAGGCATAATCCTTATGCCATAACGTTCAGAGATAAAAAGGACGATCCAACACAAACGGAAGCCGTTAAGGTTGCCTTATTTGGTATTATACCTTCTGTTACCTGGAACTTTAATTTTTAATACTACCATGAAACGAATTTTATATAACCTGTTATTTTTCAGCATTGTTGCGTTAGTTACTTCGTGTCAGGATGTAATAGATTTGAAGGTCAATTCTTCGGACAGCCAAATTGTGATAGAAGGTAACATCACCGACCAGCCTGGTACGCAAACAATAAAGATCAGCAAGTCTGTATCCTATACCAGCTCAAACACTTATCCGGCGGTTACGGGGGCAAAAGTTGTGGTGACAGATAGTAAGGGCAACACGCTCTCCTTTGTAGAGTCAGTTCCGGGTACTTATACATTCGGTCCTTTCAAAGGCGAACCGGGCAATACCTATACGCTTAACGTAAATATTAACGGTAATACGTACACGGCTGTTTCTACCATGCCGCAACCGGTTAAAATAGATTCACTCGGTTTAAAAGAGATTAACTTCGGTGGCAAGGGTAATTTTTATCCCGAAGTGCATTACCAGGACCCGGCCAATATTGCCAACTACTACCGCTATGTCATGTACATTAATGGGGTGCTTACCAAGCGGATATACAGCGAAAGCGATAGGCTGACCAATGGAAAGGCAGTTACCGAAACGCTGTTTTATGATACCGATGAAGACAATAAAAAGCTTGAAAAGGGCGACAAGGTAGATGTAGAGATGCAGTGTATAGATCAGAGCGTTTATACCTACTGGCATACGTTAGACGCGCAGAACCAAAATGGTCCCGGCGGCGGAACTGCACCCGGAAACCCTCCGTCTAATATCAGTAACAAGGCGTTGGGGTATTTCAGTGCGCATGCTGTATCAAAAGCATCGCTGTCTGTTAAATAAATAAGGGCTCGTTCTTTTTATAGCAGGTTTGGAAACAGTTTAAGTACGCTCACAAACATTACCATAGAACCAATAAGTATAAAGAATACCGGGATAAAATATATCCAAATGTTCGTTGTCCGGCGTAGGGTTTTCAGCAGGTAAGTTAATAGCCAGAAGCCAAAAACAATAATAAAAGCTTCAAGTAAAAGGTCGGGGTGTTGAAATAGTATTAAGGTGTTCATGTTAGGGGAAAATCAATAGTTCCCTTGTTATTACGAAACAACTTTTCAATGGTTACATTATTTTATCAATAGTGCCGCTAATCACTAATCCGCCGTACTATTTCCAGGCTTTCAGTAACCTTCTGATCAGGATGATTTCAGCAGTATGATAACTGTTATGGTCGGCTATCTGTAAAGCTTCGTGTAAAATGCTTTGCCCGTCGCCATGTTCTAAGGCCTTGTAAATATCGCCGGATCTTAACAATTCAATAAATTCCTCCCGGTCTGATTTAATTTGCGCTAAGGCCTTGTTCCAGGCTTCCTCATCAGCGGGTGCTGCTTCTTTAGGCCAGTAATCATCCGGCCACTTCGGCGATTGATGATTTGCATCGCGGCTAAATTCAAGCATATCCCATTGCGCTATCCGGATATGTTCAACCAATTGCCAAATGCTGTAGGGCAGGTCATCTGGTTTTACGCTGAGCAATTCATGCGATAGTCCAGCTACGGCATCTTCAAATGTGGCATGGGCACTTCCGCCTTCGAGTAATTTGATCAGTTCGTCTATTAGAATGTTGTGCTCATTCATGTCAGCAAGTCCATTGTTTCTCATACAGCAATCATAGCGGTCAATTGTTCGGTTTAAAAAAGAAAGAAAAAAAATCTCTTTTAAATATTAGTCATAAATTCGTAGACCGGGGTCAACGCAAGTATATTGCCCTGTCATACACCAATCTATGAATCTTATAAAAAAACTCGCATTAGCCGGATGCTTAACCTGCGCTGCCTTTACTTCAATCGCGCAGAAAAAGTATGATGTACAATCGCCGGATAAGAAACTAAAGGTACAGGTTACCATTGCAGACAGTATTTATTATGAAGTCTGGAAGGATGGAAAGGCGATTATAAGCCGATCGGCAATCTATTTCAAAACAGACCAAAACACCGAGGGTTGGAAGGTAAATAAAGTTAACCAGGCCAGTAATAGCGGCATGCTGAGACCGGTGATCTGGCAAAAAAGTTCCACGGTAGAAGACAACTACAACAACCTGAACCTTGTATTTGCTAATCAGCTCTCAATGGAGTGGCGCGTATTCAATAACGGTTTAGCCTGGAGGTGGGTAAGCAAGATCAACAAGCCCTATCACGTTACAGACGAGCAGGCCACATTGAACTTAGGGGCAGATGCAAAGGCCTGGTATCCGCAGGAGGAACAGTTCTTCTCTCATAACGAACGCAAGTATATCCCGTACAAAGTAGGCGAGATAGATCAGCAGAAGCTGGCAAGTTTACCCGCGCTGTTTGAATCGAAGGGAATTAAAGTCCTTCTAACCGAAGCATCTTTGTTCAATTATGCAGGGATGTGGCTTCGTGGTGATGGTAACGGCACAATCAGGTCTACCTTCCCGCATTACCCCAAGGAAAAGCGTTATGAAGGTGACCGTGACGAGAAAGTAGTTAGTCGCGAGAATTACATTGCTAAAGTAAATGGTGCACAGGATTTCCCCTGGCGGATACTGATGGTAGAGAAGGAAGATAAAAAACTGCTAAATAATCAGTTACCTTATCTGTTAGGAAAACCGCAAGCTACAGGTAGCGATTTTAGTTGGGTAAAGCCAGGCAAGGTTCAGTGGGATTGGTGGCACTATAACAATGTTTACGATGTTCCTTTCCGTGCCGGGATTAACAATGATACTTACAAATACTACATCGACTTTGCTGCAAATAATGGTATAGAATACGTATTGTTGGACGAGGGTTGGTGCGATACGCAGGACCTGAACAAGCAGGCAAAAGATATTGATGTAGAAGAATTGGCGAAATATGCGCAAAGGAAAAACGTGGACATTTTGCTTTGGACAAGCTGGCTGGTATTGGATAAACAGTTAGACGAAGCACTGCCGCGTTTTGAAAAGTGGGGCATTAAAGGAATTAAGGTAGACTTTATGCAGCGCGATGATCAGGATATGGTAAACTACTATGAAAAAGTAGCGAAGGCTGCGGCTAAGCATCACCTGATGGTTGATTTTCATGGCGCTTACAAGCCGACGGGATGGAGCCGCACTTACCCAAATATCATGACATCTGAAGGAGTGTTAGGTAATGAGATCAGTAAGTTTGCCAATACCGTAACTCCCGAACATACGCTTACGATACCGTTCATCCGGATGGCGGCCGGCCCCATGGATTTTACCCCTGGCGGTATGCTAAACGTACAGAAGGGTTCCTTCTCGGCCCAACCCGCCGAACCGATGACTTTAGGCACCCGTTGCAACCAGATGGCCATGTACGTGATGTATGAAAGCCCGCTGCAAATGCTTTGCGATATCCCGACGCATTACATTAAAGAGCCGGAATGTATGCAATTTCTGAAGGCTGTACCCACCGTATGGCAACGAACAGTTCCGCTGGAAGGTAAAGTAAGTGAATATGCCGTAATAGCTCGGCAGGCGAAGAACGGCAATTGGTTCATCGGTGGCATGACGAATTGGACTGCGCGCGATATGGAAGTCAGCCTGGGTTTCCTTCCGAATGGTGAATATACCATGCATGTATGGAAGGATGGCCCCAATGCTGATCGTAATGCCAAGGATTTTCAGATGCAGACCATTGGCGTAAATAAAAACTCGAAGATTAATCTGAAAATGAGCACCGGCGGTGGTTACGTGGCTATCATTTCTAAAAAGTAGTTAAATTATTAAGAACTATTTACAGGTTGAAGCCTTGATAGTTAAACTGACGATGATACAGGTATGATCATCCATATAAATGTTTCAATTATATAACTTTTTGTTTGAAAGTTGTTAACCGCTGCACTCATCGCTGTTATAGATTTGCTTTAACAAAACACTAACCATGAAATTCAGAAAATTTGGAAATAACGAGCAACTATCGGCCATTGGTTTGGGCTGTATGAGCATGAGCCACGCATATGGCGTACCCAATGACGAGGAATCTATCGCAACACTGCACTTAGCGTTAGATCTTGGTATTAACTTTTGGGATACTGCGGATGTTTACGGAAGCGGTAAAAACGAGGAACTCATCTCGAAAGTACTGGTGCCTAACCGTGATAAGATATTTATTGCTACCAAGTTTGGTTTCACCGCCAATGCAGATAATACCGGCATGACCTTTAATGGTTCGCCCGAATACATGCGTAAAGCGGTAGAGCAAAGCCTGAAGCGTTTACAGATAGATACCATTGATCTTTACTACGCGCACCGGATCGACCCGAATGTACCTGTAGAAGAAATGGTAGGTGCCATGGCCGAACTGGTAAAAGAAGGAAAGGTGCGTTACCTGGGGCTTTCAGAAGCATCTGCAACGTCAATCAGAAAAGCACATTCAGTTCACCCGATCAGCGCGGTACAAAGCGAATATTCCTTATTAACGCGCGAGGTAGAGGGCAGCGTATTACCTACCTGTAAAGAACTGGGTATTGCCTTCGTGCCATTTAGTCCGTTAGCCCGCGGATTAATGACCAACACACTTGATCTTTCCGCATTGCCGGATACGGATTTCCGTAAAAAGTTACCGCGCTACCAACAAGCACACCAGCAGAATAACGAACAACTGGCTGCCGCTTTCGCAGATTTAGCAGGTAAGATAGGTTGCTCGCCGGCACAATTAGCTATAGCATGGGTACTGGCACAAGGCGATAATATTATACCAATCCCAGGTACAAAAAAACGTAAAAACCTACAGGACAACACCGGTGCGGTAGATGTAGAATTATCTACAGATCACCTTCAACAGATAGAGGAACTATTGGCCAAATATCCTAATGTAGGCGACCGTTATGATGAAGGCAGCCGTAAAATGGTTGATAAAGACAACGTCTGAAAGTTTTTATTCTTACAGGTGTCACAAAGGGACGGGGTCAAAAAAAAATGATTCCGCCCCTTTGTTTTTATGGATGGTTTTCAGTTTAATCGATCGCGTGATCAACCTTCTGCGAGCGCAATTTTGCCATGATAGTCCCGGCCAGGAATATGGATAGTGTCCCGACGACGATGATCATATTTTTATGGAAAGGGCTTCGCAAAAAAGCTAATCGTTCGGGTATTACTGATGGAAACGTCATCCAAAGAATGACGAAAATACCGATCAGCGTGGCAATTATTGCTTCTGTATTTTTGCTGCTTTTTGAAATTAAACCTAACAGGAACAGCCCCAACATGCCGCCCGCAAAAATTCCGGATAGTTCCCACCAAATGTCCAGTACGCTTTTTACGCCGATCATGGCTAAGCCGGCACCCATACCAAAAATTCCAAACACCACGGTTGCAATGTAAAGTATCCTGATGTTTTGGCGTTCGTTTACGTCTCTTTTGAAATAGCGCTTATAAATATCTTCTGTAAAAACTGTTGCAGATGCATTCATACTGGAACTGATGGAGCTCATGGCCGCAGACAGAATGGCCGAAATAATTAAACCAAGCAGTCCGGAAGGGATCTTATTTACCATGAAATTAGGCATCACTTTATCACCATAATCTTCAGGCTTAAGCGATCTCGAGATTTCTGCGATAGATTGTCCGCTTTTGGCGGCTAACTTTTCATTGGCGGCTACTTCACGTACATGATTAAGCATTTCCGGGTGATGCTGGTAATAAGCAAACAGAGATGTGCCGATAAAGAAAAATAATAGCGATGCCGGTACATAAATATATACGCAAAGCCATACCGATTTACGGGCTTCTTTTTCAGAAGGCGCAGCATGGTAACGCTGAACATAATTCTGGTCCATGCCAAAGTTATTGAGGTTAATAAAGAAACCATACAGCAGCACCACCCAGAAGGTTGATTCTGAAAGATTGGCATTGAAACTTCCCAAGCTGAATTTTTGTTCTCTTAAACCAACGTCTATTACATCTTTAATACCGCCCGGCAGGTCTTTCAAAATAAGGGCGAGGATCAGGATAGCGCCAAAAGTTTTGATTACGCCCTGCACCACTTCGGTCCATATCACGGCCTCAATGCCACCAAGCACGGTATAAACAATGATACAGATACCCATCACGATCATGATAGACGACATGGATAGTTCTGTTAAAGCTTGCAGACTGATGGCTATACCGAAAAATATCGAACCCATTCTGGCAAGTTGCGTTAGCAAAAAGCATACAACTGCATAGGTTCTGGCCCAGGTACCGAACCTATTCTCAAGGTTGGTATATGCCGAAACAGAACCAATTTTACGGTAGAAAGGGATAAAATATCTGGAAGCAGCTATGGCTGCTAACGGCATAGAAATGCTGAAGGTAAAAGAGTTCCAGTTGGTGCCAAAGGCTTTACCGGGCACACCCAAAAATGTGTTACTGCTTAAAAATGTGGCATATAGCGATAAACCAAGCGCCCAGCCCGGAATTTTTCCTGATGCTTTAGTGAACTGACTGGCTGTCCTGTTCTTTCGGGAGAAATATAAACCTACCCCGATCATGGATAACAGGTACAGAAAAATAATGGCAATGTCTATTACTCTTAGATTACTCACAGGCTTTCAGGTTTTCTAATTGGTATTTCCCAAACCTATCTTAAATCTGGTAGAAAAGTTTCCCGATTATTTGCATTATTTTATAAGATATTATCGTGCCCATGCCGATATTAACGGCAAAAAACTACTCATGATCAAAAAAATAGCTATCTGCTGCTTGTTTGTTGCCTTAGCAGCATTTGCTTATGGCCAAACCGGTTGGACGAAAGTAAGCGAAAAGCTTGTGTTCAATAATCCGCCGTTTAAAAATTGCCATGCATCTACCATTGTTGAAACCCAGACAGGCGAGCTTCTGCTTGCTTGTTTCGGCGGATCGCAGGAGGGAAAGGATGATGTAGTTATCTGGCTCGGTCAGTTAGGCGCCAACGGTGAGGTTGTTCCTCATGAGGTTGCAAATGGCGTTGTTGACGATACCAAACGTTTCCCTTGCTGGAATCCCGTATTGCTGAAGAAGAAAAGCGGCGAGCTGGTGCTGTTCTATAAGGTTGGTCCTAATCCGCGTGAGTGGTGGGGAATGTATAAAACATCTTTGGATAACGGCCTTACCTGGTCTGACGCGATGAAATTGCCCGAAGGTATTTTGGGGCCGATTAAAAATAAAGCTGTTGAATTAAAAGACGGTACTATCCTTTGTCCTTCGAGTAAAGAATATGCCAACGGGCACTGGCGGGTTTTCATCGAGCGTACAAATAGAAAGCTCAGTAAATGGGAATCTGTACCGGTGGATACCGCTTCAAACTTTGATGTAATTCAGCCAAGTATTGTTTTTTACGGTGGCAAAAAGTTGCAGATCCTTTGCCGTAGCAAACAAGGTAACGTAATTCAGTCGCGCTCTAACAATAATGGCATATCATGGTCTGCACTTTCTAAAACAACCCTGTTGAATCCAAATTCAGGTACGGATGCTGTAACGTTAAAGGATGGCAAACAGTTAATTGTTTATAACCCCGATGTGCCGGGTAAAGAATGGTTCAACGGGCGTTCAAACCTGCGGGTTGCGATGTCTGCTGACGGCGAGCACTGGCAGGATATTATGGAGCTTGAACACGGAACAAAAGAAGAGTTCAGTTACCCGGCCATTATTCAAACCCGAGACGGATTGGTGCATATTACTTACACCTACGATAGAAAAAATATAAAGCACGTTGTGTTAAAGGAAAATTGATCTCGACACAGCAATAGGGTAGAAGCTTAACCCTAAAAAAGGCTTAACCAGTATTGGGAAAATGACATTGATTGATTAGTTCTTAGCTGATTTTCGCGACACAAATACTGCCCGGTATCTTTTAATATAATCTGATGGGTTAAGGCCAAACTGGTTAAAGAACTGCTTGCGGAAATATTTTACATCCATAATACCTACATGAAATGAAATTTCGCTTATCGTCATGTTGGTATTGATCATCAATTCTGCCGCCTTCCTTAACCTGAGGAACCGGATAAAGCCACTGATAGACAAGCCCGACATCAATTTTACTTTCCGGTACAGGTTTGAACGGCTCATGCCAATTTCGGCGGTAAACTTATTGATATTGAAATCCTCCTCGTTTATGTGGCTGTTGATGATCTGGATGCATTCTTTCAGGAATTCCTGGTATTCTGCCGATATCTTCAGATCCTGCTTTTGAAGGGTAACCTCATTATAAAAGTATTGCTGCAGCTTATTCCTGTTTTTCAAAAGCGCTTTCACCCGGGCAATCAGCAAGTCTTTTTCAAATGGCTTGCTTACATAATCATCTGCGCCGGCTTCTGCAGCTTTTAAACGGATCTGGCTGTCTGTTAGTGCTGTAAGGAGTATTACCGGTATGTGTGAAAAAGCCGGGTCTGATTTTATCATCGCGCAAAGTTCAATGCCGTTCCGCTCATCCATCATTACATCGGTAATAACAAGATTAGGCGAATGCTTTTTAACCTGTTCATAACCCTCGTTACCGTTAGAGGCGGCATAAACCTGATAATCATTCTTGAAAAGCCCTACAATATATTCGCGTAATTCCTGGTTGTCTTCCACCACAATGATAATTTGCCTGCCGTCTGTCCAGTCTTCTACGGTGACTTCTTCATCTATCATGCAGGGAGCTGTTTCAACGGATTCAATGATAATATCTGGGTCTGTAATGATTACAGATTGTTCAGTTTGTCCGGTTGCTTTAGGCAGTCTGATTTCAAACAGGCTGCCTTGTCCCTCTGAAGACTGATAGGTTATCGTCCCTTTATGCGCTTCTACATAAGTTTTTGCTAAATAAAGCCCGATACCGAAACCCGGTTTTTCGGCCGTAGCAGAAGCGGGGCTGCGAAAGAACCTGTCGAAAAGCCGGTTGCCCAGATCTGCAGGTATACCCGAGCCGGAATCCTTAATCCTGAAAATGACTTCATCTCCCGAGTCCAGGATAGCGGCTTCTACCGTTCCGCCTTCAGGGGTGTACTTAATGGCGTTGGAGTACAGGTTACCAATAACTGATTCCAGCTTACTGCGATCAGCATTTATTGTAGTATCACTGGCATGGTCAATAAAGCTAAAATGAAGGTTCTTCATCTCGGCTTCTTTTACAAAGCTTTTATGAATGTCGGCACACAATTCGCCTGGTTTAATTAAAGAGAACTGTAACGCGTCACTATTTTCGTCGTCTACTTTTTTGAAAGCCAGCAACTGGTCAATCAATTTTAGTAATCGCTGCGCGTTCAGGTAAACAATATCAAGCCCGCTGGTGTCACGAATCTCAGCGTGCTTTTGCAGGTAATCTTTTAGGGGATTGATAATCAATGTA
This sequence comes from Mucilaginibacter straminoryzae, assembly GCF_022953055.1. Taxonomy (GTDB): domain Bacteria; phylum Bacteroidota; class Bacteroidia; order Sphingobacteriales; family Sphingobacteriaceae; genus Mucilaginibacter; species Mucilaginibacter straminoryzae. The sequence continues at coordinate 294,219 of NZ_JALJEJ010000003.1, read as the reverse complement.
AGGGGTGTGCGGAACTCATGCGATACATTAGTAAAAAAGGCGGTTTTCTTTTCGTTAAGTTCCTTTTCTTTCTCAGCATCGGCATGGGCTAGTTTTATTTCCTGCTCCATATTAGCTTTATCCGTCCGGTAACGGTTATAAAAATAGATGCTTAGCCCCAGTGCCATGCAGTAAGAAAGATAAGCCCAGATACTTCTGTAAAATGGCGGAAGTATTACCACCTTAAGCAATATCTTGTCTTGTTCCCATTCCCCTGCAATATTACTCCGTCTAACGTGAAGGTAATAGGTCCCTTCGCTCAAACGACTGTAATTAGCCACATCTGCAGACGTGGTTACAGACCAGCCTTTATCCCAGTTTTCCAGAAAGTATTCGTACTTGGCATTAGCTGTGCCCGTGTAATCTACCGCAGAAAAACTGAAAGACAAGTCGGCATGCTGAAAAGGAACTTCTATATCATTGATACCAGTGGCACTAATCCCTTTTACATAATTGCTTTTTGACGTCAGCAACTCATTATCTACCCTGATAGAAGTAAGGTAAACAACAGGGCTGGTAGGTTTTGAAAGCGTAGCGACACTGTCTGGAAAAAAACGGGTAAAACCACCGATACCACCAAAAAGCATTTCGCCCGTTTTAAGCTTGTATGCTGCGTTATAGGAGAACTGATTGCTTTGAAGTCCGTTTTCGCGAAAGAAGTTGCGGAACTTTTTTGTGGTCGGATTAAAGCAGGACAGGCCCGCAAAAGTACTTAGCCAAAGATTGCCATGCCCGTCTTCCAGTATATTCAACACAGAATTATTACATAAACCATCGGCGTCTGTATATTGATGAAGTACCGTACCTGAAGTTCGGTCAAATTCTATCAGTCCGCCCGCTTCTGTTCCTATCCAAAAATGTCTACGGCTATCTTCATACAAAGCCCTGATCGGTTTGCCCACATTATAATAAGTATGCTCGCTACCCTTAGCGTTTAATTTAATTAAGCTAAGCGCATTGCCCGCCCAGAGATTGTGCTGACGGTCTTCTGTCAGGGCGACGATATTACTTAATGTATTGCTGAATGGTTTAAATTTATCTTGTGTGCTGTCGTAACGATAAATGTAGCCACCCATAAAAGTGGTTGCCCATAAGGTGTGGCTATGGTCTTCAAAAAGCAACCATACGTAATTATGCTCTTCGTTTTGTGAGGTGACACATTTGTAATGCTTAAACTTTCCGGATTTTTCATCGTAGCGGTTGATGCCGCCGCCATAAGTAGCCACCCAGGTGTTGCCGTAAAGATCTGTCAGGGTGCTTGATACCATGTTGCTGCTTAACGAAGTAGGATTACCGGGGATATAGGTGAAACTGCTGTATTTTTTTTGCGATGGTTGCCAGATATTTACGCCCCCGCCATCTGTTCCGATCCAGAGATTGCCTTTTTTGTCTTCGCTAAATGAAGAAACGTAAGGATAGGCGAGGGTATTTTTATTGAACGGATCGCGGCTGACGGCATGGAAGGGTAGGTCGGTTTGGTCGATAAAATTAACTCCGCCCTTAAGTGTGGCAATCCAAACCCTTCGCTCCGAATCGCCCATCAGGCCCAGTATCGTTTCGCTGCTAATAGAATTTGAGCCGTCTTTAGACGGATAATAATGCGTTGTCTTATGAGTTTTTAGATCGCTTGAAAACAGGCCGTTACTTGTAGTGCCAATCCACAATCTGCCTGGCTCGGCAAGGAACAATGAAATTACATCCTCGTTCGCCAAAACAGGATCAAATGAAGCCGAAGCGTTAACTACCTTTCGCTGAATGGTATTGTAGCAGTACAGGCCTTTTCTCGTGCCGATCCACATATTCTCCCCCTCGGGTTGCAAACAATTGACGAATTTTTGCGAAACCAGTACAGGGACTAGGACTTTAGAGTGATAAACAAACCTATAAACGCCCATTCCGTCAATGCCTATCCATATTTGCCCCTTTTTATCAGCGACAATACTTCTCACGTTATAATTGGTTAGTTCGTGCCCTTCCTGGTCTTTGCAAATTATCTGCCTGGCTAATGTATCATTCTTGTCTTTGAACATCAGGCCCATGCCGTTGGTACCAATAAACATGTTTCCCTGGTTATCTGCTTTCAGGAAATTAACTGCTGATGAAATAAGGTAGTGTTTCTTCTGGACCAGTGTTTCATAGGCGGCCATGTTGAATTCTCTTGAAAGCCTGTTATAAGTACAAACCCCCTGGCCGGTAGCCACCCATATCAGGCCTTGTTTGTCTTCAGAAATGGAATAGATGTAGTTATAGGGAAGAGAATGCTTGTTGCCGAAACGGTTACGAAAAGTTACGAATTGTTTTCCGTCATAACAATTGAGGCCATCGTGCGTGCCAAACCACATAAACCCCAAATGATCCTGGAAGATGCAGTTAACAGAACTGTTAGAAAGGCCATCGTTAATATTAATAGAACGTATGGTAAACGAAAAAGCCTTGGTAGCAAATAACAATAAAAACTGTAAAGTAATAAGTAAGTAGCGAAAACAGGGCATAGTTAGTATCTGAACTATCAGATTTAGATGGTACGCTAAAGATACGACATATTATAAAACATGTAAAGGGTTTGTTACAGGATAGAATAAGGGGAGGGAGTTTTTAAGCGGCTTCAATATTTGGAGTAAAGTGAAATAATCTGCCACTGCATTAAGCATTCATATAAATGAAGCAAACTGGTTAGCCCTTACGCTAAAGCTTAATAAATGTATTTAAAACATTAATTGGTCAGTTTATCACCCATATCTGGACAGTTTGTTACCCCTCGATGGCTTCTTTAGTCCCTTACTTTGGTAAAAGGTCTTCAATCGTCGAAAGGTGAAGGTCTCATCTACTAACCTGTATAACTTAACTTAATTAACCCCTGTATGAGAAGTAACCACTATTACTAACCCGCCAACTTGTGCTTTAACGGCTGGGCTGTTGACGCATTATTAACGTGCTTTTTATGTGTATCGTATGCAGAAGTTTAAAGATTATTTGGAGTAGTCATCTTCAACGGTGATCATATCAGAAATCTTTAGAATGTCATCCGGGGTAATATCATCCGCTGCTGCATCAACATAAGAGTCACGCTTAATCGGATCTATTTTATAGTAACCTGCTTCTGGCCAACCCCGGCTGGTAAGAATCAATTTTAACTAATGATTACATATGAAGATATTTCTTTACTCATTAAAAAATAAGCCATTCTGGTTAATTGCCTGGTTAACCATTGGTTTTCCATTATTTACGCTCGCACAAACCATAAAGGTTGAAGGTGTTATTAAAGATGTGCAAGGCCCGCTTCCCGGCGTAAGCATCACCGTTAAAGGAACCACTTCAGGAACGAAGACCAATGCAAGCGGAGCTTATTCTTTATCTGCACCTGCTAACGCCGTGCTTGTTTACACCAGTGTTGGTTATAAAGCGCAAACTATTAATTTAAGTGAGCGTAAACCTGCTTCTGGCAATGTTTTCAATATTGACCTTGTTTTGGAAACGGACGCCACAAGCCTTAATGATGTTGTTGTTGTAGGTTTTGGCCAGCAAAAAAAGGTGAACTTAACCGCTGCCGTAAGTACCATTAACGCTAAAGACCTGGCAGACCGCCCTGTGCAAAATGTTACTCAAGCTTTGGAAGGCTTGGTCCCTGGTTTGAATATTTCCCAAAACAGCGGATCGCTTGAAAGCTCACCGTCTATCAATATACGTGGTATAGGCAGTATCAGCGGTTTTGCTTCAGATGCACCGCTTGTGCTGATTGACGGTATGGAAGGTGATTTGAATGCCTTGAACCCGCAGGATGTAGAAAGTGTGTCTGTATTAAAAGATGCGGCAGCATCTTCCATATATGGTTCTCGTGCGGCATTCGGTGTTATCTTGGTGACCACCAAAAAAGGTAAGGTCGGGGCAATACGGGTTAATTACAATAACAGCTTCCGTGGTACTACCCCGGTAATACGACCAAAGGAGATGGACTCCTATACATTTGCTTTATATTTCAACGATGCAAGTTTAAACGGCGGGAGCAGCGCTTTCTTTGATACAAATTGGCTGAAGCGCATAAAGGATTTCCAGGACGGTAAAATTACCACAACTATTATTCCTAACCCTAATAATCCGCAATATTGGGCAGACGGTTACGGATACGGAAATGACAACGTAGATTGGTATAAGGCTATTTATAAAAAAAGGTCGTTTGCGCAGGAACACAACTTAAGCTTATCCGGCGGAACTGATAAAACCACCTATTATATCTCTGGCGATTACCTCGACCAGACCGGTCTGATGCGTTTTAACCCTGACGGGTATAACCGTTATGGTGTTACCGGTAAGATCAACAACAAGATTAACAAATATCTTGATTTTAACTATTCGATGCGTTTTATCCGCGAGGAGCTTCAACGCCCTTCGTTCATGACAGACGGGTTATATAATGACCTTGCCCGCCAGGGATGGCCGACTTTACCATTGTACGATCCAAATGGTTTCCTGTATTCTTCGCCTTCACCAGCGCTTGGTTTAGCACAAGGCGGTCAGGACAGAACCACCAAAGACTGGAACTATCATCAATTACAGTTGGTATTGGAGCCCATTAAAGGCTGGCGTACCTTTGGCGAGGTAAACTACCGTATCCGTAATGATTTTCGTCATTATGATGTACAGCAGCTTTACAACCATGATGTAGCCGGTAATGCCTACCTATACAGCAACACATCAAGTGTGTATGAGTATGCATACAAGCAAAACTACTTTAACTCCAACATCTATTCAGAGTATAGCAAAAGCTACAAGAAAAACAACTTCAAGGGGCTAGTCGGTTATCAAACAGAGATTACCAAATACCGGGATCTGAGCGGTGCACGCGCTGGTATTATTGTTGCCGATTTGCCGGTATTGAATCTAACTTCTGGTCTAGATCCTAACGGAAAAGTAGTTTCTCCATCTGTTTCGGGCCAATATCAGCAATGGTCAACCGTAGGTTTCTTCGGTCGTTTAAATTATGATTACGATGGTAAATACCTTTTAGAGGGGAATATCCGTCGTGATGCTTCTTCCCGATTCCGCGAAAATAAGCGTTGGGGATGGTTCCCTTCAGTTTCAGCAGGATGGAATATCGCCCGTGAGGGATTCTGGAACAGTCTTGAAAAAACAGTTAACACCCTAAAGTTCCGTGGTTCTTATGGTAACCTGGGTAACCAGAATACCTATGACTGGTATCCAACTTATTCAACTATACCTTATGGTGCAGCCAACGGATCATGGCTGGTTAACGGGCAGCAACCAAGTACTGCAAGTGCACCGAGCCTGATCAGCACAAGTTTAACGTGGGAAACTATTCGCAGTTATGATGCGGGCCTTGACTTCGGCATGTTTAATAACAGACTTACCGGAACTTTCGATTGGTTTATCCGGAAAACCCTCAACATGGTTGGCCCGGCTCAGGCCTTGCCGGCAACTTTAGGTACAGGTGTGCCACCTACCAATAATACCGACTTAAAATCAGTAGGTTATGAACTTGAAGTGGCATGGAATGATAGGATGAAGAACGGCCTGGGATACCGTGTTAAGTTTTTACTGTCAGACGCGCAAACCACCGTTACCCGTTATCCTAATCCTAACGGTTCGCTTAATCAGTATCGTGCCGGTCAAAAACTGGGAGAAATCTGGGGCTTTACCACACTTGGTATTGCTAAAACCCAGGCGGAGATGGATCAGCACCTGGCAACGCTTAGCAACGGGCAATCAGTGTTAGGCAGCCAGTGGGCGGCAGGTGACATTATGTATGCAGACTATAACCACGATGGAAAATTAGATTATGGCGCATCTACGGCTTCAAATCCTGGTGATCAGCACATTATAGGTAACAGTACACCACGTTACCGTGTAGGTTTCGATGTGAGCATGGATTTTAAGGGATTTGACTTTAGAGCGTTCTTCCAGGGGATATTGAAAAGAGATTACTGGACAGACAGCTATTTATTCTGGGGTGCTACTGATAACATCTGGTGGTCAAGCGGTTTGGTGCAGCACGCTGATTATTTTAGAAATGATCCGAATAGTCCGCTCGGTCTGAACCTGAACAGCTATTATCCAAGACCAACATTCGGTACCGGCAAAAACCACGCGGTGCAAACCCGCTATCTGCAAAATGCGGCATACCTGCGTTTGAAAAACCTGCAGATTGGCTATACCATTCCAGCTTCAATTACCAAGAGAATCGCCATATCCAAATTGCGTTTCTTCGCTTCTGGCGAGAACCTGGTTACCTGGACCAAGCTGGCAAAAATGTTTGATCCGGAAATGCTTGACTACAACTGGGTTGGTAACCCTTACCCGCTCTCTAAAGTTGTTTCATTTGGTTTAAGTGCTACATTATAATCTAAATCATCATGAGATTCAATCAGATTATTTATAAAAGAATTTACGTTTATTTGGCGTTGAGTGCGGTTTTAGTTTTTTCGGCCTGTAAGAAACAGCTGAATTTAACACCGCAGTCGCAGATTACGCCCGAAGAGTTTTTTACAGAGCAATCACAGCTTGGCGCTTATGCCATTGCCCGTTATAACTCTATTTTACCTTCTCATTCGAATTGGTCATTTGGAACCTTCGGCATCGATGCCAACACCGATAATATGGCTGTGCCAGACCTGAGTAGCCGCTTCCTGCCCGGCCAATGGCGGGTAGGTTCTGATGGCGGCGCCTGGAGTTTTGGCAACATCAGGCAACTGAACTATTTTCTTGCACAGGTTTTACCGAAATGGAGTGCGGGAAAAATAGTCGGAAGTTCAGCCACTATTAATCAATATATCGGGGAGATTTATTTTTTAAGAGCTTACGAATATTTTAATAAACTACAGGCGCTGGGTGATTTTCCAATTCTTAGAGGAGTATTACCAGACGACCTGAGCCTGTTGACCAAAGCCAGCGAGCGCAGGCCTTGTAACGAGGTGGCGAGGTTTATTCTGTCAGATCTTGACTCTGCAGCTACCTTACTGCAGCCCGGCCCGGTTGGTAATAAGAACCGTATCTCGCGCGAGTGTGCGCAATTACTAAAATCCCGCGTAGGGCTTTTTGAGGGCACATGGTTGAAGTATTTCAAGGGTACCGCTTTTGTACCTAACGGCAATAACTGGCCGGGAAAATCTAAAAGCTATAATGCCAACTATCAGTTCCCTTCAGGTAGTATAGACGGCGAGATCCAGTTTTTCCTGAGTGAATCTATGAAAGCTGCACAATTGGTAGCCAGTAAAATTCCGCTGGTAACCAATACTGGTATTATTGAAGCGCCTAATAATGAAAACCCCTACTTTAACATGTTCAGCGCGGTAGATATGTCGGGTTATAGCGAAGTGTTATTATGGCGTCAGTACGCGCCTGCTATTGCAACGCACAATGTACCTGTTTATGCAATGGCCGGTAATGATGCAGTAGGCTTGACCCGTAGTATGGTAGAAAGCTATGTCATGAGCAATGGTTTGCCTATTTATGCCAGCGGAAGCGGTTATAAAGGTGATGACTACATCAGCGACGTAAGAACCAACCGCGATGGACGGTTAGTGTTATTCCTGAAAGAGCCAGGTCAGAAAAACGTACTGGTGAACGCCAGTGCGGGCGACCACGTTACAGCTGTTGAGCCTATACCTGCGATCTATTTATCCAGCGTTGAACAAAAATACACTACCGGTTACGCTATTCGTAAGGGGCTAAACTACGATGGAACCCAGGCACGTAACGGATCTGGTTATACAGGCTGTGTTATTTTCAGGGCTACTGAAGCCTATTTGAATTACATCGAAGCATGTTATGAACTTAATGGTACGATTGACGGAAATGCAGCCAACTATTGGCAACAGATTCGTACACGTGCGCAGGTTGATCCGAATTATCAAAAAACCATTGCCGCTACCGATATGTCAAAAGAAACATTGGACATGGGCGCATATTCCGCAGGTTCATTAATTTCACCGACTTTGTATAACATCCGTCGTGAAAGAAGATGCGAACTGATGGGCGAAGGCCTGCGCTATATGGACCTGATTCGCTGGAGGGCGATGGATCAATTGATCAGTCAGCCTTATCACTTCGAAGGGTTCAAACTGTGGGGGCCGATGAAGTCATGGTATACGCCATCACAAATTATCTATGGCGCAACTGATCCTAAAGCAACCGTATCAGATCCGGCGTTGAGCGCTTATCTGCGCCCGCACGAGATCCGCAGCAGTGCGTTATCTTATAACGGTGCAAAATGGATAATGGCCCATTACCTTAATCCGATCGCAGCGCAACATTTTATCATCAGTTCAAATAACGGCGATACACCTATTTACCAAAATCCGGGCTGGCCTGTTCAGGCCGGAGGGGTGCCCCAATAAATAACCTGAACCATAGCACGATTGATCGCTTTTGTTAATGAGCAAAATTGTAAATTCAAGGAAGCGAAATTGATCGGGGTGATGTGGCTGTTATAAAGCCGCATCACCTTTTATTATTTTTCAACGGTTACCTTACACCGCTTTTAATGGCGAAAGCCGCAATTATCAAGAAATGAGAATACCTATTTTGTCTATTATTTTCTTCTGCATGGCCATACTTACTACCGGAGTCGCTGTTGCACAAAATGCACAGTTTAATCCGGGAGCTATCTGGGCTGATAATAACGGTACGCACATTAATGCACACGGCGGCGGCTTACTGTATAAAAATGGTGTTTACTACTGGTTTGGTGAACACAAAATAGCTGGCGAGGCCGGTAACAAGGCCATAGTGGGCGTACATTGTTATGCTTCTAAAGACTTATATAACTGGAAGGATGAAGGCATTGCTTTAAGTGTTTCTGAAGATACCACCAATGATATCGCCAAGGGCTGTATTTTAGAACGCCCAAAGGTGATTTACAATAAAAAAACGGGCAAATATGTCATGTGGTTTCACCTGGAGCGAAGGGGAGAGGGGTATGGTTCTGCGAGGGCCGGCGTAGCTATCAGCGATAAAGTAACAGGGCCATATAAATATCTGAAGAGCTACCGGCCTAATCCGGGTAAACTACCTTTCTATCCGTTAGGGACGCCCGAAGATGAAAAAGTAGATTGCCTGAAAGCTGCAAACGAGCGCGACAAATTCTTTTGCCGCGATTTACCAGGCGGCCAGATGGCCCGCGACATGACAGTATTTGTTGATGATGATGGCAAAGCCTATCATGTTTTCTCCTCTGAAGAAAACTTTACATTGGATGTTGCCGAGCTTGATGATAGCTATACAGGCCATACCGGTAAGTTTTCAAGGGTATACATCGGCCACCAGACAGAAGCCCCGGCTTTGTTTAAGCGTAACGGCCTTTATTACATGGTTGGCTCTGGTTGTACAGGTTGGGCACCGAATGCTGCGCGTTGGTTTACGGCCAAATCTATTTTCGGTCCGTGGACGTATCATGGCAACCCATGTAAAGGCAACGGGGCAGAAATCACTTTCGGCGGTCAAAGTACTTATATTCTGCCGGTAAGCGGTAAAAAGGACGCCTTTGTTTTTATTGCGGATAAGTGGGTGCCTAAAAATGCGATCGACGGGCGATATCTATGGCTTCCTATTCAGTTTAAAGGAAATGATATGGAAATACCGTGGCTGGATCATTGGGATTTGAATGCCTTTAAGAACTGATATAAGTGCGGGCGGAGGTGATATTGTCTTTGATATGCCTTCACACCTTTAAATATAGTGGTAAACCGTCTCTGGATTTGAAGTTTTTACAAGTTAAATTCCCATAAAAGCAAGAAAAAGTATTATGTTCAGCAATCGTTATTTGCATGTTCATCTTTGAGATAATCTATCAATCAACCCGTTCATTTAAATGAAAATCACCATCAAAAGAAAACTCAAAAATTCTTTACTGCTCTTATTTGCAGTTTCTGCTTCTGCACTGGCGCAGCCAAAAGCAGTTCGCACTCATCAGAACTTTGATGCAGGCTGGAAGTTTCACCTCGGCCATGCGACAGATTTTACCCGCGATTTTAACTTCGGCATCGGCAACAACCTGTTTGCCAAGTCGGGCGAAACTGCGGGTACCTGTATCGCTATAGATTATAATGATAAGGAATGGACCAACGTACGCCTGCCTCATGATTGGGTGGTTGGCCTGCCGTTTCAATATGTGAAGAATGACGATATCGATTCACACGGCTACAAACCAGTCGGCCGTCTTTTCCCCGAAAATAGTATCGGGTGGTATCGTAAAACATTCCAGGTTGCTAAGGCAGATTCTGGCAAACGGTTCGAAATCCAATTTGACGGTATTTATCGCGATAGTAAGATCTGGGTTAACGGCTACTACGTGGGCGGCCATTTCAGTGGCTACAACAGTGTTTCTTTTGATATTACGGACTTTATCCGTTTCGATAAAAAGAACGCTTTGGTAGTAAGGGTTGATGCCACCGAGTTCGAAGGATGGTTTTACGAGGGTGCAGGTATCTACCGCCATACTTGGCTGAATAGCTATGATAACGTTCACTTTAAAAGCGAAGGCGGGTTGTTTGTGCATGCTGCCGTAGACCAGAAGGATGCGCAGGTTACCGTTGAAACTACCTTTGAAAATAAGGGCCTTAGTGCTGCGACAGCAACCGTACAGAGTTACCTTACCGACCGCAATGGGAAGAAGATAGCTTCAGGAAAGGAATTGCCCGTGAATGTTGCTTTAAGAGGAGAGGCTTCAGTAAAAGATCAGATCACCCTTAAAAACGCACAACTTTGGGATTTGGATAACCCATACCTGTATAAGGTGGTTTCACTGCTTAAAGTAAATGGTAAAACCATTGATAGTGTAAAAACACGGTTTGGTGTGCGCACTTTTACTTTCAGCAGCGAGAAAGGTTTTTTCCTGAACGGCCATCCCATGAAAGTTCAGGGTGTTAGCTGCCACCAGGACCATGCCGGTGTTGGTTCGGCCCTGCCAGACGAATTGCAATATTACCGCGTTCGCCTGCTGAAAGAGATGGGCGTAAATGCTTACCGGACTACCCACAACCCGCCGACGCCAGAGTTGCTGGATGCCTGCGATAGCCTGGGTATGCTGGTGATGGATGAAACCCGGTTATTAACTAGCGGCAAAGAATATGAGCAGCAGTTGCGCGATCTTATCCTTCGCGACCGTAATCATGCCAGTATTTTTATGTGGTCTATCGGTAATGAAGAATATGCTACACAACGGACCGACATTGGTAAACGCATTGCTCAAAATCAGTTAATGGTGCAAAAATCACTCGACCCAACACGCGAAAGTACTTATGCTGCTAACGTGGGTAACGTATTTAAAGGGGTAAACGAAGTGATACCGATCAGAGGGTTCAATTATAATCTACATGCTTTAGACGATTACCATGCGGCACATCCCGAACAACCGGTGATTGGTACCGAAGTAGCCAGTACAGTAACTACGCGCAGTATATTTGTTAAAGATACCGTACGTGCTTACGTACCCGACTATGATGTTACTTACCCTTCATGGGCAAGTACTGCTGAAACCTGGTGGCAGATTACGCAAAAGCGCCCGTGGTTTATGGGCGGCTTCGCCTGGACAGGTTTCGATTACCGCGGGGAACCAACACCTTACCGTTGGCCTAACATCAACTCGCACTTTGGGATTATGGATATGTGTGGGTTCCCTAAAACGGTTTATTACTACTACCAGTCCTGGTGGACGGATAAAGATGTGCTGCACATTGCACCGCATTGGAACTGGGCTGGTAAAGAAGGTCAGCCGATTGAGGTGTGGGTGAACACCAACGCGCAGGATGTGGAGCTTTTCCTGAACGGCAAAAGCCTGGGTAAAAAAGATATGCCAAGAAACGGGCACCTGGTTTGGACAGTTAAGTACCAGCCGGGTAAACTTACTGCCGTAGCACATAAAAACGGACGCGTAATAAAGAGCAGCGTGGAAACCACCGAAGCGCCAGCCCGCATTGTGCTTACCCCATCTAAAAAGATGATGCTGGCCAATGGCGAAGATGCGACCGTAGTTAACGTATCTGTGCTGGATAAAAAGGGTAGGGAAGTGCCGGATGCAGCTAACCTGATCCGGTTTGACCTGCGCGGTGATGCAGCTATTATTGGTGTAGGTAACGGCGATCCTAGCAGCCACGAACCTGACCAATGCACTGACGGACACTGGCAACGTAGTCTATTTGGCGGTAAAGCGCAACTGATTATCCGCGCTGGTGACAAAGCAGATCAACTAACGCTAACAGCAACAGGCTCTGGTCTTGAAAAACAGGATCTAATTTTAAAGCAGGTAGCGGGTAATTAAATTTAGATCAGTGCGGATGTTGACTATCTTTTAGGAGATGCTACCTGTACGATACAACAAGGCCGAAAGAAGATCATCTCCTTTCGGCCTTTGTTTTTTAGCAGTTATTTATATAAGAGCTTATTCTTTCACCATCCGGCTGCCGTATACGGGCCCGGCGCTGTTGCTGGCTTTGGCTATAAGTTTTACAGTTACTTTCTTTTTACCCTTGGTTAATTCTACCGGTATTGGATACGAAATGTAATAAAAGCGGCTTTCTTTGTACTTATTCAAATCTTCGGAAGTAAGCTTTATGTCGTCTATCCAGATATCAAAAACACGCCCGCGGTTATCCATTCCCCAATACATATTCATCAGGGTATTTTGCCGGTTAGGGTCAACAGTCATGGTGTAAGAAAAGTATCCCCCATCTTCTGTCGACCGCCATTTATGCAGGTGGTCTTCCCCGGTAATTATTTTTTCACCGGTAAAATTATGGTCGCGTTCGGGTTGCATTTCCCCGGGTCTTAGTATGTCTAAGGTCCGCGCTTCCAGCTCCTGCTGTTTCTTTTTCTCTTCATCATAAGCCTTTTTCTGCACAGCCCAAGTCTGTGGCGAAAATACGTCCCAGTAAACGGTGTAATACTGATCTTTAGTAGTGTAAAAGGGTACCAATTTAATACTTTCCTGTGTGTTGGTTTGTGTAGTGCTGAACGCTAACTGCTTAGGGTCTACCATTTTCAGCCAGTTATTTGGGTCTTTTTCATTGGTTACCAATACAGGAACCCCCGCAATCGGATCAGGTTCTTTATCTCCCAATACACCTGAAAGCATTACCGGGCCATAAAAGATAGCTTTGCGATCAGGGTTGTCCGGCATGGATTCGGTATAAACATTTTCGCCAAGTGTTAATACCACCTTGTCATTGTTTTTCCATTTGCGGTTCAGTACGATATAGCCTTCTTTGTCAATCTGTAAAGGTTGTTTATCTCCATTTACAGCAACTGTTGCTGAAGTGCTCCAACCTGGCTTTCTGATGCGAATGGGCAGCGATATGCTTTTAGTAGCATTAATGCTGTAAGTTATCGTATTACCTGATGGCAAATTGCTTTCCTGTTTTAAGATCAAGCCCTTCTCTTTGTAATTCAATACCGAAGGGATGAATAGGTTAACATAAATACCACCACCATCTCCACGGTAGTATATACTTTCATTGTATTTCACGTGGTTTTCCATACCGGAGCCCACGCAGCAGGTAAACGTAGTAAAGGGGGTACTGTACTCTTTCCGCCCGCCCATACGAAGCGAAACAAAATAGCACATCATGCCATCCTCGTGATTCTGAGAGGCGAGAATATGGTTGTACAATGCCTTCTCGTAGTAATCCATCAGATATGACGATGGTTCCAGCGCAAACAGATGCCGGGTTAGCTTCAGCATATTGTAAGTGTTGCAGGTTTCAGTAGTATTTTCTGTCAGCTGATCATTTAGCTTATCTGGCTGGCCAAGATACTCATAGTTGCTGTTGCCGCCCGTAGCATAAGAGTGATGACGGATTATAGTCTCCCAGAAAAAATCTGCAATAGCCTTATCCTTTACATCTTTATTTAATTCAAATCTTCGGGCACTAGCAATAATTTTAGGTATCTGGGTATTGGAATGCTTTCCTGGCAACACATCCTGACGGTTTGCCAGCGGGTCTAAAATTCGTTTGTCATAAAATTTATAAGACAGGTCCATGTATTTTTTCTCGCCGGTAATGGCATAAAGGTTCACCAGGGTTTCTGCCATTCCGCCGTACTCGCAAAGCAGCATTTTCTGTATCTGTTCATCATCAAGATTCTTCAGGGTTTGCTGCGTCCAGTCTGCCAACTTCTGGGCGATCAATAAAGCCTTGGTATTATTGGTATAAAGATAGGCATCCAGTAACCCGGCAAAAACTTTATGGACCGTGTACCAGGGCGACCAGCCGCCATTAAGGTCGAACCCCCGCGAGCGGATATCACCTTTAGCAACCTCTGCCCAGATGGTATCTTCTTTCGGTATGGCGCCGATATAACCTGTTTTGCGTGCCTGCTGGCATTCGGACAGTTCATCAACGATATAATTAACGCGTTCTAAAACAGCCGGATTATGCGAGGACGCATAAAGCATAGAGATTGCCGAAAGGTAATGGCCTAAAGTGTGCCCTGCTAAGCCAGACGATTCCCATCCTTCATACAGCGCGCCTTTTGGTTTCAGGCCGGAGTGACTGCGAAAGCCTGATAGCAAACGATCCGGTTCTATGGATAATAAGTATTTTTCATCTGCCAACATAGCCGTTTTAAAAGGGCCCTCAAGTAATTGCACCTGTTGCAGATCAAAGGCGTATGCTTTAATGGGAACGGTTGGTTTTACCTTCATGCGTTTATCCTGCCAGGTTGGAAGGTAGGATTGCGCTACTGCCGTGCTGAATGTACTTATACACAAATTGCTGTATAAGAGATATTTATATAGGGTTTTCATTTTCGGAAGTTTGGTTTATAAGAAGTCAATTTAGTGCAATAACCGCAGTTCTTAGGAATGATATTTTGCATTTGTTGCCCATATTTTAACCCTAAGCCCATCCTCATCACCGCTCTTTACAGTAATTGCCGCGGATTATGCCCTCAGTCAGAGTTGCTTTTTGATGATAAAAGCAGGATAAACAAGTATTTCAACTGCTTCGAGAAATCCTACGAAGTTAATTTTTAGCTACAAGTAGTAAAAATTGAAGAAAACCCACCTAAATGGTAACCATAATTTTACAATAATATCACATTATTAACTAACTGACCACAAAAATTACCCCAAAAGCTATTGTTTATGAAGCTTAAAAATGTACTTGAAAAATTCATTCCTGCCTGCTTCTGTTTAATAGTGCTCTGCTGTAATGCTTTTGCGCAGTCTTCCTTTGTAAAAGGTAAGGTGTTCGACAGCAAAGGCCTCCCAGTACCCGGAGCAACTGTTAAAATTAAAGGAAGTACTAAAGGTACCACTACCGCAGCGGACGGTTCGTTCGCCATCAACAACACACCGCCGAACACTGTATTAGTAATCAGCGCGGTTGGTTACAACACGCAGGAAGTAACTGCTAAAGCTACCCTTACCGTAACCCTTTCTGACAATAATCAAACACTGACAGATGTGGTAGTGACGGCCTTAGGTGTAAAACGCGATAAGCGTATATTAACCTATAGTACCCAACAGATCAAAAGCGACGAGATTACCCAAGCTAAAGATCCCAACCTGTTAAACGCTATTGACGGCAAAGTTTCGGGAGTACAGATCACCACTTCTTCGGGTACTCCGGGAAGTTCTTCACGTATCGTCATCCGCGGCGCTTCCTCTTTTTACGGTGATAACCAGGCGCTGATGGTTGTAGACGGCGTGCCAATCAATAATGATGAAACCGGCACCCTTAACTCTGGTCCGGGTGCTAACCGTTTGGTAGACATCGACCCATCTATTATCGAAAGCATGGACGTACTGAAAGGTGCGGCCGCAACAGCTTTGTACGGTTCTTCCGGAGCTAACGGCGTAATTATCATTACTACCAAAAACGGTTCTAAGAACAAAGCGCCAAGCGTTAATTTTTCATCAGACTATTCGGTGGATAACGCCTTGTTCCCCAAAGTCCAGAATAAATATTCCCAGGGGTTTAACGGCCAGTATTACGACGGTGTCACCAGGAAGACCAGCACATCGTGGGGAGCGTTGATGGACACATTGAAAATTAACGGTCAGCCAGCACCGGTTTACAACCAGTTGAAAGAGTTCTTCCCTACCGGTTCGTCACGTAATAATACTGTGAGCGTCAACGGCGGAAATGCTGCTTCCAGTTACTACTTTTCTTATGGTAACTATTATCAAAAAGGTACTGTTCCGGCTACAGACTTTTTAAGGAATACATTCTTTGCAAAATTTGGTAACCAGTTGAGCAAGCAAGTGAATACCACCTTCCAACTGAATTATTCCAACTCGCAAAAAAACAGCTTGCCAGAAGGGTACGCGTTGGAAAGCCCGGTTTGGACGATCTTTACTGCGCCAATCTCTTACAACCTGTTGCCTTATTTAGATGCCAGCGGTAACCAGCGCTTATACCGTTACTCTCGTAATAATCCGTACTGGGTGGTAAATAACATTTACAACAAAAGCGGTGTAAACCGTTTTCTGCCTACTTTCACTACCGACTATGCGCCTTTAAGCTGGTTGACAATAACTGAGCGTTTTGGTGCCGACGTATATACGGAGACTGATAAATATAAAGAAGCTGCCGGATCAGTCTCTAACCCTAACGGCCGCATCATCGACCAAACCATCAACTTCCGTCAGTTTAATAACGACTTTTTCCTGAAAGGCAACAAGAAGTTTGGCGATTTTGACGTAGACCTGGTATTGGGTAATAATATTTATTCTAAGTATGTGCAGTATTTATATGGTACCGGTACCGGTTTAACCATTGCTAATTTCGATAACGTCAGCTCTGCATCCACCATCACTTACGGTGAAGGTCATTACCTGACCCGCAAAATCGGATTCTATGCACAATCGAACATTGATTATAAACGCTTCCTGATCCTGTCATTAACCGGAAGGTATGACGGCAGCTCGAAGTTATCGATTGATCATAGCTACTATCCATACGGTTCTGCTGCAACCAGTTTTATCCTGTCAGAGTTTTTCTCACAAAGTTTAGCTGATGTAATGAACCTGGCGAAATTCAGGGTATCGTATGCTACTGTTGGTAACGACGGCGTCGACCCTTACTCTTTACAGACACCTTACAGCAGCGTTGGGGTAAGAAATATTTCTTTCCCTTATATGGGCCAGGCAGGCTTCTTGCTAAGTTCGGTATTGGGTAACCCTAACCTGAAGAATGAGCGTATCAACGAGTTTGAAACAGGTTTTGAAGGCGGATGGTTCAAAAACAGAATTACCCTTGAAGCATCTTACTTCCAGAAACAGACCAAGTTTGGTATTATCCCGGGTGTAACCATAGCACCATCAACCGGTTACAATGGTACAACAGTTAATACAGGTGTGATGCGCAACCGCGGTATCGAAGTGTTACTGGGCGGCAAACCGGTTAGGTCTAAAGATTTCTCATGGGATGTAACCATCAACTTCAGCCGTATCCGCAACAAAGTACTTGCCATCAACGGTGATTTGCAACAGATCGGTAACGGCTTCACCACCATTATTGACGGCCAGCCGTATGGTACTATATTCGGTACGCGTTATGCCCGCACTGCTTCTGGTCAGTTAAAAATTGGTGCCGACGGTTTGCCATATGCAGACGCTGCGCAAGGCATTATTGGTGATATCAACCCGAAGTGGACCGGCGGTATTACCAATAACTTCAGGTACAAGCAATTTAACTTCAGTTTCTTCTTTGACATTAAAAAGGGCGGCGATATTCAGAACAACGTAGACGGTTATGGCTACTTCTATGGCACACCTAAAGTAACCGAAGACCGTGGTTTACGCGTGGTACCTGGCATCAGCGATGTAACCGGCCAGGCAAACACCGTTGCTGTTAGCGGCCAAAGCTACTACCAACGTATCAACGGTATTACTGAATCTGTTATACAAGATGGTACTTACGTAAAACTGCGTAATGCCAGCATCGGTTATTCTTTCAAACCATCCTGGTTAGTTCACACACCGTTTAAAATGGTTGCTTTAAGCGTAACCGGACGTAACCTATGGATCTACGCACCGCACTTTACCGGCGGCGACCCAGAGGTGAGTTCTTTCGGCGCGTCTAACGGCGCACAGGGTATTTACTCTTTCTCAACCCCAACTTCAAGATCAGTTGACTTTAATCTGAAGTTTACCCTTTAAAATTTAAATGGATCATGAAAAAACTATATAGCATAATCATACTTACTGGCGGCCTTACGGTATTTACCGGATGTAAAAAATTCATCGATGTAAACCAGGACCCGAACAGACCAATTTCCGTACAAGAATCACTGATTCTTGCACCGGTAGAATTAAAAATATCTTCAGACGTAATGGCAGGCGGCGGCGTTGCCTGTACCGTGCAGGAATACATGCAGGTGATGGCGCTAAACCAGGTAGCACCAAACTCTGGTACTTACCTGATGTATAATAGCGATACGGATGGCGACTGGAGCAATATCTATGTGGGCTGTTTAAATAACCTGCGGAACCTGACTAAAATGGCCGAAGCGGATGGTAAAACATACTATTCAGGCATATCCAAAATTTTAACTGCTTACTGTTTAGCAACAGCGACTGATTTATGGGGAGATATTCCGTATTCACAAGCTTTTAATGGCACTAATAACCTGACACCAACCTACGATTCTCAACAGAGCATTTATGCCCAGGTGCAAGCTTTATTAGATGCGGGGATTGCCGACATTAACAAAAAGGGCGGCGTAGCACCATCTGGAGATGATCTTTACTACAATGGAGATATGACCAAGTGGGTTAAGCTGGCTTACACCTTAAAGGCGCGTTATTACATGCACTTAATTAACGCTCCGGGTACTACACCTGCTGCACAGGCCCAGCTGGCACTTACAGCTTTGAATAATGCCATGACTTCTAACAGCGATGATTTTAAAATGGTGTATACCGGTTCTGCCGGTACAGAAAACCCATGGCAGCAAAACTTCCTGTCGGTTTCTACCTTTGTACTGGGCGATACCTTCGTAAACGGTTTCGCACAAAGAAATGATCCGCGTGTTTCAAAAATGGTTGCACCGGCAAAACAAACAGGGCTGTACACCGGCCGTCAAAATGGCCTGACCGCCATTGGTAGTTTAGAATCTTATTCAATTCCGGCAAGTTTTTATGCAGGTGCTGCAGCCTATAATTACTTGGTTAACTATTCAGAGGTATTGTTCCTGAAAGCCGAGGCTACCTATTACACTTCGGGCTTTGCTGCTGCCGCTCCATTCTACATTGCAGGTGTACAATCGCACATGAATAAATTGGGCGTAAGCAGTACAGATGCTGCCACTTATCTGGCAAGCAGAACATTAACCGCAAATAATGCACTACAGTTGATTATGGAAGAAAAGCAGATTGCCAACTTCCTGTTAATGGAAAACTTTACCGACTGGAGAAGAACCGGTTACCCGAAAATAACCAAGGTTTTAAACGCATTATCTGATATTCCGCGCCGAGTACTGTATCCTCAATTAGAAATCACCTCTAACCCGCAGCCAGTACAAAGCGCAACCTTAACCAGCCGTGTTTGGTGGGATACCAAATAATTTATATTGAAAATAAACCGGTCGGCAGTGTGCAATTTTATGGTTAAAATTGAATAAGTTTAAGCTAAGATTAACACTGCCGACTTTATAAGACCTTATTACTTTTGACAAATATTTTACGGATATGATGAATTTCGAATGGACCGGTGTTTTCCCGGCAGTTACTACAAAGTTTGGTGCGGATGATCAACTGGACTTTGATGCTTTTGACAAAAATATCTATGCCCAACTTGAAGCTGGTGTAAACGGTATTATCCTCGGAGGATCTTTAGGCGAAGCCAGTGTTTTAACAGACGATGAGAAATTCGCCTTACTTAAACATACATTGGAACTGGTAGAAGGACGCGTACCTGTGATATTGAATATTGCAGAGCAAACCACACGTTCTGCCGTTGAGATTGCAAAAAAAGCTTATGAATATGGTGCTAATGGTTTAATGCTATTGCCGCCAATGCGCTACAAGGCTGATGACGATGAAACAGTTGCATTCTTCACAGAAGTAGCTAAAAGCACACCGTTGGAAATTATGATTTATAATAACCCGGTTGATTATAAAATTGAAGTTACGCTGGAAATGTTTGAACAACTGGCGACTATAGAGAATATCGTTGCCGTTAAAGAATCAACCCGCGATGTAATCAACGTGACCAGGATGATCAATCGTTTCGGTGATCGTTTTAAAATATTCACCGGTGTTGACCCTATTGCAACCGAAAGTTTAATGATGGGTGCAGATGGCTGGGTTGCCGGTTTGGTTGATGCCTTCCCGCGCGAGACAGTGGCTATATACAGGCTGATAAAAGCCGGAAGATATGAAGAGGCGCGTGCCATACACCGTTGGTTCTTGCCCGTTCTGGAACTTGATATCCATCCGAAACTTGTACAATATATTAAATTAGCAGAAGTAGCAACAGGTATTGGCACCGAACGTGTACGTGCACCAAGGTTGCCGCTAAAAGGTGAAGAAAGAACTCGTGTGCAAAAAATAATCGCTGACGCGGTAGCCGCCCGGCCGGAACTTCCTGTAGGAAGCTGGGGTAGTGTGGAAACCTTGTCAAACTGATTTAATATGATTGGTGAAAATATTATAGCCTGTAACTACCGAAAGGCTAGTGGCGGGAGATTTAAAGCAACTGATCCGTCAAAGGGAATTGAGCTTGATGGTGAATTTGAGGTTGCAAATGAAGTGTTGGTAGACAGTGCTTTAGAAGCGGCAAAAAATGCCTTTGTACAATTAAAAAATACATCAGGTAAAAAAAAGGCCGTTTTCCTGCGGGCTATCGCAGCTGAAATTATTGCTTTGGGTAGTACGCTGGTAGATCGTGCGGTTCTCGAAAGCGGCTTACCTGCCGCCCGTTTATTGGGCGAGATGGGCCGTACAACAGGTCAGTTGCGCATGTTTGCAGATCTGCTTGAAGAAGGCGCCTGGGTGAATGCCGTAATTGATACCGCGCAACCCGAGCGTACACCTTTACCCAAACCCGATATACGTAAAATGATGGTGCCGCTGGGCCCTGTTGTGGTATTCGGCGCAAGCAACTTTCCCTTAGCGTTTTCTGTTGCCGGTGGCGATACCGCATCTGCATTTGCTGCAGGCTGCCCGGTTATTGTAAAAGTTCACCCGGCGCATCCCGGTACCAGCGCATTGGTAGGGGAAGCAATCAGTAGGGCTGCACAAGCAACGGAGATGCCAGAGGGTGTTTTCTCGATGCTTTATGATACAGGGTATGCTGTTGCCGCACAACTGGTAAAACATCCGGAAACAAAAGCGGTAGCCTTTACCGGATCTTTCAAAGGTGGCATGGCTCTGATTGAGCTGGCTCGTCAGCGGGAAGACCTGATTCCCGTATTTACAGAGATGGGGAGCATTAACCCGGTATTGTTCCTTCCGGAAGCATTAAAAAATAAGTCGGACGAACTGGCTGCAAAATATGCTGCTTCTATAACGCTCGGCGCAGGGCAGTTCTGCACAAACCCGGGACTGATGCTGGCAATACAATCTGCCGATTTAGATCAGTTTGTAACAAAACTATCTGTTGCAATAGAAGATACGCCTTCGGCAACCATGCTCACAAATGGTATTTGGGAGAATTATCAAAAGCTTTCATCAGCAATGATGGCACAGGCAGGTGTAACTTTACTGGCGAAATCAACCGCTGTGAATTCCGACTGTACCAATCAGTCTTCCGCAGCCGTCCTGAAAGTTAAAGCTGCTGATTTTCTTGCTAATCCAAAGTTACAGGAAGAAGTTTTCGGGCCGTTATCATTACTGGTGATCGCGGACGACCAGGCACAACTGGAGCAGGTTGTTGCGGTGTTGCCGGGACAACTGACCGTAACGGTATTGGCCGAGAAGAGCGAACTACCGGCATACAGGCATTTGCTGGATAATTTAAGCACCATAACCGGGCGGTTGATTTTAAACAGTGTGCCAACAGGTGTAGAAGTTTGCGCGGCAATGCAGCATGGCGGTCCTTTTCCGGCCAGCAGCGACAGCCGGTTTACTTCGGTTGGTACAGCTGCTATCTATCGTTTTGTAAGGCCGCTGGCCTGGCAAGACTGGGAGGATAGCCTCTTGCCTGAGGAATTGCAGAATGCCAACCCATTAAATATCTGGAGAATGGTAAACAACCGCTGGACGAAAGAATAACATGGCTAATAAAACCTTTTTTTGTATTGACGCCCATACATGCGGAAACCCGGTACGGTTGGTAGCCGGTGGCGGGCCCAATCTAACCGGGACGAATATGAGCGAAAAGCGCCAACATTTTTTGCGTGAGTATGATTGGATCCGCACCGGGCTGATGTTTGAGCCGCGTGGCCATGATATGATGTCGGGCAGCATTCTTTATCCGCCGCATAATCCCGAAAATGATGTTGCAGTATTGTTTATAGAAACAAGCGGTTGCCTGCCTATGTGCGGGCATGGTACAATCGGTACCATTACCATAGCCATAGAAGAAGGGCTGATCACTCCTAAGGTACCCGGAGTAATACGCATGGAAGCGCCCGCAGGCCTGGTGTTGATCGAATACAAGCAGGAAGGTAAAAAGGTAAAATCTGTTAAGCTTACTAACGTGCCTTCCTACCTTGCAGCAGAAAACCTGGAAGTAGAATGCCCTGATCTGGGCTTGCTAAAGGTTGATATAGCTTATGGCGGCAACTTCTATGCGATTGTTGATCCCCAGCCCAATTTTCAGGGGTTGGAGCACTATAGCGCCGGGCAGTTGATCGCATGGAGCCGCGTATTGCGCGAACGTATCAATCAGTTGTATACTTTCGTTCATCCGCAAAACCCCACTATCCATACCTGTACACATATTTTATGGGCTGGTAAAACTTTGTCTGAAGACGCTACCGCCCGGAATGCTGTTTTTTATGGCGATAAGGCTATAGACCGCTCGCCGTGCGGAACCGGCACCTCTGCCCGGATGGCACAATGGTTTGCTAAAGGAAAACTTAAAAAAGGTGATGCTTTTATCCACGAAAGTATCATCGGCAGTAAGTTTACCGGAAGGGTAGAGGATGTGGTAAAACTTAACGACTTTGAAGCAATCATTCCAAGCATTGAAGGTTGGGCGAAAGTATACGGTTACAATACCATCAAGATAGACGACGAAGAGGATCCTTACGCACATGGCTTTCAGGTGCTTTAAATTCAGCTATTCATGTCAGAAGTAATAATTATAGGTGGCGGCATTATAGGTCTTAGCGCGGCTTACTACCTGCAAAAATCCGGACATTCGGTTACTATATTGGATAAAGGCGACCTGGCTGACAACTGTTCATCAGGTAATGCTGGTATGATTGTGCCGAGCCATTTTATACCACTTGCCGCGCCTGGAATGATACAACAGGGCATCCGTTGGATGTTTAACAGTAAAAGCCCGTTCTACGTAAAGCCGTCATTAAATCCAGCTTTATTATCGTGGGGTTTGAAATTTATGAAGCATGCCACTGAAGCCCATGTTCAGAATGCTGCCGTTCCGCTCCGCGATCTTTCCCTGCTCAGCAAGAAATTATACAGCACGCTTTCGCAGGAAACCGGTATCGGTTTTGGCCTTACTGATAAGGGCATCCTGATGTTCTATAAAACCGAAAAAGCGGCAGAGGAAGAAGCGCATTTAGCCAAAAGAGCTGCAGAGCTTGGTTTGGATATGGCTGTACTTACTGCTGAACAATGTAAAGCCCTGCAGCCGCAGTTAAACTTAGATGTGCTTGGAGCGGTACATTACCGTTGCGACGGGCATCTTTACCCTAACGCTTTAATCACCGGTTTAACCAGATACCTGAAGGAAAAAGGGGTGAAAATTTACCCTAATCATATGGTTACCCGGATAGATAAATCGGGCAGCAAGATCACTAAAGTATTTACCGGTGAAAAGGAATGGACGGCAGATCAATTCGTTATCGCGGGGGGAACATGGTCGCCGGCGATAGCTGAAATGGTTAAAATTAATATCCCGCTGATGCCGGGTAAAGGTTATTCGTTTATGGTTCCCGAACCCGAAAACCGCATGACGATACCGGCCTTGTTGGCTGAAGCGCGGGTGGCTATTACACCCATGAACGGACAGTTGCGATACGGCGGTACGATGGAACTTGATAAACTGAACAACCGGATTAATATGAAACGGGTGCAGGGAATAGTTGAATCAATACCTAAGTATTTTCCGGATCTGAAACCGGCTATTCCGACAGAAAAAGATATCTGGTATGGTTTCAGGCCCGCTTCGCCGGATGGGTTACCTTACATCGGTCGCACACATGATTATAATAACCTCGTAATTGCTACCGGCCATGGCATGATGGGGTTAAGCCTCGGACCGGCAACCGGCTACCTTGTTAACGAACTCATCTCAGAACAACCGACAACTATCGGCGTGTCTGCTTTTTCTCCCGACCGTTTTTAAATCGACGTTCCTAAAGAAGTAGAGGGAAACTGACTAAAAATTATCCTCTACTTCTTAAATATTAACTTTAATGTGGATGTTTTTGCTTTTATAAGGTTAAAATCTTATCTTAATGCAAGCAAACCCCGATCCAGATGAAAGTTCTGCAATTTACTATCCCTGTAGCGCACGATAAGAGTGTCATTTTCGAACAAGTTCACTTACCTCATTTTTATCCATACCTGCACCGGCACGAAGAAATTCAGATCACCTGGATACAGCAGGGCGAGGGGACGCTGGTAGTAGGAAATCATATGCACGATTTTGCGCCTGGTGACGTTTTCTTCCTCGGACCGAACCTGCCGCATCTTTTTAAAAGTAACCCCGAGTATTTTAACAGCGACAGCAACAAATGTGTAAAGGCGATCACTATATTTTTTAATCCTAACGGCCAGCTGCATGCCGTACTCGACCTGCCGGAAATGAAACCGGTTAAAGCCTTTTTGCAGCAGTACCAGCATGGCTTTAAAGTTCCCGACGATGCTTTTAACGAGATTTCGAGCAAGATGCTTTCGTTCAAAAATGCTTTTGGGCCAGATCAATTGATCCACCTTTTTAAATTGCTGAAGATCTTATATCACCATGGTGTTAAAGCAGAGGGTTTATCGTCCTACGGTACGTCGCATCGTATTTCAGAGAATGAGGGTATCCGCATCAGCAATATTTACAACTACATCATGCAGTTTTATCACGAGGCTATTACCCTCGAAGATGTTGCCAATGCCGCGCATATGACACCTCAGGCTTTTTGCCGCTACTTTAAAAAGCATACCGGCCACACCTTTATTTCCTTCTTAAATGAGGTGCGGATTAACGAATCCTGTAAAAAGCTGACGGACTATACCTACGATAGTATCTCGACGGTGGCTTACAAGTGCGGTTTCAACAGCATTACCAATTTTAACAGGGTGTTCCGCATGGTAACAGGCACGTCGCCGCGCGAGTATATCGATAACTATAACAGAAACTTCAATAACCCGATCAGGGTAGCCGGTTAAGCAGATTTACAATATACCGGTGATAATTCAACGCAAGCTGTTAAAAAATTATTAATACAGGGTAAAATCCAATAAATGGCGGTGGTAAACTACCGCTATTTTTATAGGTAGCGGTTAGGCTTGAAGTTAAGCAACCGCACTGATTAATTTACTTGATGATACCCATGTTTCTGAACCGATCTTTAAAAGTAGCCGGCATATTACTGTTTTGTTTTTGCTGTTCTAATAAACAATCCGCCGATGCCCAGGTGGTAGCTAACCAGGGTATTTATGAGCAGGCCAGTGAAGTGTCCGGGCTGGTGATCCAGCATCAGCAGGACCT
This sequence comes from Mucilaginibacter straminoryzae, assembly GCF_022953055.1. Taxonomy (GTDB): domain Bacteria; phylum Bacteroidota; class Bacteroidia; order Sphingobacteriales; family Sphingobacteriaceae; genus Mucilaginibacter; species Mucilaginibacter straminoryzae. The sequence continues at coordinate 268,387 of NZ_JALJEJ010000003.1, read as the reverse complement.
GGATGCGATAACCGATTTTTATACACCGTATAAGCTGAACAAAAAAGGTGAAGAACAAGGCAAAGAACCCGTTTTGAATTCGCCCGAAGAAAGAAAACGGCTGATAGAAATAGAAAATGGATACCTGGATAAACTGAAGCAGCTTAATTTCAGTAGCATGAGTATCTATGGTAAGGTAGATTATATCCTGCTGAAAAAGGAGATCCAGTTTAACCTGGGTGTGCTGAACAAAGAAGCCGATACTTACGCAAGGATCACCAAATACCTGCCCTTTTCAGACCCGATCTACCTGTTAGATAAAAAGCGCCGCCGGGGCACCTACCTGGATGCACAGGAAGTTGCCTGGCAGTTGAATAATGTAGCGCAGGAATTAAAAAAATCTGCCGACGAGTTAAAAAAAGTACCTTATATAGAGCAACCGCTGGCACGGATGGGTGAGGATGCCGTTAATGGCTTACAGGCGCGGTTGAAAAACGTTTATGATTTTTACAATGGGTATGACCCATCGTTCTCCTGGTGGATACCCAAACCCTACAAGCAGCTCGATACGGCACTAACCGATTATGCTGCCGCTATTAAGGCCAAAAGCAAAGTTATCAGTTCGCAAAAGGCAGATAGCAGCGGTATAAAAGGCGTGCCTATCGGCCGCGAAGAACTGATCAGGCAATTACAGGCTGAAATGATCCCTTACACACCAGAAGAGCTGATTGCCCTGGCAAACAAGGAATTTGCGTGGTGCGACCGTGAAATGCTGAAAGCCTCAACCGAGATGGGGTTCGGTGCCAACTGGAAAGCTGCACTCGAAAAAGTAAAGAACAGCTACGTACCTGCCGGGCACCAGCCGGAACTGATCTTGTCGCTGTATAACAGCGCGATCAACTTCATCAAGGCAAATGATATGATTACCGTGCCACCATTGGCCGAAGAAACCTGGGGCATGATTATGATGAGCCCGCAGAGACAACTGGTTAACCCGTTTTTCACAGGTGGCAGGGAGATCAGCATTTCTTACCCAACCAATACCATGAGCGAGAAAGACCGCCTGATGAGTATGCGCGGTAATAACCCTTATTTTTCGCGTGGTACGGTTCCCCACGAATTGATACCGGGCCATAACCTGCAATATTTTATGAACAGCCGCTACAAGCCCTATCGCGGCAGTTTTGAAACGCCGTTTGCCATAGAGGGTTGGGCCTTATACTGGGAGCTGTTAATGTATGACAAAGGTTATGCAAAAACACCTGAGGAGCGAATCGGGATGCTGTTCTGGCGAATGCACCGTTGCGCGCGGATCATCTTTTCGCTCAACTATCATTTAGGTAACTGGACCCCGCAACAGTGTATAGATTTTCTGGTAGACCGTGTAGGCCACGAACGGGCGAATGCAGAAGGCGAAGTACGGCGTTCATTTGCCGGTGGCTATAGCCCGTTATACCAGGTGGCGTACCTTACCGGTGGCTTGCAATTATGGGGTTTAAAGAAAGAGCTAGTTGACAGCGGTAAGATGACATTGAAGCAGTTTAATGATGCGGCAATTAAAGAAAACCTGATACCGGTTGAAATGCTTAGAGCCACCCTGACCAACCAGCCCCTAAGCCCCGACTTTAAGACAAGCTGGCGTTTTTATAATTTGAAAGATGAGCCTGCTGCAACTAAAACCACCCACGCTGCCCAATAAATAAAATGGCCGAGAAAGAATCTTTTGTCCCTTCGCTGAAACTGATTGATGCGACCATGCTGGTAGCCGGTAGTATGATCGGTTCCGGTATATTCATCGTCAGTGCAGATATCACTCGCAATACCGGCAGTGCTGGATGGCTATTGTTCGTTTGGCTGATCACCGGGTTTATGACGCTGACGGCGGCGCTCAGTTATGGCGAACTAAGCGCAATGTTCCCGAAAGCAGGCGGGCAATATGTTTATCTGAAACAGGCATACAATCCGCTGGTAGCATTTCTTTACGGGTGGAGTTTTTTTACCGTTATTCAAACGGCTACCATTGCTGCTGTCGGTGTAGCATTTGCAAAATTCACCGCCTATTTATTCCCGCAACTTGGCGAAGATCACCTGCTGCTACAGGCCGGGTTTCTGAAAATTTCTTCTGCACAGTTATTAGCTATTGGTGTTATTGTACTGCTTACGTTCATTAACAGCTTGGGGGTAAATAGCGGTAAAGCGGTGCAAACCATTTTTACTTCGGCTAAATTAGTGAGCCTTACCGCACTCATCATATTTGGTTTCGTAGCTTTTAAGCCGGAGGTGTGGCATGTAAACTGGACCGATGCCTGGAACCTGCACCAACTGGGGAAAGACGGCAGCGTGGCTAACTACACTACTATTGCCGCACTCGGTGCTATTGCAGCCGCTATGGTCGGTTCAATTTTTAGTAGCGATTCCTGGAACAACGTCACCTTTATTGCTGGTGAAATTAAAAACCCTAAAAAGAACATCGGGTTAAGCCTGGCCCTGGGTACGCTCATCGTTACGGTTATTTATATCGTCACTAATTTAATGTACCTGTCGGTGCTTTCCTTGCATGATATTGCTGCTTCTGATAAAGACCGGGTAGGGGTAACGGCGTCGCAGCATATTTTTGGCGGACCGGGTACGTGGATCATTGCGGTGCTCATTATGGTTTCCACATTCGGCTGCAATAACGGCCTTATTATGGCTGGCGCCCGTGTGTATTATTCGATGGCTAAAGACGGACTTTTCTTTAAAAAGGCAGGGCATCTGAACCAAAAGGCTGTGCCCGGTTACGGCCTGTGGGTGCAATGCCTGCTGGCTTCATTGTGGTGCTTAAGCGGTAAGTATGGCGATTTGCTGGATATGATCTCTTTCGTGGTTGTTGTTTTCTACATGTTGACCATCGCCGGAATATTTATCCTGAGAAAAAAAATGCCGGATGCCGAACGTCCATACCGGGCTGTTGGTTACCCCGTGCTGCCGGTTATTTATATTCTGATGGGGCTGGCTTTTTGCCTGCTGCTGATTGCTTATAAACCGGCTTACACCTGGCCAGGCCTGCTGATAACGTTAGCGGGAATACCTGTGTATTATATCATACTGCGCAGCAGTCATGCGAAATCTGCTGCGCAGTAAGAATATTTTTTGGCAGATTAGATAGCTGCTGTTTTTTGCTTCAGCCAGGCGCTTTCTTCTGGCGTAAGATGGGTGCTTAGCTTTTCGTAAACCTGTTGATGATAGTTATTTAGCCAGGTAATGTGGCGGTTTTCCAGCAAATCTTTCTTTATTAGTGAAGTATCTATCAATGCAAGCGTTAGCGTTTCGAAGGCATAAAATTCGCCGAATTCGTTCGCTCCCTGCTTGATGGTCAGCACCAGGTTTTCAATACGAACGCCATGTTTACCCGGACGATAAATCCCCGGTTCGATAGAAGTGATCATGCCTTCTTCCATTTCAATTTCCACGCTTGTGGGGTTCAATACCTGTGGGCCTTCGTGTACATTTAAGAAAAAGCCTACACCGTGTCCGGTACCGTGTCCATAGTTAATGGCGTAATCCCACAACGGTTTCCGGCAGATAGCATCGATCTGGTAGCCGCGTGTTCCTTTTGGATAAATGGTTGAAGAACCATCTATTAACCCCTTTAAAACCAGGGTGTAATCCTGCTTTTCTTCATCGGTGTTGTTGCCCATAGCGATCATGCGGGTAATGTCGGTTGTGCCATAACGGTATTGTCCGCCAGAATCGACCAGGAATAAACCTTCGGGTAAAATCTCGCTGTTGCTTTCTTCTGTAGCAGCGTAATGTGGTAATGCGCCGTGAGCTTTGTACCCGCCTATGGTATTAAAACTGGCACCGGCAAAACCCTCCAGTTCTGCACGAAAAGCCAATAACTGCTCTGCCGCAGAAAGCTCCGTAATGGTAATCTTGCCGGTGTTCTTTTCCATCCATTTGAAAAAACGGGTCATTGCTACACCGTCTTTAACCATGGCGAGCCGTGTATGCTCAATTTCAGTTGCGTTCTTAACCGCTTTAAAATGGGTGGTGGGGTTAATCTGTTGTACTACTTTAACCGATGTCGGCAGCAATTGATATAAGGCAAAGCAGTTACGCTTCGGATCGATAAATACGGTTTGGTTGGGTGATAACCCTGCAAGCGCCGCCTCAATTTCGTGGTATCCGGATACCTTTACACCTTGTTGTTCCAGCTGTAGTAAATCTTCTTTCGTTAGTTTAGCTGCATCGATAAATAAAGTGGCACTTTCCATATCAATCAGTACGAAGCTGAGCACTACTGGGTTATAACTTACATCTTTTCCGCGGATGTTTAACAACCAGGCAATGTCATCCAAAGAAGAGATGAGGGTGGATTGCGCTTTATGCTGCTTTAATGCCGCCCTAAGCCGGGTTAATTTACTGCTTGCTGATTCGCCGGTAAACTGCTCACTAATAAGAAAAGCAGGCTCAACAGGTAACGCAGGTCGATTTTCCCAAATGCTGCTCAGGAAGTCGAAATGCTTAAGGCTGATGTTTTTATCCGCAAGTTCTTTGGTGATTAGTTCACCAAGCAGAACGGATAATAAATTCTGGTCGCAGGCCACCACCGCACCATCAGGAAGAGTTTGATGAAGCCACGAAATGTATTCTGGTGCATGTTGTACTTTTAGTTTCACCAGTTCATAGCCGGTACCCTCCAACTGTTCGGTTGCCTGCACAAAATAGCGGAAATCAGCCCATAGCCCGGCAAACTCGTGCGTAATCAGGATCGTTCCAGCCGATCCGGTAAAGCCACTCGCAAAGCGCAGGCATTTGTAGTGCTCGGGGACATATTCGCTAATGTGTGGATCTGCCGAAGGGATAATGTAGGCATCCACACCATTCTCTTTCATTTGCGCTCTTATAGCCGCCAGTTTTTCTTTGTAGGTCATCGCAATTATAAATCAGGTAACAGCTTACAAAGGTATTTTTATCTTGGGCCAATGCTTTACCGATATTAACTTTTTGTATGATTAATTTATCATTTTATAAATAAGTCTATATTAAACGTGTTAAAATATTGCTAATCGATGCCAATTTAGATTAACAGTGATGTTTTTAATTCCGGTATCTTTAAATTTTGCAGATTAGAATAAATCATTAACCTCTTATGCCCGCAGCTAACCCGTTTACTTTTCTTACACTTCTTCTTAAGAATGTTCAAAAGCTGGCTTTTTTAAGCGCTATTTTTTGTGTGATATTTATACCATCTTCAACGCGGGCACAATCTCCATGGGAAAAATTAGCAAAGCGGCCTTCTACTTTGGGTGTAGATAAAGGCATACTGACGTTCCATACGCCTGATTTTACCTTAAAGTTGGTGGGCGCATCGCAAACCGTAGCTGCGTTAGAACCCAATACAGAAAAAGGGTTTGATTTTACACCGGGCGACCGGCTTCCTGTTCGTAGCGGCGACGGCCTGTATCACCTGGGCGACCTTAACCTGCGTATTAAGCGGCTAAGCGATACCGGCTGGACACGCTATTCTACTGCGACTAAACGAGGTATGGTGAAAGCCTTGCCAGCCAGCGATAGTGTGATCGCCGCAGCTGATTTGGCCGGAACGTTACCTGCGGACATCCCTTTGAAAATTGAACGTTACTGGAAGCTGATTAATGGCAGGTTAACGTTGCAATTTAAAATTACCAATATTACCGGCGCGGATATAGAGATAGGTGACCTGGGTATCCCGGTGATCTTCAATAATATTATGGAGGGTAAAACATTAGAAGAAGCACATGCTTCCAATGTCTTTTACGACCCGTATATCGGCAGGGATGCCGGCTATCTGCAGGTAACACGTTTAAGCGGGCATGGCCCGGATTTGTTAGTGGTTCCGTCAGGCCGAACTGCATTTGAAGCCTATAACCCGCTGCTGGATGACCCTACACCGCGCGGCGTTACCTTCGAGGGTTTTTATGAGTGGATGGTACATAGCAGCGCCTCTGCCGGGAAGGAGTGGAAAGCTGCACAACCCTGGAATACGCCTACTTCGCATATCATAAAACCTGGTGACAGCTACACTTTCGGGTTGGGTTTTATACTTTCTAAAGAGATCAAGAATATCGAGGAGACCTTAGCCGCTCATAACCGTCCTGTTGCTATTGGCGCACCAGGTTATGTGCTTCCGCTTGATGTAAACGCACGCTTGTTCCTCCGTTATTCCCAGCAGGTTGCTAAAATTGAAGTGGAACCGGCAGAGGCGCTTGTTTTGGAGAAGCTTCCGGATACTAAACCCGGTATACAAACGTATTCTGTACGAGGGAAGAAGTGGGGAAGAGCAGGTTTAACCATTACTTATCAGGATGGCCTTACGCAAACGGTGCATTACAAAGTAATAAAGCCAGAGAGTGAGTTGGTTAAAGATTACGGACATTTTTTAACCCACCAGCAATGGTACCAGAATCCGTCAGATCCTTTTGGGCGTAACAACTCCGTCATTACTTACGACTATGAAAAAAAGCAGCAAGTAACACAGGATAGCCGCGCCTGGATTGCCGGGTTAAGCGACGAAGGCGGGGCCGGAAGCTGGCTCGGCGCCATGATGAAAGAGTTTGTACTGCCGGATAAGGCAGAGATTGATAAACTACAGTTGTTCGCAAACCATACGCTCTGGGGAGGTATTCAGCATAGTGATGGTGCACAGAAATACGGCGTAAAGAAAAGTCTTTTCTATTATCAGCCAGATCAAATGCCGCCTGGTACTTATGATCCCAACATTAATTATAAAACCTGGGCCGCGTGGGACCATAAATCTGCCGATGATATTGGCCGTTCTTATAATTACCCCCACGTTGCTGCAGCACACTGGGTATTATACCGGCTGGCCAGAAACCATGTTGGTTTAGTAACAGAGAAGAACTGGCAATGGCATCTGAATAATGCCTTCGGTACGGTAATGGGCATGATTAAACTTGCGCCTTATTACGCGCAGTTCGGACAGATGGAGGGTACGGTTTTCTTCCTGATACTGAGTGACCTGAAAGCCGAGGGCTGGAATACCCAGGCTAAACAATTGGAAGAGGCGATGAAAAAAAGAGCTATCCATTGGAGCACGTTGCAATATCCTTTCGGTAGCGAGATGCCCTGGGATTCTACCGGGCAGGAAGAAGTTTACCTATGGTCTAAATATTTTGGCTACAATGATAAAGCTACAGTAACCATTAACGCCATTTTAGGTTATATGCCTACTGTTCCGCACTGGGGTTACAATGGTTCTGCCCGCAGGTATTGGGATTTCTTGTATGGCGGTAAACTTTCAAGGATAGAGCGGCAGCTTCATCACTATGGTTCAGGAATGAACGCTATCCCTGTTCTTTCCGAATACCGGGATCATCCGCAGGATCTTTACCTGCTGCGGGTAGGTTACGGCGGAACAATGGGTGCAATTGCTAATATTACAGAAGATGGGTTTGGCCCGGCTGCTTTTCATTCCTTTCCGTCGACACTTAAAATAGACGGACTGTCCGGAGATTATGGTCCGAACTTTTTCGGTTATGCCGTAAACTCTGCTACTTATGTAATGAACGATCCCACACTGGGCTGGCTGGCTTTTGGTGGCAACCTTAGCAAGGCCGGTGATAAGGTCCTTGTAAAAACTACTACCGCTGCGAAGTCCCGCGTTTTTATTGCGCCTGCGGGTTTGTGGTTAACGCTGGACGCCGGACAATTTGATGCCGCAGAATATAATAACGCTACCGGAGCAATTACGCTGACATTAAAAAAGGCCGACGCTTATACACCAGTTGCTTACTTGCACCTTACGCAAAATGCTAAGGGAAGAAAATATCAGCTTAAAAGTTACCGGTTAACCCAACGTAACGTTTATGAGATAAAACTGAATAAGAAAGGTGAAACGGTAATTAACCTTGTGCCTGTAAAATAGGGAGATAGAAAGTTCTTCAGCCCGTTCTATCGGTTTTTTATTAGTTTTTGCTTAATCGGTTTCGTAAATTGATTTCCGGAAGAGACGGCATATCCCGGAAAAATTTCCAATTTTACGAACTGATTCGCATCCGTACTAAGCCCGGATGCGGAGATTGATAAACCTGAAATATACCGACTATGAAATTTTTGAACATCTCCCTGATGTTATTACTACCTTTTGCCGTCAATGCGCAAACAAAGGTCAGCATTGTTGATTACGGCGCAAAAAGCGATGGTAAAACCAATAATGCCCAGGCTATACAAAAAGCAATTGACGAAACCAGTGCTAAAGGCGGCGGTACTGTGGTGATCCCGGCCGGCAGATTTTTAACCGCACCGATCAATCTTAAATCTGGCGTAAACTTATTTGTAAGCGAGAAAGGGGTATTGTTGGGAAGTGATAAGCGTCTGGATTATAGTTCTGGAAATGCCCTGCCTTTGATCTCTGCAAACGGTCAGCATGATATTTCAATTACCGGTCCCGGAACAATTGACGGCCAGGGCGATCTGATCCTTGAAGATTTGCTCCGCTTACTAAAAGCGGGTACGCTGCAGGATGCTACCTGGCAGAAGTATAATCCATGGAGGCAAAAGCAGCCAGAGGAAAGGAACCGTCCCAAGCTGGTCCTTTTCAGGGATTGTAATAACATTAAAATCAAACATGTGTTCATGAAAAATGCCCTGGATTGGGTTCAGGACTATCGTAATTGCGAAAACCTTGTAGTGGATAGCATGAAGGTTGAAAGCAATACCTACTGGAATAACGACGGGATTGATATTGTCGATTGCCGCAACGTTAAAGTAACCAATAGCTTTTTTAATGCCGATGATGACGGTATCTGTTTTAAATCTGAAAACAGACAACATTACTGCGACAATATTTACGTGGCCAATTGTAAAGTACGTTCAAGCGCCAGCGCTATCAAATTTGGTACGGCATCGCATGGCGGGTTTAAGAATGTAAAGCTGGAGAATATCGAAATTTATGATACCTACCGTTCTGCTATCGCGATAGAAAGTGTAGATGGTGGCTTTTTAGAGGACATTACCATTAAGAATATTAATGCCAGGAATACAGGTAATGCGATATTTATCCGTACCGGTCACCGTAACCAGGATAGTGTTAGCAGCTATATCAAAAAAGTATTTATCAGCAACGTAAATGTGCAGGTACCTGCTGGCAAACCGGATAAAGGTTACCCGATGGAAGGCCCGCCCGTACCGGGCGAACACCATGTTTTTCCGTGTGTAATCGCTGGTTTACCTGGCCACCCTGTATCTGATGTGACTATCGAAAATGTCAAGGTGACTTACGAAGGTGGGTATGATCAAAAGATCCCAACCATCAGCCTTGATTCATTGCATACTATTCCCGAAAAACCTGCAGATTACCCGGAGTTTTCTATGTTCGGCGAACTGCCGGCATGGGCGTTATATGTAAGGCATGCGGAGAACTTAACATTTAAGTCAACCACGTTTGATTATCAGAAAGCAGATCCGCGCGCTGCCTGTGTTTTTGATGATGTAAAAGGTTTGCACCTTGAAGATTTTACGGTTAAAAAGGCAAAAACCAACCCGGTAATGGTATTAAAAGACGTGAAGAACGAATCTTTTAAAGGCCTGCAAATACCGGGAGATAAAAAGGTAGCTATTAAGCGAATCAATTAATCCGCTTTTCATCGCCAAAGGAAATACTTAAATGTTATTAAAGAACCAGATTGTTCAGCACCTTCGCTATGCCCGTCAAAAATTAGCAGCGAAGGTGCTGTTCACGCTAATGTTCATTTTTATAAGCATAGCGATAACATATGGGCAAACTTTGGTTTCCTACGTCCAGCCCATGTCTGGCACGGCACCGTCTACAACAAAATCTTCAGTTAAGCACGGTGCAGGTACAGAGCTGAATGCCAATACTATCCCGGCAGTGACGCTGCCTTTTGCCATGACGCAATGGACACCAGAGACGCGACAAACGGAAACCAAATGCCAGCCACCTTACGTCTACCAGGATTCAGTACTAACAGGGTTTAGAGGTACACACTGGCTTAGCGGCTCATGTACGCAGGATTACGGCAGCTTTACCATCATGCCCGTCACTGGTCAATTAAGAACAAGGGTAGCTGATTACCGTGCCGGGTTCTCGCATCAGGACGAGGTTTCTTCGCCATATTACTACAGCCTGCTTTTACGTAAGTACCAGGTAAAAACAGAGGTGACTTCTACGTTGCGTTGTGCCATGTTTCAGTTTACGGCTACCAAAGCAGACAGCCTGTTTTTACTGGTAACACCTAACAGCGACAGAGGGGAGGGCTTTGTAAAAGTTGACCGGCAGAAGGGCCTGATCTGGGGCTATAACCCTGCGCACCGGATTTACCAGGGTTGGGGAAACCCGGCTGGTTTTAGCGGTTATTTCGTTATCGAAGTTCAGCGAGGTTTTAAAAAGGGCGGTGTATATCGCGATGGGACGATCTTAAAAACAGATACCGAACATAAGGGCGAATTGGGCGGATTTGTTGGTGTGTATCTAAAGAAAGGTGAACAATTACGTATCCGGATAGGTACATCCTTTACCAGCCTGCAAGCTGCACATGCCAACTTAAAAGCCGAAATACCCGGCTGGAATTTCGAAGCATTAAAGACAAAGAATCAACAATGCTGGGAAAGTGCGCTTAGCCAGATCACCGTTAAAACAAAAGATGTAAAACATAAAAGGATATTTTATACGGCTTTGTACCATGCCATGCAGCATCCGCGCTTGTTTAATGATATTGCAGGATCTTACCCTCGTTTCGCCGGGAATTACCAGGTGGAGCATTTGTCCAAAGGGAACTACTACGACGATTTTTCCATGTGGGACATCTACCGGGGGCAGTTACCCATATTCGAGATATTGAATCCCGAATTGATCAATGATTGTGTTAGATCACTAATCCTGAAAGGGCAACAGGGCGGGTGGCTCCCTATTTTCCCTTGCTGGAATAGCTACACCGCAGCCATGATCGGCGATCATGGAACGGCATTCATTGCATCTGCTTATGTAAGGGGGATAAGAGATTATGATGTAAACGAGGCATACCGGCTGATGCGCAAAAATGCATTTGAACAAGCTTTAGGGCAAGACTATAAAGATGGAAAAGGTCGCCGCGCACTGGATTCTTACCTTAAATACGGTTACATACCTATGGAAGATTCGGTACCAGAGGCTTTTCATAAAAAGGAACAGGTTAGCCGGACGTTAGAATATGCATTCGACGATTTTGCATTGGCGCAGGTAGCTAAAGGCCTCAACAAAACAAATGATTACCAACTGCTGATTAAAAGAAGTTTAACCTATCAGAACGTTTTTGATCCGTCGGTAGGTATGGCCCGCGGCCGATATCAGGATAGGCACTGGTACCAACCATTCAGACCGGCAAGTAAGGAGCCCTACATTACAGAAGGCACCCCACAGCAATACACTTTCTATGTACCGCAAGATGTGAAAGGTCTGGCGCTGAAAATGGGAGGGGTGAAGATGCTGGAACAACACCTGGATAAGCTATTCGATGGCGGTGAGTACTGGCACGGAAATGAGCCGGGGCAACAGATCCCTTATATGTATAATTACACGGGCTCGCCGTGGAAAACGCAGGTAAGGGTAAAGCAAATACTGGAAGATGAATACAGTGATGGCCCGGGTGGCCTTAGCGGGAATGACGACGCGGGGCAAATGTCGGCTTGGTATGTATTAGCATCGTTGGGTTTTTATCCGCTTAATCCGGCTACAGACCAGTATCTGTTAAGTTCAACTATTTTTGACGGCTATCAGATTAAGCTACCATCTGGCAAACGGTTCCGGGTGGTTACGCACCGGCGGTCACCAAAGTCCGGTTATATTTCCTCCATAAAACTTAACGGCAGAGTTTACACCGCAAACTACATCGAGCATGGAGCGATCACTAAGGGCGGCGCAATGGATGTTTATTTAACCGATCAACCCAATAAAAGTTGGGGAGTAAAGGCGAATGATCAACCCGCCTCAATAACGCAATAGTATCTGTTTTAATAAGTTTGTACAGCAACGGATGTTGAACTTCTGATATTCAGCGCAGAGGGTATTACCATGCTTTCTTCTGCCAGTACAAGGCTGTTATTCTTTAAAGCTTTTAAAAGTGCTGTAGCAGCCGTTTTCCCCATTTCAAAAGCAGGTTGTGTAATGGTAGTCAGGCTTGGGTTCAGGATCACGGCTGAGGCCTGGTTAGAAAAACATACAACTTTTACCTGCCTCGGAATATTGATTGACAGGTGGTTACAGGCCAGGTAAATTTCGGTCGTTAGTTTTTCAACAGTTGCCAATATGCCGTCCGGGCGGTTGGTTCCCTGCATCAACTCCTTTATCAATTGATAATTATACACCGCGTCTTCGCCGCAGTAAACAATACGGCAATCATTTTCATTCAGGTCAAAATCTTTAATTGCCTTGTTGAAGCCCATACTGCGTTCAGACATAATAGAAAGGCTGTTAGATACAGCCAGCAGGACGATCTTCCTGCATCCGGCTTCTATTAAATGCTTCGTAGCCAGATAGCCACACTCGAAATCATTTGTCGTGATTTTTGCGGTATTCAGATCAGGGCAAACGCGGTCAAAGAATACCACCGGCAACTGCCTACTGAAATTATGAATGTGTTCAAAAGAATCAGTTTCAGCTGTAACAGACATTATTACACCATCTACGCGCCCGCCGGATAATTCCTTCAATATGGCCTTTTCCCTTTCCAGCTTTTCGTGGGTCATGTAAATTAACGTATGGTAACCCCGCTGTAGTGCCACCTCTTCTATGCCGTTCAAAGCAAGCGAGAAGAAGCTGTCTGCCACTTCGGGTATCAGCACGGCGATGGTCTGGCTTCTGTTTCGTCTTAAACTACTTGCATAAGCATTGGGTATGTAGTTTAACTCTCTCGCCAATTCTAACACTTTTTGTTTGGTCTGCTCGCTAATTTCATGACTGTCACACAGTGCTTTTGAAATAGTGGCGGTAGATACATTAAGACGTTCAGCTAATAATTTGATGGTAACATTCCCCATACTAAAATACGGTTACGGCAAATTGAAATAATCGGAAAATATAGATATAAAATGTCGGTTTTACAGTTAACTTAATCGTTTACGTAAATTTTCCTTTACTAAACAGGAAATCTGATCGATAAAATAATCAACTTTAAAACGTAAACCAATTACTAATCTAACCAATTTCTTACAACGAGATAACGTTAGATCCAATTTACTGAAGAATGGAGTCTATAAACAAAACTACTGAGGGTGTTAATCCATCACCGCTTGCAAATCTTGATGAGTGGGAGGAAGATATCTTAAAAAGATATCCAGATCCGGCACAAATCAATGAGGACAAGAAAGCCGAGGAATTCAGAAATTATCAGGAAACAGAAAAAGACGGAGTACGTGAATTCTACCGCCTCAATCACTTGTATCAGACTTATGATTTTGTGGTAGAACATAAAGCAGATTTTCTGAAGTTTGATCGTAAAGAAATGCCGATATGGGATGCGTTTGATTTTCTTAATCAGTTAGTTGACGATTCTGACCCGGATACAGACCTGGACCAAATGCAGCATCTTTTGCAAACCTCTGAAGCTATCCGCAACGACGGCCACCCAGACTGGATGGTGCTGGTAGGGCTGATCCACGACATGGGAAAAGTGTTGTGCCTTTTCGGCGAACCGCAATGGGCCGTAGTAGGCGATACTTTCCCGGTAGGTTGTGCATTCTCTGACAAAATCGTATACTCGCAGTTTTTTAAAGAGAATCCCGATTTTAATGACGAACGATACAATACCAAATATGGTGTTTATACCCCCAACTGCGGGCTGGATAACGTGCATATGTCATGGGGACATGATGAGTACGTTTACCATATGATGAAAAACTATATTCCGGAGCCGGGTTTATACATGCTTCGTTATCATTCCTTCTATTCGCAGCATCGCGAACATGCGTACAATCATTTGATGAATGACCATGATCAGGAGATGTTCAAATGGGTTAATCTGTTCAATCCGTATGATCTGTATTCTAAAAATCCGAATCAAAAGAGCTGGGAAGAATTAAGGCCGTATTACGAAGACCTGGTAGCGAAGTACCTGCCGGCAACGCTTAAGTTTTAAAACCATTAAGCCAATATATATATGAACTAAAATTTACGTGAAATTATGAGATTTAACCTAAAACGTGGCGGGGGCTTATTCAAGTCCTCGGTAGCCCTACTATTGTCATTTATTTTCATTTTTCAAACCGCCTTTGCCCAACCAGACACCCGTATTACTGGTATAGTGTCAGATTCTAAAGGTGAAACCATTCCCGGAGCAACGGTAAAAGTTAAAGGTACCACCAGAGCAGTTTCAACCACTGTAAATGGTACTTTCAGCATTCAGGCCAAAGCAGGCGAGGTGCTGGTAATCACTTCTGTCGGTTACACTGCGAAAGAAGTACCTGTTACCGGCGAAAAGAATTACAAAATTCAATTAACCGATGCCAACACCTCTTTAAAAGAGATTGTTGTAGTAGGTTATGGTACCAGCTCTCGAAAAACACTTTCCAGTTCTATAAGTTCTGTTAAAGCAGAAAACTTGAACCAGGGTGCTATTGCAGACGTTGGTCAGTTGTTGCAAGGTAAAGTACCCGGCTTAAACATCACTGCCAGCGGTGACCCTAATAAACCTGCGGCCGTTATTTTGCGTGGTGCTTCTACCGTTAATAGCCCCGGCGGTCCATTCTATGTAATTGATGGGATACCAAATGGCGATATTACAACTGTTGCCCCAGCTGACATCGTTTCTATTGACGTATTGAAGGACGCCGCAGCGACTGCTATTTATGGTAACCGTGCTGCCAGCGGTGTGATCATGGTCACTACCAAGCGTGGTAAAAAAGGCCAGTCGCAAGTGGCTTACAGCGGTTATGCAGGTATCGAAAAAGTAAGCAATACACTTGATCTGATGAATGCTGACCAACTGCGTGCTTATGCTAAAGCGAACGGAACCGTTATTGCAGGTACTAATGATGCGGGAGCTAATGTGGACTGGATGAAAGCGATTGAACGTACTACAGCCTATTCGCAAAATCATAACCTTTCCCTGTCTGGCGGTGGCGAGCACGGCACTTATTCGGGTAGCTTAAACTATTTCAAAAAACAAGGTATCCTTGACGCCAGCTCCCTTGAGCGCGTGATCGGACGTTTGAACATAGATCAATACACCTGGAATGACAAATTAAGATTCAATATCAACGTTTCAAATTCGGTAAGCAATGCAAACAATACGCCATTGCAGAACATCGTATTGCTACAGGCTGCTAAGCGCCTGCCAATGTCGCCTGTTACCAATGCGGACGGAAGCTATTTCGAGAACCTGGCAATACCTGGTTATTTCAACCCTGTAGCGATAATCAATAATGCACAGGATAACACCAAGTATAATACCCTGATGGGGAGTTTTGTAACTGAACTGAAATTGCCTTTCGGTTTGAAATACAACGTAAACCTTTCTTACCAGAAAACCTCAGCTTTACACGGCGAGTACTATAGCAGCTACTTTGGTAAATACCCGACGTCTAACTTCTATAACAATCCTGATCC
Organism: Mucilaginibacter straminoryzae; assembly: GCF_022953055.1. Taxonomy (GTDB): domain Bacteria; phylum Bacteroidota; class Bacteroidia; order Sphingobacteriales; family Sphingobacteriaceae; genus Mucilaginibacter; species Mucilaginibacter straminoryzae. Next base: position 252,825 of record NZ_JALJEJ010000003.1, on the reverse strand, counting down.
CGGACTTTATATTTCGCACACATTAATCGGAAATACCTTTGGTACAAATGGTTCTGCGCTTCGCAACGATTATTCTAACACATTTAAAAACATTGAAACTTTCCTAACCTGGGATAAACAGTTAGGCGACCACAATTTAAACGCGGTGTTAGGCTATTCGTATCAGGATTATGTAATAGGTGAAGGTTTTCAGGCTTCGAGCACAAACTTCCCTGCAGACAACATCGGTTTTCAAAATTTATCTGCAGGTGTACCTTATGCTATCCCTACTTACCGTATCAACCTCGGTAATAGTTTAACCTATCAGCGCACGTTGCTGATCTCTGATTTCTTCAGGCTAAATTATAACTATAAGCAAAAATACCTGCTGCAAGCATCTATCAGAAGAGATGGCAGTTCTACTTTTGGTGCAAACAACAGGTGGGGCTACTTCCCTTCAGTAGGCGCTTCATGGCGTATTATTGAAGAAGGCTTCATGAAAAATCAAAGCCTGTTCGACGATCTGAAATTACGCGTGAGCTATGGTGTTACCGGTAATTCATCTGGTATTGGTGCTTACAATTCGCAATTACTTTACACAAGGCAAGACGTATTTTATTACGCTGGCCCTTTTGTAGGAGCTTTTGGCCCTCAACAAGCTGCAAACGCTGATTTAAAATGGGAGCGTACCTCTCAAAAAGATATCGGTGTTGACTTCTCTATATTGAAGGGTAAACTGTCTGGTAGTGTCGACGTTTATGATAAGAATACATCAGACATGTTGTTCCTCTTTAGCGTTTCACCAGCGATGGTACCTGGTGGTCGTATCTATACAAACGCCGGTGGTATCAATAACAAGGGTGTCGAAGTGGCTTTAAATGCATCTCCGGTAAAATTAAAAGATTTCAGCTGGTCAAGCTCGGTTACCATGGCGATGAACAAAAACAAGATTACCAGCCTGCAAAGCCCTTACGGAAGCACAGATTCGGTTCGATACTCCTCGCCTGAAGGTCCTGGTCAATCAGGAGCAACCGTCCAGTTGTTAAAAACAGGATATCCGGTAGGTCAGTTCTTTACATACAAATATGCAGGTAAAGACGCCAACGGTAAGTCTTTATTCTACAGGAAGGATGGTAGTACTACTACAGCACCGGCGCAAGGTACTGATTACTTCTACACAGGAAATGCACAACCAAAAGTAATTCTTGGATGGGCCAACACCTTCAAATACAAAAGATTTGATCTGAACGTGTTCCTGAGAGGTACATTTGGCAATAAGATTTATAACGCTACCCGCGCAGATTTATCTTACACTGCCAATGCTACACAGAACAACATCCTGAACAGTGCATCGGGCGATAAGATATCAGACGTGTTCAATTCTTATTATTCTGACCGTTACCTGGAAAATGGTTCTTATGTACGTTTAGATAATGCAACCTTAGGATATACCTTTGATAAAGTAATTAAAAATGTAAGTTCAGTTAGGTTATATGTTACCGGAAACAACATTTTCACTATTACTAAATATAAAGGTATCGATCCGGAAGTTAACCAGGGGGGGATTGCTCCAGGTGTAGATTATAACAACTTTTATCCTAAAACCCGCACCTTCCTGCTGGGCATTAACGTAACACTCTAATTAATAAAGACGAGAAGGATATGAAAAAGATATTTTTTGGAATTGTTAGCTTGCTGTCAGCGGTTACAATTTTCACATCGTGTCACAAACTTGATGTTCCGGTAAATACGGAACTTACACCGGACGTTTTCCCAAAAACACAAGCTCAGATAGTTGCAGCTTCTGGTCCGGTATATATTGCATTAAGAAGCGATTTTGCAGGTAGCTACTGGTTCTCGCAAAGCTTAACCACAGACGAGTCTGTTCTGGCAGTATTCGGAGGTAACTGGTTAGACGGTAACCGTTACCTGGAATTGCACCGCCATACCTGGACAAAGGATAACGCTGGCGTGAACGCGTTATGGTATTATGCATCTAACTTGATTGGCGTTGTTAATCAAACCGTAGCGGTATTGAAAGACCTGCCAGCAAGTCAGGCAAAAACTACCACGATTGCAGAAATAAAGACTGTACGTGCGCTTGCTTACTACATTATGCTGGACAACTTTGGTAACGTGCCGTTAGACACCTTGTATGGCGAGAAAGGACTGAAACCAACTACGCCACGTGCCAAAGTATTTGAATTTGTAGAAAAGGAGTTAAAAACAAACCTTCCTAACCTAAGCACTACTTCAGGTATTACCACTTACGGAAGACCAACCCAATATTTTGCTTATGCACTGCTGGCTAAACTGTACCTGAACGCCCAAGTTTACACTGGTACTCCGCGTTATAACGATTGTATCGCTGCTTGTGATCAGGTGATCAGTTCGGGATTATATGGTTTAGAGCCTGCATCTACTTACATGCAGATGTTCTATCCAACAAACGGTCCTGGTCAAAAGGAGTTCATTTTTGCAATTCCTTATGACGCCTCTACCAACGGCGGTAACATGATCTACGCACGTTATGATTTGAACCGTAACCTGGGTATCAGGTACCTTTATTCTGGCTCTACGCCGGGTGGTTTCACAGATCCGGTAATGAACCAAAGCTCAGGTAATGGTTTAGTGAATAACATGCCAAGCGGACCAAGAATGACAACCGCCCAATTCTATGCGAATTTTAATGATCCGAATGATGTTCGTAACAAACAATGGTTAACCGGCCAGCAGTACTGGCAGGATGGTACCCCAATCATGGTTAAAACAACCAAATCAGGTTACGATCAGTTTTATACAGGCAGCGACGGTGGTAGTACTTATGTTTACCCGCTGGTGATTCAACCTTTGGTTGATAACGGTTCTAGACTTGGTGCTTCTGCATTTGATCTGGGTAATGACGAAATTGCGTGGAACACAGGTATCCGTAACATTAAATACTTACCGGATTACACCAATACCATTAACCGTAACCAAAATAATGACGTACCTGTAATCCGCTACTCAGATATTCTGCTGATGAAAGCGGAAGCAATTTTACGTGGTGGTACAGCAACCCTTGGCGCTACAGCATTATCATTGGTGAATAACCTTAGAGCTAACCGTACAACTTCTGCTGCGTTATCTGCCGTTACTTTAGACGATATTTACGCAGAGCGTTGCCGCGAGCTTTCTTGGGAAGCATGGCACCGTAATGACATGATCCGTTTCGGAAAATATGAAGGTACCTGGGGCTTGGGTAAAAACAACGCTGACACCTATCGCAGGTTGTTCCCGATCCCAACCTCTGCGTTCCAGACAAATAATACGCTTACGCAGAATCCGGGTTATAATTAATCCGTTAACAACTTTATCAAAACCTTCGGTGCTTGCGCCGGAGGTTTTTTTATAGCATAACTATTGCAAACCCTATCTTTAAATTTAAATAACACCCGTAAAACAACTATGGCAGAAGGCGCAGCCACCATACAATCGGCATTAAAGCAGCCCAGATTGATTTCACTTGACGCGCTCCGCGGTTTCGATATGTTCTGGATCGTGAGTGGTGAAGAGATATTTCACGGTTTTGCAGATGTGGTGAAGCAGAAATATAGCCTCGTTCAAAATACCATTGATTGGCAGATTGCAACGGACAGCCGTTTATCTTTTATCGAGCAGATCGCAGTAGGCATCAGCAACCAATTGCATCATTCGGTATGGAACGGTTTTACCTTTTACGATCTGATTTTCCCGCTTTTTATATTTATCGCGGGGGTATCTATGCCTTTCTCTTACAAGAATATTACTGATCCCGCGGTTAAACGTCGCCGTTATATGCAATTAATCAAGCGCACCGTGCTGCTGATTTTGTTGGGAATGGTGGTTAACGGTGCGTTAAAGTTCCAGGGGTATGAGCATACGCGTTTTGCAAGTGTACTTGGCCGAATTGCATTAAGTTGTTTTTTTGCCGCACTGATCTACCTTAACTGCAAATTAGAATGGCAGATGGTATGGTTCGCCGTAATATTAATTGGTTACTGGCTGTTGCTGACATTAGTCCCGGTGCCCGGACATGGACCAGGTGTATTAACTAAAGAAGGTAGCTTGGTTTCTTATATCGATCAGCATTTTTTACCCGGTAAGTTACACCGTAAAATATACGACCCCGAAGGGTTGCTTTCTACCATACCTGCTATTGCGACTGCTTTATTAGGGGTATTTACCGGAACGTTTTTACTACCCGGAACAAAGAACATAGCCGCAGTAAAAAAAATGCTAACGATGTTTATTGCAGGTGTTGTGCTGCTTTTAATCGGCTTAGCATGGAACGTCATTTTTCCGATCAACAAAACCTTGTGGACCAGCTCATTTACGCTGTACGCCGGGGGATGGAGCTTGTTACTGTTTTCGTGCTTTTACGGTGTTATTGATGTTGCTGGTATCCAGAAATGGTGCCGCCCATTCGTGTGGATCGGTACGAATTCTATTTTGATCTACCTTGCCGCGCATGGTGCAGTTAACTTCTTATCTACATCACAATTTATCTTTGGCGGATTGGTAAAAATGGCTCCACCTATTTGGGAGCGCGCGCTTTTGTGGACGGGCGTTTTATTAATCCAATTAATCTTACTGCGATTTTTATACCTTAGAAAACTATTCCTTAAGTTATAAAAGGTTATATTTTTACCAGTTTAAACCTATACATGAGTAAATTACAGACTGCTGATATTATTGTCTTCTTCATTTACTTTGTAATTGTGGCTACTTACGGCTACTACATTTATTACAAAAGAAGAGCAAAAGAGCTTGATGCACAGGAATATTTTCTGGCAGAAGGTTCATTAACTTGGTGGGCCATCGGTGCCTCACTCATCGCTTCAAATATTTCTGCGGAACACTTTATTGGTATGTCGGGTTCAGGCTTTGCACTTGGTCTGGCTATTTCATCTTATGAATGGATGTCTGCCGCGGCGCTAATTATTGTAGCGGTATTTATCATCCCTGTTTATCTGAAGAACAGGATATATACCATGCCGCAATTTCTATCGCGAAGGTATAATGACCAGGTAAGTACCATTATGGCGATATTCTGGTTGCTGGTTTACGTTTTCGTTAACCTGACCTCTATCCTGTATTTGGGTGCGTTGGCCATATCTTCTATTTCTTCCATCAGCTTTGAATGGTGTATTATTGGCCTGTGTGTGTTCTCTACCATCGTTACGCTTGCCGGTATGAAGGTGATTGGTTATACCGACGTAATCCAGGTATTGGTATTGATTATCGGGGGTTTAGTGACCACTTACCTTGCCCTGTACCTGTTAGCGCAAAACTATGGTTATGGTAGTAATATTATTAAGGCTTTGGGAGTTCTCCGGAAAGAAGCGCCTGAACACTTCCACATGATCTTTAAGCCTACTGATAAATACTACAAGGAATTGCCGGGTATGTCTGTTTTAATAGGGGGGATGCTGGTAAACAACCTGGCTTACTGGGGGTGTAACCAATACATTGTGCAAAGAGCGCTTGGCGCTGATTTGCCGACTGCGCGCAAGGGTATTTTGTTTGCTGCATTTTTAAAACTACTGGTTCCGGTTATTGCCGTGCTGCCCGGTATTGTAATGTACGTGCTGCATAGCAAAGGTTTATTTGTCGCCGAGATGTCTGAAGGCGGGGTGGTAAAACCAGACCATGCTTATCCTACGCTGATGAACCTTTTACCTACCGGTTTGAAGGGTGTTGCCTTTGCCGCACTTACCGCTGCTATTGTCGCATCGTTAGCGGGTAAGGCCAATAGTATCTCAACTATCTTTTCATTAGACATCTACCGAAAGTATATCAACAAAAACCAAAGCGAGAAGAAACTGGTATTTACCGGCCGTATTGCGGTGGTGGTGGCCATGATTATCGGTGGGTTGGTAGCGCCGGCCTTACGTTCGCTCGACCAAGCTTATCAGTTTATACAAGAGTACGTGGGCTTTATCGCACCAGGTGTATTGGCGATCTTTCTGTTAGGTTTTTACTGGAAGCGTACCACTGCCGCAGCAGCAATGATGGGTGCGCTGTTTACCATCCCATTTTCTACGTTGTTGAAATTCCTGCCGAAATGGACTAATGGCGCTTTCCCGGATTATCCTTTTCTGGACAGGATGATGATCGATTTTGTTGTAATCGTGGTATTGATGGTCATCATCAGTTTAGCCGGAAGCAAGCAATCAGGCCCAGAACACCAGATAGAGGTAGATACCTCTATGTTCCGCGTTAGCCGCAGCTTTGCGGTAGGCGCCATCATCATCACCGGAGTACTCACTGCCTTATACACTGCCTTTTGGTAAAAAATAAAAATATGGTTATAAAAAAGACATTATTAGTTATCACCATTACACTTGCAGCTTTTGCTGCAAAAGCACAAACATCAACACAAGCAACAGCCGGCCTGATCAAACGTTTATTGCCAGGCCATTACCGCAGCTTTGTTATTGAAACAACAAAAGCAAAAGAAAAAGATGCTTTTGAACTTGAAAGCCGCAACGGAAAGATTGTTCTGAAAGGCAATAGCGGCGTTGCGTTAGCATCTGCGTTATATTATTACCTTACCGCATACTGCCACTGCCAGGTTACCTGGAACGGTACCAACTTAAACCTGCCCGCAAAATTGCCGGTTATAGCAAAACGCGTGGTTAAAAGTACCCCTTATCAGCTTCGTTACTACCTGAACTACTGTACTTTCAATTACAGTATGAGTTGGTGGGATTGGTCGCGATGGGAAAAAGAAATAGACTGGATGGCGCTTCATGGCATTAACATGCCACTGGCCATCACCGGCGAAGAATACACTTGGTACCTGGTATATAAAGATTTGGGCTTTACTGACGAGGAATTGAAAGGGTTCTTTACCGGCCCGGCTTATTTCTCTTGGTTCTGGATGGGAAATATGGATGCCTGGGGTGGCCCGCTTCCATTAAACTGGATGCAGAAACACATGGCGCTGCAAAAGAAAATACTGGATCGTGAACGTGCATTAGGTATGAAGCCGGTACTACCTGCCTTTACCGGTCACGTGCCTGCGTCTTTTAAAGAACGGTTCCCTAATGCTAAACTAAAGACCACCAACTGGAAAAACGGCTTCGCTGATACCTATATTCTGGATTCTGAAGATCCTTTATTTGCGCGCATCGGGAAACTATTCCTGCAAAAGCAAACACAACTATTAGGGACGGATCATTACTATTCTGCTGATACCTTCAACGAAAACGAGCCGCCGTCTGACGAGCCTGCTTATCTAGAAAAATTAAGTGCGCGAATCTACGAAGGGATGCGGCAGGTAGATAGCAAAGCAGTATGGGTAATGCAGGGCTGGCTGTTCTACAGTGATCGCAAATTCTGGAAAGACGCGCAAACTGAAGCCTTACTAAAGGCTGTACCGAATGACAAGATGATCATCCTGGATCTTGCGACGGAAATAGAACCGGTTTGGAAACGTACCAGTGCTTTCTACGGTAAACCCTGGATCTGGAACATGCTGAATAACTTCGGCGCAAATACCAACCTGTTTGGCCGTCTTGATGCGGTTGCTACCGAGCCCGCTGCTGCACTTAAAGACCCGCGAAGCGGTAAGCTTACCGGTATTGGTTTAACCATGGAAGGTATAGAGCAGAACCCTGTTATTTATGAACTGTTAACGGACAACACCTGGCGCAGCGAGCCAATAAATACGAAAACTTGGTTGACTGGCTACATCCGTAACCGTTACAGTAAGGATAATACTGAGGCTACTAAAGCGTGGGAGATACTGCATAAAACCGTTTACTCTGTGCCTGCTGATAAATACATTAGGGACGGTGCCGAATCTATCATCCAGGCGAGGCCTACTTTAGATAGTTCATCACGGTGGGCCCGTACCAAACTGAATTATAAGGATGCCGATCTGCTTCCTGCGTGGGAAGCCTTAGTAAAGGCCGCTAACGATCTGCAGGCGAGCGATGGTTACCGGTTTGATCTGGTAGATGTTACCCGTCAGGTATTGGCTAATTATGCCCTGCCTTTGCAACAGAAAATGGCGGCTGCCTACAAACGGAAGGATATTAAAGGTTTTAAAAAATACAGCGCCCAGTTTTTGGAACTGATTAATGATATGGATCGGCTACTGGCAACGCGTAAAGACTTCTTGTTGGGTAAGTGGGTAGCTGATGCGAGAAGCTGGGGAATTACGCCGAAAGAAAAATTACTTTACGAATTTAATGCTAAAGATTTAATTACCCTTTGGGGCGATAAAGACTGCCCGTTAAACGAGTACGCCTGTAAGCAATGGAGCGGTTTACTTTCTGATTTCTATAAACCACGTTGGGAACAGTTTATTGCGCAGCTACAGCAGGACATAGAGGGTAAAAAGCATTTCGACGACAACCAGTTCACCACCCAAATAAAAGATTGGGAATGGAAATGGGTAAACGCGAGGAAAGATTATCCAATCACCACGAAAGGAAATAGTGTAGTAATGGCGAAGTCGCTATTTGAAAAATACTGGACCAGGATAAATGCCGTTTATGCCGAAGGTATTTCCAAATAAATGTTAGCGCTGCCTACGTAGCTGGTCTGTCCTAACTAATTTCAAATTCGATGCTGAGGAACAAGTAACGGAAGACGTTACTTGTTCTTTTTGTATCTAAAATAGCGATATAGAATTCAGTGCTTTTCTGATCGATCTACACTGACTACTCCGTACGAATTAAAGCTTTTTCTAATGTCTCTTCAATCTTAAGATTTGTACTTATTTGCTTGAAAATTTATTCCTGCCCTGTTTAAGGTATTTACTTGCCCTGATATTTAAAGGAGATTTACAGTATTGATTAAACTAAAAAACAGATAGGAAATGAAAAACACATTTACAAAGTATGTAATCCCCGTTTTAGTTTTTGTTAGTTGCCTCTCAATCACCCGACCAGGAATGGCACATCATACTGCAAAGCCGGTGAAAAGCGGTGTAGGTAATAGTGCCGGTGTAAAGGCAGCACCAGTTCTTGATACCGTTCCGTGTATTTTTTATGCATTAATGAGCGATAAGCATACTGCGCTGGTATGGAAACGTGGTCATATCGTATTAGAGGACAAAAAGATCGTTATCGGCCAGGGTACTTTTTCTTGCACCGAGGCAGCATCACTGACAGGTGTAATCCGCAATACCTTTTTATCACCGGATAAAAAGAAAACCTTTAAAAAGCAGGTAATCAAAGTCGTTCTTCTGTAATAGCTTCCGGAGCGATTCCGGATTTGTCCTGGAACATCTAACTCCTATAATCCAGGTAAGAGGTTTAAATAATTGTTCATTTAGGGTTTTTTGAACAAAATCGGTGACTAATGGATATAGTGAACATTGTCATTTGTATGCTTAAGGGGCTACATTGATAAGCTGAAACTATAAGGCATTTTCGACGCTTCTGACCAAATCGTTCAATCACTGACGACAAGAGGGGTAACCTCTAAAAAACCTTACGGCGCCGAAGACCGTGAAATGCCGGTACTGAGGCGCCGTTTTTACATAGCTTGCTTGTTCTGAAGAATAATTGAATTTTAGAGAAATTAGAATTAGTTCGCGTAGCAGTATTATACATAATTAAGACGGATCGTAAATTCAGATCCCTTATCGCTGCTTTTAAACGTTAGCTTACCACCCTGAAGATCTATGAAGTATTTGGTGATGAACATACCCAGGCCGGTACCATTGATGGAACGCGCATTTTCTGACCGGAAAAATGGTTTAAATATATTTTTCTGATCTCTCAGGGGAATCCCTATCCCAGAATCGATTACTTTAATTACCGCTTCTTTTTGCTCAAAATTAATTTCGACTATAGGGGGCGGTTTATCATACGAATATTTGAACGCGTTGGAAACCAGGTTACTCACCGCATGCCTGAGTAGCATGGGATCGGCCATTGTTAGTGTCGGAGGACCGTTTATTTTCAGCTCTGCTTTCCGGTTATCAACCTGAACTTTTTCGATCACTTCTATTACAGAGGCAACCATATCTTCTATAGAAACTGGTTCCCTTTTGCAGTCGAAGCCATCAGATTCTATCTTTCCCACTATTAACACTTCTTCAATAAGTAAACTGATGCGGTCAACCTCGCTCATTACATTTCGCAGGTGCCGCTTTAGTGCCTTATGATCGGTTCCATTTCTATCTACGTACATCTCCATCAATTCTATACTTGAAGAAATACTGGCCAGCGGCGTGCGGAATTCGTGCGAGACAAAATTTACAAAACGCGACTTTTTCTGATTAAGTTCACGTTCTCTTTGTAAGGTTAAAATGGCTTGGTCTTCCGCCTCTTTTCGCAAATTGATCAGCCGCGAGGTGGTGACGTATCCGCTTAGTTCCTGCGCCTCGTTCCAGATGGGCTTGGTATTAGTTTCAAACCAACGGTATTGCCCACTTTTAGCCCTGAAACGATAAGTAACATAGTGTTCGCGAAGTTCAGGATTATTGGTAATTTGCTGCTGGTGTTCGTGGTATTTCTCAATATCCTCCGGGTGGAAATAACTATATGGATTTTTATTTAACAACTCCGCGGGTAAATAACCGGCAATAGAAGTTATAGAGGGAGAAACATATTGAAAATTGGTATACCTGTCATGCAAACATACCAGGTCACAGATATTATTTGATACCAGTTCTACTAATTCCTGGGTTTTTTTATAGGCGGTGATATCGCGCAACGTTCCGGTTATTCCGATAATGTTTCCACGCTCATCTTGTTGGTTAATGGCATGTACTTTCATCCAGACCAGTTCACCGTTTTTGGCTACGTACCTGATCTCAAATCCATTATAGTTGATTTTACTATGAGCACCAGAACGATGCAGTTGATAATGATGCTTTATGTCCGGCTGATAAACGTATTTTAAAAAAGGTTGACCTATTGAATCCTTTACTTCGTACCCTAAGATACTCGTCCAGCGCTTATTCAGAAACAGCCATTTACCTTCCGTGTCTGTTTGAAAAATGATTTCATCAATGTTATCAATCAGGTTACGGCAGGTATCATAAGAAAGGTTGTTTTCCTCTTGTTGCGTCATTGCCTTATCCCATCTTGATGGCGGTTGAAGATTGTTGTTGCCGTGAAATACCCGGTTTCTGAACATTTAATTTCCAAGGTGCCATTGTAGCGCTGGCAGATTAGTTTAACCAGGTACAGGCCAAGCCCGCTTCCTTGTTGTTCAAAAACCTGTCGTTTAAATTGTTTAAAAGGCCGGATATCTTCAGTCGAGAAAACAGTTCTTACCTTAGCCCAGTTGGAAACAGTAAGCTCTATATTTCTTTGCTCGCCTGCTTCTTTTAGGGTGATATGGATCTTTGAATTAGGAAGTGAATATTTAAAGGAATTATTCACCAACTCTGTAACCATGTTCTGAAAGTCTTCTTCAAGAATAGTATCGCAGTAGATCTTAACCAGTTCAAATTCAACGTCAGATAGCCTGTCAAAAGCTTCTGCCTGTTCAGATACCACACGTTCTACGGTGTGCGTAAGATCAAAATGTTTATAACAAGAAATATCTTCGTTATGGTAGTGTTTAATGCTGATTACTTCGATCAGGTTGTTTAAGGTTTTAGATAACCGCTTACCAGACATATTGATGCATTTGGCAAGTTCCTCTACGCATTCGGCCGTATCCTGCCCGGATTCGCCGATGAATTCAGATAAATTGATGATTGCGTTCAGCGGTGTGTTGCATTCATGCCGTGCAATTTGCACGAAGTTAGCCAGCATATCAGTCACCTGGTCATTTACCTTTTCTTCCAGTGCTTTCTTTTCAAACAGCCGCCGGTCGATAGATTTTAGTAACTCGTTAATTTTAAATGGCTTGGTAATGTAATCTGCGGCACCCAGGTCCATCCCCCGGCGCAGATCTTCACGTTCAGATTTTGCGGTAAGATAAATAAAGGGGATATCTTTACGATTTCTTACCTCGTTGAGTTGTTCTTTAACCTCAAAGCCAGACAGGTATGGTAGCATCACGTCGCAGACAATCAGATCCGGCCCCTGTTTCTTTGCAATCTCCAACCCAACCCGCCCATCTGCCGCGGTAATGCACCGGTAACCATTTGCTTCGAGCATTTCCTGTGTATTTTCACGGATAATCCTTTCATCTTCAATTAATAGAACTACAGGCATGGCTAATTTTCAGATCTGAATTGATGGTTAGTTTTAACAGGGAATAATCGAGGGTCATTGATGTATAGCTTTACCCGCTTAATAAGGTCGTACCTGCCAACAGGTTTATTCAGGTACTCGTTAACACCGCAATCGTAAGCTTTTTGCTTCATGCCGGCAGAAGTATCTGCGCTAACAGCTATGATGGGTACCTTGGGTTTTGATTCTTTCAGCTCAAGATCACGGATATATTTGGCTACTTCGAGGCCAGTAAGCAAGGGGAGGTTCATGTCTAATAAAACCAGATCATAGTTATTGCCGGTAAACAGGTTAATACCTTGTTCGCCATCATAAGCAAAGTCTAAATCCAGCATTTCATCTTTAAGAATTAATTTGTAGACCTTACAGTTCAGCAAATCATCTTCAACAATTAAAAATCTAAGTCTCATATCAGCTTTGCGATTCTTCGGGTTCAAGTGCAGGTCCGTTATTTCTGAATCTCGCTACCAGTTCGAGCTTAGAATTTATTCGTAACTTCTTGTAAATACTTTTTAAGTGCTGGTTAACAGTAAGCGCGCTGATGCCAAGGATATCCCCGGCTTCCTTGTGTGATACACCAGAAGCAAGCACTTCGGCCAGTTGTTTCTCTCGCAGCGTCAGTTCGGGGAATTCGCGTTTTGTTAATTGCCCTGCAGCGCTAAACAGATGGTTGGCGGCTTGGGGCGATACCGCAAGTCCGCTGTCTCTCATGTTTACAATAGCATCTTTGATAAACTGCAGGCTGCTCGCCTTTAACAGGAAGCCGCTCGCGCCTTTTGTCATCGCAAGTTTGGTAAGTGCAGGTTCCTCCATACCAGATAGTATCACGATTTTGGTTTGCGGGAAATCTTTCTTCAGACGGGAAATCTGGTACACGCTGTTGCCGGAAGGAAGTAAAAGATCAAGCAGGATGACGTTGGGGGATTCATCAACATTAAGATACTTTAGTTTCTGCAGATCACTTGTGGCAAATAACACGGTAAAACCGGGTTCGTTATGAAAAAATTCTTCATAGTTCCGGCGTAAAGAGGGATCATCCTCAATAAGACCTATCTTGATCAATGAGTGGTTAATTAGGGGTTTCAAAGATATAATTAATTATCAGTTAGCTAATTAATACCTGTAAATCAAGCCGGTAGTATATCTGTTAAATTTTATAGATAGTTAATATTTATTCTTAATAACTATATTTTTATGTTTTGAACTAAATAAAAACAGCGATAATTTCAGGTTGATTAATAGATGCATTACACAATCGTTCGTGCATGAACACGTTTTGCCTCTTCTGTAAAGATCGACAGCAGATGCAGATGTTGATATACCTTAAAGCAGGTATATAATACCTTATTTAAGGTATGTTTTTATTGGCACGAACTTAATAAATTTGACTTGATTGCGGTTACATGTGATATGGATTTAAGATTGAAATCTTGCGTATGTACTGATCCACAACTGTTTATAGAAATTAATTATTGGGCAAGTTATAGCCCCACATTTTTATTTAAAAGAGGGACATGAAACAATGCATCAGCGGATTGTTTTTATCACTTTGTAAAATGCCTGAAACTTATACAAAAAAGGTAAAGTTGAGCAATTGTGCTCTGATGGGTTGATATGGAAATGCCTTTTATTGTTTCCTTAAATAATGCACATACCCATACTAAAGTACAGGGCTATGCAATGCCGAATAGCATGAACGGGCGATCAAGTAAAGTTGTTTTTCTAATTTACCGGGTTCATGCTTAGATTCACTCCAGACTCGTTCAATCGGCTGTTTCCTTTTTTTCTGCTGTTGAAAAATGATTTGTCTATTGCAGAAGCCGGTGAATCCTATAGTCAACTAATCCCGAATCTGAAATATTCAGCCTTTCTTTCGCAATTCGAAATCTGGCGCCCAACTACGTTTCGGGTTTCTTTCAAGGCACTGCGTACCGCTGATAACCAATTTTTCGTTTTACGATCCTTAACCCGCAAATCATTTTTACTACGGGGGCAATTTGAATACCTTGAACCTACCGACGAAGTGATTTTTGCCGGATCGCCGTGGATGAAATCGGTCGATCAGATGAATGAGCTCGGCTTAAATCTAAAAAACTTTGCCAAACACGATTCCGTCATAGACTTATTAATGGTGCTGAAACGGATGGAAGTAGAAAATGAAACTTTAACAGAATTACTGGTAACCGTTGAACAACAGAAAGATAAGCTTAAAGAAGGAGAAACAAGGATACTTAACGCGCTGAAGAAGGAAAAGGAATTTAATGATCTTAAATCAAACTTCATCAGCCTTACTTCTCACGAATTCCGCACACCGTTAACAACCATCAGAAGCAGTGCGGAACTGACCGAATTGTCGTTAGGTGAAACTAGTAAGCACCCGAAGATCAGCAAGTATCTCGGGCATATTAAAGAAGAGGTAGATTATATCGATTCGCTTCTTACCGATATTTATACGGCCAGTAAAATACAATCAGATAGTTTTGAATTACGGCTGGAACAGTTGAGTATTGTTAGTCTTTTAAATGAAATAACCTCTTCTGAATATATTACTGCCGGAAAATATACAGCGGTGGAAACGTTTGGTGAGGAACGTTCAATTGTTGCAGACATCGAACTGATAAAGATGGCCTTTAGCAGGATCATCAACAACTCTTACAAGTTCTCTGAAGGGTGTTTGCCTCCGCGTGTTCATATCACTTTTATGGACGACGAAGTAAAAATTGATTTTCAGGATTTTGGAATTGGTATCCCACGAGAAGATTTTCAAAACTTGTTCTCACCATTCGGACGCGGGAAGAACGCGGCAACCCTAAGAGGGGCCGGGATGGGACTGTTTATCGCGCAAAAATTTATTGAATTGCACGGTGGGTTCATTACTGTAACCAGCGATCTGAAGCAAGGCAGTATTTTTAGTGTTACCTTACCAATCACGCCGGACACGGTTTGATAGGCCCGGTAGCTCTGTCCGTAATACAATCTCGGAATACACTTTGTCGCGATTTACAACATTGTGGAAAAAGCAGCCTTTTGTTTAAAACTTAAACAGGCCTTCCGTTCCTTTTTCCCTTACCTTTGAGCCAAGTTCTTTGACTAATAATATCGGTTCATAGTTAAGCTGCCTGGCTTGGCTATGATGAAAAGGGAACCGTGTGCAAATCACGGGCTGACGTGCAACTGTAAATGGACTAACGCCATAAGCCAGACACCTGCCAGTATTATTTTATCGAAACTTTCACGACTAAGGTTTTGATAAGAGTCCTTTATACCCGCCGCTTTGCCGGTAATGGTGTCATCGTCTTTTATCAATTCCTGCTGCTTTTATCAAACTAATAACACTGCTATGCAACAGGAAGAAGTATTACTGCAAGAAAACAAGGATCGGTTCGTTATCCTACCCATCAATTATCCGCGTGTATGGGAAATGTACAAAAAGCATGAAGCCAGTTTCTGGACCGCCGAGGAAATAGACCTGAGCGGCGACCTGAAAGATTGGGCCAGCCTGAACGATGGGGAAAGGCACTTTATCTCGCACATCCTGGCATTTTTCGCGGCCAGTGATGGTATCGTAAACGAAAACCTTGCGGTAAACTTCATGAGCGAAGTTCAGCTTCCGGAAGCGCGTTGTTTTTACGGGTTCCAGATCATGATGGAGAATATTCATTCAGAAACCTACGCGCTGCTGATAGATACTTACATTAAAGACGCAGTTGAGAAGAATCGGTTATTCCATGCCATAGAAACGGTGCCCTGTGTAACCAGAAAAGCAGAATGGGCTTTGCGATGGATCGAAAACGGATCATTTGCAGAACGCCTGGTGGCTTTTGCTGCTGTAGAGGGTATCTTTTTCTCCGGTAGTTTCTGTTCTATTTTCTGGTTAAAGAAACGCGGATTAATGCCCGGACTGACATTCAGTAATGAGCTGATCAGCCGCGACGAGGGCCTTCATTGCGAATTTGCCTGCCTGCTTTACGGCATGCTGAAGAATAAACTGAGCGAGCAGCAGGTACACCAGATCATCAGCGATGCGGTTATTATCGAAAAGGAATTTATTACAGACGCACTACCGGTTGACCTGATTGGTATGAACGCCCGCCTGATGCAGCAATACATTGAATTCGTTGCCGACCGATGGTTGAGCGAACTAGGTTACACCAAACTTTATAATGCTGCCAATCCGTTTGATTTTATGGAAATGATCTCGCTGCAGGGTAAAACCAACTTCTTCGAAAAACGAGTGGGCGATTACCAGAAAGCGGGTGTACTATCCGGCAACCAGGAGCAGGCATTCTCATTGGATGAGGATTTTTAAACCTCACCCAACCCTCTCCTGAAGGAGAGGACTTAATTAAATAAGCAGAAATAATAATTAAATAATTCGCTCCCCTTTAGGGGAGAAGGAGGGGTATATGTTCGTGATAAAAAGAAACGGAAATAAAGAGAGCGTAAAGTTCGACAAGATCACCGCGCGGATACAAAAACTGGCTTACGGCTTAAGCCCGCTGGTGGATCCGATAGATGTAGCCAAAAAAGTAATTGAAGGATTGTATGATGGTGTTACTACGACGGAGCTGGATAACCTCGCGGCCGAAACTGCTGCGTCGCTTACCACCAAGCATCCGGATTATGCCTTACTGGCAAGCCGAATCGCGGTGAGCAACCTGCATAAAAATACGGTTAAATCCTTTTCGGAAACTATGCGTAAACTGCATGACTATACCGATAGCAAGACCGGCAGGCCGATGCCTTTGATTGCAGATGACGTGTTGGAGGTGATCAATACGAATGCAGAATTACTGGATAGTTCTATTATCTATGACCGCGACTTTGGGTTTGATTACTTCGGTTTCAAAACACTGGAAAAATCATACCTGCTAAAGATTGACGGTAAAATAGCAGAACGCCCGCAGCATATGTATATGCGCGTAGCGGTAGGTATCCATAAGCAGGATATTGAGAGCGTGATTAAAACGTATAACCTCATGAGCGAGCGTTGGTTCACCCACGCAACGCCAACGTTGTTCAATGCAGGCACGCCTAAGCCACAGATGTCGTCATGCTTCCTGTTGTCAATGAAAGATGATAGCATCGACGGGATTTATGATACCCTGAAGCAAACAGCCAAAATTTCGCAGAGCGCAGGCGGTATTGGTTTGGCTATTCACAATGTACGCGCTACCGGAAGTTATATCAGCGGTACCAACGGCACCAGTAATGGTATCATCCCGATGCTGAGGGTATTTAACGATACTGCCCGTTACGTAGATCAGGGTGGTGGCAAACGCAAAGGCGCTTTTGCGGTATACCTGGAACCATGGCATGCGGATGTGTTCGATTTCCTGGAAATGCGTAAAAATCACGGTAAAGAAGAAATGCGCGCCCGCGATTTATTCTATGCTCTTTGGATTTCAGACCTGTTTATGAAACGGGTAGAGGCCAACGGCGATTGGAGCTTGTTCTGCCCGCATGAGGCACCGGGACTAAGTGAGTGTTTCGGTGAAGAATTCGAGAACTTATATGAACGTTATGAAGCTGAAGGCCGTGCACGTAAAACCATAAAAGCGCAGGAGCTTTGGTTTGCAATTATCGACGCGCAAATAGAAACAGGTACGCCTTATCTGCTTTACAAAGATGCGGCAAACAGCAAGAGCAACCAGCAAAATTTAGGTACCATCAAAAGCAGTAATCTTTGCACCGAGATTATAGAATATACCGATGCCAATGAGGTGGCCGTTTGTAACCTGGCCTCATTAGCTTTACCACGCTTTGTGGTGAACGGTCAGTTTGATTTCGAGAAACTGTACGAGGTGACTTACGAGGTAACCAAGAACCTGAATAAGATCATCGATTACAACTATTACCCTGTTGACGAAGCGCGTAACTCAAACCTTCGTCATCGCCCGATAGGTTTAGGGGTACAAGGTCTGGCTGACGTATTCATTATGCTGCGCCTGCCGTTCGAAAGCGACCTGGCTAAGGTGCTCAATAAAAACATTTTCGAGACGATCTATTTTGCTGCCATGACAGCGAGTAAAGATCTGGCCAAAACAGACGGCACCTACGAAACCTTCAAGGGTTCGCCACTTTCGCAAGGTAAATTCCAGTTCGATTTATGGAACGTTAAACCGAGCGAGCGCCACGATTGGGAGTCGCTCCGGAAAGAAGTAATGACCCATGGCGTGCGGAACTCACTTTTGGTTGCGCCTATGCCGACAGCCTCTACCTCGCAAATTTTCGGAAATAACGAATGTTTCGAACCATATACGTCCAATATCTATACCCGCAGGGTATTGAGCGGCGAATTTGTAATCGTTAACAAACACCTGCTGAAAGACCTGGTGAACCTGGGCTTGTGGAACAACACCATGAAGAACAAGATCATCGCCGCAAATGGTTCCATTCAGCATATTGATGAAATACCTGCAGACATCAAGGAGCTTTACAAAACGGTATGGGAAATTAAACAACGCAGCCTGATTGATATGGCTGCAGACCGTGGCGCTTTCATTTGCCAGTCGCAATCATTGAATTTGTTTGTGGATAGCCCAAGCACAGCCAAGCTTACCTCGATGCATTTCTACGCCTGGAAAAAAGGCTTGAAAACAGGTATGTATTACCTCCGTACCCAGGCAGCTACGCAAGCTGTACAGTTTACGGTTGAAAAACAGGGAAGCCAGGAAATGGAACCGGTAATTCCTCAGCCCGACCCGGCAAATAACCAGATGAATGACCTGGATAGTATAGAACTGACACCAACCAGTGGGCCAAGCTGTAGCATGGAAGAAGGTTGCGTAACCTGTTCTTCATAAAGATCTTCTTTATCTACTCCTTTCTGAAGCCGTCTCATAAGCCAACTATGAGGCGGTTTTTTTTATCATGATGGGAGATGTGTGTTAAATCACACCGGATAATAATCTGCCCGCGAATTTTTATCTTAGTGCCGCATGAGTGCAAAAAACAATCCCAAAATACTTCGCGCGTGGGCCATGTTCGACTGGGCGAACTCTGCCTATAACCTGGTGATCACCTCAACGGTTTTTCCGGCCTACTACGTAGCCATTACTGCCAACAAGCAAAGCGGCGACAGGGTAACATTCTTCGGTAAAAGCTTTGTTAACACGGCACTGCAGGATTACGCGCTGGCCGTAGCTTACCTGGTAATGGTGGCGCTGCTGCCTATATTATCGTCTATAGCGGATTATCGCGGTAACAAGAAAATCTTTATGCAGTTTTTTACCTGGTTAGGTTCAATTTCCTGCGGCTTGTTGTTTTTCTTTACCCGGAATACGCTGGAGATGGGTATTGTCTGTTTTGCGCTGGCTGCGATAGGTTATAGTGGCGGCTTTGTTTTTTACAACTCGTATCTGCCCGAAATAGCCACCATAGATATGCAGGACAAGGTAAGCGCAAAAGGATTTACCTATGGCTATATCGGCAGCGTAATTTTGCAAGTGATTTGCTTTGTGTTTGTGCTGAAGCCAGAACTGTTTGGTATTGATGGTGCACGTGCAGCGCAGTTGTCCTTCCTGCTGGTAGGTATTTGGTGGATCGGCTTTGCCTATATCCCTTTCAGCAGGTTACCCAAAGGCAGCCCGAATGCAAACCCGCATCATCACAATATCATCAAAGGCGGCTTTATCGAGTTAGGTAAAGTATGGAAACAGGTAAAACAAATGCCGCTATTAAAACGCTTTCTACCGGCATTCTTCTGCTACTCGATGGGTGTGCAAACCATTATGCTGGTGGCAGCAAGTTTCGGTGCCAAGGTGTTGAATCTCCCTACGGCCAACCTGATCGCAGTTATCTTGATCATTCAGTTAGTAGCTATCGCAGGCGCTACCTTGATGTCAAGGTTGTCGGGTATTTATGGTAATATTAAAGTATTATCTGGTGTAGTAGTCATCTGGATTGGGGCGTGTATAGCCGCTTATTTCATCCAGAATGCTAATCAATTTTATGCGCTGGCTGCGGTGGTTGGCCTGGTAATGGGTGGTATCCAGTCGCTATCGCGTTCTACGTATTCGAAATACCTGCCGCAGGATATTCCGGATACCGCATCGTTCTTTAGTTTTTATGATGTTACAGAAAAACTAGCCATTGTGGGCGGGATGTTCAGCTTTGGTATCATAGAAGAAATTACCGGCAGCATGCGTAATTCTGCCCTGGCATTGTGTGGTTATTTTATACTCGGGCTGATTCTTTTGATTTCCTTACTGGCGGTTGAAAGAAAAATAAGCAAATTAGCGCCCGTTAATTAGATTGCTGATGAAGGTTGAGTTGTTTATCCCTTGTTTTGTCGACCAGTTATTTCCTGAGACTGCTTTTAATACCGTAAAGCTGCTGGAAAAAGCGGGTTGTACCGTTACTTATAATGCCGCGCAAACTTGTTGCGGACAGCCGGCTTTCAACGCGGGTTTTTGGGATGAAGCCAAAGAGATCGGCCGCAAATTCCTGAATGATTATAGCGAGGATGGGGTAATTGTATCGCCGTCGGCTTCTTGTACCGGGATGGTACGCAACTACTACAGCGATCTTTTCACCAACACCGCACTTCATAATAAATGCCGCGCAGTTCAGGGTAACATTTATGAACTCTCTGATTTCCTGGTGAATATCTTACAGGTAGATTACTTTGGCGCCGAACTGGAGGGCAGGGCTGTTTACCACGATAGCTGCGCCGGGCTGCGCGAGTGCAAGATCAAAGCAGAACCGCGTCAGCTGCTTTCTAAAGTTCACGGGTTGGAACTGTTCGATCTGCCTGATAATGAAACGTGTTGCGGTTTTGGTGGTACTTTCGCCGTGAAATTCGAGGCGATATCCAGCGCGATGGCCCAACAAAAAGTAGACAATGCCATAGCTATGGAAGCGGATTACATCATCTCTACTGATGCTTCCTGCCTGATGCACTTGCAAAGCTATATTGACAAACAACAATTGCCCATTAAGACCATACACTTGGCTGACGTTTTAGCCGGTGGATGGGGGAATGTGTAGACGGTTTCGAGGTGAGACTAAATTAAATCAATAGCAATGGATAGTAGTAGTAACCAGTATTATAAAATAGCCACCATTCTATCTATTATATCAACTGCTGTAGGTGTTATGCCAAGTATCTTAACCCATTCTTCTATTCAAGGAATAATGATAAGTTTACTAATTGGAGTTGTGTTAACTTTACTCATCTCTTTACAGTATCCTTGGATGCGCTGGGTTACTTTGGTAGTTACCTTGCTCGAATCTTTAATAATAATTGATATTGTAGAAAAATTTCATAACAATTGGCTTGTTACATTATTTGAAATTATTTCTCTTCTATTCGACATTACAATAACGATTATTTTGTTTAAAAGTGTAAAGTTCAGCTCAAGATTTGAATCAAAGGCGTACAAAAATCTTTAAACTGTTAAAAAAAGTTAAAATAAACTAATAAATTAGTTCTACTAAGAAATTAGTTATATACTTGCGGTAAGAAAATTAAAACCTTACAGCAATGTTTAAGCAAATCTTCTGCGCACTGTTGGTGCTTTTTACCAGTAATGCGCTCCAGGCCCAGGATAAAACTTCGGGCGTTATTTATTATAAACAGGTTTCTCAGTTACGTATCAAAGCCGCACCTGGTCAAAGTGCTACCGCTACTAACGGCAGTGGTTTCACCATGCCGGATAAAATGACCACCGAGTTCGAGCTGGTGTTTAATGCCAACGGCGCACGCTATCAAAAGTATGACGGGGGAGATGTTAGCAATGGTCTGCCCGGCGGTGTCCGGATTATGTCTATGGGATCTAACCGCAAGGTTTATTACAATTTTTCAGAGAATAAGATTCTTGAATATATCCCGCTGGATGGCGAGAACTATTTAATGGAAAGCAAATTAGGCTCGGCAGCTGATACCGTAGAAAAAACCGACCAGACGAAAACCATTATCGGTTTCAACTGCAAAAAAGCCATCATTAAAAATAAGACCGGCGTAACCGAGCTATGGTATACTAATGATCTAAAGTTTAATGCGTCCCCGCTATTACCTTACTGGACAGAAGGCGTTGTGCTTGCGGTTAATAACAACAGAAACACGGTGGAAGCCACTTCTATTGAATACTACAAGGTGAAAGATAAAGAACTGGCCTTACCAAAGGACGCCAAACCCATTACTGCTGAAGCGTATAAAGCGAAGCAGGAAGAGTTGATGAAGAAAATGCAGCAGTCTGGCGGCAGTTCATTTAGGTTCGGAAACTAAAATTCTACTCCTTATCAATTAGTTTGTTTTGGCCCCGCGATGGGGCCTTTTTTTGCTGGCAGCAGTTTTGCTGTTTAAACAACATGAGCGTTAAAATGCAGCCCTATCAATCCAACCACCCGACCGGCGTTGTGGCTTATGCTGAATATCGGAACGGGATCATCGTTCAGTTTCAGAAAGGCGTATACTACTTTTATTCCGCTGATAAAACCGGTCGGGAGCATGTTAACGCCATGCTTGAAAAAGCCACAAAAGGTGAGGGGCTGAGTTCCTACATCAGTCAGCATCGCAAAGAAGTGTGGGAAAACTATCACGCAACTGCCAATAGTTTGTCCGAACTACTTAAAAAGATATGAAAGTCTTCACCTAATCAGCCTCAATCGGTGTAATCGGTCTTTAATCAGCTTAATCAATCAAATTATTATATCTTTGCAATTGAACGAAGATCACTCTCGTAGGTGATCGACTAAAAACAATTTAATTTTTGAACCTGCGACTTTTAACAAAGTCCCTCTCTGTTGGAGAGGGATTTAGGGAGAGGCCGCAAATCATAGTTGTAGATGATTAACATTACACTTCCTGATGGTTCCGTTCGTCAGTATGACAAGGGAATTACATCCATGCAAATTGCCCAATCTATTTCAGAGGGTTTAGCACGTAACGTATTAGCGGCCGAAGTAAACGGCCAGGTTTGGGACGCCACCCGCCCCATCGAGCATGATTCGGCAGTAAAACTGTTGACCTGGAACGACGCCAACGGTAAATCTACCTTCTGGCATTCGTCTGCTCACTTAATGGCCGAAGCTTTAGAAGCGCTTTATCCGGGCACCAAATTTGGTATTGGTCCGGCTATTGAAACCGGCTTTTATTACGACGTAGATTTTGGTGACCGTGTATTTTCGCAAGAAGATTTCAAGGCCATCGAAGACAAGATGATCGAGTTGGCTAAGGCTAAAGAAGATTACATCCGTAAGCCGGTGAGCAAAGCGGACGCGATTGAATATTTCACCGAAAAAGGCGACGAGTACAAGCTTGATCTGATCAAGGACCTGCCTGACGGTTCCATTACTTTTTATTCGCAAGGTAACTTTACCGATCTTTGCCGTGGTCCGCATATCCCTAATACCGGCTTCATCAAAGCGGTAAAACTGATGAACGTAGCAGGCGCTTACTGGCGCGGCGACGAGACCCGTAAGCAGTTAACCCGAATCTACGGCGTTACTTTCCCTAAAGCGAGTGAACTCACAGATTATCTGAAGCTTATAGAAGAAGCTAAAAAGCGTGACCACCGTAAATTAGGTAAAGAATTAGAGCTTTTTGCCTTCTCAGAAAAAGTGGGTATGGGCTTGCCACTTTGGCTACCAAAGGGAACTGCTTTGCGCGAACGCCTGGTGAACTTTTTGCAGCGTGCACAAGTGAAAGCGGGTTACGAGCAGGTGATCACACCGCACATCGGTCATAAAAACCTTTATGTAACTTCCGGTCACTATGAGAAATATGGCAAGGATAGTTTTCAGCCGATAAAAACCCCGCAAGAGGGTGAGGAGTTCTTCCTGAAACCGATGAACTGCCCGCACCACTGCGAGATATATAAAACTAAACCGCGTTCTTACAAAGACCTGCCGGTTCGTTATGCAGAATTCGGTACTGTTTACCGTTACGAACAAAGCGGCGAGCTGCATGGTCTGACAAGGGTACGCGGATTTACTCAGGACGATGCCCATTTATTTTGCCGCCCGGATCAGGTGAAAGAGGAGTTTATGAAGGTGATTGACCTGGTACTTTACGTTTTCAATGCATTAGGCTTTGAAGATTATACTGCTCAGATTTCACTTCGTGATCCGGAGAACAAGGCGAAATACATCGGTTCTGACGAGAATTGGGCTATTGCTGAACAAGCCATTAAAGAAGCCGCCGAAGAGAAAGGTTTACCAACCGTTACCGAACTTGGTGAAGCAGCATTCTATGGCCCAAAGCTGGACTTCATGGTGAAAGATGCCCTTGGCCGTAAATGGCAGTTAGGTACTATCCAGGTAGATTACAACCTTCCGGAACGTTTCGAGTTGGAGTATACCGGCAGCGATAACTTAAAGCACCGCCCGGTAATGATTCACCGTGCACCATTTGGTTCCATGGAGCGCTTTGTAGCAGTATTGATCGAGCACTGCGCAGGTAACTTCCCGTTGTGGTTGTCGCCAGAGCAGTATACCATATTACCTATATCTGAAAAATTTGAGGACTATGCAAAAAAACTTTCAGATGAATTAAAAAATTCCGATATTCGCGGGCTAATTGATTTCAGAGATGAGAAGATCGGGCGTAAAATCCGCGATGCTGAAGTCAAAAAGATACCCTACATGCTTATTGTTGGCGAGAAAGAGGCTAGTGAAGGCACTATCTCCGTTCGTAAACATGGGCAGGGCGATTTAGGAAGTTTAACTATAGAAGAGTTTAAACAACAGATTATTAAAGAAACAACAGTATAACTTGGCATTAAACAGACCGAATTTTAGCAGAGGGCCGCGTCCTCCTTTCAAAAAAAAGGAAGCGGAACATAACATTAACCAATTCATCCGTGCGCAGGAAGTTCGCCTGGTTGGCGATAATGTGGAGCCTGGCGTTTATTCTTTAAGAGATGCGCTGGCCATAGCGGAAGAACAGGAGCTGGATTTAGTTGAAATTTCACCAAACGCAAACCCGCCGGTTTGTAAGGTGATTGATTATAACAAGTTCATCTATGAGCAAAAGAAAAAGCTCAAAGAGATAAAAAGCAACGCTAAGCAAACGGTAATTAAAGAAATCCGTTTCGGACCGAATACTGACGAGCACGACTTTGAATTTAAGCTGAAACACGCCATTAAATTCCTGGAAAGCGGCGAGAAGGTAAGAGCATACGTGCACTTTAAAGGTCGCGCGATTGTTTACAAAGAACAAGGTGAAATTTTGTTACTACGTTTTGCACAGGCTTTAGAAGAAGTTGGTAAAGTAGAACAATTACCTAAGCTGGAAGGTAAACGGATGTTTTTAACCGTTGCTCCTAAAGCAGGTAAGAAATAATTATTTAAATGTGCAAATTTCAAATGTGCAGATGTGCAGATGAAATTGTGCTAAAACAAGCAAAACCCGCAGGCGGAATAATATGCACATTTGCATATTTGGACATCTGCACATTAAATATATAAACAGTTATGCCAAAAATGAAAACCAATTCCAGTGCCAAAAAGCGCTTTAAGCTTACTGGAACAGGTAAAATTGCAAGAAAAAACGCATACAAAAGCCACATCTTAACCAAGATGTCTACTAAACGTAAGCGTGCCCTTGGTCACACCAGTCTAGTGTCTGATGCCGACATGGGTAACGTAAAACGTATGCTTTGTATCGGAAAGTAATTAATTAATTTTTTAACCAGGTATTAGAGTACAAAAAGATCCGGTTGGTTATCGGGCACTCACTACCAAAAACAGCAGAAAATGCCACGTTCAGTTAACGCAGTAGCGTCGAGAAGACGCAGGAAAAAAATCATGAACCTCGCCAAAGGTTATTGGGGTTCAAGAAGCAAGGTTTACACCGTTGCCAAAAACACAGTTGAAAAAGGTTTACAGTACGCTTACCGCGACCGTAAAACCAAAAAAAGAGAATTCAGAGCTTTATGGATTCAGCGTATTAACGCTGGCGCCCGTCAGCACGGTATCTCTTACTCACAATTAATGGGTAAGTTAGCAGCTAAAGAAATCGGTTTAAACCGTAAAGTATTGGCTGACTTAGCAATGAACAATCCAGATGCGTTCAAAGCTATTGTTGACGCTGTAAAGTAAGCTGAAATAAATATTTAGCGAAAAAGCTTCCCACCAAACCGGGAGGCTTTTTTTGTGTAGTTTTGTGTGATAGAACAAATGAAAAAACTGTTATTTATAGCGCTGAGCTTATTGCTGTTTTCCTGTAACGACCATGGTGCGGGTAAACTTCGCGGTTTTGTAGAGGAAGGCTTGCAAAAAGATAAAGGCATACTGAAGTTGAGCAAGTACAACGAGGTGAAATGGGATAAGGTATATGTGCTAGGTCCGTACAGCTCTAAAAAGATGCTGGATAAGACGCTGGCTAAACACTACCAGGATATTATGCTGGCCGGGATCTTTAACCATGATGATATTTGCCTGGTGTTGCTATTCAACGGCGACCAATTGGTGAGCCAGGCCACGTTTGATATTATCCGTACCGATTTATCTGCTACCAGCGTATTTACACCTAACGACCGCTATGCACCATGCCCGAAGGACAGTGCAAATTACCCCTACGTAAAGAAAAATAGAACCTATATTTTAAGAAGGTTTTAATATAAACAAGAAACCCCGGAAAATTGCCGGGGTTTCTTGTTATTAGCTTGGAAAACCAACCGCTAACGGTCGCCCTTCTGCATCCTGGGCAATGCTCACTGTTTCTTCAATATCCATATATTGCTTAAAGTTACGGACATCATTATCAACCATGTTTTTAAATAAAGGGCTCAAGATATGGGCTACTCCTGTACCCACACCGCCAGCCGGAGGTTGATAACTGATTACCACATCTACCAGTGTGGTACCTTCTTCCATTCCGTCTTTAAACGTTACCTTACCGGCATTGTCGATGATAGAACCCGGTAAAGAACTCCATCCGATTACCTGTCCAGGTTCGTCATTAACGATTTCCGCATCCCAGCTAACGGTTGCGATATTCGTCGGCAATTTCAGCACCCAATGTGAACGTGTTTGATCCAATATTTCTACACTTTCTAGGTGCTTCATAAATAGCGGCAGGTTATCTAACTGGCGCCAGAATTCGTACACCTCATGCCGTGGTTTATTTACCGTAAACGACGTGCGGATATTTACATTCACAGGTTCGGTGGTATGTTTACCAATTTTCGAATAAAGTTCGCAATGACCGGTAATGCCCCTGTTAACCAGGTAACCACCGGCGCCTAATTTCAACACACTAGTAAACGGGCTTTTAAAAATATGTGTTAAGCCAGAAAAAGCAAGTTTTACGCCTGCGGCGATAGAAACATAGCGTTCCGGCCAGTTGATATTTACTGAACCATGCCCGGAAGAGCCG
Source organism: Mucilaginibacter straminoryzae (assembly GCF_022953055.1). GTDB lineage: Bacteria > Bacteroidota > Bacteroidia > Sphingobacteriales > Sphingobacteriaceae > Mucilaginibacter > Mucilaginibacter straminoryzae. The sequence continues at coordinate 225,348 of NZ_JALJEJ010000003.1, read as the reverse complement.
TTATACATGGTTGTGCGTTCTAATGCTGTAGTTGCCATAATAAATGTTTTATAGGTTAAATACAACCAATAAACATAACAGTTGGCGCGATAGTTTTCCTTTTATGAAAATCAATGGACTCAATTCATCTGCGCTAATATTTGAATTTAAACTTAGCCAGGTTGGGTTTGTGCTGGCGCGGGCGCTTCAATTCATACTCGTAAATCACCTTTCCCAGGTTCTTTAAAAAAGGGAGGCAAACGGTATCATACTCATACTTGTTATCATTATAAATCCCATCTTCATTAGATTGCACTACGGCAGTCAGTATAAATTCTACCTTATTTTTAAAGTCTACCACGTAAGCATTATCGATGTCGTAACCGTAGGAATCTCCAACTTTATTAAAGATCCTGATATCTGGGGATATCGATGCTGTACTATCCGCACCGTAGAAAATAAATTTACAGTAAGCCGGGTAATATTCTGGGCGCTGATACTTTGGATAATCGCTCTCGGTAGGGAACATACTCATGTATTTATAAATGAACTTGTATTCGTCTGGGGTTAGATTAAAACGTTCCGCTTCAGGGAATGCCTCGGGTAATAACAATCGTTTCAAAACAGCCTGCTGATCCTGAAGTGGGTAAACATTTTTATCACTAAAATCAAAAGGCTTCATTACTAACCGGTCTTTGGCATCCAGGTACCCTTTACCCTGTATCATGTTCTCCAACTGCATTGGATAATTGTTGCTGTCGTACTGCTGCGGTTTGGTATAAACCAGTTTACCATCGTCATAGAATTTGACAGGATTTGTTGTACGCGCACTTTCGCCACCATCACCTACTGCAAGGCGGCCAATAATCCGTGTATTGTTAAAACCGTACTTCTTCAGCTTGCTGTTAATCTCGGCACGTCCTACAAATTCATACAACCGGTTATAAGCATCGTTATCGCTTACTAGCAAAATCTTTTTGATGTACTGTTCAATACTCGGCTTACCATTCTTCGCGGTAGAGTCAGTCGTAACTCTGGTTTGCTTTTCGGCAGCGCTATCAGTAATCATCACTGAATTTCTTGACAAACCTTTTACGCCAAGCTCCTTTAATTTCTCAAGCGCGAAAATCGCGGTAGGTAATTTTACCGTACTGGCAGGGTAGAAGTAGTGTTTTGGGTTCAGTCGGTAGCTGTAAGATTTAAAGTGAGGAATGTTATGTTCATCGCGGTCAATCTGTGTATATAGTATCTGCACCTCGTTATGTGTCGGGTGTTTCAGGATGTGCTCGAACAATCCGGAGTTTGATTTTAACATGTTCTCCAGAAAAACGGTATCGGGTCTCTGGGCCATACAAACAGCAGCGAACAACATGAATGGGAGCAGCAATAGTTTCCTCATCGCGAATTAAGTTAATGGCAGTAATATATCAGATTCTTTGCTATTTTTGCACCGCTTTTGGTTCTTTTATCACAAATGATAAAGGATTAAAAGGGAACACGGTGTAAATCCGTGACTGTCCCGCAGCTGTAAGCTCCATAAAACTGAGGTTCATCCATATAGTCACTGTTTAACCACGGGAAGACTGAACCAAGGGGAGCAAGTCAGAAGACCTGCCATAAGCCAAATAATAATTCATAGCTTTCGGGGATTGGAGCTTGGATGCAAATTCTGCCTGGCCAGCGTATTTCATTCACCTTACTTCACTATCTGTTCGCTGTGGGATTAAACTCACATCAACATGAACAAAAACTTTATCAGAGTTGCTGCAAGCCTGGGGTTTGCACAATTGGTATTGCAGGCAGCTGCAGTACACGCACAAGACACTACCCGAACATTGAAAGATGTGGTAGTAACTGCATCGCGTTCACCCAAAAAACAATCAGAGATCGGCAGGGTGGTAACTACCATTACCGCTGCTGAAATTGCCAGGTCGCAAGGTAAAACACTTCCAGAATTGATCAATACCGTACCCGGAATAATGTACTCGGGCGCTCAGAACATGCAGGGGCAAAGTTCAGATATCTATCTCCGCGGCGCTTCTGCAGGAAATACCCTGATCTTGGTTGATGGCTTCCCGGTTAATGATGCTTCCAGCATCGCCGGGAATTACGACCTGAATGCTTTCCCGGTTAATGAAATAGACCATATCGAGATTTTAAAAGGCAGTGGTTCTACGCTTTACGGGTCTGATGCTGTAGCGGGTGTCATCAACATCATCACTAAACACGCTACTGGTCAAGGCTTAAAAGCTACCGGTCAGTTCGTAGGCGGAAGCTACAAAACCTTCCAGGAGGCAGTTGGCTTAAATGGCAAATTGAATAAAACTGGCATTGCACTTAACGTATCGAATACTGATTCTAAAGGATTTTCAGTTGCAACGGATAAAGACCTGACAGGTACTTTTGACAACGATAGCTTCCACCAGCGTTCTATCAGCCTGAACCTGAGCCAGCCGGTGAGCAACAACTTCGTGTTAAGAGGAAACTTACAGTATAGCCGCAATACAGGTGATAACGATTATGATGCTTTTGTAGATGATAAAGATTATACCTACAAACGTACTTATTTAAACGGAGGTTTGGGCGCTACCTGGACCTTGCAGCAAGGAGCTTTAAACTTAAACGTTAGCCAGAACAACGTGCGCAATAAGTTTCAGAACTTGCCTGGAGATAACTTTAATACCTATCAGCTAACCAATAACCTGGGTAAGATCACCAACGCCGAAGCCGTGTTCAATTACAAATTTAACCAGTACCTGGATATTACCAGCGGCGCAGGTTACAAGTACAGCAGCAGCAATCAGTATGGTGAGTATAGAACCACAGGATATACACCTAAGCCATCCGTACTCTCGGCTGATTCTGCCCACACAGCAATCGGTAGTGTATATACCTCGTTATTCTTTTCGTACGATGTTTTCCATCTGGAAGTAGGAGGACGTTATAACAACCACAACAAATATGGCAGCAACTTTACTTACACAATAAATCCGTCTTTTTACCTGTTTAATCGGTTGAAAGTATTCGGTACGCTGGCCACTGCGTTCAAAGCACCTTCGTTATACCAACTGTATTCTCAGTATGGCAACATTGATCTAAAGCCAGAAAAAACGACTGGTTCTTATGAGGCTGGTCTTGATCTGGGTATCGTAAAGAACGTGCTGTCTTTCAATACCGTGTTTTACAAAAGGAGTATTGAAGATGTGATTGCATTTTATACCGATCCGAAAACTTTCGCCAGCTACTATGTTAACGCGAACAGACAAAACGACAAAGGTTTTGAAAGTGAGTTGACTTTTAAACTAAGCAATATAACTGCTTCAGCTTATGCCGCTTATGTGGTTGGTCGCCAAACGGATGCTACCGGAAAGGACACCCGCAACCTGTACCGCAGACCGAAAAATACTTACGGTGCTACGCTGGGTATACAGGTAACTAATCAGTTCTCGTTCGGGTTTAATTACAAATACACCGGCGACAGACGCGATAACGACTTTACCGTTTATCCTTCACAGATCATCACGCTGAAGCATTATAACTTGCTGGACTTGCACCTGCAAGCTGATCCTTGCCCGCGCCTGACCATTTTTGCAGATCTGAAGAACATCCTCGACGAGAATTACTTCGATTGGTACGGTTACAACACACGCCGTTTCAATGCAGCGGCTGGTGTAAAATATCAGTTTAACTAAGCTTTTTAATTTCGTCAGATTATCAGTAGTTTTGTTTACTGTTAAAAAATATGTCATTACAAAAAATTAATATCCGTAACGTGGTGCTGATCCTGATGATCGTCGCTGCTGCTGCAATGCGTTTGGTTAGTTATAAATTCCCGGCCCTGAGCAACTTTACACCAGTTGGTGCGATAGCTGTTTTCGGCGGCGTTTATTTTAATGATAAATGGAAAGCTTACCTGGTTCCGTTTGCAGCCCTTTTTGTAAGCGATATCGTAATTAACTACCTGTACACCTCAAAGCTGGTTCTTTGGTATAGCAGTTCTATCTGGATGTACCTAAGCTTCTTTGCAATGGTGTTCTTTGGTAGCCTGATAAAGAAAGTAAACATCCTGAATGTGTTTTTAGCCTCTGTTGGTGGCGTTGTGGTTCATTGGTTATTAACCGATATTGAACCATGGTTAAACGGTACGCTATACGCTAAAAACATTGGCGGGTACTTCCAGTCATTAGCGGCAGCTATCCCTTTCGAACTGAATATGATCAAAGGCGATCTGGTATTCGGCGCCATTCTTTTCATTGGCTTCGAACTGGCAAAAAGCAAATATACCGTGTTACGCAGTAAACATGAACTTGCAGCTGCATAAGCTGACGAAACAATATTTTATAAAAGCGATGAGTAATCATCGCTTTTTTTATGACATCAACTATGGAAAAACTAGTAGTACTTACCGGTGCAGGCATCAGCGCAGATAGCGGACTGAAGACTTTTCGCGATAGCGACGGCCTTTGGGAAGGATATGATATACAGGAAGTGGCTACGCCAGAAGCGTGGGAGCGTAACCCGCAACTGGTGCAGGATTTTTATAACATGCGCCGGAAGCAGGTGATAGAAGCACTGCCAAACGCCGCCCATTATGCTTTGGTAGAGCTGGAACAGAAGTATGAGGTGACGATCATTACCCAAAACATAGACGACCTGCATGAACGTGCGGGATCTACCAATGTGGTCCATCTGCACGGCGTGATCACCCGTTCGCAATCCAGCGTTAATCCAAGGCTTACTTACCCGATTGATGGTTGGGAGTTAAAGATGGGCGAAAAATGTAAACTAGGCAGTCAGCTTCGGCCACATGTGGTTTGGTTTGGCGAAGCGGTACCCATGATAGAAAAAGCTTTAGCTATTTGCACGGAAGCCGATGTTTTTATGCTGGTCGGTTCTTCGCTTGCAGTTTACCCTGCGGCTGGATTAATTAATTATGTTCCTGCAGAGGTGCCGAAATACATCGTCGACCCGGTGATACCGGACGTATCGGTAAAAAACCTGATTAAGATAGAGGAGAAGGCGAGTGTTGGAGTGGCGAGTTTGGTAGAGCAGCTACTCGGCCCCCTCTAAATCTCCCCCGGTAGGGGAGACTTTTGTTCAATAAATTTCGAATCTATAAATACATATAAAGCCCTCCCTTCCGGGGAGGGTTTGGGAGAGGCTCATGAAAAAACAATGCATTTTCAACTGGAGCGGTGGTAAGGATAGCTCTTTAGCGCTTTACCATGCGCTTCAGGATACAGAATTAGAGATTAGGTACCTGGTAACTACGGTAAACGATGCCGTTAACCGCGTTTCGATGCATGGCGTTAGAGAGGCATTGTTGATTGACCAAGCAGAAAGCATTGGTATCCCTCTATATCAGATCCGCCTTCCTGAAATGCCGGGAATGAAGGAGTATGCTGAAACTATGCACCGCCACCTTCAACATTTTAAAAGCGAAGGTATTACACACACTATATTCGGCGATATCTTCCTGGAGGATTTAAAGAACTACCGCGATGCCCGGTTAGCCGAAGTTGGCATGACAGGTATTTACCCGCTTTGGAAACGCGATACCAATGAATTAATTAGCGAGTTTTTTGATTTGGGTTTTGGTACAGTTATCGCCTGTACGCAGGAAAGGTTGGGCGAGTTTGTTGGTAAAGAAATCACTCCGGAATTGATTAGAGCCTTACCCGAAGATGTAGACGTTTGTGGCGAGAATGGCGAGTTTCACACCTTTGCATTTAAAGGCCCGATCTTTAAGCAGGAAATCAAGTACCAGGTAGGCGAGAAGGTGTTTAAGGAATACAAAGCACCTAAAGATAATAATGATGTTTGCGCTACCTCTACCGCACCCAAAATAGCAGGCTTCTGGTATTGCGACTTGTTACCTGCAGATTAAAAGTTATACCGCGAATAAGCGCCTTTAAAATCGGTCAGCATACTTTTGAAGCGTTCATTTACTGTTTTTAGAAACTCTTCGTCAAGCAATTCGAAAACGCTATTCACACCATCCGTAAGGTCCATTTCAGAAATTTTGTAAAGCTGTTCGTAAGTGCCTTTTTCTATCCGGATAATAAACTTCTGGTTCATATTCAGGATAGAGATTTTAAACTCGGGATGGGGAAGTTCTGCAATAACTCTCATGATTGTTCAAATTTAACCAATCCTTTTAAAGGATCGCCGCCGTGTAGACTGCCAAAAGTTGCAACCGGTTTAAACCTGGCGAAAAGTTCTTCGCTATACCAGGCTTCGCTGCGTGTTTTCTTAATCACTTCAGCATGTTCTCGTGAGCGGTAAGCAAATGCTTTAACATCGTCCAGGCTTTCCCAGATCGAAAATGTGGCCTGGCGATAAATAGGCGCTTCCCCAATGCCAATGGAAGTGATATAACCCTTCGCTGATGTCATCATATCCGCCACTTCATCCACGTGCGACCAGAAGTTTTTCAGCCTCGTGACACGGATGGTAGCGCGTGTAAGCACTGCAACAGGACCTTTATAATTGGTATTATCCGGTTTTCCGAAAGGCTCTTTACCATCCCATTTTCCATGGCTTTGCAAAGGCTGGCAAAGGATGGTCCATTGTTCTTTAGCAAATACCTTCCACCACTTCGCAACAAACGAACTTTTATAAAACTCGTCAAAATCTTCGCGCGAGTCCCATACAGCCATCAGTCCCCACTGTTGCCAGTCGGGCGTTAAGTCGAAAGTACCGTTCCTGCCGCTGCCCAAAAGCTTCCAGAAACTGCAACCCCTCGCCAGCATCAATGGCAGGCGGTGTACTGCCATAGAGAGCAGGGCAAAGGGCACAAAGCTTTTACGGTAACGTACAACGGTGAGGCTTACCAACATTGTTGCGAAGTAAGTCATTAAATATGAGATTCTGGTTATGCAACAAAAGGCATAGTGTTATACTTTTGTCAATATATGGCGGAAGATCTTAAAATAATAACTACAGCAGATAAAGCAGCACAATACCAATCACTGTTACCGCAAATAGAGGCATTGATCACCGGCGAGCCCGATCTGGTTGCCAACCTGGCTAACATAGCCGCAGCTTTAAAAGAGCAGTTCAATTGGTGGTGGGTAGGCTTTTACCTGGTGAAGGATGATGAATTGGTATTAGGGCCATTCCAGGGGCCCGTTGCTTGTACACGTATTGGTAAAGGTAAAGGTGTTTGCGGCGCGGCGTGGGAAAAGGAAAAAACGCTGATTGTGCCTGATGTAGAAGAGTTTCCGGGCCATATTGCCTGTAGTTCACTTTCCCGCTCGGAAATTGTTGTACCGTTACTAAGTGATGGTGAAGTTTGGGGCGTACTGGATGTTGATAGTGAACATTTGGCGCATTTTGATGAAACAGACGGCGATTATCTGGAGCAATTGGTCAACCTGATCAGGTTTTAGTGGAGAAGGTATATTTCATCTCCGGGCTGGGTGCCGATTACCGTTTGTTCAAAAACATCCAGCTAACTGGCTATGATTGCATGTATCTTAATTGGCTAGAACCACAATCCGAAGATACGCTCACTTCCTATGCTACTAAGTTGATAGAAACCTATCAGATCAGTCCGGGTTCTACCGTAATTGGTGTTTCGCTTGGTGGCATGCTCACTATCGAGATTGCCAAACAGGTAAAACTTAAAAGAGCTATTCTTATTTCGAGTATTAAGACCAGTGACGAAGCGCCTTTCTACTTTAAAGTATTCCGTAGGCTGCCTATCTACAAATGGATACCCGCACGGTTGATGACATCAGTTGGCTTTATGATCCGCCCGGTATTCGGTGCAATGGCTTCGGATGACCTATTGCTTTTTAAATCCATGCTAAGAAATTCATCGCCGACGTTTGTGAAGTGGGCCATGGGAGCGGTACTTCATTGGGACAGTACTGCACTGCTACCTAACGTTTATCATATCACTGGCGACAAGGATATGGTTTTTAATTACCGGCGCATACAGCAACCGGTAACCATTGTCAAAGACGGTACACATATTATGGTTTTTGATAAAGCAAAAATCATTACAGAGTGGTTATTGGAGATATTGGGCAAATGAAGTTACCGGAATCGTACTACCAGGATAATGATGTGATTAAGCTGAGCCGCGATCTGATAGGGAAATATCTTTTTACCCGTTTTGATGGTTTAGTTACAGGAGGCTATATTGTTGAAACAGAAGCTTATAATGGTATAATCGATCGTGCTTCGCATGCTTATAACGACCGCCGGACTAACCGTACGGAGGTGATGTACCACGCAGGCGGTATCGCTTATGTTTACCTGTGTTATGGTATCCATGAGATGCTAAACATTGTTACTTCGGTGGAAGGCCAACCGCATGCGGTGTTAATTCGCGCCATTAACCCGACGGAAGGTATAGATATCATGCAGTACCGCCGAGATATGGCTGTCGTTAAACCTAATATTACCTCCGGGCCAGGTTCTGTGGCTAAAGCTATGGGAATCTCGCGCAGAATAAATGGTATCAGTCTGCAAAGCGACACCTTGTGGATAGAAGATCGCGGCCTGGTTTTTAATGATGAACAAATTGCCGCTGTTCCAAGGGTAGGGGTTGATTATGCGGGCGAAGATGCCGCGCTGCCTTATCGTTTTTACGTAAAAGGTAATCCATACGTAAGTAAACCCAATAGATAATTTTTTAAATCAAAATTAATAAAATAGGGTTGTATGTTAATAAAGCATCAATACCTATGGAATACCAAGACGAACTTAAAAGACTGGAGAATATCGAGAAACTGCGTGGTATGATCGATAAGATCAAAACTGCAATGCTGACTACCTACAGCGCTACGGAAGGTTTTCACAGCAGGCCGATGGGGACGCTACTGCTGGACGCAGAGGGCGCCTTGTGGTTCTTCACCAATGAATACTCTACCAAGGTTGCAGAAATTTCTTTAGATAACAAAGTATCAGTCACTTATTCAGATGTAGCCAACCATGTTTACATCAGCCTTACGGGCACTGCATCTCTAGTAGACGACCGTACCAAAATGCAGGAGCTTTGGACACCCTATGTAGAAGTGTTCTTTCCGCAGGGGATAAATGATCCTGCGCTAACGCTGATGAAGATCGATACAGAGTCTGCCGAATATTGGGATAGCAGTGCAAGTAAAATTGTGGTACTGTTTAAAATGCTGAAAGCTGCGGTATTAGGAAAGACGTATCAACCCGGCGAACATGATAAAGTAGATTTATAGCAGGGGTTTTGCTTTTGCATGCGTTTTAGTAATATTGGCTGATGAATTTTGAAAACAGCCTTGCCTTTGCAGAAGGCCTTGACCATATAGATCCGCTTCGCGATTTTCGTAGTGAATTTTACATCCCGCCGCATCAGGGTGGAGACGCTATTTATTTGTGCGGTAACTCTTTAGGGCTTCAACCTAAAACGACAGCTGAAGTAATTGCTGAGCAGCTTGCCTCTTGGCGTCAGTTCGGCGTAGAAGGATGGTTTGAAGGTAGCGACCCATGGATTAGTTACCACCGCCGGCTCGCTGGACCGCTATCGCAGATTGTTGGTGCAAAACCCGAAGAGGTAACGGTGATGAATTCACTGACTATCAACCTGCACCTATTAATGGTGAGCTTCTACCGGCCACAGGGCAAACGTTTAAAAATAATAATGGAAGCCGGGGCTTTCCCTTCAGATCAATACGCAGTAGAAAGCCAGGTAAAATATCATGGCTTCAACCCCGAGGAGGCAATCATAGAAGTAGCACCGCGAGAAGGTGCGTATTTGCTGGAGACGGGAGATATTATAAACGCTATCAGAGCGCATGCGGATGAAATAGCATTGGTGCTATTTAGCGGGATCAATTATTATACAGGGCAGGTTTTCGATATGAAAGCCATTGCTAAAGCTGGTCATGAAGCGGGAGCCATTGTAGGTTTCGACCTCGCCCATGCCGCAGGAAACGTTCCGCTGCGGTTGCATGATTGGGAAGCGGATTTTGCCTGCTGGTGTTCGTATAAATACATGAATTCAAGTCCCGGTGGTATCAGTGGAATCTTCGTGCATGAAAAGCATTTCGGAGACGATCAATTAAAGCGTTTTGCCGGATGGTGGGGATACAAGCTAAACGAGCGCTTTAAAATGACGCAGGGTTTTGTTCCTGAAGCCGGTGCCGACGGATGGCAGGTGAGCACGAGTCCCATTCTGTTAATGGCTGCCCATTATGCATCGCTGCAAATATTTGAGAAGGCAGGTGGAATTAACGCCTTACGCCAAAAAAGTGAGCAGCTAACCAACTACCTCGAATTTTTGATCGAACAGATCAACCAAAAAACAGGCAAGGAAAAGTTCAAAATCATCACCCCTAAAGATATTGACCAACGCGGCGCGCAATTGTCTATTATCTGCACGCAAAACGGCAAGCAGATTTTTGATTACTTGATGCAGAACGGCGTGATCGGCGACTGGCGCGAGCCTGACGTAATCCGTTTAAGCCCGGTGCCACTGTATAATTCCTTTGTCGACGTTTACAAAGCAGGTACATTGCTCGCCCAGGCAGCAGCAAAATACTAAGCATTAGATGTTAAAGATTGCCTTTGATCCTATTTATGCGCATCCGCTGCCGCCGAGGCACCGTTTCCCGATGTTAAAATACGAGCTGATCCCAGAGCAGTTGCTGCATGAGGGCACCATCACCAAAGACAACCTTTTTTCACCTGATCCGTTTGATGAAGAAACGATTCTACTGACACATGCGCGCGACTACTGGGAACAGCTCCGCGACCTGACACTGCCACCAAAGGAGCAAAGGCGTACAGGCTTTCCTTTATCCGCAAGGTTAGTAGAGCGGGAAATCCGCATCGCTAAAGGAACAATTGATGGTTGCCATTACGCTTTTGAAAATGGCATTGCTTTTAATGTAGCTGGCGGCACCCACCATGCCGGTAGTAATTGGGGCGAAGGATTCTGCCTGTTGAATGATCAGGCTATCGCTGCTAATTATTTACTGAAACATGGCCTGGCAAAGTCCGTATTAATCGTCGACCTTGATGTACACCAGGGGAACGGAACGGCAGAGATTTTTCAAAACGAGGACCGCGTTTTTACCTTCTCTATGCACGGGGCAAATAACTTCCCCTACAGAAAAGAAAAGTCAGATCTGGATGTGCCTTTGAAAGATGCAACAGTTGGAGAAGAATATTTAGGTGTACTGTATAATGTATTGCCAGAACTAATCCGGCAACAAAAACCCGATTTTATATTTTATCTTTCAGGAGTGGACGTTCTGGAAAGTGACAAACTTGGGCGGCTAAAATTAACTAAAGAAGATTGTAAGGCGAGGGATTTATTTGTACTGGAACAGTGTAAGTTAAATAACATTCCGGTACAGGTAAGTATGGGTGGGGGCTACTCGCCAGATATCCGGGATATTGTTGAAGCGCATTGCAATACCTACCGACTGGCTAATGATCTTTACTTCTGAAACTGATAGTTTCTGATAGACTTCCAGGGCCTGCCCAAATATTCCCACAAGCTTAATCCCGTAGCTTTAAATTCAAAGGGCTGGAAATTTTCTTCAAGCTGTTCCTTCAGATTTTTTGCTACTTCTGGTGATACCTTGTTCTGCACGGTGATGTGCGGCCAAAGCTTTTGCCGATCCTGGGGGATTAACCATTCGTGCCATTGCTGCTGTAACAGCCGGTGCATTTGCGCTAACTCTTCGCTTACTATTTTAAACGCAACGCCGTTACCAATACCTACTACAGCAGATGCAGTTAATCTAAATTCGGCATTTTGTGAAGTGGTATATTCAATATCCGTCACGATTTGTTTTTCATGCGCTGGTAGATGATGAAACATGGTGAGGTGTGCATCAAGGTAATTTCGTTCAGCAGGGAAATAAGCTTTCCGGAGCTGGTTAAAGTACGCCTGAACAGAATCCTCTAATTGTAGTGTAAGTATAAGCGGATTTGAAGTTGAACCGTCCATCAGTCTTGCGCGATAATAACTTGTTCTTGATACTGATGATGCGCGCTGATTTTATTGAAACGGATATACAATAATATGGCTGCTGTAAGCAGGCCCGCGACTAAACCATACCACACCCCTTCAACACCCATGCCAAAGTGCAAGCCCAAAACGTATCCTACGGGTATACCAATTACCCAGTAAGCCAGGAAGGTAATCACTGTGGGGATGTTTACATCACCCATACCACGCAATACACCTAAGCCAATTACCTGCGCCCCATCAAAAAGCTGGAATACGGCCGCAATCAGTAGTAACTCCGCGGCGATCCCGATAACCTGCTGATCACTCGTGTAAATCCATGGTAGCAGGCGGTTAAAAAGTGTGAACAACAATGCCGTAACCGACATAAACACCAGCACTACGTGATAGCTTGCAATAGCAGAACTACGCAGATCCGTATATTTTTTTGCCCCGAAATAATTACCTGATTTAATTGCAGCCGCAGCAGACACGCCGCTGGCCATCATATAAGTGATGGAAGCCAGGTTCAGCGCTACCTGGTGCGCAGCCTGTGGTGCAGCTCCGATCGTCCCTACAATGATAGCCGCCCCGCCGAATGCACTTACTTCAAATGTATACTGCATGGCAACCGGTCCGCCGATTTTCAGAATCTCCCGCATACGTGCCCAGGTAATGAAATGGCGCTTAAATCCAACCAGATATTTTTTAAAGTTTGCAGATTTGAACACATAATAAGCCATTACTACTGCCATAATACAACGATCTGTCAGGGTACTGAAACCTGCACCGCGTACCCCCATCGGTTTGATGCCGAACATCCCTTTCACCAGTATCACACCAACAACAATATTGATCACGTTTCCCCAAATGGAAATGCTCATGGCTTGTTTGGTGAATCCCAATCCTTCGGTAAACTGCTTAAAGGTGTTGAAGATCAGCATCGGGAATACCGAAAGCCCCATGATTAGTAAAAATGGTTTAGCCTGTGCTACAACTTCGGGTGTTTGATGTAAATGATCAAGCAGCAGCATCGCACCGGTATATATGGTTGTAAACAAGATCGCCCCGGTAAAGAGGTTAATCAGCAAGCTGTTTGCTAAAAGCTTGCCACACTCTTCGAAGTTCTGCTTGCCATTTTGCTGGGCAACGAGCGGGGTAAGGCCATAAGATATACCAATACCGACCATCATGATGATGATAAAAAGGCTATTTACCAGCGCCACGGCAGCAAGGGCTATTGTGCCGGCAAAATGACCAACAATGATACTATCTGACGTTTGCACCAGGATATGACCCAATTGCGAGATCACTACGGGGATAGCCAGTTTAAGGTTGTCCCTGTAATGTGATTTGTATTGAGCGAAGTAACGTTTCATGGCTTGCCGGATTTTTGAACCGACAAAAGTACGGCTTTTCTACATAGCCTTAACCAGCTGTATAAAACTCTTCTTTCTCTGTAGTATGCACCTTTATCACACCTGATAAAACCAGGTTCACCAGTATCCGCTGGGCTCTTCGGCGACTAAGGTTTAATAGCTCGCAATACTCCTTAACAGTAATGCGCTCGTGCGTATCCAGGTATTCAAGTAATGCTTTTTCTTTTGATGAATATTTAATCAGCACACCATTTTCAGCACCAGACCTTTTTAAAACATCCACTACAATTTTGCTGGCCAGTACGCTCTTGTCCTTCACGCGTACATAAACCCACCATTTGCCGTCTTCACCCAGGGCGTAGTGCGGTTTGCTGTCGCTTTCCTCTATATCTACAACCAGAACCAGTTTATCATCTACATAGATCTCTTCAAAGGCGGGCTCAAGCGCAGGTTTGGCGTAAAAGTGCGCAGCCCTGGTAATCATGTAGCGCTCTTCATCTTCAGATTTTACCCCTTTGATAGAGCCATCGTCCATCACCCCAATCAGCAAACGGCCACCTTTATTATTGGCAAACGAAACCATCGTCTTAGCGATCTTCTCGCAGCTGGTTATCGTTTTTTTAAAATCCTGCGTAACACCTTCACCTTCATATATCAGTTTCCTGATGTTCATTCATTGCCTCCGTTCTGTTAAGTAGTATACGGCTTATATTTCTGCATCCATCTGTCGATGTTCTCCAAGGCGCTAAAGCCAAACTGCTCATATAAGCCGTGTGCATCAAGCGTTGCGAGCAGCCATCTTCTTAACCCATCCAACTCCGGATGGTTAACCACCGCATCCATCAAGCGTTTGCCAAGTCCCTTGCCACGATGTTCTTTTAGGATAAATACGTCGCATATATAGGCGAAAGAAGCTTTATCGGTAATCACACGTGCTAACCCGGCAAATTCGCCATCTTTGCAAACACTAAAACACATCGAGTTCTTCACTGCACGTTCAAAACGCTCAAGCTGTAAACCTGCTGCCCAGTAAGATTCATTGATCAAAAAATCATAAGCTTTCCCGATATCTACTAACGCAGGATCAGTTGAAATGATGTATCCATCATCAGCGTTATCAGTATTATTAGTTTGTATTGACATAGTTCAGGTCGTGGCATTTATAAAGTTAAGGTCGCGAATATAAACTTCAATACTTACAGTAACGCAAAGTTCACCGCTTGTGTTGAACACCTCTATCAAAAATGGCTTAACAAATTTGCCTTCATTCAGCAATAGTTGTTCGGCATCGGCAATATCAGTTTCGCTGATATTAATGGCAAAAAAAAGATCAGTAGCGCCCGGCTTAATAAACTGTATCTCTGCCGATTTACTCCATACAATTACTTTGTACCCCTTTTTTGTAAAGATCTGGTAAAAAAGAACAGGGTAGAAGGGGTCAGCTGCCGCGAAAATAGTTCCGCCAAAAATTGAGTTGTTGTAATTACGGTTTAACAGGCTCTTGTTGAGTTTTACGCTAGCCGACCTGAAATCCTTAGCGATATCCTGCACCCAAACGCGTTGAAGGAACATTGGCGGATAAAACCGTAACGCCCATTTTAACGCAGAAGCTCCGATAGACATGCTGCTAATATCAAAATTAGCATTGAGTATTTACAGAATAAGTTTTAAACAGCAGATGAGCTACCTTAAATAATTGCAAACACACTTTGAGGATCATCGTTAAATAAGTATCAAGAAAACGGAGATGCTGATAATGTTGATTATTTATTTGTGTAAAAAATATATTACAAAAGCGAATGCACTCCAGCTGTTTACTAAAAGACGACTGACGTAGCTTGCAAAAGCTATTTCTTGCTCAGCAATTCAATGATCTTGTTTTTGTCAGAAATCTGGCTCTCCAATAGCTCTATGTGCTTCTTCAGCGTTTCTTTTTCGTTCAGATATTGTGATTCGGGTTCTGCCGCTAAAGCTATAGGTGGATATTCTTTATAGCTATCTGTTTTATAGGTTTTTTCTTCTTCAAAGAAGACAACAATAGGTTGATGTAGTGCCTCGGCTATTTTTTTTAAGGTTTTTACCTTGATACTATCAGTAGACAACATCTTGTAAAAACCGGCTTCGGTCATCCCGATTGCAGAAGACAACTCTGAGAGAGTGATCTTCCGCTGCTTTGCCAATAACCGGATCTTACTCTCTATTGTTGTAAAAAAAATATCCTTTTGATTGTCAGGCATATGCAGAGTTCCCTATAAAAAAGTTTGAATTAAAATTTGCTATTACTTAACTTTAATATAGTTTAGTGCAGCAAAAATTTTCCTAAACATAGAAAATATTTGCCGATACTGAAAACCTATGCAAAAAACCCTGCTTAAATACAGGATTGACGAACTGCTTGGTCAATTATCTGTAAGAGACTATCGCAAAGCCCAGCTACTGATACCGCAGATTTTAAATGTAAGTTCAAAAACATTTAGCAATTATCGAAAAATCAAATTCGATGATAAGCAGGACATTCCGCACGAAAAAGTAGTATTGCTCGAGAAATTGTTCGCACTTGGCCCCGGTGAGTTACAAAACTTTTTTTACGATATCGAACCAATTAAAACCCTCGGTCTCGAAAATCAGCCAGCTCCCCAGAAAATTAAACGAAAATCAAAATGACCTATGATTTATCACACCGATTTGATGGCCTGTTTACTGGCAGAACAAAGTGAAAAGAAGGCAGAGCTTGACCGGCACATCCAGTTTGACTGGTTAGGAGTGGATGATACCTATGCTAAAACCTTGAAACGATATCATAAAATGAAAAAGCTGGCGAAAAGAATTATTCAAATACAAAACCTGGTAGATAACTGGAGCAATTGCGCGCCATTACCCGAAATTTTGGGCACCGGTGTAAGAGAGATTACTACCAATTAGGTTAGGTTACGGTCCCGGAACCACACTTCCTCGGGTGAAGCATCAAATTTACTCATCAGGTCTATCAATTCTATAGAATTAGACGAGGTAATAATCAACTGCCTGTTTGCCGGTTTTAAAAACTTCCTTTCAACCATTACATCCATTTGTTGCAGTAAAAAGTCGTAAAAACCGTTCACGTTCAATAAACCTACAGGATTTTGGTGAAGCCCTAATTGCAACCAGGTTAGTACTTCAAAGAATTCTTCAAGCGTACCGAAGCCGCCGGGCAACATAATAACACCCTCGCACAAATCGGTCATCATTTGTTTACGCTGGTGCATATTCTCTACAATATGTAGTTCGGTTAAGCCTTTATGACCAACCTCCTTATCCATTAAAAACTTCGGGATTACGCCGATTGCCTTTCCGCCGCGGGAGAGCACTGCATCTGCAAGCAAGCCCATCACGCCGACACGCCCACCGCCAAAAACCAGCGTGATATCTTTAGCCACCATTACGTCGGCAAGTTCATCAATTGCTGCTTTAAGAAAAGGATCTCCGTTAAAGTTGGCGCCACAAAATACGCTGATAGCTTTCATGTTAAGGTTGTAAGGATGTTGTAAGTAACCAATAAAAAGTTGTACGGGCAAATTAACTAATCAACACTTGGTGCAGAACCGGCCATACCTTATCAGCAATAATACGGTAACCGGCAGCCGAAGGATGAAGTCCGTCGCGCAGATTCAGGTGCGGCATCCCGGCAACACCTTCCAGAAAGAAAGGGACAAAAGCCATGTGATTAGCGGTGGCCAGCTTGCTGAAGATATTGCGAAACTCTGCTGCAAAAGCACCGGGAATAAAAGCAGGCAGCTGCATACCCATTAAGGCCAGCTTAACATCCGGATACTTTTCTTTTACCCGGTCTATTATGGTTTGAAGGTTTTGATGGGTAGTAGCAGGAGGGATTCCTCTCAATATATCATTAATACCCAGTTCAAGAATGAAGACATCAACTTGCCTTCCTAACCAATAATTTAAGCGATTAAGCCCTCCGGATGAAGTATCCCCACTCAGGCCGGCATTTATTACCTGGTAATTTAGGCCATGCGCTTTGATCTTCTGCTGAATTAACGCCGGGAAAGACTCGTTATGCACATCGCCTAAGCCGTAACCGGCCGTAAGACTGTCGCCGAAAAAGAGGATATTTTTGTTATTCATTTGTAGATAAGTCCATTTGTTCATTAATACGCTTAGTTTACAAAAGCAATACCAATAAACAAATGAACTATTGAACTACCTTTTATTTGCTGGTGTAGTTTGGTGCTTCCTTGGTGATGGTGATATCGTGCGGGTGCGATTCGCGCATACCGGCAGCAGTAATACGTACAAATTTAGCTTCCTGCAAACCCGGGATATCAGCCGCACCACAGTAATGCATACCTGCCCGTAAACCACCAATATATTGGTAGATCACTTCGGCAAGGGTACCTTTATAAGGTACACGACCAACGATACCTTCCGGAACCAGTTTAGTTACCACGTCTGTTTCGTCCTGGAAATAACGGTCTTTAGAACCCTGCTCCATTGCGTCTACAGAACCCATACCACGGTATGATTTAAATTTACGTCCTTCGTAAATGATGGTTTCACCCGGTGACTCTTCCACACCGGCGAACAACGAACCAGCCATGATAGAGCTTGCACCTGCAGCAATCGCTTTAACAATATCGCCTGTTTGCTTGATACCACCATCTGCAATTACCGGGATGCCTGTTCCTTTCAATGCTTTTGCACATTCGTAAACGGCGTAAAGCTGTGGAACACCTACGCCTGCTACAATACGGGTAGTACAGATAGAACCCGGTCCGATACCCACTTTTACGCCATCTGCACCCGCTTCTGCCAGCGCAATTGATGCTTCGGCAGTGGCTACGTTACCTGCTATCACCTGCAAATCCGGGAATAATTGTTTGATGGCTTTAACCATATCAATCACGCCTTTAGAGTGGCCGTGTGCAGTATCAACCGTTACCACGTCTACACCTGCGGCAACCAATGCTTTTACACGTTCTATGTTATCGCCGGATACCCCAACCGCGGCGCCTACGCGTAAACGGCCATGTTCGTCTTTACAGGCAGTAGGGTAGTTCTTAAATTTCTGAATATCTTTAAAAGTAATTAAGCCAACCAGTTTATTGTTGCCATCAACTACCGGAAGTTTCTCTATTTTATGATTCTGAAGAATTTCCTCTGCCTGGAAAAGGGTAGTACCTTCCGGTGCAGTGATCAGGTTGGCGCTGGTCATTACCTCGCGCACCGATTTGCTCATATCTTTTTGGAAGCGCAGATCGCGATTGGTGATAATGCCTACTAGTGTACCGTTGTCAGTAACCACGGGTATGCCGCCTATTTTGTATTCTCTCAGAATTTTAAATGCGTCCGACACCAGGGAGTCCTCATGTAAGGTAACCGGATCCTGGATCATGCCGCTTTCCGAACGTTTAACTTTACGTACTTCTTCTGCCTGTGCCTGTATGCTCATGTTTTTGTGCAGCATACCAATACCACCAGCCTGCGCAATAGCAATAGCCAGTTGCGAACCGGTTACAGTATCCATTGCTGCAGAAATGATCGGAATATTTAACCGGATCTTACGGGTTAGGAAAGAACGGGTGTCAACATCTCGCGGTAAAACTTCAGAATAAGCCGGGATAAGCAGAACATCATCATATGTTAAACCTTCGGCGATAAATTTGGAGGAATCGAGCATGGCAAATAATGTTGTTTGAGATTTATTATTTGCCGGACAAAGGTAAGAAAAATTTCGGTTCCCTAAATTAGATATTAAGAAAAAGGCGCTTGCGCTAGTTATTTAGCACTAAATTTACATTACCTTGATTTCAGGGCTGGTTTTGCTATTGAAAATACTTTTGAATGGTGTTTAGCAGTTCGGTAGTAACACGGCCGTTGGTGGCAACTACGTCGCAACTTGTCAGATCACCCAACGGATTTTGGCCACCATTAAAATCTGTAACATCGCCTCCGGCCTCGCGAACAATGATCACCCCGGCAGCAATATCCCAGGGTTTAAGGTTGTATTCGTAATACCCATCAAAGCGGCCGCAAGCAGTATATGCAAGATCAACAGATGCTGCGCCTAATCGCCTTAAGCCATGGCAGCTTTGCATCAGTTCTGTAAACAATTCAATATATGGCCCTTGGCGTTTAAAATCATAATAAGGGAAACCGGTGGCCAAAAGCGTATCCGCAATTTTAGGCGCCTTGCTTACGTTGATCTTTTTCCCATTCAGGTAAGCGCCGCCATCTTTCCAGCCATAAAAGCATTCGTCCTGGTTTACTTCATATACCACTCCCGCAACGGGCTCATTATTATCGGTCAAAGCAATGCTCACCGCAAAAACAGGTACGCCGTGGATGAAATTAGTAGTGCCGTCTAACGGGTCGACAATCCAGTTGTAGCGTTCGCCTTTACGGTTCAGTGTTTTCTCCTCCGTCAGGAAACCTGCTTCGGGTAATATTACTTCCAGCCCCTTCACAATCATGCTTTCGGCTGTTTTGTCGACATACGAAACCAGGTCATTCAAGCCCTTGTACTCAATTTTATCTGGATCGAACTTTAAGCGCTCCTCACGGATAAATGCACCGGCCTGTTTGGCTACTTCAATTACCTGGTTAATTATTTTCTCCAGCATTTGGGCGTAACTTTAGATTGAATGAGAATAGTTTATGAACAAAAAAGCTTGCAAAAAATAAGCTTAATGCAGCAGCAATACGTGCAACCGGGGGATAAAGGTGTACGATCGTCACCATGAATTTCAGCACCAGCATATTGGCAAAAAAACCGATAATAGCTACCGAAAAAAAACGAATGGCCTGTTTGTATGGCGCAAGGGTAGACTCTGAAAAAACCAGAAAACGGTTGATCAGAAAGTTGACCAATACCCCCATAAAAAACGAAATGATCAGAGACAGCAGATAGTTGCTAACGCTATGGTTAATAATTTGGTAGCTATGCGCTGTAAATACAAAATTATATAGTACGTAGTACGCGATAATGTCTACCAAAAAACCTGTACCGGCAGAAATAACAAACCTGAAAATCTGGTTGCGCATCAATTGCTGAAAAATGCTATTACCCGACATTGGTAATAGGTTGTTTTTTCCGAAGCACTATTACACAAGTAACAATGCCCGCAATAACCAGTAAAGAAGATATTAACTCGGCTTGGGTAAAAGGAATCCCCGCGACATGGTAACGTGTATTCACACGGATCAATTCAACCAGGAACCTTTCAACGCCGTTTAAGATGAGGTAGATTCCCCACATCAGGCCTGTTGTTTTAATACGATCGCGAAGGCTCCACAAGAGCAGGAACAATAAGATACACACTACGCTTTCGTAAAAAGGAGTGGGGTATACGGCTAATTTTAATTCGTTGCAGTATTTACCAACGCAATTAGCGATCTGGTTACCCGGATCTGATCCATTTACATTGTGCGGATATTTGAAGGCCCACATCCAGTCTGGCGCCCAGCTTAACCAATTGGGTTTCGGGTTTAAGTTAGGGATGCCCCAATCACCATCGCCAGCCATTTGGCAACCGATGCGACCTACACCGTAGGCCAGCATCATACCCGGCGCGCCAATATCCAGCATTTTAAGCGGCGAAATACCGTTGTTATGAGCAATATACAATACCGCAGCGCCACCACAAATTAAGCCGCCATAGAATGTTAAGCCACTAAAGCCGATCAGCATTCCCACCGGGTCGGCCATAAATTCGTTCCAGTTCTCGAGTGCATTAAACACTTTAGCTCCCGCGAAACCAAATACCGCCGCCCAGATCAGCATATTGCCCATCAGTTCGTAAGGGTGCACGGTTACGCGTTTGGTAACGGGTTCAGAAAGTTCATTTTTCTTTCCGTCGCGGTAGGCCCAGTAAACAAAGCCTGCGCCCATCAACAAACCACCTAAAAGATTGCCCCGGGTAGAAAGAATAAAGTCCTGCGGACTGTTCACCAAGTCTCGGTAGTTGAGGATAGCGTCGAGGATCTTGTAACCGGCAATAAAACCGAAGAAGCCATTGCTAACTAATTCGGCTATACCTGCGGGCTTACCTATAGTAACTGTTTTCTCAAAAGGATGGATATAACCCAGCTTTTCCTTCCGCTTAAATTCTTCAACAAATGCCCAATAAGCTGCCATAAAAGCAAGGGCAACAAAAAAGCCGAAGGTCTGGAACGGAAGCGGAATATTTGCCCCGGTGAAGTAGCGAATAAGATCTGAAAGCGTAGGAAACATCAGTAGATATTTTGGTAGCGAATATAGGATTTATTATTAATCCCTATCTTTTAGTAAACATCAAGTTACAGTTAACAAGCTTGTAACGCGATTAAAGCAGGAATAATTGTATGTGGTTAAATTTCAGCAGAAGAAACGTTAATGCACCAGAATCTCTTCCGGTTCCATTATGTCAACTTCACCCTCGGCAGAAATACCGGTTAACTTTACGTTACGCAATTCGTTCACCAGTACGGGATCATATTTTGCACGAACTTTTACATAATTGCGGGTAAAACCGTGCATATAACCATCTTTAATATCCCCCTCGAACAATACCTGGAGATGTTGCCCGATCTGCGATTCATAAAATGCGCGGCGCTTTTTGTCTGAAAGGATGTGCAGCATTTTGCTCCGCTCTGCACGGGTTGAACCCGGAACTACGCCCACCATTTCCTTTGCTAAAGTATTTTCACGTTCAGAATAGGTGAACACGTGCAGATAGGAGATATCCAGGTCGTTCAGGAAATTATAGGTATCAATAAAATCCTCGCGGGTTTCGCCGGGGAAGCCAACAATTACATCTACCCCGATACAGCAATCGGGCATGAGCTTTTTAATCTTCGCTACACGGTCTGCGTATAATTTTCTTTTATACCGGCGACGCATCAGTCCTAAAATCTTATCTGAACCTGATTGCAGCGGGATGTGGAAATGTGGAACGAACCTTTTAGATGTCGCTACAAATTCTATAATCTCATCAGTCAACAAGTTTGGCTCAATTGAAGAGATCCGGATACGGTCTATCCCCTCAACTTCGTCCAGCGCACGTACCAGTTCAATAAACCGGTTGATACGCTTGCCATCCTGTAGACCAAAATCGCCGATGTTTACGCCCGTTAGTACAATTTCTTTAACACCCGATGCGGCAATCTCTGCAGCTTGCGCAACGATATTATCGATATTATCGCTGCGGCTGCTGCCACGGGCAAGGGGAATAGTACAAAAGGTACATGAGTAATCGCAACCGTCCTGAACTTTTAGAAAAGTGCGCGTACGGTCGCCAAATGAATAAGAACTTACAAACTGGTTAGCTTCAGAAACGGGCTGATTGTAGACTAATGCTTTTGGTTGTTTGGTGAGGTCGTTAATATAATCGATGATCTGAAATTTCTCTGCCGCACCAAGTACCATATCCACACCCGGTATTTCAGAAATTTCCTGCGGTTTCAATTGGGCATAACACCCAACGATAACCACATACGCGGCGGGAGAAACTTTTAGCGCTTCTTTAACAATCTTCTTGCACTTTTTATCCGCGTTCTCTGTTACCGAACAGGTATTAATAACAAACACATCCGGCTGTTCTGTAAACTGAACCGTTTGATAACCAGCTTGGTTAAACTGACGCCCAATAGCAGAAGACTCCGAATAGTTCAGCTTGCAACCCAGCGTATAAAAAGCTACTTTCTTACTCATTTCCAACGCGCAAAGATAAGATTTTTAGCTTTAAGGGTGAAACTAAACACGCTGCGCTTTAATCGCTCAAACCAGGTATAAATCGCTTTTTGACTTTTCCGTTAGAAAATAATAAGCCCCTCTCTTTTGGGAGAGTGGTTTGGGGAGAGGCCACCCTTGTAGCAATATTGTTATAAATATTAAATAACAAACGCGCTAAAAAGCAGTTATGCTGTTATGTTCAGGTACCTTTTAACCGCCGCTATTGTCGCTATTATTAATAAGCCGCAGCCCAAACGTATGTTAATGGTCTTTTCAGATCAATCTTCACAGCATATGTTGCATCTGCAACAACAAATTCTTAAACACGATGAGCAGGGTTTAAACGAGCGCGATGTCGAAATAAGGTATTATTCGCCAAAAAATACTTCGGTCTATAAGAGCAATCATATCCGGCCTGGCTTTACGGTGGTATTAATTGGTAAAGATGGTGGCGAGAAGCTTCGGTCACATCAGTTGGTCAGTACTCAAAAGCTGTTTTCCCTGGTAGATGCTATGCCCATGCGAAAGCAGGAAATGAACAACCGACACTAACACAATGTGCGTATTCCCGACATACTGCTAAAAAACTTATCTTTGCAGCTTTAATTTCTTGCGCATATGCCCGAATTGTCGGTAGTTATTACGGTACTTAACGAAAAGGAAAATATCAGTCCGCTTATTGCAGCTATAGATAATGCCCTTAACACCATTGATTATGAGGTTATTTTTGTAGACGATGGTTCTTCAGACGGTACACAAAAAGAAATTATTGCCAACGCTACAGACCGTATCAAGCTGGTAGAGCTGCGTAAAAATTACGGGCAAAGTACGGCCATGACGGCGGGTATAGATTATACCACCGGCGAATACGTAGCCCTGCTTGACGGCGATCTGCAGAACGATCCTAAAGATATTCCTTCCATGTTGCAAAAGTTGAAGGATGAAGATTGGGATGTAGTTGCTGGTAACCGTAAAAACCGCCAGGACGGAATGGTTCTGCGGAAGATTCCAAGTAAGATCGCCAACGCGTTAATCCGCCGCCTTACCGGGGTATACATTAAAGACTACGGCTGCACACTAAAAATATTCCGCAGGGAAATAGCAGAAAATCTTGGCCTTTACGGCGAGTTGCACCGCTTTATCCCTGTGTTGGCAAAACTACAGGGTGCTCGTATTACCCAGGTAGATGTGACGCACCATGCGCGGATCCACGGTAAATCTAAATATGGTATTAACCGCACCTTTAAAGTAATCAGCGACTTGATCCTGATGGTCTTCTTCCGTAAATACATTCAAAAACCGATGCACTTGTTTGGTAGTGTGGGTTTTGTATTGTTCTTTCTGGGGGTATTGATAAATGCCTATTTACTGGTGCTGAAAATTATGGGGCACGATATCTGGGGGAAACCGATGCTGATATTGGGACTGATTTTCCTGCTTGGTGGTATCCAACTGATCACATTAGGTATCCTGGCAGAGATCAACGTGCGCACTTACTTCGAGTCACAAAATAAAAAGACCTACCAGGTTCGCCGGATTTATGCAAACGGCGAGGTAATTAAACCGGTGGTTGCAAGCGCTTAATATACTTTAAGATATAACTGCAAACGGCTGCCTGACTTGATCAGGCAGCCGTTTGCTTTTCTTAGTGTTCCGGCGTTTGCTTGGTAGTGTCGCGCTTGGTGGTGTCAGGTGTGCTGGTGGTTCCTGTACCGCCGGACGTTCCCGAACTCATGTTGGTACCGGTGCTGTCCATACCTGTAGTTGCGGATTTTTGCGAGCTACAACCTGCAGCAATGCTTCCGGTTAATGCTATCGCTATAGCGAATTTTAACATGTGCTTTTTCATAATCATCGTTTTTGTCTGTTAATCAATTAGATGCAACAATAGAACGCCATTGCGCCTCGAATGTTTTCCTTTTTTTTACTAACAGTTAAAAATTATACCAAGGATTTATAATGCGCTACCGCTGATATTATCTTAAAAAACTATATTTAGGCAATGAAAAGATTCCTTGTCGCTGCATTTATTTTGTCTTCCCTTTTTTCTTATGCGCAAAATGCCAGCCGCATACACGAACGTATTTCGGTAGTGGATACGCATGATGATGTTTTGTCGCGTCAGTTAATATCTGGTGCAGATCTGGGTAAACGACAGTCGACCGGCGCTTTCGATCTGGTGAAGGCAAAAGAGGGCGGACTGGACGTTCAAATTTTTTCAATCTGGTGTGAAGATGATTATGGAAAAGGAACGGCCTTTAAACATGCCAACCGCGAGATCGATAGCCTTTATGCGCTGATTAAACGCTACCCGCGACGAATTCAATTTGTACATAATGTAAGAGATATCGCTATTGCTAACCGAATGGGTAAAATGGCTGCAGCTTTCGGGGTAGAGGGTGGCCACATGATCGAAGACCGTTTAGACTATATCGACAGCCTGGCCAAACGCGGTATGGTTTACCTTACCCTTACCTGGAACAACAGTACCTCCTGGGCCACCTCTGCCCGGGACGAGCGTTTTAAGAAAGATTCCCTTCCTCACCTGGGTTTAACAGACCTGGGGAAACAGATGGTAAAGCGTTTAAATGACCTGAATGTAATGGTAGACGTTTCGCACGTAGGTGAAAACACTTTTTGGGATGTTTTAAAAACGAGCACTAAGCCGGTAATCGCCTCGCATAGCTGCGTTTACAGCCTTTGCCCGCACCAGCGAAATTTAAAGGATGAACAGCTAAAAGCCATTGCTGAAAAAGGGGGCGTGGTATTTGTGAATTTCTATAGTGGTTTTTTAGATAGTACTTACAGCAAGAAACAGGACGCCTTCCTGAAATTGCACAAAACAGAACTGGATTCGCTGGTAAAAGTGTACAACGACTACGACAGGGCAGTAAATATGATCAATGCCAAGTATAAGACGGAATCGGACGCAATCCGTGCACCGTTAAGTTTACTAATTAAACATATCGACTATATGGTGAAGTTGATCGGAGCAGACCATGTCGGCATCGGGGCTGATTTCGAAGGTGCGGAATCCTATCCGCTGGGGTTAGATAGCGTAGCAGATTACCCGAAGGTAACAGCAGCATTGCTTGCATTAAATTACAGCTTGCCGGACGTGGAGAAAATAATGGGCGGTAATTTCCTCAGAGTTTGGGCGAAGAATAAACCGAGATAAGCCTGGAAAAGTAATAACTGAAGAAAAGTATTTCATCCTTCTGTCAGCCAAAATCTACAATGGGTTGATGCTTTACCCTTGTTAACCGGGTTTAAAAAGCTTATTTTTGACCATTATTTCAAATACCGAATGTCTCAAGATACTGAACACGTAAAATGCCTGATCATTGGATCAGGACCTGCCGGATATACTGCTGCAATTTATGCCGCCCGTGCCGATCTGAAACCAGTTTTATATACCGGTATGTTGGCCGGCGGTCAGCTAACCCAAACTACTGATGTAGAAAATTTTCCGGGTTATCCGAACGGAATTATGGGTCCGGAGATGATGGAAGATTTCCGTAAGCAGGCAGAGCGTTTTGGTACAGACATCCGTTTTGGCTACGTAAGTTCGGTTGATTTTAGCAGTGCGCCACATAAAGTAGTGGTTGATGAAACCGTTACCATTCTTGCAGATACGGTAATTATTTCAACAGGTGCTTCAGCAAAATGGTTGGGCTTAGAGTCTGAACAGAAATATAATGGTTTTGGTGTTTCTGCCTGTGCCGTTTGTGATGGTTTCTTTTTCCGCGGTCAGGATGTTGCCATTGTTGGCGCCGGTGATACCGCTGCCGAGGAAGCAACTTACCTTGCTAAACTTTGTCGTAAAGTTTACATGCTGGTTCGCCGCGACGAATTCCGTGCTTCAAAGGCAATGGTAAACCGCGTATTGAACACACCAAATATTGAAGTAGTTTACAATACCGAAACCAAAGAGATTGTAGGCGATGGGCAGAACGTAACAGGCGTTCGTGTTCACAATAATAAAACCAATGAAGAGCAAGTGCTCGATGTAACGGGTTTCTTTGTAGCTATTGGTCACCACCCGAATACAGAGGTATTTAAAGGCCAGATAGATATGGACGATCATGGTTATATCCTGACTAAACCAGGTACCACCCAGACGAATGTAGAAGGTGTATTCTGTTGTGGCGACGCACAAGACAATGTTTACCGCCAGGCAATTACAGCAGCCGGAACAGGTTGTATGGCTGCGCTGGAAGCAGAACGTTATTTGGCCGCAAAAGAAGCTGCTGCTTTAGAAGTTTAAAAAGAGCTTAACGAAGATAAAATATCGAGGCTGCCTGATGGGTGGCCTTTTTTGTTGGGACTTTCTCCTTCAGAAATCGCATCATAAACCAACACGATAGGTTTAGCGCTCTTTATAAATTCTATATCTTTGCCCTATGATGAACCACCTGATTGCCCCGTCTATCCTGGCTGCCGACTTTGGTAATTTGCAGCGTGATATTGAAATGCTGAATCAAAGCGAAGCGGATTGGATCCACGTAGACATCATGGACGGCCTGTTCGTTCCTAATATTTCCTTTGGCTTCCCGGTATTAAAATCTGTAGCCAAGATCGCAGAAAAGCCCTTGGATGTGCATTTGATGATCGTCGACCCGGACCGATACATTAAACAATTTGCAGAAGGCGGTGCACATGGCATTACCGTTCATTACGAGGCCTGCACACACCTTCACCGTACGGTTCAGGGCATTAAAGAAGCGGGTTGTAAAGCAGGGGTAGCGCTTAATCCGCATACACCGGTCAATTTACTTTCAGAGATCATTGCCGATCTGGATATGGTGCTGATCATGTCGGTTAATCCAGGCTTCGGCGGACAAAAATTTATTCATAATACTTACCGTAAAATAGCCCAGCTGAAAGAGCTTGCAGCGAAAGAAAACCCTGATCTGCTGATCGAAATTGACGGGGGGGTAGACCAGTTTAATGTGAATAACCTCATCTCTGTAGGTGCCAATGTACTTGTTGCTGGCAATACCGTGTTTTCTGCAGCAGACCCTCTGCACATGATCAGAACCCTTAAAAACCCTCTTTAACTATCGATTTTGTAGTTTTTTATACCCGCACCTGATAAAGTTTTTAATCACAAGGTTTTAATTATAAAGGCCTGTTAATAAATACATCATTTTTTTGCCAAAAATATATCTCAATTAGTTAATTTCGGGGCGACCAGTAAACCCCTGGTCACTAATAACTGATATGAAACATAATTTTGGAGCCGGGCCGGGCATTCTGCCTCACGAGGTACTGAAACAGGCTGCTGAAGCGGTAGTAGATTTTAACGGAATTGGTTTATCCATCCTTGAAATTTCGCACCGTTCTGCAGAGTTTGAAGCAGTATTAGATGAAGCTGTCCGTCTGGTGAAAGAACTGTTAGGTGTGCCCGAAGGGTACTCTGTGTTATTTCTGCAGGGAGGCGCCAGCACTCAGTTTGCGATGGTACCTTACAACCTGCTTCCGGAAACCGGTAAAGCGGCTTATCTCGAGTCGGGCGTATGGGCGAACAAAGCGCTAAAAGAAGCGAAATATTTTGGCAATGTTGAAGTGGTTGCAACTTCTAAAGAAAGCAACTTTACTTACATTCCGAAGGATTTTACCATTCCTGCTGATGCTTCGTATTTTCATATCACTTCCAATAATACCATTTACGGAACCCAGCTGAAGCAATTCTTCCCTTCACCGGTACCGGTAGTTTGCGATATGTCTTCAGATATCTTCAGCCGTAAGATCAATGTAGCAGATTTCGGCCTGATCTATGCTGGTGCGCAAAAAAATATGGGTCCTGCGGGTACTACGCTTGTGGTGATCAAAGACGAGATCTTAGGCAAGGCAGACCGCAAAATCCCTGCAATGTTTAACTATCAGACACAGATCGAAGGTGGGTCGATGTATAACACCCCTCCGGTGTATCCGATCTATGTATCTATGCTCACTTTACGTTGGTTAAAGGCCAAAGGTGGGGTAGAAGCGATCGAAAAGGAAAACCGTGCAAAAGCAGATGCACTGTATACAGAGATTGACCGCAACCCACTGTTCAAAGGTGTTTGTGCTAAAGAAGACCGTTCTGATATGAACGTTTGCTTTGTTGCAGAGAACCCTGAACACGAAAAACCATTCCTGAAACTTTGCGACGAAAAAGGCATCGTTGGGGTAAAAGGTCACCGTAGTGTTGGCGGTTTCAGAGCATCAATTTACAATGCATTGCCAATCACCAGCGTTCATGTGCTGATTGACGCTATGCAGGAATTTGCAGAAAAGAATAAATAAATATCTCACTCCCTATAAAAAGGGGATAAAAGACTTATGCTTCCCCTTTAGAGGGAAATGGTGCTTAACTTAACTCATCATGATCAAAATATTAGCTAACGACGGTATAGATCCGGTAGGAAAAAAATTACTGGAAGAAGCTGGATTTCAGGTAGATACCCAGACTATACCGCAGGATGAACTTCCTGAAAAACTACAGGCTTACGACGCAATTACGGTTCGCAGCGCTACCAAAGTGCGTAAAGCCCTGATTGACGCTTGCCCGAACTTAAAATTAATTGGCCGCGGCGGTGTAGGTTTAGATAACATCGATGTCGAATACGCGCAATCTAAAAACATCCCGGTTTATAATACGCCGGCTTCATCTTCATTATCTGTTGCAGAACTGGTATTAGGTCACCTGTTCACCGGTGCGCGTTTCCTTCAGGACAGCAACCGCAAAATGCCTGTTGAAGGTAACACCAAGTTTAACGACCTGAAAAAAGCTTATGCCAAAGGCATCGAACTTCGCGGAAAAACTTTGGGTATTATGGGCTTTGGCCGTATCGGCCGCGAGGTAGCAAAAGCTGCTTTAGGCCTGGGCATGACGGTGCTTGCTTATGACCTTTACCCGTTTGATCCTGAACTGGAACTGGTTTTAGGTGGCGGAACTATCGTACGCGTACCCGTAACTGCTGCAACTACCGAAGAGATTATCGCCCAGAGCGATTTCATCACCCTTCATACACCATTTATAGAAAAGCCGATTTTAGGTGCGGAAGAGTTCGCCAAAATGAAAAAAGGCGTGGGCGTAATCAACTGTTCAAGAGGCGGGTTGATTGACGAGCTTGCTCTGGTTGAAGCATTGAATAGTGGTAAAGTAGCTTTTGCAGGTCTGGATGTGTTCGATAACGAACCAACCCCACGTGCAGAAATTCTTACCCATCCAAAAATTTCATTAACCCCGCACATCGGTGCTTCTACAAATGAAGCGCAAGAGCGTGTAGGTACCGAGCTTGCCAACCTGATTATCAATCACTTCAAGCAATAAATAATTAAGGCCTCCAAAAAGAGGCCTTAATTATTTTAACTCATTTTTTACAGTACATATGTCTGTCCCTTCTCGGGGATGGTAGTGGCATAACCTTCTTCCATCAACGCCTCTTCAAAGGCTTCCATACTTTCCGGATCGCCATGCACTAAAAATACTTCGCGTAGTTTTTCTTTATCCAGTTGCTTAACCGTGTTCATCAAATCGTTATGATCGCCATGAGCGCTGAATAAGTCTGTTTGTTTAATGGTGGCATAAACAGCCAGGTCGCGGTCTTTGATATGCACTACAGGATCGCCACGCAACAAACGGTAACCTAACGTCCCTTTGGCGCAATACCCGATAAACAGGATGGTGCAGTAATAATTCTGAATGTTGTAGAAGAGGTGATCCTGAATACGGCCACCTTCCAGCATACCTGCCGAAGAGATGATGATACAAGGTTCAAAATAATTCGATATTTGCCTGCTGTCCTTCAGGTTCTCGATATAGGTGAGGTTGTCAAACTCAAATTCGTCACCCTGGAAGTTATAGAAGCTTTGAGCATCTTCGTTCAGCAGGTTATGGTATTTCCGGAAAGTTTCGGTTGATCTTGCAGCCAGCGGACTGTCTACAAAAACCTTCACCCTCGGCAATAAACCTTTACTGAAGATCTTATTGAGCGAGTACACTAAAGCTTGCGTACGGCCAATACTAAATGCCGGAATAATTAACCTGCCCGGCTCCTTGATACAAGCCTTGTCGATGGTTTCTACCAGCACTTCCTCAATAGTGCGTTCTGTGGTGTGGTGCCGTCCGCCGTAAGTAGATTCAGACACCAGATAATCAACTGGAGGTAAAGCCTGCGGATCTACCAGAACCGGATAATTCTTGCGGCCGATATCCCCTGTAAATGCGATGGTCTTTTCTTCGCCGTTGTCGTTAATTTTTAAGACCGCTGCCGCTGCGCCTAATAAATGGCCGACAGGGATTAAAGTGAGCTCGATGTTCTCATTGATACGAAATGGACGGTTAAACCCAATAGTTACAAACCTGTCGACGGTATCCATCACATGTTTTTGTAAATACAAAGGTTGCGCATGATGATGGTGTTTCCCCCCGCGGCGGTGCTTACGCGGCTTCTGCATTTTCTGATAGAACAGACTAACAGAATCCATCAGCAGTAACTCTGCCAGGTCTGCAGTGGGTGGGGTGCAAAGGATTTGTCCTTCAAAACCTAACCTTACTAAGGTGGGTAAATTTCCTGAATGGTCGATATGGGCATGGGTTAATATCACCACATCAATATCTTCAGGGTTGAACGGAAAATTCTCGTTCGATTGAATGCCGCGGTCTTTCTCATAATCAAGGCCGCAATCAATTAATATTTTATATCCGGCAACTTCCAGCAAATGCATGCTTCCTGTTACCTGACGGGCTGCCCCGTGTATAGTTAATTTCATTCGTATAGTTCTGTGTTCATAGTTAACAGATGATAGTTCATAGTTGGTAACATAGCCAATTTAAAGAATGTCTATGAACTATCAACTATGAGCTATAAGCTCTCAACCTATGTCGAATTGCAACTGGCTAAGGTGGCGATAAAGGCCATTCTGGTTGCCAATCAGTTCTTCGTGGCTTCCGCTCTCAGTAATTACGCCTTTATCCAGTACAATGATCTGGTCGGCTTCACGGATGGTTGATAAGCGGTGAGCAATAATAATAGAAGTGCGGTCTTTCATCAGTTCCTCCAACGCCTCTTGTACTAAACGTTCAGATTCAGAGTCGAGCGATGAAGTAGCTTCGTCCAGGATTAAAATCGCCGGATTTTTCAATAAGGCACGGGCTATGGCAACACGCTGGCGCTGACCTCCGGATAGCTTAACACCCCGTTCGCCCACCATGGTATCATACCCTTCAGGGAAATTGCTGATGAACTGGTGCGCATTTGCGCGTTTAGCCGCTTCTATAATTTCTTCACGCGAGGCATTACGTTTGCCGTAAGCAATATTTTCTGCTATAGATCCGCCAAACAATAAAACATCCTGCGGCACAATAGCAACTTGGTTACGAATGTCTGTTAAAGCATAACTATCCGTTGGCTTTCCGTCAAATAATATTCTGCCGCTTTGCGGTTTGTAAAACTGAAGGATCAATGATGCCATGGTTGATTTACCAGAGCCGCTCGGCCCGACGATGGCTACTTTCTGACCGGCAGATGCGGCAAAAGAAACATCTTTCAATACGGTAATTTCCGGCCGCGAAGGATACGAAAATACTACATGCTCGAAATTAAGGTTACCGTGCAATACCTGCCTGATCTCGTTCTCCTTTTCATTGATGGAAACGTCTTCACCTTCTTCACCTAAAATCTCCAGTACCCGCTCACTTGAACCTACCGCTTTCTGGATATTGGCATATAAATCCGGCAGGCTGCCCATCGCGGCACTGATGAATGCTGCGTAAACAATAAAGGTGGTCAGCTTACCAAAGGTAAAGCCATGATCGTGGATAGATACCAGGTAAGAACCATACCAGATCTCGCAGAATATCGTGCCGAATAAACAAAACACAATAAAAGCACCGAACATGCCACGGTATTTCGCGCCTTTGATAGCCAGGCTTACTACATCGCGAAGATTTCGATCGTACCGAGCCGCTTCAAAAGCCTCATTTACGAATGCCTTCACATTGGCAATTCCTTGCAAGGTTTCTTCAACTACGGTATTAGAATCTGCTAATTTATCTTGCGCCTGCCGGGATAGTTTCCGGATGAACTTTCCGAAGATGATCGCTGTAGCGATCAGAAACGGCAATACGAGTAGCAGGGCCAGCGTCAATTTTATGGAAACCACCATTAGCAGGATGATGCCACCAACCAGAATGATCATCTGGCGGATGGCTTCTGCTATTGTCGTGGTCAACGTATCTTGTATTTGCGAAAGATCGGCAGAGATACGGCTGTTCAACTCACCAACCCGGCGATTGGCGAAAAAGTTCATTGGAAGGGTAATCAGCCTGAAGTAAGTGTCGCGGCGTAAGTCGGCCAATGATTTTTCGGCTACCTGCACAAACCAGGTGATCCGGAAATAGGATACAAACCCCTGAACAAAAAGTACCGCCAGGGCTATCTCACCAATGGTAGTCAAATTCGCGGGGATAAAACTATAACGTTGCCTGCCTTGTGCAGCATCTATCAATGCACCAAAAAATCCCGGAAAGGCAAGGCCCGTTAGGCTGGATAGAATTAAAAAAATTAAACCGCCGATAAACTTGCCTTTGTAAGGGCTGATGTAACTTAAAAGCTTTGCAACCTTTTGCAGGCTTTCTCTATTTAATTTTGCTTTGGGTAGTTCTTTTTCAGAAGCGTTTCCGCTGTTCAATCGTTGTCGCGCCATACTTATTCTAAGGTCAAATTTACGCTTTTTTACGCTTTAATCGCGCATTTTGCATACCGAGGAATAAAATTGACGCAGCCATGAGAACAATAAGAACTATAAGTGGAGCATTACTGGCGCTTACCGGTTTTTGCGCTTCTGTCAGTTGTTTTTTCAGCCTATCGTTCTTATCGCGGAGTTTATTAATGGTCTGCGCAAAGTTATAGGTCATGGATTCTACTTCCTTTGCCCGGCTCTGCGCCTGCTGTTGTTGAAGGGTGCGTAGGTCCAACTGATTATTACGGAAGGAGAGGAGCACTTTTAACTCATTGAAGATCACGTCATCGGTATGGGCAATATCCATCAGGATCTCGTTAGAACGGCGGATGTCTTTCTTAGTCTGTAAGCCGAAGATACCGGTGTGCATATTCAGGCTGGCATCGTATTGCCCAAATTTTTGCGACCGTTGTGCCAACAGGTTTTTTATTTTGGTGCGCTGCTGTTCGTAGGCTACAGAATCGTAATTTTTATTTTGTGCGAAAGCAATAGCTGCAAGCAGGACGCCCGCCAGCAACAGGATTAAATTTTTCATAAGGCTGTTATTCGAAATCGATGATCACACTATCGCCAACGTTTAAGCCGAGCAAACCACTCGCATTGCCTTTATTAATGGCAATCTCCAGGTGATCACTAATGCCAAACAGACATAGTTTTTCACCTTCTGGCACCTCATTGTAATGCCAGCTCAGCTGATTAATGGTTTCGTTACGTTTAAAGTATAACGTAAAACGGCGGCCATGTTGTACCTTGTTAAAGAAGTCTTTAGTGATATTGGTGATCACGTTCTGGAAAGAATCTACGTAGATCACCATTCCCTTGATCAGGTTGCGTTCCACTACGGGCTGCAGGTTCATCTTCTTTTCGATGCTGGTTACAGGTAGCCCAATTTCTTCGAGCGGTTTTTCCTGCGCAAGATGGCACGCGGCTTTTACAAAAATATCCGCCAGGGGGAAATGCAAAAACTTAAGATCCTGCATAATATTGATCTCCACCATTTCGTCTGGCTGCTGATCAAACATTAACGAGAATATGCCGTTATCTGCACCAACAAAGTAATGCCCCCGGTATTTCACTGCCAGGTAACGGGTATGAACATTGTAAACCGTATCAATACCGATGAGATGGACGGTATTCTGCGGGAAATAGTGGTATGCGTTCTTTAAAATAAATGCAGCCTGCTGCACATTAAATGCAGCAACGCTATGGGTAATGTCTATGATGCTAACTGTTGGCAACAGACTTAAAATGCTGCCTTTCAGGGCAGCCTGGTAGATATCTTTATCACCCAGATCTGTTGTTAATGTTATTATCGGCATTACTTTTTTGAATAAATATTGTTAATCTTGTACATGCAGATTAACGCTGCAAATATTAAATTTTTTAACCACAAAACATCTGTAACTATAAAATCAGTTAATATTGAACGAACTTAAATTATCATTAGAAAATATAAACCCGGCGGTATTGTGGGGATCCAATAACGATCATTTTGAGATCATTAAGAAGCAATACCCGAAGCTTAAAATTGTGGCCAGAGGTAACGAGGTTAAGATACTGGGAGAGGAGCATGAGTTGGGCACATTTCGTAATAAATTTGAGCACCTGCTTCAACATGTCGAAAAATACGACAATCTGAATATCACCGATATTGAACGGATCTTGGGTGCGAAGGTAGCTGAACCCGTACAAACGGAAGGCGCTGCCGATAAGTCGACCACCGGCGAAGTAATCGTATTCGGGCCTAACGGTATATTGGTAAAGGCACGCACCGCCAACCAGCGGCGCATGGTAGATGGTATTGTTAAAAGTGATATTCTATTTGCTATCGGCCCTGCGGGTACCGGTAAAACTTATACCGCTGTAGCCCTGGCTGTCAGAGCATTGAAAAACAAGGAGATAAAACGGATTATCTTAACAAGGCCTGCAGTTGAAGCAGGTGAGAACCTCGGTTTTTTACCCGGCGACCTTAAAGAGAAGATAGATCCTTATCTACGCCCGCTTTATGATGCCTTGGACGATATGATCCCTGCCGAGAAGCTGAAAACTTATCTGGAGAACCGGACTATCGAGATTGCACCTTTAGCGTTTATGCGCGGCCGTACGCTGGATAACTGTTTTGTGATCCTGGATGAGGCGCAGAACGCAACGGATATGCAGTTGAAAATGTTCCTGACACGTATGGGGCCGTCGGCCAAGTTTATTGTTACCGGCGATGTTACCCAGATAGACTTACCTAAAAAGCAACAGTCTGGTTTACATACTGCTTTGCGTATCTTAAGCGATATCAAGGGTATAGAGATTATCTACCTGACCGGCGAAGACGTTGTGCGCCACAAATTGGTAAAACGGATACTCGAAGCTTACGGGGATATACAGTAAGAGCCCCACCCTAACCCTCCCCGAAAGGGAGGGGATTTTTTTTATATTTGCCGAAAATTAAAAGTCCTCCCTACAGGGGAGGATTTAGGAGGGGCCAATGGATGCTATAAAAGAAACTCACTTTAATTTTCCCGGACAAACTGCTTTTTACAAAGGCAAGGTCCGCGATGTATATACCATTAAAGATCAGTACCTGGTAATGGTTGTAACAGACCGTATCTCTGCTTTTGATGTGGTATTGCCTGAACCAATTCCTTACAAAGGGCAGGTGCTTAATCAGATTGCCGCAAAGTTCCTGGAAGATACGCAGGATATTGTGCCTAACTGGGTAATCTCTGTCCCGGATCCGAGCGTAACCATTGGTCGTATTTGCGAACCTTTTAAAGTCGAGATGGTAATACGCGGTTACCTGGCTGGCCATGCATGGCGCGAATATGCAGCAGGCAAAAGAGAGGTTTGCGGTGTACAACTGCCTGAAGGACTGAAAGAGAACGATAAACTTCCGGAACCTATCATTACACCTACCACTAAAGCTGCTGTTGGGCATGATGAAGATATTTCTAAAGAAGCGATAGTTGGTCGCGGTATTGTGAGTAGTGAAGACTATGAACAACTGGAGCGCTATACACGTGCGCTGTTCCAGCGGGGAACTGATATTGCCGCAGGACAGGGCCTGATATTGGTAGATACCAAGTATGAATTCGGTAAGGCAGAAGGCAAGATCTACCTGATTGATGAAATTCATACGCCAGATTCTTCCCGTTATTTTTATGCAGAAGGGTACGAGCAGCGACAGCAAAACAACGAACCCCAGAAACAGCTTTCAAAAGAGTTTGTAAGGAAATGGTTAATAGAAAATAATTTTCAGGGTAAAGATGGGCAGACCATTCCGGAAATGACACCCGAAGTTGTTAACTCTATCTCTGAAAGGTATATTGAATTGTACAACAACATCACCGGCGAACAATTTGTAAAACCCGCCTCTGGTGACGTATTGCAGCGTGTCGAGGACAACGTTCTTGCAGCTTTAAAAAACTTGTAATTTTTATTTCTAGCTAAATTAATTTATATCTTAGCTATCTAATTCGCCAAATAATGAAATTTTCACTCGATAAACACGAGAAATATGTAATGATGAAGCTTAATGAATCAAAACTGAATTCATTATTTACACCGCAGCTTAAATCAGAACTAATTCTTATAAATACAGAAGGCCAGCGTAATATTATTTTAGACCTTAGCCAGGTTAAATTTGCAGATTCATCTGGCTTAAGCAGCCTGTTGGTTGGCCACCGTTTATGCAAAAATGCAGATGGTGTTTTTATCCTTTGCGGGCTAAGCGAGTCTGTCTCTAGGCTGATTACCATCTCTCAATTGGACAGTGTACTCAGCATTGTACCATCATGTGAAGAAGCAATCGACCTGATTTTTATGGAAGAGATAGAAAAAGAGCTTAAGAAAGAAGCAAAATAAGCTTTTTGTATGTTAAACCTTCATGAAATTTGAGGTAACTATACTTGGCAGCAGTTCAGCCACACCAATTTATAATAGAAATCCTACAGCGCAGGCGCTTAACATCAATGAGCGCCTGTATTTGATAGACTGCGGCGAAGGCACCCAACAGCAGCTACTCAAATTCGATGTTAAAGCCAGCCGCATAGATCATATTTTCATCAGCCACCTTCACGGCGACCACTACCTGGGCTTAATAGGCTTGCTTTCGTCTTTACATCTGAACGGTCGTAAGAAACCAATTAGACTCTACGGACCGGCCCCGCTGAAAGAGATCATTGATATTCAATTTAAGTATTCAGATACTACTTTGAATTATCAGTTAGAATTCAGGCCGACTAACCCGGACGAGCCAGAGATTATTCTGGAGAACCAGGAAGTAATTGTAAAAAGCGTCCCGCTTGATCACCGGATTGCCTGTACAGGCTTTGTCTTTAGACAAAGAAAATCGGCACGAAAAATCATCAAAGAAAAGGTAGAACCGTTGAACATCCCGATCAATTACTACGCTTTATTGAAAAAGGGGCAGAACTACGTAACGCCGGATGGCACGGTAATTCCTAACAACGAACTAACTGTAGATTCTGAACCGCCATTAATCTACGCCTATTGTTCAGATACCGTTTATAATGATAAGTACTTTAGCGAGATCAGTAACGCAGATCTGCTGTACCACGAAGCGACGTTTCTGCATAACATGCTGGACCGCGCCGTGCTTACTTTTCATACCACAGCGTGGCAAGCCGGGCATGTTGCTTTGCAAACTTCTGCTAAAAGACTGCTGATCGGCCATTTCTCTGCCCGTTACAAAACCCTTAACGAATTATTAGAGGAAGCCCGGAGCGTGTTTCCAGACACCGAGCTTGCTATAGAAGGTAAAACGTTTGCCGTAGCCAATAAATAGGCCTTGGTTATTTATCCTTACGCCCGAATACCGAGAAGCTTACGTAACGGCTTGGATGTGCTTTGATATCAATAAACAGGTTGTTTAAGTTACCCGAAGCAGCATTCAGGTTTTTATACATCTGGTCATCATTGATCAGCAGTGATAAACTTCCCTTGCCGTTGTTGATTTTATCCACTGTCGCTTGCAGATTAGCAATGGTTTGATTCGCACTTTCCAGTGTTTCGCGGATATGTGCATTGGCCAGATCGTTACTTACCCGTTCAAAATTGGTACTGATGGTAGTTAAATGTCCGGTAGTGTTTTTAAGGTTTGAAGAAGCTACCTCGGCATTAGACATGATACCGTTAATGTGGCCGGTTTGTGAGGCAATTAAACGGTCTATTTTCTTAGTTGTACCTTCAAGGGTCTGTAATGAATTCGCGATGCTCAGGAAGCTGCGGTCTACATTACGCTGAAATTCAGGATTGATGATCTTATTAACAGAAGCCAGGGTAGAATCCAGGCGAGCGATGAGTTGCTCGGCCTTTTTCTGTATCGGCTGCAGGCTTTCTGCTAAACTGCCCTGAATATCGGCACGCAGTGTATCGCGGTCTTCTGCATATTCTTTACTGCTGCCTAATTCAAATACAATGGCTTTACTACCCAACAGGTCCGTACTCTCCAATTTGGCAAGGGTATTTACCGGCACATTATATTGATTGTCAATTTTAAACTCTACAATAGTCCGCCCGTCTGGTTGCAGCTGCATCTTTGATACCTTACCAATAGGGAAGCCGTTAACCAAAACCGGTTTAGATACCGTTAAACCTTCTACGCTATTATACAGTGCGTAAAAACGGTTAGAAGACGAAAAAACATCACCTCCTTTCAGATAACTATAGCCTAAGATAAGTACGGTAATTGCAATAACTGTTAATATGCCTACTTTGGTTTCGTTAGATACTTTCAAAATGTGATAATTAAGTACTCAGATAAATGTTAATTCGGTTGTTCTACTTCCTTTTTGTAGATTTTTAATGACCGCACTAAGGTAGCAACAATCTCATTTTGTCCGTCCTCAGAATTTAAATAAGCTTCGTCTTTGGGGTTATTGATATAACCTGTTTCGACCAAAACTGCCGGCATCGCGCTATGGCAAAGAATCAGGATGCTTTGCTCACGAACGCCCTCACTGGGCCTGCCATCGGTAAATTTAAACTCATCATTCACAATATCAGCGAAATGAATGCTTTGCTTTCTGTATTTATTTTTAAATGCGTTCAACAAAATCACCTGGGTCGGATCATTAAAATCAACCCCGGTACTGCTCTTAACATCATTTTCTTCAAATAAGTTTTCCCTTATCGCTGCTGCCTGTTCTTTGTCACCGCCTGTTTCGTCGCCATGACGCTGAAAACCATACACCAGCAATAACACGCCACGGCCAGACTGATCGGGCACACGCGTACGTCTGCCACGAACAGTAACTACTTTATCTGCCAGTGAGTTGCAATGCAGGGAAATAAACAGGTCGCCTTTATTTTCATTGGCAATATCAGATCTCTTCTGCCATAAAATAT
The DNA here is from genome assembly GCF_022953055.1 of Mucilaginibacter straminoryzae. GTDB lineage: Bacteria > Bacteroidota > Bacteroidia > Sphingobacteriales > Sphingobacteriaceae > Mucilaginibacter > Mucilaginibacter straminoryzae. The sequence continues at coordinate 185,246 of NZ_JALJEJ010000003.1, read as the reverse complement.
CGTCGTCTGTAGTGCGTGTCATTACTACTTTTACATCAGGTAGTTCTTTTTCTATGGCCTTCTGCAATTTAAATGCCAGTGCAAGCGTTACATTTTTTTCAACTGAATAGGAACCATACGCACCAGGACGCTTACCACCATGACCCGCATCAACCACAATCGTACGCAGCTTGTAACCGCTGTAAGCAGTATTCAAAGTATCTTTCTTTACGGTTTCGGGCTCTCGCTGAGTGGTATCGACATAATTAAAATTCGCCGCCCGGGTTTCTGCGGCAGAAAACAGTAAAAAGTAAAACACGAATGCATGAGTACTGTAAATGAAACTTCTGAATGCTTTATTTTTCATTATTTTTGAAAGCTGTTATTAACTGCAAATTTATTATTCACTACAAACTTTGAAATTCGCCAGACTAATCCTTATACTGTTGTTTATTAGCGGGGCGAATATGTTATTGGCCTTCACTAATAACGTTATCGCACAACAATTATTGGGCTCCGATACAACTATCCGGCGGGATAGTTTGCCTAAAGTTACACGTTCTGGTGGTAAAATAAAAGCCCGCAGCACTAAACCAACCAAGGCTGCAAAAGATACTTCTAAAAATAAAGGCGGCCTTAACTCTATTGTACGGGCAACTGCGCAGGATTCCAGCTATACCGACCAAGAGCACAAGATTAGCTATTTGTATGGCCGCGCACGTGTTACTTATGAAGATTTTGAGCTTGATGCAGACTATATACGCCTTGACGAGAAGAATAAAACCGTATTTGCCAGCGGCAGGATAGACCCTAAAACGCACCGCTATACTGGGCGACCGATATTGAAGCAGAAGTCGGATAAGCCCACGATGGCAGATTCACTTTATTACAATTACGAGACAAAAAAGGGGAAGGTTTTCAATCCCTCGTCGCAGCAGGATGCCAATTATCTTTCGGGAGGGATGGCCAAAAAGCTGAATGAAAACGAGGTGGCATACCGCAATGTGTTGTATAGCACCTGCGACTTGCCTTATCCTGACACGCATTTCGGCATCGTGATCACCAAGGGTATTGCCGAAAAAAATCAGATCATTGCCGGCCCTGCTTACCTGGAAATCTTAAATGTGCCGATACCTATAGGTATCCCGTTCGGTTTCTTCCCGAAGCCGGAAAGCCGGGCATCAGGTGTTATCCTTCCAACTTTTGGCGAGGATGCAAAACTGGGTTTCTTCCTGCGCGAATTTGGTTATTACCTGGCCTTGAATGATTATATCGATCTTACTACAACAGGTACCATTTATTCAAAAGGATCTTTTGAGGTGCGCGAACGTTCTGTTTACCAGAAGCGCTATAACTATACCGGCTCTGTTGCTTTGAGTTTCACCTCGATGAATTACGGTAACCCCGGCGATCCGGCGCGTAAGAATTTCAACATCGCATGGTCGCACGCGCAGGACCCGAACGCACATCCCGGGTCGGTATTCTCTGCTTCCGTTAACGCAGGTACCAGTAGTTATTACCAGAGTTCGCCAGGGCAGCAGAGCTATAGCCTACAGCAGTTGACACAAAATACGCTGCAATCCAGCGTTTCTTACCAGCGGACATGGCCTAACAGCCCCTTTAATTTAAGCGTTAACTTACAGCATAGCCAGGATATTACCAACCGGACAGTGAACCTGCAATTGCCTACTTTCTCTTTTAATATGGCGAGTTTAAGCCCTTTTGATTCGAAAGACCGTGTAGGTGAACAAAAATGGTATCAGAAAATTACAGTAAGCTATACCTCGCAGGGTACAAATACGCTTAACAATATCAAAGAATCGGTTTTGTTTAATAAAGATACCCTGTTAAGATATCTGCGCAGTGGTTTCAAGCAAACCATACCGGTAAGCATGAACCTTACGCTGTTAAAATATCTGCAGTTTAGCAGTAGCGCAACTTATAATGAATATTGGAACTTCCAGACTACCCGTAAGTATTACGACCGTACCAACGTAAATAATCCAACGCAACCAGTTACAGAGGTTGTTCCGGGTTTCAGAAGGGCGGGCGATTACACTTTCGGTGCAAACTTTACTACCAAACTTTACGGTACCACTAATTTCAAGGGCAAGATAAAGGCCATAAGGCACGTCATGACGCCGAGTATAGGCTTCTCTTACGCGCCGGACTTTACCACGCTCGACCGAACGTATAATAAAATCATTGTAACCGAGTCTACCGTTCCATATCCATATTATGCCCAGAGATACTCTATTTTTGATAATACGGCAGTCGGTGGGCCTACCGGCAGGCGGTCCGGCGCAATTACCTTCTCATTAGATAACAGTGTTGAAGCGAAAGTTCGGGCAAAAAGTACCGATAGCTCCCAGGCCGATAAGAAAATTTCTATACTGCAAAGCTTAACCTTTAATGGTAGTTATAACCTGGCGGCAGACTCATTCCGTTTGTCCCAAATCGCATTCAACGGACATACCGCTGTTTTCAACCAAAAAGTGAACATCAACTTTGGTGGTAACTTTAACCCATATTCCGTACGCTTCCGTGATTCTATCGCGAATAACGCTGTTGTGCGTACCGCCAGGTTGATTGATCGTTACAGCTGGCAGGATGGCAAGTTGCCGCAATTGACCAACTTTTATGCTTCGGCAGATATCAGCTTGAATTCGAAGAGTAAGACCGGTAAAAGCTACAATCCATATTCTACAGTAACTACGGCGAGAGCTTCGGGAATGTCGCCACAGGAGGCAGAGCGCTTGTCAATGATCAACCAGGACCAATCGGCATTTGTGGACTTTAATATTCCCTGGAATGTTAATCTAAGTTATACATTCAATTATTCACTGGTAAACAATGGTCTGAGCACAACTATTGGTAATACGGTGCAGGCCAGGGGCGATGTAAGCGTCACGCCAAAGTGGAAGATCACTTACTACTCGGATATTGATGTGCGTAAACAGAAGATGACCACCATGCAATTAGGGATTTACCGCGATCTGCATTGCTGGGACTTGTCTGTACAATGGATTCCCTTCGGTTACCTGAAAATGTACAGCGTAATGCTGCGCGTAAAATCTACCATCTTGCAAGACTTGAAACTGAGCAAGCGCAGCGACTTTACAAATAACACCTATTATAATCCTAATTAAAAACATGCTCGCAGAAATAATAACGATCGGCGATGAAATATTAATCGGGCAGATTGTCGATACTAATTCGGCCTGGATGGCCCAGCGCTTGAATGAAACAGGAATCCGCGTGAAGCAGATCAGTTCCGTTTCTGATGACCGGCAACATATCCTGACAGCCTTTGCCGAAGCGCGTAACCGTGCGGATGTGATTTTAATTACCGGCGGCTTAGGGCCAACCAAAGACGATATTACCAAGAAAACCTTAGCTGAATACTTCGGCGTTGGTTTTAAACTGGATGAAGGCGCATTAGAAAACGTCAAAAAAATATTCGCGCGCTACAACCGCCCCTTGCTGGATGTCAACATTAAACAGGCCGAGGTTCCCGAAAATTGCGAAGTATTACCTAATAATAATGGTACGGCGCCGGGTATGTGGTTCAACCACGAAGGAAAGATCTACGTGTCTATGCCTGGTGTACCGCATGAGATGCAGTACTTAATGCAGGAAAGCGTGATACCTAAATTATCTGCTGCGTTCCATTTACCGAAGGTAATTCACCAGACGATACTGACTGCGGGAGAAGGAGAGTCGTTTCTTGCCGAACGCATTGCAGATATTGAAGAAAGCCTGCCACCAGAAGTTAAACTGGCTTACCTGCCAAAATTAGGACAGGTGCGTTTACGCCTGAGTGGTTACGAAGATAAAGAAGGTCAGCTGGCCGGACAGATTGCCCACTACATCAATCTGATTGTAGAACGGGTAAAAAACGTAGTGGTTACCATTGGCGACATCCCGATAGAAAAAGCAATAATGGATAAGCTGGAGGCACGGGGCGAAACGCTCAGCGTGGCTGAAAGCTGTACCGGTGGTTATATTTCCCACTTAATGACGCAGCACCCTGGTTCTTCTGCGGTATTTTTAGGCGGGGCAATTTCCTACGCCTATGAGTTAAAGGAGAGCATGCTTGGCGTAAAGAACGAAACGCTTTGGCAATTTGGAGCAGTAAGCGAAGAAACCGCAACTGAAATGGTGGAAGGTGCTTTGTTGAATTTTAAATCAGACTATGCAATTGCTGTAACAGGGGTGGCCGGACCAGGAGGTGGCACGGCGGAGAAACCTGTAGGCACGGTTTGGATAGCTGCTGCATCTAAAACCAATCGCATTGTAAAGAAATTCACATTTGGTTCTAAGAGGCAGCAAAACATAGAAAGAGCTGCAATTACGGCCTTTACACTGTTGAATACTTTATTAACTGATAGTAGTAAAAGCGGTGAAATAGTGTAAATTTGGCAGATTGAAGTATATTTTATTCATCTATGTCCAATTACCAGCTGTTATTGCCTAAAATGGGGGAGAGCGTTGCCGAAGCAACGATCATCAAATGGCTTAAAAATCCAGGTGATTTTATCGAAGCCGACGAAGCCGTTTTAGAGATAGCTACCGATAAAGTAGACTCTGAGGTACCATCGCCTGTTTCGGGTAAACTGATCACCCAACTCTACAACGCCGATGATGTGGTGCAGGTGGGTTCGCCTATCGCACTTATTCAAACCGAGGCTGATGCGGCAAATGCAGTTCCGCCAGCGGCTCCGCCACCTGTTGTGGAAGTCCCTGTAGTAGAAGAAGCGCCGGCACCTGCAGCTCAGCCAGAAGCCCAACAAGCTACACCGGCTCCTCAACCTGAAACACAAACTGCTGCGGCAAACCATATACCTGGGGTAGATCAGTTAGAGAACAGACCTGCCGTACAACAGTCGGCTGCCCCATCCGAAGCAAAAGCTACCAATGTATTTTCGGGAAGATTCTATTCCCCGTTAGTGAAAAGCATTGCCTCGCAGGAGGGGATCAGCATTGCTGAACTGGATACCATTCCCGGAACGGGAGCAGAAGGCCGTTTAACAAAAGATGATCTGCTGAATTATATCAAGAATCGGTTTGCGCAGCCTGCTGCCACTCCGGAACAGCCGGTACAAACTGCTGCTGCTATCGTTCCAAACCAAACAGTAGAGGAAAGTGGCCCTGTTGTTACGGCTACTCCGGAACCACCCAAACCGGAACCTGTGCCGGCAGCAGCACCACAAGTTGCCCCACCTCAACCAGAGCGGCCGAGGCCGCAATCGGCGGCACCTGCGCCTAAACCTGTTGAACAACAAAAACCTGTAGCGCCGCCAGCGCAACCGGCAGCACCACAACCTGTAGCAGAAGCTCAAAAAGCGCAACCGCAGGTACAACAGCCAACCATGCAACAACCAGAACAAAATACTTATATACCACCGGTGCAGCAGCCTGTACAACAGCAACAAGCTTTTATACAACCGCAGCCACAACCAATGTACGTGCAGCAACCAATATACCAGCAACCGCAGGTTTTCCAGGCGCCGCCGGTATATGTACAACAGCCAATTTATCAGCAACCACCGGTGTATCAGGCCCCTCCGGTTTATTATCCCGGTCAGCCTGTTTATCAGCGACCAGAATATATCCCGCAGCCAGAACAGCCAAAGCCTTCAAGCAGCAGCGTTTCTATAAGCGGCGAGGATGAGATTATAGAAATGGACCGTATGCGCCGTTTAATTGCGGAACACATGGTAAACAGTAAAAAGGTATCGCCGCACGTCACTTCATTTATTGAGGTGGACGTAACCAACCTGGTGATGTGGCGCGAGAAAGTAAAAAATCATTTCGAGTCACGCGAGAAGGAAAAATTAACCTTTACACCAATCTTTATAGAAGCGGTTGCATCAGCTATAAAAGATTTGCCGATGATCAACGTATCCGTTGATGGTACTAATATCATCAAACGTAAAAATATTAATATCGGTATGGCAACAGCATTACCGAGCGGCAACCTGATTGTGCCGGTGATCCGTAAGGCTGACGAATTGAGCTTAACCGGTTTGGCTAAGGCTGTAAACGATTTGGCTAATCGCGCCCGTAAGAACAAGCTGAAGCCAGAAGAAATTAAAGATGGAACCTTTACCATCACCAACGTAGGTACGTTTGGTAACGTGATGGGTACGCCGATTATCAACCAGCCGCAGGTGGCGATATTAGCTATCGGTGCCATTAAGAAAAAGCCCGCTGTAATGGAAACTAAAAACGGCGATGTGATTACCATTCGCCATATGATGTTCCTTTCGCTATCTTACGACCATCGCGTGGTAGATGGCTCATTAGGCGGAGCCTTCATCAAGAAAGTATCAGATTACCTCGAAGCCTGGGATATCAACAGGGCCGTTTAAGAAGAATTAATTCCTGATCCCCTCTAAAACAGAGGGGATTTTTGTTTTTACCTGGAATGAACGATGATATCTTCAGCAAAATCATCTGTCCTGCTGAATACATAACCTTTGGCTTTCGCCCAGTTAATAAATTCGGTCAAACGTTTCACAAAAGCATCTCCCGTGTTTTTGGTTACATAGCCGGGAAAATTGTACAACTGGGGTTTATCCAGGTCGGTAAACTCCCAGGGGTGGAAGTACAGGTTCAGGTAGCCATCCTTTTTATGGGTGGCAGCGCTGAAATACTTCAGCAACGACATCGGCAGGTTATGAAAACTCAACCAGAAAAGCGGAAACCGGATCCGCGGGGAAACTGACGATGGTAATTGCAACACTCCCTTATTCCAAAACCAGGTACGCGGCTTATCAAAATTATTATACCTTCCGGGTAACCATGTAGGGTTGATGGAAGAGTTATACCAATAACCCGCCTTTGCTATTTCAGTTTCGTCTACCGGCATCATCCGCGCCATACGGTAACCTTTAACAGGCTTGCCGGTTATTTCTTCGAGCTTTAACCGCGATTGCAGCAAATGCTCCGGTTTGAATTCGGTATGATAAAACCCGTGTGAAGCCACCTCGTGACCATCTGCTAAAATGCGCTGAATCACGTCTTGCTTGTGCATAGCATAATTAGCGGTACAATAAAAGGTAGCTTTTACACCGGCCTGCTGCAGAATGTCCAGTATTTTATTGGTTCCTTCAGTAGATACTGCCAGTTGTTCTTCAAACGGTAAAGATTTGCCGTATTCAAACGGCATATCAAACTCTTCTATATCAAAGCTTAATAAGATCATTAATGCGCTGCAAGTTGGTAGAACGGATAATATAATTAGGACGTTGTTTGGCCTGCATAAACAATTTACCCAGATATGTACCAATAATACCTAATACGGTCAACTGTACACCGCCAAAGAACACCACGGTAGCCAAAATTGATGTCCAGCCGGATACGACGTGCCCCGAGTAATAGCTGATGAGGATATATGGAATATACAACGTAGCCAGCGCCGAGAAAAAGAACCCCATTCCTGTAGCCAGGTATAACGGACGAACGCTAAAAGCAGTGATGCCTTGTATCGCAAAACGGAGCATCTTCTTCAAGGTATACTTACTTTTTCCCGAGAAACGGGCTTCAGCGGTATAATGTATCGCATATTGTTTAAAACCCAGCCACTTGATCAGCCCGCGCATAAAAATGCCGTTTTCATTCATCGATACCAGTACATTGGCAACTTTACGATCGATCAGCCTGAAATCTGCCGTTCCTTTTTCCAGCTTGGTATCAGAAAGGGAGTTGATCATTTTATAGAACAGATCAGACGATTTGGTTTTAAATATCGTCGCTTCATCCTGGTATTCGCGGGTGGTATAAACCACATCATAGCCTTCTTCCCACTTTTGAATAAACTGGGGTATCAGGTCGGGCGGGTGCTGCATATCGCCATCCATGCTGATGATACAATCGCCATCGGCGTAATCGTAACCGGCCTTCAAAGCGTTTTGGTGGCCGAAGTTGCGGGATAGTTCCAGGTAAAACAGGTTAGGATCCAGATCGCCTAATGTTTTTAGTTTGTCTAAGGTGCCGTCAGAACTGCCGTCGTCAACGAAAATTACTTCGTATTCATACGGCAGTGTTTTTAAAACCGATACCAGTTTTGAGGCCAGCACCTGGATATTGCCTTCTTCGTTATAAGATGGAACTACTACAGAAATTTTCTTCTTCATCATGATGCAACTGCCTTTACAGCTTTATCGCCAAAATTTTTGGTTAATAGTTCATAGGTGATTTTAAGCCATATCAGGAAGCATGGAAACGCTTTTAGTGCGTATGGCTTAATGTAGGTTTTATTGATGTATTTAGGGAACAGATCAGACGGTGAAAGGCTGGTAACCAGTAAGGCAAATACCAGCAGAAAGATCACGAACCCGGTAACGGGGCGATCGAGATTCATAAACCATATTGCTACGCCTGCAAAGGCAATAATATAGGTTGGCGATTCCGAGCCGGTGCTGAAGATCACCGCGAAGATCAATACCGAAGCTAACAACGTTAAGCGGTAAGGAAGATATTTGAACTGGCTGATACGTATATAAGCGCTTGCAAATAATAGTACCCCCGGAATTAAAACCGCAAGATTAGATAACTGAGGGTAATGGAAAATCCGCCGGATCATCCCCATTACCGATATATCCTGCATGTGCGATGTGGTATTATCTGCATTCTTCTGGCTGAGGCACACCAACCAATCATGGTATGATTGTATAACGAAATGCGGCGACGAGAACGCCATTGGCAATACAAACAAAACGGCGCTCCACATCAAGAAGGTCCAGATGAACTTTATTTTATTCTTCGAGAAGAAGAAAAAGGCAAGACCGACAATACCGTAAAGTTTGATCAACGTACCTGCTACGATTAGCAGCGTTGCCCACATATCCTGCTTGCGATGTACAAAAACCAGGCTAAGGATGATAATGGCGGCTACGCTCGGGTTAAACTGAACGCCGAATGCAGCGGTCATCAGTTCGTGTGCGCTGATTAGTAATATCGCCAGCCGCTGATTAACCGTCATGGGTAATTGCCAGATGGCCCAATAGAGCGCAAAGCAATTGAATACAACCCAAAGTACACATCCCCAAAAATCTGGCAGCAGCGTAAAAGGGGCGATAACCAAACCGAAAAGCGGACCATAGTGATTCAGGTCAAAATAATATTCTGGCTGAAGCGAGTAGAGGTTATGCTGATGAATGAGGTTAACAAAAGTATACTTATATATAAAATAGTTGTTGATATGGTTGTGCGATGCTTGCTTAATAACCGCGATCAGGCTTAACCCAAACCACAGCGAAAGAACAACGTATTTATTTAAAAGCAGCTTTTCTAATTTAGACATCAGTCCGCGGGAGTAAACTAATTGTTACAAATATAGCTATTACACGGATAATACACTCCCGTGCAGTAAAATAAGCACCTTCCTTATCGGGCAAGTACCGGCCATAGGTGCGATTTAAGGCGGGCGGCTAACTGGTATTTTGTATCTTGCGGCAAGGGGGTAAAATTTATGGATTTCAGAGAGATTCTCACTATTATAATTGTGCTTGCGGCAGTGTTTGCCTACGTGAACCATCGCTTTATTAAGTTGCCACCCACCATAGGCATCATGGCGCTTTCGCTGATCTCTTCTCTTTTAATCGCCCTGACCGGAAATTCTAGATCGATCTTATCAGAGAAAGCAATAGAACTTGTTTCTTCAGTGGATTTTAACGATCTGCTGATGAACTTCATGCTCAGCTTTCTGCTCTTTGCGGGTTCTATCCATGTAGATGCGTCTAAACTGAAAGCCCAATTAGGGCCTGTGGCCTTGCTGGCACTTTTAGGCACCGTTGTGTCTACGTTGTTAGTTGGCGGCGGTATGTGGTATTTGTTTTCGTTTTTCGGCGCGTCTATTCCGCTGGTATATTGCTTATTGTTCGGTGCGTTAATTTCACCTACCGATCCCGTAGCGGTGTTGGGAATATTGAAAGACGCTAAAATTCCAGAATCCTTAGAGCTAAAAATTTCCGGCGAATCACTTTTTAATGATGGAGTAGGTGTAGTGCTTTTTATCACCATTTCTGAAGTTGCCCGCTCTACTACCGGACATTTTTCATGGGGCGAAACGTTATTACTTTTTTCGCGAGAGGCAATAGGCGGATTGGTTTTCGGCGCATTGCTGGGTTATATTGGTTATTTGGCTATTCGCTCAATTGACGATTATAAGGTAGAGGTATTGATTACCATTGCATTAGTGTTGGGTGGCTACTTGTTGGCTGACAAGCTACATGTATCCGGGCCATTAGCGATGGTGGTTGCGGGTATTATTACAGGTAACAAGGTGAAGCACGAGGCCATGTCTGACGTGACGCGTGATTACCTGGGCAAGTTCTGGGAATTGGTAGATGAAATATTGAACGCGGTATTGTTTCTGCTGATCGGCCTGGAAATATTGACGATAAAGACAGACAGTATCATATTCGTGATCGGCCTGCTTACTATTCCACTCGTGTTGGCAATTCGCTGGATCTCGGTTTTCTTTCCTTTACTACTTTTACGGAAGTGGATGCTTTTCGAAAAAAACGTAGTAACGATATTGACCTGGGGCGGACTTAGGGGCGGAATATCTGTTGCATTAGCGCTTTCCCTTACTAAAGATATGCACCGCGACGAATTTACCCTAATTACTTACGTTGTTGTGGTATTTTCTATCCTTGTTCAAGGCCTGTCTATTGGAAATCTTGCAAAAAAGCTTCAATAAATTAAGATTAAGCTGCCGATTTACTGAGATAGCTCTTCACTTGTATGTTTTTTGTAAGTATTTTCAATAAATTCCATTATTTATTAGATAATTTATACTATTTATATCAAGTATTTATTATTTTAGTGAGAATAATAACCTCTTTTATCTCACTTGATGAAAATAAGAGCCGTAAAAATATTTTTTATATGCTTTTTATTTGCTCCTTTAGGTTTAAAAGGTGGGGATTTTGTTTTTAGTAGAAATTTTTCCAATCATTCAGTCTGCGCGATTCTTAAAGCGCAGGGATTTGGCACTCCAATAAAAAATCACCCGGTTTATAACATCAATATTTATGGTGGAATACCGGTTTACAGGTTTTCTTCGCACCGCGGGGGCGGGCTTTTTAAATTATTCGCCACAAATAACCCTAATGTTCTTATCGGCTACAAGCCGTTGGTATTGATCTATAATTTTAATAACACCGGTTATTTAAATTCGGGCAAGTTATTTCTTTTTCCTTTCCACGCTTTTTGGTGATTTCTAATCCATCGTAACTTCTTTTTCCTTATTCGCGTGATAGCACCGGCCATATGAGACGTCCGGCTACTACGCTATTATCCAACTTTAAATCAATCACCATTAACCATGGCCTCTTCATGAGGTTCAGGAAGCTATTATCATGAAAAAAATTTTACCATTCATTGTGCTGGTCTTTATTGTCGTTCTGGCACTTGTATTCCCTTCGGCAGAAACGGTTACCGTAAAAGACAGCAAAATAGACGCGGGAGATACCGCCTGGCTAATTATGGCTACAGCCCTTGTATTGATCATGACGCCCGGTCTGGCATTTTTCTACGGCGGCATGGTTAGTAAAAAGAACGTGCTATCTACCATGCTGCAAAGCTTTGTTTGTATGGGCGTCATCACCATTATATGGGTTATTTTCGGCTTTAGCCTTGCCTTCGGCGATTCTATTAATGGCATCATCGGCAACCCGTCTACCTTTTTTATGATGAAAGGTATGTTGGGCAACGCTACGTGGAAACTGGCACCGACTATACCGCTGGTTTTGTTTGCCATGTTCCAGTTGAAGTTTGCCGTGATTACGCCGGCGCTTATCACCGGGGCTTTTGCAGAACGGATCCGTTTTAACTCGTACCTTATTTTCCTTTGTTTATTTATCGTGGTTATTTACGCTCCGCTGGCACACTCGGCCTGGCACCCGGATGGTTTAATGTTTAAATACGGCGTATTGGACTTTGCAGGTGGTACAGTTGTACACATGTCTGCTGGTTGGGCTGCATTGGCCGCTGCGTTGTACTTAAAGCAGCGTACCGATAAGGCACATGCCCCGGCGCGGATCAGCTATGTATTATTAGGTACCGGCTTACTCTGGTTCGGGTGGTTTGGCTTTAACGCAGGTTCTGCATTAGGTTCCGGGACGCTGGCCGCAACTGCGCTTGCTACTACGACAACTGCATCTGCAGCGGCAGCAATGTCCTGGATATTTTTTGACATGATGCTTGGTAAAAAACCTGGGGTAATGGGCGCATGTATCGGCGCGGTAGTAGGTTTGGTGGCGATCACCCCTGCAGCGGGTTTTGTAACTATTCCGCACTCGCTGATTATTGGTATAGTTGCGGCAGTTGTAAGTAACCTAATGGTATTATGGCGGACAAAAACATCCATTGATGATACGCTGGATGTTTTCCCGTGCCATGGTGTAGGCGGCATGATGGGGATGCTGCTGACAGGTATTTTTGCCAGCCAGAATGTAAACAGTGCCAACACCATCGGCAACGGGTTGTACTATGGGCAAACCCACCTCTTCCTGGTACATGTGGTAGCGCTGGTGGCTGTATCTGCCTTTGCCTTCTTCGGTTCGCTGCTATTGTTAAAAGTTACCGACCTGATCAGCCCGCTGCGTGTATCGGTAGAAGAAGAAGCCGTTGGTCTGGATGTTTCCCAGCACGGCGAAGAACTATAAGTGCATCTATTTTTAGTGTTTTTTTAAATAGTTAGTTCGGCGCTCCCTGTATTTTACAGGGGCGCTGTTTTAATCTATAACGGCAGATGTACAGATATAAGTTGGTACAATGCCGGTAGCCGTAATACGGGTCTCTGCATCTTTGGGCAAGGTATTGCCGGTAAGCACCAATACAGTATCTAACCCGAACTTATTACCGCCAATAATGTCTGTATTTAGGGTATCACCCACCATCAGGATGTCTTTCTTATTGATGTCGCCTTTTGCTCTCAGGATATCATAAGCAAAGTTGAACATCTGCGAATCAGGTTTACCAAAGCGGATAAATTTCTTCCCGGTGATGTGTTCTATCATGTGCGCCAAGCCGCCGATGGCAATAGCCACATCCTGTTTATTTACCGGGTAGGCGTGGTCTGTATTCGCTACAATGGCCGGGATGTTCCTGCGGCGGATCAGATTAACGGCTTTGTTCAAATCTTCAAACCAGTCGAAGCCTTCATCATCTAAAAATACCAGCGCATTTACCTGGTCGATATTTTCTTCGGTGATCATACTTACCGGCATGGTATGCAGGCCAGAGCTATCAATGTAATGTGCCGAATCCGGCGTACCCAGGTAGGCAACGGTACCATCATTCACTTTCAGATCCAGGTAATCCTTTGCAAGCATGCCCGAGGAAATGATCTTATCGGCAGTAATTTGCGATAAGCCTATCTTTTGAAAAGACTGGGCCAACTGAATAGGGCTTCGCGAGGCGTCGTTCGTGAGCACATAAAACTGCTTGCCGGTTTGCTCCAGGTATTCAAAAGTAGCGTCCACACCCGGAACTTTACCATTATGGTTCTTAATTACACCGTATGAATCAAAAAAAATGGTTTGGTATTTATCGATAACAGCTTTAAAGTCGACGGTTTGTATCATTAGTTTAAACAGTTATAGGGGCTGGTCTTAATTCAAGGGCGTCAATCAATACTTCCGCCTTAAAATCACGGTCAACGGACGGCAGGTAAATATCGTAAGCCTCGCGCTGCAATTTTTTCGCATACTGCTCATGAAAGAAGTGCTTGCCATCTTTGATCACGTAATTAAGGATAAAAAAACGGTAGGCTTCTTTCAGGTAATGCAATTCATTGATGGTAAGCGGGTAAACCTTATGATATTCTTTTAGGAACAGGATAAACCGCTCTTCCATCATGGTAGTAATATAATAGCTGAATACCGTACGGTCGCCTACATCAGATACTACGCGGCTGAAGAAGTAGAAATCCATCATACGGGTATTTCTTCTGAACCAATCGTAATCCCAACGCGAATAAAGTTCCAGGTCCGGAGTGACGGAGAAGTTACCAATGTTCCAGTCTACAAAGACAGGTATAGCCTCAAAGCTACCTGCATTATATTTTGCGCGATTCTTTAAGAACTGCTCACAGTGGTATTTGATAATATCTGCCTGGCTGCGTGTACCAAACTGGCTTTCGTTTTTTGCAAGTTGTTCCAATAGGGCGTTAATATCCGTCCGCATCGTTTTAGACGATTTTGGCAGCACCTTACTGGCACGGGAGCAGGCCTTATGAAATTTAGCCGTCTGCTGGGCAAACTTCACAATATGGCGCTCCTCTAAACGGCGCGGCAAACGTTCCATAATGCGGGTAGGGTTGTAAAATACCACCCATGCATCTGTTCTTCCGTGCCGGTAGCGATAAATATAAACCCGGTTATTTTTTAGCAGCGATTTTGCCAGAAAATTCTCGAACGGGTAAAGCAGGTTATTAGATAAGCTGTGGATCAGCCGGTGGTCTTCCTTAAAATATTCGTATTTGCCAAAGTAGGATAGCTTGGCAATAATAATATCGTCATCTTCAAAAGTGATCCTGAACACCAGGTTGGTTGATACATTGGCGCTGATGTCTTCTATTTTCCTGATCACCTTAGAGGCATCATATCCTTCCCAGGCTTTACGGATGATCAGTGTACTTAATTCGTAATCCATAATTGTTATTTAACCAATAAGGTTAAATGATTTCAAAGTAACGTTTAATTTCCCAATTGGTAACATGGCTGCTGTATTGCTGCCACTCCCACAAACGGGTTTTTGTAAAATGTGATACGAAAGTTTCGCCAAAAAGTTCGCGGGCAATGGCCGAATCCTGCATAGCTAGAGCCGCATCGCGCAGATTAGACGGAATACTTCCGTTACTTTTATCGGCATAGCCATTTCCGCTAACGGGAGGTATGTCTAAAGCTAATTTATTTTTAATCCCGTACAGCCCCGAAGCCAAAGCGGCCGCGATGGCCAGGTAAGGGTTTGTATCGGCACCGGGGATACGGGTCTCGACACGGCTATGTTTTTCGCTATGATTGATGATGCGTAAAGCAGTGGTGCGGTTATCAATACCCCAGGTAATGGTAGTGGGCGCCCAGGCCCCTTCAACCAGGCGTTTGTAACTGTTTATAGTAGGGGCATACATTGGTACCAGGTGCGGCAGGCAATAAAGCTGCCCGGCGATGTAATGCTTTATCAACTCACTCATGTGCAATTCGTCCTGACTATCAAAGAAAAGGTTTTGCTTTTTACCGGCATCCCATAAGCTTTGGTGAACGTGGCCACTACAACCGGGTAAGGTTTCTGTCCACTTGGCCATAAAAGAAGCCATAATGCCGTGCTTACCGGCTATTTCTTTAACCGCGGTTTTAAATAATACGGCTTTATCAGCCGCTCTGAGCGCTTCGTCATGAAATATTGCCGCCTCATAAACTCCCGGACCGGTTTCGGTATGCAGGCCTTCTACTGGAATATCAAATTCAGTCAGGCTTTTGATCAGATCGTAATAAAAATCGCTTTGTTGCGAGGGGCGAAGTATAGAATAACCGAACATCCCCGGCGTTAGCGGCTGCGGATTAATGTACTGCTTATCGGCCAGTGATTGCGGTGTTTCCCTGAAATTAAACCATTCGAACTCTTGTGCAAATTCGGGATGAAAACCTAATTCGTGGCATTCGTTAACAATACGTTTTAACAAAGTTCGTGGGCAAGGCACGGTTTCATTTCCAGCCCCGCTAAAATCTGCCAGGAAAAACGGAATATTATCCTGCCATGGAATAGTGCGAAACGTAGAAAGATCTATCCGGCAGGGTTTATCCGGGTAACCGGTATGCCAGCCCGTAACATCAACATGATCGTAAGGCGCATCACTGCTATCCCAACCAAAAACCACATCACAAAAACCATAACCATCTTCCAGGCCGCTCTCAAGCTTTCTTCTATGGATCACCTTGCCCCGCAACACGCCGTCAATATCGGCGAAAGCGAACTTAATATGTTGTATATGGTGTTCATCCAGATAGTCTAAAATCTGTTTTTTAGTCATGGTAAAAGAGAGTTATCAGGCTTAGGCGGCAAGATAATTATTAGCCCCGGCTTGCACAAATGTAGCGGTTTGTGTTTGTTGATCCCGCATGTTGAGGCAGTAGCGTACTCATTTACTCTATTTTTCTGATCGGGAATTTGCCAGCGGTACGTTAATGCCTTATCTTGGCTTAGATATCATTCATCATGAGAAACAGATTCCTCATTGCCTTAATTCTTGGTGTTGTAAGCCTTGCAGCAACGGCACAAACAATTATTAAAAGCACGGATAGCCACATCAAATACAGCGGACGGATAGCATTTAAAAATGGGGCAGCGATATTAAGCTGGTCTGGAAACTCCGCAAAAATAAACTTTAACGGAACGGGGATAAAAGCTTCGTTGAAAGATGAGTTTGGAAAGAACTATCTAAAAGTAATTTTAGACGGTACAGTGTTAAAGGATGTAGAGCTGGATTCCTTGCAGCATAGCTATGACCTGGTATCCGGACTTGCATCCGGACCGCATACCCTGGAGTTATTTAAACGTACGGAATGGATTTTTGGAAGGACCTTACTGTATGGTTTTGAGCTGGAGGGCGATAGTAAGATTGAAGCGACACCGTTAACCAACACCCGTAAAATTGAATTCTATGGTAATTCGATCACCTGCGGCTATGCCGTTTTGGATACCACCGGAAAGGACAGAGGTACACCACCTTACGAGGACAACTATTTAAGCTACGCTTACCTTACTGCTAAGCATTTCAACGCCGAGTACTCCTGTATTGCGCGAAGCGGCATAGGAGTGATGGTGAGTTGGTTCCCGTTAATTATGCCGGAAATGTATGATAAGCTGGATCCCGCAGATGAAAAGAGTACCTGGAATTTTAATAAATACACACCGGACGTGGTAGTGATCAATTTATTTCAGAATGATTCGTGGCTGGTAAAGCAGCCCCAGCATCCTGAATTTGCACACCGTTTTGGCGCTAAAGCACCGGATGAAAAACAGATCATCGCGGCCTATCAGAATTTCATTAAAACCATCCGGAAAAAGTACCCGCAAGCTAATATTATCTGCGCACTCGGTAGTATGGATGCAACGCGCGAAGGTTCGCAATGGCCGGGTTATATCACCAAAGCCGCAGAAGGGCTACATGACGTGAAGATAAAGACGCACTTTTTCCCTTATAAGGGTACGGCCGGGCATCCAAGTAAAACGGAACAGCAAGCAATGGCTGATGACCTGATCAAATACATCGATAAAAATATCAGGTGGTAAATAAAGAAGCCCTTCCGTTATAAAGAAGGGCTTGCTTATTTTATCAGGTCTCGATATGGCCTTTGTTATCGTCCGGGCTGTTACTGCCGTAATCCGGCCCTCGGTCGTAATCCTTATCGTAGCGGGCTTTGCCTGGCTCGGTTTGGTTTTGTTCACCGATTTTATGCTGGTCGTTATTTGCAGCATCGGCTTCTTCACTCGTGGCGCCGTTATCCGTGCTGGTTTTCTCACCTTGCCCGCCGGTGATGGTTCCGCCGTCGTAATCAGCAGTGCCCTCTTGGTACTTTTCGGTATTAGTAGATGATCCACCCTGATCGGGGTCGGGCGCTCCCTGCTGGTCTTTCACCTTAAAATTATTCAACTCAGGGTGTTCTTCAGCAGGCTCGGTACGTTTAAAGTAATCGTTATCGTAACCTGCATTCCTTGACGGGTTAGCCGGATCATCGCCAGAAGTGGTCACACTGCTTTCTCCGAAGTTCTGTCCGCCGTACCCATGGCTTTCCATGCCCGGCTGATCTGCATCAACCGGTTCGCTATCACCAAATATATAGGTACGTTTTAAATCCTTCTCGGTAAGGTTACCATCGTCTTCAACTTTATATCCCCCCGCAGGCGCATCGTCACCCTGCACGGTATGATGCGGGTAATTATGCTGATCTTTTGCATCGCTCTCGTTTATCATAATTGAAATAATTGATATAGTTATAAGCCCGGCAACTACTTTTTTGTTTTAGCGGGTTTAACAATGGCAGGGGTTGTGCAAAGCTGTTTATCCTGTTAACTTAGCCACACCAATTATAAGCCGGATGAATAAAGTTGTTAAAGATGCAGATACTGCCATCAAAGGCATCAGCGATGGTATGACCCTGATGCTGGGTGGCTTTGGCCTGTGCGGACTTCCAGAAAATTGTATTGCAGCCCTGGTAAACAGTGGCATTAAAGATTTAACCTGCATTTCTAATAATGCCGGGGTGGACGATTTTGGCATCGGGCTGATGCTGAAGAACCGGCAGGTAAAAAAGATGATCTCGTCATACGTGGGCGAGAACGCCGAGTTTGAACGGCAATTACTGAGCGGCGAACTGGAAGTGGAACTGATACCTCAAGGCACACTGGCTACCCGTTGTATGGCTGCCGGTTACGGTATGCCTGCGATATTCACGCCAGCCGGTATAGGTACCGAAGTGGCGGAAGGAAAAGAGATCAGGAATTTTAATGGGAAGGATTACCTGATGGAAATGGCGTTTGATGCCGATTTTGCTATTGTTAAGGCTTGGAAAGGTGATACTATGGGTAACCTTGTTTACCGTTCCACCGCCCGTAACTTTAACCCTGTGATGGCAATGGCCGGCAAGATCACTATTGCTGAAGTAGAGGAGCTGGTAGAACCGGGTGAGTTAGATCCTGACCATGTACATACACCAGGTATTTATGTTCACCGGATTTTTCAGGGTAAGAACTACGAGAAAAGAATTGAAAAACGAACGGTGAGTGAGAGATGATTAATTGATGTGCAGATATGCGGATGTGCAAATGCAAATTTGATACATAGCTGAATAAGAAATAGCTCTAAAAAGCCCTCCCTTCCGGGGAGGGTTGGGAGGGGCTTTCAAATCAAAAATAGGACTACATGCTTAATAAAGAAGATATCGCTAAAAGAATAGCGCGAGAAATAAAAGACGGATTTTACGTTAACCTGGGTATTGGTATCCCAACCCTGGTTGCTAATTATATCCCGGAAGAAATGGACGTGGTATTACAGTCGGAAAATGGGTTACTTGGAATGGGGCCGTTTCCTTACGAAGGGGGGGAAGACCCTGATACCATCAACGCGGGTAAGCAGACAATCACCATGCTGCCGGGATCAGCCATTTTTGATTCAGCCATGAGCTTCGGGATGATCCGTGCTAAGAAAGTAAACCTGACCATTTTAGGGGCAATGGAAGTTTCTGAAAACGGCGACATTGCTAACTGGAAGATCCCCGGGAAAATGGTAAAAGGGATGGGTGGCGCAATGGACTTAGTGGCCTCTGCCGAAAATATCATCGTAGCCATGCAGCATGTGAACAAAGCCGGCGAATCTAAACTGTTGCCGAAATGTACCCTGCCTTTAACAGGTGTTAAATGCGTAAAGAAAATCGTGACCGAACTGGGCGTTTTCGATGTGTTGACCGAAGGTGGTTTTAAGCTATTGGAAAGAGCGCCCGGAATTACGGTTGAAGATATCCAACAAGCTACAGCGGGAAAGCTGATTGTGGAAGGCGATATCACTGAAATGATGCTGTAGTCTTAGATTAGCAGTTGGTAGTGCAGCATATCTTCAGATTGACCGTCTGGCCAGTGCTTAGCTTCGGCATGCGTATAGGTGAAGCCGTGGGCGATCATGGCTTTTTTTGACGCTACATTACCCGCCCGGTGGCCGATCAGTAACTTCTTTAACGCGCGTTGCCTTGCCCATTCCAGGCGTGCGCGGTAGAGTAACCGGGTTAACCCAATACCGCGATATTCTTTTTTGATGTATGAACCAACAAAGGTTGCTTCGTCCGGTTGCTCCCGGTTAACCACAATGCCGGTAGTGCCAATCAGCTCACCATCCGGATTAAAAAGTCCCCAAAAAGCAACAAAATCGTTAAAGGTGCGCGAATACCATACTTCGTCAGGTAATTCAGATTCTGTCTGATACTTACTTCCAAAAACACCCGGTTCCAAACGCAACGCCTCCAAGCGGATAGCTTTGTACCGATGAAGTTCATCAGGGGTAAATAACCGGATGCTAAATGCTTCCATATTATGGTCAAGCTTTTAACTACGCTGGCAATACTCGTTCACGCAGGTCTTTAGAAATCTCTTCAGTGATACTAATAATATCTTCCGCTACATGCGTGTTATTGGTGATCACCTTATCGCATTCATCCTTATATGGCAGCAGGAATTCTTTATAGGCAGGCACAACATGGTTCACCCATTTGTACATCACATCATCGTGCGAATAGCCGCGTTCCAGCAGGTCGCGTTTTAAACGGCGTTGCAATGCGATGTCTTCTTCGGTATCAATAAATATTTTCAGATCAAGCAGATGTGCAATTTCCTTAAAGTGCAGAATGAATAAACCTTCCACAATCAGGATAGGCGCAGGCTTCACTTCAAGCGTCTTAGGGACGGCATTGGGGTTGTTAAACGTATACTCTTGCTTGTATACAGTTTCGTAACGAACCAGCTTTTCAATATCATCGAAAAAATGTTCGTTATCTATCGTATGCGGAAGATCGAAATTGTATAGCTTATTTTCTTCCGGTGTCATTTCATGTGCTACTGGGATATAATAATCATCCTGTGATACCAGGCATACTTCCTCTGGTTTAAAATGTTCGAGAAAACATTTCAAAAAAAAAGTCTTTCCGGAGCCGCTGCCACCTGCAACTCCAATAATATAAGGTTTATTCATTAGCTACGCCGTAACTGATATTTACCCGGAAACGTTTGTCCAATGCGCCTAAAGATTCGGCAACGTTTTTGGTCATTACAATAATAACATCTTTAGTTGATTCATTATCAGTAAATCTGCCTACTACTTTGGCAAAAGTAGTACGGTTAGTCATCGGGTTGGTTATTTTCATTACCGTACCGATAGGAGCGGTGCGGTGTAAGATCAGTTTTTTGTTGGCATCCAGCGAAGCATCATCCATCCAGGTAGCTACGCCGTGTTCGTTCTTTTCGTACAACCCGTACTTGGTACCGGCTTTGTGCATGGCTAAACTATCTGCAATACCCATGTGCGTAGTATCGCGTTTAGCGGTATCATTTGGGTTAGTTGCGTTTCTTGGCGGGATCTGGTTCTGAGGCACCACCTGCTGCGGTTCAGACGGTTGCGGCTGGGTTGGTGTGGTAGCCGGGGCAGATACGGGTGCTGTGCCCACGCCCTGGCGGATTTGCAAAGTTTGTCCCGGAGTTAAAGCGTTAGACTGCAGATTGTTCAGTTTCTTGATATCCTCAACAGTAGTTCCGAATCTTTTGGCTAAACCATACAGATATTCGTGCTGCTGAACTTTATACTGGATAATGGTACCGCTCGCATCTGAAACAGGCGCCTGAGTTTGTGCTGCGGGTTGATTGTTAGCAGCGGCTTGTACAAAAGGCTGCTCTGTAGGTACTTTTACCAAGTTACCCGGCTGTAAAGGGGTGTTCGCGTTGAACTGAATTACCGCCTGCGGCTTTACACCGTAACGGCGCGCAATAGAATAATAGGTATCTTTAGGGTCTACCTTATGAAGAATTACTTTTTTACCGTTCTGATTCTCTACTCCGGTAGAATCTACTAATGGCCTGGCAAGCGCTGCGGCCGAAAAGGTAAAAAAAGAACAAAGGAGCAGTAATGCTTTAAAATTCATTTTAAGAGCTTTAACTTCAAATTATAAGTTCACGACTTTTAAACTATGTTGGTTTTTAAGCCAGATCAATTGATTTTTATAGCTAATGAACGCTTCGGGTTGCAGTTTTTGTATTTCCTCATTCACAATATCCTGGTAAACCACCTGCTTTTCGCCGTTAAACACGTATAAATACTGGTTAAAACGACCGTTATTTAGCGCGTGCAAAGATACAATTTCAAATTCATTGTGCCTTAGATAATGTATAGCATTTCCGTGGGGTGCCACGGGTAGGGGAAGCGAAATCAGGTTTGCGTCTACAATTTCCGGTAGCTTAATCTCGCTATTGATCTGGTCATCTGATTCACTATCAGCAAGCCGCTCCCCGGTTAAAGGATGAATTTGAAAAGTCTTTTTAGGTTGAAAACGGGCGTCATAAACTATAAATGATTTTGTTGTATGGCTATCGTAATTAAGGTTATAATCTGCCCACAAAATTTCTCCTGTTCGTCCATCTAAAGCAGTCAACCCTTTGTGCAGGGGCAATTTTTCGGATTGAAAGCCATGCAAAAGCAAAACGCCGCCGGTAGCGGCCTCCATTCCGGTTAGCCAACGTTCGGGCATCACCAGATCTTTAAAAGTAATGGCACCGGTCTTCAGGTCCAGGCCCGAAAAACTCACCTGTTTCTCTGCCGTATTTCTCACTTCAACAAAAAGAAGATCTTCAGATTCATCAATCTGCATTCGCCAGATTGGCGAGGAAAAGTTTACCGCTATCGTTTCTGCAATACTCATAAATTAACGCAAATATGAGAATTATTACAGGCACAGAACTTAGTTTTGCGCTAAACAAAGAAATTCAACCTCTGTTGTTCAATTAACTACAATCACATTTATGGACGCAAAAGAAATCAGCCTCGAAGAAAAAGAGGCACGCAACGTAGCAGACCACCTGAACGACCTGCTGGCCAACTACCACATCCACTATCAAAAATTAAGAGGTTGCCACTGGAACGTAAAAGGGAAAAGCTTTTTTACCCTGCACGCTAAATTCGAAGAATTATATACCGCAGCGCTTACCACCATCGACGAACTTGCCGAGCGTATCTTAACCCTTGGAAAGCCACCGATCAGCACTTTTGCAGATTACATCGCCAAATCGAGCATTAAGGAAGTAAATACCATTGGTATGGTTGACGTGGATATGGTAAAAGCACTTATTGAAGACATGGCCGCCCTTATTGAAATGGAGCGCGAACTATTGACGATCACTGCTGATGCCAGTGACGACGGTACTAACGACATGGTGAACCGCTTTATGCAATTCAAAGAAAAGAATACCTGGATGTTACGTTCTTTCGTAAACGAAGACTAATTATCCTGCTTCTACATTACGCGCCGGGCTTGTTCCCGGCGTTTTTGTTTGTAGATGTGACTAAGCTAAACCATTGGAAAAACCCTTGTTAAATATTTTCATTTAAACTTCTGCAATTAAAAACTTTTACGCTTTAATTTGTCTTTCACAGCAGCAGCTTGTTATTGCTTTTGCTCTCCAAATTTAATTTATGATCAAAACCGTTTTTGTAGCCAGTACAGAGCCTTACAGCGGTAAATCGCTGGTTTCACTTGGGCTTGTGAATATGCTATTAGGCAAAGCCCAGAAAATAGGATTCTTTAAGCCCATCACCTCTGATACCGGTGAGCAAAAGAAAGACAGCCATATCGATACTATTCTTTCGAATTTCGATCTGCCTATTGCTTACGAAGATACCAACGCCTTAACCTGGGCCGAGGCCATGCGACAGGTAGATACCGAAAGCCAGGGTGAAATGATCGATACCATTATCCGAAAGTTTAAGTACCTGGAGGAAAAATATGATTTTACGGTAGTTGAAGGTACGGATTACCGCGGTGAGGGTACCGCATTTGAGTTTGAGATTAACGCCCAGATAGCCAAGAACCTGCGCGCACCGGTAATTGTAGTGATCTCGGGTGAAAATAAAACCACCGCGCAGGTAGTTAATGGCGCATTAACCACTATCCGTAACTTCGAGCTGCGCGAAATACAGGTAATGGCGATTGTGGCCAATAAGATCAGCCCCGAAAGCGCGCAGGACGTACAGGAACTGCTGACCAACCAGGTATCTTCTGAAATACTGGTCTCGGTGATTCCTGAAAATAAAAGCCTGCAGAACCCAACCATGAAAGAAGTGCTGGAAAGGCTGGGCGGTAAGCTGTTATTTGGAAAAGAGCACCTGGCTAACCAGGTAGATAACTTCGTTACCGGTGCCATGCAGGTACCTAATTTTTTAAATTATCTGAAAGAAAATGTGCTGATCGTTACTCCGGGCGACCGTGGCGATATCATGATCAGTGCGTTACAGGCAAATTTATCTACCAGTTACCCAAAGGTGTCCGGTATTGTGTTAACCGCAGGGTACCAGCCCGAAAAGCCGATTGTTAGGTTGATAGAAGGCTTGCAAACCGTCGTTCCCATCATAGCCGTAAAAACCGGCACGTTCGAGACCAGTAATATTGTAGGTGCCATTCGTTCGAAAATTTCCAGCGGCGATACCAAAAAAATTCAACTGGCTATCGATACGTTCAACAAGTATGTAAATGTATCAGAGCTGGATAAGCGATTGGTTACGTTTACACCTTCGGGCATTACGCCGCGCATGTTCCAGTACCAGATCACCAGTTGGGCCAAGAGCGACAAAAAACACATTGTGCTGCCCGAAGGAACGGATGAAAGGATATTGAAGGCTGCTGCCCGGTTGCTTGCCCAGGACATTGTGCGTTTAACGCTGCTGGGTAACCCGGAAGAAATTCAAAACATCATTACCCGGCTGGATATCAACCTCGACCTGAGTAAAATTGCCATCATCGATCCGCACAACAGCGATTATTACGACGATTTTGTGAATACCCTTTACGAACTGCGTAAGAATAAAAACGTCAACATGGAGATGGCCCGGGATATGATGACCGACGTTTCGTACTTCGGCACCATGATGGTTTACAAGGGCGTGGCAGATGGCATGGTATCCGGTGCGGTGCATACTACGCAGCATACCATTCGCCCGGCGTTACAATTTGTTAAAACCAAGCCGGGTATTTCGGTGGTCTCCTCGGTGTTCTTCATGTGCCTGCCAGACCGTGTTTCTGTGTTTGGTGATTGTGCGGTTAACCCTAACCCGACTGCCGAGCAGCTGGCGGAAATTGCAATTTCATCGGCAGAAAGCGGTCAGCGTTTCGGGATAGAACCACGGGTGGCCATGCTTTCGTATTCGTCAGGCACTTCGGGCGAAGGGGAGGACGTGGAAAAGGTACGCCGAGCTACGGAAATTGTCAAAGCAAAACGCCCTGACCTGAAAATAGAAGGGCCGATACAATATGATGCTGCGGTGGATCCGGTGGTAGGACAAAGCAAAATGCCGGGTTCTGAAGTGGCCGGAAAGGCAAGCGTTTTGATCTTCCCCGATCTGAATACTGGTAACAACACCTACAAAGCTGTACAACGCGAAACAGGTGCACTGGCAATCGGGCCGATGTTGCAGGGCTTAAATAAACCCGTGAACGATTTAAGCCGCGGCTGTACCGTCGACGATGTTTTTAATACCGTAATTATTACGGCCATACAGTGCCAGGACAAATAATATACCTATTTAGTAAATGAATATTCTTGTAGTTAACTCGGGCAGTAGCTCTATCAAATATCAATTCTTCAGGATGCCTTCAACTACGCCTGTTTGTACGGGTATGGTAGATAGGATTGGATTAGAAACCTCAACCATTAATTATAAAGCGCAAATAAATGGCGAAGAACATGCCGTAAGCTTGTCGATGGAAATAGCCGACCATGAGGCGGCGTTAAAAGAAGTGAATACTTTATTAATGGATGCAAAGGTCGGTGTGATCAGTAACCCGGCTGAAATTGATATCGTTGGTCACCGTATTGTTCATGGCGGGGAGTTTTTCACCACCACGACGGTAATTACGTCCGAAGTGAAAGAAAAACTAAAGCAAACCTTCCAATTAGCGCCACTGCATAACCCATCCGCATTTTTAGGGATAGAAGTGGCCGGGAAAATCTTTGACAGGGCAACGCAGATCGGTGTATTTGACACTGCCTTTTTCCAAACTTTACCTGCTGAAGCTTACCGCTATGCCATCCCGACAGCCTATTACAAGGATTACAACATCCGCGTTTATGGCTTTCATGGCACCAGCCATAAATATGTTTCGGCGCAGGCGGCAGCATATCTTAACAAAAGCTACAGCCGGATTATTACCGTACACCTGGGTAATGGTTGCAGTATCAGTGCTATAAAGAACGGCAAAGCCATTGATACCAGCATGGGGTTTGGCCCGTTAGAAGGGTTGATTATGGGTACACGCTCTGGCAGTATAGACCCAACTATCGTTTTTTACCTTGTGAACCAATTGGGTTATGATATAGAACAGGTAAGTAACCTGTTAAATAAGCGCAGCGGAATGCTGGGTTTAACAGGCTTTAGCGATATGCGCGACGTAAGGGCCCGGATACAGGAAGGAGATGCAGAAGCTAAGTTAGCCTATGATATGTATGCCTATCGCATTAAGAAATACATTGGCGCCTATGCTGCTGCTTTAAATGGGGTAGATGCTATTGTATTTACCGCAGGTGTGGGGGAGAACGATGCCCTTGTACGTAAGTTGGTTTGCAGCGATCTGCAATATTTGGGCGTTGATTTCGACGAAGAGAAGAATGGACTGGCTGCGAAAGGCATAAGAGAAATCAGTAGCGGTGATAGCGCGGTTAAGGTGCTGATCATTCCAACCAATGAAGAGTTGGAGATTGCCAACCAGTGTTATGAAATGTCAGCGGATAGATAAGTTACTATCAGTTGAAAAACATATCATCTTAACAAATTGTATAATGAGATATTAGAAAGAAGCATTATGAAAACGATCACAGTTCCCGGAAATCCTGAACATTTAAGTACATTGGTAGTACCTATGAGCGAAGAATTCCACGACCATGAGGTTGTGCGTATCGAATCTGCCGATGGCAGCAAAAGCGTAGAAAAAAGAATATTCCGCGTTGTTGACGGCGGGGAAAACCAGTGGGAGCTACAGTTTGAGTAATTCAAAACTGTAACTCCATATATTTTTAGTCTCTTACTGGATAGCAGTAAGGCTGTTATCCAGGCAAGCGATCACGCCATTCCATAAAGCCAGGCGTGCCTGTAATGCTGCGTTTGCAGCCTCGGTAGCTTCCTGCCATTTAGCCTCATCATCGCCGCAAAGTTCCGCAGTCATCTGGTAGGCTAAATGAGTATGATGGTCGCCATCAACCTCGATGTGCCTTTCCAGGTAGTATCGCAGAATATCTACGCGGTTTGGAAACGCCGCTGCAATCTCGCGCACCAGTTCAATAAAGATGGATGGGATCAGGTCCTCGCGGCCAAAGGTAAACACCGCAGCAATCACGTGCGGTTTACCTGTAGCAATTACCCGGAAGGTATGGCGTACAAACGCCTTCGCCGCATCGGGCGCTTCAACACCATTCAATGCTTCTTCTACAGATCTTCCTGCGCTTAGTAAACCAATAAACTGATCGATAGCCTGGGTATCGGCCCCGGCCTGCTGCATGGCCCGAAGATATAATTCAAAGTGACTTGCCCGGTTTCCGGCTTCGTCAACATCGCTTTCTTCGCCGGTTACAATCTCATTGATCAGGTAACGGGTATTGGCGTTTCCAGTCGGCAGCCATGGCACAACGGTACAGGTTAATTGCTGCTGAAGCGCTTTTAAAAGAGACATGAAGTCCAACACGGCAAAGCAGTGCAGTTCCATAAACACCTGCAGGTGTTCTAAGGTATTTAGCTTTTGGTATAGCGGGTGGTTGATGAGTTGCTCACGCGTGCCTGCAGTCGCTGCAAGTAAATCGCTTATCTTTTTGTTTACTTCCATCATTAAATTGTCGCGCCAAAGATAGAAAAAACTGCATGGTCTCTTTTTCTGCGGCAGTTTTAACAAACGATAGCGCTAAACCCTTACATAACATTGACAATTTCAAGCAGTGTCATGATCATGGCAGTAATCCTGACTTAAAAGTTAGAAAACCTATGGCAGACCCGGTAAATGTGGCGAATGTGGTAAATGCGGCAGTCCCGGCAGACATGGCGAACTGGTTTTTGCCAGCCACCAATTTCACGTCATTGGGCATTAGTCATTTGGTAATTAATCCATTGGCATTGGGCATTAGTCATTTATTGGTAGAATAAGTATTTGTAGCTTAAAAAAAGCTATTTGCACAAAAAAGGCCGCCTTATGGGCAGCCTCTGTATGGATATAACAAGCGGTGTTATTTCTTCACCACGTGTTTTAAGATATCGTTACCGAATACAAATACCATCAACGTAACCAGGATCACGAAACCAACGATCTGCGCGCGTTCCAGGAATTTATCGCTGAGCGGCTTACCCTTAATCATCTCGATGATCAGGAATAAAGCATGGCCACCATCCAGCGCCGGGATTGGTAACAGGTTCATTAATGCCAGCGCCATAGAAAGCAAGCCTACCAGGCTCCAGAAACGAGCCCAGTCGATATGTGAACCAAACATGGTGGCAATACCTACCGGCCCTGTAAATGCTTTATTTGCTTTTACCTCGCCTTTAAACACCTTGCCTAAACCTTTGGCGTTATCTGTGAACGTTCCCCAGGCTTTAGATGCCCCAACAGGCAGCGATTGCAGGAAGCCGAAATTCACGGTTTTGATATTAGGCTCGTCTGCAGAAAGTTTAATGCCCCAGCGGCCGTCTACAAAGCCAAGTGAGCCCTCTTTGTTTACTGCAGCGGTAACAGGCATCTCTTTATTCTGGCGTTTCACGGTAAGCGTCACCTCTTTGTTCTTATACTTCTGCATCTCTGCCTTCAGTTCATCTGAGAAGGTAACAGGCACACCGTTAACAGCCTTGATACTATCCCCCTTAAGCAGCCCAGCTTTAGCCGCGTTGCTTTGCGCCACAACAGAATCAATCCGGAACTTGCTCCGCAGCGTGATGAACTCGCCAACGCCATAATCAGACACCTCATTCAGGATATTGGCAGGCACCATCAGTTTCAATTCCTTGCCATCGCGCAGCACGGTTAGCTGGGTATTACCCAACAGTACTTTTGAACTTACCAGTTCTTCGAAACGCTCTACAGTCTTTCCATTAACCTCGGTGATCTTATCACCAGCTTTCAGGCCAATTTCTTTACCAATTTTACCGGGTACAATGCCATATTTAATACTATCGTTAGGGATATAGCTTTCGCCATATTTTACGGTCAGCATCCAGAAGATAATAATACCCAGGATAATGTTTACCGTTACACCACCAAGCATCACGATTAGACGTTGCCAGGCCGGTTTGGAGCGGAACTCCCATGGTTGGGGCGGACCGGCCATTTGTTCGGTATCCATTGATTCGTCAATCATACCGGCAATTTTCACATAGCCACCTAACGGAAGCCAGCCGATACCGTATTCTACCCCTTTATAATTGTATTTGAATAACTTAATATTCCAGGCGTCGAAGAACAGATAAAACTTCTCTACTTTAATTCCGAAGGCACGAGCCGCCAAGAAGTGTCCAAGCTCGTGCAGAATTACTAAAATTGAGAGGCCAAGAATCAACTGGCCAACCATAATCACTATACTCATTCGTTATTTATCAAAAATCAAAAGGTTATCACTCTGGGCTGTTTTTGCACCAAGTGTTGTGCTAATATGCGTGTTTCTTTATCTGTATTCAAATAGTCATCAAGAGACGGTTGTTCAATATACGGTAATTGCTGTAAACAGGATTCAATCACATCGCTCATGGCCAGAAAGCCAACCTCGTTGTTCAAAAACCCGGCTACGGCAATTTCATTTGCCGCATTAATGATACAAGGTGCGTTACCGCCTGCTTTTAATGCCGTAAAGGCAAGATCAAGGTTGCGGAAAGTATCGGTGTCGGGCTTTTCGAAGGTGAGGTTAGGGTAGGCCGTGAAATCAAAACGTTTGAAGTTATTATCTACACGATTGGGATAGGCCAGCGCATATTGTATGGGCAGCTTCATATCGGGTAAGCCCATTTGCGCCTTGATAGAACCGTCGCGGAACTGAACCATCGAGTGAATGATCGACTGTGGGTGCACCACCACTTCAATCTGGTCAATATCCAGGTTAAACAACCACTTTGCTTCAATCACTTCCAACCCTTTGTTCATTAACGAAGCAGAGTCGATAGTTATTTTAGCGCCCATTACCCAATTCGGATGTTTCAGTGCCTGTTCGCGCGTTACATCGGCCAGCAGGGTACGGTCTTTACCACGGAAAGGCCCGCCGGAAGCGGTAATAATGATTTTCTCGATCGGGTTATTTTCTTCACCTGCCAGGCATTGGAAAATAGCCGAGTGTTCAGAATCTACCGGAAGCAGCTTTACGCCATGCTTTTCGGCCAGTGCAGTAACCAGTTCACCTGCAACCACCAGCGTTTCTTTATTAGCCAGTGCAATATCTTTGCCTGCTTTAATGGCGTTGATCGTCGGTTCCAGGCCGGAGAAGCCTACCATAGCCGTTACAACGATGTCAATCTCGGGCAGGGAAACAATCTCCTTTATGCTTTCGTATCCGCTTAATACTTTGGTTAACGTACCTGATAGGGCCTGCTTCACCTGTTCGTACTTGCTTTCATTACAGATGACAGCATAATCCGGTGAAAACTGACGGCATTGCTCGATCAGTAATTCGGCATTATTCTGCGCGGTAAGTACAACGGCTTGAAAAAGTTCGGGGTTGGCGGCAATTACTTCGAGCGACTGGGTACCGATACTACCCGTCGAGCCTAAGATTGCTATATTTTTAACTTTGTTAGTTATTGAAGACATGAGATGCCATTCTGTGAAGCTTTAAGAAAATGACAATTCCATCTCTTAAAAACCACTTCAGAATTTAAAGTTATCAATTTGTTATATATCTTGTTAGCTGATCGGCAATTTTTCTGTCGTTTGCTATCCGCGGAACCTTGTTCTGGCCGCCTAACTTACCCATAATACGCATGTAGTCAACAAACGAATTTTTCTTTAATGATTTGACGATCAAAGGCTGCAAAATGTTACCCTTAATCAGGTCTTTGTAATAAATATTTTTTTCCTGCAGCGCCTGATCTACCTTTAAAGCAAAGCCTTTCAGATCGTAAGGGGCATGCCCAAATTCTATCAGCCATTCGTGGTAGGGTAGTCCACCGTCTGCCGGAGTGATTTGCGGAGCAACGGTAAACTCCACAATATCAATACCTTCTTTGCGGGCCACTTCCATTAAGGCTTGTTCTACTTCCTCAACAATTACGTGTTCGCCAAAGGCAGAAATAAACTGTTTTATCCGGCCGGTTACTACAATCTTGTAAGGGTTCTTTGAAACGAATTTTACTGTATCGCCAATGTTATAACCCCATAAACCAGCGTTGGTGTTCAGGATCAGTGCGTAATTGCGGTTCAGTTCAACCTCTTTCAACTGCAAACGCGTAGGGTTTTCGTTGAAAATTTCCTCTGCCGGGACAAATTCATAAAAGATACCCGCGTCCACCATTAGCAAAAGACTGTTGTCTTTCTGCGAATCCTGGTAGGCAATGAACCCTTCCGATGCAGGGTAAGTCTCTATCGTATCTATCTTAAAACCGATACTTTCTTCAATTCGTGCACGGTAAGGTTCATAATTTACACCGCCATATACAAACAGCTTAAAGTTCGGGAAGATGTCTTTGATCTTTTTTCCGCCTGCGCGTGCCGACAACCTATCAAAATACATCTGGCACCAAGGTGGTATACCAGAGATGAGGCGCATATCCTCTTTAATAGTTTCGCCTACAATAGCTTCTACCTTTTCTTCCCAATCATCTATACAATTGGTGGTGTAGCTGGGCATGCGGTTACTTTGCAGGTAGCCGGGCACATGGTGGGCCACAATGCCAGACAGTCTTCCGGTAGGAATGCCATTTAGTTCATACAGCTCGGGGCTGCCTTGCAGAAAGATCATCTTGCCATCCAGAGCGCTGGTATTGCCGGTTTCATAAGCATAGTTCAGCAAAGCGTTACGCGCGGCAGTGATATGCTCTGGCATACTTTGTTTAGAAATAGGGATATATTTAACACCAGAAGTAGTGCCCGAAGTTTTGGCAAGATAAGCAGGCGTACCTGGCCACAGCACATTCTCTTCGCCGCTGATCACCCGGTCTATATAAGGCCGTAGCTCTTCATAGTCGCGTATCGGGACCCGCTTCTTAAAGTCTTCGTAAGTTTGAATGTCACTGAAGCCATGATCGGTGCCAAACTTGGTTGTAGCAGCTTCACCAACAATGTAGAGAAAGATCTTCTGTTGCAGACTTACCGCATTTTTGCGCTGATATTCTATCTGCTTTTGTACAATGCCCGCATAAAACTTGCCGGCGAGCGATTTAAAACCCATAGTTTAAAGTGTTTCGCTGACATCGTCATCAACGTCCAGATGGCTGTATACCAGTTTGCGGTAAGTAGCCATAATCATCACCTGTACCACAGGAAATGCAATAGCTATCCAGCAAATGCCGGCGATACGAACCACGTAGGGTTTCTGTTCGATATCAAAAAACAAGGTTATAATTAGGTTGATAATTAACAACAATATTGCAATAAAACCGACAACGATCAACACCAGTCCGAAAATTCTTGACAGGTTGTGGTTTGTAATAAAAAAGCTTTGCTTAAGTGAATCAATTGGCCCCGAATCTTCATCGACAATAAAGCATAAACAAAATATAGACCTGAGCAGCAGGTAAGCAATACCGATAATTTCCAGCTTATCTACAATAAACTCTGCAATTGGACTTACCGCAAGCAGATCTTTGATCACCACCAGAAGCACAATCAGCAAGCCATAGAAAATAGCAATAGTGATAAACGACAAAGCCATCCGCAGCGAGGGGATGATATCCTTTATAGAGAATTCGTAATACTCGCGGTCCATCAAGGTGAGAATAAGCCTGTAAAAGCTTAAGGCAAGGTAAGACTGTACCAGCATCATCACAAAGGTTTCTATTAACTGGCTGTAATAGTTGTCAAAAACCAGGATGAAGCTTGTTACTACTTCAATTACTTTATAAAGTACCAGCGATATTACCGAATAAACCAGCAGTGTGATGTAATTCTTTTTGATGACACTCCAGGCCGATTTAAGTGTTTCTGCAATGGTAAAAGGATGATACATTTTTACTTAAGACCGTTTTAAGATGACGCGCTTCCAATAATCCTGCATAAAACCCAACCCATAGGCTATAAGTTGAATAAAGGCAGCTATTACGCTCAAAAATGCAACTTTTAATGATTTGTTTTTAGACAGCGAATGAAAAAATATTAACAATATGAAAATAATAATAACCGCATTACATAAAGGAGCAATCATCCATTGAAAAATGTTTGCGATAAGGGCAATGAACATGCCGAGCGTAAACACCGCAGGAAAGAAATGCACGGCCTTTAATTCTGATGGAAAGAACTTGTAAATGTTGATCCTCGAACGGCCAAAAAAATGGATCTGTTTGTAAAACTGCTTAAAGTTGGTACGCCGCTTATGGTAAACCTTAGCCTCGGGGATTAGCCCGATCTTGAAGCCCAGGTTGTGTATACGAATACTGTATTCAATATCTTCCCCTAAACGGGTGATGATAAATCCTCCGGCGGTTTCCCAAACCTTACGCGAAACGCCCATGTTGAAACTGCGCGGGTGAAACTGACCGATCCCTTTTTTATTTCCCCGGATGCCGCCCGTGGTAAAGGGAGAGGTCATGGAATAGCTGATGGCCTTCTGTACATCGGTAAATGATGCATGTGCGTCATCAGGGCCGCCGTAAGCATCCAGCCAATTTTGCTGAAGACTATCATTAACAATCTCGAGATATCTCTCGGGGATGATACAATCTGAATCAAAGATCACAAAGTAATCGCCTTTGGCGCGTTCAAAGCCAAAATTGCGCGTAAAACCCTGACCTTCGTTCTGCTTGACAAAGTAGCGCAGGTTAAGTTTATCTTCAAAGCTTTTAACTATCTCGCCCGCATCGTTAACAGAACCATCCTCAATTAACAGCACCTCAAAGTTTCTGTAAGTCTGCTTCAAAAGCGACTCCAACAGTTCTTTGATTTCCTGCGGACGATTATATAAAGGAATGATGATGGAGAAAAACAGTTCTGTCATTTCGGATTTCGAATGTTCGATTTCGGATTTACTGGCTTTTTTAAGCTGTTTTTATTTTGATTGTTAAAATTCGATATTAAAATTTCGACATCCGAAATTTACACCGTTTCCTCAATCTGGTACTTGTTACGGTCACTGGCGCTTCTGGATACTAATTCGGCAACAAAGCCGGTTAGGAACAGTTGCGAACCCAATATGATTGCTACCAATGCAAAATAGAATAGGGGATTGTCTGTTGCATTACGGTAGGGTTCGTTATTGGCAATGTGCTCAAGTTTTTCTGCAATGATCCAGATGGCCATCACCATACCGATAAAAAAGCTCAACACACCCATGGTACCAAAAAAGTGCATAGGGCGTTTACCAAACTTACCGACGAAGAATATCGAAAGCAGATCAAGAAAGCCATTAATAAACCTGCTCATGCCAAACTTCGTCTTCCCGTATTTGCGGGCACGGTGTTCTACTACTTTCTCGCCAATATTCCTGAAGCCGGCCCACTTTGCCAGCACCGGTATATATCGGTGCATTTCGCCGTAAACCTCTATGTTTTTCACCACGGCGCGGCGGTATGACTTCAGTCCGCAATTAAAATCGTGCAGGTTATCAATACCCGACATTTTGCGCGTAGCGGCATTAAAAAGCTTGGTTGGGATAGTTTTGCTTACCGGATCATAGCGTTTAGCCTTCCAACCCGAAACCAGGTCGTACTTTTCTTCCATGATCATCCGGTACAGTTCCGGAATTTCATCCGGGCTATCCTGTAGGTCAGCATCCATCGTAATGATTACATCACCTTTAGCAGCCTCAAAACCCGTATTTAAAGCTGCTGACTTACCGTAGTTACGGCGGAACTTAATACCATGCACAGATGGGTGCTGTTGATGCAACTGACAAATGGTTTCCCATGTGGTATCGCGGCTACCATCATCAATAATAATTACCTCGTAAGTAAAGTTATGGGCTTCCATTACCCGCGCAATCCACGCGGTAAGTTCGGGCAGGGATTCAGCTTCGTCAAAAGCGGGTACTACTACAGATATATCCATTGAATAAGGACAAAAATATAAAAAATCGGCGCCGTTTTGCTAACCTTTAATAGCAGGGCTTCAGACGTTGTAAAACTTGCGGAACCAATCGATAAAGCTGTTAATCCCGGTTTGGATATCCGTTTTGGGGTGATAATGGAAATCCTGCTCCAGGTCTTTCATATCTGCATCTGTCGAAACAACATCGCCCAATTGCATAGGCAGCATGTTTTTTACCGCCTTTTTGCCGATAGCATTTTCAAGCGCCTCTATAAAATCCATTAGTTTAACCGGCGAAGAGTTTCCAATGTTATATAAACGGTACGGCGCGCTCGACGTAGCCGGATCCGGATGTTTATTATCCCAAGCAGGATTTGCCTGTGCAGGCTGGTCTATTACCCGGATCACACCTTCTACGATGTCATCTACGTATGTAAAGTCGCGCTGCATTTCGCCGTTGTTGTAAACGTTGATCGGTTCGCCTTTAATAATAGCATCGGCAAACTTAAAGTACGCCATATCCGGGCGGCCCCATGGGCCATACACCGTGAAGAAACGTAAACCCGTTACCGGGATATTATAAAGATGACTATAGCTATGGGCCATCATTTCGTTGCTCTTTTTGCTGGCGGCGTAAAGACTAACCGGATGATCGGCACCTGCATGTACAGAGAATGGGGTATTGGCATTTAAGCCGTACACGCTGGAACTGCTGGCATACACCAGGTGTTTCACTTTTATCTGCCGGCAGCCTTCCAGGATACTTAAAAATCCGGAAAGGTTACTCAACGCGTAATCGAACGGATTAGTAATGGAGTATCGTACTCCCGCCTGGGCAGCCAGGTGACAAACGGCATCAAAACGATAAATCTCGAACAGTTCTTTTACCTTGTTTTTATCCGCGATATCTAGCTTGATAAAGCTGTAGTTAGGATAAACGGTGCTTTGGATAGGGGCGGTGCTGGTTAATAAATGGATATTGATGCCAGAAGCTCTCAGCCTGCCATGCTTCAGGGCAACGTCGTAGTAATCATTCAGGTTATCTACGCCTACCACATCATGTCCGGCTTCAGCCAGCCGCATCGCTACAAAAAATCCGATAAATCCGGCGGTACCGGTAACTAATATCTTCATAAGAAAAATGCGGTACACCGCATTTGGCAAAGGTAGTAATTTACAGTTTGGTTGATAAAGTGTATTGCTTTTGCATAAACGCAATACAGAATTTTAAAACGGCTATGCCAGAATTTAGTATCCTGCAACAGAAATAATAATTCATATTCAATATAATTTGCAAAAAGAATTAGGCGATTAGCTGTTGCATACTATTTTAGTAACAAACTGGTTACGACTATGGACGATTTCCTCGCTGCCCGATCGCAGATGGCGCTTTCGCTTGGCTTTCATATCATTTACGCGTGTATTGGCATGGTGATGCCGTTTTTTATGGCGGTAGCACACTATAAATGGCTGAAAACTAAAAATCCGCATTATCAGAATGTAGCAAAAGCGTGGAGCAAGGGCGTGGCGATCTTTTTTGCAACGGGGGCGGTATCGGGTACGATACTTTCCTTCGAACTGGGTCTGCTCTGGCCGAAGTTTATGCAACATGCAGGGCCTATATTCGGCATGCCGTTCTCGCTGGAAGGTACGGCTTTTTTCATCGAGGCGATTGCACTTGGTTTCTTTTTATACGGATGGGGAAAGCTGAACCCGGCTTTTCATTGGTTTACCGGGGTAGTGGTAGGCGTCAGCGGTTTAGCTTCCGGGATATTGGTAGTAGCTGGCAACTCCTGGATGAACAGCCCGGCAGGATTTGATTACGTGAACGGGCAGTATTTGAACATCGACCCGATAAAGGCCATGTTTAACAACGCCTGGTTTGCCGAAGCCCTGCACATGACACTGGCTGCTTTTGCGGCTACAGGTTTCGCCGTAGCAGGCGTCCACGCGTTAATGATTATTCGTAAACGGAATGTCGCCTTTCATAAAACGGCTTTTAAAATTGCAGCAGTTTTTGCTTGCATAGCTGCCATACTGCAGCCCTTTGCCGGGGATATTGCAGCCAAGAGCGTTGCGAAAAGGCAACCCGCTAAGCTTGCCGCTATGGAAGCTTATTTCCATACTACTACGCCCGCACCTTTATTAATCGGCGGTGTACCTAACGAAAAGGAAAAAAAAGTAGACTATGCCATAGAACTGCCCGGTATGCTGAGCTTTTTGGTGCATGATAATTTTAAGGGTGAGGTGCGCGGCCTGGATACCATTCCGCAACAAGATCAGCCACCGGTGGCTATTACGCATTACGCCTTTCAAATTATGGTAGGGCTTGGCATGTTTATGATGGCGGTAGCCCTGCTTTATTTTACCGCGCTTTGGTTTAAGAAAAACTGGCAGGTAAAAAATTGGCTCCTGAAGCTTTTTGTTGCTGCCATACCTACAGGATTTATTGCGGTAGAAGCCGGATGGACAGTAACCGAAGTAGGCCGGCAACCCTGGATCATCCAGGGTATTATGCGCACGGCCGATGCAGTTACCCCGATGCCGGGCATTGCCTATTCTTTCTACATCTTTACTGCAATTTATATTTCGCTGAGTATTGTAGTTATCTTTTTATTGTATAGGCAAATACGAATGGTACCTGTAGTTTATGATAAACCGGAAGCAGACTTACAACTAAACCACCACTAACGCTATGCATTACGTTATCATCATATTTTTGTGGCTGTCGATATTGTTGTACCTGGTACTTGGCGGGGCCGACTTCGGTGCTGGAATTATTGAATTATTTACGCCGCAGCCACACCGCGGGCGTACACGCAAAGCAGCTTACCAAGCCATTGGCCCCATATGGGAAGCTAACCACATGTGGTTGGTAATCGCCGTGGTGATTTTATTCGTAGGGTTTCCGGCTATTTATAGTACCATGTCTATTTACCTGCACATTCCGTTGGTGGTGATGCTGTTGGGGATTACCGCAAGGGGTACAGCGTTCGTCTTCCGGAATTACGACGCCGTTGTAGACAACATGCAGAAAATCTACGACCGGATTTTCCTATACTCAAGTTTCGTTACACCGCTGTTTCTCGGCATTATCGCGGGAAGCGCAATTTCGGGCAGGATAGACCCTTCCGCTACCGATTTTCTTCACGCTTATGTATACAGCTGGCTCAATTGGTTTTCTGTTGCCATTGGTTTATTCACGGTTTCTCTTTGCAGTTTCCTTGCTTCTATTTATTTGATAGGTGAGGCTGCGAATCCAGTTGATGCAAAGGAGTTTATTTATAAAGCAAGGGTATGGAACATTGTAACTGTAGGCTGTGGCGCGGTAGTTTTTATTGCGGCCGAAGCGGAGCATATTCCACTGGTTAAATGGGTGTTTGGTAACACGATTGGCCTTATTGCCGTCATCCTGGCTACGCTTTCGCTGATATTACTTTGGGTATTAGTCGCCAGAGGCAAGACGATCTTTCCGCGGATATTGGCAGGCTTTCAGGCTACGATGATCCTGCTGGCGGTTACTTACGTGCATTTCCCGAATTTCATTGTGCTTAAAACAGGCAATAACCTTTCACTTTTCAGGCATCAGGCACCTGCAGCCAGTATGAATACGTTGGGCTGGGCTTTAATTATCGGTAGTGTTTTCATCATTCCGGCGTTGTTCTACCTGTACTATAGTTTTCAGAAGGATAAGCATCGCGAGCAGCATTAGGATCGTCGTCAAATTCTGAGTAACCTTAATAAATTTTCTATATTTGCCGCATACCCTGTAAGTAGATGACCAAACTCTTTGTCGGCGGTTTTCCTTTAGATGCAGATGAAATGCAAATTGCACAGCTGCTGGGACCGTATTGCGATATTCAGACGATTAAAATTGTGCGCGATAGAAAAACCGGAAAGTGTAAAGGTTATGCTTTTGTTGAAGTAGCGGGAGAAGAACAAGCTTTGGCTGCAAAAGACGCACTTAACGGAACCGAAATGCGCGGCAGGGAACTTCAGCTAAACATTGTAGAAGAACAGCAGGCACCGGTTAGGCGGCCAATGCAGCGCAGGCCTACAGAGCGTCCATCATTTGATCCCACTCGGCCAAAACGCCCGCGCAGACCGCTTAATTAATACAAATCCTATTAGTCTGCGTAATAACGCTGTTTATTATTTAATAAATACGGTTTTAATGTTCACAAATTCATGTATGCCGAACATGCCCAGTTCCCGGCCGTAACCCGATTCTTTGATACCGCCAAAAGGCAATCTTGGGTCTGATTTTACCAGCGCATTCACAAATACCGAACCGGCTTCCAGTTGTTGGGCGGCAATCGCTTCTCCTCTGGCTATATCTTTTGTAAACACGGCCGATCCTAACCCAAATACGCTTTGGTTTGCCAATTGTATCGCTTCGGCTTCGTCCTTGGCAACAATAATGGCTGCTACCGGTCCAAACAGTTCTTCATCAAATGCCGG
The DNA here is from genome assembly GCF_022953055.1 of Mucilaginibacter straminoryzae. Classification (GTDB taxonomy): domain Bacteria; phylum Bacteroidota; class Bacteroidia; order Sphingobacteriales; family Sphingobacteriaceae; genus Mucilaginibacter; species Mucilaginibacter straminoryzae. The sequence continues at coordinate 145,854 of NZ_JALJEJ010000003.1, read as the reverse complement.
CATGCCTGGTTTTACATCTGTCAGGATAGTTGGCGGATAAAAGGCATGATCACCTGCCGGTATTTCACCACCTAAGATACATTTCGCTCCTTTTTCAATTGTTTTCAGCACCTGTTGATGAAGATCATCGCGCAGATCTTTACGCGCTTGGGGACCAACTTCAACGCCTTGTTCAAGTGGGTCGCCCATTTTTTTCGCTGCCATTTTAGCTTTGAAAAACTCCGTGAACTGCCCTGCAACTGACTCTATTACAATAAACCGCTTTGCCGCAATACAGCTTTGCCCGCTGTTGATCAGCCTGCTATTTACACAAGTTTCGGCAGCAAGTTCCAGGTCAGCATCTTCCAATACCACATAGGCATCGCTTCCGCCCAATTCCAAAACCGTCTTTTTAAGAACAGCACCGGCTTGCTGTGCTACTTTTTGCCCAGCCTGCGTGCTGCCTGTCAGGGTAACGGCTTTTATTAGTTTATTCTCGATGATTTTTGGGATCAGATCACTGCCGACTAATAAAGTCTGAAATACATCTGCAGGAAACCCGGCTTCCCGTACAATTTCTTCTGCAGCCAATGCACATCCCGGTACGTTCGAAGCATGTTTCAACACACCGCAATTACCGGCAGCAAGCGCTGGCGCAAGAAAGCGGAACAGTTGCCAGAAAGGAAAGTTCCATGGCATAATGGCCAGCACAACGCCAATCGGCTGAAAAGTGACAAAGCTTCGAGATGCATCAGTTTCAATCACCTGATCTTGCAGGTGCGCCTCGGCATGATTTGCGTAGTACTCGCAAACGGCGGCACATTTTTCTACTTCAGATGCGCCCTGTTGCAACGGTTTCCCCATTTCCAAAGCCATTAACCGCGCCAGCTCGTCAGCACGTTTCCGCAACACCGCAGCCATTTTCTTAAGAAGGGTACTTCTTTCCGCGAAAGAGGTATGTTTCCAGTTTAACCACGCTTCATGTGTTTTCCTGATCTTTTCTTCCGCGACCTCTGCGCTGTCAGCCTGGTAGGTTTTAATGGGTTGGTTATTAGCCGGGTTGATTGAAGTAATTTCCATATGCTTGAAACTATGCTCAAATAAACACCATTTGCCCGAAATGTTTGCAAAATGTATTCTTAAGGGATGCGCAGCTTCTCGAAAGATAGACTATCGCCTTTAAAAACGTTAAAGTCTACCCGGTGCCTGATGCCTTTAATGTGCGCTTCGTCCGAGTGTTGCCAGAAGTGCCAGTTAGTAGTCGCTGCGGCACCTAAACGGTCTGTATAATAATGCGCCAGCCAGAGCGGGTAATTATCAAAATGCCCTGCCAGGTATGTTTGGTAAAAATTCAGGCTCGAATAAATAATAGGCTGGGTGTGCGTGTCTTTCTTCACACGCTCCAGGAAACGCTGAAGCTCGTGCCGCATTTGTGTTGGCGTTGCCCCGCTCAGTTCTTCTATGTCAACCACCGGGGGCAGGTCGCCGCGCTCTGGCTGTACTTTGTTTAGGTAAAACAGCGCCTGCCAAAGGCCACTTTTATTAGCGCGGAAATAATGGTACGCACCGCAAATAATTCCTGCCTTTGGCGCTTCCCGCCAGTTACGGGTAAAGAAAGGATCGAGGTGCGATTCGCCTTCTGTTGCCTTGATAAATGCAAAACGAACACGAACGCTGTCTTCTTCCATGGCGCTTACCTGCTGCCAGTCTATCTTACCCTGGGCGTAGGATACATCTATGCCATGTATTTTAAAACCGTTAGGGATGCGGATATCGAAGCTATGGTACTTGCGCGAATACTTGTTATCACCAGATTCTGTAAGCCAGCGCCACGCATTGCTAAATCCTCTGCTGATGTATTGATAATAAAGCGGGGAGAGGAGTATTAACAGTAAAAAAACGCCAGCGACCTTCAGCCAAAGAGAAAACGGGTTGTGCTGATTTTTCTTTTTTGCAGGTTTTCTTTTGGTAGTTGTGGTCGACTTCGCCCTTGGTTTTGGTGCTGATTTAACTTTTGGGGTTTTGGTTTCCAACGGCGCTAATTCCGGCGGAACAGCAACAGTTCTTTTCCTGGGCTTCTGATTATCTGACGACCGCTTTACCGTATTCACCCTGCAAATATAACCAAACAGCACAATTTGGATGTAAATAATGCTTCGACTTGCCACCTTCAGTTTTACATTATAAAAAAATATGTAACTTTTATGTTGGCATTGGTCTTTTAGTTGTTTTGCTGTGTCTTTGTAGCGTTCTGGTTTCTCAAATATTTTAATTTAGGGAACTCTTAGCATCAGCAAACCAATTAATCAAACATTTATATTAATGAACCTGGAAAAACTTAAACAAAAGGGAAGGCATCGCCTCCGGTTTGTTAAAAGCCGCTATCTTAAGATTTTTGGCGGAGGCGTTCTTTTTATTTTTACTGCATCTGCCTGGTATGGCGGTAAACCCAACCTACCGAAACCCGATGCAGACAACGGGGGATTATACCTTCCGGACGGTTTTCGCGCAGTTGTGGTGGTTGACAGTCTAAAGGGAAGAGCAAGGCATATTGCCGTGAACGATAACGGCGATATCTATGTGAAGGCCCGATTTCATAACCTTAATGGCGGCTATGGAAATATAGCTTTGCGGGACACCAATGGCGATGGCAAAATGGATATTATCCAGCCTTTTGGTAAGTATGATGGTGGCTCATACGGAACCGCCATGCGCGTACACAAAGGCTATCTTTATTTCAGCTCGGAACTGATGGTTTACCGGACGAAGCTTAACCCGGGAGAACTGATCCCCGATAATAAATTAGACACCATTGTTGCTGACGTTCCGCCTTATCACGAACATCAGACCAAACCATTGGCTTTTGACAACAAAGGGCACATCTTTGTTGGCTGGGGAGCGGGCTCAAACGCGGGCCAGGAGAAGAACCGGGTTCCCGGATCAAAAGGGGTAGGCGATCCTTTATCTGCAGACAATGGTAACCCGCTCCTGAAAGATCATGGCGGTATCTGGATGTTTGATGCGGATAAATTAAACCAGAAACAAGGTGACGGCGTGCGTTACGCAACAGGTTTACGTAGTATTGTGGCGATGGACTGGGATCCGAAAAGCAAGTCGCTTTATACTATAAACCACGGAAGAGATGATTTTAGGTTGCTTTGGCCAGATATTTACAGCCAGTGGGAAAGTGCCGTGCTTCCGGCAGAAGAGTTCTTTAAGGTAAACCAGGGCTTAAATGGTGGCTGGCCTTACTATTACTATGACCAGATCAAGGGTAAAAAATTACTGAACCCAGAGTTCGGCGGCGATAAAATCAAAGAAGGCGATGGCCCGAAATTGCAAAAACCATTGATCGGGTTTCCTGCACACTTTGCACCAAACGACTTGCTATTCTATCATGGCAAGCAATTCCCTGAAAGATATCGCAATGGGGCATTTATTGCTTTTCATGGCGCTACTAATCGCGCGCCGTATCCGCAGGCAGGTTATATTGTGGCCTTTGTTCCGTTTAAAAATGGAGTGCCTTCCGGCGAATGGGAGGTTTTTGCAGATGGCTTTGCCGGTGTTGACCCTATCGTAAGTGTAAGTAACGCAGTTTATCGCCCTATGGGTCTTGCTGAGGGTCCGGATGGTTCGTTATATGTAAGCGATACGGAAAAGGGTAAAATATGGCGCATTATGTATCCTGGTGATAAAAAGGCGTTCAATGTGTCGCAGCTTGCTGCCATGCAAAAAAGAAAAGAAACGGCTTCCAACATCAAAAACCCCGACGAAGTAGCAGACAATCTATTTAAAGACCTGCCCAAAAACTCGGCTATATACAGTACATACTGCGTATCTTGCCATCAGCGTGATGGCAAAGGTGACGGGAACCGTTTCCCGCCGTTGGCGCAATCAGAATGGGTTTATGATAAATTCAGGCTGGTTTACGTGATATTGAATGGCTTGAAAGGCCAGGTTACAGTTAAAGGCTTACCCTATAATGAAATTATGCCGGCACACGGCAGTTTCTTATCAGACGAGCAGGTAGCCGAAGTTGCCACTTACGTAAAATCTAACTTTGGCAACCTGCCTGAAATTATTACCCCGGCGGATGTGGCAAGGATCAGGAAGGTACCGCCACCACCATCGGCAGCAAACTAATATTGATAAAATTGATGAATAGAACTAACATCCATACTGTGCAGAAACTTTTTATAGCGGCGCTATTCTTAAGCGCAATCAATGCCAGGGCGCAGGCCTTGTTTACCTCCACTGTTTTTACCCCGCCACACAGCTTTACTATTGGTGCCGAAGGGCCTGCGGTAGATAAAGACGGTAATGTGTATGCCGTGAATTATGATCACGATGGTACTATCGGGAAGGTTACTCCTGATGGTAAAGCGAGCGTTTTTATTGAATTGCCGAAGGGAAGCGTAGGCAATGGGACCCGGTTTGACAGCCACGGTAATATGCTGATTGCTGATTACACCGGCCATAATATCATTAAAGTGAATATGGCTACAAAAGAGCAGCGGATCTATGCCCATGAAGGTAAAATGGCGCAGCCGAATGATATTGCCATAGACAAGTACGACCGGCTATACGCCAGCGACCCGAACTGGAAGGCCGGAACAGGGAAGATCTGGCGCATAGATACCGATGGCAAAGTTACCCAACTGGATAGCATGGCGACTGTGAACGGAATAGATGTCAGCCCGGATAATAAAACCCTTTATGTAAACGAATTACGTAAAATATGGGCTTATGACTTATCTTCGAAAGGCGAGATCAGCAATAAAAGATTGGTGATTGAATTTCCGGATTTTGGAATGGACGGCCTGCGTTGTGATGTTAAAGGCAACATCTACCAGGCGCGCTATGCCAAGGGCACAGTAGCCAAGGTTTCGCCGCAAGGAAAGGTAATTCAAGAGATTAAATTAAAAGGGCAGAAGCCAACTAACGTGGCTTTTGGAGGCCCGGACGGTAAGACGATGTATGTGACTTTACAAGATGAAGGCAACCTGGAAACATTCAGGGTTGATGCGCCAGGCCGCGAATGGGTAATGACCAAAAAGCAGAAAAAGTAATATGAGATTGAACGTAATGATAGCAGGTGCAACCTGCATTTTATTAGGTATTTGTACCTCGCAAAGCTTTGCACAAACTAAAAAAACGGCAACAAAAACGGTTGCGAAGAAAACCACAACCGTAGCTAAAGTTGCACCAAAACCATTTGCCACCCCGCAGGAAATAGAAGAAGGTAAAACGCTGATCTCGAAGTCAGACTGCCTGGCCTGCCACAACGTGGATGCGAAACTGGTAGGACCTTCTTATAGTTCTATCGCACAAAAGTATCCGCAAGACCAGGCAACTGTTGCTGCACTAAGCGAGAAGGTAGCTAAGGGCGGCAGCGGGGTATGGGGAACTGTACCGATGACGCCACACCCGGCGCTTGCATCTGCTGATATAAATAAAATGGTAGCCTACGTGCTGTCTCTGAAGAAATAATTTAGCAAGTTTTTTTTTACGACAAAAGCCTCTTCGTTGAGGCTTTTGTCGTTTAATTCAGATCACCAATTTGCGAAAAGACGATCTAACGCTATTGTTTTTTTAACTGCTGTTGAAGCAAGCCTTTGTATAACTGTAGTTCCCTAAATAATGCCATTTTTTGCACGCGATTAATTGTTACCACATCATAATACTTATCCCCACTATACTTCACTTTAACTTTTCTTGCGTTGGCAATTTCTACTAACATGGGTAGGTTGTAATCATCAACATTATCGTAAGACCACTCCCAGAAGCTATTCGAGCTATTGCCTTTATTAAAGCTTACACTGTAAGTGGAATTCTTACCATCGGTATTGATAATCATTTCATTAATGTTTAACCAACTATCACTCACATATTGTTTGCAAAACCGCAGATTACAATCGGAGCTATCTTTATTAATGTAAATATAAAAGGCGTTTACATTTGTGTATTGTGGCGAAGTTGGATCATAAATCGCCAGGTTGTCCGAAAACTCATCTCTTTTTTTCCTTGCTCTGCTATACAGTTTTTTAAAAGTTTTTGAATCTAACGGAATTGCTGCCAATATTTTTAAAGTTGCCAGCGAAGGATCTTCTACCTTATCACCTTCTTGTTTTTTGTCTTCTTCAATCGACTTCGGTGAGGAAACTGCCGTATCTAACTTTACAGATTCAGGGTAGTCGTTCTCCAACGAAACCCGGCTCTTTACAAAGGCGACGATAATAAAAATCAGGAGTGTTAAAAATATAAGTATAAGAAAAACCGCGCCAGATCCAATTTCCGACTTTTTGGCATTATTGGTAGTATCTGCAGGTAAAGTAGCAACTTCTACTTCGTCGTGATCTTCTGGATGATCTGAAGAGTAAACGGTACCGCAATACTTACATTGAATGATGCCGTCCTGCTCAGGCTCAAGTTGAGCGCCGCAATTGTTACATTTTTTTAGTTCCTTTAACTCCAAAATCTTAAGGTTTAGATATCAGGCTAAGCTAGCCCTTTTTTAGATGATCTTATATGGATTTAGTTGTTTAAATCTAATCAATCCATCATTCCGATCAAACATCCCGAAACATTCCATGAGCTGAACGCCGTACCTTCCCGTTGTCCGAGTGGTATGGCCACTTTAAAGGTGTGAACGCCTGGTTGCAAGTCTGGCAACGGAATATATACGGGAGGAGTGAGACTGCCCGGGCACCAGTTGGAGCGACTAAGATCTGATGATGACTGTCCATTGCCAAAATTTCCCGAGGAAGGGTTTAGCAGGCGATAAGTGCCGCAGTCTGTGCGCCAGGGAATAAAATGGTAAACGCGTTTGTCGTCTACAAATATTTCATTCAGTTTCTGGTTAAATTCGTCGCCGCCACCCCATCCGCCGTGCCCAGTAGTAATATACCTCATCTGCAGGTTCTTAACACCTTTCGGGATGTTCACGGTCACGGTTAGCGAATCATGGTCGAACATGGTTCCGTACTCTTGCCCGGCCATTTCCATTAGGTTCGTCGTATTAAATATTGGCTGCACAAACTGCCCCGGTTTTTGGTTCCCTTCGCCATCGCCGGGATAGTATTTCAACCGTAAACTAACAATATGGCCACCTTTATCATAATTCCCAATAAACACCCCGATCCATACTTCGCCCTGCAAACGGGGCTGTAATTCGGTAATATCCTGCCTGAACACTGCCGAATCTGCCCAGTTGTACCCCTTTATGTTTGATGCCTTGTTATACTTGTTGATACCGAAAGGCGTGAAGAACCGCAACAGTTCCAGTGGGGGCAGGTAATCAGTAGTTTCTACCACACCCTGGTATTTATTTTTATAAACGGGCAAAGCTTTAACACCCTTTTGCAAGCCATCTAAAAAAGATTGCTTTTTATCTAAAGGGATCATGAATACAGAACCGGTACGGTCGTAAGCATCGCCGTTGGAGTATTGTGAAAGTTCGGCAAACAGTTGCGTTCCTGCGACGTAATCGGGCAACTTGATCTTTTTGAGGATCACGGTGCCGCCAGCGTAATGATAGGTAACATTAGCTTGCTCGCCGGCGGGGTTGGGTTTATCATAACCGAAAGAAAGCTGCTCTTTATTAAAAACAGTTACCGTTTTAAACCGGCTTTCTATTACCTGTTGGTTGTAGGTAGCGGCATCAACAACCGGCCCCATTTCGGCTGCGGTAGGCCAGTGCAGGGTTGTACTTTTTCCATCGCCCTTTTTTATTTCTGAAGCCGTTACTTCCATTTCACCGTTTCTTACGGTTTTTAATACTAACCCTAACCCAGGTGTTACGCCGATGCTTGGGGTACCTTTAAACGGCGGTGCATTGGTATACCATACTTCGATAGTGTTCGAACGGATAATCACTTTAGCCTTTTTACAGGGATAACCTAAAATGGTAGCGGTATCCGGCAGTAGTTGGGGTTGTTCGTAATCTTTAAAATCTTTTAGCTGGGTCACGTGCTTATTTTCCGGCAAGGTAAGCACCTGCATGGTTTGTTTCTTTGCGTAATCCAGGTACAGCTGTTCTTTTGCATTAGGCTCTGCAACTTTTTCTATGTGGGCCTTATCGCCTTTAATTACCAGGTTGATCCGGCTGTCTGGAAGTTCTTTACCATGATATTTAACATTATAAGTAATGGTTGCCGCGGGTTGGGCAAAAGTTAAAAAAGCCGACAGCAGTAAAGCGCCGGACAGAAATAGAACCTTCATTTGTTGGGTATAAAATTAAGCGATGGCTAAGATAACCATAAATGAAAGCCATCATCACCCACAACACTTATTTTACAGTGTAAGAACGTCCGAGAGGTTACGGGATCAAGCTATCCTAATACTGCGTGAGTTGCAGCTTGATGGTATCTGACTGCATGCCCGAAAAAATGCCGTAACCATTTATAATATTGGTGGGGGCGTCGGTTAATCGTTGAGAAGAGGTATTGGCATTGGTTTTCAGCATATTAATATAGTCTTCGCTGACACTCCATAAGATAGCCCTGTAAATGCCGATGTAGTTAAACGTACGATAGTACACATTGTAATATTCTGCTTTTTTGGCGTTGATGGTAAAATTAACAGCTGCATTAAATTGCGGATGAATATTAAACGGACTGCTATCATCATTCTTAAAAACAATTACATGATACAGCGAGTCGGGATTTTTCCATTTAAATGTAACAGCAATAGAATCTGTGGCTTGCGGACTGATAGTTGACCCCGTTGGTAGATTAATTAAAGTTTTACTTGCCGTGAAACCAACCGGCTTAGAAGGTACCGATGTAGTTGCCGTTACAGGCAGTGAATTATAGGTGAATTTTAACTGATAGGTTTTGCCGCTGCTGACGAAAGAAAGATCGTTATAAGTATAAATGCCGTTTCCCGAATCGGTAAGCTGCACGGTTTTGCTTCCGTCAGAAACAGATGGGGTCAATCCGGTAATAGGCGTTCCATACGTAGCGGTGTCTGAAAGCCCTTTTTGTGAATATACTCTTAAACTGATGCTTTGCCCGGGAATCAGATAGCCGATCACGACCGGCTTGGTGGCGTTATCAACCGTATTCTCTTTTTTGCAGGAAGCGATCAGCGCTATCATTGCTGTTAAAAAGCACATTAATCTGTTTCTGCTTATTTCCATTTCAAACTAAGGGTAATGTTAGGGGTAAAGCCAAGGTATTTAACGTTGGTAGTAGTTACCTGGTTGTTGCGGATATAGTACTCGTTATACCACGAGTTAACGTGATTATACACATTGAACAGCGACAAGCCGATACTACCTACTTTATGACCGTCTATCTTTAATAGGTCATAAGTGGCAGATAAATCCAGGCGGTGGTAGGCCGGCAATCTTTCGCCGTTCTTTGCGCTGATGGTAAGATAGGTGACCTTGTTACCGTCGAGCGTGGTAACACTGTAAGTACCCAGCGGAGCGGTGTAGGGGTGCCCGGTACTGGCGATAAACAGGGCTGAGAAACTCCACCGTTGTAAGTGGTACATGTTGATGGATTTCACTTCGTGGGTAATATCCTGCGGTGCAGAAAAGTACTGATCGCCGTATACATCATATTGATTCTTGGCCTGGGCAAGCGTGTAACTGATCCAACCGGTATATTTGCCCATTTTCTTTTGAAGCATAAATTCAATGCCTTTAGCAAAACCGCGTCCATTGTAAAAATCTTCAGTTAATGTGGCCGTTCCTCCATTGTTGCGAAATGGCATTCCGCCGCCTGCAAAGCCTTCCTGCCGGATGGAATATTCAGTAATCTTATCCAACTTCTTGTAATAGGCTTCCACATCGAACAGGAACTCGCGCGTTTCGTAATTAAAGCCGGCAATAAAGTGATTTGCAGAAGCCACCGGGATAGTGCTGTTATTTGCCAGCACCCAGAAATTGCGGTCGCCGCCAGCGACATCTTCGCGCACTACCTGTTTGGTGAACTGATAAAATCGTCCGGTTGCACCTTTCAGGTTAAATTCATCGGTAAAATGGTAGGTTAAATTTAAGCGGGGTTCAAAATACATTTTACCGTCGGGCGAGAAGTAGGTACTGCGCAAACCCGGCTGAATATGTAATTTATCATTCGGTTCTATTTCCGCTTCGGTATACACGCCGCCAATGGTACCAGTGTTGTTCTTGTTGATTAACTGACTGGTATCGTTCTGCGTATAGTTATACTTGATGTTAAGGTTTGAACCAAAGGCGCCATAAAGAAATTTCACTTTAGAGGTTGCCTGCCATTCCCAGTCAGATTTAATGCTAAGGTCGCGGAGGCGATTTTTTTCCAGCGTACCGCTATTGATGGTGGTGGTAGTGCCACTGTCTGTTACGTTGCCCGTATTGGTACGGTCGCGGTCGCTGAAAAATCCAGAATAACTTAGGATGGTATTGTTTGTCAGGTTTTTGGCAACAGTACTTGTCAATTTCAGAGCCGCACCTGTATTACCGGATATGGTTTTATCGTTGATTTTTATATCGCTGCTGCTGGCAGTTCCAAATGCGGGGATATTCATCTCGCGGCTATTGTCCACGTTATCGTGCCCGTTATAGTAACTTACGGACAGTGTGTTTTTGGGCGAAAGGGCGTAAACGTATTTTGCGTTGATGTCATAAAAGTAAGAAGATGGTGTAGTTTGATTTCCGAAGCCGCCGCCCGGCCCTCCACGTCCGCCGAAGCCGCCTCTGCCACTTGGGATAGCCGTAGTAGCACTGCTATTGAATTGTCCGAAAATCTTGTCGTAAAAAGGCCCCTGATATGACCTCCGGAAGGCAATTAAAGCAGATGACTTGCTCCCGATGGGCGATTCTGCATAGATATTGGTGCTTAACAAGCTAAGGTCGCCGCCGATATTGGTTTCGATCTTGTTGCCGTCTTTACCCCTAATCTCGGTAACACTGGATAAACGACCGCCGTACTTGGAAGAAAAGCCGCCTTTGTACATGTCTACGTCGCGGACAGCATTACTGTTGAAGGCGCTGAAAAATCCGTAAAGGTGGTCTACCTGGTAAACGGTAAAGCCATCAAAGGTGACCAGGTTCTGGTCTGGCGTGCCACCACGTACATAAGCGCCGGAAGAAGATTCGTTAGTGGCGCTTACGCCCGGCATCAGCTGAAATGCACGCATTACATCGCGTTCACCAATATTCGGCAGCTTGTCCAGCGCAGTTGGGTTTAATTGTAAAACGCTCACTTTTTTGCTGTCGGTATTCAATACGCCTGTCTTTTTATCGGTAATCTCCACCTCGTTCAGCGCGTTCATCGTAGGGAACAGCGCAAACACCAACGCGCTATCTATATTCTTACTGTTGAGCCGGAATATGTCTTTCTGATAACCGATGAAGGAAACTTCCACCGACACCGTATCAGAAGGTACATTCAGGATAGAGAAGCTACCATCTGTATTGGTCATGGTGCTTAAGTCTGTAAACCTGATTTTAACCGTGGCTCCGGGCAGGGCCTCACCCGTGTTTTGATCTGAAACCTTACCATGAATAGCAAAATGATGCCGCGTGGGCGGATTCACAGCAAGCTCTAAATGCTTTGGTTTTACCAGGCCGCCCGTTTTTTTCAGTTGGTTCTGCTGGCGAAGGCGGGGCAGGTCGTCAGGTTTTTGAAGGATGTAGATTGTACCGTCGTTTTCTATCCAGTACTGCAGGTTATTCTCTTTACAAACGTACTTGAAAACATCTTCCAGCGATTCTTCGAAAAAGTGGTTGGCCACATCCATTTTCTGTATCTGCTCACGCTCGAAGAAGATGGGGATCTGATACGCTACCGAAATGGTATCGAACATCTTATCCAAGGTACAGGTAAAGAAATGGTTGATGATGGATTTTTTTAGCAGCCTTTTGGTGTGCTGCGCCTGCGCAGTACAGTGTAGAACAATGGTGAAAAGTAATAGGGGTATTAAAGATTTTTTCATCAATGCTTAGGGGCTTTGCTTCAAAGGTGCATTAGCCCAACGTAGATGAAAAATAAATGAGATGATCGGCCGAACAATGTCGACGAAAATGTTAAAATTGTTAAATAGCGTCGCTTTTCCCCGTCATTCTATCGACGTTCTCCCTATAGTTATCGCTATAAGGGACAGTATCTGCTGTCAGTTTGATCATGCCCCGGCGGACAGATTGCACATGCTCTACATTGACCAGATATGATTTATGCACCCTGAAGAATTCATGTGCGGGCAATTGTTCTTCCAGCGCCTTAAAGGTGATTCTGGTAAGCACCGGTTTAGGCAGGTTTTGCACATGCAGTTTCACATAATCCTTAACGCCTTCGATGTAAATAATATCCTGATGACGGATCTTGATCAGATTGTAGTCTGCATAAACGAACAAGTGTTTGCGATCACCATCAGGTGTTGCGATAGGGGGCGCCGACTGTTTTTGGAGATGATGTAATTGCAGCGCTTTATTGCAGGCTTTCAAAAAACGCTCTGTAGCGACGGGTTTCAAAAGGTAGTCGATCACATCAAGTTCAAAACCATCAATAGCAAACTCCTGGTAGGCGGTTACAAATACCACCAAAGGTTTCCTGGTTAAACTTTTAACCAATTGAATGCCGTTTATTCCCGGCATTTGTATGTCGCAGAAGATCAGGTCAACTTTTTCAGCGGTTAGAAATTGGGCAGCGGTAGATGCATTGGTAAATTCACCTACCAGTTCTAAGCCGTCTACATTACGGATGTTATCAGCCAGTAACTCCAGCGCTAAGGGTTCGTCGTCAATAATAATAGTTCGCATAACAGTTCAGAATTAAGAGGAGGTGATAAACATCTTGCTGGTATTTACGGCACAATACAAACCGGCCAGGGTAACTAGTTTCAAGCTTTTCTTTAAATTTAAGAAAAGTAACAGCCGTACGTTCGTCGCGCCTATGCTTGTCATACTTATACCGTAAACTGAATATCAGCTTGCTTTCCTGCGTTTCTATATCAAAAATAACAGATGGGTCCTTAACACCATAGATACCGCAGGTGAAGGCATCTTCGAGCAGCGGCCATAGTAAATCATGTTCAATACTTTTACAGCTTGACGCAATATTAGCATTGAGCTTTATACTAATGCCCTGGTAATACTTTTGATATTGTGTTATACACGCACAAATGTACTCAGCTTCTTCATCTAAAGTGAGGGGCCAACGTTTAATTTGTGAAGTCATCAACAGTATAAACTACGATGTTAACTTAAACCTTATAAAGGCCTGGTAATTAATCGACATCTGGCAATTATGTGTCGACAAAGACAGATATATGTGCTTGTTAAAACACCGTGTCGTCGCCAGAATCGACCGCTTTATCTCATTGTTAATTGCCCTTTGATATTTTGTAACTTTATTTGCCCTGATGAAAAAACTGATAGAAAAGCGGTGGCTGTATAATGCCGTTCCGGTATCGATCTGATTTTTGCTGCTTGTACTCCCTTTTCTGAGTAACAGGACGGGATGCCCGCAGATATGTATTAGCGGTTTTTGAAGAACATCGTATTAAACAAATTCTTCCTATTGGTCATCTTTATGCGCATGCCTATTTTGTATATCCGCTAATCTGCTCAAAGGGAATTTATTGGTACCTTTTATCTTGGTGATCATCCGAAGACTATATTTGGCAGCTATCATTTTTAAAATCAGCTTAATAAGCATGAAAGTACTAATTGCTATACTAACGCTTAATTTTTTTTTCGTTAATATCATTTGGGGACAAACTCCAAGGAGATATTCGCCATCTGAAATGAGGCAGGATGTAGATAGCTTGATAAAATACTTAATTGAAGCCCATCCTAATCCTTTTTATAGGTATCCAAAAGCTTCCTTTTTTAAAGACGTTTTCCGTGTCAAAAGCCATCTCAATAGAAATTTAGATAAGATGGATTTTTACTTACGAATAGCGCCGTTGCTTGGAAAATTGGATGATGGCCATACCGATATTCATATCATGCAATTTTATGATAGCCTTAATCCAATCATTCTTCCATACAATGTTAAGTTATCGACGAAAAGGCCCTTTATTAATTGTTTAGGACCCTACAAAGGAATTAAGACGGCATTGCCTACCGGTGCTGAGATCATCAGTATAAATAATATTTCTGCTCAAAAAATAGTAAACGATATTATAGACTTAAATACAGGCGAAAGCCGTCTATTCCGAGCGGAGTTCGGTGCAACGCGCTTTTATTTTTATCTTGAAGCGCTTTATAAAGCAAATGGTCTCTATCACGTTAAGTACAAACACAACGGCATTGTTAAAGACATTACTTTAAAAGGTATACGTAAAAACATCCTTGATGAATTGGCTAAAAATCAAGCCGATGGCAATGTACATTCTGATCCTGTTTATTCACTTCGGCTCTTGAATAACAATCAAACAGCAGTTATTGATTTTAAAAGCTTTGAGTGGGATGGGTTTAAGGCCTTTACCGACTCAGCGTTTACGGTAATAAAAGAAAGACATGTCCAAAATCTTATAATTAATTTAATAGATAATAGCGGGGGCGACTCAGACGTTGGTGACGCATTTTTTCAATACATTTTAAATAAACCCTTTACACAATATGCCAAAGTGCTTGAAAAAAACAGTGCCTTGTTAAAGCAGCGTTTACTTGAACACCGTTTGGGGAAACCGCTTGATAGTGCCGATAAAGCCTTACTTGCCAAGCCCAATGGATCATTGGACACGGAATATGTGGACAAGATAAATATTGGAGACAATCCGTTACGGTTTAATGGACGGGTTATAGTCTTAGTAAATATTGAAACTTATTCTTCAGCATCAGACTTTGCGCAATGTTTTAAATACTATAAAAGAGGGATTGTAATTGGCGAGGAGACTGGTGGGCTAATTAAAAGCTATGGAGATATAGTAACTGCTCATCTACCACACAGCGGGTTGGCGTTAACGGTTTCGAGTAAGCTTTATTACAATATAGGAGCGAATGAAAACGACTGGAGAGGCGTAATTCCTGATATATATTCGTCGCCCGACCAGGCATTACAACGTGCTTTGAAATATATTGACGGTAAAAAATAGATATTAATTAAATCCCTGCTCGAGTATTTATCTCATATATTTTTAGAGAAACCTTATAAAGGCCTGGTAATTAATCGACGTCCGGCGATTATGTGTAGACAAAGAAGCATATACGTTCTTGTAAAACACCGTGTCGTCGCCACAATCGCCCGCTTTATCTCATTGTTAATTGCCCACTGATATTTTGTAACTTTATTTGCCCTGATGAAAAAACTGATAGAAAAGCGGTGGCTGTATAATGCCGTTCCGGTATTGATCTGGTTTTTGCTGCTGGTACTCCCTTTTCTGAGCAACAGGGGTGGGATGCCCGCCGATATGCACTACCGTTTTCTGAAGAACATCGTATTAAACAACTTCTTCCTATTGGTTATCTTTTATGCGCATACCTATTTCGTATATCCGCTAATCCGCTCAAAGGGAATTTACTGGTACCTTTTTACCTTAGTGATCCTGCTTTCATCCTATGTATTATTTTGGTACTTCTTTACTTCTCCTTATGCCCATCGTAACGAGTTCCGTCCCCCACATAATCAAAAGCGTCCGGATGAACCACATGGTTACGGGCCGCCGAGGGTTCGCCCGTTTGATATCTATCCGGCATTCGCTCCTTTGTTGGCAATACTTTGTAGTTTCTGTTACCGCATTATTATAGACAACATCGCCAGGCAGGAGCTGCTGAAAGAGCGCGAGAATGTCCATTTACAAACAGAACTCAATTTTCTGCGGTCGCAAATCAGCCCGCACTTTATCTTTAACGTACTGAATAATCTGACCTCCCTCGCGCGGAAGAAATCTGACGACCTGGAACCGGCCATCATCAGCTTATCACACCTGATGCGGTATATGCTCTATGAAAGTGACGATAATAAAGTTCCGCTACCGAAAGAAGTAGATTACCTGAAAAGCTATATCAGTCTACAAAAATTGCGTTTCGGAAGTAATGTAACCGTCCGTATCAATATTACGGGCGATATCCAATCGTTTATGATAGAGCCGATGTTGCTGATACCCTTTGTCGAAAACGCTTTTAAACATGGCACCGGACTGATAGAGAACCCGGTTATCCTGATATCGCTTGCAGCGGATAACGAGAAAAAGAAACTTCAGTTCAACGTGGTAAATACGGTCAACAAAGCCGATGAATCAAAAGACCGCGCTTCGGGCATCGGGTTGGCAAATGTAAAACGGCGACTGGATATTCTTTACCCGTCCCGGTACGAGCTGTTGATCACCAACCAGGATAACCATTTTACCGTTAACCTTGGCCTTACGCTTTCCTGATTGATACCCTTCTACTCATTTTAGCTGTCGCATTAAAAACCTTTCTTGTCTCTACATTTAACTGCTTGGTATACTTTATTTTCAGTGCCGTAATGTAATCTATACCCTTGTGGTATGGAAAAGAAAAACCAGCAGATTTTACACGTGGTTAGCGTGTTTGTAATTCTAACGCTGATATTTACCGCAATAAGCCAATGCAGTGTTGCACAAACGCTAACCTCTGTTTCCGGGATTGTAAAAGATACCACCAACGCAGCAGTACCCGGGGCAGTAGTAAAACTCTTTACAGGTATAGATAGCACCTCTACCGTTACCAATACCAACGGAAGCTTTAGTTTCAGCATTGTTAAAAGCAGGCAGTTTAAATTGCGAATAATAGCATTGGGCTATCAATCTTACAGCAATAGCTTTGTTGTATCGCAAACCGGCCCCTCTTTTTCTGTAGGTACGGTTATGCTAAAAACCTCCAGCACGTTGCTGAATACAGTAAACATCGTAGATGTAAATCCCGTTAAATTAAAAGAAGATACGGTTGAATTTAATGCCAACGCTTACAAAGTGCGCCAGGGTGCACCGGTGGAAGATATGCTAAAGAAACTCCCAGGTGTGGATGTCGATAAAAGCGGCAACGTTACTTCCCAGGGAAAAACCATCACCAAGGTGCGTGTGAACGGGAAGGACTTTTTTGGGGGTGATGTAAAAACAGCTACCCAGAACCTGCCTGCAGAATTGGTTCAAAACATCCAGGTGATAGATGATTATGGCGATCAGGCCAACCTGACTGGGATCAAGAGCGGGGATCCTGAGAAAGTGCTGAACATCAATATACGCCCGGATAAAAACTATGGCTATTTTGGACAGGCGACTGCCGGCGAGGGCGGGGATGCGCAGCAAGGCGTTTTGAAAAAAGGAGAGGATAACAGGTATGTTGCTTCTGCAAACTTGTTCAGCTTTAATGGCGACAGGCAAATTGCAGCATTGGCTAATTTTAACAATACCAACACCAGTCTGTTTAGTTTTGGATCTGGCGGCCCGAGGGGCGGAGGGCCGGGTGGACCGCCTCCCGGAGCAGGAAGCAGCTCAAACACTAACGGCATTACTACCGCCCGCTCAATAGGGTTAAACTATCGCGATCAATGGGGTAAGAAAGTGACAGTATACGGCAATTACAGTTTCGCTGACAATACAACCAATACCATCAGCTCCAGCATACAAACCAATAACTCCTTAACATCGCCAAGCGTTAATAATGTAAGCAATAACCAGACAGATGGTAAAACCAACCACCGATTTAACTTTAATCTGGAGTATAAGATAGACACGATTAATTATTTAAAAATCACACCGAATTTAACCTACGCGGGTGTAAATACAGATCAAACCCAATCGAGCAACTTAACCAGGAACGGATCTGTACTTACTAATTATAATCTTAATTCTACCTTAAATTCCACCTCGCCTAATTACGGCGGTACCGTATTGTATAACCACCGGTTTAATTCGCACGGCAGAAATTTCAGTATTAGTGCCAGTGGCGGTTCTACCTGGCTTACCCAAACACAAAACCCGGTTTATAATTACTTAGCGGGCATTGCTACTGCACCGGCCAATCAATTGATTAGTACAGACGTAAAGTTGGACAGCGTTGGAACCACCTTATCTTATATCGAGCCATTAAGCAAGCGCAGTTACCTGGAAGCTACTTATGCATATAAATATTCAAAAACAACTTCTGACAAAGAGACTGATACCCTTACCGCGAACGGAAACCGAAACCGGTATAACTTATTAAGCAACGATTTTTATTACACATTTGTCACCAATCGTTTCGGGTTGAATTATCGCTTTATCGAGAAGAAATACAATTATTCGTTTGGGGTATCTGCGCAGCCCGCCACTTTAATTGGTCATTCGGTCACTACTGGCCTGGATACCCGCAATACCACTTATAATTTTGCTCCGTTTGCGCGGATGGTCTATAACTTCTCCCGTAACCAGTCATTCGTTTTAAACTACAATGGATCGAACAACCAGCCTACTTACAGCGAGTTGCAACCAGTTATAGATTTCTCAAGTGCATCTTATCCCATTCAGGGCAATCCATATCTAAAACCCGAGTTTAACAATGTGCTTTCGCTGCGCTATAATAAATTCAGTTTCGAGACGGGGAATGTGTTCTTCAGTAACCTTTCCTTTACCCAAACCAATAATAAGATTGTCGCTAACAGCATTACCTATCCTTCGGTTTATACCCCAAATTCCAAACTCGCGGGAACTATTCTAACGCAGTATTTGAACGCCGCCGGCTTTTATTCTGCAACGGGTTCATACATGTGGGCAAAGCCATGGGAGAAACGTAAATATACTTTGTTCCTGAATGGTAATGTGACCTATAACAACAACATCTCTTATATCAGTAACGTAAGTGCCGTTGATTATGCAATGCGTAGTGAGAAAAATATCGCTAAAAATCTGATACTAACCCAGGGTGCACGTTTTCGCGCTGACATTACCGATGTAATTGATGCGGAAGCCAATGCGAGTTACAGTTTAACAAAGACTGATAACTCACTGTCAACAAATAATATAAATAATAATTTCAGGACGATTACGCTGGGGGTTTCTGGTAAAAATTACTTCTTTAAAGATTGGACACTGAGTTACGATTTTTCGAAGGTTATTTATCAGGGTTACCAGGGAGCTACCAATCCTAATATTTTAAATGCTTACGTTGAGCGGCGTTTCCTGAAACAAAATGTTGGAACGTTGCGCTTGTCTGCATTCGACTTGTTTAACCAGAATACCGGTTTCACCACCACGCAAACCGGCAGTTACATTACCCAAAGCGAATCAAACAGGTTAGGACGTTACTTCCTGCTTAGCTTCACACTACGGCTGCAAAAATTTGCAGGTAAACGACCTTTCGGCTCGCCGGGTGATGGCCCGGGTGGTATGCGTGGACCTGGCGGTTTTGGCGGTCCGCCTCCGGCAGCCGGTGGCTAATCTTACCGGAATACGTCTTTCAGCGCCTGCTTAGCAGCATGATAACCGCACATGCCGTGTACACCACCGCCGGGAGGGGTTGAGGAAGAGCAGATGTACAACCCTTTTGCAGAAGTGCGATATGGCGATAAACGTAAGGCTGGCCGGGTAAATAATTGGGTAATATCGATCACACCGCCATTGATATCGCCGCCGATATAATTAGGATTGTAAGCTTCCATCTGCATGGTATTAAAGCTATGTTTTGCCAATATGCGCTCTTTAAAACCCGGTGCGAAACGCTCTACCTGATCTTCTATTGCTGCGGTCATGTCCCGGGTAGATCCGTTAGGCACATGGCAGTAAGCCCATGCCGTATGCTTCCCTTCGGGTGCGCGCGTATGATCAAAAACCGAAGGTTGTGCAAGTAGCACAAAAGGACGGTCGGGATGAGCGCCCTTGGAGGTTTGCAGTTCACTTGCCGCAATTTCCTCTAACGTTCCGCCCAGGTGTACGGTACCAGCCTTCCGGCACCCCTCGGCAGTAAAGGGAATAAGTCCATCTAAAGCCCAGTCGATCTTAAAAACACCCATACCAAAGCGGTAACGTTGCAACTGCCTGGTGTAAATGCTTGAAAACCTTTCGCCTGCAATCTGTAACAGTTGCTTGGGCGTTACATCAAAAAGCAGAGCCCTTGAAGATGGCAACTGCTTTATACCGGTGATGTAGGTGCCGGTCTCAATTTTTCCGCCAAGCGAAACAAAATAGGCAGCTAATGAATCAGCAATTTGCTGCGAGCCACCCTCTGGCAGCGGCCATCCCTTTAAGTGACCATTCGCCATTAATACCAGCGCAACAGCGGCGGTAGCCAAGTTAGAAAGCGGCTGGATAGCGTGTGCGGCCATCCCCGCAAAAAGCCCCCTGGCTTCGGGCGTGCTAAAAGTATTGCCAAGTCGAGTAGCAGATTGTAAACCTTTTAAGCCAAAACTGGCTAAATCTAACGGATGTTTAGGGAAGCGTAATGGGCCCAGAACATCAGCCGCCAATCCCGGCCATGAGGCAACTACCGGACCTAAAAGCTTTAGGTAACGATCCTTATCGACGCCCAGTAATGCCGCGGTTTCCTGTAAGGAATTGGTAAGTATCGCCGCTGTTCCGCCATCGAAAGGATGCGCAGCATTAACTTCGGGATAAATGTATTTCAGCCCAAACTGCTCTAAAGGAAGTGTTTGAAAAAAGGGTGAACCAACAGCAAGCGGATGAATGGCCGAACACATATCATGCTTGAAGCCCGGTAGGGTAAGCTCTGCCGTCCGCAGGCCGCCGCCGATGGTTTCCTTTCCTTCGAGCAATAATACAGACAATCCCTCGCGCTGTAGCACAATAGCCGCAGCAAGTCCATTCGGGCCAGAGCCTACCACAACGGCATCGTAATCATATGTTGCTTTATTTGTCAAACCTTACAAACCTAACAAACGCAAATCCAATTGGCTTGAAATAATTTTTTATGTCATTAGTCTTATAATAAGAATGTGATTTGGGACTTCAACGCCTCTGATAAGTACAATAAGCGATATATATTACGCTAATATGGTATATTTGCAAAAAAATAAACATGTTAGAATTAAGTCCCTGCCCGCAGTGTAAATCCACTTATACCTACGAAATGGATAATCTGCTGGTGTGCCCGGAATGCGGCTTCGAATGGAACGCAGAAGAAGCTGCTGACGCCGAAACCGGTTTTGTAGTAAAAGATAGCAATGGTAATGTACTGCAGGATGGCGATACGGTTATCACAATAAAAAATCTTCCCGTTAAAGGATCTTCACAAAGTATAAAAGCAGGCACAAAGGTTAAAAACATCCGCCTGGTTGACAGCGACCATAACATCGATTGTAAAATCGACGGCTTCGGTGCGATGGCTTTAAAATCAGAATTTGTAAAAAAGGCCTGATCTGTATCAGCAATAGATTTTGAAGAAGGTTCAGCCATGGATGTTGCCGTAAATTATTGAACGCAATTAATCATCCATTAAACTTTCCTGAACATCCCGGTAATATCACTTGATTATTTTCGGCTTCTTCAAATTCTATATCTGTTACTATGTTTTCGCATTTAAACCGCAGCGTGCAGCAATCTGCTTTCGCTTTATTAGCGCTTTGTACTTTCAATTTTCAATCCAAAGCACAATCAAATCCGTTGCCTAAACCGAGGCACCGTTTTACGGTAATCGCCCATCGTGGCGATCACGTGAAGTTCCCGGAAAATACGCTGGAAGCTTATGCCGAGGCAATCAAGAACGGGGTTGATTATGTAGAGATTGATTTAAGGACCACACGCGACAGTGCGTTGGTAAGCATGCACGACGGGGCAGTAGACCGGGTGACAAACGGCAAAGGACAGATTAAAGACCTGACACTGGCCGAAATAAAACAGTTAGAGGTAAAAAGCCGCGATAGCCTGGATAAGAAAACCTACCACATTCCAACCTTTGAAGAGATTCTTAAACTCTGTAAAAGCCGCATTTATATTTATATCGATTTTAAGAATGCGTCTGCATTTGCGGTCTACCAGATGCTGTTAAAGTTTGGAATGGAAAAGCAGGTGATTGTCTATATCAACAGCGAAGAGCAGTTGAAGCAATGGCGAAAGGCTGCACCGGCTATGCCGTTAATGCTTAGCCTACCAGGGAATGTAAAGACAGCCGAAAAACTTGAGGAGTTTCTGAGTAATGCAAAGCCTGATCTGCTAGACGGCGATTGGAAAGATTATACCCCGGAAGTAGTAAAAATGGTACACGAACATCATTTGCAAATCTGGCCGGATGTTCAAAGCCACGATGAAGACGAACACTGGGACAGTGCCTTGTCATTAGGTTTTGACGGTTTGCAAACAGATCACCCGGCTGCGCTTATCAAGCACCTGAAAGAGAAAGAAGTACGATAAACAGCTGTTTATAGCAATAATCCCCGGAGGTAAATACCCGGGGATTATTTTTTATACGGAAAGCTGGCCTGCTATCAATTGTTCGCAAAGGCCAAAAGAAAGCGTCATGCCATTGCCGCCCATACCGTTTATCACGGTTACGCCGGGGGCCGGTTTTGCAATAAACTCTGTTGCACCGTTCAGCATTTTAGGGTAGATACCATGCCATGACTGGATCAGACGCCAGTCTTTAAAAGTGGCAAAACTTTTCAGGTAGCTGATGATCATATCGTTGATAAACTGTTTATCAAACGGATCATGCACCAAACCATATTCGTGCGAATCGCCGATGGTAAGCTCGCCGCCTGCGTTTTGCGAAACCATTACATGGATTCCCCATTTTAGGTATTCGGCAAATTCGCTTTCATATCGCTCCCTCAATTTTGAAAGCGAAGGTGCTGCTTTAAATCCGGGATAGTGGATCATAGACAAACCGCCACACAACGACGGGCCTATGCGCCAGTTATCTTCCTGGGCGGTTAAACGCATCATCTGCAGCTTACATTTAGTGATACCGGCTTCCAAAAAAAGTTCTGGATAGAGTGTTTCAAAATCGGCGCCGCTGCATACGTAAATTTCATCGGCTTCCCACTTTTGTCCGGCATTGTAGACTGCTGAAGTTTCCACCCGGGTGATAGCGGTATTCCAATGGAAGTCTACGGCATACTTTTCTTTCAGGTAAGCGGCGATTTGGCCTATGGCGACCCTGGATTCTACGATCATTTCTTCGCCACTCCAAAGCGCGCCTTTAAGTCCGTCTGGATTTACCGCCGGAGATTTCGCAAGTGTTTCCGCCGGATTCAGCAGCGCACAGTTTCGGTATTCGTGGTTAATGGCTGCATATTCGCGCATTACCGCTAATTCATCGTCATGGTAAGCCAGGTGCAATGAACCTGTTTCATTATGCCAGATATTGGCTTCGTTACAAACCTGCTTCCAGATGCTTCGCGAAAGCATCGCACGTTCAAACAGCTGCCCGGTAGCTTGTCCGATTGGCCATACCATGCCGAAATTTCTGATAGAAGCCCCTACAGCCTGTTCGTTGCGTTCAAACACGGTTACACGGTAACCACGAACCGCCAAAGCCCTTGCGGTGGCGAGGCCTACAATGCCTGCGCCTATGATTATTGCCGACTTATTGCTCATACTGCTGAAATTTTTAAGGAAGAAGATTTGTCTTTATTTTGCCGGTGCGCCGACTGCATAAAATAAATAAGTGAGGATAAAGCAGCTAAGCCGCCGATTACCGCCATCCAGATCACAGCCTGCCCAAAAAACGTTCCCCATGAAATAGAGGTATGCCCGGTTTCTTTCAGGATCAGGATGCTGACACTGCCCAGGTAGCCGGTAAAGTCTGCCACATACATAATAAAACCAACATTGCTTTTGTAATGGAACGAAGCAATTAAACGTTCGAAAAAAATAGCGTTATAAGGCACATAGCCCATAAATAACCCCAGGCCGGTTATCGTCATCCAGGTGACCGCATTGATCTGATGAAAATGAAATAAAATCGAAGCAATGCCTGCACTCAAACAGCCGGCAATAATCATCCAATGGATCAGTGCGAATGCTTTCAGGTTATTCTTCACCAGGATCAGTAAGCTCATGATCACCAACACAATTATAGAAATCGTAGAATCTGTACGGGTGAAGATGGTATTATCTTTAATACCCAGGCTGGCCCAGATTTCTACTTCAAAATTATCCCTGATGTCGCGCATGATGGTCAGCAACAGGTAGATCACAAGCGTGAGTACAATACCGGGTAAAAAACGCTGGATAAAAGCTTTACGCTCAGCCGCGTTCATGGGCTGCCGTTTGGAGCGTAACTGAACGTCCATCGCCGTGGGCGGCGGAATCAGTTCAAGGCAGTAAACAAACAAGCATAAAGGTAATACGAATACGGCCCCTGTTAAAAATGGCATCCAGTATTCGTTGATATGAAAAACCGATAGGAATGTTCGTCCAACGGTTTTAATGAAACCGGAAGCAAAGATCAGGCTGACGGAAAGCACAGCCGCCATAAATTCGGTAGAGCGGCGGCCTTCCAAATAACTGAATACCAAACCCCAGATGACACCTAACGGAAATCCGTTGATAAATAAAAAGACGATGTTGTAGGGTGGGGGTACCACAGCGAATGCTAATAACGCCAGCCAACTGATACCAATCAGGATTAAAATATACCTGCCGCGGTTGGCGGCATTTAGTTCTGCTATAAATTTTATTCCGTATAGTTTACTTAAGGTATAGCCGATCACCTGCGCAATCACCAGCAGTACTTTATAATCCATATGCAGAAATTGCTGATGGCTAAACGTGGCTGCTGTAAAGGCCTTTCTGAAAGCATACATAGACGTATAGGCGCCAAAAGCCGCCACACCCGCCAGTACAGAAAGCACACTGTAGGGAAGTTGCGCTACTTTACGCTTTAGAAACGCGGTAATGGGTTTCATTCTGCCTTAATCAGTTCCAGGATATCAGCAACGTTATCGATCACATGGTGGGGCGAAGCCTTCAGCAGTTCCTCGCGCGAATAGATACCTGTAGTTACACCGACAACCAGTTTGCAACCGGCATTTAATCCTTCCTCCATATCCACAGCGGTATCACCTACTTTTACTACCTGTTGCGGATCTTCCACCTGCGCGTAATACATCAGCTTTTGGATCATGAAAGGATAAGGGCGACCTTGTTCAACCTCGTCAGAACCGATCACGTAATCAATCAATCCTTTCTCCTGCCATTGAAGACGGCCGATAATCGCATCCGCAATATTGCGTGTGAAGCCCGTATCCAGGCCAACTTTAATTCCAAGTTGATGCAAGGCCTCAAAAGTTTCCTCTACCTGTGGCAGAGAACTGATGCCCGGACTGGTGCGGTAGTGCGCCAGCATCATTTCTACAAAGGTTTCGTGGATCTGGTTGATCAGTTCAACCGTAACCTTATCGCTGTTCGGTTCGTGCTTATCCAGCAGCATTTTAATAGCTACTGTTTTCTGGTAACCCATAATCGGGTCTACATCATCAAAAGAGACGGTATATCCGTAAGTCTCCATCGCGTTGATCAACGCACGGCTAACGTCATGGGCTTTATCTTTAACTGTAGTGCCCGCTAAATCAAAAACAACCAGTTTTATCGGTTTCATTAGTATTGCTATTGTTTAGCAATACTAAAATCTGTTTATTAATATTAAACAAAATCAATATTAAAAGATCGTGAAGATTATTGGATACTATCTTCAAAGAAATAGATCACAATCATCCGGGCAGTTTTTCTGCCTATATTATAAGGTGTATGCGGCAAAAGGCCGTTGAATAGAATAGAGTCGCCTTCGTTTAATACGTAGTGCTCATTCTCAAACTGGTATTTTACTTTTCCGCTCAGTACATATTTATATTCGAAAGCTTTGGTTTCAATTAACGGCCGGTTAGCGCCGGGAGCCAGT
This sequence comes from Mucilaginibacter straminoryzae, assembly GCF_022953055.1. Lineage (GTDB taxonomy): Bacteria > Bacteroidota > Bacteroidia > Sphingobacteriales > Sphingobacteriaceae > Mucilaginibacter > Mucilaginibacter straminoryzae. The sequence goes on along the minus strand of NZ_JALJEJ010000003.1, from coordinate 120,149 downwards.
TCGAGCAGAATAATGTCAACCGTAGAGGATTTAATTACTTTGGAAAAAATACGTTGGTAAAGGAAGCCCTCAGCATTCTCTTTTTCAAAAGACTCGTATTCTTCTTTTCTTTTAACCAGTACGGGATAGTCGGAAGCAGGGCGTATATCTTTAAAAAAAACGTTCAGGTCTATATCCAATGCTTTTATAATATCAATCAATACGATGAGCGATGGTACGGTACGCGAGTTCTCTATTTGCGAAATTAAACTTTTGCTTACGTTAGCCCTGGTAGCCAGTTCATGAACAGTGATATTTTTCTCGCGGCGCTTTTCTTTTATCCTGTTACTGATCTGGATAAGTATATCTTCCTCCATTGTGGTTGTTTGGTTCCCGAATTAATAAATTAAGTTACAAACGGGCAAATAAGAATTGCAAAAGTTTTAACCTCTTCAAATTTGATGATAATTTATTAATAAGCCGATAACATGTGCCTGGCTAACTTTAGGTGTTATTTGAACACTATGGATTTAGACAGACCCGAACTTAAACAAATTGTTGACGAAGTTTTTGACTTGTACGAGAAGCACGGCGATGAGGACTATATCGGAGAACCGGTTTCGCAAATAGAACACATGTCGCAGGCGGCAGCTTTGGCCGAAGCCGAAGGTTATGATGACGAGGTGATCCTCGCCGCTTTCTTTCATGATATCGGCCACCTTTGTGCAGATGCCGGTGAAGCGGGCAGCATGAATGGCATGGGTAATGTAGACCATGAAAAACTGGGCGAAGAGTATTTACTACAAAAGGGATTTTCGCCGCGTATTGCTTCGCTAGTAAAAAGCCATGTAGAAGCGAAACGATACCTTACTTATAAACACCCTGAATACTACGCGCAATTATCGCCGGCCAGCAAAGCAACCCTGGAATTTCAGGGAGGGGTGATGTCTGCCGATGAAGCCGAAGCATTTGAAACCCATCCGGATTCGGCCCTGATTATACGCATGAGACATTGGGACGATCTGGCAAAAGAATCGGACGTACCGGTAAACAATATCGAAAAACTGAAAGAGAAAGCTTATCAGCATTTAGTACATCGTTCTATTAATGCTTAAGGTTAAGTTTTTGTAAGCGTATTATCACTGCATTATTATTTCTCTTTTACAATAATTTTAATCACCCCCTAAATCATAAACTAATCTTAACGCAAACTTTGTTTACAAATAATGAACAAAGTTTAATATTGCTGCAAATGCTTAACCCTAACATTTACAGCAAATGAAACAATTTTACTTGCGAATCAGGGCAGTGGCAATGTTGCTGCTCTGTTTTGTTTCCCTTACGGTTTCTGCTCAAAATCAAATCAGCGGTACCGTTGTGGACGAAAAAAACGAACCCCTTCCGGGCGTTTCCATCACCATTTCAGGATCAACAAAAGGCACTACGACAGATCTCAATGGCCGCTTTTCTATTAAAGCCGCGCGGGGTACTGTATTGCGCGTTAGCTTTGTGGGCTACATTACCCAACAAGTAACGGTAACGGACAGCCGTCCGCTTACGATTTCCCTGCGTGCAGATACCAAATCACTAAACGAAGTGGTGGTAACCGCACTGGGTATTAAAAAAGAAACCCGCCGTGTTGGTTACGCCCTGCAAACGGTAAACGGTGAGGACTTAACCTTAGCCCGCGACCCTAACCCGGTAACCGGCCTTATTGGTAAAGTGGCTGGTTTGTCAGTCGGCCCTTCTGCAGAGTTGTTAGGTACACCTAACGTAAGCATACGCGGTAATACTGTTTCATTATATGTAGTAGACGGTATTCCGATCAACACTGATACCTATAATATCAGCCCTGACGATATTGAAACTTATACCGTTTTGAAAGGCCCTGCTGCTGCCGCGCTTTATGGTAACCGCGCTTCTTATGGTGCGATACTGATCACCACTAAAAAAGGTAACAAAAACAAAAAAGGCCTTACGGTAGATATTAACAGCAGTACAGTAATCAATACCGGCTTCCTGGCGTTTCCCCGCGTTCAGCATTCATTCGGTCCGGGTGAAAATGCTTTTTATGAATTTGTGGATGGTAAAGGTGGTGCACCAGGTGGTGTAGACTCTGATTATGATATCTGGGGACCGTACTTTGCCGGCCAATTAATCCCTCAATATGACAGCCCCGTTATCAACGGCGTTCGCCAGGGAACACCATGGACAGCCAGAGGTACAGACAATCTGAAAAACTTCTTAAGAACCGGTTATCAAACCAATAATAATATCGCGTTATCATCAACAGGCGAGAACTATACCACCAGGTTTTCGGTTTCACAACAGCATCAACAAAGCTATATCCCCGAACAATACCTGGATATCTTTAACGGAAACTTCTACGCCTCATTTACCCCAACATCGAAATGGAAATTTGAGGGTAACGTTAACTTCAACCGTCAGAACACTGATAACTTCCCAGACGTACAATACGGCCCTAACAGTTTGATCTATAACCTGGCGATCTGGACCGGCGCAGACTGGAGCGTAAATTCTCCGGATATTAAAGCTATCTGGCAACCTGGTAAAGTAGGCGTTCAATCGCAGTTTGAAGAATATACCCGCTACCACAACCCATGGTTCATGGTGAAAGAATGGACACGCGGACACTACAAGAATGACGTGTATGGTTACCTGTCAGGAAACTATAAGATCAACAGTAATCTGAACGTAACCCTGCGTTCTCAGTTCGATACCTATGACATCCTGCGTACCGAGAAAATGCCGTTCTCTGCCCACCCTTACGGACGTGAAGGCAACCAGGGCGACTACCGTGAAGACCGCCGTAACCTGTTCGACAACAATAATGAGTTGATGTTGAACTATGATTACACCGTTAAGAAGTTCCTTAACTTATCTGGTACTGTTGGTGGCAACCTTCGTAACTTCACCTATAACTCCAGCTGGACATCTACAGATTACCTGAACGTACCTGGTGTATATTCTTTCAGTAACTCTAAGAACCCGGTACAATCTACCAGCTTTAGTTCAGACATGCGTGTGATGAGCGCCTATTACTCGTTAGATGCCACGTTCGGTAAATATGCTACTATTTCAAGTACCGGCCGGGTTGATAAATCATCAGCATTCCAGGTGCCTACAACTTACTATTACCCAAGCTTGTCAGTTGCTACGGTTATCTCTGATTGGGTAAAACTGCCGGAATTTATCACTTTCCTAAAAGGCAGGGCTTCATACTCCAATATCCGTTCCGACGCTACTTCTACCACCATAGGCCCTGCACCGTTTAACTCAATCACTACATTCGGGGGCAGCACAGGTTCATCTCTGTTCACAAATCCGCTGGGATATGGTGCGGCTTATACTTCGCCTTATAACGGTCCGGATTATTCGCTGAATACTTCCTATTCTACAAGTAAGCCATATAACAACCAAACTGCAGGTTACGCTTCTAACTACCTGTATCAGAATGGCATTAAGACCAGCACCCGTGTGAATTACGAGGAAGGTTTTGACATCCGTTTCCTGAAAAACCGTTTAGGCTTTAGCGGAACAGCGTTCCAATACATAGACGGTCCTCGTATTTTACCTAACGCTATTTCAACAGCAACAGGTTATACTACAGAATATCTTAACGCCTTGAAAACTAAAAAGACAGGTTACGAAGGCTCTTTAAATGGTTCACCTATCAAAAATCTGGGCGGCTTTAGCTGGGATGTATTGGTAAACGTATCTACTTACAAAGAGGTATTTAAAGAACTGCCACCGGGACAAGACGTTTATCAAACCTTCTTCCATAACGGCGACCGTACCGATAAACTGTATGGTAGCGCATTTGTACGATCTCCCGACGGACAGATCATTAACGATGCTGCAGGCAAACCGTTGATTAATCCTGTACGCCAGTACCTGGGTAACATGAATGCCAAATACCAGTGGAGCGTTTATAACAAAGTAAGCTATAAGAACTTCGCCCTTGGTTTCCAGTTTGATGGTTCTGTTGGCGGCGTGATTGTAGATTATATGCACAACAAAACCATGCGTGGTGGTGCAAACATAGAAACCGCGGAAGGTGCTCTTGGCGATGCGCGTTACCAGGATTGGAAAAACTTTGGCGTAAGTGGTTATAACGGTTCTTATGTTGGCCCGGGCGTAGTAATTACCAACGGCGCTAATATCACTTACAACTCACAAACCGGTGCTGTAAGTTATGACAAAGCACCACAGTTTGCCGCCAATAAACAGACAGCTTTTGTTCAGGATTATGTAAGTAAATACTATAACGCAGACGAAGCTAACCTGATGAGCAAAACCTTCTCTAAACTGCGCGAGGTTACTTTAAGCTATGATATTCCAACCCAATGGCTGCAAAAGAGCTTTATCAGAAAGGCTGCGTTCTCTGTTTACGGTCGTAACCTGCTGTATTTCTATAAAGACAAGCGCTTTAAAGACGTAGACCTGGACCAGTACAATTATGCAACCTCATCAACCGGGTTACAGTCGCCAACAATACGCAGTTATGGATTTAACTTCAATCTGTCATTCTAATTACCAAGAGTAAAATCATGAAAAAAGCGATATATCAATTTGTTCTGCCCGCAATGATCCTCATCGGAGCGTCGGGCTGCAAAAAAAGCTTTGAAGAGCTTAGTGAGAATAAAAACAAACCAACGAGCGTTCCTGCATCACTGTTATTTACAGGTGTAGAGAATTCAATGGTAGATCTACCGGATTCGCAAAACGAGATTTATGGCCAATATTACCTGTATAACTACGATTATTATGGTAACAACCGCTATGATTTCGGTTCTGGCGATGACTACTATACCGTTTTAAAAAACGTACAGGCGATGGAAGACCAGGCTATCAAAGGTGGCTCGGGTACCGTTAACCCATACAGTGCCTTGGGCAAGTTCTTCCGTGCGTACTTCTTCAGCAAAATGAGTCTGGAGATGGGGGATATCCCGATGTCGCAGGCATTACAAGGGCTTAATGCACTCAACCCTGTTTATGACAAACAGAAGGATGTAATGAAACAATGCCTTGGCTTATTGGAAAGCGCCAATACAGATCTGGCAGCTTTAATTGCCAAAGGCGATAATACATTAGCCGGCGATATATTCCTGGGCAACAATCTGGCGCAATGGCAAAAAGTGGTTAACGCTTTGCACATCCGTCTGTTGATCCAATTAAGTAAAGTTGCCTCAGATACAGACCTGAATATTCCTCAGCAGTTTGCAAGCATCTTCACTAATCCGTCTAAATATCCGCTGATGACTAGTGCCGCAGATAACCTGCAATACAACTTTATTGGTACTATTTCGCAGAACTACTATCCGCAAAATCCGGATAACTTTGGTCAAAGTGGTTCACGCAAAAACATGTCGTCTACCTACGTAGGCTTGCTTACCCAACTGAAAGACCCACGCGTGTTTGTTACCGCAGAGCCTTCACGTTACCTTGTGGATAATCAAAAACAAAGCCCTACAGATTTTGCTTCGTTTGTTGGCGCCGATCCAGGTCTGGACTTAGGGGTGATGTACAACAATGCTGGTCAGCAAAAATACTCGTTCCTTAACCGTAAACGCTATTATTCAACTTACACCGGCGAGCCGAGCATACAGATTGGTTATGCCGAGCAAATGTTTAATATTGCCGAAGGATTATGGCGCGGATGGGCAGTTGGCAGCACAGAGGACTATTACATTGCAGGCATTAAAGCCTCTATGGCATCTTACGGTATTCCAGAGAATGGTAGCTTTACCGCTTATTTCTACCGTCCAGGGTCTACCAGCGTAATTAATCCTGCCAACTACGACACTTATACCATCAACACCAACTTTAATAACTACTATGCGCAGTCGGCCGTGAAATTCACTAATGACCCAGCTGGTTTAACCAAGATTCTGCAACAGAAATACCTGGCTTTATTCCGCCATTCGGGTTTAGAATCATACTTCACCTATCGCCGTACCGGTGTGCCAACATTTACTACCGGCCCTGGTACAGGTAACGGTGCGCGTATCGCATGGCGTTTCCAATACCCATCGGCAGAACGTACAGCCAATACAAAAAACTACACAGATGCGCTTAATAGCCAATATGGCGGTAATGACGACATCAACGGTAAGATGTACATCTTAAAATAATCATCCGATATTAGGGAGCTGCATACATCACGCAGCTCCCTTTTTCTATCACCATGAAAAAACTATCAGTATTAATTATCTCGCTGTTTTGCTTACCGGCCTTAGCACAGGTTAAGAAAGCCGTTTTTGTGATTGCAGATGGTATCCCGGCAGACGTTATCGAACGATTGAAACTGCCCGGCATGCAGCAGATCATCAATGAAGGCGCTTACATCAGACTGCACGTTGGCGGCGATAGGGGAACCTACAATGAAACGCCTACCATTTCTGCAGTAGGTTACAACAGCTTGCTTACCGGCACCTGGGTGAACAAGCATAACGTGCCCGATAATGATATTAAAGAGCCTAACTACCATTACCCGACAATCTTCCGTTTGTTTAAAGATCAGTACCCACAAAAAAAGATCGGCGTTTATTCGAGCTGGACAGACAACCGAACCAAGTTGGTTGGCGATAACTTACCGCAGACAGGTCAGCTGAAAGTTAACGATTTTGCTGATGGCTATGAGCTGGACACCATCCATTTTAAGCATGATAAACAGCGCGACTTTATGCACCGGATTGACGAGCAGGTAATATCTAAAGCATCTGAAGCGATCAAAACAAAAGCACCAGACCTGTCATGGGTATACCTGGAGTATACAGACGATATGGGGCACATGTATGGCGACAGCCCGCAGATGGAAGAAGCAGTTAAAAAACTGGATCAGCAACTGACAAGCCTTTACCAGGCGATCAACTACCGTAAAAAGCAATATCATGAAGACTGGCTGCTGGTGGTGACTACCGATCACGGCCGGGACGAAAAAGCAGGCCACAATCACGGGGGGCAATCAGACCGCCAGCGGACTACGTGGATGATTACCAACAACCACAACCTGAACAGCTATGCACAATCCGGCGATGCAGCTATTGTTGACATTATGCCTACACTGGCGCGCTTTTTAAAAGTAAATATTCCGGATTCTACACGACGCGAAGTAGACGGTATACCATTGATTGGTCCGGTATCCATCGCGAATGCAAAAGCAACTTACATACAGGGTACTATCAGTTTAAGCTGGAGTCATTTCACGCCAGAAGGAAAAGTTAAAATATGGGGTAGCACCACCAATAACGTTAAAACCGGCGGTAAAGATGAATATTTCTATTTTGGTGAAGCCAACGTGAAGGATGGCCACGCACTGGTTGATGTAAAACAACACCCTTCCAATTTTTATAAAATTGTGCTTCAAGGGGCATACAATACCGTTAATACCTGGGTAATAGTGCCAGGTACCAAGTAACAATCATTTAACTTTTAGCAATGGAAATTAAGAAAATGCTATTTGCTGCACTTGCCATGATGGGAAGTGTTGCTGCATCTGCACAACATATTAAATCGCCTAAAGTGGTATTGGTAACCATGGACGGTTTCCGCTGGCAGGAAGTGTTTCGCGGGGCTGACTCTGCGCTGATCAACTCAAAATACACGGACGATAAAGAAGAAATTAAGCAATTGTTCTGGGCACCTACAGCGGCACAACGCCGAAGCAAGCTATTACCTTTCTTTTGGAATACGTTGGAAAAGAAAGGGCAGCTTTATGGCGACCGGGACGAGGATGGAAAAGACCAGGTACTAAACCCCTATAATTTTTCTTACCCTGGATACAACGAGATCCTGACCGGTTTCCCTGACGTGCGCATGAACACTAATGACCCTATTCCAAACCCAAACATGAACGTGCTGGAGTTTGTAAACAAACAAAAGGGTTTTGAAAATAAAGTGGCCGCATTTTCTTCGTGGGAGGTATTTCCGGCTATCCTTAATGCAAAGCGTTCAAAATTGCTGGTGAACTCGGGTTTTATGGATTTTACCAAATCTGATGCCGGCGACCGTTTGAAATACATCAGTAAAGTTCAGCATGAGGCTACCAAGATACTGGGTGAAAAAACAAGGCTTGATTTTGCCACTTACGAGATGGGTTTCGAGTACATGAAGCAATATAAACCCCGTTTTTTATACTTGGCGTTTGATGAAACAGATGATCTGGCCCATGAAGGTTTGTACAAGCTGTATCTAAAACAAGCTCATTTGGAAGACAAATACTTGTCTGATCTTTGGAACTATATCCAGCACGACCCATACTATAAAGACCAAACTACATTGATCATCACCTGCGATCATGGTCGCGGCGAGAAAGATCCTAATACCTGGACCGGACACGGACAGGATATTAAAGAGTCTAACCAGACCTGGTTTGCCGTTATCGGCCCTGAAACGTCAGCAAAAGGTATCATGAAGGGGCAGACTTACCACAACCAGTTAGCACAAACTATAGCAAACCTGTTAGGCCTGGATTTTAAGAAAGCTGCAGACCATGAAGTAGGAGCGGCCATCAAAACCGTTTCTGATCAAATTAAATAAGCCCCTACCTAATAAACAATAAAATCAGCCATAGAAAGAACAAATGGCTGTAACCATCCCTGCGAATTGACCATCGCAGGGATTTTTTGCATCTAAAAAGTACTGCATTTTTTAGTGTTTGTGTGCTTTTTGAGCAAGATCTATCCATGAAAAGCTTTTATTTATAATATCGGCTTTATGTGTTCTCACATACTCCAGGTAGTTGACTGCCAGCGGCGAAAGTTTTTTATTTTTCAGCCAGATCAGCCGCCAGTCTGACATGATGGGGAAGCCCGCCACGGGTACAATCTGTAGTTCGCCGTTATAGATTTCGTTACGTATACCGATTAGGGGCATAATGGAATAACCAAGGCCAGCTATTACGGCCTGCTTTACTGCTTCGTTAGATGTTAACTCCATTTTCTTTTTTACCTTAATTTTTGTTCGCTCAAAAAAGCTTTCCATAATCAGGCGTGTTGCAGAACCCTGTTCGCGGTAGATCATTGGTACCTGGTTAAAAATCTCTTTTGTTTCCTTTGCCGTCTTAGGCATGTGATCCTTGTTACCAACCAGGTATAGTTTGTTTACCACCAGCAGTTCTTCGTCAACTTTCAATCGGTCTGGCAACACCGAAACCAGCCCGAAGTCAACCTCGTTATTCTCCAGGCTTTGGATCACTTTAGATTTATTCGTGACGTCAATGGTCAGGTCGACACCCGGGTGTTCCTTCAAAAAATCAGACAGGAAGTACGGCATTACATACTTGCCGGTAGATGCCGAAGATATTTTTAAACGCCCGGATAGTATCCCTTTAAAGGCTGCCGTGCGGTAATCTATTGCTTGTACCTTGTCTAATATTTCATTAGCGAGTTCAGCTATCTCTTTGCCAAAATCTGTTACATATAACTGTCTGCCAATTACTTCTGTAAGCGGAATATCGAACTGGTCCTGAAAATTTTTCAGCTGGATAGATACGCCGGGCTGCGTAAGAAATAGTTCTTCTGCTGCTTTAGTGATGCTTTGCGTTTGTACCACTTTTACAAATACCTGCAATTGATGTAAGGTGTAATTCATAAACTTTACTTATGTATAACATAGTAAATATAAATAAAAATAAATGAAATACCCGATTTATGTTTGTACCGATAACTCAACAATAGATCATGAAAAAAATCACAGTAGCTAAAGGCGACGGCATCGGACCGGAAATTATGGACGCAACGCTGAGCATTATTATGGCAGCGGGTGCGCAGATTGAAATCGAGGAAATTGAAGTCGGAGAAAAAGTGTACCTATCGGGTAATACCTCTGGTATCGCAAAGGAATCATGGGAGAGTATCCGCAGAAACAAAGTATTCTTAAAGGCCCCGATTACCACCCCGCAGGGCGGCGGTTACAAAAGCCTGAACGTAACTACCCGTAAAATGCTCGGCTTATTTTCTAACGTTCGTCCTTGTAGCAGCCTGTATCCGTTTGTGCCAACTAAACACCCTAACCTGGATATGGTGATCATTCGTGAGAACGAAGAAGACCTGTATGCCGGGATAGAGCACCAGCAAACAGACGAGGTGATCCAATGCCTGAAACTGGTAAGCAGACCGGGTTGCGAGAAGATTATCCGTTACGCGTTCGAATATGCAAAAACGCACGGTCGCAAAAAGGTCACCTGCTTTACCAAAGATAACATCATGAAGCAGACAGACGGTTTATTTCATAAAGTTTTTGACGAAATAGGTGAGGAGTATCCTGATATAGAAAAAGAACACTGGATCATTGATATCGGTGCGGCAAAGATGGCTGACACGCCAGAAATATTTGATGTCATAGTAACACTGAACCTTTACGGCGATGTGCTTTCAGACGTAGCAGCGCAAATTGCGGGTTCTGTCGGCTTGGCAGGTTCTGCAAACATCGGCGAAGAGTACGCCATGTTCGAAGCCATCCACGGCTCTGCTCCGCGTATTGCCGGGCAAAACAAAGCAAACCCTTCGGGCTTACTTCATGGCGCTATCATGATGCTTAACCATCTTGGGCAGAACCATGTGGCAGAACGCGTTCACAATGCCTGGTTAAAGACATTGGAAGACGGCATCCATACTTACGATATCTATCGCGAAGGGGTAAGCAAGCAAAAAGTAAGCACCAGCGAATTTGCCGATGCGATTATCGAACGCCTCGGACAGGTGCCATCCCAACTGAAGCCGGTTAAATACGAAAGCCGTAACCCAATCCACCTGCCGGCCTACCAACGTAAGGCTGCCGCCGATAAAGCCCTGCAAGGTGTAGACCTGTTTGTACACTGGCGCGGCGAAGATGCCAATGAACTTGGCCATATCCTGAACGATCTGAAGACCGAGCACCTGCAACTGACCATGATCTCTAACCGTGGCATTAAGGTTTGGCCTGAAGGATTTAAAGAGACTTTCTGCACGGACCACTGGCGTTGCCGCTTCTCTGCAGAAGGTGGTTCACAGCCTTCAAAAGAAGAGATCATTAAACTACAGGAACTGGCTTACCATAAAAACCTGGATGTGATTAAAACAGAGAACCTGTATCAGTTCGATGGTAAAGCAGCTTACTCATTAGGTCAGGGTCAATAAAAATCAGAACAATGGAAATTCAACTTATCAAAGGAAGTTTTGAGGCCAAAGAGGCCGCAGAACTACTGAACAAGCTCTTCAAAAGTAAGATACAGTTCCACGAAAGCAAGATCAACAATGAGGAACTGAATGAAGAAGATATTAAAATGCGCGAACGCAGGATCATCGAATTACAAAATGAATTAACGGCTGCCCTGTCTGCCGTTAGGCAAAAGGCAACCGGTGTCGAGCTGAATGCGACAGTACGTATCTCGCTTAATTAATTAATTAATTAAAAGCAAAAAAAGAGACTGAGGATGTTCAACGGGCGGGATATTGTGATTGCAACTATGCATGGCAAAGAGATGGTAATTGCACCCCTACTTCAAAAAGAGTTGGGTGTAATTGCCCAAATCCCGCCAATGTTTGATACAGATCGCTATGGCACTTTTACCGGAGAAATAGCCCGTAATTTAGATGTATTAGCCGTAGCGCGGCAAAAGTGCATAGCGGCAATGGAGCTGACAGGCTGTTCGCTTGCCGTAGCCAGTGAAGGTTCTTTCGGCCCGCATCCTCAGCTCTTTTTTACCGGTTGTGATGATGAATTAATGCTATTTATAGACCGCGAAGACGATCTGGAAATATTTTGCCGAAACATCAGTCTTCACACCAATTTCGGCAGGGAGGAAGTCAGCACCGAAGAAAGCCTGATGGCTTTTGCTAAAAAGACCAAGTTTCCTTCACATAAGCTCATCTTAAGGGCGACTAAAGAACATCAAACCAAATTTATTAAAGGGATTGACACCTGGGAAGGTTTACTGGCAAATTACCGGAACCTTAAAGGCAGCAAAATAGAAGCCGAGACAGACATGAGGGCGATGAACAATCCCAGCCGTATGATGGTGATTGAGCAAACCACCAGGAAGCTGGTTGAGAAGATAAAACGCTGCTGCCCGCATTGCCAGATACCAGGTTTTGATGTGGTGGCTATTGAACCCGGCTTGCCCTGCGAGATTTGCCATCAGCCTACAGAATCTGCTTTAGCACATGTGCTCGGTTGTAAAAAATGCGGGTTCGAGCAACGCAACCTTTATCCGCGAGGCCTGAAGGTTGAAGAAGCAACCTATTGTCAATATTGTAATCCTTAAAAACCAATTAAAACAACATGGAAAGTTCAAAAGAATTTAAGCTGATAAACGGCACATTTAAGCCGGCCGATGCCGGCGCGCTGATCAGGAATTTTTATAGTGAAAAAATCCGCTACCATAACCGGCAGCTGCTTTACATGATAGAAACCCAGCAAGGCGATCGCAGCCAGGTAGAGGCAAAAATTGCCGAATTAGAAAGTACAAGGCAGGATATTAGCATTTTTTTGGAAACTAAAGCGCAGGAAGATAGTTTTGTGGAAGTTAAAGGTAGTATATCAATCACTTTTAATAGATAATTTAATGGCCGATACGAACTCTTCAATAAAAACTGCTGGTATAAAATTTTGGAAGCTCATTAACCTCGAGCGTAAAGAAGTAGGTTACATTTACTTCTTCGCATCCCTTGCCGGTATTATACAATTATCATTGCCGCTGGGTATACAAGCTATTATCGGCTTATTATACGGCGGTATCGTATCGGCTTCGCTGGTAGTACTTATCTGCTTCGTCGTGTTCGGGGTAATCATGTCGGGTGTGTTCCAGGTAATGCAGATGCGGGTATCAGAACATATCCAGCAGCGGATTTTTGCCCGTCTTACCTTTGCTTACGCCGACCGTTTACCTAAGATAGACCTGTTAAGCGTAGATAAGTACTACCTGCCGGAACTGGTTAATCGTTTTTTTGATACCACCACGCTCCAAAAAGGTATTTCGAAACTATTGTTGGATATCCCCGGCGCTTCTATACAGATCGTGTTCGGGCTTATCCTGTTAAGCTTTTACCACCCGGTTTTTATTGCATTTGGTTTAGTGTTGCTGGCAGTGGTAGCAGTTATATTTTATTTTACCAGCCCCAACGGCCTCAGAACCAGCATAGAAGAAAGCGACTATAAATACCAGGTAGCTCATTGGCTCGAAGAGATTTCACGCGCTGTTAAAACCTTTAAATTTTCGCAGCATTCTAACCTTCACTTAAAAAAGACGGATAAGCTGACAGCCGGATACCTGGAAGCAAGAGATGCGCATTTCAATATACTGGTGTTTCAGTACCGGGTACTAATTGCTTTTAAGGCCATCATTACCACGGCAATGCTCATCATCGGTTCGTTGCTGCTCATCCGGCAGCAAATTAACCTGGGGCAGTTTGTAGCGGCAGAGATCATCATCATTGGCACTTTAAATTCGGTAGAAAAACTAATTGTTAGCCTTGAAACGGTTTACGACGTGCTGACAGCTATTGAAAAGCTGGATAAGGTTTTGCAAAAACCGGATGATCCGGCCAAAAATGATCAGTTGTTACTTTCTGAAGTTGCCGGAAAAGGGCCTTTTTCCATCACTGTCAATAACCTTAAATTTGGTTACCCGCATGGTCAACAGATCATCCATAATATATCATTTGGCATAAATGCCGGGGAAAAGGTGTGTATCACCGGTGCAGAAGGTGCCGGAAAAACCACATTGTTACGTATCCTGGCAGGGTTGTATCACCACTATCATGGCAGCATTGCAATCAATGGCATTCCACTACAGAACGTTCCCGAAGAATTGTGGCATTCAAAAGTAGCCGTTTATTTTGCGCGCGAAGAAGTGTTCAGCGGTTCGCTTTGGGAAAACCTTACCCTTGGCAACGAGGCTATCGGTACAAATGAAGTAACCGAAGCATGTGAATTAGTTGGCTTGAGTGATTTTCTGTATTCCTGCGAAGAAGGCTATGCTACCATTCTGGATCCGCAAGGGCAGAAACTCTCTAACAGCAGTGTACAAAAGATCTTAATGGCGCGTTGCCTGTTATGTAAGCCTTCACTTTTATTATTAGAGAGCGGCTGGCAATCGATAGAGCAGCAATACCAGCAGGCCATTATTGATAAGCTTACCGGCGACAGAAGCTTTACACTCATCGCCATATTTGATTCTGATAAAATGCAGCAACGCTGCGACCGTTTGATTAACCTTTCATCTAAATAGTAGTAGCCGATATGTTTTTAGAGAAAAATCTTGATTCAGAAACTGTCTCGCGCTATCGTTCTTTCGAACTTGCGCTAAGAAATTCACATAGCCCTAAACGCATCCGCTGGTTTGTTATCGTCCTGGTGATCCTCATCATCGTGTTATTCTTGCCATGGACGCAAAACATCCGTTCTAAGGGCGTCGTATCAGCAATAGATCCGCAGCAACGCCCTCAAGAGGTGGTTAGTATCATCCCGGGGCGAATTGTAAAATGGTATGTGAAAGATGGTAACTGGGTAAAAAAAGGCGATACCCTGGTACAAATTGCCGAGGTAAAGGACGACTATCTGGACCCGGAACTGACCCAGAGAACGGCAGAACAACTGAAAGCCAAGACCGAGGCCGCTGCTTTTTACCGCGATAAGGCAAGTACCGCCGATAAGCAGATGGCTGCCATAGAACAAAGTTTAAGGCTGAAGCTGGAACAATTACGAAACAAGCTTAAACAATATACCTTGCAGGTACAGTCTGACAGTAACGCCATGGCTGCCGCAAACAATCAGTTTAAAATATCTGATGCCCAGTTAAAACGTCAGAAAGAGCTGTATAACGCGGGTTTAAAATCACTGACAGACCTGGAGCAAAAGCAGCAATACTACCAGGATGCGCAGGCAAAAAAAATCGGCAGTGAGAATAAATATTACAACAGCCGAAATGAGCTGATCAACATCCGGTTAGAATTATCCGCCGTAGAGCAGGATTACACCGAAAAGCTTTCTAAAACAAACGGGGAGCGGTTTACCGCACTATCCCAGGTTTCAACCAGCGAAGGCGAAGCGGCCAAACTACGCAATCAGCTCTCTAATTACCGCACCCGTTCGGGCTATCGCTATATCGTTGCCCCGCAGAGCGGCCAGGTACTGCAAAGTATAAAAGCAGGTATCGGCGAAATATTAAAAGATGGCGAGAAATTATTGAACATCGTCCCGCAGGACTTTAGCAAGGCGGTAGAGATCAGTGTAGAACCTAATGATCTGCCGCTGATTCAGAACGGCCAGATTGTAAGGTTGCAGTTCGATGGTTTTCCCGCTATCGTATTTTCGGGCTGGCCAAGCGCTTCTTATGGCCTATTTACCGGCAGGGTTGCTGTCGTAGATAATAGTATCGATGCTACAGGTAAGTTCAAGGTATGGGTAAAACCCGACGAAAGTTCTAAACCATGGCCGCAAAACGTAAGGTACGGCACAGGCTGTAAAGCCATCGCGCTGCTGAACAATGTACCTATCTGGTACGAGCTGTGGCGGCAGATCAACGGCTTCCCGGCAGATTTCTATAAACCAGAGGCTGCTAACAAGGATAAAGACGCGGAGAAAAAGAAGAAATGAAGCGAATAGTTTTAACAATTATACTGCTTCTCCCTTTCATTACCGTGTTTGCCCAGGATAAGGTGCTGACACTGGATGAATATCTGGCTATTGTTAAGCAGTATCACCCGCTTGCATTACAGGCCAGGCTAAATGAGGATAAAGCAAAGCTTACGAAAAGACAAGCCCTGGGTGGTTTCGATCCCAAGCTTGAGGTAGACCAGGACCGGAAGATATTCGGGGGGAAAACTTACTATGACTATGTAACGCCCGAAGTGAAGGTACCGTTATGGTATGGTATAGATTTAAAAGGCAGCTATGCTAAGGTGACGGGAGATTATGTAAACCCCGAAAATAAAACGCCTAAAGATGGCTTGGGTTATTTGGGCATCAGCATGCCGTTGGGGAAAGGGTTATTTTTAGATGAGCGTCGTGCGGCTATAAAACAGGCGAATATATATGCCGGTGTAGCAGCCAATGAACAAAGGCAAATGCTAAATGATTTGTTTATGTCTGCCACCGGTACCTACTCTGAGTGGTTAAATGCTTATTTAAACAGCCGTATTTATGAGAAAGCGGTAGAATTAGCAAAAGTGCGCTTTGAAGGTACCAGGTTGCTTTATAAAAACGGCGATAAGCCGGCCATCGATACCCTGGAAGCGCTAACCCTGCTTCAAAGCCGTCAGCAGAAACTAACAGAATATCAATTGGTATTGCTTAATCGTAAAAATGAGCTGGCCAGTTATATGTGGCAGGAAGGGCTTTCTTTAGTGGACCTGAGCAAAGTAAACGTGGTGCCGGATACCACACTGATCAAAGTGGCCAGACCAGATTCATTGCTGAATAAAGATGCCGCGACCGTTGCAGAAACCCATCCGGAGGTAAGAAATTATAACCTGAAACTTAACCAATTGGATGTAGAACGGCGCTTAAAGTTAGAAGAGGTAAAACCAACGCTTAACTTTAACCTCGGCGTTTTAAATACCGGCCGTAATATTTTCCAGAACATCAATTCTTCCTGGATAGGGAATAATCAGAAGTTTGGCTTTACTGTTGCCATGCCGCTTACCTTCACCAAGCAGAGGGCAGCTTATAGCCTGGCAAAATTAAAATTACAGGAAGCCCGTTTTGCTTTGCTGGATAAACAAAACACGCTGACAGTAAAATGGAACAATTACCGCAACGACTATTATAATATAGAAAACCAGATCAAGTTCAACTCAGAGATTCAGAAGAATAACCAGGCCTTACTAAACGGTGAGGAATTTAAGTTCAGGTTGGGGGAGAGCTCGGTATTTATGGTGAATTCCCGCGAGCAAAAAGTGCTGGACACACAAGAGAAATTAAATGATTACTACACCAAGCGCATCAAAACTATCCAATATCTGAAATGGCTTTCTAACTCTTTTTGAGAGAAAAGCAAACTGAGAGCGTCTATAAATAAATGGTTGGTCGTTTTTAACGTATATGATCACTATTGATAGTGTCTAATCAACTCATTTTTTCGCGTACTTTCTGATTTAGTAAGATTACTGTTACTTTTTTGAAATTTTTCTAAGCCTTTTATGAATTTTGTATGATTATATCTAACAATTTTAATAAATTGGCTTAGTTAAAATCTTGAATGGCTCCTGTTAACAAACTTTCTGACGAAGAAGTTCTACAGCAATTTATTTGCGGCGACGAAGGGGCTTTCACTGAAGTTTACAATCGTTACTGGAAACCGTTACTGGCCTTAGCTTACCGGCACACTAAAGACAAATTTCTTTCTGAAGAGATCGTACAGGAAGTTTTTGTGAGTTTATGGAACCGCAAGGATAAAGTAAAGATCAACTCGCTGGAGGGGTATTTAGCTACCGCGATCAAATTCTCTGTATTTAAACACACCTTTAATACTAACCGCCGCGAACGGTTGCTCGCCGGTTTTTCCTTCAACAGTTCATCTGCCCTACCGGAAGATATTTTACAAGCTAAATTTCTGGAAGATTATATCAATGGTATTGTTGAGCGTTTACCAGAAAAGTGCCGGTATGTATATCTGAAAAGCAGACACGAAGGACTAAACATTAAGGAAATTGCCGAAGAAATGTCGTTGAGCGAAAAAACAGTAGAGGCGCATCTTACTAAAGCCTTGAAGGTGTTAAGGCTGAACCTGAAAGAGATTTTAGTTCTGGTGCTTTTTGTTAAATACCGGTAACATTTCTGCTCTGTAAATAGCCGTTACCACCGCACCGGCTATTTGTTTTTAAAAATTTAACTTTTTTTTAATTCGAACTAAGGGTAAACTTAATTATAGAGTACTTCCATATAATTACTCCCCTTATGGAAGAACAACGTCTGAAAGAGTTAATTAAGAAGTACCTGTCGGGAACTGCTACCAAGGCTGAAAAAGAAGACCTTTTGAAGTGGTACCAGGTAAAGGACGGCGAAGAACTTGTTTTACCTTACGAAAGCGAACAGGAAGAAAAAGAGGCTAAGGAGCGGATAATCTTCGGCATTAGGCAGCAGCTTTTTAAGCAGGAAAATAAAGGCAGATACCGTAAAATTTACTACCGGATCACCGCGGCCGCGGCTATTATATTAGTAATACTGGTTGGCGCTTTCTTTCATAAAGCTAAAAATCAAACTGCAGACCAGCAGCTTAACGCCTATAACACCGTTGAAACCCATAATGGCGAAAGAAAAATTGTAAAGCTTACGGATGGCTCCGTGATTTGGTTAAGCGCAGGTAGTAAACTTATTTATCCGGCAGCATTTACAGGGTTGGCCAAACGGGAAGTCAAATTCGAGGGCGAGGCATTCTTTGATATTGCCAAAGACCACAAGCATCCGTTCATTGTTCATATTGGCAAAACCAGCACAAAAGTTTTAGGCACTACTTTCAATATCACGGCGCTGAAAAGCAAGCCGATGATGACCGTTTCCTTATTAACCGGAAAGGTAGCCTTCTCAGACGGAAAGTCGGCAGCCCAGCTAATGCCTAATCACATGGTGTCCTACTTCAAGAATTCAGGTATTACCAAAGTAGAAAAAATAGACAATCCGAAGGCCGTTCTTGCGCGTCGCGAAGGTTTCTACGAATACAATAATATACCGGTAGCAGAAGTGCTGGAAGATTTTAACCGGGTTTATAACGCCGATGTAAAAGCCGAGGGCAGGGTATCAAAGTGCCTGTTCTACGGCAGGCTAAAACCAACAGAAAGTAAAGAAACTTTTCTTAAAAAATTAGCAACGGTAGTAAATGCCCGGCTTACACAACATAATGGTACATTCATTATAAAGGGGGGAGGTTGTAATTGAAGTAGAGGTTTACATCTAATAATCCGCAAGGCCCCTGGCAGGGCCTGTGCGGAAATCAAAATGTCGTTGTCATCAGCTTTCACTCAATTGGTTTGGCGGCCAGAGTGTAAGCTCATTTATTAACATTTTATGAAGTGAATATATGAAAAATATTGTACCCAGCAACTGGGCGCAAAAGCTTATTCTATTTATGAAGGTCAGCACCTTGGTGTTATCAGTAATCTTATTTACTACCTTAAACGTTTCTGCTACAGTGTCAATGGCGCAAGAAGTTTTGAACAAGCGCGTCACCATCAATCTCAAAAGCGAGAGGCTTAGCGAAGCCCTTGACGATATCTCTGCGGCAACTAACGTGAAATTTACTTACAATGGAACTGTTACCAATAGCAGGGTGAAAGTATCTGTTACAGCCAAAAATCAACAGCTGGGCGAACTGCTGGAGCAGCTATTGCAAAAAGTTCCGTTCACCTACACTGTACTGGACGATGAGATCCTGATTAAATTCGATTTAAAAAAACAAAATCAGCTAAATGCGCAGCGGATTCTAACCGGTAAAGTTATTGATGAAAAAGGGCAGGTTTTACCCGGCGTAACCGTAAAGGTAAAGGGTACAGACCGTGGCGCTATAACAGACATCCGGGGTAATTACCAGGTTCAGATCAATGACAATACGGAAGTCCTTGTCTTTTCCTTCGTTGGTTATAAAACCCAGGAGATCACAGTGGGCGACCAAAAAGTTGTTGATGTTAAACTGGAGCCCGCCCCACAAAGCGAACTGAAAGAAGTTGCAGTAGTGGCCTACGGTACGCAACGGAAGATCAGCCTTATCGGCGCGCAGTCTACAGTTGATGTAGAAGACCTGAAGCAACCGGTAGCAAGCGTTACCTCGTTACTTGCGGGTAGGGTATCGGGTGTGGTTGGTATACAACGTTCCGGGCTTCCGGGTAAAGATGGTGCAGATATTTACATCCGGGGCATGTCTAACTTTGTCAGCAGTACTAATATCAGCCCGCTGATTATGGTAGATGGCGTTGAGCGCAGCATTAATAATATTGATATCGAAGATATTCAGTCGTTCACCATTCTTAAAGACGCCTCTGCAACGGCAGTATATGGTGTTAGAGGTGCAAACGGCGTTGTGTTAGTTCAAACCAAGAGGGGTAAGGCCGGTAAACCGAAAATCAATGCTGACTATTACGAGGGTGTTGGTTCATTTACCAAAATCCCTAAAATGGCCGACGGCAACACCTACATGAATATGGTGAATGAGGCACTGACCACCAGAGGCCAGGCAGCCAAATACACCCAGGATTATATCAATAATACGGTTTCAGGGAAAGCCCCGCTGCTGTACCCAGATGTAAACTGGGTTGACGAATTGTTTAAAACCTACAACCGTCAGCGCAGGGCAAACCTGCATGTGACAGGCGGTGTTCCAAGCGCGACATACTATGTTTCTACCAGCTATTTTAACCAAACCGGTCTGTTAAATACTGATAACCTACAGACTTACAATTCGGGAATCAGTTACAACAGGTATAACTTCGTTACCAACCTCGATCTGCAGATCACCAAAACCACCAAACTGGCGGTAGGTGCACGTGGTTTTGTGGGCAAGGGAAACTACCCATCACAGGACCCTTCCACTATTTTCAGTTACGCGCTGACTGTTCCGCCAGTGGAATATCCGAAGATCTATCCGGGTAACATCGTTCCGGGGAAAACAGCTAACGGTAGCGAACCTAACCCTTACGGTCAGCTAACGCAAACCGGTTACTCTACAGAATATAACAGCCAGATCAATTCACAGATGAACCTTACCCAGGATCTAAGCTTTTGGGTTCCCGGTTTAAATTTCAACACGCTGTTTTCGTACGATACCGGCAATGGCTACACCATTAAACGGAGTAAAGATCCGGATACGTATCTGGCAGACAGCAACAAGCCATATAATGCCGATGGCACGCTTAACCTGGTGAAAACCTACACCGGTTCTGGTAATTTCCTTAACTTCAGCTCTAACAGCTCCGGAAGTTATGCCATCTACTGGCAGTCGTCTTTAAACTATGATCATACCTTTGGTAAACACCATGTAGGCGGTTTACTCTTGTATAACCAAAGAGAGGTAACTAATTACCCGGCCAGCAGTTACATCAGCTTTATCCCTCACCGCGAAAGAGGATATGCTGCCCGTGGTACCTATTCTTTCAAAGACCGCTACTTTGCAGAAGTTAACCTCGGTTATAATGGTTCAGAAAATTTCGCACCCGAACACCGTTACGGCCTTTTCCCTGCATTTGGTATAGGATGGTTACTATCTGAAGAGCCATTTTTCAAATCTTTAAAACCGACCCTTTCTATGTTCAAGCTGCGCTATTCAGATGGTCTGGTTGGCTATGATGACAGCGGAGGTCCGAGATTTGGCTACATGACCGTGCTAAACAACAGTTCAGCAGGTTACACGTACGGACTTAACCGTAACGGCATCAGCGGTATTGCAGTAGATACTTACGGAGTAAATTCGAAATGGGCAAAATCACACAAGCAAAACCTTGGTGTTGACCTGTCCCTATTTAATAAGATCAATCTGACGGCCGACGCGTTTAAGGAACACCGGACCGGCGTAATGATGCAGCGAACCAATATCCCAACGTTTGTTGGTTTAACCACACCGCCTTTCGGAAACATCGGCGTGATAGACAACAAGGGCATAGATGCAACCTTGACGGGTGATGTCAACATCGGTAAATTCCTGCTGAACCTGCGTGGTACGGTTACTTACAGTAAATCTAAGATCATCGAAAATGATCAGCCAACGCCGCCTTACCCATGGATGAATACCCGCGGTACTACACCAACTGCTGTGTTTGGATACATTGCTGATGGCTTATTTACTAGCCAGGCCGAAATTGACCGTAGTGCTGTCCCGGGTGATAAAAGCAAGGTTAAGCCTGGTGATATTAAATACCGCGACCTGAACGGCGACGGCCTGATCAATGCTTACGATAAAACGAAGATATCAGACGGTGACTTCCCGGCTTTGGTGTTCGGCTTTGGTTTTAACGCGCAGTATAAAAATTTCTATCTGAATACTTTCTTCCAGGGTGCGGGTAAAACTACCAGGCTGCTTTATGGCACTGCTATTCAGCCGTTTTCTACCAACAACGGTATCAGCAATGCTTATGCTAATATCACGGACCGATGGACACCTGAGAATCCAAGCCAGAATGTTTTCTATCCGCGGTTAGCTTATGGCGAAGCAGAAAATGCTAATAATACACCTTTCAGCACCTGGTGGCTCAAAGATATCAGCTACATCCGTTTAAAGACGTTAGACTTCGGTTACAACCTGCCTAAAACGTTCCTGAGCAATTTGGGCGTAAAAAGCTCTACTGTTTACCTGGAGGGTTACAACCTGTTAACCTTTAGCAGCTTCAAGCTATGGGACCCTGAACTTGGAACCCTTAATGGTACTGCTTACCCCAATGTTAAAACACTGGTACTGGGAGTGAAATTTCAATTTAACTAAGCTATGGGGATGATTATTTTAAAGAAACTGAGAATGAAAAAAGTTATATTAACTTCTGCTGCAGTCCTTTTGCTTACTGCCTTCAGCGGATGTAAAAAAGATTACTTTGACCAGGTACCCGACGACAGGCTTACACTCGATGAAACCTTTAAAAGCCGGAATACCGCAGAACAATTTCTGGCTAACGTTTACTCGCAAATACCAGATGAGGCTGCTCAACGGTTTGCTTCGCTAAACAATGCCGGGCCATGGACTGGCGCTTCTGACGAGGCGGATTATGATTGGAGTTTTGTAATTACCAACAGCATTAACATCGGTGCGTTTGACGCTTCATCCGGGTTTGTCGGCGACTACTGGCGCAACTTCTACCAGGGTATACGCTCGGCAACCATCTTTATGCAAAATGCAGACCGGGTAACTGATCTGCCCGCGAACCTTAAAGTTCAGTATAAGGCAGAGGCGAGGGCATTAAGGGCTATTTATTATTTCTACCTAATGCGGATCTACGGGCCGGTAATTCTTTTAGGCGACCAGGTAATTGAACCTGACGCAGCCACGCAGGATATGCAGTTGCCAAGAAATACATTTGATGATTGTGTGAATTACGTTACCTCTGAGCTCGATGCAGCTGCGAAAGATTTGCCTGCAAAACCGACTAATGATAACAATTACGGACGCATTACCTCCAGCTTTGCATTGGCAATGAAATCTGAAGTTTTGTTATATGCTGCAAGTCCGCTGTTTAATGGTAATACCGAGTTTAAAGATTTAACCAACAAAGACGGTAAGGTGCTGATCAATCAGCAGTACGATGTAAACAAATGGAAAAAAGCCGCTGATGCTGCTAAAGATTTCATCACGAAATATGTACCGAGCATTTATAATCTGTATCGTAAAAATGACCTGAATGGTAATTTCAGCCCGTACTTGTCCTGCCGGGATGTGATGTTAGATGACTGGAACCCGGAGATTATCTACGCAAGGATCGGTGCTTCGGTAAGTAGCCGTCAATACGAAACTACGCCTTACCATAACGGCTATCCGGATGAAGTGCGCGGCTCTGGTGGCCTTGCCGCAACGCAAGGGATAGTAGACACTTATTATACCCAGAACGGTCGCCCGATAACAGACCCGCAGTCCGGCTATGTGAACGATGGTACTACCGTGAAATTCCAGGCGCCAGATGATGATCAGCCCCGCGATACTTATCGCGCCTGGGCTAATCGTGAGCCGCGTTTCTATGTAGGTATTACTTACAATGGAAGAAGGTGGCTGGATACTAACGTAGGGGATGTGATCACAGAGCTGTTTCTAAACGGAAACTCTGGCCGGGCCACTGGTGGTAACGACTATTCTACAACGGGATATATCGTACGTAAAAACATGTCTACCGGCGACCGCACGCAAGGCAACCGTTCATGGGTGATGCTGCGACTGGCAGAGATTTATCTGAACTACGTAGAGGCATTAAACGAAAGCAACCCTGGTGACCCGGATATCGTGAAGTACCTGAACCTGATCCGTAACCGTGCCGGTATTCCCGAATATGGCACGTCTATCCCGGTTCCGGCAGGACAAGATGCCATGCGTGAAGCGATCCGCAGAGAGCGTCATATCGAGTTATCTTTCGAGAACGACCGCTATTTTGCTGTACGCCGCTGGAAAATCGCACCGCAGACAGACAACGGACTGATCTTCGGCTTGACACCGGCACCACTGCCTTATTTCTATGGCGTAATACCAATTGAAAACCGCGTATTCAGCAAGAAAAACTATTTCTTCCCGATACCGCAGGGAGAAATCAACACAGATAAACAGCTTGTTCAAAATCCGGGCTGGTAATCAGTCTTAAAAATTCCAAATGGGATGCAGTTTTTTGGCTGCATCCCTTATTGCTACAAATCACAAATTCTTATGAAAAAAACAAGTTGGATAATTGCATGTCTTTTTGCAATTGCCACTGCGGCCTATTCAAATCCACCTAAGGGTCTTTTAAACAAAAAAACCAAGGCTTTAACTAACCTTGCCACCATTAAAGTAGGCCTACCGCCTGCCACATGGAAAGAGCATTGGTTTGAACACGAGCAAACGGTTTCTCTTCAGTATTACGATAACAACGTTGCAGTATACTATGATAACCAAGTAGACAAATCGGTAACATGGCCTTTCAAAACCATGTCGCAGGTGTGGGCCTACGTTAAAAAAACTTATGGTAGCTTCGGCGATTCTACCCGTCTGTATGTCATACTGCACCAGGGTAGGTATGGTGGCGGGCATCCTGCGTCTTATTTTAACAGCAGCCATGATTACCGCAACATGATCGATTGCGGCTTGGGCGACTGGCGTGATTCTACCGGCGAACGCATAGGCATGATGGTACATGAGGTCGGCCATATTGTGAGTGGCGCAAGTCATGGCGTAGATGGCGCACCTTCTGATGCGATATGGGGCGACAGCAAGTTTATGGAAATCTTTGTCTATGATGTGCTGCTGCACATTGGCAGGCAGAACGAAGCAGAAAAGGTCTACAAGCAAATGGAAGCCCAGGACCCGAATGCCGACTATCCGGGGATTAGATATCCGGGCACTCGGTGGTTCATCAACTGGTTTTATCCTATTTATTCAAAATATGGGGGAGCTTCGGTGCTGAACAAATATTTCGAAGTAATCGCGAAGAATTACCCTAAAAAAGGTCTTGAGTTCTCTCGTGACCGTGATATGAACCTTGGCGAGTTTGTACATTTCTGGAGCGGTGCCACTGGTAGAGATCTAACAGGTCAGGCCAAAACAGCTTTCGGAAAATATTGGAATGCCGAAGCACAGGCAGAATTTAAGCAGGCACAGACCGATTTTCCACAAGTGAAATACAAACGATAAACACCCGCACAAACGACAAATAACATAGAAAACATTACAGATGAAAAACAGCATATCATTCTTACTATTGGGTATCCTGCCTGCATTATGCCTGGCACAACCCAAAAGCAATTTTTCGATTACCGGCCACATCGGTAACCTTAACGCCCCGGCAAAGGCTTACATCGATTATATGGATAACGGCGTTAGCCATGAGGACTCTGTCAAGATCAGTAACGGCACCTTTACTTTTACAGGCCATGTATCCGGGATCAGCTATGCACGTATGGCGGTTGACCATGATGGAGGCGGTAAAATGAAAGCCGTATACACCGGCGATGTAGCATACTTTTACTTCGGAAAAGAGAATGTAAAAATTACGTCGAAAGACTCATTAAGCAACGCCGTATTTACAGGATCGAAGGTTTATGACGAATATGTAGCCTATAACAAAATCATCGGCGGAACAGCGATGCAATTAGCAAAGAATGCCAATGCAGATTTTGCAAAAGGAACGCCAGAACAACAAAAAGACAGTTTGTATTTAAAAGCGGTAGACGCCCGTTACCGGCAAAATATGGCTAATCGCACAGCGCGCCAGTTCCAGTATGCTAAGGATAACCCTAATTCTTATTTCGGCTTGGTCGCATTATCAGAATCCATTGGTGATAAATTCGATCCGGCAAAGGTAGAGGCGGTTTATAACGCGCTGAACCCTGAATTAAGAAAAACCGATGTAGGTAAAGAATTAGAGCAGCGAATTTATGCGGCTAAAAATATCTCAGTAGGCTCTGTAGCCCCTGTTTTTACACAGACCGATGTCAACGGGAAGCCGCTGAAATTGAGCGATCTTCGCGGCAAATATGTGCTGATTGATTTCTGGGCAAGCTGGTGTTCGCCATGCCGGGCAGAAAACCCCAACCTGATTAAACAATACAAGATCTACAAGGATAAAGGTTTCGAAATTCTATCCGTTTCACTGGATAGCTATAAAGATAAATGGACAGATGCCATCCGGAAAGACGGAATGCCATGGCTGCACGTATCAGACCTGAAAGGCTGGAATAACGCCGTGGGCCGTTTATATGGAATCCGGGCTGTTCCTCAAAGTTTCCTGATTGACAAAAACGGAAAAATCATTGCCGTTAACCTTCGTGGCGAAGCTTTAGGTAAGAAGCTGGCAGAAGTTTTTGGCGAATAAATCACGAAACAAAGCATGATAAGATTAAGGGCAATATGCCTGGTAATAGTTTGGTGTACAGCGTTACATAGTCTGGCTCAAAATAAAAAGACGCTAAGCCTGTTACAGCAAACGTTAGATCAATCAATTATAAAAGTACGCCCTGCATGCGTACTTTTATTCCAATATGACACCTTAACTCATATGCAAATGAGCGCTACCTTCAGCGGCGTGGTAGTGACCAAAGGTGGCCATATCTTAACCGCCGCACATGTTGATGTGCCGGGCAAAACTTATAAAGTACTTTTCCCGGACGGAAAAGAATGCGTTGCCGAAGGTCTCGGAAAAATAGAGCTAAAACAGGACAAGACTATCCCTGACGCAGCCATGATGAAGATATTGACTAAAGGTTCCTGGCCGCATGCCTCAATCAGCCGTCGACAACTGACTAAAGGCGAGCTATGCTTTGGTGTTTCTTATCCTGAAAGCCTGGGTCAGACTTTTCCGACGGTGAGACTGGGCAGCATAAGCAACGTAAAGACGGAGAGAGGTTTTATCCAATCCACTTGTATCATGGAACCTGGTGACAGCGGAGGGCCGCTTTTCGATACGGACGGTTTTGTTATCGGGCTGCACAGCGCTATTGAAATTGCCGAAAGTGCAAACTACGATGTTCCGGTTGCTACTTATCTTAAATATTGGGATGCGCTTCAGCAACCTAAAATTTATCAGGAATACCCGGATGTAACCACTTCAAAAGCATTGGGAGGCCAGCGAAGTAAGGGCGGTTCCAGATCAGAGTCGCATCCAAAACTTCTCACAACGCCGTTGAAAACAGGTAGCCCGGTTTGTGGATTTGTTAGCAGTAGGTCGGCAAGCAGTCGTGATACAGCCGTTGCTACCATGATTAATACAGATCATTTAGGTACGGAAGACAGGGGTGTCAACCAGTTGTGGATCGGTAAAAGCTCTTTGATACCGTACGATCCGGTAATTAGCTACCAAAAGCAGATACTCGTTGCAAATATCATCGCCAGAGACAAGGAAAGTGATCTGGTGTTGCTGTCTACCCGAAAAGTAACTCATACCACCGGGATTAAATTAAGTGCAAGCACGGATGAACAAAACTTGCAGGGGAAGTTTTTAATTTCGCAATTACCAAATGGAAAAGTAATCATGAGTATCTGTGGAAGTAATCTTTTTCCGTTGCAAAAACATTATAACATCGGCTACCTGGGCGCAGCTATCGCATATCACAAAGAACCGCTTTTGATAACAAAGGTATCACCTGGTTCACCGGCAGATACCGCGGGGCTTAAAACTGGCGATGAGATCATTACCATTAACGGAAAAACGCTCTCCCAGGCATCAGATTTCGGTGATATTTTACAAAAATGTTGGCCAGGTGATACTGTTAATTTTGTTGTGAAAAGAGGAACGGCTTCATTAAGAAGATCGGTTATTCTTGGCGTATTGCCTGTAAAGCCTTCAGGGCATCCCGCCGAAGTTTTCAAAGGAGGTAAAAGCCAGCGAAGGGACGGCTTTACAAGTGTGTTTACGCACGATGCCGTGATAGTGCAAAATAATTGCGGCAGTCCGGTCTTCGATTTAAATGGAAATTTTTGCGGTATCAATATCGCGCGGTTTAGCAGGGGCTGCACCCTGGTTTTGCCGCCTTCCGTTATCAGGAGGTTTATACAGCAAAGTCTTCAAAAAAGAATTTGATTAAACATAAATCAAACCCTACATCTGCATTTATACATAAAATCTATAATGAAAATTACCACGACGCTTAAGTCAATCATCTTTGCAAACGCCCTATTTGGGATCACCTCTTTAGGCTATGCACAGCAAAAACAGCCCTCAAGTATAACGCAAGGCAAGTATGTGCAATACGTTAATCCATTTATCGGAACGGGGGCTGTAGATACCAACAGCCTTTCGGGCAGCAATTTCCCGGGCGCTACCGTACCCTTTGGCTTTGTACAACTAAGCCCTGATACACAGGATAGCCCGGATAACCCGGCTTCAGGTTATGATTATAACGACAAGACCATCGTCGGCTTTAGCCATACCCACCTAAGCGGTACCGGTGTTGCCGATTTATTCGATGTACTGGTAATGCCGACAACAGGTGAATTGAAATTTACACCCGGTAAAGCCAACCAGCCGGGTAGCGGATACCGTTCCGCTTATAGCCACCAGCATGAAACCGCACGTCCGGGATATTACCAGGTATTATTGCAGGACTATAACATCAATGCCGAGCTTACTTCAACTTCACACGTTGGCTTGCACCGTTATACTTTTCCAAAAACAGCTAATGCCCATGTGATTTTCGATCTGGATCATTCGCTCGATAAAAAACGTTCTTACTGGTCGTGCAAAATTATTGGGGCAGAAATGCGCATCGTAAATGATCATACCATAGAAGGCTACCGGATTTTAACCGGATGGGCACGTTTACGGAAGGTGTATTTCCACGCAGAGTTTTCGAAACCGTTTACCAATACCACGCTGGCCAGCGGACGGCATCTGTTTCCTGGCTTGCCGATTATTAACGGAACAGATATTAAAGGCGCTTTTGACTTTAATACCGAAGATGGTAAACCTGTACTGTTAAAAGTAGCATTGTCACCGGTAAGCGTAGAAAATGCAAGGCTGAATCTCTCGTCAGAATTACCCGGCTGGAATTTCGACGAAGTGGTGAACCAGAGTTCAGCACAATGGGAAAAAGAACTGGAAAAAATAAAAGTTGAAGGTACAACTGAGCAGAAGCAGATCTTTTACACGGGACTGTACCATGCCTTCACCCAACCAAATAACGTAGCTGATGTAAACGGCGACTATCAGGCGACTGACTTTACTATTTCCAATGCACCTGACAAAACGCATTATTCTACCTTTTCTTTGTGGGATACCTTCAGGGCCGCTCATCCGCTGTATACATTGATTCAGCCGGAACGTACCGCTGGCTTTGTAAATAGCATGCTTCGTCAATACGACACTTATGGCTATCTTCCGATATGGCAGCTCTGGGGCGATGAAAATTACTGCATGATCGGTAACCACGCCATACCCGTAATTGTTGATGCAGCCTTAAAAGGAATACCGGGTTTCGACCTGGAAAAAGCCTATGAGGCGGTAAAGCAATCTTCTTTACGAGATCATCCTGGTTCACCATTCAGTATTTGGGAGCAATACCATTACATCCCCGAGGATCTGCAATCTCAATCGGTATCCATAACCGTTGAAATGGCCTTTGACGATTGGTGCGTAGCGCAACTGGCAAAAAAGCTCGGCAAGACGGCAGACTACGAACACTTTATAAAACGGTCTGAGTACTACCGGAATGTATTTAACCCGCAGAATGGCTTTTTCCAGGCTAAAAAGAAAGATGGCAACTGGTTAGAACCTTTTAGCCCGCTGCAGTACGGCGGCAACGGCGGCAACCCATATACCGAGGGCAACGCATGGCAGTACTTATGGTATGTTCCGCAAAATGTGCCGGGGCTGATTGAACTGATGGGCGGTAAAGAAGGATTTGTCAATAAGCTCGATCAGTTCTTTACTTTACGTGACAAGTCTGGAGAAGTAAACGGAAATGCATCAGGTTTCATTGGCCAATATGCACATGGGAACGAACCAAGCCATCACGTAGCCTATCTGTATGACTACGCAGGGCAGCCCTGGAAAACCCAAATGTACGTGGCCAAGGTATTGAACGATCTTTATAACAATTCGTCGTCCGGCTATTCTGGTAATGAAGACTGCGGGCAGATGTCTTCCTGGTATATTTTCAGTGCAATGGGCTTCTATCCGGTGAATCCTGACAGCCAGGAATATGCCCTTGGTTCGCCCATACTAAAACATGCGGAGATGCTAACGCCGGGCGGAAAAACCTTCACCGTAGATGTGACCAACCCGGGTAAAAAGAATTGCTACATCAAATCTGTGAAACTAAATGGCAAAACCCTCAGCAAACCATTTATTACCCAAAGTGACATTATTAACGGCGGTAAACTGGAGTTTGTGATGGATGACAAACCCAATAAAAGATGGGGCATTAGATAATAACTTATTATACCTTTTCCTTACACGCAGAAGCTCCCTGACTAACACCAGGGGGCTTTTATTTTTTCAATAGAGCGGGTAGATGATCTTGTGCCAAAAGGCTTAGGCTTCATCCATAAAGAAAAGTAGTTAGCGGTAGACCTTGAGTAACGTCAGGTTGTGAAATGACCTTCGTCATGCTTTTACAGTTTACTTTACCTGTTCTTTACGCTGTATAACAGGCTTTTGTCACTACCTCATAAGCCTGCTTTTCATTTGGATAAAAGCAATGGGAAAGAATAATTTAACAACAAATCAGCTTGATCAATTTTGGTGCTTGAGTACAGAAGATGCCTTCAAATCATTGTCTTCCGCCAGTGAGGGTATCGGAAACGCAGAGGCCAATAGGCGGCTGAAGCACTACGGTGCAAATACCATTCAGGAAAGTACCAACACGGCGCCATTTATTTTATTCATATCCCAATTTAAAAGCCCGGTTACCATATTACTCATTCTTGCGGCCATTTTATCCGCTGCGCTGGGTGATGTTACCAATACCCATATTATCCTGGCCATTGTTTTGATTAGCAGTTTACTGGGGTTCTGGCAGGAGCGTGGCGCCGCAGACGCGGTTAAAGCGCTGTTAAAAATGGTACAGCTGCAAACTGTGGTATTGCGGGAAAGGCAGGAGACAGTAATTCCTACGCAGAAGGTTGTACCCGGAGATGTAGTGCGCTTATCCGCCGGAGATATTATTCCCGGTGATGCGCTACTAATAAATTCAAATGAACTTTTTGTAGATGAGGCTGCATTTACCGGCGAAACGTTCCCGGTAGAGAAGCGCTGCTGTATGGTAAGTGCAGATACGGTTATCAGCCAGCGAAACAACGCCCTTTTTATGGGTACGCATATCATCAGTGGTAAAGCAACAGCGTTGATCATTAAAACCGGCAAGCAAACAGAATTCGGGAAGATATCTGAACATCTGAGGCTCCGCGAACCCGAAACCGAATTTGAACGGGGAACCAGAAAATTTGGCTACATGCTGATGGAGATCACCCTCTTGCTGGTCATTATCATTTTTGGGGTGAATGTATTTTTACATAAACCCGTGCTTGATTCCTTTTTATTTTCCCTTGCGCTGGCTGTAGGTTTAACGCCGCAATTATTGCCTGCCATCATGAGCGTTAACCTGGCTGCAGGTGCTAAAAGTATGGCCAAAAAGAAGGTAATTGTGAAAAGGCTTTCTTCCATAGAAAACTTCGGCGGCATGAATATCCTGTGTTCTGATAAAACAGGTACCATTACCCGCGGGGTTGTAGAATTGAAGGATGCCATCAATCTTAGTGGCGAACAAAGCCCCAAAGTGTTACAATATGCCTGGTTAAACGCGTCGATGCAAAAAGGCTTCAGTAACCCGATAGACCAGGCTATCTGCCGGGCATACCAATCTAAAGAGACTAACAATTACGAACTTACCGGCGAGATCCCTTACGACTTTATACGAAAAAGGCTTACCGTGGCCATTTCAGATGGCACACTAAGTTTAATGATTACTAAAGGAGCGGTTAAAAACGTGCTGGAAGTGTGCAACCGCGTTGCCGTTGCAGATAACCGCATAGTTCCCATCGATGCCTATCAAAATCAAATCGACCAATGTTACCGCGATCTAAGCAATCAGGGTTACCGGACGCTCGGATTAGCCTATAAGGAAATTGAAAATAGATCCCTGCTGTCTAAGAACCAGGAAGAGAACCTCGTATTCCTTGGCTTTATCACTTTGTTTGATCCACCGAAAGAAAACATCGGCGCCACTATTGTTAAGCTCGGGCAGATGGGTGTACAATTAAAGATCATTACCGGTGACAATGCTTTGATTGCCCAAAACCTTGCGGAGCAGTTAGGCATAGCACACCCCAGGATACTTACAGGCCAGCAGATGCAACAGATGTCAGAATCCGCTCTAATGCGGCAAGCTATTCGCACCCATATCTTTGCAGAGGTAGAACCTAATCAGAAAGAGCGGATTATTAATGTGCTGAAAAAAGCAGGTAACGTGGTAGGTTTTATGGGCGACGGCATTAACGACGCACCTGCGCTACACGCCGCTGATGTGGGCATTTCCGTCGATTCCGCTGTAGATGTGGCTAAACAGGCGGCAGATATTGTTTTGCTTAATCAGGACCTGGATGTACTGACGGATGGTATCGTGGCCGGCCGTAAAACTTTTACCAATACCATGAAGTATATTTTCATGGCTACCAGCGCCAACTTCGGCAACATGTTCAGCATGGCCGGGGCTTCTTTATTCCTGCCTTTTTTGCCATTGCTGCCCAAGCAAATATTGTTAACCAACCTGCTGACAGATTTCCCCGAGATGGCTATTGCAACAGACCGTGTAGATGATAAAAACATACAGGCTCCGCAGCGATGGAACATGGCTTTTATACGAAAGTTTATGATCGTATTCGGTTTGCTCAGTTCGGTATTTGATTACCTGACCTTTGCACTACTACTGCTGGTATTACATGCAAAAGAAGAACGCTTCCAAACTGGCTGGTTTATAGAATCCGTCGTTTCTGCCTCGCTGATTGTTTTGGTTATCCGTACGCCATCTTCGTTTATCAAAAGCCTGCCCGGAAAATATCTAACCATTGCTACAGCCTGCATCGTGGTATTTGTGCTTGCAATACCATATACGTTTGTGGGCGAGTGGTTCGGTTTCGTGAAGATGCCACCTATATTTTACGTTACCATATTACCCTTGATTGTTGCTTACCTTTTGTGCGGAGAGTTCATTAAAAGGTGGTTTTATAAGAAAGCTTCAAAAGCGATGAAGATTTAGTGATGAAGGTCACCTGCCGGGTTGAGGATGATCATGTGATGGCCGTAGCATCGGGAAGTATTTTTAGGGAATAAACCGGATATAATTATGGAATCAGTAAAAGCACTATCTGCACGTTCATTACAGTATTATGCCATTGGGCGCCAGTGGCAGTCAGACCTGGAATTCTTTAAGGTGGAAACAGCTTTTCTACATCGCCTGCTCGATGATTATTTTATTCCGCTGTCAAACGAGATCTATCTCAACCGACTGAAGAAAGCAGGGGAGAACCTGTTCAGGTTAGAAGAAGACGAAAGCAGGATGGAAATTTTGCTGAACAGCCAGCTTAGAGAACTGGAGCTCATGGCTGAAGACATGATTGCCGAAGATGCAGAGCAACTATCCGGCACACAAGTGGAACTGGAATACATGATCGCCGGCCTAGCCAAAGCCTACAGGGAAGTAAAACAGGAATTATTTAGCTTGATAGAATGCCTGATCAAAGACCGTAAAATGCTTACTGCCTAATCGAAAAACAATAGGGGTTTTAATTAGAGAAGCGCTCGCATAATCTTCTTATGCGGCGCTTTCTCATTTCGCCCCTTACCACAAATTTTTATCTTAAACTTTTCACTTCAAACTCTTTCTGATAAAAGTAGTCCCGGCCATCGTTGGTCCAGCTGAGGGTTGCTTTCCATTTGCCTTCGGGCAAATTTTCAATCGGTATCTGGGCGGTTTCGCCATAATGGGTTGATAACCGCATCACCCGGCTTTGGTTGGGTGCGCTCAGGCAAACCAAACGCACCATTCCTTTTACCGGGTGACAGAAATGAAACTTCAAGGTTTTCATAATCCGCTATTTTAAACTTTCATGGATGAAGGAAATATCAGCAGCGGCAGCGCCAGGTTTGCCAACGCTTTGCGGGTTTCGCTCTGCTTAAACAATCCCTCTAAGAAAGACCGCTGGTGATGCAGCATGGCAAACATATCGGGTTTTTCTTCTTCACAAAGTGTAGCTAAACGTTGTTGAAGATTCTTGCCTTTTACGCCTTTATAACTAATCGCCTGGTTTTTCAATTGTGCAATGTCTTCTAAAAGGGAAACCTGAGCGGCGTGATTGTCTTGCTGGTTTTCCCCGTAAAGGCCTACGTGCACTACTTCAACGTTTGCATCAAAAGCTGCAGCAAAAGCGGCAAGATAGCCGATCGCAATTTTATCGGATGGATCAAAATTGGTAGCGTAAAATATACGTTTGATACCAGATTGCACAGCCCCCTCGGGTACAATAAGTACAGGCACTTTACTTTTACCGATAACGGTATTGGTTTCGCTGCCCATCATAAAGTGTTCAAATGCATTATGTGTGCCCGCACCCATCACAATCATTTCCAGGTGGCCATGATGTTCTATTTCGGCAAGTCCGCTACTGATGCCGCCCCCGAATGCCAGTGTTCTGACACTTGGTTTCCGTTGCCCTTCCGGTAGCTTATCAATGATAGATGTGAGCTGTTCCTTCAGGTCTTTCAGGCCTTTTTCGCTTTCCTGTTCCTGCAAGGTATAAACATCGGCAGACCATGGCAGCGTTTCCGCGTAAGAAAGCACAGGTTCTGTAACGTAAGCATTAGCTAAAAGCAAATTGGCATGCAGCGTTGATGCCAGTTTTACAGCAACCCTGGCTGCATAGTTGGCATTGGAAGAAAAATTGGTTAGAACTACAATTGTTTTCATAATTGACATCTCCGGTTTAAATGATTCCCGCATCCACGACGGTTGCGCACTTAGCTGCTAACCGTGTGAAATGCTGTAATAAAAGTGAGAATTGTCGTTAAAAACAAGTATGACGTTGGTCACTTAATAAATTGATTTTCAATTTAATTAAGCAGAAGATCGGCTTGCCTAAACAAAGTTGTAATGCTAATTCTTGCTGATGATCCTTCCGTCGGCAAGTTCAATTACGCGGTCACTGTTTTTGGCAAAGTCCTCGTCGTGGGTAACGGCAATAATGGTTTGCCCGCGCTCTGCGGCCAGTTGCCTAAAGATGTCAAATACGATTTGTGTATTCTTAGAGTCAAGGTTGCCGGTTGGTTCATCGCCCATAATGATAGATGGTTCGTTAATGAGCGCCCTGGCGATGGCTACCCGTTGCTGTTGGCCGCCCGAAAGCTTGCTGGAAAGTTTAAGCGCCTGATCCTGCAAACCCAATAGTTTTAAATTCTGATATGCCTTTTCCTCAATCTCGGCTTTGCTCTTGCTACCCAATTTAAGTGCGGGAAGCATTACATTATCCAATACAGAAAACTCGGGCAATAGATAGTGGAACTGAAAAACAAAGCCGATGTGCGCATTCCTGAAGGCAGCTAACTGGTTTTGCGATTGCCCGGTGAGTACCTCGTCATTAATAGTGAGTTTGCCGTCGTAATCAGTATCCATGGTAGAAAGGATGTACAATAGCGTTGATTTTCCAGAACCTGATTTTCCCGTCAACGATAAAAATTCGCCCCTTTTTACCGAGAAGTTAATATCTACCAACACCTGGAAACGCTCGGGCTGGTAAAAATACTTGTTGATGCCCGTTGCTGTCAGTGCAATTTTATCTTCCATATTTACCCCCTGATAATTTCAACCGGATCTATTTTCGACGCCTTCCTGGCCGGCAGATAACCCGCAACCAGTGTTGTAATTAACCCAAACATAAACGCCATTACGTAATCCTGTACATGATAACCCATTGGCAAGTTGTTAAGCGGACCGATCTTGAAAGGAATATGATTAACAATATCCGCAATGATAAACCCGATCAGCATACCCACCAACCCGCCGATCACCCCGATAACGATAGCCTGCGTGAGAAAAATTTCCGTCACGTCGCCGCTGGAAAAACCCATTGCTTTAAGGATAGCAATCTCGCGAATCTTCTCATTGATGGTCATATTCATGATGTTATAGATACCAAAGCCGGCCACCAAAAGTATGGTCAACGAAACCGCCATAGCGATGGCGTTTCTTAATTTAGAACCTGCTTCCAACTGCTGGTTAGACATCTGCCAGCTTTCTACTTTGTAGGGGATCACCGGGGCAATCCGTTGTACTACAGGCGCTGTTTTTTCAAAATCTGCAATATTTACCTGAAGGTCTGTTACATACTCCTGGTTTTTATTCATCAGCTGGCGCGCCGCGGTAATGTTAATATATGCCTTGGCTTTATCTACGCTCTTGATATTGGTTTGAAATATGCCGATCAGCTTGTAATTACGGCTTACGCCATCAGACGTGAGGATGTTTACGTTATCATCAACATTCAAACTAAGGTCGTGTGCCAGATCAGCCCCGATGATGATCCCATCCGGCCGGTACTGCAAATTATTCCACTGACCGCTGATCATGTATTGAGAGGTATTGAACAATTTATTTTCCTTTTCTACATCAACGCCCGAAAGCGTTCCGTTGAGCTTATTGCCACCATTTCTGAAGAAGGCATTGATATTTACCTGTGGGGTAATCTCGAGCACTTCGGGTTGTTTACGAACGAGGTCGAGAATTGCGGCCGTATTTTTAATCCCTTCTGTATACTGGATAACCTTTGCATTCCGGATATTGATAGCCGTGTTAGCAGGATAGACCTTTTTAACCAGGTTGGTGTTATCAGCCGGGCCGTCATTATAAATATGGATATGTGCCAGGGTCGTAAACGCCAGTACATTCTGCATATCGTTTACACCGGACATAAAACTGTTCATGAACACATACATAGAAATACCAAACGTAACCCCCAGCAAGGCCACAATGGTTTGCCTTAACCGCGATGTGAGGTGTACCCTGGCTATTTTTAAGTTGGTTGCCGCCATTACTGTTGCTTTGGTAAGGTTAGTTCCTCGTTTTCATTAAGTCCACTGATGATTTCGGTCCACTCCAGGGTGCGTATCCCTACCTTCACCCGGCGCTTTTCGCCGTTGGAAGCGAGTATGACGTTATTATCATTTACCACATAATAAGAAGGGATAACCAGGGCATTTTTACTGGTGCGGATGATAATATTGGCTTGCAATTGCGTACCATTCAACACCCGGCCGGGATTTTCTTTAAAGGTTGCTTCGGCAATAAAAGACTGCTCGTTGGTGTTAAAAGCAGGATAAATTTTAGTGATCACCGCTTCGTGTACCTTATCTTTATCACTGTTTAAAGCGATAAGCGCCCTTTGGCCCAGTTTGATCCGCTCGATATCTTCTTCGGCAATGTAGAGCTTAATTATGGGCGTACCTACACCAATAGAAGCAATGGCATCACCCTTACGGACATAATCACCAACCTTCTTCACCACGTTCATTACCACACCGGGGCCGGTACTCGTAATGTTATAGTAATTATTATTTTCCTGCTGGATCTGGTATTGGGCACGTGCGTTAGCAAGGTTCAGGTTAAGGTTACGCTGTAGGTCTGCCAGGTTCTTTTGCAATACATGCAGGTTAGATTGCGAATTTTGATAGTTCAGCCTGGCGTTTTCAAAATCTACAGCAGAAATAGCCTGTGTTTTAATCAGCCGGGAATACCGTTGGTAATTGGCCGAATCTACTGATAACTTCTTCTGTGCCTGTGCTATTTGTAGTTTCAGCTGTGCTATCTGTGGCGAACCCTGCGCGGTATTAGTTTCCGCATAACGCAGGTTGGTAAGCGCATTACCCACTTGTGTCTGTTGCACTTCATTGGACAGACGGAAAAGTGGCTGACCTTTTTTTACGGTATCCCCCTCGGCTACATAAGCCGCCCTGATGTAGCCCTCGGCATTTGCGGTAGCAGTATATTGATTGACATTCTCGATATGGCCGCTGCCGAAAACTGCATCCACAATATCTTTACGCTGTGGCTTTACCTCGTTTTTCTGCTTGCAACCAACTGCGGCAAGCAATACAAGTAACAGTAGTTTAGGGTATTTCATGGCTAATATTTATTGTCTGGAGATTAATGTTGCCCGAACAGAAAGCAACTGTGATAGATTATTCAGATAAAGATTTTCTGCGTTGAGGTAATCCTGAAAAGCGCGCAGATAGGTATCCATATTGATTACACCTTCCTGGTACTTCTGCTGATTAAGCCGCAGGTTGTCGCCGTAAAGCTTAAAGCTGTTTTTAGATGCCTTAAGCGCCTGCAGGTAATCCGCATAGTTTTTCAACAGCAACTTGTCATTGATCTCGCTTTGCTGCCTGGCATTCTGATACTGCAAGTTGGCAATATCGTGCTGTACCAACGCACTCTTATATTTGTTGGCATTGGTAAAACCGGTAAAAATAGGTA
The DNA here is from genome assembly GCF_022953055.1 of Mucilaginibacter straminoryzae. Taxonomy (GTDB): domain Bacteria; phylum Bacteroidota; class Bacteroidia; order Sphingobacteriales; family Sphingobacteriaceae; genus Mucilaginibacter; species Mucilaginibacter straminoryzae. Next base: position 81,560 of record NZ_JALJEJ010000003.1, on the reverse strand, counting down.
CGGTTAAATTTACACCTATGTATCGGTAGGCATTCCAGCGGTTGTTATCTAGGGACAAACCAAAATCGTCCCGGAACTGCTGTCCGCCCAGGTACATTGTTGCAGAAAGCTTAGGATAAGCCGCAGCCCTTTGCGAACGGCTTTGTAATTCAGAAACTAAAGCCTGCTGCTGGTAGGGGAGCAGGCTTTTATCTGCCCCAACATCGCCGGGTAAAGAGGTCGTTAAAGTATCAACATTTAATCCTTCCACCAGCTCCAATTCATTAACGGGTTTCTCTCCGAGTAAAATCTTCAGGTTTTCGACGCTCTGGTCATACAACTGCTGGCTTTGTGCCGCATTTTGCAGAATGTTATTACTATTAATAGTTGCCTGGTTAACAGATAGTAGATCAGTAGTGCCTTCCTTTAATCGCTGGCGGGTAAGAGCAACAATGCTGTCAGCCAGGTTTTTATCCACCGCGTTTATTTTCAACGCGTTTTTGGCAACTAATGCTGAAAAGTACAGGCGGCTTACTTGTTCTTTAAGATCTTGTACAAAGCTTTCACGTTGTGCCTCACTCAACCTGATGTTATTTGCGGCAATTTTTGCTTGCATCACCGCAGTCCAGTCGACAATACTTTGACTAAGGGTAATACCGGTACTGTAGTTATATTTCTTCCCGAACTGGGCGTAAAATGTTGTTCCAGGCTGACCGATCAAAATTCCGGGTACGGGTGTTACGCTCAAGTGCAAATTGTCTGTACTTGTAAAACCCGCAGAGGCGTTAGGATAAATAAAGCCTTTTGATGCTTTATAATTTAAGGCGGCTTGCTTTAGTTGTTGTTGGTAAACCGCTTGTGTGGGATTATTTTTAACGGCCTGAGAAAGCACTTCAGGCAATGAGTGCAGCCGGATGGTGTCAGGTTTGTTTTGTGCGACCGAAAGGGCAGGCAAACAAATAGCAGACAGGATGAAGAGCGTTTTTAGGGGATTCATGCTAAAATTCTTTTAAGTATTTGATCAGCATTTCGTGGATCATTTTTTTTCGTTCTTCCATAAAAGTTTCCCAACCCATTTCCGGAACTACGCCGATGTTTTTGATCAGCGGTTCGGCCAGATAGGGGAATACAATGCCTGATACAATCGTGATAAAGATCTGTAGAGGCCTTACCCCCCTGATCTGCTTTAACTCTATAGCTTCTATCAACTGTTTTACAAAGACGGTTTCTTTGATATGGTTCTCTTTAACAATTCCCAGGTATTGCTCTGGATTGCTTCTTAGTTCGTTAATAACGAACAATGGCAGGTTAGGATTAAGGATCAGCGAACTGGCATAATGCTCGATAATCATTGGGATCTTTTCTTCCCAGGTACTTCCTTCATGATTAAGAATAGTAACTATGCCACCGATAAACTGCCTAAACGACAGCAAAAAAACCTGCCCGAATAACTGCTCCTTACTACGGTAGTAATAATGCAGCATGGCTTTGTTGATGCCTGCTGTATCTGCAATTTCCTGCATGCGTGCGCCATTTAGCCCCTTTTTATGAAATACCGCTAAAGCGGCTTCGAAAATTTTTTGTTCTGTTTTCTTATCTTCAACCATATAGTTTAACCATTTGGTTAAATACAAAATAAAGCTTATTCTATTTAAAAATCAATAGCGCAATGTTAAACAGCGGGACTAAATTTTATTTTGCTTTATATCACCCTTTGTTGTGATTCAGATCACTTTAACACTTTGCTAAAAAGGCAGTAAGCGCGGAACATATACTGGATGGACTATGGAAAGTGAGCCTATATTGTTTACTTTTTGATATCGCTGTTTTTGTTTAAAAGCTGATGGTACATTGCCAGACTTTTGTCTAATGGGAGGCCGTTGTTATGGATGCAATCGCAAAAGACCTCACATGCATTACTGCCTTTTGGATCTTTACATTGGCGTTTGCAGTCATTTAAAGTATTACGCGGCATTATATCAAATGCCTTCGGAAGCGTCAGTATCAGGATAACGATGACGGCCGCTACGGCGGAAAAAAACTTTATAGGAAAGCTATTGTCGCGCTTTATTAAAGCATGTGTTTTAGCAGTAGCATTGAAGGGTAAAATAAACCGAATCTTGTCGTAATTCCATAATAGCACATACAGATTGGCTAATACCATGAGGGGAGAGGAGAGCAAAGAACCATCGAACCGAACGGAGAGTGATAAGATACAGATGTTGAGTATGATAGGAAAATAAAGCAGTGCACCAAGTACCACGGTTTGCGGTATTAATAGTAAAACGGCGGCGGTGACTTGCGCTACCCCGATGAATGTATAATAGTAACCAGTGTGGTATAAAGCTTCCAGGTAATGCCCCATCGGATGGTTATTTGAAAGTGATGTAAAACGCTCACCCATAATTTTCACAAAGCCCGAAGGCAGGAATCCGGCGGCAAGTGCCACCCGGCAGAAAACCGAGAAGTAATACATCCATTTGTTGTTTTTTGCTCTGGCGTGTAATTGGTCGATCTTTATTTTTAATATCACTATAAAGCACTTTGAAATACAAAGTTAAAACATCTAAATTAATTGCTGTAATAAATTATAGATGATATTGAATTCGAAATAAGTAGGGAAGAAGGTAATTAATTCAAAACATTCAGCGTCATCGCGACTATATCGTTGAAGACACTTTTATCCGTAGCTGTTTTAGCGGTTACGCGCATGCCCTTTACGGTATTGAGCATGAACCTGGCGATTGCATGAGCATCTTTGTCTTTAGAAAGCTCGCCTGTTTCCTGCCCGTTTTTTATAATGGTAAAAAAAAGCTTTTCTAATTGCTGATCGTTATCACAAACCATTTCGTTTACTGTTGGGTCTACGCTGGCTACTTCTACGCCGGCATTTACCAGAAAACAACCTTTTTGCCGGGTATCACTCAATAGCTCATTAATCGTAAAATCAAATAATCTTCTAATAGCCTCTTTTGCCGAGGGTGTACTACCGGCAATAGTGCTGATTTTTTCACCTGCTGACGTCTTGTAACTCTCCAGGGCTTTTAAAAAAAGACTATGCTTATCGCCAAAGGTATCATACAGACTGGAGCGGCTGATGCCAAGTGCATCCACCAGATCTTGCATAGACGTGGCATTATAGCCCTTTAACCAAAAAAGATCTATCGCCTTGTTCAATACTTCCTGTTCATCAAAATCTTTTGATCGTGCCATAACGTAAAAAGCTTTGCCCGGTTACCAGGCAAAGCTATTAATTAAAGTGTCAATAATAATTATCTTAAGCCGCCGCCAGCTAAAATTGTTTCGCCGGTAAGCCATTTAGAATCGTCTGATGAAAGGAATACCGCGATATGCGCGATATCATCAGGCTGACCAACGCGACCAAGCGGTGTAGTTTTTACAATCTCTTTCTCAAAATCACTTCCGATGAAGCCTGCAGTCTGCGCGCCTTCAGTATCGATCATACCTGGGTTAATCGAGTTAATTCTGATGTTCTTAGGGCCAAGTTCTTTTGATAATACATGAGTAATAGCATCTACAGCACCTTTGGTTGCGGTGTAGATTGCGCTACCCGGAGGAGTAATACGGCTCACAACAGAACCAATGTTGATAATGCTTCCGCCGTTGGGGTTAAAGCTTTTTAACGCGGCCTGGGTGGTCAGCAACAAGCCTAAAACGTTGATATCAAACTGCTGGTGAAATTCTTCGGCGGTTAATAGCTCAATCGGGTTCATTTTGTAAATACCTGCGTTATTTACCAGGATATCTACCGCGCCAAAAGCTTTCTGGGTTTCTTCAAATAAACGGGCAATGTCTTCAGCGTTGCTGACATTTCCCTGCACCGCAATGGCTTTACCGCCATTGGCAGTAATTTCTGCTACTACTTTATCTGCGCCTTCTTTTGATGACGCATAATTTACTACTACAGCTGCCCCTTCGTTTGCCAGGCTTTTTGCAATACCTGCGCCAATACCTTTAGATGCCCCGGTTACTACTGCTACTTTGTTTGCTAACTTTTTCATGATAAAATTTGCTATTTGGAATGTTTGTTCCACAAATATAAATCTATTACGGAACGATTGTTCCGTAATTATTTTAATTGATTTTTGGATGACATATAGCAGTCGAAAAGGGAAAATAGTGAAGAAGGGAGGGGAATGAGAAGTGAAACGTGGTTTATATAGATCTACCAAATTCGGTGCAAAAAAAGAGCGCAACTTTTAAAGATGCGCTCTTTACATAGATAGTGTAAGGTGTTTCTTTTTATTTCCAGCCGCCGCCTAAAGAGCGGTATAGTTCAATTACAGAACCCATTTCATTTCTTTTGATTGCGGCAAGGTTTAACTCTGCCTGCAAGGCATTGGTCTGTGCCGTAATTACTTCCAGGTAATTCGCCATATCGCTTTTGAAAAGTAATTGGGCATTTTTTACGGCTTGTTTCAGTGTATCTACCTGGTTAACAGCTAACAAACGTTGCTGATCTAATTTCTGATTTTGTATCAGCGCGTTGCTTACCTCGCCGGTAGCGTTCAATACAGACTGACGGAATTGCAACACGGCAGTCTCACGGTTTACTTTTGCCACTTCAAATTCTGTTTTGTAGCGACGGCGATTGATCAGCGGTTGTAAGATCGAGCCGTTAACAATCCCGAACAGTGATGCGGGAACATTGAACCAAGTACTGGCCTTCAAGCTTTCCAACCCACCATTCGCGCTGATTACCAGGGAAGGATACATGTTGCCTTGTGCAACGCCAACCTGTGCGTTAGCTGCAACTAATGCCATCTCGGTCGAACGTACATCGGGGCGACGGGCGAGTAGACCGGCAGGTAATCCGGTTGATAACTGCGATGGCAATTGCAATGCATCAAGTGTGGATGTATGTGCAATTTCGCCTGGCAACTGACCGGTTAATATTTGCAAAGCATTTTGTTGAATAGCGATGTTCTGTTCCAACTGAGGAATCAGCAGGGCAGTGGTTTGGCGTTGTGCATCTGCCTGCTGAACAGCCAGTAAAGTTACCTCACCCGCGGTTTTCAGCAGTCTGGTTAAACGAAGCGTGCTATCGCTCAATTCTAAGTTGCGCTTGCTGATTGACAGTTGTTTTTCCAGCATCAGCAGGTTGTAATAGCCTTGAGCAATATCTGAAACCAACCTTGTTTGAACTGCCTTTTTAGCCTCGTAAGTTTGCAGGTATTGTGCTAATGCCGCCTCTTTTTGCCTGCGAAGCTTACCCCAGGTATCAATCTCCCAGGACAAATTCAAGTTAGCATTATAATCTTCGATATGGCTGCTGCCTAAAAAGCCGTTTGCACTTAATCCATTCAAACTGTTCTTTGACGGACGGTTATACTGCCCGGCCACTTGCAGATTCAAATCTGGCAGTAAGATCAGCTTCGCCTGTTTAACGCGTTCATTAGCAGCATCAATACGTTTTAAAGCAATCTGCAAGTCATAGTTATATTGAATGCCCTTATCGATCAGGCTTTGTAGGGTGGCATCAGTAAAAAACTGGCGCCACTCTAAATCACCGATGCTGCTGGTATCTGCATAGCTCACGTTGTTAAACTGGGCAGGCAGCGGGGCATCTGGTCGCTGGTAGTTTTTGCCCACTTTACAGGATGCAATTACCAGCGAGGTGAAAAGGATGGTATATGTTAAAAAATTATTTGTTTTCATGATTAAAAGGATATTAGGCGTTGGTTAATTCTAATTCACGTTCCTCTTCCGCGTGCTCATCATCCTCATCGTCTTTTTTACGGCTGATCTTTTCATGCAGGAACTGGAAGATGACAAACAACACCGGAATAACAAACACCCCGAAGATTACACCTGTAAGCATACCGCCTACCGCACCGGTACCGATAGAACGGTTACCAAGGGCAGAAGCACCTGCGGCCCTCATCAACGGAATCAAACCAACGATGAATGCAAAAGAAGTCATCAGGATTGGGCGAAGGCGTAAGCGTGAAGCCTCTAAAGCTGCTGCTACAAGGTCCATCCCTACCTTACGGCGTTGTACAGCGTACTCCACAATCAGAATGGCGTTCTTCGCCAATAAACCGATCAGCATGATCAGACACACCTGCACATAAATGTTGTTATCAATACCCATCAGGTTAATGAACAGCATTACCCCGAAAATACCCAGCGGGATAGTGGTAATAACCGCCAGCGGAAGGATATAGCTCTCATACTGTGCTGCCAAAAGGAAGTATACGAATACCAAACTCATGGCAAAGATGATCAGTATCTGCGAACCAGAACTGATCTCCTCACGGGTCATCCCGGTAAACTCGGTATAATAGCCTCTGGGTAAAGATGTTTTAGCCGTTTCCTGTATCGCTTTGATTGCGTCACCTGTACTGTATCCTGGTTTAGGCACACCGTTAATGGTTACGGCATTGAACAGGTTGTTACGGGTCACTGTTTCCGGACCGTAAACACGGCGCAGTTTTACTAAACCATTTGCAGGTACCATCTGGCCTGAAGTGTTCTTCACGTAAATATTATCCAGCGATTGTGGATTGTTACGATAAGACGCATCGGCCTGGGCCATCACCCGGTAGTATTTACCAAAGCGGTTAAAGTCTGTCACGAAGCTGCTACCATAGTAAACCTGTAGGGTCTTGAGCAGATCGGCCACGTTAACACCTAGCTGGCGAGCCTTTTCGTTATCTACCTGTATTTCGTATTGCGGGTTACCAGCCGCAAAAGTGGTGAAAGCGTACGCAATTTCTTTACGTTGCATCAGCGCACCAAGGAAGGCATGAGTAGTAGAATCCAGCTTACCCATCGTACCGTTGTTATGGTCCTGAAGCATAAACTCGAAACCACTCACGTTACCGAAACCCTGAACAGTAGGGAAAGTAAAGAAGAATGCGCTTGCACCTTTAACCTGTTGTGCCACTTTCATAGTCATAGCAGCAGTAATCTGGTTCAGATCTTTCATTGCACCGCGTTCATCCTGCGGCTTCATCCGGATGAAACCTGCACCATAAGGCGCTGCATTAGCGTTGGAGATAAAGTTCAGACCTTCTACAATGTAGTGGTTTTTGGTGATCGGATCGTTTTTCACAATCTCATTAATCTCTTGCATCGCTTTGTGCGTGCGCTCTAATGAACTGCCCGGAGGCGTATTTACGGCATACAACAAGAAGCCCTGGTCTTCTGTGGGAATAAAGCCTGTAGGCGTGGTGCGAATCATGAAGAAAGTTACCGCTGTAATGGTTACCAAACCGCCAATGGCTACCCATTTACGTTTGATCAGGAACTGTAACGACTTGATGTATTTTGCCGTCATGGCATTAAAGCCGGTATTAAACGCAGCAAAAAAGCGTGCGCCAAACCCTTTTTTCTCGTGGCCGTGTTCTTCTGCATGCGGGTTTTTCAGAAACAGCGCAGTCAGCGCCGGACTAAGCGTTAACGCGTTAACCGCCGATATCAAAATCGCGATAGCGAGCGTGAATGCAAACTGCCTGTAGAATACTCCGGCCGGGCCTTGCATAAAACCTACCGGAACGAATACTGCCGCCATTACCAAGGTAATAGAAACGATAGCGCCGGAAATCTCACTCATGGATGAAATAGTAGCCCTGCGTGCCGAAAGCTTGGTGCCTTCCATCTTGGCGTGAACGGCTTCCACCACCACAATTGCGTCGTCCACTACAATACCAATTGCGAGTACCAAAGCGAACAGCGTAAGCAGGTTGATACTGAAACCGAACAAGCGCATGAAGAAGAACGTACCGATAATCGCTACCGGAACGGCAATTGCCGGGATTAAGGTCGAACGGAAATCTTGCAGGAAGATAAACACTACAATGAATACCAGTATAAAGGCTTCAATCAGTGTATGTTTTACCTGATCGATAGAAGCATCCAAAAACTCTTTGGAGTTATACATAATCACCGGTTCTACACCTTTGGGCAGGGTAGTGGCAAACTCTTTCAGCTGTCTTTCCGCTTCAGTCAAAATATCGTTTGCGTTAGAACCCGCAGTTTGGAAGATAGCTACACCTGAAGTGGGCTGACCGTTTAACTGGCTGCTTGATGAATAGGTGTAAGAACCGAATTCTACACGGGCAACATCTTTCAACCTGATCATTGAACCATCGGCATTGGCTTTAATGATGATGTTCTCAAAATCCTTGTTCTTGTTCAGTTTGCCTTTGTATTTTAATACATATTCGAAGGCTTCTTTACTGCTTTCACCTAACCGGCCGGGAGCAGCTTCCAAGCTTTGATCTTTAATCGCATCAGTTACGTCTTGTGGTGAAAGATTATAAGCGTTCAAACGATCTGGTTTCAGCCAGATGCGCATAGAGTAATCGTGCGTACCAAAAGGCTGCGCCTGACCAACACCCGGTATACGTTGTAACTGCGGGATCAGGTTGATCTTAATATAGTTCTGAAGGAAAGTTTCGTTATAGCTGGTATCCTTACTGGTCAAGGCCACGAACATAATAATACTGTTCTGAACCTTTTGTGTAGATACACCAGACTGTACCACTTCCTGCGGAATCTGGCTAATAGCTTTAGAAACCCTGTTTTGCACGTTTACGGCAGCAATATCCGGGTCTGTACCCTGCTTAAAGTAAACGTTCAGGGTCATGGTACCGTCGTTGCTGGAGTTAGAGGTCATATAGGTCATGTTCTCTACACCGTTCACCGCTTCCTCTATAGGGGTAGCTACAGAACGGGCAACAACTTCGGCGTTTGCACCGGGGTATGCAGCAGTAACCTGAACTGTAGGCGGTGCAATATCAGGGAACTGCGTAATAGGTAATGTTGTTAGAGAGATAATCCCCAGCAGCACCAGTAAGGTTGAAATTACGGTGGAAAGGACGGGCCTTTCAATAAATCGTTTTAACATGGCTGTGGCATTAAGTATCCCAAAACGCATTGGAGATACAGTTAATTAATTGTTCTAAGTGATGTTTTTATTATAAAGCGGCGGTTTTCAGCAAGCTGTCTTCAGACATTGCTTTAGGCTTGATGATCACCCCGTCATGCAGGCGGTCAATACCCTGATAAACGATTTTATCGCCAGGTTTTAACCCGCCGGATACCAGGTAGAATTTACCCGCTGTACCTGCGATGGTTAATGGTTTACCGTAAACCTTATTGCTGTCTGCAAGCGCGTAAACAAATACCTTATCCTGTAGCTCGAACGTAGCTTCCTGCGGCACCAATAGTTTGTTGGTTACTTCTGTCGATAGCCTGATCTTGCCGGTATTACCAGAGCGTAACAAACCGTTGTTATTAGGGAAAGTCGCACGGAAGCTGATGGTACCGTCTGTTTTGTTAAACTGGCCTTCTGCTAATTCTACCTTTCCTTTAGCTGGGTAAATGCTGTTATCTGCCAGTACCAGTTCTACCGCAGGCAATTGCTTAATTTTCTCTGCTAAAGTATTGCCCGGATATTTAGCTTTAAAGGTGCTGAAGTCGTTCTCGCTCATGGTAAAGTAAGCATGTACGGCTTTATTTTCTGAAAGCACGGTTAATGGCTGCGGGGTTGAACGGCCGACCAGGCTACCTGTTTTAAAAGGAATACTGCTGATGTAGCCATCTGCCGGAGCAGTGATTGTCGTATAACCCACATTGATCTTTGCAGATTCAACCATTGCCTTAGCTTGTGCTACCTGCGCTTTAGCTGCATCATAAGCTGCTTTTGCAGTTTGTAACTGCACATCTGAAATAACGTTGTTTTGAACCAGTGGTGTTAGTTTGTTTACATTGATGGCTGCGCTTTCTAAAGCTGCTTTAGCAGATAAATATTGTGCGTTGGCATTGTTCAATTGCTCACGATAGGGGCGTGCATCTATACGGAACAAGGGCTGGCCTTTGTGTACGAATGCGCCTTCGTCTACAGAAATAGCTTCCAGCGTACCATCTACCTGCGGACGGATCTCTATATCGCGGTTACCCTGTAATGCAGCGGTGTATTCTGAATACACAGTTGCCGGTTTACTGCTTACACTGATTACGGGTAACTCTTGCGGGGGCATTGCAGCGGCGGCAGGAGGTGTCTGTTTACAGCTGCTCAATAAATCCACCGCAAGTATGAGGATAAAGAACAGCAAGGTATACATTACCGGTCTTTGGCTTTTGTTTTCTACTGAGGTTTCCATACTTTATTTTGTTGTTATGATAGTGTTAATAATGTTAAATAATTTAACGTTGTAAATTTTCCTAACAGTGTTAGGAACAAGGCCAAAAAAATTTCTACTTCAGATTCCGGATGTAGCCATTTACCGCATCATCCAATACCATTTTGTTCAATTCCTTATCGGCCGGGGAAGTACCGCTAATCTTTATAGACACTAAACCGTGCATTACTGACCATAAGGTATGATACTTCAGGCAGGCGCTAACATCGCTGCGGTTATGCTTGGTCAGCATTTCCTGGATCGGCTCCATGAGCATGTCTGAGAAGGTCTCAAACTCTGTGGTACATTTACCACTTTCGCAGGACGCCATCCCGATACCGAACATTAGCTGATATAACTGGATATTGTTAAAGGCAAAGTCCCAGTAGGCATCTGCCATCGCCTTAATTTTGTCCTCAGGGGTTGAACAACAATTACGGGCGGCTTCTAATTTCTCTGTCAGTTTCCGGAAACCTTTCTTACCAAATTCAAGCAAAATGGCTTCCTTGTTTTCAAAATGGTCATAGATCACCGGGACGCTATATTCTATAGCATCAGCAATTTTGCGGATCGATAAAGCTTGCCAACCATCTTTCTGCACCATATCCCATGCAGTTTTGATGATGTCTTGCCTTACTTCTTCACGCTGTCTTTGCCTTCTTTCAACTATTCCCATTTATCTTTCCCTAACAGTGTTAGCAAATATAGTGGTGTTTAAATTCAAGTTGCAAATGCAATTGAAAAGTTTTTTCGAAAAACCAGTCATATTGAACTGTAATGACAAAATTACCTCTTGTAAGACAATCGTATGACGGTGATGGTAATCAATTCTTCCTTCTGTTTTCGATCTTCTGATTAACCGTCGACTTTCTTACACCTCTGAATGTATTAAAACGTGGCTTACTGATCTGTACATTACGTTTCGACAGTTCGATACTGGCATTCAGCTCAAAACCGATCAGGATGATCAGTGAGTTGATATACAACCAGATCATTACGACGATAAGCGTTCCGATAGAACCGTAGACTTTATTATAAGAAGAAAAATGATCGATGTAGTAGGTGAAACCAAGCGAAGTAAGCACGGCCAGGAAAGTAGCTAATATGGCACCCGGGCTAACCAGCTTCCAACGGTCTCGCTTATGCGCCGGACCGTAACGGTATAGGATAGCAAGCGTACTGAAAAAAATCAGAATAACAATAATCCACCGGCCTAAAAGCAACAGGAGTGTCCAGAACAAACCGTTGCTGTTCAGCTTTCTTTCGATAAGATTTACCAGCGCCTGCCCGGCGATAAGAATAGCAATGGCCAATAACAGCGAAAAGCTGATCACCACCGTTAATGTAAGCGAAATAATCCTTCGGCGCAGCCAGGGGCGGGTTTCTACAATCAGTGAGGATTTGTTAAAAGCCTGCATTAGTTTATAAACCCCGTTTGAAGCAAAGTAAAGCGCAGAAGCAAAACCAACCGACAATAATTGCCCATTCTGGTTCTTGATAATATCTTTAATGGTGGCTTCCAACGCGCTGTAAGCATTGTAAGGTAACACCACCGACATCAGTTCGATCAGTTGATCCTGAAAATGTGAAACCGGGATGTAAGGGATCAGCGTAAATAAAAAGATAATGGCCGGGAACAGCGCCAGCATAAAGAAATAGGCGAGGGAAGACGCCTTGCTGACCAGCGATTCCTGCTGGATTTCCTTTATAAAGAATTTGGCAACCGTATGCAATGGCAGCGGCCGGAACCCCGGCAGGATCACCACCTTAGTCCAGTCGATAAAATATTGGTAAAATCTAAACCGGCATAAAAAGCGGTGCAGCCATTTCATTTAAGCAAAATTACTCAAAAAAAGGCTTCAGCGCATCCAGAAAATCCTGAGCAGGTAAACACGGCCGGTTGGTTTGCATGTTGACAAAAACCAATAATGTTTCGCCGGTATGAATTAGCGCACCGCTTTCATTGTACAATTCGTAATTGAAGTGGATTTTCACGCCGGGCATTTTTTGCATAATCACCTTCACGCTAATCTCTTCGTCGTAACGGGCAGGCTTCAAATACTTGCATTTCATTTCCAGCACGGGCATCATAATGCCTGACTCTTCCATGCTTTTATAAGTAAGCCCTAAACTGCGCAGCATTTCCACACGGCCTACCTCGTAAAATTCCGCATAGTTGCCATAATACATATAGCCCATCTGGTCGGTCTCGCCGTAACGGACGCGTATTTTAGTAGTATGGGTAAACATTAGTGCTTAATGTTACGGGCGTCTAAAGCCTGCTGGAACCTTCTTGCATTGGCTTTGTGTTCAGCTTCGTTGGTAGCGAAGTTGTGATAGCCAGAAAAATCTTCCTTGGCACACATGTAAATATAATCGTGGTTCTCGTGATTCAACACGGCCTTTACCGCATTTACAGAAGGCATCATGATCGGTCCCGGAGGAAGGCCCGCATTCAGGTAAGTATTGTAAGGCGACGGGGTTGATAAATACTTGTTTAATACACGATGAATGGTAAAATCTCCCGTTGCAAAAATCACCGTTGGGTCTGCCTGCAGGTGCATGCCCTTTTTTAAACGGTTCAGATATAGGCCTGCAATTTTCGGCATCTCATCATCATGCAGGGCTTCGGCGTCTACAATAGACGCAAGGATAGAAACCTGGATAGGCGAAAGGTTGATGGCTGCCGCCTTTTGCTTACGCTCCGGCGTCCAGAATTTCTCATACTCGCTGTTCATACGGGTAAAGAATTTCTCGGGCGTGGTGTTCCAATAAAATTGGTAGCTGTTCGGCATAAACATCACATATACGTTTTCAGGCGTGAAGCCGTACTGCTGCAAATATGAGGTAGAATCCAGCAAATGGATGATAGACGCAGAATCCGGTTCGATGTTTTTAGCCAGAAATCCGGCGAACTGCGTTTTCAAACGCAGGTTATGAAAAGAAAGCTTAACAGGCTCCTGATTACCCGCGGCCAGCATATTGATAAACTTGCGGTTGCTCATTCCCGGCTTTAAACGATACTTACCCGGCTTTACACGATTGGTATATTTCATGTTATGGGCAGCCCATAAAAAGGTAGTGGTATCTTTTACCATGCCGTCTTTGCGGATGGTATCATAAACTTCCTGGAAATTTGCCCCTGTATGGATGTACAGGTATTCCTTATTGTCGGTTACGTTAGGCCCGAAATAGCGCAGGTAGTAAACTACGCCGGTAATGCCCAGCGCTAGCACGACAATTAGAACCAGCGCAATAATAAATTTTCTGAATGTTCCGCCCGATGATGTTGTTTGAGCCATGTTTCTTATAGCGATTGTATTTTTTCTATTGCCAGTAAACCGCCTGTAACGTTCCTGACATTCTGATAACCATTTTGTTCTAGAATTGATTGTGCGGTTTCACTACGAAGCCCCGCACTGCAGATAACGATAATCTCGTCATTTAAATTGTACGGCAGCTGATTTAACTGACCAGCCAGCTTACCAACAGGTATGTTTTGCCCGCCGATGTTCCGGGTATGATATTCGATGTGCTCGCGAACATCCAGTAAATTAAGCACTTCCTGATTCTTCAGCCTTTGCAGAAGTTCTGCTGCCGAAATATCATTGTTGTGGTTCATCCGTCTTCTTACCCTGGCTTACCGTTAAGTTAATACGTGTACCGATGCTGGTTTTGCTCAGCGAATCTGTTTTCATCGGGAATTGGGAAATCACTACCAGGTTGGTTGAGTCTGTTATACTTCCCTGATAAGTAATAGACCCGATAGCAAGCCCAGCGCCTTTAATTGCAAATCTCGCCGCATCTAAATCAAGGTTTACCACTTCCGGAATATCTACCTCGCTGGCACCTGCACCATCACCCAAAACTAAATCAACCTTTGATCCTTTGGGCAACTTAAAGCCCGGCTGAATAGTCTGCCCGGCAAATTTTATTTCCAGGATACGGTCGCGGGCAATGTCAGAACGATAGGTGGTGTCGCCAATCTTTAAACCGAAGTTAGAGAGGGTAGCTTCTGCTTCTCGGAAGGTGCTTTGCGACAGATCCGGCAGGGAAACGTTAGGGGCAAGGCGGGTAACAACAGTAAGGTATATGTTACGGCCTTGTTTTACATTCGTGCCTGCGTCTGGGTCTTGCTCTATTACGGTACCCGGCGGCTGGTCTAATACATAGACAGAATCCACCTGGTATTTAAAGCCTTGCTGATCAAGCAATGCCGTAGCTTTTTCTACCGGCATCCCTTTCAATCCAGGAACAGGAACGCCCTCACCATGTCGGGTGTAGTATCCCAGGCTGAAGTAGGCGATCAGCAGTACCAGGAAAACGGCACCAACGGCAATCAGAAAATTATTTCGAAAACTTTTAGTTTTTAGATATTCCCAGAATTTACTCATTACGTATCAATCAGAAATTAATAGTCCTGAAATCAGTAGCCAAACATAGGAATTTTTTGTGTCCCTTTTGTTGTCCTTTCTATATCTTTGGCGGTATGTCAGCCAAGAAAATAGCCCTCATTGCCGGCGGATACACCGGCGAATATGAAGTTTCGATTAACAGCGCGCAAAATATTGCAGCCCAGTTAACCAGCAAAGGATACCATGTTTACAAAATTTTAGTAAACCGTGACAGCTGGTTTTATGACGGTGACAGCGGTAAAGTCGAGGTAGACAAAAACGATTTCAGCCTGACCATCAACGGCGAAAAAGTAACGTTTGACGCGGCTTTTATTACCATACACGGCACCCCGGGCGAGGACGGAAAAATGCAGGGCTACCTTGACATGCTGGGCATTCCTTATAATAATTGCGATGCAGCTACCTCTGCCATTACCATGAATAAGGCTTATACCAAAGCCATCGTTAATGGTATCCGCCACCTGCACACGGCAAAATCCATCCAGCTTTTTGGTAAAGATGTACATGATGTAGCGAACATCAGTGCCCAGCTTAAATTCCCATTGTTTATTAAGCCCAATAATGGCGGCAGTAGTGTAGGCATGAGCAAGGTTCACCAGCCTTCAGAGCTGTCTGCGGCATTGGAAAAAGCATTTAAAGAAGACAGCCAGGTATTAATAGAAGAATTCATTAAAGGCCGCGAGTTTAGCATTGGCATCGCTAAGTTGAATAACGAATTACGCGTGCTTCCGGCTACCGAGATTATCAGCTCTAAAGAGTTTTTTGATTACGAAGCAAAATATACACCGGGTGTCAGCCAGGAAATTACCCCGGCCAATTTAACAGAAGAACAACAGGAACGCGTAGCGGCTATTGTTACCGAGGCCTACCTGCGCCTCAACTGCAAAGGCATGTGCCGGGTTGATTTCATTCTGGAAGAAAATACAGACAATTTCTATTTTATCGAGATCAATACTACGCCCGGGCAATCGGCTAATAGCTTGATCCCGCAACAGGTAAGGGCCGCCGGTATGGACCTGGCCGAATTTTACAGCACCCTGGTAGAAAATGCGTCTAACAGTTTGTAACAACCGCTCTATCAGCAAGTCTTATCCGCATCATGCTGCAGTTTAAAGACTTTAAAAAATCATATGGAAGCTTTCAGGCCTTGTCTATCGCCGATTTTAAGGTGGAACAAGGCCTGTACTGGTTAAAAGGGGTTAACGGATCTGGCAAAAGCACCCTGCTGAAGTCTATCGCCGGGATACTTTCCTTTGACGGGGATATTATCTTAAATGGCAGCATCAATCAGAAAAAAGAACCGGTGCTTTACCGGCAGTTGGTAAGTTTCGCTGAAGCTGAGCCTTTATTTCCCGAGTTTTTGACCGGCCGTGAACTGATACGCCTGTTTGCAGAAGCCCGCAAAGCCGAAAAAGGACAGGAGCAGCCATACATTGAATCGATGCAGATGCAAAGCTATGTAGACAGGCCGATCGGCTCCTACTCCAGCGGTATGAATAAGAAGCTTTCGTTGCTGCTGGCTTTTCTTGGGCATCCGAAATTGATCTTGCTGGATGAACCATTAATTACCATCGATACCGCCTCGCTTGAAATTCTTTACAGCTGGATCAACCAACGCCGCCAGCAGGAGGGAACAGGCTTTATTCTTTCGTCGCACCAGTCTTTAGACGATGCTACTTTGCCGAAGACCGGCGAATTACTGATTCAGAATCATACGCTGCAAAACTTAGACGTATGAGTAATTCGTTAACAGTAGTATTAAACAAGATCTTCACTGCGGGTTTTTACCGCGCCCATGCAGGCATGTTCCTATTTATCTTTTTGGCGATGTTCGGTTCGGTACCGGGCAACCAATTGCTATATTATCACGAATCGTTAATGCTGGCTTGCTTAACCAGTCCGGCTTTTCTTGCCATCGTATTTGCCGCCTGGCTGTTATACGTTGTTAAAGCTACGTTTCATATTGCGGGAATATTCAGGTTGCCGCATCAGCAGTTTTTATTTTACAGCGCCAACGCTATAGAGCGGAAACAACTATGGACAGCCTGGCTGATCACCCAATTCAATATCCTGTTACCGGTAATCATTTATGGCGGGCTAACGGTTGCGGTAGGTTTAACACACGGTATTTACACCGCTTCAATCATCATTATTATATACCTCTTATTTTTAATCGGAATAGGTGCGTGGATGAACATCCGGTTATTAATAACCCCTGCTGATAACACAAAAGAAAGCAGGATGATACGCTGGTTCAGCAATTTCCCTAAGCCGTATTTCAGTTTGTTTGTTTATCACATTTTCCACGCTAAAAAACTACCGTACCTGATCACGAAGATTATTTCCTGGGTGATCATTACTGGTGTATTTGCACTTTTTGCAGATGTAAAACATGATATGCGCGTAGCGGGAATTGCCGTGCTGGCCATCGCGGTAGCACATGCGGTAATTGTGTTTGAAGAGCGCACTTTTGAAGAAACCAACCTGGTATTCGCCCGGAATCTCCCTTATAGTAAAATCAGGTTGTTTGCCGGGTTCGCCCTTAGTTACCTGATCTTATTATTGCCCGAAGTAATCTGGCTGTACGCACGGTTCGATCCCGTTTTAGCTACCGAACTGATGTTATTTCCCCTGAGTAGTATATTGTTGTTCCATTGTCTGTTGTATCGCCTCGGGTTGGATATGGAGCGTTACATGCAGTGGGTGTTGGGCTTGTTTATTGTTATCTTTTGGATAATGATGTTTAAGGTATTAGTTGCCGCTATTGTGCTTAACCTGCTTGCTGCTTTTCTATTATTCTACTTTAACTATTACCGTTCTTTTCCGGTGCTGCCCAAGGGAGAGTAATAGACATTGACATCCAGTTACAATTGCTTCTTCATCAACCAATCTGTCTGCCGGTCATTGCCAAGCATGAAATCGTGTTCGCCTATTTTGGTAAATCCATTGCGTTCGTAAAAACGGATGGCGTTAACGTTGCGCTCCCAAACCCCTAACCAGATATAGGCCTTCTTTAAACGTCTGCCCGTATCTATAGCCAAGTTAAATAATGCCTGCCCGATCTTGAGGTTCTGGAAATTCGAATGGACATATAATCGCTCTACCTCCATGCCGGTGTCTTCCCGAAATTCTGTTTGTGCAAAATTAAAGTTTAACTTTAAGTAACCAGCCAAAGCATTTTTATAATAGGCAAAGTAAAATTGTGAATGGTTGTTAGAAAGCTCTGCTAACAGGCCATCCCGGTTGAATGTCTTTGCGGCGTAGAGCGCCATATCTTCCGCAGTATTTTGATGTGCGAAGGCAGTAAAAAAGACGTCTTTGCTGAAGGATAATAGCACATCAACATCTTCGGCAGTAGCACGGCGTATAAGCAGGGATTCCATACCGGGCGAAGATAATTCTTTCACCGCCAACTATTTCATCTATTGGTTTAAGAAGCAAAAGGAAATGCTATTCAAACTGCGTTTCCAGCCGCTCTAACCTGTCGATCATCAGGTTCAGTTTTTCTTCCTCGTTCTTAAAGATCCTTACGCGAAGAAAGAAGGTGCAAAACAATATCCAGACGATGGTTAACCCATAAACCAGGTAGCGGGTTAATAGCGATGCTTTCTCTAATAACTCGAACAGGTAGAGCGAAAAGCCCATACTGATGAGCAGTACAAAGATAAAGTAGAACCATCCCGCCAGTTTAGACCGCTGCTTCTGGTATTCTTTCAGGTTTTTCAGGTAATCTGTCGGGTTAATGGTATGGTCGCGTTTATGCAAGATCCGGTAATGCCGCACGATCAGTGACAAATACAATAGCATCGTCATCAGGATCATACCAACACCCACATACGTTTGCCAGTATTTAAAAGTGAAGAAAAACAAAACGATAAACGTGTATAACGCAATGCCAATCATGGCGACAATGCCCCAATACAATTTAGAGGTTATACTATTCACCCCCTTCTTTACCTGCTTCAGCACCTCGTCCACCGAAAGCTGTTCCCGGGCTGGCTGTCCCTGCCAAACCGAGAGCAAATGATCAAAGTCTTTCATAGTGGTTATATAAATCCGTTAATTTCTGTTTAATTCTAAAAATCTTCACACGTAAATTTCCTTCTGTAATACCCGAAACTTCTGCAATTTCAGGGTACGGTACTTCGTCGAGCACCATGGTTATTATAATTCTTTCTGTTTCTTCCAGCTTTGATATACACTTGTACAGCAAAGCCACCTGTTCGTTCTTCTCAGAAAATTCTTCTTTCTGGTTTTCTGCAATTTGTGGCGTCAGCTCGTCTTTAGCCTGACGCTTTTCCGATCGCAGATAAGTTAAACAGGTATTTACGGCTATGCGATAGATCCAGGTGGAAATTTGCGCCTGGTTCCTGAATTTGTCCAGGTTTTGCCAGACTTTTAAAAACGTCTCCTGCAGCAGATCGTTTGCGGCGTCGTCGTCCCCCGTGTAGCCATAACACAGGTGGTAGATCTTTTTAGAGTTAGCTGCGAATATTTGCCTGAAGGCGGCTTCTTTATCGGCCACAGTTTAGTTGAATTTTAATTTTAGACACGCCCTGGCGGGTAATGTTACAATTAAATATCTTTAATGTTAAACCAAAGCAACTTGTTACCCAAATCGCCAAGCAACTCATCAAACTCCTGCCGGTAATCAAACTGCAAATCTTCATGCAATTTACTAATGGATGCCTTCACTTTTTGTAACTGTCTTGTTAAAATTTGCCGTAGTGGCTTATAGGATGCCTTTCTGTCTACATTGTCCAGGTAATCGCGGCAGAAATGCAATAATAATTCAACCTCTACCTGTTTAGACGCACTGAATTTTATTTGCTTATTAATAAAACGAAGAATTTTACGAAGCCCTTTTGCTGCCTGATAGCTATGACTGCTTAACTGACTGAACATCAAACTACTTTCTGATTTTACCTGATCTATGAAAGCAGCCTCGTCATGGGAAAGAAAAAGCAAATAAGCTAACAACTCTTTGTTTTCCTTTTTGTACTTAGCCATGCGCAGGCACAGATCTGCCAGTTGCACATCGCTGTAATGCTTAATTTCGGCTTTAATTTCTTTCAGTCCGAATTGTTGAATACTCATCGGCGCTAAATTTCAGCAAAATATTAAATAAATTGTAGCTTCGCCTTTTAATCAAATTCATGACCCGGAACAAACTTACCCTTTTCATCTTTATAGCACTTTTTGCCGGTATCATCGTAGGGTACCTTTATAACGTCAATGTTATCGATCAGTTCAATAAAAACATTACTGCAGCAGATACCAGGATAAAAACGGTTGATTTAAAGCTTACCCAGGTAAAAGATACCACTACCGCCGAATTCAAAGCACTAAAAGCCGAACGCACGACGCAGGTGGCAGAACGTAAAAAGAATGACACTGCGCGTGAGGATAAATTGACAGGTTTCAGTGTTCTGAGCGATATTTTTCTGCGGCTGATTAAGATGATCGTCGCGCCGTTGGTATTTACCACATTGGTAGTTGGTGTGGCTAAGGTAGGTGATGTAAAAGCGGTCGGCCGTATAGGTGGTAAAACGATGCTGTGGTTCCTCAGTGCTACGTTAGTTTCGTTGTTATTAGGAATGATCCTGGTAAATACGTTCAAACCAGGTGTAGCCATGCACCTGCCGCTACCAGACAGCCATTTGGGTACAGACATCAAAAAGACTGCATTGTCCCTCCGTGATTTTGTGAGCCATGTAGTACCGAAAAGCTTCGTTGAAGCAATGGCAAATAACGAGATCCTGCAGATTGTGATCTTCGCATTGTTTTTTGGTGTGGCTACCGGTGCAATTGGCCCACAGGGAGAGATTGTGGTAAAAGCCATGGACGCCATTGCACATGTGATTCTAAAAATTACCGGTTATGTAATGAAGCTGGCGCCAATAGCAGTGTTCGGCGCGATTACGGCTGTTGTCGCCAAGCAAGGCTTGGGTATCCTTTCTACCTATGCTATTTTCATCGCCGAATTTTACGGATCGCTGCTGATCCTATGGCTAGTGATTATTCTGGCCGGATTCTTTGTATTAAAAGGACGGGCATTTACTTTGGTTAATAATATTAAAGACGCCATGCTGGTAGCCTTTAGCACCTCTACCAGCGAAGCGGCTTACCCGCGCGTGCTGATGGAACTGGAGCGCTTTGGCTGTAATAACAAGATTGTAAGCTTTGTATTACCGCTGGGTTATTCCTTTAACCTCGACGGCTCGATGATGTATATGACCTTTGCCTCATTATTCCTGGCACAATCATACGGGATACATCTGGCGTTCTCTCAGCAATTGTCTATGCTACTGATCCTGATGCTGACCAGTAAAGGTGTTGCCGGTGTACCGCGTGCGTCATTAGTGGTTATTGCTGGCACAATTTCCATGTTTAATATCCCTGAAGCTGGTTTGGCTTTGTTAATCGGTATCGATCCGCTGCTGGATATGGGCCGCTCGGCCACCAACGTATTAGGTAACGCCATGGCTACTGCAGTTGTAAGCAAATGGGAAGGGGAGTTGAAGGAGTAGCTTTTAATTTCGGAATTCGGATTTTCAATTTCGAATTTTGATTAAAAGCATGAAATGACGAAGCAATCACATTTATATCAATCAGAAAGCTATTTTTGCACCCGGTTTGTAATTGTTCGATAACAAAACCATTACTAAGATGTCATGCTGAGCTTGTCGAAGCATCTGTTCGTCTTGAAAGTTATTAGTATAAGATTGCTTCGTACCTCGCAATGACGCTCATTTAATTCAAACATGACTGCTAAATCAAAGAAGATTTTTCTTGCTGCTACAGTGGTAGTACCGTTCCTGGTCTATTGCTTTTACTATTATGGTATGATGATAAAAAATGCGCCATACCGCTTTAAAGATTTTCAATACCTTTCTTTAAAATATGGCAAGGGGGATAGCCTGCTGAACCAATACAATTCGAAGACTGGGGAGTACCAGTATTTGACCACCAGCGGCAAACTGGTTAAAAAGAATGTGAAGCTAGGGAAAACGGCTTTACAATACCTGCACTTTAAAGCGGCCGACCTTGGTTTATGGAACTTCCCGGCAAACGAGCTTCCCGGCGATTCAGCGCTCCAGCATAGTGCGCCGAACTATATCATCGAATTTCATTACAAGGATAAGAGTAAGATCGTGCATTACAATGTGGCCTATAACGGCCCGGTTGCGCTGAAAGATGCTAACGAAAGGCTGATCAAAGAGATCCAGAAAAAGATAGACGAAGCCGAGACGCTTGAAAATAAATAAAGATTGTTTATTGCAATTACTTTATCTATATTTGCACCTCATTTTAAAAAACAAATAAATAATTATTAACCCAATGTACGCAATAGTAAATATAGCCGGACAGCAATTTAAAGTTGCTAAAGACCAGCAGATCTTTGTACATCGCTTGCAAGGAGATGAAGGCGCTAGTATTGAATTTGACAAGGTTTTATTGGCTGAAAACGAAGGTAACTTTAAGCTTGGCGCAGATCTTTCTGGAGCTAAAGTATCGGCAAAGATCCTGTCTCATGTTAAAGGTGATAAAGTAATCATCTTCAAAAAGAAAAGAAGAAAAGGTTACAAAAAGAAAAACGGTCACCGCCAGCAGTTCACTAAAATTGAAATTACTGGTATCACATTATAATTGAAGGTTTAACCGATAAAAAAGACATTAAGAAATGGCACACAAAAAAGGGGCCGGTAGTTCCAAAAACGGTCGCGAATCCCATAGCAAACGTTTAGGTATCAAAATTTTCGGTGGTCAGCCTGCTATTGCCGGTAACATCATCGTTCGTCAACGTGGTACCAAACACAACCCAGGTTTAAACGTAGGTATCGGTAAAGATCATACTTTATTTGCTTTGGCAGACGGTACTGTAGTTTTCCGTAAAAAAGCTGATAACCGTTCTTATGTATCAGTTCTTCCTTTAGAAACTGCTGCTGTTGCTGAAGTAGCTGCTCCTGCACCTGTTGCAGCTGAAGCTCCTAAAGCAAAAAAAGCACCTAAAGCTACTGCACCTGCTGTAGAAGAAGCACCAGCTACAGAAACTGCAGCCGATACTGAAGAAGTAGAAGCTTAATTTTAAATCTAATTATATTATTCAAAGCCTGCATGAAAATGCGGGCTTTTTGTTTTTACATGCTTTTATGGAATTAATAATGAAGAGAATCCTTGTAGGGGGGTATTCATACTTACACAATGCCATAAAGCGCAATTAACATTGCTGCGTAAAGCAATACTAAATGATGTTTTACTTCTGAACCTTCAGATCTTTAATTACATCCTTCTAAATCTTTGTTTACCTCATCCACCGATACAATACCGTGCTTGTTTCCAAATGAGTTGCGGATGTAGGTAAGTACCTGCGATATCTCAATAGGGGCCAGGCCTGAAGGTGGCATCTTATCTGTATAGGCCTTATCGCCGACTATCATCAGTCCTGACGATCCGTTTTTAATTAAGCAAGCCAGTTGAGCGCTGTTCTTTTTATAATATATAGAATCGGTTAAAGGGGGGATCAAGGCGGAAAGCCCTTCGCCATCATTACCGTGACAGTTCTGACAGTGTTGCTGGTATACCAACGAACCGTTGGTGTAAGCGCGCTTATATTCCAGATCCTGCTCTGAACAGGAAGTTAACACCGTAGCAGCAACGCTGAAAAAGCAAATGACCAGGAAAGCTCTCACTGTGCAATGTGTTGTTGTGGTTCGGCCTGAAGGGTCTTAATATCCTCGATCATTTTATCCACTTGGGCAGGATCTGTTCCCAGATATGAACCACGAATCCGCTTTTGCTTATCTACCAGGATAAAAAAGCCATCGTGGACATTTTCGCGCGCCTGCACCATATAACCTTTAGCCAACTTGTAAGTTTCGTCTTTTTTACCCTGCAGGAACAGCCAGTTCTTATCTTTTACACCTAGCTTTTCTGCATATTGCTTTAATACATTAACGCTGTCATGCTTCGGGTCTATGGTGTAAGAAACGATTTTAAAGTCGCCCACCTTATTAAAAGTATTATACACCTTCAACATATTCCGGTGCATTACAGGGCATATATTGGGGCAAGAGGTAAAAAAGAAATCGGCTACGTAAATGTTTCCGTCGAGGCTTTTGTTGGTAATACTATCGCCGTATTGGTCTATAAAGCTAAACTTTGGTATCGTTTGGTAAATGGTGTCTGTAACTGTTTTCCCATTTACAGTTTTGGTAACTGGCTCGCGGTTGCCGTAGATGGGTAAGGCGTTTTTAGCAGACTCATTACTGCTGCAAGCAGCCAGGATGAGCACTGCAAAGCAGGTATAAATTAAATTTTTCATGGTTTTTTGTATTTCGATAACAACCCGTCAGCCTGCTTGTTCAGGGTATTCAACTGAGAATCGATCGCGTTAATTTCGGTTCGCTGCCCGTTATAATATTTCATTACATCGGCGTGATCCTTCCCCTTGTATTCCATATTGAACTTCTGCATCCAATTGCTCATGCGTTCGTCTGTAGTTTGCAGGTCTTTACTTAAAGCAGTAGCAGAATCTTTTCCGGCAGTAATGAGGTTATTCTTCAGCAAAGAATCAAGTATCATTTTATGATCAACCGCTTTGCCGTCGGCTTCCATTACCGTTTCGTGCTTCGCTAAAATATCGTCCAGTACTTTTTTTTCTTCCTGTTTATCGTTGTTACAGGCAGATGCAGTGATGGCTAAAAGAAGGGCTAAGGCTGACTTTTTCATGGTGCGCAAATTTAATATTTAGCTTTAATTGGATTGGTGCATATTACGGATAAAAAAGATATAATCTGTAACCGGTAGTTTATCAAGCTCCGCAGTTTTCAGCAACTGGCCTATCTGCGCACGATGATGAGTGCCATGATTTACAAGGTGTGCCAATATATCACTTAAAGTATCACTGAAACTATCTCCTTTGGAATTCACATAACTAACCTTACGATTAAGATCAGTTTCACGGTTTAAAAAATTTACCCAAAGCTGATGATTCTCTTCATTAATTTGGTACAAATCGTCGGGTTCCCACTCGGGCCATATCGCACCTTTCTGTGCATTGGGATCACCAACACAGCGGCCCAACCAAACCTGTTGCGCACCTAAAGTGTGGCTCATCAGGCGGATGGGCTCTGTCGGATTACCCATTTCTTTAATTGACTGTAGAATCAGTTTATTAGCATAGTAGTCGTAAGCCAAAAGCTTCAGGAAGTAATCTTTCATAGGAGATAGCGGTAAACCGGAACGAAATTAATAGCTTTAACCAAATTTAAAGAACCAACTGCCTTAAAATACAGTTATATCTATATGAATCCTTTTGAAGTAGCTATTCCTATGAAAGATCATCCGATGATGATCACCGTTAAACCGGGAGAAAACGAAAATACGTACGATCTTTTTTACGAAGACGAACTATGTGGTTATATGATCTGTAATGAGCATAATGTTTGGATTTACGAGCCGCACCATCATGCCGCTCTATTGCTGGACGCTGATCAGATCCAACATTTGGGTAGCGAGATCAGTAAGCAGACCAAATGCTGATACAACATCGAAGAAATACTTATAAACCCACTATTAACAGGAAAAGGCTTGCCAAATTGGCAAGCCTTTTTTTTTTCGCGTAATCGCAAGGAACGAAGCGATCTCTTTTAATGGAGCGGCCCGATACTATCCTAACAAAACTGCTTTAGTAGCATCCAGAATTTTGAATGAATCTTCAGAGCTTGGCGCTTCTGAGTAAACACGCAAAACAGGCTCGGTTCCTGAAGGACGGATCATTACCCATGAACCATCTTCAAAGAAGAATTTGAAACCATCCAGATCTTCGCTGCGGGTGATATTATAGCTACCGAATGCTTTATAAGCACCTGATTTGCAATTTCTGATGATCTGTTGCTTCAACTCTTCAGTTACATGTAAATCGTAGCGTTCTACCGCAAATTTGCCAACAATATCATAGATCTCCTGGATCAGATCAGTCAGGCTTCGGCCGGTTTTCGCCATGAATTCCCAAATGATCAAACCGATCCAGATACCGTCACGTTCAGGGATGTGGCCGTCTACAGCAATACCGCCAGACTCTTCACCACCCACCATAAATGGTTTGCCAGAGTTCACGATCAGGTCGCAGATATATTTAAAGCCAATCTTGGTTACGGTGTTGTTCAGCCCATAGTGATCACAAAGCTTTTGAATTTTGCTGGTACAAGAGAAGGTAGAATACACTTCGCCGCGTTGTCCTTTCACTTTGTACATGTAATGGATCAATAACAGCAGGATGTGGTGCGAATCAACGAAGTTGCCATTCTGGTCATAAAGGCCGATACGGTCCGCATCGCCGTCGGTAACTAAGCCGCAGGCAATTTCACCTTCAGACATTTTAATCACGTCTTCAAACTGCTGCAAGTTACGCTGAATCGGTTCCGGAGCCTGCCCTTCAAAGCCTGGATTGTGATCACAATGCAGCATGGTAATTTCAGGGAATAAACGCTGCATTACATTTTGGCCTGCACCGTACATGGCATCGTAAGCCCACTCTTTTCCGGAGTTGCGGATAGCTTCCAGATCAAAGCTGTTTTCTACGTGCGTAATGTACATTTGCTCCAGGTCTACCATTTCAACCAGGCCGTCTTTCTTGTAATCGTCAAGAGATTTCAGGCTAAGCTCAATAGTATCCGGGATCTGGCTTTCTACTTTTTCGATATCGTCCGGTGTTGCTGGTCCACCATATGAAGCCTTAATTTTATAACCATTATAAGCAGGTGGGTTATGGCTTGCAGTAATGATGATACCGGCCGAAGCATTTTGACGTACTGTACCTAACGAGATCATCGGCGTTGAAACGAAGGTATTTTCCGCGCGATAAACCTTAATGCCTTCTGAAGCTAAAACACGGGTAGTAACATCCGCAAATAACGGGCCGGCGAAACGAGGGTCGTTACCAACCACAGCAGAAGGGTTTTCAAAATTTTGTTTCAGCCAAAGCGCGGTGGCATACGCAACGCGTTTTACGTTTTCAACTGTAAAATCGTCTGCAATGATGGCTCTCCAGCCATCGGTACCAAATTTAATTTTGATCATTATTGTGGATATATAGTGTTTAAAATCCTATTTTTAGCGCCTCAGAAACGGGTTTAGTCGCTCTTGAAGCATTATGCCACGGTGGTAATACCCGTGGTTTACATCAGCACAGTGCCCGGAATACAGGTACAAGGATATAAATATTTGTCATAAACAGAAACTAAAAATGAAAGTTTTAAAATTTGGCGGAACATCTGTAGGTAGTCCCGAACGGATGAAAAGTCTGCTAAATATCATTAATCCAGCGGAGCGGCAGATCGTTGTGCTTTCGGCGGTATCAGGCACCACTAACAGCCTGGTAGAGATTGGGCAAGCTTATTTACAAAGCGATAAGGCAAAAGCAGCCGAACTGATCAACGCACTGAAGGAAAAATATCAACTGTTTATTGAAGACCTTTATACCGACACCAAATACCTGGAACAGGGCAGGGAAGTAGTTGCTTACCACTTTGGCCTATTAAGCCAACTTGCAAATGATCTTTTTACGCCGATAGAAGATAAGATCATCTTAGCCCAGGGCGAGCTATTATCTACAACGCTTTACCATATCTACCTGCAGCAAATTGGTGTGCCTTCGATACTGCTACCGGCCCTTGACTTTATGAAGATTGATGAAGACCAGGAGCCCGTTGTTGATTATATAACCGAACATCTAACTCCGTTACTCAATAAGCACCCCGAAAATAAGCTGTTCATCACACAGGGTTATATCTGCCGCAATGCTTTTGGCGAGATTGATAACCTGCGCCGCGGCGGCAGCGATTATACTGCTTCTTTGATTGGCGCGGCTATCCGCAGCGAAGAAGTGCAGATCTGGACAGACATTGATGGCATGCACAATAACGATCCTCGCATAGTTGAAGGTACACAACCTATCCGCCGTATTTCTTTTGATGAGGCAGCAGAACTGGCCTATTTCGGAGCGAAGATACTTCACCCCCAAAGTGTGTTTCCGGCTCAAAAGTACAAGATACCTGTTCGCCTGCTGAATACCATGGATCCAAAAGCAGAAGGAACCCTGATCACTCACGACAGCCAGACCGAGGGCATTATCTCTGTTGCGGCGAAGGACGGCATTACGGCTATTAAGATCCAGTCGAGCCGGATGCTGTTAGCCTATGGTTTTTTACGCCGGGTGTTCGAGGTTTTCGAACGTTATAAAACCGCTATAGACATGATCACCACCTCAGAAGTGGCCGTTTCCGTTACTATTGATGACACCACCCGGCTGGAAGATATAATCGCTGAACTTAATACTTTTGGTAAGGTAGAGACGGATGTAAACCAAACCATTATTTGTGTGGTGGGCGATTTTGCAGCGGATAAACATGGTTATGCTGCACGTGTGTTGGAAGCCGTGAAGCATATTCCAATCCGGATGATCTCTTATGGCGGCAGTGATCATAATTTATCGCTACTGGTGAAAACAGAACACAAAGCAGAAGCATTGCGCAGCCTGCATAGCCATTTATTCTAATTATTTAATACGACTTGATTAATGTTCAGCAACGATACCATACAACGTTTTAAACAAACCGAGACACCATTTTACTATTACGATCTGGGTTTATTACGCAATACTTTAACTGCCTGCCGCGATGCGGCTGATGTTTACGGTTATCAAGTGCATTATGCCATGAAAGCCAATTTCAACCCGAAGGTGCTTCAAGCAATTCAGTCTTTTGGCTTTGGCGCAGATTGTGTAAGCGGTAATGAAGTGAAATCGGCTGTAGAATACGGCTTCGGAAAAGACAAAGTGGTTTTCGCGGGTGTTGGTAAATCTGACCGGGAAATCAATGCCGCCCTCGACCTGGATATTTTTTGTTTTAACGTAGAATCGGTTCAGGAACTGTTAGTGATCAATGATCTGGCAGGGGCAAAGGGTAAAAAAGCAAAACTGGCTATCCGGATCAACCCGAATGTTGATGCACATACCCACCATTACATCACTACTGGGCTGGACGAGAACAAGTTCGGGGTAAATATGTGGCAATTGCCGGATGTAGTGGATACGCTGAAGAATTGCCAAAACCTGGAACTGATCGGTATCCACTTCCACATCGGTTCGCAGATTACTGATCTGGAAGCTTTTAAAAGCCTTTGCGTAAGGGTAAACGAAATGAGCGTTTGGTTTGAAGAACGCGGTTTCAATATTAAAGTACTGAATGTTGGCGGTGGCCTTGGCGTGAACTATTACAAGCCTGATACGGACAATATCGCCGATTTTAACGCTTATTTTAAAGTATTTAACGACTTCCTGACCGTAAAACCCGGACAAGAGGTTCATTTTGAATTAGGCCGTGCTTTGGTGGCACAATGTGCCTCTTTGATTGCGAGCGTTCTTTACGTGAAAAATGGCTTGAAAAAGAACTTCCTGGTACTAGACGCAGGCATGACCGAGCTGATCCGCCCGATGTTGTACCAGGCCTATCACCAGATTGAGAATTTAACGCAGGACGCGAAAGCCGAGCCGGTGAAATATGACGTAGTAGGGCCAATCTGCGAAAGCACAGACTGTTTCCGCAAAGATGTAGAACTACCGGAATCGTTCCGCGGTGATCTGATCGCTGTTCGAACCGCCGGTGCTTACGGCGAGGTAATGGCTTCGCACTACAACCTTCGCGACCAGGTACAGAGCGTGTACAGCGAATAAAATTTTAACGTTAGTTTTCCTTCCCCTTTGGGAGGGTCAGGGAGGGGTTTCTAATGGTAGTTACCCCTTCCTGTTCCTTCTCTTAGCATGGGACCATAGCGCAACCCGCTAATGGTTTAATTTATGCTTCCTATCCAATCTACTCCGTAAATTCCGACACTATGCAGACGTTCTACCAATTGCCCGATGTGGTGTTGTAAATGTCGCAAATTGTAAAGATGTAGCTCAAACTTATTCATGGGCAACCACTCAAAGCCCGACGGAGCTTCCATATCCTGCCTATAAATCTTAACATGGAGCGTATCAATTATTTGCCGGGCCAGTTCTTCCATTTCTATTTTAAGATAAGCCTGACTAACAATAATCGCTGCTGAATTCCCTAACTGATGGGCACCTAAGCGGTGACCTGCCCAGGGGCTGAATAGTGTTTCATTGTCTGATAGGTATAAGGCTGTGAAATGGAGCGAATGATAGACGATTTGCCAATAAGGACTCTGATGGTTGGTATCATCCCATAGCTCGTCAGGACATTTGCTAATGGTTTGTATAAGCATTTTAAGTGATGCGCTGTATTGCGATACCAATTCCTGTTTCATTCTTTTAAAAATTTACTATAACAAGTTTAATGAAAATAACTGCGCCTAAATAGAGCGTAATTATGGAAGCAATACGCCGCGTCTGTAACTATAATTTGTAGAGACACGAGGTATCGTGTCTCTACAAATTCAGCAAGAAATAAATTGATTCTTTTTCTTAGACCGTAGAGACGCAATACCTTGCGTCTCAAATTACAATTTAGATAAGACACGAAGTATTGTGTCTCTACAAATTTAGCAGGACATAACCCGGTTCTTCTTTTGAAACCGTAGAGACGCAATACTTTGCGTCTCGAACTATAATTTAGACAAAGCACCAGGCATCATGTCTCTACAAATTTAGCAGAACACAACCCAGTTCTTCCTTTGAAACCGTAGAGACACAATACCTTGCGTCTCCAACTAAAATTTAGACAAAGCACCACATATCGTGTCTCTACGATATGCTGTAATCGAAAATGAGGTCACTTGATTCTTGGTTCTTGCTTCTAACCTATTAACATAAACATCACATCAACTGCACTTTAAATTCATAACCTATACCGACCTTGTATCAAAACGGAGGTGTTATGAATTTCGTAAGTAAAGTATTCAGAATATTTAGCCGCATCCGCGAGCGGGTGATGCTCAAAAGAATGAGTTCTGCGTTTATGCACTAATTGCACGTGCATTCTATATTTCCTGTTTGCCTGTTATAGCTACGGCAATCAATCTTTTTGCGAAAACTTTAAGCGCCCTTAATTAGTTTCTTGTTTCTTTGCATGTTTTTTAAGGGGCTGTATTACTAATGGATCAAATAAACAGGAAACTATTCGGCGAAGATTTTTACTGGGGCGTATCATCGGCGGCACTTCAAACGGAAGGTGCTACCACCGCTGATGGTAAAGGCCAATCCATTTGGGATGTATTCGCCCAAAAAAAAGGGAAGATCAAGAACGGCGATCACCCCCTTACTGCATGCGACTTCTACAATCGTTATCGAGAAGATATCGACCTGATTAAACAGCTGGGTATCCCTTGTTTCCGCTTCTCTATCTCCTGGACACGTATTCTACCTAAAGGCACCGGTGAGATTAATATTCACGGCATCCAGTATTACAACGAGGTGATTAACTACTGCCTTGAAAAAGGCGTACAACCCTGGATTACCCTTTATCACTGGGATCTACCGCAGGACCTGGAAGTACTTGGCGGCTGGACCAACCGCCATATTGTGGAATGGTTTAGCGAGTTCGTGCGCATTTGCGCAGAAAGTTTTGGCGACCGGGTAAAGCACTGGATGGTGATGAATGAACCTTCCGTATTTACCGGTGGAGGTTATTTCCTGGGCATCCATGCACCGGGAAGGAGTGGATTGCGTAACTTTCTACCTGCCACACACCACGTAATTTTAAGTATTGTTGCCGGGGCAAAAATATTGCGCGAGCTTTTACCCCCGGATGCGCAGATCGGAACGACGTTTTCCTGTTCGCATATAGAACCGCTTACCAATTCAAGCAGGGATGTGTCTGCGGCTGCTCGTGCAGATGCATTGATCAACCGGTTGTTTATTGAACCTATACTTGGTTTGGGCTACCCTACAAAAGAGGTGACAGCTTTAAAGAAAATAGAGAAGTATTTTAAGCCCGGCGACGAAGACAATTTACATTTTGATTTTGATTTTATCGGCCTGCAAAATTATACGCGTGAGATTGTGCAGTATTCTTTCTTTACGCCGTACATAGGCGCCAGCCTTGTAAAAGCAGAAAACCGGAATGTGCCGCTTACGGAAATGGGTTGGGAGGTTTACCCGCCTGCGATCTACCAAGTGATCAAAAAATTCAGTCAGTATCCTCAGATTAAAAAGATCATCATTACCGAGAATGGAGTTGCCTTCCCGGATGAAGTGGTGAACGGCGAGGTGAACGATGATAAACGTATAGCTTATCTACAGGATTATCTTGCCCAGGTTTTGAAAGCAAAAAACGAAGGCTGCAACGTACAGGGCTATTTTGTGTGGACGCTACTGGACAACTTTGAATGGGCAGAAGGCTATCACCCACGATTTGGTTTAATCCGCGTCGACTTTGACACACTGAAACGAACCGTCAAAAAATCAGGCTATTGGTATCGCGATTTTTTAAAAAGCTGATTATTTAAACGCATCTAACCCGGTAACATCCATACCGGTAATCAGCAGGTGGATGTCATGCGTACCCTCATAAGTCACCACAGATTCCAGGTTCATCATATGGCGCATAATACTGTATTCGCCGGTAATACCCATACCGCCCAGCATCTGCCTTGCTTCGCGGGCAATATCTAAAGCCATAGCTACGTTGTTTCGCTTGGCCATAGATATCTGTGCAGCGGTAGCCCGGTTTTCGCTTTTTAACGTTCCCAGGCGCCAAGCCAGTAATTGTGCTTTGGTAATCTCGTTGATCATCTCCGCTAATTTTTTCTGTTGAAGCTGAAAACCCGCAATGGGTTTACCAAACTGAACACGTTCCTTAGCATAGCGCAAGGCAGTGTCATAACAATCCATTGCCGCACCAATCGCGCCCCAGGCAATACCATAGCGCGCCTGGTTGAGACAACCTAACGGGCCCTTTAACCCAGAGACATTAGGGAAAATATTTCCTTTGGGCACTTTTACGTTATCGAACACCAGTTCGCCAGTAGCAGATGCCCGCAGCGACCATTTGTTGTGTGTCTCCGGTGTGGTAAAACCTTCCATGCCGCGTTCAACAATTAATCCTCGGATTTTCCCTGATTCATCCTTTGCCCAAACCACGGCGATATCCGCAAACGGTGCATTAGAAATCCACATTTTGGCGCCATTTAACAAATAATAATCGCCCGCATCTTTAATATTGGTGACCATTCCGCCTGGGTTAGAGCCATGGTCTGGCTCTGTCAATCCAAAGCAACCCATTAATTCGCCTGTCGCCAGTTTAGGGAGATATTTTTTTCTCTGCTCTTCGGACCCATAAGTGTAAATGGGGTACATCACCAATGACCCCTGAACTGATGCCGTAGAACGGATACCTGAATCGCCCCGCTCCAGCTCCTGCATCATGATGCCGTAAGCGGTATAATCCAATCCCGCGCCGCCATATTCAACAGGAATCGTTGGGCCGAAAGCGCCCAGTTCGACCAATCCGCTTAGCAACTGCTTCGGGAACTCGGCGCGCTGGGCGTAATCTTCAATCACCGGGCTCAATTCTTTTTTTACCCAGCTGCGTACCATCTCCCTGATCAGCTTATGCTCTTCAGATAAAAGTTCATCAACAAGAAAGTAGTCGGGTGATTCAAAAAGGTCTGTTCTTGGCATAATTGGTAGTAACTTGGTAAGCAAATCTAATGAAAGCGCGCGTTTCCTGCTCATTTTTATATGCTTTAATTTACTTTTGACACATGATTGAAGTTGCTTTGCACGAAGCTGAATTTTTTGCCCGCCACGGTTATTACCGGGTAGAGCAGGACCTGGGCAACCGTTTCCTGGTGGATATTGCGGTAAGTTTTAAACCTGCGGAAAATTTAAACGAAGACAACCTTTTACATACCCTCAATTATGAAAGGCTGCACCAGATAGCCGAAGCAGAAATGGCGGTGCCGCGTAAGTTATTGGAAACTGTGGCGCAAGGCATACTGGATCAGATCCGTGCAGAGTTTGGTTTCGCTGAAGCCATAAAAGTACAGGTGCGTAAACTGAACCCGCCGTTGAAAGGGCAGGTAAAGGCATCTTCGGTGACTATTACTTATCAGAAATAAAGCATGGACTGCGACCGTATAACCCCTGAAATCTTAGCCTTGTTTATTCAGGCTGTTGGTGCCGATGCAATTTTCACTAACGAAGAAAGCCTGGAAAAATACAGCCATGACGAGACGGAAGACCTTCGCTTTTATCCGGAAGTAGTCGCCAAACCGTCAACCCCGGAACAGGTTGCCGCTTTATTAAAGCTATGCAATGAATATTTGATTCCAGTTACACCACGCGGTGCCGGTACAGGTTTAAGCGGGGGCGCTTTGCCGGTAAATAAAGGGCTGGTGATTGCAATGGAACGGTTTAACCAGATACTTGAAATTGACGAGGCGAACTTGCAGGCTACGGTTCAACCTGGTGTGATTACCGAAGTTTTTATGAATGCCGTTGCAGAGAAAGGCTTACTTTATCCTGTCGATCCGGCCAGTAAAGGGAGTTGCTTTATCGGTGGAAATGTAGCGCATGGTTCAGGTGGCCCGAGAGTTGTAAAATATGGCACCATTCGCGAATATGTTTTAAACCTGCAGGTGGCATTACCTGCAGGCGAATTGATCTGGACAGGGGCTAATACCTTAAAATATGCCTCTGGTTATAACCTTACGCAGTTGATGATCGGTTCTGAAGGGACATTGGGTATCGTAACGGCGATTGTGGTTAAATTGATCCCTAAGCCCACGCACGACGTTTCGATGCTGGCCTCATTTCCCGATAATGAATCTGCCTGTGCTGCGGTATCTGCAATTTTCAGGGCGGGTATTATTCCTTCTGCACTGGAATTCATGGAGCGAACAGGAGTGGCGTGGGTGATGGAACACGAAGGCGTTGTTTTCGATTTAAAAGACGATGCCCAGGCATTTCTGTTGATTGAGGTAGATGGCAATAATCCCGATATGATTTTTGCTGACTGCGAAAAGATCAACACCGTTTTAGAAAGCTTCAACTGCCTGGACGTTTTACTTGCCGATAGTGCTGCGCAAAAAGAAGAGCTTTGGCGGATGCGGAGAAGAATGGGTGTTTCAGTAAAATCTAACTCGGTTTATAAAGAGGAAGATACCGTAGTGAAACGGGCAGAACTACCAAATTTGATCAGAGGCATTAAAGAAATTGGCAACCGGTACGGCTTTGAGTCCGTTTGCTACGGCCACGCTGGTGATGGCAACCTGCATGTGAACATCATCAAAGGCAGCATGAGCGACTACGATTGGAAGAACAAGCTGAATGATGGCATACGCGAAATATTCGAACTTACCGTAAAATTGGGCGGCACGTTATCCGGCGAGCACGGGATCGGCTATGTGCAGAAAGCCTTTATGCCCATAAAGTATTCGCCTGTCCATTTTGCGTTATGGAAAGGAATCAAACAGGTATTCGACCCGCATAACATCCTCAATCCCGATAAGATCTTTTAGTTAAACTATTCATTATTAAGAATTGGAGATTTGCACCTATTCTTATCAATTGGATTATAAAAAATAAGTTATGCGCTGGGAAGATTGGAATCTACAAGAGGTTTTTCCGCGATAAATATATCAAATTTTATTTTTTGAATATTTTGATTTGAGTCCGATTGTTTTAATCCGCCTCCAATATTCGCAAAAGCTATCTTTATACCTCCTTTGGCACTATTTTCCGAGGTTTCATTCACTACAACAGAAACGTCGAATTCAACTCTTTGTCCAGACTCTTTAGTTCCATGATGAATATGGCTTGTTAGTCGAAACCGATTTTTTTCTTGATTAGCTTCTTCAACGCCATTTACAATATCCAATAACGACTGTTTTATGAAATCTTTCAACTCCATTTGAATTATTAATAAGTTAGTTGGTATTTGTGATCAAACCAGGCTCGTCGTAATGGATCATGCTCTCGCGTTCCTCAGTCGGGATCGGGATAGATTCTTTTGCACCATAATCATAACTGATACAAACAGATTTACCGGTGGTGCAAATCTCTTCGGAGCCCTCAGCGGTTTCTCTCGTCAATAAATACATCACATCAAAGCTGCTGGTCCCGATACGTGAAGTGCGAACGTAGCAGTTGATTTTATCGTCGATGGTGAGCGTTTTAAGATAATTTATCTCTGACCGCCCCAAGATAACACCTGCTTTATTAAAATCCCATTTGATCGCGTCGCGCCAATACGCAAGTCGTGCAATCTCAAAAAATGTGAAGTAAATGGTATTGCTTACGTTTCCATAAGCGTCGATGTCCGAAAAGCGGATGGGAATAGGCGTTTTGAAGTTATAATCAGCAATAGTTTCAGCCATGTGGTGTCAAAATGTCTTTTGTTTTCCTGCACACAAGCCAAAATGTCTGCTTTCGCTTCTTTTTCGGCCTTGGTATAACAGTTGATTAGTATGTAAACGAAGTTAATAAACAAAAATTCTGGAGGATATAAAAATGACACTTGTAAAATTTAATCCAAGCAACAAAAATAATGGTTTAAACCCTTGGTTCGGCGATGTATTTGAATCAATTTTTAACGACTCATTCGTAAGCGACCGTTTAGTAAGCAGAATACCTGCGGTGAACATTGCAGAAACCGAAAACGAGTTCCACATTGAACTGGCCGTACCTGGTTTAAAGAAAGAAGATTTTAAAATCAACCTTGATAAGAACGTGTTAAGCATTTCTGCTGAAAAGAAAAGCGAAAACAACGAACAAACCAAGAAATACAGTAAACGCGAATATGCTTACAATTCATTTGTACGCTCATTCACTTTACCAGAAAGCGCTGACCAGTCAAACATCGATGCTGAGTATACCGATGGCATCTTGAAGCTGACTGTAGGCAAAAAAGAAGAAGCTAAAGTTCAGACCAGAGAAATCTCTGTAAAATAACCTGAACAGTCTAATGGTCCGTCAGGAATAACTCCGGGACTTATACAAAAACAAAAGTTTTCATAACGAGGTGTTGGTTTAGTTGATGAAGGGCGGTTGCTGATAAGGCGTCGCCCTTTTTATTTGGTCCCTCCTTAACGCTCCCCGAAGGGAGGGAACTAAACAAACCGCTTTACGTCGTAGGGCTTTTTTTCACCATTTATAAGTCTCCCCTTTGGGGAGATTTAGAGGGGCCATGGCTGCTAATTCCTCATATTGATATACTGCAGTGGTTGGCCAAAATCCTCACCACGGCAAAGGCTGATCACCGCCTGCAAATCGTCTATCTTTTTTCCCTGCACACGCACCTGATCGTCCATAATAGACGCTTGTACCTTTAAGCCGCTGTCCTTTATTTTCTTGACAATCTTTTTAGCGGCTTCTTTATCAATTCCTTCCTTAATTTTAATTTCCTTACGAATCATGTTACCAGAGGCATAATGCTCTTCACCCATGTCCAATGCTTTAGGGTCAAGCTGCTGTTTAATCATCCGGCTGATGATGGCATCCTGTATAGCTTTAAGGCGCATATCATTTTCGGTAACGATAGTGATCTCGTTTGATTTTTTATCTAATTCTACGGTACTTTTAGAGTCGTTGAAATCATAACGGTTCAGGATTTCCTTTTTGGCGTTGTTGATCGCGTTATCAAGGGTTTGTCCATCTATTTTACTAACTATATCAAATGAAGGCATATCGGTTCTGTTAATTTACTGCAATAGTAGGCTTATTACTTAAAACTGTCAACTTTAACAGTGAAGCAAGCTATTGTTAAAACAGGCTTCTTAAAATTAAGTTAATATTATTTTAACAAATAAAATAGCAGATTTGCGATCATACCTTTTTTACCGAGGCGCAACACTTAATGGCTCAAGATAAACGCATACCTTTAATCAACCGCGAGATCAGCTGGCTTTACTTTAACGACCGTGTTTTACAGGAAGCCGCAGACCCCACCGTGCCCCTGATCGACCGTATCCGTTTTCTGGCGATATTCTCATCAAACTTAGATGAGTTTTACCGAGTAAGGGTAGCCACGCTCAGCCGCCTTTCTAATCTGAACGAAAAGGCCAAGGCTTTACTGGGATACAATCCCAAAAAGGTATTATCACAGATTAAGACCATTGTTGTACGGCAGGAACGCAAGTTCAATAACCTCTACGAGAATATTATCGTTAAAGAACTTGCTGAGGAAAAAATATTCATCCTGAACGAAAAGCAGCTGAACGTTACGCGCGGCGCATTTGTGAAAGAATATTTCACAAATAAGTTATTGCCCGCACTGGTACCGATCATGTTGGATGACAGTCAGCCACTGCCTGAACTGCGCGACCGTGCGATCTATTTCTTTGTAAAATTAACTACCCAGAAAAAAACACGTTACGCACTGATCGAGTTTCCGGATAACCTGCCGCGTTTCCTGGTGCTGCCAAACACCAATAACCTGAACTTTATTATCCTGCTGGACGATATTATCCGCTATAACCTGGATGATATTTTCTTCATTTTTGATTATGAAAGTATAGAGGCTTATTCCATTCAGTTGACCCGCGATGCTGAGCTGGATCTGGATAAAGAAGTGAGCGAGAAGTTTATCGATGCATTGTCTAAAAGTTTA
Organism: Mucilaginibacter straminoryzae; assembly: GCF_022953055.1. GTDB lineage: Bacteria > Bacteroidota > Bacteroidia > Sphingobacteriales > Sphingobacteriaceae > Mucilaginibacter > Mucilaginibacter straminoryzae. The sequence goes on along the minus strand of NZ_JALJEJ010000003.1, from coordinate 43,439 downwards.
CAAAAAAGACGTAAGGGTAAACCAATGCGGCTGCTGTATGATTCGGAAATGCCTGCTGATATGGCAAACTTCCTGGCGAAGAACATGCATCTGCATTCAGAAAACCTGATACCCGGGAACCGTTACCATAATTTTAAAGATTTTATCAAGTTCCCGAACGTTAACAAACCTGAACTTGAATATAAGCGCTATCTGCCGCTACCGGTTCAGCATTTGACTATCGGCAAAAGCCTGATCGCCCAGATTGCCAGGCGCGATTATTTGCTGAGTACCCCATACCAGCCCTTTGACTATATCATTCACCTGCTTCGCGAGGCGGCTATCGATCCGAAAGTACGTGAAATCAGCATTAGCCTTTACCGGCTGGCGGAAAACTCCAGTGTAATCCACGCGCTGATCAACGCCGCGAAGAATGGCAAGAAAGTCAATTGCGTGATAGAGCTTCGCGCAAGATTCGATGAACAAAATAATATTTACTGGAGCAATAAGCTGGAAGAAGAGGGCGTAAATGTGGTTTATGGCGTACCGAATTATAAGGTTCATGCTAAAACCTGTCTGATCCGCCGGAACGAAAAAGACAAGAACGTTTACTACGCGATATTATCTACCGGTAATTACAACGAAAAAACGGCGCAGATCTACGCAGATCATACCCTGTTCACTGCAAATGATAAGATAACTGAGGAACTGTCCCTTTTCTTTAAGTCGCTAACTAAATCGCAATTACCTAAAGGTTTCAAGCACCTGATTGTATCGCCGATAGATTCGAGACCTGCACTTGAAAAGCTTGTCGACACAGAAATAAAAAATGCAAAAGCCGGAAAGAAGGCTTACATCATTTTAAAAATGAACAGCCTTTCAGACGAGCAAATGATCGCCAAGCTGTACCAGGCAAGTGCAGCAGGGGTAAAGATTCAATTGATCGTGAGGGGAATGTGTTGCCTGATTCCAGGTGTTAAAGGCGTAAGCGAAAATATTCAGGTAATCAGCATTGTAGATAAATACCTGGAGCATGCCCGTGTGATGATATTTTGTAATGACGGCAAAGAGAAGATCTTTCTGACATCTGCAGATATGATGACACGTAATATTGATAACAGGGTAGAGGTTGGCTTCCCTATTTATAACAAAGCCTTGCACCAGGAGGTAAGGGATATCATCAACATACAATTACAGGACAATACCAAGGCGCGCGATTTGAATGCGCGCGGCACCAACAGGTATCATAAAACGAATGCCGATACTGCACACCGTGCGCAGATAGAAATTTACAATTATCTAAAATCTAAATAAATTGAGATACGCAGCTATAGACATAGGCTCTAACGCAGTAAGATTACTGATAGCCGACATCGTCCAGAACAACAATACGGTATCTTTTAAAAAGAATACGCTGATCCGGGTACCGTTAAGGTTGGGTGATGATGCGTTTTTGAACCAGTTTATCTCGCCTAAAAAGGAAGAAGACCTGGTGAAAACCATGCGTGCCTTTAAAAACCTGATAGAGGTTTACAAAGTGGACGATTATATGGCCTGCGCCACCTCTGCCATGCGTGAAGCACAAAACGGGCCGCAAATCGTAGAGCGGGTAAAAAAAGAGGCTGAGCTAAACCTGGAGATTATCCACGGCGAGCGCGAAGCAAATATTATTTACGCCAGCCACATAGAAGATAATATTGATAACACTAAAAACTACCTGTATATAGATGTTGGCGGTGGCAGTACAGAGCTTTCGTTGTTCTCTGCGGGGAAGCTGTTTGCTTCGCAATCCTTTAATATCGGCACCATACGTATACTGGACAACCAGGACCGGGAAGAAACCTGGGAAGAAATGAAAAAATTTATTGTAACCAATACCCGTAAGTTTAAAAACGTAATGGGCATCGGTACCGGCGGAAATATCAATAAGCTTTATAAATTATCGGACGAGAAGGATAGCGCACCGTTGAGCTATGCAAAACTGAAGGCTTTATATAACTACCTTAATTCGTATTCGCTGAAAGATCGCATCAATGTACTTGGCCTAAACCCGGACCGTGCAGATGTGATCATCCCTGCCTGCACCATCTATTTAACAGTAATGAAGTGGGCCGATATCAAGCAAATATATGTTCCAACCGTTGGTATGGTAGATGGCATTATCCAAACGTTGATTGAAAAGAACATCAGGTTGTAAACTTATGCTTTGTTTTGCATTATTTTTTAAATAAATGTTTGCAATATTAAAATAATTACTACTTTTGTAATGCCCTCTCAAGGGCATGTTTTTCATAGGTAGATGTAGGGTCGAGTACGAGTTATTCGACCCTTTTTTTATTTATATATCCGTATACTTGTCCCCGTATTTATTCTGCTCGAAACATGAGGAAAATAGTTGTTGCCGTTACCGGCGCAAGCGGTGCCATTTATGCAAAATTGCTGTTAGACCAGCTGGTGAAGCTACAGGCGCAAATAGCAAAAGTAGCGGTAGTGATGTCTGATAACGCGAAAGAAGTATGGCGTTATGAACTTGGTAACGACGAATACCAGAACTACAACTTCGATTTTTATTCAAAGAAAGATTTCATGGCCCCCTTTGCCTCGGGTTCAGCGCGATATGATACCATGATTGTGGTGCCTTGTTCTATGGGGACGCTTGGGCGTATTGCATCAGGCATTTCTGATGACCTGATTACACGTGCGGCGGACGTGATTTTGAAAGAGCGCCGGAAGTTGATTTTGGTAGCAAGAGATACCCCTTTAAACCTCATCCAGATTCGCAATATGGCAACAGTTACTGAAGCAGGGGGAATTATTTGTCCGGCAGTGCCGTCATTCTATAGCAGACCGCAAACCATAGAAGAAGTAGCTATGACGGTAGTAAACCGCGTGATAGACTTAATTGGCTTAGAAAACGATAGTTACCGCTGGATAGAAGAACAATAACATAAGCAGAAAGGCGCCGTTGAGCGCCTTTCTGCTGTAATAACTATTAAACTATGCTTAGTTACCCGTGCTAGCTGGTGCAGCGGGCTTGGCATTCTTCACGTAAGTGTCCATCCACTTGTTAATCTCCCAAAGTTTATGCAGCAGGTTTTCGCGACCTCGATAGCCATGCGCCTCATAAGGAAGGAAAACAAAACGGACTGTTCCCCCAAAACCTTTTATCGCGTTAAATAAGCGTTCGCTATTGATAGGGAAGGTGCCGGGGTTATCATCCGCATCACCATGAATTAACAACAATGGTGTTTTAATTTTATTGGCGAAGCTGAACGGGCTCATATCGTAATACAATTTCGGGTCGTCCCAGTAGGTACGCTCTTCATTCTGGAAACCGAATGGGGTAAGGGTACGGTTGTAAGCACCGCTTTCAGCAATACCAGCTTTAAACAAATTGGTATGCGCTAACAGGTTAGCCGTCATGAAAGCCCCATAGCTATGGCCGCCAACCGCTATACGGTTCCTGTCACCTACGCCCATTTCTGCCAGTTTGTTAATAGCTGCCTCTGCGTTCAATTGCAATTGTTCTACAAAGGTGTCATTAGGTTTTTTACCCTCTTTCGCTACAATCGGCATTTCTGCATTATCTAAAATAGCGTAACCATTGGTAACAAAGTAAACCGGACTGCCGCCACCGATGGTAGTAAATCGATTTTCTGAGCCGCGTACCTGTGCAGCATCATTGGCCGAATTAAACTCGCGCGGGTAAGCCCATATCAACACAGGCAAGGGGCCGTCTTTATCTTTATTATAACCTTTGGGCAGATACAAATCGGCAGTAAGATCTATCCCGTCTGCACGCTTGTATTTGATCTTTTGTTTACTTACACCCACTAACTGCGGATAAGGATTTGCGAACTTTGTAATGGCTGTTAAGCTGCCCGGGCGGGAAAAGTCACGGATAAAATAATTCGGCACCTCTGTCTTCGACTCACGGCGGGTAATGATCACCAACTTAGTAGGGTTAACCACATCTACAACACTTTCGAAAAAGCCTTCTTCGCAGCGCCAGATGATCTCACTCTTTTTAGTTTCAAGGTTATACTTTGCCAGGAAAGGCAGGTCACCTTTAGGTGACGCACCCACCGGATTGTTATAAAGTAATTCTTTGCCGTTATCGGTAGTGGCAATTACATCACGGTCGTATTTATTTTTTTGTGTAACCGGGAATCCAAGTGCATTATATGCATCGGTTTCATTCCGGTCATAAAGTTTTTCAACCGTTCCCGATGTAGGGTTAAACCTACTCACCCGGCTTTGCTGTTTGCTCCTTAATCCTTCGCTGATCAGTGCGACAGTCGCATTACCCCATTGAACACCGCGATAGCGCATCTGCGTTTTAAAAAGTTCTTTTCCTTCGCCCGAAAATGGTGCGTTAAGCGCATACACGGCATCATGATAGTCCACTTTTTTTCGGATCATGCCACTATCTAAAGGCATAGCCCAGGTGATGGTAGCAGGTTCATCATCGCGCCAATCGAAAGAACGCGGAATGTTCTGTACGTTGTCATAACCAGAAGGACGACCCTCTGCCGATGGCAGGTTAGCCAATGTTTTGATGGCTTTACCGTTAACGTCTTCAATCTCTACCTTAGACGGAAATCCGCCGGCGGTTACCAGGTAAGAGAATGGTTTATGCAATGTGCGCACCAGCATGTATTTTTTATCCGGCGATAGGGTGACGTCTGAATAGATCTGGGGTTTACCAATAGCTGTTTCTAAACCATTTTTGTTTCGCACCAACTGCGAGGTGGCATAAAACTCGAACAACTGTTCGTCATAAGGAGACTTGATCAAATCCTCGTAAGTGGCGCTTGGGGCAGCTTTACCTAAATTCTGCTGCACCACCGGGCCTTTGGGCATCGCCGGTTTAGCAGGAGCCGCACTTGCCGGGGCTGTAGCTACATAATACTGTAGCGTGTTGGCATCTGTCCAGGTTACGCGGGAATTAAGCACCGTGTTCAGCGAACGCTTATTCATCTTAGTGGCTTTGTGTGTTGCCACATCGATCACATAAATGTCTACACCCTTAGCGGTAGTTTGGGTAAATGCTATTTTGGTTTCGTTTGTGTTCCAAACGGGTATACCGGCAAACAGTGGCGAAGGCAGCCCTACCACGGGGAACGACTGACCTGTTTTGATATTCTTTAAGGTAAAGCCGCTGATAAAGTTCTGACGGCTCAGTGCAAAATTATTCGGGTTGATCCGCAAACCGGCTATGCGCAATTCCGGCCGGGCCAGTTCTTCTACAGAGGGGTAGGAATTACGGTCGCTTAATAACATCCATTCGGCTCTAGAATCAATGCTTACGCCCGGAGTAGGTTTTGCCAGCAGCAGATCGGCCATTTCTTTTGGCGGCATCTGGTAGCTTACAGCGTCCTGCGCTTTTATCCCATAGGGCAGCAGCAGTAACAAGTACAGGTAAAGTTTTTTTGTCATAACAACAAGGAGTTTCGAATACGATGAAGTTAGTTATATTCTTAGCTCGCTGTTAGCAACAGATGTAAAAATGCTGATATACGGTTAACCCTTAGTTTCTGAATGAGTTAACCTGCGTTCGATACGTTTATCCGGCACCAGCCAGATCAGGGCTACCAACACATAAACAACCATACCTCCAACGGCATTAAAATAAGAGACTGTAATGCCAATGGTGTAAAGTATAATAGATAAAATACCTTTGTAATCCTTGCCTATCGCGACTGCTAAAGCCGAATTTTCGCCCGTGTGTTTAACAAGCGTCCGGGCTAGGATGTAGTAAGAAATTCCGCAGATTAAAAGAATGCAACCATAACAAAACACGGGCCACTTAGAGAAGGAATTCTCACCAATCCACGCGGTTACAAAGGGGATAAGCGAGAGCCAAAAAAGCAGGTTATGATTTGCCCACAACACAGCGCCGTTTATACGTTCTACCAGGTAGATCATGTGGTGGTGGTTGTTCCAGTAAATGCCTACGTAAACAAAACTGAGCAGATAACTGAAGAAAACCGGCAACAAATGCACTAAAGCACCTAAATCAGCAGTATGCGGCACTTTTAGTTCCAATACCATGATGGTGATAATGATTGCTAATACGCCATCACTAAAAGCTTCCAGCCGTCCTTTTTTCATGTGTTAAACCCTATCCAAAGCTGACTAAGATAGAAAATGATCGACTAAGCACCAAGCAGCGCTTTTTGGAGTTTATCAATTTCTATGGGTTTGCGTAAAAAGCCGTTAAAGTAATTTACATATTCGCTTTGCTGTTCGGCCGTAATATCTGCGGTAAGGGCATAAATAGGCGTTTGGGAATTGGGGTTCCTTTGATTGCGGATATGGGCGGCAGCGTCAAAACCATTCATCTCGGGCATGTGAATATCCATCAGTATCAGATCGAAACACTTCGTCATTGAAAGTTCTACCGCTTCCAGGCCTGTTTTTGCATGCTCTGATGTAATACCCCAGTTGGATAATAATTTTTTTGCGACCATTGCATTAATCATATTATCCTCCGCCAGTAAAATATGCTGCGACTGTATTTTATTATGCGTCTGGATATTGTCTTTCTGTTCCGGCAAGGCCCTTTTTAATCTCAGATCAAAATAGAAGACCGAACCTTTACCCAGCTCGCTTTTTACAAATATTTCACTCTGATGTAGTTCTATCAATCGCTTAACGATAGCCAGGCCTAAACCAGTCCCCCCTTGCTTGCGGGTGGTAATAGATTCTGGTTGCGAAAAACTATCAAATAGTTTACCGAAATAATCAGCAGGAATTCCCAGGCCGGTATCTGAAACCATAAATCTCAACGTATCCCGGTATTCGTCGCCATCAATTTTTTTGATATTCAGTTTTACGCTTCCTGTATCTGTATATTTTATCGCATTACTGATAAGGTTACCCAAAATCTGCATCAGCTTGGTATCATCCATTTCATACCAGCTCCAGATGTTTCGGTCAATGTGCAATTCCGGTTTCAGGCCTTTTTCAACGGCCATCTTTTCGTAAGTAAGCACAATCCTTCTCATCAGTTCGCTAAACTCAAAGGGTCGCATGCGCAGTTGTACCTTGCCTGCATCAAGCTTAGTAAAATCGAGTATATCGTTAATGATATTCAGTAAGTTATCTGAAGCAAACTGAAGCGAATCTATCAGTTCTCTGTCGGCCTGATTGGAAGATTGCTTCAGCATAGAAGAAATACTGATAACTGCATTCAGAGGTGTGCGGATCTCGTGGCTCATGGTCGACAGGAAATCCTGTTTCATTTTAGCCGTCTTCTCTGCAATCTCCTTTTTCTCCATCATCTCATCCCGTTCGCGTTGCATGCGCGCTTCCCGTTCAAGCGCCTCCATCTTTATCTTCAGGTCGTAATTCTCAATTACCTTTACGGTCTGCGTATTAATCACTGCCTCTTTCTGTTGCAGAAACTTTTCGAGGTAAGTCAATGCCACAACGGGTGCGTTTTCCTGTTTGTAGATCTCGTACAACAGGTAGTTACACTTAATGATGATAAATGTGGTGTTTAGCTTCGTGCTATAGTTAATGGCTTCGAGCGCTTCTATTTTGGCATCGGCCAGCCTACCCATCGCTTTATATAATACGGCTTTGCGGTAGTAAGCCATACCAGTACCTAATGCTTCTTTTGCATCGAGATGAATTTTCAACGCCTCTGACAGATCTTCTTCTGCTTTTGTAAATTCTCCGGTCCTGATATAAATTTTAGCCCGCCCATACAACGCAAAAGCTAATCCGCGGATATCGCCCGACTCTGTTTTTAACCTGATTGATCTTTCTATCAGTTCGGAAGCTTTAGTAATATCGCCTTGTTTCAGGTAGATGCCGGATAGGGGATTATAAGCGTTCGATATCAGGTTATTATCCTTCACCTTTTTAGCAGCGTCGATAGAATTCTGGTAAGAACGGATAGCGCTTTTAATATCGCCAATGAATTCGTAGATGGTACCTAATGATTTTTCTGTTCGTGCCTGGTTATGATAATCCTGATACTTTTTAAAAATAATCAGGCTATCGATCAGGTAGATCAGCGCCAAATGATAATGATCTGTTTTATAATAAACGCCTGCAATATTATACTTTGCACTGGCCACGCCTTTTTCATCCTGAAGCTGCTCATAAAGTTCTATGGCTTCCTTCGCCAATTTTATAGACTGGCGGTGCTGCCCGCTGATCATATAAAATAAGGAAAGGTTATTCAGACTTTTGGCAGTCAGCTGCGGATAATTATACTCCCTACTATGCGAGAGCGCTTGTTTAGCCAGTTCTATGCTTTTGTTAAGGTTGTGAATGCGGATACGGTAAGCCTCGTCAATGAGTAATTGAATATCTTCAGCGGAACAGTAAGGATGAGTCATTATCGGATTGGCTTTTACCAAAAAAGCAGCAAGCGCTGCCTCTTATAATCAGTTTTATTAAAAACTAATGTAATAATATTATCAATATAAACAACATAATTTTCTCACAACAAAAAAATTATAAGCTATTCTTAGTAATTATATCGTTAATGATTATATCTGCGTGTATCCGCGAGTTTTCTATAAACCACAAATGGGTGTCCATACCGCCGCATACTACTCCCGCAAGGTATACCCCAGGCAAATTGGTTTCCATGGTATCCGGGTTATAATGGGGGATGAACCGTCCATCGTCGCTCAACTGAATACCCATACTTTTTAAAAAGTTGAAATTAGGTTTATAGCCCGTCATAGCCATTACAAAATCATTTGGAATAGTAACCAAGCCATCTGGCGTTTCAATATCAACTTCAGTTTGCCGTATAGCTTTCAGATTAGAATTAAAATAAGCCTTAATACTACCTTCCTCTATCCGGTTAATAATATCCGGGCGAACCCAGTATTTAACGCGGTGGCTAATCTCGCTGCCCCTGATCACCAGGGTCACTTCGGCGCCTTTACGCCAGGTTTCCAGCGCAACGTCAATAGCTGAATTGCTCGACCCCACTACCACTACTTTTTGCAACGTATAATAGTGCGGGTCCTGGTAGTAATGTTTCACCTTTGGCAGATCTTCGCCCGGAATATCCAGGTTTACAGAAATATCATAAAAGCCTGTAGCGACAATTACTTGCTTTGCCAGGTAAGTAGCTTTGGGGGTGGTAATTTTATAAACGCCTTCCTGCTTTTCAAATCCCGTTACTTCTTCAAACAACCTCAGGGGTAAGTGATTAGACAACGCTACACGTCGATAATACTCCAGCGCATCTGCCCGGTTGGGCTTAGTATGGGTAGTAACAAACGGAATACCACCGACCTCCAGCTTTTCAGAGGTGGAGAAAAAAGTCATGGTTGAAGGGTAATTATACAGCGAATTAACCAGCGTACCTTTTTCTATAATTAAAAAACTAAGGTTTGCTTTCTGCGCTGCTAAGCCGCAAGCGATACCGATTGGTCCGCCGCCAATAATTAAAATATCTAAAACCTCTGACATGATCTGTTAAGCAAGTACATCGTTAAAATCCTTGCGCCGGGCAAAAACGCCCTGTGCATAACTACAAGACGGCACGATGCGTAATTGATTTTTACGAGCGTAATTTACGCTGTTTTCAACCAATAATTCGCCAAGGTGCCGTCCCTGATATGCTTCTTTTACGTGAGTATGATATATGGTGATAACTTTAGGTTCAGTTATCGCGGCATACATCTCACCGATATGGGCCGAATCTTCTGCTATAAAAAATAACAGTTCATCATCGCCCTTATTTTCCAATTCTACCCGCATGCTTCATAGTTTTATTATAAAGCGCTAAAGCAGGCACAATGTTTAGCTTAAACTTTAGCCGCCTGTTCTGCCTTGGCATGGTCTGCCAGGAATTGCGCTAAGCCATTGTCTGTTAACGGGTGCTTCAGCAGGGCGGTAATTGCACTCAGCGGACCGGTGATTACATCGGCACCAACTTTTGCACAATTTACAATATGCATGGCATGGCGAACAGAAGCAGCCAGGATCTGGGTTTCGTAACCATAGTTGTCATAGATCAGACGGATATCTTCGATCAGTTGCATACCGTCGGTAGAAACATCATCCAGACGGCCAATGAAAGGAGATACATAAGTTGCACCTGCTTTGGCAGCTAACAAAGCCTGCCCAGCAGAGAATACCAGTGTACAGTTGGTACGTATACCCTGATCGGTAAAGTAACGGATAGCTTTTACACCGTCTTTAATCATCGGTACTTTTACCACAATCTTTTCGTGCAGTTTGGCTAAAGCTTCGCCTTCGGCAACCATTTCGTCAAAAGTGGTCGAGATTACTTCAGCGCTTACATCGCCATCCACAATTTCGCAAATGGCCTTATAATGGTTGATCACGTTATCATGACCAGAGATACCTTCTTTAGCCATCAAAGATGGGTTAGTGGTTACCCCGTCAAGAATACCTAAATCGTATGCTTCTTTGATCTGTGCCAGGTTAGCTGTATCAATAAAAAATTTCATGTGGTTAATAAATTGATTTGTCTATTTAGTGATTTGTTGATTCGATGATAGCAATAATGTAACAAACCCAGCGCTTTTTTCTGCAAGATTATCCAGAGACGGAGGTTTGATCATGGTTAATGGGATGGAAGAAGAGCCCCGATTAGCTAATTAACTAATCGACATATTAGCTAATTTTAAAAAATAAAAAAGGGGCAAGCACCTTTTATCGCACCGCTACAACCCTCTACCCTTGCTGCGTTCCCACCCTGGGGGAGTTCAAGAGGAGCTGGTCGTAAAAGACTTACCCCGGCGCAAATATAGAAAAAAGCAGTGCTTTTGTAAACTGTTTAACGCATTTGCTGCTGATGCGCTGATAATGAAGCGGATAATTTTATTTTTTCTGAAGTTCTACCGCTAAATCCTGTTCCCTATAGAACTTAAACTCGCGGCAAATACTCCATTTAGAAGATGGGTTTAAGGTTTCTTTTTCTAAAACGGTTAAATTATCCAGTAAACATTGCGCTTTGAACGGAACAAACCTGAAATGGGGCCATAGCCGCAGGAACTGGTTTTCGTTAATTGTCCGTGCCACGGTGATATGCGGTGTCAGCGATTTTCTGTTGATACGCATGTGCTTGCAGATCTGGTTAAACCAGTTATCGCTTTGCAGGTTAAGATCAATAGCCGCATAGATGGTGTACGTATTATTCTTGTGGACAAAGAATTTGAAGTTGTTAACCGTTACACTAACCGGCTTTAAGGTTTCCAGCTTTCTCTGTAAAATATCCAGTGCCGGCTGAAACATAAAGGGTTTTTGCCTAGGGTACTGGGCAATAGAAATATGTGCGGTCGACTTGCAAGAAGGATATTCGCCGACAAGGCTTTCCGCAACTGCTTTATAATAGGCTATTTTACCGGTAACAAATTCATCCGGCCTTAATAACAACATGTAGTCTCTGTATCCGCTCATAATTTTGTCAAAACAGGCATCAAAAATGCTAATATTTTTAGTAAATTATCAAAAATTTTTTCCACATTTGTAGTATGGAAGCCAAGCGGTATTTCGTGCATATTGATCTGGATTCTTTCTTTGTTTCCGTGGAACGGAAGTTTAACCCTGAGCTGATTGGCAAACCGGTGATCATCGGTGGTTCTGCAGACAGGGGAGTGGTGGCCTCCTGTAGTTACGAGGCAAGGAAATTTGGCGTGCATTCCGCCATGCCCACCCGCCAGGCACTAAAGCTTTGCCCGGATGCCATCCTGATCCGTGACTCGCATGGTCGATACAGTGAAGCGTCGCGTGAGGTGACAGAGATTATCCATGATTCTGTTCCACTGTATCAGAAGACATCTGTAGACGAGTTCTATATAGACCTGACTGGGATGGACCGGTTTTACGATCCGTATGAGATTGCCACCAATTTGCGGCACCGGGTTACCCGTGAGACAGGTTTGCCAATTTCATTCGGCATGGCCTCCACTAAAACTGTCGCTAAAATGGCAACTAATCAGGCCAAGCCCAATGGGCAGCTTTATGTACAGCATGGTAAAGAAAAGGAGTTTATGGCGCCTTTACCCATTGCCAAAATACCGATGTTGGGTAAGGCTACCTGCCAGAAACTATACGGCTATGGCATCGAAAAAATAGGCGATCTGCAACGGGTAGAACTTCGTTTTTTGCAAACCATATTTGGGAAGGCCGGACTATACATTTGGGAAAAAGCCAGAGGACTAGATAACAGCGAAGTTGTACCCCATACCGACAGGAAGTCTATTTCTACAGAACATACCTTTCATAACGACGTAAAGGATGAGAAATCGCTGGAGAATATCCTGATCTCGATGACCGAAGAGCTTTCTTTTAAATTACGAAAAGAAAGTAAGGTAGCTGGTTGCCTGGCTATAAAGATCCGGTACAGCAATTTCGAAACGCACACGGTACAAGAAAAGATCAGCCTGACGGCTGCCGAACACATCCTGATACCAGGCATCAAGAACCTGCTGAGAAAAGCGTGGGACAAAAACAGGGCCGTACGACTAATTGGCGTAAGATTAAGTAACCTGGCCGGCGGCGGCTATCAGATCAATTTATTTGACGACAATGAAGAGCAAATTAAGCTTTACCAGGCGATGGACACCATCAATTTTAAATTTGGTGATAAAACGGTATGCCGCGCAGCCGGAATGGAAATTGGTACCCGCAATTTTAATCCGTTTCATCCGAATAATTCTTGAGGACTTTAGGGGAAGCTCTACCTTAAATACTAATAAGGTTTGCTACGTTTTTCGTGTCGGAAGTGGTATTTGAAGGCCTTGACCCCTCCCTAACCCTCCCGTGGGGAGGGAATTACTAAATCTTTGAGATCATAAAGATTAATGCCTTCTCCTTTGTGTATAAACCAGCAAGATAAAAGGGGGGCGTTAAAAGTCCTCCCTATTGGGGAGGATTTAGGTGGGGCCTCATTCACGCCATACTCCTCCGAAGGAGTCCTTTAGACCGGCCCGACCGTTTGGACGTTAGCCAATGCTCTCTTTTAAACATCCTTGCATCATTTCGGCAATGCTTCCAATACCGCTTTCACCAAACCATCCATACTTTCGTTCTTGATCCAGCGGGCGACAATCACCAAATCGTGCTCGGTGTCGCAATAGATCATGTTGGTACCATTGCCGATATGCACCCAGGCTTTCTCCGGAGCAGAGGGTAGCAGCTTTTTATCGGTATTTAAAAACCAGTTCATGTAACCGTAACCGGTGTTGGCGGTAGTGGGCGTTAACGCCTTCGCCACCCATTCCTTGCTGATGATCTGTTTGCCATTCCAGTTACCATAGTGCAGTGTCAATAGCCCAAACCGGGCCATGTCATAAGCGTTAATGAACATGCCACCGCCCCAGTGGCCACCACCGCTAACCGATTGCATAATTTGCCCGTCGAGTACGATCCACGAATTGCGGTAACCGTACCAGCGCCAGGTGCTTGATGCGCCTATCGGGTCCATTACATTTTCTTTCAATACCTGTGGTAGCGGCTTGCGCCAAACACAGGTAGCAGCCAGAGCTAGCGCATTAACGCGTACGTCGTTATACTTCCAAGTGCTGCCGGGTTCATTCCTTTGGCGAAGTTTGTACTGCTCAATATCTCCCTGCGGCCGGTCGGCCCAGTCTGGTTTACCCCATAACGTACCTTCCCAATCACTGGTCTGGCGCAGCATTACCTCCCAGGTCAAACGGTGATTATGAGGTGAAGCGAAGGGATAGATGAGATCATTCTGATTACTTTCCGACCCGTTACTGCTGCCTGGTTGATACACCTGCACCATATCTACATAGTTGCTTACCGTATCGTCGGTGCTTTTAATTAGCCCGCGATCAACCGCTATACCAATTACCGAAGACAAAAAGCTTTTAGTTACACTATGGGTAATATCTACTCGTTTAGGGTCGCCCCATTGCGCTACGATATAACCTTTATAGATGATCAACCCGGCGGGCGCACCACGCTCATTAAGCGGGCCAAGCGCTTCACTAAACGGCTCTTTACCAAAACTTTGATATTGTGATATAATACCATTTCTGGAGGATTTAGCTTCGTTAGCGATTGCAAAACTAACGGCCTGCTGAAGCTTACGTTCGTTTAGTCCTATTTTAGCAGGCATACGCGCTTCCCAGGTATTGGCCGGAGGAAAGTAGTTATTCAGTTTCGGGGCTTTCTGCGCGAAAGAAAAACAACTGATAAATGTAAACGCAAGAAGTAAATAGGATTGACGATTCATAAACGAAATATAGGGTTAATTGCACTACTATGCATTCGCACTTCTAATTTACCATAAATGAAATATTGGCACAGTAATAGCAATACAAATACTGTAATTGCTATACATGAAAACGCCAATTAAATTACCAAAAATAAAATTCGATAAAGTTAAAGCCGATCTTCGCGAAGCGTTCAGGAAACTATCAGAAGGCGGTTTTCAACAGATCTTCAATCATATCGATCAGCTGACCATCAAAAGAGGTGTCGATAAACTGGGACTTGACGGATTTATCAACCAGTGTGCCATACTGGCAGCCGGTTCCGGTGCCGTTGCCGGTATTGGCGGTATTTCTACCATGATTATTGGCATTCCTCTTGATCTGATCAATCTGATCACTCAGCAATTCAGGGTTACCATGGCTATTTCTTACCATCGAACCGGTGAATATAAACTTACGTTTGAAGAGTTTATCATCATCGTCGCAACGGCTTTTAAGGTAGATACAGGCGTTACCGTTACCAAAGCCATCATGGAAGAAATTGCCGAAAAAATGATGTTAAGCTTTGGCTCTAAAACAGCAGAACGATTGGTGCCTGTAGTCGGTGCCGTGATTGGTGGAGCAGCAAATTATTTGTTTATCAAGCGCATGGCCGAGAAAGTGAAAGAGTTAAAAGGCAACAATAACCAGGTGATACACATCAAATAAACCGTATTAGTCAATAAAGCACTGATAGATAAAAATTTATTTGGTGTAATGGCCGATAATTTCTTCAGGGATGCGTAAGCCTTTGCCTGTTTTGATATCAATCATCACGTAATCAAACCATCCGTCACAGCTCACTTTTCCGGTAGATTTGTTCGTAATGGTAAATATTACCCGGCAGCCCTTCTCGCTGATGGTTTCTATAGCAGTCCGCACCAGGAAATAGTCGCCCATTATCAGCGGACGTTTATAGTCTAAATGTACCTTGCGCACTACCCACCCGAAACCAAGCTCTAAGAATTTCTCCATGCCCATGCCGTAAAAATCTTCCATGTGCTCATAGCGTGCAGCCATTACATAATCCATGTATTTGCTGCTGTGTACGTGCTGAAACATGTCGATATCATCCGGGCGAACACGGTATTCGGTCTCGAAACTGGCGTATTTTTTCTCTTCCATTTAAATAGTCATTTGTCAATGGCCTTTGGTTACTGATGATCAGTTTCCATGTACGATTGACGTGTCAAATGTAGAGAAACAAACGAGGAAACAGGCTAAGCGGTTTGCTGCAATTCAATAATCTTTCCTCTTACGTCTGTTTTAAAAAAAGCGGACACCAGGTTAGAGAGCCCTTCAGTTTCTATCAGGAAACCATCATGCCCCTGGAAGCAATGCAGTTCTGCAAATGCAGCTTTAGGGATATGCTGAAAAAGATATTCCTGCTCCTCGATAGGGAATAAAAGATCTGTACGGATGCCAATTACCAGCGTTTTTGCAATGATATTGCTCAGCGCTTTTTCAATGCTTTTTCGTCCGCGGCCCACATCATGCGAATCCATTACTTTGGTTAAGTACCAATAACTATAGGCGTTGAACCGCTTCACCAGCTTTTCGCCCTGGTAACTCTGGTAAGAAGAAGCGCGGAAGTTATCAGTTACATCGGCCTGCTCTTCCTGCTGTGTAAGTCCATACGTTTTATAGTTGCGGTAAGAAAGCAAAGCAAAACTTCTGGCTGCTTTTAAACCTTTAGCGCCACCGTCGGGCTTATTTGCATAGAAGGTGCGATCGGCTGTGATGGCCATCCGTTGCGATTCGTTGAACGCTATACCCCACGGAGAGTGTTTGGCGTTCGTCGCAATCAGGATCAGATTTTTAATCCGGCTTGGCTCAGAAATGCTCCATTCCATCGCCTGCTGTCCGCCGAGTGAACCACCGATCAGGGTTTGGATCTGCCCGATACCCAGATGTTCGGCCAGTAGCTGATGTGATTTTACAATATCGCGAATGGTAAACTGTGGAAAGCTGAGGTAATAAGGCTGGCCTGTTGCCGGGTTAATACTTAATGGATTAGTGGTACCATAAGGCGAGCCTAAGATGTTAGCACATACAATAAAATGTTCTTCGGGGTTAAAAACGCATCCTTCACCAACAAAACCTTTCCACCAATCAAACACATCGGAATTTGCGGTGAGGGCATGGCATACCCACACCACATTATCACGATGCTTATTTAAGTTACCGTAAGTATGATACCCGATCTCGAGTCCTTCGATCTTGCGTCCCGATTCTAAAACAAATTCTTCGGGATGTTGATATATTTCCAAGCTCATTTAATACGCTTACCAGCTATCCTAAAATTTTAACTACGCTAATTCAGCTTCAGGCTGTAGTTGTTTAACTTTTTCGAATGCCTGCTGAAAATCTGCCTTGATGTCTTCGATATGTTCGATACCCACCGCAACACGCAAAAGGGCAGGTGTTACCCCGGCCGAAAGCTGCTCTGTTTCAGACAACTGCTGGTGAGTGGTAGCAGACGGCTGGATGATCAGTGTTTTGGCATCGCCAACGTTGGCAAGATGACTTACCAGTTCAAGGGAATCAATAAATCTGCCTGCGTTTTCTTTATCGCCTTTTACTTCAAAAGAAAGCACTGCACCGAAGCCATTCTTCAAGTATTTTTTTGCCAGTTGATGGTGCGGAGAAGATGGCAAACCCGGATAGTTAACTTTTTCTACTTGCGGGTGTTGCTCCAGCCATTGGGCTAATTCAAGCGTATTGTCTACGTGGCGTTGTACACGAAGGGACAATGTTTCCAAACCCTGGATGAACAGGAAAGAGTTGAAAGGTGATTGCGACGGACCAAAATCGCGCAAGCCCTCTACACGTGCACGGATGATATACTGGATGTTACCAAACGGGCCGCCGATGCCGAATACATCGTTAAATACTAATCCATGGTAACCTTCTGCAGGTTCTGTAAATTGCGGATACTTGCCATTACCCCAGTTATAATTTCCACCGTCGACGATTACACCACCAATGCTGGTACCATGCCCGCCGATCCATTTCGTAGCAGATTCAACAACCACATGCGCACCATGTTCTAACGGGCGGAACAGGTAACCCCCGGCGCCGAATGTGTTATCTACAATAAATGGCACATCGTGCTTAGTAGCCAAAGCACCGATCTTTTCAAAGTCGGGGATACTGAAACCGGGGTTACCAATGGTTTCGGCGTAAATTGCTTTGGTGTTACTATCTATCAGGCATTCAATACTTTCCGCGGTATCATCTTTAGCAAAACGCACTTCTATACCCAGGCGTTTAAAGGCTACCTTAAACTGGTTATAAGTTCCACCGTACAGGTAAGGCGAGGTAACAAAGTTATCGCCGGCCTGCAAGATATTGTTTAATGCCAGGAACTGTGCTGCCTGCCCCGATGAAGTTGCCAAAGCAGCCACACCGCCTTCAAGCGCAGCAATACGCTTTTCGAACACGTCCGTAGTAGGGTTCATTAAACGGGTATAGATGTTACCAAACTCTTTTAAAGCAAACAAGTTAGCGCCGTGCTCGGCATTTTTAAATACGTATGAAGTAGTTTGATATAATGGCACTGCGCGTGCACCTGTTGTCGGATCAGTTTCCTGTCCCGCATGTAATTGCAGTGTTTCGAAGCGAAGATTTTTTAATGTTGACATAATTAATAGGTTTGGTAGTTAAACTTAAATTGATACACGAAGGCAGATTGGTCAATCAGCCAGTTACACGTATAAAATCCTTAAAAGAGGGGGAGTAAACGTGCCTGCAGTTAACAACAGCAGCAACACATGCACATACAGCTATTTGCTTTAACCGGAATTAAAACAACGTTTGACACTTTGTTAGGTGTAAGAATTTGCTGAATGATGCTTAAAATAGTTTTCATTTTTTATCCATTTATATTTCCCGGGTTAATTATTTCCGGGTCAGGAATTGGCACCTTCTTACTCGGTAAGGGTTGCCAGCGGGTCAGTTGAGCCTGTTCTCTCGCCGCTTCTATATAAATCAAAAACCTATGAGGAGATTGATCTTGGTATCTCTACCAAATATTGTTTCAAAGGTAGGTGTTTTAAAAAGTAAATTCCAAATTAAATTCTATTTTTTTAAATTTCCTTAATAAACGATAGCAAAAAACAAGATAAATTAATGATAATTTAATAACCGGCCACAAAAATAAACGATTCAAAAAATCGAACTTTATTAAATTTAATCAATATCCCGACTATGAACTACCTAACCATTACCATCGTTGCTGTAGTTGTAATTCTTTTGCTGGTATTTCTGATACGCCAGAATAACCGTGATAAAAAGAACCTGGAACGGCAGATAGAAGGCTCTGAACTTAAGCCCGAAAAGCACAAAAAAGAGGATGAGAAATTCTAAATCTCGCCCAGGGCGGCGGCTATATCTTCAATCAGGTCGTCAATGTGTTCTAAGCCAACAGAAACCCGTAAAAGATTTTGCGGCAGGGTGCTGTCCGGCCCTTCGTTAGATGCGCGCTGCTCGATCAGGCTTTCCACACCACCCAGGCTAGTTGCATGGGTAAATATTTTGCAGGATGCCGCTACCTTAAATGCTTCTTCCTTGCCGCCTCTTACTACAAAAGAAAGCATACCGCCGGCATAGTTCATCTGCTTTTTCGCAAGTTCATATTGCGGGTGCGAGGGCAAGCCCGGATACATTACTTCTTCTACTTTGGGGTGCTTTTCCAGGTATTCTGCCAATAACTGCGCGTTTTGTACGTGGCCGCGCATGCGGTAAGGCAGGGTTTTTATGCTGCGGGTAAGCATATAGCAGTCCAGCGGCGAAGGAATAGCCCCGCCCAACTGTTGTATCTGCCTGATTTTCTCCCACCATTCATCTTTAACCGGGGTAATCAAAACACCACCGGTAATATCGCTATGCCCGCTCAGGTATTTTGTAGTCGAATGCATCACCAGGTCGGCCCCTAACGTTAGCGGCTGCTGGCAAACAGGAGAAGCGAAAGTATTATCACAAGCTACTTTAATGTTTCGCTCGTGCGCTAACTTAACCAGCGCGTCAATGTCCGTTATTTTCATCAGCGGATTAGAAGGCGTTTCAATCCACAAAAGCCCGGTGTTGGGTCTGATTGTTTTTTCAAAAACAGAAATATCGGTCAGGTCTACAAAATCAAATTCCAGGATACCTGCAAACAGGGTCTTCAATTGGTTACGCAAACCGTGGTACATATCGTCCGGCCCGATCACGTGGGTACCCGGTTTTAACGACTGGAATACAGCCATACCTGCTGCATTGCCAGAAGAGAAAGCCGCCGCATCTGCGCCCAGCTCCAGCTTGGCCAGTACATTCTCCAGCAGCTCGCGGTTGGGGTTAGCCGCACGGCTGTAAATATACCCCTTCGGATAATCACCTGTTTCATTTCTTTCAAAAGTGGTAGAAAGTACAATAGGCTGAATAACTGCTTGCGAAGCTTCGTCGGTTCTGTTGCCCGCGTGTATGGCGATGGTCTCGATATGCATAGCTTCAAAATAAAGAAGAATTTTCGAAGTGTGCTGTTGCGAAATAGAAATATAGAACGTAACAATTTAAAAACAACCCGATGAAAAAAACTTTACTTATCGCACTAAACATCGCTGTAGCTTTGGTTTCATGCAAAAAAGACGACATTAGCCACCAGTCCGAATTTAATAAAAGCTACCAGGCCTGGAAAAACTTTCAGCAAGAAGTAAATAATTCTTACAGCTACACTGTTAACTATGGTTCTGTATTTGGTTTTGCAGCAGATACTAAAATAACCGTTACAAACGGGGTGGTTACTAAACGCGAGTATAAAGCAATCTATCCCGCAAATAGCCCTGCACCGGTTAATCCGGTGGTGTGGACAGAAGACCAGGGACAGATCGGCAGTCACAGCGATGGCGCACCTGCGCTAACTTTAGATCAGATTTATGATAAAGCTAAAAACGAATGGCTGAACGTAAATACCAAAGATAATGATGTGTTTTTTGAGACGAAAAATAACGGAATGATCTCTGGCTGCGGTTATGTGCCAAAAGGTTGCCAGGATGATTGTTTTCGCGGTATCACCATTACCAATATATCGCGGGTTGTTAATTAAACCTAACCCGGGTTAAATAATTCTTTACATTTCTTACATGTAACTGATATGCGTTAACGCAGGGATTATTACTTTTGCAAAAAGTGATTTAATGGACGCTGACGAACAAATACAGTTATTATTAAATGACGACCGCCTTTCTGACGATCTAAAAAATATAGCCCGAAAAGTTTCAAACCAACAACGTATTACCTTTGATGAGGGTGTACTGTTGTTTGAAAAAGGAGAACTTGCCTATCTTGGTGTATTAGCGAATTATATCCGCAACAAGCGCCACGGCGATAAAACCTACTTTAATCGAAACTTCCATATCGAGCCGACTAACCTTTGCGTTTACGATTGTAAGTTTTGCTCTTATTCTCGCCTGATTAAACAACGATCAGAAGGATGGGAGTATACGATGGAAGAAATGCTGGACATCGTAAAAAAATACGATAACGAGCCGGTGACAGAGGTACATATTGTAGGTGGAGTTTTACCACAATATGATATGCCTTTTTACGCGGAACTTTTCAGCCGTATTAAGGAACACCGTCCGGAGCTGCATGTGAAAGCACTGACGCCTGTTGAATACCACTATATCTTTAAAAAAGCTAAAGTGGATTATGCAACAGGGATGGCCGCCATGAAGGCTGCCGGGTTAGAGTCGATGCCGGGGGGCGGCGCCGAAATTTTCCATCCCGAGATAAGGGAGCAGATTGCCAAAGACAAATGTACCGCCGATCAGTGGTTGGATATTCACCGCGAGTGGCATAAATTAGGCATGCGTTCAAACGCCACCATGCTTTACGGCCACATTGAACAGTATTGGCACCGGGTAGACCACATGGAACGCTTGCGCCAGCTACAGGACGAAACCGGGGGATTCCAAACCTTTATTCCGCTAAAATTCCGTAACCAGGATAACCAGATGTCGCACGTGCCGGAATCAAGTGTGATCGAAGACTTGCGTAATTATGCCGTTGCACGCATTTACCTGGATAATTTCGACCATGTGAAGGCATACTGGGCCATGATCAGCCGTACCACCGCCCAACTTTCTTTAAATTTTGGTGTTGATGATATCGACGGTACTTTGGATGATACTACCAAGATCTATTCCATGGCAGGTGCAGAAGAACAGCACCCGGCCATGAGTACTAAGGAACTGGTACAGTTGATAAAAAATGCGGGAAGGCAACCCATTGAAAGGGATACGTTGTATAACGTGGTGACAGATTATACGAACTACGAATTTCCTGAAGAAACCAAGCCGCAGTTTTACAAGCTGCCCGTTGTGAACTAAAACACTTTACAAACTAACAAATACGCTACTATTTAAATGGTTCTTAAAACTTTATACATCGTTCGTCACGGACAAACAGATCTTAATAAACAGGGTATTGTACAGGGACGGGGGATGGATACTGATTTAAACGACGAGGGCCGCAAGCAGGCCGAGCAGTTTTTCAAGGCTTACGGTTATCTGCATTTTGATAAGATCTATATCTCTATGCTGAAACGTACGCAGCAGAGCATACAACCATTTATTGATAAAGGGATTCCGTTTGAAAAACTTTCAGGCCTTGACGAGTTAGCTTGGGGCGTGCAGGAAGGGCAACCCAGTACACCGGAAACTAAAGCAGCTTATTTAAGTATTATGCGGAAGTGGACGTCCGGAGATCTGGATGCCAAGTTTGAAGGTGGTGAAAGCCCACTGGAGGTACAAGCGAGACAACGCGAGGCCATGGCACATATCATGAGCAAGCCAGAGGAAAAGAACGTGTTGATCTGTATGCACGGCCGCGCCATGCGGATGCTTTTATGTCTGCTGACAGATACGCCGCTTACCAAAATGGAAAACTTTCCGCATCAGAACCTGGTGCTTTACAAACTCACTTTCGACGGCGAGAAATTCACCATCGTCGATTTTAACAATTCTATTCATTTACAATATTTTTAATCTGCCTTGAATAAGATACGCATATCTGCTGTAAGCTATACCAACACCAAACCGTTTTTGTATGGCCTGCAGCATACCGATATTATTAATAAAATTGATTTGAGCCTGGATATCCCGGCAGAATGTGCACAGAAACTGATAGACGACCGGGTAGATATTGGTCTGATACCGGTAGCAGCTGCGTTAAGCTTACCCGAGTGGCACATTGTTTCTGATTATTGCATCGGCGCTGTAGGCGCAGTTAATTCAGTTTTTATTTTTAGCAACTGCGAAATTCATGAGGTAAAAAAAATTCAATTGGATCCTCAGTCGCGCAGTTCAAACAACCTGGCGAAGGTGCTGATGAAGAATTACTGGAAGATTAGCCCCGAGCAAATAACAGACGCTGCCGATTATAGTAACTCGCAAGATCCGTATACCGCTTTTGTCCAGATCGGCGACCGTACTTTTGGTAAAAAAGATAAATATGCTTACGTATACGATCTGGCAGAAGAATGGCAAAAATTTACCGGTCTGCCTTTTACCTTCGCAGCCTGGATTGCTAATAAGCCCATCCCTCAGGAGTTTGTGGACGAGTTAAACAAATCTTTACAGTTTGGGCTTGATCATCGCGAGGAGCTTTTTAAAGAATTGCCGATGCGGGAGGATTTTGATATCCGCGATTACCTGATGCATAAGATAGATTTCCCTTTAACTGATGCAAAGAAACAGGCGCTTTACCTGTTTTTAGATTATATTAAGGCGCTGTAATCTCCGGTTTTTATAAAAACGCCATATCGTCCTCTGGTTAAAAGCAAGGGGATTTTTTATTGCTGATTTCTCAAAACATATTGGATTAAAATCTATTGGATAGATATATTTAGAAAAATATATCTGATATGAATACAACACCCTTGAAAGGCCAGGCGGCCCTCATCACCGGTAGCGACAGCGGGATAGGCAAAGGCGTGGCGTTGGCCATGGCTAAAGCAGGAGCGAAGGTAGTGATCAACTATGTTCATAATAAGAAACATGCCGAAGAGGTAGTTAACGAAATTACAGCTGCCGGCGGCGAGGCTTACAGCTGGCAAACAGACGTAAGCCAGGAAGACCAGGTGCTTGGTATGTTTAAGGAAATGTTCAGCCGCTATGGTACCATTGATATCCTGGTGAACAATTCCGGCTTACAGCAGGATGCTAAGCTGGTAGATATGACGCTTGAACAATGGAACAAAGTAATCAGCGTAAACCTTACCGGGCAGTTTCTTTGCGCCCGCGAAGCCGCGAGGGAATTTATCCGTAGGGGCGTGGTTGATGGCGTAAGTAAAGCGGCTGGAAAAATCATTTGCATGAGCAGTGTGCACGAAGTGATTCCATGGGCAGGGCACGTTAATTACGCATCGAGTAAGGGAGGAATTTCGATGATGATGAAAAGCATGGCGCAGGAACTGGCTCCGCATAAGATCAGGGTAGTGGCAATTGGTCCGGGTGCTATTCAAACACCGATCAATAAATCAGCGTGGGAGACTCCGGAAGCTTTGAACAAACTTTTGGAACTGATCCCTTACGGGCGTATCGGTCAGCCGGAAGATATTGGTAACCTGGCGGTGTGGCTTGCCTCTGATGATGCTGACTATATCACCGGCACCACCATATTTAGTGATGGCGGCATGACCTTGTACCCCGGTTTTGCAGATAACGGTTAAGGTATTTGGTTCAATTATATCGAAAGCAGCTCAAAAAGGGCTGCTTTTTTTATATCCCAACGTTACCTTATTGTTAAATATACACTAACTAAAACTCACTAACTTTAACAGATTTCAAAAAAGAGCAAGAAATAAGGGTGTCAAAATTTACTTTTTATAAAAAACCTATATTTATTATCAAATTCACATAAAAATTAAATTTTATTTTTCAATTTTTCAATATGTATTTATATTTGTTGCGGATTTAAAAATTAAGAACTATGAAAAAGATTATTTTAACCGCAGCAGTTGCTGTAACTTTATGCACAAGCGCTTTTGCAATAGATAAAGAAAAAGCAAAAGCGGAGTCTAAAACTTCAAACGTTTCTTATCAGGCTTTAAACCAGTTCGAAGCTCAGTTCAGCGGTGCAGAAAATGTAAACTGGTCATCTACCAACTTCGGCGAAAAAGCTGAATTCGTTTTAGACGATGTTAAAATGAGCGCGTTCTACAACAGAACAGGCGAGTTTTTAGGCACTACCCAAGCCGTTGCCTACAAAAAACTGCCTTCTTCAGCTAAAAAAGAAATCGAATCAAGATATAAAGACTACACTGTAGGCGAGGTAATCAAATACGAATCTGCAGAAAACACCGATGGTCTTGACCGCCTTTTAGGTTCAGTTGAGCCGGTAGCTTATTTTGTTGATTTGAAGAACAATAACGAAGAAATCGTAGTGCGTGTTACACCTCAGGCTGGTGTTTACTACTACACCAAACTTAAATAATTAAGGTTTAAAAATTAAGCTTAAGGGCAGTACCAAAAGGTGCTGCCTTTTTTGTTTATAGGCTAAAATGGCAACATAATAGGGAAAAAACTGTTATTCCCTTGTTATGCCTAAAGTAATTATTGTATCTAACCGCTTGCCGGTTAAAGTAAGTAAGGACGAATCGGGCTACCAGCTTTCGCCGAGCGAAGGAGGTCTGGCAACCGGTTTGGGATCTATTTATAAAAAAGATGATAACTTATGGATCGGCTGGCCCGGTCTGGAAGTTGATAACGAAGACGAGCAAAAGCAGGTTAGCCAGCAACTGCAGGAAATAAGCCTTTGCCCTGTTTTTCTTACGCAGGATGAGATCAACCGGTTTTACGAAGGTTTTTCTAACGAGGTACTTTGGCCGGTGTTTCATTATTACGCATCTACCTATGCGCATTACCACCGCGCCAATTGGGAAGCATACAAACGGGTTAACCAAAAATTCTGCGATATGGTGCTGGCCAATGCCGAGCCAGGCGATACTATCTGGGTACACGATTATCAACTGTTGTTACTACCCGATCTGATCCGTAAGGCCATGCCGGACGTTGCTGTCGGTTTCTTTTTACACATCCCGTTCCCTTCGCACGAAATGTTCCGGCTAATTCCCTGGAGAAAAGAGTTACTGGAGGGGATTATCGGCGCGGATCTCATTGGTTTCCACACCTTCGATGATGTAAGGCACTTCCTGAGCGCAGTAACGCGGATCCTGCCTGTACATGCCTCTGCTAATATTTTAACTTGTGGCGAACGCAGCATCGTGATCGAATCTTTCCCGATGGGTATAGACGATAAGAAATACGACCAGCTTGCCCGCAGTGCCTCGGTAAGGGAAGAGTCTGAACATATTTGTGAAACCTTTAAAGAACAAAAATTAATACTTTCTATAGACCGGCTGGATTATAGCAAGGGTATTCTGCAGCGCTTACAGGCTTTCGAGTTGTTACTAGAGACACATCCCGAACTACACCGGAAGATTTCGTTATACATGATCGTGGTACCATCGCGGGATCAGGTGCCGCAGTATAAAGAACTTCGTGATCATATCGACCGCCGGGTGGGTAACATCAATGCCAGATACCGCAATATCGACTGGAGCCCGATTCAGTATTTTTACCAGTCTTTCCCGATAGAAACGCTTTCTGCACTGTATAGTACGGCCGATGTATGCCTGGTAACGCCCATGCGCGACGGCATGAACCTGGTGAGTAAAGAGTATGTAGCCAGCCGCGTGCAGAATGACGGCATTCTGATCCTGAGCGAGATGGCGGGGGCATCAAAAGAGCTGATCGATGCGATCATCGTTAATCCTAACAATACCCACGAGGTGCGCGATGCCATTGTTACGGCCATCAATATGCCTGTAGAAGAGCAGCGGCGGCGGATGATCCAGATGCGGTATAATGTATCAAAGTTCAACATCGGGCACTGGGTGAAGATATTCATGGACCGGCTGAACGAAGCCAAACAATACCAGCGGTCTATGCAAACCCGGCATGTGAGTTCTGCCACCAAACAGTCGATCATCAACCGTTATATTAAAACAAAAAAACGGCTGATCTTTTTAGATTACGATGGCACCCTGGTTGATTTTAAACCAAACGCCGATATGGCTTTACCAGACGGGCAACTTTACCACTTGCTAAAATTGCTGGCTGCCGATCAGCAAAATGATGTGGTATTAATTAGCGGACGTAAGCACGAGAATATGGACGAATGGTTCGGTGACCTACCGGTAATGATTGTTGCAGAGCACGGCGCATGGTCTAAACCGGAGGATGGCGACTGGCAACGGATCACCGGGCTATCCAACAACTGGAAGCAGGATATTTACCAGATTATGGAAACGTATGTGGACCGTACGCCCGGTACTTTAATCGAAGAGAAGACCTTTTCACTGGTATGGCATTACCGTACGGCGCCGAGGGGTTTAGGAGAGCTTAGGGCGAACGAATTAATGAATACCCTTAAATACATGCTGGCGGATAAAGGCTTACAGCTGCTGCCTGGCAATAAAGTTGTGGAAGTAAAGAATATGGAGATCAGCAAGGGGAAAGCTTCATTAAGCCTGTCGCAGATGAAAAACTATGATTTCATTATTGCTTTCGGCGACGATACCACTGACGAGGATATGTTTAAAACTCTGCCGGAAAGTGCAGTAACGATAAAGGTGGGGAGCAATCTTTCTGCTGCAAAATTCTACCTGCGTAACCCTGCCGAGGTTAGAACCTTATTGAACGATTTTATAGAACAGCACGAGCCGCAGGAATATTAACTGTACTTGCGGCTCAGCTCTTCGCTTAGTTTGTATGCATTATCAATGATCTGGCTTGGATAACCTGCAGATTGCAGTACAGCAATTGCATTCCGGCGTTTCAAAATACCCGGTTTAATTTTATAATCGAATATCAAACGGGTATCTGCCGCTGTTTCTTCGAACGAATAGGGTTCATACTCGTCGCCCAGCAGTTCGGCCAATTCAAGGTCGTGCGTAGAAACGAATACAAAGTTCGGGAACGAAGTCAGGTATGAAAGGATAGCTTTAGAAGCTGCAACCCTTTCAATGGTGTTTGTTCCTTTAAAGATCTCGTCGATAATGATTAGGCAGTTCCCTTTATTACCTGCTTCTAAAATTCCATGTATAGCCGTAGCTTCTGCCTGGAAATAACTCACCGACTCCTGAAGGTCATCCGTAGTTCGGATGCTCGTACATAACTTTAATAGGGGTGCGCGATATTGTTTGGCTACAGACACATATAATGTTTGTGCGAGTAGCGTATTTACAGCAACAGCGCGGATGAATGTTGTTTTACCAGACATGTTCGAGCCTGTAATCAGCACGCCGCGATCTGCCCGAACGGTGATTGAATTTGAGGAACAATCGGCAATCAGCGGATGATAAAGTTCTTCGACGGTAAAAACGCCGTCCTTATTAAAATCAGGCTTTGAATAGTAGTGCAACCCTTCCATAAGCGAAACCGCGCTGGATACGACATCCAGGTAACCAACATATCGGTATAAAACTTCTATACTTGCCGCATGGGCATTTACCTTATCTATGGCATTGATAAACACCCGCGGTTCTACCAGGAGCAATATTTTAACCAGCTCCCACAAGGCGAACCCCAGATCGGTTTGGTCACCCGCAGCGCGGCCATCAAGCGTGATTAGCCCAAGCCCATTATTGATGGGTACCAGCGTCTTCAATGCCTGTTCCACCTCGGGGTGCTGATCTGACGGTGCAATCGTAACAAGCGCTTTCGCAGATTTAATCAGCTGCTTTAGCTGCGGCAGTGAACTTACAAAAGCGGCTATTTTATTTTTGTTGGTATAGTGTAGGTATAAATTATATAACGTACTAAATAATAGTAAAATAAATGGGATTTGATGATGCGTTATTGCAAGTAATATAACCAATCCTAACCAGATGATCCATGAGAAACGAATGTACAACCGGTCGGCGTCAGCATAAATCAATGTCGCTTTTTTCAGGAAAAGCTCGGGTAGGAAATAGGCGTTTTTATGATCAAGCTGATGCAGCAGCAGGCACACTTGCAGGCGCTTTTGCGGATCGCTCACCAACTGTTCTGCTGCGGCATCGAACGCCTTCAGCTCGTCCAGATCATAATCTTCACCCCGCAAACGATCGTACAAATATTGTTGACCTGGCCTTGAATTGGTGCGGTCAATAAATTCAAAAAGCTTTTCTAAGTCAATATCATTCGCTAAAGCATCTGACAACGCACTTAAGGGTTTTCGGTTGTAATATGCGCTGATCTTTTTAAAATCGAAGTTCTCATTTTTAGGCTTACCCCATCCTTCTACAATCTCGTCTATCAGCGCTTTTTGTTTTGCCCTTTGCTTGATGACGTTGATGACTGAAATAATTGCAATAATAACCGGGACAAGGATCAGCCAGAGTATCATAATTTACGACAATATAAATTGAGCGGTATTGCGGCTTAATTGTTCCAGCAGTATCTTTCGGTTTTCGGTGAGGTGCTTTAAATCTTCCGCATGATAATGACGTACGGTGATCAGCGTCAGCCCGGTGTTGTACTTCACGTTAAAATCCTGTTTCAGTTGCTGTAAGATATTGTCAAACTTTCCGGGCTTATCGTCAAAGCAAACGCTAAAACTAAGGGCAGAAACCTGCATGGTGTTAATTTTTACATGGTTAGCCGCGAAGCAATTAAAAACTGCGCTTAGATGCTGTTCGCTGATAAAGCCGTAGTCTTTAGCCGATACCGATAACAAAATTTGCTCCTGCTTAACAATAATGACCGGCTTTTCAAATTCAGCAGCCGCGGTTGCCGATATAACGGTACCCGGAGCTTCTGGATCATTAAAAGGCTTTACCAATAAAGGTATACCTGCATTTTGCAAAGGCTTTATGGTTTTAGGGTGGATGACGCCCGCACCATAGTAGGTCATTTCTATTGCCTCTGTATAAGAAAGATGATCAAACTTAACGGTATCGGTAAAATGTTTCGGATCTGCATTCAGCACGCCGGGTACGTCTTTCCAGGTGGTTACAGATTCTGCCTTTAAACAGGCTGCAAAAATGGCTGCTGTATAATCTGAACCTTCACGGCCAAGGGTAGTGGTAAAGTTTTCAGATGTTCCGCCAAGGAAGCCTTGAGTTACTACTACCTGGTTCGCTAATAAAGCGGGCACATCCTGCTGAATATGCTCGCAGGTTTTTTTCCATTCAACTACGCCTTCGCGGTAAGTATTGTCGGTATGGATATACCCGCGGACATCTAACCATTTACTTTTGACGCCCGCCTTGTTCAAATAAGCATTTACGATGCGTGTAGAAACCAGTTCGCCAACGGAAACAATCTGATCGTAAATGAAATCATAATCGTCATGCGGTTCGTCTTCCAGCATCCAGTCAATCTCTACAAAAGTGTTCTCGATGTCGTCAAATATCTGATCATTTGGCTCGAACAACTGTTGTACGATATTAACATGGTATTCTTTTATCTCATTGAAAATCTGATGTAATGAATCAGACTGTTGAACATAAGCTTTAGTTAAATTTTCTAAGGCGTTCGTTGTTTTACCCATCGCAGAAACCACAATCAGCAATTGCTGTCCGGCATATTTCCGTACAATCTCTGATAGGTTGATAATACCCGCTGCGTCTTTAACAGAAGCGCCGCCAAATTTGAATACAAGCATTTATAAAAGGGTTGGCAAGAAATTTTGTTTAAACTGACTAATTAATGTTTAATGTATTGCGAAACTACCGTACCCGGCTTCAGCAACGACTTGATGTTGTGATATGGTATCAGCAGATCGGTCTGCCCGGCGGCATAGGGTTTAATCTCGTATTGATTGTACAGGAAACGTATACCTACCGGCGTAATCAGGTAGTTATGGTTCAAGCTGAATTTGCCGTCATTGAAGAAATAGTTTTCCTTCAGCGAAGCATCCGGTTTCAGATTTTCCTGCTTACGGAAAAGCTTCTCTGCCACTGCATTCAGTGGGGCCCAGTAATCTGGTTTCAATACATCATCTAAGCTGATATTTTTATGCTCGCTGGTATTCCAATTAATGAAAGAGGTAAACTCGCCACCATGGGCACCGCCGGTATAAGAATAGCCATCTACCTGTATGGTTGTCAGGCTGGAATCTTGCCTAACTACTACCGCTTCACTTTCCAGTGTATAAAACATGCCTGGCCGGTCGCTGTTGGCGCTGCCTGCTTTATCTGCTTTATAGGCAGACATGAATTTCTCTGTCTGAACTTTCCATGAAGTATCTGCTTTCTCCAAAGGGAAGAAGGCAGCCAGCCGGAGCCTGACAGAATCATTCAAAGCAGCCTGATGTTTAAAAACCGGGTATTTAATTTTTACTACTGTACAAGCGCTATCCGGTTTACTGCCGCAATCTTCTGCGCGTTGTTTAAAGGTTTGATACTGATATTGTAAAGTATCCTTGGTTATGCCCGACTTAACCGCCGGCTGTTTTGCAGAGAAATTACAAGAACACGCAATTAAAGCTATAATTGCAGCAGTAGCACTTAACTTCATAATTTATAATTATTTATCTGTTCTTTACTTAGAGAAGCATTCAACCATCCGGCTTCCAGCCCGGCTTCATATTTATTGTAAAAATTAATAGCAGGTTCGTTCCAGTCAAGCACCTGCCAGCTCATGCCATTAAAACCAAGCTCCTGCGCTTCCTGTAGCAAGCGGTTAAACAACAATTTACCGGCACCCTTACCACGGAAAGCTTCCGTAACAATCAAATCTTCCAGGTATAACCGCTGTCCTTTCCAAGTAGAATAACGGATGTAATACAAGGCGAACCCAATAATGAAATTATCCACTTCAGCTACGAATGCTTTCCATACCGGTTTATTGCCGAAGCCGGCTTCCTCAAACTCTTGCAGGGTGACCGTTACTTCCTGCGGCGCCTTTTCATATAAAGCAAGTTCGTGAACCAGGTCTAACAAGCGGGAACAGTCTTCCCGGCGGGCAACTCTCAGGTGGATATCTAATTGGTCATTAGTCATTGGTTCACTGGTCATTAAGAGGTTTGTAATTAAGTGTCTGTTTTAAAAAGTTAAGGGTATGGTTTTGGCTCTTGATTCTTGACTCTTGACTCTTGATTCTCCAAACTAGTTGTTCTTCCAATGTTTAATTACTCTGCCGCCAAAAATGGTACTGCCTAACCTTACCATTGTACTGCCTTGCTCGATAGCTATTTTATAGTCGGACGACATGCCCATGGAAAGCTCATTAAAATAATCGTCCTTACGGAAGTAGCTTTGTTTGATGCCCTCGAAAAAAGTTTCCAGCTCGTAGAATTCCTCTTTGATCTGCTTTTCGTTATCGGTGTTAGTCGCAATACCCATCAGTCCGCGAACGCGTACGTTGGTCAGTTCCTTAAACTCGTCCGAACGCAGCAGTTCAATCACCTCATCAAACCCAAGGCCATATTTAGTTTCTTCATCAGCAATGTACACCTGCAGCAATACGTCAATAACCCGGTTGTTTTTCAATGCATGCTTGTTAATCTCTTGCAATAGCTTCATGCTATCGACTGATTCGATCAGGCTAATAAACGGTGCAATATATTTTACCTTGTTGGTTTGCAAGTGGCCAATCAGGTGCCATTCAATATCCTTCGGAAGCTGCTCATACTTTTCAACCAGCTCCTGTACCATGTTTTCGCCGAATACGCGCTGCCCTTCATTATATGCCTGCTGGATGTCTTCAACCGGTTTTGTTTTTGATACCGCTACCAGCTTAACGTTAATGGTTTCCAGTTCGTTTTTTAAGTTCCTGATATTCTCTGCAATGCTCATTAAATGCGTAATTTTGCGTTTTTACAAACGCCGCTAATTTACAGAATGCGCACCTATATTAACTTGTTTTTTTTAGTAGCACTTTTTTTTGCAGCCTGCAAAAATGATGCTGTACCAGAAAATGTTCTGCCGAAAGACAGAATGGTAAAGGTGCTGACAGACGTACACCTGGTTGACGGAAGCCTTTACAATATTGTGATTACACCGGATAGCCTTTACAAGTACGGGATGGGCAAATACCTGCTGGTTTTTAAGAAAAACCATACCGATACGCTTCAGTTTAGGCGGAGCGTGCAGTATTACAGTTCTGAACCGGCGCTTTTTGACGAGGTTTACGAGCAGGTTGTACAGAATTTGCAGGCAAAGAATGACTCACTTTTAAAAGCAGGAACAAAGGATAAAAAATGATATACCCGGAAAATAGTGTTGATAAGCTGGGGTTTACCGAGGTAAAACAATTAATAAAAGCACATTGCCTGAGTATGATGGGCCAACAGATGGTGGACCGAATACAGGTGATGAACAATTATGATCAGATCAGGAAATTTCTGAGTCAGGCCAGCGAGTTTAAGAATATCCTGCTGAATGACGATGCATTGCCGATCAACCACTTTTATGATATCAAAACACTGGCGAACAAGATCAGGGTGGAAGGGGCTTTTCTATCAGAGGAAGAATTCTTTCAGACCCAAACTTCGCTTGCCACTGTATTTGCGGTGATCAGTTACTTTGACCAGCGCGAAGGGATCTACCCAAACCTGGAAGCGCTTTTTGAACATTTACCGATAGAGAAAAGCATCCTGCGAAAAATAGACCAGGTTATCGATCAGAAAGGGAAGATCAGGCCGAATGCCTCGCGCGATTTAATGGAGATTACTTCTGCGATAGCTAAGGCGGAGCAGGAAGCCCGGAAAAAGATCGAAATGATCTTTAAAAGCGCTTCGTCAAACGGGTGGACTGCCGACGGTACCCTTACCATTAGGGACGGGCGCTTGTGTATTCCTTTACTGGCCGAAAATAAACGGAAACTGAAAGGCTTTATCCATGACGAATCTGCTTCTGGCCAGACGGTATTTATTGAACCTGAAGAAGTATTTACCCTAAATAACCGCGTGCGCGATCTTGAATTTGAACGCCGCCGCGAGATTGTGAAGATATTAACCGCACTTACCGATGAACTTCGCCCATATGTGCCCTTGTTGTTGTCGTACCACTCGCTGCTTACCAAGCTGGATTTTGTACGTGCGAAGGCATTGTTTGCCATAGATATCGAGGGAGAAATGCCGCAAGTGGTGAACGAAGGCCGTGTGCGCCTGATCAACGCTCGCCACCCGCTGTTGCTGCTTAGCTTTAAAAAAGAGCAGCGCACCATTGTTCCGCTGAATGTGCAGATTGATGATGCTACCCGTATTGTAGTAGTGTCCGGGCCTAACGCGGGTGGTAAATCGGTGTGCATGAAAACCGTAGGATTGCTGCAAATGATGGCGCAGGCTGGATTACTGATCCCCGCGGATGAGCATAGTACAGTAGGTGTATTCAAACAAATCTTTGCCGATATCGGCGACGATCAATCCATAGAAAGTGACCTGAGTACCTACAGTGCGCATCTGAGCAAAATGAAATATTTTGTGGAACAGGCTAACGGTAAAACACTGATCCTGATAGATGAGTTTGGTACCGGTACCGATCCCCAATTTGGCGGACCGATTGCCGAAGCGGTACTGGAATCGCTCAATCAGAAAAAGGTGAGGGGAATGGTGACCACCCACTATTCTAACCTGAAGATTTTTGCCAGCAATACCGAAGGGCTGGAAAATGCTTCGATGCTGTTTGACAACGTGCAGATGAAACCGTTGTACGTACTGGAAGTGGGCAAACCGGGCAGCTCTTATGCTTTCGAAATTGCACAGAAGATCGGCTTGCCGCCAAACGTGCTGAACCTGGCTAAAAACAAGATCGGTGCATCGCAAAAGAAAGTAGATACACTTTTAGTAGACCTTGAACGGGAAAAGAAAGAGATTTTCGATACCAAAACCAAGCTGGATAAACAGCAGCGTAAAGTAAACGAGCTTTTAAGCGAAAACGAAAAGCTGAAAAGCTATTTGGAAGAAAACAAACGAAACCTGATCCGCGAGGCCAAGCAAGAAGCTCAAAGTATTATCCAGAATGCCAATAAACTGGTAGAAAATACCATTGCGGGCATTAAAAGCAGCCAGGCAGACAAAGAAGCTACACGTAAGTTACGTGAAAACCTGAACCAGGAATTAAAGAAACACGAGGTAAGACCTGTTGTTGCAAAACCTGCTGCCCAGTCAGAAGACGACGAATTAAAACCGGGCGATTGGGTAAAGCTGGTAGATTCTGATACTACGGGGCAGGTGATGGAAATTGCAAAAGACAATGTCATTATTGCTATAGGCGACCTGAGAACCGTAGCTAAACGTAAACGGGTTCAGAAGGTATCGCGGAAAGAAGTGCCAAAAGAAATCAGGCGCTCTTTTTCAAGTAGTACCAGCGATGTAGCCAGCTTCAGCCCAGAGATTGATGTCCGGGGCATGAGAGGCGAAGATGCACTCGGTGCGATTGAACGGATGTTAGACCGGGCTGTGATGATGAGCGTGGGCAGCCTTAAAATTATTCACGGAAAGGGTGATGGTATCCTCAGGAAGCTGATCCGGGATTATCTGAGAAAATATGACCAGGTGAGCAGGATGGAGGATGAGCATGCCGACCGTGGCGGAGATGGCATTACCTACGTTTACCTGCGGTAATATTATCTGAACGTAGCCATTTTAACCAGCTTGCTTTTAACCGGGAAATCGCCTTTTTCTAAATTCATATCGCTGTAGTAAATGCGCAGATAGGCAGGCTTTCCCGGTACCTTTTCCACAAACTTTGGCTCTTTCTGCTCTACCTGTGTGCAGTAAGTAGGGAAGCCGGTAACCAGTTCTTTCCAGGTGTTTTGATTGTAGGTAAACACATGGTACATCCGCCAGCAGCTGGTAAACCAATCCGGAAGATAACCGATCTCGTCTTTACCATCATTATTCAGGTCGCCAAGATTGGTTAACATAACCGCGCCGATACTGTTTACCTGTGTTATCGGCTGGACGTTATTACCCGAAAATACGATTTTGATCACACATGGGCCGTTACAGCTCAAGCCATCCGCATTAATCTTCGGCTTTACGAGCGTGGCGGTTTCAATTTTGCCATCGCCATTAAAATCACCTTTAATCTGGGTGGCTTCAATCTTGCTTTGCGCAAAAGCAATTGCGGGGAATAAAAGTAAGGACAGTTGTAACAGAAGGGTTGGGGCGCTTTTCATGGTATAGATAATCTGATCGGAACTTATAATCCAACAACGTCAAAATAGTTAACTTTGTATATCAAATGGATAATAATTCCCATCCTAAAAATTTCCGGACAGCAACTGCGGTATTTTTCTTCAATTCTGGTTTTGGGTATGCAGCCTGGGCTTCGCGGATCCCTACGATCAAGCATAACTTGCATCTGAACGAGGCTGAACTTGGGGCGCTGCTATTTGCGCTGCCGGTAGGCCTGATGGCTACTATGCCTTTTACCAGCTTCCTGCTTTCCAGGTACAGCAGCCGCAAAATTACGCTTTGGGGTGCTGCCTTTTTTAACATCATGCTTGCGCTGGTAGGTCTGGCGGCTACACCCTGGCAACTCGCACTGGTGCTGTTCGGCTTTGGCTCGTCACGCAACATGTACAACCTGAGCATAAATGCACAAGCGGTAAGCGTACAACGTTTATACACGCGTTCTATCATTACCACATTTCATGGTATCTGGAGTTTCGCGGGCTTTGCAGGCGCTGCTTTAGGTTACCTGATGGTAAGCCTGAACATTGCTACAACATGGCATCTGCCTGCTGTAGGCGTTGCTATGCTTTTGCTGGCTTTTTATTTCTATACAAATACGTTTGACGACCAACCCATTAAAACCACTCAAAAGAAACCGGTATTTTCTTTACCTGATAAACACCTGCTTACTTTCGCTATCATCGCTTTTGCCAGTATGGCGTGCGAAAACACCATGTATGATTGGAGCGGTATTTATTTCATCAAAGGCTTGGGCGCATCGCAACGGATGGCTACTGCAGGCTTTGTATTTTACATGGTGGCCATGACGATCGGCCGCTTTGCCGGCGATAAACTGGTAGACCGTTTCGGCATAGAAAAAATTCTGAGCTACAGCGGTACGCTGATCACTGCTGGTTTGCTCATTAGTGTGTTGATACCCTATACCATTGCCGCAAGTATTGGTTTTATCCTTACAGGCTTTGGGGTATCCTGCATTATACCGCTGGTATTTAGCCTGGCGGGTAAATCAAAAACCATGAGCAGCGCTACGGCGTTAGCCTCTATTTCAACTGTTGGTTATATCGGCTTTTTAGTGGTACCGCCAATGATCGGCTTTGTTGCACAAGCGGCGGGTATCAGGGCTGCTTTCGGTATTATCGCAGCTTTAGGTGTGCTTATCCTATGGATGGTATCACTTATAAAACCAGCGAAAGCGGGCGTTATGTAACTTTAATGTTAAGTTGAAAACTTCAGCTTAAAAACAGTTGCACATTTATTAACAATTGATACTTTTGACCAGCCAATTATAAACGGGTTGATTTAATTGACGCTCGATCAGTTAAAGCAGCCCGTTACCTATTTTTTAAAGCTCGCCGGTTAAAAACAGGTTTTCAGAACTGCCGTTTTTCTTCAGCAACATAAAGTGCGAATAAATAGCCTCGTGCAGCGGATAGGAACGATACTCCAAGTTGTATTTTTCTGCATATTTTCTGATGATGGGCGTGATCGACGGATAATAGGTATGCGCTACGGTTGGAAACAAATGATGCGCCACGTGATGGTTAAATCCTCCGAAAAGCACATTCGCAATACGGCTTTCGGTGCTAAAATCCTTTGTTTCGCGGATTTGGTACATGGCCCAAGTCATATCGATCTGGCCATCAGCCGGTGGTTCCGGAAATTCGGCATGCTCATCGGCATGGGTAGATAGCAAAGCGGTAACCCCGAACGCACTTGCCATAAAATGCATCAGCAAGAAGGCCGCCAAAACATGATACCATGGTTGCTGCAATACCAACATCGGGATACCCAGCATAATTACCAGATTAAGAATTTTGGCTGTAAAAAGTTTAACGTATTCGATCTTGGGGATCTTAACTATACGTTTCAGATAATTATCTTTCACACCAAAAAAGTCTTTAAAATCACGTACCAGCAACCAGTTTAGGGTATACAAAAAGTAAAGGAACCACATATAGTAGTGCTGGTAACGGTGAAAATGATACCATTTGCTTTGCGGAAAAATGCGAACAATGTCGCTCTGCTTCACATCGATATCCCAATGCTGCATATTAGGGTAGGGATGGTGCAATACCAGGTGCCGTTTTTTCCAGATGTAACTATTACTGCCAAAAAGCTCCAGTACCCAGGTTAATGCTTCATTCTGCGACCTCCGCGGGAAAATAGCACCGTGGGCAGCATCATGGAAAGCGTTCAGGAATACCAGGATCATAGTAATACCGGTGAGCACGTAGAACAATAGCAGCAGGGGTAAACTATTACCGTACACCAGTATACAGCTGTAAAACAGAAAGTATAAGGCGATGAAAAATATCGATTTGAAGATGATCTGGTTTTGAATCCGCTTATTGGTCAATACTTTTATCTGCACCTCTTTATAGAGATCTTTGTAAAAATCGTCAGAGCCCGCTTTTTTAAATGAGGGTTTTACTAGCGTATCGGTTGTCATGGTTGATGTAAGTTTAATGCGTGTTTGCTATTAAGTACACAAACTTTTCAAAAACATGTTTAAACAACTATAACAGATCAGAGCGAATAAAGCCTTTTATATTTTTAGGAAAATTTATTTCGATATAACTTATTTTTGAAAGTTTTCTATTTCAAGGCCAACTCGTTAATCAAAAATAGTGGTATAAACCACGTTTTATCCATTTTACAATTCAAAGTTTATGCCGATTACATTATATTGCGTGTCGCAAAATTAACAAGAGCTATATTTGACACAGCGCAGATATAACGGAATTGAATTTAATATGACAGACGGTATATCAGACCAGGTGCTTGAACAGTACGAAGTTGTAGTAGGTCTCGAAGTTCACGCGCAGTTATCTACCCAAAGCAAAGCTTTTTCTGCAGATTCTGCCCAATTTGGCGCCGAACCCAATCAAAACGTCAGCATGGTTTCTCTAGGCCATCCGGGTACGCTGCCATTCATAAATAAAAAAATGGTAGAATATGCGGTAAGGCTGGGCTTAGCCTGCGACTGCGAGATCAATACTTATAATACCTTCGCCCGTAAAAACTACTTCTACGCAGACCTGCCAAAGGGCTACCAGATCACGCAGGATCATCAGCCCGTTTGCCTGGGTGGTAAGATTACCATCAAGCGGTCGGATGGCTCGTTAAAAGAAATCGCCATTCACCATATCCATATGGAAGAAGATGCCGGTAAGAGTATCCACGATCAGGATCCTGAATATTCACTGATCGACCTGAACCGCGCCGGTGTGCCTTTGTTAGAGATTGTATCGCAACCGGATATGCGCAGCGGCGAGGAAGCTTCACTGTTCCTGGCAGAAATTCGCAAAATAGTACGTTACCTGGATATTTGCGACGGTAATATGGAAGAAGGGAGCCTGCGCTGCGATGCCAATATCTCTGTCCGTAAAAAAGGGGAGATTGCCTATGGCAACCGTTGCGAGGTAAAGAACCTCAACTCGATGCGTAACGTACAGCGGGCCATAGAACACGAATTTCTACGCCAGATAAAAGTGATCGAAAACGGCGGATTCATTGATCAGAATACGCTTAACTTTGATGCCAATACCGGTGAAACATCGGTGCTACGGACAAAGGAAATGGCGAATGATTACCGATATTTTCCAGAACCGGATCTGATCCCAATCAGCCTGACGGAGGAATACGTCGATTCGATCAAACAACAAATGCCTGCCTTGCCGTCTGCATTGTATCAGAAATACACCGCAGAACTCGGCCTGTCCGACTATGATGCTTCGGTACTAACCGCCGACAAGGACCTGGCCCTGTTTTACGAACAAGTAATCAAGCAGACTAATAATTATAAGTCTGCGGCAAACTGGTTGATGGGACCTGTAAAGTCATATCTGAATGAGCAGAACATCACACTGGCTGACACCGGGCTTACCGCTCAGGCGATAAGCGAACTGATTGCTTTGGTTGACGGTGGCAAAATCAACAACAGCAATGCCGCGCAGAAGCTTTTCCCTGCAATGATAAAACAATCGGGGAAAACAGCCGGGGAACTGGCTATTGAACTTAACCTGTTAATGAGTGATAATGGTGATGAACTGGAAGGATTTATCCGCGAAGCGCTGGCCAAACACCCGGACAAGGTTAAGGAATACAAAAAAGGTAAAAAAGGCGTTTTAGGGTTGTTCATGGGCGAGATTATGAAAAGATCTAAAGGGAAGATCGACCCAAAGAAAACAAACACCCTTTTGATACAAGCATTAGAGCAAGCATAATGAAATTAAATAAAGCAATATATGGCTTATTAATAGCCGGTGGTCTCGTTTGGACGGGCTGTTCAGATAAGTCGGCATTTAAGGTTGAGGGCGAGGTGAAAGATTTCGGCAAATCGAAAAAAGTAACCTTACTTTCTGCCGATAGCGTGATCGACTCTACCCAATTAGGTTCGGACGGTAAGTTTGAATTTAAGCAAAAGGCCCCGTTTGCGGGCTTGTACCGTTTACGTATTGGCGGAAACCTTTTTGATTTTATTGCCAAAAATGGAGATGAGATTAAGTTTTCGACAGACCTGGCAGATTCGGCACATACCTACAATATCAGCGGATCTGACGATTCCGAAAAGATCAGGGATTTTAACAAGATCAGTTCGGTATACGGTGCCAAGAATACACAGTTGATGGGGCAGTACCAGGAAAAAGCGCAAACTGGTGTAAACGAAAATGAACTTGCCAAGGAGTTCACACCTTTGTTTGTTGCCAACATCAGGGACTACAGCGAAGCCGTTCTGAAATTTGTAAACGATAATAAATCATCGTTAGCGGGCTTTTATGCCATCAACACACTCGACCCGATGCGATACGAAACGCAAATGGTAAAATACGCGGATGATATTAAAGGCAAGTTTCCGGATAATCCTTCGGTACAAAAATTCATAAAGCAAATGATGCTGGTAAAACCTGTTTCTGTTGGGCAGCCCGCGCCGGACTTTACAAGCAACACACTGAATGATAAGCCGGTTAAGCTGTCTGATTACAAAGGAAAATATGTGTTACTGGATTTCTGGGCGTCATGGTGCCCGCCATGCAGACAGGAAAACCCCAATGTGGTGAGGTTGTATAACCAGTATCATAGTAAAGGCCTGAACATTTTAAGCGTATCCCTGGATACCGAAAAAGCAGACTGGCAGAAAGCCATCAAGGCGGATAAATTGAATTGGGAGCATGTATCAGACCTGCAAAAATTTGAAGGTCCGACAGAAACTTTATACCGGATAGAAGCCATCCCGTCGAACTTCTTAATTGATCAGAAAGGCGTGATCATTGCAAAGAACGTATCAGGGGAAGACCTTGAAGAAATTTTAAAGAAAACCTTTAATAAGCCCTAACCTTTTGTTAAATCAATGTGAACTTTAACAATTATTTAATACAGGCTTAATTATTTGGTGCATTTTTGCCCGTACTTTTATCTCAAATTTCAACCGATGAGTAGTTTTAACAAACAAAAAATCCTGATCGTAGATGATGAGCCTGATATTTTAGAACTGATTGAGTACAATCTGAAGAAAGAAGGCTACCAGGTTTACCTGGCTCATAATGGTCAGGAGGGTGTTAATGAGGCAAAGAAGGTTCTTCCCGATTTAATTATTCTGGACATTATGATGCCAAGAATGGATGGGATAGAAGCTTGCCGCATTATGCGTACTATGCCCGAATTTAAAAACACCTTTATGGTGTTCTTAACCGCTCGCAGTGAAGAGTACTCTGAGATAGCAGGTTTCAACGTTGGCGCAGATGATTATATTGCCAAGCCAATTAAACCGCGTGCACTTGTTAGCCGTATCAATGCCATTCTAAGAAGAAACTCACCTACCGAGGAAGTAAGCGAAAACAAACTGGAGGTAAAAGACCTGGTGATTGACCGCGAAGCTTACCTGGTATTTAAAGATGGGCAAAAGGTAGTTTTAGCCAAAAAAGAATTTGAGTTATTGTACCTGCTGGCTTCTAAGCCGGGCAAGGTATACACACGTGAGAATATCCTGAAAAACATTTGGGAAGATTCTGTAGTGGTGACCAACCGTACCATTGACGTGCATATCCGCAAACTGCGCGAAAAGCTGGGAGATGATTATGTATCGACAGTGAAAGGTGTCGGCTACAAATTTGAAGGATAATAAAAGCGGCCCCGATGATGGGGCCGCTTTTATTTTATCAGCTTTTTTACCGGTTTTGTCAGTGACCCTTTGCTTTGCTTTCAATGCTGCGTGAGAGAACTTCATATCCACTGGCGTGCTAACTTTTACGACTATTTAATGTTTCAAATTAACCCGGTAGTATTGCTATACCGCAGGTATGATTTAAATAGCGTATTTTTGCTGCCTTTTAATTATGAAGATTCCAAAATTTACAGACCTGATACTTTTTGAAGACGATAATTTAATCGTTGTAAATAAACCACCGTTTATCAGTACCCTTGATGACCGCGGCGAAAGTGAAGGTGAAATTAATATGCTGCGGCTGGCAAAAAGCTATCACGGTGACGCCCAGATCTGCCATCGCCTCGACAAGGAAACTTCCGGTGCGCTAATCATCGCCAAAAATCCGGAGACGTACCGTTTCGTTTCCATGCAGTTTGAGCATCGGAAAGTAAAAAAAATATACCATGCGGTAATTGAAGGCACACACGTGTTTAATGATTTATTGGTGGACCTTCCTATTCTAAATGCTGGTAAAGGTAACGTAACCATTAGCCGTCAGGAGGGTAAGCATGCGGAAACGTATTTTCAATCGCTGAAATTCTTTAAGCACTATACCCTGGTAGAATGCCGTCCGGTTACCGGCCGTATGCACCAGATCCGTATTCACCTGGCTACCCAACGCGCCTCTATTGCCGGTGATGCCATGTACCGTGGCAAACCTGTTTTCCTATCGACGCTTAAACGCAAATACAACCTGGGAAAAGACCAGGAAGAACAGCCGATTATGAAGCGGTTTGCGCTGCACGCATTTGAGTTAACTTTTAATATTACACCCGAAACCGATATTACCATCCACGCACCGTATCCGAAAGACTTTGATACGCTGTTGAAGTTGCTGGAAAAATGGGATATGTAGCTTATCCTGTTGTCCTAATGTAAAGCTTTGGCGATGGTGGGGCTCATATAAGCCATCATCCGTATCTTTGCCGGATTACTAATAACGATAGCTATGTCAATATCTTCAGAAGCCGAACAGCAAGGCATGCAAAAAGTAAGTGATGCCGTTGCCATCACACTACGCGAAATGCGCGAATTTGCGAAGCCTGGTATTTCTACTA
Organism: Mucilaginibacter straminoryzae; assembly: GCF_022953055.1. Classification (GTDB taxonomy): domain Bacteria; phylum Bacteroidota; class Bacteroidia; order Sphingobacteriales; family Sphingobacteriaceae; genus Mucilaginibacter; species Mucilaginibacter straminoryzae. Next base: position 795 of record NZ_JALJEJ010000003.1, on the reverse strand, counting down.
AAGAGCTGGATGATTACGGCGCTGCCATCTTAACCAAATTAGGTGCAAACTCGGCTCCTTATCTAACTTATAAATTTCCGGGATATACCTGTATCAGCGTTAACAACGAGGTTGCTCATGGTATTCCTTCAGCACAAACGATATTAAAAGAAGGCGACCTAATCAATATCGATGTGTCTGCCGAATTGGATGGCTACTGGTCTGACAATGGCGGCTCTTTCGTATTAGGTGAAGATATCTACGGACATAACATCCTGGTAAATGCTTCTAAAGCAATCTTGAAAAAAGCGATCAGCAATATCAAGGGTGGGGTGAAAATTTCCGACATTGGCAAACTGATTGAAACGGAAGCCCGCAAATCCGGCTATACGGTGATCAAAAATTTAACCGGGCACGGCGTTGGCCGCAGTCTGCACGAAGAACCGCACGAGATTGCCAACTACCCGGATTATTTCAACACCAAACGTTTCAGAAAGAATTCAGTAGTGGCGATTGAAACTTTCATTTCGACCAAATCTACTATCGCCGAAACCCAGGCAGACGGATGGACGCTGATCGGTAACAAAGGCGGCTACGTAGCCCAGCATGAACACACCATTATGGTAACAGACGGACAGCCTTTTATCTTCACTGCCCAAAACGGCATCTGGAACTGAGATTTTGTAGCTAAGCTGAGATAGTCACGATTTAATCTGACAGTTACGATTAATTAAAGAACGTAACTGAGATTAGAATAATGACAACACAAGCAAAGATCATCAAGAACAAGCTGGGCATATTGGAGCTTGCCCAGCA
>NZ_JALJEJ010000025.1 GCF_022953055.1 Mucilaginibacter straminoryzae | reverse complement strand
TGTAATAGCCACAACTTGATCTGACAGTTGGTAGGTTTTAAAAGTTGTCAGATGGGTTCTGTGAATATAGCTTATTTTGTGCAAACCCGGCTGACGCAGCTTTTATCTCATCACTTTGTGGGGTGAGAGATAAAAGCTGGTCTTCGGCCAGTCTCTCCAGCAGCTTTTCCTGTGCCATTGGAATGCTATCCATAAAGGTCTGCATTGGTGTCTTGCCGAAGCAATACTTCCCGCTGTGTGTCCGCTCATTGTTGTAATTAAGCATCCATTTATCCAGGTCAGCCTGTAGTTCAGCAATGCTTCGATAGATCTTCTTTCTGAATGCTATGGCGTAGAACTCATCCTGAATGGTACGATGGAAGCGTTCACAGATACCGTTGGTCTGCGGACTTTTAGCCTTGGTCTTGCTGTGATCGATGTCTTCAATGGCCAGGTATAATTGATATTCATGCTGCTCCCTTGCCCCGCAATACTCGGTGCCCCTGTCAGTCAACACCCGAAGTAAACGCAGATCATGCTGTTCAAAGAAGGGCACTACTTTGTCGTTAAGCATTTCCGCAGCCACTAATGCGTTCTTTCGGTCATATAACTTGGTAAAGGCTACTTTGCTATAAGTATCAATAAAGGTTTGCTGATAGATATGGCCCACACCTTTAATGTTGCCAACATAATAAGTGTCCTGTGCGCCTAAATAGCCAGGGTGATGTGTTTCTATCTCGCCATGTGCTTTCTTTTCTTCTTTGGCTTTTTCCAGCGCTACCACCTGTGCTTCGGTTAACACCAATCCTTCTTGTGCCGACTTAGCTTCCACTGCCTTTAAACGAAGCTTGAATGTGTGTAGATCGTGGCGGAGCCAGATACTTCTTACGCCGCCCGGGGATATCAGGATGCCTTGCTTTTTAAGCTCATTCGATACTCTTAGCTGGCCTAAAGCCGGTTGTTCGATAGCCATTTCAACCACAGCTTTCTCCACATGCTCTTCCACCCGGTTCTTCAAAACTGGCTTACGTCTGCTGATCTCCTGAAGGGCCAGTTCGCCGCCTTGTTCATAAAGTTCCTTGAACCGGTAGAAGCTATCACGTGAGTAGCCCATTACTTTACAGGCTTGTGATACGTTTCCCAAATGCTGGGCAAGCTCCAATATGCCCAGCTTGTTCTTGATGATCTTTGCTTGTGTTGTCATTATTCTAATCTCAGTTACGTTCTTTAATTAATCGTAACTGTCAGATTAAATCGTGACTATCTCA
>NZ_JALJEJ010000024.1 GCF_022953055.1 Mucilaginibacter straminoryzae | reverse complement strand
AACTTTCAATTGTCAGAGCGTATTCCTTTAGATAATCTTTACAGGCGGCTTAAAGAGACTTTAGATTTACAGTTTTTGTATCCCACAACAGCGAAGTATTATGGCAAAGAAGGTCAGAAAAGTATTGACCCAATCGTATTCTTTAAGTTGTTGCTGGTGGGATACCTGGAAAACCAGCCCAGTGACCGGCGGATCATTAATATAGCCTCGATGCGGATGGACGTTTTGTACTTCATCGGTTATGATATTGATGAAGAGCTGCCCTGGCATTCTACTTTAAGCCGTACCCGTCAGCTTTATCAACAGGAAGTATTCGATCAATTATTCAAACAGGTATTGAAGCAGTGTATCGATAAAGGAATGTTGACCGGCAAAAGGCAGGCAATCGACAGCGTTTTTGTGAAGGCCAATGCAGCAATGGATAGCCTGAAAGAAAGAGCCATCTTAGAGGACGGTATAGCGTTTACCCGTCAGCTCAAAGAAAATGAGGTAAAAGAAGATAATGCGCATCAGGATACTGACCCTGCAGAGAACTCTAAATCTTCCAAACGTAGCAATGCCAGTCACATCAGCACTACTGATCCCGACTCCAGAATGGCTGTTAAACCTGGTAAAGTAACCCGGCTGAATTACCTTGGCCAGCTTAGCGTAGATACCGGTAGTTATGTGATCACTGCCATTGGCGCTTTTCACGCAGATAAAAGGGACAGTCAGTGCCTTGATGCGGTGCTTGACAAGATCGATACTAACCTGAATGGGTCTGGTTTAACTCTACGGGAGATCATTGCAGACACTAATTACAGCAGTTCATCTGTGCTGAAAAGCCTTGCTGCCAGAGGCATTACCGGATACATTCCCAATACAGGGGCCTATAAACAACAGCGTGAAGGATTTACTTACGATGCTGAGCATGACCTTTATCAGTGCCGGCAGGGGAACGCCTTAAAGTTCATCGGCTATAAAGAGCATCACGGTACCTCAAAGATCTACATCAGCAAACGATCTGATTGCAAAGACTGCCCTTTGAGAAGCACCTGCCTTGGCAAATCAACTTTTAAAACTATTACCAATACCCTTGACCGCTCCTTTTTCGATCAGATGCACCATCGCATTAAAAGCGAGCCCGGTAAACAGATGATGAAGATCAGAAAAAGTACTGTCGAGCCGGTTATTGGTACGCTGACAGAATACCTGGGCATGCGAAAGGTATATACCAAAGGTTTAAAGGCTGCCAATAAATGCATGTTACTGGCCGGAATCGCATATAATCTGAAAAAGTTGATCAAACA
>NZ_JALJEJ010000023.1 GCF_022953055.1 Mucilaginibacter straminoryzae | reverse complement strand
AGTCAATTATGAGGCGGTTTTTTTATTTAAAGAGATTTTGACGGGTTTATTAGGAAAGCTGTATGGTGTCAGCTTACTTTAAGTTTTTTTGTTGGTTTGGGTGTTTTTGCAGAAAGAGGAAAGCCTTTTTTCTCAGGCCTTCCACTTTCTGAGGTTATGTGCGATGGAAAGTAATCCGATTTCGACCTCGGTTTTGGACAATCCTTTCAGCAGAAAGCGCCTGAAACGGTGGTTGTGCTTCAGTTGTGCGAATACCGGTTCTACATCGGCCGCCCGTCGTTTCCGGAGCCTGATGCCTTGCTCCGTGTTCAATCTTTCTTTGGCTGCCTGCTTGTGCTTTCTCAGGCTGTGGTTGACCTCAACGATCCGGTTACCTTGTCCCTTGTGACAAACGCCCCGCATCGGACAACATTCACAGTTCTTCGCCCGGTAGCGGCTGACAAGCTGGATGTGACCCGAGGTGGTTACTCTTTGTCCGTCACCGACGTGCTGCATCCGCTGCCCCATCGGACAGGTCAGATAGTTCTCCGCTGCATTATAGTACAGGCTGTCATTGCTGAAGGCCTTGATCCCTTTGTGCTGTTCCTGATCGAACGTGTTGTACTTGATATAAGCTTCAATGCCTTTGCCGTCCAGCAATCCATAGTTTTCGTCCGAACCATAACCCGCATCCGCAACGACGACTTTCGGCAGTTCGTTATACAGGGCTTCATACTGTTCGAGATGTGATGGCAGGGTCCCATAGTCAGTTGAGGTCTGATGCAGGGAATAGTTAAGGATGAACTGCTCCTGGGTGGATATTTGCAGGTTATACGCTGGTTTAAGCTGCCCGTTGAGCATATGGTCTTCCTTCATGCGCATGAAAGTGGCATCCGGATCGGTCTTGCTATAGCTGTTACGTACACCTAACAACTTCTCCTGCTCATTGTACTTTTCCAGGTTCTCCGGCCAGTGCTTTTCAGCGTAACGGAGCTTCTGTTTGATCTTGGTATCCACATTTTCCTGAGCTGCTAACTTTTGATTGATCTTAGCGATCGTTTCTTTCACCTTGCTGGCATCAACCTGCTCAAACGTCAGTGGTGTGGTATCTTTACGCTCCTCGGCTGCCAGGTCCTGGGCATACTTCCAGAGCTCTTCCAACTGGTTTTTGATCCGGTCTTTGTTCTTCTGGATACTTCTGCCCCAGACAAAGGTATACTTGTTCGCTACAGACTCGATCTTCGTCCCGTCGGTAAACACTGCTTCTTTTAACGATACAATGCCTTCCTGCTGTAACAAAAGCACGATCTGTGAGAAGATCTGCTTCAATACGCCTGACAGTTTCTCGCTCCGGAAACGGTTGATGGTATTATGGTCGGGCTTTTTCATCCCCAAAAGCCACATGAAGTGTACGTTCTGCTGTGCCTGTTCTTCCAGTTTCCTTGAAGAGTAAGTATTGGTCAGGTAACCATAGACCAGCAGTTTCAGCATCAGCCGCGGATGAAAGCTCGACGCGCCGCCGCCTTTATACTTCCGGTTGATCGGCTTGACATCCACTTCATCAACCACCTGCTTCACGATACGTACCGGGTGACCTTCCGGTACCAACTCCTCCAGTTTATAAGGTAAAAACGTTAACTGG
>NZ_JALJEJ010000022.1 GCF_022953055.1 Mucilaginibacter straminoryzae | reverse complement strand
TAGTAGTAATAAGTCGCTATAGAGAAACTATCTGCTTCATCACAAATACAGTAGTCATATGGCAATCAAAGTCCGAAAAGTTTTATATCCCCCGCGTATTAACGTAGTTGTGCAACAGCCACTACAAACTTGCGCCAGCATTAGGGGGGCTATGATATTATAACGAAAGTTAATAACTTTAATCAAACCGTTATGCTTAAACATGAACCTTGCAAAAATCCTATTTCACCCAGCTACAAACCTCCCTATTAATCCGTTACCAAACAAGTCCTTTCGTGAACATCTCAAGGAACTCTTTTCAAGATATGTTGACTTAATAGAGGCATCTACCGACTTTTCCAAACTTAGTCGTTTGCCTTCCAGTTTTGATGTGTCTATTGATCATTTCCGCACTCTTGTAAATGGCATAATAGAGACAGTAAATCTATATTACAAAGGTAACCCAGCTGCAGCATTCGAAAAATTAGCTATAACCTTGACAACATCAAAGGTTGCAGAAATTCTTTGGAAAGATGGTACTTTACCTGCTAAAACTAACTTCTTTAGATTGCGAAGAAAAAACGGCAATTACCCATTAAATAAATCTGACTTATTTCACATTCCTTTTGAACAACGGGGACGCGTTCGTACGCAACGTTACAGCATTCCAGGTCTCCCTTCCTTATACCTGTCAAACTGCATCTATGTAGCGTGGGAGGAAATGTTAAGGCCTGACTTTGCGGACATCCAGGCTGTACGATTACAAAACGTAAGAGCATTAAAATTCCTGGATCTTACGACGGACGATTATAATCTCCATTCCTTGGAAGAAGTAATGGAATTTAGCGCCAGAGACATTTTCCGTAAAATTTTTACTTGGCCGCTTATTGCAGCTTGTTCCTTTAGAATCTCCGATCTTGAAGCCTCGTTTAAGCCGGAGTATATTATTCCTCAGCTGCTATTGCAATGGACAGCCAAAATGGACCTTGATGGTATCAAATACTCATCAACACATATACAGAAGCATGAGCGGCAACATACAGGCTCCCTTTATAATATGGTTCTTCCAGTTAGAACATTTGACTTAGATAGGGGTTATTGCCCAAAATTGTGCAAGCTATTTAATTGTACACAAGTTCTGCCAATGCAATTACATCAATTTGCAACCACAACCGGTGCATTCTATGGGCAGGAAACCATTTCTTCAAAAGTCAACAAGGATATATACTCTTTGGAGCTCATTCATGGGAAGGAAGAACCTTACTGGCATACCTCTTTTGGCCGCCTCGAGTACGCCCTTCAGGATTTACCACTGGAAGGCATTTTAGAACGAAAAAGAACACAAGGGGAGTTGAAAATCCAACAGAAAAATGTAATAACTATTCCTAAAGGCTCACTAGACTATTGAAATATCTAGTAAATAAACATAAGCATTACAAATATTTCCCCCCTGCTGGGGCGAGCTTGTAGCTCGTGTTCTTTATAAGATCCCCCTATGCTGACGCACGCGTGTCGTGTGTAATGGTAAGGTAAAGGTTTTTTTCCATCACTTCCTTATCTCGATCAAGTGGAACGAGCCGACAACAGCCCGCAGGCGAGGCTGCTTGGTATTTGCCGCGGTTTATGACAAGGGCACAGCTGAAGTCGGCAACAAATTCAATAAAATTGGTAAGCGATCAGCACTGACAGGAATCATTTTCTCCATCTGCATAGATTTTCCCAAACCTGTTAACTTGCTTATCTTTCTTGCAATGCGGACATCTTGCCCGGCTAATCATTATTTCAAAATCACTTAACTTCTGTCCATTCTTTTCCATCTGCTGGCCAAGTCCTTTTTCAAAATGATTTTCATTAGTTTTGGATTTGGCCTCATTGTGCCAGTCGAGATCCGTTTTACCTGTTAAAGTTTGGCTCAGGTATTTCAATGGCAATATCGAAAGTTTACTCCCAAACTGTCTGTCTTCATCATTCTCTCTATCACCCATCTTACGTGCGAAACCGTAGGTTGTCTGGTCATATCCATTGTATTTTGAAAGATTATCAAATAACTCTAATAAACCTTCGGGTTTAAGCGAGTCCTTGTTCGTTTCAAGGAATGACCTTGTTTCAGAAAAAATTGGAAATTGTGTATCCTTGACGCTGCCTTTAGGGCCTTTCAGATCTTTCCACCTTTCTAAGTCGCTCTTCTCAAAATCGCTAAAAACACTTATGTTGTCATCTTCATTAGCTTCTTCAAGCATAGAATTGATCGGTGTATAAATTTTTTTACTCTTAAGCCAGGTACTTATTGCTCCGTGATTAACATCGGAATTTGCCATCTGCTGGAATTCTTCGGCCACAGTAACATTAACATTTGCGATATGATTATAGATCTGCTCTATTTGATCAGGTGAAAACGGCTCTTTTTTGTAAGTAAAATATCCTTGCACAACCGGTTGGTGTGACTGATACTGAAAGACAGGCACCGCCGGCATGGAGATTCCGTTTTTGCCGGTCTGTATGGTACAGTTCGTTTTTTCGGTGTATTGACGCTGCTGCATTAGGAAAGATTATACGACAGCAATTTAAGATAATTATCGATAATTATCGATAATTATACCTGTCGGCTATTTATACCGAAGCTTAGACGCTTGCGCCGTACCTCCCCCCCCCGTGCTGGCGCGAGCTTCTAGTGGCTGTTGCACAACTAAGGTACAATTAGTATCTTAAAGCATGCAAGGGAAGAAACATTATCAGGAGAAACTGTTTACCAACTTTCAATTGTCAGAGCGTATTCCTTTAGATAATCTTTA
>NZ_JALJEJ010000021.1 GCF_022953055.1 Mucilaginibacter straminoryzae | reverse complement strand
AGTAGTAATAAGTCGCTATAGAGAAACTATCTGCTTCATCACAAATACAGTAGTCATATGGCAATCAAAGTCCGAAAAGTTTTATATCCCCCGCGTATTAACGTAGTTGTGCAACAGCCACTTTTAGCTCGTGCCAATCTCAATACATGTATAATTATGCTTATAGCTACGATGCGTTGAAGCGGATTATCAGCGGAACTTCCGACGAAGCCTTTAATGAGAGTAATATCGGTTACGATTACTTAGGCAATATCCTGAGCCTTACCCGTAACCCAGGCGGTACCAATGCCTACACTTATAACGGCAACCGTTTAACAGGAATTTCTGGCTTTGTTAACAGTTCTTACGTTTACGATGGGAACGGTAACCAGACAGATGATAGCGGTAAGGGTATCCACATTGATTATAATGTGTTAAATTTACCTAAAACCATCACCAAATCTTCAACAGGCGAGGTAATGAATAATGTATGGCTATCTACTGGGGCAAAGGTTAGGAAATCAGTTGGTGGATTGGTAAGGGATTATGTTGGTGGTATCGAATATAGCAACGGTTCGATTGAACTCATCCAAACCGAAGAGGGTCGGGCGGTGCCAACCGGAAACGGCGGGTTTAGCTATGATTATATGCTGAAAGACCAGTTAGGTAATACCCGGGTATTACTAAAACAAGATGGTACACCACTAGAACGCAATGACTATTATCCTTTTGGCCAACAGGTGTACCGTCAGACCAATGCCACAACTTCGCCAGAAAACCGTTACAAGTATAACGACAAAGAGCTACAGACTGAACTTGGTTTAATGCAGTACGATTATGGCGCGCGCTTTTATGACCCAGTAATTGGAAGGTGGACGAGCGTTGATCCTTTAGCAGAGGTAAGCCGGCGTTGGTCTCCTTACAATTATGTAACAAATAATCCGATTAGAAAAATTGACCCTGATGGGATGTTAGATATCGACGCCCTATTTGAGCGTCTAAGTAACATTGATCCATTACAAAAAGATCGTGATCGAACTGCTTTAGGCGACGGAAGTGAAATTGGCGATGACGAAGCACCGATTAATCATCGATATAACTTAGATAACTATGACAATGAACTCGGAACATCGCAAAGTTCCGGAGTTAAATCGCTAATAGATGCCGCAGTCAACAAACCAGAACGACTTGCGGGAGGCGATGATAAAAATAAAAAGAAGAAAAAGGACAACAAGGGTGAACGGGTAGATGGAAAAGGATTTTTTGATGCGGCAATTGGAACGTTTGGAGGAGTGGCAGAAATAGGTACAGGGTTAGCAGCAGAGCTAGAGACAGCTGGATTAAGTACAGGTTTAGTGGTCGATGGTTATTATAGCGTTGTTGCCAATGGAGGACGAATGGTGTCTTATTTAACACTAAATAAAAAGATTGGCGATATAATCCCAACAAATATCAGAGCGATAATTGGAAAGCTTTATGATGGTACAAATGGCGTATCTATTTTTACAGTCGGCAAGGCGCAAAGCGTTTTGGGACTAGCAATGATGTGTTACTCATGATATCACCAGCTGGTAATGTTTCTGCACTGAAATCTCTATTTCAAAATCCCACACTATATAATTTAGGTTCAGCAGTTGCATCGTATTATGCAGGTAGTTATGCAACCTATAATAGTATTAACTCAGTGAAAAGTGCATACAGAAAATAAAAGTTACAATATGCTTCAAATAGGCAAAGGTAAAGTGAAAGAATATGTAAATTCTTACAGGAGAACTATGTTTATTGGAACTCCAATGTTTTTAATAATCAACTATTTTATGTGTTATTTCAATTTACCAAACGATGAAAACTTGTGGATATTTCTAATTGTTTTCGTTCTTATTTCAAGCCTCACTAGTTTTTTTTGCCTTTTTTTTCCTCTTCGAGCTATTAAACGTTATGAGAAATTGGTAGATAGCATTGAAATTGATGATTTAGGGATAGATATTCGTTTGATAAACGGAAAGGTCATAAGAATTGAAAAAACAAAATATCAAATAAAAGCTTCATTTTTTATGTTTGGTAATAGTAATAAAAAATGTATTTCTATACTAGATACTGGGAATGATAAAGAGTATTTTATACTTCCTTACTTATTTGATAATCCTTCCTACTTTAAAGAGTTGAAACCAAATTAGTCCAAGTAGAGCCTCTTTTTAGAGTAATAGCCCATAAAAAGACATAAAAAATATGTATATTTATGGAAATGAACATCATAGAAACGATCAATCGTTTTCCGGATCAGTCAAGCTGCATAGCTTATCTGGAAGGATTAAGATGGCAAAACGAGCCGGAGTGCCCTTATTGCAATAGTAAACGAAGTAGTAAGCGACACGAAACTTATCGTCATCAATGCCATGGCTGTAACCGAAGCTATAGCGTTTTGGTGGGAACAATTTTTGAAAGTACTAAACTGCCGCTTACCCAGTGGTTTTTAGCCATATCACTGATCTTAAATGCGAAAAAAGGCTTATCTGCACGGCAGTTGAGTCGCGATCTGGGTGTTAATCGTAAAACAGGCTGGTATTTACAGATGCGTATTCGTAAGGCGATGCAAGAAGGCGAAGATGTTAGTCTGTTTAAAGGGATTGTTGAGATTGATGAAACATACATAGGAGGCAAGAAAGCAAACCATTCAAAGAAAAAACGTCAGGCCAGACGTGATAATAAATTGCAAATCACAGGTTACCAGGATAAACAGCCAGTGATCGGCTTATTAGAGCGGGATGGTAGAATAAGGCTTCAGGTAGTCGATAAAGCGCATGGTGTAACGATCAAACCGATTATTGAAAAAACGGTCAGTAAGGACGCCACCATTGTTACTGATGGCTTTGGCGGCTATGCCGGTCTAAGCAAAATCTTCCGGGAGCATCAGGTGTTAAATAAGGACAAGGAACAATACGCAAGGGGTAAATACCATACCAATACCATTGAGGGCTTTTGGACATTACTTAAGCGTGGTATTTATGGTCAATACCATAAAATATCAGCCCGCTATCTACAGTCTTATCTTGATGAATTCACTTTTAAATACAATCATCGTGACAACAGGCTCATTTTTGATGTGCTAATCAATAAAATCGCCGCTGTCACTTAATGGGCTATTACTCTTTTTAGGAAGCTGCATTTGTAATAGATGAGATTGCCGATACTACTGGCATTGAGAGCTTTTGGGGTTATGAGTTTTCAAAGCAATACTTGTGCTGGTGCGCGGGTGTCTATAGCTCCCTTGCTGGCGCGAGTTTGTAACTCGTGCCAGTTTAAATAGGTGCATAATTATGCTTATAGCTACGATGCGTTGAACCGGATTACCAGCGGAACTTCCGACGAAGCCTTCAATGAGAGTAACATCGGTTACGATTACTTAGGCAATATCCTGAGCCTGACACGTAATCCGGGCTGTACCAATACATATGCGTATAACGGCAACCAGACTGACGATAGCGGTAAGGGTGTCCACATTGATTATAATGTGTTAGATTTACCTAAAACTATCACCAAACCTTCTACGGGAGAGGTTTTGAATAATGTGTGGTTATCTACGGGAGCAAAAGTCAGGAAATCAGTAGGAGGATTAGTAAGGGATTATGTTGGCGGTATAGAATATAACAATGGTTCGATTGAACTCATCCAAACCGAAGAGGGTCGGGCGGTGCCGATCGGAAACGGCGGGTTTAGCTATGATTATATGCTGAAAGACCAGTTAGGTAATACCCAGCTATTACTAAAACAAGATGGTACACCACTAGAACGCAATGACTATTATCCTTTTGGCCAGCAGGTATACCGCCCGACCAATGCCACAACTTCGCCAGAAAACCGTTACAAGTATAACGACAAAGAACTACAAACCGAATTTGGATTGATGCAATACGATTATGGCGCGCGGTTCTATGACCGGGTAATAGCAAGATGGACGAGTGTTGATCCTTTGGCAGAGGTAAGCCGGCGATGGTCTCCTTACAATTATATTGTATAGAATGATTGACCCCTTTTTTGCATGAATTGTGTAGTATAAAGAACAAAACATTCATGAAAGGGGAATTCACCAACGGGCATTAAAGTGTTAAATTGTAGGTACCAAACTTCAATTAACATGTCATCCCAAGTAGAATTCCCTTTATTATTTGATCGTTGTGCAGGA
>NZ_JALJEJ010000020.1 GCF_022953055.1 Mucilaginibacter straminoryzae | reverse complement strand
TACAGATTTCTATTTTGAGTAATAGGGTCTGGATACAAACAAAACATTTTACAATGGAGAGTTTGATCCTGGCTCAGGATGAACGCTAGCGGCAGGCCTAATACATGCAAGTCGGACGGGATTGAGGAGCTTGCTCTTCATGAGAGTGGCGCACGGGTGCGTAACACGTATGTAACCTACCTTCATCAGGGGGATAGCCTCTCGAAAGAGAGATTAACACCGCATAAAATCACAGTGCAGCATTGCATAATGATCAAATATTTATAGGATGAAGATGGGCATGCGGGACATTAGCTAGATGGTGAGGTAACGGCTCACCATGGCCATGATGTCTAGGGGATCTGAGAGGATGGCCCCCCACACTGGTACTGAGACACGGACCAGACTCCTACGGGAGGCAGCAGTAAGGAATATTGGTCAATGGACGGAAGTCTGAACCAGCCATGCCGCGTGCAGGAAGACGGCCCTACGGGTTGTAAACTGCTTTTGTACCGGAATAAACCCCAGGTCGTGACCTGGGCTGAATGTACGGTAAGAATAAGGATCGGCTAACTCCGTGCCAGCAGCCGCGGTAATACGGAGGATCCAAGCGTTATCCGGATTTATTGGGTTTAAAGGGTGCGTAGGCGGCCTGTTAAGTCAGAGGTGAAAGGCGGTAGCTTAACTATCGGAGTGCCTTTGATACTGACGGGCTTGAATGCAGCTGAGGTAGGCGGAATGTGACAAGTAGCGGTGAAATGCATAGATATGTCACAGAACACCGATTGCGAAGGCAGCTTACTAAAGTGCGATTGACGCTGAGGCACGAAAGCGTGGGGATCAAACAGGATTAGATACCCTGGTAGTCCACGCCCTAAACGATGAACACTCGATGTTGGCGATATACGGTCAGCGTCTAAGCGAAAGCGTTAAGTGTTCCACCTGGGGAGTACGCCCGCAAGGGTGAAACTCAAAGGAATTGACGGGGGCCCGCACAAGCGGAGGAGCATGTGGTTTAATTCGATGATACGCGAGGAACCTTACCCGGGCTTGAAAGTTAGTGAATGATCCAGAGACGGATCAGTCCTTCGGGACACGAAACTAGGTGCTGCATGGCTGTCGTCAGCTCGTGCCGTGAGGTGTTGGGTTAAGTCCCGCAACGAGCGCAACCCCTGTGTTTAGTTGCCAGCATATAATGGTGGGGACTCTAAACAGACTGCCTACGCAAGTAGAGAGGAAGGAGGGGACGACGTCAAGTCATCATGGCCCTTACGTCCGGGGCTACACACGTGCTACAATGGACGGTACAGAGGGCAGCTACCTGGCAACAGGACGCCAATCTCAAAAAGCCGTTCACAGTTCGGATTGAGGTCTGCAACTCGACCTTATGAAGTTGGATTCGCTAGTAATCGCGTATCAGCAATGACGCGGTGAATACGTTCCCGGGCCTTGTACACACCGCCCGTCAAGCCATGGAAGCTGGGGGTGCCTGAAGTGCGTAACCGCAAGGAGCGTCCTAGGGTAAAACCGGTAACTGGGGCTAAGTCGTAACAAGGTAGCCGTACCGGAAGGTGTGGCTGGAATACCTCCTTTCTGGAGCAGTATCCCGTACTATCCCCTCTAAGAAGTAGAGATGAACGCTGCGCTGCATGTTAATGCTTAAAATTAAAAAGTAAAATAGTTCCGGGTGACGGAGTAACGAGTAACCAGTTGAATTACTGGCAACCCGTAACTGAGCACTCGCAACTAAAAGAAAGAGAAACCCGGGAGGAAGCCATCAGGGTGTGAGCCGCAAGGTTACGAAACTATGGCAGCCGGCAGGAACGGAGTACGAAAAGAAAGAGTTAGCAGTTAGCAAAAGCGGCTAACCGACTTACGGACTTTCGGACTTACGGACTGCAACAAACAAAGTCTCGTAGCTCAGTTTGGTTAGAGCACTACACTGATAATGTAGGGGTCAGCAGTTCAAATCTGCTCGAGACTACAGCCGCAGCGAAGCTGCGATTCATTGGTCAGTAATCATTAGTCATTGAAATGACGATTGACGAATGACAGATGAAACAACCAACTCCAGGGGAATTAGCTCAGCTGGCTAGAGCACCTGCCTTGCACGCAGGGGGTCAACGGTTCGAATCCGTTATTCTCCACACAAATGAGATGTGAGAAGTTAGATAAGAGATATGAGAAAGGCGCAAGTTAATCTCAAAACTCAAATCTCGATACTCAAATCTAATTGAAAGTTCTTTGACATATTGGAAGAAGTAATTTGAAAACTGAGAAGACAACAGTGGGACAGTTATGAAGTTACGAGTTAGAAGTTATGAGTTACGAGTTCACTCGAAACACGCAACAGAAGACTGGCAACAGATAACTATCCAAATAAAGACATACCTGTCTGAGCAAAAGCAGACAGTGTAGAAGAAAGTAAGAAAGGGCACACGGGGGATGCCTTGGCTCTCAGAGGCGATGAAGGACGTGATAAGCTGCGATAAGCCGCGGGGATTAGCAAATATGAATTAATCCGCGGATTTCCGAATGGGGAAACCTAATCATTTGAAGAATGATTGCAAAATGCGCTAACCTGCTGAACTGAAACATCTAAGTAAGCAGAGGAAGAGAAAACAATAGTGATTTCCTGAGTAGTGGCGAGCGAAAGGGAAGGAGCCCAAACCTACTATGTTACGGCATACTAGGGGTTGTAGGACCACGACATAGTACAATAAAATGAAGCTGAAGGGCATGGGAAGGCCCGCCATAGAGCATGAGAGCTGCGTAAGCGTAAGTAATATTGACTTAGTGGGATCCTGAGTACCGCGAGGTCGGAGACGCCTTGTGGGAATTTGCCGGCACCATCCGGTAAGGCTAAATACTACTGAGAGACCGATAGTGAACCAGTACTGTGAAGGAAAGGTGAAAAGAACCCCGAACAGGGGAGTGAAATAGAACCTGAAACCGTGTGCTTACAAGCGGTCGGAGTCTGGCAACGGATGACGGCGTGCCTTTTGCATAATGAGCCTACGAGTTACTCTTCTCTGGCAAGGTTAAGTGTTTAAGGCACGAAGCCGAAGCGAAAGCGAGTCTGAATAGGGCGCATAGTCAGAGGAGGTAGACGCGAAACCTTGTGATCTACCCATGACCAGGTTGAAGGTGCGGTAACACGTACTGGAGGACCGAACCGATAAGCGTTGAAAAGCTTCCGGATGAGTTGTGGGTAGGGGTGAAAGGCTAATCAAACTGGGAAATAGCTCGTACTCCCCGAAATGTTTTTAGGAACAGCGTGGCGGTTCAGTTATTAAGAGGTAGAGCTACTAATTGGGTGCGGGGGAGTCAAATCCTACCAAATCCAGATAAACTCCGAATGCTTGATAATATACGCTGCAGTGAGGCTCTGGGTGCTAAGGTCCAGGGCCGAGAGGGAAAGAACCCAGACCATCAGCTAAGGTCCCCAAATTACCATTAAGTTGAACTAACGAGGTCCGGCTGCACAGACAGCTAGGATGTTGGCTTGGAAGCAGCCATTCATTTAAAGAGTGCGTAACAGCTCACTAGTCGAGCGGCCGGGCATGGATAATAAACGGGCATTAAATGGTATACCGAAGCTATGGATTCATAGTAATATGACTGGTAGGGGAGCATTCTATCGCCGGTGAAGCTAAAGCGACAAGCTATGGTGGAGGTTATAGAAAAGCAAATGTAGGCATAAGTAACGATAAGGCAGGAGAGAAACCTGCCCACCGAAAGACTAAGGTTTCCTGATCAACGCTAATCGGATCAGGGTTAGTCGGGGCCTAAGGATAATCCGAGTGGAGATTCCGATGGACAACTGGTTAATATTCCAGTACTTTTTATGACTGCGATGCAGTGACGGAGTAGTGACACTACCGCGATCTGACGGAATAGATCGTTGAAGGCTGTAGGTATAGGTTCTCTAGGAAAGACCGGAGAGCTTGCTGAAAGCTGATAGTACCTGAAACCTTCGGGGGACGGGATAGTGTAGGTAATCAGACTTCCAAGAAAACCTGCTAAGCTTCAGGTCATAAAAACCCGTACCGTAAACCGACACAGGTAGTCGAGGAGAGAATCCTAAGGTGCTCGAGTGAATCATGGCTAAGGAACTCGGCAAAATGGCCCTGTAACTTCGGGAGAAGGGGCGCTGTCAGCAATGGCAGCCGCAGTGAAAAGGCCCAGGCGACTGTTTAACAAAAACACATGGCTTTGCAAAATCGAAAGATGACGTATAAGGCCTGACACCTGCCCGGTGCTGGAAGGTTAAGAGGGGATGTTAGTCGCAAGGCGAAGCATTGAATCGAAGCCCCAGTAAACGGCGGCCGTAACTATAACGGTCCTAAGGTAGCGAAATTCCTTGTCGGGTAAGTTCCGACCTGCACGAATGGTGTAACGATCTGGGCGCTGTCTCAGCCATGAGCTCGGTGAAATTGTGGTATCGGTGAAGACGCCGGTTACCCGCAACGGGACGGAAAGACCCCATGCACCTTCACTACAACTTAACATTGATATCGGATACAGGATGTGTAGGATAGGCGGGAGTCAGTGAAGCGGGTTCGCCAGGACTCGTGGAGACAACCTTGAAATACCGCCCTTTCTGTATTTGGTGTCTAACCCTGCAAAGCGGGGGACATTGTTTGGCGGGTAGTTTGACTGGGGTGGTCGCCTCCAAAAAGGTAACGGAGGCTTTCAAAGGTAAGCTCAGTACGCTTGGTAACCGTACGTGGAGTGCAATAGCATAAGCTTGCTTGACAGTGAGACAGACAAGTCGAGCTGGGTCGAAAGACGGATATAGTGATCCGGTGGTTCTGCATGGAAGGGCCATCGCTCAAAGGATAAAAGGTACGCTGGGGATAACAGGCTGATCTCCCCCAAGAGCTCATATCGACGGGGAGGTTTGGCACCTCGATGTCGGCTCGTCACATCCTGGGGCTGGAGAAGGTCCCAAGGGTTCGGCTGTTCGCCGATTAAAGTGGCACGCGAGCTGGGTTCAGAACGTCGCGAGACAGTTCGGTCCCTATCTGTTGTGGGCGTTGGAAGTTTGAGTGGGGCTGACCTTAGTACGAGAGGACCGGGTTGGACGAACCTCTAGTGAATCTGTTATGGCGCCAGCTGTACTGCAGAGTAGCTACGTTCGGAATAGATAAGCGCTGAAAGCATCTAAGTGCGAAACTAGCCACGAGATGAGACTTCCTTATAGGGTCGTAGGAGACTACTACGTTGATAGGTTACAGGTGTAAAGGTGGTGACATCATAGCCGAGTAATACTAATCGCCCGAAGCTTTCTTCGCAACAGATCAGTGGTGTGATCTTTCCGGTCACACCACCATCAAAACAAAAGAAAGGCTGTATAGTCTTTTCAGCTTCAAAGTACTTCTTTCAATACATGTCTTAGATATGAGATGTGAGATGTGAGAAATGAGACAAGCCCCAGGGTAGTCTCGATACTCAAATCCCGATACTCAAATCTAATCAAGATATTCAGGTGCCTATATCGGCGGTGTCCACCTCTTCCCATTCCGAACAGAGAAGTTAAGCCCGCCAGAGCCGATGGTACTGCAGTAAAATGTGGAAGAGTAGGTCGGCGCCAAACTTTATTCAAGCAAACCCTTTAAGCA